>NZ_CP151989.1:0-3766524 GCF_038593365.1 Bacillus sp. FSL W7-1034 | reverse complement strand
AAGGCTTCTCCCCCCTCCTTTTCTTTTTAAAATGACCAGTATCAAACTGTTATAGAACACGAAAAAGAGCAAATGGTCATCACCATTCGTGCACATACTTTGTTGAAAACAATTAATATAGTAGAAAAACGTCTTTTCGACAAATTACACAGGTTGTGGATAAACAATTCAACAAGCTGTGTAATAACTTTCCACAGGTTATCCACAAATTGTGGATAAGATAAATAGGCCAGATAAGTAATTAAGAGTTAAAACACAAATATAATATCAAAATAAACAAGATGGTGCAATGGGTGTCACAAACTTATCCACACACTTTACATCCTGTTGAAAAATAATTATCCACATAGGTTATTTGTGTGAAAAAAATGTCGATAATGGATGTGGATAGTCAAAATATGCCGGAAAAATATCCACAACCTTGTTTTGAAGGTTTTTTTGAAGGAAAAAAAGAATAAAATGCTGGAAACTAAAAAAGAAGGTTTCTTCACTTGATAACTTGTGTTATGCTTATAAGGTTGATAATAAGAGTTTTATCATTGATATTGACAATCGATGGGTTACACAAATATAATGAGTTAGACTGTCTTAAACAGCTATTCCTCAGGGAGGTGTCATAAATGAAAAGAACGTTTCAACCAAATAACCGTAAGCGTAGTAAAGTTCATGGCTTCCGCAGCCGTATGAGTTCTAAAAACGGACGTCTAGTTTTAAAGCGACGCCGCAGCAAAGGTAGAAAAAAATTATCAGCTTAGGCCACTGAATAATGTCAGTGGTCTTTTTTACATAAAATCGTAAATGAACTGTCAGTTTTTATCGGAGTGGAAGAAAACATGAAGAAGCGAAACAGGCTAAAAAAAAATGAAGAGTTTCAAACAGTGTTCAAAAAAGGTCAATCAATGGCTAATCGCCAATTCGTCATTTATCAGCTGGACCAACCAAATCAAGAAGAACTGCGTTTAGGATTGTCTGTCAGTAAGAAGATAGGTAATGCAGTGATAAGAAACCGGATTAAACGACTGATCCGTCAGGTGTTCTTAGAGGAAGGTCATAAGCTAAAGCAAGAAAAAGACTACATTGTTATCGCACGAAAACCAGCAAGCGAATTGACCTTTGAAGAAACAAAGAAGTCTCTCCAGCATTTATTTAGAAAATCCGCTGTTTATCAACAACAACCGAAAAAGTCTTCGTAATAGAAACTTTCGTTGAATCAATTTTTAAAAGCGCTTCCTTCATCTAGTGAATTAAAATGAAACCACCACTTTGTAATGAAAAAATGTTACCATACTGATTAGGTGAGTCACTTTCGTAATCAATTCCAACTTAAATAAAGTTTGAAGTAATGGGAGGAATCTTGTTGAAAAGGCGATTATTACTAATATTTAGCTTGATTGGCGTATTGGTTCTATTGGCAGGATGTACACAAATCAATGAACCAATCACATCAGATAGTAAGGGATTCTGGAATTCGTACATTGTATACCCGCTATCTCAATTAATCACTTACATGGCAAACTTAACTGGTGAAAACTATGGTGTAGCGATTATTATCGTAACTCTTTTAATTCGTTTGCTTATTTTACCATTAATGATTAAACAATTAAGAAGTACAAAAGCAATGCAAGCACTTCAGCCAGAACTAAAGAAACTTCGTGAAAAATATAGCTCAAAAGATCAAAAAACACAGCAGCAGCTTCAACAGGAAACAATGGCTCTTTTCCAAAAGAATGGTGTAAATCCATTAGCAGGGTGTTTCCCAATCTTAATTCAAATGCCAATTTTAATTGGTTTTTATCATGCGATCATGAGAACAGCTGAAATCAAGAAACATACTTTCTTATGGTTTGACTTAGGCAGTCCAGATCCATTATTCCTGTTACCGATTATTGCAGGTGTAGCTACTTTTATTCAGCAGAAGCTAATGATGGCTGGAAATCCTTCGGACAACCCTCAAATGGCGATTATGCTTTGGGTGATGCCGATTATGATCGTTGTATTTGCAATCAGTTTCCCAGCGGCACTTTCACTGTACTGGGTTGTAGGTAACATTTTCATGATCATTCAAACGTTGGTCATTAAAACACCTCAAGTAAAAGTTGATACAAAAGAAAAAGCTGGCGGGAACAAAAAATGAAGGAAATAACTGCTGTCGGTCGCACAGTCGAAGAAGCAGTAGATTCCGGACTGAAACAAATTCAACTACTACAAGAAGAAGTAGATATCACAATAGTAGATGAAGGAAACAAAGGATTTTTAGGATTATTTGGTAAAAGACAAGCTGTTGTCAAGTTAGTAGAAAAGCGAGATGCGCTCAAATTAGCAACACAGTATTTAGATAAAATTGTTAAATCAATTGATCCTAAAGCAAACATTGTTTCGAAAAAAGAAACGAAAAAGATCTCTTTTCACATTGATGGAGACAAAACTTCATTAATGATTGGAAAAAGAGGACAAACACTGTACTCTTTAGAAACCTTGGTGCAGTTAGTGTTTAATCGTTATTCTGATCAGTATCATCATATTACAATTGATATTGGAGATTATAGGAAGAAACGACAAGAAGCACTTGAACAATACGCAATCAAAACGGCAAATCGTGTTTTAAAAACGAAGAGAAAGGTTCATTTAGAACCGATGCCTTCGAATGAACGAAAAGTCGTTCATGATACGATTGCAGCATTTTCTAAAGAACTTGCCACAGCATCCGAAGATACGGGCACCAAGCGTCATGTTGTGGTGCTGTATAAAAAATAGCAGAAAGGCTAAGATTCAGCAAAGCTGGATTTTAGTCTTTTTTTATTGAAAAATTACCTTTTAATAGTAGATATCTCCTTTATTTCTAAAAAGTTAGTGTGTTATTTAGATCGAAAACGTCATTTTCTCTTAGTTGCAAAGGGAGAAGGGCGTTTTAATTTATTGGATTTAGGTGTAAGATGTGAAGACAAGTTTAGAACGTCGTTATTCACATGTGGATAAGTTAAGTGTTAAAATAGACAGGGTGCAAAACTGTGGATAATTAAATGTGGGCTACTTTCGCTTCGCATGCATTTATGGTATCTTTAAATTTTGGATTAAGCGTTTTTGATATAGAGATGGGCAACGTCCATTTAATAGATATAAGACTGTCTATTGAATAGAGAAAGAGGTGAATGAGCGGTGGATACAATTGCAGCAATTTCTACACCAATGGGTGAAGGGGCAATTGCCATTATACGTTTAAGTGGGCCTGATGCAGTTCAGATTGCTGATCGCATGTATAAGGGGCCTAAGGAGAAAAAACTTGTATCAGTGGATTCTCATACAATTCATTATGGTCATATTGTAGATTCAAGTACCGAGCAAGTGATAGAAGAGGTCATGGTGTCTGTATTAAGAGCGCCAAAAACATTTACGAGAGAAGACGTTATTGAGATCAACTGCCATGGCGGAATTGTCACGGTCAATAAAGTCTTGCAGCTTGCTTTAAAAGAAGGAGCGAGATTAGCGGAGCCAGGTGAGTTTACAAAACGTGCTTTCCTAAATGGAAGAATCGACTTGTCACAAGCAGAAGCCGTAATGGACTTGATTCGTGCAAAAACTGACCGTGCGATGAATGTCGCAATTACTCAAATGGAGGGACGTCTCTCCGGTTTGATTAAACGTCTTCGTGGTGAGATATTGGAGACACTTGCTCATGTAGAAGTGAATATTGATTATCCAGAGTATGACGATGTTGAAGAAATGACACATCGAGTCTTAGTTGAAAAGGCGACATCTGTGAAAAAGGAAATTGAATCGCTTCTAACGACTTCACAGCAGGGGAAAATCCTACGTGAGGGCTTATCTACTGTTATTATTGGAAGGCCAAATGTTGGGAAGTCTTCCTTATTAAATAGTCTTGTTCAGGAAACAAAGGCGATTGTGA
Organism: Bacillus sp. FSL W7-1034; assembly: GCF_038593365.1. NCBI lineage: Bacteria > Bacillati > Bacillota > Bacilli > Caryophanales > Bacillaceae > Bacillus > Bacillus sp. FSL W7-1034. The sequence goes on along the minus strand of NZ_CP151989.1, from coordinate 3,762,620 downwards.
CCGATATTCCTGGAACAACCAGAGATGTCATCGAGGAATATGTGAATGTAAGAGGAGTACCGCTCCGTTTAGTAGATACTGCGGGTATACGTGAGACTGAAGACATTGTTGAGCGTATTGGGGTCGAGCGATCAAGACAGGTCTTAAAAGAAGCTGACCTGATTTTACTTGTGCTCAATTATAGTGAGGAGTTATCTGAGGAAGATATTAAGCTATTTGAGGCTGTCTCAGGTATGGATATTATTGTGATTGTCAATAAGACAGATCTTGAGCCTAAACTTGATGTAGAAAAGGTAAAAGAGTTAGCGAAGGATCGTCCGGTTGTTACAACATCTTTATTACAAGAAAAAGGGATTGATGAGCTTGAAATGGCCATTCAATCTTTATTCTTCACAGGCTCAATTGAAAGTGGAGATTTAACGTATGTGAGCAATACTAGGCATATTGCGCTCCTTCAAGAAGCAAAACAATCGATTGAAGATGCTCTAGAAGGAATTGAAATGGATGTACCGATCGACATTGTTCAAATAGATTTAACACGCTGCTGGGAGCAGCTAGGTGAAATTATTGGGGATGCTGTTCATGAAAGCTTAATCGATCAGTTATTCTCTCAATTCTGTTTAGGAAAGTAAAGGGAGGAACAAAAGAAATGGGTTATGAAGCTGGCCAATATGATGTAATCGTCGTCGGTGCCGGTCATGCTGGTGTTGAGGCTGCTCTTGCTTCTGCAAGACAGGGCGCCAAAACACTTGTATTGACCATCAATCTCGATATGGTTGCTTTTATGCCATGTAATCCGTCCGTAGGAGGTCCCGCTAAAGGGATTGTCGTCAGAGAAATTGATGCGCTAGGCGGGGAAATGGCACGAAATATAGATAAGACGCACATTCAAATGCGTATGCTGAATACTGGAAAAGGACCTGCTGTCCGTGCGTTAAGAGCGCAAGCAGATAAGTTTCAATATCAGCACGAAATGAAAAAAACAATGGAAAATGAACCAAACCTAACAATGCTACAAGGGATGGTAGACCATTTAATTGTAGAAGATGATGAATGTAAAGGTGTTGTGACTCAAACAGGTGCAAATTATCGCGCGAAATCTGTTGTTCTAACAACTGGTACTTTCTTAAAAGGCCGCATTATTTTAGGGGATCTTTCTTATTCAAGCGGTCCTAATAATCAGCAGCCTTCCATTAAATTATCGGATCATCTAGCAGAATTAGGATTCGATTTGGTTCGCTTTAAAACTGGGACACCACCACGAGTAAACAGCCACTCGATTGATTATAGTAAGACGGAAATTCAACCAGGTGACGATGTACCACGTGCGTTTTCTTATGAAACTGTGGAATATATTACAGATCAATTACCATGCTGGTTAACATACACGAGTTTAGAGACTCATCAAATTATTGATGAGAATCTTCACCGTTCTCCTATGTATTCAGGTATGATTAAAGGAACAGGTCCTAGATACTGTCCGTCTATTGAGGATAAGGTGGTTCGTTTTAACGATAAACCGAGACATCAAATTTTCTTAGAGCCAGAAGGCCGTAATACGCAAGAAGTGTATGTTCAAGGTTTATCTACAAGTCTGCCAGAGGATGTACAGCAGCGAATGCTGTCAACCATTCCAGGGCTTGAAAATGTACAAATGATGCGAGCGGGTTATGCCATTGAGTATGATGCGATTGTGCCTACACAATTGTGGCCGACACTTGAGACGAAGAAAATTTCTGGATTATATACAGCTGGCCAAATTAATGGTACCTCTGGTTATGAGGAAGCAGCAGGTCAAGGAATTATGGCAGGTATCAATGCAGGAAGAAAAGCATTGGGTAAAGAAGAAGTCATTTTAAGCCGATCTGATGCATATATCGGTGTTCTCATTGATGATCTTGTCACGAAGGGTACAAATGAACCTTACCGTCTCTTAACCTCTCGTGCAGAGTATCGTTTACTTCTGCGTCATGACAATGCTGATTTAAGATTAACTGAACTTGGATATAACATTGGTTTAATTTCTGAAGAGAGATTCCAAGCATTCACACAGAAAAAAGAGGCCATTGAAGCAGAGAAAAAACGTTTATATTCTGTCATTATTAAACCTACAGCAGAGACACAGGAATATATCCGTTCTCTTGGTGGAAGTGAATTGAAGGACGGTATTCGAGCAAGTGATCTGATGAAGCGTCCAGAGATGAACTATGAATCTGTTGTGAAACTAGCTCCTGCTGACACACCGCTTCCTGCTGATGTGTGTGAACAGGTAGAGATTCAAATTAAATATGAAGGTTATATTGAAAAGTCGCTCCAACAAGTTGAAAAGCTGAAAAAGATGGAAAACAAAAAGATTCCGGATCGAATCGATTATGATGCCATCAAAGGGATTGCAACTGAAGCGAAGCAAAAGCTAAAAGAAGTCCGACCGCTTTCTGTTGCACAGGCTTCTCGTATTTCAGGCGTTAACCCTGCTGATATTTCTATCCTTTTAGTGTATTTGGAGCAGGGACGTATTGCGAAGATAGCAGAGTAGAAAGGATGTCGGCATGAACATTGAACAATTTACAGCAGCACTAGAGGAGAAAGGGATCACTCTTTCTCCAGTGCAGCTTGAACAATTTGAAACTTACTTCCATATGCTTGTAGAATGGAACGAGAAGATGAATTTAACGTCCATTACAGAAAAGGAAGAAGTATATTTAAAGCATTTTTATGACTCGATATCAGCAGCATTTTTTATTGATTTTCACAATGTGACAACAATTTGTGATATTGGAGCTGGTGCTGGTTTTCCAAGCATTCCTCTTAAAATTTGTTTCCCTCATCTACATGTGACCATTGTTGATTCTCTCCAGAAACGCATTACGTTTCTCAATGAGTTAGCAAAAGGGTTAAACTTACAAGATACTACTTTTTATCATGATCGTGCGGAGACCTTTGGACAACGTAAAGATCAACGTGAAAGCTATGACCTTGTCACCGCTAGAGCAGTTGCGCGCTTATCTGTCTTGAGCGAACTATGCCTGCCTCTTGTGAAAAAGGAAGGATTGTTTGTTGCATTAAAAGCATCTGCTGCAGAAGAAGAGATGCAAGCAGGAAAAAAAGCCGTCACTGTCCTCGGAGGAGAGGTTGTTGAAAAGCATTCCTTTGTTCTTCCTTTAGAAGAAAGTGAACGGAACATCATTGTCATTGAAAAGAAAAAACAAACACCAAAAAAATATCCTAGAAAACCAGGAACACCTAATAAATCACCAATAGAGGGTTGATCATGTAAAAGGTCGGTTTTTCTTCAATATTTATGATTTTACAGAAGGAAAAAACATGAGAAAATAGAATTATAAAAAGGTAGTTTTTAAAGGTGGTGTAGGTTCATGAAGCATTCACTCTCACGCTTCTTCGGGCTTGGTGACAAAGAACATCCTGAGCGTGATACCGAAATAGAGGCAGAGATTGCTGAGCATGAAACATTAAAGGAAGAGATACAGGAGCTCCCGGTCGACACAATTATGCCTAACCGTTTTCAGCCACGCACCATTTTTTCAGAAGAAAAGATACAAGAGCTGGCCACAACCATTCATACCCATGGCATTATTCAACCGATTGTTGTTAGACCAACAGAAGAAGAAGGAAAATATGAACTGATCGCCGGCGAAAGACGTTGGAGAGCGGTACAAACTCTTCAATGGGAGAAGATCCCCGCTATTATAAAAGATTTTACTGATACGGAAACGGCATCTGTGGCATTGATTGAAAATTTGCAAAGAGAAGAGCTGTCTGCAATTGAAGAGGCTCATGCTTATGCACGTCTTTTAGAGCTTCATGATTTAACGCAAGAAGCGCTTGCTCAGCGTTTAGGTAAGGGACAATCGACTGTTGCAAACAAACTAAGACTTTTAAAGTTGCCTGAAGAGGTACAGCAAGCCATTTTGGAGAAAAAAATCTCAGAGAGACATGCCCGTTCACTTGTACCTCTAAAGCTGCCAGAATTACAGATCACGCTGTTGCAGGAAATCATCGAAAAGCAGCTGAATGTGAAACAGACTGAAGAGCGTGTAGTGAAGATGCTTGAACAAAAAACAGATCGCAAACCGAAGCCGAAACGTAAGGCGTTTAGCCGAGATACGCGAATTGCGATGAATACCATTCGTCAGTCTCTCCACATGGTAGAAGACAGCGGACTTAAAATAAATACCGAGGAAGAAGAATTTGAGGAATATATCCAATTAACGATTCGAATTCCTAAATAGAAAGAAGCTGATGAGCATTACTCGTCAGCTTTTTTGTCTTTCTCTCCCTTCAATTCATGATATTTACTTATTATTAATTAATTGGTAAAATATGATTTTCATAGTAGAAGGGAGGTGACATATAACCGATGAAAATGAAAAAGACTATTTTTGCTATTATCTGTTATTTACTAATCTCTTTTTCTCTTTTTTCAAATGAAACGACTGTGTTTGCTGTGAGCACGTCAACGAATCATGATACCCATTCAGCGGAAGAAACGATTACGAAAGAAGAACTGAGTACTCTGAAGAAACAAGGTGTGGTTTCGACAGATGTAACGGTTCAACAATTAAATCAAGAGCAAGCGTCTCAGGACGATGCGATCGATGTGATCACAGCTGATGATGATTTGGAGAACTATGGTTTAAGGCAAAACAAACAGGATGAAATGGTAACAGATGAAAGACCGAATACCATTCGCCATCTTTTTGGTAAACCGTATCCTGGAACCGATATTATGCCTCAAAAAGGGGATATATTGGTGACGAGCACTGGTGCTTTGAATGGTTTAATTGGTCATGCAGGCATCGTCATTAATGAGAAAAGCTATGCATCCATTCCTGGGTTCCGGCAGCATCCCAATATTGATTCCATTCAAAGCTGGTTTCGCTATAGTGCCAATACAAAGGTGATTCGGATTAATCATCAGGAAAAGGCAGATTTAGCTGGGGATTGGGCGCACGATTACGTGAAAGACCATCCGAAGGCTCGATATTCGATCACTATGTCTATTCAATCTTTGGACCCTACATATTGTTCAAAGATTGTATGGCAGGCTTACGCGAAAACCGGGGACGCTGTTGGACATGCCACATTTACCATTAAAGCACCCTATGGGTTTTTGAAAAAGAAGAACTATAAAACAGTGACACCTAAAGTCATTGTGAGCGAAGGTCGTAAAATTGGCGGATTAAACTTTTGATTGTATCTCCCTCACTTTTCATGAAAAGTGGGGTTTTTTTGTCTCGTTATTTTCTTTGAAAAGATATATCAATATATCTTTAGAACGCATTTTTATGCAACTATTCATGTACGGAAACACAGATTCATTCACGAATTTATAATGGGGGAACAAAAAAAGCAAACGTTTCATACTTTTTTTGATAGAATAGGAAGTATGAATGAATGAGAAACTTGTTAAGTTGAAAGTGGGTGACATCGTGGGGAAAATCATAGCGATTACCAACCAGAAGGGCGGCGTTGGGAAGACGACAACTTCTGTTAATTTGGGTGCGTGTTTAGCATACATAGGAAAACGAGTGTTGTTAGTTGATATTGATCCGCAGGGAAATGCCACGAGTGGTATTGGGATTGAGAAGGCAGACGTAGAGAAGTGCGTGTACGATATTTTAGTAGACGATGCAGATGTACTTGATGTGATTAAGACGACAGAGGTCGAAAATCTTGATGTCATTCCTGCGACGATACAGCTTGCAGGGGCTGAAATAGAGCTTGTGCCTACAATCTCACGTGAAGTGAGGCTGAAGAGAGCACTTGAATCTGTGAAGCAAAATTATGATTATATGATTATTGACTGCCCGCCATCACTTGGATTACTGACGATTAATGCGTTAACTGCATCCGATTCTGTTTTAATACCGGTTCAGTGTGAATATTATGCGCTTGAAGGATTGAGTCAATTGTTGAATACGGTTCGTCTTGTGCAGAAACATCTAAATACCGACCTTGCCATTGAAGGTGTCTTACTGACAATGCTTGATGCAAGAACAAACCTTGGAATTCAAGTCATCGAAGAAGTAAAAAAATACTTTAGAGATAAAGTCTATCAGACCGTGATTCCGAGAAATGTGAGACTAAGTGAAGCGCCTAGTCATGGGAAACCTATTATCTTGTATGATCCACGTTCAAGAGGTGCAGATGTCTATTTAGACTTAGCAAAGGAAGTGGATGCGAATGGCTAAAGGTCTTGGAAAGGGTATTAATGCGCTATTTAACAATGTGGATTCCAATGAAGAAACTGTCGAAGAAATTAAGTTGAAGGATTTACGGCCGAACCCTTATCAGCCAAGGAAAACGTTTGATGATGATGCCTTGTCTGATCTCAAAGAATCGATTCAGCAGCATGGTGTTTTACAGCCGATTATTGTTCGTAAATCGATTAAAGGATATGACATTGTCGCAGGAGAACGCCGTTTCCGTGCAGCACAACAAGCTGGTTTGACAACGATTCCTGCGATCGTCAGGGAATTTTCAGAAACACTGATGAGGGAGATCGCTCTTTTAGAAAACCTGCAGCGTGAGGATCTATCTCCACTAGAGGAAGCGGAAGCCTATGCGTCCTTGCTGGATCATCTCAGTGTGACGCAAGAGGAATTAGCCAAGCGATTAGGGAAAAGCAGACCGCATATTGCGAACCATCTCCGTCTGTTGACTTTACCGGATGACGTACAAAAGCTGATTGCGGATGGAACATTATCCATGGGACATGGACGCACGCTGCTTAGTTTGAAAAACAAAAAGAAGCTGGCGCCATTGGTAAAGAAGGTCGTGGACGAAGGATTGAATGTCCGTCAGGTTGAGAAACTTGTTCAGCAATTAAATGAAAATGTTCCACGTGAAACAAAGAAAAAAGAAGCACCAAAGGATCGCGTGTTGAAAGAAAGAGAATCTTTCTTACAAAATTACTTTGGTACTTCAGTGACGATCAAGAAACAGAAGAAAAAAGGGAAAATTGAGATTGAATTTCTCTCAAATGAAGATTTAGAAAGAATCCTTGAATTGCTTTCTACGAGAGAATCATCGGAATGACCATCTTGATATGAGATGGTCTTTTTTATATTCTTCCCGTGATATTTTGAATAGGGGTAAAGAGAGAACGGCTTTTTTCTCTCGTCCAATCCATTTGATCAATGTGGGATAGACTTTCAGAAAGTGTATTGGCCATAGACATTACAAGATGAAGACGTGTGTTTTGGAGAACGAAGTATTCCATAAAACCGCTCACGTTGACGATTCCATTAATATGAATATTTCCTACTTCTGGTAGATCTTTTTGCACACCTGCACCGGGCTTTAACGGTCCTTCTCCAATTTGAAACGATCCTACACTTTTCACTCTCCCTAAACAGGCATCAACGGCTACGATAAATGGGTGTTTATGAGCTTGTTCAATTTCAGCGAGCTTTTCCTTTAAATTGACCGCATGCACTGGGTCAGAGAGAGTGCCGTATACATGCAGCTTTTTTAAATCAAGACTTGAAAGCTTTGTTCCTACAAGTGGACCTAGAGAGTCACCGGTTGAGCGGTCTGTTCCTATGCAGACGATGGCAACGGGTCTTTTTCCTGCTTTCTGGAGATGCGAGAATAAAATACTTTTAAGCTGCTGAATGGCATTTGTATCCGTATGGGACACGTATTCTTTCACCCTATTTCTTAAAAAAAGACCGTTCTTGCTATTCATAGGTCTCACTTCCTTGTCATAGTAGTTAGTATCAGTATACGGAAACAAGCTTAATTCTATACCTATGAGGTGATGATTGTGTGGAAGGCTGGTTCAAGGTGGACGCTTTTAATTTTAGGAAGCTTGATAGGAGCGGGATATGCCTCCGGTCAAGAAATTTGGCAGTTTTTTGGCCTTGATAGCGGACTAGCCATTCTACTGTTTACGCTCATGTTTATGCTGTCTACCTATGTGGTGTTAAAAATCAGTTATGAGGTTCGTGCCGATCATTTTGTGCCGGTGTTAGAGCGTCTTGTAGGTCCTTGGCTGGCCAAGGTGTATGATATTTTAATTGTTCTTTATCTATTCACGACAACAACAGTCATGATTGCCGGTGGCGGGGTGACACTTGAGATGTATCATGTGCCATTTTGGGTTGGAATCGGTGCATTTTGTTTATTTTCATTTATGATTTTTTTCTGGGATGTGAAAGGGCTCTTATCTGTGAATGCTTTCATTATACCAATTTTGGTGGCGGGGCTCATCTATGCGTTTGTTTTTTATTATATGAATCATGATCATATGTGGAGAATTGATTTTGGCCAGCAATACAATTGGCCTGCCAGTATCGTCTTTGCTTCTTTGAATATATTATCTGTTGTGGCGGTGCTGTCTTCAGTGGGGAAAGAAATGAAGGGGCTTGGAGAGGCCAAGGTTGCGAGTATATTAAGCGGTTTGATTTTTGGTGTCATTTCTTATGTGTATAACGAAATACTAGTTGATATTTCTGGGAGTCTTTCAGCAGAGGGGATTCCTTTGTTTACAGTATTAGAGGGGGCACCAACATCATTGTTTGTGTTTATGACCATTGTTCTTTGTTTAGCGATTTATACAACAACCGCTGCGGGATTATTTGGTTTATCCAGCCGCATGCTCTCTTTTGTACGAATGCCCCGCTGGTTCATTGTATTCATCATGCTTCTTTTGATGGCACCTTTAACCTCTCTTGGATTTGCTGATTTGATTGCTTTCTTGTATCCGATTTACAGCTTGCTCAATCTTTATTTGCTTGTCTGTTTAATGCTGTATCCGATTTTAAGTAAAAAGATATTTTTTCGTTCTAAAAATTATACTGATAAAATAAAATAAACACCTCTCTTTTAAAGAGAAGTGCTTATTTTATCCGAATGGAATCAATCGCTTCCTTGATATCGTCATATACAGGCATGTGCTGGAGACGCTGCATGCGTTCCTCTATTTCTGAGATGGCTTGTCCCTTTAAATGCTGGGATACATGCTGTTTGACAATGGTTGTCTGGTTCATCATGTCTTCTGTTTTGGACAATTGGTACTCCAAGTGCATGCGTGTGTTTGCCAATTCATCGTGAAGCCGCATTTTCAGCAATCGCTTTAAATCTTTTCGTTGTCCTTCTCTGCGCATGGCCTGAATAGCGGCAATTTCTTCAGGTGATTGCGATTGTGTTTGTGGTGCAGATTGACTTTCGAATACAGACATGGAGCGGCGGGCACTCACATTTTGCAAGAAACGCTGGGCGTCACTAGGAGGTTTATTTTGATTGATCATATGGCGGCTCCTTTCTTAACGAATACCCATTTGCATCGCAAGGCGTCTATCTGCCTTGGCATAGTCATCACCCATTGTGTACATATGTCTTGAAAGGGTGGAAAGTTCTTGTTCGTAGTCTCTCAAGGTGTACAAGGCATTCAGTTGTTTTTCATGAGAATAAAAGGATGATTGCGGCTGCTCCATCCTTACTTCCTCTAACAGTGCTTCTACATCGCTATGGGTTAATAAATCATAGTGACCAAAGCCGACAAGTCCTTTCAGTTCTTGTTTTACATGATGGACGGCATCTTTTACACTATCATCAATTCCATCTATTTTCTCAAATACAGTGTGTACTTCATGTTCAATAATACTTTGTAGATCATAAGATGAATTTTTTAGTAAATGGGATTTTATGATAATTTCAAGCCCGCTTTGTGCATATGCACGGCCTGAATGGATTTCTTGTAAAAGCATCGCTGTAAAACTTGTATTGTGATCAAGCTGTTCATCTAAAATACGAGCGGTTCCATTTGAATGGAATGAATACCCATTTACTTTAAACTCTCCTGAAACGAGAGCTAAAAATGCATTTGTATCAAATGATTCGTTCCATTCTATATTCATTGATGCAAAAGCTGATCTTAAAAAGGTGTCAATTTCTCTTGGTTTATATTTTATGGATTCTTGGACCGATCCCTGCTCCCGGGGCGGTACGGTGTACTTGACTTGTCCAACTCCATGATCATGGCGATTGAGTAAACCTACATAATGATTGGGTTGAATATATTCTGTGAGAACATGGGTGTATTTTCCTTCTACTGCTTTTTGCTGAATGGAAGGTGCCAGGCTGCTCCATATATTTGGGCTATCGAATGTGATGGCTTTTTTGACAGCTGGCTGTTCTGTTGCAATATAAGCACAAACAGCACCGGCAAGCGCTTGTCCAGTGAGATAGATGGTTGCATTCGGGTGCTTCTGACAGACGTCCTCGATGTATTCCTTCCCTTTAAAAAAGACATGATCTTGTTTTCCGGCTAAGGATTTTCTTTCAATGGGGTAGGCATAATCCGTTTTTAACAATGATTGGGTAGCCGTTTGAACATCTTGTGTCGATGTCACCGTCATTTGTTTTGGCAGAGGACAGTGAAACGCGACAATGAACTCATCTGACTGTTCCTGCTGCATCGTTAAACCATATAATTGATGATCTATTTTTAGAAAATCGTTGACAGTGAGCGTATGCTGACCTACTTCTATCGTATGGTTCTGCTGGTAATTCTCTGCGTTTCCAGCGTGATCGGATATGATTTTATAATCTTTGTCGGTTAATCTATCCTTTCGATTGACCATCGTACCTGCTCCCTCACATAACATTTATGCAGATATCATAAATCAAAAAATATGGAAAAACCACAGCGTTCTACCAATAAAAACCTTTTGACCTACAGTGTTTGTGACAATATTGAAAAAAAGCGGAGTTTAAGTAACTATTGGTCACAAATAAAATGATCTAAAAGAAGGGTTTTTTCTATAAAAAAGAACGGGATTGATACATGACAGCGGCTCTTTATTTTGTGCATTGCTCTCCATCGGCGTTTTTTTGTACAATAGATTTAATGAAGTGAGCAAGAGAGGTGAATGCTGATGGCAGACAAAGCATTTGGGTTACATGACGTCGTTGAAATGAAAAAACCCCATCCATGTGGTGCCAATCGGTGGAAAGTCATTCGTTTGGGCATGGATATTCGTATTAAATGCGAAGGGTGTGGGCACAGCGTGATGATCCCAAGAAGAGATTTTGAACGAAAAATGAAGAAAATTCTCGTCAAGCATGAGGAGCCAACTGCTTAAGTAGGCCTCATGCTTTTTTGATGAAATTTGTCTTTTGTTCAGAGAAACAGTTGCAATTTCTTATTTTAAAGCTCCGATTTAGTCTTTTTGGTAATGTTTCTTCTATTGAAAATGCATGATGGTTAGCTTGTCTTTTCATGTAAACCTACTTATAATTGCTCTAGGTTCATATTACGCAGTATAACGAGCACGTTTCATATAGAGGAGATGAAAGAATGGCTTTAACAGCTGGTATTGTTGGCTTACCTAACGTCGGGAAGTCAACGCTATTTAATGCAATTACACAGGCTGGAGCGGAGTCTGCTAACTATCCGTTCTGTACCATTGATCCAAACGTCGGAATTGTAGAAGTTCCAGACGAGCGTTTGCAAAAACTAACAGAATTAGTGCAGCCAAAAAAGACAGTTCCGACTGCTTTCGAATTCACTGATATTGCTGGTATTGTGAAAGGTGCATCTAAAGGAGAAGGTTTAGGAAATAAATTCCTTTCTCATATTCGTCAAGTAGATGCGATCTGTCACGTGGTGAGAGCTTTTGCTGATGATAACATTACACATGTGTCAGGTAAGGTTGACCCAGTGTCAGATATTGAAACGATTAATTTAGAATTGATTTTGGCTGATCTAGAAACGGTTGAAAAGCGTTTAACTCGTGTGAGTAAGCTTGCGAAACAAAAAGATAAGGAAGCTGTAGCTGAATTTGATATTTTGGAAAAGCTGAAGGACGCATTTGAAGCTGGAAAATCTGCAAGATCGGTTGAATTTACAGATGAGCAGCAGAAGCTTGTGAAGCAGCTTCATTTACTCACGTCAAAACCTATTCTGTATGTAGCAAATGTGAGTGAGGACGAAGTAGCAGATCAGGACGGAAACGAATATGTACAGCAAATTCGTGAGTTTGCATCTGGCGAAAACGCTGAAGTCATCGTCGTTTGTGCGAAGATTGAGTCTGAAATTGCAGAGCTTGAAGGAGAAGAGAAGCAAATGTTCCTTGAAGAGCTAGGCATCAAAGAATCAGGTTTAGATCAGTTGATCAAAGCGTCTTATTCACTTCTTGGCTTAGCTACGTATTTCACAGCAGGTGAGCAAGAAGTACGTGCTTGGACATTTAAAAAAGGAATGAAGGCACCAGAATGTGCTGGAATCATTCATACGGACTTCGAGCGTGGATTTATTCGTGCTGAAACGGTTGCTTATGAAGATTTACTAGCTGGCGGAAGTATGTCTGCTGCAAAAGAAGCAGGAAAAGTTCGTTTAGAAGGTAAAGAATATATAGTGAAAGATGGAGACGTCATTCATTTCCGTTTTAACGTATAGGTTCTTGTCATAGGCCAAGTAATTTGTTATAATATACAATTGTGAGTAATATAATTTATTGCTCCTTGCCCGTATAGGGCCGCTTAGACCAAAAGGAGGTGCAATCAGATGAGAAAGTACGAAGTTATGTACATCATCCGCCCAACAGTTGACGATGAGGCTAAAAAAGCAGTTATCGACCGTTTTAATAACGTGTTAACTTCTAACGGTGCGGAGATCACTGGAACAAAGGATTGGGGTAAACGTCGTCTTGCATACGAAATCAACGATTTCCGTGAAGGCTTCTACCAAATCGTAAACGTTCAATCTGACGCTGCAGCAGTTCAAGAATTTGACCGCTTAGCTAAGATCAGTGACGATATCATTCGCCACATTGTTGTTAAAGAAGAAGAGTAAATCATTGAAATATATATTTAAAGGTGGTCTTTCAATATGCTAAACCGTGTTGTATTGGTCGGAAGACTAACAAAAGACCCTGAGCTTCGCTACACGCCTAATGGTGCGGCTGTAGCCACGTTTACTCTAGCTGTGAATCGTACGTTTACGAATCAATCTGGAGAGCGTGAAGCCGATTTCATTAACTGTGTTACTTGGAGAAGACAAGCCGAGAACGTGGCTAATTTCTTGAAAAAAGGAAGTCTTGCCGGTGTAGACGGTCGCTTGCAGACAAGAAACTATGAAAACCAGCAAGGACAGCGTGTCTTCGTGACAGAAGTTCAAGCTGAAAGTGTTCAATTTCTTGAGCCTAAAAGCGGCGGTGCTGGTTCAGGTGGATACAGCGGCGGTGGCAATAGCGGAGGCCAGTATTATGGCGGCAGCCAAAATGATCAGAATCCATTTGGAAATGAACCAAGTCAAAATCCATATGGCAATCAAAACAACCAAAATCGTAATCAGGGAAATAGCTTCAATGATGACCCATTTGCGAATGATGGTAAACCGATTGACATCTCCGATGATGATTTGCCATTCTAATTGATCTGAAAAAAATGACCAAAGGAAAGGTGTGAAAACAAATGGCAGGTGGACGCAGAGGCGGTCGTGCGAAACGTCGTAAAGTATGTTTCTTTACTTCTAACGGAATCACGCACATCGATTACAAAGATGTTGATCTTCTTAGAAAGTTTGTTTCTGAGCGTGGTAAAATTTTACCTCGTCGTGTAACAGGAACTAGCGCTAAGTATCAACGTAAATTGACATTAGCGATTAAAAAATCACGTCAAATGGCATTACTTCCATACGTTACTGGTGAGTAAGTCGTTGACTTAAAAGCGAAGGGCCTTGAGCTCTTCGCTTTTTTTATTTGTCTCACTTTTATGAGAAAGTCGTTTCTGGCAGTCTAACTAGGGGAAGTATGTAAAAAGAGAGTCAACGTGACAGTTTGTTCTATACAAATACTAGGTTAATCTGTCATATTGGTATTTTAAAATATACTTGCAGTCAGGGCGTGGGAAGATGATTGAATTTAAGAATGTATCGATGCAATTTTCTGATGACCGCTATGCCGTTCAATCTGTTGATTTGGAGATTCAGAAAGGTGAATTCCTTGTATTGATTGGACCTAGTGGAAGCGGGAAAACGACGACTTTGAAAATGATCAATCGTCTCATCTCTTCTACAGAAGGTGAGATTTACATAAAGGGTCGAACCATCAGCGATTATGATATTTATGAGCTGCGCTGGGATATTGGTTATGTGCTTCAGCAAATAGCGTTGTTCCCTCATATGACCATAGAAGAGAATATTGCTGTAGTGCCAGAGCTGAAACAATGGAAGCGGACTGAGACGAATCAGCGTGTTGATGAGTTGATGTTCATGGTGGGGCTTGAGCCAGCTACCTATCGACATCGAAAGCCAGCAGAGCTTTCAGGAGGACAGCAGCAGCGAGTCGGCGTAGCACGGGCACTTGCTGCTGATCCTGAGATTGTCCTAATGGATGAACCTTTTAGTGCGTTAGATCCACTGACGAGAGAGAAATTACAAGATGATCTGCTTGAGTTACAGCGCCGTATTCAAAAGACCATCGTTTTTGTGACACATGATATGCAGGAAGCCATGAAGCTTGGGGATCGGATATGTGTGATGAATGAAGGAAAAGTGGTGCAGGTTGGACGCCCAGAGGAATTGATTCAGCATCCAGTGAATCCATTTGTGCGGGAGTTTGTTTCAGGAGCTGCCCGTCATGGAGACCATCAAGCATTTGAGCTGACAACTATTTCTCAGCCCATGCCTCAAGATGATCTGTTAGGCGATGAGGTGGTCTCCATCCATGCGACGCTGGAAGAGGTTCTATCTCGACTGGCAGAGCATGAAGAGCTTGTTGTTGAGAAGGATGGGGAACGGATCGGACTCATCACTCGTCAAGCGGTGATTCAGTATTTAGCCGGTACTTCTGCTGAGAGGGGCGAGACACATGAATGAATGGACCAGTGTGCTATGGGCTCGAAAAGATCAGCTCGGACACGCCTTACTTGAGCATATTCAAATTTCCTTCATTGCGTTATTTCTAGCGATTTTGATTGCCATTCCATTAGGGATTTATTTAACGAGAGTCCCTAAGATAGCAGAGTGGATCATTGGGGTGACGGCTGTCTTGCAGACAATTCCGTCTTTGGCGCTGCTTGGACTGCTGATTCCTCTCGTTGGGATTGGTCAAGTGCCTGCAATTATCGCTCTTGTCGTCTATGCTCTTCTTCCTATTTTAAGGAACACATATACAGGCATTCGTGAGGTCGATCCGTCGCTGCGGGAAGCGGCGCTCGCTATGGGAATGAATCACCGCAAACGCTTATTAAAAGTAGGACTCCCTCTTGCTATGCCTGTGATCATGGCAGGTATCCGAACGGGGATGGTCCTCATTGTAGGGACAGCCACTCTTGCAGCTCTTATTGGGGCAGGTGGATTAGGGAGTCTGATTCTGCTTGGAATTGATCGAAATGATATGTCGTTGATCATCATTGGTGCTATTCCAGCTGCATTACTTGCGCTCTTATTTGATGTGGTCTTGCGGACACTTGAGAAAATCTCCTTTAAAAAAACCGTGATCTCTGTGACGGTATTTGCTGTAATAGCAGGAGCAGTTGTCGCTGCCCCATTGCTGTTTCAACAAGAAAAGAAAGAGATCACCATTGGAGGGAAGCTGGGGTCAGAGCCTGAAATTTTGATCTCCATGTATAAGCTTTTAATTGAGCAGGATACAGATATCCAAGTCAATCTTAAGCCTGGTCTTGGTAAGACGTCCTTTGTTTTTCAAGCACTGCGGTCTGGTGATATTGACATCTATCCTGAATTTACAGGGACAGCGATTTCTGAATTTCTGAAAGAAACAGCGAAAAGCACGGATAAGGAAAAAGTGTATGAGCAAGCGCGCCAAGGTTTGGCGTCATCCTTTCAGCTTCAGCTTCTTCAGCCGATGGCTTATAACAATACATATGCTTTAGCCGTGCCTCAATCACTAGCGGATCAATATGATTTATCAAAAATTTCAGATCTTGGTCAAATCAAGAATCGTATACGTGCTGGCTTTACTTTAGAGTTTTCTGATCGTCAGGATGGATATTTAGGCATTCAAAAAGCTTATCAGTTTTCTTTTGACGATGTGGTCACGATGGAACCGAAACTTCGATATCGAGCCATTCAAAAAGGGAATATTCAGTTGGTCGATGCGTATTCGACAGACAGTGAATTGAGACAATACAAGTTGAAGGTGCTTGATGATGACAAGCATGTTTTCCCGCCCTATCAAGGAGCGCCCTTGCTAAGACAGGAGACATTAAAAGAGTATCCTGAGATTGAGGCCTCTCTCAACAAGCTCGCTGGTCAAATCACAGATGATGAGATGAGAGAAATGAATTACGAAGTCAATGTGAAGGGGAAAGATGCATTCCAAGTAGCCGAAGCCTATTTAAAAAAGAAAAAATTGCTTCAATAATCAAGGAGAAGCAGGTCTGCTATATATAAAGCGGCCTGCTTTTGAAAAGAAAAAAACAAAAATCATTGACATCTATTTCAAAAAAGAATATCCTTAATTCGAGATAAATATATTTTTTGGTCATATATCTCGAATTCGAGATAATATAAAAGCGTCAGTCAAGACATAATGAGTAGGGACATGTTACGTCATGAAGAGGAGGTCATTAGAAGTGAAGAAAACAGAAGGAATTCACCATATCACAGCAATTGTTGGTCATCCTCAGGAGAACGTTGATTTTTATGCAGGTGTTTTAGGTCTGCGTCTCGTGAAAAAGACCGTCAATTTTGATGATCCAGGCACATACCATTTATATTTTGGAAATGAAGGAGGTTCTCCAGGTACCATTATTACGTTTTTCCCTTGGCCAGGTGCACAAAAGGGACAAATTGGAGCAGGTCAAGTAGGTGTGACAACATATGTCGTACCGACCGGTGCCTTCTCTTTTTGGAAGGAACGCCTTGAGCAGTTTGACGTTTCTTATGAAATGATTGAACGCTTTGGTGAGGCCTTTCTCTCATTTGAAGATCCGCACGGTTTATTGATAGAACTTGTAGAGCGTGAAGAAGGAAAACAGAATGACTGGACATTTAATGGGGTGACACCAGAAGTAGCGATTAAAGGGTTTGGCGGAGCTGTTTTATTAACTTCACAGCCTGAGCAAACGATGCAGCTACTAGAGCAAACGATGGGACTTGAAAAAGTCGGCACAGAAGGAGATTATGTGAGATTCCGTTCGTTTGGAGAAATCGGCAATGTCATTGATGTGAACAAGACACCTGTTGCACGAGGACGTATGGGCGTGGGAGTTGTACATCATATTGCGTGGAGAGCAACAGATGATCAGGATCAATTAGATTGGCAAAGCCATATTGCGCAAAGCGGATATCAAGTGACGCCTGTGCAAGATCGAAATTATTTCAATGCGATTTATTTTAGAGAGCTTGGCGGCATATTATTTGAGATTGCGACCGATCCTCCAGGGTTTGCACACGATGAATCTGTGGAAACGATGGGTGAAGCGTTGAAACTGCCACCGCAATATGAGGCGCAGCGTAGTCAAATTGAACAAATCGTGCTGCCGATTGAGGTAAGAGAAATCAAAGGGAAAGGAGATTCATGATGAAGCATCTTTTTCAAAAAGGAAAGAATGAACAAAAGCCTGTCCTTCTCATGCTGCATGGAACTGGCGGGACAGAGCAAGACTTATTGCCGCTTGCAGAAGTGGTAGACCCTGAAGCATCTGTTCTTAGTGTGAGAGGAAATGTATCAGAAAACGGCATGCCGCGTTTTTTCAGGCGTTTGGCAGAGGGTGTTTTTGATGAGCAAGATTTAATTGAGCGTACAGAGGAATTATATACATTTATCGGAGAAGCAGCAGATAAGTATGGATTTGATCGTCACAATGTGGTAGCCATTGGCTATTCAAACGGGGCGAACATTGCTGGAAGTCTGTTATTCCATTACGGAGATGCGCTGAAAGGAGCGATCCTGCATCATCCAATGGTCCCAAGACGAGGGGTTTCATTACCTTCATTAGCGGGGAAACAAGTCTTTATAGCAGCTGGTGAAAATGACCCAATGTGCCGTCCTGAGGAATCTCAGGAACTGGAGCAACTGCTTCAGGAGGCGGGAGCATCCGTAACGCTTCATTGGGAAAATCGTGGACATCAGCTAACGAGAGAAGAAGTCGATGCTGCGGCATTGTGGTATCGTCGTCAATTTAAATAAGGTGGGGAATACAGGTGGGATTTTTACAGAAGCTATTTGGGCAAACCAAACAAAAGGAGATGGAACAAGTGGAAAACGTAAAACTAGCGATTATTTATTATAGTTCAACAGGTACAAACTATCAGATGGCAAAATGGGCTGAGGCTGGAGCGAAAGAAGCTGGTGCTGAAGTCAAAATTTTAAAGGTTCCTGAATTGGCACCAGAAGCAGTTGTTGCATCAAATCCAGCATGGAAAGCACATTTAGATGAAACAAAAGATGTCCCTGAAGTTCAGTTAAGTGACTTAGAGTGGGCAGATGCCATTATTTTCAGCATGCCGACACGTTTCGGTAACTTACCGGCTCAAATGAAGCAATTCTTAGACACAACAGGCGGTTTATGGTTCCAAGGGAAACTAGCAAACAAAGCAGTGAGTGCGATGACATCTGCACAAAACCCTAATGGCGGACAGGAGCAAACTGTTCTGAGCCTTTATACAACGATGTTCCACTGGGGAGCCATTATTGCCGCTCCTGGATACACGGATGATTCCTTATACGGCGCAGGGGGTAACCCTTACGGTGTGAGTGTGACTGTTGACCAAAATGGAAAGATCCAAGAGGATGCAGAAGCAGCCGCAAAACATCAGGCGAAACGTACAGTGAATGTAGCAGAATGGATCAAAAAAGGTCAAAACGCTTAATAGATGTATACAAAAAGAATGCAGCCACTCCGCTGCATTCTTTTTTCATTAATAAGGATCTGAAGGTGTGCTGTTGTTGATCGCATCGTTGACAGCCTGTGCCGCGCCTGTTGAGCCAATGGGACCGCTTGGCTCCTCTTGTTTGAAGGCTTTTAAGCCATCGGCCACACGTTTTCCGTAGTCAGGATCAGCTTTTGTGAAGTTTTCGATCATTTGGTCTTGGATGTCTTTTTGGCAGGTAGCTAAGGTGTTGACTAAGTTTTTAATCAGTTCCTCACGTTCCCAATCATTGAAGCGACGATAGGTTTCTCCGGCTTGTCCGAAATTGTTCGGGCGGTCAATGGCTTCCCGCTTGACTTCACCCTCTACAAAAGGCGTATGATCCTTTCCATCTTGCTGCGCTTCTTTTAATCCCCCGAGAATGGACGGTTCATAATTCACATGGGGGTTTTGTCCTTTTCCTTGATCCACATGATATTCCATTTGCCCATCTCGCTGATTGGTGGCAACATGCTTTTTCGGGGCATTGATCGGCAGCTGTAAATAATTTGGCCCGACTCGATATCGCTGCGTATCAGAGTAAGAGAAGGTACGCCCTTGCAGCAATTTATCATCTGAGAAATCTAATCCGTCTACAAGAACCCCCGTCCCAAAGGCAACCTGTTCCACTTCTGCAAAATAATTTTCTGGATTTTTGTTTAACACCATTCGTCCGATCGGTTTCCATGGATAGTCATCCTTGTACCAGAGCTTTGTCGGATCGAGTGGATCAAAGTCTAGATGGGGGTGGGTGTCATCTTCCATGATTTGCGCGTATACTTCCCATTCAGGATGATCCCCTTGTTCAATGGCTTCATATAAATCCTGTGTGGCATGATTAAAGTTTTCCCCTTGAATGGCTTGGGCTTGTTCTTGTGTCAGGTTGCGAATTCCTTGCTTTGGTTCAAAGTGATATTTGACCAACACTGCTTTTCCTTCATGATTCACCCATTTATAGGCATGGACGCCAGAGCCTTGCATGTGCCGGTATGTGGCAGGAATGCCCCATGGCGAGAAGAGAAATGTCACCATATGTGTTGCTTCAGGTGATTGTGAAACGAAATCAAAAATGCGCTCACCATCCTGACGATTGGTGACAGGGTCAGGCTTAAAGGCATGAACCAAATCAGGGAATTTCAAAGCATCTCGAATAAAGAAAATTTTGAGGTTGTTCCCAACGAGATCCCAGTTGCCGTCTTCTGTATAAAATTTGATCGCAAATCCCCGCGGATCGCGTAAAGTTTCTGGTGAATGTCCGCCGTGAATAACAGAAGAGAATCGAACGAAGACAGGGGTCTTTTTTCCTTTCTCCTGAAATAATTTGGCTCTTGTATAAGTGGAAATGGGTTCGTCACCGAATGTACCGTAGGCTTCAAAGTATCCGTGTGCGCCGGCACCTCGTGCGTGAACGACACGTTCAGGGATGCGTTCACGATCAAAATGACTGATTTTCTCTAGGAAATCGTAGTTTTCAAGCGTAGTCGGCCCTCTATTCCCAACGGTTCTCATGTTTTGATTATCTGTTACCGGGTGACCTTGGCGATTCGTCAAGGTTTCTTCTGACTCTGAAGATGATGTAGGCTGTTGATCTTCTTTCAAGGTAGAATCCCTCCTTCAATATCTCCTTAACAATATGGTCATGTTGTTCCCTATTTCATACAAGGATTGATATAATGAGTGAAAACTTTTATGAGGAGCGGACCTAATGATTCGATTGCACTGCCTTCACGCACATCCATCTAATATTTCTTACATTGACGACGCTTTCTATGACACAGGATTTGATCTGCATCACATCGTCGATTCATCCTTTATGGAACGAGCCAAACAAGATCCCGCATTTGATCTTGAACAGCAGCAAACCTATGCTATCAACAGACTCATGCAAGAAGGAGAGGCTGATCTTGTTTTATTAACGTGTACACAATACATTGCGGCTTTGGGGGAGCAGCAGCACCTGTTCAAACAACCAATTGTTCCGATAGATGAGCCGTTATTTGAGCAGATTTGTGAGCGAGAGGGTCCGCTTCAGCTGGTGTTTTCAAACCCAGATACAGTAGAAGGAACGATGAAGCGACTGTCTTCATATGTAAAAGAGCAGGGAAAGCAGTTAAAGGCAGAAGTGGTTGTGCTAGAGGATGTCTTTCATCTTTGCTTGAACGGTGATATACAAGCCTACTATGAGCGAATTATGGAACAGTTAAGGCGATCTGTGAAGCAGCATGGAGATATATGTGTGATGCAGCTCTCGATGGTTCACGCTGCAAAGCAGGTGGAGCAGGAAACAGGAGTGTCCATCATTCATCCGCTTTCACCACTTAAACCATTTGTTTATCAAAAAATAAAGGCTTTAAAAGAGTGAACCCGTCAGGTTCGCTCTTTTTGTATAGAAACGTAAATGGGATGACATGTTAAAAAAATAATGGAGCGCAAACTATTTTTAACAGGTGCGCGTCTATCCAATGTAAGAAATAACAGATGCGCATTTAAGATAAAGGAGCTCTTTGTAAAATGAAGAAACGAAAGATTGATGATCAATTTGCGGATTACGTAATGGAGCATAAACACAGTTTTTATCGATTGTCCTATAGCTATGTCAAAAACCCAGAAGATGCGATGGATGTCGTTCAAGAGGCGATTCATAAAGCACTCAAATCTGTTCACCGATTAGAGGATGCGACCAAGATGCATAGCTGGTTTTATAAAATCGTCGTAAACGCTGCCCTCGACTTTTTACGAAAGAAGAAGCGTGTGCAAGTGACGGACGATGACACGCTGGAATTTTTATCACAGGGTGAATCGGATGTCTATGAGGATCAAGATGTCAGACGAGCGATAGAAGATTTGCCGGAGATGTATCGGGTCATCATTATATTAAGATTCTTTGAGGATTTAAAGCTAGAGGACATTGCTCATATTCTTGGAGAAAATGAAAACACCATTAAAACAAGATTATATAAGGCGTTGCGGCTTTTAAAAGTAGAATTATCGCAGGAGGAAATATAAATGGATAAGCATTTGGAACAGTTAAAAGAGGAATATCTAGAAATCCCTATTCCCCCGGAATACGATGCTATGGTTGAACGGACATTAAAACGAAAAAACAAGCAACCTCATTTTCAGAAATGGACGATCGGACTTGTTGCTGCAGCTGCTTTATTTGTCACCACTGTAAATGTTAGTCCGCAGGCAGCAAGAGCGATTTCAGAAGTACCCGTCATTGGAGAGCTTGTGAAAGTCGTGACGTTCACAGAATTTAAAAAGAGCGATCAGGGAACAAATATTGATCTCAAAACACCACATGTTTCAGGGCTTGGGAACGGAAAATTACAAGACAGCCTGAATCAAAAATATTTAGCTGAAAACAAAAAGCTGTATCAAGATTTTGAAAAGGAAACAAAGGGTTATAAAAATGGTCATTTGAGTGTAGAGAGCGGATATGAGGTAAGAACAAACAATGATCAAATTCTTTCACTAGGTCGATACAAGGTGACGACTCAGGCTTCTGCGGCAGAGGAAATGACATATGATACGGTGGATAAGAAAAACCATGTACTCATTACATTACCAAGTCTGTTTAAAGATGACCGTTATATTGATGTGATTAGTGAAAATATTAAAGAACAAATGAAGAAACAGATGAAAGAGGATTCAAATAAGATTTACTGGATGACGAAGCAAGATACGGTTGATCCGTTTAAGAAGATTCAGCCAGATCAAATCTTCTATATCAATTCAAAAGGCAAACTGGTGATTTCCTTCAACGAATATGATGTGGCGCCTGGTTACATGGGTGTAGTTGAATTCACGATTCCAACAAGCGTGCTAAAGGATATTCTTGTCAGCGATATGTACATTCATTAAAAGAAGAAAAAAGACTGCTGAAGATGTCAGCAGTCTTTTTATGTTTATGAAGAAAGTGCGTCTGTTAGTGCAGGCACGACTTGTTTCTTTCTTGATACAACACCTTTTAGTAAAGCAGTGTTGTTTTCAAGTGTGACATTAAATGCTTTTTCTACTTTTGCTGCTTCAGCACCAAGGGCAAGCGCAAGAGAGTCATTTTCTAGAATGTCTGTGATCACTAAAACAAATAGATCAAGACCTTTCGCTGCGATGACTTCATTGATTTTTGCTTCGATGTCAGCTTGTCTTGCTGTTACTTCAGCGATATCAACTGTATTAACTTGTGCAATTTCGACTTTGCTGTTTCCTAGTGCAAATTCTTTTGCATCCAGTGTGATTAATTCTTGAACTGTTTTTTGGCTTAGGTCAGCTCCTGCTTTCAGCATATCTAAACCATATACTTTAGGGTCTACTCCTGCGATTTTTGCCAGTTCATGCGCAGCATCAACATCCTGCTGTGTGCATGTTGGGGATTTGAATAGCAAGGAATCAGAAATGATCGCAGACAAAAGCAAACCAGCGATTTCTTTTTCAATTGTGACTTGGTGCTCTTTGTACATTTTGTTTAAGATCGTTGCTGTGCAGCCAACTGGCTCAGCACGATAGTAAAGAGGTTCACTTGTTTCAAAGTTGGCAATACGGTGATGGTCAATGACCTCTGTCACTTGTACTTGATCAATATCGCTTACACTTTGTTGGAATTCGTTATGATCGACAAGAATGACTTGTTTTGTTTCGTTTGCAGCCGTTTCAATGAAACGAGGTGCTTCTTGTTTAAAGAAATCTAATGCGTATTGTGTTTCTCCATTGATTTCTCCAAGTCTGACAGCTTCTGCTTGAACGCCAATTTTGTTTTTCAGATCAGCGTAAGCGATAGCAGAGCAAATCGTGTCTGTGTCAGGGTTTTTGTGTCCGAATACGAGTGTTTTTCCCATGTGAATTCTCCTTCTTACTTTTATTGATGATGTTTCTATTCTAACAGCTTTTGACCTTGAATTCAGGGTTTATAGCTAAGAATAATCTAAAAAATTGTAACATGCTGTCTGAAAAGTTGCATGTACAAGACGATCTAAGTTGTTCCACGTGAAACGCTCTTGGAATAGCCTGCATTTTACTTGCGATTTACGGCTATGGTAAAATAAAGGTTGGGTCAAGATATGACGGAGCGTACATCGTACGTATACATAGAAGTACACATTGAGCAAGATATAGAAAAATGATTGGATTGAGGTGAAGGTGTGAAACAAACAAAAGCGTTAGTAGAAGGCGCTATCATGATCAGTATTTTTGCGGTCATGACGCTGTTTTATTTGTATGTGCCACTTTTAGCCATTATTTTCTTCATGGCTGCTCCGATTCCGATCATTCTCTATACAATCAGGCATGGCTTGAAAAAAGGAATTGCGGCTGGCGCTATTGGCATAGTGATCAGCTTTTTAATTGGGTCTATTAATGGGCTGTTAAGTGCGCCAATGCTGATTGCTGTTGGAGTAGGTATGGGTGTTTTCTACAGAAGGAGGCAGCCAGGTCAGGCTATTATTACGGGTGCGCTGATCTACTTATTCAGTTTTCTCATTTACTTTGTTGTCAGTGTCCAGCTGTTTCAAGTAGATATACTGGGTGTCGCAAAGGAATCAATTGACCAAATCATGCCGATGGTAGAGAGTACCTTAAAACAATCTGGCGCTACTGATCAGGACATAGCAAAACAACTCAAGCAGTTTAGAGAGATGCAGGATACGGCATTAAATTCTTTACCTGTAGCGCTTTTGATTTTTGTCACGCTCATGTCTTTCGTCAATCATTGGTTTGTGCGGCCGTTGATCAAACGGTTTGTTCCAGACATGCCAGCTCTTAAGAAATTTAAGGATATGCGGTTGCCAAAAAGCATGGTATGGTATTATTTACTCACACTGCTTTTGATGCTGATTCAGCCGGAGAAAGGCAGCTTTTTATCGCTCGTGCAAACGAGTGCTTTTCAAATTTTATTTATACTGGTGCTTATTCAGGGCTTTTCTTTTATCTTCTATTATTGCCACGAAAAAAACATCTCAAAAGTGGTACCCATTTTTGCCGTCGTATTGACGATTCTCTTTCCGCCAATCGGTGTGATTGTGCGTATTATAGGGATTGCTGACATAGGCTTTGATTTAAGAGAAAAAGTAAAAACAAATAATTCACTCTGAATGTTGAGGAGTTGATATCAGTGCCAAGCTTCTATCGAAAACCTGTCATCAAGTATCCGATCTTCGCGTTAATTGTTCTTGCGGTGATCACAGTCCTCCTCAACCTTTATTTTAATTGGATCATAGGAGCGGTTGGTCTTTTAGTCCTTGCGGGTGTGCTCTACTTTTTAAAGTGGGCAGATACGCAGGTGCAAAAAGAGATTGATTCATATATTTCAACATTATCCTATCGAG
Source organism: Bacillus sp. FSL W7-1034 (assembly GCF_038593365.1). Taxonomy (NCBI): domain Bacteria; kingdom Bacillati; phylum Bacillota; class Bacilli; order Caryophanales; family Bacillaceae; genus Bacillus; species Bacillus sp. FSL W7-1034. The sequence goes on along the minus strand of NZ_CP151989.1, from coordinate 3,737,447 downwards.
TCAAAAAGGTTGGAGAAGAAGCATTAATGGAGATGCCAATTGGTATTATGCTGTTTAATGACCAGTATTATATCGAATGGACCAATCCATTTCTCGCTTCGTGCTTCCATGAAAGCACACTTGTCGGCAGATCCTTGTATGATACATTTGAATCCATTGTGCCTCTTATTAAACAAGAGGTTGAGACAGAAAATGTGACGCTGAATGACCGGAAATTCAAAGTCATTATTAAACGGTCAGAGCGCCTTTTATATTTCTTTGATGTCACGGAACAAGTGCAGATTGAAAGACAGTATGAAAATGAACGAACGGTGTTATCTTATATCTTTTTAGACAATTATGATGATGTCACACAAGGTCTCGATGATCAGGTGCGCAGCGCGATTAATAGTGAAGTCACATCGCTGTTAAACAATTGGGCACAAGAATACGGCATTTTCTTAAAAAGAATTTCATCTGAACGATTTATGGCTGTATTAAACGAGAGCATCTTAGCAGAGCTTGAAGCGTCGAAGTTTTCCATTTTAGATGAGGTTCGTGAGAAAACAGGGGCACATAGCGCCACACTTACCCTTAGTATTGGAATCGGTGCGTCTGTTCCTTCTTTAAAAGAACTTGGCGCACTTGCGCAGTCGAGTCTTGACCTTGCCCTCGGACGAGGCGGGGATCAGGTAGCGATTAAACAGCCGAATGGGAAAGTGAAATTCTACGGTGGAAAAACCAATCCAATGGAAAAACGGACACGAGTACGCGCACGGGTCATTTCACATGCTTTAAAAGAAATTGTATCTGAAAGCGGTAATGTCATGATCATGGGGCATAAGTTCCCCGACATGGACTCTATCGGTGCCTCGATCGGGATTTTAAAGGTTGCTCAGGCGAATGGAAAAGAAGGTTACATCGTCATTGATGCCAACCAGATTGGGGATAGCGTTCAACGCTTAATTAGTGAAATTAAGAATTATGAAGAACTTTGGTCCCGTTTTATCACGCCTGAGGAAGCGATGGAGCTTGCAAAGGATGACACATTGCTTGTGGTCGTAGATACACATAAACCGTCCCTTGTAATGGAAGAACGACTGCTAAATAAGATCGAAAACGTCGTTGTCATTGACCACCATAGACGTGGTGAGGAATTTATCCGTGATCCTTTACTTGTCTATATGGAGCCGTATGCTTCATCTACAGCAGAACTTGTGACAGAGCTGTTAGAGTATCAGCCGAAGAAATTGCGGATTAACATGATTGAAGCCACAGCACTTCTTGCTGGGATTATCGTGGATACGAAGAGTTTCTCCCTCAGAACGGGGTCAAGAACGTTCGATGCAGCATCCTACCTTCGTGCAAAAGGGGCAGATCCTGTCCTTGTGCAAAAGTTTTTGAAAGAGACAGTCGATCATTACATCAAACGGGCAAAGCTCATTCAGCATACAGAGCTGTATCAAAATCAGGTAGCGATTGCTTCCTTGCCGTCTGACAGATCTGAGTATTATGATCAAATTACGATCGCACAGACGGCTGATTCTCTCTTGTCGATGAGTGAGGTTGAAGCATCATTTGCTGTCGCAAGGCGAGATGACGATACGGTCTGTATTAGTGCAAGATCGTTAGGGGATATCAACGTTCAAATTATTATGGAAGCATTAGATGGCGGCGGTCATTTGACTAACGCTGCGACCCAGATTTATGGTATAACCATTGAAGAAGCGGTAGAGAAGTTAAAAGCTGCCATAGACGAATATTTCGAAGGAGGGGTTCAAAGATGAAAGTCATCTTTCTAAAAGACGTAAAAGGCAAAGGGAAAAAAGGCGAAGTCAAAAATGTAGCTGACGGATACGCTCACAACTTTCTCATCAAACAAGGGTTAGCTGTTGAAGCAACTCCAACGAACCTAAGTGCATTGGAAGGGCAGAAAAACAAAGAGAAAAAGAATGCCATCCAAGAGCTTGAGCAAGCGAAACAATTAAAAGAAACACTTGAGGCGCTGACAGTGGAACTCACTGCTAAATCAGGTGAAGGCGGTCGTCTATTTGGTTCAATTACCAGCAAACAGATCGCTGATAAATTGCAAAAAGAACATCAAATCAAACTCGATAAGCGTAAAATCGAGTTGAATGATGCCATTCGTGCGTTAGGATACACAAATGTACCGGTGAAGCTTCACCCAGAAGTACAAGCAACATTAAAGGTTCACGTCACAGAACAAGCATAAAACAGAAAAGAACCCGTCTCCTCGTGAGACGGGTTCTTTTTTTATGATGGATCTGAAATATAGATGCTTCGTCCAGCACGCATACCGGATAAAAACATGAAAAATAGAACGATGATAAAGATGATAATAGATGGCGTCCATGTATGTGTCACATCAAAAAGGATACCGATCATGAATGGACCAACAGCGGCTAATAAATAACCGAGTGACTGCGCCATTCCAGAAAGGGCAGCTGCTTGTTCCATATTGGTTGTTCTTAATCCAATAAATGTGAGGGCAAGACTGATACTGGCCCCTTGTCCGACGCCGATTAATAGCACAGAGATGACAAGAATAGGCGTCGACCCTCCGAGAAGGAGACCAATCATGCCGAGTAAATACACAAGGACAAGGCCGACAACAAGCGGTCTTTGTGTTTTTAATTTTTCTGCAAAAACGGGCGTTAAGAAGGTGGATGGCAGACCAGTGAACTGCATAATGGACAGCATCCATCCCGCTGTCGCTAGGTTCATGCCATGTGATGTCAAAATATCAGGAAACCATGCGATACTGCTGTAGAAAAGGAATGATTGCAAGCCCATAAAAAAGGTCACCTGCCATGCGACACGTGAACGCCATATTGGCTGTTCTTTGAGTGAAATGCTTTTGACAGCCGCTGTGTTCTGATGAAGAAGCTGCGGCGCCCACACCATCATCGCAAGAAGGGCAAGTCCGGCCCAGACAAGGAATGATGTATTCCAGCCGCCAGGCATTGCATGACTGAGCGGAACGCTGACACCAGATGCAAGTGCAGCAAAAACGGACATCGATGTCGTATACACGCTTGTCATTAATCCAGCATGTGCAGGGAATTTATGTTTCACAAGTCCAGGTAAAAGCACATTACAAATCGCAATCCCGACGCCGACTAGCGCTGTTCCCATCATTAAAAAGTTGATGCTGCCCAATGAACGAATGACAATCCCAAAGAGCAGGACAGCAAGCCCAAGCCAAAGTGTTCGTTCATTCCCAAGACGTTTTCCGATTTTAGGTGCAATGGGAGATAGCAATGCGAATGAGAGCAGTGGTAATGTCGTGAGGAAACCAGCCAGTCCATTTGAAAGCTGTAAATCAGAACGAATGGCACCGATCACAGGACCAACAGACGTAATGGCTGGCCTCAGGTTAAAGGCAATGAGTAAAATCCCAGCAATCAGCAAAATGGTTTGCCCTGTACTGCGAGGATGAAATGTTGATTTTTCTAGTTGTTGTTCCATGAATGTAAACTCCTTTATTTCTTTAAGAACGATCTTTCTTCTGTTCAAGCTCCGCTAATTTAGCTAATAAGATGTGCTGCGGCATATGCATGATTTGCTCTAACGGTACATTGAGTGATGCAGCAAGCTTTTGTGCAGTATCGGCTGAGATTTGTAAAGGTCTCATGCGCAAATCCCTCCTCTTTCAATCTATACGTTCCAATATACCATATCGACTTTGTGACTTGCTGATAAAAAATTAAGGTTTTCTTTTATAAAACCACTTGATGGCTGATAAGAAATTTTTTTGAAATTGTTTCATATGGTGGCCCTCTCCTTGTTCAATGTGAAAGTGAAGCTTTCGTTCCTGCATCCCTTTCTGTAATAAAAGATCATGGAGTTGTTTGTTGAATAAAGGCATGTGCTGTTGGACAGATGTTTTGCCTTTCCCTTCTTCACTGCCTACAGACAAATAGACAAGGTGGTCCACAGACTGAATGCTTTGTTGTTTAGCAAACGGTAGAAAATCTTGATACCAAAATGATCCAGAGATAGATGCGATGTTTTTAAAAAGAGCAGGGTACATCAATAAAGTATAAATTGCAAATAGCCCACCTAATGAAGCACCTATGTGACTATGTTCATGACCGGTCTGTTTGACTGGGTATTCTCTTTTGATATATGGAAGCAAGTCATTTGCTAGAAATGACACATATGTCTGTGCCTCACCTTTAAAGTCAGGGAATCCAGAACGCAGTGATGATGCTTTCCATGGTGTATATTCGTCAAGTCGATTGAATGGGTGTATACCGACGATGATGATTGGCGAGATGGTTTTGGCTTCAATCATGCTTTCGATCTCTAGCAGGTGGGTTCTAAACAAAGAAGAGCCATCTTGTACAAAGACAGCTGGAACATCAATAGAGGTGTCCGGTGGAAGGTAAATATCAAGCTGCCGCCCGTTCAATTCGTCATATAGAAACGTTCCGTTCATGTGTATTCTCTCCTTCAAGTTTTCAAGCTCTGCTGAAAAGAAGAACAAAGGGCTAAAATGTTTAGCCCTTTGTCAAGATGCGCATCTTTTTAGTTGGTTTGATCTAGCCATTTGACAGCCTGATCAAGGAAAGTTGTTTTGCTTAGTGCTGTTCCTCCCTGAAGCATAGGATCAACGACATTTTCATTGATGTGTCCATTTTTCACAGCTTTTAGGCTGTTCCAAATTTTATTTCCCTCTAAGTCCTTCAATGCATTTGGATTCGATGAGTTTTCCTCTTGGGAGAACTGAACAAAGATATAGTCAGGATTGAGTTCGCCTAGGCGTTCCAATGAAATCATTGCTTGTGCTTTGGCTTTTTTGATATCACTTGGTGCTGTAAACCCTAAGTCCCCATATAAAGTAGAGTTGAAGTATACGTCTTCAGGGTACACGTACAGGTCGCCCTGTCTAATGCGTAAAATGACAGCTGTTTTGTTGTTGCTTTTGTCTTTCAGCGTTTCTTTCGCTTGTTTGAGATCTTTCTGATAATCAGAAATGATGCTTTTCGCTTCTTCACTTTTTCCAGTCAGTTCACCTAGTAATAAAAGGTTGCTTTCCCAGTCGGAAGAGACATGTGATACTGGGATCGTCGTTTGGATTTTATCTAGTTTTTTAATTGTTGCAGGCGGGAACTTGGTTGATCCGAGTATCACGTCTGGTTTTAGTTTTAAGATTTTTTCTAGGTTTGGTTCTGTTTTTTCCCCAATGCCTTCTGTTTTTGCTGTAATGTCTTTAAATAATTCAGGGAAAGTGCCGCCTACAGTAGAAGCCCCAATAGGGTCGATACCAAGTAGTTTTGCATCTTCCATCGATTCTAGGCTTCCAGCAATGACGATTCGTTTCACTGGTGTTTTCAGTTTGTACGTTTGATCTAAGTATTTGATATTTGTTTCTGCTGCTTCAGCTGACTTGCTTTTGGTTGTGTTGGAAGCCGGTTTATTTTCTGCAGCACCACAGGCTGCTGCGATGATCGTCATGATACAAAGGATAAGCAATGCGAACCATTTTTTCATTTGTTTTCTCCTTTAACTGATAATTGTTCTCAATTAAAGATTGTAGTAGTCATTCGTCCTTTTATCCATAGACAATGATCTGTCTAGTGATGGACTTTTTACGGAAAAAAAGATAAAAGGTCCTGAATGACTCGTTGATGACTGGCTGCTGTGTATTCACGCCAAGGGTCAGAAGCGAGTGGATAGACGGCTTGTTGCGTCACAGCCTTGAGATTTTGCCAAGCCTCCTGTTGCTTTAATTTTTGATAAAAAGCAATGGTTTTTGGTTCTTTATGCAACAAGAGGAAGATGGCATCTGGGTCTAGCTGCTGTATAGAGTGAATGCTGATTTTTTTTTCGATGAGCTGGCCATCATTCTGAAAAGCTGGCAGAAGGCCAATGTCATGAAAAATTACTTCTGACAAGGTGCGATTGACAGATAAGTAGAGCTGATCTTGAAAGATACGAAGAGGCAGGACGGTTCTTGGTGGATGATCAATAACGCATTCCTTTTTCGCTTGATTAACGAGTTCTTCGTAATGAAGCAGCCATTCTTCTGCTTCCCTCGTTTCGTTTAAGAACAGAGCTGTTTGTCTGAATTGAGTGCGCCAATCCAATTGTGTGAATGGAACAAAGTGCACAGGACAGATGGTTTTCAACACTTGTTTTTCTGCCTCTGTCACATGATCATTGGCAATGATCAGCTCAGGTTGTGCTTCCTTCAATTGCTGTAAATTGGCTTCAGCGTGCTCGTTGATACGATGTGCACTCAGATGAATCGGAATTTCTTCTGCATAATGCTCAAAATCATGTGCTGTCCATTTAGGGTGAAGAGGGGCAGCATATGGGATGATATGAATAGGTGTGAGCTGCCCGAGTATGGAATGACCATAGGCAGCCATTTTCCGTTGACGGCTTTTCATATAAGCAGAAGGAGTGATACCCGTTTTTTTCTTAAAGATGCGGCTAAAGTAATAGGGGTCTTGATAGCCGATGTCCTGTGCAATGTCTTTGAGCTTTGCATGACCTTTCGCCATTAACTGTTTGGCTCTAGCCAGTCTTTTCTTGGTGATATAATCAGTGACACTCACATCAAAATGCTTTTTAAATAGCTCGCTGTAATGATTGGCGCTGATACCAGCCATATGAGATAGACTTGTAAGGCTGAGAGGTTCTTCGGAATGTTGATCGATATATTGTTTTGTTTTGAAAAGGGCGTGTGTTGTGTCACAAATGTCTTCTTTATGCAGTGTGAAAAGCTGCAGGATGAGCTGTTGAAAAAGGGTTTGGCTTCTAAAAAAGCTAATGGATTCAGGTTTTTGCCATTCTGTTGTCATGTCGGACAGTAAAGAATGAATTTGTTCAATCGAGCTAATATCGATAAATTGCCATACATTCAGTAAAGAACGGGCATGTTCAGTTGATACTTCTTCTATGTTTTGACCTTGTAGCGTGTACATCTGAAATCGAAACAGATAGAGCTCGTGTTTTTGATAAGGCTCTGTTTTCAACATAAATGTTTCCCCAGGCATCATCGTATAGAGTGTCAGATTTTTCAATCGCCATCTTTGATCATTCAATGTAAGTAAACCACTGCCGCTTATGCTAAAGAGGAGGCAGAATGTATCTGACAACTGCTGCTCCGTATGTGGAAGATCTGCATTATTTATTTTTTCAGTATATGTTAATCGATAAATGCATTGTTCAGCATTTACCTTTGTACATAATTGATGATTGTTTCCCATAAAACCACCTGATCTCTTATTAATTGATAAACATTCTCAATTGAATTGTATCAGAAAGAGCTGGAAAATGGTGTGTTTATTCTGTCAAAAAAGCACCCTGATGGAGATCAGGGTGCGATGATTTATTCCGTTTTTCCATGTGCTAACGCAGGTTCTTTTGTTAAGCTTAATGGCCGTAAGTCCTGCCAGTGTGTCTGGATATAATCAATGCAGGCATTTCTAGTGTCTTCACCAAAGACCTTTTCCCATCCATCTGGTATTGGTGCAAATGATGGCCAAAGTGAATGTTGTCCTTGTTCATTGACAAGCACAAGAAATACACCGTCTTCACGATCAAAGGGATTTGTCATTTGTCATCTCTCCTTTATTCTTAGTGCTTTTGTTTGACCCGGTGCAGAGCGTTGTCTAAGATGACACCAATTTCTGCTAGGGGTTTAGGCTGGCACATGTCTTTGTGCCGGCAATGAATGTCGTGCTGTTCAATGGTTCCGTTGATATAAGGTGCCCATGCTTCGGGATCAATCGGTGTAAACCAGTCTGGGATAATGGTAGATCTAAAGAATAATATGTCCCCTTGATAAGTTTTTGGCTGATATTCCCCGAGCAATCGCACTGAGTTGACATAGGTTTCTTTTAGATTTCTTATGGCATCCTCACTTAAGCTTGCTAGTGCACTGCCGTCTTTCTTCAAGATGTCGACAGCACTTTTCATCGTGAGCGGTTCACCTGTTAAGGTATCTGGATCATAACCGCCGAGTGCAAGAAGAGCGATTAGTGCTTCTTCTTCATCAGGTGCTTCTTTAATCGGTAAGAAATGGTTCGGATAGGCATCCAGCATCGCAACGAGAGCGATTTCTTCACCTTGCTGCTGGAGTTGAGTAGCCATTGCTTGTACAACGTTTCCGCCAAGTGACCAGCCAAGTAGATGATAAGGGCCTTTTGGCTGAATCGTTTGGATGTGCTTAATATAATCGGCAGCCATATCATCGAGTGTATGCGGATAGTCATCTTTTCTTGCGATTCCTCGTGCCTGTAATCCATAAATAGGGATGTCTTTCTCTAATGTATTCAAGAGACCTGCATAGCACCAGCTAAGACCACCTGCTGGGTGAACACAGAAGAGAGGGTGTCTTTCTCCATTTGTTCGTAGCGGCAGTAAAATTTCTAGTGCGTTTTCATCGCTTCCTGTTTCTAGTTTCTCTGCCAAGCTGGCAACGTTCGGTGCTTCAAACAATGTTCCGATGCTCAGTTTCACACCAAGTGCATCACGAATGCGGCTAATTAAACGAACCGCAAGTAATGAGTGCCCGCCAATATCAAAAAAGCGATCGTCAATGCTGATTTTTGGCAAATCAAGCACCTCTTCAAAAAGATGACACAGGACTTCCTCTTTCGGGTTTCTTGGGCCGCGGCCATCCGTCTGCTGTATGTGCAATTGAGGTGCCGGAAGTGATTTTTGATCAAGCTTCCCGTTTGCTGTAAGTGGCATCGTATCAATCTGTACATAAGCCGCAGGCACCATGTAATCAGGAAGACTGGCTGCCGCAAAATGGCGAAGAGTCTCTGTATCGAAATGGTCTTCTTCAGTTGTGACGATGTATGCAACTAAGCGTTTGTCGCCAGGCTGATCCTCTCGCAAAATGACGGCAACTTGTGCAACTGCGTCGTGGCGTGATAGAACGGCTTCGATTTCTCCAAGTTCAATCCTAAACCCGCGTATTTTAATTTGATGATCAGCTCTACCAATGTAATCAAGTGCCCCTTCTTCTGTCCAGCGAGCGAGGTCGCCTGTACGATACATCCTTGTGCCAGGCGCTCCATAAGGATCGGCAGGGAATCGATCTGAGGTCAGGTCAGGCCTGCCTAGATAACCTCTTGCCAAACCAGCTCCAGCTACATACATTTCACCTGTTGTCCCAGGTGGAACAGGTTGTAGGTATCCATCTAGTACGTACACGTGTAAATCAGGAATTGGTTCGCCTATTAAACTGCTGGATTTCTTTGCGATCATGTCTCGATTGAGTACATTGTACGTAACGTGAACGGTGGTTTCTGTAATGCCATACATGTTAATTAATTTTGGCTTGCAGTCTGAGTGACGGCTGTACCAATCTTCTAATCTGCTAAGTTCTAATGCTTCACCGCCAAAGATGACATAGCGGAGTGATAATGCTTGACCAAGTGTTTGTTGTTCCTTGTCTATCTGCATGAGCTGATAGAAGGCGGAAGGTGTTTGATTAAGTACAGTCACACCTTCATCGACTAGAAGCTGCATCATCTCTTCTGGAGAACGAGAGATGGTATGAGGAACAATGACAAGTCGCCCGCCATATAAAAGGGGTCCCCATATTTCCCAAACTGAAAAGTCAAAGGCATATGAATGGAACATTGTCCAAACATCCTCTTCATCGAAATGGAACCAATGTTCAGTAGATGTCAGAAGACGGATGACATTTTGGTGTGGAATGACCACTCCTTTTGGTTTCCCTGTAGAGCCGGACGTATAAATAATATAGGCCGGATGCAGAGAAGATAGCGGCTCAATTCTGTCTATATCAGCCGGATTGTGATTTGGCATTGTCAGCAATTGGTCGCTCGTTTCTTTTTCGTCTAACAAAATCAAATCGCAATCAGCAGGGAGATGCAATGCAGCTGCTTTTGTTGTGATGCTGCAAACTGGTTTGGCATCTTGTATCATGTATGCCAGCCTGTCTGCTGGATAGTCAGGATCAAGAGGAACATAGGCTGCGCCTGCTTTATGAACAGCTAATAAACTGACGAGCATATCAATTGATCTAGGCAGAGCAAGTGCAACGAACTGTTCTGGTCCAACGCCTCTTTGTATTAATAAATGAGCAAGACGATTAGCTTTGTTGTTTAACTCACCATAGGTCAGCTGCCTCTTGCCATCCGTTACAGCCACTCGATCAGGGTATTGCTGCGCCGTTTTTTCAAATAAGGCCGGGAGACTATGTGCTTGGTCTGACTGAGCGAATGTCTGTTTGTCAGGGAGAAATGTTTGTCGTTCTTGATCTGATAAAATGTTCATTTGACCAATCGGCAGATGTGGGCGCTCAACTATCTCTGTTAAAAAGCGCTTCATTCTGTCAGCGATTGCTCGAACGGTACTTTGTTTAAATACATCTGTGCTGAATTCAAACAATCCTGTTAATCCTGCTGCTGATCCAGTTTCAGTTCTTTGTTCTGTCAATTCGATGGTCAGATCAAATTTAGCTGATCCCACTGGTTTTACGTAGAGATCCGAATCAAGTTGTGTCAGCTTCATTTCCGCCTTCGGTGTATTTTGGAAGGCAAGCATCACTTGGAACAATGGATTCCGTGATCTGGAGCGGGTTGGATTTAGGATTTCCACTAGCCGTTCAAATGGCAGATCCTGATGCTCATAGGCTGCTAAGTCAACGTTTCGCACTCGCTTCAATAGCTCACTGAAGGTTGGATTACCAGCTGTATTTGTACGTAATACTAGTGTGTTCACAAACAATCCGACAATATCGTCAAGAGCATCGTCATTCCGTCCAGCAATTGGACTGCCGATTGGGATATCTGTCCCCGCCCCAAGGCGTGTCAGTAATGCTGCAAGGGATGCTTGAAGCACCATGAACAAACTCACTTGATGCTGTTTCGCAAGCTCAAGAAGGTTTTGATGTAAAGCCGGTTCGATCGTAAAGTCTATCGTCGCACCGTTGAAGCTTCCTTCCTGTGGACGTGGGAAGTCATAGGGAAGCTCAAGTTCTTCTGGCAGGTCATGTAAGGCACCTTTCCAATAGCTGAGCTGCTTGGCAAATAGACTATCCGTCTCTTTTTCACTGCCCAACAGTTTCTGCTGCCAAATAGCATAGTCAGCATATTGAACAGGTTCCGCTGGCAATGGGGTGGATTTCCCTTGAATACGAGCTTCATAAGCAGCAGCTAAGTCTCGTGTCAACGGTGCAAGTGACCAGCCGTCACCAGCGATATGATGCAGCAATAGAAGCAGGACAGACCGATTGGCATCAAGCGTGAATAATTCTGCTCGCAGTGCAGGTTCTTCTTCAATCTGAAAGCTATAGCGAATGGATTCATTTAATTGATTCTCAATTTGTTGATCACTCGAAGCTGTGACATGGAGCTCAGGCTGAACACTTTTTGGGTGTAAAATAACCTGTCTTGGCATGCCGTTCTTATTTGGAAAAATGGTTCTAAGGGTTTCATGTTTTTCAGTGATATCTGCCAAAGCACCAGTTAGAGCTTGTTGATCTAGTGTACCTGTTAGCTGAATGACAAGTGGAATATTGTAAGTTGGACTTGGACCTTCAAGGCAATGAAGGAACCAGAGCCGTTTCTGAGCAAAAGATAACGGAATCTCATCTGGCTTGTTTTCTACCTGAAGCGGCGGTCGAATGTCCTTCGCTTTGTCCAAGTGCTGCGCAAGTTCAGCAACCCGAGGTGATTCAAAAATGGTGCTCATGCTTAGGTCTGCACCGAATGTATCTCGTATACGTCGAAGCAGACGAGCGGCAAGTAAAGAATGCCCACCTAAGTCAAAGAAACTATCATCTATACCAATTTGAGATAGGCCAAGTGTTTCTGCAAATAAACTACATAACATGTCTTCTTGGGGTGTTCTAGGTGTACGCTCAGAACTAACTAAAGACATATTTGGCACTGGTAATGCTTTGCGATCGATTTTGCCGTTTGGTGTAAGTGGCAGTTCCGGCAAAACGACAACAGCAGAAGGCACCATGTAGTCTGGAAGTAATGCAGCCACAAATTGCCTGAGCTCTGAAGGGTGAAGAGCTGAGTCGTCTGTCAGCACAACATACGCACAAAGCAACTGTTGTCCAGGTTGATCTTCACGAACGATCACAGATGTATGCTTTATAGCTTGATGCTGCATAATCACGGTTTCAATTTCACCCAATTCAATACGGAAGCCGCGGATTTTAATTTGATGATCGGCACGGCTTATATAATCAATCGAACCATCTTCACGCCATCTGGCTAAATCTCCAGTACGATACATTCTCGTGCCTTTTGTGCCGAACGGATCAGCGACAAATCGTTCTGCCGTTAAGTCGTATCGTCCAAGATATCCTCTTGATACTCCTTCACCTGCAATATAAAGTTCACCGATTGATCCTGCTGGGACTGGGTTTAGTCCTTCATCTAAAATGTAAATGCTCGTATTCCAAATGGGTTTACCAATTGCCGGCCCGCTATTCTCTTGATGTGCTGTGACATTTTCCATCGTAGACCAGATCGTCGTTTCTGTAGGTCCGTACAAATTGGTAATGTCGCATTGAAGAGATTGCAGTGTGTGCAAAAGGGAGGCAGGAAGTGCTTCTCCTCCAACAAGAACACGCATACCTGTGATCACGTCAGGGTATTCATCTGCCAATGCATGCCACAACGTTGGTGTTGCCTGCATGATTGTGACATGATGAGAACGAATCATGTTTGAAAGCTTTGCTGGTTCTTGTATCGTTTCTTTTTTTGCCAATAAAATAGCAGCCCCATGTAAAAGTGGGAGGAACATTTCTAGCCCGGAAATATCAAAGGCTATGGTCGTTACCGCTAAAAGCTGGTCTCCTTGATCTAATAAAAATGCATCTTGCATGGACAATATAAAGTTGACTACATTTCGCTTTGTTACAACAACACCCTTTGGTTTGCCTGTCGATCCTGACGTGTAGAGGATATAGGCGGGGTGATGTGGAGAGCCCTCGCTCCAGGTAGGATTGAGATGCGGACTGTCTGCTATCTCCTGATGAACAATTGCATCATCCAGTTGAACGATGTGAGGATAGTCCAAACCACCTGCTGTCTCATTGATTGTGAGCAAGCACGCTGGTTTGGCATCTTCTAGCATATAGGCGACACGATCGTTAGGATAATCAGGGTCTAGTGGCAGATATGCGGCTCCCGTTTTGACGACGGCTAATAGACTTACGACCATATCGATGGATCGAGGCAGAGCGATTGCGACGAATTGTTCTGGTCCAATGCCACGATTTTTCAAATAATGAGCTAACTGATTTGCCCGCTGATTCAACTCTTCATAGGTCAAAATGATTCCTTCAAACTGTAATGCTTTTGCTTGCGGCGTTTTGCTCACTTGTTTTTCAAATAGTTCCCGTAATGATTCTTTTGGTAATTCTCGTTTTGTATCATTCCAGTGCTTGAGAATGTTCTCTTTTTCTTCAGACAAAAGAAGGTTGAATTGACTGATTGTCTGATCTTGCTCTAGTCCGGTTATTTCCTCCAGCAATTGAAGAAAACGATGTTGATGAGCGTCAACGGCTGTCTCTTTGTAAACAGCAGGGTTTGCATCAAAGTCGATTTGAAATCCGTTTCCATCCGCACGGTCGTATATGTTGATCGATAAATCATCTACCGGTCCTGCTGAGAGATTGTGTGCTCGACCAATGCTCTGATCGAACTTGAGATCATAATCAAATGGCATGATATTGATCTGTGGACCGAATAATCGTTGATTTCTTCCGATGAGCTTAAAGTCTCTCCGCATGTCTTCATGACGATATCGTTGATGAGGACGAATGGCTTTCAGTTCATCAGATACTTGACGAACAAGTGCTGAGAGCGTCATTTCTGGTTTGCATGTTAAACGAAGCGGTACCAGGTTCATGACCATTCCAGGTGTTTGCAAGGCGCACGATCCAAGGCGCATCATCACAGGTAATCCTAAAACAATATCATGTGCACCCGTCATACGATGCATATAGAGTGCGGATGCGGCAAGAATCATTTCATGCCACGTACTACCGAAGGCTTGGGCGTTTTTTTTCATTTTGCTTACCTTTTCGGCATCGTATCTAGCCGTTTTCCGGATAAAATGATCCGACGTTCTTGGGGCAAGCTCAGCAAGGCTGACAATTTCCGGTTGATCAGCAAAACGATTTTTCCAAAATGCTCGATCATCTTCAAATCGATTGGACTGTTGATAAGTGATCTCTTCTTGGACTACATCATGTAAAGCTCCAAATGTTTGAGGAGGCACAGGTGTCCCTTGCGATAGGGCTGAATAGACCTCAGCAACACGACGTGCAATGAGCGAAAAGGCGAATCCATCAATGGCAATATGATGAATGCGCTGATACCAAATGAATCGATCGTCAGCAAGTTGAAAAAGCACTTCACGGAATAATACATCTTTCTCTAAAGAGATTGGTGTGGAAAGATCGGCTTTCATCCATGCTTTAGCCGCATCAAACGGCTGTTTTTCATTTTGTAAATTGACATATTGAAATGGGATTTCTTTCTTAGATGTCATCCATTGCTTTGGACCGTCAGTATCCTCAACGAATTGCATATACAAGGAATCTGCTTCTAAGACAGTCTTTCGAATGGCTGCTTCAAAGTGTATGGGATCAATAGGACCTTTAATCTCTATATACTCAGCTGTATTGAAAATAGGGTTAGATGGATCAAGCTGCTGCGCATACCAAATGCCTGATTGGGCACCGGTTAGTGGGAATGAATCGACGGACTGGATCGACAAGGGCCTAAACCTCCTTTACAAGTAATCGATATTTGGGATAGATGGCTGTTTTTCTGGGAAAAGAAGAGTCCGCCAAGACATGAGCGTTGGATTTGCTGCAAGCTCAACGAAATTGACTGTTGCTCCTTGCTGTCTCCACTTTTCCGCTAGGCTCATCATTCTAATTGAATCAAGGCCAAGGTAGACGAGATTCTCGTCAAGCGGTATTTCATTTGGATTGATTTGAAGATACTCAGCTACTTGGTGAACGATGGCATCAAAGGATAGGTCATCACTGTTTGCTTCTTGTCCTGTTAAACGACTGATGATTTGGTTTGTCGTTGTGGTGACTGCACAGCGTTCAGCTGCATAGGTCATTGCCATTTTGTGATGCTTAAGTGAAAAGTCAGCGACGGCATCGGCGACAAAAAAGGTTTCAATATCGAACATGAATGCTTCTGCGGCTGTCAGCATACATCCAATATGTGCATATACGCCAGTAATGATCAGTTGATCACGTCCGCCTTCGTGAAGAAGATCTAAAAAGTTGGATTTTTTGAATGCGCTATAACGCCATTTTGTCAGCATTGTATCTGATTCAGATGGAGCAAGCTGATCAATGATTTTTGTCAATGCTTCATCATCACCAAGACCAGGTCCCCAAAAATCTGTTAATAAGGCACGATCCTTCGGGTCTTGATCACCAGGTTGAGCTGTATAGACGACTGGAATGCCGAGTTCTTTGCATGTATCACGTAATTGTTCAATATGCTGCACTAACTCTGTAATCGGTGAAGTATCTTGTTGAAATGCATTTAAAAAATATTGCTGCATGTCATGTATCAGCAAGACAGCACGTTTCGGATCAGGGATCCAGTTCACTTTATTTTCGGGTAAATCATGTATGCTTGGCATTGGATACGCAGGAATAGTAGGGATTGCCATGGTTTTCACTCCTCTTTTTTATACGTTGGCAGTATGGATTGCAGCTAATTCTCTTAATGCTTTTTTACTGATTTTTCCTACACCTGTTTGTGGGAACGCATCAATCCATTCAATGCGGTCAGGAATTTTATAGGCAGCGAGCCCACGTTCTCTTAGAAATAACTTTAAGACATGCGGTGCTGGTTTGTTGTTTCCTTTCGCAATAACAAAGGCACATGAGCGTTCGCCAAGAAATGGATCTGGCATGGACACCATGGCGGCATCATGAATGTCAGGATGCGCAAGTAAATGGTTTTCAACTTCTTCAGCAGCAACCTTTTCGCCACCACGATTGATTTGATCCTTGTCTCTGCCTTCTACAACAACATTTCCTTCTTTGGTTAATCGCACGATGTCACCTGTTCTGTAGAAGCCATCTGGTGTAAATGCTTTTTTGTTTTGTTCATCGGCTTTATAGTAGCCGCGAATCGTATAAGGTCCTCTTGTTAAAAGGTGTCCAGCCACTTCATTCGGGACGGGCTTGTCCTCATCGTCTACCACTAGTACCTCATCATATTCAGACATCGGGCGTCCTTGTGTATGGATAATGACATGTTCAGGATCATCCAATCTGGTATAGTTGACCAGACCTTCTGCCATGCCAAAAACTTGCTGTAACTTACACCCAAGGGCAGGCATCACTCGTTTTGCTGCCTCAGCACTTAATTTAGCACCACCGACTTGTAAGACCTCAAGACTCGATAAGTCATCTGATCGATGAGGAGCGGCTTCGAGCCAAATCAATGCAATTGGTGGAACGACAGCGGTAATAGTCGCCCGTTCTTTTTCAATGAGTGGAAAGACGACATCAGGGCTTGATCCAGGTGCAAGAACGACTCTTCCACCAGCGTATAATGTCCCAAGAACGCCAGGCGAGCTTAATGGATAGTTGTGTGCAACTGGAAGTGTAGCTAGATACACACTATGTTGTGTGAGCTCGCACACCTCATTGCTTTTCCAAAGACTATAAATATAGTCATCATGTGTACGAGGTATGAGTTTTGAAAGGCCTGTGCTTCCTCCAGATAACTGAAGAAACGCAATGTCGCTTGCCTCTACATGTATTTGTGGATCAAGTGCTGGGTCCTTGCGCAAATCATCCAAGTCTAGGAATTCCTCAGCTTCTCCTGCAACAATGACATGAGGTAATGAGGGAAGTTTTTCTTTCACTTGACGTGCGAGTGATCGATAATCAAAGCCGCCATCGATATCTGGTATGACATATGCGTCTGCTTCGGCAAATTCAATAAAATAAGTGATTTCACTGCTTCTATGAGATGGCAGTGAGAAGACGGGTAAAGCACCGATACGAAATAAAGCGAAAACGACTTCAAAAAAAGCAGGAATGTTAGGAAGCTGTACGACAACTCGACTTCCCTTTTGGATTCCAAGCTGATGAAAACCGGCAGCAAGACTGCTGACGCGCTCATCAAGTTCTTGATAGCTCATGTGTGTATCAGCGTATGTAATCGCTGTTTTATTCCCTAACGATACGGCGCGTTCACGAAGCATCCCGCTAAAGGTTTCTCCACGCCAACAGCCGTTTTCACGGTAGCGTTTTGCAAATTCTTCTGGCCATGTAGGTGGTTGAACAAACATGTCTTTTGTCATCTCCTATGTATTTTTATAGCTGATGGATGCCCATCGCATGAAGCATCGTGTTGAATTTTGCAGATGTTTCGGCTAGCTCTTCTTCTGCCTTTGATCCTTTGACCACTCCTGCACCAGCAAAGAGGCGAAGGGAGTGACCTTCAGCTTCTGCACAGCGAATGGTGACAATCCAATCTCCATCACCATTTGCATCTGCCCAACCGACCATTCCTGTGAAAAATCCTCGATCGAAGGGTTCAATCGCTTGAATGGCTTCACGTGCATCTGCTGTAGGTGTTCCGCATACTGCGGGTGTTGGATGGAGGCTAAGCGCTAAATCAATGGAGGACACATTGGAATCTGTTAATTCACCTTTGACCACAGTAGATAAATGCCACATCGTTTCTGTCTGTATGACGGATGGTGATGCGGGTACATCTAACGTATGACAGTAAGGAGCAAGCGCTTTAGTGACAGCATCGACAACCACTGCATGCTCGTGTAAATCCTTTTCAGATGTAAGAAGTTCATCGTGACGACGCTGGTCTTCTACGGGGTCTGAACTGCGTGGCCGAGAACCAGCGAGTGGATTGGAAATCACAGATGAACCAGTTTTTGAAAGAAGCAGCTCAGGGCTTGCCCCAAGAAGTGTGCGCTTTTGGGAAGATTTCGGATCAGCTACGTTTGCAGCAAACGTATAACCAGTTGTATTATGACGAGCCAGTCGTTCGAGTATTGTTTTCGTATGAATGTCTTGATTTGATTTGAGATGGAGAGATCGAGAAATGACGATTTTGCTAAGCTCTCCTTTTTCAATTTTAGCTAACCCTTCGTTCACACCATTCATGTAGACTTCAGGAGAAGGGACAGGTGTCACCTCATAGGATTGTGATGTCACTTCTGAATCCTCATCACCTTGATGAAATTCGAGTGGATCACTAAACTGTACATGGACTGGCACATTTAAACGAACGGGTTGCGCCGGATCAAACGGAACAGCACCAGCAACAATCGGTGCTTGAATACCAGCTTGTTTGGCAGTCTCAAAAACATGGGCTACCTTTGTGGATAGTTCATCGAGTTGATTGGTTTTAATATGCTGGAATATCCCCTCTGCAAGTAACGCTCGTTTAGGAGAAGCAAGGAAAAATGCGCCTGGCTGATAGTCTTGGATCAGCTGTACTTTTTCTTCTGTCGACAATAATGAATGTTTCATGAAAAGGCCTCCTTTTTGATAAAATGTTAAATTCCGAGTGTTGCACCACCATCAATTGTGAGATTCTGCATCGTAATATGACTGGATTGCTCAGATGCAAAGAAGATGACTGCATCAGCAATCTGTTGAGGGTCAGCGATTTTTTGTAAAGGAATACCGGTTTTATACGTCTCTAACGAACCTTTAATCACCTGATCTGCTCCTTGCTCATCAGACCATAAAGCCCATTGCATAGGTGTTGCGGTAGAGCCGGGCGAGACGACGTTGCATCTAATGCCATAGGTAGCCAGCTCTAATCCAAGTGTTTTTGTAAAAGAAGTAGCTGCTGCTTTTGAAGCAGCATAGGCAGCCATATTCATTCTAGGAATGGCACCTGCGTTAGAACTGACAGTCACAATGACCCCTTCTGATCTTTTCATCATGTATTTGGAGACAGCTTGGGATATGTAAAAGAGACCATGTGTATTGACTGCGAAGGTTTGGTGCCAATCATCTGTACTAATCTGATCAATCGAACTAATCCGAAGAATGCCTGCTACATTGACCAGTAAATAAATGGGGCCAAGCTGCTTTTCGATTTGATCGACAATGTGCTGAACAGATGCTTGATCGGTAATGTCACCTGGATAGGCAAAGGCACGTATGCCTTTATCATTCAACTTCTGCACGGTGCTTTGCAGCTGATCTTCATTTGTGTCAACTGCTGCAATGATCGCACCTTCATCGGCTAGTCTCTTTGCGACTGCTTGTCCAATACCTTGTCCTGCGCCTGTAATAAGGGCAATTTTATGAGACAGACCACTCTGTTTCATGTGTTCACTACCTTTCTTTCAAGTCTGTAGTTGTTAAAGGATCTTGATGATAAAATGCAAAACGAAAAGCGTCATTCATCAGCACCGGTAAAACAGACGTATGTCCTTCTTCAGGAAATTCGTGATAGGTCGTATGCAAGCCATACGAGGATAAAGGCAGCATACGATTGGCTAGAGACTTTGCATGAGCATTCATTTGACATGGATGATGTTTTTCTAACTCACCTACACCTACAAGTAGCCTTACATCCATAGGCACTTGACGGATGCGGTTGGTAAATTGGTGTTCTTTTTCTAGAAATAATTCTTTGTTCCAGTGGATAGAAGGACTGCCCGCAATATATGTCTGATAAGCGTCAGGGTGCTCAAATAGTGTGTGTAATACAAAAAGCCCGCCAAGAGAATGGCCAAATAGTGTTTGACGACTCTGATTAATCGGAAAGCGCTGCTCAATGTATGGCTTAACCGTCTTTTCTAAAAAAGAAAAGAAAGCAGAGGCGCCGCCATATGTATGGATGGAGAAGTCCTTTCTTTTACCCTCAATGGAAACGTCAGGGCCGGTAAGAGTGAGATCATAATGCCTAAGCGGATGATAGGGCGCTTCTGTCTGATAGCCAATTCCAACAATAATAGCAGGTACGACACCTGTTTTTTCAGGTCTTCTTGACTGTAAACGTATAGCTTCGACCATTGTGCCAAAAAGTGAATTCCCATCAAGCACGTACATGACTGGAAAACCAGTTTCGGGAGGAGTGGTATTCGGTTTAAATATAAAAAGTCTGTATGGGTGTGTTGTGATATCTAGTTGCTCCGTCCCAGGTATAAAAAAAGGACGGCTTTCTCCAAAAAGTGAATCATCAGTACCCATTCCTTCAGTGCGTTTGGTCATATGTGAAAAATCCCCTTTCTCAAATTGACCTCATATGATGATAAAAGCAGGCTTGCGGATAGTGGATGAGTGTAGTAATAAAAATTTAAATGAAAATGATTCTCAATTATCACGCAAGCAAATCAAATGATAATGTTTATCAATTAGGAAGTCAAATGTTCATAAAGTGGTATAATCGATAATTTGATCTAAATATTCAGAAAATAAAGGACTAACTAACTACCAAATGATTGGAAATAGAGAATGCCGGATTGTGTCATTAAAACAGAGTAAAAATGCCAAAAAACCTTGGCAATCTCAAAATATTTACCATTTTCTTCTGTTTGAATCATGATTAAATATAGGTTTTTCTTCTTGAAATAATTTCGAGAAAAATAAGTCTATAGACCTTCTTGTGTTTTTAGAAAAAAAGAGGTGGATTTTGGGGAAAGTTAGTGTTCTTAATTCACAACTTATTCAATATCATGCTTAAATTCATAGACAATCTTCTATGGAAGACAAGATCGCAGGGAATGTAGGTAGAATGAAACCCCCATTAGGAAAACTGAGGCTAAATCTGCTTGAAAATCAGCTCAAGCTGAAAAATACGTTTACAGTGGCGAAATATCATGAAGCGAAGCAATCATGACAAGCACTGTAGAGTGGTGAAATAACATATAGCATCAAAAATGAGGCAATAAAAAAAGTAAGGGATGTGCCCTTACTTTTTGATCAATTGGTGTACATATCTGTCAACATCATTCACTTAAAATCCATCTGTGACATCATATTCGTAACGGATATCGGCTTTGACATTGCTCATAGTAGATCTCGCCGTAGCTTTTGCGTTGTACTTAAAGCTCCATTTTTGAGCGACTCTTAATTGATCATCCAGAGATATACGATAAGAACCACTTGTTGCAGAGGAGAAAAGTGATTGATACCAAATGTTACTATCACTAGCCATCAGTTTGTGTGTGACATTCCCTTGGTTGGGTGTTTGAGTGCTAGTTGTCGTAATTGATTTAACTACAGCGCGTTTAGGAACTGTGGAATTATTCGTTAAATCCATTGTAATGACTGAAGAGTCAACTCCTAAAAAATTTAAAGAAGAATTCCCCAAGTTCGTAGCAGTCCCTGTAAAATTGAATGTCCCATTTCCAGATTTAATACGATCTTCAATGGAAACAGTAAAATACATGTTACCGGTATATGTACCACGGGTTACTTTCACAAAATAAGTTTCTGAAGTTGAAGTCACGTCACCAGTATTTGCAAAAATAAAAGGCGTTACTGAATCAGGATTTATAACTTCGGATCCTGTCCTAGAATATTTCGAATTATACACCTCGATGTTCATCCCTGTATATTGCTTATTATATGAACTTCTGACATAAACTCTTTCACCTTTATTGATCGTAAACTGATAATACGCTTCATTTTCACCTTCAGGTAAGATTGTCGTGTCTGAACGACTATTTTTCCAATATCCCATTGAACTTGCAGTGTTAGGGCTGTTATTCCCCGTAATTGCTGCTTCCGCTGAAGTAGGTGCAAAAAAACTAGTAACAAGCGCCAATAATAATGCTGATAATAATAAACGTTTAAAGATAGTATTTGTCATATATTAACCCTAATTGCAATGATTACTATATAGACATTAAACTAACAAATTTTAACTGAAATGCCGATATATTTAATAATCACTATTTTCTTAAAAAAGGAGAATCAAAATGAATATTAATACGTCATATACAGCCAGTTCTTCGAACAATTTGAACCAAATAGACGCTAAAGGTCAATCAGCTATTAAAAGTACAAACGAAGTGATGACCGAATCTGATAGACGAATGAAAATATTAGATGAAAAATACGAAAAAATAAATGAACAAAATAAACGATTCAAAGATCCTCATGGGCATATATTTAATAAGTATCGAAATCAACACTCTCCTTATTTCAGAAGTGATCTAACTAAAGTGGAGAGAGAAGCTGCTTATAAAATGGAAATTGGATGGGCTAATTCTGGAACAGGTGGACAATATGACTTCAATGATGCTATTTTCCGTAATGAAAAACGGTACGATCCTACCCAAGAAAGTGTAGAAAAGAAACTATTAAATCGTCAGAAGGTAAACGAACAACTGCAAGCTTTGTTTTCTACCAATGGTTTGAACATTCCTAAAAACGCCAATTTAACTTTTACCATTGATCCGAATCATTTTAAATTAGTGGTGAGTGGATCAACTGACGAGTCGCTGGTCAAACAAATAGAAGACATATTGAATACAAGCAACAATACAAGAGAACTATTTTTTCATATTATGAAAAGTAGAAATGATGATTCGACTCAATTCACGCCGGATTCACTTGCAAAGTTTCACCTTGTCAATCAAATCAAAACGGTAACAGGCTACAATTTAAAAGATTTAAGCATTGTAAACGGTCAATTTGTAACGGATACCGGAGCGAATATTTTTGATATCTACAAAGAAGAACTTCTGAAAAACCCATACACAGCTGAAAATGCCCGTATTGCTGCATCACATTATGGTGCACAGCTCTTTGATCTAGCGAAGAACGGGTATGATTCTATTCCCGATTTGGTGCTATCTATTGGGTATGAAAACGGGTCTTTATATGACATTGGACAAAAGGTGAATTACGGAGTTAAGAAAACGATAGATTAAAAAACGCACCTTCAATATTTGATCATGTGCGTGTTCATGCCATGTTGGAGTATCGATCACATGTGTGAACAACAGCTACAAATTCCATTAGCGATACAAAGGACTCTATAACAATTTATGTTACAGAGTCTTTTCTATTTGAAGTGTGTTGTTTCGCTGTTCAACGAAACATCGACATGGTAATTTTGACTATAGTTGATGTTTTTCACTTTTTTATTGGTGAAAATGTTAAAATGATGAGTAGCGTATTTTTTTATGAAAGGACGGTGCTTGGCATGACGGAACTTCTCGATGACCGGCTGCCGCCGCAAAATATAGAAGCCGAGCAGGCCGTATTAGGTGCTGTTTTTTTAGAACCATCTGCGCTAACGCTCGCTTCTGAGGTATTAATTCCAGAGGATTTCTATAGAATGTCGCATCAAAAGATTTACAATGCGATGCTTGTACTTGGTGATAGAGGGGAACCGGTTGACCTTGTCACGGTGACATCAGAACTTGCCAATACAGACTTACTAGAAGAGGTAGGCGGGATTTCGTATTTAACAGATATTGCGAACTCTGTCCCAACTGCCGCAAACATTGAATATTATGCAAAAATTGTAGAAGAAAAATCCATTTTAAGACGTCTGATCCGTACAGCGACAACCATTGCACAGGATGGATATACGCGTGAGGATGAAGTAGAAGATCTATTGAGTGATGCTGAAAAAACCATTATGGAAGTGGCTCAGCGTAAAAACTCAGGAGCTTTCCAAAACATTAAAGACGTTCTTGTTCAGACATATGATAATATTGAACAGCTTCATAATCGAAAAGGTGATATCACTGGGATTCCAACGGGTTTCTCAGAGCTTGATCGGATGACAGCTGGCTTCCAGCGAAATGACCTGATTATTGTAGCGGCTCGTCCGTCCGTAGGGAAAACAGCCTTCGCGTTAAATATTGCACAAAACGTTGCAACCAAGACAGATGAAAGTGTCGCCATCTTTAGTTTAGAGATGGGCGCTGAGCAGCTGGTCATGCGTATGCTTTGTGCCGAGGGAAATATCAATGCACAAAACCTAAGAACCGGTAACCTCACAGAAGAGGACTGGGGTAAGCTGACAATGGCGATGGGTTCGCTATCAAACAGTGGGATTTTCATTGATGATACACCTGGCATTAGAGTCAGTGAAATTCGCTCGAAATGCCGCCGTTTGAAGCAAGAAAACGGGCTTGGCATGATCCTGATTGATTACTTACAGCTCATCCAAGGGAGTGGACGATCAAGCGATAACCGTCAGCAAGAGGTATCTGAAATTTCTAGGGCTTTAAAGTCACTAGCAAGAGAACTTGAAGTGCCGGTCATTGCCTTATCACAGCTTTCTCGTGGGGTAGAGCAGCGTCAGGACAAGCGTCCGATGATGTCTGATATTCGTGAATCAGGAAGTATTGAGCAGGATGCCGATATTGTGGCGTTCCTTTATCGTGATGATTACTATGACAAAGAATCAGAGAATAAGAACATTATTGAAATTATTATTGCGAAACAGCGTAACGGTCCAGTTGGAACGGTATCACTGGCGTTCGTGAAAGAATATAACAAATTCGTCAACTTAGAAAGAAGATTTGACGATGCGGGTGTTCCGCCCGGTGCTTAAAGCCCAGCTCAAGAAGCTGGGCTTTTTTTGATCCATCTACATCGAAAGAATGACTGAAAAACAGTCGAAATGAGGAGGAGTGGGAGAAAAAGAGAGCGTATACTAAAGGGAGAGAAAAGGAGTGATGACTGATGAAGTTTCAACAATTCGAAGCCGCTCAATTACGCATCGCACGTCCGACCGTCAACATGAAAGAGGTTGTTTCTTTTTATGAAGAAGGTTTAGGGCTGAAACGAATAGGCTCATTTGATCAGCATGAAGGGTATGATGGGGTCATGCTTGGGCTTCCTCACCAGCATGTTCATCTGGAAATCACCAAACATGAAGAAGACGAAAGCTTGCCTGTTCCCCACCCAGAGCAACTGCTTGTATTCTATATTCCGGCTGAAGAAGAATTTCAGCAGATGAAAAAGAGACTGATCGCATTTGGCGGACGGCAAGTCACCTCTACAAACCCGTACTGGGATCGAGGAGGCGTGACGATTGAAGATCCAGATGGATATCGAGTGGTGCTCATGAATACAGAAGGAATTACACCTGATTAAGAAAGACTCCCATCTCGTGGGAGTCCTTTTTGTTAGCAACGAGGCGTGACACGGAGCTTCAGTGCTTTTAGTCCATACATACCGCTGCTTGTCATTGGGACGTAAGAGAGAAGCTCTAGTGATTCATATCGTGACTGTATGGCTTTGATGGCAGTGCAGGCTTCCAGGCGAGCAAGTGGTGCGCCTAGGCAGAAATGAATGCCGTGGCCGAAGCCAATATGAGGATTAGGGTGCCGGTGTATATCGTACTCATGTGCGTTTGGAAATTGACGCTCATCCCGGTTCGCAGAAGCAAGAAAGACAATCACACTGTCTCCCTTTTTCAAGACTTTCCCTCCAAGTTCGGTGTCTTCTGTGACATACCGGACGATGGTAGGCGCAGGGGCACGAAAACGGACAGCCTCCTCCACAGCACGAGGAATGAGGTCAGGTGATTGAGCGAGCGCTTCATACGACCCCGGATTTTCTAACAAAGTAAAGATCATATTGGAGATCAGGTTGGTGGTCGTTTCGTTGCCTGCTAACAGGAGCAGATTGCAGAAAGGAATTAATTCGTCTGCGGACAGCTTGTCTCCATTTTCCTCCGCTTGAATTAAAAGCGAAATCAAATCATCACTAAGGTTCTGCCGCTTCTCTTCAATGATGTCAGCAAAAAACGCCATCATGTCCGCTTCGCCTTGATCCCGTGTTTTCTGCCATTCAACGACATCTCTTTCTTCTTCACTTTTAGGCATGCTGACGAGAATATCGGACCATTCTTTAAAGGATTGTTTATGTTCTGTTGGCACACCTAAAAGCTCTGCAATGACAATCACAGGAAGCGGATAGGAGATGTCTTGAACAAGATCAATCTCTTCCTTACCTTCTATTTGTGCAATGAGATCATCCATTAACTCTTGAATGCGTGGTTCCCACAATTTCATCACCCGGGGTGTAAAGGCTTTGCTCACAATGGAGCGGATTCGTGTATGTTTTGGCGGGTCCATCATGACCATTGTTTTCATCAGTGAATGTTTCCGGTGGTCTTGAGGAGGTTGACTAGAAAAGGTATCTTTATCGATGGTGACGCGCTTTGCTTCTTCATAGGTGAAGACACTCCATGTTTGGCTGTGTTCATCAAAATGAACAGGGGATTCTTGACGCATTTTGGCGTACCAATCAAATGGGTGATACGGGTCCTGCTTGTTTTTCCCTCTTAATAACGCTTTTTGAACGGCACTAGGTGTTGTTGTTTCCATGATCATCACTCCTTATGGGTTGTCAGATGATTCCTTTTTTTCGCTGTGTTAGATTTAAAGGTAATTCATCAGGAGAAAGGATTCAACCAACAGAAAAGCGAAATCTGTTGAAGAAAATGGGAAGGGGAGAGCGGCTTGTGGCGGACTGCTACAGAGGGGATAAGCGCGCAACTGAATCAAAGCAACAATTAAGAAAAGCATTATTTCAGTTATTAAAGGAGAAGGAATGGGGGAAGATTTCTGTACAAGATTTGACGAACAAGGCAGGAATCCATCGGACCACCTTCTATCAGCATTATGAGGATAAGTTTGACTTAGCTCAGCAGGCCATGGATGAGATGTTTGATGTCATGAAAACCTCTATTTTTGCTCCTGTACATGAAAATGAGTGGAAGAGCGATCATGCAGCATATGTGTATATTTACCGCTTTTATCAGCATTTGCAGGAACATGAAGAGGAGTATCAGATTCTCTTGAAAAGGGGAAGAGAGCTTAATATTCATCAGACAGCCAGTGCTTTTTTTGAAGAAAGCTTTACTTTGGGGCTAGAAGAAGTCACAGGTTCACCACCTGATCCACAACACGTTCCTCTCGAGATGCAGAAGCAATTTGTCATTTCTGCTTATGTTGGAACAGCTGAGTGGTGGCTGAGAAAAGGCAGACCATATTCACCCGACTTTATGGCAAGTTCGATGATTCAATTGATTGAAAATCACTGAACAAACGGAAATGAGAAAAACAGTAATTTTGCTCGAAATCTTCTTGTTTAAGCGTAGAATGAGCAATTAAAGCGCTTTTCCTCGCATGTAAAACGAACAAAATTTGATTTCGAGATATTAATGTTCGGATTTCACGTTGACTTTTTCATTGTGCATTGATAAAATAAATGTGTTTGAAAGAGATAACGTTTTGAAAGGTTAACGGAGGTGCACGATATGTCTTCAGTAGTCGTAGTAGGTACGCAGTGGGGTGACGAAGGGAAAGGGAAAATTACCGATTTCCTTTCAGAAAATGCAGAGGTGATTGCCCGTTATCAAGGGGGAAACAATGCAGGTCACACAATCAAATTTGATGGAGTGACTTACAAGCTACACCTCATTCCGTCCGGTATTTTTTACAAAGAGAAAACTTGTGTCATCGGTAATGGAATGGTGGTTGATCCTAAAGCGTTGGTCACTGAGCTTGCGTATCTTCACGAACGGAATGTGAGTACAGATAACCTCAGAATCAGCAATAGAGCCCATGTCATTCTGCCTTATCACTTAAAATTGGACGAGGTAGAAGAAGAGCGGAAAGGGGCTAACAAGATCGGTACGACGAAAAAAGGAATCGGACCAGCTTATATGGACAAAGCTGCCCGCGTCGGAATCCGTATCGCAGATTTATTAGATCGTGAAGTATTTGAAGAGAAGCTTGCCCGTAATCTAGAAGAGAAAAATCGTCTTTTAGAGAAAATGTACGACACAGAAGGCTTCAAAATTGAAGATATTTTAGATGAGTATTATGAATATGGTCAGCAAGTGAAAAAATATGTCGTGGACACATCTGTTGTATTGAACGATGCTCTAGATGAAGGCCGCCGTGTTCTTTTTGAAGGGGCACAAGGCGTTATGCTTGATATCGATCAAGGGACATATCCGTTCGTGACGTCATCTAACCCAGTGGCTGGAGGCGTGACGATTGGTTCTGGTGTAGGTCCTACGAAAATTCAACATGTGGTCGGCGTATCAAAAGCTTACACAACTCGTGTAGGTGATGGCCCATTCCCGACAGAACTCCATGATGAAATTGGCGATCAAATCCGTGAAGTTGGCCGTGAATACGGTACGACAACTGGCCGCCCGCGCCGTGTTGGCTGGTTTGACAGTGTTGTTGTCCGTCATGCGCGCCGTGTGAGCGGAATTACAGATTTATCTCTTAACTCCATCGATGTACTGACAGGGATTGAGAAATTGAAAATCTGTGTTGCTTATAAATTGAACGGAGAAATCACTGAAGAATTCCCAGCAAGTCTAAATGAATTAGCGAAATGTGAACCTGTCTACGAAGAAATGCCAGGATGGACAGAGGATATTACAGGCGTGAAGAATTTAAGTGAACTGCCTGCAAATGCCCGTCATTACTTAGAGCGCATTTCACAATTAACAGGTATTCCACTTTCTATTTTCTCAGTCGGACCAGACCGTTCCCAAACGAACGTTGTCCGCAGCGTGTACCGTCCATCATTATAGACTGATCAGACACCAGTAAAATCACACATTTTACTGGTGTCTTTTTTTGTTTAAATATTCCTTAATTTCTACGGAACGCTCTTCCTGTCATTACCAAAATATGATAACTGTATAAAAGGGAAGGAGCGTTCTAGTGAAAGAAAGAATACGATTATTAGATATTTTACGAGGTTTTGCGATATTAGGTACATTGGGTACAAATGTCTGGTTTTTTGCATACGCAGGGGATACCTTTGCGACAGATCAGATTGCGGATGAATATGAAAATGGTAGTTTTCTTGAAAGTCTTGTCTCTATGTTCGTTTATGGCAAAATGCTATCGCTGCTCACAATCATGTTTGGCGTAGGGCTAGAGCTGAAATACCAGCAGGCGAAAAGAAAAAATAGGACTTGGCCGGGTACATATTTATGGATTCTTTTATTCTTATTGATTGAAGGCTTTGTCCATTTTGCGCTAGTGATGGAATATGATGTGCTCATGAGTTACGCCATCACGGGTTTGCTTGTGGCGTTTATTGTCCGTGGAGGAAGTCGGCGCATCAAAAAAGGCATGATTGTCTCGGGTGTCATTCATTTGTTGGTGACGGCTTTTCTCGTTGTATTTTCTTTCTCTGAATTGGAAAATGAATCCTATGACGAGAGCAGTGAACCAGCGTACGAAGAACAACTACCGGAGACATGGATATCTCAAGTTCAAGACCGATTACAGCACTTTTTGATGTATCGAGAAGAAGCGATCTTTATTATCCCAATGAATACCTTTTTGTTTTTATTAGGTGTGCGGATGATGAGAGCTGGTGTATTTTATGCAAATGAGCGTGGGCAATCTCTGCGGAAAATATTGTTCCGAATGGGTTTGTGGATTGGACTGCCGCTGAATGCGCTCGTCTTCGTACCAAATGACATAGTAGAATTTGTGGTGCGCTATGTGTTTTCGCCATTCCTCTCTATTTTCTATATTGCTGTCGTGGCGAAGCTTCTAGCACGCACGGAGTCATGGTTCATGTGGACTTGGTTTGAATATGTAGGGAAAATGGCGCTTAGCTGCTATATCCTGCAAAATGTCATCTGCTCTATCCTTTTTTACAGCTGGGGATTGGGTCTTGGCGGTCAAATCAACGCCCCCCTTATCGTCTTGTCATGGTTGTTGATCTCCCTGCTGCAAATCGCCATTTCAGCTCTTTGCTTACACGTCTGGCGAATTGGGCCAATGGAGTATATCCGATCACGGGCACTTCGCCGTGTGACAATGAAGAAAGCATCTTAAAGGGGAATAGATACAATGATTTTCAAAAAAACGACGAAAAGAGAACAAGCCAATGCACAAAAAGCAGCAGGATTGGCGTTTGTTTTTTATCTTCTAGCATTAGGAGGACATGGGTCTTACGCTTTTTTTCAAGGTGAGAGTACACCTGTTACTTTTGTGATTTTAATGACAGGTCTTCTTGTGTTTTTCACCGCAGATTGGCTATACAATAAAAAACATTCATAAAAAAGAAGCTCTCCGATGAGAGCTTCTTTTTTATTTTAGGCTTTTATATTGGCCTTTTAAATTTTTACGAATGTATTGAATGATTTTGCGCAGTTCGTTGGCATGCGGTCTACCAAATGGACTTGTTTGTCTTTGCTGATAGAGGACTTGGCCTTTTTCGTTTAATAAGAAATAGGCAGGTTCTCCGTGCACCCCGTGGTCTTCGTATGGGGCATCTTCCCCGTGATAGAAGACTTCATAGGCTTTCAATGATGTGAGGTCTTGGTCAGACATGATGGGGAAAGAAAGTCCCTCTTTGTCTGCAAATTCTTTCAAGTCTTCAGGATTATCCGTTGAGATTGTCATTAAGTGAATATCCTTGTCTTGAAAATAGGATTGCTGTTTTTCCAGCTCTTTTAATTCTTCGACACATACTGGGCACCATGATCCTCTAAAGAAAACGATAAGGTGCCAGCTTTGATGCTCCTCTAAATGTTTGTAAAACTCAATGTGATCGCCCTGCACTGTTGGCAGTGAAAAATCGGGCATTTTATCTCCTAATTTAAATGAACTCATCCTATGCTTCCTCCTTTTTCAATCACCATGCTGTTTGTTTCTTGTATAACCAATATTGGTCGGAATCAAACGTTTCTGTGTGCTGGATTGGGCAGTAGCCACTAATTAAATGAAGGCGCTTTCGGATTTAGGCGATGTAACAGAAGATATCAAATCCGACACTTTTTTTAAAAAAATGTCGAAAAACGTATTGCCATATGTAATTACTCTATGATATTATAAATCTCGTTGTTGCAAAGGTCTCTGAAACTTGTTAAGATGCGATTTTCCAGCTTTTAAAGCGATTGGTTTGACGCAATACAGCTTCTTCAGATTCACTTTTCACAAACCGAGAGCCATTAGCTCAGTTGGTAGAGCATCTGACTTTTAATCAGAGGGTCGAAGGTTCGAGTCCTTCATGGCTCACCATGTTTTGGCCCGTTGGTCAAGCGGTTAAGACACCGCCCTTTCACGGCGGTAACACGGGTTCGAATCCCGTACGGGTCATTGATTTACTTTAGCGTTAAGCTAATTTTTCCTCACTTGCTTGAAGGAGCACCACGATTGCTTTTTCGGGCAAGTTACTGAGGTCCGGTAGTTCAGTTGGTTAGAATGCCTGCCTGTCACGCAGGAGGTCGCGGGTTCGAGTCCCGTCCGGACCGCCATTTATACATATTCATCTTTTGATGATGGCTCGGTAGCTCAGTTGGTAGAGCAACGGACTGAAAATCCGTGTGTCGGCGGTTCGATTCCGTCCCGAGCCACTTCCAAACGCATCTGCAATCGCAGGTGCGTTTTTATTATGAAAAGAAGGCATAAAAAGGGAGAAGCCGGACCTAGGTAGGGCCCGGCTCCATAAGAAGAAGACGTTACATGTATATAGACGTTTGGTGATTGGAAAAGTTTCAATAAAAAAGGAAAAAGTCATCAAATCTTTTGGGTGAAGTTCTTCTATCCAACGTTTACTAGCAAAGAAAGCCGTTATTATTTTTATCTTTGCCTCGTAAAACGTTATAATAGACAGTGAGCCTTTTTTTCGTAAATGAAAAAGGCGTAATGAGACATGCAAAATGGAATGACATAGATGCTAAAAATGCAGGAGGAAATCACAATGGAAAAAAAGATTCTTGTCGTAGATGATGAAAAGCCGATTGCGGATATATTGGAATTTAACTTAAGAAAAGAGGGCTACGAGGTTCATTGTGCGTATGATGGAAATGAAGCCCTTGAAATGGTAGAAGAAATTAAGCCAGACATTATTTTGCTCGACATTATGCTGCCGAACAAAGATGGCGTTGAAGTATGCCGTGAAGTGAGAAAGAAATATGATATGCCGATTATCATGCTGACAGCAAAAGACTCTGAAATCGATAAGGTCATTGGTCTTGAGCTTGGCGCGGACGATTATGTCACAAAGCCATTCAGTACACGCGAGCTGCTTGCACGTGTAAAAGCAAATTTAAGAAGACAGACGGCTGCTCCGCAATCAGAGGAAGAATCTGAATCAAATGATATCGAGATTGGTTCACTTGTGATCTACCCAGATGCGTATGTCGTGTCTAAGCGTGACGAAACGATTGAGCTAACGCATCGTGAGTTCGAATTGCTTCATTACTTAGCGAAACATATTGGACAAGTCATGACACGTGAGCACTTACTGCAAACGGTTTGGGGCTACGACTACTTCGGAGATGTCCGTACAGTAGACGTGACAGTCCGCCGTCTTCGTGAAAAAATTGAAGACAACCCTAGCCACCCGAGCTGGATCGTAACAAGACGAGGCGTCGGCTACTATTTAAGAAACCCAGAGCAGGACTAAGATTCTTATGAGTAAAGTAGGTTTTTTTCGCTCGATTCACTTTAAATTGACCTTGATTTATGTGCTGCTGATCATTGTCGCCATGCAGATTATTGGCGTGTACTTTGTGAAGCAGCTAGAGCAGTCCTTAATTAATTCCTATGATAATTCCTTGAATCAGCGAATCTACTCGTTATCGTATTACCTAGAACAAGATTCATCGAAAAGCAAGGCAGAATTAAAAGAGGATGCTCAAAAGATATTAAACGATTTTAACAACAAAGATGAGTCTAATGAAATTTCTGAAGTCAGCTATATTGACGAAAGCAGAGAGGTCATTGCCTCTGTGAATAACGGCAGTCAAGAGATTGCCGGGAAGAAAATCACAGATCAAATCATTAGCCGTATTTTCGCGGTTGGCAAAGACTACGAGAAAAAATTCTATGACCCAGAATCGAATAAACGAGTCCGCATATCAGCGACAGCCGTGAAAAATGAGAACCAAGAAACCGTTGGTGTCATTTATGTGGTCTCATCCATGGAAAGTGTTTTTAACCAAATGCGAACGATCAACACCATTTTGGCGACGGGTACACTCATCGCACTTGGGACGACCGCTCTACTTGGTATATTCATATTCAGAACCATTACACACCCAATTTCGGATATGAGAAAGCAAGCGATCGAGCTCGCCAAAGGGAACTTTTCCAGAAAGGTCCGAAAGTATGGACATGATGAGATTGGTCAGCTAGCGACGACATTTAACCATCTGACGAGAGAGCTGGAGGAAGCGCAGCTGATGACAGAGGGTGAGAGGAAAAAGCTTTCTTCTGTTATCGCCTATATGACCGATGGCGTCATTGCCACGAATCAAAACGGTGCCATTATTCTATTAAACAGCCCGGCACTAGAGCTTTTGAATGTTTCACGTGAAACAGCTCTAGAGATGCCGATCACATCCTTGCTTGGCTTAGAAGAAACTCATACATTTGAAGATTTAGTCGAAAATCAAGACTCCATGTTGCTAGAAATTGAACGTGAAGATCAACTGTCTGTTTTGCGTGTCAATTTCTCAGTGATTCAGAAAGAGCATGGGAAAATTGATGGTTTAATTGCAGTCATTTATGACGTAACCGAGCAGGAAAAAATTGATGCGGAACGTCGTGAATTCGTGGCGAACGTATCGCATGAGCTGCGCACACCGCTTACGACGATGCGAAGCTATCTTGAGGCACTCGCTGAAGGTGCGATTGGTGATAAAGAGCTTGCGCCAAGGTTCCTCAGTGTCACGCAAAATGAAACAGAGCGCATGATTAGACTTGTGAATGACCTGCTCCAGCTGTCTAAGTTCGACAGCAAGGATTATCAATTCAATCGTGAGTGGACGAATTTTATCAGGTTTATCTCGCTCGTCATTGATCGTTTTGAAATGACGAAGGAGCAGCATGTCGATTTCATCCGCAACTTGCCGCAGCGTGAAATATATGTGGAAATTGATCAAGATAAAATCACTCAGGTGCTCGATAATATCATTTCCAATGCTATGAAATACTCGCCAGAGGGTGGACATATTACGTTCACTGTCGATTTGGATGAGGAGCAAAGTCTTGTGTTATTCAGTGTCAAAGATGAAGGAATCGGTATTCCGAAGAAGGATATGGATAAAATCTTTGAACGTTTTTATCGAGTGGATAAGGCAAGAACAAGAAAGCTTGGCGGAACCGGCCTAGGCCTTGCGATTGCAAAAGAAATGGTTCAGGCTCATGGCGGAGATATTTGGGCTGACAGCATTGAAGGAAAAGGAACAACGGTAACCTTTACCCTTCCGTACAATGAAGAACAAGAGGATGATTGGGATGAAGCGTGAGACCTTTAAAACCATTATATTGACAATCCTAATTGCGATCAGTCTTGTGTTTACGTGGAATATTTGGATGTTCCAGCCCGTCATGCAGGATCAGGCGGATGCCGGCACACAGGTCGTGGAAACGAAGAAGATTTCAAGCGACGAGCCTCGGAGTCTCATTGATGTCGTGAAGCCGCGTGAGATGTTCATCCATTCCAATGGAGAGCATTTCAAAGTGGATCAAAAGGAACTCTTCCAAAACTTTTGGAATGATGTGAGCCTGTGGGATGTCAAAGAGATTGCTGATGTGTCGGACCAATATTCCGAGCAGAAATTTAAGAATTTCTTCTATGGACGCGAGGGGCAAGGCAAAACATTGGATCTTGTGTTCAATGATCCGATTCCGATTGATATTTTCCAAGCGCTGTTTAAATGGCCGAATAAATCCATTGAATACAACTCGTTTGACCGGATGATTGTGCCGTTCGCTCAACCGGATAAGGCCAATAAGAAAGTCTATTTGGTTTCATACAGCAAGGAATCGGTGCTTGAGCTAACGATTGAATCTGCCAACTATCGTAATCTGATGGATAGTATTGCAGCCGCTCAAAACGAGATGCCGCGCTATGATCTTTATACTTTCTCTACGAATTCAAAACGAGATTTTCTTCTGCCGCAGAAGCAAAAGCAGCTTGAAGCGAAAATGTTCTTTATCGAAACGATTAAGACAAGCAAATTCAAGGACGCTTTGTTTACAGACCCAAGTCTAGTTGGGGAGGAGTCTAATTTAAACCGGACGGTATATACAGATGGAACGAGTCGTCTTGAAGCAAATCAAAAAGACCACCGCATCCAATATCAGCATCGTAATATCAATTCTAGTACCGTATTCCAAACGGGGGATTTGATCAAGCGAAGCGTGAAATATTTCAATGATACCGGAAGTTTTACCGATAATTATCAATACTTCGGTATTAACAGCAACCAGCAGCTGTCCTTTAATATGTTTATGGATGGACTGCCGATCGTCAACAGCACAAAACATCCATTTGGTATGACATCACTTGAAGTACAATGGGCGAATGATGACATCTTGAGTTATAAGCGTCCAAACTACATTCTCGGCAACAAAGCGAGTCAGAGTGAACAGGTCAAACTGATGAATGGGACAGAGCTGAAAAACTTGATCATCAAGCAGACGAAGTATGATGATTTAGAGAAAATTGAACAGATTTTCCCTGCCTATCAAGCGACATCCACGGCATCAGATCAGGATCAAGCGATGTTTGTCTGGCTAGAGCCGGTATGGTGTATGAAATATAACGGAAAAACCGTCATTTTATCGAATGATTTGCTGACAGAGGGGAGCGAGAATCATGGAGTGGAATAAGACCAAAACGATCTTTATCCTAGCCTTTCTCGTTCTCGATATCTTTCTAGGTTTTCAATACTTTGAAAAGCGATCGACCGATCATTTTGCGATTATCGAAAAAACAGATACGCTGGAAGAAATGAAGGCAGACGGAATCAAATATGGCAATCTATCAGATGAAGCGAAGATTGGATACCGCATTACAGCTGAGAAAAAGCAATATACGAAAAAGGATGTCGACGGATTAGCTGATCAAAAGACGAAAAGCACATTCCCGAAAACCGAGAAAGATGATCCTGTCACCCTGCTTGAAATGACCTTCAATAAACCAGTTGCATTGCCGAAAAAAGATATGAAAACAGCAGCGACCAATCTTGTGAGCCAGCGTTTACTGGATGGCAAGAATTATAAGCTCTGGAGCATCGATGAAGAAACAGGTGAAATCGTCTTTTTCCAAACGTATAAAGGAAAATACATCTTCCAAGAAGGTCTTGATGACACCGAAACCATTGGGAAGATCACATTGGATGTGAACGATCAAAACGAGGTCGTCTCGTATCGGCAGTCGATGGTGACATCGATTAATGAAGTGAGAAAAGAAACCCTTGTCCCGGCGCTTGAAACGGTGAAGGACTTATATACACAAAATATGCTGAGCCAAAACACGACAGTGAAAAAAGTGGAGCTAGGCTACTACACGCAATACCCAGGTGCAAGCACTCAAGTAATGGTTCCTGTATGGCGAGTAGAGATTGAAGGCGTGGCAACTGGTTCAAAGAAAAAGACAGAAGAAGAATATTTGATCAATGCCATTGATGGCTCAACACTTGATCATATAGAGAAAGAAGACAAATCTTCATTGGAGTGAGAGAACATGAGCTTGCAGTTCAGTGTACTAGCGAGCGGAAGTACGGGGAACGCTTTTTATTTAGAAACCGATGAGCATGCTTTTTTAGTAGATGCAGGCTTAAGCGGCAAACAGATGGTGGAGCTGCTTGGTCAAATCGATCGCAAGCCGGAAGACTTGGACGGAATTTTTGTCACACACGAGCACTCAGATCATATTAAAGGACTCGGTGTGATGGCAAGAAAGTACAAGCTTCCTGTCTATGCAAATGCAAAAACATGGAAGGCGATGGAGTCACATATTGGGAAAGTGGATACGGAGCAGAAATTCCACTTTGATATGGAGACGGTTCAATCATTCGGCGGTCTCGATGTTGAATCATTTGGCGTATCACATGATGCGGCAGAGCCCATGTTTTACGTATTCCATTATGGCGGGCGTAAACTTGCCCTTATGACGGATACAGGCTATGTGAGTGACCGGATGAAAGGGATTATTAAATCAGCCAATACGTTCGTATTTGAGAGCAACCATGATGTCGGCATGCTGCAAATGGGGCGCTACCCATGGAGTATTAAACGCAGAATTTTGAGCGATGTCGGACACGTATCCAATGAAGATGCAGCTCTTGCTATGACAGACGTGATTGGAGACGCCACCTCACGCATTTATTTGGCCCACTTGAGTCAAGACAACAACATGAAGGACTTAGCCCGTATGGCGGTCCAGCAGACGCTTGAAATGAAGGGCTTTGTTGTAGGGGACGGCTTTGATTTATATGATACGGACCCGAAAAAAGCAACCCCGCTTTGCGCCGTATGATTTTTACAATCGTATGATTAAGATAAGAGCTTCTTACCAACACTATATACATCATCTATTCACTGAAAGGAAGGAAACATAGTGGATTATCGCGATGTAGAGTGGAAGCCGAGACGAAGCAGAAAAGGATATTTCCTATCTGGTCTGATCGGTGTATTGGTAGGAGCTTTTTTAATGGGATTCTTTTTCCCCTATGTGTCTGGACAAAGCGGCAGCCCCTTTGGCTGGCAGTCAACTGGAGATCAGCAGGCATCAGATGGCCCTTTAAAGACCGTCAATGTGAACGTGAATGATGCGGTCACAAAAGTGGTATCGAGTATGTCGGATACGGTTGTCGGCGTCATTAACATTCAAAAGTCGAGCTTTTGGGAAGAAGGCGGTGAAGCAGGCAGCGGGTCAGGTGTGATTTATAAAAAAAAGGGTGACACCTTTTATATTGTGACCAACCATCATGTCATCAAAGGCGCAAACCAGCTTGAAGTGAGCCTTCAGGACGGGACAAGGATCGGGGCAAATCTTGTCGGCAGTGATCAGCTTATGGATTTAGCGGTACTCACGGTCAAAAGTGATAAGATCAAGAAAACCGCCGCCTTCGGCAATTCAGACCATGTCAAACCAGGTGAGCCTGTCATCGCCATTGGAAATCCATTAGGCCTTGAATTTGCTGGCTCCGTCACACAAGGTGTGATTTCTGGAACGGAGCGTGCGATCCCTGTTGATTCTAATGGTGATGGACAGACGGATTGGAATGCGGAAGTTTTGCAAACGGATGCCGCCATTAATCCTGGGAACAGCGGCGGAGCCTTGATTAATATGGACGGGAAAGTGATCGGCATCAATTCAATGAAGATTGCTGAGTCAGAGGTGGAAGGGATTGGGCTGTCTATTCCTGCGAACCTGGTGATCCCTGTCATAGAGGATTTAGAGCGCTATGGAGAGGTGAAGCGTCCGTACCTTGGTGTTGGGATGAAATCACTAGCAGATATTGCGAGCTATCATTGGCAGGAAACGTTAAAACTGCCATCAAAGGTCACAACCGGAGTCGTCGTGATGAGTGTCGAGCCTTTGTCTCCAGCAGGGAAAGCAGGGTTAAAAGAGCTGGATGTCGTGACGTCGTTTGACGGCAAGGAAGTACAAAATATCGTCGATCTGCGTAAATATCTTTATCAAAAGAAAGTCGGCGACAAGGTAAAGGTGCAATTTTACCGAAGCGGAAAGAAAAAATCAGTCGAGATCAAACTCTCCCAAACCGATCAGTTCGGTGGCTAGCCAGTTCCTATAAGGGACTGGCTTTTTTTACATGCCCGGCATATGATAAAGAAAAGGGGGAGATACGATTGGTCACATTACTACCAATGTCGCAAACAGATTATGACGTCTTGATAGAGAAGGCCATTAAGCGGTACGCAGAAGAAAAGGTACACGCAGGGACATGGAATCAGGAAGAAGCGCAAAAGAACGCAGAGGAACAATTTGACCGGCTGCTTCCTGAAGGACTTCAGACAGAAGATCATGAGTTGTGGAACATCTTACATGGAGAAGAAGCCATTGGATGGGTATGGCTTTGCTATGATCCAGATCATCCCCAGCATGAAGGATTTATTTATAATTTTATTTTGTTTGAAGCGTATCGAGGAAAAGGGTTGGCAAAACAGGCCATGGCGGCATTAGAAGAGCAGGCAAAGTCATTAGGTGTGAAGAAACTATCGCTGCATGTCTTTGCTCATAATCAAATCGCCCGCTCACTTTATGAGAAAACGGGATTTGCTGAGACTGGGATTTACATGAGCAAACCTTTATAAAAAAAGAGAAGTACCGTGCAGTGAGCGTACGGTACTTTTTTATGTGGACATCATGGCATCTTGCGCCGTGACTCGGTATAGGTCGACTTTGCATTTCACAAACGCACGGATGATGGCTGGGACTTGAGCTTCTGAACGAATCAACAATGAGGTCTCGTCATCACTGATCACAAGGTCTGTTCCCACACTTTGTAAGTACTGCGTGAGAACAGGCTTCACCTCATCATCAATCCATGCATGCTTGAAGGTGGCACGAATGGTTGAGGACGTGATGGTTTTCTCTTGAGGATGAGTACTTGAGGACACGACTTTTCCTTCAGATATGAAAGCTGTTTTGGTACAAATAGGTTGGGTGAACCTTGGCTCGTCTGCTGTTAAAAAGACGGTTTTTCCTTCGAATTTTAACGATTCAATCACCCGCTGGATATGTAAGATAGAATCTGCATCAATATCCGCAAAAGGCTCATCAAGTAAAATAAAGTCAGGCCGATGAGCGATGGCCTGAGCCATTCCGAGCCGCTTCTTCATCCCAGGTGTAAAGGCACCGACTTTCTCTTGATGATAACGATGTAAGCCAACAAATTCGAGTAATTCTTCATAATAGCTCGTTTTCTGGCGAGTACCCGTAATTTTCGATAAATAGGCAATATGCTCAATAGCAGTCAGCCCTTCATATAAATCTGTATATTCAGGCAGAACACCGATATGATGACGTACTTTTTTTAACGACGTCATGTTCATCATGATAAACGTGCCAGAGGTGGGGCGGGAGATCCCTGTAATGATATTAAAGAAGGTTGTCTTACCAGCACCCTTCGGTCCAATGAGGCCGAAGATATCCCCTTGATGGATATCAAGATCAATATGATCTATTGCGACTTTTGTCCGATATTTTTTTGTCAGCCCTTTTGTGTGAAGCACTTAGACATCCCTCCTCTGAAACAGTAGTGCAGTTCCAACGAGTAAGACAACAGTCAATGCGGCATTCATCAGCACATAGGTCAGCGGTTCACTCCAGCGCGCATAATAATAAGGCGTCACGTATTGGAACCAGTGAATCAACCGTTCTGAAGAAAGAACAGACATCATGCTCATGATTGGAAATAGAAAGGAAAACAACATGCCAACAAACATCGATTTCTGTGGTGTTGGAAAGAGCATGGACAAAAATAAAGCACAGGAGATGCCGACACTGATAAACGTTAATATTTTTAAGGCATCAGAGAACAGAAAACGATGTGAAATCACCATATTTAATATATATGTGGTCATAATGCAACTGAGCCAAAACAGCATCAGTCCAAGATATTTCCCGATGACAATGTTTAAACGGGTCGTTTTGCTGACGAGAAAACGAATGGTTTTCAAATGAATTTCGCGGCTCAAAATATCATGAGATAATAAAAAAATAAGGAAGAAACCAAATAACGACATTACTAGTTCATTCCCAATGGAATAGGGGTCTTTTGCCTGTTCCCACTTCCCTTGATAAGCAGCTATAAATGGAAGACTTGATACAAAAGTAGATAAAATGAAAATAATAACAATTGTTAAGATGGATTTTGTGCTTTTGAAGAGCTGCTTAAATTCATTCATACAGATGGTCCACACACACTGTACCTCCCTTCATCTTTATTATACCGCTAGAAAAGAAAGACACCATATCTCGCTCTTTAACATTTGCTTAAATTTTATAAAAAAGAAGACTCTTCCAAAACAGTTAACTCATTTTTAAAAATGTTCAGAAAAATATCTTGATTTATCAAAAAACATCATGTATGATAGCTTTAATTCAAGATAGTTAAACAGGCAATGACGAGAGAAAGTACAATCATCAATTTTTCCACAGAGAGCTTCGGCAGCTGAAAAGAAGCAAAAATAATGATTCGAAAAATGGTCTCTGAGCCTCGTGCTGAACATATCCATGATATTAGTAGGTGACGACGAGAGTTGGTACTCGTTATCAAAACCACAGTATATGAGCCAAATTGGAGCTTTGTACTTGTAGAGGCTGTTTAGCGCGAGCAAACAGTAAATAAAGGTGGTACCACGAGACAAATACCTCGTCCTTATGATTCATAGATAAGGATGGGGTATTTTTTATTGTCCACTTTTTTTTCATACAAATGTTCAAATGTTCCACGTGAAACACCACAACCATTTTTTCAAATGAAAGGGAGATTAACATGAGTGAACATGCATTGGTTTTGCAATCAGATTTCGGTATTGATGATGGAGCGGTCAGCGCAATGTACGGCGTAGCCAATACAGTGAGCAGCGGCATCCGCATTTTTGATTTAACTCACAACATTCCCCAATACGACATTTGGGAAGCGTCTTATCGCTTGCTTCAGACGGTCACATATTGGCCGGAAGAAACGGTATTTGTCTCCGTTGTTGATCCAGGCGTTGGATCAGAGCGAAAGAGCCTTGTCGTCAAAACAACAAGCTCACACTACATCATCACACCTGATAATGGGACACTTACGCATGTCGCACAGGATATTGGCATCGTGGAGGCTCGGTATTTAGATGAAACCATCAACCGCCTGCCGAAGTCAGGTAAATCACATACGTTCCATGGAAGAGACATTTACGCCTATACAGGCGCGAGAATTGCTTCAGGTGTGATTTCTTTTGAAGAAGTCGGGCCAAAGGCGAATATAGAGGACATTATTCACCTTCCAGTCGTACAAGCTTATGCGGAAGAAGAAGTGATCACAGGGACGATTGATATTTTAGATGTGCGGTTCGGAAACCTATGGACAAACATTCATCATACGTTATTTGAACAGCTTTCAATCAATTATGGGGATGCAATAGAAGTTACCATTGCCAACGGGCCAAAAAATGTGTATAAAAATATCATGACCTATGGACGATCTTTTGCCGATTTAAAGGTAGGCGAACCACTCGTATATGTCAATTCACTCGATCATTTAGGCGTGGCGATCAATCAAGGGTCATTTGCAAAGGCTTATAACATCGGTACAGGCACAGGCTGGCGCCTTTCGATTCGCAAAGCTCCGCGCATTATATATGAATAAGAGGAGGAAACATCATGGCAGGTAAACAACTTTCAACGAAAACTGTCGTTGCCATCGGAATTGGCGCAGCCGTCTTTGTCATTTTAGGACGCTTCGTCTCCATTCCAACTGGGATTCCGAATACACAAATTGAAACATCGTACGCGTTCCTTGCATTAATGGCCGTGCTATTTGGTCCTGTTGCAGGCGCATTGATTGGATTTATTGGCCATCTCATTAAAGATGCCACCACATTTGGACCTTGGTGGAGCTGGATTATCGTTTCGGGTGTTGTTGGTTTATTGATTGGCCTCATTTCGAACCGTTTAAAAGTAGAAGAGGGCGACTTTGGCTGGAAAAAAATCACACTCTTCAACGCCGTCCAAGCCGGCGCACAAGCATTAGGCTGGTTTGTCATTGCGCCGGTACTCGACATTGTGATCTATGCAGAACCTGCAAATAAAGTGTTTGTTCAAGGCATCGTAGCAGGAATCTCAAACATCATCACAGTCGGTGTACTAGGCACCATCATCATTGCGGCTTATGCGAAAACAAGAAGCAAAAGCGGCAGTCTATCGAAAGAAACATCATGAAGCAAGGTGGAGCACATAAATGAAGAAACCGATGATTCAATTCGAACATTTCGGATTCAAGTATCGCAGTCAGGCAGAACCAACATTGAAAGATATCAACCTGACCATCTATGAAGGAGAAAAAGTCCTCATCGCAGGCCCGTCTGGATCGGGAAAAAGCACACTAGCCCATTGTATCAATGGGCTAGTTCCTGCGTCTTATAAAGGTTCTATGGAAGGAAGTCTTCACATCGGCGGGAAAAATGCAGAGAAAGAGAACATTTTCTCCCTCTCACAGCTCGTCGGAACGGTGCTGCAAGATCCTGATGGACAATTTATCGGGCTGACTGTAGGAGAAGATATCGCGTTCACACTTGAAAATGATCAAGTCACACGCGAAGAAATGAAAACACGTGTCGAGAAAGCGGCAAAATTAACAGAGGTAGATGGTAAGCTGGCATCGTC
Source organism: Bacillus sp. FSL W7-1034 (assembly GCF_038593365.1). NCBI lineage: Bacteria > Bacillati > Bacillota > Bacilli > Caryophanales > Bacillaceae > Bacillus > Bacillus sp. FSL W7-1034. The sequence goes on along the minus strand of NZ_CP151989.1, from coordinate 3,694,339 downwards.
TGTCCATGAGCTGTCAGGCGGTCAAAAACAACGTGTCGCCATCGCAGGCGTACTTGTCAACGATGTCGACATTTTGCTGTTTGATGAACCACTGGCAAGCCTTGATCCCGCAACAGGTAAAGAAGTGATCGATCTCATTGACCGTCTGCAAAAAGAAACGAAAAAAACGGTCGTGATGGTGGAACATCGATTGGAAGACGTCCTCTTCCGCCATGTAGACCGCATCATCGTTGTCAATGATGGCACGATTGCAGCGGATATGACACCAGATGAATTGCTCGCCTCAAATGTATTAGAAGCGGCGTATTTACGTGAGCCTTTATATGTGAGAGCGATGAAATATGCAGGCATTCCGATTGCAGCAGGAGATCTGATCGCTAATTTACAGCATCTCACCTTAAATGACGAGGCAAAAGAGAAAATCGAGCAATGGATGGAAGCATCTGAGCCATCAGTCGAGCAGAATGCAGCGCCGGATTTACTAGAAGTGCGTGAGCTGAGCTTTGATTATCCGACAAGACCAAACACGCTGAGCAACATCTCTTTTACCGTCAAAAAAGGAGAAATGATCAGCATCGCCGGTGCCAATGGCGCAGGCAAGACGACACTATCCAAGGTGCTCTGCGCATTTGAAAAGCCAACAAAAGGGACAATCCTTTTAAATGGCGATGACATCACAGGAGACACCATCAAACAGCGCTCCGAACGAATCGGTGTCGTCATGCAAAACCCAAATCAAATGATTTCGAAACAAATGATTTTTGATGAAGTCGCACTCGGTCTCGTTTTAAGAGGTGTACAGGAAGACGACATCAAGGATCGTGTAGAGCGAGTCCTGAAAGTGTGCGGGCTGTATCCATTTCGGAACTGGCCGATCTCAGCCCTCAGCTTTGGACAGAAAAAGCGCGTCACCATTGCATCCATTCTTGTGTTAGAGCCAGAAATCATCATTTTAGATGAGCCAACGGCCGGTCAAGATTTTAGACATTACACAGAGATGATGACGTTTTTAGAGCAATTAAATCAGCAGGGCGTCACGATTTTGATGATCACCCATGATATGCATCTCATGCTCGAATACACGACAAGAACCATCGTCATTTCAGATGGAGAAAAAATCGCAGATGATACACCAGCCAAAGTGCTGACAGATCAGTTGCTAGTCCAAAAGGCGAGCTTAAAAGAAACGTCGCTGTATGAACTGGCGCTAAAAGCAGACTGGCCAAATCCAAATGAACTCGTGGATCGCTTCATTGAGGTTGACAGAAAGGAACGAATGACATGGCTGTAGACATGCTGTCTTATATCGATCGCCCATCGCCAATTCACCGGCTGACAGGGGCAACCAAACTCATTTGCTTTATCCTCTGGTCATCCGCAGCGATGCTCACATATGATACAGGCGTATTAGTGTTTATGCTAGTTGCCAGTATCGTGTTCTTTCAGCTATCAAACGTACGATTTCGTGATATCTCTTTCGTAGTGATTGTCTTGGCGATTTTTCTTGTCATCAATAACATCGCCATTTACGTCTTTGCGCCTCAGCAAGGTGTCGCCATCTATGGAGCGAAGCACGAGCTGTTTCACATTGCAGGCTGGTATAATGTCACACTTGAACAGCTTTTCTATCAATTGAACATTACACTGAAATACGTGACCGTGATGCCAGCAGCGCTTTTGTTTATCGTGACAACAAATCCAAGTGAATTCGCCTCATCGCTCAGCCGAATCGGGGTCAGCTACCGGATTTCGTATGCGGTAGCGATTGCTCTGCGCTACATCCCAGATATTCAGCGTGATTTTCGAACGATTGCCATTTCTCAGCAAGCAAGAGGCATTGATTTATCGAAGAATGAAAAACTGGGAAAACGGATTAAAAATGCGCTGTCGATTGTGATGCCGCTGATTTTCTCCAGCCTAGAGCGGATTGAAACGATCAGCAATGCGATGGAACTGCGCGGGTTTGGAAAGCATAAAAAGCGCACATGGTTTACGGCGAAAGACTTTCAAAAAGCAGATTATGCGGCGTTAATCTTTGTTGGAGCGGTACTGATTGTGTCGCTAGTGATTACATTTGTTAGAGGAACGAGATTTTACAATCCGTTTTGATAGAAGGAAGCCTTCACAGGAGTGGAGGCTTTTTTATTTGGTTTGTGGATAAAAGGTGTGGAAAATGGTAAAAGACTATTAACATGTGAATAAATCGGTTATATTGAACAATGAGCGAAACAAATGTGAATAACCAAACAACATATTGGAGGAATTAGAAACTTATGAACAAATCACTTTATGCTTGTGCAGAACATATAGAAACCGTACTAGACATGTACATAGATGATCACGAAACACCGCCAGAATTCAGAAAAATCGAACATACACACAGCTTATCCACAACCTGTGAATTGTGCGATGAACCTGCAATATATATAGTGGGGAACGAATGATCGGACACAAAATACACAAATTTTATCCACAATTGTTGATAACTTATATGAATAACTTGTTCTTAAGGTGGGGATGACCTGTGAATATATCAATTATCACAGTAGGAAAACTAAAAGAGAAATATTTAAAGCAAGGCATAGCCGAATACACAAAACGATTACAGGCATACGCAAAAATCGAGATCATTGAGCTCGCAGACGAAAAAGCACCGGAGAATCTCAGCGAGCAAGACATGAAAATCATCAAAGACAAAGAAGGCGAACGCATCCTAAGCAAAATCAACCCAGACGCCCACGTCATCGCCCTCGCCATCGAAGGAAAAATGAAAAGTTCCGAAGAATTAGCCGATACAATAGATAAGCTGGCAACATACGGAAAAAGTAAGGTGTGTTTTGTCATAGGCGGATCCCTTGGGTTAAGCGATGCTGTGATGCAGCGTGCGAATGAGAAACTGTCGTTTTCGAGGATGACGTTCCCGCATCAGTTGATGAGGCTGGTGTTGGTGGAGCAGGTTTATCGGGCGTTTCGGATTGTGCGGGGGGAGCCTTATCATAAGTGAATGAGGTTTTTGAAGAAATATATATATAATCTGATGTAATAGAGTTCTTATTATAAGGGGGATGAATATGGAACATGATATTCGTTTGAAAATTATAGATTTGAATTTGGGTTTTAAAATACTAAAGAAATTTGAAGATAATTGGATTTATATAAAGATGGTATCACATACTTCTAAAAACTCGAGTAATTGTGCCTATTTTAAATTTAAGCTGAAGGATCTTATGCTCTTAGATGATGATATATTTTTATATGGGAATGAGGATGAGGATAGGCTGTATTTAAACAAAAGCGGAATTGTTCAAACTGAATGTTCCCCTGAAGAAGATGAAATTCTTTTTATAATAGCCTCCTCCGATGGAATTATAGAGGTATTTATAAAAAAATATCTTCCTATCTTAAACGTTAGATTAGATGAACTAACTAATCCTAGTAAAAATATAATTATTACAGAAGGACAAACAGACTGGAGACATTTAAAATATGCTTTAAAAAAGTTAAATGGAAATGACATGTTTGAAAGCTTAGATATTGAATTTTTTGAACCTGATAAAAAAACTCAGATGGGTAACGATAAATTAAAAAAAATTCGTGATTATCATGCTTTATTGGAGAATGAATATTGTAAAATATTTATTTTTGATAGAGATGCTGATGATATTAATAGTGAATTTGGAGATGCTGAAGTATTATATCATGGGAACAATGTGTATTCTATGTTGTTACCAGTACCAGAGCACCGTAAAGACACACCATATATTAGTATCGAACATTATTATTTCGATAAGGATTTATTTAGAGAAGATATTAATGGAAGAAGACTATATATGGTAAAAGAATTCGATAAAATTACAAAAAAACATCTACTAATTCCTAATTTATATGCACTTAAAATAAATAAAGAGTCTAGTGATATAGGTATTTTAGATTTTAAAATTATGAAGTATGAAGAACAAGAAGAGGACTTATCCAAAGTAGCTAAAGATGGACAAAATATTGCATTAAGTAAAAGCAATTTTATTAAACATATTGAAAATGAAGAATTTAAGGGAGTTAATGTAGCGGCATTTTCATCAGTATTTACAATGATTGAAGATATATTACAAGATTATTTACAAAATAAAGCTGGAGAAATAGAGATAAGTAAGGGTGTGTATTTAAAAAAGTATCCTACAGGATTAAGTACATTATCTTTATTTGCAGAGGCTCCAAAAGAATTATTAACTCTTTATAAAGGTACAAATCTAGTAACCGTTGGACCTGTAGTACTAGAAAATCATAATAAATTGATACTCGAAATTAAGGCTTTGATTAATGAAGAATGGCATCAGATTATACAATTTCCTTTAGATATTACTCCCTACTTAGTGGATTTTATAATGAAGAAAAATAAGAATAGATATAATCGTATAGAGCTTCATTTGTTTAGCCCTGATAGAGCAATAAGTTCTTCAAGAGAAATCTTAAAAGATGACATCTCTGGAACTATTCTATTAAGAGCGCTAAATTTGTAAAAAAATTCGTTAAATATATAGGTAGTTTAGACCCAAAAAAGTAAAATATTTTTTTTAGACTTTAAAAAAATGCTCAAGAGCCTTTTAAAAATGTATTAAAGGGCGAGAGTTTTATAATATAAAGTGTTGAGCAGTGACTATCATTCGTGTTAGGAGCTGCTTTTAGATAAAACCTCACTTAGGTGCATTACGGAGAGCCTTATCATAAGTAAAATCAAATCGTTAGTATTAATATATATAGTATTTTATATTAAGAAAGGAGCGGAATTGTGAAGAAGGAGTACAAAAATATAACTATAATATCAGAGATAGAAACAAAAATTAATACTTTAAATAGAACTAGAAATAATAGAATAGAAATGAGTAAACGTTTAAAGAAGTATAGTGACAAATGGAAAATAATTTTTTTCTGGTTAAACATTGAAGCGGTAATATTTGTGTTATTGTCTCTTGGAGGAAAGGAAGTAGAACCTAGTTTTTCAAATAGTGGTTTTAGCTTAATTGCTGGAGTTTTCTCGATTTACGTAATCCTATTACAATACTATGTAAATGAGTTGAATTATAATGAGAGGGCTTTAAAAACACACTATCATCAATTAGATATAGAAGACTTAATTTTAAAGTTAAAAAAGTTGTTTTTAGAAAAGAATAATAGTAATAGTGATGACAAGTCATTAATAGAGAGATTTGATATTATTATGTTTGAGTATCAGTCAATACTTAAGAATAACGAAAATCATGATTCTGTTGATGATGCAAAACATAGATTTAATAAAATAATAGAAGATAAAGAATTTAAGAAAAAGAAAATAAAAGATTTTACAGTAGACAACATTTTATTACATGTTAATATGGCCATACTCTTATTTCCTATAGTTATTATTTATATTTATTTTCTAAAGTGAGTGATATGATGGAACTAATTGAGCTTACATATAAGTATATATTATCAATGTCCGAATCTAAAAAATATAATCCACAAACTATTGCTATTACCAATTACTTTGATAAACATAGTTTCTCGGCTATTAAAATTGAATTAGAAAGAGATGTTAAAGATTTTTGTGAAAATAATTACCCTTTTAAAGCAAGAGATTTTATTTATAAGAACGATTATTTTACACCTAGAAATATGTATTTGATAAGTCCAATATACTATACCTATTATACTTATATTGTTTTTAGAATAGCCAAATTGTTTTTAGATGAAGATACTAAATTAGATTTCTCAAAAGAACGAATGAAGATATTTTATTCAGGATTTTTAGACATAAGTTCTAATCATTCGGATGTCAAACAAAATGCTAGATTTAATAAAAGTTATAGCAGTTTTCAAAAAGAGAGAGAGAGATACTTTGATTTTCCCGTGTTAAAAATAGATTTACAGGATTTTTTTAACTCGATTAAATTAAAATCGTTGATAAATAAATTAAAAACGTTACTAGGAGAAAATAAGATTATTGATGATTTGAGTTATTTTCTTAATTTTTGTGGATTTGATTGTTTACCACAATTTCATTATTCAATAGGTTCATCAATATTATCTCAAGTATATTTGCAAGACTTTGATTCAAAAATAGAGAAAATAGCTTCAAGAGAAAACATAAATCTAATTAGATTTGTTGATGATATGTATTTTATTTATTTAGATGGTGAGATGGACTATAAAAGAAATAATAACTTGCTTAATGAAATAAGCTATTTACTATGGAATGAAGAGTTAGTGTTAAATTCCTCGAAAACAAAATTCTTAAGTCCAGAAGAATATAAAAATACAGTTGAAGTAATTGGCTTTGACTATGGTGAAGAAATGGTATCCTTCACTAGTGAAAAAATTATAGATAAAAGAACTAAAGAAATAATTAATAATGGTAACTTAATTCAATTAGTTAATAAATTATGTAGATTAGAAGAAGAGAGCGGTATAGATTTGAAAAGGTACAAGGAAATATTAGATGAATACATATCAATTGAAGGCGAAGATAATAGAAAAATATTAAATAATATTATTTTCTCTGGTAAATGGAAAGTGTTAAGTGATAAAGAGTTAAAGAATTTAGTTGAAAACTGGAGATATATTCAATTCAATCCATCTCAATTTACCGTCTTATATGTATTAATTTGTCGGCATTTAGAAAGAAAAAATGTCATAAACGGATCGAAAATAAAGTTGATTTTAAACTATTTATTAAATAATAGTAACTTTACATTTCGTGATACATTAGTAGCGGTTGCATATTTATTTCAGAATAAAAATAAACATAGTGATTTATTAAATAAGATCGAAATAGTTAATGTGGATTTTGTTAAATTTGTTAAAAAATATGTATGAAGGAGTTAATTAGTAATGATTCTGGGAGTTATAAAATAAAAGTGAAGCTTTATTTAAGTAATTAATATTGAATTATTATTTCAGTATTTGACAATGAACATATATAAGGACATATTGCGTTCTTAAAGGAGACTTTCATGGGTTTCAAAGCTGACTTTAAACATGAAATACGTAACGTAATAAAAGATGTAGAAAAAGAAATAAATAAAACATGGAAAATTGAATATAAAGGGCATTCTATAGAAATTACAAACCAAATAAAAGAAGAGCAACTAATCATTGATGGTGTGACAGTTGATAAAAAACAACGAAAAAGTTTATTGACTCATATGATCCCTTATTCAAAATTGTCAGGGATATTGGAGCTTCAAGATGGTACGCAACACAAAGTGTCCGTTAAACTTGGTGGGTATGTACGATTTCGTTGTATGGTGAAGGTAGATCATGAAACGGTTTTAGATGAATCAATGAAGATAGACTTTCTCCCATGGGATCATAAAGAGAAAATCGTTCCCTTTATTCAACAACAAATTCAATCACATCATAAAATAGTAGACGACCGTTTACCCGATGAAGATTATTTATTTGACGAAAATGAACCACGATTGGCTCCCGGTTTATCTGATTATTATGTAGATGAACGACCTGCTCCTTTTTATGTGAAGAAACTATTGAAGCTTTTTGAAAAACAACTCAATCATCCTACAAACGAAACGAGAAAAAAAACATATGAAAAAATCATTTCTAACAATATGGCGAGTCGCAACAGTGAGCTAATTGAACGATTTCAGCAAACACAATGGGATGAATCCCGTGTACAGCAAGAAGCGTTATGGCTTCTTGAACATGCGGCACATCGGGAGGTCGTCAAATTTGCAGTCATGATACTGGGATGTACAAACTGTGAAAAATACAAAGAGCTTTTATTCACAATAGGTATGCATGAAGAATTTACTTCTTATGTCGTGTTTGCATTGAAGAATGGCACAATTCAAGGAAACGAACATGTTTGGCGTCTTGCAAAGTCCGTCGATGGATGGGGAAAGATTTCGGCTGTTGAGCAATTGGAAGCCTCGACACCAGAAATAAAACGATGGCTACTAACAAAGGGCTGCGAAAATACAATCATGAATGAATACTTAGCTTATACTTGTGCTCTTAATGGTGATCTGGAAACAGCTTTATCAGAAGATGAAATTTCCAAAGAAATATACGATGGAGCGAGTCTCATCATTCAAGCGTTATTAGAAGATGAGGTTTCTATCTACGGAATCGATGAGTATTCAAATGCAAGCTCAGTTCTCTGCCGATTTATTCACCATGCTCATAAGCACTGCCAAACAATTGAGGACTTTTATTCAATATTGAAAATAAATGAGTTTTTAAATGATGAACAAGAGATTTGGGAAGACCGATTGAATGCTTCATGGAAACAGGACGATTATAAGGCTATCCAGGAAGCTGTTCAACCGTTTATCAATGACAGTAGATGGCCAAAGCTTGCAACCGATTCGTTACAACAGGGTTTTAGCTCCCAAGCACTTGAAATCGCTCTCTTTTATCGTTTAGATGTGATTGAGCATCTATTTGCTTTACTTGAGAAAGATCCGACAAATAGTGAAATATACTTTGCTGTGATGGACACAAATCATCACCAGCATATTAGAGAGCTTTGTACATTTGCAGAAACACATTTATCGTTATCAAACCTCTCAGATGATGAAGTGGCTTGTCTACAATATATTGTGCAAGATTTATATGAACACGACGGTGTAGGATTACCATTGATTCAAGCTGCACTTAGATCAAATGATGGAAATTTACAGTATCATGCTTTAAGTGTATTAAAGGAATGGCCTCCTTCGTATGCGCAGAAAGCGGCCACAAGGGAATTGATTGAACATATTGCCGTGAAGACAAAGGATAAAGAAGATCGAAAGTTAGCCAAATACTTATTAAAGAAATAGGATTCGGTTTACCTTCGCACTACGAAAATAAAATCTGAATATTAGAAAGCAGGCACACCATGCACACAATCAAAAAAATAGGCAAAACCTTCTCCTTCATCACACCAGTATCACTCACTGACCGCCCCATCCTAGGCATGGTCGAAGGCAATAACAAAACATTAATGATCGATGCCGGTAATTCAGAAGATCATGCGAACTATTTTATCCAAAAAACTTTAAAACACGAGAACGCCACGCCCGATATGGTGGTCCTCACGCATTGGCATTGGGATCATATTTTTGGTCTACCGGCGCTGCCTCATGCGGTTTCAATTGCTTCTGCAAAAACCAGAAAGGAAATGGAGAAGCTTCTTCCGTTTTCTTGGTCAGATGAGGCGATTGATGAGCGGGTGAGGGAAGGAACGGAGATTGAGTTTTGTGCGAAGGCGATAAAAGAAGAATATAAGAATCATCGAGACATTCAGGTGGCTTTACCGGATGTCACGTTTGATCGTCGGATGGAGATTGATCTTGGCGGGGTCACTTGTGTTGTGCAGCATGTTGGGGGCGATCATGCTGCAGATTCAGTGATCGTGTATGTGAAAGAGGAAAAAATCCTGTTTCTTGGTGATTGCATTTATCCGAAAATGTATGCTGAAAAAGTACATTATACGGTAAAAGAAATCTTGCGTCTTTTAGATGAGTTAGATGCTTTTGATGCGGAGACGTATATTCCATCGCACCAAAGGCCGTGGACAAAAGAGGAGTTTCGTCAGGAAACAGACAAGCTTCGAATGATGGCGAAATACACTGATCTTTATGGGGGAGATCAGGAGAGAATCAAGAGTGAATATCAAACACATGTGAACAGAGAACTAAAAGAAGATGAGTTAGAGACGATCGCATATTTTGTAAATGGTTATGAAGGATTAGCAGAGGGATAAACCTCTGCTTTTTTTATTTTCATGGCTCGTCCTTTTCCCTGAGTTTATATCAAGTTTATATACAGGCGATATACTCGAACCGGTGAGAAAAGGAGGAGAACCATCAATGAAGGGATTTAGATCATTTATTGATAAAATGTCTACAAAAAAAGGAGCTTGGCTGACTGTTATCATTTGGCTTGTTTTCATGATCGGGTTGAGTGCTGGGCCTAAATTGGGCGATCATAAAGTGAGCAATTTTCAATCTTTACCTAGTGATGCTCAGTCCATCGTGACACAAAAGAAGTTAGATCAGTATTTCCCAAGTGATAAAGGGACTCCGGGATTATATGTGTTCCATAACCCTAATGGAAAGCTGGCTATTCAAGATGTAAAAACGATCATTCAAGGAATCAAAGAGGCAAAGATTGAGGGGATTGAAGATATTGTCGATGTGTCCGCATTGCCTCCTCAAGCGTTATCCGCTTTTTTATCAGAAGATGAAACGACCATGATTGTGCCAATGAATTTGAAAGCAGGATTAGGCAATGCTGATTATGCAAAGATTAATGATGAGACAACGGATGTCGGTACAAACATAGCGAAAGGGCTAGATGCTGATTTTTATATTACGGGTCCAGCAGGTATAGCGGGGGATACGGTGAAGCTGTTTGAATCTGCCGACTTGAAACTGCTATTAGCTACTGTTGCAATCATTTTGGTTTTATTGATCGTCATTTACCGTTCTCCGTTATTAGCGATCATTGCATTGTTCGCAACGGTCATTGTCTATCAAGTGGTCAATCAAGTTGTGGCTTTACTTGGCGTGGGTGGACTTGAAATCAATAACTCAACCACCTCGATTATGAGCATTTTGTTATTTGCTGCTGTGATTGATTATTCATTGTTTGTTTTCTCGCGTTATCGTGAGGAGTTACAACATCATGAAAATCAATTTGAAGCGATGAAAGTAGCGATGCGTTCAACAGCCAAACCGGTCTTATTTGCTGGCGGTACAGTATTTGCGGCGATGATCATTTTATTTGTGGCGGATTTCCGTGATTATCAAAACTTTGCGCCAATCTTTGGTGCTGCGATGGTGGTCATTATGATGGCTTCTGTCACACTGATTCCAGCCTTGTTTGCATTATTTGGCCGCAAAGCATTTTGGCCGAAAGTACCGACATATGGTGAAGCAAAAGAAGCAAAACATGGCATATGGGGACCTCTTGCCAAATTCGTGGTTCGAAAACCAGGATTAATTGGTGGTGCGGTCTTACTGTTTTTACTTGTGACAGGTGCGAATATTTTCAATTTACATTATGAATTTAACTCGGTGAAAAATTTCCCGAAGGATTTACCTTCTCGTGTTGCATTTGAAATCGTTGAGGAAAAATTTAATAAAGGTGATCTAGCCCAGACAACAGTACTTGTGACTGGTCAAAAGCTAACTCAGGAACATTTACAAGAAATCTCCGCCCAATTCTCAGAAAATGAAGAGATAGGATCGGCTCGTCCTTCGGGGGTAACCAAAGATGGAGAGCACGGCAAAATGACGATATCATTAAAAGTGAATCCATACAGTATAGAGGCTATTGAATTTTTAGGAGATTTCCGTACAAATCAAGCCACCTATCGATTATCAGATGGTCAAAAGGTACAGTTATCTTTTGCTGGCACAACAGCTAAATTAGTGGATGAGCAACAAGTGAATCAATCCGATATTAAAAAGATCGTATTACTGGAAACATTACTCATTCTGATCTTATTACTCGTTTTGACACGCTCCATGAAAATGTCGATTTATATGATGGCGACGATTTTAATCTCATTTGTATCTGCATTAGGCTTAGGTATTTTCTTAGTCGATGTGTTATTTGGATATGATGCGATTTCAACTCGTGCCCCTGTGTATGCCTTTATCTTTCTCGTGGCATTAGGAATTGATTATAACATCATCCTTGTGAGCCGTTTCTTAGAAGAACGCCAAACGTTACACGTCAAAGCTGCATTAGAAGTAGCGATACGAAATACAGGCGGGGTGATTTCTTCAGCGGGGATCATTCTTGCTGCAACGTTTGCCGCATTAATGACTATGCCGATTACGGATTTATTTATCTTTGGATTTATTGTCGCTATTGGGATTATCATCGATACATTCTTCGTGCGAGGAATGTTGCTGCCGTCACTCATATTATTCTTTGAAAAAGACAAAGCTAAGGAAATAAAGGAGGAAGGATAATTGCATGTATTGGTTGTGGATGATGATGAAGCCATTTTGCAATTAGTGTCCATCCATTTAGAGCAGGCGGGGTACCAAGTGAAAAAAGCAAGCAATGCTGAGGCAGCGCTTGCTTTTTTGCAACAACAGTCATTTGATCTCATGATTATTGATGTGATGATGCCTGGGATGGATGGCTTTCAGCTGGCGAACATTGTGACGAAACAATATGAACTGCCGGTCATTATGTTGACAGCGAAAGGGCAGATTGAAGATAAGCAACAAGGATTTGAACAAGGGATTGATGATTATATCGTCAAACCATTTGAAACGAAAGAACTGCTATTCCGTGTAAATGCGATTTTACGACGATATCGTAAATCTATAGAAGCTATAACAACTGCGGGAAATGTTCAGATTGATACGAACCGCTGGGAATTAACGATTGCCAATCAGCAATATATCTGGCCTATGCGGGAATTAGAAATTCTATATTATCTGCTGCAGCGGGCAAACCGCAATGTAAGCCGCTGGGATTTAATTGATGACATTTGGGGGGATACGTTAGATCAACCCGAATTCACATTAAACACGCATATTAACCGCATACGAGAACGTTTAAAAAGGGCGGAAGCGACGATTGAAATTGTCACAATACGTGGTTTCGGCTATCAACTTGAGGTAAAAGAATGAAACTACAACAACGTTTTATGCTATATACGTGTTTGATTGTTTTGATTAGCATCTTCATTGGATTTATTTGTTCTAACTTGATTTACAATCATGTTGTCAAAGAGCAAATGAATGATCGATATTTAGCCATTGCCGAGCAGTTATCTAAACAAATCAAAGAACATGAAATTACCTTGCAGGCCTCTTCTGATTTTTTGCAAACCATGAGCGATCTAGGGTACCAAATCGCTTTGGTTAAAGAAGATGGGGAGATGAAGATGTTTGGCGAACCATTTAAAACGAAAAAATGGAATGACCAAATGCACGCCTTATTTGAAGGCGGTAAAGCGTACAACGGGATCAAATCCTTTAAAAATTCATACTTAATCATGAGTCATTTCGCAAATGATATACAAAATACAGTGGGGACGAAAATAGAAATTGACGGGGAAGAATGGGGCTTATTTTTACGCCCAAATAATATCAGTTTCTTTACAGAGTTCCATTTGATTATTTTTGGATTTATCTTCGCCGTTTTTGTGAGCAGTATCATTGGCATTTTATTTATGTCTCGAAAGGTCACCCAATCTCTTTCAGAATTGACGAGTGCGACGCAAGAGATGGCAAACCATAATTTTCAGTATCCATTAATGATCAATCGAAAAGATGAAATTGGTCAGCTTGCTGATCGTTTTCGGATGATGCAGCAGAAGTTAGAGAATACCGATCAAGCAAGGAAGAAATTTGTGAATAACGTCTCGCACGATTTTCAGTCACCACTATTAAATATACGAGGGTATTCTGAATTACTAAATGAGGAGATTTCATCAAGCGAAGGGAAAAAATACAACCACATTATTCAAACAGAAGCAAAGCGATTATCTAACTTAACGAAACAACTTCTCATTTTAACCTCTATTGATCAAGGGACATATCCAACGAATAAACAAATCGTCAGGGTGGATGAGCAGCTTCATCAAGTGGTCCATTCGATGCTATGGCGAATAGAAGAGAAAGGTCTAGAAATTAAGTTGGATCTACAGCCTGTTTCGGTATATGCGGATCGGACCTTGCTGATCAATGTTTGGGAGAATTTAATTGGCAATGCCATTAAGTACAACAAAGAGTTTGGGGAAATCAGTATTCATTGTAATGAAAATGAATCGGAAGCGGTTGTGACGATTAGAGATACGGGGATTGGCATAGAACACCACACATTAGAAAAAATATTTGAACGCTTTTACCGGGTAGATCAGGCACGAAATAAAGAGGGAATGGGTCTTGGATTATCCATCGTGCAAGAAGTCCTGTCGTACCACAATGCTTCTATTGAAGTAGAAAGCAATGAAAAAGAAGGAACGACTTTTACGACGGTTTTTCCAAAGAAATAGTATTTGAGAAAAGTCTCGTTTGTGTGTGTCAAATGAGACTTTTCTTTTTAATGTTTATGGTAAACCTACAAAGTCTTCTGCATCACGAACTGTCATAGACATCTGTTTTGCATTTACAATAATGACACAATCCCATGTCGGCTTTATTTGCAGTTCGTCACTCTCATCAATACGGATCATTCCTTTAAATTCAATCGTTTGTTCTAGAAAAACCATTTTCTTTTCTGTATCATCTTTGACTGCTGTTAAATGGTCAGGATAGTGAATCGTCCAATCATAAAAAGCGGTTTTCTTCATAGTTCCTCCTATTTTCATTCGTACACATCTCCGAATACTTCTTTTGTTTGCCGGATTGTCAGTGATTTATTGGTTGGATCAATTGAAATGACACAATCCCAAGTAGGTTTGATTTGTAGCTCGTTGTTGTCATCCATCCAGATGATGCTATTTAGTTCAACAGATGGCTCTAAAATGACCATTTTCTTTTCATAATGATCGGTAATCGCTGTTAAGTCCGCTTGTAAATGGATGGTCCAGTCAAAAAAAGTGATTTTTTTCATTGTTTCTCCCCTCATCATCGCTTATATTTCCATTATAACTTGAGTGTTTCCTGATACAATTTTTTATCAAGTCTTCCATTACTAGAGAGGTAACTTACAGATGGATAAAATAACTAACCCATACGACACGTTCAAAACCAAAATATCGAAATATCCAATTGAACAAAATCATTGGCAAGCCTTTAAAGATGGAACAACGATTAAACAATTAAAAGTGGGTACATGCGTGATCAAGGCTGGCGATCCAGTGAAGCATGCCTATTTCTGCATAACAGGTCTCTTCCGTCTCTTCTATTTGTTACCGGATGGAAGGGAGTACAACGTGGCTTTTACGTTGGAAGATGATTTTGCTACTTCTTATGCAAGTATGATCAATGGGCAGCCTTCTCCTTATTCGATTGAAGCGATGGAGGATTCTATCGTGATTGAAATTCCGTATGATCTACTTCAAATATTGATGGACAGAAGTCATATGTGGGAGCGGTTTGTTCGGGTGAGTGTAGAAAGGCTGTATACGAGAAAGGAAGAGCGTGAGAGGGAACTGCTATATTTGCCAGCCATTGAGCGATATCAGGCGTTTTTATTGAAATATCCCGGGTTACATCAGCGTATCGCTCAATATCATATTGCCTCATATATCGGTATTTCTCCGGTTTCGCTGAGCAGGCTGCTGCATCCTGCTGAACATTAACCTATGTTAATGCACATTCTCTAGATCTGGCGTACAATCATCACATCATAGAAGAAACGAGGGGCATGATGATGAAATATATGATGGTTGTTTTATTAGAGTTCTATCCATCTTGGCTTGCTTTACCACGAGAGGAGCGCAGAACCCATGCGGCTTCGCTGCAAGAGTTGATGCAGAAATATGAGGAACATGTGACGGTGCGCTTTTTTGATGCTGAAGCTCTTCCAGGTAAGGATTACACAGATTTTGTGATGTGTGAAACAGATGACCTGAAGTTCTATCATTTTATGTGGGAAGAGATTAGAGATTCTATTCCTTATACAAGTGGTTATGTCAAAATGAAAGAGGTCATCATGGGAATGGAAGATGCTTTTCAAACATATGAAAAAGAATCTCTGAAAATGGATCAGTAATCGAAAACCACCTGATATCAGGTGGTTTTTTGCACATTCTATTTTTTGGTATAATCAGGGGTAAGGGAAGAACGGATAAATTTTTGAACTGAATCGGAGGTACTTATGAAGCAGCTGTATATGAAGCAAAAGGTATTTAGTCTGAGCGGCAGGTTTACGGTAAAGGACCAACAGGAGAATGATGTATATGTGGTCGAAGGCAGCTTTATGAAGGTGCCAAAGACGTTTACCATTTTGAATACAGAACGAGAAGTCATCGCTTTAATTACGAAGAAAATGTTCAGCTTTTTACCGAAGTTTTTAGTAGAAGTCAATGGACAAGAGGTATTGACGATCAAAAAAGAGTTTACATTCTTCAAAGCAAAATATTCAATTGATGCTGCTGGTATCGAAGTACAAGGGAACTGGTGGGATATGAATTTCCAAGTGCTGCAAAGCGGCGAAGTGATCGGTCAGGTAAAGAAGGAATGGTTTACTTGGGGGGATAGCTACAAGGTGGATATTTTGAAAGAAGAGATGGAGCCTGTGATGATTGCATTGGTTGTTGCGATTGATTGTGTGAAAGCGGATGAAGCGGCGTCTAGGTCTTCGTCGACGACAACGATGAATTAAAGATGAATTTAGAATAAGTTAAATATGAAGTCGACATTTTAAATTGCAGAAAATCACGAAAACAGATCTTTCTGCAATAAAGCCAAAACCTATATCTTACATGTAGCATAAGGAGCTACATGTAAGATATAAAGCATTGTCAAGAGTACCCCCTTTAAAGAAAGTCCTCTGTCAATGCTATTTTTATTACTAGTTATAGAGAATGGATTATAAAAATAGAGATCAATTACGAGTTTATGATTCAATTAAATAATGATAGATATCTTGCGGTACAGGTTGTTCGAGTAATAAATTCATAGTAACGACCGATAGGTAATTGCCCTTTCCATCTGGCATAGTTTCGGTTTTAACACTGTTCATATCAATTTCCACTTGCCCGAGGTAATAAAAATCGGTACCTTCCCCATCATCTTTTTTAATAAAAAGATGTATGTCCATTCCAGTTTCCTTATAAGACAAAATATTCTTTACTTCAGGTGAATCTATTGTTAAACGATTACGAGTATACCATTTAAATAAATCAGGTGCTAAAAATTCATCACTATAATTTTGAGTTGTTTCAACTTCATCCTGTTTATGATAGGTCACAAAAATAGGACAAGTCTTGTGTTTAGCACGATAACCGTAAATAGTTGATGAATCATCATGAGGCCAGTTTAATAAACGACAAGCATCTCTACGGGAATATTTCTTGTATAAAGTAAAGGCCTTTGTTCTATCATAACGTTTGTTTTTTTCAAAAGCACACTTTAGAATATCCTTTATAAATGTTGAGAAATGGGAATTCTCTAAACTCCCTTTGATTTCCTCGTTTAATTGATAATATCCATTGGTGATATCAATTAATGGCTTAGCTTTATATTTTTTAATATCTTTCTGAACATGGAATTTTAGTGTGAATATGTTTTCAATAGATTGAATGGTTGTATCATCAACGTAAGTACCATGATTTTTTAATGTTTGAAAAAAATTCTCTTTAGAAATCACACTGTTATGAAGTAGTGCTTCAATTAATACAGCTTCATGTATCCTTTTTCCGTTCAAAATTTCCTTTGACAGCATGTTTAAAACCGATAGATTATAATCTGATATTGCAGGAAGTGACTCTTTCATTTTTATTAAAAAGTTATGATAGTTATCAGAATAATTAATGATAACTTCTGGGTCAATAGAATTTTGTTCCATAAAATCATACAAGAAAGGAATACGTCCTATCCGATTTTTTAATTCTATGAATGCTTCACGTAATTTTTTTAGTGTTGATAAATTTGTGTTATTAATTGACTCGAATATTTTCTTTTTAGCAATCTCTTCAAAATTAATAGTAGATACACCTTTTAAAAAGTTTGTATTAGACGCTTTTCGACGAATATTATCCTTGTTTAAGGTTTGATCACCAGAAAGAGCAATTGGAATCAAGTAGTTATTCTTATAATTACCTATAAAATCAATGATTGTCACATATTCTTTTGAAGGGTGCGCACGAAGCCCCCTGCCTAGTTGTTGTATAAAGATAATACTAGACTGCGTTTGGCGAAGCATTACGATTTGATTAATACAAGGAATGTCGATTCCTTCATTGAATATATCAACAGTTAAAATATAGTCTATTTCTCCATCGGTTAATTGTTTAATAGCCTTTTCACGGTCTTCTAGAGAATTGTCACCTGTTAAACCAATTGTTCTAAAACCTTTATAATTTAGAGCGATGGAAAGTTGATAAACCTCTTCTTTTGAACTGCAGAACATTAACCCACGTAAGGCTTTTCCTGAATAACCATAATAATGAATCTTCTCAATGATATGTTTCACTCTTTCGGAAGATACCAAAGTACGAAGCTTTGTTGTATCATCAATAATTTCACCATCTCTTTCGTAATCCGAGACACCGAAATAATGAAAAGAGCAGAGCATTTCTTCTTCAAGAGCTTCTTGTAAGCGAATTTCATAAGCGATATTGTAATCGAACAATTCGTAAATGTTGAATCTATCTGTTCGTTCAGGTGTTGCTGTCATACCAAGTAGAAATTGAGGGGTAAAATAATTAATAATTTTTAAATAGGTGTTAGCACCGGCCTTATGTACTTCATCGATCAATACATAATCAAAGTGATCTTTTTCAAATGTTTTTAAATAAAGGTCTCTATTCATGGTTTGGACTGTTGCAAATAAGTATTTAGCATCTACATTTTTCGAATTGCCTGATAGAATACCATAATCTTCTTCTTTTCCACCAAGTATTTTCCGATAGTCTTGTATTGCGTCCCTTAAGATTTGTTCGCGATGTACAAGGAATAGCATTTTTTTAGGGGAAAAATTTCGGACGTCAAATGCTGATAAATAGGTTTTCCCAGTACCTGTAGCAGAGACGATTAATGCTTTTCCCCCCCCTTTAGAGCGTAAAGCAGCTAGATTTTTCAGTGCTGATTCTTGCATTTTATTTGGACGAATAGTTAAGCTTTTAACTATTGAACTTGTTAGATAGTATTTATCTAATTCTAGTACATTCAAATCATTTTGTTTAATAATGGGTTTTAAATCATAGAGTTGTTTATAATGATTAATCCAATCTTTTGTTAAAGGTGTTGCTTCATTCCAAGCTTCTTCAAACTGTGATTTCAATTGATAAATCACTTCTCCATGTTCCAAAGAGGTAAAATAGAGATTCCACTCATAGTTCGCTTTTAAAGCATTATCAGTTAAATTTGAACTCCCAATAATGAGTGAATAATGGTTGTGATGTTCGAAAATATATCCTTTTGAGTGAAACCCTTTAGCACTTGCTAAACGAACTTCAACATTCTCCAGTTTAAGAAGTTCCTTAAACATTTTTGGCTGATTAAAGTTCAAAAATGTTGATGTGATAATGCGTCCTCTAATGCCTTTTTGTTTTAAATCATAGAGTACAGCTTTTAAAGTTGCTAAACCACCTTCAGTGACAAAGGCAACCGAAAACATAAATGTCTCACAAATTTTTAATTCTTGGAGTAATGTGGTTAAGACTGTTTCTGGATATTTGTTTGTTAGAAGTTTTGGGCTAAATTGTGATGATCCGTTTTGATTTTTATCTATAAATCCTTTATATAGAGAGTGTTGGATGTTTTCAATTAGTTGCTGCCGTTGATCCATTGCAATCACATTTTCTCATTCATAATTTTTTCTACTGCAGGAATATCTGCAGGAGCAAAATGAAGCTCAGTTAGTTTATCTCTCTTAACCCAGCGAGTGTCAGCATGCTCTAATGCAATGGGCTTTCCTTTTACTAATTTAGCTTTATAAGTTTCAAGTCGTACGATGACATTTTCATATTCATATGTCGTGTCTTCTACTTTTGAGCCTACATCAATATTGCAAGTGAATTCTTCTAAGAATTCACGCTTCAATGCTTGTTCAGGAGTTTCCTCTGACTCAATTTTACCTCCTGGGAATTCCCAGTAATTAGATAAAGTCATACTTGGACTTCTGAGTGCACAAAAAATTTCGTTTTTTTCATTTTCAATGATAGCGCCAACGACATGAACTGTCTTTTTCATAATATAAATCACCCTTATTATATTCATAGTTTAATTCTAGCTGATTTTAATAGTGGAGTTAAGAATAATAAATCAAAAAATAATTAATATAGCAGCGATGTTAACTCATTTAATCGTAACCTGGCATTATGCTTTTGTGTTTAATAAAACAAACTATCTAAATTCAGGAACGTTCATCTGCTTCTTTTATCTCTTGTAATTTCCTTCTCAATTTTTCATCTGTTGCATAAATATAAAGCCCGTGAA
This sequence comes from Bacillus sp. FSL W7-1034, assembly GCF_038593365.1. Taxonomy (NCBI): domain Bacteria; kingdom Bacillati; phylum Bacillota; class Bacilli; order Caryophanales; family Bacillaceae; genus Bacillus; species Bacillus sp. FSL W7-1034. Next base: position 3,674,279 of record NZ_CP151989.1, on the reverse strand, counting down.
TGCCTCTTTTCATCAGAACGTTAATTGAGTTTAGTATAATCTTTTCTTTTGCCTGTTTGATTTCCTCTTCTGACATGTCACTTCTGGATGTGAATGCACCTGTATCTTTATAATTTGACGTGTCAATGAGGAGTTCATCCTTTTCTTCATCATAGCTGATAGAAGGGCCAAGTATGACGCCGACATAATTTAAATCAAATCCTTGAACTGTATAAATTGAGCCCACTTCTCTAACTGAATCTGCATGTTCAGCCCATGTCCATTTATCATTTGTAAAATTCCATGGCATATTGATACCGTCTTCATCTACAATATAGGCAGCTCCATCTTTTTTATGTAAAAAGTCAAAGGTAGATACAATGCGGGACAAACCTACTTCATTATCTTTTTCTTGAATGGCAGTTTTAAATTGATTAGGATTCTCAAAAATTTTAAGTTCGAAAGATTCTTGTTTTTTAGGCAGAGTTAATAATCGTTTTGAGACAAACTGGTCAATCCATTTCAACGTATCAGTATCGGCATGCATACGCATCTGTTCTGTAAGTTTCACAGTCTTGGCATGGTATCTGTTTGTTATTTCCTCGAGTAATTTTTCATTCCAGTAGCTCTTAATTTTGAGTACCTGTTTTGGATCAAAAATGACAATGGTGATTTTACTTCGTTTGATAATCTCCTCTAGTTGGTTTTGATAATGGAAGTTATTGTACTTATCATCTTTTGTTAATAAAAGGTGGGCTTCATCAATTAACACGATGTCAGCCATATCACCTGACTTTGTCATCTGATTGATAAACGAGGTTGGTCTCATAATTTGTTTCTTCTTCAGATTTGGCAGACTTTTTGCGATATTTTGATATGTTTTAAGCATTTCAGCATGATTCACAAGTAAATAATTGTTCTTTTTGTTTAAGATAGATTCCATATCGTTTGATAAGTCTTGGATCGTATTAAAGAGAGAACTTAGTAAAACACTTTTCCCAGTTCCTGCATCACCCTCTATCGAAATCACATGGTGACCGGACTGTTTGATATGCTTTTTACAAAAAGATAAGATTTCATTTTTAATTTCTACTTGTTGAGGTGATAATTCTTTATAGGGAGACAGTTTATAAATATCTCTATTTTTTAATGCATCAATTGAATGAGTAACGATCTCCTCTTTTTGAAGTTGCGTCCATATCTCATTAAAGACATATTCATTGTAAAAGTCTTTCTGATAATAATGGTGCATCTCCCTGGATCGCGTCTGGCTAACATTTTTTAATTGAAAACGATTTTCCGCAATAAAGTAGTTTATGAGATTTGTCTCAATATTATAAGAGGCAGATTGATGAAAGCGTTCATGTCCGATCAGAATGGTTTTGGTTAGTTTATTCTTATTCTTGTCTTTCAAATGATCTTTCAAACGCCTGCTAGCTTGGACTGACTGACCTATATAAGCAGATGGTCTCTTCTTTTCATCATAAAGAATATAGACAATAGGTTGATTATGAAATACGGTGGTTCGTAAAGATTGAATTTGATCTGTCATAAAATCGCGTTTTTCAATAAAAAGTTCACTCATATAGCAAGCCCCTGTAGTCTTTTTGCCTATTATCGTATCATAAATTTAGCAAAATATCTCAGTGGTTATAGGTGAAAATTGAATTTCGAGATGAATCAGACATTTTGATCTATTTTTCAAATTACAATATGAAAATACGAGGTGAGCAAACGAATGACATTCCCATACAAAGTATTTCAAACAGTCGTCGAATGCGGCAGTTTTACAAAAGCCGGTGAGAAGCTTGGGTTGACGCAGTCGGGTGTGAGTCATAATATGGCGAAGCTTGAGTCAGAACTTGGGATTGTGCTGCTTCATCGGAATCGAAACGGGCTGTCGCTGACAGATGCAGGTGAGCGAGTGATGCCCCATATTCGCCAAATCATTCATCATGCGTCATTGCTTGAGCAGGAGGCGGCGTTGATTCAAGGGATGGAAGTGGGGAGTATCAAGATCGGCACGTTCTCTAGTTTTTCTTCAAAAATGCTTCCGCAGCTCATTCATCGTTTTACGAAAAGTTATCCCAATATCCAATTGGAGTTATACGAAGGCGGCTATGAAGAGATTGAAGAGTGGATCGCATCTGGCACAGTTGATCTTGGGTTTTTAACACAGCCATCTAGAGATTTGGAAACTGTTCCACTGTTTCAAGATGAATTGGTAGTGCTCATGCAAGAGAGTCATCGTTTCCATACAAAGAAGGTGATGGAAGTGGCTTCGTTCCAAGATGAACCATTTATTATGCCAAAAGCGGGCTGTGATCAACTCATTAAGAAATTATTAAAAGACAGAGGCGTGAAGCCCCATGTTTTATTTGAGATTGGGGACAACAATACGATCATCTCTATGGTTCAGGAAGGTCTTGGGCTTACGATCATTCCGAAGTTGATTTTGCCGCCTCAGGTGCCTCATGCGAACGTAATTCCACTTGAGACCCGTGTTTATCGCGAAATCAATATGGCGTTTAAATCTTTTAACGCAGCCTCTCCCTCTACTAAAAGATGGATTGAAGCAGTCAAAGATCATTTTAAATAGATTCAGCTTGAACGAGAGTCTCTATTCAAGCTGATCAATTTATAGCGTGATCACCCCACGAATGGTAATAACCGCTGCACCTGCTACTTTAATGACCGGCTTTGCTTCATTCGGAATGACCGTGATACGAAGCAATCCTGGTCTGCCGATTGCATCACCTTGGGCAATGCTCAGATGAGTGGTTTCTTGCTGAGGAATGATCCCTTCCAAATACAGATATCCGGCCAATGCCCCGTTTGCTGCTCCCGTTACAGGATCTTCGGGTATACCAATGCCAGGTGCAAAATCCCTTGTATAAAGATCACAGTCCTTTGTGGATTGAAACGTATAAAGATGAGTCGTTGTGATATCCTGCTCTTTATTCATTTTCCCTAAAGTTGCTAAGTTTGGTGCTGCTTGATCAATGTCATTCTGGTGTTTCAGCGGAATCAGGAGATGCCAGTTTCCGGTGTTTGCTAATTTTATAGGATAGGATGGATCAATCCTGTCACTGCTTATACCGAGAATATCACTAAGCTCTTCTACATCGATGATAAAATCTCGCGTCTTTGGCGTGACCTGTGTCATCTCGACATCCACAACTTTGCCATTCTCTTCGTGCCATACAACGGGAACATGGCCGATCTTTGTTTCTAACACAACCCCTGATTTTTCTTTAGCCATATCTAGCTCCGTCGCTAAAAGCCAAGTCAACCCAACCGTCGCATGCCCGCAGAAATTGACCTCTTCCGTTGGAGTGAAATATTTCACTCGATAATCGGCTTTCTCATCATGTGCCGGCAGCAAGAAAACGGACTCGGGTAAGTTCAACTCCTTGGCGATATTCTGCATCTCATCCTCCGTTAACCATTCCCCATCCAACACCACTCCAGCGGCATTACCTCCAAATTTCTCAGTTGTAAACGCATCGACATGATACACCCTAATATCTTTCATCTGACGAATCCTCCTAACCATGTTGTTATGTTCATCATAAGTGTGTAGGATGCATTCGTAAAATGAATCTTTTTGATGTGATGTATTGGAATTGTTCATGTAATACAATATCAAACAACTAAGCACTAAGGGCGGGAAAGTCTACGTACCATTACAGGAAAAATATTGTCAAATAGTGGTAAGGCGGTGAAGACATTTAAGAAAAAAATAATGATGGATCAAAAGGGAGGTACGAAGGAACCTGCTTTTTTGTAGTATGCTTGAACAAAACAAAAAGAAGGCGAGGGATTCAGCATAGCTTTAGGAGGATATATCAATATTGGATTGGTATTCTATGATGACATTCATTTAATAACCACTTTCCACCAACTGATTGACTATTTAACAAAGAAAGGCATTTCAATAACAAAAGTAAAGTTTAGTCAGGACGCTAATGGCGAAGCATGGATCGAACATGATGTAAAAGAGAATAAAATCAAAAACAATTACTTGGAAGGTTTTTATACAGAATTTGAATTGGCGGGAACATGTCTAAAACATACGACTATCAACATACAAAAAGAAGCTGGTTTTGTGGGATTCGTTCTATATTTAAAGTGGACAGAGGTTGTTTCACATGATGTCGTTCGTATTCAACAGGAGATCGAACAGTGTCTTGTAGAACTTTATCATACTCTTCCGTTTGAGTATGCATTCATTGGTCATGAAATGGAAGTCGAGCTTCATCCAGATGATGTTGAAAAGAGTCTGCAGGAACATCATGCTTTTCCAGTTGTTCTTATAGGTAAAGGGGATTATTTAGTCATTTTTTATGGTGATACTCTCATTGACGGGCTAACTACTCAAGAGAGAGGGAAGAAATATTTAAAGGTTAAAAGAGAACAGTAGAAAAGCCTCCTGAATGTATCAGGGGCTTTTTCCTTTCATCACCCATAATAATTATTCGCCTGAATAAAAAATTGGGATTGCATGTAGTTATACGTGATTTTCGAGAAGTCGAAGGGCTGTCCGTTTGTGAGATGGAAAACGGTCTCAACGCGGAGGGCAGGATCGTCTTGTTTAAGTCCGAGATGCTTCGCTTCAGTTTCGTTTAGTTTGCCAACTTGCAGGTACATGTCAGAAAAGCCCACTTTAAGACCAAGGCCTTCACTAATGAATTTAAATACAGAATCGGCTGCAATTTCTGTGTTGAGGTAAGGAATAATGGTTTTCCGGTAATAGGACTCTTCTAAACATAAAGTTTGTCCATTGATGTAACGAATGCGTTTAAGGTAGAAAACATCCTCATCTGGTTCAATGTTTAAATTCAGCGCAGCTTCTTCTGGCGGTTTGACGGTATCTAACGTGAGAACTTCTGATGTCAGTTGAAATTCCTCTAAATCTTTTTTAAACCCTTGGTTGGATAATAGGCTAATATAGCCTTTGCGCCTATGCCTTCTCACAAAGATGCCGCTGCCCCTCACCTGATAGACAATCCCTTTTCTTTCGAGTAAATCTAATGATTTGATAATTGTACTTTTGCTCACAGCAAATTGATTCATGAGCGTCTCAAGCACAGGGAGTTTGTCTCCTTGCTGCAGCTCATGTGTGACAATATATTTTTCAATATCGCTCGCAATTTGTTGATACTTTAACATAGCCATTCCTCTTTGTTTTCACGATTTATTGTCTTTGTATTATAGCACATCTCGATTTCTCTTTGATATGCAAACTCAAATTATATATGTATTGATAAATTGTACCGGTATAATTATAATGTACATATACTAGTAGTGATAAAGGGGGGTTTATATGTCAAAAGTGAGGGATTATCAAAAGCTTGCAGAAGACATCTTAGAAGCAGTTGGCGGAGAAGAAAATGTGGTGAGTGCCGCAAGATGCGCCACGAGGCTGCGTTTGGTGCTGAAGCGTTCTAATCCAAAGGCAAAAGAAGCAGTCAACGCCATGCCTGGCGTCATTACAGTGGTGGAAAACGGTGGTCAGTTTCAGGTTGTGATCGGTCAGCATGTAGGTGAGGTATATGAGCATTTTTCCAACCTTGTTCAGCTCCAAACGTCGGATGATGACCAGCCGAATGAAAACAAAGGAACGATACTGAATCGGGTCATTGCGACCATGTCCGCTGTGTTTGCGCCATTTGTGTATATTTTAGCCGCAGCTGGTATTTTGCAAGGTGCACTTATCTTAATAAATTTGATATTTCCAAGCTTCTCGAAAACAGGCACTTATGAAGTGTTTAGCTTTATTTCTTGGGCACCGTTTACGTTCTTGCCCATTTTTATTGCGATAACTGCAGCCAAGCATTTCAAAACGAATATGTATATTGCGGTTGCTTGTACAGCAGCGCTTGTCAGTCCTTCTTGGACAGAGATTGCTGGACGTGTAGCATCAGGGGAAGGTGTGACCTTTTTAGGGATTGCGTTATCTGAAACGGTTTATACATCATCCGTCTTGCCACCGCTTTTCTTAGTATGGATTCTTTCCTATGTAGAAAAATTCTTAAACAAACGAATTCATGAGGTCGTCAAACCGCTATTTGTCCCATTTTTATGTATGGTCGTCATGGTTCCGTTAACCATTCTATTAATCGGTCCTCTTTCGACAGCAGGTGCAAATGGAATTGCAAACGGATACAATGTCTTAGCTGAAAATGTACCAGCTCTGGCAGGTGCCATTATCGGTGGTTTCTGGCAAGTCCTCGTGATTTTCGGTGTTCACTGGGGCATCACGCCAATGGTACTTGCGAACTTTGAACAATATGGACGTGACTCCTTTCAGGCATATCAAACCATCGCTGTTATCGCTCAAGTCGGTGCGGTGCTGGGAGTTATTTTAAAAGCAAGAAATCGGGAAACACGGAAAGTTGGGGTTTCAGCTGGAATCACAGGACTTTTCGGTATTACGGAGCCTGCGATTTACGGTGTCACCTTACGTTTTAAAAAGCCGTTTATTTTCGGGTGTATTTCTGGAGCGGTCGGTGCCGTTGTGGCCAGCTTCTTTACGCCTTATTACTTTGCATATGCAGGACTGCCCGGCCCGCTGACCATTGTGAACGGAATCAGTGCAGATTATCCAACGTCTATCATTGGTATTTTGATTGGTGTGGCCATTGCGCTGATCTTACCAGTTGTGCTTATTCAAATGTTCGGATATGGAGAAGATACGGTAGAACAGTCAGCTGGTGAAACACCTGTTAAAGATCAAGACAGAGAAACGGCAAATACTTCTATGAACAATGAAGAAATGATCACGGCTCCACTTACAGGAAAGGTGCTTTCGTTATCTGAAGTGCCAGATGCCGTATTTAGCTCTGGGGCGATGGGGAAAGGCTTTGCCATTCATCCGACCGATAACAAACTGTTTGCACCGTTTGACGGCAGTGTCGTCATGCTTGCACCAACAAAACATGCGATTGGTCTGCGTTCTGAATTTGGTGTAGAGTTACTTGTTCATGTAGGAATTGATACGGTCTCTCTAGATGGATCGGCATTTACACTCAATATCAAAGAAGGCGACAAGGTGAAAAAGGGTGACTTGTTGATGACATTTGATCAGGAAGCAATTGAAAGCAAAGGATTACAAACAATCACACCTGTTATCATTACCAATACCCAAGCATACGAAGATGTGATTGTAGAGAAACGTTCGACATGTCAGCCAACTGACGTCATGATGACAATTGTGAAATAGGAGGAATAGATAATGACTTTACCAAAAGATTTCTTATGGGGTGGGGCATTAGCCGCTCATCAATTCGAAGGTGGATGGAATGCAGCTGGCAAAGGGCCGAGTGTTGTAGATGTGATGACAGCAGGTGCTCATGGTGTACCAAGACAGATCACGGAAACGATAGAAGAAGGAACTTTTTATCCAAACCATGAAGCCATTGATTTCTACCATCGTTACAAAGAAGATATCGCCATGTTTGCTGAAATGGGATTAAAATGCTTGCGAACATCGATCGGCTGGAGCCGAATTTTCCCTAAAGGGGATGAAGAAGAGCCGAATGAAGCAGGCTTACAGTTTTATGATGATGTGTTTGATGAGCTGATTAAACATGGAATCGAGCCTGTCATTACGTTGTCTCACTTTGAAATGCCCCTTCATTTGGCAAGAGAATACGGCGGATTCCGAAGCAGAAAAGTCGCTGAATATTTCGCAAAATTTGCGGAAGTATGCTTCAATCGTTACAAGGATAAGGTCACGTACTGGATGACATTTAATGAAATCAATAACAAAATGGACGTCAACAACCCGTTGTTCCTTTGGACAAATTCAGGGGTATCTGTCAAAGAAGGCGAAAATGCCAAAGAAGTCATGTATCAAGCGGGCCATCATGAATTGCTTGCAAGTGCATGGGCAGTGGCAAAAGGAAAAGAGATCAATCCGTCCTTTCAAATTGGAGCGATGGTGTCCCACGTGCCAATTTATCCATATTCCTCAAACCCAGAGGATGTCATGCTGGCAGAAGAATATATGAGACAGCGCTATTTCTTCCCAGATGTCCAGGTGCGTGGCTACTATCCAAGCTACGCGTTAAAAGAATTTGAACGCGAAGGCTATCACATTCCATTTGAAGAAGGCGATGAAGAAAGTTTAAGAAAAGGAAAAGTAGATTACCTTGGCTTTAGCTACTACATGTCTACAACGGTCAAAAGCGATGCAGTATCTGATCACAACGGAGACATTGTCAATGGAGCACTGCCACATGGTGTAGAAAATCCGTATATCAAATCAAGTGACTGGGGCTGGTCCATTGATCCGACAGGCTTAAGATATACATTGAATCGTTTTTACGATCGCTATCAAATCCCGCTATTCATTGTGGAAAATGGCTTTGGTGCCATTGATCAAGTGGAAGAAGACGGCTCTATTCATGACCCAGAGCGAATTCAATATCTCGCTTCTCATATTCAAGCACTGAAAAAAGCGGTTGAATATGACGGTGTGGACCTCATCGGCTACACACCTTGGGGCATCATTGATATCGTGTCATTCACAACCGGTGAAATGAAAAAACGCTACGGCATGATTTATGTTGACCGCGATAACGAAGGTAATGGTTCAATGAATCGTCTTAAAAAAGATTCGTTTACTTGGTATCAAAACGTCATCGCAACGAATGGTGAAGAAGTGTAATAAAGAAATGACTGGCCCGGATGAGCGTGGGATTCGCTTGTTCGGGTTTTTTTATTTCCTATGCTTCAATGTAGCCTGAATACAAAGAAAAAAGAGAGTGATCACAATAAAATAATTCATTGGATTGTGGAAGACATTGATACTAAATGCTAATTGAAGAAGAATCCAAAAACCGAATATCACTGTAACAGCTGGGATGATTTTTTTATACACATTGATTCTCCTTTCGAGAGTAGTTTGTTTTTAGGTGGCATTGTCTCATATCATTGCAGAGATGAAAAGAGAGAAAGATATTAATAGGTTCTATTGCACTATTTGGTATAATTGGTCTATAAAAACGATAAATGGTAGATAAAGAATAGGAGTTGTTGAAATGAATCAAACTCTGCAAATGGGTGCCAATACCGTACTAAACTCTCCAAAGGGACAATTATCCATCAGTTATGAAGTGTCATCTGCAATTGATATTTCTTTAACGGCGTTTCTCTTAACAGATTCAAATCTAGTTCAAGGAGATAATGGCATTATTTTTTACAATCAGCCGGAGAGTACTACGGGTGTCGCGACACTTTTACCAGCAGAGATATCAGATCAGTTGAAAAGACATCAATTGAATTTTGATATGAGCAAAGTGCCTGTCGGAATCACAAAGATTGCTATTACACTAACAGAGGATCGAGGAATCGGCTTTTCTCATGTGAAGAATCTGCAAGCAGAAATTCGAACAGGTGATGAGGTGCTATACCTAACACCAGTAAGCTTTACAAATGAAAAGGGCATTGTCGTAGTAGAGCTATACATAAGAAATAGTGAAACGAAAGCACGATCCATCTGGCGTGGCTTCGATTCTGGATTGGAAGGGCTATGCAAGCTTTATGGGGTGGAGGTTGAACCTGATGAACAGGATGTTTCTACACCTCCTGAAATGGTTTCTGAAAAACAAATTAATGAGCCTGCTCCAATGAACACAGCGGCTAAAGAGAAAGTCGCTGCACCTATTAGCTTAGAGAAAGTTCAAGGTAAAATTAGTCTAGACAAAGGTCATAAACCGATCATCATTGAAAAAACACCAGAGATTACGGCTACAGTATCTTGGGAGTCTGGAACCGATTATGATATTTACGCATTGGTCTATACGAAGTCAGGAAAACAAATAGATGTGGCCATGTTTGGCGCAAAAGGTGTTCCCGCTCTCAAAAGTTACGGTAACGGGGCTGTTGAGCATATGGGAGATGTCGGTAGAGATCGTGAATCAATGAAAACAGAAGTCATTAAACTAAGGTTAAATGATGATATCCTTGCGGTGGTACCCGTTGTTTACTCTGCTCAATCAAATGGAACAGGTTCTTTCTATAGATATAGAGTGTCTATGAGTATCGATAATCATCAAGGAACGTCTGTCACGATTCACGCGAAACATGCAAATGACAATGATCGAATTTATTCTTGTGTTCCAGGTATTCTTCAAAACACAAATGATGGCGTGATCATCCGTCCACTAGAGCTTTACAGTAAACCAAACTCTGAGCGTAGACCGAAGTTAAAAATGAAATATTCAAATGAGATCGATGTTTTGATGGATAAAGGACCAATCAATGATTATAAGTAACGTGAACATGTGGCCAGACAGAGTATAATGAACTGTCTGGCCTTTTCTATATCTCTACAATGGATAAACTCGTTTATCCATTGTAGAGGGTAAATTGAATAGAGAGTCCATTCCATTTTTTATGTCATTTAGCCTATTTTTCCGTTATGGAGGTCACGGTAAAATAGACTTTATGATCAATAATGGAGGGAGTGGCTTAATCTGGGCAAGATACTTGATGCAAAAGCACTAACAAGTGCCATGGATACAAGGGCAAAACACTATCAGGAACTCCGCGAACAAATGATAGATTTAAAAAAGGCACTTCAAGGTGTTGCCAACCTCGGTGACGACTTCACTGGAAAAGGTGCCGATAACATTAAAAGCTTCTACAAAGAACTCGCCGGAAATGTGGACATGTTTATCAGCTTCATCGATAAGCAAAAGGCCTTTCATGAAGGTGTTTCTGGGACGCTTGATGATACAAATTTTGGCGGCGACACCTTTGTAGAAGAACACTTTTTAGACAACGCTGTACATATGGGAATCAAGAATGCCAAAAGCATCGTGAAGGATCAAAAAAAGGCACTCAAAACGATTTTTCAAGATATTGATGACCTCATTTCTCTGGAGGTATTTGATAGTAAAACCTTTGACGAAAAGATTTCAGATGCGGAAGATGAACGGAAGAAAACGGTTAAAGATTTAATAGAACTTGATCAAAATCTAAAAGATGAATATGCTTTGTCAGAGACTGAGGAGAAGGCTACAATGGCATTGTACGCAGAAATGATCAATGCAACAAATGACGGAAAGTCCATTTCGCCTATGAATTTTGACAAGAAAGCGTATCAAAATAGCGAAATCTACAAGGCAAAAAGCGATATTGAGAAGCAAACTTCTGAATATCTAAAAATCAAAAAAGATCAAGAAGAAGCTCGCAAGATCGCAAAGGAACAAGAAGCGCTAGCCAACCGTCCGTGGTATGAAAAAGCTCTTGATTACGGAGGAAATATCGTCAATGAACTGACAGGCGTGAACGATGCAAAACGTGCCGCAACAGGTGTCGATCCGATCACAGGTGAAGAACTCACCGCAGGCCAACGAGTCGCCGCAGGCGGCATGGCAGCAGCAGGCTACATCCCGATTGTCGGCTGGGCAGGACGCATTTTTAAAGGTGGGAAAGCCGTTTATAAAACGACTCAAGCCACGTCGGCGGCAGTCAGAGCAGTCGACATTTACAAGACATCACAGAAGTCTTTCGATGCGTTGAAAACATCACAAAAAGGCTTATATGGCCTCACCGCAACAAACGGCTTCAGCGAAGCGATTACGGGTCGAGACATGTTTGGAAATAAGATCTCAAAAGAACAGCAGGAAGAGAGTATGAATGCGGCTCTGGGGATGCTTTTGCCGTTTGGGGCGAAAGGATTTCATGGGAAGATGGGGATTAAAGGAGATAAAATTGAACATCCGGTAATAGATAGTAAAAGGGTCGGGAGTGCGTTGAAAAAGCCAGATGGTCAACATGGTTTCAATGATATAATTGACAATTACACACCATTGGCTAAAGAGTTTGATTTGGTCGGTGGTGATAAAACAAAGGTTAAGCTGTATCAAATAGAGGGTGGTATGAAATACTATAGCTATAAGGATGTTTATAATAAAGATTTGCGAATAATTGAAAGAGTGTTTTCGGTTAAAGATCAAAATGGTATTTTTGAGTGGATTGTCGATCCAAATAAGGGAGTTACTCATAGAAGGTTTATTCCAGAAGGTGAAATTACAGGATTGCCTAATCAAAATCCTAAGAGATAGGAATGAAGAGAAATGAAATTTTCTATAGAGGTCTTAAAAACATATAATATTCACTATGATTGGAAAACTATATATGTAGGAATTAGGCTAGATTTGATCTCATACAAAGAAATAAGCAAGTATGCAGTGGAATACTTATCTAATCATACTGAATGTGAAAATTCTTTAATCCTAGAATTAGCTTGGGGTGCTGGCGATCCAGATGAGGATTATAGAAAACTCCAAATGATATTAGTAGAATTATACAATGATTTGGTAGAAGAAGAATCTAGCCAATGGGACATTGAAAAAAGGAAATGGAGATATGGTATAACGTCTCACTTAAAAGAAAAAAATAAGAAGTCACCTGAAGAGTTATTGGATGAATTGTGTGAAGTATACGCTGATTTTGGTTACCCTGAGGATATGGAACCATTTATTCATTATATGCCTCCTTCAGATGGTTATAATCCGTTACTATATTCAAAAGAAGAGAATATAAATAGATTAGTATCTTTTTTTGATGAGTTTTTACAAAAAGAAAAAGCAGTTGTCCAATTCGAGCAATTTTAATTACTGATTAAAGGTGACTAATGAAAATAAAACTTGAATTCGAACAAGGTGTGACAAACTACTATAAGTGGTTAGATCAGAAAATAAATGAATGTAAACAGTTAAGTGTATATAGTATAAACGGATATCACTTTTTAAATGATGGTGGAATAGAGGCTTTTCAAAGTTATTGTCAAAATGAATTAATCGAAATTTTTAGCGGGCAATTAACTAATTACCATTTTTATATCTTTCTAAGTAAGAAAGTAAATGATGTACATTCGCGAATAGAGAGATTCCGAAAAGTATGGAAATCAATTGATTCGGAAATAAATACTTCAGGTTTTGAAAAGGGGCCAGAATTACTTTTAGATGAACAAGAAAATCAATTTTATGTCAGTATGGCCAAAGTACCTCAATCTGATTTAGATAAGGCATTGCGAATAATGGATCAGTATCAATCTAGTTTCATGATTGCCAGTAGAAGAGATTCTATGCTCACAGAGGAACCTATAAAAGATTTGTTTTTCACAGGATTGGATCAGAATAGTCATGAAGTAGATTATCAAGCGCTTTTTTTGAAGTATGGTTTGAATGGTGAAATTATCTTTAGATGGGGATCTGTTCTAAATGAGGCCGAATTGGCAATGATTTTAAATCAAGATCATACCCAGAAAATACAGGAGCGAATACAAAGCCATTCATAGTATCTCTAAAAGAGAATAATCCGTAATATTTTAAACAATCCCCACATTTGGGACTTGCCCTCCCGTTTTGTGAGACTGGGAGCAAAACACCGTATGAAACAGCCAGTTGTCGAAACTCTTTCGGTGACTGGTTGTTTCATTTCCCCCTTTTTTAGAGATCAAAGAAAATCATTTGTTTTGTCAGAAGGTATTAACTTTCCTGCAATCAAGAGAACATAAAAGTCAAATACATGGAGACAACTAACTAGAGCATATAGAAAAGCCTACACAACTGTTAACGGAAATGGCCTTAAGGGTGATAGCGACTCCTAAACAAGGGAGATTGCTGTTTTTCTGAGATCATGAAATTGAATCGCTCTTGATGAATGTAGATGAAGTGTTTCATCATTTAACGAGACTTCTTGAGCACATCAAATTCTCAAGTGGATACGGTGATTTCATTTTAATAGCAGAGGATTTTCATTTTGGATGATGCATAGAGCGTAAAGAATATTTTTATGAGTTTAGTCTTTGGGGGATGTGAGTTTAGAGGGATTTTTTCTATCACCATTTCCCTCAAATTTAAGCAATTCACTATCATTACCTTTCACATTCATATAAAATAAGAGCTAGTGAAAATTTGAAGAGATGCTTGATAAATGAAGGGCATGTAAGCTGTATGAAATGATGAGTTGTTTCAAGTACGTGAAGGTTGCAAAGCTGTTTCTCCTCACGCATGAATCTTGTAAGCGTAACCATTATTTGTCACTTCATTGCAATGTGTTGAGGGGTGTGTCAGCATGAGGAATCCGTATTTGAGAACGGCTTCTAGTCTTTATATCAATTATTTTTTATTAGGTATGGTCAATATTATTTTGGCTTCTAATATGCCATTTTTGATCAAACAATTAGATACAAATAGTGCGGGGATAAGTTATATGATATCTGCACTCGGTATTGGCAGGGTGCTCACGTATGGTCTATCGGGCGTACTGTCAGATCGTTTTGGACGAAAGCCGGTCATTTTGGTTTCCGGGGTGCTGATGGCGGTGTTCCTCATCGGAATCCCATTGTCTCCGAATTATCAAATCGCGTTTGCGTTTGCGATTTTGGCAGGGGTGGCGAATTCGGCGATGGATGCAGGGACGTATCCGGCTTTAATGGAAGCTTTTCCTCAAAACTCGGGATCTGCAAATGTGATGGTGAAGGCGTTTATTTCGATTGGGGCGACCATTCTGCCGCTCGCTATTTTCTTTTTAGCAGAGCATGATCTGTTTTATGGATTTGCGTTTTTTGTACCTGCTTTTATCTATTTAGTGAATGTGATGATGCTGTGGACATTGCCATTTCCAAATCATCGCAAGGTGGAGCAAGTTCAGGTGACGGAGCATGATGGACTTCCGCGCTTCTCATCAGAGCCTACGTTTTGGAGAGAAGGGGTCGCACTGATTGTGATCAGTTTTACATCAAATGGTCTGTACGCCTTGCCGCAAATTTGGCTGCCTACGTACGGTGAGGAAATATTGGGAATGGCTTCTGGCAGTGCTGTGAAGCTGCTTAGTTACTATAGCATGGGCGGTTTGCTGTCTGTCTTATTACTCGCATTTCTTTTGCGCCGCATTGTTCGTCCGGTCACCGTGCTGCTACTCTATCCGATTATTACATTAGCCTCTATCTGTGTGCTATTGGTCGTGAAGTCTCCAGTCATCGGGACCGTCAATGCATTTGTATTGGGCTTTTCAACAGCGGGTGTCTTTCAGCTGACGTTAACCGTAATGGCTGAGTTCTTCTGGAAAAACAAAGGGACGATGACAGGAATTATCTCAACAGCAGGCGGAGTGTCCGCCATTGTGATTCCAGTCGTCACTGGTTTGATCGAAACCCACTCGACCATTTTGCAAATCTTTATATTTGATGCGGGTGTGGCTGTTGTGGCGATCATCGGCGCGGTGTATATCCTTTATCGATATCGCCGTGTGATGATACACGAATAAAAAAAGACGACTTCCAAAGCGGAGGTCGTCTTTTTTCTGTGTTTCGTTTAGAAACGGTCATTTTCAAACAGAATTTGTTTCACTTGTTCAACAGGCATATCCTCGCCAGTAAAGAGTTTGTACGCAAGGGCACCTTGCCATAGCATCATGCCAAGACCGTTAATCGTTTTGGCACCAGCTTCTTGTGCTTGAGCAAGAAGTTTTGTTTTTTGCGGGTTGTAGACGACATCTGTCACGATTAAGTCTTTGCGTAATACATCAAGGGTATCGTCAATAATGCTGAGCTCATCTAATGGTTTCATGCCAAGGCTTGTCCCGTTTGCTAAGATCGCACTTTCAGCTACTTCACGACGGAAAGCGTCTTTGTCTTCAAGTGGGAAGATATTCGCTTTGACACCGAATGATTTCATTTCGTTGTTGATGTAATTTACATTTTCCTCTGCTTGAACAAAGTATTGATCATTACGAGCAAAAATACTAATTTCACGAATACCTGATTGTGCAAGCTGAATGGCGATCGGTGTTGCAGCGCCGCCAGATCCAACGAGTGTAACCTTTTGTCCAGCTAATTCAACGCCGTGTTCAATTAAGTTTCTTACGTAACCAAGACCATCTGTGTTGTAACCAACCAGCTTGCCATCTTTGTTCACAACTGTGTTGCTTGCGCGAGTATATTTTGCAGAATCATCTAGTTCATCTAAGTAATCGAGTACTTTCATTTTGTTCGGCATGGATACGTTAAATCCAGCTGCACCCATTGCTTTCATCCCGTTTACTGCTGCTTCTAGTTCATCATTTCCTACCTCAAAAGCAAGGTAAGCATAGTTGATTCCTGTTAGTGTATAGCCAAGGTTGTGCATCCGTGGTGACAGGCTGTGCCCGATTGGTGTTGCAAGAAGACCGACTAATTTTGTTTTTCCATCAATATTACGTTCGTGTATGTTTGTCATGATTGACATCTCCTTTAATTATCTAAACAATTTTTTCATGCGTCGTAAAACAAAGACTGCTAACAATACGCTGATGACCGCAATGATCATATCGAAAAATAAAGTCATTTTAATATCGTACGTGCTGACGAGTCCGCTTGTAATCAGCGGAACAAGGATAAACGCTGAGCTTGCCGCAATGTTGACATATGATGAAGCCGTTGCTTTGTTTGTAGGGAATAATTTCATCATAATACTCATCGCCAACTGGAAAATGCCGGCTGTAAATAATCCTAAGAAAAAGGTACTAACAATGACAATGCCGTACGTTTCGATTTGAAATAGTGAAAGCATGGCAAGGAATGCCCCGATTGGGTAAATAATGGCGACCATAATCGGTGAAATGAATTTATCTAATACGATTGAAAGCAATAGAACAGATACGAGTGCACCAATACTAAAATAAGAAAGAAGCTGTGTCGCTTGTCCTGAGCCAAGCCCAATCAATTTCAACCCGAGCTGTGGAAGCCAAGTTTGCCATACGACAAATAATGCAGTAGACGTGAATCCCATAAGTACAACAGCTAAACCTTCACCAAACATTTTCGGTTCTTCCTTCATTTGCTCTTGAACGGGAAGATCGTTTTGAGAAGCCGTTTGCTTATGATTTGGGAACGGCATAAAGATCAAGTAAATGCCTACAAGTAAATAAAGAAGTCCTAGACCAAAGAATGCCCAGCCCCAGAAGATGTCATGTGCAATAAGGAATGCCAAGATAAATGGAAGAACAGTCGCACCAATTGATACAGACGCCTTCACTAATACAGAAGCTGAACTTGCTTTTTTAGGAAATGATTCTGTCAAAGCAGGATATGTTCCTGAATCAAGTAATGAGTTCGCAATCCCTGCGGAAATGGCAAAAATGAAAGCCAATGTATAATTGGTCGTTATTGGAATTCCAATTAAGAATAATAAGTAGAGAAAGTTACCTGTAATAATGACAGGTTTTCGCCCCCAGCTGTCTGCCAGCCGGCCAGAGAAAAAGAGAGCAATTAATTTACCGATCCCGATTGCTGATACAAGCAAGCTGATTTTTGGAATATCTACATGGTAGCGTTCAGATAAGCTTTCCATGTTTGATGCCACAATAATATTGATCATGCCTAGCATGAAATAGTTTAAGTACATGCCAAGTGATGATTTAATGTATGGATTTTTCATGTTCCCACTCCTATATTTGAAACCCTGTTCGGGCCAAATTCTTGTTACCCTTTGTTATTTCCTTAAACGTAAATAATATTAAGTCCATCACAACACCCCTTGTGTGATTGATGAAAAAATAATGAATATTCATCTGTTCTTCAAATAAGTACATCGTTCTACTAAATAATTAAAAATAATAACAGTTATCATAAGTTGATGGACTTCCTCGATTTGATCAGAATCAAAAGATCCATCTTTAACTGTAGTTGATATCATAAATAACGATATGTTTACAAAAGGTATAACGATATACTAAAAGAAGCAACGAGATAAATATACTCCTGTGTATAAAATGTGTCAAGTTTATGACTTTGCGATTTAAAAAAAGAAAAATGTAATAAAGAAATAGTTGACTTGCTCAATAAAAAAAGGAGAATCGCTTTGCAATTCTCCTTTCAGCGTGTAGACAAACCCTCGCATTCTTTGTCAGTCCTGTGCGCTGGTACTCACGAATGTCAAATTCGCTCCGTGCCAGTGCTCGTCCTTCCTAGACTGCAAAGGTTTTCTATCACGCTGAAAAGAAGACAAAGGGCTAAAATAAAGTTCATTTTAGCCCTTTGTCAACAATCTGAAAGGAGAATCGCTTTGCAATTCTCCTTTTCATGATCATGTCGAGGTTTCTCGAATATGAAGTTGAGGCTTTAATATCAATCGCTGCAGTTCTTCATCCTGCTCGTTCATTTTATGATATAAGAGGTTGGCTGCTTTGACTCCAATGGATCGTGGAAATGATGAGACTGTGGTGAGCGGCGGGTGATACATCTCCGCTTCAGGGATGTTATCGAACCCAACTACATCAATGTCTTCACCAGGCTTGATGTCACGCGCTGCCAATTCTTGAATGACCCCAAACGCCACTAAATCACTGAAGCAAAAAATAGCAGTAGGTGGTTCGGGAAGGTCAATCACTTGGGCAAGGGCTTCTTTCCCGCCTTCACGGGTAGGCACCATATCGATAATAAGAGATTCATCCATCGTCAGGTCCTCATCATCATGGGCTCTTTTGAACCCTTTCATCCGTTCAATCCAAGTCGAGGAGGATTTGATTCCACCTAAGAAGGCGATGCGGCGATGCCCTTTTTGAAGAAGATGACGGACCGCCATCCAAGTGCCTTGTTCATAATCAACGCCGACATAATCACAATGGACATCTGCTAATTCACGGTTTGCCAATACTTTTGGTGTGCGAATGTTGTTTAATTGTTTCACCGTTCGTGTCGAACTTTTCGATGCTGGATTTAAGATGATTCCACCCACTCGGTGCTCTACCATTGTGGAGATGAGACGCTCCTGCTTATCTACACTATCAAAGGTTGTCCCAAGTAAAACGGTATAGCCAAGTGACTCAAGGGTGGTTTGCACACCGATTAAAAATTCAGAAATGAAGGTGTTTGAAATATCCGTGACGATCACACCTACAATATTTGAACTTTTCGACCGCATGTTGGCAGCGACGCGATCGTACACGTATCCCAAATCCTCCATGGATTGCAGCACTTTTTTCCGTGTGGCTTCAGAGATCCTAGGGTTGTTGCGAACAACGAGTGAGGCCGTTGAAGTCGATACACCGGCATGCCGAGCGACTTCTTGTAATGTCACACGCTGTTTGTTCATTTTTTTCATTTGTCTTCACCAACTTCATTGGATTGCCTAACTATGGTTCATCATCAAGGTGGATGTCTCCACCAAACGAGCCGAACATTCTTTGTTTCATTATACCTTAATCAAGGGGTGTTGATGAAGTGATGTCATATCAGCTTCAGATAAGGAGGAAACAACATCTTAAAAGATTACCATTGACAGCTTTCTTTTAGAGGCGTAAAATATAAAATTATTCAGAAATAGCAACATTTAAAGTAAATATCGAAGGCTATGATTGCTGTGGGTCACACTATGGCAGGAGCAGCTTCTGGAGAGACCGCATGTATGTGCGGCGCCGAAGGGTTCACAATCTCAGGCAAAAGGACAGAAGAGTACGAAATATTGTATTTGTGATGCATGGATCATACTGTGTATTGCTTTTCTCTATTTTGCTATTCTTTTATGACCGTGAGATTGGAGCGCATCCAATCTCTTTTTTTATGGACTTTTTGAGAGTTCATTATTTCAGTATAGGATCGTGTCGTAGGAGGGTGTTGAAATTGGCACAACAAGAGTTAAAGCGAGATTTATCAAACCGTCATGTTCAATTAATTGCCATTGGCGGAACGATTGGAACTGGGCTGTTTTTAGGGTCTGGAAAGGCCATTCAATTGGCTGGACCATCGATCATTTTTGCGTACTTAATTGTCGGAATGGCCATCTTTTTTGTCATGAGGGCACTTGGAGAATTGCTCTTATCTAAGGCGGGCTATCAGTCTTTAACGGATATAGCAGAGGATTATCTTGGACCATGGGCTTCCTTTGTGACAGGATGGACGTATTGGTTTTGCTGGATTATGACAGCGATGGCGGATGTTATTGCGGTCGGGGTGTATGTGCAGTACTGGTTTGATATTCCGCAGTGGATTCCTGCTATTATTTGTTTATTGATTTTGCTAGGATTTAATTTATTAACGGTGAAGCTTTTTGGAGAAATGGAATTTTGGTTTGCACTGATTAAAGTGATTACGATATTACTGTTGATTGGCGTTGGAATTGTCCTGTTAATCATTGGTTTCCAAACAGATGCAGGGCCCGTGACGGTAACGAATCTGTGGTCACACGGAGGATTCTTTCCAAATGGTGTGACAGGCTTCTTATTGTCATTCCAGATGGTGATTTTTGCGTATGTGGGCGTGGAACTTGTCGGTGTGTCAGCAGCAGAAACAGCGAATCCGCAAAAAAACATCCCGTCTGCGATTAATAAAATTCCATTAAGAATTCTATTTTTCTATGTAGGTGCGATTTTTGTATTACTATGCATCAACCCATGGACAGAACTCAGTGCATCAGAAAGTCCTTTTGTGAAAACCTTTGGGCTCATTGGGATACCAGTAGCGGCGGGGCTCATCAACTTTGTCGTCCTGACATCTGCGGCTTCTGCTTGTAATAGCGGCATGTTCTCAACGAGCCGAATTTTGTATAATCTCAGTCATCAAAAACAAGGACCAGCATCCTTTGGCCGTCTAAATAAACATGCTGTTCCAAGTAATGCCCTGTTTGTGTCGACAATTGTGGTGTCAGTAGGGGCTCTTTTAAGCAAGCTAATTCCTGAACAAGCCTTCGGTATTGTGACTACGATTAGTGCCATTTGTTTCATTTGGGTATGGAGTATTATTTTAATATGTCATTTGAAATATAAGAAGACACGTCCTGAACTGCATAAGGCGTCTACCTTTAAAGCGCCATTTACACCTTTTGTGAATATAGCGGTTCTTGTGCTCTTTGCTGCCATTCTTGTCATCATGCTTTTCGCTGATGCTACACGTCCAGCCCTGTTATTGACACCCGTATGGTTTGGGTTCCTATTTTTGATTTATGCACGACAGAAACGACGTTCAGCATAATGAACGAAAAAAGCACAGCCTTTTTAAAGGGCTGTGCTTTTGCTTATTTAACGATTTCGAATCTTCAACATATAGTATGCATTAAGAATGATCAGAACAAGTCCAATGACGATGATGGAGAAGAGCTGAGAGTGATTGGCGCCAAGAGAATAGACAATCAAAATAAACATGGCACCGGTCAATAAAATATTCATCATTTGAAAAGTGTGAAAAAGCCCATCGAGCATCACATGCTTTTCGCCTTCATCAGAAATGGCGAGCAGTTTTTTGCCATAATCTTTATCGGATGGACTAGGTAGATGACGATTAGGATAGACGAGCTTTAGGACAGAGATCGATGCATAAGAAAGAATGACGGTGATCAAAAATAAGGCAGCATTTGCGAGAATCAGCCAGAGTGGTTGCTCGGTTACGATGGAAATACCAATTGCAATAATCGATAAAATGGTACTCACCGTATTAGCTAACGTTACATCAGTAAAGGTTCGGTACTGTTTTACCTCGAGTTCATCCTCCTCATCACCAGATACTGAAAGAGAGACTCTTTTCTTCATGCGCGAAATGCCTGAAAAACAATAAATGATGAATAGAACTGTCAAGCCAGTGATGACAAGAGTCGCTTCAAATGCAGCTTGCAGAAGTGTCAGCTCAAATTCGGCTGCCAGTAAACAGTAAGCACCGAGAAAACCAAGGAGAGCACCTAAGAGCATTTTGTATACAGTTTTCATGTGAGTTCATCCTCCTCGAATAGAAAAATTTGTTCAATGGGTTCTTGAAAAATACGTGAAAGCCTCATAGCAAGTAAGAGAGACGGCATTAATTCATCTCGTTCCATTAAGCTGATCGTCTGGCGGGAAACCTTTGCCCGTTTCGCAAGCTCCGTTTGGTTTAAACCATCACGTGCCCGCAGCTCTTTTAGCCGATTTTTCATTCTGTCACCTCAACTCTGATCAAAATGTTATCTTGATTGTAAAGTATTATATTCATTTTGACAAGTATAGTTGTCAAAATGATAAAAATAATTGTCAGAAAGATCGCCTTTATTCAAAAGGAAATCAATGATACGCTAAAGAAAAGAGAAACGGAAAATAGGTGATGCCCATGTTCATTGATCAATTAAAAAGTGACTTACATCAATCACAGCCGCTATTTATCGGAGAAGAGACAGCGTTCAAAGCGGCAGTCCTTGTCCCTTTGGTGCAAGTAAACGGGGAATGGCATGTTTTATTTGAAGTGCGATCACTGACGATGAGAAAACAGCCTGGCGATATTAGCTTCCCAGGAGGCAAACTCGACGGCGGCGAAACCGCACAAGAAGCCGCACTGCGGGAAACATATGAAGAACTAGGGATTCCGCCCGAATCCGTCAAGGTGTTAGGACAGCTCAGTCCTTATATTGCCTCTCCATCCTTTGTGGTATATCCATTTGTCGGAATCATTGATGAACAGCAGGTCAAACATTCCTTTAATCAAGAAGAAGTAGAGGAGACCTTTACTGTGCCTCTATCATGGCTCATCCAATACGAACCATACTTACACCATGTATCGGTGCAGCCAACACCAGGAGAGGACTTTCCTTATGAAAAAATCATGAATGGTGAAAAATACAGCTGGGGGAGTCGTTCGATTGAGGAGTGGTTTTATGATTACGATCGTTACACCATTTGGGGATTAACTGCCCGTATATTAAAACATTTTGTGATGGTTGCAAAAAGAAATTCCTAGAGAATCAGCTCTAGGAATTTGTTGTAGAAAGGCGTTCTTTTGCGGTTTCTTTTCCTTTCCCTTTTCCAATTAGGATGGGTGCTTTAGCTTGGCTCAATCCATATGAAGGCATGTTCACGTAGATAGATTCATATGAGCCGGCTTGAATTTGATACGTTTCATGATAAATTCCGACCGCGTCATTATTTCGTGCTCTTTGGTTAAATCCTTTCCAAGCAGCCAAATGCTTCTCCATCTTGGCGTAGGCAAGGAGATCCTCTGTTGATTTCCAATATTGGATCATGGTGGTGGTGCGTAAACCGAAGTAATTTTCTGTCCCGAGAAAACCAAGTTCTTCTTGATGTGTATAAAGTTCTTTGATCATCCCCGGCATCGCCTTAAATACTGGCAGCCATTGATGGACAGCCCAGCGTTTATTGATTCTCATTCCGATAATGAACACAACAATCGGTTCAGAATTGTCTGTTGTATACCTGCCAGCACGTATATTTTTTTTCACTTGTTCATCCTTCTTTCTTCATCGATTCACAGGTCTCCACGCACCAATCAATTCCAGCCTGCGCCACTTTCTTTCCGTAATCTAATGTATATAGCCAATACTTCGCATCAGCTTCATCTGGATACAGCTCTTGAATGTTTTGTTCAATCGCAACATATGTCTCATAACGGATACGGAGCTGCCTCTCATAATCTTGTAAAAGCACCAATTTTTTCTCAAACGAAAGATATTGACCAAAGAATAACTTTAATAACACTTCATTTCGTTCTGATGGTACTTGATCGAGCGGCTGCGCCAGCCATTGCCTCAACGTGTCCAGCCCTTTTTCAGTCAGATGATACTCCCGCTTGTCTGAGCGCCCAGTTGTAGAAGCGGGTGAAACCTTCGCAAGCCCTTCCTCGACTATTAACTTTAAAGCTGGATAAATTTGTCCATAACTAATTTTCCAAAAGTGATGCAAGCTCCTATCAATTAATTGCTTCACTTCATACCCAGACTTACAATCTGTCGTTAAAATCCCCAAAATCGCATACGTCGTATCATTGTATTTTTTCATTGATTAACACACCTATCTAAAAGATATATCATTTAGATATATAATAAACGATGTATAACTGCAGATACAAGAGGTATGAGAAAAAAATAAATGCTAGAAAGGAGGTGAAGAGATCACTGATTGGTTAATCAATAAGATGAATCCTTCATATAGAGTGAACGATCATAGTTTGGAGGGGACATATGAGTAAATCAAAAATCTGGATCATGACTATTCTGGCGGTACTACTGATTGGTGGAGGCGGTTGGATAGCCTATCAAGCAATCGCAAAAAAGAGTGGTTTGAATCATCCCTACGCCTTTGCATATAAGACTCATGATCGTGTGAACTGGTTCAAGGTAACGGAAAGAAACGGAAAAGTAACAGGTCATCTGAATGAAACCATTTTAGAGGAAAATCCGAAAAGGCATTATGACCCCAATCTATTTATCAACAAATATCAATTAACTGGGAAATCAATTGAAAACGGTTACGAATTTTATGTGAAGCAAGGGAAAGAAACGGTCACATATGAAGTTCACCTTGCCGAAAAGGATCTTTCTGTGAAAAAACAAGGTGAAAAGCACAGCATCACATACAAAGCAGTTGATCAAATAAACCTACGTGCTGTTCAACAGGACATTCATACTCGATATGAGAAACTGATGGATGACACGGAAAATAGATTTCATGATTATGTACGAAACTTCATTAAGAAAGTAACAGGCGCTTATGGTTATCTGTATACGGCAGAGGATGGTTCGTACCAACTATTTCTAAAAGTAAAACGAATGTATATGCAGTCTGAATGGGCAGGTTCTTTTCTAATGAGAAAGGCCCCAGGAGATGGTGGTGAACCTTATAAAGAAACGAAACATACAGCTGGTGGAGTTTCAGATGGGATGATGTTTGATTTGAGTACTTATCCTGCAATTGAAAAGGGTTTTATTTTAGGTGAAACTGACCGAGACGCAACATACATTAAATTTCCTTTTAAAATGGCAGGCGGGACAATAGAATTTAAAGCGGTCACGAAAGAGGAATATCAAGAACAAACAGAAGCATTCAAAAAGAAGGCGAAAGAATGGCAAAAGTAGATCGTGTTGGAACAGATGAATGTTGTGAATGGCATTTCAGGGCGATCAGAATAAATAGGGATCATGAAGGTTTTTCAAAACATATATGAGTGGAGGTACGTATGAGTAAACTGAAAATGTGGGTCGTGTCTATCCTGGCAGTACTCATCTTAGGTGGAGGCGGCTGGACAGCATATCAAGCAATCGCACAAAAGAATTCATTAAATCATGCCTATGCATTTGCGTATAAAACGAAGGATAGAATGAGCTGGTTTGAGATATCTGAGAATAAAGGCAAAGTAACGGGGCATTTGAATGAAAAGTATATAGAAGAAATATGGTGGGACCCCAAAATATATAAAAAACAATATGTAGTGTCCGGGAGTTCAAAGGAAAACGGTTATGAATTTCGAGTCAAACAAGGCAAAGAAACAATCATATACGAAGTTCAAATGTCTGGGAAAGACCTATCTGTAAAAAAACAAGGTGATAAGAAAAGCAGGATATATAAAGCAACCAATCGAAAAAAGCTAGATTCGTATCACAAAAAAATTCAAGATCGACATCAACATCTAGTTGATACATCAGAAACTAGATTTTATGACAATATGAGACACTTCAGGGATAAAGTAGCGAAGGTATATGGTTTTCTATATACGGCAGAGGACAAACAACTATTTTTACAAGTGGAAAGCATGCATATTGAGAATGGATGGCTCGGCTCTTTTCTAATAACAACTGTTTCTGAAGATGGTTGTAAGCCATATAAAGAAATGAAATTAGAAGTCGGAGGCTTTACGGATGGTGGAGGATTTTTAGACATGAGCTATGATCCTATAATTGAACAAGGTGTACTTATAGGTTCGACTGATCGAGATGCAAAATCAATCAAACTGCCAATTAAAAAGACCAACGGTACAATAGAGTTAAGAGCTTTCACGCGTCAGGAATATAAAAAACTCCCTAAACCATATATCATGACAGGCGATTCGGTAGAGTTAAAAGCTGTCACGAAAAAGGAATATGAAAAACAAGCGAAAGCATTTAAAAAGAAAGCAGAAGAAAAGAGAAAATAGGCATCTTAAACCAGATGAGTGAATCAACTTATCTGGTTTTTTATGGAGAAACATTTTGTTGATTGATGATAGAAGGAACAAAAGAGTTGCTTTAAGTAAATAAAGAAAAGTATTTTGGGTATATAGACCTTAATAAATTTCAGAAAAATAAATGTTGACGCTTTCATATAATCAATATATACTAAAAACAAATCCAATATAAATAAATTAGACATGTGACTGGTCATGCAGGCAGGATCTAAAAACGATGAATTTCTTTAATTTGTCGTTTTAGGTCCTTTTTTTGTTGCCAAAATATAGGTCTCATGTATGAGAAAAGGAGGAGAAAAAATGGATTACACACAAGTCGCCAAAGATGTTTTACAGCATGTAGGTGGTAAAGAAAACATTGCACACCTTGAACACTGCTCAACAAGACTTCGCTTCACACTAATTGATCAGAAAAAAGCAGATGTACCAGCATTAGAAAAAACACCAGGTGTCATAGCTGTCAGAATGTCAGGACAATGCCAAGTGGTCATTGGGAATGACGTGATTGAAGTGTATCAACAGGTAACAAATTTAATGGGCGGCAGCTCATCCGGGCAAGGCGTGCCATCCAATCAGCCAAAAGAAAAAAGAAAAGCAGGCACAGTTCTATTAGATTTCATTGTGGGTGTCTTCCAGCCGCTTGTTCCGGCTATCGCAGGTGGAGGAATTTTAAAATCATTTCTTCTCCTTTTCTCTTTATTAGGCTGGGTGGATGCAAAAGGCGAAACCTATCAAATACTGAATATGGTGGGTGACGCACCACTATACTTCCTGCCATTACTAGTCGCTGTCACAACGGCAAATAAACTAAAGGTAAACCCACTGGTCGCATTATCAGCAGTCGGTGCACTCCTTCTTCCGAACATGACAGCCATGCTTACTGAAGGTGCGCAATTAATGTCATTCGACGTAAAAAATATAGCTTATGCGTATCAAGTGTTTCCAGCAATCCTTTCTGTATTGCTTTACGCTCAAATGGAAAAATTCTTCACACGATTTTCACCAAAACCAATTCGGATTTTCTTTGTCCCAATGATGTCATTAGTCATTACTGTACCAGTTACGTTACTGTTATTAGGACCACTTGGTTTTACAGCAGGACAAGGATTTTCATCCGTTATTCTTGCGATGTTTAATACAGTAGGCTGGGTAGCTGTCGCAATATTAGCAGCGGTACTCCCGTTTATGGTTGCATCAGGCATGCACAAAGCAATGGTCCCTTATGCAGTGACAACGATGGGGAACCTCGGGAAAGAAGCACTTTATTTACCAGCATCACTTGCGCATAATATTGCGGAAAGTGGAGCATGTTTCGCAGTGGCACTACGCACGAAAGACAAGGTACTCAGATCAACAGCCATTTCGGCAGGAATTTCAGCATTTTTTGGCATCACAGAGCCTGCTTTGTATGGTGTGACACTTCAAAATAAACGCGTACTTGGAAGTGTCATGATTGGTTCGTTTGTTGGCGGGATCTTCATTGGATTAGTTGGTATACAAGCTTTTGTACTTGTTGGTCCTGGATTAGCAAGTATGTCGATGTTTATATCAGATGAGCTTCCACGAAATCTAATGTTTGCTGTCATTGGAGCTGTCATTTCCTTCGTTGTTGCTTTTATCGCTGCTTTTGTATTAGGTAAGGATAAAAAAGTAGAAGAAAAGACAAATGATCAAGATGCATTTGCTGAACAAATTGGAGCAGGGGAAACTTTCAAAAGCCCTGTGATTGGTCAAATGATCTCTCTATCTGAAGTAAAAGATGATATTTTCTCTTCAAAGGTCATGGGAGACGGAATTGCCATTGTTCCTTCAGAAGGAGCGTTATATGCACCAGTAGATGGTGAGGTCACCTTGCTGTTCGAAACAAACCATGCACTTGGTATGAAAACGGACAAAGGGGTGGAAGTTTTATTCCACATTGGCATTGATACTGTACAGTTGGAAGGACAGTATTTTTATCCAAAAGTGCAGGCAGGAGATCGTGTACAAGCAGGGGATTTACTCATTGAATTTGATGTAGAAAAAATCATGGAAGCAGGATACGATCCAGTTACGCTTGCTGTCATCACGAATACAGATCAATATGATATTAAGGTACAGCCATTACAAGAGGTCAATCGCCAAGATACATTGATGGTTATCACCCAATTAGGAGGCTAAACATATGACGACAATAAAAGGTTTTCCAAAAGGATTTTTATGGGGCGGCGCCATTGCCGCCAACCAAGCAGAAGGCGCTTGGAATGTAGATGGAAAGGGCCCATCTGTTGCTGATATTGCGATGTACCGGTCTAATTTGAGTGTAGAAGATTATGAAGGGCATCTAGCTGTTACTTCTGAAAATATAGATCGAGCGATGAAAGACCCAGATGATAAAAAGTACCCAAAACGCAGAGGTGTTGATTTCTATCACCACTATAAAGAGGATTTGGCTCTATTTGCTGAAATGGGTTTTAAAACTCTTCGCATTTCTATTGCATGGAGCCGTATCTTCCCAACTGGAGAAGAGAAAGAACCAAATGAAAAAGGACTCCAATTTTACGATCGTTTATTTGCAGAAATGAAAAAACACAACATAGAACCGATTGTGACACTGTCACATTATGAAATGCCGTTAGCACTGAGCGTGAAATATAATGGCTGGGTTGAAAGAAAAGTCGTTGATCTCTTTGTTAAGTTCGCCAATGTATGTTTTGAACGCTATAAACATGATGTGAAATATTGGCTTACCTTTAATGAAATAGATAGTATTCACCGCCACTCTTTTATTACAGCAGGAATCATTCCTGATCGCTGCCCAGAAGGGAAAGAGGAAGAAACGGTTTATCAAGCACTCCATCATCAATTCATTGCCTCTGCACTCGTAACAGCAGATTGTCATCGCATCATACCAGGCAGTCAAGTAGGGTGTATGCTGACAAAATTAACAACGTATCCGCACACTTGTCATCCGAATGATGTGGAGCGGGCATTGAAACAAAACTTAGAAAACTATTTCTATGCAGATGTTCAGGTATTTGGTGAATACCCGCCGCTTATCAAGCGCATGCTTGAGAGAAAAAACATTCATATCCAAATGGAATCAGATGATCTTTCTATTTTAAAAGAAAATACAGTAGATTTTATCTCGTTCAGCTACTATATGTCTTTAACTGAATCAGCTGATGAAGGATTAGAAAAAACGGATGGAAATACCATCCGTGGGGTCAAAAATCCTTACCTTCCATCTACTGATTGGGGATGGCAAATTGATCCGGTTGGTCTGAAAATTTCTTTAATAGAATTATATGATCGTTATCAAAAACCACTGATCATTGTAGAAAACGGCATGGGTGCAAAAGATGTTGTTGAAAGTGATGGATCAATTCACGATGATTATCGTATTAACTATTTCAAAGAGCATTTCCGCCAAATGAGAGAAGCGGTGGAAGAAGGCGTTGACCTCTTCGGATATACGAGCTGGGGCTCAATTGATATTATAAGTGCAGGTACATCACAGATGTCAAAACGATACGGGTTCATTCATGTAGATCAAGATGACGATGGAAACGGTACATTAAAACGTTCTCGTAAAGACTCATTTTATTGGTACAAAAAGGTCATTGACACAAATGGTGAATCGCTTGATTGAAAAACCACAATCATGAAAACAGGTGATAACGATGTTTAAAATCAAAAAAGTTTTAAACTCGAGTGTGGTTCTGGCTGAAGATCAGAACCAACAGGAGATGGTTCTATTCGGCCGGGGGATTGGTTATGGACAAAAACCAGGTCAAATGATTGAAGAAAAGAAGGCAGATCAAGTGTTTATGTCTGTCGATAACATGAGAGCGAAGGAATTTCTCCAACTGTTAGATTCAATGCCGCAAGAGTTTATCGATTTAACTCAGCATATTGTTCAATATGCTGAAAAACGCTTAAACTCAAGTCTGAATTCTGGTGTCTATTTTACCTTGATGGACCACTTGAATTTTGCAGTAGAACGGCACAAGAAGAATATTAATATTACAAATCGAGTATACTGGGAAATCAAAAACTACTATACCGAAGAATTTGAAGTAGGTAATTATGCGCTTGAGTTAGTCAACAATACATTGGGCATACAATTACCAAAGGAAGAAGCGGCCAATATCGCCTTCCATTTAATTAATGCGTTAGGTGAAGAGTCCGATTCCAAAGATGGCATGAAGTATGCCAAGATGATCGGAAGTATTGTGAATCTTGTCCGCTATACGTTGAATATGAAAATGGATCAAGAGAATATTCATTACAGCCGATTTATTACACATGTGAAATTCTTTGTTGAAAGATTTTACGCAAATAAATTATTATCAGATCAAGAAAATGAGTTGTTTGAACAAATTGCACACTTGTATCCTCAAGCGATGGATGTAGCTTTCAAAATCAAAGATTATATTAAACAGGTGCATAGTATTGTTATTCCTAATGACGAACTTACGTATCTGGCGGTACATATTCACCGCCTCATTTCTTATCAAGAACTAAAATAAATGTGGACCACTTGCCTTGTAACGAGGCAAGTGGTTATTTGTATTGTATCGGTTTATGTTCCGATAGGTCGTTCTGTTGGGCCAAGATTTGTATCATTTAACGAATTGTAAGACACCGTTTGTCCGAAAACAACGATGGCTAAAGCGAAAATGAGTAAACTCACTTTTTTCATCATAATTCCTCCAATTAAGTGTAGTGTGTTCTAATTGATAGGCATCCTTCAAAAAGAGGTATGCTTGGTGAATTGAACCTAGCTCTTCAAAGTGTTTGGCAGCTAGTGCACTTAATTCACGGGCACCTTCAACATCCTTTAATTCTTTCAGAATACTGATGTCATCGAAACAGGTTTGAGCTTTTTTGGATATGTCTTCAGTGAAATATAGGTGATAGAGAAAATTCATTTTTGCTGTATAGATGGGGTTTCTGTCTATTTCTTGTTTTTGTTTGACCAATTCAAAATAATAGAGAGCTTGCGACTTTTCATCAATGGAGAGTAGTTCTTTTAGTAACATAAACATGGAGTGTTCGAAATAACAAGATGAAAGGTAGTCATCATCACTAAGAGCCTTTTCTAGGGCATCAATACATTTTTTTGATTCTCCAACTTCGGCATATAGAATACTGATATTGTGATAAAGCTGTGATGCTAAAAAATGATCGTTTAATTGATTTGAGATGTGTAATGCTTTTGTGTAGTAATTCTCAGCTCTTTTGAAATCGCCAATATCCATGAAGTTGGTGGCTGCGATCACAAAAGCTGCTGCCAGTCTTCTTTCATAGCCATAATGACCTTTGAAAATATCGATAGCATTCTGAATATAATGAAGTGAAATCAGGCTTTGGCGAAGCATCATATATAGGTTTGCGACCTTCGTATGGAATTCTGCTACTTCTATTTCATCAGGAATGTTTTGTAGTTTTTTCTCAGCAATTTTAAACAGTCCGATGGCTGATGCATAGTCTCTGTTATATGAAGCGTAAAGGGCTTTATATAGGTAAAAATAATATTCAATTAAGTCGTTTGTTTTAGAAGGGTATTCTAGCACTGTCGGTTCATTCAGTTTTTTACCTCTTCGTTCATATAACATGAGCTTAAACTTGCCTTCTAGCAATGAATAGTAGGTCAAGACCTCCTGATTCTCTTCCATCTCTTGAAGTAATTCCTTTAATTCTGTGTAGATTGTCTTTGCATTGTGCACATCATGCTTACGAATGGCAATTCGCCAATCATTTAAACGGTTCCCCACCTGTTCAGCTGAAATGATTTTCATGGAAATGTCACCTCTTTAACATCCTTTCGCCTGTTTCAATAAAAAACGATATCACAATTTTTGGTAAAATATAATCGTTTCTGGGAGGTGATTGACAGGAGGTAATAAAAAGGACCTTATGTCATGAGATGTACGTTATTGTATTGATGATTGATTGTTTATTCAAATGAGTAAAATCTTTTTTTTGAAGTCTAAAAACGTGATAGATACTATTAGTTTTAAGTTTATGGTCGAAAATACCATCCGAATATATGAAATAAAGCTTTTTTAGCTATGAGAGAAGAACAATGAAAGGTCGATCTAGAAGGGAAAATCAGTTATGATGTTGCTAGATGATTTTGGAAAAGAAACTGGAAGTTACAGAGAAAGGTGAATATCCGAGACAAGTGTTGACCTTTCAGAAAGGATGTTGAAATGAAAAAAAGATTTCAAATGTTAAACTGGCAAATGACAATTGTGATGACGACGCTTTTACTTGTTTTAGTCACTCTTTATATCTCAAAGAGATACTTTTATAGCAAAGAAATTGAGTTGCTGACAGAATCTTGTCAACAAGAAGATGGCAAAATCATACTAGAAACAAATAGTTTGACTATGGATTACTCCTTTGAGTGTAAGAAAAAATAAAACAGGCAGCTTTCTGCCTGTTTGACACCAATTAAAACCCTAAGTTTTGTAACCACTTGTTTAACAAGGCCTCTCGTTTCTCAGCGGTAAAGCGATCGTATTTTCCTAAATTTAAATGGGCTGAAATTTCACCGTCATTCATAAACAAAATTCTTTCAGAGCAAAGGGCCACTTTTGGATCATGGGTGACGAGAAGCAGAGTTGTTCCTTCAGAATTGATTTGTGAAAAAATATCCATGACTTCCTTTGTGGTGCTTGAATTAAGAGCACCTGTGGGCTCATCGGCAAAAAGAATGTTTGGTTCATTCATAAGAGCTCGACAGATAGAGGCTCTTTGGAGCTGTCCTCCTGATACTTCTGATAAATATCTATCAGCTAAATGATCAATATCAAGTTTCTCCATTAAATATTTCGCTCGTTCATTGATTTCTTTTCTCAGCATTTTCTTCGCTAAGTAAGCTGCAGCAATGATGTTATCAAATAGAGTGAGGTTTTTTAGTAAGTGGCTGTGTTGAAAGACGAATCCCATCTCTGATAAGCGTAAAGCTGTTAACTGTTTGTCTGTCATTTCTGATAGCAGTTGACCTTTATATTTGATTTCTCCTCTGGAGGATGTCTCTATACCGCTAAGTTGATAAAGCAAAGAAGTTTTTCCGCATCCTGAAGGTCCCATAATGGTGACAAATTCTCCACGTTTAATGGTTAAGTGAATATTTCTAAGAATGGTCTGTTTTTGTCCTTTTAATGAATCAATTTGTAAAGACAATTGCTTCGCTTCAATTAATTGTTCCATGTGAAACATCTCCTTATGAAAGAGTATGACGACTGATTTTACTAGAAAAAAAGGACTTCAATAACCACGAGATGACAGTTAAATTCACTATAAACAGCAGGAGAGGATACACGATCCAAACCCATTTTGGGGCTAACCACTGAAGGCTGGATGCTCCTAATGATGCTCCGCCTGCACTCATCAACGCCGGACCAATAGTATGAACAGCGATTGCTCCAATGAAGGCGCCAATAGAGAGAACGACGATAAAACTTGTTAAGTATTGATAGGTTAAATCTTTTTGAGAAAAACCAATCGTCCTTAACAAGTGAGTACGATTTAAATCTTTCGCCCTTAACATGTGCAGAAACATCATTAACATTAGGCTGGCTGTTCCAAAAGCTGCGATGGTTGAAAATAATGCAATCAATTTTACTAGAGATGCGGTGCTTCCTATTGTTTGATGCACATATTCTTTCATATCTGTCACTTTTGCAGGAGACATATTTGTTTCAAGTGCTGCTTTTTTCCCTACCATATCTATTCCTTGTTTTAATTGTATTTGAATGGTTTTCCAAAGGGATGAATGAGGAAAAGGCTGAGATAATGCTTTAGCTGTTTTCCCTCCGTTGGTGACGTCTTGATAAATGCCGGTAACCATTTTTTGAACTTGCTGTCCATTTGTGGCGAGAGTGACTTTTTCGCCTATCTTTTTCTGAAGTGAGTCAGCACTCAACACCGATAAAGCAATCTCTTCCTCCTTCAACGGTTCCCGTCCTTGTAAATAGGTGAGAGGGAATGCTGATAGATCACCTGTTTCTAAATAGAGCGTTTCTAATGTATTCTCCATTGTTTTGGCTTGTAGAGAAGTTGTTTCATAGACGGCAGATGTTTGAATGTCTTGGTCTACGCTAATCATAGACTCTATTTTATTTGTACTTTTCTCTAAATGATTTCCCTGCCGAATATCAATTCGAAGGTCACTTTTTCCAGAGCCAAGATATGTGATGAAATCTGGTGATTGTAATGTGTACCATAACTGAATCGGCATTAACATTAAAAATGTACAAAGCGCAATAATACATGTAATTGTTGAATACATCTTTATTCGCGAGAACAGATCTTTCAATCCAAACCAAAAATTGACTGGGAGGAATCTGTTTTTCTGGAGGTACATAGGAATTTGTTTTTTACGGCTTGGTGAGCTTATGCCGCCTTGAATAGCTTGAGCGGCTGATATTTGACCAAATCTCCTTAGGACAGTATAGCTGAATGAGATGACGATCATTGCCGTCAAAATTGACACCAAAAGCGGAATCACCTGATGAATAAAAGAGAAGCGATTCCCCATATATTGCTGAATATTGGCTGTAAACAAATCACCAAACATGAGTGTCATCAAATATCCTGCTATACACCCTATACAGGCAAGCACAGCATACTTCCCAACGTATAATTGTTTGATTTTTGATAAAGGGATTCCTAGTACTTTTAAGATTCCAATTTCACGTTCATCCTCTTCTATAGCGGCCGTCATAGCGAGACGAAGAGAGAGGAGGGAAATGCTAATGAGCAGAAAGCAGACAAGAAGGAGAATGGCGATCACCATACCATCTGTTAGAGCATTCAGCATGCGAAGCAGGGATAATGTGACAGAAGGCCCCTGTTGTGGCAGCTCAGATGATTGATAGAGTGATTGAAAAGCATCTGCTTGACTAGCATCATGCAATAAAAATTCAATTAAGTACTCCTTTTTTTGAAACACTTGATTCAGTGCCACCCAGTCCGCATCATGCAGAAGAAATCTCTTTGAACTGACAAGACTTGGATTCATTTGGGCATCTCGTAAGAACGTTTTGATTTGAAAAGAGAATTGATGAGAGCCTTTTGAAATGAGTAACCTTTCGCCAATCTTTAAATGGTATTTTTGTTGAAAATAAATAGGGACTGCTACTTCTCCTTTATTTACAGTGAGCTTTTCATTTCGTTCGTTTAAAAGGAAATCAAAATAGCGATTTTGCTTTACAAATAAATGATCCATCACACCCGCTTGAGCAGGCTCCTGCCCGAACTTGATGCTGACGTGTTCGATCGGAATCATTGGAACAATTTGATGTGCCTTCACCATCGACTGTTTACTTGAAAATATATCGACCGCTTTTTCATCTAAGCTGCCATCGTGCATTTGGACAAAGTCTGGTGCTTTGGCTGATTGGAGTAGATCAGAAATGGAACCATTCAGCTGGGCCGTCATTTGCGCAGCGCTTGTTGCTAAAAATGATGTCATCATGATGCAAAGGGTTAAGCCGATTGAAATGAGACGGTGGCGGGTTAGGTCTTTCTTGATAAACGTCAATCTCATGAGGCTGATTCTCCTTCATGTCGAAGCATATTTTTTGTAAGGAAGGCAAGTGCAAACATCAAGGCACTCACGATTAACACGGTCACATACATGCTAGCGGAAAAAGTGTTGAACAAGAACCCATACATCATTTGACCGAGCGGTGCAGCACATTGAGAGACCATTGTTAGATTGGCCATGACTTTTCCTAATTGAGCATTGGGTGTTTTCTTTTGCACATGTGAGATGACAACGATCGAAATCATGGTGAGCAGCATGGCAATTGGGAGACACCCTGCTAAAAAGAGAAAATAGGCTGGAAATGTACCAAATTGAAGAGCCATCTTGGATGTTGAAAAAGCAACAGGCAGCAAAATGACTGCGATGACGAGCAGCCAGCGATACAAAGTAGGAATCCGCCAATGTTTCGCTACAAGACCAACTAGCAGGGCGCCTGCGATGACGGCAAACTCAATGATGCCCATTCCTATTCCATACATGATGTCACTGCTTTTCATTGTGACCCTTAAAATAATGGGACCTCCAACGATAAAAAATGGTGTGAGGATGAAATTTAGTAGCGCTGCAAGCAGCATGGCTCTTTTTAAAAATGACTGGCTTCCGATATAGGAAAAGCCTTGTTTCATATCTTTCAAGAGTACTTTGGTCATCGGTTCTGCGAGTGGGCTAGGTGAGAAAGAGATATTTAACCGTAAAAGCATGCATGCTGATAGAAAAAATACAATGCTGCTAACGCCTATGATGACCTGGCTCCCAATGAGTCCGTATAAAACGCCGCCAATGATAGGAGCGACAACACCTGAAAGGGCCTGTACGCCATTCACGATGCCATTCGCTTGTTCTAATTTTTCTTCTTTCACTAGCTGAGGAATACTGGACATCACAGCAGGAGCATAAAACGTACTCATGACACCAAGGAGAATCATGACGGCTCCAATCATATAAAGTGAATCATGACCTGAAAATAACCAGAAATAAAAAGACAGAATCATAATGCCAGTAAGAACATCAAATAAAATCATCAAATTTCTTCTGTTAAACCGGTCAGCAATTGCTCCAGCTAATGGCGAAAGGAGGAGCGGGATATTGGATAAAGCGAAAAGCAGAGCATATAAATCAACACGATGTGTCATATCCAAGACGTGTAAAGATAGAACAAAACGAATCAAGGAAGACCCGAAAACGGAAATAATTTGCCCGAGCACGAGGTAGATAAAGTGGGTGGAACCATTTTTGGCTGATAACGACATGAAAATCACTCTCCTTTTAGACCGACCGTCAGTCTATAATGTATGCAGGATTGGTATTGAAGTGACCAATCACTGATTATTGTCTTCCGGTTCTCCAGTTAAACGTTGGAGAAGGAAGGAGAAACTCCCCTTTTCTGCATGTAATGAGGCTTCAAGGATTGCGATAAATGCTAGAGCTCGTTGTATGCTTTCCGCTGTGGTCCATTGGAAAAGTCCCTCATCAAAGATAACCTGTGCAGAAGCGAGGAGAAATTCGACAGTTTCTTGCGGGTAATCCGTTTGAAATATCCCTTCTTCTACCCCTTGCTGAATGACTTCTGCTAAAACGGGTGATAGCTCTGTAATGGCTTTGATCAAGCTTTTTTGATGCATCTCTGCATTAGCAGGCTGATGAAATTGTTCGATCATGCCTTCTTTATGGCTGCCCTGTTTAGGAGATTGTGCCATGATGATGCGAAATAATTTATCAACCACTGAGATATCTGGATCAGCGGCAATACGCTTTGCCTCGATGATATCTGCTTTTATGATCCGGTCAATGATTGCATCCATCACTTCTTCTTTGGAAGTAAAGTAATAATAGAATGTGCCTTTTGCAATGCCAACGGCTTTGAGGATGTCAATAATTGTGGTTTGCTGATAGCCTTTGGTTGAAAAAAGCTTCTCTGCTGCATTTAAGATATCATTTTTGCGTTCCTCAGGATGTTTAACGGTTCTCATAAAGCCATCCTTTCTTTTGACTAGACTGTCGGTCGGTCCCTTGATTCGATTAAACACTTTTTGGCGTATCTTTGTCAATGGCTGTTTTTTTTTAGCTTTGCATTTATTGTGCAATGACACTATGATACATTGAATGAAAACCCCTTCAGGAGAGATGCTGAATGCAATTTTTAACCAGTGAATTGGCGCAAGAGATGGTTGAACGTACGATGCATATTTTACATCAAAACATCAATGTCATGAATGCAGATGGTGTCATTATTGGGTCTGGTGAACGAAAAAGGATTGGACAAAAACATGATGGAGCACGTCTAGTGCTGTCAAGCGGAGATAGTGTGGAGATTGATCAGGAGACATCCCGCTGCTTAAAAGGCGTGAGGCCTGGAATCAATCTGCCTATTTGCTTTCGCGAACAAGTCGTTGGTGTAATTGGGATTACGGGTGAGCCAGGGGACATTCGTCATCATGCCGAGCTGGTGAAAATGGCAGCTGAGCTCGTATTAGAGCAGTCTTTTCTACTTGAACGCTTCCAGTGGCGGCAGCGAATAGAGAGTGAAATTGTGAATCAGCTCATCTCCGAATCTGACATGGGTGATCATCAGCTGAAGCATCGTGCTGACTGGCTTGGAATGGATTTAGACAAGCGGCGAATGGCTATTGTTTTTCAGCCGATTCCATCGTCCGAGGATACTGTACACAAAATGATGCATGCCATTCAATACGATAAGAATGCGGATGATTTACTAGGCATGACCTTCCGTCATGAATTGATCCTATTAAGACAGCCGATATGTGACCATCAATTCAAGCATGTGATCGAACAGCTGCAACAAACAATGGCAGGTGCAGTTGATGGACAAGTGCTAGTGGGTGTAGGAACTGTCGCTGAGGACATGAGTCAATTACCGTTGTCCTTTCAGCATGCGAGAGAAGCCCTGCGGTTAGGAAAGGTGCTCCATCCAGAGGAAAGCATATATGTTTTTGAATCTTATCAGCTTGAAAGCTTGTTTATAAAAGCGAGAGCCGCCAAAGAGGGCAAACGGTGGAGTGATTTTTATCATCCGCTGATACAAGAAACGGAACTCGTTCAAACGTTAAAGGTTTACATTGAAGAGGGCGGGGATTTACAAAGAATCGTTGATCGTCTATTTATTCACCGTAATACACTGCGATATCGTTTAGATAAAATCCAGGCATTGACCGGAAAAGATCCTCGTCATGTGAAACAGTTGATGGAGCTGTACATAGCACAATTGGACAATCAACTGTCTTAATTGTGCATTTGCACAACTGGATGAAGAAATAAATAAAAGAAGTTCATCTAGATTCACAACTCGATCCCGACAAGTAAACGCTTACAATTAAGAAAAGACAATCAGGAGGGATGGAGTATGGGTGGAGATGTGACAGTAAGTACATTGGGCGCATTGACTGCGCTTGTGATCGCTATTGTTCTCATTCTAAAAAAAGTATCACCTGCTTATGGCATGCTGGCAGGCGCATTTATTGGCGGTTTGGTTGGCGGTGTAGATGTTGTGCAGACCGTGAACGTCATGATGGAAGGCGCAAAGGACATGATTCCGGCTGTTCTTCGAATCATGGCGGCAGGTGTACTGGCAGGGGTCTTAATTGAGTCGGGTGCAGCGTTATCTATTGCGGAGGCCATCGTGAAAAAACTTGGAGAGGCGAGGGCACTTTTAGCACTCGCACTTGCAACAATGATTTTAACAACGGTGGGTGTTTTTGTAGATGTAGCAGTCATTACAGTAGCACCAATCGCACTTGCCATTGCCAAGCGTGCAAAACTTTCTAAAACGGGTATTTTACTTGCGATGATTGGAGGAGGGAAGGCGGGGAATATCATGTCACCGAATCCGAATGCCATTGCAGCCTCTGATGCTTTTGGTGTCCCGCTTACTTCCCTGATGGCGGCAGGTGTCATACCGGCTATTTTCGGGATAGCCGTCACGTATGTTTTAGCCAAAAAGCTTGCGAATAAAGGGACACCTGTTTTGGAAGAGGGAGCTGACCAAGGCGAGGTTCAAGTACCTGGTTTTCTACAAGCGCTTGTAGGCCCGCTTGTGACCATTCTCTTGTTAGCCTTGAGACCGTTGTTTCAAATAAATATTGATCCAATGATTGCCTTACCAATAGGAGGAATTGTAGGCGCTCTTTTCATGAAAAAAGGGAAGTTTCTCAATGATTATGCGATGTCAGGGCTGCATAAAATGTCAGGTGTAGCGATCATGTTACTAGGGACAGGTACATTAGCTGGAATTGTATCGAATTCTTCCATGAAAGCGGTATTTATTCAGGCGCTTGACGCTTCGGGATTACCTCCTTACTTGCTTGCACCAACGTCTGGAATTTTTATGTCAGCAGCCACAGCTTCGACAACTGCAGGGACGGCAGTTGCAAGTGGTGTATTTAGCGGAACTCTTATTGGTCTTGGTGTATCTGCCCTTTCAGGCGCAGCTATGATTCACGCTGGCGCAACTGTGCTAGACCATATGCCACACGGAAGCTTTTTCCATGCAACGGCTGGAAGTGTTCAAATGGATATAAAAGAACGGTTGAAATTAATGCCCTTTGAATCGTTAATTGGTTTGACATTAACCGTTGTATCGACCATTATCTTTGGTATTTTCCAGCTGTTCGGCTGAGGACTTAATGAGAAACGAGGGGTTTTTGGATGAAAATTGTGATCGCACCAGATTCATTTAAAGAAAGTTTATCTGCTTATGGGACAGCATGTGCCATTGAACGAGGATTTCGCTCTATTTTGCCAGATGCAGAATATATGAAAATCCCAATGGCAGATGGAGGAGAAGGCACAGTTCAATCGTTAGTGGATGCGACAGGCGGAACCATTGTCAATCAAGTGGTCACAGGCCCGCTTGGCAAACCTGTGGATGCCTTTTTTGGTATGTTGGGAGATGGGCAGACAGCTGTCATAGAGATGGCAGCAGCATCAGGATTACATCTTGTCCCGCCAGAAAAACGGAACCCCTTATTCACGACGTCTAGAGGGACAGGAGAATTAATGCTTGCAGCGCTGGATAAAGGAGCGAAGCATTTAATCATTGGGCTTGGCGGAAGCGCAACAAATGATGGCGGCGTTGGCATGATGCAAGGTTTAGGTGCTTCTTTTCTCGATAAAGCAGGCCAAGACCTCACGCCGGGCGGTGGATCACTGAATCAATTAGCTTCTATTGATCTATCTCGACTGGATCCAAGATTGCGATCAGTCCGTCTGGAAGTGGCGTGTGATGTGGATAATCCTTTAACGGGTGAAAGAGGAGCGTCTGCTGTGTTCGGTCCTCAAAAGGGAGCAGATACAGAAATGGTTCAACTGTTGGACAAGAATTTATCTCATTTTGCACAAGTGGCTAAGCAGCATCTTCATGTCTCCTTTGGGGATGCGGCAGGTGCAGGAGCGGCAGGAGGACTGGGCGCGAGTTTATTAGGCTTTTTACAGGCTGATCTGCAAAAGGGAATCGATATTGTACTGAAAGCCGTACATTTTGCTGACGTACTAAAGGACGCTGACCTAGTCATTACAGGGGAAGGGCGGATTGATCAACAGACCATTTACGGCAAAACGCCAATCGGTGTAGCCAAAGCTGCGAAACAATATGGACTCCCTGTGATTGGCATCGCTGGGTCCCTCTCAAAAGACAGTGCAGTCGTACATGATCATGGCATTGATGCACTTTTTAGTATTGTCCCTGGCGTCACGACTCTGGCTGAAGCCATGTATGATGCTAGTGTGCATGTAGAGAGAACAGCAAGGAATATTGCGGCTGTTATGACATTTGGAAGAGATAAGTAAATGATGAAAAATGTTTCCTTTTCTATCACATCCCTTTCTATAGAAATGTGGTAAAATGGTTCTAAATGAAAAAGAAAGTTGGAGGAAACACAAATGTCTAATCTACCGAATTGTCCATCGTGCAGTTCAACCTATACATACGAGGATGGCAGCATGCTTATTTGTCCTGAATGTGCGCATGAGTGGTCGCTAGAACAAGAACAAGTGGCAGAGGAACAGCTTGCTGTCAAAGATGCGAATGGAAATCTATTAAGTGATGGTGACACGGTCACTGTGATTAAAGATTTAAAAGTCAAAGGTTCTTCTTCGGTTTTAAAAATAGGGACGAAGGTCAAAGGGATTCGTTTAGTCGAAGGCGATCATAACATTGATTGTAAAATTCCTAGCTTTGGCGCGATGAAGTTAAAATCGGAGTTTGTGAAGAAAGTATAATATATGAAAAGAGGCTGTCGATCATCAGCCTCTTTTTTATTTCGATATTTATAGGTGAAAGGTATAATCTTAAACATCATTTCATACATATGTACCTATTGAAA
The DNA here is from genome assembly GCF_038593365.1 of Bacillus sp. FSL W7-1034. NCBI lineage: Bacteria > Bacillati > Bacillota > Bacilli > Caryophanales > Bacillaceae > Bacillus > Bacillus sp. FSL W7-1034. Next base: position 3,632,506 of record NZ_CP151989.1, on the reverse strand, counting down.
ATCATTCTTTTTTTAAAAAATCAAGCCTCTTTTCTTATAAAAATTCACGCTTTTCTTAACTCTACCTTAAAAAAGGCAGATGATTCTCTAAATTTTGCCTAATCCCCTTCACAACTTTTGGGCATTGCTGTACCATATGGAAGTGTTCTTCTATTTTTGACGGATCATGGTGTTTATCAGGAAATAGATGATAGATGATACTTAGACAAAGAAGGAGAGGTAACGTGACGAACGTTTTAGAACTGCAAAATGTATCTAGGCATATTCGCGGGAAAAAGATTGTTCAAGACTTGAGTTTCTCTGTCCAAGCGGGCGAAGTCTTTGGCTTCTTAGGGCCGAATGGCGCAGGAAAAACGACAACCATTCGCATGATGGTCGGTCTTTCTCCCATTACATCCGGTGACATTCTGATTAATGGTCATAGTATTCAAACCTCATATCAGCATGCCATCCAAGATGTCGGTGCAATTATTGAAAATCCAGAAATGTATAATCATTTAACGGCAAGACAAAACCTTGTTCATTTTGCCAGAATGAATGGAAAAGTGGATGAAGGTCGAATTGATGAACTGCTAGAACTAGTTAGTTTGCAGCATGTGAAACATAAGCGTGTCCGTACGTTTTCATTAGGAATGAAGCAGCGTTTGGGGATTGCTCAGGCATTGATACATAAACCGAAACTGCTAATCTTAGATGAGCCGACCAATGGACTAGATCCAGAGGGAATTCGTATGATACGAGATTACTTGAGAAGGTTGGCAAAGGAAGAAGGGCTTGCTGTCATTGTTTCAAGTCATCTCATGTCAGAAATGGAATTGATGTGTGATCGTTTCGCCATTATCCAAAAAGGAAAGCTGATTGCGATTGAGGATCAGCGTGCAGAGACGAAGCAGGATGATTTGGTCAATTATCGAATGAAAGTAGCATCAAGTGAGCTTGAAGAAGCTCAAAAGCTCATTGAAGCATTTGAGGAAGGCATCACAGTTAGAGAAGAGGAGCAGTACTTATTCTTCTCCATCCTAGAAGAGAAGATGCCACAATTGATTCGTCATTTGAGCGAAGCTTCTATTCATTTGTACGAAATCAAAATAGAAAAACAAACCTTAGAAGATAAGTTCTTAAGCTTAACAGGTAAAAAGGAGGCAGACGTATGATTCGCCTCATTCAAAACGAGTGGATGAAAATCAGTTATCGTGTGGGTACTTGGATTATGGTTGGGCTTCTTGTTTTAGGTATGATTGCGACGTTGATTTTTGCTGTTAAGACAAATGACGGAGATCAAGCATCCGGTGATTGGAAAACTGAGTTGCAAGAAATCAATAAAGCAAATAAGAAAGAATTGAAAGAGGATAATATAGGATTTTATAAGAGATCCCTTGAAACCGATATAGCGATCAATGAGTATCGAATCAAACATGATCTACCTCCAGCCGATCAATTCGGTAAAAATGCATGGACTTATGTGAAAACAAATGCTAATTTGCTTCAGCTGGTCGGTGTATTTGTGATTATTATTGCAGCCACAATTGTTTCGGCTGAATATAAGCATGGTACAATTAAATTATTACTGATTCGTCCGCCATCCAGGTTGAAGGTTCTTTTGTCTAAATACTTTACCGTTCAACTATATTCACTTTTCTTGATCGCTGTCCTATTTATCTTATCCTTTATCTTAGGTGCGATATTCTTTGGACTAAACCATGATTATGTGTATTTAGCTTATCAAAATGGTGAAGTCATTGAACGGTCTCAGTTTGCAAATATGGTCTCTTATTATTTGGCGCATTGTGCTATGTTTGTTGTATTAGGGACACTTTCTTTTGCCATCTCAACGGTGTTTAGAAGTGAGGCCATTTCCATAGCGATTAGTGTATTAGCCTATGTTGTCGGAGCATCCATCACAAGCATTTTGATGTTCTTCTTTGATTGGGCGAAATACTTATTGTTTGCCAACGATCCTGTACAGTATTTCGCAGAAACACCTACTTATATCGAAGGCATGTCCCTAGGATTCTCACTAACGGTCCTAGTCATTTACTGGGCCATCTTCTTGGCGGTTGCTTTAATCGTCTTCCAAAAGCGAGAAGTAAAAACAGGTTAATTTAACTTTTTAGGAGGTTTCTATCAATGATTAAGCGTAAAGGTGAAAAAATTATGGGGATTATCAGTATTGTCCTCAACGTAATTGGTGTTGGTTTTGGGGCATTGATGCTCTCTGTGGACCCAGCAGTTTATGAAGAATTGAATGAAGTGTTAAAAGAGGAAGGCAGCGCCTTGCCAGTTGAAACACTTGAGGCATCGGTTCATGCCTTTGGCGTTCAGTTTATGGTTGTTTCCGCAATTGCGGCTGTCTTAGCCCTTGTTGGTGTGATTGTTTTGAAAACAGACCGCCGTGCCGTGCTTTCTGGTATTCTTTTCTTGGTTTCGGCTGTGACTCTTTTAATTGGAACTGTTGGTCTTGCTTTCGTTCCGATGATCTTGTTGCTAATCGTTGGATTGATGTCACTCATTAGAAAACCGAAAACAGACATTCACACGAGTGAGTATCCTTCATAATTCAAAGAAAAAGACATGCGCTGGTTTGCGCATGTCTTTCTTTTTTATATGATGCCAATCAGTTTGGCGATGATGAGTAAAACGATACTGAACCCCCACATCCAAAAGAAGGAGTAGCGGATATGTTTCCCCATATCGACCCCTGCAAGACCGATGGCAAGCCATACAGCAGGTGCAAGGGGGCTGACAAAGGTGCCGATGATATTTCCAATCATCATGGCGTATGCTGCAGATGTCCCTGACACACCAACCTCTGATGTAATCGATTCGACAATCGGCAGAAGTGCATAATAATAGGCATCCGTACTTGTCAGCATATCAAGCGGAACCCCAAATATCCCCACAATGATATGTAAAAATGGCAGTAAGAAAGCTGGCAAAATGTGAATACTGTCCACTGCAATCGCCTTCAGCATGCCCGTTCCTTCAAGAATTCCTAAAAAAGAACCTGCGGAGAAAATTACAGCTGCCATCATTAGTGCACTTGGAGCATGCGCCTTAATTCGCTCCATTTGTACATTTACATTTGGAAAGTTAATCAGAAGTGCTAGTGAAAGACCAATCATAAACATATAACTAGCAGGAATCACGTTCAGCACGAGAAGGACAACAACAGCTAAAAATAGAATGAGGTTGACCCACATTAAGTGATAACGCTTTAAAGACGCATCGCCTGTTTCGCTGATCGATTGAATAGCACGATCCCAATCGGCGCCTTCTAATTGGACAGCAGCTATTTCATTTGCCGCGATTTTCACCCGAATTCGTTTTTCTTCTCTTTTTCCTAAAATGAATGCCATTCCTAATACGAGCACGACCCCGATCAGCTGAATGGGAATAAGCGGTACCCACAGTTCAGATGGGTCCATATTTAGGACACTAGCTGCCCGTCCTGTGGGGCCAGCCCATGGAATCATATTGGTTAATCCAGCACTCGTTCCGATTAACAATAGCAATAAATAAGGACTCATATGTAATTTTTTATAAAGTGGAAGCAGTGCAGGTACAGTTAATAAAAAGGTTGTAGCGCCTGCTCCGTCTAAGTGTGCGATGACTCCAATCAAGGCAGTTCCCATCGCAACTGTGACAACATTCCCTTTTGTCAGCTTGATTAACGCTTTAATTACAGGTTCAAAGAACCCTGTATCTTGTAAAATGCCAAAAAATAAAATGGCGAAGATAAACATGGTCGCCACTGGCAAAACTTTGATAATCCCTTGTTCAAAGAAAGTTTGAATGTCATTGATACCAAATCCTGCGATGAGCGCCCCTATTAAAGGCACCATGACCATGGCGACAATTGGACTTGCTTTCCCCCAAATCAGCAAAACAACAATCGTTAAAATAATCAACAATCCAACAAACGTTAACATAAGCCCCTCCCCCTACAATAAACCGTTTACATTTGTTTGTTTTTTTACCAATGCAATCCCACATTTGCATTGAAAAAAAGAGTATCAAAAATATGAGTATTAGGCAACCGCTTTCATACCTATACAATGGTAAAAAAGGATGGCGAGGCCAATCATGGTGCGGTGTTCAATATGTCAAAAAATTTAGATAAAAAATAATACTTCTATTGACAATCTACTACCGGGAGAAAATATATAGGTATTTAGATTCAACAAAAAGTAAAAAGCGCCCTTTGAATGGACGCTTCTTTCACACTATTTTTTCAAAATAACGTATTCGTAAGGATTCAGTTGTAACTGTTGAGATGTATGCTGTCCAGTCAGCATATTTTCATAGCTTTCCGCTGAATCTAGTGAAATGTTCTGTTGCTGTTCTGTAAAATTCATCATAAACACAAAGTCCTGCGATCCATCTGTTCGTTTCTGTACACTGACTCCCTCTGGAATTGAAGAGGAGAGGATCGGCTTTATCCCTATTCCTGTGATGAGATCTTCGTAAAAATCATCATAAAACGCTTGCTCATTTTCAGAAGCCATATAGTATGCTTTCCCTTTGCCAAATGGACGGACAGTAAGGGCGGGCTGTCCTTCATAGCAGCCATTCTCAAAATGCCCTAACACAGAGGCTGATTCTGGGTGAATGGATTCGCAATATTGCCCGACATGGTAGGTGCGTCCATTTCCTGTGGTCATTAAAACGTGTTCATCTGGCATCAATGTGTTGATTTCCTCTGCCCAAACACCAAGTACATGGCGGAGAGGGCCAGGGAAACCACCGAGGAAACAGAGGTCGTTTTCATCAACCATGCCGCTCCAGTACGTTGCCACAAAAATGCCACCCTCTTTGACAAATGCTTCGATCTTTTCTGCCACGCCTGGTTTGATCATGTAGAGCATTGGTCCCACAAGCACTCGATAGGATGAGAAGTCCTTTTCCATCCCGACAATATCAACAGGGATGCCCTTTTTCCAGAAACTACGATAGTGAGTTTGGCAAGCCTCTACATAGCGTTTGTTGGTATTATTTAAGCCTTGCGCATCATCAATTGCCCAATGGTTTTCCCAATCATATATGATGGCGACCTCTGGTTGAACGGATGTACCCGCAATCGGTTGAAGCTGCTCCAGCTGTTTTCCTAAATCAGCGACTTCTTGAAACACACGCGTGTGTTCATGTCCTGAATGATCCACAACAGCGCCGTGGAATTTTTCAGAGGCGCCCCGGCCTTGTCTCCACTGGAAATAAAGGACGGAGTCGGACCCGTGGGCAATCGCCTGCATGGCAGAGAGGTGTGCCATTCCTGTATGCTTCACCTTATTCACTTCATGCCAGTTCACGAGGCTTGGTGTGCTTTCCATCACAAGAAACGGCTGACCGCCCTTTAATGAACGATACAAATCGTGAACGAAGGCGACGTTTGACGCTAATTCTACAGTGGATTCTCTGCCGCTATGCCATGCTGGATAGCTATCCCATGAGATCACGTCGACTTCTTTTGCAAATTGATGATAATCCAGTCCAAGAAAAGGACGCATATGCGGATAGTCGCCCATAAAATTGGTGGTTACTGGCACATGAGGTGTTAATTCTCGTAGCGGTTCAATTTCATTTTGATAAAAATTGATCGTTTGTGCTGTGACAAAACGCTTCCAGTCTAGGTTCATGCCATGAATCATGTGCTCGCCATGAGGGGCTGGTGACTCGATTTGTGACCAATCGGTAAAGGTGTGGCTCCAAAATCCCGTCCACCATGCTTGATTCAAAGCTTCAAGGTCATGGTTGTATTTGTCTTTCAAATAGTCTCTAAATGCTTCTTGGCAAAGATCACAATGACATTCGCCGCCGTATTCATTTGAAATGTGCCACATGATCAGCGCTGGATGGTCCTTGTAGCGTTCAGCAAGCAAACGATTGAGTGTATTCGTTTTTTCTCGATAAACCGGTGAGGTGAAGCAATGATTATGGCGAAGTCCGTGTAAGTTGCGCTGGCGGTTTGCTTCAACGCGTAAGACTTCTGGATATGTTTGCGAGAGCCAAGCAGGTCTTGCTCCGCTTGGCGTGGCGAGAATGGCGTGAGCTCCCTGCGCTGCCAAGCGATCCATGATATCATCCAGCCAGGCAAAATCATATTCCCCTTCTTTTGGCTCGAGCTTGCTCCAAGCGAAAATGTTGATAGAGAATGTTTGACAGTGTGCAAGCTTCATTAATCGAAAATCTTCGTCAATGATCTCCGGCATATGAAGCCATTGATCAGGATTATAGTCGCCACCATGCAAAAAGCCTTTCACATCTGGGTGAACGAGTGGGTAACGCTTTCCCATTTTGTCACGTCCTATCTGTTTAATTACGGTGTCATTTGTTTAAATACATCAAGAGAAGGCAGGGCTTTTCCGTTGAAATCAAACATGGCCTGATTTTCCCAAGCATTCCCGACTGTGCCGGTTGTTTGAATATAAGCGAGCCCGTATTGACTAGACCACGGAGCACCTTTTGCTGGAATCCAAAGCGGCTCCCAATAAAAGAACCCTTTCCCGCGATTGTTTTTTACTTGTGAAATTTTTTCTGATAGATCTCGTATAAAAGATGCCTGCCCTTGTGGTGATGCTGGATAACCGGCCGTATTGACTGAATCTTGGTTAAATGAGTTATCGAGGTTGTCACCATTTGCTGTTGTAAAGCCGTAGGCGGTTTCTACCACGATGACATCTTTGTTATAGCGGGCGCTAATATCATTCATGTTGTTAGTAAGACCGCTAAATCCCCCGTCCCAATACGGGTAGTAAGATAAACCGATCGTATCGAACGAAACGCCTCGTTTCGTGATTTCATCAAACCACCAGCGAGATGCACCATTGTCCCCTCCATGTGCAAGATGAAGCATGACTTTGATGTTTGAATCGACAGAGCGGACAGCATTTGTCCCCGCTTTTAGCAAAGCAGCGAGTCGGTCAAATTCACCGCCGCCTTCACCCCAGCTCTTTCCGTTCGGCCAAAGCATACCTGAATTTAATTCATTCCCGACCTGTACCATATTTGGTAGGGCATTTTGTGCTTTCATCGCTTTAAGTACATCGCTTGTGTAAGTGCCAACAGCTTTTTCTAAATCGCTTTGGGAGAGATTGATCCAAGCTTTCGGTTTGAACTGTTTACCGGGATCGGTCCAGAAATCACTGTAGTGAAAATCAAGCAGCACTTTCATGTTTTGTGCTTTTGCACGTTTCGAGAGAGCAATGGCGGTATTTAAATCGTTTGTCCCCCCGTTATAGGCACGGCCTTGGTTGTCGTATGGATGGTTCCAGAGTCTGATGCGCACATAGTTGACACCTTTCTCTTTTAATAGCTTGAGCGGATCAACCTGCTGCCAGTTTTGGTTGTAGTATTTGCCGCCGCTTCGCTCCACTTCTGCGAGCATGGAGATATCGGCTCCTTTGATGAAATCACCTTGCAATCCATTGATCGGTTTCACCGAAATCGTATCAGCCTTTGCTTCAGGCAGAATACCTAACCCCATCAGAAAGAAAACGACAACAGTGACAAGCAACCATTTCTTCATCAAATCTCCCCTTATCCTTTTGTCCCGCCTTGTGTGAGGCCGGATACAAATTGTTTTTGTAAAACAAGAAACAATAAAGCAACTGGAATCGCAATGAGTAAAGCCCCTGCTGCAAAGGTCGTGTAGCTGGCACCCATTTTGTCTGATACAAGATTGTATAGACCGATTGGGAGCGTATACATTTCGGGTGAGCGGACAATGACACTGGAGATAATGAAATCACCGAGCGGTCCTGTAAATGAGTTGATGGCAACAACGGCTAAAATCGGCTTGGCAAGTGGCATAATAATTTGGATGAAAATCCGGAAATGCCCTGCGCCATCCATTCTGGCTGATTCATCAAGATCCTTTGGAATCGCATCAAGATAGCCTTTCATTAAATACGTATTCATCGGAATTTGTCCGCCTGCATAAATCAAAATCAATGCAAGATGGCTGTTAATGAGTCCAAGCATTTGAGCCAATACAAATATGGCAATCAGCGCTGAAAATTGAGGAATCATTTGCAGCAGCAAAAAGAGCATCAGTCCATTCTTGCGTCCTTTGAATCGGAACCTAGAAAAGGCATAACCTGTAAAGCTGACAAGGATCAACGTTAAGAGCATAGTCGCAATACTGATTTTCATTGAGTTCCAATACCATTTTGCATAAAGTGCCCCCTGACCGAAGAAGAGTTCTGTAAAGTGGCTGAACGTTGGATTCTTCGGAAACATGCTTGTGCTCATCAGGCTGTTCCCAGGATTAAAGGAAGCGCCGATCGTCCAAAGGAGTGGATATAGAATACAAACGGAGGCAATGAAAAGGATGAAATAAGTGATACTCAGGCGAATGAGCTTATTTTGTTTTGATCCCATATCACATCATGTCCTCCTCTTTGAATGAATTCGTTCTCTTAAACTGCCAAAGTGCAATGGCAATGACGAAGATTGACAGTAAGATTGTAACAGCGGCAGCGAGTGCATATTGAGAAGACTGCATCGTCAGTTTGTAAATCCAAGACACCAAGATGTCTGTTCCCCCCGCTGTGGATCCAGCAACAGGCGGCCCCCCGCCATTAAATAAATAGATGATATTAAAGTTGTTAAAGTTAAACGTATATTGCGTGATTAATATAGGTGCAATTGAATAGAGGACAAGCGGTAATGTAATGGAACGGAATTTCTGAAAGAAATTTGCCCCATCAATGGTTGCAGCCTCGTATAAATCTTCAGGAATGGCCTGCAAAACGCCAGTTGTCATAATGAACACAAAAGGAAAACCAAGCCAAGTCTGCATCGCAATAAGAGCGATTTTGCTCCAAAATGGATCTGTCAGCCATGGTTTTGGATCAATTCCAATCGATGCAAAAAGGGTATTGTTGATCGCACCAAACGTGTCGTTAAACAATCCAGCAAACACCAAAATGGTCACAAATCCTGGAACAGCCCACGGCAGAATCAAAATCGTTCTGAAAAACCGTTTTCCTTTTAAATCTTTTTGATTGAGCAGAACCGCTAGGAAAATGCCGACAGCACATTGAAGGGTCGATGCAGCCAACGTCCATACAACCGTCCAGCCTAGTACATCAATGAATGTGTCTCTCCAAATATCGATTGAAAAGATATTTTGAAAGTTTTTGATGCCTACCCAATCAATGAGATTGGCAGGAGGCGAGTGGTATAAATCATAGTTTGTAAAGGCCAGCGCAAAGCTGAACATAATAGGAAAGACAACAGAGAATAGAAGTAAAAAGAAAGCAGGAGTGCTCATTAAGTAAGGAAAGCCTTGGTCGATGAGCTGATGGTATTGAGCACGGATGGAATGAAGCGGAACCCCTTGATCACGTTTCTTTCCGTTCATAAATGCATCACGTATCATGAGTACATAAAAACCGATGCCAAATCCAGCTGTTAAAAGTGCAATAATTCCTTTTGCTAAAAGGAAAACAGAGTTGTCACGAGGCAGCATCGTACCAAGTGTGAACAGCCCCCAGAAGCCAATATTGAATAAATCATAAAACACAAGTAGAAAAGAAACGCCAAACAGGAAAAAGAGTGCCCCTTTGCCATACTGTTTGTTGTATATTTGCCCCATCCCGGGTATAAGAGAGAACATTAGCGCCCGTCTCCGGTGTGTCTTTGATTCCATTATGTGTGTGCGGTCAAGTTCAAGGTTACCCGTCACGTCTAACACCTACTTCATATGAAATTAGATCAAGTGCAGGCAGCATGATAGATGAACAGCTACCTGCGCTTGATGTTTATTTGGAGTGATTCGCTTTAATTTGCGAGTCGATTTGTTTAACCGCATCATCAAATGCCTTTTTCACATCGGTACGGCCAGTCGCAATCAGCCCTAATGCGCTGTCAATCGGCTTCCACACCTCTGCCATCTCTGGATTGTTCGGTGTCAGCGTGGCATATTTCGTTTGCTTTGAAACAGCATCCGCATTAGCGTTTTCAGTAATGACTGGGTCTTTCATCAGCTTTTTCACTGGTGGAATTTCCTCTGTTACTTCAAAGCGCTTTTTCGAATTTTTTTCGTTCGTGATAAACTCAACAAATTTCTCGGCAAGTTCTTTATTTTTAGAATAAGAGGAGACGTTGTAGCTCTTTACACCTAAGAACGAGCTCATATGTTTTCCGTTAGGGAGTGTTGGTAGCTCGGACACGCCATAGTCGATACCCGCTTCTTTATAAGGACCAAATGACCATGGACCAGAAATGACAGCCGCTGCCTTTTTCTCAGTGAATAAGGAATTGAGGACATTGATTCCTTGCTCACCAATGATACCTTTCGGGAAAAGTCCTTCGCTAAAGAATGTCTGAATGTATTTTCCGCCTTCGATGGCACCATCGTTATTAAGACCAATATCATTGACGTCATAAGAACCATCGTCTTTCTGTTTGAAAATATAGCCACCTGAACCGCCTAATACACTTTCTGCGTAATAAATTTCATCCCACTTCGCAACAAAACCGTATTTCCCGTCCTTTGTCAGCTTTTTCGAAAGGTCATACCAGCCATCGAGTGTCGTTGGTGCCTTTTTGACAAGGTCTTTGTTATAGAAAAGCACAGTGGTTTCAACGGATTTTGGCAGGCCATACAGCTTGCCATCTATCGTTTGTGATTGAATCGATTCGTCTGTGAAGGAATTGATTACTTTTTCATCTGGTTTGATTTCTTGTAACAATCCCTCTGTGACAGCTGATCCAATTTGGTCGTGAGGCATGGTGATGACATCTGGACCAGTGCCGGCTGCGCCATCAAGACGAAGCGCTTCAATTTGGTCGGCATATGCCTTTTCGACCACTTTGACTTTCACGTCGTTTTGTTTTTCAAATTCTTTGACGGCGTCTTGAATCCCATCAGACTTTTTGACATCCTCCCACACTAGCAAGGTCTTTGTACCTGTAGATGCCGGCTGTGTACCGCTTGAATTGTCATCTCCTGGTCCGCATGCTGACAGCAGCAGCACAGCAGTACCAACGACTGCCGATAATGTCGCCCATTTTCCCTTTTTCATTCGTAATCCCCTCTCGTTCTTTTTTCACAGATGATAAGAAAACGCTTTCTTAATGTGAGAATATCAACTTGAGTAAAAAAAGTAAACACATTTTATTAAATTTATTAAGTAAAATTTTTTACTGAAATAAAGAGAAAAGAAGCCCACCATATACGGCAGGCCTTCCAGCTGTTTATATCGTGCTTTTCCGAAAGACAGGTTCTGAGGCAATCAGCACGGTTTTTGGTAATGTTCTGCCATCAACCAGTCTTTCTAAAAGTAAATCGACAGCTGTTTCGCAAAGTAAAGAGGTATGGATGTGATAAGTTGTGAGCGGTGGTGACACATATTGAGAGACGTGAATATCGTTGATACTAAAGACACTCACTCGATTTGGTAAAGAAAAACCGCGTTCATTTAATGCTTGTAAACAGCCTATCGCAAGAGGATCACTTGCGACACAAAAAGCGGTTGGCAGGTGATCGCCGAGCTCGTCGATCGCCTTCATCATCAATGAATAGCCTTCATCTACAGAGAAGTGGTGACCGATATAGACCAATTGTTTATCCAGTTTGTTGTGTGCTGTCATGTACTGGCGGAAGGTCGTTTCACGAATATCTGGAATCCGCCTATTTGTATTGAGATCAAGATCTGTCCCGCCAATAAATCCGATGGATGTGTGCTGTTTTTCGATAAAAGAATCGATAATCTTTTCTACAATTCGTTTCAGGTTTGGTTTCACAGAATCAAAGCGGTCTTCATCTGGTGATGTATCAATAAAGACGATATGTTTTGTGATCGCATATAATTGATCAAGCTCAGTTTTTTTAAATCGACCGATGGCGATGATGCCTTCTGTAGAAGGATCAATCGATTGAAGACCATCAGATGGGTTGTAAGCGGTAACATTTAAGCTTCTGGTATTGGTGAGTTCCTCAATGCCTAGACGAATGGATTTGAAATAAATATCTTCAAGCTCTTCTTTTTCGGTCATCCAATAGAGAAAGGCAATTTTTTTTAGTGAATGTTTGAATGTCTTTTTTTGATAGGACAAAGCTTCTGCTGCCGCGTATACTCTCTCACGTGTTTGATCCGTAACCGATAGGTTGGGATCTTGGTTCAGTACGCGAGACACGGTGGCGATGGATAATCCGGCTTTTTCCGCAATGTCCTTTATTTTAGCTGCCAAGTCAGCACCTCCTATAGAAAATATCTCCTTTCAGTATAGAGTCTTTAAAAAAATTAGTAAATATTTTTATTAAATTGATTGGTTTAGGCTGTTCTTTACGAGTTGGAAAGGAATTAGTAAGATATATGTATTGAAGATGTAGGATTAAGATTTCTGATAGGAGAGGGACAGATGTATTATGATGCACTGAAGACATTTGTGACAGTGGTAGAAGAGAAAAACTTTACAAAAGCAGCTCAGAAGCTACGGATTTCTCAACCGAGTGTCAGTCTTCACATTAAGAACTTGGAGCAGGAATTTCAGACGGTTCTGCTCAATCGTTCGCCAAAGCAATTAACGGTGACGCCAACTGGAGATATGCTGTACCATCGATCAAAACAAATCATTCGTTTATATGAACAGGCGAAGCAGGATATTTATGAGCATCATCATCTGGCACGAGGGAAGCTCACGATTGGAGCGAGTTTTACCATTGGAGAGTATGTGCTGCCGCAAATTTTGGCACAATTTCATCAGCTCTATCCGCATGTTGATATTGAGGTAGTCATTGATAATACAGAGGCGATCGCTAGACATGTTCGGTTGTTCCATGTCGACATCGGACTGATTGAAGGACAAACCAATGACAAAGAACTCTCTGTAGAAACGTTCCTAGAGGATGAACTGTATATCGTTGCCCCATTAGACCATCCGTTTGCAAAGAAAAAGGATGTCACCATTGATCAATTACAAAATGAAACATGGATCACAAGAGAAGAAGGATCTGGGACAGGAGAATACTTACAGCACGTCCTGAAATCAAATGGACTGAAAGCGCGGACTTTTGTGACGTTTAGCAGCAATCAAGCGATAAAAGAAGCTGTCATTCATGGAATGGGGCTATCTGTTTTATCTAAATATGTCCTCCAGCGGGGCAGCATTGGCGGGGAATTGGCTGTCATTTCTGTGAGGGGAATGGACTTTAAACGGACATTTTCCTATATCGAATCCCCGATGACAGGTGGGAATAAAAATAAGGAATTGCTTGTCGAGTTGTTGAGAAAAGAGAGAAAAGACGCTTCTCCGCAGTAGGAGAAACGTCTTTTTTTATAATCCTTTGATGTTGATTTCATCGACTGGGAGGAAAATCTCACCTGTATCTGTGTACTTCATGTTGACTTGATCGCCTTCTTTTAAATAAATAATAAGAGGCTCTTTTTCAGATGACATGGTGTAGTTTTTCCCATCGTCTAGTAAGAAGGTGACGGTTGTATAATCACCGGTCTTTTCCTTATACACCCTCTTCACTTTGCCTGTCGACTCTTTCTTTTCTTGCTTTGATGAACTATTGACTGTACCGCCGCCTTTTTGAAGAGCAGTTTTATAGGCTCTTAGTGCTTCATTTGGTGTAGAAGCGTATGCGGCGATTTCAGGATTGGCTGCCGAAACAATAAAGTAGTTTTGCAGGAACCCGTTTGAATCGAGAACAGGTGTAAGCCAGCTGGCTTCCCCGTAGAAATTATAAAGAATCGGCATGCGGCCCTTCCATTTCTTCTCGATAAATCGTTTCTCAATAATTTGCAAAGCTCCCTGTGAATCCATGTAGGATTCTTCAAGATTACCCGTATAATACGTGGCTTTTCCTGTTCGGGCATTTGTTAGTGCATACCCGAGCATGGAATCAACGCCCTCTTTTGGACTGGTGAAATCTGTGAAGTAATACATATCCCCTTTTGAATCAAACACCGGACTTACATTGGCTTCAGTCCCCTCATCAGAAGGCAGCTTCACATCTGATTTTCCAAACATACTGTTCCAGAAACCATGTACATAGTTGCCGAAGTAACTATTCTGCAGACTGACAGCCTCTGGTGACACAGCGCCATCAATAAAGGCTGGTACTTTGTCTAAGGCGTATTTCTTCGTTTCACCTGTTTTGGCATCCACAACAACCACACCTGAAGCTTTAAACCCGTTTCGTGCAGAGATGAAATCTCCAAATGTTTGGATGTAATAAGGCTTGCCATCATCATTGATCTCTAGCTGCGTGTCTCCATAGAAAATCAAATCTGGGTACTGAAGACGGATATGCCGCTCAATTTCCTTATTGAAATAGGAAGAAGGCGTATAGACCATCTCGGTTTTCACAAACTTTGGATTGGCAGATGAGTCGGTCGCACTTAATGTAAAGTAACCCGGTGTGCTACCAGAACGAATCCATTTAAAGAAATCGGAGAACTCGACGGGTGCGATATACACATACTCACCATTGACCTTCTGAATTTGCAAGCTGCCAAGCTCGTAGTAACTCGTGTTTGGCACCTGTCCGAACGATTTCTTCATCTTATTGCGAGCAAATTGCGGTGGTACACTCGCAGGTGTCTCTGTCTCATCGAACGCTTTGATTTCGACTTTTTGCTCCATTTTAGACACGTCGAATTTCTCATTTGCATTAAATAGAAAAGCGGTTGCCATATAAACACCGAGCAGCAATAATATGAGAAATAAAACGCCCTTGATCTTCCGCTCCAATCCCACTGATAAAAAGGCACCTGCTGCTGTCACAACAAGTCCAATGAGCCACAGTGATGATGGGTTGCGGTCTAAATTGGTGATGTAGTAGAAGCCGAAAATCCCGATGATAAACAGCAGTGCCAGTCCCGCAATCCACATAAGCGGCACCTGTTGTTCAGTCCCTTTCTTTCTAACGATTAACCTGAGTGGTGTGAGCAAAAGGGTCAGGACAAGACCGATCACAACCGAAAATAACAACATATATCCCACAAACAGAACTCCTTTCAAATCAATCACTCTTAGTATATACGAGTGAGACGGGGAAAAGATTCACCGGATGGCAGGTTCATTTAAATGCCGATCGAGTCGATGGCGGATTGAACATCTTCTTTCAGCTCAAAAAATGTGAGTCTTTTTTCGATTTTCTCTATTAACGCGTCAATGGCTTCACCTGACATATGGGTTTGGATGTTCCTTTGATGTTTGTACACGTTAATCAGAAGGTCATCAATCAGATCTACTATTTTTTTGGCTTCTTGGCGATCCTCTGCAAATTCATTTTGAAGTTGATGCCGGATGGCTCTGATCAGCGCTGTTTTCTGTTCTTCTTTGATCTTTGCCTTCAAAGCAGCCAGCTCTGCTGGTGTCATGTCTTCCGTGTTAAAGTTTGCTTGAGAGAAGATGGAGCTAGATGTATGCGTATCTGTCACTCTCTGCAAAAAACGATCTGCGTCTGTTGGTTGTTTCTTTGAAAATTCCATTTGTCGTACTCCTTAAGAAATACCCATATTCTTGGCAAGGGTTGTATCTGCATCGTGGTATTGTTTTCCTAGCTGGCTCATATCATCTGATATTGAGTCCATCCACCTTTTCATATCCATCGCATGATCAATCGCTGCATCATACTTTTTGACCGAATAGAATTCATTTTCAAGACCCTCTGTTTTTAAGTGGCGAATCACAGCATCCACATCTGAAGCCGTCAGCTGGTCATACGAACCAAAACCGACAATTTGTTTGTATCTTGAACGAACGCGTTCCACCGATTGCTCCACTTTGTCATCGAGTTTCTCAATTTTACGAATGATTTGCTGCATATGGTGCTCGGCATATGTGGAGAATTTACGACCTGTGTTCATAAGAACATGCGACTTGATTAAAATCGCTACCACACTTTGCGGGTGGACATTTGATTGGCTCAATTGATGTAACATGGCGGCAGTGAGAGAAGGGTTTTTTCTCAACATATCATCAATGGTTTGAACGGAGCCATCTGACGAAAAGGAATACCGGTCTAAGCCATGGCTGCCGGCGAGGGCTTCAAGAAATAAATTCGCATCAAGTGAAGGATTCACACTCATTGCCCGATTGAGGAGATTTTTCATAAATTGGACGGCCTTTGAGGAGTCCTCAGTGTAATCGACGCCTTCAGGTAAAGCGGCATCATACATCACTTTCACACGACCGATTTCTGTCGTATGACGATTTAAGAGAGATAGCCCATCATTGAGATTGATATATTCTGTTAATCTATTGCGGTAATCACCTTTTAATGCTTTGGCTTGCAGACCATCCGATAGATTTGGGTAAATATTCGGATTCTCAAAGGTGACCCCGCCTTGAATAAAATCATTTTTGACAAGAACATAGGAAGCATTTGATCCGCCAAGTGAATGCCCTGTCACATACATCTTCGCATTCGGCATTTTCTTATGGATCTCTTTCGCATACCGGTCCGCCTGCACCATTTGATTCTCTGCGCCGTGTTCAAAGGGGATATTTTTAATCAAATACTTCGTATCTGAAATCAACCAATCTTGCACAATCTCATTTGTATAGGTCGTTGTCCCTGTCGTCATCTTCGTCGTGACTTCCTTTGACGTCTCTGACTGGCTAAAAGGAGGCAGCTTTGTCAAAATGGTAGAAAGAAGATCATCTGACTCTTTTTTTCCATGTTTTTTAATGGTATCTTTATATTGGCCTGCCCCAATCGGTTCTGAGCCACGGTAGGCGATGACGGCGTTTTTGATTTTGGTGAGGTCTTTTCCGCCATTTGAGCGAGTGAAATCCTCTTCAGAAACAAGAGTTAAGGCATTGAGCCCTTTTTCGGTTTCTTTATAGTCAATGACGTACATGTTGTTACCATTACTTATTTTTATCATGTTTGAATCGCTATAATTATCTATTTTATAGGATTCGTCCGAAATCTTATTGTAGTCTTCGTCGCTAAGCGTATTTCTTGATATTTTTTTAGACAAAAATGTCACTCCTGTAATATTTATCATAATGATTATATTATAGAATGTATTAAATATCTATTATAGTCTGGGTTTATAGAGCATAAAGGTTAAAAATATATTTTAAATTTCAAAAGGTGGATATTGGTGCTAATGAAAAATACATTAAAAGTTTTATTTGCTCTAATTGTAATAATAATCATATCTGTGTTAGTGCTTTTAAACCAACATGATAAGCAAAATAAAACTAGCGATCCAGGAGGAAGGGATACTGTGCAAGAAAAAAAGAAAAGTGATCAACAAAAGGCAGAAGAATTCGCAGACAAAATGAAGCCAAAAATAGAAGAGGATCTTTATGAAATGGACATCCATCATTTCATAAAAAATATAACGTTTAAAAAGGAAGTTACCATAAGTCCAATGGGTTATATTGTAGTTGAAGGATACATTAACGATGAACCTGAGAAGTTCAATTTTTCTGCATCTTTAAAGTATAGAACTAACGAAATTAGTTCAATGAGTTATTCATACGAGTTATCAATTCGTTTCAGGGATTGGGAAAAATATAAAGATGAACCACAATTAAAAGAGAATTTCCTAAAAAGTCTCCCCAAAAAAGAACGAGAACAATATCTCAAAGACATTGGAGAAAAAGAGTAGAACAGGTACTAGCCTACCTGTTTTTATTTTGTCAATTTCATTGGTAGACTGATTAAAAGTATATTAAGGAGTTTTTGCTTTTCATGAGAAATACATTGAAATTTTCTATCATCATTGTGGTTACCGTCATCTCAATAACTGTGTTCATTGTAGAGTTCATTCATCAGAGTTTTTCTGATGAAGTAGTGAAAGAGAAGAACGATTTAGAACAAGCAGAAGAATTCGCAGAAGAAATGAAACCGAAAGTAGAAGAACGTTTACATAAAATAGATATTCACAACTTTATTAAAACCATTACGTTTGATAAAAGAGTAAACGTTAATCCAATGGGTTATATAATAATTAGAGGGCATATTAATGGTAGCCCAGAAAAGTATGATTTCTCTGCATCATTAGAATATCGATCTAAGGAAGTAGGTACCATGACTTTTTCTCCTGAATTATCTTATCGATTTAAAGACTGGGATAAATTCAAAGATGAACCTGAACTAAAGGAAAACTATCTTAAAAGACTCTCCGAAAAAGAACGTGAACAGTATCTTAAAGATATTGGAGAAAAATAATAAAACAGGTAATCACCTACCTGTTTTTTATTGTTCATTATTAAGAAGGTGGCAACGGTAGACATGAAAAACACAATAAAACTTGTATCTGTTTTGGTCGTTATCATCATTGTCTCAGTGACTTCGTTAATCACTCAGCACAATAAGCAAAGTAAAACAAATGATGTGGTAAAAGAAAAGAGCGATCAAGAAAAAGCAGAACAGCTCGCAGAAAAAATGAAGCCTAAAATAGAAGAATGTTTACGCAAAGAAGACATCCATCACTTTATTAAGACCATAACGTTTAAGAAGAGGGTAACTATTGATCCAATGGGCTACATCGTAATTAGAGGATATATAAATGATGAGCCAGAAAAGTACGAGTTCTCCGCTTCATTAAAGTATAGAACAAAAGAAATCGGTTCAATGAGTTATTCAGCAGAACTAGGAGATCGTTTTGAGAACTGGGAAGATTTTGATCCTCAAGTGAAAGAAGACTATCTAAATAGTTTATCTAAAAAAGAACGCGAACAATATTTGAAAGACATTGGAGAAAAAGTGAAATAACAAGTCGACAAAGCCGATTGATTCCCTAAATCAATTTCAAAATATGCTATCATTCCCCTAACAACACTTACAAACAAGGGAGAGCTTTCAAACATGGCAAATAAAAAGAAATTGATCTTGGATGTAGACACTGGAATTGATGATGCGATTGGTATTTTGCTTGCAGTGAAAAGTAAGCGGTTTGATATGTTGGGGATCACAACGGTGTGCGGGAATGTGTCTGTTGAAGCGGCGACGTTGAATACGTGTAAAGTGCTTGAGTTGGTTGAGGCAGAGGAAATCCCTGTCATCAAAGGTGCAGTAACGCCTCTTTTGAGAGTCCCTCATTATGAACATCGGGTGCATGGGGAGGATGGAATTGGCGGCGCTTTAAAAGATGTCGAGCCTAAGAAGACCGCAGATGAAGGTTTTGCGCCTGATTTTATCATTGACCAAGTGCTGAAGTATTCGAAGCAGGTTACGCTCGTGTTGACAGGACCGTTAACGAATTTAGCCCTTGCGGTAAAAAAATGCCCTGAGCTGATTCATCACGTGAAAGAAGTCATTTTTATGGGGGGTGTCGTGCAGGGACAGGGGAATGTCACACCGGTTGCGGAATTTAATACATATGCAGATCCAGAAGCGGCGAAATTGGTGCTGGAGGCTGGTTTCCCTTCATTGACTCAAGTAGGGCTGGATGTCACGAGACAGGTCTTGTTAACGGATGAGAGAATTGATGCCATTCAAAATGAAACGTTAGCCAGTTATATCAGAGAGAGCACAAGCATTTACCGCCAGCGCTATTTTGAGCGGAATGGGGTGTGGGCATGTGCTATGCATGATCCGCTTGCTGTAAGTCTTGCAATTGATAAACAACTTGTGAATACACAGGCTTTTCATGTAGAAGTGGAGACGAAGAGTGAGTTCTGCGATGGTCAAATGATATGTGATTTTCAGCATCAATGGGGAAAAGATCGCAATCTTCAAATGTGTATGGATGTAGATGCTGAAGGGTTTTTTGATTTAATGATCAAAGTCTTGAATTCTTAAAAAAGAAGTCTGTGCAAACAGGCTTCTTTTTTATAAGATGGGAACATGAGGAAATGTATGCGCTCACATGAATAGAGAAGGAGTGAAGTCAATTGGCTTTTATCAGTTTAAGTAGTATGGATAAGATAAGGGCAGCAAGCAGAGGATTGCCGCCAAAACTGAAAGCAATTGCTGAGCACATTACGAGTGAGCCCCGCGACATCATCCATTTGTCGATTGTCGAGCTTGCCAAAAAGACAGCGAGCTCAGAGGCAACGATTTTTCGTCTTTGTAAAAGGCTTGGATTTGAGGGGTATCAAGATTTGAAGATTGCTATTGCCCAGGAAATAGACCAAACGAAGCCTGATTATGTAGATGAAGAGATGAGTCTTGACGATGATACTGCCGTTTTTATGCAAAAGGTATTTCAGGCAAACATCACTGCATTAAAGGATAGTTTTCAATTGTTGAATCCAGAAGATGTAGAAAAAGCCGTACAATTAATCCATGAAGCAGAGCGCTTAGAGTTTTATGGCAGCGGTGGGTCTGGCCTCATCGCCACAGATGCTTTTCACAAATTTATGAGGACAGGCATCAACTGTATTGTTCATACAGATTCTCACTTTCAAGCGATGTCGGCAGGTCTGCTTGATCAAAAGAGCACAGTGCTTGGTATATCTCATTCTGGTCGAAATAAGGATTTACTGGATGCGATGAAAACAGCCAAGGAAAAAGGAGCGAAAACCATTGGCATTACAAGCTATCAGCGTTCTCCATTGAGTCAGCTTGCAGATGTCACGCTGTATACATCAACGCAAGAAACGGCTTTCCGAACGGAAGCGATGTCTGCTAGGCTTGCCCAGCTTACTGTGATTGATGTGCTATATTTTGCGCTTGCACATTTAAGGCAGCAGGAAACATTAACAAACTTAAAGCAAATGAGAGAAACCATTTCTCAAAAAAGAGTGTAATGGTTTCAAAAATAAATTTTTCTATTAGTGAAAAATGCTGTTGTGGTAACGATTCTGAGGTTTTTAGTGAAAATTATTTTCTTTTTGATCGTTGAATGTCGAAAAAAATATTCCTATAATGGGATTTATCAGGTACACCGGCACCACGACACTTTATTTCAAATCAATGATTGGGCGTGATACAGATGAAGGGAAACCAGGCGGTAATTGGTTTGGATATTGGAACAACAAGTACAAAGGCGGTTCTATTTGGACCACAGGGGAAAGTCATATCAAAGCATTCTGTTCCTTATGACCTCATTCACCCCCAGCCAGCATGGGTTGAGCAGAACCCTGAACATATTTTAGATGCTGTGATTGCGAGTGTAAGAGGCGCATTGACGAAAGCAACATTTGATGCAAAAAACCTCATAGGTGTGGGAATTAGTACGGCGATGCATTCCTTAATCGTCATGGATGAGAATGGAAAAGCATTAACAAACAGTATCATTTGGGCTGATAACAGAAGTGCAGAACAAGCGAAACGAATCATAACGGACTTAGATGGCTTTCAAATTTATAAAAGAACCGGAACACCGATCCATCCAATGTCACCGCTTTCAAAAATACGATGGATCAAGGAAATGACACCTGACGTCTTCAATCAGGCAGCAAAATTCATTTCCATCAAAGAGTATGTTCTTTATCATTTCTTCGGTCAGTATGTGGTCGATTATTCAATCGCATCAGCAACAGGACTGTTCCGATTGGAAACGCTTCAATGGGACGAGGAGGCACTACGTATTGCAGGAATTCAGGTGAATCAGCTGTCTGAACTTGTTCCAACGACGCATCAGCTACGTGGGCTTCAGCCAGAAATTGCGCTGCGAATGGGCATTGAAGAAGATACACCATTTGTTGTGGGTGCAAATGACGGTGTACTAGCGAATCTTGGTGTTGGTGCGATTGGCAAAGGTGAGGTAGCAGTCACGATTGGGACAAGTGGTGCAGTACGTACAGTCGTAGATCAGCCAATTACAGATGAGCAATCAAGAACATTTTGCTATGCATTGACGGACAAGCATTGGGTCGTCGGAGGACCGACCAATAACGGCGGAATTATGCTGAGATGGCTCAAGGATGAATTTGGGTCTTCCGAGGTGGAGGTAGCAAAGCGTCTAGGTGTAGACCCTTACGATCTAATGATTGATATTGCAGAAAAGGTTCCAGCTGGCTCAGAAGGACTGCTGTTTCTACCATTTTTAACAGGTGAGCGAGCACCTTATTGGAATCCAAACGCAAGAGGCACGTTCTTCGGGATCGGTCTTCAGCATAAGCTCGAGCACTTTATTAGAGCCGTGTTAGAAGGCGTCATTATGAGTGTTTTCTCGATCGGTGTGGCACTAAGAGATTTAACAGGTCCAGCGAAGGATGTCAGGGCTTCTGGTGGATTTGCGAGATCCCCGCTATGGCGGCAGATTTTGGCGGATACAATGGGCAGAGAAGTGCTTGTTCCAGAGAGCTACGAGGCTTCCGCACTTGGGGCGGCTGTCCTTGCACTTCATAGTTTAGGTCATATGGAAGAGATAGAAGAGGTACAGGAATGGATCCGTATTTCTGCCCGCCATGAACCAAATATGAAGAACAACGAAACATACATAGAGCTGTTTTATTTATATGAGCGTCTCTATGACAAACTGAAGGATGAATTTGATGTCATTAGTGCGTTGCAATTAAAACAAAATCGTTAAACATCAGGGAAAAGGTGGGAGAACATGCTTTTATTCATTGTGATTGCGGCGATTGTCCTTTTACTCATTCTCATTACAGTCGCTAAGTTGAATCCGTTTGTGAGTTTGATCATTACCTCTATGCTAGTAGGCTTTGCTACAGGAATGGATTTACAGGAAATCATTCAATCGATTAAAACGGGATTAGGGAACACGTTATCGTTACTGGCGATTGTACTAGCACTTGGGACCATGCTTGGGAAAATGATGGCTGAGTCAGGGGGCGCTGAGCGGATAGCTCAAACACTCATCAGTCGTTTTGGGACGAAAAATGTGCATTGGGCGATGATGTTTGTAGCCTTTATCGTGGGGATACCTGTCTTTTTCCAGGTCGGATTCGTTCTTCTCATTCCCTTACTCTTTACCATTGCGATTGAAACGGGCATTTCGCTCGTGACGATTGGGATTTCATTAATCGCAGGCTTGTCTGTTGTGCATGGGCTAGTCCCGCCTCATCCAGCTGCAATGGCAGCAGTAGGCATCTATCATGCCAACGTGGGAAAAACGATTTTCTTTTCAATCATCGTCGGTTTGCCAACAGCTATTATCGCTGGACCGCTGTACGGTAAGTGGATTGGAAAATGGATACATAAACCAGTTCCAGAGCTGCTCAGAAAGCAATTCACGGAACGACATGCTGATCGGAAGCTTCCTGGTTTTGCGAATACGATGTTTACCATTTTGGTGCCGGTCATTCTTATGCTGCTTGCCACGTTGGCGGATATTATTTTGCCAGAGGATAGTATGTGGTATCAGATGTTCAAGTACATTGGAGATCCCATAACAGCTTTATTGATTGCGACAGTGTATTCTTTCTTTAGTCTTGGCTTTATACAAGGGATGAGCCGTGACCGAGTGCTGTCATTCAGTAACGATTGTTTGGGACCGATCGCTTCCATTCTGCTTGTGATTGGTGCAGGCGGAGCGTTCAATAATGTACTGATCGATTCAGGCGTTGGGGATTATATTGCTGATTTAGCCAAACACTCCCCAATCTCACCGATTTTACTTAGCTGGCTGATTGCTGCGGTTATTCGTGTGGCAACAGGATCAGCTACAGTATCCATGATGACAGCGGCCGGAATTGTAGCCCCAATTGCTGCATCCATGCCGGATGTGAGCAGAGAGTTGCTTGTTTTAGCAACAGGAGCGGGTTCACTGATTTTGTCTCATGTCAATGACTCTGGTTTTTGGCTGATCAAAGAGTATTTTGGTATGACCATTAAAGAGACGTTCTTGACTTGGACGGCTATGGAGACCATCATTTCCGTTAGCGCCATTGCATTTATTATGATCATAAATATGTTTATATAACGGGACAACAGCTCAATTCTTCGGGATTGGGCTGTTTTTGGTTTGTTGTTATGCCGCTTTTGACAATTTAGGATAAAATAATGATATTGAGCTATGGGAGGCGGACACGATCGAACCTTTAAAACATGTATATAATGAACCATTTATTCAACATTTAGCAGAAAAACTGGCGCAAGCGTCAACTGTATTTGATGCTGATCACTTTCAGCAGCTCGTGTTTCAAGAGGATTGGGAGCAGCTGGAGTTAAAAGGACGAATGAGAAGAGTGACTGAATCGATGCACGCCTGTCTGCCTGAAGATTATGAGAAGGCAATCGATGTACTGCGTCAGACAGCACCGCATTTTACAGGGCTCAGTGCGCTCGTATTTCCAGACTACGTCGAGACATATGGTGTTGACCATTGGGATATCTCGATCAAAGCACTTGAATTCTTTACACCGTTTTCCACTGCTGAATTTGCCGTTCGACCTTTTCTCATTCAAGATCAAGAGAAAATGCTGGCGCAGATGCTTGTGTGGTCACAGGATCAAAATGAACATATTCGCCGTCTCGCTAGTGAAGGGTGCAGGCCTCGTTTGCCGTGGGGATTATCCGTCCCTGCGCTGAAAAAGGACCCTTCTGTCACGCTGCCCATTCTAGAAAATTTGAAGTCAGATTCGGCCAAGTATGTGCAAAAAAGTGTAGCGAATCATTTAAATGATATTTCTGCAATTCAGCCAGACCTCATGAAGCAAATGGTCAAAAGCTGGTATGGAACCAATGAACATACAAACTGGATTGTCAAACATGCATCTCGTACGTTATTGAAAAAAGGCGATCCAGATATCATGGCTTTATTTGGCTATGGAGATGATCCGTCTATCCAAGTAACGGATTTGAAGGTGACGCAAGACCCCGTTCGTATTGGAGAGAAGCTGACGTTTCATTTTATTCTTCAGGCAGATAAGCCATTAAAGCTGCGCGTAGAGTATGCCATTGATTACGTGAAAGCTCGTGGTACACGCAATCAAAAGGTATTTAAAATCACAGAATTTGATACAGGATCGGCCCTGCATAGAGAATTTGTCCGATCACAGTCGTTTCAAAATATGACAACGAGAAAGCACTATGAGGGCATTCATACATTAACCATCATCATCAACGGCATCCCAAAAGCGTCTGTCGATTTCGAAGTCACAGCAGCTGCTCATGAAAAAACCCGCCACTGAGGCGGGTTTCAGCGTGTAGACAAACCCTCGCATTCTTTGTCAGTCCTGCGTGCTGGTGCTCACGAATGTCAAATTCGCTCCGCGCCAGTACTCGTCCTTCCTAGACTGCAAAGGTTTTCTATCACGCTGAAAAGAAGACAAAGGGCTAAAATCAAGTTCATTTTAGCCCTTTGTCAACAATCTGATACCCGCCACTGAGGCGGGTTTTTGCTTGCGTTTCTAAGCTTTCTTTTTCATTAAGAATGAAGCAATGATGGCGGCTGCTAAGAAACCGATACTGATAATCGAGCTAGGTAAGTTCTCTGGTCTGAATAGGAACATAACAAAACTGACACTGAGTACAAGACCAGCAAATAAAGTGAAATACGGGAATAACCAAACTTTGAAATACGGCTCCTGCGGATATCTTGGACGCAGTTTCAAATGAGCCAGACAGATGCTGATCCAAATAAGAGAAACCGCAAAACCAGGGATAGCCAGCATATAGCTGAAAATTTGATCTGGGTACAAGTAAGCAAAGAATGTTCCGATTAAAAGAAATAGAACGGTCACCCATAAACTTAAAATAGGTACACCTCTTTTGTTGACCTGTGCCAGCTTTTTTGGACCGCCGTCTGATTTAGATAGAGAATGAATCATTCTCGTCGTGCCGTAAATACCAGAGTTGGCGGCAGATAGAACGGCTGTAATTAAGACGAAATTAATGAAGTGAGAGGCACCTTGCATGCCAGCTGCTGAAAAGACTTGGACAAAAGGACTGTTATTCGGATCAATTTGATTCCAAGGAATGAGTCCACAAATAATCAAAATCGGCAGTGTGTAAAACAAGATGATGCGCCACATCATACTTTTGACAACACCAGGTAATACCTTTTCTGCATCCTTTGTTTCTGTAATGGTCAGCCCGATCAATTCAGAGCCTCCATACGAGAAGATCACCACTAATAATGAGGCAAAGACAGCACCCCATCCGTTCGGGACAAAGTTTTGGTAATTGGTGAGAACAGGCGTGCTTTGTTCGCTCGGAATGATTCCAAATAATAATGCAGCACCGAGAAGAATAAACACAATAATAACGAAAATCTTCATTCCAGCGAACCAAAACTCAATTTCACCAAAGTATTTTACATTATTTAAATTAATTCCGATGACTAAGAGCGAGCAAAGTAAACATAAAGACCATAAAGGTACGTTTGGCATCCAATATTGAAGTAAACTCCCCGCTGCAATGATTTCAATGACACATACAGTGAGCCACATAAAACAGTAAACCCATCCGACAACAAATGAAAAACGTTGACCAAGCGCAATCTGTATGAGGTCGCGAAGGTTATTCCCCGGGTAGACGATGGCCATTTCAGCTAAAGCCGCCATGACAATGAGAAGAAGCAATCCAGCAAATACATAGGAAAAGATAACTCCAGGACCTGCTAAGCCGATTGTATCGGCACTTCCTTTAAAGATTCCTGTACCAATGACCCCGCCCATCGCAATCATGCGAATATGACGCGGCGATAAAAGCTTTTTTAATTCGTGTTGTTCCTGATTCGCGCTCATGACGTTCTCCTTTTTTAAAATGCTTATGTTCCATTTTCTTTTTTCGAGCGGTCAGTGTCAATATAAAAAAAGAGATTTTTCAGACAAAATAGGCGGTTGATTCTATCAAATGAGCCGTTTTCTTCCATAAATCTTTTCCATGACCCATCCCCAAAATCTAAAACTTCGTGAAAAAATGAACATTTGCCTTCATTCTGACATAAACAATATTCAGTTTTTGTCGATATATCTTTTGTATTACTAAAGTCCTAATAAAGAATTGTTTATAACTGTAAAATATTTCAAAAATGTATGAAAGAATGAAAGGAGTTATTGAAGATGTTTATGAGAAAAGCAAGTGATTCATCGTCGGAAGCCCTTCTTAGTGAAAGCAGTCAATTAGTTGAACGAATTGAGAAGGGAGATTTTTCAGCCAGAATTGATACTGCTGCATTCTCTTCTAGTCAAACAATAGAAGCAGTGGCTCAAATAAATGAAGCGTTGCAAAAGATGCAAGAAGTGCAAGAAGATATTCATATGCGTATGAATTTAGTGACAAAAGCGATTCAAGTGGGTCTATGGGATATGACGGTTGTAGCAGGAGATCCTGTGAATCCAAAAAACGAATTCACATGGACAGATGATTTCCGCAAAATGCTAGGTTTTCAAAATGAAAACGATTTTCCGAATGTCTTAGACAGCTGGGCATCTCGAATTCATCCAGATGAGCAGGAATACACCTTGAATGCATTCTCTACGCATTTATTGGATCATTCTGGCCGTACACCGTATGATATCGAATATCGTCTGAAGTTGAAAAATGGCGAATATCGCTGGTTCAAAGCAACTGGAACGACGATTCGAGATCGAAATGGGGTACCTCTTCGTGTGGCAGGGGCTCTTTTTGATATTCATGATCAGAAATTGAAAGAAGAAGAGCTGCAAGCATTCGTGACAAGATATGACTTGATCAACCGTGCGCTTGTGGAAGCTCCTTGGGATATGGTTGTAGAGGCTGGCGATCCTGTCAATCCAAACAATGAATTCTGGTGGTCTCCGCAGTTTAGAAAAACGCTTGGTTTTATAGATGAAAAGGATTTCCCGAACGTGTTGAGCAGCTGGAGTGATCGTTTGCATCCTGAAGATAAAGAATCGGCTCTCCAAGCCTTTGCGGATCACTTAAATGATCATTCTGGCCGTACACCATTTGACATTGATTATAGATTGCAGAGTAAAAATGGCGAGTACCGCTGGTATCATGCGGGCGGTGAAACCATTCGTGATGAGAAGGGTGTCCCTTTACGTGTCGCAGGAACGATTCGTGATATTACGTTAGAAAAAAATAAAGAAAAAACAGCCCATGAAATGGCTTCCCAAGTAGAGCAGCTTTCAAGTTCTATTAGTGAGATGGTATCTGGCATCAGTTCTGTAACAAACCAAGCACAAGAGCTTGCTGTCGCCCAAGAGCAGTCAACGTCTGCTGCTAATCTGGCGAAAAACAGTGCAGATGAGACGAAGAACATTTCAGACTTGATCAAAGAAGTGGCAAACCAAACGAATCTGCTTGGTTTGAATGCCGCAATTGAAGCAGCAAGAGCAGGCGAGCAGGGCCGCGGTTTCTCAGTCGTTGCCGATGAAGTACGTAAGCTAGCGCTTCATAGTGCCAATGCGACAGAAAATATCGAATCTAGTTTAACTGAAATGAAAACACAAATCGATCAAATTCTTGAAAATATCTCCAATATGACAGCTCTTACGCAAACACAGGCTGCTTTAACAGAGCAAGTGAACGCTTCAGTTGATGAAGTGAATCATATGTCTCAGCGTCTGGTGGCATATTCAAAGAGTATCTAATGTCAAAAAACCGCCTTTTCATCAGAAGGCGGTTTTTTTATTTAAGCATGATCCGCTGGGAAAACAATACCGGCGTCTTTCCTAGCGGTTTCAAGAACCTTCATAACAGAAAGGCTGTCATCAAGCCATTCATAACACTTTTCGACATTTCCTGTTTCAATGATATGCTGAAATGCTTCTGCTTCATAAAACAGGCGGTTTGAATTGGTTTGTGCATTGAGTGAAGTGACTTGTTCTCCTATATGCAGCAACACTTCCTCACAGCCATTCGCACCATTTTTCACATGCAGGAACCCTTTTTCCCCTTGAATCAAAGCGAAATTCATACTGCTTGTATCTTTGCTGCCAACACTTGTGGCGATGAAATCATTGTAAGTAAAAGTTAAAACACCAGATGTGTCGATGCCGTTTGGATGGCGGTTGGCCTGGTAACGAACGTCTTTCGGTGAACCAAATAGATTCATAATGAAATGAACATTGTAAATGTTAATATCCATGAGGGCACCGCCAGAAAACTCTGGGTTAAAGACATTCGGTGTTTCCCCGGCGAGCAGCTGATTATATTTACTTGAATATTGACTATAGTTGCATTGAACGAGTTTGATTCTGCCTAATTGATGAAGGTGTTTTTTGATTAAATGATAGTTGGGCATATGAACGGTCGTAATGGCTTCAAATAGGAAGAGCTGCTTTTCCTTTGCGAGAGCGATTAAGGCTTCTAGTTCTTTCACATTAGAGGTAAAAGGCTTTTCGCAAATCACATGTTTTCCGTGTTTCAATGCAGCCGTGGCATGCTCGCTATGTAAACGATTGGGTGATGCGATATATACCGCTTCTATATGGGGATCTTCTAACATAGTGGTTAAATCCGTATAAGTCGTTTGCACCCCAAATTGATCTGCGAGTTTCTTTGCCGTCGTTTCCTTTCTTGAATAGACAGCGTGGCAAGAAGCACCTTCAAGCTGTTCAATTGCCTGGAGGAAACCTTCCACAATCACACCTGTTCCAATGGTTGCTATTCTCATTCTATTCATAACCCCTTTCATACGATTGATGTCACGTCAAGCTGTCTCTAGTATACCTGATGTTTTCATACAACGTGTACTTAACAGCTAGGCGCAGAGGGGTGCCAGTAAAAAATACCGGCACATCTTTGGCAGTCTCTACAATTAACTAATGTTAGCTAATGTTTGTTTCGTTAACAGTTGAATGGCCGCCTTCCTCTTTTTTAACTCTTGAATGGATTTTTGAATATCTTCTACTTTTTGTTCGAGCAGCTGTTCCGCTTCTGTTTTCGACTGTTTCTCGAATAGTGACGTGATAATTTCTCGAATTTCTTTGAGTGAGAAATCTAGCTTTCTTGCTTCAGTGATAAAGGATAGCATGAGTACATATTTTTTATCATATAAACGATAGCCGTTATGTGCTCTCTTAGGCTCGGGGAGCACACCCTCATTTTCATAAAAACGAATGGTTTCAATATGTACACCAGACATTTTTGACAATTTTCCTCTCGTAAATGTAATCATTCCCTGCACCTCCTTTCTTTGCTATCCATCATACAATTAGATTTGCTAGTTTCAAAATATTCTCCGATGAACATTTGTTCCTTTTCATACTGTTAAAATGACAGGTCTGTTCTATTCACAGCGGATTCTATAGAATAGGTTATAATAGATGAGGATGAAGTGATTTTTTGTTACAGATAGGAACAAGTAGACAGCGTGAGAAAAAAACGATAGGCTAAAATAGGTACATAGTATGATGAATAGCATGTGATCATGTAGATGATCACTCAAAATAGTGACAGCACGTTTTGCTGAGAAAAGGGGAGCAGTGAATGTATAAATTAGTCGCAATTGATATGGATGGTACGTTATTAAATGATCAGCATATGGTGCCGGATGAGGTGTTTGAAGCCATTCAACAGGCGAAGGCAGAAGGCGTTAAAATTGTTTTATGTACAGGCCGGCCGATTGGCGGGGTGCACCGCTATTTAAAAGAGCTGCAGCTTGATCAAGAGGGGGATTATGTCATCGCCTATAACGGAGCGCTTGTACAAAACAGCCATACAAATGAAGTCGTATCAGAATTAACTTTATCCTATGATGATTTGACTTCTTTATATGAACTGAGCCGTCAGCTGGATACACCTATGCATTATTTCGATTCGGCTCATCTATACACACCAAATCGGGATATTAGTGAATACACGGTACTTGAATCGTATTTAACGAAATTGCCGCTTAAGTATTTACCTGTCGAAGAGGCAGACCCATCCATGAGACTTCCGAAGATGATGTATATTGATCAGCCGGAACGTTTGGAAAAGACGATACAAGCCATTCCATCTGAAGTGAAGGATCAGTACATGATGGTAAAAAGCACAGATTTCTTCCTAGAAATTCTTCATCCTGATGTGAGCAAAGGGAATGCTGTGAAGCTTCTAGCGCATGAACTGGGGATTTCTCGTGAAGAAGTGATGGCGATTGGTGACAATGGGAACGACGTGTCGATGCTAGAATTTGCGGGCTGTGGCGTTGCGATGGGAAATGCCATTGAAGATGTCAAAGCAGTTGCGGATGTTGTGACAAAATCCAATAACGAAGCAGGAGTCGCACATGTCCTGCATGAGCGAGTCATCGGAAAATAAAGAAAGAGCGGTCTACCAATGAGGTAGCCGCTTTTTTATATGTGTGAGAAAAAGTAAACAAGCATACGTCTGCTGTTCAAATTTGTTTTTTCGAGCATCGCCTTTACATGATCATGCACCGTATGAGGCGAGATAAATAACGTACTGGCAATTTCTTTTGTGGATTGTCCTTTTATTAAACAGTCAAGGACGTTCATTTCTCTTTCTGTCAGCCGATATGTTTTCGCTATATAAGGAAGGATTTCACTTGTTTGAGCTCGCTTAATATGAATCATGACAGCCTCTTCCTCCCCGGCTGCCTGTGCTAAACGAAATGCTTGAAGAGAGAGAAAACGCCCTGTCGGCATTCTGGTGATGCTGACCGCTGTTTGGTCACCGCCGCCGTATAAAAGCTTAGCACCTAATGCTCTAAACGGACGGGGCATGATGGCACCGTCATGAATTTGCTCAAAGGTCTGGAAGGTGTGAAGCCAATGAAGTCCAGTTTCATTTCCATAAAGAAGATGGTAATCGTGTGAAAGAATGAGGAAGCCTTGGTGTTCCGCCGTTTCATCTTCTTCCGTTTCTCTTCTTTTAAAAAGTTCATCTCTCAGCTTGGCTGCGAGTGCTGGTGTTTGGCGACTAACCGCTTGTATATCTTGTTCATGAAAAGGTTCCTTCTCCTTTTTCCGATAAAGGCTGGCGATTCCCCAGCATTCACCTTGAATCACAAGGGCTGCCCGCAATTCATCTGCCCATCCGTTAGGTAACAAAATGTGCTGGTATCGACCACTATTGATGTATTCTCCACTTTGGACGAGACTGGCAGCGTGGACAGGACCTTTCGCTAGATCCTCATGCTGGTGAACATCTTTTTTTAAATATTCATTTTGAAACAGCTCGTTATGTATGGCTTCAATCGGTTCATCTGTAAAAGAACCCGTCGAGAGGAGAGTAGCTGGATCAATGGTTGTGATACAGGCAGCATCAAAATCACAGATAGCAGCAAGTTCATCTCGAATGCTTTTTCTCAGCTGCTGAAAATGAGCGGCTGGATTGTTCATTTGATCTCCTCCTCAATATCCCCACTTTTAGGGATCGTTTTTTCTCATCTATCTTCTTACAATGAAGATAACATACCGTTAGTGTAAAGGAAACGAAGCAAAGCGGAAACTGGAGGAGAAGACATATGAGTGTAAATCAACATTGGCATGATCCTGTTGCTGAATCCTATGCAGCGACAATTGCACATAAAGTACCGGGCTATCATCTTTTGCATGAGCTGACAGTGGATAGAGTAGAAATCGAATTAATGGGAGCGGCTTCTCGCATGTTAACAGTCGGAGCAGGTGGGGGCGAAGAGATCATCAACATGCTTCAAAGAAATAAAGACTGGCATATCACAGGGGTTGATCCATCTCCAACCATGCTTGATATGGCCAAGCGCAGAGTGGAAAAGCTTCATATGCAAGATCGCGTCACATGGTATGAGATGTCCTTAGACAAAGTGCCGGTTGAAAAGTCGTACGATGCAGCAGTAAGTTTGCTTGTCATTCATTTTGTAAAAGATCAGCTGACCTTTTTACAGGAGATCGCCCGCCGGCTTCAACCAGGTGCTCCTCTCGTGTTGGCGTTTATTCAAGGAGACCCGGAAACGCCGACATTTCAGCAGGAGCTTCATATGCTTTCTCTATTCATGAAGCGTCAAGGCTTGGGAAAGGAAGTGTTTACGTCCTTCCGAGAAAGGCTGGGTGTCACCACATATCCCGTGTCTGAAGAAAAGATGACAGCACAATTAACCGAAGCGGGATTTCAAGACATCAGACCTTATTTTCAAGCGGGCATGATCAAAGGGATTGTTTGTAAAAGAGGCGATAGAAAGGCGGTTGGAAAATGAGGTCAAAAGTGATGGTGATAGGCGGTTATGGACATGTGGGGCAGCAAATATGTCTTCAATTAAGTGACGTATATCCTGGGCAAGTCTTTGCGGCTGGCCGAAGTTATGAGAAGGCTGAACAATTTGCACGCCAAACGAATGGGCGTGTACGTCCATTTCAGATAGACGTAAGACAACAAGTGGATACGGACTGGATGGATGAAACGAAACTCGTGATCATGTGTCTGGATCAAGATGACACGTCATTTGCTGAAACATGCTTACGGTCAGGTATTGATTATCTCGATATTTCGGCAAAAGGAGCCTATATTGAGAAGCTAGCAAAGGTCCATCAACAGCAATTGAACGCAACGGCTGTGCTGAGCGTAGGTCTTGCACCTGGTCTCACCAATTTGCTTGCAGCGAAGGCGGCATCTATTCTGACCTCTGTGGAGCAAATTGATATTAGTATCATGCTTGGGCTAGGTGACCAGCATGGAAAAGCAGCTATTGAATGGACGCTTGATCATGTGCATACGGATTATGAGCTGACGAAGAATCATCAGCGAAAGAAAGTCAAAAGTTTTACTGGAGGGAAACGCATTGATTTTGGCAAAACGCTTGGAAAGCGGCAAGCCTATCAGTTCCCTTTCTCTGACCAGCAAACATTGCCTTCGACGCTCCATGTGCCGTCTGTGACAACAAGGCTCTGTTTTGATTCTGGTGTAGCGACACGTGCATTTGCTCTCACAAGGAAACTCGGAATGACGTCCCTTCTCACGATGCCGAAAATCAAGGAACGTGCCATTTCACTGATTCAATCTGCTCAAATGGGTACAGATCAATATGCAGTGAAAGTGGAAGCGGTAGGAATGAAGGGTAACGAAATTCATCGAGCAGCGCTTGGAATAAAAGGTCGCGATGAGTCTCAAGCAACGGCTCAAGTCGCCAGTGCTGTGGCACTGCATGTATTGAGCAAGCAGTTTCAGGCAGGTGTTTTTCATATCGAAGAATTATTTTCATTAGCGTATGAGAATGGTGATTTTGCGTTGGTGGATCAAAAAACGAAGGAAAAGCACCCATTAGCATTGAGAGCCAGCCTTTTAACGGCATAAAAGAAAACGACAAAAGATACGCATCAGTTCAAAAGAACAGGTCAGTCATGTGGGCGCTTTATTCATGATCCATTTCAAAACAAGGTGTCTATGATCCGAAAACAACCGCTTGCTCTCCATGAAATGGCCGAGAGGTGGAAGAGATTTAAATCAAGGATTGTAGTCGGAACTGATATAATGGTTACATTGGGCAAATAAATCTCAAGTGGGTGTTTACAAGTGTTAGATACAGAAAAAGATGTAGTGAAGAATTATATAGATTCACCCCAAAAATTGAAAAATTTATATAAACGAGTATTGTTTGTTGTCAGTCTATCGCAAATATTTGGAGGGGCTGGAATAGCTGCAGGAATTACGGTAGGTGCCATTTTAGCACAACAAATGCTTGGAACTGAAGCCTATGCAGGAGTCCCAATCGCTTTATTTACTTTGGGGTCAGCTGGGTCAGCTTTCATTGTAGGAAAGCTTTCACAACGTTATGGACGACGCATCGGTTTATCGACAGGTTTTGTTGTTGGAGGGCTCGGAGCAATTGGCGTTGTGCTGGCAGCTATGATGAATAGTGTCATTTTATTATTTGCATCGCTCTTCATTTACGGAGCAGGAACATCCACGAACTTACAAGCGCGTTATGCTGGGACGGACTTAGCGAATTCTAAACAGCGTGCAACTGCAATTAGTACAACAATGGTCATGACAACATTTGGAGCAGTAGCAGGTCCGAATTTAGTTGAAGTGATGGGTAAATTTGCAGTGTCCATTGGTGTTCCAGCACTTGCCGGTCCTTTTATTTTATCAGCAGTAGCATTTATTGTAGCTGGTCTTGTCCTTTTTATTCTGCTGCGTCCTGATCCATTAGACATTGCCCGAAGAATAGCAACTTACAAAGCAGAACATGGGCATGGAAATAAACCAGATGCTGCTGATAAAAAAACAGATAAAAAAGGGCTTACAGTAGGGGCCACAGTGATGATCTTAACTCAAATTGTCATGGTGGCACTCATGACCATGACACCGGTGCATATGCAGCATCATGGTCATGGATTAGCCGAAGTGGGCATTGTGATTGGTTTTCATATAGGAGCCATGTATCTTCCTTCACCTATCACGGGTGTACTTGTAGATAAACTAGGACGAACAGCTATGAGCATAGCGTCGGGCATCACATTGTTACTTGCTGGTTTATTAGCAGCATTCGCACCAAGTGATTCAATGATTCTATTAATCATTGCTTTGTCTTTACTTGGATTGGGATGGAACTTTGGTTTAATTAGTGGTACTGCTCAAATAGTGGATTCTACAGAACCATCAAACCGGGCAAAAACCCAAGGAACACTCGATGTTTTTGTTGCGTTAGCAGGTGCTTCTGGCGGTGCCCTTTCAGGAATGGTCATGGCGAATACGAGTTATGCTACATTATCTTTAAGCGGAGGAATTTTATCGTTAATTCTCATCCCTGTCATCGTTTGGTCTTTTAAAAGTAAAACATAATGCAGCTCCGTGCTCATCCATCACAAAAAAAGACATGCCTCCAATCATAGGAAAGCATGTCTTTTTTGAATCTCTCTTCACAGGATGCTAGTCTTCTTATGATGCCGAGGACACATCTCCTTTTTTCTTGATACTGGCTTTAATGAGCTCAGTCAATGTGTCAGAGCCTTTTGTGGAAAGATGAACACCATCTGGCTGAAAATAGGATGGCTGTCCGGTAGCGGCTGAATGCCAATCGACTAAGCTCACATTGTGGTGTTGATTGGCCACACGCTCAATGACTGCATTCACATCATTTTCCCAAGATCTTGGAACGCGAGTGTTCACAAGAAAAATATGTGCCTTCGAGAAATGTTGAATGAATGAGGTCAAAGTCCCCTCTGTAAAATAACCATTTGTGCCAAGCTCAATAATAACAGCGGCATCAGCCTTGTTAAAAGAAGCATATTGAGGGGCGATGCGGATGGCTTCGTTCATTTGCCTTCCGACCCTTGCGTCAATGGTGATGGGTTCATAGGCCTTTTCTAAATTTGAAGCAATGTCTAACATGACGGAATCACCAATGGCAAGAACTTGGTGAAATTGTTTAGGATCCGCTGCTTTTTTCTTATGTTTGTCTTTCTTTTTCTTCACTTTTGATTCTGTCTGACCGCCTGCCTTTTGGGGCGCTGTCTTAATTTGTGTGACTTCTTGCGCATGCGGGGATGTATGAGACGAGCTAGACATGCCAATGGTAAATAAAATCAAAAGGACTGCCGCAATCCCAAGAAACACTTTATTGGACATAGACCATTGCTTGATTCCTGTTTTCCAAATCGACCAAGAGGCAAAATAGTGTCTAAACCCGAGTTTACGAATCGGCTGTTCGATCAAACGATAGGAAGCCTCTGATATGAGTAGAATTGCGATGAGCTGCAATGTGACACGTCCCATGGAAGGCTGTCCAATCTCAATGACTGGTGTGGTCAGCACGATAATTGGATAATGCCATAAGTAGATGCCATAAGACCGCTTTCCAAGCCAAACGAGTGGTTGAAAAGACAGCCATTTCCCAATAAGACTGGCAGGATGGCAGACACACGCAATTAAGATCGCTGCATTCAAACAGAATAAAAGCATACCGCCTTGGTAGAGAAAGCCGTCAAATTCGTCGACTGCATAAACACATAAGAGGAAAATGACCATCGAACCGAATCCGGCTATTTGTAACATACGTCTGCCGATAGGAAGTAATTTTCTGCTGGAAAGTCTGTGCATGGGCCAGACAAATGCAAGACTGCACCCGATGAGGAGTGCAAACGCACGTGTGTCTGTTCCATAATAGATCCTGCTCGGGTCAGTATCCGGTGAATAGAGAATGGCCATCCATAAAGCAGATACAAGTGCCAGACCAAAGGTGATCATAGGAAGATGGGATCTATTTTTCACCCATTTCAGTCCAGCAATCAACAGTACCGGCCAAATGAGATAAAATTGCTCTTCAATCGCCAAAGACCATAAATTTTTTAGTGGAGATACAGCATTGAAGCTGTCAAAGTAAGAGAGCTGATGAAAAATGTACCACCAGTTACTCACATAAAAAAAGGACGATAAGGCATCGCCACGAATGGACATTAATGCATTTGAACCAGCAATGGCGCACCAGCTGACGATTAAAAAAATCATGACGTAGGCAGCTGGAAGCAGCCTTCTGATGCGGCCCATCCAAAAAGGCAGAAGCTCTTGATAGCCCAAATCCTGCTTATGCAGCAAGATGGTTGTAATCAAGTAACCAGAAATCACAAAAAACAAATCAACGCCAAGAAACCCGCCGCTCGCAGGTCCAATATGTAAGTGATAAGCAATGACCGCCAATACGGCAACAGCTCTCAGCCCATCTAATCCTAATATGTAACGTAAACGGTTTTCCTTGCTGTTCATGAAAAAGAATCCCCCATCAATGTCAAACGCGTCTTTTTTGTTGTCACTCCAAAAGAACAACGATTCTTTTATTTTATATAAGATTAGACGAATCAGCATTACATTTTGTTGGCGAATTTCTGTCTTTTTTAAAATTTTTTTATATGAAGAAACATTCTAAGGCTTGAGGGATTCTTATTTTTATACTCAAACCGAAAATCCCTGTCATAATAAAAGAAGAAGGAAAGGGGATGTGTTGAATGAAAACGATTGAAAATGATCTGTTATTGGTTCAAATCAATGAGAGAGGTGCCGAGGTGAGAGAGGTGCTTCATAAAGAAAGTGGACGTCAATATATGTGGTCTGGTGACCCTGCTTATTGGGGCAGGGTGTCGCCCGTCTTATTTCCGATTGTAGGACGGTTGAAGGATGATCAATACAAGATAGACGATCAAACGTATCAACTCTCGCAGCATGGATTTTTGCGTGATGTTGATTTTGAACTATTTGAAGAAGCAAAAGATCAGGTGATTTTTCAATATCAATCAAATGGCCGTCACACGTCACAATATCCGTATGAATTTACAGCGCGCATCAGTTATGCACTGTCGGAAAATGGACTAACGATTTCCTGGGAAATTGTTCATGAAGGAGATGGCACGATGTATTTCTCGATTGGCGGGCATCCGGCATTTCATGTCCCGCTTGTTGAAGGCGAGCAGACATCTGATTATTCACTCACATTGGTACCTTCCACCGAACATGATCCAGTTCAATATGAACTTCATAATTCACTTGTGAGAGAGAAGGAGAAAGGTGTTGAGTTTGAGCCGATTCAACTTCGCCCAGAACTTTTTCAGAACGATGCAATGATCTTTAGTCATATTGATCAAGTATCATTGACTTCTCAAGCAGGTCACGGCGTTGAGGTCGATCTCAGTGGTTTTCCGTTTGTTGGTATTTGGTCTCCATATGATCAAGAAAAGGGAACAATGGCTCCTTTTGTTTGTATTGAGCCTTGGTATGGGATCGCTGATATGGAAGGGACAAACGGGCAGTATAAGGAGAAATTCGGCATTCAAACCTTAGAGAAGCAAGAGACCTTTCACGCAGCTTACACCATTTTCTTTAAATGAACATTTGTGCATGGTGAAGTGAACAATTTGTTATGATAGAGGAAAAAAGGAGGCGTACGAATGGATCGGGAGAAACAGCAATTAAGTATTGAAGCAGCAAGGCTCTATTACTTATCTGATTACAGTCAGCAAGAAATCGCCAAGCAGCTTGACCTGTCGAGGCCAACGGTGTCTCGTCTGCTTCAGTATGCGAAGGAAAAAGGGTACGTCCAAATTACAGTGATGGACCCATTTGAGGATTTAAATGAGCTGTCCTTATTGCTGAAAGAAAAATATGATCTGCTCGAGGCTCATGTGGTATTTTCGCCAAAGGACGATTATCCAACGATTAC
Source organism: Bacillus sp. FSL W7-1034 (assembly GCF_038593365.1). NCBI lineage: Bacteria > Bacillati > Bacillota > Bacilli > Caryophanales > Bacillaceae > Bacillus > Bacillus sp. FSL W7-1034. Next base: position 3,593,669 of record NZ_CP151989.1, on the reverse strand, counting down.
GGATTACTTGAGCCGGTTTGGTGCAGATTATCTTCAAAATACGGTGAAAGACGGCGATATCGTTGGAGTGAGCTGGGGCACCACGATGTATCAAATTGCTCAAAAGATGCAACCTAAACAGGTAAAAGGGGTAGAAGTGGTTCAGCTGAAAGGCGGAATCAGCCATTCGCATGTGAATACATATTCTGCGGAAACGATCCAGCTGTTTGCATCAGCTTTTCAAACGGCACCACGCTATTTGCCACTGCCTGTTGTGTTCGATAGTGCCGCCGTTAAAGAGATGGTCGAACAGGACAGACATATTCAGCGCATTATTGAAATGGGCAAACAGGCAAATATCGCTGTGTTTACTGTTGGGACGGTAAGAGATGAGGCGCTTTTGTTTAGGCTTGGTTATTTCCGTGAAGAAGAAAAGGCGCTGCTCAAGACATCCAGTGTTGGAGATATCTGTTCGCGTTTTTATGATCAAGAAGGACGCATTTGCAGTGAAGCGATTAACAATCGCACAATCGGTGTGGAGCTGGATGATTTGAGAACAAAAGAGCGTTCCATTCTTGTTGCTGGTGGACATCGAAAGGTTGCCTCTATCCATGGGGCGCTGAGAGGAAAATATGCGAACGTATTGATGATCGATCAGCACACAGCAAGAGCTCTTTTAAATGTCACAAAATAGATGAACAAAATTTCATAACTATATTTACAATTGTTCAATAGTCATTTAAGATGAAAGTATCATATTTAAAAGGAAGTGTGAATCATGACAATAGCAAAGCTCATTGATCATACAGCACTAAAACCAGATACATCTAAAGCTGCGATCATGCAGTTACTAGATGAAGCAAAGACATATCAATTTGCTTCCGTTTGTGTGAACCCAACTTGGGTATCTCTTGCGGCGAAAGAACTAGAAGGAACAGGCGTTGATGTATGTACAGTCATCGGTTTCCCGTTAGGTGCAAACACAACAGCAGTGAAAGCATTTGAAACAAAGGATGCCATTGAAAACGGTGCAACTGAAGTGGACATGGTCATCAATATTGCGGCATTGAAAGATGGCGAATATGATGCAGTTGAACAAGATATTCGTGCCGTTGTAGACGCAGCAAAAGGCAAAGCCTTAGTGAAAGTCATCATTGAAACTTGTTTACTCACAGATGAAGAGAAAGTACGAGCTTGTGAACTTTCTGTAAAAGCTGGCGCTGATTTCGTCAAAACATCGACTGGATTTAGTACAGGCGGTGCAACAGCTGAGGACATCGCATTAATGCGTAAAACAGTTGGACCTGACATCGGTGTCAAAGCATCAGGCGGCGTAAGAACAAAAGAAGACGTAGAAGCGATGACAGCTGCAGGCGCAACCCGTATTGGTGCCAGTGCAGGCGTTTCCATTATTAAAGGGGATCAATCAGCTCCTTCTAAAGACTATTAATTCATACGATCCTATGGTAGGATAACAATCATGACTCATTAGATGATGAAAAAGTCATATGCGGAAGGATCTCATTTCTGGGATTTTCTTCCGCAATTTGTTTGCGAAATAGGGTTTGTTCCATACAAGCACATTAATGTAAACGAATTCATTCAAGGAGGAAAAACATGAAATACGTCATTGGTATTATCGGTTTGCTGGTGATTCTCGCCATTGCATGGCTGGCAAGTAACGGGAAAAAGCGAGTGAAATTCCGTCCAGTCATTGTCATGATTGTACTGCAATTTATTTTAGGTTATATTCTGCTCAATACAGGTGTTGGGAACTTCCTAGTCGGGGGCTTTGCAAAAGGATTCCAAATGCTTCTAGGCTATGCTGGTGAAGGGATCAACTTCGTATTTGGCGGTTTAATGAATGATAATGCGTCAACTTTCTTTATCAATGTCTTGCTGCCGATCGTCTTCATTTCTGCCTTGATTGGTATCCTGCAGCATTGGCGTATCCTTCCGCTGATCGTACGCGGAATTGGGTATTTGCTTAGTAAAGTCAATGGAATGGGGAAACTAGAATCTTACAACGCCGTAGCGTCAGCGATTTTGGGTCAATCCGAAGTGTTCATTTCCATTAAGAAGCAGCTTGGATTATTACCTCAACAGCGTCTTTATACATTGTGTGCATCTGCGATGTCGACTGTATCAATGTCCATTGTCGGTGCGTATATGCAAATGATTAAACCGGAGTACGTTGTTACAGCACTTGTGCTGAACCTATTTGGTGGATTTATTATTGCGTCTATCATCAATCCATATGAAGTGTCTAAAGACGAAGACATGCTTGAAGTCGTAGAAGAAGAAAGACAATCTTTCTTCGAAATGCTCGGCGAATACATTATGGATGGTTTCAAAGTAGCCATTGTTGTGGCTGCGATGTTGATTGGATTCGTTGCATTAATTGCGATGATTAATGGCATTTTCACAGCTGCCATCGGTGTTTCTTTCCAAGATGTACTTGGATATGTGTTTGCACCATTTGCTTTCCTTGTTGGTGTACCTTGGAGTGAAGCGGTACAAGCAGGAAGTATTATGGCGACCAAAATGGTATCTAACGAATTTGTAGCGATGCTTGCTCTATCTGGCGACGGTCTTCATTTCACTGCTCGTACAGAAGCGATCATTTCTGTATTCCTTGTGTCATTTGCGAACTTCTCGTCTATCGGTATCATTGCTGGAGCAGTGAAAGGCTTAAATGAAAAACAAGGAAACGTTGTCGCACGCTTTGGATTAAAGCTGTTATTCGGTGCAACACTCGTCAGCTTCTTAACAGCAGGCGTTGTCGGTTTGATTTACTAAACTAAAAAAGGAATGGTGAAAACAATGAGAATGGTAGATATCATTGCGAAAAAACGTGACGGAAAAGAATTATCTTCAGAGGAAATTTCTTTCTTTGTCAAAGGTTATACGGACGGAACAATTCCTGACTACCAAGCAAGTGCCTTGGCGATGGCGATTTTCTTCCAAGATATGACGGATCAAGAACGTGCAGATTTAACACTCGCTATGGCAAACTCAGGGGACACAATTGACCTGTCTGCTATCGAAGGTATTAAAGTAGACAAGCATTCAACAGGTGGTGTAGGCGATACAACAACGCTTGTACTCGCTCCTCTTGTTGCAGCACTTGATGTACCTGTTGCAAAAATGTCTGGGCGTGGTCTTGGACATACGGGTGGAACAGTCGACAAGTTAGAGGCAGTCAAAGGCTTCCACGTTGAAATTACAAAAGACGAGTTCATCGAGCTGGTGAACCGTCATAAAGTAGCGGTCATTGGACAATCAGGCAACCTGACACCTGCTGATAAAAAACTGTATGCCCTTCGTGATGTAACAGGAACTGTTAACTCAATCCCGCTCATTGCAAGCTCGATTATGAGTAAGAAAATCGCTGCTGGCGCAGATGCAATCGTATTAGATGTGAAAACAGGTGCAGGTGCTTTCATGAAAACACCTGAAGACTCTGAGAAGCTTGCAAAAGCAATGGTTCGTATCGGAAATAATGTTGGCAGACAAACGATGGCTGTCATCTCAGACATGTCTCAGCCGCTAGGATTAGCGATTGGAAATTCCCTTGAAGTGAAAGAGGCGATTGACACGCTTAAAGGCGAAGGCCCTGAAGACTTAAACGAGCTTGTGCTCACATTAGGAAGTCAAATGGTCGTTCTTGCGAAAAAAGCAGAGACACTTGATGAAGCAAGAGAAAAGCTAATTGAAGTCATGAAAAACGGCAAAGCACTTGAGAAATTCAAGGAATTTTTAGAAAACCAAGGTGGAGACGGCTCGATTGTAGATCAACCGGAAAAACTGCCACAAGCACCTTATCAAATCGAAGTGCCGGCAAAAGAATCAGGTGTGATCGCTGAAATCGTCGCAGACGAAATCGGTGTTGCAGCGATGATTCTTGGAGCAGGACGTGCAACAAAAGAAGACGATATCGACCTATCTGTTGGCATCATGCTCAACAAAAAAGTAGGCGATCGTGTAGAAAAAGGTGAATCTCTCGTGACGCTGCATGCAAATCGTGAGGATGTAGCGAATGTCATGGAGAAAATTTATGACAACATCCGCATCGCTGACCATGCTGATGCTCCGACTTTGATTCATACAGTGATTACAGAATAAAGAGAAGAAGACAAAAGTGATGAATCGCTTTTGTCTTTTTTTATGTAAATTTTAGGTAGCGCTTCTTCTAGATATGATAAGTTAGATGAATGGGAGGGGATAAACCATGAGAATGCTCAAACTCATTCTCTTTATTTTTGTAGTCTTGATGATCATTGGATTTATCAGCTACTATGTGGGACCAACATCGACACCAAGTTCTTAAGACGAGCAAAAGCTCGTCCCAGCGTGAAGACAAACCCTCGCATTCGGTGTCAGTCCTGCGCGCTGGTGCTCACGAATGTCAAATTCGCTCCGCTCCATTGCTCGTCCATCCTAGACTGCAAAGGTTTTCTTTCACGCTGAAAAGAAGACAAAGGGCTAAAATAAACTACATTTTAGCCCTTTGTCTACGGTCTGAGAGGAGCAAAAGCTCGTCTTTTTTGATTGAAATAAAAAATTTCACTTTATGAAACAAACCTCTTGCAATCATGAAACAATGGGTGTATATTAGTTGACGAGTCAATGATTGATATATCAACTAATTGATCTGAATAGAAAAGAGGGGATGGCATTGACTGCATTTTGCTCTGAAGAAGCAGAGGTATTATATCGTTTGCAGTGCGTGAACCGTATGATGGGTGTGAAGTTCGAAGCATGCACGGGCATCAGCCAATCAAGACTGGAGTTGCTATCACTGTTATTCCAAGCCGACGAAATCAGCCAATCCGATTTGCAGAAAAAAGTAAATATTGATAGTGCGGCTGTGACGCGTCACTTAAAACAGTTAGAAACAAAAGGAATGGTCACGCGCAGAAGAAAGCCGGAAGATAATCGAGTCACGCTTGTTCGTCTGACAGATGAAGGCAGAACAAGAATCGAAGCTTCTAAAAAAGAAAAAGAACGATTTATCTCAGAAATGCTTGAAAACGTAAGTGATGAAGAACGAAAGCTTCTCACTGATGTGCTCATCCGTATACAACAAAACATCGAGAAGATTCAAACAACCTAAAGGAGTGTTACACATGGCTACAACATTAAAAACAAACGATTTTATGGATATTATGAAAGGGCGCCGCTCCATTCGTAACTATGATCCAGCAGTGAAAATTAGCAAAGAAGAAATGACGGAGATTTTAGAAGAGGCAACAACAGCACCATCATCAGTGAATGCACAGCCTTGGCGCTTCATGGTCATTGACAGCCCAGAAGGAAAAGAAAAGCTTGCACCACTCGCAAAATTCAACCAAACACAAGTAGCTACATCATCAGCCGTCATCGCTGTGTTTGCAGATATGAAAAACAATGAATACTTAGAAGAAATTTATTCAAAAGCAGTAGAAAATGGTTACATGCCGCAGGAAGTAAAAGAAAGACAAATTGCTGCATTAACTGCACATTTTGAAGCTCTTCCAGAGCAAGTGAATCGTGAAACGATCTTAATTGACGGTGGACTTGTGTCAATGCAGCTGATGCTTGCTGCTCGTGCGCATGGTTATGATACAAACCCAATTGGCGGATATGACAAAGAAGTCATCGCTGAAACATTCGGCTGGGATAAAGAGCGCTATGTACCAGTTATGCTTCTATCCATTGGGAAAGCGGCTGACGAAGGTTATGCTTCTTACCGTTTACCGATCGATCGCATCACAGAGTGGAAATAATTTTTAAAAAAAGGGAGACGATCATATGATTATTATTCATGCAGGGATGACCATTCATCCAGAGAAAGAAAACGTATTTCTAGAAGAAATCAACGGTTTAATGAAAGCTTCACAGGAAGAAGCAGGAAATGTGTCCTACAAGCTTTTCAAGGATACAGAGAAAGAAAACACCTTTTTAATGGTAGAAGTGTGGAAAGATGAAGCAGCGGTTCAAAGCCATAATGCAAGTGCACATTTCCAAGCTTTCGTCGCAAAGGCAAAAGAATTTTTAGCCGCTCCACTTGATGTTGTTGCATATCAAGGAGAGCAACTTTCATAGAAAAACAACAAACACCCTAGGCATTTATAGCCTAGGGTTCTTTTATTTTCGACAATTCGTTCCACCTATTTCAATCTCGTATTGTGCATTTTCCACAAAGTTTCTGAAAATAAAATGTTTTTCGACTTAAGTATATTGGAATATGCTAGAATTAGATATTATTTATTACCAAATTAGGGAGGAACCAATATGAAAAAAGGGAAATGGACGAGCATCGCACTAACAGCTGTCCTCAGTTTAGGCACATTGACAGCTTTCAGCACCCCTCTATCTGCCCACACCTCAGAAAAGTCAACAACCTCAGATGGTGGTCATTATTCAGGTATTCCATTCGACGCAAGTGTTGTCAATGAAGACCGCCTCATCAAAGCCTTGAAAAAACAAGGAAAGATCAAAAAGAATGCCAATGAGGCAGAAACCCAAAAAGCATTAAAGAACTACCTAAAGAAAAAAGAAGAAGCAGCGATGAAACAAAGCGCAAGTACCTTAACAGAAGAACCTGAATTCCTAAAAGAATACAAACAAAATGTACATAATAAACTAGCCAAAAAGAAAAAGTTAAAGAAGCATAAAGGAAAAGAAGGCAATCAAGTAAAGCCGGTGAAAAAGGAAAAATATAAAGGCGACGTCCGTAATGATAAAGTTTTGGTCTTATTAGTAGATTTTAAAGATTATAAGCATAATAGTATTAAAAAAGAAGAGACTGATATGTACTATGACAAGTATGATCAGCAGCATTACCAAGATATGCTTTTCGGAAAAAATGGCTACATTGGTCCAGATGGTAAAAGAAAAGTATCTATGAAGCAGTATTATGAAAAGCAGTCCGGTGGAAGCTACACAATTAGTGGAACAGTAGCTGGATGGTATACAGCCAAGCATGAAGCAGCATATTATGGCGGGAACGTACCAGACGAATCAGGCAGTGACGGCAGACCGCGCGAATTGGTGAAAGAAGCCCTCGAAGCAGCGGCAAAGGATCCAAACATTGACCTTGGTGAATATGATCAATGGGACCGCTATGATATGGATGGGGACGGTGTTTATAATGAGCCGGACGGTATCATTGACCACCTCATGGTTGTACACGCTGGCGTAGGTGAAGAAGCTGGCGGCGGACAGCTTGGCTCTGACGCGATTTGGTCGCATCGCTGGTCACTTGGTGATGTATTTGAGATTCCAAACACTGAATCAGAAGTGGGTCAAGGCGGAAAGTTAGGCGCTCTAGATTATACGATTGAGCCTGAAGATGGCGCAGCAGGTGTGTTCACACATGAATTTGGACATGATCTTGGTCTGCCTGATGAATACGATACACAATACACAGGCAGAGGAGAGCCCGTTTCTTATTGGTCTATCATGTCAAGCGGAAGCTGGGCAGGTAAAGTACCTGGTACGGAACCAACAGGTTTTAGTCCATATGCAAAAGAAATGCTTCAAAACTTGCATGGCGGCAACTGGCTTTCTGGAAAAACCATTGATGGTAAGACATTAACAAAAAGCAAAACAGTTTTAATCGATGAAGCAGCAACAAAAGGAACCAACCATGATGCGGTTCGAGTTGATTTGCCAGATAAAGAGATTGTGGTCACTCAGCCTGCACAAGGGCAATATTCATACTTCAGCGGAACAGGTGACAATTTGAATGCTACCATGACGACATCAGGGATTGATTTGTCGAAGGGAAGCAAAGCCGAGCTTACGTTTAAAGCATGGTACGATATCGAAGAAGATTATGACTATGCGTATGTAGAAGTTCGTGAAACTGGGACAGACAAATGGACAACCATTGCTGGTAATATTACGAATGATCGAAATGAGGCAGGAGCGAATGAAGGCAATGGCATCGATGGAAAATCAGATGGATGGGTAGATGCATCCTTTGACCTTTCTGCTTATGCAGGGAAGAAGATCGATCTGCAATTCCGCTATACAACCGATGCAGGATATTCACTGCCAGGTTTATTTGTAGATGATCTAAAGATTACAGCAGATGGAGCAAAAGTGTGGTCAGATGATGCCGAGGGAACGTCCACGTTCACTTTTAATGGATTCTCTCAATCTAATGGAAAACAATATGCCGCTCAGTATTATTTACTAGAATGGCGCTCTTATGCTGATGTCGATAAAGGCTTAAAGCATATCAAACGAGGAGCAAGTCTGATGAGCTATAATAACGGTTTGGTCGTGTGGTACGTCGATCAATCGTACAGTGATAACTGGGTTGGAAAACATCCAGGGAACGGCTTCCTTGGAGTCGTAGATGCAGATCAACAAGTGTTGAAATGGAGTGACGGCTCTATTGCAGCGACAGGTTTCCAAGTACATGATGCAGCATTCTCTTTGAATCCAAGCACGAAGCTGAATATTGATTATACAGCGACAACAGGCTTAACCTTAGAGGATCGCTATATCCGCCCAACGCGTACATTTAGTGATAAAAAGAACTATGTGAATCCAAATAACCCGGATGCAGGACGTGATGTGCCAACATACGGCCTATCCTTTAAAGTCGTCGGACAAAGTAAGGACCGTTCTGTTGGAAAGGTATTAATTTCTAAAAGCAACTAAACAAAAAGCCGGATTCTATCCATGAATCCGGCTTTTTGATACGTTAAGACATGGATTTTTAGCGTATGACTCGTCTTTGATCGAATGTTTGTTCTTTTTTATTTTGATATCCGAATGAAACCATTATATAATAGAGATTGGAAGGTTTTTCTTTCATTCAATGTTCTTTTTAGTTGTTAAAAAACCAAGAAAGGATGAGCGTTACCAATGAGTTGTGTCACTGCCAAGCAATTAAAGGTGATTCGAGGGACGATGCAGACTTTTTGCAGCCATTTAGAGTATGATGGCCACGGTAAGCTTCATATTAATACCATCATGGCTTTTATTAAAAAGGAATTTGGTGTAAGAAAAATGAAAGACATTCCACAAAGTCGTTTTCATGAGGCGTTAGAGCTAATCCAAGACTTTGATTTATACACGGACAAAATACAAATACGAGACCGTCTATCAGAAAGGAATTCACTAAATTGAATATTTTAGCAATGATTTTAGTAGGAATTGTCGCTTTAGAGCACATTGTCATCATGTTACTAGAAATGTTTTTTATGGAATCAAAAATGGCGAAAAGATCTTTCAATCTGCCTGAACACTTACAAAAGGATCCAAATGTGAAAGTGATGTTTGCTAATCAAGGGCTATACAATGGCTTTCTAGCTGCTGGACTCATTTGGGGGCTCATTCTTGGTTCGAATACCGTAGGATATATGATTCAGCTATTTTTCGTTCTTTGTGTGTTCATCGCAGCAGTATTTGGCGGTGTGACGTCTAATAAATCGATTATCATCAAACAAGGGTTACCAGCTTTTCTTGCATTAATTGCACTTATCCTGGCTATATAATCCTATCAGCGTGATAGAAAACCTTTGCAGTTTAGGAAGGACGAGCATCGGAGCGAATTTGACATTGGTGAGCACCGAAGCGCATGACTGACACTGAATGCGAGGGGTTTGTCTACACGGTAAAGCCGCCCTAGAGGGCGGCTTTTATCTTTTACGCATTCCCATCAAACGAATAATGGACGTAAGACAAAGGGCAACAGCGACAGCCAATATGATTTTTCCATACATGACGCCCGTAAGATTCATTAAAAAGACAGCCAATATGATACAGAGCGTGATGATAATCATCACAATCGAATAGGTTTTCATCTCTTTTTCCACTCCTTTTAAATTCCCTCTAGCGCAAGAGGTCTGTCAATTGTTTCTCATATTATATCATTTCATCACAATTTTACATGAAATTCCCTGTCAATAGAATGTGACAGAATGATTAGATTTGAAGTGAGGCTATATTTTTTAAAAAATCGGGTATAACATAAAGAGTTGTATCCAAGTCTGATTGCTTGATATTTAATTGTGCAAAATATAAAATAGCCACATGATAAATAGAAAGGATGATAAAGTTGAGCAAGAACGTTTTATTAGTATCAACAAGCAGCTCAGAAATGAACGGACACCCAACAGGCTTATGGCTTGAAGAATTAGCCGAGCCATTTCATATTTTTAAAGAAAATGGACTCAACGTGCAAATTGTTTCAATAAAAGGTGGAACAGTACCGATCGATAAAAATTCAATTCCTGAAGGAGTTCCAGCACAATATCAAGATGTGTATGAATTACTTCAAGACACAAAGGCACTGACAGATGTAAACCCAGCTGAGTATGATGGCATTTTCTTTGCTGGAGGACATGGCCCAATGATCGACTTTGCGTCCAATCAATTGGTTGCCGATGCGATCTTAGCGATTTCAGACAAAAATGGAGCCGTTGGGGCAGTTTGCCATGGCGTTTCTGCCTTTGTTGATGTGAAGGATCGTGATGGAAAATCATTTATCGACGGCAAGAAAATAACAGGATTCACAAATGAGGAAGAGGATGCTGTTCAATTGACATCTAAAGTTCCATTTTTATTGGAAACAAAACTTCGCGAGCAAGGGGCAGCATTTGAAAAAGGCGATGCATTTGCGCCATTCGCCGTTGTAGACGGACAAATCATTACTGGACAAAATCCAGGATCAAGTGCAGAAACAGCACGTTTATTTGTCAAAACCATTGCATAAATCATCAAATAAACCAGTCGTGACGCATACGGCTGGTTTTTTGTTATAAAAATTTCCTAAAAAAGTCCAAAACAAGTATTAGAAAAATGGTAAAATAATCACAGGGTAAAAAACCCAAATTAGGGAAAAGGGGATGTTCCTGTGAGAGCATTTTATGTCAAAATCACCGCCGCCTTACTGTCTATTTTATTGGTCACAACAGGTTTATTTTCACCAGCAATCAAAGCAGAAGATGCACCAAAATCAAGTGAAAAAGTATCGCCACTGACTGAAAAAGCCATTCAGCAAGTGCAAGAGTCGTTTGAAAAGCAGGATAAAGGGACTGCGGTTCAACAGAAGGAAGTAAAAAAATCATTTAAAGTAGATAAGAAAAAGGGAATAAGTATTAAACGAAAAGCGGCTGCAGATGGAAAGATGCGCACGTCTGCCGTTCGCTCTATTGATGGACTAGCCATTAATCAATCGGCAGTTTTAAACGAGGAAGATCCAGTTGATTTATGGTTCTTAAGTACATCGTCCCCTCAGGCGCTCATCAGCCGGATTATCTCTCCAAATGCTGATTATTTCGTTCAGTTATTTGTTATTGATTATGAAGAAGGACAAGCTTATCCAACGGATCTGATTCAACCGGCAGGCAGTCTGCTTGCGTTAAGCAATTTACCAGCGGGTGATTATGCGTTTGGTATTACTAGCGGTGGAGACTTTGGAGACTCATATACATTACAGGTGAATGCAAAAAACCCACCAAATTTCACAGGTGCTGAATCCCTGTCATCAACATTGCAATACTTTGTTGCTTCGTATGCCAATGGGGATGTTTTCGCAAATGGTACAAAAGTATATAACAAACAATCTAAGACCGCTGATTATAAATGGGAGCGTGTATTTTATTTCTCATATGATGGAAAATATCAACAGAGAACGCATTCTGTTGACAGTGTAAAAGTGAAGAGTATTTCGGCACCAGTATCGTACTCTGCTCCATACGCGAGTTCCTCTGAGGCCATTCTTGTCTACTTAGATGTGGAGACATTATTTATGTATCATGAATCATCGTTTGCTAGTGGGCAGTACTACCATAGCAGCTTTGTTGATACTCTCGGAAAGACAACGCCAAGGCGTTTAGACATTGATGACCTGACAAATTACGGCGATCATATTTTGGCTGTTGATTTAAAGACAGGAAAGCCAATTGATTTCTTCAGTGTCCTTAATTTCTACTATGCAGCAGGGATCGAGAAGCTGCCAACGATCAATACATTGAATTAAGATCGGCGGTTGACATCAAATCGCCACATGTGTAGAGTAAAGATAATTAAATGACAAAAGTCCACTAGGGGAGTCATGTATGACTGAGACAAGAGGAAATCTTGGACCCTTTGAACCTGATCTAGTTTGTACTAGCGGAGGGAAGTGGAGCTGGACCTTGTCTTATTCATGATTGAATCGATAAGAAGGCCGCTCCATTCGGGGTGGCTTTTTCATTTATTCAACTGAAAAAGAGGAGGCTTTTTTTATGACATTTTCAACCCAATTAAGGCAAGAAGCAGAACCATTATTTGAAGCGATTTATCAGCATCCGTTTGTGAGAGGACTCGCAGCAGGAGAACTCGAAAAGGAACAGATCATTCATTATGTCAAACAGGATGCAGAATATTTAAATGCCTTTATTAAAATTTATGCGGCAGCCATCAGCAGATGTACAGACAGAGAGGACATTACCTTTTTCCATCAACAAATGGCTTTTGTCCTTGATAGTGAGACACATCCTCATCAAAACCTTTGCCGAGTGGCAGGTGTCGCTTATGATGAACTGCAAGGTGCGTCTTTGGCGCCAAGTGCCCATCACTATATTCATCACATGCTGCAAGTCGCAAAGGAAGGGACGCTAGGAGAAATCATTGCGGTTTTGCTCCCTTGCCCTTGGACCTATTGGGAAATAGGCAAACGAATGCTTAAAGATGTTGAGCCCGACCCTGCCCATCCATTCTATGAGTGGATCACGTTTTATGGCGGGTTAACGGACTCTGTTACAGTGGAGCTTTGCAAACGGCTTGATCAGTGGGCGGAAGGAGCAAGTGAGAAGGAAAAGGAGAAAATGAAACAGCACTTCATCTTAAGCTGTCAGCTTGAGTATAAATTCTGGGACATGGCCTTTACTGTCGAAGAGTGGCCTGTCCAAATGGAGGTGCATTCTTCATGACATGGAAGATGAAAGAAGTCGTTCTTGCTGTCATTTTATCAGTGGCATGCGGAGTTATCTATTTAGGGTGGTCGACTCTTTATTTACCGATTACAGCCCTTGTCGGTCCAGCAGGAGGCAACATCATGTTCGGAATTTGGGTCATTGCCAGTCCAATCGTTGCTTACATTATCCAAAAGCCTGGCGCTGCCCTCATCGCAGAAACAGCTGCCGCTGCCGTGGAATTACTGACAGGCAGCCACTTCGGTCTTTCTGCGCTTTTGATTGGTGTATGCCAAGGACTTGGAGCAGAAATCGCCTTCGCTCTATTTGGCTATAAGCGATATCGCATGTGGACACTCATGTTGTCTGGTGCCTTTGCAGCAGTAGGGGCAATGGCATATAGCCTCATTGCCAATGGATTCGGCTATTACACGCCTCAAGTGTTACTCATGACACTTGTCACTCAAGTCATTAGCGGCATGTTACTCGGTGGTTGCTTGGCAAAGGTTGTGGTGGATGCTTTATCTAAAACGGGTGTGCTGAATCAATATGCCATCATGAAAGAAAAACGAAGTAAGGGTGACCAGCATGGATTCATTTCTCGCGTGCAGTAATCTCACTGTCCGTTTTTATGAACAGCCGAATCCCGTTCTTCATCAAGTATCTCTTTCTATTCAAAAGGAGGAAAAGGTGCTGATATTAGGACCAAGTGGAAGCGGGAAATCTACGCTGATTTCTGTGCTTGCTGGCATTATTCCAGAGCATATGGAAGCTGAAGTACAGGGAGAAGTGATGCGGCAAAGGCATACTGGTGTCATGTTTCAAGACCCAGATTCGCAGTTTTGTATGCACCGAGTCAATGAAGAAATTGCGTTTAGCTTAGAGAATCGATCTGTCCCTCGAGAACAAATGGATGACATGATTCAGCATCTCATGAAAAAAGTACAGCTGGATGTCGACCCAAATACAGATATTCATACCTTATCTGGCGGAATGAAGCAGCGGTTGGCGCTTGCATGTTTACTAGCATTAGAGCCAGATGTCCTGTTCTTTGATGAACCGACAGCACAGCTTGATCCAGCAGGAAGAATGGAGATATTTCAATTGCTTCAGCAGCTTTCGGCTGAACAGAATCAGACGATGATTTTTGTGGAGCATGTGTTAGACGGTGTCATCGAGTGGATGGATCGGGTGATCTTATTAGATCATCAAGGCCGTATCATAGCAGATGGAACGCCAAAAGACTTGATGAACACATTTGAGGGAGAAATGAAAGAAGCCGGCATTTGGCGTCCGAAAATATTTCCCGAGAAATGGTCCACTATCGTACAAGATCCGTTTCATCCACTGAGTCAAACACTCTTGCAAACCTTTGAGGCGAGAAAAGAACGTCATGAGAAATTGTCATCAACAGATCGAGAGGTCATTATTCGCACAGATCATCTACTATTAAGCTACGGGAAAAAAAGCATTATAGATGACCTGCACCTTAATATAAAAGCAGGAGATTGGGTTGCGATCATCGGTGAAAATGGGAGCGGAAAAAGTACGTTTCTTAAACATGTCATCCGTTTAGAACCAATAAAGAAAGGTCACATTTACTTAAAAGGAAAACATCTGAAAAAGTGGTCTGACCGAACATTATATGAAAAAGCAGGCTTTGTATTTCAAAATCCAGAACTTCAATTTATACAGGACACAGTGTTTGATGAAATCGCATTTGGTGGGAGACAGCGAAATTGGCCAGAGCCTGTTGTGCAAGAAAAAACGAATCAGCTATTGGTAGAGTTCGGCCTAGAGAAGCATAGAGATGCGCATCCTTTCACCTTAAGCTTAGGACAAAAAAGAAGATTAAGTGTTGCCACGATGCTTCTTTTTGATCAGGATGTACTCATTTTAGATGAGCCGACCTTCGGGCAGGATGAGAAAACGGCGAGGGAGTTAATCCGGCGTTTAAAAGAACGTCAACGACAAGGCACCACTATTATCATGGTCACACATGATATGGAACTCGTTGATGAGTGCGCTGATCAGGTGCTTGTTTTTCATCAAGGGGAGCATGTTTATGATGGTACGCCTTTTGATTTATTTTCTCATCAGGAACTTGTCACTTCCTGTGAGCTGAGAGTGCCGTTACATTACCGCTATATGGCTGAAAGAAAGGAAGTGATGACGATTGCAAAGTAATCACTCCTTTCTATCCACTGTAAATCCAGTCATGAAATTACTCGCCCATCTCCTTGCGATGTGCTGTCTGATGGCGATTTCTGATCCTAAAACGACGTTCATCATCTGGCTGTTTGCACTTGGAATTGGACTTGTCCTAGGCGGCTGGAATTTGAAATACCTCATCACCAGACTTGTACCTTATCTGCTCTTTTTCATTCTCGTGTTTTGGATGATCGCGGCCTTTGGCAAGGGAGATCATACAGTTTGGAAGTGGGCATGGTTTCATATCACAGAGGAGAGTTTAAGAAATGGGCTGACCATTTCTTTTAGAATGCTCGGGTTTGTGACATTTGGTCTCCTTTTTACATCAACAACTGATTTGACGGCCTTTATGATGAGCTTAATCCATCAATGCCGAATGTCACCCAAATGGGCATATGGGATGCTGGCAGGCTTCCGGTTTATCCCGTTGTTTCAAAGTGAATTGAAGCAAATGAAGGCTGCACATAAAATTAGAGGTTACAAGCAAAAAAACAGTTGGAAAGCCTTTATACGTTATGCACTCCCTCTTTTCACGCAAGGTGTACGGAAATCTGAACGACTAGCCATTGCGATGGAAGCAAGAGGCTTCACAGGGACGAGGGAGAGAACGTATTATCATGTCATCAGCACTTCATGGATCGACTGCATGTATCTTTTTTTCATCGTCATTAGTGTGTTGATATGCATCTTCTTCTTTTAAAAACAGCCACATTCTCTTGATAGAATGTGGCTGTTTTATATGTCTTAGGTCATTTGGTTGATATTAGTACACATTGCAGGCTGTAATAGATCATATAAAGAACCGATAAAGAGAGTGTACTGAGAAAAAGAGAGGATGAACGTGAGCGAATGTCACAGAGAATTGATAACATAATAGACGCTTTACCAATCGTTGGACTAGCTATGAGAGAGCAGCTAACCTTTTCTGTATTAGGGAAAGAGAAGGTTCTTTATTATCAGCAGCACGGGAACATTGACTTAGGGTTTAAAGCTGGGGATGTTGTAGCTCCCGGGTTCCAAAACTTTTCAATGTTGAAAAATGGGAGAGAGCCATCGTTTATCCAGATTCCTAAAGAGGTGTACGGAATTCCTATGGACATCGTCGCCGTCCCGATTAAAGATGACAATGGTCAAGTGATCGCTGCCTTCTGTGTAGCATATGACCAAACGAATCAACAACGATTAGATCACATCATGACGGAAAGCAACGAAGCTTCCGAAAAACTAGTCGCAATGGTACAGCAAGTGGCCGCACATTCAGAGGAACTACAAGCGACAAGTGAACAAATTCTACAAAATACAAAAACCACTGTCGAAAATTCCTCTAAAATCAACCAAGTGTCTAATCTCATCAAAGGTATCTCTGATCAAACGAACTTACTTGGACTCAATGCATCCATTGAGGCTGCAAGAGTAGGTGAAGCAGGAGCAGGCTTTGGGGTGGTTGCTACAGAAGTGAGAAAGCTGTCTACTCACGCGAAGCAAGCAACGACTGATATTGAAACAGCGCTAAAAGATGTGCAAGGCTCTATCAAAGGAATGGAAGAAGAAATAGCACAAATCGTGGCTTCTTCTGAACATCAAGCAGAACTCGTTGGCACTTTCACAAAAATTATTGAGGGGCTGCACGAAACGAACGAAACGATGAAATCATTGGCAACAGACTTAGTGAATTATCAAGTGAAATAAATAAACGAATCACCAAACCTCCAGCCGTATCGGAGGTTTTTTAACGTGTTAAAGTGAGTTTTTTGTCATGATATTGACGGGTTTTTCACTGACAGGGAAGTTACACTTCTGTATGATAGAAAAAGAGAGACCTGTATTGATCATTAGACCTATTCATAAGGAGGAAGACCATCTTGACACAATCAGCAAAGCTGCAAGAAGTACTTGCGCCTTACCGTCCATTGCTAGATCAAACCGAAAAACCACTAATTCAATTACAGATAAAACAAGGAAAAACAGGACCATATGACAGCAAAATAGCAGGTGATCCTTATTTCCCAAAAAACGAAGAATATCCCGTTGATGGAGAAGGTCATCCTATGAAGCTGCTGGCACAAATCAATTTCGGCCAGCTGCCAAAGCTGAAAGATTACCCAGAAACAGGACTTTTGCAAGTGTTTATTTCTGTACATGATGATCTTTATGGGATGAATATTGACCAAAAAACAGAGCAAAAAGATTTTCGGATCAAATTTATTGAGGAACCTTTCTTAGCTGAAGAAGACTTATTGACTGATTTTTCATTCGTGAAAATTCCTGACGATTTTTATTTTCCAGTTACGAAGGAAGGTGCGATTACAGGTGAATTATCAAGCGAAACGATCAGTGTAGGAGATTTCCGCTTTGAAAAAGTCACAGGAAAGCAAAGCTGGGATCTATTCGAAGATGCTGTTGGTATTGATGGTGATGAAGCAGATCAATTGCTAGATGAATTTTATGAGACAGCAAGTGGTTTTGGCCATAAAGTTGGCGGATACCCAGGTTTTACACAAGAAGACCCGCGTACCTATGTAGACCAAGAACATACTGTGCTATTATTGCAAATTGACTCAGATGATGAAGTGGACATGTTGTGGGGAGATTGCGGCATTGCTAACTTTTTTATCAAACCAGAAGACCTCAAACGAAAACATTTCGAAAATGTCGTCTATAACTGGGATTGCTCCTAATTTTGTAAAAAACACTCTTTTTGAAGAGTGTTTTTTGTCTATTTTTAGCCTTTTTGCCCCTAAATCGTCATTTCTGAGAGGTAATATGTCATTCTTTCTAGTTGACCGTATCAAAAAAAAATGTAAAATCATCTTAAAGTCCTCTTTTTTGAAAATAATAATAACATGACATATCAATCAACAATGAAATGCTCGAAAAAGCGGAATGTACTGGGGGGGATCAATTGATCATTTCGAAAGTAATCAACAATAATGTGGTCAGTGCGTATGACGACGAGCAGCATGAACTGGTCATTATGGGCAGAGGGATTGCGTTTCAAAAGAAAAGCGGAGACCCGATTGACGAAGAACGTATCGAAAAAGTATTTTCCATTCAAAATAAAGATATATCAGAAAAATTCAAAACCCTGCTTTATGATATTCCGATCGAGTATATGCAAGTGTGTGAGGCAATTATCGATCACGCAAGAACGACCCTTAACAAAAATTTAAATGACAGCATCTATGTCACATTAACGGATCATATTACCTTTGCTATTGAACGTCATCAAAAAGGAATGGACATTAAAAATGCCTTGCTTTGGGAAATCAAACGGCTGTACAAAGAGGAATTCATGTGTGGTGTAGAAGCGATTCGGATCATACAGGACAAGCTCAACATCCATCTTCCCGAGGATGAAGCAGGCTTTATTGCGATGCATATTGTCAATGCAGAACTGAATGAGGAAATGCCGAATGTCATTCAAATTACAAAACTGATTCAAGATATTTTGAACATCGTAAAGTATCATTTCCAAATTGATTTGGACGAAGAATCATTAAATTATTTCCGTTTTGTCACGCATTTGAAGTTTTTTGGACAGCGTCTGTTTAACGAAACACAAATGGAAAATCAAAATGAGTTTCTGTATGAAGTGGTAAAGGAAAAAAATACAGCCGCTTTTCAATGTGCGGAGAAAATTAATGACTATGTTCAAAAAGAATACAACCGAAGTCTCATAGAAGATGAGATGTTATACTTAACTTTGCACATCGATCGAGTCATAAAAAGAAAATAAATCAAAAAGAAAGCGTTGACATAACGAAATTAACATGCTAATTTATAACTATAAACTTAATAACCCACAATCTTTTAGGATTGTTACTGGTCAAGCAGGCAAAACCTAAATCATTGTCCCTATCTTTGATAAGGCATGATTTAGGTTTTTTTGTATCTAAAGGCTTATAAAATTGAATAACGATCAATCGCTATGAAGGATTGTTACTGGTTAAGCAGGCAAAACCTAAATATCGATTAATGTCTGAATCGCTATTTTTCGGGCATTAATGGATGTTTAGGTTTTTTCTATATCAAGATGAAATCAACGATTGGAGGGTTACACAATGAACCACAAACAAACAGCAAAAGAAGTTCTAGAGCTTGTCGGCGGTGAAAAGAATGTAAAGCAAGTCACGCATTGTATGACAAGGCTCCGCTTCAACCTATACGATGAAAGCAAAGCGGATAAAGAGAAGCTGCAATCAACAGACGGCGTCATGGGCGTGAATCAAAGCGGCGGTCAATACCATGTCATTATTGGCAACGACGTATCAAACGTCTATCAAGCAATGATTGCTGATTCTGGGTTATCAACAGATGTAAAGTCAGGCGGTTCAGAAGAAGCTTCAAAACAAAATGTGATTTCTAAACTTTTCGATTTTATCTCTGGTGTCTTCACACCGATTCTTCCAGCCATCGCTGGAGCTGGTATGATCAAAGGGATCTTGGCATTAATGCTGACGTTCCAATGGATCTCAGATAAAAGCAGCACATATGCGATTTTAACAGCTATCGGAGACGGAGCCTTTTACTTCTTACCGATTCTGCTTGCTGTAAGCGTAGCTAAAAAAATTGGCACAAATCAGTATATCGCCGCTGCCATTGCAGCAGCCGCACTGCACCCGCAGCTCACTGCTTTACTAGGTGCAGGAAATACAGAATTTCTAGGCTTGCCAGTGGTTGCCGTTGTGTACTCTTCATCGGTGATTCCAATTCTACTCACGATCTGGCTCGGCTCATATGTGGAAAGATTCGCGGAAAAATATAGTCCGAAATCACTAAAAATCATTCTTGTTCCAACAGTTACACTTCTTGTCGTGGTACCAGTTATGCTCATCGCGGTTGGACCGCTTGGTGGTATTATCGGAAATGGCCTTTCAGGTGGAATTGATTTATTGTTCAAACATGCAGGTATTTTGGCCGGACTCTTAATCGGTGGCTTTATGTCACCATTGATCATTACGGGCATGCACTATGCACTACTTCCAATCATGATCAACAACATTACATTAAACGGTTTTGACTTCATTCTTCCAATGATGTTTGTAGCGAATATGGCACAAGCAGGCGCAGCATTCGGTGTCTTCTTAAGATCAAAAAACAAAACATTCAAATCACTGGCGATGTCTACAAGTATCACTGCGTTAATGGGTATTACTGAACCTGCTATGTATGGTGTGAACATGCGATTGAAAAAACCGTTCCTTGCAGCCCTCATTGGTGCAGCAGCAGGCGGCGTGTTCATGTCTATCTTCAAAGTAAAGTCATATGTGATATCAGGATCAGCAGGTCTTCCAGGTCTCCCAACGTTCATTGGACCGACATTTGTTTACTCCATCATTGGATTAGTGATCGGCTTTGTTGTAGCAACCATCATGACACTTGTTCTAGGGTTCAAAGATGTACCAGTGAAAGATGATACAAAAGCAGACAAACCAGAAGAAAAGAAAGACACAATAGCGCTTCAAAATGAAGTGGTACAAAGCCCGCTTGAAGGTCAACTAAAGCCGCTCAATCAAGTAAATGATGCAACATTCTCTAATGAAATCATGGGTAAAGGAACAGCCATTGTCCCAACAGTTGGACGTGTAGTAGCACCGTTCAACGGCAAGGTTGAAACCATTTTCCAAACGAAACATGCTATTGGTTTAAAGAGTGATCAAGGCACAGAACTTCTCATCCATGTGGGGATTGATACAGTAAAACTTGGCGGTAAACATTTCACAAGTCATGTAGAGTCAGGTGATCTTGTTCAAGCAGGAGATGTGCTCGTTGAATTTGATATCGAGGGCATTCAGCAAGAAGGCTATGATGTAACAACGCCAATTATCGTCACCAACACAAATGATTATGCACAAGTTAATGCGAAAACAGAGGGGGCGATTACAGTAAAAGAGACACTGCTTACAGTCAGTGTAGAAGAAAAAGAGGAGGGTATTCAACATGAACAAGTTAGAAAAAACATTTCCTAAAGGTTTCTTATGGGGCGGCGCTGTTGCGGGTAACCAAATTGAAGGTGCTTATAATAAAGATGGAAAAGGCTTATCGACAGCTGATGTATCACCAAATGGTATTATGCACCCATTCGATGAATCAATGAAAGACCTTAACTTATATCATGATGCAATCGATTTCTACCATCGCTATAAAGAAGATATTGCACTCTTTGCAGAAATGGGATTCAAGTGCTTCAGACTATCCATTTCTTGGCCGCGTATTTTCCCAAATGGCGACGATGCGGAACCGAATGAAGCAGGCCTCGCTTTTTATGAAAAAGTATTTGATGAATTGCATAAGCACGGAATTGAGCCAGTTGTCACTATCTCTCACTATGAAATGCCGCTTGCACTTGTGAAAAACTACGGCGGATGGAGAAACCGTAAGCTTGTGGATCTTTATGAAACATACGCGAAAACATTGTTCACTCGCTTTAAAGACAAAGTGAAATATTGGATGACCTTTAATGAAATTAACGTCGTCTTACATGCTCCTTTCACAGGGGGCGGCCTTGTATTTGAAGAAGGCGAAGACGAGAAGAGCATTCAATATCAAGCAGCGCATCACCAATTTGTTGCAAGTGCTTTAGCTGTCAAAGCAGGACACGAAATCATTCCTGATGCGAAAATCGGCTGTATGATTGCAGCGATGACAACTTATCCGTACAGCTCAAGACCAGAAGATATGTTTGCTGCAATTGAGCAAGACCGTAAAACATTGTTCTTCTCAGATGTACAGGCAAGAGGCTATTACCCAGGTTACATGAAACGTTATTTCCTTGAAAATGACATCAACATTGAGTTCCAAGACGGGGACGAAGACATTTTAAGAAACCATACAGTTGACTATATTGGCTTCAGTTATTATATGAGCTTTGTGACAAGTACAGATCCAGAGATTCTTGGACAAGTGACTGGCGGTAACCTATTTGAAGGTGTGAAAAACCCTTATCTAGAAGCAAGTGATTGGGGTTGGCAAATTGATCCGAAAGGGCTTCGTACGACACTGAATCAGCTGTATGACCGCTACCAAAAACCATTGTTTATCGTAGAAAATGGATTGGGTGCTGTCGATCAAGTAGAGGAAGACGGATCAATTCAAGACGATTACCGAATTGATTACCTCAAAAGCCATTTGCTAGAGGCGAGAGAAGCCATCGCAGACGGAGTAGACCTGATCGGTTATACAAGCTGGGGCCCAATTGACCTTGTCAGCGCATCAACAGCTGAAATGAAAAAACGCTACGGCTTCATCTATGTTGACCGTGATAATGAAGGAAACGGTACATTAGATAGAAAGAAAAAGAAAAGCTTCGATTGGTATAAACAAGTGATTGCGACGAATGGTGAACATTTGGATGCATAAAAGAAAAAGACAAACCGCTATACTGCGGTTTGTCTTTTTTTCGTCTTTGAGGGACTACGAAGTCCACACTTGATCTGCAACCTCAATCACATGACGCAGCTTTTCCCATTGCTGCTCTTCTGTTAACAGGTTGCCTTCCTCTGTTGAGGCGAATCCACATTGTGGACTCAAACAAATTTGGTTAATGTCCACATATTGAGCCGCTTCCTCAATGCGTTTTTTAATCTGTTCAACTGGCTCAAGCTCACCGTATTTTGAAGTGACAAGGCCTAGTACGATTTGAAGGTTTGGGTTCTTCACATATCGAAGAGGCTCAAATCCGCCAGAACGATCGTCGTCGAATTCTAAAAAGAGACCATCAAGATCTAAGCCGGCGAAAATTGTTTCTGCCGCTGCTTCGTAACCACCTTCAGCTGCCCAAGTTGATTTAAAGTTACCGCGGCAAATGTGCATAGTAATCACCAAATCCTCTGGGCGATCGGCAACAGCTTCATTGATTGTCTTCGCAAACGACTCACGAAGTTCATCTTCTTCACGGCCAAAGGCTTTGATTTGTTCGTGGCCTTTTTCAGAAAAGAACACAGCCCAAGCTGTATCATCTAGCTGTAAGTAACGGCAGCCTGCATCATAAAAAGCACGGATGGCTTTTTTATAAGCTTGTGCCACGTCATGGTGAAAATCATCTAAGCTGTCGTACACACCTTCTTCAAGCTTTCCACGGAAAAAGAGCATATTCGGACTTGGAATCGTCATTTTAGCCGTATGATCACCCGCGATGCTGTGAAGGAAGCGATAATCCTCCAGCATTGGATGATCAGTAAAATCAATCTTACCTGTTACTTTGATGCCTCTGGCTTTTGTTGTCGTATTGTGGAATTGAATACCTTGATCCGCTTCAAATCCTTCGACACCATCTAGCCCTTCTAGAAAGTCAAAATGCCACCATGCACGTCTGAATTCTCCATCTGTGACAACCTCTAATCCAATTTCCTTTTGCTTCTCTACAATACGAGTGATTTCTTCGTTTTCAATTTGTCTGAGCTGTTCTGCTGTCAGTGTACCGTCTGCTTTTTGCTTGCGGGCTTCCTTGATGCGCTCAGAACGAAGTAAACTCCCTACTTGATCTGCGCGAAATGGCGGCTTTGTTGTTTTCTTACCAATGGTTTGTACGTGTGTCATGCTGAATCCCTTCTTTCTTCAGGTTATAAATCAAATAAAAAAGCTCTTCCTTGGATAAGGAAGAGCATCATATACTGTGAGATCTCTGCCTTATCTTCAAACAAGCATCAGCTTGCTTAAGGAATTAGCACCATTCTGTTCCTAGGAACAGCGGTTGCCGGGTTTCACAGGGCCAGTCCCTCCACCACTCTTAATAAGGTTACCTTTGATTCAATTTTCTTAATAAACACAATTATTCAATCTTTTCGAGAAAAAGTCAATGGTTTTTCCTATTTATTTTCCTACATAAACAAATCAGCGACGAGAACACCGGCTAATCCAACAAGTGATAGAACAGTCACCATCAATGTCCAAGTTTTAAAAGTTTGAGCCATCGACAAATTAAAGTATTCTTTGTAAATCCAGAAACCCGCATCATTCACGTGAGAGAATGTAATACTGCCGGCACCTGTTGCAATTACCATTAATTCTGGGCTGACTCCCGTCAAACCAATCAGCGGTGCAGAAATGCCAGCTGCTGTGAGACCCGCGACAGTCGCTGACCCTAAAGAGACACGAAGGACAGCTGCAATCAGCCAAGTGAGGAGCAGAGGAGACAGTGTGCTTCCTTGCATAATCCCTGCAATGTATTGATCAACACCGCTGTCAATGAGCACCTGTTTAAAGGCGCCGCCGCCAGCAATGATCAATAGAATCATCGCAATGGAACCAATTGAATCCGTAATCGACTTCATGACGTCCTGCATGCTCTTTCCTCTGCCAAGACCAAATGTGTAGATGGCAAGCAGCACAGAGATTAATAGGGCAATCGCCGGCTCACCTAAAAACTCAGCCGCCGGTAGCAGCGGGGAGGACGGGAAGAAAATTTCTAAACATGCTCTGAATGTCATGAGCAATACAGGTAAAATAGCGGTGAAAATACTAATGCCGAAGCTTGGCATTTCCTCTTCTGTAAATTCCTTTGGATTAAACAAGTCCTTTGGAATGTGTGCATGCAGTTGATCTTTCTTAAATAGTTTCGTAAACAGAAGTCCGCCTACTAAAACAGCAGGAATGGCTAAAATAATTCCAACCAATAAGGTTTGTCCCATGTTGGCTTGAAATACATTGGCAATGGCTGTCGGCCCTGGGTGAGGAGGGAGGAAGCCATGTGTTGTAATGAGTGCAGCGACGAGCGGCATTCCCACATACAACACAGGAAGTCTTGCGGCTTGAGCAATGGTAAAGACTAATGGAATAAGAATAATGAATCCGGTTTCATAAAAAAGAGCAATTCCGATAACAAATCCAGTCAGCATCGTCGCCCATTGGATTTTCCCGATACCAAAGCGGTCGATGAGTGTCATGGCAATACGCTGAGCACCGCCAGAATCAGCCATCAATTTACCAAGCATCGCTCCAAAGCCAAGAACCAACGCCAGATGGCCGAGTGTACTTCCAAGCCCTTTTTCGACTGAAGCAATCGCTTCAAGTGGTGACATGCCTTCTAAAACGGCAACGATTAAAGAGACAATAATCAACGAAATGAAAGCGTTTAACTTAAAGACAACCATGAGTAAAAGTAATAACAAAACGCCAAGTCCGATAAAAACTAACGACATGATCTTTCCTCCTTTGTGCTGCATAAGGGAGCGTGAACGCCCCCTCTGCTTTATCCTTCAAGTATGTCTACTGCTTCTTTTAACGTATCCTTTGAGCCAACATTTCCCGGGAAAATCACATAAGACATAAATGGGAATTTGCTTTCTTCTCCTGTTTGCCAAACGGGAATACCTGGTCTGATTTGACCTGCGACGGTCGCACGTTTGACGCTGAGTCCTCTTGTTCCAATATCGCTAGAGGTGATTCCACCTTTGGCAATGAGGTACTTAGGGCGAATGGAGAGGCGCTGAACAATGCTTGTCACAGCATCACTAATCTGAACAGACAGTTTCAATTCTTCCTCTTGACGATCATCCCCAAGATCAAGCCGTTCTCTCCTTGTATAAACAGCAACCGATTGCCCGGTTGTTAAAAGCCGTTCAGTTTGTTGAATCACGCGGTCAATTTCCTCTTGAAATGCTTCAGGTTCTAACACGAGGTGTGTATCAAATTCAATAAATGCAATGTCTTTATTTTGCTGCAGCGCTCGCAATTGTTCGGTTGTTTTTTTGACATGGGAACCGACCATGATGAGGCCACCGTGCGTGCTTTCTTCCTGTATTAAGTCTTGTCTAGTTAATAGTGCTTGATCCTCAACACCGCCAAGCACTTTTGTGAGAGCTGCCGCACTTCTAAATAGAAAGTGCTGACCTGCTTTGATGGCATCTATGAGGGCAATGACAAAGACTTTGACATCGTCATAGTCTACTGCATTTACAACCACTTTTTGAAAATCCTTCACGGTCATCAGCTGATCCTTGATTTGTTCAATACGTAAAGCCCGGATATCTTCTAAAGAAATATAAGTAGTGTTTTCCTTAGTGAACGATCCGTTTGATTTCTCTTCGATCCATTCTCCGAGGTGAGAAGATTGAAATCCGAATGTACGATCCAATGCAAATTCTGTGTCACCAGCAGGAATTAATTCGTGACCTTCCTGTACGTAGTGAATATTGCCAATCGTAAAGCGGCCGCCTTCTTTAAAAAAGGGAAGAAGGATTTCCCCGTCAAATTGGCGGGAGCTTTGCTGTTCAATGGTCGTTCTGAGAATGTCAGTCTCTAGCGGGAAGTGTCCACGCAGGGTGGAGTCCCCCCGGCTGACAATGATGAAATCTTGATCAAGCCGTTCAGCCGTTTTCACAATCGTTGATGCGATCGTTTCATGAAGAACCGCCGTTTCTTTCTCTGTCATACTGCGAGAGTTGGTTAAGATAAAGAACATACGGCTGTCTTCAAGAAAACCAGCTTCAATGCTTTTCTCTGACCAATCGGTGAAAACAGAGACGCCGTGTACGGTTTGAATGCCTGTTGGGTCATCGTCTAATACAATCACTTTATGGTGGAAATGGTTTAGTGCTTGTTCGTATGCTGATTGAATGCGGTCTGAATCCGCTTTCGGAATGGCATTTAGTAACTCAATGCTTTGTTTCATAGAACCTCATCCTTTCTTCACTTCAACATGAGCCATTTTTTCGTAATATTGAACGATCCCACCGTGATCAAGTCCAGACTTTCCGTCCGCTTTGAGGGCGTGGAAGATTTCCAGCAGCTGACTAGAAAGCGGGAGAGGAACGCCGATATCGTGGGCAGTTTCCATGACATTGGTTAAATCCTTTAAGTTGATGTCAATACGTCCGCCAGGCTCAAAGTTTCGTTCTAAAATGAGAGGAACCTTCGCATCGAGTACAGCACTTCCTGCCAGTCCACCTCGGATGGCTTCATACATTTTATCAATCGCAATGCCAGACTTAGCGGCAAGGACGAGTGCCTCGGACATGGCAGCGATATTTAAGTTGACGATGATTTGATTCGCAAGCTTTGCGGTTGTCCCGCTTCCATTTGATCCAACTAATACGACATCTGTGCCCATGGCATAGAGGACATCCTTTACTTGTTCAAAAATCTCTTTTTCTCCGCCCGCCATAATCGCAAGTGTCCCGTCTATCGCCTTTGGCTCTCCGCCACTGACAGGAGCATCGATAAATTCGACCTGATGCTGTTTTGCCAGTGCCGCTAATGCTCTAGAAGTAACAGGTGAAATAGAGCTCATATCTATAATAATTGTGCCAGGTTTTGCTGTAGCCAATATGCCTTGTTCACCTGCTACGACTGCTTCTACATGCTCACCTTTTGGAAGCATCGTGATTATGATATCGCTTTCAGATGCTGCCTCAGCAGCTGATACAGCGGCATTTGCACCCAATTCTTTTAATGCTAGAACAGCTTCTGTATGAATATCGAAAACAGTCACAGTATGACCGGCTTTTAATAGATTGAGTGCCATAGGTTTCCCCATAATGCCTAATCCAATGAATCCAATTTGCTTTGCCATTTTGTCCGCCTCCTATTTAGAAACCCCTTACAAAAAGCGCTTTCTTTTCTTTTTGTTAGTATATATACTATCGATTTAAATTAATAGTAGGAAATAAACTATTGTTCATTTAATGTACATGACGAAATAGGAATGTGTCAACGGAAAATATGAGAAAAGTCACAAAAAAAAGACCGGAAACAGCTCCGGTCTATGGTCGATTATGTTTTATTTTTAGCTACAGCTAATCGAGAACGTTTGACGTTGTCGATTGCATTTGATCCTAATTCTAAAACAGCTGTGACGTACAAAACATCAATAATCACAAGCTGATTAATACGAGAAATCATTGAGTCAGAACGATAGGTTGTTTCTCTCGATGAACTGAGCAGATGAAAGTCGGATTTCTTGGCGAGCTCTGATTTCGGATAGCTCGTAATCGAGGCGACCGTTGCACCTTTTTCCTTTGCAAATTGCACGGCATCAAGGATTTCTCTACTTTCCCCTGAATGTGAGATCGCGACGATAAAATCATGTTCCGTTGCATGTGTTGCAATCATATTCATCATATGAGGATCACTGCATAGACTCACTTCAAAGCCAAGCTGGAGAAACTTATGATAGGCATCTCCGGCAATAAAACTGGAGGCACCTGCTCCAAAGAAGACGGTTTTATGAGCCTGTTTCATTTGCTCAATAAATTGTGTCACAGCTTGGTCTTCTAAAATATGTTTCATATCCTGAATAGAGTTGGTTGTTAACTCTATGACCTTATGTTTAATATCTGCGACACTATCAGATGCTTCGATCTCACCGTATATGGATTGAGGTGTATTGGTCGCAATATCCTGCGCGACATGGACACGAAACACTTGATAGGACTCATAGCCGATTTTTCGCAGAAAACGAAAGATCGTCGTTTCACTTGTGTTGCATTCAGCAGCGAGTGCACTAATCGAATGAAGCACAACTTTCTGAGGGTTTTGTAAAATGTAATTGGCAATCTTTTTCTGGGTAGGGGACAAACTATGAAATGTTGTCCGGATATGACTAAAAATATTCTCTTCTATGATAAACACCACACTTCATCTAACATTCTATCTTAAGCATACAGGAACTTATGAAAACGGTAAACAAACCTCACATGAAAAATAAAGAATAATATGGAAGAAAACACTTCTTTTGGTTCTTTTGTCATGGTATACTCAATTGGTAATAGACAAAAATGGGGGTTTTTACTATGACAATGAAAAAAGGCCTAACGATCAGCCTGCTCATTTTTTCGCTGATTGTTTCATTGTTTGCGCCAGTTGGATCTGCGGATGCCAAACAAGTGAAAAAAGCAAAAGTAAGTACACACTATTATAAAAAGAAAAAAACGTTTAAATATGCACAGGTGAAAAACCTTAGTAAAGCGCATATGAAAACCATCAATCGTGATTTAAAAGATGATATTGCATTCTCTTATTCTACGTACTTGTTCTTAAAGGACGAAGCGAAAAAAGAAGGCATTGGGAAGATCACATACGAGAGATCGTTTAAAACGAAATTTAACAATGGGAAGAAACTAAGTATCCTAAACTATGATTACATGAATGACGGTAGTATGCACGGGGATACGATGGTTACGAGCATGAACTATGTGTTAACAAAGAAAAAAACAAAGCAACTGTACTTTACAGATGTGGTAAAAACAAAGAAAAAGCGTACAAAAGTAAGAGATTATATCTATAACTACACAAAGAAGCATAAAAGTAAATTCTATGCGAATCTGAAAAAAAGCGATATTCAAATCGGCTACGACACGCAGTACTACTTCACGAAAAAGGGAATCGCTGTTGTCTTCCAGCCATATGAAATTTCACCGTACTATGTAGGAATTCCTATGATTCAAGTACCTGCGAAGGTGTATAAATAAACAAGAGAAACGGCCATGAATTTGGTCGTTTTTTTATACTTAAAAAGAGCCCCTGGTGACGAGGCTCTTCTTTTTACATTTATACTTGTTTGGGTGCATCGTTTAGTGGGTGACGGCGTTTGCCGTTGTAGTGGCGGCGCATACGAAAGATTTCAAACTCCGAAAGCTCTGCGCTTTTTCGTTTTTGGGTGCGGTTATCTTTTTTGAAAGAGAATAGTAAGTAGCAGCAAAGTGAAGCGATAATCAATAAAATCATCATATGACATTCCTCCAATTCATCCTATTCTTTAAGTGTAGACAGGGTGAGTGATGTTTATAACTGAAAATAGTTAGCAAATAGCGTTTAGTTCTAAAGGTTTATTCTTGCTGCTTTTTTAGGTCTAAAATACTGGTTGTTTTTAACTATTATATTTCCAGTTATTGCACTCGTCAAGAAGAATTTTTCTGGGGTTGTCTCTATTAGTACGATTAAGTGTAATAAAAGTTTCAGAAAATTGTAAACTTTTATTAAAAAACCGTTCCCGAACAGGAACGGTTGTAAACATGTTTATGCTTTTTCTTCAAATAAACGTGCAATTTCCACGATCACTTCTGACGCTTTCAGCATGTTCTCTACAGAGATGAATTCATATTTACCGTGGAAGTTTTCCCCGCCAGTAAAGATGTTTGGCGTTGGAAGTCCTTTATATGAAAGTTGTGAGCCATCTGTACCGCCGCGGATTGGTTCAATGACAGGTGTCACTGAGCGGTTTTCCATGGCTTCATGAGCGATGTCTACGATATGTTTGACTGGCTCAATTTTTTCTCTCATATTGTAATATTGATCCTGAATGCTAAGGGTGATGCTGTTTTCACCGTAGACTGCTTTTAAGTCGTTTGCGATTTTTTCAAACAGTGCTTTGCGCTTGTTGAATTTCTCTTTATCAAAATCACGAATAATATATTGCAGCTCTGCTTCTTCTACTTCTCCTACAAACCTCGTGAGGTGGAAAAAGCCTTCGTATCCTTCTGTGTATTCTGGAGATTCATCTGAAGGAAGTTTGTTGTGAAAGAGCATGCCGATCTTTGCAGCACTCACCATTTTGTCTTTTGCTGTCCCTGGATGGACGTTGTTTCCTTTAATTGATACTTTTGCACCTGCGGCGTTGAAGCTTTCATATTGAAGCTCTCCTAGCGGGCCGCCGTCAATCGTATAAGCATAAGAAGCGCCAAAGGCATCAACATCGAATTTGTGAGGTCCTCTGCCGATCTCTTCATCTGGTGTGAAGGCGACACGAATTTTTCCATGCTTGATTTCTGGATGCTCAATCAGGTAATGCATGGCGGTCATAATTTCTGCGATACCTGCTTTGTTATCTGCACCAAGCAGGGTCGTGCCATCAGTCGTGATGAGCGTATGTCCTTGGTATTTTTGTAAATTTGGAAACTGTGCTGGAGATAATACGATATGTAGATCTTCGTTTAACGTGATGTCCCCGCCTTGATAGTTCTCATGAATCTGCGGTTTCACGTTCTTGCCAGTGAAGTCAGTGGCTGTGTCGATATGAGCTAGGAAGCCAATGGTTGGCACTTCTTTGTCTGTGTTAGATGGGATCGTGCCCATGACATAACCGTTTTCATCCATTGTCACTTCTTGAATACCGATGGATTTCATCTCTTCAACAAGCTGCCTTGCTAAGTTCAGCTGTCCTTCAGTGGATGGACAGCTCTCTATGTCTGCATCAGACTGTGTATCCACTTTTACATAACTTGTGAATCGCTGGATCATTTCCTCTTTCATCAATACGTCACTCCTTTTGTAGAATATGTTCATTTTATCATGTCTTGAATGCGCTTCATAACAAGAAAGGCTTTCTCTGACAATTAGAGAGGAAAAAGACCTACTTTTATTTTGCGATGTGCTGAATGGTTCTTTAGGGTGATTTTTTTGGGTGTCTTTTTATTTATAATGAGGACATATAAAATCATCCATTTGTACGTTAATTTGGGAGAAAGGGGTGCGAAAGTTGGATTCTAGTCAAACACTTGCACTCGCTCAAAAGTTCCAGGAAGCTGCTGATGGCATTCGGCAGTCGAAGCAGCTGCTTGAGAATCGGCTGAAGGCAGTTGGATCAGGCTGGCAAGGGGAAGCAAGAGATAAATTTGATCAAAGCTTTGAGGAAACAGTGGCACGCTATGATCAATTTGAAAAGGACTTGCTTGAAACAAGTCAGGAACTGCGGGATGCTGCTGTCAAAATCGAGGAACGTAAAGCTGAAATCGCCAGAATGGAAGAGCTTGAGCGAAAAAGGCGAGAAGAACGGAGAGAAAGAAACCGAGAAGGGAGATGATGTGATGGCGCGTGACATTGTAGTAGATCCAGATCAGCTGACAGGGCTGGCGAATGATTTTGTAGGAGAGCTTTCGGCCATCGAAACAAAGCACCACGATTTACATAGTGAACTGGATGGCCTCATCCTAGGCTGTGATCCCCGTTATCGAAGCTGTTTTTCTGGAGTAGGAGATGCATGGGGTTCTGGACAAGCCTTAATGAGCAAATTGAGCAGTGACGACATTGCCATTCGTCATGCAACGGATAAAATGGTCGAAGCTGATGATATTTTAAGGAAAATGTACAGTCTGTATGATCAATATGGTACACTCACGAGCCTAGCTGGTATTGTGATGATGCAGGCAAAATACTATGGACTTGGCATGACGACCTTTATTAAAGAAAATGGCCGCTATGCTGCGCAGCATTCAAAGCTCCTTCTTGATGTGACCGGACGGGTAGAAGGAACGAGATTTGACCGGTTGGCAAGGATTTGGCTGAGTAAAAAAGAATTATTAAAACGGTCCAATTGGTCGATGGCTGACCTGGTCCATAAGAAATTTACGAAATTTTATCCTAGCGATACAGTTGCGTTCACGAACAGTGTACGTGATTTCACAAAAGGAAGTATCAATTGGAAGGACACAGCTGGCATCAAGTCTGTTCTGAAAAATGGTGCAAGGTTTGCGAAAGGAAATGCCATCATTGCAACGGTCGTCACGGGTGCAACAGAAACGGTTGGCTGCGGTCTGAAAATTGCGGAGAACTATGCGGAATTTGGGGATCAGCCAGAAGTTCTCAAGCGTGAAAATGCAAAGGCTGTTGGTAATGCAGTGAATAATACGGTCTTTATTGCAGGCGGATCTGTTGCAGGTGCCGTTGTGGGCGGCGCTCTTGGAAGCTTTGCAGGACCGATTGGAACAGTCGTTGGCGGAGCGATAGGATCAGCAGTAGGTGGCTTTATTGGTGAAAAAGTCGCCAAGCTTACTTCTGGTTTTGCAGAACAGGTCGCAGTGAAATTAAAAGACCCAATTCATGCGGTTGTCGATAAAGGAAAAAAAGCATTTGAACTGGCAGGTCAAGGTGTTAAAGCAGTCAATGACACCATTGATCAAGCAAATCAGGTGATACATAAAGGAATAGAAAAAACAAAAGAAACCGCAGATTCGCTGTTGAAAGGTGCAGGTGATTTCTTGAAGGGCGCATTTTCTTTTGGATAAGGAGAGATCAAGTTGGATCAGCTAAGTCTAAGTATCGAGGAACTCATCTTTAGTTTTTACAGTGAAGGCTATTTTGAGCAAGGGATGTCTTTAAAGGAAGCCTATTATCCAGATGTAGAGGATGAACGTCTTGGGTTTTTATTTGAAATTGCATGTCGCTCTTTGCTGGCAAAAGACGTGCTGGAATTTCGAAATAGACAATACCGTTATAAAGAAAAATACCGGCATTTCATTCAAGCCATGAACGATGCATCACATACCGTGAAAGCTTCAAGGTTTGGTGCATTAGATGAAGAGGTCAGTACGTCCTTTCATACGACTCAGGCAGGTGTGTATTCACACCATACGCTTTATGATCAACAAGTGCATCAGATTCACAAACTAAAAGACGACCAGCAGACTGTGGAGCAAGTGACAACCTTTTTGAACATACACATGAGCGAACACCTTACACCAGTCATCAATTTGAAGGCGGAAGAATTTGAACTGCTGTTAGAACAATCCAGTCAAGGGAATGATGATTGGCCTTCTTTTCTAAATAAAGCAGAGAACCAAGAGCTTGTGCGGGCATTTGTTTCTGATGTAAGGGTCAGAAAAGGAAAAATGGATTCTTTGATGAAGGTCACTTATGATAAAAATAATACGCCGGATGTAGAGTCTATGATATTTGTTATTCCGGGGCAGAAGCATTCTTGGCTAGTGTCGGGCATGAAGGAAAATGAATTTCGGATAGAGACGGCTCATAGGGACGGATTACGTTCTATATTCTAATGGAGAAAAGGAGAATGGCGCTTGAATCCAAGTGAAGTAATAGAAGTGAGGAGCAGACCCTTTCTAAGAGTATGGGCATTCTTAGCAACGGGCGGATTTGGCATCATCGGTATTTGGTTATTTTCAGAAGCTCTTACATTTGAATCGAATTATACGTTGTTTTTATTTTTAGGCGGATTATTAGGCATTGTCTATGGGTGGATCTCTTTTTTGATGATTCTTCCGGCTTTTACGAAGAGGGGAAATGTGATTTTTCGCATTCAGCGAGGAGAGAATGGCGCTGTTTTATACCGGCAACAAACAATCCCTTTTCAAGACATACAATCTATTGATATGCGCAGGCATCGTTACAGTATCAGGGGATTTCTGTTCATGGATGTGCTCATTCGGAAAATTGATGGGAAATTGATCAAGATTCCGGCGTACAGTATTTTAGATGAAGAAGTATTTGAGCAAACGGTGAAACAAAACATTTATCCATATTTACATGAGACTGCCCAAGAGAATTGGAAACAGCAGCATGGTCATGGTGAAAAGCAGAATCAATAGATGTTTTTGCCATCATTCCATGAGGTGAGACGCCACTTTTTTTAAGAAATCGTGTAAGATGTCAGTAAAGACTGAACAATCAAGAGGTGATGAGAGATGGACAAAGAAATGGTAATTGACCTCGTCACAGAACAAATGGCACGAATTCGAAAAGAAAAAGACTATACACAGGACCGCATGGCTGAGGTGCTTGGGCTATCCAAACGGCATTTGCAGCAGGTAGAAAAGAATCGTCTTCGCCTCAACTGGACGCAATCTGCGGCCGTATGTGCATTATTCAGGGATAGTGACATTTTAAAAGGGACACTTGGGGATGATCCGCTTGAGATTTTGGAAGTCGTCGCCCACGATGAATTGCATTTATCTGTTGAACGTACGATTGGCGGAAAGGTTTGGTGGCGGACGTCTGTGAGAAAAGGTACGTTTCGTCTTCAGCAGAATGTGCTAAGTCAGCATTACCGCATCTTAGATGATGAGAATTATCGCTATTATAGTTCCTTTAATAAAGAAGAAGCGAAGCGGCGGTTAGAGGAATTAAGTGAGCTGTCGTAAGCAGAAAAAGAGAGGTCCCTCTATGACAGGGACCTCTCTTTTTTGTGTTGTTTATACTTTCAGAGTGTTTTTCGCCCGAATAAAGGCAACAAGCTGTTTGATTTCTTCATCTGTTAGTGGAACGCCGTCTACATGGATGGTTCCTTCTTTTGCTTCCGTCAGCTCAATTTTGATATCAGAGATTTTGCGTTGTATCTCTGGCTCGTCCGTTCTACCAAGTAAAAA
This sequence comes from Bacillus sp. FSL W7-1034, assembly GCF_038593365.1. Lineage (NCBI taxonomy): Bacteria > Bacillati > Bacillota > Bacilli > Caryophanales > Bacillaceae > Bacillus > Bacillus sp. FSL W7-1034. The sequence continues at coordinate 3,558,541 of NZ_CP151989.1, read as the reverse complement.
ATCAATGGACGTATCATACAAATCAGCCAGCAGTTTCACTGCTTCAAGCGAAGGTCGTCGGTACCCAGATTCGTAACCGGCATAGGTGCTTTTGGCGATACCTAGGCGATCTGCCGTATGCTGGAGAGACCATTTTTTCTTTTTTCTAAGGGTGGTTAAACGATCGAGTATCATACATGAACGCTCCTTTATATACAACAACAGTATATCATATTTTGACAAAGAGTGTACGCGTTATGCGTAATAATTTCTTGATTAATTCGCGTTATGTGACTATAATGGCAATGAAGGTACGCGTAAAGCGTATATTATAGAATAGCACAAGCTGGCTTATAATATGTGTGACAAACGAAGTAATTTTACTGAAAGAGGTGGACCTGTTGAAGAAATTATTGCTTTTAACCACTGGTGGGACGATTGCATCTGTAGAAAGTGAAAATGGTTTAGCTCCAGGTGTTAAAGCTGAGGACCTTTTAAGCTATTTAAACGAAATTAATGCAGACTACACAATGGACACAAAGTCCCTAATGAGTATAGATAGTACCAATATGCAGCCTGAATACTGGGTTGATATCGCAACAGCCATTTATGAAAATTATGATCAATATGACGGATTTGTCGTCACGCATGGTACGGACACAATGGCCTATACATCAGCAGCACTATCGTATATGCTGCAAAATCCTGATAAGCCAATTGTCATTACAGGATCACAAATCCCAATTACGTTTAAGAAAACAGATGCGAAGAAAAACATTACAGATGCGATTCGTTTTGCATGTGACGGTGTTGGCGGCGTATACGTCGTGTTTGATGGCAGAGTCATTCAAGGAACTCGCGCAATCAAACTAAGAACGAAAAGCTACGATGCATTTGAAAGTATTAACTACCCATATATTGCATCGATTGAAAATCATCAAATTGAATACAATAGCAAAGTAAAAAGATCATCAATGAAACCGCTTAAATTAGATGCATCCTTGAACACAGACGTTTGTTTACTAAAACTGCATCCAGGACTGAAGCCTGAGTTTTTAGATTCAATCAAAGGGTTGTACAAAGGAGTCGTCATTGAAAGCTACGGCAGCGGCGGAATTCCTTTCGAAGGAAGAAACCTTTTAGAAAAAATCAACGAATTGCTGGAAGAAGGCATTTCTGTTGTGATCACCACTCAGTGTCTCGAAGAAGGAGAAGACATGAGTGTGTATGAAGTAGGACGTAAAATCAATCAAGAACTGGTTGCTCGTTCAAGAAACATGAACACAGAAGCCATCGTGCCAAAGCTCATGTGGGCATTAGGTAAAACAACAGATCCACGAGAAGTGAAAAAGATTATGGAAACGCCAATCGCAGAAGATTTAGTGATTTAACTATTCTATAGAAAGCAGGTCATACGAGATGGTTCAAGCAACTTATCGTTACGAGAAGGATTTTCTAGGTGAAAAAGAAATTCCCGCAGACGTGTATTATGGTGTTCAAACGCTTCGTGCAAAAGAGAATTTCCCAATTACAGGATATCGCATGCATGAAGAACTCATTCGAGCGTTTGCCATTGTCAAAAAAGCAGCAGCTCAAGCCAACATGGAAGTCGGACGTTTATATGAAGGAATTGGAAATGCGATCGTTCAAGCTTCAGATGAAGTCATTGAAGGCAAATTCCATGAATATTTCATCGTAGACCCGATTCAAGGCGGCGCAGGAACGTCTATGAATATGAATGCCAATGAGGTCATTGGAAACAGAGCCCTCGAGATCATGGGACATCAAAAGGGCGAATACATTCATTTAAGTCCAAACACACATGTGAACATGTCACAATCGACAAATGATTCGTTCCCAACGGCGATCCATATTGCAGTGCTCAAGCAGTTAGACATTTTACTTGAGACGATGCAGGCCATGCATGACGTATTTCAAAAGAAAGCAAAAGAATTCGATCATGTCATCAAAATGGGGCGTACTCATTTACAAGACGCTGTTCCGATCCGTTTAGGACAAGAGTTTGAAGCATACAGCCGTGTGCTCAGCCGTGATATTAAACGAATCAACCAATCAAAACAGCATTTATATGAAGTGAATATGGGTGCGACCGCTGTTGGGACAGGCCTCAATGCAGATCCTCGCTACATCGAAATCGTCGTGAAGAAGCTTGCTGATATTTCTGGACTGCCATTAGTAGGCGCAGAGCACCTCGTAGATGCGACGCAAAATACAGATGCATACACAGAAGTATCTGCTGCCTTAAAAGTATGCATGATGAACATGTCTAAAATTGCGAATGACCTTCGCTTAATGGCATCTGGCCCACGTGCAGGTCTTGCTGAGATTGCATTGCCAGCTCGTCAGCCGGGATCATCCATTATGCCTGGGAAAGTCAATCCAGTCATGGCAGAGCTCATTAACCAAATCGCATTCCAGGTCATTGGGAACGACCACACCATCTGTCTTGCTTCTGAAGCAGGTCAGCTTGAGTTAAATGTGATGGAGCCTGTTCTGGTCTTTAACTTGCTTCAATCTATTAGTATAATGAATAACGGATTCCGCTCATTCACAGATCATTGTTTAGTGGACATCGAAGCAAATGAAAAACGTTTGAAAGAATATGTAGAAAAAAGTGCAGGCGTGATCACTGCCGTGAACCCTCACTTAGGCTACGAAGCTGCGGCTAGAATCGCAAGGGAAGCCATTTTAACAGGACAATCGATCAGAGATCTTTGCCTGCAAAATGATGTGTTAACAGAAGAAGAACTTGATATTATCTTGAATCCATTCGAGATGACAAAGCCTGGTATTGCCGGTGCAGAGCTCCTAGAGCGATAATAATATCAAAAATTTTATTTTATTAATATGTGGAATTGCCTGTGAAAGAGAGAAAAACAGGCAATTCACTTTCTTTCGAATTGACACACTTTTTTCACAATATTTTGAAAACGCTTAACGCACGCACAAAGGGAGGAAACAAAATGAAAACACCACGTCTACCGTCTATTTTAGAAGTCGTGTCTGTACTTGGCTTATTTTTAGCAATTGTTTTATCATTCACTCTTTACTTCAAACTAGATATTCAGCTAGCATTGTTCATCTCATGGTTTATGGTTATCGCTTTAGGAATTCGTTTAGGGCATTCGTACAAAGACCTTCAAAATGCAATCACAAAAGGGATATCAAATGGATTAGAGGCTGTTTTAATCTTAATTGCAGTAGGTGCACTTGTTGGTACATGGATTGCCGGCGGTGTTGTACCCACGTTAATTTATTACGGACTGGAATTTATTCATCCTAATATCTTCTTATTAGCTACACTGATTATCTGTTCTATTATGTCTGTTGCTACTGGTACGTCTTGGGGTACAGTTGGAACGGCAGGTATTGCGATGATTGCGATTGGTGAAGGATTGGGTATCCCATTACCGATCGTAGCTGGTGCTGTTTTATCTGGCGCTTATTTTGGTGATAAATTATCTCCTTTATCTGATAGTACTGTGCTCGCTTCCTCTCTTTCAAAAGTGGACGTGCTGGCGCATGTAAGAGCCATGATGGTTTTATCCATACCGGCCTTTGTGATTACGGCTATTATGTTTACAATTACTGGATTTATGTATGGTGGAAGAAATATTGATCAAGATAAAGTAGAGTTTTTAAAACAAGCATTGCAGGATACATTCACGATTAATATTTGGATGATCATTCCGGCAGTCATTGTTGTCCTATTACTTGTATTGAAAAAACCGTCAATGCCTGTTATCGCAATTGGTGCACTGCTTGGGGCAGTCTGGGCGATGGCATTCCAAGGAATGAACCCAGCTGATGCGCTTGGTACAGCTTATAACGGCTTCTCTATTAATTCAGATGTAGATTTCTTAAATACACTGTTGAACCGTGGCGGTATTGTGAATATGTTAGGATCTCTAGTGGTCATTATTCTTGGACTTGGTTTTGGTGGAGTTCTTGAATACTTAGGCGTGTTAAAAGTGATCGTCGCAACATTCGAGAAAAAATTGTACAATGCAGGAAATGTGACACTGTCTACACTTGTAGTAGCATTCTTTGCGAATATCTTTGGTTGTGCAATGTATGTCTCATTAATTCTTACACCAAAAATCATGGAAAAAAGCTATGACAAATTAAAATTAGACAGACGTGTGTTATCTAGAAACTCTGAGGTTGGTGGAACACTTACGTCTGGTATGGTTCCGTGGTCAGATAACGGAATTTACATGGCAGGGATTCTAGGCGTCTCGACATTCTCTTATTTACCATTTATGTGGTTGAGCTTTGTTGCCATTGGCCTTGCCATTATCTACGGATATACAGGGAAATTCATTTGGTACGTGAAAAATCAACAAGACTCAGAAGAATCGGCATCATAAGCCGCTGCAAAAGCCGCCCCTCCCCCGGGCGGCTTTTGTTTGTCCTAGGACCGTAAGACTATGTGTGTTTCCAGAAGGGTGGTTATGTATTTTGACCCCCTATAAAAGAGGGCTTAAGGTGTGGTATGAAGCAGATTGAAAGCATATTTATACCATAAAAAGGGCACAAATCCCTATTCAAACATGAGTCTTTGAACCTTATAATAACAATATTGGAAAAAGTGCGATTCACCATTACGCTCGTTTAGAGGGACTCTAAGCAGCGTTTTTATTTTTGACAGGAGGAGGAACCCATATGAGCTTATCGGATATGCTGTCTGCCCTTAACGGTGGCATTTCAAATAAAAAGGCAGAGATCGAAGAGAAAATTGCTCGACTCAAAAAGGCAAAAAGTAAGATTGAACGTGAACAAGATGCCGCAGAAACAGACCTAAAACAAATCAAGCAGCCAAAGCTTGGGGCCTCTTGGAAAGGTGAGCGGAGCCAAGATTTCAAATCAGAGCGAAATGAAGCGCATGATGCGCTGCAAACGATCGTAAGCGATAAATACCCACGCTACGTGAGCCGAATCGAATTCAAAATCAGTACACTAGAAGCAGAGCAGGCTGCCTTATCCTTTGCCAGCTCTTTAGCTGGAGATGCCGCACGTTTGGCTGAAAAAGGAGAAGACGCAGTAGAAGACGCAAAACGCTTGATCTCAAAAGCATGGAGCAGCTTGTAAGCGAGCTTCATACTGAACAAATCTGGAGGATATCATAATGGGACAAATTAAGTTAAACTACCAAACAGTGATGGATAAACTAGATGAAGTCTCCCAAGCAGTTGAAGCTTTAACAATGAAAAAAGCAGCAGATAAAGCTGGTGAAAACAGCCTTGAATTTGTAACCAAATGGACGTCACGTGAAGCAGAGGTGGGCGAAATGGTCTCAAGCTTTAAAGAAGCCTTGATCAAAAACGTTCAGGATACACGCTCAAATGTGAAGACACTAAAAGAACAGGATGAAGCGATTGCGGCAAAATCATAAGCCCCAATCGTTTTATTGATAGCGTAGCTGAGTACGATGTAAAATATAGTCGTAAAGACTCATATATAATTCGGGATTTATGACCTTAGATTATTCCGTTTTTCTTCCAAACACCATGTTAAAAGGACACCTTTTCCCTATTTAAGCCTAAGGCTTTTCGCCTTATACTATACTTAATGAAAGCGAACGATAGAAATGTCAGGACTGGAAAAAGCAGATGATCTGCTCGGTTTCAAAAACGCTGACGCCGTGCTTTCTTATGAGGTCTAATAGAGGTGGATGACATGAGTTTATCCGAGATGCTGCACCATCTGCATATGGGGATTGAAAACAAACGTGCAGAATTTGACGAAATGATCTCTCGGTTAAAGACAGCCAAAAGTAATATTCGAACAGAACAAGATCTTGCGCAGTCTGACATAAAGGAAATCAAGAAGCCTGCTCTAGATTCGTCATGGAAAGGTGAGAGAGGAACGGACTTTCACCGTCATCGGAAAGAAGCCTATCACGTGCTGCACGACATTGTGAACAATGAGTATGAAACCTATATTACGGAGATAGACCAAAAAATTATGCACTTTGAGTTAAAAAAAATGGAACTCGCTGTCGCCAGTAATTTTGCAGGAAGAGCCCAAGATGTAATGGAAAAGGGCGAGGATTTTGCAAAGGATGTCAAACATTTAATTGAACGGGGCTGGAAAGCTCTTTAATAAAATAAACGAAACAGCCGGCTGAACAAGCGGCTGTTTTTTTGGTTTAGTCACATCCGCTGCTACCACCAGAATCACCACCGCAGGAGGCATCAGAAGCGTGATGTGTATACGAATCAGTATAGTTACTGGTTGTTGAACTGTGATGTGCAGAATGCTTAGAAGATGAACGCTTATCTTTTGGTGTAAACATGTGGGCGGCAATGGCGCCTAAAGAAGCTAGTATGATGATGATAACAAACATGATGTATCCCTCCTCTTGTTTCATATTCATACGTTTGAGCCATAACAAAGTTCCCGGTCGGAAAGAAAAACTGGGCAAAGAGTTCTATTTTCGTTTATGATGATAGGCAAAAGTAATTGACCAAGGGAGGGGAGTCTATGTTATCTCTACGTCAGGAGGAGCTGTTGAGGCGGTTAATGCAGGCAGAGCAGGAGCTGACAGGTGAAGAAATTGCACGCCTGATAGGCGTCACATCACGAACAGTTCGAACAGATATGAAAGCGCTTAAATCGATATTAGAAGCACATGGGGCAACACTTCATATGAAACGTGGAGCAGGGTATACATTGACTGTCGAAGATTATGGAGCATTTCGTACTTTTTTGAAAAACTCAATGAGAGAAAGAAATGAAAAAAAGAATCAAGTCATTCCAGATCAGCCGGAGGATCGTATCTCTTATTTATTGAGAAGGCTTTTATTGTCCGAAGACTATATGAAATTAGATGAATTGGCCGAGGAATTATTTGTGAGTGAATCTACTGTGAAAAATGACCTGAAAGCAGTCAAGCATATTTTCTCTTTACATGGCCTCTCTGTTGCACACCGTCCTAAATATGGACTGAGGTTGACTGGAGATGAAATGAAATTAAGGTATTGTCTAGCTGAGCATGTGTTTCAGCAGGAGCATCCGAACCCTGCCCTTTTACCTGAAGAAACATATCAATTGATTCAAGATATGGTGCGTTCACGTACAAAGGCAAGCGGCCTTCATGTGTCAGAGATCGGTTTAAGCAACTTAGTGACACATATCGCCATTGCGTGCAAACGAATTGAAGAGAAAAAATTGGTCATGATGCCGGAAGGAGAACTCAAAGATATTCAAACACAGCCCGCTTTTCAAGTGGCGAGGCAAATGGCAGAAGATATGCGTCACGTACTCGGTATAGATTTTCCATTATCTGAAATGGCCTATATTGCGATTCATTTAATGGGGGCAAAAATGATGGCGTATGGAGAAACGGGCCACACGCTATTTCACATGCTTGATGAAGAGCATTTCCGTTTAACTCACCAATTACTTGGTTATGTCGAAGAGCACATGTCACTTGATATTCAGACAGACAAGGAATTGATTGTGGGACTAAGTCTTCACCTGAGATCAGCGATTCATCGGTTCCGATATGATATGAACATCCGTAACCCCTATTTATCAGACATAAAAAGGCATTATCCGATTGCTTTTGAAGCAGGTGTCTATATGGGAAGATGGCTGAAGGAAAAAGAGAATGTAGAGATTCATGAAGATGAAATCGGATATTTGGCGCTGCATATTGGTGCTGCCATAGAGCGGACAAAAACTCAGACTGTGAGGAAAAAATGCTTGATTGTGTGCGCAACGGGTGTCGCGAGCAGTCAGCTTCTTCTCCATAAGCTGAAAGCCGCCTTTAGCGAAAGGCTAGAGATTGCTGGAACTGCAAGTGTCAGTGACCTTTTGTCGTATGACTTGAAAAGTATCGATTTGATCATTAGTACCATCCCGCTTCAGAACACATTACCTGTGCCAGTGATTGATGTACATACGATCCTCAGTGAAGACGATATGTCGAGGCTGAAACGATTTGTACATGGGTCACAAGAAATGGGGGTCTTGCGATATATCAGTCCGAAGATGACTTTTTTTCAGCAAGATCTACAAACAAGGGAAGAGGTTCTTCAATTTTTCGTGAATGTATTGCAGGAACAAAACCGAATCCCGGATGATTTTGAACAGCTATTGCTGGAAAGAGAGGAAGTGTCACCTACGTCGTTCGGTCATTTGGTAGCAATTCCTCACCCAATCAAACCGGCAACAGAGGATACGTTTTGTGCGATCTGTACGTTGAGAAAACCAGTGCTGTGGGGCGACGATCGGGTACAGGTCGTCTGTTTGTTAAGTATACAGAAGACGTATCAGAAAGAATTGCAGTCACTCTATCAATTTCTTGTGCGTTTGACAGAGCAGAAGGAAGTGGTGGAGCAAATCATCAAAGCTGCTTCATTTGAAGAACTGACGGCGGCGCTGCACGTGTTGGAACAGCCAGATGAAAAAAAGGACACCCATTTCCGCATCTGTGAGGAAAAAGATTAGATGTTAATGAAAGCGCTTTTAAAATAACATCAAAAAGGAGGATGATCACGAGTTTTTGTAAAGGGGGAGACGGATCATGAGCTTTAAAGAGAGAGCGGCCGACGTCATGGGACATGTCGTTTATCGTATTACAAATCAGAAATATATTATGGCAATTAAGCAAGCATTTGTCACATTAATGCCAATCATCATTACAGGGGCTTTTGCTGTACTGGTCGCAAATATGATCATGAGCCCAGAAACGGGGCTTGCCCATTTTGAGATATTCAGGTTTTTAGCAGAGCTTCAGCCAATTATGAAGGCAATCAATTATGCCACGCTGAACTTTTTAACGATCGGGGCTGTGTTCCTCATCGGGATTGAGCTCGGGAAAATCAATGGACATAAATCGTTATTCCCAGGATTAATGGCATTGATTTCATTTATATCCGTTATTCCGACGACACTTCTTCTTGAAGTCGATGGATCGATGCGTGAGGTTGTTGATGTGCTGGCGAGGCAATTCTCCGATCCAAAAAGCTTATTTTTGGGTATGATCATTGCCATCGTCTCTGTAGAGATTTTTTGTAAGCTTACCGAGGTGAAGTGGCTGCAAATTAAGATGCCAGATTCTGTTCCATCAAATGTGGCGACGTCCTTTTCTTCACTTTTCCCATCAATTATTACGATTACGATCATTAGTTCATTCGGGTTTGCGTTTCACCGTTTGACAGGCATTTATTTGCATGAAGCGGTGTATAACGTCGTGCAGCGTCCGCTTGAAAGTGTTGTGCAGGGACTGCCTGGTATTTTAACGTTAATGTTTGTGGCTCAATTTTTTTGGGTGATCGGTATTCATGGCAACCAAATGATTAAACCGATTCGCGAGCCGCTGTTATTAGGATCAATTGCAGTGAATATGACAGCATTTCAAGAGGGCAAAGAGATTCCAAATATTATCACGATGCCATTTTGGGATGTGTATATGAGCATTGGTGGTTCGGGTGTGACGATTGGTCTGTTGATCGCCATTTTTATAGCGGGTAGAAGGGAAGAGATGCGGAGCATTGCCAAGCTTTCATCAGGCCCTGGACTGTTTAACATCAATGAACCAGTTATTTTCGGATTACCTGTCATGTTGAACCCTGTGATGGCGATTCCGTTTATCGTTACACCACTCGTGACAGGTACGATTGGTTATATCGCAACCGCTACAGGTTTTGCCGGGAAAGCGGTGGTGATGGTGCCGTGGACGACACCTCCGATTGTGAATGCTTGGCTGTCTACCGCTGGCAGTATGGGGGCTGTCATCACACAGCTCATCTGTATTGTTGTCGCTGTTTTCATCTATTTACCTTTTGTTCTCTTATCCAACCGGAAGCCAGAAGCAGCACCTGATTCAGAATAGAAGGAGGGCTCATGAATGAACATGCAATTTAGATGGTATGGCAAAGAAGATCCTGTCTCCCTTTCATATATTCGGCAAATTCCCGGCATGAAAGGGATTGTCAGTGCCGTCTATGATGTGCCGGCTGGTGATCTGTGGCCGGAGGAAAGTATTGCTCATTTAAAAGCGGAAATCGAACGTCACGATCTTGCTTTTGAAGTCGTAGAAAGTCTCCCGATCCATGAAGATATTAAGCTGGGAAAGCCTAGCCGGGATGTTTATATCGAGCATTATCAAGAAAATATCCGCAGATTAGCAAGGCATGGTGTGAAGGTCATTTGTTATAACTTCATGCCAGTCCTTGATTGGACACGAACACAGCTCGATTTCCCACTAGCTGATCAATCGACGACCCTTGTTTATTTTCAGCATCAGCTTGAACAGATGGATATAGAAAAAGATCGATTTTCCTTACCAGGATGGGATACGTCTTATACGCAGGAAGAAATGAGAAAGTTGATGGCTGCATACAGGGCATTGGGGGCGGAAGGGTTGTTTGAGAACCTAGACTATTTCTTGGGAAATATCCTTCCAGTTGCAGCGGAAGAGAACATGAACATGGCACTGCATCCAGATGACCCTCCTTGGAACATATTTGGTCTGCCCCGCATTGTCAGTTGTGAAGAACAAATAGATCGTATCCTTCAGCTCGATGAACGCTCACAGCATGGACTGACCTTTTGTTCCGGTTCCCTAGGCTGTAATGCGAAAAATGATGTTCCTTCACTTGCGAGAAAGTATGCCAAAAAAGGGCGTATACACTTTGCTCATTTACGCAATGTCAATTTGTATGAAAACGGTGATTTTGAAGAGTCGGCACACCTGTCGTCAGCAGGCAGCCTCGATATGGGAGCGATTGTGAACGCATTGTTTAAGGAAGGATTTGCTGGCTATGTCCGGCCAGATCATGGACGAATGATCTTTGGTGAGACGGGCAGACCTGGCTATGGATTATACGACCGAGCACTTGGAGCTATGTATTTACAAGGGATGTGGGAAGGACTTCAAATTCACACGAAGAAAGGTCAGGTGGCAACATGAACAAAATCGACATACCCAATGACTTTATTCTAGGTGCTGCGGCTTCTGCTTGGCAGACGGAGGGTTGGAAAGGGAAGAAACCGCATCAGGATTCGTATATAGACCTTTGGTATAAGGAGGGGTATCACGTATGGCACGAAGGATACGGACCAGCAGGAGCAACGAATTTTTACGAGCGCTATCCTGAAGATGTAGCCCTTATGAAGGAAATTGGGTTATCTCATTACCGGACATCGATCAATTGGTCGAGGTTTCTCATAGATTACGAGAATGGAATTGTAGATGAGACCTATGCTCGTTATATTGATGATTTCATCAATGAATTACTTGAAGCAGGTGTAGAGCCGATGTTTTGCTTAGAGCATTATGAGCTTCCTGCTGTTTTGCTTGAAAAGTACGGCGGTTGGTCATCTAAACATGTTGTCGAGCTGTTTGTTCTGTATGCAGAAAAGGTGTTTGAACGCTATGGAGACCGGGTCAAACATTGGTTTACCTTTAATGAACCAATTGTTGTTCAGACTCGTGTGTATCTAGATGCTATTCGTTATCCTTTCGAGCAAAATACGAAGAAATGGATGCAGTGGAACTATCATAAAGCCTTGGCGACAGCAAAAGTGGTGAAGCTTTTTCAGGAAATGGGCTTGAAGGAATCAGCCCGTGCAAAAATCGGGGTCATTCTCAATCCAGAAGTGACGTATGCGAGATCGACTGCTCCGCATGATCAAGAAGCGGCCCGCATGTATGATTTGTTTTTTAATCGAGTGTTCTTAGATCCCTCCATTAAAGGCGAGTATCCAGAAGAACTGCTTGATGTGTTGAAAAAGCATGACATTCTTTTCGATGCAACGGAAGAAGAGCTTCAGCTCATTAAAGATCATACAGTCGATGTGGTCGGTCTTAATTTATACTATCCGCATCGCGTTAAGGCACCTAGCAAGGCTTGGAACGAAAACACACCGTTTCATCCATCTTATTATTACGATCTATTTGAGCTCCCAGGGAGAAAAATGAATCCATTCAGAGGCTGGGAAATCTATCCGAATATCGTCTATGATATGGGCATGAGAATAAAAGAAGAATACGGCAATATCGAGTGGTTTGTGGCTGAAAACGGTATGGGGGTCGAGCAGGAAGAGCGGTTTAAAAACGAAGACGGCATCATTGATGATCAGTACCGAATTTCATTTATCAGCCAGCATTTGAAAAAAGCCCTCCAAGCGAAAAAAGAAGGTTCAAACTGCAAGGGATATATGCTCTGGGCTTTTACGGATAATGTCTCACCGATGAATGCATTCAAGAATCGCTACGGATTAGTAGAGATCCAGCTGGAGAATGAACGGAATCGTCAGATGAAAGCGTCAGGGTACTGGTTCAAAACATTAATCCAAACGAGGAAATTAAGGGATGAACCAGATGTCATTTATCAATAGGAGTGATGGGATATGAAGCGAATCATTCTCGCTTGTGCAGCAGGAATGTCGACGTCGATTGTGGTATCTAAAATGAAGGCAGCCGCAGAAGGAAAAGGGCTGGATTATGAAATTTATGCGATACCTGAAGGGGCCATTGCGGACGAATTAGAAGAGCATGGGGACGATGTAAAGGTCATTTTGCTAGGACCGCAAGTTAGCTTTATGAGAAAGGCAGCAGAAAAAACAGCGGCACCTTATCATATACCTGTCGATGTGGTAAATGTAAGATTATATGGAACAGCGAATGGAGAAAAAATTCTAGAACATGCTCTGAAACTAGCAAATGAATCTTGAGCAATCGGAGGAGAAGCAGATGACGGTATTAGAGGAAATGCAGGGAGCAGCCTTTCAAATCATTGCCCATGCAGGTGAGGCACGAAGCCATTATGTAGAAGCCATTCGTCTAGCAAGAGCGGATGACTTTGAAGCAGCACAGCAGTTGATTGAAAAAGGGGAGGAAGCGTTTCGAAGCATCCATGACCTGCACTTGTCGCTGATACAAAAAGAGGCGGCAGGGGAACAGCTTCCCTTTTCTTTACTGCTCATACATGCAGAAGACCAAATGCTCACAACAGAGACCATCCATCTGCTTGCCATTGAAATGATCGAAATGTGTAAAAAAATGAATACCCTGTCAAAATAGATATCAGTTATTAACCAATTTCTGTTATAATCATTCGGTAGATAAAGAGAAAGCAGGATTGGTGAATGAAAAAAACATGTATGTGGCTTGCAGTTGGTTTAGTCATGCTGCTCATTTCGGGCTGTATGGGTACGAAACAGCAAACAGAAGGAAACCAGCAAGCCATCAAAGAGGTAAAGGGTCAAGTACAAACGAAAGAAACAACAGAAACGCAGCAAATTGAAGCGGCAGAGATAGACAAACAAAACTGGATTCAGCAAAAGGAACCCGTTACGCTTCCAATCTTGATGTATCACAGTATTTCCAGCGGTAATTCGTTACGTGTGCCAAAAAGCGAATTTGCGGCTCATATGAAATGGCTGAAAGACAACGGCTATGTCACGCTGTCGCCGAAAGAGGCATATCAAGTTCTCGCGACCAATTCGACACCAAGTGAAAAGTATGTTCTTATCACATTTGACGATGGATACACGGATAACTACACAAAGGCATTTCCGATTTTAAAAGAATATGGAATGAAAGCCACGATTTTTATGATCGAGCAGTCCATTGGCCGTCCGCATCATTTAACCGATGCTCAAATGGATGATATGATGGCGAATGGTATTTCAATAGAGAGTCATACCATTCATCATTTAGAACTCAATCGTTTAACACAGAAGCAGCAGGAAGAAGAATTAAAAGGATCGAAGGTATTCTTTGACCAGCGTTTTTCTCAACAAACGATCATGGTCAGCTATCCGGTCGGTCGCTATAACGAAGACACACTGAAGCTGGCGAAGGAAGCAGGATATGAAATGGCTGTGACCACTGAACCAGGACATGCGAAAAAGGAACAAGGCATGATGTCCTTACACCGCCTGCGCATTTCACCGGGACTTTCACCCGAAAGCTTTGGCAGGCTGATAGAGGGAAATTGATCAATATTAGATCACAGATGTTTCACATGAAACATTTTACGACACGTTTCGTGGATTAAATACGATTTGTTTGAGATAAATGTATGCAGAAGGAATCAGTTTTTTATATACTGATTCTTTTTTATTTAATTAAATAAGGTCTTACAGTTGCCAATAGAAAGTAGGAGGGCTTAGAAGAAAAGTACAGGTTATTATACTTGAAAGTTATTTTGAGTGTTGTTCAGTTTATTTGATTCATTGCATAACAAAAAGCTGTATAATTTATTTGAAATAATGAAAATTCTGCATTTGAAATGAATAAGTGAGATTAAAAAATAAGCTTAACTATGGTAACAAATTGTTACTTATGGTAACATATTGTTGCACAAGTTTTTTGTTCAACTCGGACTAAGTTGAACTAGTTTTCAAACTGAAGCACGAGAGCTTCAAGGTGAATTTCTTGAACGTTCACCATACAACTGAAAAGAAATTTAATTTGGGCACTCGGCTGACTACCGTGTGCTTTTTCTATGTATATTTTACCATCTTTCCTATTTAATGACGAATAGCACCTTGTTGTTTCTTCTCTGTTTTTCTTTGCGTTTCATTCATAAAACTCTATATGCGTTTTCTCTAGTTTGTAATAATCCAATCGATCTTTCAAGGTTCCTGTATGAAATTCAAATTTATGTCCATCAGGGTCTGTGAAATAAATCGACTTCTGATCTCTTTCGTCTCTTGGCCGGCTTGGTAAGATGTTGACGTTCAAATCTTTTAGTTTGTTATACATTGGATCTACATCCTCCTCATCAATAGAAAAAGCGATGTGTGTGTAAGAGTGATGGATGTCTTGACGAGGAATGTCTTTTTCTACATTGAGGGCAAGCCACAGGCCGTTCAAATCGAAGTAAGCTGTCGTTCTGCCCTTTGTTAACAATTTGGCATTAAAGACCTTTGTGTAAAAATCAATAGATGTCTCTAAATCAGAAACAGAAAATAATAAATGGTTTATTCCTTTGATGTTCAATTTAATCACCTCAAATTCAATGATGAGAAAAAAGCTTGCAGACTCAATCTACAAGCTTTGTTGTTTATTGATAAACAGGATAACCCGTTATCTTTATATCTTTTCCGAGTGGTTCAAGAGAGAGTTGATCCAGTTCAATTGCATCACTCATGAGGCGTATGCCTTCGCCTCCGAAAAAAGAAGGAGAGAGTCGACCGCCAATGAGCTTGGGCGCCATGTAGATGACGAGTTTATCGACAAGCTGCTGTTCTAAAAATGAGGCATTGATTTGTCCGCCGCCTTCAATCATCAGGGAGGAGATATTTCTTTCTCCAAGCACTTGAAGTACTTCTTGTAAGGGCACTCGGATATCGCTATCCGTCATGATGACGCTGACGCCAGCTGCTTCTAAAGCGGCTCGTTTTTCTTCATTGGCTTGTTTTGTTGTAAAGATCCATGTTGGCGCCATTTGATCTGTGACCACCTTTGCTGTCAGCGGGATAGACAGCTTAGAGTCTAAGACAATTCGAATTGGATGATGACCGTTTGGAATCCGTGCTGTTAATGAAGGATCGTCGTGAATGACGGTTTGCGCACCGACCAAGATGGCATCGTTGATACTGCGAATGTGATGTGCATCATAACGGGACGTCTCTGATGTAATCCACTTGCTGTCAGACGTAGCAGATGCAATTTTTCCGTCTAACGTAATGCCCGCTTTGAGCGTCACGAAAGGTGTTTTTTTCGTAATAAAGTGATTAAATACTTCATTCATCAGAATGGATTCCTGTTCAAGTACGCCCGTGATAACTTGTATGCCAGCGTCTTGTAAAATGGCAATCCCGCGGCCAGCGACCAGCGGATTCGGATCAAGTGCCGCCACGACAACAGTTTCGACGCCAGCTTTCACAAGTGCTTCAGCGCATGGGCCTGTGCGGCCATGATGGGAACAAGGCTCTAGTGTCACATAGATCGTGGCACCTTTTGCCTTATCTCCAGCCATTTTGAGCGCATGGATTTCTGCATGTGGTTCGCCGGCCTTCATATGCGCCCCGACCCCAACAATTTCATTTTCTCGCACAATCACAGCCCCGACGAGCGGATTGGGAGATGTCTGACCTTTCATTGCTTCGGCATTTTCAAGGGCTAGTTTCATATATCGCTCATGATGTGGCAATCGTACGCACCTCTTGATCCGCCTTCATATGGCCTGAGCGGTTAATTTTTGTCTGCAAGTATTTTTCATTGAACTCAGAGACATCACCCCAAAGAGGAATCCGTCCAGAAAGAGAAAGGCCTGCATGACTGATAGCATCGGTCTTTTTCGGATTATTGGTAATAAGTCTGACTGGCTTTGTACGCAACGTTTGAAGAACAGCAATCGCTTCTTCATATTGACGTGTATCATCTTCAAAGCCTAGTGCTTCGTTTGCTTCTACTGTATCGTAGCCGTTTTCTTGCAAGATGTAGGCCATGGCTTTACTGAAAAGACCGATCCCGCGTCCTTCATGGTTGGCTAAATAAAACAGTGCGCCTGCTCCATTGTCCTCAATCATCCGCATAGACTGTTTCAATTGGAACCCGCAATCGCAGCGTTTGCTTCCGAAAATATCGCCGGTGTGGCAGATGGAATGCATGCGGATCAGCGCTTCATCAGCATGTTCGAAATCTCCGTAAACAAGGACACTTGATTGCTGGTGATCTGCAAGCTCACGGGAGGAAAGGCTTTCGATTAAAGCTTCATCTGATAATGGTTCTTTCCCGTCATCTTTTAACCATGAATACCAGTTAAACATGACCGTTCTACCGTCTAAATTCACTGGCAGTTTAATAGGTCCAGTGATATATATAAATCCGTCTTCTTGCTGTACTCGTTTGATTTTATCTTTTAAAATGGCTGTTTTAACCTCTGTGTGTTTGTCCATATTCTGCACCTTCTTTTTTGTCTGTTTCTTCAATCTGTAAACGAACGAGAACGCCAAATGGATCAATAAATTCGTTACTTTTTCCTGTCGTGTTCATGTGAACGCCTGCTTTTGTCAGACGTTCGACGACGGATGTTCTATCGTCTTCTTTTGGGAAAACCAGTGTATAGCTTCTAATTCCTGAAAAACGTGGATCAATGGCTCCTTTTCTCCCGCGTCCCCATGCATTAAAGGCAAGGTGGTGATGATAGACGCCACCAGCAACGAATAAGCTGGCTGGGGGAGCCATTCGGATATGAAAACCGAGCGTGTTCACATAAAAGGAATCGGCTTCTTCTGGGTTGAGATGGAAATGCAAGTGTCCCATGACTGTACCAGCCGGGAGTCCTTCCCAGGTGGAATCAGCGGCTTCTTGCAGGAGACCATCTCCATCAAGCGGAGCATTTCCGCCACCTTTCAGCTCTCCATGCTCACCTACCCATATGTCCTGAGGACGATCAGCATAAATCTCAACGCCGATGCCATCTGGATCACTTAAATAAATGGCTTCACTGAAAAAGTGATCGCTTGCTCCAATTAAAGGATAGCCTTTTTTGAGCACATGCGCCAGCCATGTGCCCAGGTTTTTTCTGGTAGGTAATAAAACCGCAAAATGATAAAGTCCTGGCTCATGATCCGGCTTCTCTTTCAGCTGCACATCTTCTTTCAGCACAAGGATTGGTTCCTTTGCGTTGCTGCCAAGCGTGACAGTAGAATCCGTCTGTTTTAATAAAGTAAAACCTAAAATGTCTGTATAAAAAGGCAAAGAACGCTCAAAGCTGGACACATGTAATTCTGTTACACCTAATCTTACCTGCTCTATTGTATTCAAAGCTCGGTCATCTCCTTCATGTTATATGCATCTGCATGTTCAATGGTTTATTGAAAATTGATAAAATGATTACCTTGTTACTTTTAGTAACTAAACTATATAATAGTTAGTGACTTATTTCAAGTAATTAATTATGTTATAATGAAAAAAAGTAGAGAAAAGCAGGAGGGAGTAAAGTATGGCTCAAGTAGATGGCTGCCCAATTACAGATGCCATGGAGATTTTAGGGAAGAAGTGGGTGATTCTGATCATCAATCAGCTTTTGACAGGGCCAAAACGTTTTTGTCAGCTAGAAAATGAAATGAACATCAGCGGACGGTTATTATCAGAAAGGCTGAAAGATTTAGAAGCTGAAGGCCTTGTTGAGAAAAAAGTATATCCCGACATTCCCGTGCGGATTGAATATGAACTAACAGAACAAGGAAAGAAAATTGAACCAGTCATACGGGAAATGTATGCTTGGTCTTTAGAGCGAAAAAATAGTGAAAAGGGTGAACATGTCCCTTCTTAATCGATTTCGATCAGTGTCCCTGATCGATTTTTTTTGTGATTTTCCAGAAATCTAAGTCAATAGTATGAAAAATGATGTTGACAATAATTTCATTCATCATATAATATCAAGGAGAAGAGGGTTCTTTTCCCTGTAATGGAATGGGGAGGTTATGCCATGGTATCATGAATGGGACAGATTACCTAAACCGTGTATCACTACATCATGTAGCAACAGACATCTTTGACTTGTCAAAAGCAAAGATTTATTTTTTGGTCTCTATTGATAATGATTATCATAATCATTTATGAGTGTGATTCATACGCTGATAAAGGTTATTTTTTTTATTGTCTATTGAGAATAATTATCAATATCATTTAGGAGGATATATATGAAATCACTTCGTTCAGCATCACACGTCTTATTATTCTTTAGCTTTGTTCTATTGTTTGCTCTAGCCCCGGTTAGCTCTGCCTCAGCAGCAGGCTTAGCAGATGGTCAATATTCAGCACAATATGTGGTATGGAAAGCAGACAGTGATTCAACGTCAACAGCAAATACGTATTTTGAAAAACCAGCTAAGCTTGTTGTGAAGGACGGAAAAATCAAAGCGCAAGTCACGTTAACGAACAGCTCTTGGATTACAAGCTTTAAAACATTGGATCAAGGTGTCTACAAAGATGCGAAGGTGATCAGTACAAACACAGCTGCTAATAAGAGAACGGTAGAGTTCAATGTCAACAGCCTGACAGATGTTGTACCAGCTAAAGTGAGTGTGACTGTACCGGTCATTGGATATACAGGCAATTACGATATTCGCATCAAGTTTGATGCAGCAACTGTTCAATAAAAAGGGAGGCAATTCATTTGATGAAAAAATGGATCAGGATGCCAGCCTTCATGGCTGCATTGCTTCTGGCACTTATACTGCCTTTTTCAAATGCACAGGCTGCCTCATTAAATGATGGTACATACTCCGTCAATTACACTGTGATGAAGGCCGAAGGAACTGCCGTTTCGATGGCAAATGATTACTGGCTGAAGCCGGCAAAAGTGATCGTGAAAAATGGCAAGCTGACTGTGCAAATGACCATTAAAAACAGCAGCTGGGTAACGGAATTTAAAGTGCCGGGAAATGGCGGCTATGTCGATACGACGGTTCTATCAACGAATAAGAAAGCCAATACAAGGCTTGTTCAATTCCAAGCACAGAGTTTGTCTAAACCAATCAAGTCAAAAATCCATGTCACAGTCAAATCGGCTGATTATGATCATGACTATACCATCCAACTGAAATTCGATGAAAGCAGCATCAAGTCACTTTCTTCTGACAGTTCAAAAGAAACAGCAGGTGCAGCAAAACATCAAGAATCATCAAAGGAAACAACCAAAACAACTGATTCATCCACCAAAACAAAACAAGAAGAAAATCCTCAAACTGGTGATACAAGCCAGATGGGATGGCTCCTTGTGCTTGTCTTATGTTCAGGCGGGTTTTTAGCGAGAAAGTGGATCATCAAGCATTAACGGAAGGAAGTGTCATCTTTTGAAACGTCTTTTTCATCTACAGACAGCTATTCTGCTCGTTTTATTCAGTTTGTTGACTGCGTTTCAGCTGCCTCAAGGAACGGCTCAGGCGGCATCATTGGTTGATGGTGAATATACGGCCGGATTCACCATTTTAAAAAATGGCAGCACTGAAGCATCCATGATGGATACGTATACAGAAAAGCCAGCTAAGCTCGTCATCGAAAATGGCAAGACGACTGCCTATTTGACGCTGAAGCAAAGCAAAGAAATCACAGATTTCAAGGTCGAACAAAATGGCTCTCTCGTCACCACTGAAACGGTCAGTGAAGATGAGACAGCGAATACGCGTGTGATCAAATTTGATGTAGCCGATGTATCAGCCAAATTAAATGGCTGGGTCAAAATTTACTGGGACTTAGGCGGCTTTATTTATGATGAGGCGTATGACGTACAGATCGCTTTCGACGAGAGCAGTCTCACACTTGTCACGCCTGCGAAGCCAGACGATAGTGAAACAACACCAGATGATCAAAACGGTACGACGCCAGGCGACAGTGAAACAACACCAGATGATCAAAGTGGTACGACACCAGGTGACAGCGAAACAAAGCCGGATGATCAAAGCGGCACGACGCCAGGCGACAGCGAAACAAAGCCAGATGATCAAAACGGCACAACACCAGTTGATTCGACGCAGAACCAATTAAAAGATGGTGTGTATCGTATCAACTACAGTGTGCTGAAGGGCGATGAGGATGTGGCATCTCGAATGAGCCAATACTTCTCACATCCAGCATCGTTAACCGTTAAAAATGGAACGCAAACCGTTTCCTTTACGGTGAAGGACCATACGTCAGTTGATTCTTTGAAAATAGAGAAAAACGGTTCTTATCAAGAAGTGAAAAACGTGAGCACAGATCAAGCAAAGAACACAAGAGTGGTTTCATTTGAAGTGTCTGATCTGAAAAAAGCAGTTAACGGAAAAGTACACATTGTGGTAGCAGCCGCTCACTATGATCAAACGTATGATATTCGTTTTCAATTTGATTCAAAAAGTATCGTTCCACTGAAGGACGGTCAAATAGAGGAAGAAACACCGGCTACACCAGAAACACCAAAACCAAATAAACCAGCACCAGACACAACGAACGGCGGAACGAATCAAGAGACAGTTCAGCTAAAAGACGGGGTGTACAAGCTTCCTTTCTCAATGAAGAAAGCAGACAAAGATGAGCTTTCTCGCATGAACGATTACGTCGTGAGCCCTGCGACATTGGTGGTGAAAAATGGCCGCCATTTCGTTTCATACACTGTGAAGAACAGCTCAGCCATCACGTCGTTCCAAGTAGGAAGCGGCGGTAAATTTGAAGAGACGCTAGTTGCAAAGACTGATCAAACAGCAGATACACGAGTGATTCAATATGAAGCAAAAAGTGTAAGCAGTGATCAGGCAGCACGCGTGAAAATTGACATTCCAGCTGCCAATTATCATGAGCAGTACGATGTCAAACTTGTCTATGATACGAAAGGCATTTCACTTGGTGAAGGAAGCGGAATTGCGACGGTGATCGGAGACGATGAGAGCATCGGCTTTGTGAAAAATCCGAATGATCACGATTCTCAACCAAGCCAGCTTGCGAATCTCGCCCCTGAGGAAACGGGTGCAGAGCAGATGACCTTTACGCCATCAGATGACCAAACCAAGTCTGAGACAGGTCAGCTGAACCCAAAAACAGGAGATACTTCACTTCTTTGGGTGTACATTCTTTTATTCGGCGGATCACTATTCGTGCTCGTCAGAAAGTATCAAACTCGTACAAGATAAAGAATCTATTTTAAGTGAGGTGCGCCATTCATCTCGGCGCATCCACTTCCTTTTTTTCGAAAGGAGGCTTCTGTTTTTTGAAGCATCGAATGTTATGTACCCTGATCACGGCTCTATGTGTGTGCGTCTTCTTAGCAGGCTGCTCACAATCAGCTGAAAGCTCAGCGAAAGGCAAAAAAAGCGCAGCATCAAATGCCCGCATTGTGGCAACGACTGTAGCTGCTGCTGAGATCATGGATGCGCTAGAGGTAGATCTTGTCGGGGTGCCAACAAGTCAAAAATCCTTGCCGGCTCGATACAAAGGACTCCCAGCAGTCGGTAACCCAATGAGCCCAGACATGGAAATCATCCAATCACTTCAACCGACAGATGTCCTGTCTGTCACGACCCTTCAATATGATTTAGAAACGCCTTTTCAACAAGCTTCTGTCCCTGCGACATACCTCAACCTTGAGAGCCTGGACAAGATGGAGAACGCCATCACAAAGCTTGGAGAAAAATATGATAGAAAGACACAAGCGAAACGCATTGTGGATGATTTTGAACAAAAAAAGAAAGACATACAAGAGAGAACGAAGGGAAAGACGAAGCCATCCGTTCTCATTTTGCTTGGTGTACCAGGCAGTTATTTAGTGGCAACAGAGAATTCGTATATCGGTGATCTTGTGCGTATTGCAGGAGGAAAGAACATCGTAAAAGGTGAGAAAATGGAGTATTTGGCATCCAATACGGAGTATTTACAAAAAGCCAATCCAGATATCATTCTCCGAGCCGCACATGGGATGCCGGATGAAGTCGTCAAAATGTTTGATCAAGAATTTAAAACAAATGACATCTGGAAACATTTCCATGCGGTCAAACAAGACCGGGTGTACGACCTCGAAGAAAGCTTATTCGGGACAACAGGCAACTTAAAGGCAAGAGAGGCATTAGATGAATTGACTCGTATGTTGTATCCGTCATAAGCGGCGAATCTTAATGATAAAAGGACGTTCAAGATGAAAAAAACAGGGATTTTATTTCTGATAGTCAGTCTCTTACTAGCCGGCGTATTTATTTATTCCGCCATTACGGGGAGCATTCATGTTACACCAATTGAATTATTGGAAGGGCTTATGACCGGTCAACATGCACAGGTAGAAATCATTAAAGATTTAAGAATCCCCCGCATGCTCATAGCGATGTTTACAGGGGCGGCTTTATCTGTCTCCGGTGTCCTCTTGCAGTCTGTGATGAGGAATCCATTAGCAGATGCCGGTGTTATTGGTATTTCATCGGGAGCTAGCTTCTTTTCTTTAATGGCGATTACAGCGCTTCCTCAATTTTATTTCTACTCTCCTTTATTTTCAGTTTTAGGCGGGGCAATTGCCTGCTTCCTCGTATACGTGTTGTCTTGGAAAGGCGGCTTAAGCCCGATTCGAATGATTTTGGTGGGGATCGCCATCAATGCCATGTTTACAGGGATGGCAGAAGCGTTTGTGACCATTTGCAGCTATTTCAATATCACCATTAATCAGTCGGGACAGTCGAATCTGACGATGAAAACGTGGGGAGATGTCCGTTTAATCGGTGTCTATGGCGTCATTGGGCTTGTGGTTGCGCTTTTCTTTAGCAGATGGTGTAACTTGCTTGCCCTTCAAGATAAGACGGCGAAAAACTTAGGATTGCGTGTGACCAGAATGCGCCTTTTGATTTCAATCACGGCGGTGTTATTAGCAGCGGTGACTGCTGCGGTAGCGGGCGTGATTGCCTTTGTCGGTTTGCTCATTCCCCATATCTCTAGAAGGCTCGTCGGCTCGGACCATCGGGTACTGATTCCATTTTCTGCGTTAAGCGGGGCCTTGCTCATTTTGACGGCTGATACGCTCGGCAGAACGCTTGTGGCACCAAATGAAATCCCTGCTTCTACAATCATGGCTGTTATTGGCGGGCCGTTTCTGATCTTTTTATTAAGAAGGGGGGATCGTCTTCATGGACATTCGTGAGGTGTCGTTTTCCTATGATCGGCAGAGGGACATTGTTCAATCGGTCACTACAAAGATTGAAAAGGGGAAAATCACCACCATTATCGGTCCAAATGGCTCGGGCAAATCCACGTTACTTTCTTTGATGGCACATAACCATTGTCCACATAAAGGACAGATTCACTTAGATGGACAAGAGCTGAATGCGTTCAAGCCAAGGGAACTCGCGAGAAAGCTGGCAGTCGTTCATCAGCAAAATGAAGCGCCGCTCGATTTAACGATCGAACGAGTCGTGGCATTTGGGAGAACGCCCTACCAGACGATGCGCGGCAGTGACAAGGAAGAAGATGAGAAAGCAATCGAGTGGGCACTGTCCTGTACAAAGCTGACGGATAAGCGAAAGGTGCCTCTCGCCTCATTGTCAGGTGGAGAACGGCAGCGTGTATGGATTGCTATGGCTTTAGCGCAAAAAACACCGATCCTTTTCTTAGATGAACCGACGACTTATTTGGATATGTATTATCAATTTGACATTCTGGAGCTCATTCGAGAGCTCAATGTCGAGCATGGATTAACCATCGTGATGGTCCTGCACGATATGAATCAGGCGATTCGCTATAGTGATGTCATCATCGCCATGAAAGATGGACAAATTATCCGCGAAGGACGGCCAAATGATGTGTTAACAGAAGAGATGGTGCGGCACATTTATCATGTGTCCGTCACAATTAAGCAGGATGCAGAAACAGGGATGTATATCGTGCCTGTAGGCATATAAGTTGTGCAAAAAGCAGGTGAGACAGTGTGAAACGAGGGAAAAGAATCGGGCAGCGAATGCTGACGATCGTCTGTTTAGGTGTTTTTCTATATAGCGGTACTGCCATTGGCTTGGAGCTCTTTGGCAATTATCAAAATCGTCAGGTGCTTGCAAAGGCTCAGACACTTTACACACACGAGGATGGAATGAAACAGCGAAAACCTGGAGAAATCCGTCAGTCATTTGATGATTTGCGAAAGGTGAATGAAGACATTGTCGGTTGGATTGATATGAAGGACACGATGATTCAGTATCCAATTGTTCAGTCAAACGATAATGCATTCTATTTAACTCGTAATTATGTAAAGGATGACACACGGGCAGGCAGTATCTTTATGGATTATCGTAATGACGTCTTGCATGAAAGTCCCAATACAGTGGTGTACGGTCATCGGATGAGGGATGGGTCTATGTTTGCTGGTCTCACAAACTATTTGAAAAAAGATTTCTTCCAAGATCATCGCACATTTCAGTATGATACGCTGTACCAAAGCTATGAAGCAGAGATTTTTGCTGTGTATGAGACGACAGTCGATTTCGATTATATTCAGACTGATTTTCAGGATCTTGGTGAATATGCGCACTACTTGCAAGCTGTGCGTAAGAAGTCCATCTATCAAACGAAAACAGACGTATCCACAGATGACTTGATTCTCACATTATCGACCTGTGATCACGTGCTGGCACCTAAAAACAAGCGTCTCGTGGTACAGGCGAAACTAAAGAAAGTTTACTAGAAAAGGAGAGACAGACGGTTGAAATGTTTACATGTGATTTGGGCAGGACTCGTCGTCGTGCTTCTCCTCGGCGGATGCAGCCAGGCGGCGCCTGTCGAGAATGGGAGCGGGCAAGGTGCGCTCAACATTCAGGATTTTGCCGGCAGAACATTATCGTTTCATGAATCACCTGAACGGATCGTCTCGTTGTCAACTGGCGACATGAGCATCATTTATGCTCTAGGTGGTCAGGTTGTCGGCCGGCCAACTGCCGAATTGCCAGACAATCTACAAAAGGCAAAGTCCGTACAATCAATTGGCACAACCCATCAATTTGATGTCGAGCTGATCACGAGTTTAAAGCCCGATGTGGTGCTTGGGAATGAATCATTAAACAGCAAGGATATCTCTACTATAGAAGGAATTGGTTCACAGCTTCTTTTGACAAGTGCCAACTCAGTGAAGGACATCCAGCGTCAAGTTACTTTATTTGGTGATTTACTTGGAAAGCAGCAAAAGGCCAAAGCACTCAATGCTCAAATCGATCAGCGGATCAAGCAAGTGAAGCAGCCTGAGAAAAAAGTAAAGACACTCGTTGTATATGGTGCGCCCGGCACATATATGGCGGCACTTCCACAATCTTTAAGCGGTGATCTGCTGCGGATCGCTGGTGGGGCGAATATTGCTGAAAATGAACCAGCACTCGAGAAGTTTCCGCAATATGCACAAATCAATGCAGAAAAGGTAATCGAGGCCGATCCGGATCTCATTTTGCTGATGACACACAGCAATCCTGAAGATGTCAAAGCAGGCTTTATGAGTGAAATGAAGCAAAATGCGGCGTGGCACGATGTATCAGCTGTCAAAAATGGACACGTTGAGATTCTGCCAAGTGACCTATTTGGGACAAATCCAGGCGCAGAAGTCATCAGAGCGATCGATGAATTAGAGAAGAAATTGAAGCGATTGTCATCATGAAGATGAATGCAGAACTAGATTTTCAAAAAAGGCAGTCAAGACGAAAATGGCTGTTACCAGGATTGTTTCTCTCTTTATGTGTGGGCGTCTGTCTAGGACTTGCGGTAGGTTCTGTCCAATTGTCGCTGACGGATTTAATGGCTGTGTTCACGGGATCAGGTCTGCCTGTTCATGAAAAAATTGTCATGGATTTACGGCTTCCCCGTGTGCTCATTGGTTTTCTCGTTGGGGCCTGTCTCGCGGCATCAGGGGCGATTTTACAAGGAGTTGTCCGAAATCCACTTGCTGACCCTGGGATCATTGGTGTGACTGCGGGCGGCGGGTTAGCTGCTGTACTCAGCATGATTGTTCTCCCGCAGTTCACGTATTTGCTTCCGGCAGCTGCTTTTCTGGGCGCCTTATTAGCAGCTCTTGTCGTGTATATGCTGTCATTTGATCAAGGGGTTTCCCCGCTTAAATTGATCTTGGCAGGTGTTGCCGTCAATGCCCTGCTTGGTGCGGTGATGAATGGGTTTATGGTGCTTTATAGTGAGCGTGTGCAGGCTGTTTTGCCTTTTCTATCAGGGGGATTAAACGGGCGGAGCTGGCATCATCTTAGCTTTGTGTGGCCATATGCGCTGGCTGGATTATGTCTTTGTTTTTTCGCCATTAAACCGTCCAATCTCCTTTTACTTGGCGATGAATCGGCTCAGCTATTGGGCCTTCGAGTAGAGCGGACTCGATTTTTTCTCATTGCGCTGGCCGCTCTTTTAGCTGGAGCGGCTGTCAGTGTCAGTGGTTTAATCGGATTTGTCGGGCTTGTTGTACCTCATTTTATCCGTCTTTTAATCGGAGATGATTACCGGTATTTGCTGCCGATTTCAATGCTTGGAGGGGGCGTGCTTGTGGTCTTTGCCGATACAGCGGCACGGGTCTGGTTTACACCGGTTGAATTGCCTGTAGGGATCTTGCTTGCCTGCATCGGTGCACCTTTCTTCCTCTATTTATTAAAAAAGAAAGGGAGGGGTTAAGATGGATGTCATTGCAATGGATGACGTGAGTCTCAGTCAAGGCGGCTTTCGGCTGTCTTCCATTTCAGCAGCTGTTCCTAAAGGGAGTGTAACCGGAATCATTGGCCCGAATGGGTCAGGTAAGTCGACTTTTATCAAAGCGGCCGCACGACTGACCTCAATCGAAAGCGGCATGATTTACATTCACGACATCCCGCAAAAAGAGATGACGGCACAGGAGATCGCCAAGGAGGTGGCGGTTCTCATGCAAACAAGAACCGCCATTCCATCGATGACAGTACGTGAGCTTGTCGCACTTGGACGCAGTCCGCACCGTTCCATCTGGAAAAAAAGCAGTACGTCAGATCATGAAGCGATTGAGTGGGCGCTTGAGGTGACGAATAGCCGCACCAATGAAAACAGAATGCTTCATACATTGTCAGGCGGAGAAAGACAAAAGGCATATATTGCAATGGCACTAGCTCAGAAGACAGAAACCATCATTCTCGATGAGCCAACCACTTATTTAGACATTGCGCATCAGCTTGAATTACTGGAGCTACTCAAACAGCTGAATCAAACACATGGCATCACCATTTTAATGGTTCTCCATGACTTGCAGCAGGCCGCAAAATATTGTGACCGTCTCATTGCTATGAAGCGAGGTCAGGTGCATCAAATTGGCTCACCAAAAGAAGTGTTAACAGAAGACTTTTTCAAGGAGGTTTTTGGGATTCAGGCAGAGGTTCACTTAGACGGTGAGCATCCGCTCATTATCCCAATCGCCTCCATTCAACAACAAAAGGGAGATGAACCAAACATGATTATTGTAAACAACCAAGTAAGAGTAGAAAAAGGCAGTGCAGACCACCTTGTTAAACGGTTTAACAAGCAGGGACAAGTAGAATTTATGGAAGGCTTTTTAGGAATGGAAGTATGGGTCACTCAGCAGACAACTGATTACGATGAAGTGACCATTCACACCCGCTGGAATCGAAAAGAAGACTTTGTGAATTGGACAAAATCTCAGGCATTTGGTGATGCGCACGCTCATGGAAAGGCGAAACCTGAAGGCCTGTTAAAAAACAAAATTACGTACTATGAAGTGCAAGTCACAAGACCCGCTTTACAGAAAAAAGCCTAAATATTCAAAAGCGCTGCAGCGAAGAAGCAGCGCTATTTTTTTTGTGATGGTCTCTTTCCGTCACATATTTTTGACAAAGTATTCAAACAACTGACACAATCCTATCCAAATTTTAGGTAAAATTTACTTTATTTTTGAAGCACATGGGTGTAAAGTACAGGTATAAATAACTAACCGAATGAAAATCAAGAGTAAAATTTCACCGAGTGAACTATATCAAATGGACTTTCACTTGTGAATCATTGAACAAATAGTGAATTTTTTGTGAAATGGTGAGCATAAATATCTCGAATCATTCGGCATGCGAAAGTAAGGGAGGATGTAAGGCTGTGAGTGAGCTGTTTTTAGCAAGATTTCAATTTGCCTCAACGACATTATTTCATTTTATTTTTGTTCCTATGTCTATAGGTTTGGTATTTATCGTTGCATTGATGCAAACCCTTTATGTGGTGAAGAAAAAAGACATCTATAAAAAGATGGCAAAATTTTGGGGTCACCTTTTCTTAATTAACTTTGCAGTAGGTGTGGTGACAGGGATTCTGCAAGAATTCCAGTTTGGGATGAACTGGTCAGATTATTCAAGGTTTGTCGGTGATGTCTTTGGTGCACCGCTTGCCATTGAAGCGCTATTGGCCTTTTTCCTTGAATCGACCTTTATTGGTCTTTGGATATTCGGCTGGGACCGTCTACCGAAAAAAATTCATTTGTTATGTATTTGGCTTGTTTCTCTTGGTACGATCTTTTCGGCGTTTTGGATTTTACTCGCCAACTCATTTATGCAGGAGCCAGTTGGATTTGTGATTAAAAATGGCCGTGCAGAAATGAATGACTTTGGGGCGCTCGTGACAAATCCGCAACTTTGGGTAGAGTTCCCGCACGTTCTGTTTGGTGCATTGGCAACCGGTGCTTTCTTTATCGCGGGTGTCAGTGCCTATAAAATGATCAAAAAACAAGAAGTGACCTTTTTCAAAAAATCTTTCCAGATTGCCATGGTGCTTGCTTTCATTTCTGGCTTAGGTGTGGCGTTCTCTGGACATGATCAAGCGAAGCACTTAATGGAATCACAGCCGATGAAGATGGCAGCAAGTGAAGCCCTTTGGAAGGATAGTGGAGATCCAGCGGCTTGGACACTATTTGCCAACATTGATACAGATAAAAAAGAAAACTCTGCGGAGATCAATATTCCGTTTGCTTTAAGTTACTTGGCTTATTCGAAGTTTAGTGGAGATGTGCCAGGTATGCTGACCCTTCAAAAAGAATATGAAGCAAAGTTTGGTCCTGGAGATTACATTCCTCCAGTCAAAACAACCTTCTGGAGCTTTAGAATCATGGTGGGTGCCGGCATGTTGATGATTTTTGCTAGTATGATTGGTTTGTATTTGAGCTTTAGAAAAAAACTAGAATCAAACAAATGGTATTTACGCTTCATGGTATGGATGATTGCGTTCCCGTTTATTGCAAACTCAGCGGGCTGGATCATGACGGAAATTGGGCGTCAGCCGTGGACAGTCTTTGGTATGATGACAACCGCACAATCCATTTCACCAAACGTATCGTACGGCATGTTGCTATTCTCAGTCATTAGCTTTACGGCCATTTATCTGATTCTTGCCATCGTGCTTGCCTACTTATTCATTCGAGAAATTAAAAAAGGTGCACATTCTGAAGAGAATACAGATCAAAAGGATGAAACGGACCTGTCTACAGATCCATTTGATGGAGGCGCATATCATGGCATATCTTAACGAGATTTGGTTTATTCTTGTCGCAGTATTGTTTGTTGGATTTTTCTTCTTAGAAGGATTTGATTTTGGTGTCGGGATGTCCATGCAACTGCTTGGAAAAGATGCACATGAGCGCCGCATTTTAATCAATACGATTGGCCCTTTCTGGGATGCGAATGAGGTCTGGCTGATTACAGCTGGCGGGGCTATTTTCGCCGCTTTTCCTCACTGGTACGCTACGATGTTCAGCGGATACTATATTCCATTTACGATTCTCCTATTAGCGCTCATTGGGCGGGGGGTCGCCTTTGAATTTAGAGGGAAGGTCGAGAAGGCTTCATGGATCAAAACGTGGGACTGGATCATCTTCTTTGGCAGTCTGCTTCCGCCATTTTTACTCGGAGTGCTATTCACAAGTATGTTACGAGGAATGCCAATTGATCAAGATATGAATATGTACGCTGGATTTACAGACTTCGTCAATCTTTATTCAGTGATCGGCGGGGTAGCTGTGACGGTGCTTTGCCTCCTGCATGGATTGATTTTCGTCACACTCCGCACTGAGGGTGATTTAAGAAATCGTGCAAGAAAGCTCGGTCAGCGTGTTTTATTGATTGCACTACCAGTTCTTGTTGTATTTGTTGGTGTGTCTATTCTTGAAACGGACATTTATACCGTGCGTCCGATCATCACAATCCCTTTAACTGTACTCATTGTGGTTTGTTATGTAGCGGCTCTATTCTTTATGAGAAAAGAGCGTGATGGATGGACATTTTTATTCACAGGTGCAGGTATTATGGTGACGGTGACCATGCTTTTCACAGCATTATTCCCGCGTGTCATGATTAGTTCGATCAACCATGCATTCGACCTCACCATTCAAAACGCTGCATCAGGATCTTATTCACTGACGGTCATGACGATTGTTACCATTTCTTTGCTACCTTTTGTGCTTGGGTATCAAATCTGGAGCTACTATGTCTTCCGTAAACGTGTAAGCGGTAAGGAGCCAATGACCTACTAATGGATAAACGTTTGCTTCAACTAAAAGGAATGAGGGGGCTTCTTGCCCTCTTAGGTATTGTGTCAATCATCCAAGGAGCAAGTATTATTTTTCAAGCACAGTGGCTGGCACATGCCATAACAACGCTGTTTGACGGGAAGAGCCTCATGCAGGCAACACCTTATGTCTTGCTGTTTCTTGCTGCCTTTCTGGTGCGGCACGGTCTCACCTTGATGCGGGAGAAGGTCATGTTCACCTATTCTTCCCGAATTGGAGCAGACGTGAGAAAGCAGCTGTTGGACCAGCTGTTCCGTTTAGGGCCAGCTTTCACGAAGAAAAAAGGAACAGGCAAGCTTGTGACATTGGCGATGGAGGGCATTGTCCAATATCGTCAGTATTTACAGCTGTTTTTGCCGAAAATGGTGAACATGGCAGTTATTCCGGTGATGGTGCTTGTCTATGTTTGGACATTAGATGAAACATCTGCTGTCATTCTCATTGTCACGCTGCCGATTTTAATTGTTTTTATGATTTTGCTAGGACTTGTCGCTCAGCGTAAAGCGGCCAAACAATGGAGATCGTATGAGAAATTATCCAATCATTTTACTGATTCTCTCCGTGGCCTTGAAACGCTTCGCTACTTAGGGATTAGCAAAAAGCATTCTCGCAATATTGGAGAGGTCTCAAAGCGTTATCGAAAGGCGACGATGAGCACACTGAAAGTCGCCTTTCTTTCATCTTTTGCTCTCGATTTCTTTTCAATGCTGTCCATTGCGACTGTCGCTGTATTTCTCGGCTTGCGCTTAATTGAGGGAGATCTTTTGTTATTGCCCGCTTTGACCGCACTGATGCTTGCGCCAGAATATTTCTTGCCAGTCCGTGAAGTGGGAAATGATTATCATGCGACGTTAAACGGTAAAGAAGCGAATGAGGCGATTCAAGTGATTTTAGAGGAAAAGGGCTTCCGAGAGCAGGAGACACAATCCGTGCAGCTGAACGAGTGGAATGAGCAATCTGAGCTCATACTGCAAGATGTCAGTGTCTTGCATGATGAACATGCTCCTTATTCGATTCAGGATGTGGACCTCACTGTGAAAGGAAAGAAAAAGATTGGGATCATCGGTGCCAGTGGTTCGGGGAAATCGACGTTAACGGATGTCCTCGGCGGTTTTGTTGAACCGTCTGCAGGTGAAATGATCCTAAACGGAAAGCCGCTTGCTCATTTACAGCTGGCGGCATGGCAAAAAGAAGTTGTTTATATGCCGCAGCATCCTTATTTATTTCACATGACACTGAGAGAAAACATTCGTTTTTATGAACCGAATGCAACAGATGAAGACGTCGAAAGAGCGGTGCAAGAGGCAGGTTTGTCTCAGCTCGTAGCTGAACTCCCCAATGGACTGGATGAGGTCATTGGCGAACAGGGCAGAGGACTGAGCGGTGGACAAGCGCAGCGGATTGCCCTCGCTCGCACAGTGCTCGGCCAGCGATCTATTATGCTGTTAGATGAACCAACGGCTCATCTGGATATTGAGACAGAGTATGAATTGAAGAAAACAATGCTTCCATTGTTTGAAGATAAACTTGTGTTTTTAGCCACACACAGACTTCATTGGATGACGGATATGGATGAAATCATTGTGATGGATCATGGGACGATTGCAGAGATGGGGACTCATGAATCATTAATGGAAAGAAAAGGTGTGTACTATCAATTGGTACAGGAACAAATGGGGGCGGTCACACATGGTTAGTAAAGGCTGGTTTATACCTTATATCAAGGAGAATCAAAAGCTGTTTGCCTTGGTGCTTTTTTTAGGGGCGATTGCGGTGTTTTCTGCTTCTATGCTCATGTATACGTCAGGGTTCCTCATTTCAAAAGCTGCCACAAGACCTGAGAATATCTTGATGGTCTATGTCCCAATCGTGGCAGTACGTACCTTTGGTATTTCACGTTCAGCGGCTCGTTATGCAGAGAGACTGGCGAGTCATCAGCTCATTTTGACGATGATTGAAAAAATGCGGGTACGTCTTTATGATATGGCTGAACGAAGTGCCAAACAGACTAAGCTTGGAACAGGTGAAATGCTTGGGCTGTTATCAGAAGATGTGGAGAGATTACAGGATGCGTATTTAAAAACAATTTTTCCATCCATCGGTGCGCTGCTTTTATATGCCGCTTCGATTGGAGCACTTGGGCTTTTCTCATGGCCTTTTGCCGGGTTGATGCTGCTTTATATGGCGCTGCTCGTATTTGTATTCCCATACATCACAGTACTTGTGAACCGGGCGCGACAAATTCAAATGAAGAAAGGCAGAAATGAACTGTACAGCCATTTAACGGATGCTGTCATGGGCGTGAGTGACTGGTTGTTTAGTGGCAGACAGAACGATTTTGTTGAAGGCTATGAACGAAAAGAAGCAAAGCTATTAGCACTCGAAGCGGCAAAGCACCGGTTTATCCGTCTGCGCCAATTTTTAGCACAGCTAGTGATTGGAGGAGCAGTCGTCCTTGTCGTGTATTGGAGCGGCTCAGTCGTTCAGGCTGGTTCTATGCCGCACACGCTCATCGCAGCCTTTGTGCTTGTGCTGTTTCCATTAACAGAAGCCTTTCTTCCGCTGTCAGATGCAGCAGGCGATATTCCTGTTTATCAGCATGCCGTCAGCAGATTAAATCATTATGAAGAGCAGTCGTATGAAGGATTAGTGGAGAGGAAGGCAGCAGACGAGACACCCGTCTCTGATGGCGTTGAAGCGGTCTGTTTTGATCAAGTCACCTTCGGATATGAAGTAGATCAACATGTACTAAAGCATTTTTCGTTTTCCATGAAGCAAGGTGAATCGCTCGCTCTTTTAGGAAAAAGCGGTGCAGGCAAATCGACCATTTTAAAATTGTTAGAAGGGGCAGTCGTGCCAAATCAAGGGGTTGTCAGCATTCAGGGGAAACCGGTACAAAGCATTCAAGAGGAGATATCCTCTTATGTGTCTGTGCTCAATCAACAGCCCTATTTATTTGATACGTCTGTTTTAAACAACATTCGCTTAGGTTCTCCAGAAGCGACAGAAGAGCAAGTAAAAGAAGCCGCGCGGCAAGTTCAGCTGCACGATTACATTGAGTCTTTGCCAGAAGGTTATCACACAGGTGTACAAGAGACAGGGGTTCGTTTCTCTGGTGGAGAAAGACAGCGTATGGCTCTAGCACGGATTTTGCTGCAAAACACACCGATTGTTGTATTAGATGAGCCAACTGTCGGGCTTGATCCACGCACAGAGCGTGAATTGCTTGAAACAATCTTCCGTGTGTTAAAAGGAAAAACAGTCATTTGGATCACCCATCACCTCACTGGCTGTGAGGCATGTGACCGTATGATGTTTATTGAAGGTGGACGTATTGAGATGGAAGGGCACCATCATGATTTGCTGAAAGAAAATGTGCGTTATCAAAAGCTGTATGAAATGGATCGTCCATTTTCGAACGTGTAAAAAATGTATGACAAGAACGTTCGGACAGAAGATTTCTGCCCGAACGTTTTTTGAGTTTAAGGGTTTACTTTTCCTACACCCGCATTTGATACAACTTCTGATTTCACATTGTTCACGTTAAGCAAAGAGTAGTTATAAGGAGGGTTGTACGTACCTGTTGAAGACGTTGGCAGGCTACCTGTGCTGTTAATATATGAGTTGTTGATGACATGCCATGTACCGACTTGACGGCTGTCCCAGCTGCCAATGGCATTGTTTGTATTTTCAAATACGTTGTGCTCAATTCTCATTTTTGCGCCCATACGAGAGTTAATCGCAGTTGTATGGATGCCTTTGTAGTAGTTGTTATACACATGACCTTCTCCGTAGCGCATAGACGGTACACGAGAGTTCAAGTTTTCAAAGCGGTTGTTGTGGAATGTGATTTTTCTGTTGTAGTTATCGTTATCGGAGCTGCCCATCAGCATTGTTTTCCAGCTGTCATGGACATAGTTCCATGAGAACGTAATGTAATCGGAGTCATTTTTCACATCGAATAACCCATCATAGTCATCTTTCCCAGAGTTCAAAGTGTTGTAGAGTTCATTATGGTCGACCCATACGTTTTTAGAGCCACCTTCGATTCCGATGGCATCTTTATCACCGATTTTGCTGTGATGGATTTTGAGGTTGCGGATGATGACGTTATTGGCACGCCATACTTTAATACCAATCCCATTAAATTCGCCGTTTGTCCCTTTACCGACGATGGAGACATTGTTTGTATCTTTCACATCAATTTTATTGGCTGATGTATTAGAAGGAGTAATCGTTCCGTCTACCACGATTTTCAATTTTTCATTTGTTCCTTTGCTTTTGAGGGCAGCTAATAGTTCATTTCCCGTTTTCACCGTCACCGTTTTACCGCCTTCACCGCCTGTTGTACCGCCATTTAATGTGGAGAATCCTTGCTGATTAAAATTGGCCATAATCGAAGGGCTTTCTGGATATTTCGTTGCTGCTTTTGCCTCCCCATTTGGCGCAAATAATGAAGTCACGAGACCAACCGCTAACACACCAGCTAACATTGGAACTTTTTTCTTCAACATGAACATCTCCATTCTCTATTTTGTTTTAATGTAAACGTTTCCAAAATAAGCTGCGATTCAACCGTTCCTCCTTCCTTCGCCAGCATCGCCTCTTTCGGAATGTAGGAAGAGCATAGCACGCAAAAAGGTATCATCGGCTAAGAATTGGAACGAAGTATTCCACGATTTTCAAGGAAACTAAGGCAATGATTATTTCAATTTATCTACATGAGACAAGGATCATTGACGATAGGTATTGGGGTAACCTAGTGATTATGAAAAGGACGTTCTTCTTTTCAAGGAAAATCAAGATGATTACGAAAGCGTCATTTTGTTAGAGACAAAGACATGTCATAATCATTACATAAGAAAAAAATGGATATCAAATAGATCCATGCGCTAAATAGCTGGTAGAAAAGGCTCCAATTAAAAAAAGAAGGTCTATTTTAAACGATGCGATCACCGGTGTCGTCTAATCAATAAGAGATAGAAAGGAAGGAGGGACGTGTTTGGAGCAGACCGAGGAGACTTTATGGATCAAGCGGGCAAAACAGGGGGATGATGCCGCATTTACCGCCCTTTATCGGCATCATTATTCGTTTCTTTACCGTTATTTGATGAAATTGACCCTTCAACAAGAGCTGACAGAGGAGATTATGCAAGAAACGATGCTCAAAGCGTACATAAAACTTTCTTCTTTTAGAGGAGATTCATTATTTTCAACATGGCTCATGTCCATTGCATCTAGACAATTTTTAGATCATCAAAAGAAAAGAAAACGTGAACAAACGAGAGAAGGAAAGGCGAATCAAGAAGCCATCCGCCGGTTCAAATGGGATGTTCAGCAAAAAGGCCATACTTGGCATGACATGTGGGATGCTCTAAATGAGTTAAAGGCTCAGGAGAGAGCACCGATCCTTCTCCATTACTATTATGGCTTTACTTACCCTGAAATCGCTTCGATGCTCGGGGTGAGAGAAGGTACGGTGAAATCGAGGGTTCATCATGGGATCAAGAAAATTCGAAAGGAGTGGGACTGATGAAAGAAGATCGTTTCGCCGATCGTTTAAAAGAGGGGCTGCAGGAGCTCGATGAACAAATCGAAGTAGAAAAGCCGAGTGAACAAGCTTTGATGTTGATGCTAAAGCAGGCAAAGGCAAAAGAGAAAAAACGTTTTAAACAAGAAGTGCTGGCGTACATCATCGTCAGTCTGACCATCATGACACTTTTTGCAGCTGCCATTACTCATTTGCCCATCATCTTCATTCTTCTCCAAGTGGTGAGCGTGCCACTCTGTGTGGTTGTCGGCATCAAGGAATACCAACATATTAAAGGAGGGTCCTCCTTATGAGTCAGACGGAAATGATCATCTTATTGTGCGCATTACCGTTACTGTTTGCACAGGGATTTCTCTTATTTATGGATGCCAAGAAAAGAGGGCGTTATAAATGGTTCTGGGGCATCATTGGATTAATCAACTTCCCATCTTCTTCTATTTTATATTGGCTGTGTGTTGTCTTACCTGATCGTAAAAGAGGAGAAAAGCTCAGGAAAGATTGAAAGACGTTGTAAAACTTTTGACCTTTTTTTTGAATGATCATCATCTAGAAAAAATGAAAGTTTCATGAATGTGTCAAAGAAAGCGGGATGTTGAACGTCCAGTTCGTCATTTCTAGCACGATAGTCATTCTTTGAGCGGGTCATTTTCATGACGGAAGGTGATTCTGCTTGATCTATCTCATTTCGGCATCGTTTTCATCTGTTATCAATATTGATCAGTTTTTACAAATGGTGTTAAATTAATCTCAATATGCGTTAGAAAATCTAACAACCAAAGAGTGAGATTTTGACAAGGAGGCAGATGAGACATGTTGACCTTAGATCGAGCAGCACAAACAGCACAAAGCTACATCCACCGTGTGCTAGAGGATGTAGAAAAACGGAATCCAGGCGAGGCGGAATTCCAGCAAGCCGTGAAAGAAATTCTGGAATCCCTCGTCCCGGTTTTTGCAAAACACCCAGAGTATGAAAAACAGGGGATCTTAGAACGCTTAATTGAGCCTGAGCGGCTTGTGATGTTTCGTGTACCGTGGGTAGACGATGAAGGCAAAGTACAGGTGAACAGAGGATTCAGGGTTCAATTTAATAGTGCCATCGGTCCTTATAAGGGGGGCATTCGTTTCCACCCATCGGTCAATGCAAGCATCATCAAGTTTTTAGGATTTGAACAAATCTTTAAAAACGCACTGACAGGTTTGCCGATCGGCGGAGGAAAAGGTGGATCAGATTTTGACCCTAAAGGGAAATCTGATGGAGAAATCATGCGTTTTGTTCAAAGCTTTATGAGTGAACTCAGTCGTTATATTGGACCTGATCAAGATGTACCGGCAGGAGATATTGGGGTAGGCGCACGCGAAATTGGCTATATGTTCGGCCAGTACAAAAAAATGCGTGGTGCGTATGAAGCAGGTGTCCTGACAGGAAAGAGCCCTGGCTTCGGAGGCAGTTTAGCAAGAAAAGAAGCGACCGGCTATGGACTGGTGTACTTTATGGAAGAAATGTTAAAAGCCCACGGAATGCAATTTGAAGGACGATCTGTTGTTGTGTCTGGGTCAGGAAATGTATCGATTTATGCGATGGAAAAAGTATTGGAATTAGGCGGAAAGGTTGTGGCTTGTAGTGATTCAAGCGGAGCCATTTACGACCCTCAAGGCATTTCACTTGAGACAGTGAAGCAGCTGAAGGAAGTCGATAACCAGCGAATTAGTGCCTACATAGACATTCACCCGCATGCTGAATTGATTGAAGATTGCGAACAAATTTGGTCTCTCCCTTGTGACATTGCGCTGCCATGTGCGACCCAAAATGAAATTTCAGAGTCGCAAGCACAGCAGCTAGTGGCAAACGGTGTCATCGCTGTAGGAGAAGGGGCCAATATGCCGTCCACACTTGAGGCCGTCAAAGTATTTGAACAACATGATATTTTGTTTGCACCAGCAAAAGCAGCAAATGCTGGGGGAGTGGGTGTTTCGGCGTTAGAAATGGCGCAAAACAGTGCGAGAATGTCTTGGACTTTTGAAGAAGTAGATGGTCAGTTGAAACAAATGATGCAGTCGATTTATCGTCAGTGTACTGAGACAGCTGAAGAATACGGATACGCTGGAAATTTAACGGTAGGCGCAAATATTGCAGGATTTCGCAAAGTGGCAGATGCCATGATCGCACAAGGCGTCATTTAACTCCTGCTCTCCCGCACCTGTTTATTTCATGACAAGATCGGGAATCGTCTTGTAAGAATGACAATAAGGAGGCGCGGGAGAAAATGAAAAAGTGGCTGAAACAAATTGTCAAATGGGCACCAGTGATTTATCCAGTGGTGAGGAAAATATACAAAGAACGAAAAGTATCCAAAAGTCGTAACGTATCAGCCGGGTAATCCGGCTTTTTTTTATGAAATGAATGAAACAAAAAAATATGCTGTGTGAATGATCCATTTCACTTCTCTCTCCGTTAAGTACATAACAAACGGAAAGAGGAGGCAAAACAGATGAAAATGAAAAAAGCATTTTTAACGATCCCGCTTAGTGCAGCATTATTATTACCAACTGCTCAAATGGCAAGTGCACACGAAGGACATATGCATGGGGATGCAAAAAAGTCGTCATCATCACAAGAGGTGTCAAATAAAGCAACGGATCTTCGCGCAGCGCTTGATCAGCTCTTCTCAGAGCATGCTTATTTAGCAGTGATCACGATGCAAAAGGGAATTGACGGCAGTAAAGATTTTGATCAAGCAGCCGCAGCGTTAAATGAAAACACGAATGATCTATCAGATGCGATCGCCTCTGTGTATGGAAAAAAAGCAGGGAAACAATTCAAAGAGATTTGGTCAAGCCATATCGGCTACTTCGTTGATTATGTACAAGCGACAGCGAAAAAAGATGAAGCAGGTAAAAAGAAAGCGGTCAAAGAGCTTGATCAATACCGCATGAAACAAGCTGATATGCTTGATAAAGCAACAGGTGGAAGATTGAAAGCAAGTGAACTTGAAGAAGGGTTAAAGATGCACGTCAATGAACTGCTAAAAGCTTTTGACAGTTACACAGAAAAGGATTTTGATACAACCTATGAAACGGTCAGAAAATCCATTCATCATATGTTTGAAGTAGGTAAAGGTGTATCATGGGCGATTACAGATCAATTTCCTGGGAAATTTGATCAAAAATCAGTCGATACTCCAGCGGCAGATCTTCGTGAGGATTTAAACTACTTGTTCTCAGAGCATTTGGCACTCGCGGTAGTGGCTATGCAAAAAGGGAATGATGGCAGCAAGGACTTTGACCAAGCGGCAGCAGCCTTAAATGAAAATACAAATGATTTATCAGATGCGATCGCTTCTGTTTATGGAAAAGATGCAGGAAAACAATTTAAAACGATCTGGTCAAGTCATATCGGATATTTAGTTGATTATGTTAAAGCGGATGCATCAGGAGACGAGCAGGCAAAAGAAAAGGCTGTCAAAGATTTAGATGCTTACCGTATGAAACAAGCAAAATTTTTAGATCAAGCAACAGATGGACGATTGAAGGCGGCTGACTTAGAAGCTGGGTTGAAAACCCATATTGATGAGCTCATCAAAACGTACACGTCTTATCATCATGGTGAATATGATCAGCTGTACCCGACTGTCAGAGAAGCATACGGCCATATGTTCATGGTTGGTCAAGATGTCGCATCAGCTATTGTCGATCAGCATCCTGACATGTTCAAATCCAACATGCCAAATGAGATGCCGAAAACAGGTATGGGAGGCACAGCCGGTCCATTAGGTATGTCATATGAAGCATTTGCTGGGATGATGGCAAGTCTCATCTTAGCCGGAGGTGCAGTGGGGGCGTTCTTCCTCATTCGCCGTAAACCATCAAATTAAGCAGGCATCAAGACAAGAGGGAACGTGCACAATCGTGCCGTTCCTTTCTTCAAAAGGAGGTCGACTTGCGTGAAAAGATGGCTGTTTGGAATTCTGACGCTTTTCATCATCACGGGCTGCGCATCCCAATCAATAGATGAAAAGTCATCCTCTGAAACTGCATCATCTCCTGAGCCAATGACAGCAAAACAAGCCAAGAATCCATCTCATTCACACGACACGTTAAAAGATGAGCCATCGGGTATTGTTCCCGCTGACATCTCCATTCCAGCGATTGATGTCCAAGCAAAAGTGGAGAAAACGACTTTATCAAAGGATGGCAGTATGGGTGTTCCGCAAAATACAGATCACACAGCTTGGTTTGAAGATGGTCCGAAGCCTGGTGATAAAGGGAATGCTGTTATAAATGGTCATGTTGATAATAAATGGGGTCCAGCTGTTTTTTATCGACTAAAGGAGCTAAAAAAGGGAGACAAAGTCATTGTGACATCCTCGTCAGGGGAAAAGCGAACCTTTGAGGTTCTCAAGGTGAAAAGCTATCCGCGCGAAGAGAAACCAAATGCTTTTTTCGGGTACGCCTTTACACGGAATCTCAATTTCATCACATGTACGGGAACTTTTGATCATGCAGCCGGTACACATGAAAAAAGATTGGTTGTCTTTACACAACTGATTTCCTCATAAGAAAAAGGCGTATACACGGAGGTGTAACGCCTTTTTTTCATGATTTCCACAACAGCACCTTAGAAGAAGATTCATAGGTCATTAGATATGGTTGGTTGTATAAATAGGGGCGTTTGTCATATAAATGAGTTGGCAATTTTTATTTCTTTTCAGTAGAATATGAGTAATGAAGAGAACTGTAAGCGTATACAACCTGTCCAAACAAGGCAGATTCTCCACCCTAAATGAAGGAGGTCGACCTAATGCTGAGTAAAAGACTGGCGCACATTTTAAGTCAGCTGATGGCAGCTGAGACTCCTCTCACGAGCGCTGCGCTTTCTGTCAGTTTACAAGTGACAAGCCGCACCATCCGAACAGACATCAAGGAACTGAATGAGCGTCTAGCCCCTTATCAAGCAGCTGTATCAGCTGTTAGAGGCGCTGGCTATGAGCTGTTGATCAACGATGAGAATGCCTTTCGCCGTTTTATGAAGGAAGAAGTCGAACAGGAAGAACCGCTTGCTATTCTTCCAGAAGAACGAGTTCGATTTATTTTGAAAAAGCTGCTTCTAGCGGAATCATATGTGAAGCTGGAAGACTTACAGGAGCAGCTGTTTATTAGTAAATCGACGATGAGTAATGATATGAAATGGGTCAAACGTAAGCTCGAACCCTTTGATCTGAAGCTGGAAGCAAAGCCGAATAAAGGCTGCCGGATCAAAGGATCTGAGATGAAAATCCGTTATTGCATGTCAGAATATTTATTCAATGAACGGCGTTCCTATCAAACAATGCTGAACACGGCGGTTACGATTTTGCCAAAACATGAGCTGGAATTGATTCAGAGAACCATGATTGATTATATCAACGAGGAAAAAATGAATCTATCAGACATTTGCATGAATAATTTAATTGTTCATATTGCTATTGCCTGTAAACGGATTAGACACGGAAACTATGTATCTGTGCTGCCTGAAGAAATCAACGAAATCCCAAGGGCAAAAGAATACAAGGTAGCCAAAAAAATGGTTGAGCGTCTTGAAGGGCTGCTGGATGTCTCATTTCCACAAGAGGAAATCGTTTATATCGCCATTCATTTGCTAGGAACAGCCAAAATGGTACAGTCTTTTTCAACGGGCGGTCAAAAACAAATTGTGGATGATGACACGAGCCGTCTTGTTCAGCTGATGCTGAAAGCCATTGATCAAAAATTGCAGCTGGATTTAGCGGGAGATGCGGAATTGCTGATTGGCCTCAGTTTGCACTTAAAGCCAGCGATCAATCGGTGTAAGTATGGAATGAATTTAAGAAATCCAATGCTTGATGAGATCAAAGCGGGCTATCCAATTGCCTTTGAAGCAGGGATTGTGGCGAGCAGAGTCATTGAAGAAGAGACAGGTTTGTCCATTCATGAAAATGAGATCGGCTATATGGCACTTCATTTTGGTGCGGCCTTAGAGCGCAGGAAAATGGAGATACCACCGAAGCGATGCCTGATTGTCTGTGCGTCTGGTGCTGGGAGTGCAAGGCTACTTCAAGATCGTTTGCGGTCACAATTTGGGTCGAAGCTGACCATTTTAGGAACAGCAGAGCTTTATTCCCTTCCGCATGTCTCTTTACATGCATTGGATTTAATTATTTCGACCATTCCCATTCATATGGATTTACCGATTCCGGTCATTCAAGTGAACACGATTTTAGGAGGCAGTGATTTTTTAAAAATAGAAGATGCTTTGACAAGTGAAACAAGAGTGACATTAGCTACGCAATATATGAAAAAGGAATTGGTCTTTACAAAACGTGGCTTTCAAACAAAGGAAGAGGTCATACACTTTCTCACGCAAAAGGTCATTGACATGGGCTTAGCGCCAGCAGAACTTACACAATCTGTGATGGAAAGAGAAGAGTCTGCACCGACTTCATTTGGGCATTATACAGCGATTCCGCATCCGATGACCCCGCTAACAGAAGAGACGTTTTGGGCGATCTGTACATTAGAAAAACCGATTATTTGGGGAGAGAAAAAAGTTCAATTTGTGTGCTTGCTTTGTGTCGAAAAAGAGAATGCCAAAGACTTAAAAGGCATGTACCGTCTGCTTGGAGAGCTTGTCCATCATGTGAAATTTATTCAGCACCTCATCACCTGTGACACCTTTGAAGACATGCTGGATGTCATGGATAAAAAAGCGCCTTCGTACAAGAACTAATGGTGTGATATTAACTTTTTCCGCTTCCTAAAGGAAAAAGTATGGGTGTTTATGAAAGCGGTTTCATAATATGATGAATGTGTAAAGAAAAGCTTCATACTTCAAAAAGGGGGCGTTTACAATGAACATTTTATTAGTTTGTGCAGCAGGTATGTCAACAAGCTTACTTGTCACAAAAATGGAGAAAAGTGCACAAGAACAAGGAAAAGACTATCGTATTTGGGCAGTATCTGGAGATGCTGCAAAAAATCATATTGATCAAGCCGATGTGCTTTTATTAGGACCTCAAGTTCGTTATTTATTACCGCAAATGAAAAAACTCGGAGAAGACAAAGGAATTCCAGTAGACGTGATTAATACCGTGCATTATGGCGTATGTAATGGTGCTGAGGTTTTAAAATCTGCTGAACAGTTAGTGAACGGATAAAGGGGGCGGAAGGGATGAATGGATTCAACCGATTTCTAGAAGAGAAGGTTATGCCGTTTGCAGGAAAGATTGCCGCTCAAAGACATTTACAAGCATTGCGTGACGGAATCGTTTTAACCATGCCTCTCATTATCGTCGGTTCACTGTTTCTTATTTTAGCCAACCTTCCGATTCCAGGATACAGCGATTTTATGGCAAGTGTCTTCGGAGCCGAATGGGCCACGAAACTATCCTATCCTGTGAATGCCACCTTTGACATTATGGCACTTGTTGCGACCTTTGGGATCGCGTACAGGTTAGCTGAAAAGTATGCAGTCGATGCACTGTCATCTGGTGCAATTGCTG
This sequence comes from Bacillus sp. FSL W7-1034, assembly GCF_038593365.1. Classification (NCBI taxonomy): domain Bacteria; kingdom Bacillati; phylum Bacillota; class Bacilli; order Caryophanales; family Bacillaceae; genus Bacillus; species Bacillus sp. FSL W7-1034. The sequence continues at coordinate 3,514,499 of NZ_CP151989.1, read as the reverse complement.
TCGCAGCTTTCCTCCTAGCCACACCTTATCAAGTACCGTTCACACCTGAAGGATCAACAGAAGCTATCCTAGTGAATGGCGGTATTCCCGTCACACTGATGGGCAGTAAAGGGCTATTCGTTGCCATGATTATTGCCATGCTTTCCACCGAAATTTACCGCTTTATTGTACAGCGGAATATCGTCATCAAAATGCCTGATGGTGTACCGCCAGCAGTTAGTAAATCGTTTATCGCACTTATTCCAGGTTTTGTGGTCATCACGCTGATCTGGGTCGCTAGGCTTCTGATTGAGATGACACCTTTTGAGAGTATTCATAATATCATCACGGTCTTAATCGGCACACCACTATCCATTCTTGGTGGAAGCTTAGGCGGAAGTATCGTTGCCATTGGTGTGCAAATGCTCCTCTGGGCATGTGGTATTCACGGAGCCACCATTGTCGGTGGAGTCATGGGTCCGATTTGGCTCGGTGCGATGGATGAAAACCGTCTTGCCTTCCAAGCAGGAGAAGTGCTGCCGAATATTTTCACAGCGCAGTTCTTTGAAATCTTTATCAATGTCGGCGGAAGCGGCGCGACGCTTGCTTTGGTACTGACCATGATCTTGCGTGCGAGAAGTAAACAAATGAAACAGCTTGGCCGTCTTGCGATTGGGCCAGCCATCTTTAACATCAACGAACCGATCATTTTTGGAATGCCGATTGTGATGAACCCAATGCTTCTCATTCCGTTTATCCTTACCCCAATTATGATGATCATCACCACATATATCGGAATGAGCACAGGACTTGTAGCAAAACCGGCAGGGATCGCTGTCCCGTGGACAATGCCGCCAATCATTTCAGGCTATCTCGCAACAGGTGGGAAAATCTCTGGTGCGGTCATGCAGCTGATTAACCTTGCCTTGTCATTTGCGCTATACTATCCATTCTTTAGAATGTGGGATAAGCAGAAATTGAAAGAAGAAAATGAGCTTGAAGCAAAAGCATCAACAGATGAAAATGTCGTCAGCATGTAATAGAGGGAACAAGGGGGATGCGGCCGATGGAAATGGAACAAATTGTGTTTCAACTCATCTTGCACGGTGGTAATGGCAGAAGCTCGGCCATGGAGGCCATTACATGTGCAAAGCAAGGCAATTTTGATGAGGCGAAGCAAAAATTGCAGGAAGCACAAGACGCGTTAAATGAGGCGCATCACGCACAGACAGAGCTGATCCAAGGAGAAATTAGAGGAGAGAAAACCGACGTCAGTCTCTTGATGATTCATGCACAGGATCATCTGATGAACGCAATGACCGTCAAGGAGCTTGCAGCTGAAATCATTGAGCTCCATGAAAAAATGAAGCAATTCGGAGGTGTCAATTCATGAAAGACGGAATTAAAATTGTCACAATAGGCGGTGGATCAAGCTATACGCCTGAGCTCGTCGAAGGGTTTATTAAACGATATCAAGAATTGCCTGTAAAGGAATTATGGCTTGTGGATATTGAAGCGGGTCAGGAAAAGTTGAACATCGTAGGTGCCCTTGCAAAACGTATGGTTGAAAAAGCGGGTTTGCCGATTGAAGTGCACCTCACCCTTGACCGCCGGGCAGCTCTGAAAGATGCGGACTTTGTCACGACACAATTTCGTGTAGGACTGCTCGAAGCCAGAGCCAAGGATGAAAGAATCCCGCTTAAATATGGCGTCATTGGACAGGAAACGAATGGTCCAGGCGGGTTATTTAAAGGTCTACGCACCATTCCAGTCATTCTAGACATCGTGAAGGATATGGAAGAGCTTTGCCCAGATGCTTGGCTGGTGAACTTTACAAATCCAGCGGGCATGGTCACAGAGGCGGTGTTACGCTACACGAATCTGAAAAAAGTGGTCGGTCTATGCAATGTGCCGATTGGAATCAAAATGGGCATTGCAAAAGCGCTGGATGTCGATGTCGAACGCATTGAAGTACAATTTGCAGGCCTCAATCACATGGTCTATGGCTTAGATGTGTATTTAGACGGGGTCAGCATTATGGATCAAGTGCTCGATGAATTAGGAAATCCAAATAGTCAGTGGTCCATGAGGAATATTGAAGCGAAAAACTGGGAGCCTTCTTTCGTCAAAGGCTTAGGGGTCATTCCATGTCCGTATCATCGTTATTACTATAAAACGAAAGATATGCTGGAGGAAGAACAAAAAGCGGCTCAAGAAAAAGGAACAAGAGCAGAGGTAGTGCAGCAAGTCGAGCATGAACTATTTGAGTTATATAAAGACCCAAATTTATCGATTAAACCGCCGCAGCTCGAAAAAAGAGGCGGGGCTTATTACAGCGATGCAGCATGTAATTTGATCAGCTCCATCTATAATGATAAACATGACATTCAACCGGTAAATACAGTGAACAGAGGAGCAATTGCCAGCATTCCGGCCGAATCAGCGGTTGAAGTGAACTGTATTATTACAAAGGACGGACCGAAACCAATCGCGACAGGTGATCTGCCTGTGGCTGTGAGAGGACTCGTTCAACAAATCAAGTCCTTCGAGCGTGTGGCAGCTGAAGCAGCTGTGACAGGAGATTACGAGACGGCTCTTGTCGCCATGACCATCAATCCACTCGTTCCATCTGACGAAATTGCAAAGCAAATCTTAGATGAAATGCTTGAAGCGCACCGCGAATATTTACCGCAGTTCTTCAAATCAGTAAATGCTTAAAATAAAATGGCCCCTTTATGGGGTCGTTTTTTATGATTTTTTCATATGGAAACCGGAGAAAGCAGTGTATGATAGAAAAAACAACATGTACTGCTTCAAAGAAAGGACGGTTAGAATATGGTGGCAATTGGGTTAATGCTTTACGGCTTTATCGTTCAACCTCTACTTAGTTACGGCACAGTGGTTTTGTTTTTGTATGGAATCATTGCTTCATTTATTGGTCTGATTCGGCGTAGACAGGATGTGTGGATGTATGTTCTCCGCCTGCTCGTATGTTTTACTATTCCAGTAACCAATCTGTTAATGTATTTCGCAACCATCGGTGGAGATGAAAGAGACTTTGATTTCCAGCCGATGCCGCCAGTTTATCATCTTGTTTTTATCCTAGAAATCATCATCGTCTTTTTACCAGAGATCTTTTTACTGATCGAGAGAAAGCGGAGTATCAAAGGGAAACAGTGGATATATGCAGGGGCCATTGTGGGGATATCGGTCTTGTTTTGGTGCACGATTTGATTGAAGGCTGACTGACATCTAAGTCTTTTTCTCCTTTTTGTTGCGTAACCTCTTTCGCCTCACTTTTACAAAAGTAATGGAAAGAACAAGGATAGAAATTCCGAGAAACTTAAATAGAAAACGGGTGAAGAACGGTGAATCATCGAAACCTGTAGCGATGATGATCGATCCGATGCAAATCCCAAAGAACGCTAGTAAATAAGTAAAAAACATAATATCACTCCTTAAGCGTGGAATAGATCCATATTTTCCATTATGAGGTAGATAAGGAGATAAAGAAACAAAAAAAGAACCCTTCATCAAATGAAAGGTTCTTTCGCTTGCTTATGCCTGCTTGACGACCGAATCGACTTCTACTGTCCAGCCGAAGATATCTGGCTGAGTTCCTTTTTGGATTCCAGTAATCGCTTCGTACAATTTCTTCGATACTTCGCCTGTTTGACCATTTTGAATGACGTATGGCTGATCGTGATAAATTAATTCACCGACAGGAGAAATGACGGCTGCCGTTCCTGTCCCGAAGATTTCTTCAAGTTCACCTGACTGATGTGCTTCGATTAACTCATCAATTGAAATTTTACGTTCTGTCACAGGGATTTCCCAATGCTTTAACAGCTCAAGCACAGAATTCCGTGTGATCCCTTCTAAAATGCTGCCGTTCAGTTCAGGCGTCACGATTTCTCCGTTGATTTTAAAGAAGATATTCATACTACCGACTTCTTCAATATACTTTTTCTCGATGCCATCAAGCCACAGGACTTGTGAAAATCCTTTCGTTTCAGCAACTTGCTGTGCTTTCAGGCTTGATGCATAGTTTCCAGCTGTTTTGGCATTTCCTGTTCCGCCTTTAACAGCGCGGACAAATTCGTTTTCCACCGCAATTTTGACCGGATGAATGCCTTCTTTATAATAAGAACCTACTGGAGATAAAATGATGATCAGCTTATAGGTGCTTGACGGTGCAACACCTAAATAGGGCTCAGTAGAAATAATGAATGGACGAATATACAAAGAAGTGCCCTCTGCATCAGGTACCCAATCCTTATCAATGCGAATGAGTTCATTTAAGCCTTCTAAAACCGTTTCTGTATCAATTTGCGGGATACATAGGCGGTCATTTGATCTGTTTAAGCGTTCCATATTTTTTTCGGGACGGAATAAGAGAATCTTTTGATCCTCAGACACATACGCCTTCAAGCCTTCAAAAACAGATTGGCCATAATGATAAACCATAGAAGCTGGATCCATTGGAATCGCCTGATAAGGGATAATTCTCGGATCATACCAGCCTTTATCAATTGAATAATCCATCACAAACATGTGGTCTGTGAAGATTTTTCCGAATTCAAGTTGATCAGATTGAGGTTTTGGTTTTTTTGTTGAACTAAGTTCAACGCGGATGGGTTGTTTTGGCATCGTAAATCTCCTTGCTGTTTGATTATTTGAAAATTCTAATAATATGAAATAATTATGATTCTATTCTATACCTTCACAAAATATTAGCAATAGGTTTTCTGGAATTCAGACAAGAAAAATCTGTTAAAGCGCTTTCCTCCTCTCTGTCGTGGTTTTACTGAAGTTTCCCTTTAGAAATAAAATCCAATTTCATTATTAACTGATTAATCTGACAATTTAAAAGCGATTTGTTTTCCTGTAAGATATTCTTTCAACCATACACCTTTTGACTAGTACATTGCAAGGGGCATTGCCATATTTTAATCCTCTTTTTTTTAACCGATAAAGGTAGAAGAGAGTGGAAGGGAGCAAACAACGAGATGAAACGAATGATATCAGGCGCCTTATTGATTTTATTGATGACCGCCATTAGTTTTGGCTGTCAAGCGATGACGGAGGAGGCTGGTGCGAAGCAAGGTACTGCCTATTACGTCGCAGCAAATGGGAACGACAAACATCCAGGGACAAAGCAAAAGCCTTTCCGTACGCTGAAAAAAGCGGCAAGTATCGCGAAAGCTGGGACAACAGTTTATATGAGAGGCGGTACATACAAAGAGAGATTGATTGTCCGCCATTCTGGAACAAAGAAAGCACCAGTTGTTTTTCAAGCGTATGGAAAAGAGAAGCCTGTCATTAGCGGAGCATCTCTTAAAGGAAATCAAGCAGACGGTGGTCTTGTGAAGATTGATCAAAAAAGCTATATCACCCTGAAAGGTTTGACAGTCGGTCATATTAAAACGAATCAAGAAGATGTGACACCCATCGGTATATTCATCACAGGAAGCGGCAAAGGCGTCAAACTGCTTAACAACCGTGTGTACGACATTCAGACGACACATCAAAATGGGAATGCTCATGGCATTGCGGTCTATGGAACGAAAGCACCTGCAGCCATTGAAGACATCGAAATCAAAGGAAACACTGTGGAAAAGTTAAAGCTGGGTTTTAGTGAAGCCCTTGTGCTAAACGGAAACGTTAAAAAATTCCGCGTGACACATAATACAGTCCGGCATACGGACAATATCGGGATTGATTTAATTGGTTTTGAGAATGTCGCACCTTCTAAAAAGTATGATCAAGTGCGAAATGGTGTCGTATCTAGAAACAAAGTTTATGAGATTACGAGTGTTGGGAATCCAGCGTACGGCAAGGACATCTCCGCAGGAGGAATCTATGTGGATGGCGGGAAAGACATCGTGATTGATCATAACATCAGCCATCATAATGACCTTGGGATTGAGGTCACAAGTGAACATAAAGGGAAGATGGCCGAACGCATTCGCATTGAGCACAATCAAGTATATTTAAATCGTTATACAGGCATCTCCATCGGCGGCTATGACAAGAAGCGGGGCGGAACCACAAACACGACCATCTCCCATAACATTTTGTACAAAAATGACACAGCCGGCTTAGAAGGCGGTCAATTGCTCATGCAATATCAATCGGTGAACAATCGAATCACGAATAATATCATGACAGCCAGTGCTTCGCATTACTTAGTCGTGAATCTCTACGAAGTGAACAAGAAAAATACATTCCAAAAGAATGTCTACGATGACCGCAAAGGTGCAAAAGCCTCACAGTGGGTATGGCGCGGGAAATGGCTGGAAGGCTACAAAACGTATCGCTCGAAAAGCGGTCAAGATAAAGGATCAGCACACCTCAATCCCCAATTTGTGAATGAGAAAAAATATGATTTCCGTCTTAAGGCATCATCACCTGCTAAGAAAATCATCGGCAGTTAAACAAGGCATTCGGTGCAAATGATCATTTTAGAAATTTTCAAAAAAGTCATTGACATTGATGAGACATCACATTAAAGTAAAGAAGACATTTCAACTAAAACAAATTTCATAACGGATCTCTTATCAAGAGAGGCAGAGGGACTGGCCCTATGACGCCCAGCAACCGTTTCTATTTAAGAAATTGGTGCTAATTCCTGCAAAGCTGTTACAGCTTTGACAGATAAGAGAGGAAGACTTCCCGATACATGTTTCATGCAACGGTGATCAAGCCTCTCTTTATCAAGAGAGGCTTTTTTGATCTCTTTTTTTAGAATCAAAAGACTGGGTTCACAGGCATATTTCCACTTCTTTACCTAGTTTTCCGATGTGAAAAATAAAACAACTTGAGGAGGAACAGCAATGAAACGTAAATATTGGACATCATCTCTTGTATTATTGACGGTCCTGACCGTGCTATTATCTGGTTGCGGTACGGGATCAAGCGCAGGCTCAAAGGCTAGTGCAAACGAAAAGGTCTCCTTTGACAATGTCCCGAAGCGATTTGCAAAAGGACAGGGAGCAAAAATTAAAGTCATCCGTAAAATTGGCGGGGACGATCATACTGCTCAGTTTTTAGCAGGAACGAAGGCAGAAGGTGAAGCGCTAGGCTTTACAGTAGATGTCTACACGGCAAATGGTGATACGGCGAAGTTTCATGATGCTATTTCTCAAGCACTAGAAGAAAACTATGATGGCTTTATCATCTCTCATGGGGATGATGAGGCGACAGTCGCTGATGTGAAGAAGATCACAGCGAAAGGCATTCCAGTTGTGGCGTTTGATTCAAATCCGAAGCTGAAGGACATCAAAGGGGTCACAGTGACGTCTCAAGATGACGAGCAATTAGCGAAAAAATCATTAGATGCACTCGTGGCTGATTTTAAAGGGAAAGCAAATATTGCGTATCTTTGGGTAGACGGATTCCCTCCAATGGTGAGACGAAACAAGGTGTACCAAGAAACGCTCAAACAGCATACAGGAATCAAGGAACTTGACCGATTTGGCGTTGCGGCCTCTGATACATCAGTTCAAACACAAAATGCGGTTGCGGCTATGCTAAATAAATATCCAAAGGGTAAACTGGATGCGATTTTTGCCACGTGGGATGCATTTGCGATTGGTGCCGCAAGAGCTTTAAAAGAAGCAGGAAGAACCGAAGTGAAAATATACGGTATTGATGTGTCTAATGCCGATCTGCAAGAAATGACTGCGAAAGACAGTCCTTGGAAGTACACTGCCGCTGTTGATCCGAAGCTCATTGGCGCAATCGACGTAAGGATTCTTGCGAAGAAACTAGCTGGCGAGAAAACGCCATCTTCCTATGACCTTGAGGCCTCTCTCATTTCACAAAAGCAGCTTCAGGATGCAGGAAGGGCCATCAATATGGTCAATCTTGCAGATGAAGTAAAAGGATTCGGATCATCCACAGCTTTTGAAGAAGACTGGATGAAGACCTTGAAGAAGCATTATGCAAAATAAACAACGTGCACTCTCTTTTCATAGAGGGTGTTTCGTTTTTCAATTGACGATCAGGAGAGAAGGAGGACACCTATGACAACGCCGCTTGTTCATATGAAAAACATTTCGATTGAATTCCCAGGAGTCAAAGCGTTAGATCAAGCAAATTTCACATTAAGAAAAGGCACAGTCCATGCCCTGATTGGGGCGAACGGTGCTGGGAAGTCAACGTTAATGAAAGTTCTCTCTGGTGCTCATTCACATTTTGAAGGAACCATCCACATCAATGGCGAGGCGGCGACCATTCATACACCGAAGGATGCGGCCTCATACGGTGTGCAGACCGTCCATCAAGAAGTGGATACAGCTCTAGTGCCTTATTTAAGTGTTGGCGAAAATATGATGATCCATGAAATGGAGAAAAAACCATTCGTCCGTTGGAAAGAGATTCACCGCAAGGCAGCACAGCTGTTACAAGAGATGGACATTGACATCTCAACGAAGCGTCTTGTGAGTGATTTGACACTGGCAGAAAAACAAATGGTGCTCATTGCCAAGGCTGTGTCGATCAAATGCAGCATTTTAATTTTAGATGAACCAACCGCTCCACTTAGTCATGCAGAAACAAGCAAGTTATTCTCAATGATTCATCAATTGAAAAAGAACGGCACAGGCATCATTTTTATCTCGCATCGCATGCCGGAGATTTTCAACATCTGTGATGAACTGACTGTGATGAAGAATGGAACTGATGTGGCGGCGCACCTCATTAAAGAAACCGATCCAAAGCAGGTCATTGAAGAAATGCTTGGCGCGCCATTAGAGGATCAATTCCCATTCCGTACACCGCTAGAGGATGCACCGATTGTGCTTGATGTGAAAGAGTTGCATGACCAGCATAAATTAAACAACATTCATCTTCATGTGAAAAAAGGAGAAATTCTCGGGATTGCAGGACTAGTCGGTGCTGGTAAAACAGAATTGTGCAAAGCCCTATTCGGCGCCTCAGAAAAAAAGTCAGGCACTGTGCAGCTGCATGGTCAAACCATTCATATCAAGTCGCCTCATCACGCTGTGAGAGCGGGTATTGCCCTTGTGCCTGAGGAACGGAGAAAAGAAGGGATTCTAACAGAAGAAACTGTTGGATGGAACGTAACAGCTGCAAGTCTACGTTCGTTTACACGGCCGTTCAGCTTCTTACATCGTTCTAAGGAACGGAAGGCAGCAGATGGAATCGTCAAGCGGCTTGGCGTCAAGACACCTTCTCTTGAAGCGAAGGTGAAGCATCTATCTGGTGGAAATCAACAAAAGATTGCGATTGGAAAATGGCTGTTGGCTGAGGCGGATGTCTATCTCTTTGATGAACCAACCAAAGGTGTAGACGTTGGAGCCAAAAAGGACATTTTCTCCCTCATTGCAGAACTAGCTGCAAGAGGAAAAGCGGTTATTTATGCTTCAAGTGAGCTTTCAGAAATTGCAGGAATTGCCGACCGAGTATACGTCTTATATGATGGCAGCATTGCCCGGGAAATGACGGCACCAATGACTGAAGAAGAGCTTTTATATCATTCAACAGGAGGACAATCATGAGTGAACGACAAGTTTCAGCCCCAGTTCAACAAATCAAGAAACAGCGGCCATCCTTTCATCTGTTTGATTTCTTTTATCAATATGGCACCATCTTAACGATTGTCGTATTGATTGTTGTCTTTGCGGCAGCCAATCCGGCATTTTTACAGTCAGGAAATATCATCAACATTTTACGATCGATCTCGATTGTAACCATCATTGCGGTAGGGCTGACGATCTCCCTAGCAGTGAACGGCTTTGATTTATCTGTAGGCTCAGTTGCTACGTTATCAAATGCAATTGTGATCTCCATGTTTGTATGGTTCTCGCAAAACCCACTCATTGCGATCCTTTCTGCGCTGGCGGCTTCTCTTATTGTCGGTTTGCTGAATGCTTGGATGATTGTCAAAATGAAGATTCCAGATATGCTCATGACACTAGCCATGATGTTTATCATTCAAGGGCTCGCACAAACCTATACGAAAGGTGCGACCATTTCTGAAAATATGGTGCTGCCTGATGGCACTTTTTCAACTGGCACCATCCCTGCCTTTTTCAGCAAGATTGGGCAGGTCCCCTATATCATTTTGATTATGGCGGCCATTGTGCTTTTTGCCCATGTTTTTATGACTTACACAAAGCATGGGCGATTGATGTATATCATCGGTGGAAATAAAGAAGCCGCTCGATTATCTGGTATTCATGTGAACAAATACAAAATCGCAGCATATTTGTTGTCTGCTTTATTTGCGGCGATCGGTGGTATCGTGCTGGCATCAAGGGTGATGACAGCAGAAATTAACGCAGGAACGCCATATTTAATGGATGGGGTAGCTGCTGCTTTTATCGGTTTTTCAGTCATGGGAGCAGGTAAACCAAACGCATTCGGTACGTTTATTGGTGCGGTACTCATCGGTATTTTGCAAAATGGACTTGTGATGATGTCTGTCCCGTATTATGCAATGGATATCGTGAAAGGATCTGTGCTTGCACTGGCACTCGCGCTGACTTATTACAAACAGCGTGGCTAAGATGTACTTTTTTAAAACCATTTGTGTCCTCTCTTCGTCTAGTAAACGGAAAGCAGCGTAACAGCTGTTTGCCAAAAGGAGATGACAAAAAGAAATGAATATGTCAGCAACTCATGTAGAAGATTTGAAAAGTGTCATGGAAGACTGGAAAAATGAATTATTAGTATATAAATTTGCATTAGATGAAATGGATACAAAGTTTTCGATTATTAGTCAGGAATATAATTTAATCCATGGACACAACCCAATAGAGCATACAAAATCACGGATCAAATCCTTTGAAAGCATCGTGAATAAACTAGCGAGAAAAGGATGTGACATCACCACACAATGTGCCAAGGAGTACATACATGATATTGCTGGTGTCCGCATCATCTGTTCGTTTATTCAAGATATCTATAACATTATTGATGTTCTGAGGCAAAGAGAGGATTTAAAGATCCTTGAAGTGAAGGATTACATTCAGCATCCGAAACCAAATGGCTATCGAAGTCTTCATTTAATTGTTGAGATTCCTGTTTACTTAACGAATCGTGTGGAGCATGTGAAGGTTGAAATTCAGGTGCGGACCATTGCGATGGATTTCTGGGCGAGTCTCGAACATAAAATCTATTATAAACTGCAAAACGATGTTCCTCATCAGCTCACCGATGAACTAAAGGAAGCGGCAGATATCGCTCACTACTTAGATGAAAAAATGCAAAATATCAAACGAGAAATTGATTAACCAATAAAAAGAGTAGCTGTTTTGAATGACAGCTACTCTTTTCAGTCTTATTAAGGGTTGGTGCCTCGATCTCTCTTTTGAATGATCGTACCGTCATCTTGCGATTGTGCAGACGGGCTGCCTTTTTGTGTAGAAGTGCCAATCCAAACACCTGTGAACAAGAGCGCAAAAATCGCACTTGAGATCAGCCATTTTTTCATCATACATCACTCCATCTTCTTAACAAGTTTTGAATGACAATGCCTTGTTCTGAAAATACATCGCTTCTTTCGGAAGACCATTTTCAGTTAAGTAGGCGGCTACATCCTGACAGATAGCCTCAAGATCAACAAGGAAATTCATAGATTCTAATTGATCACAATAAGAAATGATCTGCTCAATCATGTTGTCTGGCTGGAGCATCAATGTTTCTAAAATGGATAATTTAAGTGAAATGTTCCGTTGTTTTAAATTTTCTGCTTTTTGAAGTGAAAGCTGTACATAATAGTGGAACAAACCAGGCTTTTTCAGCTTAAACAGCGCTTTCGTGTAGGCATACAAGGCCAGTAAATAGCCGCCTGGAGAAGAAGTTTCGAATGCCTCAATCAATAAAGCCTTTTCTAGGAGCGGTACAGCTTCACTGTATTCATTTCTTAGACTTTTAATAAAGGCTGCATTGCAATACGCGTGACCAAGTAAATCTGGGTCCTCCATCTGTTCTAGTGAGTGAATCACCTGTTCAAACAAAGTTTCTGCCTCATCATATTTCGATTGATCCGCATAATTCAGAGCAAGCATCATTTGACAGCTGATTGATTTTTTCACATAACATGGATCTGCGTCGTAAATAGACGAAGCCTTTTTTAAGTGGTGGATGGAGAGAAGTGTGGATCTTATATTATAGTATAGACAGCCTGTTTTATAATGGAATTCTGCCTTTTCAATGTCATCATGTACGAGATCTAATTTATCCTCGGCCAATTTCAAATGGTGAAATGCTGTATCTTGATTCCCTCTGCGCATTTCATACATGCCTTTAAAGAAATAGAAATAGTAGCTGAGCATATCATCTGTACGAATCGCATTTTCATCCACAAAAAGACTGTGATCTAACGAAGCTGTATCTTCGACTAAATCTTTGAAACGGTATTCTAAAAGTTGATAGTAGAGTAAGACGTCTTGATTCTCTTCCATTCGATCAAATGCTTGAAGAATCTCTTCTTTTAGCTGTATTGCTTCTTGTATGTCTCTTTTTTTCATCAAGACATACCAGTCATTTAGCATATTTGCTACATCAACGGATGACAAAACACCTGTTTCTGCCAATTGGTATCCTCCTTTCTTCACCTATTCATTTCTGCTGATTCTTATTTGTCTGAATCATCTTTCCATATTAAGTATCTTCTTATATTTTAAGCGGTCTATCTCAATTTGTAAAACATGTTTTTTGATGTAAATTCAACCAGTAGTGAAAAAAATAGGGAGTGAAGATTGAATTGTATACGCTTACATTTTTTTAGGTAAAAAGAGGATATTGAAAAAAATATATCAGGATATCAATAGAGGAAGAGAGACAGTGAAAGAGGGTTTTTTCATAGATGAGAAAGAAGTGGTATTTATAAAGGATTGTTCGCGGTTTTTTGTGAGATTATATCACATGAATATTGTGAAACATGCTTCTTTCAGAATAAAATGAGTTATTCGCAAAAAAGTAAAATTTAAAGAGACTATCGATCTAGAATTGTATGGATCTTTGGTATTGATAAAAAATATCACACAGTATAGCTTTAGCGTGGTATAGTAAGATTGTTGTTGCGAATATTTAGACAAAACTGACAATTGGGGGTCGTGTTTTATGAAGAAATCGATGTTACTGATCATGGGACTAATTGTTGTGCTCGTCATGGCAGCCTGTGGTTCAAAATCAGACAGCGGTTCGGGAGAAGGCAAAGGCACATATAAAATCGGGATAGATGTAACATATCCGCCATTTGAATTTGAAAAGGGCGGTAAAACTGTGGGAATAGACGTTGATTTAATTAACGCCATTGCGAAAGACCAAGACTTCAAAGTGAAGCTTGAAGCAATGGATTTCTCAGGGATTATTCCAGCGATGCAAGCAGGTCAGCTTGATGTTGGAATGGGTGGTATGAGTATTACAGATGAGCGTAAAAAGAAAGTGGATTTCTCAGATCCATACTTCGACGCTGGTCTGACAGTTGTTGTGAAAAAGGACAGCAGCATCAAATCGATTGATGATTTAAAGGGGAAAAAGCTAGCTGTTAAAAATGGGACAACAGGTGCAAAATTTGCAACAGATAACGCAGACAAATATGGGTATGAAGTAGTTCAATTCAATGACAGTCCATCTATGTTCCAAGAAGTATCTAATGGAAATGCAGATGCTTTAATTGAGGATTATCCTGTCATTACGTATGCGATCGCACAGCAAGACTTGAAATTGAAAACAGTTGGAGATCGCTTGAATGGAGACCAATACGGGATCTCAGTGATGAAGGGGAAAAACCAGGACTTATTGAAGAAAATCAATAAAGGGCTGGAAAACCTAAAGAAAAACGGTGAATATGACAAAATTATTGAGAAATATTTGAAGTCATAACACAAGCGAGGCGCGCTCAGAGCGCGCTTTCTTTATGTGTCAACCGTATGTGAATTAGGGAGGGAGAAACATGGATACGATTGTTAATGCATTTCCGTATTTAATGGAGGGTTTGCAAACCACTTTATATATCTTTGTTGTTGCTATCATTTTAGGTTTTATCATCGGGTTAATTGTGGCGCTATTCCGCCTATCACCATTTAAAATCTTGAACTTTATTTCACTCGTTTTTGTCAATGCCATTCGAGGAACGCCATTTATCGTACAGCTATTCTTCATTTATTTTGGGCTAAATACACTTGAATTCATTTCACTTGACCGAGTGCCGGCAGGGATTATTACAGTAGCGATTAACGCAGGAGCTTATTTCTCAGAAATTATTCGTGCAGGGATTCAGTCCATTGATAAAGGACAAACAGAAGCCGCACGCTCTTTAGGATTCACAGGTGGACAAAACATGCGCTTTATCGTCCTTCCACAGGCATTTCGCCGTATGCTTCCAGCCATTACTAACCAAGCCATCATCAGTTTGAAGGACACCTCTCTTTTATCGATTATCGGTATTGCTGATATTATGCAGCGGGGACAAGTTCAAGCATCGGCTACCTTTGATCCTTTGAATGTCTGGCTCATTGTCGGTGTCATTTATTTCGTGATCATTTATTTACTTTCTCTACTGGCTAGCTACGCAGAAAGGAGATTTGATGTGAAATGAGTATGATTACGGTGAAAAACTTAAAGAAATCCTTTGGTGACAACGAAGTTTTAAAGGATATTAATGCAGTCATCGAGGAAAAAGAGGTTGTATGTGTCATTGGTCCTTCAGGATCAGGGAAAAGCACATTTCTAAGATGTCTCAATAAATTAGAGGATATTACGGCTGGGGAAGTTGTTGTCCACGGACATACGATTACAGACCCAAAAGTGAATATCAATAAAGTACGACAAGAAGTTGGTATGGTATTTCAGCACTTTAATTTATTTCCTCATAAAACCGTGTTAGAAAATATCACGATCGCACCGGTGAAAGTAAAAGGGATGGAGAAGAAAGCCGCAGTCGATAAAGCATTAGACTTGCTTGAAAAGGTCGGCTTGAAAGACAAGGCCAAAAGTTACCCTAACCAATTATCTGGTGGACAAAAACAGCGTGTTGCCATTGCAAGAGCTTTGGCGATGGACCCGAAAGTGCTCTTATTCGATGAGCCGACATCTGCTCTTGACCCTGAGGTCGTTGGGGATGTTTTAGCTGTTATGAAACAATTAGCAGTTGAAGGAATGACGATGATTGTCGTCACACATGAAATGGGCTTTGCAAGAGAAGTGGGAGACCGCGTGATCTTTATGGATGGTGGATATATCGTCGAAGAAGACAAACCAGAAGCACTCTTTGGAAACCCACAGCATGAACGTACCAAATTGTTTCTTAGTAAGGTGCTATAAAAAAAGAGTAAGAGCAGGTATGCTCTTACTCTTTTTCTTTGTGACGAGAATGAATATACCGATTCGCATGCATTTCCTAGGAAATATTATCGTTGGAAGAACTCAATCCACTCTTGGTCTGGCCCTCGGAAAAAGAAGTAGCAATAGCCATTAGGTAATGTTGTGATTTCTTCATCTATTAGCTCAATTTGCAGCTTTTGAATACGGTTGAATTCAGCGTGAATATTATCTGTTGTGAAGGCGAGATGGTGAACCTTTCCTTCAGATGGAAGGTCGCTACTATACCCTTGAATAAGTTCAATTTCCGTTTCCGCTTCGTCTTTAAAGCCAAGAAAGGCAAGTTCAATGACTCCGTTTGTATGAGTGATGCGATCCTTTAATTTCATGCCCACCACTTTTTCATAAAAATCAATGGACTGATCAATATTTGTCACCATAATCCCTGTATGATCTAAGCGTAATGTTGTCAAAAAAGAGCCTCCTCTATGTCGAGTTGATATTTTTCTCCTCATCTTATCATAATAGAAGTAACGTATACATTCATATGGTAGGATAGAGAGAGTCAATTTAGGATAAGGATGACACAAATGAAAAAAATCTCATTAAAACAAACATTTGCAGAACAAGTGAAAAAGGGATATCCGCTTATTTCAAAAGATGCTGTGTCGCGTGTGAACGGTGTACAGGAAGGCGAGCTTATTGAATGGGTAGATGAAAGAGGCTCTTTTTTAGGGAAAGGATATTATGGTGTGCAAAATAAAGGCATCGGTTGGGTGCTTTCCTTTGACGCTAACGAAAAAATAGATCAGGCCTTTTTTGTTTCTAAACTTGAACAGGCATCCAAAAGCAGAACGCATCTATTTCGTGATGCACAGACGACGGCTTTCCGTGTGTTCAATGGAGAAGGAGATGGAATTGGTGGAATCACGATTGATTATTATGATGGATTCTATCTCATCCAATGGTATAGCGAAGGTGTTTATACATTAAAAGAAGATGTATTGGCTGCGATTGAGCAGGTGTACCCTGACTATAAAGGCATTTATGAAAAGAAGCGATTTGATACGTCTGGACAATATATCGAAGATGACGATTTTGTAAAAGGGGAGAAAGGTGAATTTCCTCTTATCGTCAAAGAAAATGGGATGAACGTGGCGGTTTATCTAAATGATGGTGCGATGACAGGTATTTTCCTTGATCAGCGTCATGTGCGAAAAGCAATTCGAGACCGCTATGCAAAAGGAAAGACCGCCCTTAATACGTTCTCTTATACCGGCGCTTTCTCTGTAGCAGCAGCGCTTGGCGGGGCAAGCCGTACGACAAGTGTAGATGTTGCAAACCGCAGTTTGAAAAAAACATCTGAGCAGTTTGAAGTGAATGGCATTGATGTAGACGGGCAGGATATCAAAGTCATGGATGTCTTTAAATATTTCCCGTTTGCGGCGAAAAAAGGCTGGAGCTATGATGTCGTGATCTTGGACCCACCTTCCTTTGCACGAACGAAGAAACACACATTCAGTGCAGCGAAGGATTATAAGAAACTATTAAAAGAAGCCATCCAGATCACAGCTGAGAACGGCGTCATTGTGGCGTCAACCAATAGCAGTGCATTTGGGATGAAAAAGTTTAAAGGATTTATTGCACAGGCCTTTAAAGAATCTGGGAAAACGTATCGTATTCTTGAGGAATATACACTTCCTGAGGACTTCCGTACAACGAAAAATTATCCTGAGGGGAACTATTTAAAGGTTGTCTTCATCCAAGCATAAGAAAAAGCCATTTTCCGATAAGGGGAAATGGCTTCTTCTATAAGGCAAACGACATCAGGATAGGCGCTGCACATAATGTAATAATGGCCGAAATGATCATGGACACACTTGAGATCGTGCCTGAGACCGAGCTCAGTTCAAAGGCCTTCGATGTGCCTGCACCATGTGCTCCTGTACCAAGCAGAACGCCCATTGCAATGTCATTATCAATACGGAAATAACGGATAACCAATGGCCCAATGATTGAGCCAAATAATGCTGTTAAAATGACGAAGACAGCCGTAACGGACGGCATCCCGCCAATCATTTCAGACACACTCATCGCAACGGGTGTTGTGACGGATCTTGGGACGAGGCTCTCGATCAGGCTCGTATCCAAATGAAACAATTTGGCGATAAACGCTGTTGATAAAATTGCAACGATAGAACCGCAAGCCACATTCAAAATAATTTCTACTGCATGCTTCTTCAGAATGTGAAAATACTTATATAAAGGAATGGCAAATGCCACAGTCGCAGGTTGAAGCATATTTGTCAGCCATTTTCCGCCTTGATTGTAAGCATCGTAAGGAATGTTCACGATTAACAGCAAGACCACAAGAACAACCGGTGTCACAAGTAAAGGGGAGACATAGACTTTCGGGTGACGTTTATAAACCGCTTTTGATCCGAGATAGATCAGAATGGTTAGGATCAAAAATAGTCCGCCAACTAACATAGCTTTTTTCGCTCCTTTCTTTTCGCAATCATCTGCGTCATCATGCCAGTCGAGAGCATGACCACAAAGGTACTAAGTAAAACCACAAGGACAATACTTGTGCCAGATTGAGAAAGTAATGTTCCGTAATCAATCACACCTACTGCTGAAGGGATAAAGAAGAGCAGCAGTTCTCCGAGCAACCATACGGCGCCAAGTTCAATCCATTTTAATTTAATGATGTTAAAATGAAGTAATAAGAAAATGACAAGAATGCCTAAGATCGTGCCCGGAATTCTTAAATGCAAAAAGGCCGCCAGCACATTCATCAATTTCGCAAAAGCAAATAAAGCCATAATCTGAAGGGTAGCAATCAGCGACGTTTTGAGCAATTGCACTTTCTGTTCACTCCTTTTTCTATATAAATTGTTCACTGTTTCACAAAAACAACACAACGTTCTAATCGGTGAGCTTACTTTAAAGTGTACAGCACGTTCTATTATAGGTAAAATACATATATCGAATAGTTAGTATTCCTTTTGTCTATAGAAAGGGTGAACCATGTGGACATCAGACATTTAACATATTTCTTAGAAGTGGCACGGTTAAAGAGTTTTACGAAAGCATCGCAATCGCTCTATGTGTCGCAGCCGACCATTTCCAAGATGGTCAAAAACCTAGAGGATGAGCTAGGTGTGCAGTTGTTTTACCGTAATGGCAGACAGGTTGAAATGACAGATGCTGGACAAACCATGTATACACAGGCGAGTGAAATCACACAGTCCTTTCAGAATTTAACGAGTGAATTAAATGATTTAATGAATGTGAAAAAAGGACATATCCGAATAGGACTGCCGCCCATGATTGGATCAAGCTTTTTCCCAAATGTGATGGGGGAATTCCGCCAGCAGTATCCAGATGTCACCTTTCAATTGGTGGAGCATGGCTCCATTAAAGTAGAGGAAGGGGTAGAGGATGGATCATTAGATATTGGTGTCATTGTTCTGCCTGCAAATGATAAAATTTTTCATACATACACCATCATTAAAGAGAATATGAAGCTTGTCACCCATCCATCACATCCGATGGCAGGACGTGATGAGGTTCATTTGGCTGATTTAAAGGAAGAGTCTTTTATTTTCTTTCGAGAAGATTTCGTTCTGCACAGCCGAATCTTAAATGAATGTATGAATGCGGGATTCAGGCCGAACGTTATTTATGAAACGTCACAATGGGATTTCATCAGTGAAATGGTTGCTGAGAACCTTGGAATCGGGCTTCTGCCTGAACGGATTTGCCGTGATCTAGATCCTGATAAAGTGAGGATCATTTCCTTAAATCCGTCTATTCCGTGGCATTTGGGTGTCATTTGGCGAAAGGACCGCTACTTGTCCTTTGCTGCAAGAGAATGGTTAAAGCATACAAAATCCTATGTGTGGGATGCAGAGTAAAAGGGAGGACGATCCAGATGAAATTAAGCTGCGTGTCTCATCTTTTGGAAAAGGTTCGAGCGGAAAATCCGCTTGTCCATAATATCACCAACCAAGTTGTGACGAACTTTACAGCGAATGGACTGCTTGCTTTAGGTGCTTCTCCAGTCATGGCAAATGCCAAAGAAGAAGTGGCAGAAATGGCGCAATTAGCGGATGCACTTTTGCTGAATATCGGCACACTAACAAAGGATACAGTGGAGGCAATGGTCATTGCTGGACAAGCGGCCAATGAAAAAGGTGTACCGGTTCTATTGGATCCTGTTGGTGTTGGTGCGACAACGTTTCGGACGAGTGCGGCGAAACAGCTGTTACAGCAAGTGGACATCACTGTTGTCAGAGGGAATGCTGCTGAAATAGCTCATTTAATTGGAGTGAAAGGCTGGCAGTCAAAAGGGGTTGATGCAAAAGGGGCAAATGGAGATGTATCGTCTTTAGCTAAGCAGGCGGCAAAAGCCCTTCAAACCGTTGTGGCGATTACGGGAAAAGTGGATGTCGTGTCAGATGGAGAAGAGGTTCTATCTATTCATAATGGACACGAATGGTTAACCAAGGTGACAGGGACTGGCTGTTTACTCACCTCTGTCATAGGGGCATTTTGTGCAACAGGGGAACGGCCCATTCATGCGTCGGCATCAGCTCTGCTGTTTTATGGTGTCGCTGCAGAAAAGGCAGCTCAGCAGACAGAAGAGAAAGGGCCAGGCACCTTTCAAATCGAATTGTTAAACGCGCTATCCAATACAAATGGTCAAGATGTGATCACGTTAGGGAAAATAGGGGGAGTTTTGCATGACGAAGGTTGATCAGCAGCTAATCAAACAGCAATTATCGGTTTATTTTATTATGGGAACAGCGAATACAAGCCGGCATCCGCTTGATGTGGTGAAAGAGGCCATTCAAGGCGGGATCACGATGTTTCAGTTTCGTGAAAAGGGTGAAGGTGCTCTGCAAGGTGAAGAAAAGAAAAAAATCGCTCAACAGATTCAAGCACTTTGCCAAGAAGCGAATATCCCCTTTATCGTAAATGATGATGTACAGCTTGCAATAGATCTTGATGCAGATGGTGTCCATGTTGGGCAGGAAGATACACTTGCACAAGATGTACGGCAAAGAATCGGGAATAAAATATTAGGCGTGTCCACGCACAATCTAGATGAAGTGAGGCAAGCGATGAAGGACGGGGCAGACTACGTTGGGATGGGTCCAGTCTATCCTACAGAAACAAAAAAGGATACACGCAGTGTCCAGGGTGTTTCTTTAATCAACGAAGTACGTCAACACGGTCTTCACATTCCTATTGTGGGCATCGGCGGTATCACGTATGAAAATGCGGCACCAGTCATCCAAGCGGGAGCCGATGGCATTAGCATCATCAGCGCCATTAGCCAAAGCGCTGATCCGAAAAAAGCTGCGGAAGAACTAACATCTCTTGTCGGGTCAGAGAAAGCAGCTCTTTCATCTGTAAAAGACATGGATTGACTCATCCATGTCTTTTTTTATCTGCGTGAAAAATAGACAGTAGAGATACAATTGTGTACAATCTAATTGTTCGATTATTTTCGAAATGACAGGTAAATAAAGGAGAATGAATGATGGAAGTGCTCGATACGTATTTTCGTCGATATGATGAAGCGGGAAAAGGGCAAGAGCAAATGAACGAATTGCTGGCATTGTTTTCAGATGATGTCATGATTGTCTTAAATGGTGCTGAAAAGCCTGGCATCCAAGCGTTCACACAGTTTTTGAACACATTTTTCCACGTACATGAAGACATTAAGCATATGTGGGATGGCTGGGTGAAACGTGAAGATGGGAAGTATGAAACAAACTGGGCTGTTTGCGGAAAGTTAACAGACGGTCGTGTATATACAGCAGAAGGCATTGATATTGCGGAGCTGGATGATCAAGGAAAGATCGTTTATTTAGAAAACGTCCCGAAAAACCCAGAGTTATTCCAGCGATATTAAAAAGCCGGCAGAGCAGCCGGCTTTTTCTCATCAATCTGTATCCATATGCATACCTGTGTGTGCTTTTACTTGAATTTCTGTAAAGGTGTCTTCATCTGCTTTTTCAGAGGAGAAAATGGTGCCTAAGTAAGCCGCAAGGAATCCGAGCGGGATCGAGATAATCCCAGGGTTCGATAGTGGGATAAGCGGCTCTCCTGTGAAAATGGCTGCCCCTGAGGGGTCCCAGACGCTTGGGCTGAGTGACACGATCAGGAGTGCGCTCAGAAGACCTGTTAAGCTTCCTGCGATAGCACCTGTTGAGTTAAATCGTTTCCAAAAGACAGTGAAGATAATCAACGGTAAATTCGCACTTGCTGCCACTGCGAAGGCAAGTGACACAAGAAAAGCGACGTTTAGGGATTGGGCAAATAATGCAAGAATGATGGAAAGGATGGCCACGCCGATAGAAGCAAAGCGTGCCGCCTTCACCTGTTCCTGTTCACTCGCTTTCCCTTTGCGGATAATCTGGCTATAAAAGTCATGAGCAAAGGCAGACGCGGCGGATAAAACGAGACCGGTGACCACTGCCAGTATAGTCGCAAAGGCAATAGCGGAAACAAAGGCAAATAATAAATCTCCCCCTAGGGCCTGTGCAAGCAGTGGTGCTGCCATGTTTCCTGCTGCATCGGCTGCCGTAATTGCATCTGTTCCGACAAAAGCAGCGGCACCGAAGCCGAGGAAAACCGTCATTAAATAAAAAATCCCGATGATCCACGTAGCGGATAGAACAGATTTACGCGCAGAAATGGCATCCTTTACCGTATAAAAACGGATCAAAATATGCGGCAAACCTGCTGTTCCAAGCACAAGTGCAAGGTTCAGAGACAGGGTCTCTAAAGGCACATCATATTTATTTCCCGGGTGAAGAAAAGCTTCACCAAGCGGGGTCGCTGTTTTCATCTGTTCAAACATCTTCAGCAGACTAAAATCAAACTTGGCAAACACAAGCAGCGAAATAATCAGCGTGCCCAGCATGAGAAGCACAGCTTTCGTGATCTGTACCCAGCTTGTTGCGATCATGCCGCCAAACACGACATAAATAGTCATCAAGACACCTACGATCAGCACCGCAATCCAGTAATCAATGCCAAGAAGCAGTTTGATTAATGCACCTGCCCCAACAAGCTGCGCAATCATATAAAAAGTGGAAACCGTGATGGTGTTAAAAGCAGCCACGCCTCGAATAGCAGGGCGTTTGAATCGTGCAGCAATCATATCAGCCATCGTATATTTTCCTAGATTTCGAAGCGGTTCAGCCACGACATAAAGGACGACAAGATACGCTACAAGAAAACCAATACTATAGAAAAAGCCGTCAAATCCATTTAAGGCGATCATGCCGGCGATCCCTAAAAATGAAGCAGCAGACATATAGTCCCCGGCAATGGCAAGGCCGTTCTGAAACCCAGTCAGACCGCCGCCTGCGGTGTAAAAATCACTCGCATTGCTTGTTTTTTTCGCAGCAAAATACGTGATGACCAATGTGAGCCCTACGATCGCTATGAATAAAATAAAAGCGGTCATACTCATTCGTCATCACCTCTTGACTCAACTTTTAAAGCGCTTACATATTTGTCGAACTGAGCTGCTTTTTTTGCATAAAGCCCACATAAAACCCATGTCATCACAAATTGCGTGAGGGCAAATAACCAAGCCCACGTGATCGCTCCAATTGCTGGCGTGTTCAAAAAGGTGAAGTAGGATGTAGCAACCGGAAGTGAAAAGTAAAAGAGAAAAAAGAAAATCGTCATCGGTACGATAAATCTGCGTTTTTCCTCAAGAAGTTTTCGAAAATCCTTTGAAGCGGCAACCTTCTTATAATGAACGTTTTTGTCTGCCATTGTTTCCTCCTTTGTACGAATTAGGGACAAGGTACTCCAATGCATATGAGCCGATCTGGTTGTTTATGACAGTATATCATAAAAAAGGCACCCGAAAAGGGTGCTTTCTACCGATAATGCGCAAGAAATGTTTGTCTCGCTTTTTCATATGCTTCTGCATCAAAATGATCTCCGCATTTGTGAATACACCAGGGCTCTTCTTGCCTTGCAATCCCAACCTCATATCCCTGCTGTGCAAACTCAAAAGATTGTGACACATCATAAAAATGAAACCCGTCTAAGAGGTCCTCACGCCACTTGATATCATATTGTGTTGCCATAAAAAGACCGTCAATAGCAGAAGCTTTGATATAACCTTGGGGCTCTGTCTGTGGATGACCAGATTCAAACGTTAGCAGCTGATAGGTGTCGTGCCGATATTCAATGACTTTCCCTCTGCAATCATGGCTCTCCCACCAGATTCCATTGTCTGGCACACTTTCTGCACCTATTACCCCAAGCATGCCAAGTGACGGATTTTGCAAGAAAAGTGGAATCAGCTCGAGAAGCATATGCTGTTTGACGATGAGTGTATCTTGATGAAGATAAATTTTAAACTGTGCAGGATGAGTGAGAGCTTCATTGTATGCAGAGGCCATACTTGATGCATGTCTAATGGGCAAAACCTCTACATGATACCCGTGCGGAGCAGGAAGTGAAGCGAGCTGCCGGAAGCAAGCTTGGAACATCGACTCATCATTTACACATAAAACAAATAAGATGGTGGGGCTACTCATTGAGTTGAACCGCCTCAACCACGTATTGATAGGCTGTCGCAGCCTCGTTAAAATCAAAACGGATGCCATGTTTTACGAGTAATTCATGTAGATCATTCATGACGCCCGTATAGGAAGGGTGTTGTACACGAATGGTTTCAAGCTCACGAACATGAAACCCGGCTGACTGAAAGAGGGCATGAATTTCGTGAAGGGTAAAGAAGCGTAAATGTGTTTGATCCATTAACCCTGCATCTGTATAAGTAAATCTCCCGGCCAGTAATTCTAAAACCGTTGAAATATGACCAATATTCGGAATGGAAGACAAGATGGCCCCTTCCCTTTTTAGAAAGGGTTTGACCTTTTTTAAAACGGCCCAAGGGTCCAATAAATGTTCAAGAACATCTCCGAAAATGATACAGTCAAATTGTTCATGCTGATAAGGCAGCGCCATCTGTTCAATATTGCCGCATAAAACATGATCCAGCGCTTTCTCAGCCTGCTTTGCCGCATCTTCAAAAGATTCAATTCCATATATGGTACGGTCTTGTTGTTTTAGGACTTTGCCAAGCTGGCCTGTGCCGCATCCGATATCCAAGATAGACGTCCATTCCTTGCGAATACGATGGACAATCACAGGGTTCACACCGTGATAATATTGATCCTTCTTTTGATGATAATAAGATAGGGAATCTGAACTCACGCGCCACCCACCTTTCTTCTTTCTTGTGTCTTATGCTTAATATATGGGTGGGGAGCTTGGTTTTATAACGAAAATGGGCAATTTTCATGAATGACAGCTAAAAAGGGGTCATATAAAGAACAGGGAACGGACTGTCCTCCTAAAAATAGAAAGACAGAACCCCATTGAGTGGAAGGGATTGGTATGATGAGGTGTTCAATTATTGTAGCGTATCGTCATGAAAGGATGTTTAAAAGGTCAATTGACAGGTTAGAACTTTAGCCAAAGCAATCTGAAAGACAAAGGATAACGGCGTTGATTACGGTTTGTTTATCATCTTCTGATCACCGTTGGATGTTAAAAAAGCTTGTATTTCCTCGATGCCTAGTCCAATTTTTTTCGCTTCTTGAATCAAATAAACCCACTCTTCGTCAACTCTTCTTTTCACTTGCGTATCCATAATATCCTCCAGTTCAATAAGACATATTCATCTGCAACCAATGACTTGAACAAACCGTCTAGTAACTGTACGTGTATGTGAATGGAGTACAAAAATAGATTTTTGTCGAAAAATGATGACATTTAACCTATTTTGTAAAATCTATCACCTACCACGTCCCTAAAAAAATGACTAAAAAACCCATAAATATTGAATTCTTACTTCTCATAATAAACAATTGTAAAGTCAGTTAAAAGATTATAAATTAAAATAATGATAAAGACCTAAATCATTTGACTCATATAAACCAATAAGGTTGACATATGCCATCAGCGTGAACAAATTTCATCTTTACAGGACGCACATATTGTTCGTTTGGGAAGTTCTTCTTAAGATGGTATTCTAAAAGAAACAGAATTCACCAAGAAGGAATGAAGAAAGACATGTATAGCCTTTTTCAAAAGTATCAAGAAGTTGTCATGTATCTGATCATGGGTGTGTGTACAACCATTGTCAACATAGTCAGCTTCTATTTATTCGTTGAGATGTTTTCTATGGATTACAAAACAGCAACGGTTGTTTCATGGGTATTTGCTGTGCTCTTTGCTTATATCACCAATAAGAAGTATGTCTTCAAGCAAAAGGCTCGTGACACAAAAAGCCTGATGCGTGAGCTTTCTTCATTTTTTAGTGTCCGTCTCATGTCTCTAGGTGTAGATCTGGGGCTGATGATTTTATTTGTGAGCCAAATGGCGCTCAACGAAACCGTCGCAAAAATTCTTGTTAACTTTGTGATTGTCGTGGTCAATTATGTCGCCAGTAAATGGTTCGTCTTCAAGAAAACAAAAGAAGATGCGATTTAACACATGAAAAAGATAGGTGATGTGAAATGAGCAGCAGGCCAGACGAATTATATGATGCCATATATCAACAAACAGAAAAGCAGCATGAACAAGTGTTGAGGCTAGTCAAAGAAATGACCGCACATCCAGAAGCATTTTCTGAACAAGAAAAGGAAAAGATCAACCGGATGGACATTGCGCTTCAAACAGCAACGGACATTTTAGAAAATTTAATGACCCCTGATACGCAAATGACCATTGTTTTAAGACAAGGGAGAATTCGTGTTGACCTAACGAAAGCGTAAAAGAAGCAGCCAATTGAAAAGCGGCTGCTTTTTATTATGCATCGCTTGTTTCCCGGAGTTGCTTTGGAGACATGCCGATTTTCTTTCGAAAGACTTTATTCAAGTAATTCGCATTTCGGTAGCCGCACTGTGTGGCGATTTCTTCAATCGAGTATTTCGTTGTTTTCAGTAACGTTTCCGCCTTTTCTAAACGAATATTGGTTAAATAATGAATCGGTGTGAAGCCAGTTGCCTTTTTGAATTCCCTCGTAAAATGACTTTTGGATAAACGTGCCGCAGCTGCCATATCGTCAGGCCCAATCTCCTCGTGAAAATGGTGGCTTGCAAATAAGGCCGCTTGGACGATGGGCTCAGGCCATTTCTCCATTTGTCCCTCAAGCTTTGGCAAATATGAATACAGTTCCATGACAAATTGATAAGCAAGGCTAGACCCCTCAAATGGATTGGTAATCCGTCTTTCACTGGCTTCATCATAAATCTTCTTTAGCAGGCGGATCGGTTTGGAATTCGGATGAAAACGCATGACCTGCTTTCCTTGATCGATAAATTGATCAAAGCAAAGGTCACAGGCTTCCCCATAAAGTGTTAAATAGAGAAATTCCCAATGTTCACTGTCTTCTGGAAAATAGTATTGATAAGCACTGGGACTTTTCACCAGAAAGGCCTGTCCAGGCAATACTTTGAATCGTTTCTGTCCGATTTCAATCATGCCGTGTCCAGACAGTGTGAGCTGAAAGATGCACTTGCCCTGATCCTTCCGCTCTACGCCATTCCAGCTGTATAACGAAGATGATTGAACTTCCCAGCCAACAGACCAGATTTGGGCCGGCAATGTCACATCAGAATGGTGAAAACGAAATGCAAATGCTTCTTTCTTCAAATTGGAAACCCTCCTTCACAGCAAAAAACAACCTTTTTCTATTTTGAATCATGGTACACCTCATATCACATCGTACCATTCACAGCAAAAAAAGGGTATTTTTTAACGATTTTTTTACCATTGAACTTCAGCTGACGGGGCAACTAAAATAAGATTATCAGAAGAGAAAAGGGGAATGGATATGATCGACACATTACGAGCAGCATTTCACCAGCAATTTGGAGATCAGGAAGAACTCCGCTATTTTTTCGCCCCAGGCAGAGTCAATCTGATTGGTGAACACACAGATTATAATGGGGGCCATGTCTTTCCATGTGCACTCACCCTTGGTACATATGCTGCGGGAGCAAGACGGTCAGATGGACGCGTCAGAATGTATTCCTTGAATTTTGAAGAAGAAGGTGTGAAAGAGTTCGATCTTTTTGAAATCGCTTTCTCAGAATCGGACGGCTGGGCGAACTATCCGAAGGGAGTATTCCAACAGTTTATCGAAGCAGGCATGGATGTGAAAGAAGGCTTTGATATTGTGTATGCCGGCAATATCCCAAATGGCGCAGGCCTGTCATCTTCTGCCTCTATTGAGCTCGTCACGGCTGTCTTGATCAATGAATGGTCGTCATTCGGTGTAACGCAAATCGACCTAGCCCTTCTTGCGCAGCGTGCTGAAAATGAGTTTATTGGCGTGAACTGCG
This sequence comes from Bacillus sp. FSL W7-1034, assembly GCF_038593365.1. Classification (NCBI taxonomy): domain Bacteria; kingdom Bacillati; phylum Bacillota; class Bacilli; order Caryophanales; family Bacillaceae; genus Bacillus; species Bacillus sp. FSL W7-1034. The sequence continues at coordinate 3,486,822 of NZ_CP151989.1, read as the reverse complement.
GCATTATGGATCAATTTTCAATTAGTCTTGGAAAAGAAGGTCACGCTATTTTGCTCAATTGTGACACGCTTTCCTTTGAATACAGCCCATTTCGGCAAGAGGGTCTGGCACTTGTCATTGCCAATACAAATAAAAAACGAACACTTGCAGATTCCAAATACAATGAACGCCGTTCAGAATGTCAATCTGCTTTAAGCGATCTTAGAAAAGAATTAGATATCGCGCATTTATGTGAGCTCACGGAGGATGAATTCGCTAAGCATGACCATTTGATACAAGATGAAACGTGTAGAAGACGTGCAAGACATGCCATCACGGAAAACGAGAGGACCATGAAAGCAGTAAATTTTCTAAAAGATGATAAAATGGAAGAACTAGGTGCTCTCATGAAGGCGTCTCACCTTTCTTTAAAGAATGATTATGAAGTCACTGGGCTTGAGCTAGATGCACTGGCCGAAGCCGCATGGCAGCATCCAGGGGCGATTGGTTCCCGTATGACAGGTGCTGGATTTGGGGGCTGTACCGTCAGCATTGTGAAAGAAGAGCTGCTAGACTCATTTATAGAAGAAACAGGTGCGATTTATCAAGAAAAAACAGGCATTCAAGCCTCTTTTTACACAGCTGGAATTGGAGGCGGCGCTAGAGAATTAACGAAGGAGGAATTTTGATGGCAATTTTAGTATGTGGGGGAGCAGGTTTTATTGGCAGTCATGCGGTAGCGGCTCTTTTGGCTAAAGGAGAACAAGTGGTGATTGTGGATAATTTGCAGACAGGTCATAAAGAGGCAGTCGTAAAGGGTGCCGTATTAGAAGAGGGAGATTTAAGGGATCACGCTTTTTTAAGACGTGTTTTTCAAACACATGACATTGAAGCGGTCATGCACTTTGCGGCAGATTCACTTGTTGGAGAAAGTGTAACAGACCCGCTGAAGTACTATGACAACAACGTCGGAGGGGCAACGGCTTTACTTCAGGTGATGAATGAATTTGATGTGAAACGCATTGTATTCTCTTCAACTGCTGCGACATATGGTGAACCAAAGCGTGTACCGATCGTTGAAACGGATGAGACGAACCCAACAAATCCTTATGGGGAAACAAAGCTCGCGATTGAAAAAATGCTGAAGTGGTCTGAGCAGGCATATGGTATCGAATACGTTGTGCTTCGCTATTTTAATGTAGCCGGTGCTCATACAGAAGGGATTGTCGGTGAAGATCATCAGCCAGAAACGCATTTAATCCCAATTATTCTGCAAGTGGCATTAGGAAAACGTGATCAAATCATGATTTACGGTGAGGATTATGAAACAGAGGATGGCACATGCATTAGAGACTACATTCATGTCATGGATTTAGTAGAGGCGCACATTCTAGCGGTTGAGCGTCTGCGTGAAGGAAAAGGAAGCGCGACATACAACTTAGGGAACGGCACAGGCTTCTCTGTGAAGCAGGTAGTAGAAGCCGCAAGAGAAGTGACAGGTCATGCCATTCCAGCACAGGTGGCAGAAAGACGTGCGGGTGATCCAGCTAAGCTGATTGCTTCATCAGAAAAAGCGCTGAAAGAACTAGGATGGAAGCCGCAATATGCAGATCTCCACACCATCATTCAAAGTGCATGGGATTGGTTTCAGAAACATCCAGATGGCTATCAAAGTGAATAACGTGTAGCAGGCAGGGGAGGAGACAAAGGGAATGGCGATTGATATTTTTGAAAAGCTAGAACAGCTGATTCAATATGGGGTTAATAAAGAGCTGATCTCACCACTGGATATGGATTATACAAGGAACCGGCTGCTAGAGGTGCTTGGTCTCGATGATGCTGAGCCAAGAACAGTCTCAGGAGACAGCGACCTTGAAGACATCTTAATGCCAATGCTCGATTGGGCAGTTGAAACAGGTCTTATTCCTGACGGGACAGATACGTATCGTGATTTATTAGATGCCAAAATCATGGGCTGCTTGGTGGCGCCTCCGAGTGTCATCTATGCAAAGTTTGAAGAGAAACGCAAGCATTGCGGACCAAAGGCAGCGACAAGCTGGTTTTATGAAATGCAGCAGCATGCCCACTATATTCATACAGGCAGAATCGCCAAAAATGTGCAGTGGTTTACACCGACCGAAGATGGTGAGCTTGAGATCACGATTAATCTATCGAAACCGGAAAAGGACCCAAAAGCGATCGCTGAAGCCAAAAAGCTTAGTCAAAAGCAATATCCTCTTTGTCTCCTTTGTAAAGAAAACGTTGGGTTTGGGGGACGCATCAATCACCCAGCAAGACAGAATCACCGGATTATTCCGGTGACACTTACAAATGAGTCGTGGTTTATGCAATTCTCGCCGTATGTGTATTACAACGAACATTGTATTGTGTTCAAGGGCGAGCATGAACCAATGCAGATATCTAAAAAGACCTTCGAGCGTCTGCTTTCCTTCATATCTACATATCCGCACTATTTCATAGGATCAAATGCTGATCTTCCCATTGTTGGAGGCAGCATATTAAGTCATGACCACTTTCAAGGTGGTGCTCATGAATTTCCGATGGCGAAAGCAAAGATGGAAGAAGTGTTTTCTCTCGAAAAGTTTCCGAGGGTGAAGGCGGGTATTGTGAAATGGCCGATGTCAGTGATCAGGCTTCAAAGCAGCGACCAGCAGACGCTTGCGGAGGCAGCGGATTTTATATTACATGAGTGGAAAATGTATTCAGATCCAGAAGCGGGGCTGTTCTCTCATACAGGAGATACCCCGCACAATACCATTACACCAATTGCACGTCGTCATGGGGATGAGTACGAATTAGATCTCGTGCTACGAAATAATCGTACAGACAAGCAGCACCCCGACGGAATCTTCCACCCGCACAAAGAAGTTCATCATATTAAAAAAGAGAATATCGGATTAATTGAGGTCATGGGTCTCGCCGTCCTTCCTGGAAGATTAGCAGAGGAATTAAGCCAGCTAAAAGCGGCGCTGCTATCCAAACACCCTCTTGAAGAAATCAAAGCCTGCCCGTCTATCATGAAGCACGAGTCATGGGCAGAGCGTCTGATCGAAGAGAATACCTTTACGAAGGACAACGTAGAAGCCATTTTACAAAAAGAAATCGGCCTCATTTTTTCTCGTATACTCGCGCAGGCGGGTGTGTTTAAAAGAACAGAGCAAGGGAAAACAGCATTTAAACGTTTCATTCAAACACTCCATACAGGCAGGTGATGAGTTGATGATTGAACAGGTAAGAACTTTAATGGAAGAAAAACAACTCGACGGTGTTCTGATTCAAAAGCGGAATAACTTTTCTTGGCTTACAGGAGGAAGAAGAAACCACATTGTGTTAAATACGCCAGAGGGCGTTTGTCAGCTACTTGTGTTGAAAGACGATATTGTCCTAGTTGTGAATCAAATGGAAGAAAAACGAATCATTGAAGAAGAAATGGCGTATTTTGACCATCCCTTTCAAGTCGTCACAATGGATTGGTTTGAGGATGAGACTCCTTACATTCAAACACTCATAAAAGACAAACGAATCGGTGCGGACATTCAAATGGAAGGAGTGGAATGGATCGAACCTGATTTGTCTCGTGTTCGATCGATCCTTTCAGCGCCACAGCTCAGCCAATATGAAACCCTTTGTCATGACACAGCTGTTATTGTAGAAAGTGTCTGTCAAGAAATCGTTCCAGGACAGACGGAGCATGAAATTGCTTCGCTTGTTGCTCAAAGAGCGATCGGGCAGGGAATGACGATAGAAGTGCTGCTTGTGGCGACAGATGACCGGATTCATCAATATCGCCACCCGATCCCAACAGAAAAAGCACTTCAAAAGCATGCACTGGTTGTCCTTTGTGCTGAACGGCATGGACTCGTGGCAAATGTCACAAGATCCGTTTACTTTGGACAGCTACCAAAGGAGCTTGAAGAAAACAAGGAAAGGCTTGCGCGAATTGACACGGTCATGAATGCGGCTACTCGTCCAGGGAACACCATTGGAGATGTATTGAAGGCCGGCATTGCTCAATATGAAAAAGAAGGATTTCCTGATAGCTGGAAAAAGCTTCACCAAGGTGGCAAGACTGGATTTGTGTCTAGAGAGATCATTGCAGTTCCTACATCGGTGGAAGAGATCCAGCTTCATCAAGTATTCACTTGGAATCCTTCCTTACCAGGATTGAAATCAGAAGATACGATGGTCGTCGAGAAAGAAAGAAATCGCTTTTTAACCTATACAGGCAAGTGGACGTATATAGACATAGAACATGAAGGAAGCATCTATAGGCGACCAGACATTTTGGTGAGAGACGAATAATGAGAAGCCGGCGATGAGCCGGTTTTTTGCTGGAAGTCTTTAGTGAGTTTCCACTCATTTATCACCATTACCAATCATTACAGCGCATAGGCGGAGGATCGATACTTTCTTTTCTTGTCGACTTGCGTTAAAATGAGTAAGGTTTTTGTTAAATATGGGGATACCTATTTCAGAATTGTTTACCTAGATAAAATTTCATAAAGTTAAATTGAAATTTGACCAAACTTTTTTATTGTGGTAAACCTAAATTTGACAAAGTTCTTGATTGTATGTCCTTTGCCTTCAACTCTCAACTTTTCAAAATCCTAGAAATTTATTGTGTGTGCAATAATATAAATTTATGGCGAATTTATGACATTTCAATAGAAATCTGTTGAAAAATAAATGAACTTTTGAAAAAAGGGGAGCTAACTCCAACAGATTTTGATAGCATTACAAAGGGAAGAAAAGTTTTCGAAGGCAGATGGCTTTTCACAATTATTCAGCAATTTATACATTATTTAAGGAAGGATGGTGATCTTCTTGTTCAGAGCCATTAAACCTATGCTTTTATTAGCGATGCTCGTGAGTGTTTTTGTATTAGGAGGTTGCAGCAATATCGCTGTTTTAGATCCTAAAGGACCAGTCGCAGCACAACAAAAAGACTTAATCCTATTATCTATTGGATTCATGCTCTTTATCGTTGGTGCGGTATTTGTACTGTTTACCATCATTTTGGTTAAATACCGTGAGCGTAAGGACGTTGGAAACGCCTCTTATAACCCAGAACTACACGGGAATACGCTTCTAGAAGTTGTCTGGACAGTGATCCCAATATTAATCGTTGCTGCCCTTTCAGTTCCAACTGTAAAAACCATTTACTCTTTGGAAGAGGCGCCTCAAGCAACAAGTCATAAAGATCCACTTGTCGTTTATGCTACAGCAGTTGATTGGAAATGGATCTTCAGCTATCCAGAGGAAAATATTGAAACAGTGAACTACTTAAACATTCCAAAAGATCAGCCGGTTTTATTCAAAATCACTTCCGCTGATACAATGGCATCACTATGGATTCCTCAGCTAGGCGGGGAGAAGTATGCGATGGCTGGAATGGAAATGGAACAATATCTTCAAGCTGATGAAGTAGGCACATATGAAGGAAGAAACGCCAACTTCACAGGCGAAGGCTTTGCTCAGCAAAAATTCAAAGTCAATGCGATGACGCAGTCTGACTATGATAAATGGGTAAATAAAACGAAAAAAGAAGCACCAAAGTTAACGAAGAAAACGTATGACTACTTGATGCTTCCTGATGCTGCAGATGTGCAGACATTCTCATCAACACATTTATCTTTTGCGAAGCACGGAGAGGATTCTGAATATGCACTCCAAGCACGCAAACGTTTAGGTTACCAATCAGTTTCTCCGCATTCCAAGACAGATCCTTTCGAGAATGTGAAGAACTATAAAAGAAAACTAGAAAACGAATAAACTGACTAAGGAAAGGAGGAGGCCGTTATGCATTTAAAATGGGATGAGTTTTTTGTAACTGGAGACCCATTAATTCTTGGTGCGCAAATTTCTATCGCTCTTACTTCCATTGCTATTGTGTTTGTTTTAACCTACTTCAAAAAGTGGAAATGGCTCTGGAAAGAATGGCTGACATCAGTTGATCATAAAAAGCTTGGAATCATGTATATCCTTGCTGCTGTGATTATGTTCTTCCGCGGTGGGGTAGACGGACTGATGATGCGCGCGCAGCTGGCGCTTCCTAATAATACGTTTTTAGATTCAAACCACTATAATGAAATTTTCACAACGCATGGTACGATCATGATTTTATTCATGGCGATGCCATTCTTAATTGGTTTAATCAACGTCGTGGTTCCTCTTCAAATTGGTGCACGTGACGTTGCATTCCCGTATTTGAACAACCTGAGCTTCTGGACATTTATGGTCGGAGCAATGCTGTTCAACATTTCCTTCGTTATTGGAGGATCACCAAGTGCAGGCTGGACGAGTTACATGCCGCTCGCCGGAAATGATTTCTCACCAGGACCTGGACAGAACTACTACTTGCTCGGGCTCCAAATTGCAGGTATTGGTACACTAATGACAGGTATTAACTTCATGGTGACCATCTTAAAAATGCGTACAAAAGGTATGACGCTTATGCGTATGCCGATGTTTACATGGACAACATTGATCACGTCTGTCATTATCGTTTTCGCATTCCCTGTTTTAACAGTTGCTTTAGCACTTATGACATTCGATCGTTTATTCGGTTCAGCATTCTTTACACTCGAAGCGGGCGGTATGCCAATGCTTTGGGCGAACCTTTTCTGGATTTGGGGACATCCTGAGGTATATATCGTTATCCTGCCAGCTTTCGGTATTTTCTCAGAAATCTTTGCGACGTTCTCAAGAAAGCAGTTGTTTGGTTACAAAGCGATGGTTGTATCGATTGTGGCAATCTCTGTTCTTAGTTTCCTTGTGTGGGTTCACCACTTCTTTACAATGGGGAACAGTGCAGCGGTTAACTCATTCTTCTCGATCACAACAATGGCGATTTCTGTACCAACAGGTGTGAAAATCTTTAACTGGCTCTTTACAATGTATCGAGGCCGTATCAGTTTTACATCCCCAATGCTTTGGGCACTTGGTTTCATCCCGAACTTCGTAATCGGTGGTGTGACTGGGGTTATGCTTGCGATGGCAGCTGCGGATTACCAGTACCATAATACGTACTTCCTTGTATCCCACTTCCACTATGTATTAATCGCAGGTACTGTCTTTGCATGTTTTGCTGGTCTTGTTTTCTGGTATCCGAAAATGTTTGGTTACAAGTTAAACGAGCGAATCGGCAAATGGTTCTTCTGGGTATTCATGATCGGATTTAACATCTGTTTCTTCCCGCAGTACTTCTTAGGACTGCAAGGAATGCCAAGACGTATTTATACGTATGGACCAGAAGATGGCTGGACTGCACTAAACTTTATTTCAACAATTGGTGCATTCATGATGGGTATCGGATTCATCATCCTTTGCTATAACATTTACTACAGCTGGAGACACGCGAAACGTGAAGTGTCTGGAGACAGCTGGGGAGAAGGACGTACACTTGACTGGGCGACATCTTCTGCAATTCCGCCGCATTATAACTTTGCAGCACTTCCAGAAGTGACGACACCAGATGCATTCCATCATTGGAAGCAAAACAATGTTGACGTTCATCCTGAAAAAGAATTCAAGAAAATTCACATGCCGCACAATTCAGGCAGACCGCTAATCATGTCTGCATTCTTCGGACTTGGTGCATTCGGTCTTGTATTTGAATGGTACTGGATTGGCGTTATCGGCTTAATCGGTGTATTCGCAACAATGATTTTACGTTCATTTGAATATGACGATGGCTACTATATTCCTGTTGAAGAAGTGATTGAAACAGAGAAAAAGAATAAGGAGGCGCAGAAGTAATGGGACATAATGATAGCAGCTATGCAAATGCACCGCTTGAATATCAGTCTGAAACAGGACGTTTAAACATCCTTGGTTTCTGGATATTCCTTGGCGCGGAAATCGTGTTATTCTCAACACTTTTTGCGACCTACTTTGTTCTTCATGGCAGAACAGCTGGCGGCGTTTTGCCAGCTGAGCTATTTGATATGAAGCTTGTATTGATCATGACATTCCTGCTATTGGTGAGTTCATTTACATGCGGGATTGCCGTTCATGAAATGCGCCGTGGAAGTACAAAAGGGGTTGTCATTTGGACGATTCTGACACTGCTTCTAGGTGCAGGCTTCGTTGGTTTTGAGATTTTCGAATTCTTCCATTATGTACATGAGGGTGCGAGCATCCATACAAGTGCATACTGGTCTGCATTCTTTGTTCTTTTAGGAACTCACGGATTACACGTATCCATTGGTATCTTCTGGATTACGGGCGTCTTGTTCCAAATTAAAAAACGTGGATTAACACCACAAACAGCAGCGAAGATCTTTATCTCAAGTCTATACTGGCATTTCCTTGATGTTGTATGGATTTTCATCTTCACAGCTGTGTACTTGATCGGATTAGGGGGGCTTTTGTGATATGGCTGGAAAAACACATTCCTCAGCAGAGCACGAACACTTCCCTTGGAAACACGTAGTCGGCTTCATTCTCTCCATTGTGCTAACCATCTTAGCATTCTGGATTGCTATCGGAGCTGAAATTGGCAGTTCCGCAAAACTATGGATTATCTTTGGTTTTGCCTTCATTCAAGCATTCTTGCAGCTGTTCATGTTTATGCACATGACAGAGAGTGAGAACGGGACTGTTCAAGTCGGAAATACTTTGTTTGGTCTGTTCTGTGCGATCATTTTCGTCATCGGGTCTGTTTGGATCTTCGCGGCTCACTACAGCCACGGAGAGAACAGCAAAGACGGTTATTCACCATCTGCGCCAAAGCAGTCTGAGCATTCAGAGAAATAATAAAAAACCACTCATCTTTCATAGGTGAGTGGTTTTTATGCTGATTGTGATAACGCTTCCAATTGATGATGCAATATCTATCTGCTGCTGAATCTTTTGCGAATGAATGGAAGTCCATAGATGAGGAATGCTGCAATGTGAGCCAGAATCACGTTAATGGCAAAGAATGCGATCATGAAGGTATGTCCTGCTGGAGATAAACTGCTTGTCATGTAAAGACCGAAGAAAATCCACATAATCATGATGGGTGGAATAGATGCTAATGCAATCTTTCTGTTTTCCAACCATAAAAACAGGGGTGTAGCTGTTGCAATACATAGGTACGCAAAGAACATATCCATCGTATCCAACTCCTTTGTAAGTTGATGTTCAATTCAAATGAGAGGTCAGGATGCAATTGTGTCTGTTTTTAGGAGATATTGTGAACATTTTGTTACAAATATTATACCACAATTGACTTTGAAGTAAACTCAATAATTGGAAAATGGGCCTTATTCCGCAGAAATTGTTTTTTTCTTATACCTCAGTTAAGCTTATGCTGGCAAGATGTTAACCTTTCATATCGCCACATAAGTCATTGAATTTTCCCCTTAAAATCTGTAAAATAATCTTTTTAAAGGACTTATGATCGGTTGTCATGATAGAGTAGAAAGGGATTTTTTCCTATTATTAGGATGAAAAGTATTTCATTTTTTGAAATTAGAATGGAACCTTTCAGGTGTCACTTCCGTCATATTTAAGGTGAGTTGCTTTTGTGAAAATTTCAATCTAATATAAATAAGGGCTTTTATGTTTTGTAATAAGGGTGGTTAGTTCATGAACAAGCAGAATACATCTCCTTACTATCAAGGAGATTTGATTTTTATATTTTTAGCCTTCTTTGCCATCAGTGTCATCGCTATTTATGCTGCGGGACAGTTTGGGCAATATGGATCTAATGCATGGACCAGACAGATCATTTACTACATGGTCGGGGTCATCTGTATTGTGGCTATTAATTACTTCGATCTGGAACAATTAGAAAAGTTAAGTCTATATATTTTTATAGGCGGCATTATGCTCTTAATTCTTTTGAAAATTGCCCCTGCACAAATTGCAGGTCATGATTTTGCTCCAATTAAAAATGGTGCAAAAAGTTGGTTCGTGTTACCGGGAATTGGAACATTTCAGCCTTCAGAGTTCATGAAAATTGGTTTGATTATGATGCTCGCCTCTGTCATTGGGAAGGCAACCCCAAGAGGAAAACGAACATTAGAAGATGATATTTTCCTACTATTAAAAATTGCCGGCGTGGCTGCTGTACCAGTCGGACTCATCTTTTTGCAAGATGCAGGTACGGCTGCGGTATGTATGTTTATTGTCGTTGTCATGGTCTTTTTATCAGGGGTCAACTGGAAATTGATCTCTCTCATCGGTTCAGTGGTTGTGCTTTTAGTTGCCGCTGTGTTAGCCGTGATTATTCTATTCCCTGATTTCGCACAAAAGATCGGGATTCAGCAGTATCAGATCAACCGGATTACCGCTTGGCTGCCTGATAGTTCTTCGACAGCTAACCAAGCCCAGACACAGGATGCATCTGGATCGGATAAATATCAAGTCGAGCAAGCCATTATGGCAATTGGGGCAGGACAAATTTTCGGGAACGGTGTTAAGAACTTAAAAGTGTATGTTCCAGAAGCTCAGACAGATATGATTTTCTCTATCATAGGGGAAGCTTTTGGTTTTGTCGGCTGCGCATTTGTGGTCATCATGTTCTTCTTCCTGATTTATCGGCTTGTTGTACTGATCGACCGTATCCATCCTTATAGCCGGTTTGCGTCATTTTTCTGTGTAGGATATACAGCATTGATTGTCATCCATACATTCCAGAACATTGGTATGAACATAGGCGTCATGCCTGTAACGGGGATACCGCTCTTATTCATCAGCTTCGGGGGAAGTTCTGTTTTATCTGTTCTTATTGGATTTGGTATCGCCTATAATGCAAGTGTTCAATTAACGAAATATCAAAGTTATTTATTTAAATAAAACGGGTAAAGGGCAGTCTAAGCGTAGGCTGCCTTTTTGGCGTGAGTTCTAACTTTTGAAAAGTAATATTCATTTGACTTATGATAGTAGGAGTGAAGGAGGTCTTCGAATTGAATAAAACGATAGAAACCATTTTAAATCATCGGTCCATCCGTTCGTTTACAGATGAGCGTCTGACAGAGGAAGAAGTGCTGACACTTATCAAAAGTGCACAGGCTGCTTCGACATCAAGCTATGTACAGGCGTATAGTATCATTGGTGTAACAGATCAGGAGAAGAAGGCGAAGCTTGCTGAACTGGCTGGAAATCAGCCATACGTTGAGAAGAATGGGCATTTTTTTGTTTTCTGTGCAGACTTGAAACGCCACGACTATATCGCAAAAAAAGCAGGAAAGAACCATCAAGAGGCGCTTGAAAATACAGAAGCCTTTCTTATCAGTGTGATTGATGCGGCGCTCGCTGCGCAAAATGTCAGTGTCGCCGCAGAATCTATGGGACTTGGCATCTGCTATATCGGCGGACTGCGTAATCAGCTGAAGGAAGTATCCGAACTACTTGAAACACCTTCCTATGTGCTGCCGCTATTCGGATTGGCTGTAGGACATCCTGCCAATCCATCATCTCAAAAGGAACGGCTGCCCGTTGAGCTGATCTATCATGAAAACACATATCAGCAAGACGAAGCTCATGTGGATCGTTATTTAAAAGAATACGATGATCGTATTTCATCATATTATGAAGAACGAACAAACGGTGAGAGAAAAGATACATGGTCTGAGCAAATGCTTCGAGGCTTTAGCCAGCCAAAACGTGCTTTCCTCGGAGATTTTGTGAAAGAGAAGGGCTTTAATCGAAAATAAATCAGGAAATCCCCCTTTCGAGTGAGAGAGGGGGATTTGTGTAAGAGGTGCGACATCATGAAATTAAGTATACTGGATCAATCTCCTTTGATTGGAGATGCGACGCCTGCTGAGGCACTGAAGCAAACAGTCGAGCTGGCGAAGCAGGCAGAGAAATGGGGCTATCATCGTTTTTGGGTATCAGAGCATCACTTTTCAAACCGGCTCGCAGGATCGAGTCCAGAGGTGCTTCTCGGTCATTTATCAGCTGTGACGTCACATATCCGTATTGGTTCAGGCGGCGTCATGCTGCCCCACTACAGTGCCTATAAAGTAGCAGAGAACTTCAGAGTGCTCGAAGCCTTGGCTCCGGGCAGAATTGATCTTGGCATTGGACGTGCTCCTGGAGGTATGCCGATCTCCTCCATTGCCCTTCATCATGGAGAACGGAAGCGACTTGGTGATCAATACCCTGAGCAGGTAGAAGAATTAAGGGTGTATTTACATGATTTAGCCGATGAATTTTATCCGCTGCCTCACCTGACTGCTTCTCCGAAGGTAGAAACTGCCCCAGAGGTATGGATGTTAGGTTCTTCTGGAGGAAGTGCACGGCTTGCCGCAAAAGCTGGTGCAGGCTATACGTTTGCTCTTTTCATTAATGGAGAAGGCGGAGAAGACTCTGTGTCGCAGTATATCAGCCGATTTGAACCTTCGGAATTTGGTGATGAGCCGCGTGTCAGTCTTGCGGTCTTCGTTTTATGTGCAGAAACAGAGGAACAGGCAGAAAAATTGGCTGTTAGCTTAGATTTATCATTATTAGCTAGCGAACAAGGACAGAACCTTGGCGGCTTTCCTTCATTTGAACAGGCAAAGGCCTATTCCTACAGTCCATATGAACAAAAACGAGTAGCAGCCAATCGGCAGAGGATGGTTGTTGGCACGCCGTCCTCTGTGAAGCAACAGCTGACAGCACTCGCAAAGGCGTATCGTACAGATGAAGTGATCGCTGTGACCATCACACATCACATACAAGACCGTCTCACATCGTATCGTTTATTAAAAGAAGCTTTTGATGCATAACGTATGTCATTTTACCATTTGCGCAGCCAATAAAAGGGATAGAGGAGCATCATGGTGAGAATAAAGGCAGCTGTCACCGCCAAGCTAAGCGGATAAATGCAGGTGGTATAGACAGTCAGTTCACATGCTTGATGAAAAGGACGAGGCTGTTTTGCATGTAAAAAGGTAAAAAAATAAACCAAGGTGATCGTGAGAAAAAAAGCCGTCATAAAAGAAACGATCCATAGCCATATCAACATGAATTTCTCTTTCCTCCATACATGATAGAAAAGCCTTGTTGAGCTGATGGGCTCATACAAGGCTTTTTATGTGATTCTTGTTTATTCAGGATAAATATCGAATGGTTCTTTCGTTTGAACCGTATCTGATTTACCTTTCAGGCTCGCATACGCAAGCATTGTATACTCACCTGCTTCTAACTTCTGTCCTTTATTGATCGTGCCATTCCATTTCACACGATGCTCTCCTTTATCAACATGTTGATAAACTCCTGCTTCACCTAAATACTCTCCATCTGTCGAGTAGACGAGGAATGCAAGGTTCTCAGCACCGCCTGGGAGATAGCTGCTAATAACATAGCTTCCAGCACGGTTATCCGGCTCTACAGAAACCGAAGTGACGCGCGGGTAATCAGGCTCTTTTACAATCAATAAAGTAGGGATTTCAGTGACCTTTCTGCCATTTTCGCGAATGGTGATACTGCCTTGGTACGTTCCTTTTTTCGTTTTTCCATAATTCACTTGTACTGCGGAAGTAAAGGACCCTGTGGAATTCCCTTTCACTGTGATTTTTTTCGTGCCGTTTGTGCTAATGCCGTTGCCATCGAACTTGTAATCAATGGTATAGGTTTTCGGTGCTTTTGACAGGTTTTCTACCTTGAACTTCTTCGTTTTGATTTGAACGCCTTTTTCTTTTAAGAAAGTGCCGTACGAATAGCTTGCATCAGACACAATAGAAGACGCTTGAAGTGATTCGATGATTCGAACGCTGCCTGTGCCCTGCGTATTGTGAGGGAACGGGTTACCATTTGGGTCATACAACGTTTCTGCTGTATTCATCATTAACGCTTTAATTTGTTCTGTAGAATAGGATGGTTTTGCTTGTTTAATAATCGCTGCTACTCCGGCTACATGAGGAGATGCCATGCTTGTTCCTTGCTTCGATCCATAGCCGTATGGCTGAGAAGAATCGTGTGTCGGAATGGTGCTGACAATACTCACGCCAGGTGCTGAAAGATCTGGTTTGATCATCCACGTATCGACAACAGGTCCACGAGATGAGAAGTCAGCGACTTGTTCACTTAACTCTTTCACAAATTGAATCGAGAAAGTCGTTGTATTGTTACCAGCCTCAATGGCTTTAACAAGCGCTGTTCCTTCCGCTTTTGACAGCTTAATCGTCGGAAGGGCTAGACCTGGTACATCCACAGGGATTTCTCCATCGGTATTGTTGTACATGACAACGCCGATCGCACCAGCAGCCTTCGCATTGTCCACTTTATCAACAAAGGCAATGGCTCCACGTTCAATCACTGCCACCTTTCCTTTGACATCGATGTTTTCAAAAGCTTTTTCGTCACCGATGCCTGCTTGGACGAGTGTGACTTGTTTTTGGTCAAGTGCTTTTAAATCATTTTCTTGATAGTAGCCCATCACTTTTGCTGTTGAATAGTTCGGGAATTTCACGTTGTATAAACTGTACGGAAGCTGAGTGGCTCCGACAGAAATAGCATCTCTTGATGTCCCAGGAGATCCAACGGTCCAGCTGTTCGGCCCGCTGTTTCCATTTGATGTCACAGCGACAACCCCTTCAGACATGGCCCAATCCAGTGCGATGCTTGTTGCATAATCAGGGTTATTCACACTGTTTCCAAGAGAAAGGTTCATGACATCGGCTCCGTCAGTGACAGCCCGATCGATGCCTGCAAGGACATTTTCAGTTGTTCCTGATCCGCCTGGTCCAAGGACACGATAGGCGAGAAGGGTAGCATCTTTTGCGACACCTTTAATTTGTCCATTTGCCGCAATTGTTCCTGCGACATGTGTACCATGATCTGTCGATTCGCCTCTAGGATCTCCTTTTGGTGTTTCTTGTGGAGAATAGTCATTATCAACAAAGTCATAGCCTTTGTATAATCCGAAGTTTCCTTTTAAATCAGGGTGGGTATAATCTACTCCAGTATCAATGACAGCGACTTTTACTCCTTTTCCAGAGTAGCCGGCATCCCAAGCTTTTGGGGCACCGATAAATGGAGCACTTTTATCCATGAGTGGAGAGACATCTTCATTAGGAAGCTGGACGCTTTTCTTTTTCACTTCATCTGTTTGATATGTAACATCCGGATAAACGGCTTTTACTCCGTCAACTGCGAGCAGTTTCGGGATTTCGTTTGCAGGAAGTTTCATAGAGAAACCAGAGAAGACTTTTTCATATTCTTGACGAACACTCGCTTTATCTAACTTTTTGAGTGCTGCATTCTTTACTTTAGTTCGAGATTTTTTGAGGGAGGCTTTTGTTTGTGCTTCGCCTTCTTGCTTGGCTTCAACTAAGGATTTTTCCTTTAATTCAACAATGACAGTGGTGTGTTTTCTAGACTTAACATTGATTTCGCCGAAGATTTCTGCTTTTTCCAGTTCCACCTGTTTGTTCGATGGAGCGGCAGCAGCCTGACCTGAAAAGAATGTGGATAAGGTAAAAATAGTGGAGAACAATAGAACAGAAGAACGAGAGATTACTTTTTTCAATTAATTTTCCCCTTTCTAGCTGTGTATTTAGGGAGATAGCCTTTCTTTTTGTGGATAAATAGGAAAGATTCACTGCCCGTTATTAAGTATTCCATACGATGAAACCAATTCCTTTACTGAAATGGTCTTATTTTACATAGTTACAAAGAACTATTTTGTTTATAAAGTCACACTTATGCACAATAATCTGTTGATAACTCAATTATTAAGATATATATATGGAAAATAAAAAAATCCCATACACAAAATCTAGTAAGAGGGTGTTGATATGTGGATAAACCCTGTTGATAAGATGTGCTTATCTTTGGGATAGTGTGTGTATAAAATTTTCATAGAAACATTGTGGAACATGATCATCTTCTGCACTTTTCAACAAAACTTCTGAAAACTAGTTCGTTTTTTCACCCAGATTGTGACAAACCTCTCTTTTTTCTCGGGATATGATAGGAACAGTTAATTTGCTAGAACTGCTAGATTCTAAGGAAATCGGAGGGATGTTCAGTGAAGAAATGGAAGAACTGGTTGAGTGTATGGTTTGGTTTTGTGATGAATGTGCTTGTGAATCCTGGTGAGCTGCTGAAGA
Organism: Bacillus sp. FSL W7-1034; assembly: GCF_038593365.1. NCBI lineage: Bacteria > Bacillati > Bacillota > Bacilli > Caryophanales > Bacillaceae > Bacillus > Bacillus sp. FSL W7-1034. The sequence goes on along the minus strand of NZ_CP151989.1, from coordinate 3,470,791 downwards.
AGCAAGGGGTGAAAGTGGCAGCAGTGGATGGAGGATTCTTTCTTGCGGTGAATGAGAGAAAGCTAGAGAAACTGGCAGATGAAAAGAAGAAGAAGCGCAGGACAGAAAAGCCGTTTCAAGAAAGTCTGATGATGCTTTATGAAAAGACAACGAGAGAGGCGCGTGCCGGTCCGCTCTTATCTTTACAGAAAAGTTGAAACAGGGTAAAATCCCACATAAGACACGTTATCTGTGGGAGAGGATGCCCCTTGAAGATATATAAAATATTGAATAACAATGCAGTGGTTGTAAAGGCGGGTGATCAGGAGAAAATTGTGATGGGGCCCGGAATTGCTTTTCAGAAGGGGAAAAATGACGTCGTTCCCGTTCAAAAAATAGAGAAGATTTTTGTTGTGCGTGAAGAAAATGAGAAATTCAAACAAATTCTTGCGACATTGCCAGAAGCGCATATTGAGGTGGCAGAGCATATTATTAGTTATGCAGAGGGTGAACTCATGATGCCGCTCAGTGATCATATCCACATTTCACTGACAGATCATTTATCCTTTGCCATTGAACGCGTTCAAAAAGGCATTGTGCTATATAATAAATTGCTTGGTGAGATCAAAGTCTTATATAAGCAGGAATATGATATTGGAAAGTATGCCATTCGTTATGTAAAGGAGCGGCTTGGGGTTGACCTGCCGGACGATGAGGCAGGGTATGTGGCACTTCATATTCATACGGCCAAAATGAATACGGAGTCCATGAAGAAGACGGTCAAATACACAACGATGATCAAAGAAATGATCGAGCATATCGAAAGCGTTTTTGAGCGCTCGATTGATGAGGATAGTATTTCATATCAGCGGCTTGTGACACATTTGAGGTATGCATTAGGCAGGTTGGAATCGAATGAAGCATTTCAAATCATGGACGATGACATGCTGACTTTTATCCAAACAAAGTATGATTCGGCTTACCGGTGTGCACTTGGACTGGCTGATTTGCTGAAAAAAGAATATGGACTTCATCTCCCTGAATCGGAGATCGGCTACATCACGCTGCATGTCCAGCGTCTGCAGGATGCCGAATTGGTGTAAAGGTTGTGCCTGTCCGCAGGCTTTTTTTATGCACACTACTCTAATTAGTGTATATGGGTCATTTGATTCGAAAAAATAGGTTGACGCAGGTCACGCTCTTATACTATGATGAAAGCGTAATCAAAAACCAATATCGTGGGATTGTGACTGTCAGGCAGGCAAGACCTAAAATTTGCGTAACGAGGGGACGTGTATGTCCTTTAATCGTTGGTGAATTTTAGGTCTTTTTTGTTTTAAAAAAAAGGGGGAGACAACATGGATTATCAAAAAACAGCCAAAGAATTAACAACATTATTAGGCGGCAAAGAAAATGTCATTAGCGCAACACATTGTGCCACACGACTCCGATTGGTGATGAAAGATGAGGCGTTGATTGACAAAGATGCCATTGAAGAACTTGAGGGTGTGAAGGGTGCCTTCTCAAGCTCGGGTCAATTTCAGATCATATTTGGAACAGGTTCTGTCAACAAAGTATATGAGCCTTTTGCTCGTGAGGCGGGTCTTGAGGCAGACGACGAGAATCAAAAACCTGCCAGCCATGATGAAGCCGTGAAGCAAAAAATGAATCCACTTGCACGTTTTGCTAAGACGCTATCGAATATTTTTGTACCAATCATTCCAGCGATTGTAGCAAGCGGTTTATTAATGGGTCTATTAGGTATGATGAAAGCCTTCAAATGGGCTGATCCAAGCTCTGCCATCTTCCAAATGCTAGATATGTTCTCAAGTGCTGCCTTTATCATTTTACCGATTTTAATTGGGGTTAGTGCAGCCAAAGAGTTTGGTGGAAATCCATATTTAGGAGCTGTCATTGGGGGCATTATGATTCACCCGAGCTTGCTGAATCCATGGGGACTGACAGACGCAAAACCAGAATATATGCATCTATTCAATTTTGATATTGCTCTTCTTGGTTACCAAGGAACGGTCATTCCCGTGTTATTAACTGTGTATATCATGTGCGTGATTGAAAAGAACTTAAGAAAAGTGGTGCCGAACAGTATTGATTTACTTGTGACGCCGTTTGTGACGGTGATTGTGACTGGATTTGTGACGTTTATTGCTGTAGGACCGCTAGGGAGAATGCTCGGTACAGGAATCTCAAATGCACTCACTTATGTTTATGACCATGCAGGATTCTTAGCTGGACTTATTTTTGGAGGCGCTTATTCTTTAATTGTACTGACAGGTGTTCATCACAGCTTCCATGCGATTGAGGCAGGACTTCTAAATGATATTGGACGGAATTATTTGCTGCCGATCTGGGCCATGTCAAACGTCGCTCAAGGCGGAGCTGGGCTAGCGGTCTTTTTCTTAGCAAAGCGTGCAAAAACGAAAGAAATTGCTTTACCAGCAGCATTTTCTGCTTTCTTAGGTATTACTGAGCCGGTCATATTCGGTGTGAATCTTCGTTATCGTAAGCCATTTATTGCTGCAATGATCGGAGGTGCATTAGGCGGGGCGTTTGTCGTCTTCACGAAGGTAGCCGCCAACGCTTATGGTTTAACAGGGATCCCGATGATTGCAATTGCAGCCCCATTTGGTTTACAAAATGTGGTAAATTATGTTATTGGTATGTTAATAGCTGTTACTGTTTCATTTATTCTTACCATCATCTTTAAAGTCAAAGAAGTCGAAAAATAATCAAGGAGTGGTCACAGTGATGACAACAACGGACGCAGCACTTCGTCAAAAGGTAACAGATCGTATTCGAAACTATGAGCATTTGGTGAAAAAAGATGTGTACCGTCAGAACTTCCATTTAATGCCGCCAGTCGGTCTTTTAAATGACCCGAATGGATTGATTCAGTGGAAGGGAGTCTACCATGTGTTTTATCAATGGCAGCCATTTAAAACAGGACATGGGGCAAAATTTTGGGGTCACTACACATCAACCGATCTAGTGAATTGGCAGCATGAAGAGGCTGCCCTCACGCCAAGTGATTGGTTTGATCAAAATGGCTGTTATTCTGGCAGTGCAGTCATTGATGATGGTCGTATGTACGTGATGTATACCGGAAATGTTCGTGACGAGCAAGGGAATCGTGAGACATATCAATGTTTAGCTGTGTCAGAGGATGGGGTTCATTTTGAGAAAAAAGGTGTCGTGGCGACTTTGCCAGCAGGATTCACTGCACATTTTCGTGACCCGAAGGTGTGGAAGCGGAATGGAAAGTGGTACATGGTCCTTGGAGCACAAAGTGAAGATCTCAAAGGACATCTTGTCTTATTTACATCTGATACATTAGACAATTGGACGTTTCAAGGCATTATTGCAGGCAGTGGAAAGAATGGATTAGATCATTTCGGATACATGTGGGAATGTCCAGATCTGTTTGAATTAGACGGTCAGGATGTATTGATCGTGTCACCACAGGGGCTGAAGCCTGATGGATTCAAATACAACAATACACATCAATCTGGTTATTTTGTTGGTACATTGGATGATCGTACCTACCAATATACACATGGAGCGTTTGAGGAGCTGGATCGTGGCTTTGACTTTTATGCACAGCAGACTTTCCAAGATGAATCGGGCAGACGCATTTTAATGGGATGGATGGGTGTACCAGATCAAGGGGAAGAGCATCACCCAACTGTCTCTTATCAATGGATCCATTGTTTGACGATTCCGAGAGAGCTTCGTTTAGATGATGAAGGGCGTCTTATTCAACAGCCGGTAAGTGAACTTCGATCTATGCGGACAAATGAGCAGGAGCATGTTTTTCACGTTAAACGATCTGTTCACTCCATTCCTGTTGAAGATTTGACGAGCGCAGAGGTATTCATTGATCAAATTGAAACACAAAAAGGATTTGAATGCTGTATCCGTGCTGCTGCTCGTATCATTTATGATAAAGATGAAGGCAAACTAACGTTAGAGCGAGATCGATTTGAAGATCGAACAAAGGAAGTTCGTGAAGTAGAAATTGATGAATTACAGGATTTGCATATCTTTATTGATGCATCATCGATTGAGATTTTTGTCAACGGAGGCCGGGAAGTATTTACTGCACGTTACTTTCCTTCCCCGGGAAATAAATCAATCTCCATCAGTGGTAGAAATGAAACGAAGCTTAAATTGAAGACGTGGCATTTGCAAAAAGAAGCAGATCATTGATCTGCTTTTTTCTAGTGAGATCAGCCTGTATCTTAAAGCCTATATCATGTATATACAAGGTTGGCCTAAAGCGGTTTGATGACGTTTTACATATATGATAACAGGTTCAATTGTGGTATCATTTTAAAATATATACAGCTGAGGCTGACGTTTATCCAAATGCGGTAGGACAAAAAGGGGTTGTTTACTTGAATTCAAAACAGCAGCCGACGACTAGAAAACGCTTGGAGACAATGGCAGATCATGTTGAAGATAAACGTGAAGAATATAAAGAATTGCTGATTCAAGTCCAATCTATTCTCGGTGAACCTTCTCTAGAGCAGGAAGAATTAAAAGAGAAGCTGTCAGATACGTATAAACAAATGAAAGAATATGCCTTATTTGTTGAATCCATTGAAGCCTTTATTCGAAAAATGGCGAAAGAATCTGATCAGCAAAAGTAGGTAAAAAAAGTATGGTGAAAGAGTGTACCTGGGAGCGGGTATGCTTTTTTTATTTTAGTCAGATCATTCAGAAAAATTAAATGAAAGCGTTGACATTTCTTTTGTCATGATACAAAATAAATAAAAATTCATCTGAGCATATACAGGAGGAACGATATGAACCATGCAACCAAGAAATGTCTGATCACTTTTATCATTGTGCTATTTTCTATGAGTTTTCTTCATCCTTCCGTTTCATCTGCCCGAACGCAACACACATCATTTTTTACACCTACTGCCTCCGTACCATCTGGTCAATATTATCGCTCGCAAGAGGTGGCACTCCATTCTCAGGTGCCAAAAGCTTCTCTTTATTACACAACAGATGGAAGCCAGCCGACAACTCAAAGTCAGCGATATACAAAGCCTATTCAAATTGATACCGATACGACTTTAAAAGTAAGCGTTTACAAAAATAGACATCGCCTTGCTACGTCTACGTACAATTATCGTTTTGTCACACGAGAGGACATTGCCTCATCTTTTTTATCTTTTGAATATCAAGGAATGCCTTATCGGTTATACATTCCGAAAAATCATAAGAGGGGTAAAGCTTATCCTCTCGTCCTGTTCTTACATGGAGGAGGGGAGCGGGGGACTGATAATCAAAAGCAGCTACTTGCAAATGATGGTGCAGTTTTATGGGCTTCTCCTGAAATTCAAAAGAAACATCCTGCATACGTACTAGCACCTCAGGCTCGAAATGCTGTGGATGGGGGCTTTGCTTTAACAAGAAACGCGCAAAATGAAATCGACCTGACAAATGTGTTTCAATTTTCACCAGATTTACACAAAGCGTATGAAGTGCTTCAGCATGTGTTAACTTCTTATAAGATTGATCAGAAAAGGATTTATGCGACTGGTTTATCTCAAGGAGGATTTGGCTCGTATCAGTTGAACATCACATATCCTCGTTTGTTTGCAGCGATGATTCCTATTGCGGGGGGTGCAGATCCAAGTAAGGCAGGAATTTTAGCGAACAAGCCAATATGGGCATTTCATGCAGAGGATGATTCCATTATTCCTATCAGTTATGCGAGAAATACAATTCAAGCTATTCAAAAAGCTGGTGGAAGACCGATTTATACCGAGTATGCAAGCAAGTATGGGTATGATCATGCATCATGGACGCCTGCTTATGAGACGCCAGGCTTAACAGATTGGTTATTCGCACAGAGACTCAGCTTACGATAAACAAAAACAAAAAAACCGATTCACCCAAGCGGCGGATCGGTTTTTATTGTTTTATTTGTCCAAACGATGTGCGGAATGTTTCGTTGGTCCGATGTATTCGTTTAGTTGGAAAGAGCCTTTAATGGCAGCTGTGATGAATTCTTTTGCTGCATAAATGGCTTCTTTCACGTCTGAGCCGTTGGCTAGTTCAGCTGTGACTGCGGCTGAGAATGTGCAGCCTGCGCCGTGTGTGTATTCTGTGTCGATCTTATCTGTTTCAAGGCGTTCGAAGGTTTGTCCATCATAAAGCAAGTCAATCGCTTTATCTGGGCTTAGCTTACCGCCGCCAGTGATGACCACATATTTTGCACCAAGTTCATGGATGCGTTTTGCGGCTTCTTCCATTTGTTCCATCGTTTTGATCTCGCCAATGCCGCTTAATTGACCTGCTTCGAAAAGGTTAGGTGTGATAACTGTTGCCAGTGGTGTGAGCTTTTCGCGCAATGCTTCAGCGTGCTCTGGATAAAGGACTTCGTTCGCACCTTTACATACCATAACAGGATCAATGACGACATTTTTCAGCTCATATGTTTTGATCGTTTCAGCTGCGAGTTCAATGACGTCAACTGTTGGCAGCATACCTGTTTTTAACGCATCTACACCGATGCCTTCCACGATCGTCGAGAGCTGCGCGCGGATGGTTGATGTATCGATTGGAAACACTTGATGATCCCAGTTGTTATGAGGATCCATTGCAACGACAACGGTTAAAGCTGTCATCCCGTAGACGTTTTTTTCTTGAAACGTTTTTAAATCTGCTTGGATACCTGCACCGCCGCTTGAATCCGAACCTGCGATGGTGAGTGCTTTATTCATAGACATAGTTGCTGAACCTCCAATGTGATGTGTAACAGTTACTGTTCTATCCCTTATTATAATCAGCTTTTCCATTTATCACAATGAAACGGCATAAAAAAGCGTTCCACTCTTCATGGAACGCTCATTCTTTATCTTTTACAAATCACCAATTTCCCTTTTTTCAGCTCCTCTAAAAGCGTTAAGGCTAATTCTTGATCGGCGCCGGTCGACATCATTTTGGCCATCAGTTCATCATCCCTGGTGCGAATGACATTGGCGATCTGATCTAAAATCCCTTGATCGACAGCTGTCATGCTCTTTGCTTCCGTATACTCAGTAACGTTATCAGAGCGTTCGGGGTCATACGCAAAAACAAACACATCGTCCTTTGCTGACTGTATCTGTTCGATCGTCTGTTTGGCTTCTTTACTATTCTCAACTGTGAAAAATTCCATTATCATCACTCCTTTTCATCAAAAATTCCCATTTTCTCGATCAATCAAACCGTCTTTTATATCATGAGAAGAAAGCCGATTTATGTTTTAATGAAAAAGACGAATCTATTAAAGGAGTTAGGCCGATATGAAGATTTCTTTATTAATTGTGACACATAACCGGCTGAGCGCATTGTGTGAACTGCTTGAATCCATCTCGAGACAAAGCGTACAGCCTTTTGAAATTGTGGTCGTAAATGATGCAGGAGAGCGAGTGGACGTGATTCAGGAACTCTATCCAGAGCTGCCAATCCGCTTGATTCATTTAGATGAGAATGTCCAGCATGTGAACGCAAGAAATGTTGGGGTGCGGGAGCTGACAGGTGACGTCATTATGCTGAGTGATGACGATGATTATTTTACGCCTTGTCATATTGAACGTATGAGCAAGGCGCTGGAAGACGCTGATTTTGTCTTTTCGGATGCGGAAATTGTTTCGTTTGAAGAACGAGGTGCGACTCGATTTCCAGTATCAAGACGTTTGTTTGCTTATGCAGCGGACATTGAGGACATGCGTGTTTTTTCTACATATGTTCCTTCTGGTAGTATGTACAAACGCCGCATACATGATGAGATTGGCTATTTTGATCCAGCGATGCATCACTACTGGGACTGGGACTTTTTCCTGCGTGTTACGCAGCATGCACGAGCCAAACGAGTGCCAGCTGCCAGTGTGATCTATGCGTTCTTTGATGGTGGGGGCAATCAGTCGAGTGATCTTGGTGAAACAAGGAAGACCTACTTAGATGACCTGAGTGAAAAGCATGGGCTGGGTGATTTGCCGACAGCAAACTTTGCTGTCCTATTAGAAGAACCAGCGATGAAAAAACGAGAATCAGAGAGTGAGATTGTATGGGATGGAAAACCGATGATCTCAAGATTGGCACAGCAGACAGAAGGAGGACAATCGCAATGAAGCCATTTTTAAATGATAGCTGGTGGGCTGTGATGAAAAGTGAATTTGAACAGCCATATTATCAGGAATTACGTGAGTGGGTAAAGGAAGAATATCGTACGCAGATCGTGTTTCCAAAGCCAGATGACATTTATCGTGCCCTCCATTTGACGTCGTATGAAGATGTGAAGGTCGTGATTTTGGGACAAGACCCTTATCATGGCCCAGGACAGGCACACGGATTAAGCTTTTCTGTTCAGCCTGGTGTCAAACATCCGCCATCTTTGAGAAATATTTTTCAGGAGCTAAAGGATGACCTCGGTTGTCCGGTCCCTAACCATGGCTCGCTTGTCAGTTGGGCAGAGCAGGGTGTCTTGCTGTTAAACACCGTGCTCACTGTAAGAAAAGGGGAAGCGAACTCGCATAAAGGCAAAGGCTGGGAACGTGTGACAGACCGCGTCATCGACGTCCTGAATGACCGAGAACAGCCAGTCGTTTTTGTGCTTTGGGGCAGACATGCGCAAAATAAAAAAGAACGAATTGATCAAAGCAAGCATTACATCATTGAGTCACCTCATCCAAGTCCTTTTTCTGCAAGAAACGGCTTTTTTGGCAGCCGTCCGTTCTCAAAAGTAAACGCCTATTTAAAGCAAATGGGGAACGATGAAATCAACTGGTGTATCAAGGACATCGAATCAAAATAGGACGAGGGAAAATCCCTTCGTCCTGTTTATTTTAAAAATTTGCGGACAATGTCGAGTCCGTTTTTCGCATTTGGATATCGGAAAGAAAAATCAAAGCGATTGGTCTGGCGTAGGACACTTTTTTCATGTGTAAAGGTGAAAAAGCTTTCTTTTCCATGATATCGTCCGATACCGCTTTCACCAACGCCTCCAAATGGTAAATATGGAGTGGCGACATGCATCAGTGTATCATTGATGCAGCCCCCGCCAAATGAGAGGTTGTCTAGAATATAGGCTTCTGTTTCTTTATTGGTTGTAAATAAGTAAAGAGCGAGCGGCTTCGGTCTTGCCTTAATCATGTCAGCTGCCTCTTGAAGAGAGTCAAATGTGATGACAGGCAAAATAGGTCCGAAAATTTCCTCCTGCATCACAGGATCTTCCCATGTAATGTGATCTAGAATGGTCGGTGCGATTTTGAGCTCTTGTTCATTACGCTGTCCACCTGTCACAATCGTGCCATTTGAGAGAAATTGTGAAAGCCGATCAAAATGACGCTGGCTGACATTTTTTCCGAAATGCGGATTTGTTTCAGGCTGGTCCCCGTAAAAGTCACGGATACAGGTCGTCATTTCACGCAATAGGTTCTCTTTGATCGATTCATGAACAAGTAAATAGTCTGGTGCAATGCATGTTTGACCAGCATTCGTGAATTTACCAAAGGTGATTCGCTTCGCAGCGAGTTTGATGTCTGCATCAGGCATGACAATGCATGGACTTTTTCCGCCGAGCTCAAGTGTGACAGGTGTGAGATGCTTTGCGGCCGCTTCCATGACGACTTTGCCGACGGCTACACTTCCAGTAAAGAAAATATAATCAAAAGGCAGTCTCAGAAGCTCTGTGCTGACATCCACACCGCCTTCAACGACCGCTGCAAGATCTTCTTGAAACACGCTTTCCACAATCGTGCCAATCACGTTTGAGACGTGCGGCGTTAATTCTGACGGTTTTAAAGTAACGGCATTTCCGGCAGAAATGGCTCCAACTAATGGCGAAAGGGCCAATTGGAAAGGATAGTTCCAAGGGGCAATAATCAGAACACTTCCGTACGGTTCCTTAATGATCATACTTTTCGATCCGATATGGGTCAGAGGTGTTTTCGCGCGAGATGGTTTGGCCCATTTGTGAAGATGTTTGACGGTATGATTGATCTCTTCATATACCATGCCAATTTCTGTTGTATAGGCTTCCTGCTCGGATTTATGTAAATCATGGGCCAAGGCTTGTAATATGTCCTTTTCATGATGTTTAATGGCTTTTTTCAAATCGTTAAGAAGGCGGATTCTATCTTGAACCGCTGGTGTTTGCACGTTTTTTTGTTTGTGAATGAGTTCAGTGAGTTTGCTCATCTTTCAGTCCTTTCAAAGACGATATTGTTTCTTTTTTATTATGTGTGAATCTTGGGTAAGGGTCAAATAAGAGGAACAGAAGCACACAGCTTTGAAAAAAGGAACCCATTCAGTTTGTTCATTTGGTAAAATAATGTTGGAAAACGAATTTTTTAGATTGGAGGGTCTACCCTTGAATATTCATATATCAAGTCTGCTTCAAAAAATGGAGGAAGCCATTCAAAAAGCAAAACAAAGTGGAAATGATGAAGAGGTGAAACGTCAAGCGGCGGTCATCTCTTCACTATGTGATGTCATTCTCGACACATCATCACAGGTGCAAATGCCGCAGTCTTCGGTCATTTCACCACCTCCATCTATACAGACACCATCTGCACCGGCTGTGTCTACGGATCAAGCCATGCTAGAGAAATTGATGGGCACTAGCGGTGCAAAGAAATTTCAGCATAAAGAAGAGGGTCAACAAGAGAAAGATGGCAACGGTGACTCTATTTTTGATTTTTAATGGTCTTGTCACGACAAAGGGAAGGTGATCGGGTTGAAACTATTTTTGGGCGCCATTCAGTGGATGGCATTTTTTATCGCAGCTTCTATTGCTGTGCCGATTGCGATTGCACAAGCATTTGAATTAAATCAAGTGCAGTCGGCGGAACTGATTCAGAGTACATTCTTTTCACTTGGACTTGTGGCGATGGTGCAGTGTTTATGCGGTCATATGTTGCCGATCAATGAAAGTCCAGCAGGGCTGTGGTGGGGGGTATATACCCTTTATGCAGGCATGACAGGGACGATTTTTGCCACATATCCTGAAACCTTGCAAGCATTACAAGGGGCTTTAATTTTTAGTGCTGCGTTCTTTTTTATTTTTAGTCTCTTTAAAATCATTAATTGGCTCGCGTCTTTATTTACGCCGGTTGTCACAGGTATTTATTTGCTGCTGCTTGTTGTGCAGTTAAGTCAGCCAATCATGAAAGGGCTGATGGGGATTGGCTATCGGGGAAATCAGGTAGATGGGCTTGTCTTTTGTCTATCGATCTTGATTATTGTCATCACCTTCATGATCAGCCGCTCAAAATGGCATTATTTAAGACAGTTTTCTGTGTTATTCGCACTTGCAGGCGGCTGGCTGTTATTTGCTTTACTCGGACTAGCGAAGCCTGTTCGCATTCCTGAGCAGATCATTGAGTTTCCAAAACTGTTTCCATTTGGCATGCCGGTCTTTGACAGCGGACTGCTTGTCACGTCCTTTTTTATTACGATCTTACTCATAGTGAATATGCTGGCAAGTATTCGAATTGTGGAAAGTTCCGTGAAGGCATTTGGTGAACTGCGTGAGCGAAAACGAGCCAGACCGGCTGGTTTTGTCGCCGCATTTGGTCATTTGCTAAGCGGACTGATTGGAGCGATTGCGCCTGTTCCTATTTCAGGGGCAGCGGGTTTTATACAAACAACCAAAATTCCATCGAGAAAGCCATTTTTTATTGGCAGTCTGCTCATTGTCCTCATTAGTTTATTTCCATTATTGATGAGCTTTTTCTCTGCATTGCCTTCTCCTGTTGGGCTGGCTGTGAACTTTGTGGTGTTCTCTTCTATGATTGGGATTGCTATGTCTGAATTCGATCAGTATGAAAAAGAAGACATCCCGCGCATTCGATTTGTGCTTGGCATCGCTGTTTTAGCAGGCGTGGGCGCAATGTTTGTGCCGCAGGGGGCATTGAAAGGCATGCATCCTGTGCTGATTTCTTTATTGAGCAATGGTCTTGTGCTTGGCACGCTGATTGCGATTGTGGTCGATCAAGTGCTACTGCGAAAGAAGAAGAAATCCGACAATCTCGTGTCAGCATCATAGGAAAGTTGAATGTTGGATAAGACCCGCGCTATGATAAACATAATTGATGAGATAAGGAGAATGACGAATGAAACTATTTTTCATATTAGGTGCCATTAACGCCATGCTTGCGGTTGGTCTTGGAGCCTTCGGTGCACATGGATTGGAAGGGAAAATTCCTGAAAAGTATATTGAGATATGGAATAAAGGGGTTCAATATCAGATGTTCCATGCAATTGGCCTATTTATTGTCGCCTTTCTGGCAGATAAGCTGTCAGGTGTTTCTCTAGTGCCGACCGCTGGCTGGGTGATGCTGGCAGGCATTCTTTTCTTCTCAGGAAGCCTTTATGTGCTTGCCTTGACTCAGGTGAAGATTCTAGGTGCCATTACACCAATTGGCGGAGTGGCATTTATCGCTTCTTGGATCATGCTAGTGATTGCAGCAGCAAAAAATTTATAAGATAAAAAACCGATGCTCTCATAAGGGCATCGGTTTTTTTCTTAACTCCAATAAGGAGAATAGTTCGGAGGTGCTTGATAATAAGGTACATAGTGGGAAGGGGGGACAGGGTGCGTTTGTGTCTCTTCCTCCCGGTGGCAGAAAGGTCCGATAAACACACCAGGTTTCACAGGCTGCGTCGCCTGCTTCCACTGCGTTTCGTTCATGCAATAAGTATGTGCCATGATGTGTGAAGGCGTGAGGGTTAGAAGGTCTGAACCTAAGATGACTTCTGGCGTCGATGCGTTAAAAATGGCTAACAAATGGGTTTTGTCCTGCAAGGCGACTTCGTAATGCCACCAGCCTTGTGGCACATTGGCTACCTGCCCAGGGGTAATGGTGTAGGTGGACAGCTTTTTTGTAAATGGGTTCAACATGGATACAGCAGCAGAGCCGGCGATACAATAAACAAGCTCGGCAGCATTTTGATGATAATGAGGCTCTACTACTTTGCTTTTACTCAAATATATATCCAGCAGAGATACTTGATCGAGCGAATTTAATTGTTTTTTTCCTAAAACATTAATCAGGTTGTGTTGGTCATATTTCACAAGGGGGCTTTGGTTCAGGTCAAATGAATATTTGACATTCGGCGATGTATAATCCAGCTCAACAGTCATTGATGTCACCTCTAGGCGTTTAATAAAAACTACTAGGCATCTTATGAGCCTTCCCCCGAAGGTGTGTCAAAAACCTAGACAAAAGAAAAAAGCAAGGGCGTCTGCACCTTGCTGCTGATAGGACCTTGAGGTTATCTCGGAGAATACGTAGACATCGAGTATGGATAGTCATATTGAATTTCCCCATCAAACGTAATGTAATCAAGGTAGATTGTTAACAATAAGTATCGTGTCCCAGTTTTGTTATCACTAATGATAATGTGATCACGTCCTGCGGCCTCAATGACCCCTCTAAAAATCTTAGAGTTCCATTCTTTACTTGCCTCAAACGTCATATAGATCGTGGCTACTTTGCCGCGGTTTAATCGTAAAATATTTTCAATATAGGACTGCTCAAGCGGCAGCTGACCGGTGACGTTCTGCTGATAAATCGGTCCCGAAGGAATTTGATAGGGCTGCCCGCCACTTTGCCCACCTTGGCCTCCTTGTGAAGTACCAGTAGACGGCATTGGCGAATACCCCTGCTGCATTTGACCTTGCATTTGACCCTGCGTTTGGGGAGGGACTGAATAACCCATCTGCTGCGCAGGATACGGATTTGCTCCATATTGTTGCTGGCGAAAATCTTGACCTTCGAAACCCGAACCTTGCCCAAATTGATTTTTCAATTTCATAACGTTCCTCCTCTTTCCTCATGGTGTTCTAAACAGAAGGCAGAAAAGCGCCTGTTGTTTCCATAGCATTCTTTTTCTCTTTCACACTATGAGACAGGAAGAGAGAATATGTACATTGAACGAAAAAAAGGAACTGCTTTGTGCAGTTCCTCAGCGTGTAGACAAACCCTCGCATTCGGTGTCAGTCCTGCGCTTCGGTGCTCACGAATGTCAAATTCGCTCCGCGCCGATGCTCGTCCTTCCTAGACTGCAAAGGTTTCCAACAATCTAAGGAATGCCTGTTTACATCAACCAATTCATAGCCCGCTGGACGTCATAGAGAAGGGTCATGATGAGAAAAAATAAGGCGATCGGTGTGATGGCAATGATAAAGGCCTGCCATATTCTCAGCTTCATCACAGCGACAAGGCCTAAAACAGCCATCCCAAATATCCATGTCTTGGTATACGCATCAACCAGTGGTAAAACACTGAGATAATACCATAATTCATAGTGCTGGTCTAAATAGGGTGAGATTTTCACAAATGTATACGGACCAAGCAACCCCACAGTAAAAATCCAAGTAAGAGCAAATAAGGTGGAAGGAAAAATGACCGTCAGTGTGCAAGCTTTGAGCACATCTCGATACGGCGCTTTACTGCCAAAAAACAGTCGCCCTAACCACTGTAAAATGAATGAACCGAAAAATAGAAGGAAATTGCCTACTAAAATACCAAAACCTGCTCCGTGTAACAGAATAAAAGGATATGGAATATGATTGCCCATATACTCACTAAAATACCCTTCGTACATCCAGCTAGTACCAGCGATACTTGCAAGGAGTATCATCAGCCACATGGGAATAGAGGTATGTTCATATGAGCGAATAATCGTTTTTGTCGCGACAAAAATTTTAAAGAATCGAAAAAAACCTTTTGCTTCCTCTTCTTGGGAGAGATCACTCTTCATATACTCCAATGTTCTTTACTCCTTTAATACACATAAATGATTACTTATATTACCAAAATTTTTACGTTTTTCAAAGATAGATCATGAAAAAAATCCAATTTTATAAAAAATAGGTCACTCTACAGTCTCTTTAAGAGGAGACACATATGATAACCATAGTTTAAAAGAGACCGAGGTGAAAACATTGACGAAAGTAACGGTCATTATGACGAGCTACAACAAAGCGGCCTACGTTGGCAGATCAATTGAAGCGGTGCTGCAGCAGACCTTGTCAGACTTTGAACTTTTTATCATGGATGATGGATCAAACGAACAAACCCTTGCTGCTATTGAGCCTTTCCGTAAAGATCCACGCATCCATTTTATCCAAAGCGGGGTGAAAACGCTGGAGGAAAGAACGGCGAAAACACGCTATGCCGTCCTCATTAATCAAGCATTAGAACAGGCAAAGGGCGAGTATATTTCCTATGCCACAGATGACAATGTCTATGCACCAGACCGTTTAGAGAAGCTCACGAATTATTTAGATGCTCGTCCAAATGAACATATTGTCTATTCTAGTTCAAAAGTTATCTATTTAAATAGCGAAAAAGAGCCAGTAAAGGAAACGATTCGACCTGCGCAAACGGTGCAGTGGAATGCACCTTGTGCTATTGATCACTGTTCAGTTGTACATCGTGCATCCATTTTAACAAAGATTCGAGCTGAGTTTGGATCCTACTGGGACGAGAGTCCGCATTTTTATCGAATAGGGGATGCGCGGTTCTTTTTTAGATTAAATCACTTTTATCCGTTCTACCCTTTTGATGAGGTATTGGATACAAACTACATCACAGAACAGTCTATTCATTATCAGTTGGCAGAAGATGAGAAAAGCGATTTTATTCAAGCACTTCCTCCGCAGTCTACCTGCAGGGAGCTCCGTCATATATTAAAACAAAGACATGGGAGGTGACCTTAAGTGTCGCATTATATTCATCATTATTGGCAGGTGTACTTTGAGTATGTGAATCTGATGAAAGACTTAACCTATCGCCACATCCCCCTTGGATTAATCAGTAATTTTTATCAATATATCAGCCCTGAAGTGAGGGAACGTATGGAAGATGAGGCGTTTGGTGAAGAGCTGACAACGACTTGTCCAAAGCCGCAAGACATTCAGCCATTTTTTGATCAGCATAAACAGCAGATCAAGCATATCCCTTATCGTCCGAGTCATGGAAAGGTGCTGCTTCACTTTGAACACCTGCGTTTTACTGAACAAAATTACATGCGGTTCCATCCGAACCAAACAGTGGTGCTCGCACGCTGGAAGAAGGCTGATTATTTCGGATTACCGGTGATCAGCAAGCCGGAATTAGCCGGAGAGGTTAATAAAGAAGCCCATGTTGAATATATTGAAAAAGCAAATGCTCTATTGAAACCTTACGCCCACCATCCTGTCTTTGGCAATGTCTTTTTTAGAGAAAAGCTTCGGAAGGACCTTGTGCAATTTATTGATGTGATTGACCAAATAGAAACGCTATTTGAGATGCAGCCAATCACAGCTGTCGTAGTTGGTACGACGGAGGATGCATATAGCCGTGTGCTCGCCTTGCAAACCGTGAAGCGCCATCTCACAAGTATTTGTCTTCAGCACGGTGCGCTCATGGGAGACGAAGCCTTTTTACCGATTTTCACCACCTGCCACGGAGTGTTTGGAAAATATGAAAAGGACTGGTATGTAGACAAAGGCTGTCAGCCTGAGCAGGTGGAGATCACAGGTCACCCGAGATTTGATTTGGTGCAGGAGCGAACACCGCTTCAACAGGAAATGGTCTTTCGTAAATTGAACTTCAATCCCGCCAAAAAGACTGTGCTCGTGGCAACACAGCCGTTTTCAGAAGCCTTTTACGGTGATGTTCTTAAAACAATTGCAAAACGGAAAGATATTCAGCTGATTATGAAGCCGCATCCGTGGGAAATCGCTCGAAATCGATTAAATGACTACACAGCGATTGAACGTGCGGGGAACCATGTGAGATTAATTAAAAAAGAGATCGACTTGTATGACCTCCTGCCGTATATGGATATGGTCATAACGCTCACATCAACAGTTGGTCTGGAAGCAATGCTCTTTAAAAAGAGTGTACTGATTGGAAAAATGACAGAAGGCAGAAGATACCCTTATTACGAGTCGCTTGGCAGCTGCTACATGGAAAACCCTATTGAGTTGGCCGAGAAAGCGATCCGTATTTTATCGGATGAACAAGAAATGAAGCTGGCGAAACAGCAAGGTGCTCGTTTCATTCAAGAGCATTATCCGCATGCACAATCGACCGATGTTCTGCTTTCTCTGCTCAAAACAAAAACAGGCGTGGATTTTCAGAGATGAAGATAGGGGTGTGCAAGCGATATGGGACAAAAGAGAGCACAATTTCTTCCTTATGCACTGCCTTTTATTGAACAGGAAGAAATTGATGAAGTCATTGGAACATTAAAGTCCGGCTGGTTGTCCACCGGACCAAAAGTTAGACAGTTTGAAGAAGAGTTTAGGCAGCTGACTGGAGCGAAGCACGCAATAGCAGTCAATTCATGCACAGCTGCTCTATTTTTAGCGTTAAAGGCGAGAGGCATTGGAGCTGGTGATGAGGTCATCACAACGCCTCTGACGTTCTGCGCAACAGCCAATACGATCATCCATACGGGGGCAGCCCCTATTTTCGTGGATATTGATCCGGCGACACTCAATCTAGATGCGAAAAAATTAGAAGCGGCCATTACACCACATACGAAAGCTGTTGTCCCTGTACATTTTGCTGGTCAATCGTGTGATATGGATCAAATTTTAGCGATTGCCAAAAAATATGATTTGTTCGTGTTGGAGGATGCCGCTCATGCCCTCTATACGACCTATCATGATCAACCGATTGGATCAATTGGTGATGCGACCGCTTTTAGCTTCTATGCAACGAAAAACATAGCGACTGGTGAAGGCGGCATGCTGACGACAAATGATGATGCACTTGCGGCTAGAATCAGAAGGCTGGCGCTTCACGGGATGAGCAAGGGAGCGTGGAATCGTTATGGAGAAAAGGGAACATGGTATTACGAGGTCGAGGAACCGGGCTATAAAATGAACATGTTTGACGTGCAAGCATCGTTAGGGCTCGTTCAGCTAAGCCGGTTGAAGGAGATGCAGACACGTAGAGAACAGATTGCGAAGACATACAATCAGGCATTTCAACATGAAGCTGGTCTCATCTTGCCGCCTGTACATGATGAGGGAAGACATGCGTGGCATTTATATGTGTTGCAAGTTGATCCAAAAGAAGCAATGATCACACGCGATGACATGATTGATCAGCTGCAAAAGGAATATAAAATCGGCACGAGTGTTCATTTTATTCCCGTTCACTTGCATCCATATTATCAAGAGACCTATAACCATTCACCAGAGGATTTCCCTGAGGCACTCACTTATTACAAACGAACGCTTTCGCTCCCGCTCTATCCAAGTATGACAGATGAAGATGTGCAGGATGTCATCACCGCAGTCGTGTCAATTTTAAAAGACAAGAAGGCCTCTTCATGAAAGTCGTTCATGCAATAGACGATCAGGTGCTGGCAGCTTGGCTGAAAACATATGGTCATGAAGCGGAACGCATGACAGGATTCAAGCAGTTTGCTCTTGTCAGCGGCGCTAAGCTCAAAGCAGTGCTGTTATACGAATGGTCCAAATGGGAGAGCGGCATTTTTGACAAGCATATTTTTCATGTGAAGTTTGTGGAAGCTGAATCAGCGCTGCTCTTTAAAGAATTGATGGAGAGATTCATCAATTGGATGAGAACAGAAAAATGTGATTTTTTCTTTTTACGTCTTGAGGCGGCTGATCTTGAAAAAAACCGCATTGTTCAAAAACTATCCCATGTGTATTATGTCGGTGGTCTCACTAGGCTTGAGGCACCACCTGCCCTCATGGAGATGCCATCATCAGATCAAGATGTGGTGATGGGTGTGCCAGATGAAAAGGATTACGATGAGGCGGTCTTACTAGGTGATCAGGCTTTTGTGAAAAGCCGTTATGCCCTTGATCCATATTTAGACCAGCGTGTTGTTCAGCATTTTTATCAGGAGTGGATGAGAAACAACTTACTCGGACGCGCAGATATCAACCTCGTTGCCAAGGTGAATGATGAAGTGGTTGGCTTGATTCAAGGTATGACAAAGGGGCATGAGATGGGGCTTGAGCTTTTTGCGATTAGACCGGATGTTCAAGGAAAAGGGATCGGAAAAAAGCTGTTTATTGAGATGATGAAAGTGTCTCATCACAGAGGGCATCACTTCATTTCTGCGGGGACACAGCTTCATAATACGACAGCCATCCAGCTGTACGAAAAGATGGGGTTTAGGACAACAAATGCCTTTTTGTATTACCATGTGTGGCCGAAAAAAGGAGAGAGGTAAGATGGCGCATTTCTATATCGGAGATCGCAAAGTGGGAGATGATGCGCCTGTCTTTATCATTGCAGAGGCAGGCATTAACCATGATGGAAAGCTGGATCAGGCACTTGCTTTAATTGATGTGGCAAAAGAAGCAGGAGCTGATGCGGTGAAGTTTCAAATGTTTCAAGCGGATCGGATGTATCAAAAGGAACCGGGGTTATACGAAACGGCCAAAGGAGAAGAAGTGTCTATTTTTTCTTTAGTGGAACAAATGGAGCTGCCGCCTGAATGGCTACCTGTCTTATTGAGACGTTGTAAGGAAAAAGGACTGATGTTTTTAAGCACCGTGTGTGATGAAGAATCGGCTGATTTATTGAATCAAACGAATCCGCCTGCTTTTAAACTGGCATCCTATGAAATCAACCATTTGCCTCTTTTGCGTCATATGGCTTCTTTTCACAAGCCGATCATTTTTTCAACAGCTGGGGCCACCATTGCTGATGTTCATGAAGCATACGAAACGATTACGAGCCAGCAAAATAAGCAAGTCGCCATCATGCATTGTGTGGCAAAGTATCCAGCTCCTAGAGCATATACGAACCTGCGGGTAATTCAAACCTTAAGGTCCGCTTTCCCTGAAGCAGTCATTGGCTTTTCAGATCATAGTGAACACCCGACGGAAGCGCCAGTAGCCGCTGTGAAGCTCGGTGCAGCAATGATTGAAAAACATTTTACAATAGATAAAACATTACCCGGAGCGGATCATTCATTTGCTCTTAGTCCTGAAGAATTAAAGGAAATGGTTCAGCACATTCGAGCAGCAGAAAAGCAGCGGAATCAAGCGGAAATAGACGTTCATTCATTACCAGAGGAGCTTCTTGGCAGTTCTTATAAAACGACAACAGCCATTGAAGGGCAGATTCGAGAATTTGCGTATCGAGGAATTTTTACGACAAAAGGCATTGCAAAGGGAGAGACCCTCACGTCAGAAAATGTAGCTGTGCTGCGCCCTGGACAAAAAAATCAGGGGTTGCATCCGCGATATATGCCGATTTTACTTGGCACAAAGGCTGTGAGAGACATCCCAGCCCATACAGGTGTTTCGTGGAAAGACGTACTCATGCAGGAGTCTCGAGATGATGCATGATGTACTTTTTGTCATTCAGGCTAGGATGGGATCAACAAGACTGCCCAAAAAAGTGATGAAACCGATCGGCGGCATGGCGCTGATTGATTTGATTGTGGAGCGGGTGAAGCAATCAGATGATTACCATCACAAAATGCAAAACCTTATGATTGCCACAACGGTCGAGCCAGAGGATGACTATTTGGCTCAATACTGTATGTCAAAGGGCCATAAGGTGTTTCGAGGCAGTGAGGCAGATGTGCTTGAGCGGTTTGCGCAGATTGTCCGCCAATTTGAGCCTAAAACGGTTGTACGTTTAACGGGAGACAATCCATTTATAGATCCTTCGCTTTTGTCGAAAATGCTTGAAAAACATAGACAGGAAAAGGCTGACTACACATATACGAACGGAACACCACTCGGTATTTCCGGGGAAATGATTGAGGCATCTATTTTATGTGAAATCGACAAATTTCCCCTCACTTATTCAGAACGTGAGCATGTCACGCTGTATATCAGAAAGCATCCCGAGCAATTTCACCTTCAATTATTCACACCGCCCAAAGAACTTGCATATCCTGCTTATCGATTCACGATTGATACAGAAGAAGATTATGTGTTTGCTACCTGTTTATTAGAGAAAGCTGGTGGTTCTATTGCTGTGCCGACAGCTGAGCTCATTTCCATCTGTGAACAACATCCAGACATTGTTCGTTTGAATCAATCTGTGAGACAGAAGGATGCTGAATGAACAAAAAAATCATGATTGTTGTTTATGGGGGTTTTTTAAGAGGAATGGGTCATGTCGTCAGAATGAAACGTTTGGCAAAAGAACTGCTTCAGGAAGGGAACGACTTATATTTCTATACAAATGATCAGATTTGTGTAGAAATGCTTTCGCACCCAGAGTGGCACGTTCAGATGGTGCATGAGTCGAATGCGCTTCTACAAATCCAACAAGACATCAAAAAGCTAAAGCCTGACCTTTTAGTCATAGATGTCCTTGATTGTGATCTTCAGTTTCTTCAAACGATCAAAGACTCCTGCGATAGTGCGAGGCTGGTCTTATTTGAGGAAAAAAGAGAGGAAGCCTGTCAGCTTGCAGACACGGTCATAAACGGCATTTATGGCGGTCTGGACGGGAAGCACGAGCAGGTTAATGGCACGGCTTATTATCATGGAACGCCCTATTTATTGTTAGATCACGAGATTAATCAATTCAAAGACACATATGAGGTTCGGAAAGAATGTAAAAAGGTGGTCATCAGCCTTGGCGGAAGTGATCCGTGCGGCCTGTTATCAAAGGCTGTATCGGCGCTTCTTCAAACAAATCACCTAGACATTTTAGCGGTCGCAGGAAAAGCCTCTCACATCAAAGAGCAAGTAGAGGCGGAACATATCCAATTCATTCAACATACAGATCAACTACCGGTTCTTTTATCAGAAGCTGATGTGGCTATCGTAGCAGGCGGTATGACGTTATATGAGGTAATTTGTATCGGGGTGCCCAGCATTGTCCTATCGCAAGTAGACCACCAAGCAGTGACAGCGAGCATGTTTGCGCAAAAGGGCGCTTGTTTTCACCTTGGATTAGGTGACCTTGTGGAAGAAAAAGACCTGTTGCAAGCTGTTCAAAAACTGTCTGACAGCTATTTTCTCCGCAGAAGCATTCATCTTAATGGACGTTCACTCATTGATGGAAAAGGAATCGAACGAGTGAAAAACATTCTTATACACCTCATGAATTCACACCAAAAAGAACATAAGGATGTGTAGATGTGAAGGGAGTTATTTTAGCAGGAGGAAAAGGATCACGGCTGGCACCATTAACGAAGATTTTCAACAAACACTTGCTGCCGGTTGGTCCATACCCGATGATTTATTGGTCATTATTCAAACTGAAAGAAGCAGGAATTGTAGATGTGATGCTGATTTCACAGGAAGAACAAATTCCGTTGTTTCAAAAGTTACTGGAAGATGATCGTGAACTTGGGATGAATATTGTGTATCAAGTACAGCCAGAAGCGTCTGGTATTTCCGATGGTTTATCCTATGCAGAGCCCTTTGCTCAAGGGGAAAAATTTGTGTTGATGCTTGGTGATAATGTATTTGAAGATTCATTACGCCCTTTTGTCGACGCCTTTAGGCAACAAGAAAGCGGAGCCAAGGTTTTATTGAAAGAGGTGGCAGATCCAAAACGATTTGGCATTGCAGAAATTGATCCTGCTCATCACCGAATTTTATCAATAGAAGAAAAGCCAGAGCACCCGAGGTCATCTTACTGCGTCACGGGCATCTATTTTTATGATCAAGACGTCTTTCAATATATCGAGGAAATCTCGCCGTCAGATCGAGGTGAACTAGAGATTACTGATGTGAATAATCTCTACATCTCAAATAGCCAGCTGACCTATGATATGTTAAAAGGGTGGTGGATTGATGCAGGAACACATGAATCTCTCCACGAAGCATCTACAAAAATGTTTGAAACGATGAAGGAAAAAGAGGGATACGAATGACGAAGTCTTATTTAATTACAGGTGGAGCAGGGTTTATTGGACTGAATTTTGTGAAGCTGCTGCTTCAAGAGTCCGATGTCCGGCTTACCGTATTTGATAAATTAACATATGCCAGTCATCCAGAGGAAATGGAATATTTATCAAAGCTGCCTCATTTCCGTTTTGTCCAAGGAGATATCACGCTGCAAGACGAACTGGATCAAGTATTTGATGAAGCTTATGATGCCATCATTCATTTCGCAGCAGAATCACATGTCGATCGCAGTATTGAGTCAGCAGAACCCTTTATCCAAACAAATGTCCTTGGTACCTATCGTATGCTTGAAGCTGTTTTAAAGGGAAAGGCGAAAAAACTTATTCATATTTCGACAGATGAAGTATATGGAGATTTGGAGCCGGATGATCCTGCTTTCACAGAACAAACACCACTCTCACCGAATAATCCTTATTCAGCAAGCAAGGCAAGTTCAGACCTGCTTGTGAAATCTTATATCCACACCCACCAACTACCCGCCATGATCACAAGATGCAGCAACAACTACGGACCTTATCAGCATGAAGAAAAATTAATCCCAACCATTATTAGAAAAGCGGTCAATGGTGAAAAGATTCCGATATACGGAGACGGCCAGCAGATCCGCGATTGGCTGTATGTAGAGGATCATGCGAGAGCCGTAAAACAAGTAGTAGAAAACGGAACAGCCGGTCAGGTGTACAATATTGGCGGCGGCAACGAGAAAACAAATCTTGATTTAACCAAAACCATTCTCACACATCTAGGCATCTCTCATGACCAAATCGCGTTTATTCAAGACCGGAAAGGGCATGACAGGCGGTATGCCATTGATGCCAGTAAACTAAAAGAAGAGCTTGGCTGGGTGCAGGCAACTTCATTCGAAAAAGGTATCGAAAAAACGATCGATTGGTATCGTGCCAAATATGATCAAAGTGAAGAAGGGTGACCGATGAAAGTTTTAATCACCGGTGCAGGCGGCCAATTAGGGAAAGAATTGACGAAACAGCTGAAAGAAAAAGACATCACAGTCATTGCTTTAACAAGGAGTATGCTGAATATCACAGATCAACAGGCAGTCAGACATGCAATGAGACATTTCCGTCCGGATATTGTTGTCAGTGCGGCTGCTTATACGTCTGTGGATCAATGCGAAACAGAAACGGAAAAAGCCTATCTTGTGAATGGGATTGGCGCCTACTATACAGCGCTTGAGGCTAAGAACGTAGGGGCTGATGTATTACATGTCAGCACAGATTATGTGTTTGATGGGCAAGCGGATACCCCTTACCAAGTTGATGCACAAGCAGATCCGCAAACCATTTATGGGAAAAGTAAAAAACTTGGAGAAGAATTGATTCATCTTGTGTCAGATGAAGTGAAGATCATTCGGACATCGTGGCTTTATGGACATGAGGGACATAACTTTGTGAATACCATTCTTCGGCTGGCTGAAACGAAGGATCATTTGCGCATCGTCAATGATCAGTTAGGGTCTCCTACTTATACAAAGGATGCCGCAGAAGCTTTGATTCACTTGTT
Source organism: Bacillus sp. FSL W7-1034 (assembly GCF_038593365.1). Taxonomy (NCBI): domain Bacteria; kingdom Bacillati; phylum Bacillota; class Bacilli; order Caryophanales; family Bacillaceae; genus Bacillus; species Bacillus sp. FSL W7-1034. The sequence continues at coordinate 3,446,403 of NZ_CP151989.1, read as the reverse complement.
TGACCAGAAAGCAGGTATTTATCATGTCAGTAACCGAGCAAGCTGTTCATGGTTTGACTTTGCGACAGAAATTGTGGCAGCAAGCGGTCTGTCTACGACAATTGAGCCCATTTCCACTGAAGAGTATGGTTTCCAAACACCTCGGCCCGCCTACTCTGTTTTAGACCTGCAAGCAATTGAAGCGACAGGCTGGAAGCCAAGACATTGGAAGGATGCACTTCACGAATACTTGCAGAAAGAAGGGAGATTCGAGCAGCATGATTGATGGTGTTCAAACGAAAAAACTCATGAAACATTGTGATGATCGCGGCTTTTTCGCAGAGCTTATTCGAGATGACGAACCGATGCTGAAGCGATTTGGGCAGGCGTCGTGGTCGAAAAGTTTCCCAGGAGTGATCAAAGCCTTTCATTATCATGAAAAACAAGACGATGTTTGGTTTTTCCCAGCAGGTCATGCACAGGTCGTTTTATACGATTTGAGAGAGGATTCCCCGACAAAGGGTCAAACCGATGTGTATTATATGGGAGAAGATAATCCGATGCTGCTCCTCATCCCAAAGGGAGTTGCCCATGGCTACCGCGTATTAGGAGAGACGCCGCTGCAGATTGTGTATTTTACAACAGAATCGTACGATCCAAAAAACCCAGATGAGAAGAGAATTGCGTGGAATGATGAGGCGATCGGATTTAATTGGGAAACGACATTTAAATAGAGAAGAGAGGCCTTTCGCAGGAGAAAGGTCTTTTTTTGTTGAAATACATTCTGTATGTGTCATTTTATGTATATTGATGAAAAGGGATGTGGATGAGTTTGTCTAAAAGAATTGCATTTGTCACAGGGGCAAGTACAGGCATTGGAAAGGCAATCGCAATAAAACTTGCCGCCCAGAGCGATATGAAGGTGATCATCAACTCTAGAAATATGGCCTCACTTGAACAGACGAAACAGCACATTCAAGATATGACAGAAACAAAGGAACCGCTGTCTCTATTCTGTGGAGATATGTCGGTTGAAGCGGTGAGGTCGGAAGCCTTTGAAGAAATAGAAAAGGAGTTTGGCAGACTCGATGTGCTGATCAATAACATTCCAGGAGGAAAACCAGATACATTTGATTCATGTGAAACTGACCAGATGCTGGCTGCTTTCTCCCAAAAAGCCATCGCCTACGTAGATACAATGAAGCGTGCAGTAGCATTGATGAAAAGACATGAATATGGACGGATCATTCAAATTGTCGGGAACCTGTGGAAGGAACCTGGTGAACAAATGTTTACGAATAGTATGATGAATGCAGCGATTATTAATGCCAGTAAAAATGCAGCCACACAGCTTGCGTCGTCTAGTATTACGGTGAATTGTTTAAATCCTGGTTTTATTGCAACCGATCGGTATGAACAATTTATCGGCAATATGATGACGAAGCAGGGAGTGTCACGAGAGCAGGCTGTACAAGCTGTCGCATCAGGTATCCCAATGCAAAGAGTAGGCTCAGCGAGTGAGATGGCGTCATTGGCAGCTTTTATGGCATCAGAGGAAGCTTCTTATATCACAGGCCAACAAATCTCCGTAGACGGTGGAACGATGAAAAGTATATAAACTGAAAAAAACCCGCTATAGGCGGGTTTTTTGATGAAATCGAATGGGGAGGATGGACAGACGGTCGATAAAGAGAGCAAGCTCTTCAATCGGGGCAACCATTGAAATGCGTACATGACGGCTCCCATTGGCTCCAAATACTCCTCCAGGCGTGACGACAACATCGGCATGTTCGAGTAAATAGTCAGCAAAGGCATGAGAATGTTCAAAGTCATCAGGAATCGGAGCCCATAAATAAAAGGCGCCGGGTGGACGTTTGATTGTCCAGCCAAGCTTTCTCGCCGCTTGCCGGATGAAGAAATTGATTCGTTCAAGGTATATCGCTCTTAATGATTGAATATGACAGTCATCACTTTGCAAGGCAGCAGTCGCTGCATGTTGAAATCCGCCATACATACTGACAAACACGTGGTCTTGGAAGGTATTGATGGCATGAATGATCTCCTCATTTCCAACAGCAAAAGCGACTCTCCATCCTGCCATATTAAAAGTCTTTGATAGAGAATATAATTCGACGCCTACACTTTTCCCGAGAGGAGTATTCATGAAGCTCACGGGTGTTTGTTCGTAATGAAATGAACCATAGGCGAAATCATGAATAACATACAGTTCGTGAGCGGCCGCAAAGGTAGCAGCCTCTTCAAAGAATGCCTCATTTGCGACAGCACCCGTGGGGTTATTCGGATAATTCAAGAACAGTACTTTTGCTTTTTTGACTACATCACGATCAATTGAGGAGAGATCTGGTAAATAACCATTTTTCTCTTCAAGTTTGATACTGTATGGCTGGGCGTCCGCCATCAAAATGCCTGAATGATATTCAGGGTATCCTGGATCGGGAACGAGTGCGATATCTCCTGGATCAAGCAGACACTGACTCATGACATACAGTCCCGTTTTTCCGCCAGTGAAAAGAGCAATTTCCTTCTGCGGATCAATCTCAGCACCGAATTCCGATCTATAAAAATCTGCAATGGCTTGTTTGAAAAAGTCAAAGCCTCTAAAAGGGGCATATTGTTGAAATGGCAAAACACCCGCTGACTCCTTTAGGGCACTCACGATATGGGGAGGAGTTGGTAGATCAGGGTTTCCCTGACCTAGATTCATGATGGTTGCTCCGTTTTTTGTCTTTTGAGCAATTTTTTCAAAGACGGTGCCGAATTTCTGTTCAGGCAGCCGTTCAATCATTTTAGATGCTAACATTTTCACCACAGTAGCCTCTCTTTCTATCCCTTCACAAATTCATCCATTAACTGAATCGTTGCCTGTTTCTGAATGTTGCGGATGGACGCGGCAACGTCTTGTGAAGATGATCCTTTTAATTCAAGAGATACGATTCCATTAAAAGCTTCAAATAAAGCAAGATCCACAATAGCCCCTTTGGTAGGGAATGATTGACTGACAATCGCAGTATCTCCAACGAATGCCCCCTCTGGAATAGACACATGATCAATGGTGATATGTGTGGCTTCAGGTGGGATATGCCCACTCTCTTTAAAATGCTGGGGGTACAGGTGGCAGTCCGCTACATAAAATGTATGTCCAGAAAGCAGCTGTTTTGGCAGTGCAGCCTTTTTACCATCAACTAATACATCAATCAATAGCTTGGCCATATCGACGCCAAAGACCTTTTTAATATTCGGGATCATATTCCAGCCAGCGAATCGAGCCGCTGATTCGATCAGTCCAGTTTCTCGATTTTTCATGAGTTTGATTTCTGTATGGGTTGCACAATGTTCAAGACCTAGTCCTTCATTTGCCTTTCTTGCTGCTTCAATGATGATTTGCTTTGCTTCATTGTCTAAGATCGTCGGAGTGATATGAGCCGTTTCTGTAAAACCGATTTGAGGGGTTTTATCATGTATGACAAAAGGGAGATATTCGCCCTCTACGACCAGCCCTTCTACACTGACATAATCAGCATATCCTTCATCTTCATACCAATCTTCGTAAGCACCCTCTAAATACGTTTCAGCGACAAACGGTGCTTCATACGTGACAGCGTCTGGGACTGGTATGGTTTCCAAATACGATTGTACTTGTAAAAACAGATCATCACTTCCAGCCTTGTCATGAAACAAGGTGACGCCAATAGAACTGGCTAAATATGTAGGCTTTAAAATGAGCGGTGTTCCGATAGACTCAATGGCTTTTTTGAAATCAGATAAAGTCGTGACAGGCTGAGTTTTCACCGCTTTGACGCCAGAGGCGTTGAATGCAGCCCTCATTTGGCTTTTATCACGCGCCATTTCGGCTGCCTTGACACCGGCACCTCGCAGCCCAAGACGTTCAGCGGCCTTTGCCATCGGTGCAATGAATAATTCATTATTGGTGGTGATTGCATCTGCTTTGAAAAAGGAAGCCACTCGAATGAAGTCTTCCACAACTTCTTCTTCTGATTTTGGATAATCATCATGTGCCCAGTAAATAGAATCAGGGTGTTCAAAAGAAGGGTGTGTATCAAAATAATCACGGTCTTTGATGACCGCAATGGAGTATTTTTCGATTAGCTCGGCATGTCCCTTTGTAATCGCAAAGGGTCTCGGGATATAAGAAACGATATGATACGATGCCGCCACGCTTTCATAAAACATATGGGGCGGGCACCCACCTAGATCAGCAATGACAAGTACAGTTTTTTTACTCAATGAAAGCACTCCTTTTTATCTAGCGGTGTAACCTCCGTCTGCTGTGACGACACTTCCAGTCATATAGCTGGATAGATCAGAGGCGAGAAAGAGCATCACGCCAGCAATTTCTTCAGGTTTTCCAAGACGCAGCATAGGATTCACCTTTGCTTTTTCCTTTTTGACGATCTCGAGACTTTCTGTGTGGTTGTCTAAAAAGGACTTCTCGTTTAATGGTGTATCAATGATGCCAGGGGCAATACAATTCACCCTGATTTGATGAGCGGCATAGTCAATGGCCATTGATTTGGTGAGCTGAATGACACCGCCTTTTGTTGCATTGTATGCCGGAATGTCAGGCCAGCCCACAAGACCTCCGACAGATCCGGTATTGATAATACTTCCACTTTTCTTTTCAAGCATATGCGGCAAAGTATGCTTACTCATGAGAAAGACGCCGGTCAGGTTGACCTGAAGAATACGATGCCAATCCTCCAGTGCCATCTCATGAATAGGTGAGACAATTTCGATGCCTGCATTGTTAATGAGGACATCAATGGCACCGAATCGGCTCAGCACGCTCTGAACGGTTTGGTGACAGTCAGACTCTTTCGTAATATCTGTTTTAAAAAATGCAAGGTGCTCATGCGGCAATGATTCAATTAGTTGGTTGCCGCTGCTTTCATTGATGTCAGCGACAGCTACTTTTGCTCCATGCTCGAGGAAGAGCTTGACAGCAGCAAGCCCAATCCCCGACGCACCTCCTGTAATGAGGACAACTTTTCGGTCCAGCTTCATTTCTTCACCTTAGATGCCTTTGGTTTTAAGCGATTATAGCGAGGAGGGAAGAAGAGATTAATAGACTTTGATGCTTCTGGCTTTGGATTGATGGCCCCATGATCTTCCCTTGGATCACAGAAATAGGTGGTGCCAAATTCCATCTTTTCTGTAAAGCCTTCGATTGTCATATCATACCCTCCGCTGATGCAAATGCCGATTTGTTCATTTCTATGTTTATGAAAAGGCATTTCTCCGCCGTTTCCAGGGATATTGGCAATCATCAGCTCCATCCAATCCTCCACAAAAAAAGTCACTTCCATGCCAGGGAGTAAATCCCGTGTTTTGAAAATGTCTAAGAAATAAGTGGGGGGAGCTGTATATTCTTCATTATCCTTTAATCTCTTAATATCAATGGCGATCACTTCTTCATCTGTCAGATTTGAAGCGCCGTGAGGGACAAACGGTGGTGCGATATAGGCTGATTCTAATGGGGTGAGCAGTTGAGTCGATTGGCCGACAGTCATTTGAAGCTCGCCTTTTAATACAATGCCGATTTGTGCTTCGGGATGTTCGTGAGGTTCAATGATCGTGCGGGGAGGGACGTATGAAATTAACACTTCCGTACCGCCTCTTACAGTGGAATATTGGATAACGCCATTATCCCATTCTAATTTTTTCGCTTGAGGAAAATATCGTTCTTGCGTCTTTTGTTCAGTTTGCATCTTACATCTCTCCTTTTCCGAATATGGACCAGCTCATGGGTATACTTTTAAACGTTCGAATGAAGATGAGGCCATATGTGGCTCTTGCCACCTCATTCGTTAAAGCAAAATCAAATTCGCCGTCCCTTACTTTCTGCGCAGCAGTACTTGTAGAATTAACAAGTTCAAATTCAGCATTTTGGTGAATGAAATATTGAATTAAATTGACAGGTGCAGGATGTGAGACAATTTTTAAATGGTGGAGCATTTGTTCATTGAATGGGAAATCAGGTCTGACTGCCAAACCATACATGGGCGTGTCACATCTGAAAATTTGTAAAAGCTGTAGATCTGGTCTCATGTAGAAGTGTTTGATGCCTTCATATGCGTGTGGAACGAGAGTAAATTGAAGTGGTTGAGAGAGAGTATGTTCAATGCAAGTTTCGAATGTGTCATAAAGGGATAGTTTCGTATGAGTGCCGAGTGTAGTGGTGGATTGAGAGATGAAATGTTTTGCTGCGTATTCACTGCTTGTCCCCTTAGGGCCTAGAGTGTTGACTGTAAACATCTTAGGTGAAGGGCTTGGCTCTTCTTTGAAATGAAACACATCATCATTCTTTAGGATCATGTTTACCATCCAATCTTTTTCAAATTTTTACTAGATTATAAAATTTAAAATTGGTAATTGTCAACAAATTTTATAAAAAATGTAATATATGATGATATTAAAAGTTGATCTAAAAAACTGCACATATCGAGATGTGCAGTGAAATGTGCTTACGTTTCAAGTGTAGTTGGCTGTTTTTTCTGTAAGGCGCGTTCTCGTTTATAGCTGACGAAGCTGATGATAAAACCAACAAGTGTGATCAATGCACAGACAAGACCTACCGTATGATATCCGAAATGGACATAAACGGGTCCCATCAGTGCGGAACCGAGCATAACAGCAAAGTTGGAGGCCAGGCTGTAAAAAGCCATCACTTTCCCGCGATGGGTTTGAGAGCAGTCGCTTAGAACGGTGCTTAGAAGCGTGACAGATAAGCTTTGCATAGCACCCCAAATAAATAGGGCGAAAATCAGCAACATCCACGAGAATGGCGCATAAGGAAGCAAGGCTAGAACAAGCGCAATTCCACCCAGCACAAAGACAAGGGAACGGGTTTTACCGAACCAGTCTGCTAATTTTCCAGTAAACATACTCATAGAAAAGCCGACGCCATAAGCCATAATAAGAAGTCCAGCTGTTGATTGTCCGCCATCAAACAGACTTTGCAGATAAGCACCTAAAAACGAGTACATGCCGTAAAATCCAAGCATATTGCAAAACGTCACAGTCAAATAGGCAGGCACACGATCAATTTTCAAAGCTCCCCATAAAGCGCCTGTTTTCTCTCTAGCTTGAGGTGCCTTCGGATCAGCTGCTCTGACTTGTTTTCTTGATTCAAGGATGACGAGCAGCAGGACAATGAGACTCATCATAGCGAAGATCCAAAACGTCCAGCGCCAGTTTAAACTCTGGCCGATAAAGGCGCCAATGGGCACACCAAGGACAAGAGAAAGAGACCAGCTCGATACAATGAGTCCCATCACTTTGCCGCGATATTCGTATGGAACCCGGTCGCCCACAAGAGCATAGGCTGTTGGCACAAATACACCAGTTGCCAGCCCAGAAATAGCACGACCTGCAAAAAACACGGCCAAATTTGGGGCAGCAGCACACATCACTGTTCCAATCAAAAAGAAAGACAGCCCAATCATCAAACACAGCTCTCTTGAATATCGGTCCCCTAAAGGAACGAGCAGCGGAGCTCCAACCAACACAGCTAACCCATAAATGCTGATGGAAAGAGCGAGAACATCAAGAGAGTGCTGAAAGGAGTTTGATAAATCAGGCAGCAGTGGTGAAATCACCAGTTCCTCCGATCCCGCCGCAAAAACGCCAAGTGTGAGTGCAATGGCAAGTGTGATGGGAAATGTTTTAGAAGCCTGGCTGTCTAAAGATTCTTTCATCAAGTGATCCCTCCATACTTGCTTTTTCATTCAATTCCGTTAAAATAAATTCTACCATTATTTAGTGTTATTTTACATTTCGTATCATAAGTATCATCATAAAATACTTTTCAAATGGAACGATTTTGGGATAGGAGCGTAACGAATGAAAATCACCGATGTGGATGTGCATATTTTAAACGAATTGAGAGAAGATGCCCGCTTATCAATGAGGGAATTGTCCAAACGAGTGAATTTATCAGCACCTGCGGTAGCAGAAAGAGTGCGAAAACTAGAGGATGCAGGGATTATCGAAGGGTATTCTGTTCAAGTCAATTATAAAAAGCTGGGTCTGATGATAGACTGTTTACTGGAAGTCACCGTATTAAATGGGGAGTATCAGCGTTTTGTGACATTTATGAACCAGCATCCACGTGCGTTCTTTGCTTATCGAGTGGCAGGACAGTCCTGTTTTTTCATTAAGCTGTCTGTTTCTTCTCTTGAAGAAATTGAAGCGTTTATTCAAGAGGTGTCTGGCTTTACAAAAACGGTCTCCCATATTGTTTTATCAGAGCATTCCTTTACCCATCCGGTACAGGAACGTGTGAAACAAATAGAAGAGCCAGAAATGACCGTGGTGAAATAGAAAAAGGACCTCCCCTCAGGTCCTTTTGATTCGTTTATCTGACTGATAGCTCATGATCGTAATGATCAATCCAATGAATGTTACACCTGCCGCAAAGAGCGGGACAAGCTGTAAATGTGTGATTTCGATAGCAAGACCGCCAAGCGCTGCACCGCCGGCATTTCCAATATTAAAGGCAGAATGACTGAGCGTTGATGCGAGTGTCGGGGCTTCATGTGCCATGTTCATCGTGCGGTATTGCAAGGTAGGAACGAGAATAAATGAAATGATTCCCCAAACAAAAATCGTCAGCACGGCAGGCACTTTAAAGGCAGATGTATATGTGAATAATAACAGGACAACCATCAGCAAGATCAATGTGACGATAATACTCGGCATCAGCTTCCAGTCCGCAAGTTTTCCACCGACTAAATTCCCAATGGTGACCCCAAGCCCAAAGAGGACAAGAATGAGGGTGACCCCGTTTTCCTGAAAGCCAGTCACTTGCAGCAGGATCGGGCTGATATACGTAAAGGCGGTAAACACACCCGCAAAACCGAATATCGTCATCGCAAAGGAGACGAGGACCTGCGGCTTTTTCAACACCGATATTTCATTTCGAATATCTAATACTTCTTCTTTCGATTGATTTGGTACTAAACTGATAATACCGATTAAGGAAATGAGACCAATGACAGCAATAACGAGAAATGACATGCGCCAGCCGAATTGATTTCCGATAAAGGTGCCAAATGGCACACCCAGTACATTGGCTACTGTCAGTCCTGTAAACATGAAGCTGATCGCACTTGCGCTTCGCTCCTTAGGAACAAGCCGTGCAGCCATAATGGCGCCGACACCAAAGAAGGTACCATGGGCAAATGACGTTAAAATACGTGCAGCCATCAACAGACCATAAGAAGACGATACAGCTGCGACAGCATTTCCTGCTACGAAAAGAATCATTAATAGAATGAGGAGACGTTTTCTCGACATTTTTCCAGTTGATAACGTTAAAATAGGGCCGCCAACTGCGACACCGAGTGCATATCCGGTAATCAGCTGACCTGAAGCAGAAATAGATACATGAAGATCATTTGCGACATTTGGCAAAAGTCCCATGATCACAAATTCAGTCATGCCAATCGAAAACGCACCGAGCGTTAACGCAAAAATAGCGATGGGGAAGTTTTTCATGATGAGATCACCTTTCTAAACAAATACATAAAAAGGCTTCGGAGAGATCCGAAGCCTTAAGAGTTTATCATACATGGAAATAAGACGCTAGCTGCTCGTTTGCTAATCGGTTTCCAACAAAGAAGGAACCAAATTCGCCGTAACGTGCACTCACTTCATCAAATCGCATTTCGTAAACCAATTTTTTAAATTGAAGCACATCATCAGAGAAAAGAGTGACGCCCCACTCATAATCATCAAAGCCAACAGAACCTGTAATGATCTGTTTTACTTTCCCAGCATAGCTTCTGCCAATTAAACCATGGCTTCTCATAAGGGATTTGCGCTCATCCATTGAAAGCATGTACCAGTTGTCATTGCCAGAACGTCTTTTATCCATTGGATAGAAACAGACATATTGAGAAGAAGGAAGCTCTGGATAGAGGCGCGCACGTACATGCGGGTTCTCGTAAGGGTCTCCGCCATCTCCGCCTCCTGCTAAGTAGTTGCTGAGTTCAACAACTGACACGTAAGAATAAGCTGGAATCGTAAACTCGGCTAGTCGTGTCTTGTTGAATTCAAGTTCAATTTCACCCAGTTCTTCCATGGTCGGACGTAAAATCATGAGCATAATATCTGCTTTTTGGCCGACAATACTATAGATTGTTTGGCTTCCAGCCTGATTGTGCTCAGCTGTTTTCCATTTTTCTAATAGACCTGTGAACTCATGAATGATGGCTTGACGCTCATCGCTTGTCAGCAGCTTCCAAGCTGTCCAGTCGATCGTTCTAAAATCATGCAGTGCATACCAGCCATCTAGTGTTTGAGCTGCTTCATTTGTTGTATGTTGTTCGCTCATTTCTTTCACTCCTATTTACAGTTTTCCATCTGTTCCAACTATAACATAGTTTGTCCAAATGAAGATGTGATCAAAACTTGAACGACGAAAACGCTTTTCTAGAAATTGATTTAATTAGTTTGAAAAATAAGAATTTAAATTGTAAGCGCTATAATGTAAGTTGGTAGTTTGAATTTATGTAGAAGAAGAGTATGCTTAAAAGAGAACGCTTTTTTTTGTAAAATCAAGGAGGGTATTGAAGTGGCAGATATTTTTTCAACAGTTCAGGAAAAGGTTGCAGGTAAAGGAGTTAAGATCGTTTTTCCTGAGGGAATGGACGAACGCATTCTAACAGCCGTTCAAAAACTAGCAGATAGCAAAGTATTGCAGCCAATTGTTGTAGGTAAGAAGGAAGAAGTAGAAGCAAAAGCAAAAGAATTAGGTCTTACACTTGATGGTGTTGACGTGTATGATCCTCATACATATGAAGGTTTTGAAGATCTTGTACAAGCTTTCGTCGAAAGACGTAAAGGCAAAGCGACAGAAGAGCAAGCGAGAAAAGCATTACTGGATGAAAACTACTTCGGTACAATGCTTGTGTATAAAGGTCTTGCAGACGGCCTTGTAAGCGGAGCAGCACACTCAACTGCTGATACAGTGCGCCCAGCACTTCAAATCATTAAAACAAAAGAAGGCGTAAAGAAAACTTCTGGCGTCTTCATTATGGCTCGCGGCGAAGAGCAATATGTGTTTGCTGATTGTGCGATCAACATTGCACCAGACAGCCAAGATCTTGCTGAAATTGCGATCGAAAGTGCAAACACAGCAAAAATGTTTGACATCGAACCACGTGTAGCAATGCTTAGCTTCTCTACAAAAGGTTCAGCAAAATCAGACGAAACAGACAAAGTATCTGAAGCGGTTCGCATTGCAAAAGAAAAAGCACCTGAGCTTGTTCTTGATGGAGAGTTCCAATTCGATGCAGCTTTCGTTCCTTCAGTGGCAGCGAAAAAAGCACCAGATTCCGTCATCAAAGGCGATGCTAGCGTATTTGTTTTCCCTAGCCTTGAAGCTGGAAACATTGGCTACAAAATTGCCCAGCGCTTAGGTAACTTTGAAGCTGTAGGTCCAATCCTACAAGGTCTAAATCAGCCAGTAAACGATCTTTCAAGAGGCTGTAATGCCGAAGACGTTTACAATCTTGCGCTTATCACAGCAGCTCAAGCACTATAAAATAGCATCTCGACTAGAGCAGTCAGTACGATAGATTCGTGCTGGCTGTTTTTTTATTTTGTCCAAATGTGTACAATAAAGAGTGAAAAGAAAACACGAAAGCCGATAGGATAGGCAGGTGCTATAATGGAGGACTTAATATATAAACTTCAGCATAAGGTCGCATTTTTAACCGATGCGCAGAGGAGAATTGCAGATTATATCGTACAAAATCCAATGGAAGTCGCTTTTTTAACTGTCGATAAATTGGCGTCAAAAGTCGGGACGAGTACAGCAACGATCATGCGATTCTCTGCTGCTGTGGGGTATTCCGGTTTTTCTGAGTTCCAAAAAGAGCTTCAATCAGCTATGAAGCATAAAGCCGACCCTCAAACGAGACTTGAAGCGAATCTCAAGCATTCAAATAAGAATAAGCTCTTGCATGACCATGTAGAACTTCAATTTCAAAATATCCAGTACGCACTAGACAATATCACGGAAGAAACCTTTCAGCAGATTGTTGGGAAAATAGCCAGCGCACGCCACGTTTTGTGTACAAGTGTTCGAAGTGGAAGACCTGTTGGTGAGTATCTGTCACTCGGAATCAATCGGTTATTGGGGAATTGCCAATACATTGATGCAGATCAAAGTGACTGGGTGGATGATTTGGTTCATTTCAACTCGGGTGATTTCATTATAGCTGTCAGCTATCCGCGCTATGCAAAGCGTATGAAAGATTTGATGGAAGCAGCGAAGTCTTATGGGGTGGAAGTGCTTTTAATCACAGACAGTTACAGCTCTCCACTAACCAAATATGCACAATATGTATTACCATGTTCCTCAGCAAGTGTCGGCTCTCATAACTCTGTCGTATCTGCTATCTTTATCGTCGATTACATTTTAAGTGCCTTAGCGATGAATGATCCTGAAAGAACAAAACCACGTTTAGATCAAATCAATCATATGTTAACGAAAATGAGTTACCACACAACACATTAGTCGTGTGGAACTCATTTTTTATTTTTTGAAAGCGCTTTACTAATTGAAAACGAGGTGGTATGATCATATCACAAAAGTAATAAATATTACTTTAATAAAAATAAGTGTAATGAATATAACTCAAAGGGGATGATGGAAACAATGAGTACTGTTCATTTCGTGTCAAATGATCTTATCGCTAGGGCAAAAAAGCTTAACTCGACCTTGCTGTCAGACGTAATGGGGTGCACTGGCGCGATGGATCATCAAATCAAACCAGTTGCGAAAGGCATGAATGTAGTCGGCACAGCTTTTACTGTTAGCTTACGGCCAGGGGATAATTTATTTCTTCATCAAGCGATCTACTCTGCTAAAGAAGGAGATGTACTGATTGTTGATGGGAAAGACCATAAGGGTCATGCCTATTTAGGGGAATTGATGGCACATTCAGCAAAGGCTGTAGGAATAGAAGGAATCGTGATTGACGGGCTCGTTCGCGACAAACTCGCTTTAGAGGAGCTGGCTTTGCCAATCTACAGTAAGGGATTTATGCCAAACGGACCTTATAAAGATGGTCCTGGAGAATTGAATCAAACCATCTCGTGCGGCGGTGTCAAAGTAGCCCCAGGTGATTTAGTCATTGCTGACGATGATGGAGTCGTCATCGTTCCAAAGGAAAAGGCGGAACACCTGCTGACACTAGCGGAAGAGAAACAAGCGTATGAACATCAGAGATTAAAAACGATTCAACAGTATGTGGACGAAGGAAAGCAAGACATCAGTCTCTTAGCACCGGCATGGCTGGAAGGAAGAATGAAAAAATTTCAGGAATAGGGGAATCGGTGATGAAAATAGGCTTTATCGGATATGGTGAAGCGGCATATGAGCTGTCAACGGGATTGAAAACAGAAGGATTAAATCAATTTTATGCGTATGATGTCCTATTACAAAATGAGAAATTAGCTGGCTCGTTGAAAGAAAAAGCATCGCAAACAGGCGTTCAATTAACGAGCAGTATTAGCGAACTCATTGAGAAATCTGATCTTGTGATTGCAGCTGTACCAGCGAATAAAACCTTAGAAGTGGCACAATCTGTATCGGGAAGTTTGAAAAAGAATCAATTATATGTAGATGTATCGGCATCAACACCAGACATCAAAAAACAAGTAGCAAACGAAATTGAAAAGCAAGAAGCGCTATTTGTAGATGCCGCCATGCTAGGGTCTCTTCCAGTCAACAAACACAAGGTTCCGATCACGGCAAGCGGCAGTGGAATTGACCAATTCATGAAAGTCATGAATGCTTATGGCATGAATATCACAAAAATTAGTGACCAGCCAGGAGATGCTTCGGCACTAAAGCTAATCAGAAGCATTTATATGAAGGGGATTGTCGGTCTATTGATTGAATTTTTGGAAATTTCTAAAAAATATAATGTGGAACATCAAGTGATTTCTTCACTAAGCGATACAATCGATAGTAAAAGTTTTGAAGAGACCATGAATCGTCTTGTGACAGGGAGTGCATTGCATGCAAAAAGACGGGCAGTAGAGCTTCTTGGCACTATTGAAATGCTAGATGAAGCAGAGATTGATGCCAGTATGTCTCGGGCAGCACAAAAGAAGCTTGAGAAATTAGCAGACTTTCACTTTGCTGAACGATTTGACGGGGTAAAACCTGCTAGCTGGGAAGAAGTCATTGACGTGATGCAGCCAGGGGAATAATTTGTAAGCGTTTTATTTAATGAAGGGGAGGCGAAGAAACGATATGGGTTTTATTGCGTTGATTGTGTTCATAGCTGTCATCATTATATGGAATGTCGTCGTGAAGCGGAATATGGGAGAAGCCATGCTATTAGGCTTTATTGCGACCACATTATTTGGCGGATTGGATGCGTTAAGACTTTTCTGGGATGGTTTAATATTTGCATCCACATATGAGGTGCTTTATGCAGCTGTCGCATTTGTATTCATGGCCTATTTAATCGAAAAGTTGGAATTAATTCATGCACTCTTACGAATCCTAAATTCGGTTGTAGGCAAACTTCCTGGTGGAGCGGCTTATATGAGTACGTTAGGTTCAGCAGTGTTAGGCGCTCTTTCAGGTTCAAATTCTGCAAACACAGCTGCGACTGGCTCTATCACGGCCTCTTGGATGATTAAATCCGGGTGGAGCCGGACCCATACGGCCACGATTCTAGCAGGGAATGGCGGACTTGGAGCGGCACTGCCTCCGAACTCTTCCATGTTTATCATGCTTGGGTTTGCACCAGTTGCCGCCCTTGTATCTGAGGGAGATTTATATATTGCCCTTCTAATAGGAGGACTGTATCAAGTCGTATACCGATTTATTTTGGTGTATCTTCTGGTGAAAAAGAATAAAATCCAGGCCATGCCGCCAGATGATATTCTTCCTTTCTGGGAAGCTGTGAAACAAGGGTGGAAGTCGATCTTTATTTTTTTCGGTGCCTTGATTCCTATCATTGTCACGATTGGTCCTCTGGCAAACTATTTAAAAAGTAACCCAAACATCGGACCAGAGGCAATGGATCAAATATCTTTAATTACATGGATTCCGATTCTCATGATGCTGATTAGTTTAACAATTGGAAGAAGCAAGGCGTCTGCTTTAGATTGGTCTCAATTTTTCAAATCAGCCATTCCTAAATTCACAACGATTGGCGCCTTGATGCTGTTTGCAGTGGCTGCTAGTCAAGTGCTTGCTGAATTAGGACTCGCAGAAGATTTGACGCAAATCACATCAGTACTTACCATTCCGAAATGGCTCATGGTGCTCATTGTGGGTGTTCTTGTCACACTGGTGGCAGGCCCTCTATCTTCAACAGCGACATTAACAGCTGTTGGGCTTGTCTCATTTTCAGCTTTAATCTCAGTTGGAGTGGACCCAGTTGTGGCTGTAGTTTCCATTCTTGCTTTTTCATCAACAGAAGGCGCTTCCCCGCCTGCATCAGGGTCCATATTTATCGCTTCTGGTCTAGCAGGGGCCAGACCAGAAAAAACCTTTATCCCACTGATCCTCTATTATATGCTTCCGATCGTTGGCATTGGCTGGCTCATTGGAATGGAGATACTTCCCGTATAGAAAGGAGAAACAGATGAGAGTATTGATGGAATTCTTATTTAAAGTGCTGCTTGTCCTATTCCTAACGTCAGGAACGTTGTTGGTATTCGGTCAAATACTAGGAATTCTATTGCAAAAGGGAGATATGATCATTGCAAGTACGAACCTATTTAAAAACCCAACACTGGTGTTAAGTGCCTTTTTTAGCCTTGTCGGGTTTTCACTCCATTATATCCCTGAGAAGAAAGACGCTGCATGTAACGATCATGACTCAGCATCAGTCACTGAAACTTTAAAATAAGCATCAAAAGCTGGATCCTATCGAAGGATTCAGCTTTTTTATGTGAATTAGGTATAAAAACCCAATACATACGATTCATTTTTTATTGAATTCGTTTTCAATCATATGCCTCTTGTGCTAGTAAATGGTAACATAACGGAGGACTATTTGAGGAATAGAGGTGTTTGACGATGTCTGGAGCTATCATCGGTTATACAACAGCCTTGTATTCGTTAAAGGCAGACATATCCATAAAAAAAGAACAAATCATAGAACTGAACATGTGTCGAAAAGAAATAAAAGAAGCAAAGTCTGCTCTGGCAGATGCTAACAAGAAAATGACTCATCCAGATCTGACATCACATACATGGTTTGGCCATCTCGCAGATACGTTTGATGACATTCGAGACGAGATGGCATCCGCCAGTCAAGAGATAAAAAGTGTACAGCTAACCAATCTATTGAATCGAATTGATGAGAAAATCAGCGACTTAAAATCAGAGATCCATTCATTAGAACATGAAATTCATTCGGTTGAAAGAAAAATAGAGAAAGAAAAGCAAAAACAACTGGAAGAAAAAAGAGGGTAGTCACATGAGCAGAGAAATTAAAATAGATGCCAGTCAGGTCAAACGAGTATTACAGCATGCAAAACAATCAGGCGCTCAAATGAATGCAACACTTCCAACAACCATCAAAGGAAGAAATCAGCTCCTGACGGCAGACACATTAGAAAAAATCAATCAGCAGCTGAACGAATTAAGTACATCCTACATAGACATTCTTCAGAAACAACTTGTACAAACAGAACAAGCGGTGAACACCATGATCGAAACGGACAAGGCGCTTGCTTCCAGCAGTAAAAGAAAATAAAGGAGAACGCAATGAAAACCCTTGATGCTTTTGCGCTAATAAACGGAATTGACCAAACGCTGAATACATTAAAACAGCAATCACAACAGATTAGCTCCATAGAAAAACAAATCCAACAGATCATCTCACTTGATGGCGCACTAAAGGGAGAGGCGGGACAAGCCATCCGCTCCTTTTATACAGAATGCCATATTCCCTTCCTGCAATTTTTTCAGGTTGTCATTGAGGAATACAGCTCTGCGCTCAAACAAACAAAGCAGGCGCTTCATACCCTTGAATCAAATCAGCACGGCTTTATATCACAAGCATTTATTGAACACGAACTTGATCAAGGCTTAAAAAAAGCGGAGCGAGCGATTTCTGAAATCGTATCAGAGGTGAACCACGCCATTGGCAGAGTTGGTCATATTGTTCACTTGCCAAGTGTAGACGAATCAGCTTTTCAGCAAAACTATCAAAAGGCATGGCTTGAGACCTCAAGAGCCATTGGTCTGCTTCATGCATTTGACAGGGAGCAGACAAGTGCTTTGCAAGAAACAAAAAGCTCCCTTCAAACAATGAAACAATTCATCAACACGCTAAGGACCATGTTCACCGGCCCAAAAATCGACATCACGAGTTATCAAAAAGGGTCTATTTTCAAAAATGGAAAAGAAGAAAAAATAAGCAACACCATCAGTGGATTGAATGACAAAATAGACAACATGAAAGAAAACCCGATGATGATCATGTTGAAGAAATTGAGTGAGAAAGAACAGGCGAATGTGGATACGGTGGTTCATAGGGGCACCCTCCTAAACGTCAACAAGCAAGTCAAAGCAAACGATCCATTGCTTACGACATTACAAAAAGAAGCTGTGAGCGGGAAAAGTAAGATTCATAGAGACATCAGGGTCGTAAATGGTAAACTATATAACGTAAAAGGCATCAAAAAGCTAAAAGAATTCGACATCGCTGATGAAGTCGTCACAGATCCGTCGGACATTGATTTTATAGGCGGGAGATACACCGTTTACGCCAATAAACAAATCATTCGAACGTATATCGCAAACGGCGAAGTAAGAATAGAAGAAGTCGACAACATCCCAGAAAGCCGGAGCCGAGGCAATGCGAAACGCATACTAGACGGTAAGGTCGTCTCAACCGCCGAAAACATCATTTTAGAATACAGCGGCATCTACGACGGCTACCGAGCCGTTACTGGCAAAGACCCAGAAACCAGCAAAAATATTAGCAGCACCGACCAAGCCCTATCTGCAGCCTCTATTATCCCATTTATGAAAATCATTAAAGGCGGGAAATATGTCTTTAAGATTGATCAAGGGAAGAATGTGGTGAAGAGAGTTGAGAAGACAAGAAAGGGTACGGGTGAACTGATTAAATTCAAAGGTGATGAAGCTATTATTCATTTTGAAAAGCATAGTAAAGAGATAATGGGTGCAATCGGCAAAAACAAATACAATATCAAAAATTATCTTGAAGATGCAAATCACCTTATTCAAAAGGGACAATATGTACCAGAACTGAATGGATATGTAAGAATTGTTGGTGGAAAGGGAAGTGCAAAATACGGATTTGTTGGGCTCGATAGAAAAACAGGAAATATCACCACATTTCATATAAAATCGGTTAAAGAACTTTCTAAAAAAGCACCAAGTTTAGGGATAAAAACAAAGAAGTAAAAAAAGGGTGATCGTATTGAAAATAAAAAAAATAAACTGGATTTCACAAGAAGCCTCAGAAGCTGAAGTGATTGTAACAGATGGCGAACTGGAAATAATGTGTTTTGCTCAACCATTAAATTACCTTGAAGAAAATGAACTATTAGAACCTATTTATTGTTTAGATGTGTCAGACTTAGTGAAAGCTGAATTGTCAGAGTATAGAATTGAAAAATTAGATGATAATTTCAGTTATAGTTTTTTAGGACAATTAATTGATAAGCGTGATGAAAAAGTGAAGGTAGGCGGACTTTTATTAGAATTGGATTGCAATATACCGGGAGATATAAATGAAGGCGATTTTATAAGTTTTAATTGTCAACGGTTAGATATTTATTAGTATGAGCCGAAGTTTTAAGGAGCATTAAATGAACAAAAAACAAGAACTAACGAAACAAATCCAAACGGTCATCAACATCCTAGAAAAAGAATATTCTCAAGAGATCAATCAAGGTGTACTTGAATTAATATATAGAAGATACAAGAATGCCCAAAGAATCATGCAAGCCAATGATGATCTCCAAAAAGTCTTTATCATTGGCGGAGTTAGGGCTTACTTGGATAGTCATAATGATTATCTAAATCCATTCTTAGATGAATTACATAAAGCGGAAATTCTACTAAAAGAATTGTTGTATTGATTATATAGTGATATGTAGAAGTCTTTGTATTAGAAAGCGATACAAAAACACAGAAAGGAATTCGTATGAATCAGAAAAAACACATCAACAAAAAAACAGTCAATTGGCTATTAAGCATCAGTGTTTTTCTCGTCATTGGGACAGCTTTTATGAGAGGGGTTTATGTCCCACATGCCGGTTCGGATTATCGAGGTTTTCCCATTGATTGGCTAGTCCTGCATTCAAATTATGGTGTTGAATTTCTATTTTTTGGTTTTATAATCGATGTCATCATTTTCTATTTTCTATTAAAAGTGCTCCTGCGGGTGTATAAAAGAATTATGCCAAAATCAGCTGAATAAACGCTTGTACATCCTTTTAGGGGGCTTTCAAAATGATTCATTTTTCTCAGATTCCCAACCTGGTCATAAACAAACCAGCAAGTGATATACATATCAAAGAGGCAGAATCCCAGCTAAACATGCTGCTGCCCCATGCTTATAAGACCTTGCTGAAACAGACAAATGGATGTTCCGTCGGAGGCGATGTTCTACTATATGGAACTGAGGACATAGTGGAACGCAATGCAACATGGGAAGTCCATCATTATGCCAGCGGCTATGTAGCCATTGGTGACGATGGCGGTGGGCGAGTATTTCTTATGCGGCAGGCAGAAGAGGAGAAAAAAGTATGGATTGTCGATGCTGGTGTGATGGACCCTCAGCATGCGGAATTAGTGGCTGAAGATTTGTTAAGCTGGGTAAGTCACGGCTGTTTCATAGAAGTTTAGTCTATTAAGGAGATGATCGATTTGCCGTGGAACACATTGATCGCTGCGGGCCTCGTGGTTGGGGTTCCTGTCGTTTTGATTGCAGCTGTTTATTTCATCCCGAAAAGGAAGAACAAGAAAACCAAAGCATCCAGTTGAAAAGCTCTGTGACGTTCCTTGTCATAGAGCTTTTTTCTCGCTCATTCTCCCTCCATGTTATAATAAACACAGTTTATGAACGAGAGGATATGCAGGACATGAAAAATGAACCTATTGAGTTATTGACGCAGCCGACATGGCGAATCATAGATCAATCGAGCCTTGGTCTTTATGTGGACCCGAAGCAATCTTTTGCGATGGATGATACGCTTTGTGCGTCGGTCGGGAAAGGACTCTCACCAGCGACAGCGCGTTCTTGGGTACACCACAATACGGTCGTTCTTGGGATTCAGGATACAAGACTTCCATTTCTCCAAGAGGGTGTAAAGCTTCTTGAGGAAGAGGGATATCGCGTCATTGTGCGCAATTCAGGTGGTCTTGCTGTTGTGCTGGATGAAGGCGTACTAAATGTGTCTTTAATCTTTGCGGAACAAAAGAAGGGCATTGATATTGACCGTGGATATGATGCGATGGTGGAATTGATCCGCCGGATGCTGTCGATGTATGAGGTGGACATTGAAGCCTATGAAATTGTCGGCTCTTACTGTCCAGGTAGCTACGATTTGAGCATCAATGGAAAGAAATTTGCCGGCATTTCTCAGCGTAGATTACGCGGAGGGGTCGCTGTGCAAATCTATTTGTGTGCAGATGGAAGCGGTCGAAAACGAGCTGATTTGATTCGCCGTTTTTATGAGGCGGCCTTAAAGGATAGAAGGCATGAGGTGAAAGCGGTATTCCCTGATATACAGCCTGATACGATGGCATCCCTATCAGAATTAACTGGAGAACCCATTGATTGTGCGCTTCTCATGCGTCTTTTACTAGAAGAACTTCAAAAGCTGAGCGAGCAACTGACCGCTTCAGGGTTGACCACCGAGGAACAACTGGAGTTTGAGAAAAACATGACACGGATGATTGAGCGGAATGAGAAAGTGTTCTCGTAAACATATCGTCCCATCTTAAAAATAGGGGTGATGTAATGGAAACGAAACTTCTGAAAGCTATTGAACTTCGAGAAAGTGGACATCTTCAAGAATCCAATGACATGCTCATCCGTCTTGTAGAAGAGTATCCAGATCATGCCTCCATTCACTATCAATGTGCTTGGAGTTATGATGTGTTAGGGGAGGAAAAACAAGCTGTCTTTTTTTATGAGAGGGCCCTTGAACTAGGTTTGTCTTCAGAAGAAAGAGAAGATGCTTTCTTAGGATTAGGAAGTACATACAGAACCTTAGGGGAATATGAAAAGTCAAAACAAATATTCCTCCATGCGATGGAAGCTTATCCGCATAATAAAGCTATTCAAACGTTTTATGCCATGACTTTGTATAATTTAAATGAACATAGCAAAGCCATGGAAATATTACTGAACTGTTTAACTGAGACGACAAATGATCCTGCTATTTTGAGTTATCGAAGGGCCATTGATTTTTATTCAAATCAGTTAGATCGATTGTGGAAATGATTTATATAGAAATGGAGGGGCAATCTAATGGAAGAATCCCCTCCTTTGTTATGACATTTTATATGTGATAGTCCTTTATGACATAAGAAAGAAGGAAAATGTATTGTCATTCATCACCACGTATTACCCGCTGTTTATGCTTTGTATTTTGTCTCTGTTGTATATGATATATCGTATCCAGCCAATGGCTTCTACTGTGAAAAAAGTCATCATTGTGCTATGTGTGTTAACAAATGCTGCCTATATTTGCTGGCGTCTCTTCTTTACATTGCCGCATGAAGGTACTTTTAATATTGTCATGGGTATTTTGCTTGTTGTCTGTGAATGCATTGGGTTTATCCAGTTGCTTGTGTTTTATACGCTGGTTTGGAAGCCTTCAAATCGGAAACAAGTCATGATCAGTGATCTTGAAAGGCTGCCAACAGTTGATATTTTCATAGCTACATATAATGAACCAATTGAGGTGCTGAAACGCACTGTTGCAGGTTGTTTGAATCTCTCTTATCCGAAGGAAAGCGTTCAAATTTATTTATGTGATGATGGCAATAGGGAAGCTGTAGCGCAGCTTGCTTCTGCGTTTGGTGTTCATTATCTGACAAGAACAGATAACAGATTTGCTAAGGCAGGTAATTTAAATCATGCGATGTCTCAAACGGATGGAGAGCTGATTCTGACACTTGATGCAGATATGGTCCCTCTTCCTTCCTTTTTAGAAAAAACAGTGCCCTATTTTCATGATGGAGCAACTGCGTTTGTTCAAGTTCCACAGGCGTTTTATAACGAAGATCCTTTCCAATATAATATGTTCTCGAAAGATCGAATTCCAAATGAGCAGGACTTCTTCATGCAAACTCTCCAAGCTGGTAAGGATCGGTTTAATGCCGTCATGTATGTTGGGAGTAATACGGTATTTAGAAGAACGGCATTAGATGAAATTGGCGGATTTGCTACTGGAGTGATTACAGAAGACATGGCAACAGGAATGCTTCTTCAGGGGAAATTCAAATCTGTGTCTGTCGGAGAAGTATTAGCCGTCGGTCTGGCACCTGAAAGCTGGCTTGATCTGTTAAAGCAAAGAGATCGCTGGTCGAGAGGGAACATTCAGTGTGCCCGTAAGTTTAATCCTTTGAAGGTGCGCGGCTTAACGCTTATGCAGCGTGTTCTTTATTTAGATGGCATTGTGTATTGGTTTAACGGTTTGTTTAAAATGATTTATATTCTCACACCGATTTTATTTTTATTGTTTGGTATTCAAAGTTTCTGGGCAGATTTCCAGTCCGTTTTCATGTTTTGGCTACCGGCGTTCTTTAGCTCGTATTTAGCATTTAAACTTGTGTCGAATCAAAAGAGAAGCATGTTCTGGAGTCACATTTATGAAAGCTCTATGGCGTTCCACCTAGCTGGTGTTGCTTTAAGTGAGCTGTTTTTCAAAAAGAGAGTTGAATTTCTTGTCACACCGAAGGGAATTCAAACGGACAAAAGACATTTTCATTTGAAAACGATGATTCCCCATCTGGTCTTCTTGCTGCTCTCATTGCTTGCCCTTGTGAAAATAGGTTACGATGTGAAGGTAAATGGGACGATGAACGCTGATCTCATGTTGATTAATATTTTTTGGGTGCTTTATAACGGTGCAGGCTTATTCATGGCACTGCTTGTGGCGTTTGATCGACCGCGTTATCGGAAATCAGAGCGGTTTGTCATTGAAAAAGAGGGGCATCTTCGTTCTGATCATCAAGATCAGTCGATTGCTTGTTTTCTACTAGATATGAGTGATTCAGGTGCGCGTCTGTCCATTCCATTGGACCAAGCGTCTTCTCTTTATCAAGGACAAACGCAATTGTTTTTTTCAGAGAATGAAAGCGTGTCGTGTGACGTGGTTTGGAGCTATCCAGAGGGAGACCAGCTGATGGTTGGTGTTGCTTTTACTGACACACAAAAATCAGAGTATTTATCACTGATCCGTTTCTTATTCACACGAGAGCATGTAGCGATGACGGATCGTGAGAAAAAATCGTATGCTGTTCGGACGTTTCTCCGCTTTTTAAGAGAAACGGAGAAGGTACCAAAGGCTCTGCGTCGCAAATGGATGAGAAGGCCATTGCAAGGTGTGACAGGTACGATCGCCTATGAGGACCGACTAGAAGAGAAGGTGCCGGTGATCATACATGATATCAGTTTATCTGGGTGCAAAATTGAGTTTGAAGATTCAATTGAATTAAATGGGAAAGTGCTGATCACCATTGACACAGAGTCTCTAACGGATCAGCCGGCGATTGCGGTTTGGACATCACAAAAACGCAGACGTACAATGGCCGGACTCAAGTTTGTTCAGCCTGAAATCAAGCAGGTAGAAGAAAGAGAGGGAGTGGTTTCTTGAAATCTAAAAATGGCGGTTACCTCTATTTACTATGGCTTCCTGTCATCATAGGAGCCGGCTACGGCATTTCGCTTTTCGTGCCGTTTCTTCAGCCTGTACTGACGCTTGGTATCGCAGGGCTTTATATTTTTATCTTTGGTGATTTTCAGGTGAGGCAAGTCAGGTACATTTTTATGTTCGTCTTCTTGATCAATGTCCTTTTTAGCGTGATGCTATTTTTGGATATTTAAAAAAGTGCTTCCCGCAGGTGGGGAGCACTTTTTGGTTATTCAGCCATTTTTTCAAGGTTGCCGTTACGATCCATTTTAAAGGTTGGTGCGGCACTGTCGTCCTCTTCAAACAAAACTAGTTTTCTTGCACGGTTCATGATTTTGACGAGTGTTTCATAATCTTCTTGAATCGTGAGCTGATCCTTTTCAAGCTTTTTCACTTCAGCTTCTAGCTGCGACACTTTATGTGAAAGTTCATTGTTTTCTTGTTTTAATCGGCTGTTTTCCATGCGTAAGGCAGAAGATTGCTGTCCATCGCCTTCATAGCGGCGTAAGAAATCAATGATATCTTCAATGGTTAGCTCTTGGCGCTGCCCAAATGGATTGGTTTCTGGCTTTTTCTCTGTCACTTGAGAAGCCTGTGACAATAAATGTGATAAACTAGCTAACTCTTCATTGTAGCTTTGATCCACAAATTGAAGCTGTTCGGCTGTTTCGGCTGCAGGTGCAAACGTTTCTTCTTGCGCAGGTTCCAGTTCTTGAGAGAACTCCTCCTGTGTGATCGTTTCTTCAACTTGCGGCTGATAGAGCAAACGTTTTTTCGCAGGCTGCCCATTGCCGAGTGCACGCATGCGTTGTTTACGCTGTTTTTTGGCAAGTGCCAATGCTTTTTCATATTGATGCCTCACGACAGCATTCCATCTAAATCCGCATGCCGCTGAGGTACGGTTTAGCTTGTCTCCCACTTCTTCAAATGCGTTCAGCTGTGTACTGCCCTCTCTGACGTGACGTAAGACGGTTTCTGCCAGAAGGAGATCATTTTCCTCTGACCAAGCATCTTGTCTTTGTTTTGACATGTGTTTAAACCCCCATAAGATTTGATGGTATTAGATTAGCCAAGTTGAAGAAGGTTTATACAAGTTTGCTAAAAGGATAGTGGAAAATACTAGCTTTTATGTGAATACGTCTCTGTGCTGACAAAGCTTCTTGCAACTCCAGTCGCTTCGATGTACAATGTTGGGTGGTATATTATTCACTCTTAGTTGTCCAACTGTTTCATATAGAATGAAGTTTCATCATTGAAAGGAAGCGTAAGAACATGGCTAATGAGTTTCGCGTATGTGACGATTGTGATGCGACGAACCTAAAAACGTTATTGCCTCGACTTAAATCGGTTGACCCTGATGCAAAAATTGAGATTGGCTGTCAATCGTATTGCGGTCCAGGACGAAAAAAGGCTTTTGCGTTTGTGAACAATCGCCCATTATCCGCACCAACAGAAGATGAGTTACTCGAAAAGGTTCAAAAAAAAGTCAAATAAATGTCACTGAATGTGTTCAGTCGACCTAAAAAGAGGTCCGTCCCTGTCAGGTCGGGCTTTTTACGTCCGTTCAATCTATGAGAACACATTCGCCAGCAAATTCAAGGATGTTTTCGGGAAAAGTTACCCGATATAATAGAAACACGTCTTAAAAAAAGAGGGACGAAACGATGGCGTATCCAAAAGGAAAATTATCCGAAGAAAAGGTATTTAAAGATCCTGTGCACCGCTATGTTCACGTACGGGATGCATTGATATGGGATTTAATCGGAACGAGAGAGTTCCAGCGCCTTAGACGAATTAAACAGCTAGGCACCACTTATTTAACGTTTCATGGGGCAGAACACAGCCGATTTAATCATTCACTCGGTGTATACGAGATTGTCAGACGAATTGTGGATGATGTGTTTAAAGGAAGACCCGAATGGGATGAAGGGGAGCGTGAGCTTGTACTGAGTGCCGCCCTGCTTCATGACCTTGGACATGGTCCGTTTTCTCATTCCTTTGAAAAGGTCTTTCATTTAGATCATGAATCGTTTACAAGAGATATCATTTTAGGGCAGACGGAAGTAAATGAAGTGCTGCGCCGGGTCAGTGACGATTTTCCAAAGCATGTAGCAGAAGTCATTGCCAAAACGTATCAAAACAAACAGGTGGTCAGTTTGATTTCAAGTCAAATTGATGCCGACCGAATGGATTACTTGCAGCGTGATGCTTACTATACAGGCGTCAGCTATGGTCACTTTGATATGGAACGTATTTTACGCGTGATGCGTCCAAGAGAAGATCAGATTGTGATGAAACAGAGCGGGATGCATGCCGTAGAGGATTATATTATGAGCCGCTATCAAATGTACTGGCAAGTCTATTTCCATCCAGTGACACGCAGTGCGGAAGTCATTTTAACAAAAATTCTCCATCGTGCAAAAGAGCTGCATGAAACGGGATATATTTTCACACATGCTCCTGTGCATTTTTATTCAATTTTTGAAGGAAATGTCACCACAGAGGACTATATTAAGCTGGATGAATCCATTGTCTTATTTTATTTTCAGGCGTGGGAAGATGAAGAAGATCACGTGTTGGCTGATTTGTGCCGCCGTTTTATGAACCGCCGTTTATTCCAATATACAGAGTTTAATCCAAACGAAGAAATGACGAAATATTTCAAGCTGACGGCTTTGTTCAAAGAAGCAGGAATTGATCCTGACTATTATTTAGTGGTCGACTCTTCCTCTGATTTGCCTTATGACTTCTATAGACCGGGCGAAGAAGAAGAACGGCTGCCGATCCATCTCTTGACGCAAAGTGGTCATATTAAAGAACTGTCGAGACAGTCAGATATTGTTGACGCCATTTCCGGTAAACGAAGAACCGATCATAAACTTTATTTCCCGATGGACTTAATTGTAGATATGTCGGAAAAAGCTGAAGAAAAGAAGGCGATCATGAAGCTGCTTGGATTGGGATAAGGAAGTACTGAAAAAGGAGATGTCGGGAATTTGTTGAAAGAGCATGCAAAGTTGATGAAGGTGTTCTCTGAATCTGGGGAAATCGTTGGACGGAAGAAGCTGCAAAAAATGATTTACATAGCAAAAAAGCTAGATTTGCCTTTTTACGAGAAATACGATTTTCATTTTTATGGCCCCTATTCAGAGGAGTTGACGCTCAGAATTGAAGAGCTGTGCAACCTTGGATTCTTGGACGAAATGAAGGAAAAAAAGGGCGGAT
Organism: Bacillus sp. FSL W7-1034; assembly: GCF_038593365.1. Taxonomy (NCBI): domain Bacteria; kingdom Bacillati; phylum Bacillota; class Bacilli; order Caryophanales; family Bacillaceae; genus Bacillus; species Bacillus sp. FSL W7-1034. The sequence continues at coordinate 3,419,271 of NZ_CP151989.1, read as the reverse complement.
ACTTTCAATATCGCTATTCGCTGACGGACAATGGGAAAGAGTTTCTCGATCAGTGTGAAGTGGACATGCCTGACCTCAAAGTGCTGACGCAGCAGATGAATGAGCAATCGTCTCGTTTTCTAGAGCTTGTCTCAACGATTTTATACTTTGATGATCTGCCAAAAGATGAGGTAAAGGAAAAGGTCTTCACCATTAAAAGCAAGCAGCGCTATACGGACGAAGAATTTGAGGCAGCCCTTGCGTATATTGATCAGTTGAAGGAATTGAACTAACGATAAGAACCAGTATGTAATAGCCAATGGCTAGAACAGACTGGTTTTTATTTTGCACGCATATAGAAACAGAAACAAGTCGACCTCATGGATCGACTTGTTTTTTAGGAATGATGATAAGAAAATCTCGCTAAAAATTGTTTTGTCCGTTCTTCCTTCGTCTGTTCAAAGACTTCTACTGGGGTGCCTGATTCAACAATGACCCCATCCTCCATGAAAATGACCCTGTCGGCAATATCATAGGCAAAGCTCATCTCGTGGGTGACGATGATCATGGTGACCCCGGTTTGTGCCACTTGTTTAATGACGTCAAGTGTTTCACCTACAAGCTCGGGATCTAAAGCGGAGGTCGGCTCATCAAACAAAATGACTTCCGGATTCAATGCAAGTGCTCTTGCAATGCCTACTCGCTGCTGCTGTCCGCCAGATAATTGATGCGGATAGGCATCTTTTTTCTCTAGTAACCCTACTTTTTTGAGCAATTGGAGTGCTGTGTCATAGGCATGGTCTTTCGGTTGTTTACGGGCAATGACTAAGCCTTCCATGACATTCTCAAGTGCTGTCTTATGAATAAACAGGTCGTATTGCTGAAAGACCATGGCTGTTTTTCGGCGAATTGCCAGAATGTCTTTCGGTTTTGCTTGATTGAATGTGACACTGGTGTGATCAATGCTGATCTCGCCTTGATCCGCACGCTCAAGAAAATTTAAGCATCTGAGAAATGTTGATTTCCCAGAGCCGCTCGGACCTAAAATGACAACGACTTCGCCTTTTTCTACCGTTAAATCAATTCCCTTTAGAATCTGGTTTTGACCGAATGCTTTATGCACTTGTTTGATGTGAATCATGCCAATCGCCTCCTTTTGTTTTTGTGTCCATATTTCTCATATCCGGCTGTAATGGCTTCAATAGAGGCACACAGCGCCCAGTAAATAAGGGCAACAGCAATGTAGGCTTCAAGATAACGATAGTTCACATTGGCTTTGATTAAAGCGCCGTTTAAAATATCGACCACAGATACCATAGAGACGAGAGAAGAGGCTTTGATTAAACTGATGAGCATGTTGTTCAGTAAAGGAAGAGAGATGGGAAAGACTTGTGGAATGATCACTCTTCGCAACACCTGTCTGCCTGTGAAACCAACGGATAGAGCGGCATCAAATTGACCCTTTGGGATGGACGCAAGAGAGCTTCGAAATATCTCTGATAACCCGCTGACGGCATATAAAGAAAGGGCGAAAATGGCAATCCATCGTCTATCTAAATCGCTAAAACGGATTGGCAGCGAAAGAGATGCAGCCAATTGATCGAGCGAATCGGAAAAAATAAGATAAGATACGAGCAAGATTAATACAACAGGAATGGCTTTAAAAATCGCCACAAACCATTTGAACAATGGAGACAATATAGGCACTTGATAAAAACGAATAAGGGCAATGCCAAAGCCAAACACGGAGCCGAATAATAGCGGGAGAAAACCTAATAGCAGCGTCGTTGGCAAATAATGAAGTGCGGCTAGAAAGGCCTGAAACATAAAAGCAACGTCAAAATCCACTCAGATCGCTCCTTTCTTATGATGTAGTAAAGTCTCCGCCCAATATTTTTTTAGACAATTCAGCGAGCTTCCCGTTATCGATCAGTTTTTGCAGGGCTTGATCAATGTCTTTTTGAAGTTTTGTATTGTTTTTTTGATATAGATAATACGTTTTAGATACGTTTACAGGCTTTCCGGATGTCACAAGATTGGCATTGAACTGTTTGTTTAGCTTATTGACGTCATACTTTGTGAGTAAGGCAGCATCGACCGTGCCATTCTGCAGGTTTTTGACTAAAATTTCGTTCCCGCCATCCCCGTAGACAATGTCAATTTTCCGATCATGCTTTGCGTTATATTGCTCTAGAAGATAAGCGAAATTACTTCCTGTAGAGGTGTGCACTTTGTGTCCAGCTAAATCGTCCAGGCTTTGAAAGTCATGACCGGATGCTTTATTCACCACCACATAGCTTGTATAATCTGTGTAGCCAACTTTTCCAAATAGATATTTCTTCTGACGCTCGTCATTGATTTCATATTGGTGGGCAGCGAGATCAACTTTACCGGCATCTAAAGCAGGCAGAATATTTTTAAACTCAAAGGATTCATATTTAAACTTATATTGTGGAAGCAGCTGATCCACTTCATCTAATACAGCCTTCTCGTAGCCTGTTAATTTGCCGTTTTCATCTAAGTAAACGAAAGGCTGATAGGCGTTCCCTGTCCCAATGACGATTTCTTTTGCATCTGGGTCATTATTGTTTGCTTCTGCTTTGACTTCATCCGATTGCTCATTATTTCCGCAGGCGGCAAGCAGCAATGAACCAAGTAGAAGCAGACCGATGATGTAATGATTTTTGAATATTCTGTTATTTTTCATGTAAATTCCTCCCCAGTTTATTTTGCACGTTTTTCTACAGTGAAGGCCGCTTCGGCTCTTTTTAAGGGAAGCAATGTCGTCTGTCGCTGTTTTTTTGTTTTCGGTGTATTGATCCGTTTTTCCAATAGGTCAAATGATTTTTCTAACACCATACTTAAAATGATAAATATAACGGCAGCAATAAAGTATCCTTCTAATACGCGATAGTATAAAGCCCCTAATGTTTGAACCTTTCCGATCATGTCCATCACACCTAATGTAAAGGCGAGGGAGGTATTTTGTAATAAGTTGACAATGGCCACGCCGATATTAGGAAGGGCGATTCTCCCTGCTTGAGGAATAAGCGTTCTTCTATAAATCTGCCATTTCGTCAGTCCAATCGAGGCGGCCGCTTCATATTGAGATGCTGGGACACTCGATAGGGCAGATCGGAATATTTCTGAAAAATACCCAGCTGTATTGAGTCCATATGTAATATACAGAAAGATCAATTTGTTCCACATGGAGATATCAAGCCCAATTGTTGCAAGCACACCAGGCAGGCCATAAAACACAATAAACATTTGCACAAGGATAGGTGTTCCACGAATAAATGAGACATAAATTGCACTGAGCTGATGCAGGATGGGAATACGCTCAATTCGGAAATAAGCAAGAATGAATCCAAGAAAACTGCCAATCAAAGTGGCAAATAAAACGATCAGTAAGGTTGTTGGAAGGGCTGACAATACTTTAGGGAAGAGTGTGACGACATACTCCCATTTGAAAAACTCCCCCATGTTGAATCACCTCCTATGTTGAAGTCGTTTGGACTTTTTCTTCTGTGGGCGGTGCGCCTAATATGGCGGCATCAAACCGTTCAGGGATGAGGACTTTATACATTAATACACCTAAGTCGCCATTATCGGCTTCACGTTCAATATATGCTGTATAGCCTTTTCGTTCGTACATCTCTAGAAGCCAGGGGTGCTTTCGGCCAGAAGTGCCCAGTGTGTATGCTGGTGCTTTAAATGTCTGCCGGAGCAAGGTGTTTTCTACATAATCGAGCAGCTTATTTCCGATCCCTTGACCGGCTAAATCAGGAGCTGTGGCAAACCACCAAACAAATGGATAGCCTGAGACCGGTTGAGTACTCTCCCAGGGAAAACGTATGGTGATGGTTGATATGAGCCGCCCGTCTCGTTCTAACACAACAGCAACGGATTGTTTGATGTTTTCTGTGACCATTTCAAGTGTGGCGTTCGTGGATGGCCAATCAATGCCCATTTCTCCAAGCGGTTTAAATGCACTGGACAGCAATTCTAGAAAAGCCGGTGCATCTTCTTCGGTAGCGATGCGAAAAATATCTCGACTCATGACAAACCTCCAATCAAAAGGGTAGTGTGTAATGTCAGCTCAACGCTTTTCGTAAAGTATCGATATCTGGATTCAGCAATGCTTGATACACGTGGGGATCACGGCTGATTTCTACTACTGGCACATAACGGACGCCATATTTTTCTTCTAAAATATTTCTGTAATGATCATGCTCTGTTACATCAATGGTTGAATAAGTAATGTGCTGCTCGTTGAAATAGGACTGAATGTCCTGACAATAGCTGCATCCATTTTTGCTCCATAAAATGACTTTTTGATTATTTGACATTAGACGCTCACCTCTTGGTTTATTTGGTTTTTGGCTGTTAGTTCATGATCAAATGCTTCTTTTAATAATGTGATAGACGCTATTCTTGCCTCAATGTCTACAATCGGAGATAGCACAATGAACTCGTTGATATCATATGTCTCGGCTAGTTCAGTCAGCCGGCGATGAACGGTTTCTTTTGTGCCAGCGGTATAACCGGTTTTTTGAACGTGAATGTTGTAGTGTTCTTTTTTTGTTCCTTTCACCAGCTTTTCTGCATCTTCTAGTGACGTCACATTAAGCTTTCTTCCATCGGAAAAGGAGACCTTTACTGTTTCCTTTTGCTTGATGTACGAGAGGGCTTGTTTGTGGTCTTCCGCTACAGATACGGTGATGGCGAGAAGAAATTGCTGGTGCGTGTTCTGTGTCTTGAATTTTTGAAAAGTCTCTCTTGCTTCTTTTAATAATGCGTCATCCCCGTTAATAAAATAGGCAAACACAAAGGATATCCCAAGTTTTGCTGCAAATTCCGCGCTCTCAATACTGCCGCCTAGAAGGAACATGTCGGGTGATACGCTAGGAATTGGCTGAGCATTTAATTCATTTGCTTCTTCAGTTAGATACGTTTTGAGATCCACTAATTTTTGAGAAAAGTCTTTCCGTGACGCTTGATAATCTTCCTGAAGCGCTTGTGTCGAGAGGTTCAACCCTCCCGGTGCTTTCCCAACGCCTAAATCGACTCTGCCAGGCGCTAGAGATGCCAGTACATGAAATGTTTCAGCCACCTTAAACGGACTGTAATGCTGAAGCATGACACCACCAGACCCAATTCGCAAATGGTTCGTTTTTGCTAAAAGATAACCAGCGAGGGCTTCAGGGGATGAACCTGCCACTTGAGAATTATTGTGATGTTCAGACACCCAAAACCTGTGATAACCAAGCTGATCTGCTGCTTCAGCCAATCTGACAGTATGCTGAATACCGGTCTCTGCTTTCTCGTTTTCACTGACGAGGCTTTGATCAAGAATACTAAGGGTGAGCGACATTGGCTGTTCCTCCTATTAGACTTTGATATTGAGATAGTGCGAGGTTTAATCTGTCTGTGGCATCTGGATCAAGCACATAGCTATCTGAATCCTGCTTTGTGACCTGTTGATCCACAACATACACGCCAGATTGAACGACGGTTGCACCGAGTTGATGAATGATCGGTTTAAGTGCATATTCAATGACGAGCAAATGCCCGTATGTTCCTCCTAAAACACAAGGAAGGACGGGTTTATCTTGTAATGCTTTCTGGGGAAGTAGATCTAAAAAAGTTTTTAAAATACCGGAAAAAGACGCTTTGTAGACAGGTGTTAACACAATGACACCGTCGCTCTCATTCACAAGTTCAATGGCTTTGACAATGTCTTCGTTTGAAAAATCTGCTCCTATTAAGGCGCCGCTAGGAAGTTGGTGGACTTGAATGACATGAACATCAATCCCATGTAACGCCAAACGATGATGGATCTGCTGCAGGACACCGGTTAACCGAGATTGGACAGAATGCCCGCCTGCTATAATCGTTACTTTTGCCAATTCGTCTCCTCCATTTCTGATAATTCCTTCTAAACAACTTGGAATAGTTGATAATATAAATTATAATAAGGCAAACCAATAGAAAAGTATAATTAGTAATCATAAATACACGATTCAGATATTTAAAATACAGGGAGAAGAGGGGTTTTCATGGAGATTCGAGCGATACGCACCTTTGCCACGATCGTGAAATACGGAAATTTTTTAAAAGCAGCAGAAGCGCTGAATTATTCTCAGCCAACCATCACTTTGCACATCAAACATTTAGAAGAGGAAATTGGAGAGAAGCTTCTAGAAAGAGGGAAGACCTTAAAGTTAACAGCATCAGGACAGCTTTTTTATGAAAGAGCCAATTCTTTACTCAATGAATATGAGAAATTGACGAAAACACTCCAAGATTTAGAAGTGGGCATTGCGGGGTTCATTCGCATCGGTGTTTCTGAGCCCACTGCCAGCTTAGAATTTCCTGCCCTTATTGCAGAATTCAAGGAAAGGTTTCCGAATGTAGAATTTTCTGTGCAAGTAGCGGATGCGAATACGTTGAGTTCCTTACTTTCGCATGATGAGATTGATTTTGCGATTTGCGGAGCACCAGAAGCTTCGATGGAGAATAGCTATAAGCCTCTTTTTCAAGATGATATCGTGCTGCTCGTCCCGTCTTCCCATCGATTAGCGGAAAAAGGGGTAGTGGAGGTGACAGATTTAAAGGATGAGACCATTTTATTCACGCCACACAATTGCCCCATCCGTATTCAAATCGAACAACAAATCGTCGATGTCATTGGGACCAATTACAATAAGTTGGAGATTACGAGCAGCATGTCCCATAAACATTATGTTCAGGCTGGATTAGGTGTCTCTCTTTTTACACGAACTGCTCATTCCTTTACTCTTCCAGGCACCAAGGTATTAGACATAAAGGGCATTCATGTTTCCCCGCCAGTTGGTCTATTGAGGAAAACAAATGATTCGCCAGGAAGAGCCGTACTTCAATTCATTGATCTCATCGAAAATCGACTGCATCAACCAACATGAAAAGAGGGGTAGCCTTTGAGCTAACCCCTCTTTTCATGTTTATTTCACTGTTTGTTTAAGAAACTGATTCTTCTTGATAGGCAGACCCAAATTTTCACGAAGGGTATGAGCTGGATAATTTGGGCTGTAATATCCTCTTTCTACTAAAATCGGGATGACATGCTCCGTCCATTCAGATAAACCGCTTGCTAGAATAGGCGCGCCAAAAATAAATCCATCTGCGGCATCTTCTTCGATCCATTGGATCAGTTGGTCTGCCACTTGTTCATAAGTACCGAAAAAAGCACTTTTGGGAGTGGTTACTCGTAGAGCGACTTCTCTTAAGGTCAAGCTTTGTTCTTTCGCCATTTTTTTAATCGATTCAGTTGTGGATTGAAAGCTGTTTGAACCGGCATCACCGATATCAGGAAATGGCTCATCAAGTGGAAATTGACTGAAGTCCAAGTGGTCAAAGAACCTGCCCAGGTAGTGAAGGGCTTCTTCAATAGAGACCAGATGTTGAATGGCTTCATATTTTTCTTCTGCTTCTTCGACTGTTCTCCCTGTAATCGGGTGGATACCGGGGAAAATTTTGATGTCAGATGGATTTCTGCCCAGCGCTGCGGCTCTATTTTTCACGTCGCGGTAATATGCTTTCGCTTTCTCAAGTGAGTCTGCATTCGTAAATACTGCGTCCGCTTCTTTTGCGGCTAGATCCTTTCCTGCCTCTGACGCACCTGCCTGGAAAATCACCGGTTGCCCTTGTTCAGATCGTTCGATATTCAAAGGACCTTTGACAGAAAAGTGTTTGCCATGATGGTTTAATGTGTGCAGTTTATCCCGATCGAAGAAAACCCCTGTTGATCGATCCCTTAAAAAAGCATCTTCTTCCCATGAGCTCCAAAGGCCGTTCACTACTTTTAGGTATTCTTCTGCAATTTCATACCGAAGTGAATGGCTAGGATGCGGACGAATGATGTGGTTTTCAGCAGAGCCTTCAAGTGGAGAAGTCACAACATTCCATCCGGCCCGCCCCTTACTTAATTTATCTAGGGATGCAAATTGCCGGGCAATGGTAAAGGGCTCACTGTAGGAAGTGGATACAGTGCCCACAAGTCCAATCTGTTTGGTGACCGCAGCAAGAGCGGATAAGATGGTTAATGGTTCAAATCGGTTCAAGAAATGAGGAATTGAATGTTCATGAATATATAAGCCATCTGCGACAAAGACAAAACGGAAACCCGCTGCTTCAGCCTTTTTTGTCATTGCTTGATAATAATCAATGTTCACACTTGCATCTGCTGGAACGGATTCATCCTTCCATGCATTCATATGACCTCCTGGACCATGTAACATCAATCCAAATTGTATGTGCTTTTTTTCAGACATGTGGATCGTCCCTTCTGTTTTGAAATAGCATTGTTTTATGTTCTTCATCATAAGGGAGAATCGCAAAGAAGTATAATTCGTATCAGTAAAGTCTGAATTTATCTTTTCTAATATCAATTTTTGCTTCTTTATATGGTGTGGCTGGGTCTATAACAGCACTTTAGAAAAAGATGGATGTTTACTAAGCGAATGTCCCGGATCAAAAGTTCTGCTTTTTGATAAAATGTGTGTCAAAATATCCGAAAAATTAGTGAAAATGACATGTTTCGACTTTCTTCCTGTATATCCAATTCCCTGTTTTTGACTGAATAGAAGGAAAATGGTGAATTTTCAGTGAATATATAACCTTGTGAAAAACAAAGGAGGGATAGGAATGAAAAAGCGTTCAGTCTTTTTGTCATTTTTATTGGTAGGTAGTTTGTTACCGGGGGTAAGTTCAGCTTCTGCACCAGTTGCAAGTGCAGGTCATGGGCATGATCATGGTCATGCGCCGTTTGAAACACATATTAGTGAAGGGTTGCCAAAGGCAAACGATTTTAAAGATTTGACGAAGGCACCTCCTATTGAAAGAGATGTGACAACAAAGATTTTAGATGAGTCTGGTAAACAGGTAGGGTCTAGAACCTTTAAAGCAAATACAGGAGATTCGATTTCAACAAAAGCTAGTACAGGCAGTCAGAAAGTGACCGTCTATGCAGTAGCTGATGCGCAGTATCGTGCGAAATATAGTGATTGGCAGACACGCATTGTCAGCATCATTGAGCAAGCGGATGTGACATTTAACCGTGATCATGATGTGGACTTTGTCGTACAAGCCGTAGGGTCTTGGACGTCTTCAGGATCAAATGCATCACAAATTTTGTCTAACCTTCAGCGCAGCTTTGATGGCAGAGGATACGATTTTGTCACAGGATTTACAGCAAATCCAAACTTTGATGCTGGCGGAATCGCTTATGTCTACAATAGTGCACCAAGCGGAAGTGCATTCGCCGTTAACCTTGACCAAGGAACAGCGAATACAGCAAAAGCGGCTACGCATGAATACGGCCATAACTTTGGCTTACCGCATGATCCTCAAGGAAGCGGAATTGTCTGCTTAATGAATTATGATTATTCTTACACTGTCGATTTCTTCGATGCGGCTCATAAAAATCAGGTGAACCGTAATAAAGCTTGGTACAGATAAGGTAAGAAAAAAAGGACAAACACCGAAAAAGTGTTTGTCCTTTTTATATGCTTACAGGTCGCTCATTCGCTTTCCTGCTACAGCATAATGTTCTTTTTTCATTTCTTCAATAATGACAGAGACTTTCTCTGCACCTGCGCCTGTTGTTTCAACAACGGCATCTGTGACTTTCTCCACAAGAGCTCTTTTCTGCTCATCTGTTCTTCCTTCAAGCATTTGAACGGTGATAATCGGCATGATGGCAACCTCCTTTTTCCTGTAGTGCTACGCTTCCCTTTAGTTTAAGGGACTTCTTATAGTATACTGAATGAAGTAAATCATTGTATAGAAAGAAAGAGGGATTCATGCCTTTGGACCAATTTCTTGTTTATCCATTAGAACTGATTCCATATGTCGCCATTACGCTTGTTGTGGCTTTTACGATGCACGAGCTGGCGCATGCATATGTTGCGTATCGTTTTGGAGATCCGACAGCTAAAAATCAAGGGAGACTGACGCTCAATCCATTGAAGCACCTTGATATTTTCGGGACGATCTTGATCTTTGTGGCTGGGTTTGGCTGGGCGAGGCCTGTACCTGTGAATCGGTACCATTTCAAAAACCCACGTCTCGCAGGGATATGTGTGTCGATCGCAGGACCTTTAAGCAATTTGGTTTTGGCATTTTTGGGCTTTTGTGTGTATGCGCTTCTTCAGAAATTTGGCGGGGAGTCGCTCATGCGCTTTGAGCCGGGGGTTGATTATTTCTTCCAAATCTTTATTAACTTGAACGTGATTTTGTTCCTATTTAACTTATTACCGATTCCGCCGCTGGACGGATATCGTATTATTGAGGATGTTGTCAGTCCCGGCATCCGTGCGAAGATGACGCAGTTTGAACAGTATGGAATCATCATTTTCCTCATCTTCGTCATCACACCGCTAGGTCAGTTTGTTTTTGTTCCATTGATCGGAATGCGGGATCAAATCATATACTGGTTTAATCTTATTTTGAAGCCGCTGCTTTAGGAGGTTTAATGAATGGAAGGTAAAAAGAAGAAACCAATTGGTTTTAATATCATTAAAAAAACAGATGCAACGGATGGACATGGAGGTTTTGGGGCAGGTGCCCTCAGCCTTGATAATATCTCGCCGGTGATCATTGATGTGGAGGAAAAGGAAGCCGTCATTGATATTGGTGCGATGCATGCAAGAAGTGCCGTCGAAAAAGGAATTAAATTTTTAAAAACCAAAGAAGAGGTGCCTAACGGAAAACCGTATTGGCTCGTATGGGTGACGATTGACCGCAGAGAAGAGGGGCCATATTATGCAGGAGTCACAGCTTGTGAAATGACAGTTGACCGCTCGATCCGCAGAGGATATAAGTCGCTTCCTGAGCATGTGAATTTAATGGATAAATCCATGAAGCGTAAAATCGTTGTCAGTCATATGGATGATGTATCGAAAAAGGTGCTCGCTGATTTCTTGAAGAGTCACAATGAAGCGTTATGGGAAGCATCTACAGATGAATTAAAAGAAGGATTGGCTGTTCCTGAGTAATTGTGAAATTTTTGTGAAGAATGATGAATGGATACCAATTCCAAGCGTTTTTTCAGTAAACTGGTGTTAAAGCTAGGACATGGAGAATCCCGAGATGCAGATCTCGGGGTTTTTCATGTCCATTTTTAACGTTTCAGCCACTTTTCCCACCATTTCTTAGGCTGTTGATCCTGAGCTTTGTTTTGCTCAGAAGCTTTGTTCTCAGCACCATAGCAGACACCGGTCGGCTCCGTTCCTTCTATAAAATAGGTAAATACCTTTGATTCGCATCCTGGGCCTGCGAGATCACCGGTTTTTGGATTGATATATACGCCTTTTACACCGTCTGGCGGCATGAAGGAGGAGGCTGGCTGATTCGAGAGGGCTGATTCCATAAAGGAAGCCCATATCTTTTTCGCATAGGCGGTTTCTTTGACCGAGTCAATGGTGCGTCCTTTATCGTAGCCGGTCCACACACCTGTGACGAGCTGGGGAGAGAAGCCGATCATCCAGCTGTCAGCGCCTGTCGTCCCCGATTTCCCTCCATACGTTCTGGTAAGATCTTTTGAAATGGTACGACCTGTGACACTGGTATAGCCATTTAATTGATGATTGAACATCCCTGACATCATGTCAGTGGTGACAAATGCTGCTTTTTCATCTAGTACTTGCTCTCGTTTTTGTTTCTCCTCAAAGAGTACGTTGCCCTTTGCGTCCGTTACTTTCGTAATAAAGGTTGGCTTGACGCGTTTTCCTCCATTGACCAGCATCGCGTAAGCATTGGTCATTTCGATTGGTTTGACAGGTGAAGTACCTAGCGCAAGTGAAGGCACTTGATCTAGTTTTTCGTGAATCCCGAACGTTTTACCTGCACGTACAAGCTGTTCCATTCCTAAAAATAGATGGGTTTTGACCGCATAAATGTTATCAGATAGAGCCAAAGCCTGAAGCATCGTAATGCCGTCATTGGCATAATAGCCGTGATAGTTGCTTGGTGAATAAGCGGCGCCGCTTCCTTGATCATCCAGTTCAAAAACAGTTTCTTCACTGCGCATCACGGTTGCTGGTGTAAACCCATTTTGTAAGGCCATGTAATAGAGAAGCGGTTTCATTGTTGAACCGGGCTGTCTTTTCGCTTGTGTGACACGATTGAATGGGCTTTTCTCGTAATCTCTCCCGCCTATGAGGGCAAGCACATGACCTGTCTGGGGATGAATGGCGGTAAAGCCAATTTGGATACCTGATTCAGAATCCATGATGTTGGTTAAAGTCTTTTCAGCGATTTTTTGTAATTCAGGTTGTAATGTCGTTTCGATATGAAGACCATACGTTTCAATTTGTTCCTCGGTTAAGCCCAGTGTTTGTTTCAGTTCGCGAATCACATCATCATAAAAATACGGGGCCTGCTTTGCTTGCAGCTGCTTTTGTTTGAGCGGGCGATATGACAGCTTTTCCTTGCTGGCATCAGCAGCCGCTTTTTTCGTAATCATGCCATCCTCTTGCATTTGCCTCAGAATCATATTCTTTCTTGCGCTGGCTTTCTCCTCATTCACATAAGGGGAGTAGAGAGAAGGACCCTTTGGAATACCGGCAAGCAAGGCAGACTCAGCTAAAGTTAAGTTCTTCGCTTTTTTCCCAAAGTAAAGGCGGGATGCCGCTTCCACACCGTATGCGCCGTGGCCATAATAAATGGTGTTCAAGTATCCTTCCAATATCTCATCTTTTGTATAGTTTTGTTCTAAGCGGATGGTGTAAAAGGCTTCATTCCACTTCCGCTTCCATGTTTTATCATGATCTAAATATAAATTTCGTGCGTATTGCTGGGTGATCGTGCTGGCGCCTTGTACTTTTGCCATTGCACGAATATCTGCCACCGCAGCACCTGCCATTCGTTTCACATCAAAGCCGTGATGCTGATAAAAGGTTTTATCCTCAATCGCGACCACTGCTTGCTGTATATGAGGGGACATGTCCTTTAACGGAACCCAGTATCTCTTTTCTCCAAAGCTCGATTCGCCAAGTTTAGACCCATCGGCTGCATAAATGGTCGTGGATTGGGGAACTTGAACAGAGGGAGCGCCTTGCCACTTAGCTAGTAAAAGAATCGTCAAAAAGACTGTGCCAGCAAATAGAAAAGCGAGCAAGCCGATAAAAAAACAGGCCCGAATCGTTTTCACGGTCATGCGGATTTTTTTATTACTCATGATTGTGTCCATGCAAAGCCCCCATTTTGACGGTTTTTTATCAGTATGGGACAAAGAAAACCGTTTTAAACAGGCGACTGCAAGGGTGTGCTTTAAAAATGAAGTTATCTCATGCGGTTCTTTACAATTTGATATGAATCCACTATACTTTTTTCTTGGACAATCGATATAGTCATAGCCGATAAAAGGCGCTAACAATAGATGTTTGTTTATTATTGGATGAGAGGAAGATGAACAATGAGCGAACTTTGGTATACAGAGAAGCAAACGAAGAATTTTGGCATTACATTGAAGGTGAACAAAACCCTTCACACAGAACAAACAGATTTTCAGCATTTAGAAATGGTGGAAACAGAAGAGTTTGGCAATATGCTGTTTTTAGACGGTATGGTGATGACATCAGAGAAAGATGAGTTTGTATACCACGAAATGGTGGCACATGTTCCTCTTTTCACTCATCCAAACCCGGAAAATGTTCTTGTCGTAGGCGGAGGAGACGGCGGTGTTATTCGTGAAATCCTGAAGCATCCAAGTGTGAAAAAAGCGACACTTGTTGATATTGATGGCAAGGTCATTGAATACTCGAAGAAGTTCCTTCCTTCAATTGCTGGGAAACTAGACGATCCTCGTGTAGAGGTGAAAGTCGGAGACGGCTTTATGCACATTGCGGAAGCCGACAACGAATATGACGTGATCATGGTTGACTCAACTGAGCCAGTTGGACCAGCTGTAAACCTGTTCTCTAAAGGTTTCTATGCAGGAATCTCAAAAGCACTCAAAGAAGACGGTATTTTCGTTGCACAAACGGACAACCCTTGGTTCACACCTGAGTTAATTACAAATGTACAGCGTGATGTAAAAGAAATTTTCCCGATTACCAAGTTATATACAGCGAATATCCCAACATATCCAAGCGGTCTTTGGACATTTACTATCGGTTCTAAGAAGTATGATCCACTTGCTGTAGAAGACAGCCGCTTCTTTGATATCGATACGAAATATTACACAAAAGAATTGCACAAAGCGGCATTCGTTCTGCCGAAATTTGTGAGCGACTTAATCAAATAAATCAAGCGAAGTGGAAATGCGCAAATGACCGTTTGCGCATTTTTTGAAGCGTAAAAGGAGGAATCTTGTATGAGATTCGACGAGGCTTACTCAGGAAAAGTGTTTATTGGAAGTCATCCGACATGGGAAGATGCGAAAGTCATTTTATACGGGATGCCGATGGATTGGACCGTCAGTTACCGTCCCGGCTCACGTTTTGGCCCGAACCGTATTCGTGAAGTATCCATTGGATTAGAGGAATACAGTCCTTATTTAGATCGTGAACTGCACGAGGTGCCATTCTTTGATGCTGGCGACATCCCGCTTCCATTTGGCAATGCACAGAAAAGCTTAGATTTAATTGAAGAGTATGTCGACAGCATTTTAGAAAAAGGGAAGTTTCCATTAGGAATGGGCGGCGAGCATCTTGTGTCTTGGCCGGTTTTCCGTGCGATGTATAAGAAATACCCTGATTTGGCAATCATCCATATGGACGCACATACCGATCTTCGTGAGGAATATGAGGGTGAGCCGCTTTCACATTCGACACCGATTCGTAAAGTTGCAGGACTTATTGGACCTGAAAATGTATACTCTTTCGGCATCCGTTCAGGGATGAAAGAAGAATTTGAATGGGCAAAAGAAGCAGGCATGCACATTTCTAAATTTGAAGTGCTGGAGCCATTGAAGCAAGTATTGCCAAAGCTGAAAGGCCGTCCAGTTTATGTGACGATTGACATTGATGTACTTGACCCAGCTCATGCACCTGGTACAGGAACGGTAGATGCTGGCGGTATTACGTCAAAAGAACTGCTGGCATCTATTCATGCCATTGCTGGTTCTGATGTGCATGTCGTTGGTGCAGACCTTGTAGAGGTAGCGCCTGTATATGATCATTCCGATCAAACGGCGAATACAGCAAGCAAACTTTTACGTGAAATGCTGCTTGGTTTTGTGAAATAACATTGATAGAGGAGCTTGTCATCTCATATGGACAAGCTCTTTTTTTACATTGGTGACATGATAAAGGAGGCAGGTCGTGTTTTCTTCTGTATTGATGGTATTACTCACTTTATGTGTGTTAGCGGCAGGCTTTCTTACGCTGAAAAGAGAGCTTGCAGCGAGTCCGCCCACGTTCACCTCGAAAAAAGAGGCAAAGGATGAGATGGTTCATCTGTTTCAGGATCGAGGCTTTTTCTATCTCACTGGCATAGCGCTGTTGATGCTATTTGTTTATAAGCAAGGGTATCTTCTCCCATTTGATTTCTTTCAGGCATTTTTGGCAAGTTCAGGTATCCAAGCACTGTTTTATCTCATTAATCGAAAAAGCGCAGGGCTCAAGACTGGACTCGTGATAGGCGTGAGCTTCATTTTTCTTTTTTTCTAAAGAGACATGTGAAGATCAAAAAGGGGGTTTCATCCACACGAAGATGAGAAATGATGGGATGATAGGCAATCGGGATTATGGTATACTATTTTAGTTAAACGGGTCTTAGCAAAGGAAGTGCAAAATGACACAAAACCAAATTTCAATTCATGTAAAGTCAGTGATGAAACCAGAGACGGAACCGGCTGAAACGATCGAATTCCGAACAACTGGAACGTATCAAGAGAAGAATGACAAAACGTATCTCACTTACCATGAAGAACATGAAATGGGTCAAGTAAAAACTGTTGTCAAAATAAGTGAAAAAGAAATTTTTGTCATGAGATCAGGTGCAATTCAAATGAAGCAGCGCTTTCTCACTGGAGAAACGACCGTGACACATTACACGATGCCATTTGGCACACTTCAGCTCGATGTGCACACACATGGTATTGATCTTGATGTGGACAATGGGCTTCTACACATTACGTACGATATGCTGACAGGTGAAGATCAAAAGCATTTACATACATTATCGATTTCATATAAGGAGGATTTACGTTCATGAATATCGCAGAACAGGTCAAAGATGCGTTAAAAGAAGAAATCATAGCGGCAGTCGTCAAAGCAGGACTTGCTGATGAAAGCCAGGTGCCGGATGTTCTTTTGGAAGTGCCAAAAGACAAAACTCACGGTGATTATTCCACCAATATGGCGATGCAGCTTGCCCGCATTGCGAAAAAAGCACCTCGTCAAATCGCCGAGGACATTGTGAATGCATTTGACAAAGGCAAAGCGTCAATTGAAAAACTGGACATCGCAGGTCCAGGATTCATCAACTTTTATATGAACAATCAATATTTAACAAAGCTTATTCCAGCTGTTCTTGAGGCAAAAGAGGCTTATGGCGAAACGAATACAGGCGGCGGTCAAAAAGTACAAGTCGAATTCGTCTCAGCCAACCCAACAGGTGACCTTCACCTTGGACATGCCCGCGGCGCAGCTGTAGGAGATTCTCTTTGCAACATCCTTGATAAAGCAGGCTTCGACGTGAGCCGTGAATACTATATCAACGATGCAGGCAATCAGATCAATAACCTTGCTCTATCTGTAGAAGTACGTTACTTTGAGGCGCTCGGTCTTGAAAAAGAAATGCCAGAGGACGGGTACAGAGGAGAAGACATCAAAGGCATCGGGCAGAAACTTGCGGATGAATTTGGTGACCGTTTCGTGCATGAATCAGAAGAAGAGCGTATGAAATTTTTCCGTGAGTACGGTTTAAAATATGAACTAGAAAAACTACGTGTCGACCTAGAGAATTTCCGTGTCCCATTTGATGTGTGGTATTCTGAAACGTCTTTATATGAAAACGGAAAAATCGAACCAGCGCTAGAAACACTTCGCGCTAAAGGCTATGTCTTTGAAGAAGACGGCGCAACATGGTTACGTTCAACTGATTTTGGTGATGACAAGGACCGTGTCCTGATTAAAAAAGATGGCAGCTTTACGTACTTGCTTCCAGATATCGCATATCATAAAGACAAATTAGACAGAGGTTTTGACCAGCTCATCAACATTTGGGGGGCCGACCATCACGGCTACATTCCTCGAATGAAAGCGGCGATCCAAGCACTCGGATATCCAGCGGACAAACTGGAGGTCGAAATCATTCAACTCGTTCACCTTTACAAAAACGGTGAAAAGATGAAGATGAGTAAACGTACAGGTAAAGCCGTCACAATGCGTGACTTGATTGAAGAAGTGGGCTTAGATGCTACTCGTTATTTCTTTGCGATGAGAAGTGCGGCGACACATATGGACTTTGACCTAGACTTAGCGATTTCTACGTCTAACGAAAACCCTGTGTACTATGCACAATATGCACATGCGAGAATTTGCAGCATGCTTCGTCAAGGGGAAGAAAAAGGCTACGAGCCAAACCTTGAAAAAGCAGATTTCTCTCACATTCAGTCGGATAAAGAATACGATCTTCTGAAAATCATCGGCAGCTTCCCAGAAGTTGTAGCAGAAGCAGCAGAAAAACGTATTCCGCACCGCGTTACAAACTATATCTATGATCTAGCATCAGCCCTTCACAGCTTCTACAATGCCGAAAAGGTCATTGATGTTGAAAATGAAACAAAAACAACAGCACGTCTATCGCTGATGAAAGCAACACAAATCACGCTTGCGAATGCATTAAAACTTATCGGCGTATCTGCGCCAGAGAAGATGTAGTGGAATGAAGGAAAGCCCCGCTCTATTTTATGAGCGGGGCTTCTTTATATAAAAAACCCGCTATTCTCGAGAGATAGCGGGTTTTGAACATTAACCAAGCGTATTAATAATGTTAGAAATAGAATCGAATAATTGACTAAGTACATCAGAGAACATAGAGCGTATCCTCCTTTCAGAAAGCATGTAGTATGTGCGTGTCATAGGAATTACCCAAGTGTGTTAATAATGTTAGAAATAGAATCAAATAATTGGCTAAGTACATCAGAAAACATAGTTTGTATCCTCCCTTCGGCAAGCATGTAGTATGTGTGCGTTAATGGAATTATCCAAGTGTATTAATAATGTTAGAGATAGAATCGAATAATTGGCTAAGTACATCAGAGAACATGTTTTTGCCTCCTCTCTTTTCTTTTTACATCTACTTAACGAAGGGGATGAAGGGTTGGATCACTTTTTTAAAAAAAATTTTAAAAAGAAATGATGGCATAGAAAAAGCACCCGCATATGAGGGTGCTTTTTAGGTTTTATTTATGCATGAACACGCCATTGGATTTGTCCGCCGTCGCAGGAGAGCTCGGAACTCCCGCCAATCGGCAAGGTGAAGACCGGCTGTGTATGTCCGATATCGACATCGTAAATCACTGGAATGTGTTGAAGCATTGGGTGCTTATCTAGGATGAACCTCAAATGTTCCTCTGTCATCTTGGATTTCTTTTGAAAACGTCCGATGATTAACCCTTTAATGGATTCGGCATGCTGCAAGAGCGAGGCAAGGTCTCTGGCGAACATTTCAGGAAAGACCAAGTCATCATCTTCTACAAATAAGATGGCATCCTTGATGCGAGGCATAAAGGGTGTCCCTTGCAGTAAGTTCAGTGTACAAAGATTTCCGCCATACAAGGTGCCTTCAGCTGTTCCTTCCTGATAAATCCCCCATGTTGTCGGATGAAACTGCCTATTTACTTGATCAAGATACCACGCATCATCACTCCACTTTGTAGAAGGGGTGACATCAAATGGCTCGCTGCTCATCACGCACGCTTGAAACATGGCTGTCTGCTCCTCTTGTCCTTGTTCCATTTGGAAACTGGAGAAATGAGGACCTGAGTACGTAACCATGTCACATTTGGCGGTAATGGCGTTTGCAAGTGCGGTAATATCACTGTAGCCGCAAAGAACTTTTGGGTGTTGACGAATCAAATCATAATCTATATAAGGCAAAAGCTCATTGCAGTTAAAGCCGCCGATTGCTGTCAAAATGCCGTCGACTTCATCATTTGAGAATGCCTCATGTAGATCAGATAAACGGTGTTCAATAGAAGAAGAGGAATGCAGATCACATTCAAACACGTGTTGTCCAAAAGAAACAGTGAACCCTAATGCCTCTAAACGTTTTTTCGCCTGAGCTATTCCTTCTTCTGATAAAATGCTGGCACTTCGGCTTGGAGCAATTACCCGAATGTGGCTTCCCTTTTTTAAAGCAGATGGTGTACGCATAAGTCATTCGTCCTTTCCTTCACATATTTTCCATTATATCGGATCAAAACGCTCCAGTCTGTAAAAGCTAAAAGAAAGCAGCAAACCGTGCGTTTCAGACGAGCTGTGCAAAGGGTATGGAAAAGAAAAAGACAGAATGAGGGCGGAGAATGTGAAAAAGAGGAGACTGGAATTTCTATTTTTATATTTCATGATATTTGGGGCATATGTGGTGTTTTGGTGGCCGGTTCCAGCGTGGGGTTTTCAGCTTTACGCATCTAGTTATATCGCCATCATTTTATTTAGTATTATTTCGCTTATGCTAGAGAACCGGACATCACAGCACACGCTGTTATGGATGTATGTACTGATCTTTTTCCCGATCATCGGCTATATGTTTTATTTGTTCTCGGGGCAGCTTTATGTCAAAGGACATTTGTTTAAATCAAAGAGAATGTATAACCGAGAAAAATTACGCAGAATATCAGAGCTTGAGAGTAAGCCGGATGAGACGCGTTTAACCGATAATCAGCGTGCTTTTTTTCATTACACAGAAAAAGCGACAGGGATGCATGTAAATACAAATAGTGATATGGAGATTTTAAAGAATGGAGAGGAAACCTTTCCACGTATTTTTGAAGAATTAAAAAAGGCAAAAACGTTCATCCATATAGAATATTACATGTTCAAATCTGATTTCCTCGGTCACCGGATGATGGAGATCCTGATTGAAAAAGTGAAAGAAGGAGTAGAGGTCCGCTTCATCTATGATGCGGCTGGCAGCATTCGCTTCTCACGAAAAGATATTAAACGATTGAAGCAGGCAGGGATAAAAGTCGCTCCTTTTCTGCCATTAAAATACGGATTCTTTAATCAAAAATTCAATTTCCGAAATCACCGAAAAATCGTGATTATTGATGGAGAAACAGGATTTGTTGGCGGGCTCAATGTCGGGAAGGAATATGTAGGACGCGATGAAAACATCGGCTTTTGGCGTGATACGCATACGATGTTAAAGGGTGAAGCCGTTCAGACACTTCACTCCATATTTATGCTGGACTGGGAGTATGTATCAGATGAAGTGTTAATTGATGATCCGAAGTATCACACCCCGCATCCTGTGACAGGAGAAGATGTCATTCAGGTCGTGCCGACTGGACCTGATATGAAGGAAAGTATGAGTGATTTATATGACGCACTCATTTCGAATGCACAGCAATTTGTTTGGATTGCGACGCCTTATTTTGTCCCAAATGAATCCATTCGCACAGCGTTAAAAATTGCGGCGACAAGAGGGGTGGATGTGCGTGTGATGGTGCCTGAGATTAATGATGGATTTCTCACGCAATACGCCACACGATCTTATTTTTCTGAGCTTTTGAAAGAGGGCATCAAGGTGTATCACTATCAAAAAGGGTTCATGCATCAAAAGGTCATGATTGCAGATGGAGAACTTGCCTCTGTCGGAACGGCCAATGTTGATATGAGAAGCTTCCAACTCAATTTTGAGGTCAATGTCTTTACAGCGGCAAAGAAACCGATCGAGCAATTGATGGCTCATTATGAGGAAGATATGAAAGAATGTGAGCAAATGGGGCCAGTTCATTTTTATAAAAGGGGCTTAAAGGAACGTTTAAAGGAATCGTTTGCACGATTGTTTTCAGGTGTATTGTGAGGGTTTCCAGGGAAAGAAATCATTTCCTGATCTAGTAATTCGATAATGATTCCTCTATAATTGAAAATGATTATCAATTATAGAGGAAGTGAGGTTCTTTTACATATGCTAAAACGCTTTTTTGCCTATTACAGGCCCTATCGTGGTCTGTTCTTTTTAGATTTCTTTTGTGCTGTGGCCGTCGGACTCATGGAACTAGGTTTCCCGCTGATCGTGAACTACTTCATTGATACATTATTACCAACAGGGAACTGGACGGTCATTGCCTGGACCGCACTTGCGCTGTTTGTCATTTACGCACTCAGCTCAGTGATGCAATTTATCGTGTCGTATTGGGGGCACATGCTTGGCATCAATATTGAAACAGATATGAGAAAAAAGCTATTTGATCATTTTCAGCGTCTCTCATTTAAGTTCTTTGATAACAACAAAACGGGTAAGCTTATGTCTCGAATGACCAATGACCTCATGTACATTGGTGAGGTGGCGCATCACGGACCTGAGGATTTGTTTATTGCGATTATGACCATTCTTGGCGCCTTTGCCGTCATGCTCATGATTAACTGGCAGCTTGCCATTTTAACCTTCTTGATTATGCCAGTCATCATCTGGTTAGCCCTTCATTTTAATAAAAAAATGACACAGGCGATTACACAACTCAACAATGACATTGGAGATTTTCATGCAAGGGTTGAAAATAATATTGGTGGTATTCGTCTTGTTCAAGCCTTTGCAAATGAACATTTTGAGAAAAAGCGTTTTGCTGAAAATAACAACCGCTTTCGAAAAGCGAAACTTCTTTCCTATAAAATTATGTCGGTTAACGGATCAATCAGCTATATTCTCACAAGGCTTGTGACGCTGTTTGTCCTTCTGGCAGGTACATGGTTTGTTCTTCAAGGTCAATTAACGGCAGGCGGATTTATCGCCTTTGTCTTGATCACAAATGTGTTATTCAGACCCATTGATAAGATCAACACGGTGATTGAAATGTATCCAAAAGGCATTGCCGGTTTTAAAAGCTATGTCGATTTGCTTGAAACAGAGCCAGATGTGAAGGATACAGAAGGAGCACGTGATCTTTACGGCTTGAAAGGTGAAATTGAGTATCGAAACGTGACATTTGGCTACGATGAGCACAGTCATGTATTGAAGGATATCAACTTAAAGATCAAACAAGGGGAAACTGTTGCGTTTGTCGGGCCATCAGGAGCGGGGAAATCGACCATTTGCAGTCTGCTGCCTCGTTTTTATGATGTGGACGAAGGAGACATCACCATTGATGGTGTGAGCACAAAATCGATGACCCTGTCCTCTTTAAGACAGCAGATTGGCATTGTGCAGCAGGATGTCTTTTTATTCTCAGGCACCATTCGTGAGAATATTGCGTACGGCAACCTAGAAGCGAGTGATGCAGACATTTGGGAGGCGGTGCGACGTGCTCATTTAGAGGAGCTCGTTCAGCGTTTCCCAGAAGGGTTGAATACGGTCATTGGTGAACGCGGCGTTAAGCTATCCGGCGGTCAAAAGCAACGCTTGTCAATTGCACGGATGTTTTTGAAAAACCCGTCTATTCTTATTTTGGATGAAGCGACGTCAGCACTTGATACAGAAACAGAAAAAGCAATCCAAGACGCACTAAGCGAACTGGCAGTCGGCCGGACGACACTCGTCATTGCACACCGCCTTGCGACAATTAAACATGCAGACCGAATCATCGTCGTGACAGAGGAAGGCATTGAAGAACAAGGCCGCCATCAAGATTTAATCCAAATGGGCGGCGTCTATAGCAGACTGCACGAAGCGCAGTTTGGTCATTGAAGAGAAGTGATTGAATGAGTCCAGTTATTAAGCTGGGCTCTTTTTCGTATTGAGATATTTGCGACGCTGGTCATCAGTTTTACTGTCATCATATTTGGCCTGTTTAAGCTGTTAAATTGAAGTGTACTTTATTTTTAAATCGAGGCCCTTTTGAAAAAGGGCTTTTTTTGCTAGGATAGTAAAAACTCGTGTAGGAAGGATCTGATGGAATGAAGGGGCTTCGGCATTTACAGAAGGGCGATAAAATAGGTATTTATTCTCCCTCAAGTCCAGCATCTGCCACCTCGCCTCTTAGGTATGAGCGGGCGAAGGAATGGCTTGAACAAAAAGGGTTCATTGTGGTACCAGGATCATTAACAGGGAAAGAGGATCACTATCGTTCGGGAACGATTCAAGAACGAGCAGCTGAGCTGAATGAGCTGATGGCGAGAGAAGATTTGTCCTGTATCATGTCGATGATTGGGGGGACGAACTCGAATAGTTTGCTGCCTTATCTCGATTTTGAGCTGCTGAAGAAGTATCCGAAAATCATGATTGGTTATTCAGATGCGACGGCGATTCTTTTAGCGGTTTATGAAAAAACGGGTCTGCCTGTTTTTTACGGGCCTGCACTTGTGCCGTCTTTTGGAGAGTTTGAACCATTTGTCAATCATACATATCAATCTTTCGAGGACATTCTCATTCATCCGCAGCCCATCCCATATCAGGTGAAAAAGCCGCCCTTCTGGACGGACGAACGGATCAATTGGGAAGAGAAAATACGAGAAAAAGAAAAACGTCCAAACGATTGGATGTGCGTCATTGAAGGGCAGGCAGAAGGCAGACTGATCGGCGGGAACCTAAATGCCATGTATGGCATATGGGGAAGTGAATTCATGCCTCAAATCCAAAAAGGCGATATCCTTCTCATTGAAGATTGTATGAAAACAGCCTCCACCGTCGAAAAGAACTTCTCTCTGCTAAAGATAAATGGTGTGTTTGAACGGGTATCTGGTATCCTCTTAGGGAAACATGAGCTGTTTGATGATGAAGGAACGGGCAAAAGGCCGCACGATCTTTTACTTGAAGTACTGGGAGATACAAAGAGGCCGCTCATTGCGGAATTTGACAGTGCTCATACGCACCCGATGCTCACGATGCCAATCGGTACACAGGTAAAAATGAATGCATCGTCAGGTGAGGTTTGGCTGACAGAAGCATGGATATAAGAAAAAGAGCAGCCCTAAGGCTGCCTCAGCGTGTAGACAAACCCTCGCATTCGGTGTCAGTCCTGCGTGCCGGTACTCACGAATGTGACATTCGCTCTGCGCCGGTACTCGTCCTTCCTAGACTGCAAAGGTTTTCAACTACGCTGAAAAGAAGACAAAGGGATAAAATAAGGTTCATTTTATCCCTTTGTCAGCCTAAGGCTGCCTTTCTTTATGAAGCATTCTCTTTTTCAAACGGCTGAAGAAGGTCTTGTGCCTCTTTTCCTTCTACCACGATTAAATAGTCTGATTCTAAATGAGTAAGCCTAAAGGTTTCTAGCTCTACGATGTTCTTAATGTTGCACATTGTTTTTTTAGAATATACATATAAACGATGCTGAGCGTGTTGGCACTTTTCGTATAGAGAAATAAGCTTATGTAAATTCAATGCTTTCGCAGCAATTCGGATTGAATAGATTTGTGACATCTTCATATCCTCCTGTTAAATACTTTCTCACAATAGCTTTGTTACCCCCGTTGTGACAGAGGTAAACCTTTCTCTACGATTTCCACTCAATGGTGCCTCCGCCCGTCCGCCGATTGCCTCTGATCGCGGACAGTTCTTCAACAAGGCGGAGCAAGGCCTGATCCTTTTTCTTTGCCTCAATCATAAAATCCACATCACGACCATACGACTTTAAAGCTTGAAAAAGTGGCAATACAAAGGACATCTCCACTCCATCCGCATGGCTTCGTACCGCCTTTTCTGATTTTGGTGAGGATAAGTGGATTTTAGGCGGTATGCCAGTGTTTGCCCACGTGTCAAACACTCTTGGCAAAATGTCATCAAGTGCCGCATCATCATCTTTGTTTGCAATGTGATGGTGGTAATCAAATACAAACGGGATGCCATGCTTTTCACAAACATCAAGCGTTTCTAATGACGTATAGGTTTTGTCATCATTTTCAAGCGTCATTCTCGCCTTGATATGTGCAGGAAGCTGCTTTATATTTTCATCAAAACGCTGTAAAGCAGATGCCTTGTCGCCATATGCACCTCCGACATGAATGTTCATATAGCCTTCCTTTTCAAGCTCCATGGCCTCAAGCATTTCATAATGATAGGTCATATCAATGACGGCGTTTTCTGTAATGGATGGTTTTGGACTTGTGAACAAAGTAAATTGATTGGGGTGAAAGCTCACTCGTAATCCGTGCCGCTTTACGAGTTGACCAATCTCTAGAAATTCTTTGCGAAAGGGTGTCACAAAGTCCCACCGCACCTCAGGATGGGTGGCGAGCGGGACAATCGAGCTTGAAAAACGGTAAAGCGGAATATCATGGGCAATCGCAAAATAAAGCGTTCTTAATGTATTGACGAGGTTGGCTTTCGTCGTTCGCAATAGAGCCTCTGTCCTCTCTTCCTTTGAGAGCTTACTGTATCTTGCAAAGGTCAGCGACTTGGCAGGTGAAGCTTCCCATAAAGTGACGGCGTTGGATACATAACCAAATCGATAACGCATAGGTCAACTCCTTTATAAAAAATACGAGAACAGGGCGCCTATCCACTCAATTGGACGCATGAGAAGTGGGCGTTGTTTGTATTTTTCTTCAGTCATCAGTTCTGACACTTCCATGTG
This sequence comes from Bacillus sp. FSL W7-1034, assembly GCF_038593365.1. NCBI lineage: Bacteria > Bacillati > Bacillota > Bacilli > Caryophanales > Bacillaceae > Bacillus > Bacillus sp. FSL W7-1034. Next base: position 3,393,620 of record NZ_CP151989.1, on the reverse strand, counting down.
TTCACGAATCTTTTCCTCTACATGTGCGGTGAAGGCGGGATCATCAATGGCCACATCCACTTCTTCGTTGAAAAACAAACTTCGTTTATCAAAGTTCGCTGTACTGATCATACAACGGCTATGATCGATGAGAATGGCTTTCGCATGATAAAACCCTTTATAAAAACGATACACAAGACATCCGGCAGCGATCAGATCTTTCAAATAATGAAATCCAGCTTCTTTCACAAGCGGGTGATCTGCCTTCATTGGGATGATGATGTCGACAGTCACGCCTCGCTTCCGTGCGTCAAGAAGGGCGCTTAGAAGAGGAGCGGATGGAATAAAATAGGGCGTGCAGATGGTGATTTGCTTTTTCGCCTGTTGAATATCGTGAAGAAATAAGGCTTCTAAAGAAAAACCTGCCGTCGCACGTGTAGTGCACTGTAATGTTCCCGGTTCCAGTGTAGGAAAAACCTCGTATTGCAGCTGGTGAATACCAGATGACCGGTACAAATCATTCAGAAACACGTGCTGGAGGTCTGCGACAACCTGTCCTGTCATGCGCAGGTGATAGTCTTTCCAAATGCCAAACCTGCCGTTTTTCCCTACATATTCATCGCCGATATTAAACCCGCCAATGTAGCCGATCTTCCCATCGATCACCGTGATCTTCCGGTGATTTCTCATGTTCAAGCGATAAATGAAAAAAGGAAAACGTGGTTTGTTTAAAAAGTAAAATTGAATGCCGCTTTTTTCGAGCATCTGAATGGATGTTTGATCAAATGGATAGGAGCCTAACCGATCAGTGAGCAAAAAAACCGAAACACCTTGTTCTGCTTTCGCTTTAAGTGCTTGCAGAATCCTTTGCCCAATCTTGTCGTTCTTTACAATAAAGAACATCATATGAATAGAAGAAGAGGCTTGCTGTATATCCGTAAGCAGCTGATCAAACAGTGGTTCGCCATCATGATAAAAAACTGCATCGCCGCTTGTTTGGTCAAAAGACCGTTCAAAAGCATGGGTAGAAAAATATTTTCTCCCTATATAAAGATCTAGCCTGACGAGTAGAACAATGACGAAGACGACGAGTAGAATGATCCATGCGATCATGAAGGTTCCTCCTTTTTTACATATGACGATAGTGTACCCAAATGGGCAAAAAATATTGACTGAATACTCATTCATTATTTATGATAGAGGTACAACATGGAAACGGAACAAAGTGGGTCTTGGGGAATGAAAGGGGGAGCAAGATGAATAGCCTTTTAATTGTTAACTTGATTGCATTTGCGGCAGTGACCGCTTACGCTGTGTATTTGTTTATTTATCTCATTCGAACACGAGCCGCGTATATTCGTCTTGGCAAAAAAGAAGAATTTCAGAAAGACATGAAAAAACGCTTAGAACGTGTTTGGGTGAATGTGTTTGGACAAAAGAAACTGCTGAAGGACAAGAAGAGCGGCATCATTCATGTGCTGTTTTTCTATGGATTTATTTTAGTGCAGTTCGGAGCCCTTGATTTTATTATGAAGGGACTTGTTCCAGACAGCGGGCTACCATTAGGTCCGCTTTACGGTGTCTTTACGTTCTTCCAAGAGGTAGTCACACTTCTCATTTTAGTGGCGGTGGTTTGGGCATTCCATAGAAGATATGTCGAGAAGTTAGTCCGTTTAAAAAGGGGCTTTAAGTCAGGGCTTGTCCTTTTGTTTATTGGCGGATTGATGCTGACCGTATTACTGGGAAACGGAATGAACATCATTTGGCATGGGCACTCACTATCAGCAACTGAGCCAATTGCTTCCGGCATTGCTTTCTTGCTGGGCTGGCTGTCACCACTTGCGGCAACAATTGTGTTCTATGTCGCATGGTGGGTGCATCTTCTTATTTTACTGACGTTCTTAGTGTACGTCCCGCAGTCTAAGCACGCCCATCTCATCGCTGGCCCGGTCAACGTATTTGTCAGCAGATTGGACCCGCCAGGCAAACTGCAAAAAATTGATTTTGAAGATGAGACACAAGAAACGTTCGGCGTTGGGAAAATTGAAGATTTCCGTCAATCTCAGCTGATCGATCTTTACGCTTGTGTGGAGTGCGGGCGCTGTACGAATATGTGCCCGGCGACAGGGACGGGGAAAATGCTGTCTCCAATGGATTTGATTTTACGATTAAGAGATCATTTAACAAATAAAGGGGCTGCCATTACTTCAAAGACACCGTGGGTTCCGCAGCTTGCTTTCAAACAGACGACAGGAAATCAGCTGGCATTACAGGCAAGGGGAGCTGGAGCGGAAGAATCTGCGGCGAGCGCAATGTACCATCCTTCTCTCATTGGTGAGGTCATTACAGAAGAAGAAATCTGGGCATGCACGACATGCCGAAACTGTGAAGATCAGTGTCCTGTCATGAACGAACACGTCGACAAAATCATTGATATGCGCAGATACTTAGTGCTGACAGAAGGAAAAATGGATGCAGATGCACAGCGTGCGATGACAAGCATCGAGCGACAAGGGAACCCATGGGGATTGAATCGAAAAGAAAGAGAAAACTGGCGTGATCTAAGAGAAGATGTGCACGTACCGACAGTGAAAGAACTGAAAAAAGCAGATCAAACCTTCGACTATTTATTCTGGGTTGGATCGATGGGTGCATATGACAATAGAAGCCAAAAGATTGCTCTTGCCTTTGCAAAACTGCTCAATGAAGCAGGGGTTTCTTTTGCCATCCTAGGCAATAAAGAGAAAAACTCAGGTGATACACCGAGAAGACTTGGGAATGAATTTTTGTTCCAAGAGCTTGCTGCAAAAAACATCGAAGAATTCCAAAAAAATGACGTAACCAAAATCGTCACGATCGATCCGCATGCTTACAATTTATTTAAAAACGAATACCCAGACTTTGGACTTGAGGCAGAGGTGTATCATCATACAGAATTACTGGCAGAGCTAGTAAAAGAGGGGAAATTAACACCTATTCATGAAGTGAATGAGGTCATTACTTTCCACGATTCTTGCTACCTAGGCAGATATAACGAGGTCTATGATCCGCCAAGAGATATTTTAAAAGCCATTCCTGGTGTGACACTGAAAGAAATGGAACGGAATCGTGAATCAGGGATGTGCTGTGGTGCCGGCGGCGGCTTAATGTGGATGGAAGAAGAGACAGGTACTCGAATTAACACAGCGAGGACGGAGCAGGCCTTACAGGTACAGCCGTCCATCATCAGCTCAGGGTGCCCATATTGTTTAACCATGCTTGGGGATGGGACGAAAGCGAAGGAAGTAGAAGAGCAGGTCGGCACATTTGATGTCGCAGAACTTCTTGAAAAATCAGTGTTTGGCGAAACGAGAACGCAGGCTTCATAAAGGTGTCAGGCCGATGGATCGACTGTTCATCGGCCAGTGGACACCGATATTTTATGAACTGTCTAGCATTTATGTAAGCGGTAACAAATAGGAGGGGAAAGAAATGAGCACGACGGTCATTGTATCTGGAGCGAGAACACCATTTGGAAAAATAGGTGGAACTTTCAGTCGTTTGACTGCTGCAGAATTAGGCGGGATGACGATAAAAGCTGCGCTGGAAAGAGCCTCAAATGTTCATGAAGTGGATGAAGTCATCATGGGCAGTGTCCTTCAAGGAGGACAAGGTCAAATTCCTTCAAGACAGGCAGCTAGACAGGCAGGTCTCCCTTGGTCGGTTCCGACGCAAACCATCAACAAAGTCTGTGCTTCAGGAATGCGCAGTGTCACGACAGCCGATCAAATCATTCGAGCGGGAGATGCCAATGTGATCGTGGCAGGCGGCATGGAATCCATGTCTCATGCTCCTTATCTTCTGAAAAAAGCACGATGGGGTTACAAAATGGGAGATGGTGCTGTACAAGATGCCATGATTTTAGATGGATTAACCTGTTCGTTTACAGGTGTTCATATGGGTGAGTATGGAAGCATGGCGGCGAAAGAGCTTGGCATTACACGAGAAGAACAAGACCTTTGGGCGTTAAGAAGTCATGAACGAGCCATTGAGGCGCAAAAAAATGGCTTTTTAAAAAATGAGATCATCCCCGTTACCGTCAAGAATAAAAAAGGAGATCAGCTGATTTCAGAAGATGAAGCCCCGCGGCGTGATACGTCATATGAACGTTTGTCAAAACTGATGCCCGTTTTCGATCAGGCAGGTACAATTACCGCTGGCAATGCACCGGGTGTCAATGATGGTGCAAGTGCGCTTCTATTAATGAAAGACACATACGCCATGCAGCAAGGTGAAAAACCTCTGGCAGTTGTGCTTGGGCATGCGCAAGTAGCAGTAGAGGCAAAGGATTTTCCGAAAACACCAGCTTATGCCATCGAAAAAGTGTTAAAGAAAACAGGGAAGCGAGTAGAGGATATCGATTTGTTTGAAATCAATGAGGCTTTTTCAGCGGTTGCATTGGCATGCGAAAAAATTCTTAGACTGGATCGTCGGAAAATGAATGTGAACGGAGGGGCAGTCGCGATTGGTCACCCGATTGGAGCAAGCGGGACACGTATTATATTGACCTTGATCCATGCACTCAGACAAAGAGGCGGCGGGATCGGCATTGCGGCGATTTGCAGCGGCGGGGGTCAAGGTGATGCGATCATGATCAAGGTGGATTAAAAGGGAGGCGTTCATTGTCATGAGTATAGAAGAAACCGTCATGGTCGTTGGGGCTGGGCAAATGGGCTCGGGTATTGCCCAAGTATTTGCACAGTCAGGTTATACCGTCCTGCTCCATGATACGGAAGAGGAGCAGATTCATCGAGCCATTTCCTCTATGACCAAACAACTGACGAAACGAGCAGAAAAAGGAAAGCTGGCACATCAGGCAGTCCGTGATATTACACAGCGACTGGCTGTTTCAACAGATTTAAAGGATGTACAGCAGACGCATTTAGTGATTGAAGCCGCATCTGAACAAATGAAGATCAAAAAACAAATCTTTGAAACCCTCGATCAATTTGCACCTGATGACACGATATTTGCGACAAATACGTCTTCCTTGTCGATCACAGAATTAGCAGCCGTGACGAAACGGCCTGAGAAAGTGATCGGCATGCATTTTATGAATCCAGTTCCCGTGATGAAACTTGTGGAAGTAATCCGTGCGCTACAAACGGATGATGCCACGTACCAATTTGTTTTTGACACCGCGAAGACATTAGACAAAACCCCAATAGAAGTGGAAGACTTCCCTGGGTTTGTGTCAAATCGCATTTTAATGCCGATGATCAATGAAGCCATTTATACCCTTTATGAAGGCGTGGCAGATGTAGAAAGTATTGACGGCATCATGACGCTTGGAATGAACCATCCAATGGGCCCGCTTCGTCTCGCCGACCTCATCGGGCTCGATACTTGTTTATTTATTATGAATACCCTTCACGAGGGTCTTGGAGATAGCAAATATCGACCTTGTCCTCTTTTGAAAAAATACGTGAACGCAGGCTGGCTGGGCAAAAAGACAAAGAGAGGTTTTTACACTTACCACGACCACTCATAGGGGGAGTCAAGATGGATGTGTTGCTGACAGAAAAACAACGTCTTTGGAGAAAACGAGTAGCAGAATTTGCACGCCAGCATGTATTCCCTGAAATAGAAGCGATGGAACAGGGCGTGTTCCCGAAAACGCTTTTAGCTGAAATGGGTCGGCAAGGCTTTTTAGGCATTCCGATCCCAGATAAGTATCACGGATTAGGGGCAGATTTCACAACCTATATCATGGCGATTCATGAATTTTCCAAAGTAAGTGCAACCATCGGTGTCATTGTATCCGTTCATACATCCGTTGTGACGATGCCGATTTTGGCGTTTGGAACGACTGAACAAAAAGAATCCTACGTTCCCAAGCTTGCGTCCGGGCAGAAGCTGGGCGCCTTTTGTCTAACTGAACCGAAGGCAGGATCAGATGCCTCTAGTATTCAGTTGAAAGCAGAGCAGGCAGACGATCACTATGTGTTAAATGGAACGAAAATTTTTATCACAAGCGGCGGTGAAGCAGAAGTCTATCTTGTATTTGCCGTGACAGACCCTGCTTCTGCTAAGAAAAATATATCAGCATTCATTGTGGAGAAGGGGACACCAGGATTTACGATCGGAAAAGATGAGAAGAAGATGGGCCTGCATGGATCAAAAACAGTCACACTTCATTTTGACGGTGTTCGAATTCCAAAAAAACAGCTGCTCGGCGCAGAAGGAGAAGGCTTTCGGATTGCCATGTCTAGCTTAAATGCGGGGAGAATTGGCATTGCGGCTCAAAGCCTTGGTATTGCAGAAGCCGCATTAGCTGAGGCGGTCACGTATTTAAAGCAGCATCCAGCTGGCCTTGAAACGACCATTCGGTTGGGCGATCTGGGCACCAAGCTGGAAGCGGCAAAACTTCTTGTCTATCAAGCGGCTTCTTATAAAGAGGCCAATCGCCCTGTCACGAAGGAAGCGTCGATGGCGAAGTTATTTGCATCTAAAACAGCGGTTGATATTAGTACTGAAGTCATCCATTTGCTTGGTCTAGCCGGTTACACGAAGCAATACCGAGCAGAGCGGTACTTTCGTGATGCGAAAATTTGTGAGATTTATGAAGGAACAAGTGAAATACAAAGGCTGGTTATTTGTAAACAGCTAATATGAAGTGAGGTGGCTCATGATGCAGTTCCAATTAAGTGACGAACACGAAATGATACAAAAAATGGTGAGAGACTTTGCGAAAAATGAAGTGGAGCCAACAGCAGCAGAGCGAGATGAAACAGAATCGTATGATCCCGCTATTTTTCGTCAAATGGCGGAGCTTGGTTTAACGGGAATCCCTTGGCCAGAAGAAAATGGGGGGATTGGTAGTGATTATTTGGCCTATGTCATAGCGGTTGAAGAGCTCTCACGAGTGTGCGCCTCAACAGGCGTCACCCTATCTGCTCACACATCACTCGCCTCATGGCCAATCTATACATTCGGAACAGATGAGCAAAAGGAGACGTATTTAAAGCCGCTTGCAGAAGGACAGAAGATCGGCGCATACGCACTGACCGAGAGCGGCTCTGGTTCAGATGCCGGCGGAATGAAAACAACAGCAGTAAAAGCAGGGAATGAATACGTCTTGAACGGGGCAAAGATTTTTATTACCAATGGAGGCATTGCGGATTATTATATTGTGTTTGCCGTTACCGACCAAGATCCTTCATCCCGTAATACAACCGCTTTTATAGTAGAAAAAGAAACGCAAGGCTTCTCAATCGGCAAAAAAGAAAGCAAACTGGGCATCCGCTCATCGCCAACGACAGAAATCATCTTTGAAGACTGTCGTATACCCGAAAGGAACCGGCTTGGTCAAGAAGGCGAAGGTTTTAAGATAGCGATGATGACACTTGACGGCGGCAGAAACGGTATTGCCGCACAAGCTGTTGGCATTGCTCAAGGTGCTCTAGATGCAGCAGTCAATTACGCAAAGGAGCGCAAACAATTCGGCAAACCAATCATTCAGCAGCAAGGCATTGCTTTTAAGTTAGCGGATATGGCAACGGCAATTGAGGCCTCAAGACTGCTCACCTATCAGGCAGCATGGCTTGAAACGAAAGGGCTTCCGTATGGGAAAGAATCAGCTATGTCCAAGCTCTTTGCCGGTGATACAGCCATGAAGGTGACGACAGAAGCCGTACAAATCTTCGGCGGATACGGCTATACAAAGGATTACCCAGTCGAACGATACATGCGTGATGCGAAAATCACTCAAATCTATGAAGGTACACAAGAAATCCAGCGGCTAGTCATCTCACGGAAACTGCTAGATATGTAGAAACCAAGTAAAGACCACCTGATATGAGGTGGTCTGTTTTTGTGTGAAATGTGAAATCTCTCCAATATGATCTCATATCACCTGATCACTATGGTAAAATTGGGAAAAGAACCAAAATGGAGGTTATCATGATGAACACAACATTTATTGGCATTTTAGGAATCGTCACGATGATCATATGGATTATGGTCTCCACAGAGCTTTCAAAGTCTCCAAAAAGGAAGGAAGAAAAAGAAAACAGCCGCAGAAAACTCATTGTACTCGTGTCTGCGGGCACTTTATTCACCGTACCTTTGGTTTTTTCACTCATTCAGAATATCCAGGTGTAACATATCCATTCGACTAAACCGCTGCTGTCTGTTTTAATTTCACCCATTTGAAAAAAACAAAACGGACAAGCGGTCCCATAATCAACATCTGCAAAGGGAACGCCAACATGACATTATGACCGAAAATCGTTAAGTAATCAGATAGAATCGATTGTGTTTGAAATCCTGTGCTGATACTTTGAACGACATATCCGCATAAAGACATGAGACACACCATCCCAAACACGATAAAGATAGAAAGAGTGAGAATAAAATAGATTTTCTTGCCTTTTGGGGCAAAACGGTTGGCTGCTTTTTTTGCTGAAGGCCCAACAATACACATCTCAATCAACAACGTGATGGCAAAACCGATCACATAGGTGAGCACACCTTCTAACCATGTCATATGTCCAAGCCGTCCATTTAGAAATAGGTTATAAAAGAACATCACTGAAAACATACAAAAACACATCAAGACACCAAATTGTATATCTTCTTTTTTTGTCATTGGCAATTCGATCAACCCCTCAAAATTAGTCTTTTTATTATAGATTTCTGTTTCAATTCGTCGTAAGTGAACATTTTGTGAAGGAATAAATACCCTTTTTTAAGAAGAGTAAATGGCTTTGTATTCATCAAAAGAGAAGACAAAAAAGCATGCAAAACGTGTGCTTCACACATGAATTGTGCCAATTCGGCACAAATGATTGACCGCTAGAGGCTCCTCTTGTGAAAAAATCAAAAATTAACATCAATAAAGGTGGCATAAACTCCCCTAATTTGTTTATAATGAGAGGTATGGTTTGTCGTAAGAATAAGGTATAAATACTTATTATTTCACTGATAAATGGATACATACATGTAATAGAAAGGGAGTGTCTGACCTTGAGTTTGAAAGAATACTCACAGGAACAGCTCAAACAAATGTCTTTAGTTGAACTTGCTTATGAAATTTTCAGAGACAGCAAAACGCCGATTACGTTTTCCGAGTTAATAGATGAAATGGTCCGTTTGCAAGGGATACAAAAATCTGATCTTGATGATCGACTTGCTCAATTTTATACAGACTTAAATATAGATGGCCGCTTTATTTCGTTAGGTGATCAGAGATGGGGACTTCGCAGCTGGTATCCAGTTGATCAAATCGAAGAAGAAGTTCAGCCAGCTGTGAAAACAAAAGCGAAAAAGAAAAAAACAAAAGCTGCTGTCGTTGAAGAAGACTTCGATGATATTGAAGAGGAAGAAGAAATCGACGAGCTTGAAGAAGATCTTGATCTTGTTGAAGACGACGAGGACCTTGACCTAGACGATGAAGAAATCGATGAAGAGATAGAAGAGTTTGACGAAGATGATGATGAAGATGATGACGGCTTAACGGAAATTGATGAAGACGATTTAGACGATGATGAGGAAGACAAATAACCCTCACAAACCGGTCCTGAAAACAGGACAAAACCGTCTTGACTTTCCAGAGCGAACTATGTAGTATGTATTTTGGGCTCTCTAAAAAAGAGTACGTAAAGATACGTTCATTTACGCTCCCTTTCATTTATTTGAAAGGGAGCTTTCTTATTTTTCAAGAGATTTAGGGATACACTCTAAAAGGATGAAGCTGTGCATGTCTAGTCATGCAAGGGTAAAAAAGAGAGGAGCATACGAAATGACAAAGTATATTTTTGTAACAGGAGGAGTTGTTTCCTCACTTGGAAAAGGGATCACGGCTGCATCGTTAGGCCGCCTTCTGAAAAATAGAGGGATGGATGTCACCATTCAAAAGTTTGATCCATATATCAACGTAGACCCAGGGACAATGAGTCCATACCAGCACGGTGAGGTATTTGTCACAGACGACGGTGCTGAAACAGATCTTGACTTAGGTCACTACGAGCGCTTCATTGATATTAACTTGAATAAATACAGCAACGTCACAACTGGTAAAATCTATTCTACAGTCCTGAAAAAAGAGCGCCGCGGCGACTATTTAGGTGGAACCGTACAGGTTATTCCCCATATTACAAATGAAATCAAAGACCGTGTGTACCGTGCAGGGAAAGAAACGGGTGCAGATGTGGTCATTACAGAAATCGGTGGAACAGTTGGAGATATCGAATCCCTTCCATTCCTAGAAGCGATTCGTCAAATGAAGAGTGACATCGGCCGTGAAAACGTGATGTACATTCATTGTACCCTTGTTCCTTACATCCGTGCTGCAGGCGAACTGAAAACAAAACCAACACAGCATAGTGTAAAAGAACTTCGTAGTCTAGGTATTCAGCCAAACGTCATTGTGGTCAGAACTGAAATGCCATTGGCACAAGACATGAAGGACAAAATTGCGCTATTCTGTGATATTGATACGAAAGCAGTCATCGAATGTCAGGATGCGGATACCCTTTATTCGATTCCGCTTGATTTACAAAAACAAGGATTAGACAAGCTTGTATGTGAGCACATGAAGCTTGACTGTCAAGATGCGGACATGACGGAGTGGACGGCGCTTGTTGATAAAGTGCAAAACCTTTCAAAACAAGTCACAATTGGTCTTGTAGGGAAATATGTTGAGCTGCAAGATGCATACATTTCTGTCGTTGAATCACTTCGTCATGCGGGCTATGCATTTGATGCGGATGTTCAAATCAAATGGATCAACGCAGAAGAAGTCACAGCAGAAAATATGGCTGATTTCGCTCAAGATGTAGACGGCATTATTGTTCCTGGAGGCTTCGGAGACCGCGGAGTAGAAGGGAAAATCATTGCAACACAATATGCGCGCGAAAACAAAGTACCATTCTTCGGAATTTGTTTAGGTATGCAAGTCGCATCTATCGAATATGCGAGAAACGTACTAGGTTTAGAGGGAGCACATTCCGCTGAAATTGATCCGGAAACAGCATTCCCAATCATCGACCTTCTTCCAGAACAGAAGGATGTTGATGACTTAGGTGGAACACTTCGCCTCGGCCTATACCCTTGTAAACTAAACGAAGACTCAAAAGCATTTGCTGCATACAATGACGAAGTCGTGTACGAACGCCACCGTCATCGCTATGAGTTTAATAACGAATTCAGACAGCAAATGGAAGCAGCAGGTTTTGTCTTCTCTGGTACAAGCCCAGACGGACGCCTTGTTGAAATCATTGAACTGAAGGATCACCCATGGTTCCTTGCTTCTCAGTTCCACCCAGAATTCATTTCAAGACCGACAAGACCACAGCCGTTATTTAGAGATTTCGTTGGTGCTTCACTACAGGCATCTGAATCAAAATAAAACAAAAAACTGCCGAGAATATCATCTTCTCGGCAGTTTTTTTATTCATATTCCTCAACGATTTCTTTCACAGTAAACGATAGAGCATGGTAGACATATAAGCAGGTCATCAATGCAGGATAGCCGAACCTTGTTCCATCTTCAGCAGGCACAAGTGGTTTTTTGAGCTGAAAATCAATGTGGACATCACAATGCTCTTCAATGAATGATGTCTCCTTTTGTGCAGGACCGACCCCGACAATAGGTGTACCTTGTTCGTGCAGCTCTTTGACAAGGGATTGAATCTCTTGATCTTCTGGATCTGAATAAAATAAAAGCACCCTGTCACTTGGATGAAGTAAGCTGCGCTCCTTTTGATCCAGCGGCAGAACCTTCGCACCCGGAAACGGCTCCTTGCTCTCAGATGCCTCTAAGGCTACAGCCGCCAGTTCATTCTTGCCATGAAAATACACGGCATGTCCACTGACAACGGCCTGAGCAAGAAGGCGTGCACCGTCTTCGATCGCTTCGGCCTGCTTATCTCCAATACGTGAAAAAATACCTGATAATTGGGTAGTGAAAATTTTTAACAAGACTCATTTCCTCCTTCTGTCAGATCATTTTATAATAGAATATAAAGAGAATATTAGGAAAAATGCTCAGAAAATGTCGTAAAGTAAACTATTATAATTAAAGGAAATGTGAAAATCAAACAGAATTATTTAACAACAGCTCTTTTTATGGCGAAAAATGAAAGCAATGGGGTGTAACAGATGAATGAGAAAATTTTAATTGTCGATGATCAGTACGGTATTAGAATATTGCTGAATGAAGTGTTTCATAAAGAAGGCTATCAAACCTTTCAAGCCGCTAACGGACTACAGGCATTAGATATTGTGAAAAACCATAGACCAAATCTCGTCCTGCTTGATATGAAGATTCCCGGAATGGATGGCATTGAGATTTTAAAACGCATGAAATTAATTGATGAAGACATCCGCGTGATCATTATGACAGCTTATGGCGAACTAGATATGATTCAAGAGTCTAAAGAGCTCGGTGCATTAACGCATTTTGCTAAACCATTTGATATTGATGAAATCCGTGATGCAGTGAAAGAATACTTGCCGCTCGAAACAAATGGCTAGATGGAAATGATTGAATCAAGTCATTCTGTTGCCGATTTGTCGAATAATTGGTATTCTAGATAAGAAGAAGAAAGCGATCTGACTTTGAAAGTTTACATATGGCGAGAAATTCTGGTCATGCTAGGGTGGAGAGCTTTTTTTAGTAAGCAAATTAGCTACATAGGGAGGATTTTTCATCATGCCTTTAGTTTCAATGACAGAAATGTTGAAAGACGCAAAGGAAAAAGGTTACGCTGTTGGACAGTTTAACTTAAATAACTTAGAATTCACGCAAGCGATTTTACAAGCTGCTGAAGAAGAGAAATCTCCAGTTATCTTAGGAGTATCTGAAGGAGCAGGACGCTACATGGGCGGCTTCAAAACAGTTGTCGCAATGGTAAAAGCGTTAATCGAAGAATATAATGTAACAGTTCCTGTTGCGATTCATTTAGATCACGGTTCAAGTTTTGAATCTTGTGCAAAAGCCATTCATGCAGGATTTACTTCTGTGATGATTGATGCTTCTCACCATCCATTTGATGAGAACGTAGCGACAACTGCAAAAGTGGTTGAGCTTGCACATTTCCACGGTGTATCTGTAGAAGCTGAGCTTGGAACTGTTGGTGGACAAGAAGACGACGTCATCGCTGAGGGCGTTATTTATGCTGATCCAAAAGAGTGCCAAGAGCTTGTAGAACGTACTGGTATTGACTGCCTTGCGCCTGCACTAGGTTCAGTTCATGGTCCATACAAAGGTGAACCAAACCTTGGTTTTGCCGAAATGGAAGAAATCGGTAAAACAACTGGACTTCCACTTGTTCTTCACGGCGGAACAGGTATCCCAACTGCTGACATCAAGCGTGCGATTTCACTTGGTACAGCAAAAATCAATGTAAACACTGAAAACCAAATTGCTTCTGCGAAAGCAGTTCGCGAAACACTTGCTGCAAAAACAGAAGAGTATGATCCACGTAAATATCTTGGACCAGCTCGTGACGCAATTAAAGCGACTGTTATCGGCAAAATGCGTGAATTTGGTTCTTCTAACCAAGCATAATTTGATGAGAACCGAAAGCCGCCTGAGTCACAGGCGGTTTTCTCCATATCTTGAGAAAGCGCAATCAAATTTACATTTCAGACAATTTATTGATAGGAGAGTGGCACAGTTATGTTATTTTTCGTAGACACAGCGAATATCGCAGACATCAAAGAGGCACACGAGCTTGGCATTTTAGCAGGCGTGACAACAAACCCTAGTTTAGTAGCGAAAGAAAAGGACGTATCGTTCCACGATCGCCTTCGTGAAATCACTGACGTGGTATCAGGTTCAGTTAGTGCGGAAGTCATTTCCCTCAAAGCAGAAGAAATGATCGAAGAAGGAAAAGAGCTTGCTGCTATTGCACCAAATATTACAGTGAAAATCCCAATGACAACAGACGGTCTTAAAGCGGTCAAAGCGTTAACAGACCTTGGGATTAAAACAAACGTCACGTTGATTTTTAGTGCAAACCAGGCACTTCTTGCAGCTAGAGCTGGTGCGACGTATGTCTCTCCATTCCTCGGCCGCTTAGATGACATTGGCCAAAATGGTCTTGATCTCATTAGTGAAGTGAAAACCATTTTTGATGTTCATGGATTAGATACACAAATCATTGCTGCATCCATTCGTCACCCGCAGCATGTGACAGAAGCTGCGCTTAGAGGTGCTCATATCGGCACAATGCCGCTGAAAGTCATCAAGCAGCTGACAAAACACCCATTAACGGATGCAGGCATTGAGCAATTTTTAGCAGACTGGAATAAATAAGTGATTGTGGCAGACGGATACGCATCCGTTTGCCGCAGTTTTCCTTAAATACGCTAAGAAATGTTTTGTGCAAAGAAGAGAACATCACAGCCTCGCAAAGCTTCGATTATTTTTCTTCCGACAAATTTCGTTTAACCTGTATTCTTTCTCTTGATATTGGCTAAATTTTGGACAAGACCTTTTAAAGCGCGACATCCACAAACAGTATAACTCCAACAGTGATCTTCTTTAAGAAGGGAGACAAATATGGAAAAGTTAAACATTGCCGGCGGTGACCCCTTGCGCGGGACCGTACATATTAGTGGTGCGAAAAATAGTGCTGTGGCACTGATTCCTGCCACGATTCTCGCTGATTCTCCAGTAACCATTGAAGGCCTTCCGCATATTTCAGATATTGACACATTACGAGATCTGTTAGAAGAGATTGGCGGAAAGGTCACGTTTGAAAAAGGTGAGATGGTTGTCAATCCTGCTTCCATGATCAGTATGCCGCTTCCTAATGGGAAAGTGAAGAAACTACGGGCATCTTATTATTTAATGGGCGCTATGCTCGGTAGATTCAAGCAGGCTGTCATTGGATTGCCAGGGGGATGTCACTTAGGACCTAGACCGATCGATCAGCATATCAAAGGCTTTGAAGCACTTGGAGCCGAGGTGACAAACGAACAGGGTGCGATTTATTTGCGCGCTGAAAAATTAGTCGGAGCCCGTATTTATCTTGATGTTGTCAGTGTAGGTGCGACCATCAACATCATGCTGGCAGCCGTGCTGGCTGAAGGGAAAACAGTGATTGAAAATGCCGCAAAAGAACCCGAAATTATTGATGTAGCGACACTGCTTGCAAGCATGGGAGCTAAAATCAAAGGTGCGGGGACGGATGTGATTCGGATCGAAGGTGTGGAATCTCTTCATGGCTGCAGGCATTCCATCATCCCTGACCGCATAGAAGCAGGTACATTTTTAATTGCAGGTGCAGCGATGGGGGATGAAGTTGTGCTTGATAATGTGATCCCAACTCATTTAGAATCAATTACGGCGAAACTTAGAGAGATGGGATTCACAATTGAAACAAGCAACGATCAAATGCTGATCGTTGGCAGAAATGAAGGACTCAAGCCTGTCGATATCAAAACCCTTGTGTATCCGGGCTTTCCGACCGATCTTCAACAGCCGATGACGGCTTTGTTAACAAAGGCGAAAGGCACGAGTGTCGTGACAGATACCATTTACTCTGCCCGCTTTAAACACATTGACGAATTGCGTCGAATGGGTGCTAATATGAAGGTGGAAGGAAGATCTGCCATTATTACAGGTCAAACGCAGCTTCAAGGTGCAAAGGTCAAAGCAAGTGATCTGCGAGCAGGTGCTTGTCTCGTTGTTGCAGGGTTAATGGCAGACGGTGTGACCGAAATCACAGGGCTTGAACATATAGACAGAGGATATAGTATGCTTGAGGAGAAGCTTGAAGGCTTGGGTGCAACCATCTGGCGTGAAAAGCTGAATGACCAAGAAATAGAAGAACTTCAAAATTCATAAGGCTTTGACTGTGAGAGGAGATTTGGACAAAAATGGAAAGAAGTTTATCGATGGAACTAGTACGGGTGACAGAAGCAGCTGCATTAAAATCTGCTCGTTGGATGGGTAGAGGTTTAAAAGACGAAGCGGATGATGCTGCAACAAGTGCCATGCGTGATGTATTTGATACGATTCCGATGAAGGGAACTGTGGTCATCGGCGAGGGAGAAATGGACGAAGCGCCAATGCTTTATATTGGGGAAAAGCTTGGAAACGGATATGGACCTCGCGTGGATGTCGCTGTTGATCCATTGGAAGGAACAAATATTGTGGCAAGCGGCGGCTGGAATGCTTTAGCTGTTATCGCTGTTGCAGATCATGGCAACTTGCTGAATGCACCTGATATGTACATGGATAAGATCGCAGTAGGTCCAGAAGCGGTAGGCTGCATCGACATTGAAGCGCCTGTCATTGACAATCTTCGTGCTGTTGCAAAAGCGAAAAACAAAGATATTGAAGATGTTGTTGCGACAATTTTAAACAGAGAGCGACATGAAAAGATCATTGCTGAGCTGAGAGAAGCTGGAGCAAGAATCAAGCTGATCGATGATGGTGACGTTGCAGGAGCCATTAATACAGCATTTGATCACACAGGTGTTGATATTCTATTTGGTTCAGGTGGAGCGCCTGAAGGTGTCCTTTCTGCTGTTGCGTTAAAAGCACTTGGTGGAGAAATCCACGGTAAGCTTCTTCCACAAAGTGAAGAAGAGCTGAGACGCTGTGAGAAAATGGGACTGGATGTTGGAAAAGTCCTCAGAATGGAAGACCTCGTGAAAGGCGATGACGCCATTTTTGCAGCGACAGGTGTAACAGATGGCGAGTTATTAAAAGGTGTTCAATTTAAAGGCTCTGTTGGAACAACACATAGTGTTGTCATGCGTGCGAAATCAGGTACTGTTCGATTCGTCGATGGCAGACACAGTTTAAAGAAAAAACCGAATCTTGTCATTCGTCCGTAATCTGAAAGCGGGTATTCTTTACCCGCTTTTCATATAGGTGTCAAATATATATCATTTTCTTTTTAAAGTTGAATATTCCCTGCAAATGAGGTAAAACTAAAGAGTGCTGCGAAATTTTCTGCGAATTTACTTCTTTTAAGCTTCAACAAGTTTAAATACTGCCGCATCATGACGATATACTCATTATCCTTCTCTATGTTGACAAAGCTCAATTTCACATTGTTCCTATCTTTACGATAAAACGAGTGGGAGCGTTACCATGAGAGCGAGGTCATTCCAACAAAAACGGAATTAAAAGCTAATCAAATACAATGGTCATGCATTTGTAATGAAATACATTGACTAGAAAAGTGTGGTGTCCATATTGAAAGATGTTTCGATTTCATCTTTGGAAAATATGAAATTAAAAGAGCTGTATGAGTTAGCAAAAAAGTACAAAATCTCTTATTACAGCAAACTAACAAAAAAAGAATTAATTTTTGCCATCTTAAAGGCGAATGCTGAGCAAGAGGATCTCTTATTTATGGAAGGGGTTCTAGAAATTATTCAGTCAGAGGGATTTGGTTTCTTAAGACCAATTAACTACTCCCCAAGTTCTGAAGACATTTATATTTCAGCTTCACAAATCAGACGCTTTGATTTAAGAAATGGTGATAAGGTGTCTGGAAAGGTACGACCTCCAAAAGAGAATGAACGCTACTATGGCCTCCTTCATGTCGAAGCGGTAAATGGGGACGACCCAGAATCAGCTAAGGAACGTGTTCACTTTCCTGCACTCACGCCGCTATTCCCTGATCGTCAAATGATTCTTGAAACACAGCCTAATCACCTGTCTACTAGAATTATGGATATGATGGCGCCAGTTGGGTTTGGGCAACGTGGTTTAATTGTTGCACCGCCTAAGGCTGGGAAAACCATTTTGCTCAAAGAAATTGCCAACAGCATCTCTGAAAATCATCCAGAGGCAGAACTGATTGTTCTTCTTATTGACGAACGTCCAGAGGAAGTAACAGATATCGAACGTTCTGTTGCAGGTGATGTCGTTAGCTCAACCTTTGACGAAGTACCGGAAAACCACATTAAAGTAGCAGAGCTTGTATTAGAGCGTGCGATGCGTCTAGTTGAACATAAAAAAGATGTCATCATCTTAATGGACAGCATCACAAGGCTTGCTCGGGCATACAACCTTGTCATCCCGCCAAGCGGCCGAACGCTTTCCGGCGGTATTGATCCAGCGGCTTTCCACCGTCCAAAACGCTTCTTTGGTGCTGCGCGTAACATCGAAGAAGGTGGGAGCTTGACCATTTTAGCTACTGCACTTGTTGATACGGGATCACGTATGGATGATGTGATTTATGAAGAGTTTAAAGGAACAGGAAACATGGAGCTCCATTTAGATCGTTCTCTTGCAGAAAGAAGAATTTTCCCAGCCATCGACATTCGTCGTTCCGGTACAAGAAAAGAAGAACTGCTTGTGCCTAAAGAACATCTTGATCGTCTATGGGCGATGAGAAAATCAATGTCAGATACACCTGATTTCGCTGAGAAATTCATGCGCAAAATGAGAAAAACAAAGACAAACCAAGAATTTTTCGATATTTTAACGCAAGAATGGAAACAAGCAAATATGTCTGCATCAAGAAGATAGCTTCCTGAAAAAATACATTTGCAATCATAGACTCACACTGTTATAATTTTACCATGTGCGTTTCAGAATTTATTCTGAGATATTAACTCTGTTTCCGAATTGGATTCAGGGCGGAAGGAGATGACAGTAGATGAAAACAGGAATTCATCCTAACTACAAAAAAGCTACAGTCAAATGCGCTTGTGGAAATGAGTTTGAAACTGGATCAGTAAAAGAAGAGGTACGCATCGAGATTTGCTCTGAGTGCCATCCTTTCTATACAGGCCGTCAAAAATTCGCTTCTGCTGATGGACGTGTTGACCGCTTTAACAAAAAATACGGTCTTAAGTAATAATAGATACAATAAACAGGCAGGAATCCGTTCTTGCCTGTTTTTTTACGTGGATTGATGGAACTTTAAAACGGGGGAGAAGACCTTATGTATGTGATGAAACAAAGCGGTTGGCTTGAAGTCATCTGCGGAAGTATGTTTTCTGGAAAGTCGGAAGAATTGATTCGGAGAGCCAAAAGAGCCACCTTTGCCAAACAAGAAGTAAAAATATTCAAACCAGCGATTGATAACCGGTATAGCACAAGCTCAGTTGTGTCACATAACGGTTCATCCGTCGATGGGATTGCAGTAACCTCACCAAAAGACATAATAACGCACATATCAGAACGAACCGATGTCATTGGCATTGATGAGGTGCAATTTTTTGATGAGACAATCATTGATATTGTCACTCAATTGGCTGATAAAGGCTACCGAGTCATTGTTGCAGGCCTTGATCAAGACTTCAGAGGAGAGCCATTTGGTGTTGTTCCGCATTTAATGGCATGTGCAGAGCTTGTAACAAAACTTCAAGCAGTTTGTTCGGTATGCGGCTCCCCAGCGAGTAGAACACAACGCTTGATCGACGGTAAACCCGCATCCTATGATGATCCCATTATTTTAGTAGGTGCGCAGGAATCATACGAAGCACGATGCAGACATCACCATGAAGTACCAAAACTAGATGTTGGTACAACACTTGACAATTAAAAAAATAGCAAATGCCGCTGTGTTTCGTTTTTCGAGTTTTTGGCTGAACACCCATCATTTGTACTTAAATAAATTAAATAACGCTACGAAAAAATTATCTAATTTTCAACGCTTGCGTTTTGGTATAAGCAGGCATAAAATGACTAACTGTAGTGTAAAGCATTTAAACGAAAAGTTCGATTTCTTGTCATAATTTTTTTGATTAAGGATTTTTCTCCTTGATCGTTCTTTGTATTAATAGTTCACTTTATTTATATTTTAGAAAGAGGGTAGTTTTTGATGAACAACGTGAAGAAAACAAAAGAAGGGTACCTCGAAACCACTTTGACAGGTAAAGATGTATTATCGATTCCAACGTTGAACAAAGGCGTTGCTTTCTCTGAAGAAGAAAGACAAGAGCTTGGACTAGAAGGATTACTTCCTCCAACTGTTCTGACTTTAGAACAGCAAGCGGAGAGAGCGTACAAGCAATTTCTAGCTCAGCCAGATCGTCTTCGTCAAAACGTATACTTAAGTGATTTGCAAAACCGTAACGAAGTATTATTCTATAAGCTTCTAACGGACAAGCTTCGTGAAATGCTTCCTGTTGTTTACACACCAACTGTTGGTGAAGCGATTCAAGAATACAGCCATGAATACAGAAGACCTCATGGTGTCTACCTTTCAATCGACAACATTGACGGCATCGAGAAAGCATTTGAAAACTTACATGCAACAGCAGGCGACATCGACCTCATCGTAGCAACTGACTCTGAGAGTATTCTTGGAATTGGTGACTGGGGTGTTGGTGGTATCAACATCGCAATTGGTAAATTAGCTGTTTACACGGCTGCAGCTGGGATTGATCCAAGCCGCGTGATTCCAGTTGTATTAGATGTTGGAACTAACAATGAAAAACTATTAAATGATCCATTGTACATCGGGAACCACCACAAACGTGTACAAGGTGAAAAATACGAAGAGTTCATTGATGCGTATGTCAAAGCAGCACTTAAATTCTTCCCGAAAGCATTGCTTCACTGGGAAGACCTTGGAAACAAAAATGCGCGTAACATCATGAAAAAATACAACGACAACATCTTAACATTTAATGATGATATCCAAGGTACTGGTGCCATTACTTTAGCGGGTGTTCTTGCAGCTGTCAAGAAAACTGGTACTCAATTGAAAGATCACCGTGTGATGATTTTCGGAGCTGGATCAGCTGGAATCGGAATCGCCGATCAAATGCGTGACACAATGGTTCTTGAAGGTCTAAGTGAAGAAGAAGCAAACAATGCATTCTGGACGTTAGACTACAGAGGATTGCTAACAGATCAGTTTGAAGATGAAGTGCTTGATTTCCAAAAACCATACCTTCGTTCTTCTGATGAAGTAGAAGGCTGGGCTCGTGATGAAAAAGGACAAATCTCATTTGCTGAAGCTGTTCGCAAGGTGAAGCCAACTATTCTTATTGGTACATCAGGTCAAGGCGGCGCATTCACTGAAGAAATTATTAAAGAAATCGCAGCTCATACAGAGCGTCCAGTGATCATGCCGATGTCTAACCCAACTCCACTTGCTGAAGCAGTACCGGAAGATCTATTCAAATGGACAGACGGTCGTGCGCTTGTTGCAACTGGAAGCCCATTCGAAAATGTCGAGTATAACGGAATTGAACATGAAATCGGACAATCAAACAATGCGTTCGTTTTCCCTGGACTTGGTCTTGGTTCAATCGTAACGGAATCAAAAATTATCACAAAAGGCATGTTCGTTGCTTCTGCAAATGCGATCGCTGAAATGGTTGATCATGAAAAACCAGGCGCTGGACTGCTTCCAAGCATTGATAAATTGCAAGAAGTATCAATCAAGGTAGCTGTTGAAGTAGCAAAAGCAGCAATTAAAGATGGTGTCGCAAGAAGAACACCTGACAACATCGAACAAGCTGTGAAAGATGCTATGTGGATTCCTGAATATAAAAAAATTGTAAGAGCATAATAAAATGTGTAACGCGGCATTGTTTCGGGTAATGTAAGCAATGCCGCTATAAAATAAGAAACATGTAAAGGATTCAAGGAGGAATAGTAAGATGGACTTTTTAAATATTTTGATCCTCCTAGCACCGATTTTTTTCGTTATCGCGCTGGGTTGGTTCGCAGGGAACTTCGGCAGCTATGACGCTAAATCTGCAAAAGGTGTAAGTACACTTGTTACAAAGTATGCTTTGCCAGCGCACTTTATCGCCAGCATTCTGTCAACACCAAAAGATAAATTCTATAGTCAAATTCCATTTTTCGTTGCATTGATTCTCGGAATCGTAGGCTTTTATATCATTATCCTTTTAGTTACGAAATTTGCTTTTAAATATGATTTAACAGATTCATCTGTTTTCTCATTAAACTCAGCACAACCGACCTTTGCATTTATGGGGATTCCGGTCTTGGGCAGTTTATTTGGGGCTCAAGAAGTTGCAATTCCGATTGCTATTACCGGAATAGTTGTAAATGCATTGCTTGATCCAATTGCTATTATTGTGTCAACTGTCGGTGAAAAAACAAAAGGAAAAGCCAAAGACGGCGAAAGTTTCCTAAAAATGACGACGAAAGCGATTTTGCACGGTTTATCAGAGCCGCTTGCGCTTGCACCGTTAGCAAGTATCATTCTTGTTCTTTTAGGATTTAAACTTCCTGAAATCGGACATGAAATGCTAGAGGAAATTGGAAGTGTGACATCAGGGGTTGCGCTCTTTGCAGTCGGTGTCACAGTCGGTATCCGCAAAATTAAACTGAGCTTACCAGCTTTCAGTATCGCATTGCTCAAAGTAGCTGTACAACCGTTACTTATGTATTTTATCGCCATTCTTATGGGTCTTTCGGCGGATGAAATTACAAAAGCTGTATTGCTTGTTGCCTTCCCAGGTTCAGCTGTTGCGGCCATGATCGCTACTCGATTTGAGAAACAGGAAGCAGAAACAGCATCGGCATTTGTGATCAGTGCGATCATGTCACTCATTACACTACCGATCATTATTGCACTTACCGTATAATATAGTAGAAAGGCTGCCTTATAGGCAGCCTTTCTTAGCGAAATGAATGAAACAGAGGGAAGAGCACACGCTTTTTTTTCATTTCGGGGTGTGCCTTTTCCTTTTCTTCTTCTTTTAATGGTTTTGGTTTTGTCAATGTGGCTGTGAGGCGTTCTAATTTTGCAGTTAATTCTTCAATTTCTCTTCTGTGCTGGAGGAGCTGGTAGGAAACGCCTTCATCTGCTTTCTTAGCGAGTTTCCGTTCTATTTCTTGGAAACGGGCTTCAATATGACTGACATGTGATTGCTCTTGAAGGAGCTGTTTCACTTGTTCTTCTAAGGCTTCTATCCGTTTTGATGAGTCAGAAGTTTCTACAGTAGGTGATAATTGCTGGGCGGTTTCTTCATGGATCGGCAGTCTAATGTCATGGAGAATCACACCTTCGTTCATTTGGTGTTGGACCTCTTTGAGCAGCTGGACAATGTCATCATGAAATTCGTAATGTCCAAGTTCATTCCGGGCGACAGGGATGTTGAGCTGTTTGACCCAGCGCTGAATGGTTTTTGAAGATACACCAATTTCCTTTGCAACCTCATTTGTATTCAAACCAAATGCCCTCCCTTTTTTCAATTACAAGTACCATTCTCTTTCGTGAGCATCCGTTCCTTCACGTTAGACAAAACAAGTAACCAATCGCCAAAGATCGTGTTTTCTAGTGAAAAATTGCAGAAAATCAATTGTTTTGGAAATTTTTTTGACTGTCATACCCCGCTATACTATAATTAGACTGTTACGCACAAAACAGAGGTGAAGACCATGTTAGACCGTTTAAAATCAATTGAAGAACGCTATGAAAAGCTAAATGAATATTTAAGTGACCCTGAAGTGGTGAACGACCCTAAGAAGCTTCGTGAATATTCGAAGGAACAATCTGATATTCAAGAAACTGTTGAGGTATATAGACAATATCGTGCGGCATATGATCAGCTAAGTGATGCGAAAGCCATGCTGGAAGATAAGCTCGATGCCGATATGCGCGACATGGTCAAAGAAGAAATTTCAGAGCTCACAGAGGAAACAGAACGTTTAGAAGACGAGCTGAAGATCTTGCTCATCCCGAAAGATCCGAATGACGATAAGAACGTTATTGTGGAGGTTCGTGGTGCAGCGGGCGGAGAAGAGGCTGCGCTGTTTGCAGGAAACCTGTACCGTATGTACAGCCGTTATGCTGAAATGCAAGGCTGGAAAACGGAAGTCATGGAAGCGAGTGTCACTGGAACTGGCGGTTATAAGGAGATCATCTTTATGATTAGCGGTAAAGGTGCATATTCTAAACTAAAGTTTGAAAACGGTGCACACCGCGTGCAGCGTGTTCCTGAAACTGAGTCAGGCGGCCGTATTCATACATCAACAGCGACAGTTGCTGTATTACCAGAAGCTGAGGAAGTTGAAATTGATATCCACGAAAAAGATATTCGTGTGGATACATTTGCATCAAGCGGACCAGGGGGACAAAGTGTTAATACCACAATGTCTGCTGTTCGTTTGACTCACCTTCCAACAGGTGTAGTGGTTTCCTGTCAGGACGAGAAATCACAAATCAAAAACAAAGAAAAAGCGATGAAAGTTTTGCGTGCGAGAATTTATGATAAATTCCAGCGTGAAGCACAAGCTGAATATGATCAAACCCGTAAATCTGCTGTTGGAACAGGGGATCGTTCAGAGCGTATCCGTACGTACAATTTCCCACAAAACCGCGTGACGGACCACCGTATCGGATTGACGATTCAAAAGCTTGATCAAATTTTAGAAGGAAAACTTGACGAGGTCATTGATGCATTAATTATGGAAGACCAAGCAAGAAAACTTCAAAATGCAAAATAAAGAGCGAACGATCTTTGAAGCCCTTAAATGGGCTTCTTCTTTGTTAACGGAAGCGGGCAGAGACCAAAACGCAGCAGAGTTAATGTTGATGCATGTGCTTGGATGGAACAGAAGTGAACTTCTTGCCCGTTTTCATGATCCAATGCCAGAGGAGCAAGATTCACAATTCAGCAAGTTCGTCGCACAGCACAAGTGTGGAGTGCCTGTGCAGCATTTAACGGGTGTTGAATTTTTTTATGGGCGTCCTTTTGAGGTAAACAAACACGTTCTGATTCCTCGTCCTGAAACGGAGGAAGTGGTGCTGGCGGCATTAAACATGATGAATCGTGTGTTTCCTGATGATCAGCCGCTCAAAGCTGTTGATGTTGGAACAGGTAGCGGTGCAATTGCGATTACGTTAGCTCTTGAAAAAGAATCTCTCACTGTGACAGCGACGGATATTTCACATGAAGCACTTGAAGTAGCAAAGCGAAATCAAGAAGCGCTTGGTGCAGACGTTCATTTTGTCCAAGGGGATTTACTTGAACCGATTATGGCTCAAGGCATCAAAGTCGATGTGTTTATTTCCAATCCGCCTTATATTGCGGCAGAAGAAATGGATGGTTTATCAGAGGTTGTCACAAAGCATGAACCTGTCAATGCGCTGACAGATGGGCGTGATGGCCTGTGGTTTTATGAGCGTATCGCCTGTGATCTCCACAAAGTACTTCATCAACAAGCGGTGGTTGTCCTTGAAATAGGGCATACACAAGCACAAGATGTAAAAGCGCTTCTTTTGCAGGCGTTCCCTTCAGCTGATGTTCATATCATCAAGGACATCAACGGAAAGGATCGAGCGGTTTGCGCACACATTCAAAACGGAAGTCCGGCTGAATAAAGTCGGACTATTTTATTATGTAAAGATGAAACTTATGGTAAAAGGGAAACGTATATATAGAAGAATGAACATTCTGATCATGATTTTTTACATAAATTTGTTTTGAAGGAGCGAATGGTGTGAACAGAAGGTATGCGATGGTGTTGGTCATCGTCAGTGTACTATTGATTGTGAGTGCTTGCGGTAAACCGAGCTTTAAAAAAGAAGCAGCAGCATTTGGGGAAAACTATAAAAAAGCACAATACACAGTGAATCGGACGGATGACCTATCTGACATGAAGGAGAAGTTGAAGGATTATTTAACCGAGCATGAATATCAAGAATATACAGAAGACAGCATGTTTCCAAGTGTATTAGAAGCAGCAAAAGATCAAGATTGTCAAATTAAACTGAAAAAAATTACGTTTACACCTTCAGATGAAAGCGATGACAGGATTGAATTTGACTATGAAATGATCATTCAATTTATTGACCATAAAGGAAAGGTCAAAAAGGAAATTGAGAAAAAAGGTGCAATGACAGTTATCAAAACAGATTCGGGATTAAAAATCAGCCGAGATTGGGATGGGAGACTGTACCCGTCCGATTACCAATCCTCACTAAAAAGCCGTTCATAAGTTGTTGAATGGCTTTTTTGCATGCAGAAAAAACATTGATTCGCTTTCCTCATGTAGTTGTTTTTTACTCATAATCTATTAAAAAAATCATTTTTGTTGTTTACGAGATGCGTTTCCTGGACACAATGTTTGTAGCGAAGAGAAAAAGTGGGGGGAACACATCATGTTCAAAAGTAAAATGATGATTTGTCTTTATATGTTTCTATTATTATGTGGTGCTTTTGCAAACCTTGGAAAAGAGGAGACGGCGGCTGCTTCTGCCAATCAGCCTGTTGTGATTCCAGATGAAGCCATTCGTTTACGCATTTTAGCCAACAGTGACCGGTCGGCAGATCAAGATGTGAAACGAAGTATTCGAGATGAGGTCAATGCCAATATAACGGAGTGGGTGAAAGACCTCACATCCATTGAAGAAGCCAGACGTGTGATTCGTTCAAAGCTTCCAGACATCAATCGTATTGCCAAAGCAAAATTAAAGGAACAACACATTGATCAATCCGTATCGGTCAGCTTTCAAAAAGCCTCATTTCCAACAAAGCTATATGGCAACTTTGTTTATCCTGCTGGGAAATATGAAGCCATTTTGATTACGTTAGGGGAAGGAGACGGAGCCAATTGGTGGTGTGTGTTATTCCCACCTCTCTGCTTTATCGATTTTTCAAACGGAGAAGCGATCGCCTCACCAGAAGGAGATGATAAAGAGCAGGTAGCCGCAGAGCCATCAAATGAATCTGTCAATGAAGTGGTAAAAGAAGAAGAGACGGGTGAAGTGAAATTCTTTCTGTTCGAATGGGTCTCTAGTCTTTTCTCTTAAAAAAGGTCTAAATCTGTTTTTGCCTCATAGAGTTGAAGTAAGAGAACAAAAAGAGGTGAAAGCATGTATTATCAATTAAGAATAGCGACAGAAGAAGATGCCCCGGCCATTAATGCTTTTCTTGAAAAAGGCCAAGCAAAAGGCGGGGTGACGATTGCAGAGCGTACGTCATTTGTGGTCATGGAAGATGCAGACGGTGAGCTTGCAGGCTGTTTAGGTCTTGAACGACTAAATGAACAAGAAGGATTGCTAAGATCACTTGTGATATCAGATAAACTTGGTCAGGGGCATATCGTTTCTCTGTTCCAAAGTGTTCAAACGCTAGGGGAAAAACAAGGTGTGGACACCTTTTATGTTGTAGCCAATCACTCCTCTTCGCATGATTTTTTAGCGCTGATGGGCTTTACGCCTATAGAGGAAATCCCAGAAAGTGTGTGGGTATCTGCGCATGCAAAAGAGTCGTTGGGAAAAGAGCAGGCGGTTGTGCTGCAAAAAACAGCGAGTTAATCACAAAACACCGGACTTATTCACATACTTATCCACTGTAAAACAAGCGTTATCCACAAATTGTGGACAACGCTTGTTTTATTTAGCATCATCTTTTATACTTTCAAAAGGATAATTGAGATATATCAACAGTTTTATCTTTTTTAAAAGGAGTTTGTATGATGTTAAATACAAAAAGGTGGTCTGTGGATTTAAAAAAGGATTTATCCACATACTATCCACAAATTGAACAAGCAGCTCTGTTGTTGCGGCAGAATGAAGTGGTCGCTTTTCCGACAGAAACGGTTTATGGACTAGGGGCAAATGCAAAAGAGACAGAGGCTGTGAAGAAAATTTATGAAGCGAAAGGACGCCCAAGTGATAATCCGTTGATTGTTCACATTGCGGACGTTCAACAGCTTCATGAGTTTGCGCAAATAGAAAATGAAAAAGTAACGGCGCTGATGGATGCCTTTTGGCCAGGCGCTCTCACCATTGTTCTACCTTGTAAGCCGGGCACATTATCAAAGCAGGTGACGGCAGGTTTAACAACAGTAGGCGTAAGAATGCCTGATCATCCTGTTGCGCTTGAACTCATCCGAGCAGCTGGTTTGCCAATTGCCGCGCCTAGTGCCAACCGTTCGGGAAAACCGTCGCCGACACTTGCGGATCATGTCGCGAGTGATCTTGATGGGAAAATTGCTGGCATTGTCGATGGTGGTTCAACAGGTATTGGCGTGGAGTCAACGGTTGTATCCTGTATAGACGAGATTCCAGTGATCTTAAGGCCGGGGGGTATTACAAAAGAAGCGTTAGAAGAGGTCGTAGGAACGGTCAACATGGATCCAGGGCTGACGAAAAAGGATGAGGCGCCAGTATCGCCGGGAATGAAATACACACATTATGCACCTGAAGCACAAATGTATATATTTCATGGAAGTGATGAAGACATGCAGCTGCACATTCAGAAGTACCGAGCTGAAGGGCTAAAAGTAGGTGTGCTGACGACAGAAGAAAAGAAGGAATGGTTTGCGGCAGATGTTATCTTTAGCTGTGGATGGAGAGAAAAGCCTGAAACGGTTGCGGCAAACTTATATCGTGTGCTGAGACAATTTGATGAAACGGATGTAGACTTGATCATTTCAGAAGCCTTCTCAGAGCAGGGAGTTGGTTCTGCGATCATGAACCGTCTGCAAAAAGCGGCAGGAGGGCGCACTCTCTCTTCATTCAAATAGTTCTAACCTCTCTTGGACAAACATAGGTTAAAGGAGAATGCGTGTCCAAGGGGGATTTACATGAATGAACTAGCTGGCGAATTGCTGACACTCAGTATCATGGCTTTTGCACTTGGAATGGATGCCTTTTCGGTTGGACTCGGCATGGGGATGATTCAGCTGAGATTCCGCCAGATCCTTTATATTGGACTTGTCATTGGGATATTTCATATGGTTATGCCTCTTTTTGGCATGCTAACAGGTCAGCTTTTATCTGGCTGGCTTGGGCTCCTAGCAACCTATATAGGCGGGGCGCTGCTTTTGGTGCTAGGTCTGCAAATGATCATCGCTTCTATCCGAAAAGAAGATAAGCCATTTATCGCACCTGTTGGGGCCGGTCTCGTTCTTTTTGCAACAAGTGTGAGTTTAGATAGTTTTTCCGTTGGTTTAAGCCTGGGGATTTACGGTTCTCGGGTGTTGATGACCATTTTATTGTTTGGCTTTTTTAGTATGATGCTCACATGGCTTGGATTATTACTCGGTAAACAGGTTCGGTCATGGGTAGGTTCATACAGCGGTGCGCTTGGCGGATTGATTTTACTAGCCTTTGGAATCAAATTATTATTTCCGCTCTAGCCAGTCTCCTTACATAACATGTAGAATGAAATGCTATATAATAGAAGAAAAGGAGGTCGAAAGATGAATATCTTATTTGTTTGTACGGGAAATACTTGCAGAAGTCCGATGGCTCAAGCCCTTTTTTCCTCCATTGCAGATGAAAAAGGCTTACAGGTCACTGTAAAATCAGCGGGCATCTTCGCCTCTGATGCAGGGAAGGCTTCTCCTCAAGCAGTCGAAGCATTATTTGAGAAAAGCATTCCACTGAATCACTCGTCGTCTAAACTAACAGAAGAACTTCTTCATGAAGCAGATTATGTCTTCACCATGACGATTCAGCATAAGCAGTTGATTGTGGAGCAATATGCTCATGTGAAAGACAAGGTCTTCACTCTAAAAGAATTTGCTACAGGATCAGAAGGTGACGTGTCGGATCCATTTGGAGGGAGTCTCTCCATTTATCAGGAGACACGAGATGAACTAGAAACGCTATTGTATCAACTTGCTAAAAAGCTTAAACAGGATCATAAATCCTCATAAATGGACAACCTGTAAAACCGTTGCGCAAACGGTTTTTCTGCTTTTGTTTGCAAATGACTAGGCAGAGGTTAAAATATAACTGTAAATAAAGAATGAATGTAAGACATGACAGATTAACTCACCCTTAGGAGGAATTGCCCGATGAAAGTAGCCATTGCATCCGATCACGGCGGAACGAATATTCGTGAAGAAATCAAACAACTAATGGATGAATTAAAGATTGAATACATTGATATGGGTTGTGAATGTGGATCAGGTTCTGTAGACTACCCTGACTATGCTTTTCCTGTAGCCAATATGGTGGCAAACGGGGAAGTCGATCGAGGCATTTTGATTTGCGGGACAGGTATCGGTATGAGCATTTCAGCAAACAAAGTGAAAGGCATCCGCTGTGCACTGGCGCATGATACATTCAGTGCAAAGGCGACGAGAGAACATAATGATACAAATGTTCTTGCGATGGGAGAACGAGTCATTGGACCAGGATTGGCAAGAGAGATTGCTCACATTTGGCTGACAACAGAATTTACTGCAGGACGTCATGCTGTGCGGATTGGTAAAATCGCTGATTACGAAGAAAAGCACCTGTAAGGAGCGCTTAACATGAACATTGGTCAAGATTGGCTTGAAATGTTAAAAGAGTTTCATCAAACAGTTGAACTGCGAGCCGGCCACATTTTAGTGATTGGCTGCAGTACGTCAGAAGTGGCTGGCGAGCACATTGGGACAGCGGGAAGTGAGCAAATTGCTGAAGCTATTTATCAAGAGCTCGATCAACTGAGACGCGAGACAGGAATTGAATTGGCCTTCCAATGCTGCGAGCATTTGAATCGTGCCCTCGTTGTGGAAGAAGAGGTGGCGTACCGGCTTAACTTAGAAATTGTAGCGGCTGTACCTGTCCGTCAGGCGGGTGGTTCTATGGCGGCGCATGCGTATCAGCAAATGGAACACCCTGTGCTGGTTGAATCCATTTCAGCGCATGCAGGGATTGATATCGGTGATACATTAATCGGCATGCACTTAAAGCGGGTAGCCGTACCGGTCCGTCTCAGTCGTCATCAATTAGGACAAGCACATGTGACGTTTGCAAAAACTCGTCCAAAGCTGATTGGCGGAGAACGAGCCGTTTATACAAGATCATAGTTCGGATATATTTCTAATATAATGTTGAATGATGAAGACGCTCCACCCCTTGAATATTCGGGTTTTCATAAAAAAGAAGTCGATTTTCCAAAAAAAACTTTTACATTTTACTCAAAAACCGTGTACAATGAGATGGTGAAAACATCGAATGGAAATAGATTGGAGAGGATTTCGCTGATGAAACATTTACCTGAGCAAGACGCACAAGTATTCAAAGCAATTCAACTAGAGCGGAAACGCCAGCAGGACAAAATCGAATTAATTGCATCAGAAAACTTCGTAAGCGAAGCAGTCATGGAAGCACAGGGCTCTGTCTTAACAAACAAATATGCAGAAGGTTACCCTGGTAAACGCTACTATGGCGGCTGTGAACATGTAGACGTTGTAGAAGATATCGCACGTGACCGCGCAAAAGAAATTTTTGGCGCTGAGTATGTGAACGTACAGCCTCACTCAGGAGCTCAAGCGAATATGGCCGTATACTTTACAATCCTTGAGCATGGCGATACAGTGCTAGGCATGAACTTATCACATGGCGGGCATTTAACACATGGAAGCCCTGTAAACTTTAGCGGCGTACAGTACAACTTTGTAGAATACGGTGTAGATAAAGAAACACAACATATCGACTACCAAGATGTACTTGAAAAAGCACGTGAGCATAAGCCGAAACTAATCGTAGCGGGGGCAAGTGCTTACCCACGTCAAATTGATTTCAAAAAGTTCCGTGAAATTGCCGATGAAGTCGGTGCTTACTTTATGGTGGACATGGCTCACATCGCGGGTCTTGTTGCAGCAGGTCTTCATCCAAATCCAGTTCCTTACGCTGATTTTGTGACAACGACAACTCACAAAACATTGCGCGGACCTCGCGGCGGAATGATTCTATGCCGTGAAGAGTTTGGTAAAAAGATCGACAAATCGATCTTCCCTGGTATTCAAGGTGGACCACTCATGCATGTGATCTCTGCAAAAGCTGTTTCTTTCGGTGAAGTATTGAACGGAGATTTCAAAACATATGCACAAAACGTGATTGATAACGCAAAACAACTAGCTGAAACACTTTTATCTGAGGATATTCAGCTTGTATCTGGTGGAACAGATAACCATCTTGTTCTCATCGACTTGCGCTCTCTTGGCATTACAGGAAAAATTGCAGAAAACGTTCTTGATGAAATTGGTATCACGGTGAACAAAAATGCAATTCCATATGATCCAGAGAAACCATTTGTTACAAGTGGTGTACGTGTAGGTACAGCAGCAGTGACAAGCCGTGGCTTCGATCAAGAAGCGATGAAAGAAGTCGGTTCCATTATTGCGCTTGCTCTGAAACATCATGAAGATGAAGCGAAATTAGAAGAGGCGAAAAAGCGTGTATCTGATCTGACAGCTCGTTTCCCTCTATATCAAGAATTAGATTATTAAGATGCAGACCCATTTGCCTATTTTTGGCATGTGGGTTTTTTTTGTAGGATTTGCGAATCATATTGAAAGATGATGTCTTTTTATGTAGAATTGTAGGAAGTGTGCAAAGTTCACCGGAAGATGACAGAAAAGGAGTTGTAGCAAGCAATGGCAAAGGTTTATGTATTTGATCACCCGCTTATTCAGCACAAACTTACATATATTCGTGACGTTCATACAGGAACAAAAGAATTTAGAGAGCTAGTGGATGAAGTCGCAACATTAATGGCATTTGAAATCACAAGAGACTTACCGCTTGAAGAGGTAGATGTAGAAACACCTGTACAAGTCGCTAAATCAAACGTGATCTCAGGTAAAAAACTCGGAGTTGTGCCGATTTTAAGAGCAGGTCTTGGAATGGTAGACGGGATTTTGAAACTCATTCCAGCTGCCAAAGTGGGACATGTCGGTTTATACCGTGATCCGAAGACATTAAAGCCTGTTGAATATTATGTGAAGCTTCCATCTGATGTGGAAGAGCGTGAATTTATCGTAGTAGACCCAATGCTTGCAACGGGCGGATCAGCTGTAGAAGCATTAAACAGCTTGAAAAAACGCGGTGCGAAAAACATCCGCTTCATGTGTCTGATTGCTGCGCCAGAAGGTGTAGAAGAAATGCAAAAACATCATCCAGATGTTGATATCTACATTGCGGCATTAGATGAGAAGTTAAACGAAAAAGGTTACATCATCCCAGGTCTTGGTGATGCTGGTGACCGTATGTATGGAACAAAATAAGAATGATTCATGAAAAGCCCACATGCAAACGTGCATGTGGGCTTTTTTGAAAAATATGACAAACGGTTGATATCGTTCTTAGAAAAATCAATGTATACTGAACATTAGCAGTTTTTTTGCATGAATGTCACAACTCTCCTAAAGTTTGATGAAATTGTGAACATTTTGTGTGCTCTCTCATTATAGAAAAGTTTTTTAACTTTCAACGGATTGACACATCATAGACGCTATTGTATGCTAAACGAGGGTATTATGGTAAGGTTTTCATAGCCTATAGCACTCTACTAATCCTCATTGTGAACCCTTTAATAATCAGGGTTTGTATCAGCGAATGAAGCAGAATCCCATAGATCTAAAGATTTCAAGTCTGATTGCACAATTAGACCGATGGGTGATTGATTTTTTTCAAATAGGACGGCTTATCATAAGCGTCTTCTACGCAGTTTTCATCACCATTTATCACCTTTTTTACAATATTTTTCATCGGGAGTCAGATGAATGAACGATCCAAACGTCATTTTCCGCAGACAGAGTAAATATATGTTCTATTTATTGGCAATTTTTGTGTTTGGCTATGCCATGCCTGGTTTTAAACCACTGTTTCTTGGTTTCATTATCGGCACAATTTTTGCTTTCTTTAATTTATTCCTGCTTATTCGGAGAATGCATGCTTTTGATCGAGCAGTTAAAAAAGGAAAATCTATTCGTTCAATGGGAAGTACAGCCAGGTGGGCCAACGCAATTCTCGCAGTAGCGATTGCTTGGCGTTACCCTAACGAAGTTCATCTGGCAGGTGTTGTTATAGGATTAATGACAATATATCCTGTCATTATGATAGATTCCTTCATTCAACTTAAACGTTCTACTATGGAAGAGAGGTGAATACTCTTTGGGTCACAGTTCAAAAACTACAGAATTTTTAGGGTTAACGTTCAACTTATCCAATGTTCTCATGATTACGATTGCTAGTATCATCGTTCTTCTCATAGCGGTGCTGACTACTCGTGTTCTGGCTATTCGTCCGACAAAGGCGCAGAACTTCATGGAATGGATTGTTGATTTTGTTCGAAATATCATAGGTAGTTCGATGGACATGAAAACAGGAGCCCCATTTCTAGCGCTTGGCGTTACATTACTCATGTACATATTTGTTTCAAACATGCTTGGACTGCCATTCTCGATTACGGTCGATCACAACTTATGGTGGAAATCACCAACTGCTGATCCTGCAATCACAATGACACTAGCGGTTATGGTCATGGGATTGACACACTACTATGGTGTTAAAGCAAAAGGAGTCAAGGAATATACAAAAGACTACTTTAGACCAATCCCACTTTTAGTACCGCTGAAAATTATTGAAGAATTTGCAAACACATTAACACTTGGTTTGCGTCTTTATGGAAATATTTTCGCTGGAGAGATTCTTCTTGGTTTACTTGCAGGACTTGCGACTAATTTCTATTCGCAAAACCTTGCACTAGGTATCATTGGTACATTAGGTGCCATCGTGCCGATGATTGTATGGCAGGCATTCAGTTTGTTTGTCGGAACCATCCAGGCATTTATCTTCACCATGCTGACAATGGTGTATATCTCCCATAAAGTCAGCGACGAACACTAAAAAATTGAGAGTCCAAAAAGGACGTTATTTTAAAGGAGGAGCTTTTTAATGAATTTAATAGCAGCAGCAATTGCAATCGGTTTAGGAGCACTAGGAGCAGGTATTGGTAACGGTCTAATCGTATCTAAAACAGTTGAAGGAATCGCTCGTCAGCCAGAAGCTGGTAGAGAACTAAGAACTCTTATGTTCATCGGGGTAGCTTTAGTTGAGGCACTTCCAATTATCGCTGTCGTTATCGCATTCTTGGCATTCTTTGGTTAATATGTGAGAAGCGTTCTAATATGAATTTTAATGGCGAAGATCAGATTAGTTCGAAACTTCGCCATTCCTTTATGTTTTGTTTCTTAACATATTATTTAAAGAAGGGAGTTGCCGTACTAAATGTCTCAGTTACCAGTAGTTTTAGGAGCAGGTCTAAACACCGGAGATATCATATTCCAGCTGATCGCTATGCTCATCCTGCTTGCACTTTTAAAGAAATTTGCGCTTAAGCCTTTATTAGGGATTATGAAACAGCGTGAAGATTATATAGGAAATGAAATTTCAAGTGCTGAAGAAAAGCACGTTCAAGCTGAAAAGCTTCTTGAAGAACAACGTGTCTTATTGAAAGAAGCACGCGAAGAATCACATACACTCATCGAAAATGCGAAAAAGATTGGTGAGAAACAAAAAGAAGACATCATTCAAGCAGCGCGTCAAGAATCAGAGCGCTTGAAAGAGTCTGCTAGAACTGAAATCGTGAAAGAAAAAGAACAAGCTGTGGCTGCACTGCGCGAGCAAGTTGCATCACTTTCTGTATTAATTGCTTCTAAAGTGATTGAAAAAGAACTTGATGAGCAAGCACAAGAGAAATTGATCCAAGAGTATCTTAAAGAGGCAGGCGAAAGCCGATGAGCGTGACTATTGTCTCTAAGCGTTACGCTTCTGCTCTTTTTGACATCGTTCTTGCTTCTTCGGCAGTAGACGAAACTGAAAAAGAGCTGAATGAGATCAAAAAAGTTCTCAAGGCTGACCAAGAATTAAATGACTTTCTTGTTCATCCGAAGATTACGGCAGACAAAAAGAAACATCTGATTGCAGAAGCTTTCAAAGGTGTTTCGACATATGTTTTGCACACAATGTATTTACTGATTGACCGTGGACGCACGAATATTTTTCCTGAAATGGCGTCTGAGTTTGTGAAACTTGCAAACCGTACGAAACAAATAGACGATGCGATCGTGTATTCAGTGAAACCGCTCAGCGGAGCTGAAATTCAATCTTTATCTGAAGTATTTGCCAAAAAAGCCGGAGTCACATCACTGCGTGTAGAAAACGTGATTGACAAGGATCTAATAGGCGGAGTGAAAATCCGTATCGGAAACCGCATTTATGACGGCAGTGTCAGCGGAAAGCTTTCCCGCATTGAACGTCAGCTTGCAGGCGAAAATCGTTAGAAGGGGTGAAACCTTAGTGAGTATCAAAGCTGAAGAGATTAGCGCGCTGATAAAGCAGCAAATCCAAAACTATCAATCTGAAATTGAAGTAAAAGATGTCGGTACAGTCATTCAAGTAGGGGACGGTATCGCGCGTGTACATGGCCTTGACAACATTATGGCAGGAGAGCTTGTTGAGTTCTCTAACGGTGTAATGGGTATGGCTCAAAACCTTGAGGAGTCTAACGTAGGTATCGTAATCTTAGGACCTTACAAAGATATCCGTGAAGGTGACGACGTAAAACGTACAGGTCGTATCATGGAGGTTCCAGTAGGAGAAGAGTTAATCGGACGTATTGTGAACCCACTTGGTCAGCCTGTTGATGGACTAGGTCCAATTTTAACAAGCAAAACACGTCCAATCGAAAGTGAAGCACCAGGCGTTATGGATCGTAAATCGGTACATGAGCCGCTTCAAACGGGAATTAAAGCAATTGATGCCTTGATTCCAATCGGACGCGGACAGCGTGAATTGATCATTGGGGACCGTCAAACAGGTAAAACATCTGTTGCAATCGATACGATCCTGAACCAAAAAGATCAAGACATGATCTGTATCTATGTAGCGATCGGACAAAAAGAATCAACTGTTCGTGGTGTTGTTGAAACACTTCGTAAGCATGGTGCGCTTGACTACACAATCGTTGTCACAGCTTCTGCATCACAGCCAGCTCCACTTCTTTACCTTGCTCCTTATGCAGGTGTAACGATGGGTGAGGAATTCATGTATAACGGCAAGCATGTGCTTGTTGTGTATGATGACCTTTCTAAACAAGCGGCAGCTTACCGTGAGCTTTCATTATTGCTTCGTCGTCCTCCAGGCCGTGAAGCATTCCCTGGTGATGTTTTCTATCTTCACTCTCGTTTATTAGAGCGTGCAGCGAAGCTTAGTGATGAAAAGGGTGGCGGTTCTATCACAGCATTGCCTTTCGTAGAAACGCAAGCTGGTGATATCTCTGCATATATCCCAACAAACGTTATCTCAATCACAGATGGACAGATCTTCTTACAATCGGATCTCTTCTTCTCAGGCGTACGTCCAGCGGTAAACGCAGGATTGTCTGTATCTCGTGTAGGTGGTTCTGCACAAATCAAAGCGATGAAAAAGGTAGCAGGTACACTTCGTCTGGATCTTGCTTCTTATCGTGAGCTTGAAGCATTCGCTCAGTTTGGATCTGATCTAGACCAAGCGACTCAAGCTAAATTAAACCGTGGTGCTAGAACAGTTGAAGTCTTAAAACAAGACTTGAACAAGCCGCTGAAAGTTGAAAAACAAGTAGCGATTCTTTATGCACTGACAAGAGGATACTTAGATGATGTAGCGATTGCTGATGTCAAACGCTTTGAAGCTGAGTTATTCATGTACATTGAAGAAAACCATAAAGACTTGTTTGACACAATCTCTCAAACAGGAAACATGCCTGCTGATGAAGAGTGGAAAGCAGCGATCGAAGGCTTTAAACGTACGTTTGCACCAAGCAACTAATTAGTAATCTTTCCGAGAGAAAAAGATTCTCTTTTTCTCTCTTTTCACGTAAATGAACACGGATTCCTGAAAAAAGGTGGTGAAATCTTTGGCCTCATTACGCGATATTAAGTCAAGGATCACGTCAACAAAAAAATCGAGTCAGATCACAAAAGCGATGCAAATGGTATCAGCTGCGAAACTGAATCGTGCTGAAAATAATGCGAAGTCCTTTGTTCCTTACATGGAGAAAATCCAAGAAGTCGTTGCGGCAATCGCAACTGGAACAAGTGCTAAGCACCCAATGCTTCTTTCAAGACCTGTTAAGAAAACAGGGTATCTCGTCATTACATCTGATCGAGGACTTGCAGGACCTTTTAACAGCTCGATTTTACGTGCCGCTTACCAAGCCATTCAATCTCGTCATCAATCTGCTGATGAATATGCGGTGATTGTGATTGGTAAAATCGGACGCGACTTCTTTAAAAAGCGTGGTATTCCAGTTATTTCTGAAGTCACAGGGCTTGGAGACGAAGTAGCGTTTGCTGATATTAAAGAATTAGCAAGCAGTACAGTACAAATGTTCTCTGATGAAGCGTTTGATGAACTTTACATGTTCTATAACCATTTCGTCAGTGCCATTTCACAAGAAGTAACAGAGAAAAAATTATTGCCGCTAACGGACCTTTCGGCCGCAGCGACACCAAATAAACGTTCCGCATCTTATGAGTTTGAGCCTTCTGAAGAAGAAATTCTTGAAGTTCTCCTTCCTCAATATGCAGAGAGTTTGATTTTCGGTGCGCTTCTTGACAGCAAAGCAAGTGAACATGCTGCAAGGATGACAGCAATGAAGAGTGCAACAGACAACGCAAAAGAATTGATCGACAGCCTGACACTCTCTTACAACCGTGCTCGTCAAGCAGCGATTACACAAGAGATTACAGAAATTGTCGGCGGAGCAGCTGCCTTAGAATAGAAATAATTGTCAGGAGGGAATGCAATGAAAACAGGACGCATCAGTCAGATCATGGGACCAGTCGTAGACGTTCGTTTTGAAGACGGTCACTTGCCTGAGATTTATAATGCGATCAAAGTTTCGCATAAAGCGGAAAGCGAAAGTGAAGTTGATATCGACTTAACTTTAGAAGTAGCACTACATTTAGGTGATGATACAGTGAGAACCATCGCAATGGCATCAACAGACGGTGTGAAGCGCGGTATGGAAGCTGTAGACCTTGGAAAACCAATTTCAGTACCAGTTGGTAACGTAACACTTGGACGTGTATTCAACGTACTGGGAGATAACATTGACTTAGATGAGCCACTTGGTGTGGAAGCGCAAAGAGACCCAATCCACAGACAAGCGCCTTCTTTCGATCAACTTTCTACAGAAGTTGAAATTCTTGAAACAGGTATCAAAGTTGTTGACCTTCTTGCTCCTTACATCAAAGGTGGAAAGATCGGTCTATTCGGTGGAGCCGGTGTTGGTAAAACCGTTCTGATTCAAGAATTGATCAACAACATCGCACAAGAACACGGCGGTATTTCTGTATTCGCTGGTGTTGGAGAGCGTACACGTGAAGGAAATGACCTTTACTACGAAATGAAAGATTCTGGCGTTATCGAAAAAACAGCGATGGTCTTCGGTCAAATGAACGAGCCACCAGGTGCACGTATGCGTGTAGCTCTAACTGGTTTGACAATGGCAGAGCATTTCCGTGATGAACAAGGTCAAGACGTATTGTTCTTCATCGATAACATTTATCGTTTTACACAAGCAGGTTCTGAAGTATCAGCCCTTCTTGGACGTATGCCTTCAGCGGTAGGTTATCAGCCAACTCTTGCAACAGAAATGGGTCAACTTCAAGAGCGTATCACGTCTACAAACGTAGGATCGGTTACATCGATTCAAGCGATCTATGTACCTGCGGATGACTATACAGATCCAGCTCCAGCTACAACGTTCGCTCACCTTGATGCAACGACAAACCTTGAGCGTAAGTTGACAGAGATGGGGATTTACCCAGCGGTAGATCCACTTGCTTCAACATCTCGTGCCCTTGCACCTGAGATTGTTGGCGAAGAGCATTATGCGATCGCGCGTGAAGTTCAGCAAACATTGCAGCGTTATAAAGAATTGCAAGATATCATTGCCATTTTAGGTATGGATGAATTATCTGAGGACGATAAGCTTGTGGTACACAGAGCTCGTCGTGTTCAATTCTTCCTATCTCAAAACTTCCACGTAGCAGAACAGTTCACTGGCCAAAAAGGTTCTTATGTGCCATTGCAAGAAACTGTTAAAGGCTTCAAGGAAATCTTATCTGGTAAATACGATCACCTTCCAGAAGATGCATTCCGCTTAGTCGGCCGCATTGAAGAAGTGGTTGAAAAAGCCAAAGAGATGGGTGTAGAGGCCTAATCTGGTCCTTAGGAGGGTAAAAGCATGAAGACCGTTCAAGTCAATATCGTTACTCCCGACGGCCCAGTGTATGAAGCGGATGTGGAAATGGTCAGTGTAAGAGCAGAAAGCGGTGAGCTTGGGATTTTAGCTGGCCACGTTCCAATGGTTGCTCCGCTAAAAATCGGTGCAGTTCGCTTAAAACATAGTGGATCAACTGAATTGGTTGCAGTAAGCGGTGGATTTGTTGAAGTTCGCCCCGAAAAAGTAACCATTCTTGCTCAGGCTGCTGAAACATCAGACAAAGTTGATGTCGATCGTGCAAAATCAGCGAAACAGCGTGCTGAAGAGCATTTGAACCACCCGAATGAAAGTGATGTACGCAGGGCGGAACTCGCATTAAAACGGGCATTAAACCGTTTAAATGTAGCAGGGAAATAAAACAGAAAATCCTTCTTATCACTGTGATAAGAAGGAT
Organism: Bacillus sp. FSL W7-1034; assembly: GCF_038593365.1. Classification (NCBI taxonomy): domain Bacteria; kingdom Bacillati; phylum Bacillota; class Bacilli; order Caryophanales; family Bacillaceae; genus Bacillus; species Bacillus sp. FSL W7-1034. Next base: position 3,353,290 of record NZ_CP151989.1, on the reverse strand, counting down.
TTTTTTTAGGATGACATGAGAGATTGATACATCGACACATACGGATGAGATGCTTGCTTTTCTAGATATAACTGCTCGCAAAATTGCGTACTGCAATGCCATGTTTTATTATTTCTGCGTAAGCCAAGCGTATATTGGTGCGAAGAGTCCATATAAGGCCGCACGACCCAGTCAGCATCTGAATGATGACGGATGACAACTTCTCCTAAATACACACTCATCATCGCTTCTAATGCATCTATTGGCATTTTCCAATCAGCAAAAAGCTGCTGACGGAAGGCATCGAAGTATAATGACTCTAACTGATAAAGGCTTTCCTCTGAGTAATCCAAAGAAATGTTATGAAAATGACACAATTGTGCTAATTCTTCTAGCTGTGTCTGTCTATAATCAAAGTAGAAAGCAATGGCTTCCCATTCATGTTCAAATGAGGGAACCAGTTCTCCGTACAAATCAACAAAGTCAGGAAAAGAATCTTTCAAATATGATCAGCTCCTTCCACCGCAGTATATCATCTCCTTCGCATCAGAATAAGAGGGGATTCACTCTAAATGTAGCTCTTTTTTCCAAATGATTCATCTTTCCGATTTTGGAGGATATAATGAAAGGGAGTTTTCCTTTACAGAAATCAATAAAAGGAGGATTCAAGTGTATGGAAGACGTAGGACAACAAGCAATTGTCAGTATTGTGATCCACCTATTTTTTATCGCCATTACGTGGTGGGCATTGCTTGCGGTGAATATCGATCCACTGATTAAAAAAGGAAAAATTATTCAAGCTAGATTGCTCATGATGCTGCTCACGATTGCTATTGCATCGGCAGTCAGCAATTTCTTCCTTGATTATTTAAATTTCTCCAGACAAATCCCTTATATGTTTTAACATAAAAGGTTTGGTCACTGCCTTCTGCGGGAACGTAAAAAGAAGTGTCAAAAATATGGCCTTTGATGACTTTTCCACGTATGCATTGATCTCCTTGCGGCAACACTTGTAGCAAGGGGGAATGACAAGTGAGAAAGTATTTAAAAGGTTGGCCATTATTTGCATTTATTCTTTTTTTTGTTCTGATGATTCAAGGTGTTCGGGCGGAAGAAACATCCACGCTCGCCCAAATAGCAGAAGGTATGAAAAACCAGCAAATCGAAGTAAGTGGATGGACGCTTCATGCCAAAACAAATATAGACATTTCATCCGAACAATTTTCAAAAAAAGTGAAACGTTTGAAAGACGAACTACGACAGTATGAGTGGACCGAAAAAAAAGAGAAACATGTCACCAAAGTCACAGGAATTTACAAAGATGAAAAAAATGATACATTATCGAAAATTTTACTCGTGAAGACCGACACAAAATCAAACCAAAAGTCGTATTTATTATATGAGCAAAAAGGTGCTCGCCCACTGAATACCTGGGAGCATACATATGATCAGTTCGTACGTCATGCAAAAAGCATATTACAAGAAAAATTTGTGATTTTTACTTGTCTCGATGGTCATGTAAATGGTATGATGGATGTTGTTTTGCAAAAAAAAGCTGAAATGATAGCAAATGAATTTCAAGCAAAACCTGTTGAGTATCTCGTTGAGTCTAATTTTGTGTCGCTTTCCGCTTACACAGAGAAGTGGGAACAGTTCATTATGACTTCAAATGATAAAATGAATGTTCAAATTGCCATCAGAAGTTCGGAAATGAACGAAAATCATACGATTACGGTTGGCACACCAATCGTAACGACTGAATATTAATATAGAGAATTTGGGACGCGGAGGGGAAGACCTTGGAAAAAATCATCGTCCGCGGCGGTCAAAAGTTAAACGGCACAGTTAAAGTAGAAGGCGCAAAAAATGCCGTTTTACCAGTTATCGCTGCATCTTTGTTAGCAAGTACAGAAAAAAGCGTAATTTGTGATGTACCTACGCTCTCCGATGTATATACAATCAATGAAGTGTTACGTCATTTAGGAGCAGAAGTACATTTTGAAAATAACGAAGTATCAGTAGATGCATCTCATGCACTAGAAACTGAGGCTCCGTTTGAGTACGTCCGTAAAATGAGAGCATCTGTGCTCGTCATGGGACCACTTTTAGCTAGAACAGGTCATGCAAGAGTTGCATTACCTGGTGGTTGTGCGATTGGTTCAAGACCAATTGATCAGCATTTAAAAGGCTTTGAAGCAATGGGAGCTAAAATTCAAGTAGGTAATGGTTTCATCGAGGCTGAAGTAAATGGTCGTTTAAAAGGTGCAAAAATCTATTTGGATTTCCCAAGTGTAGGGGCAACTGAAAACATCATCATGGCAGCAGCATTGGCTGAAGGAACGACGATTTTAGAAAACGTAGCAAAAGAACCTGAAATTGTTGATTTGGCAAACTACATCAATGCCATGGGCGGTAAGGTTCGCGGTGCTGGAACTGGTACAATCAAAATCGAAGGTGTAGAAACTCTTCACGGTGCAAAACACAACATCATCCCTGACCGAATTGAAGCTGGTACGTTTATGGTGGCAGCAGCCATTACTGAAGGAAATGTTCTTGTAAAAGGCGCTGTGCCTGAGCACATGACTTCACTTGTGGCGAAAATGGAAGAAATGGGTATTCAGATCATTGAAGAAGAAGAAGGTTTAAGAGTCATTGGACCATCTGAGCTCAAGCCAATCGATCTAAAAACAATGCCGCATCCTGGTTTCCCGACGGATATGCAATCTCAGATGATGGCGCTATTGCTTCGTGCGAACGGAACAAGCATGATCACAGAAACTGTGTTTGAAAATCGTTTTATGCATGCTGAAGAATTCCGCCGCATGAATGGCGATATTAAAATTGAGGGTCGCTCTGTGATAATCAATGGACCTGTTCAACTTCAAGGTGCTGAAGTGGCAGCGACTGATTTAAGAGCAGGAGCAGCACTTGTACTTGCTGGATTAGTGGCAGAAGGTCATACACGTGTCACTGAATTGAAGCATATTGACCGTGGATATGTGAACTTCCACCAAAAACTAGCAGCAATCGGTGCAGACATTGAAAGAGTAAATGATGAATCAGCAGATGTGACACAAGAACAAGTTGTATCAGATCTAAACGCATAATCATAAAAGAAATCAGTGTGTCCATTTGGGCATGCTGATTTTTTTTAGAATCATAGACTGGTTGCATTTTCAAAAGCTTATCATTAGTGTATCCAATCATTTTAAATTTTATTCATAAAGACGAACAGTAAATCAAATGATGAAGAGCACAAACATATCAGCAAAAGACTTGTCCAATGAATGAAAGAAGCTGTCATATTAGCTTGTCCTTGCCCATAGGATAAAAGAGATTCAATGACAAATGGGGGCAGCCAATATGAAACCAATGATATGGACAATCGCAGGAATTTGCATCATCATTTTAATGATTCCAACCTTACTCGTGTTGCCGACGTTCCAAGGAAAACCAGCAGCCAGCCAACACGTAGCAGCAGAACCATCAGTTAAAAAAGAAGTGAAAGGTTCAGTCAAATTGAAACAATCACCCGTCTCCATTCCCGTCTACCGTTCAGCGCATCAGCAGGTAGAAAACATCCCCTTAGAAGAGTATGTGATCGGTGTCGTCGCTTCTGAAATGCCAGCCGATTTTGAAATAGAGGCGCTCAAGGCACAGGCACTCGCCGCTAGAACGTATATCGTCAGACAAATGATCATTGATAAAACCGTCAAATCTCCACAGGGTTCTCTTGTAGATGACACCCAAATGTTCCAAGTGTACAAAAATAAACAGGAACTGAAGAAAATTTGGGGAAAAGCGTACAATTGGAAATTAAAAAAGGTCACAGAAGCGGTCGCCAGTACACAAGGGAAAGTACTGACGTATGACGAAAAACCAATTGATGCTTCCTTCTTTTCAACAAGTAATGGGAAAACCGAAAATGCAGAAGCTTATTGGAAAAATGAAATCCCTTATTTGAAAAGCGTCTCAAGCAAATGGGACGAAAAATCACCCAAATTCCAAAACAAGAAAACCATCAAAGTGAGCGAATTTCAGCAAAAACTGGGTGTGACCCTTGGCCAGCAGCAGGTGGGAGAAATTGTAGAACGAACACCAGGCAATCAAGTAGCCAAAGCCGTCATTAACGGAAAAACATTGTCGGGCAGAGACATTCGCGAATCACTAGGATTGCACTCTGCAGACTTTACATGGGAACGAAAGGGTCAGCAAATCGTGATTACGACAAAAGGGTATGGCCATGGTGTGGGCATGAGTCAGTATGGTGCACATTATATGGCACAGTCAGGCAAAAAAGTAGAGGCGATCGTGAAACATTATTATCAAGGGATAAAAATTGAATCAGCTGATCGCTTTCTGAACACATATATGGCTAAGAAATAAAAGCAAAGGTGCCTCAAAATGGGGGCATCTTTTTTTATGTGTGAAGAGGTTTGAACAGAATGTGACAAATTGCGACTTAAGACGCACCTCAGGAAATCTTAAACATTTACATCCCGACAAGAACCGATGGCCGATACAAAGCCCCTCGAAAGAATGAGAAAACGAGGGTGACAAAAGAGTCGTTAGGTGAATATATCTAGACATCTGACAGAATTTTAGTGATTTTGATGAAAGAGAAAAAGGGATCGAGTCCTATACCATTCCAAGACAGAATATTTTACGATTAAGATGTTTCAATCAAATACATAAGGAGGAAGGAAAAGCATGTTGAAAAAAGTATTTACACTCGTAACCTTAGCTGTATTGACATTATCAATGTCAATCTCTTCACCAGTATTTGCAGAAGCAGCATCAGCCAAAAAACATAAGAAAGATGTAAGAGTGACGATCTTACTTGATGCAAGTGGAAGTATGGCAAGAAAAGTGGATGGAGAGCGCAAATTCGATTTAGCAAAACAAGAGGTATTTAAATTTGCTCAGTCTCTTCCGAAAGATGCTAAAATCCGTATGAGCTTGTTTGGGTCTGAAGGAAACAACAAAAACTCAGGTAAAGCCCAATCATGTGAAGTCATTAGAGGCGTTTATGGCGTTCAGCCTTATGAAAAGGATAGTTTCGAAAACTCTCTAAACGGTCTTGGACCAAATGGCTGGACACCGATTGCACGTGCTCTTGAAAGTGCAAAGCAAGCAGATAAGCAGCTTCATAAGGGAACAAAACACATTGTGTACTTAATTACTGATGGTGAAGAAACTTGTGGTGGAGATCCAGTGAAAGTAGCGAAAGAGCTTCATAACTCAAAGGGATCTACTGTAGTCAATGTGATTGGATTAGACTTTAACGATGGCTATGAAGGTCAATTGAAGCAAGTAGCTAAAGCTGGTAAAGGTCATTACTACCAAGCAAGCACTGGGAAAGAAATGGGTTCTATCCTTACAGCAGAATCATTAAAACTACACGAATAACTTGCTGAAGAAAAGGGAAACGATTGATTGATGCTTTCGTTTCTCTTTTTCTGTACAAATGAAAAAAAGGGAGATTTTTTAATGAAAAGAAATATTATATTAACCATTTTAGCGAGTCTTGTTCTGCTTCTTTCTTCACCAGCTCATGCTGTAACGAAAAAGGAGCCTGCTCATGTGGTGATTTTACTTGATTTAAGCGGAAGCATGGCACAATCGGTTGAAGGCGAAAAGAAAATCGATATCGCAAAAAGCTCGATCCAAAGTTTCGCAAGTATTTTATCAGAAGATACACAAGTCTTGCTTCGTGTTTTTGGTCATGAAGGAACGAATAAAAATGCAGGAAAAGCCGTTTCTTGTGCAAGTTCCGAAGCAGTTTATGGATTTGGAACATATGAGCAAGCAACCTTTCAACAAGCGCTAAATGTGTATGGTCCAACAGGATGGACACCACTTGCCAAAGCATTAACTGATACGAAACAAGATTTTGAAGATCACCAAGCTAAAGGAAAAAATATTGTATATGTTGTCAGCGATGGTGAGGAAACATGTGGCGGAAGCCCATCACAAGCAGCAAAGCAATTACATGAAGAAGGTATTGACACAATCGTCAATATCATTGGCTTCGATGTAAATGAAAAAGAAGCAAAAAGTCTAAAATCTGTTGCCAAAGCTGGTGGTGGACAATATCAACCAGCAGCAAATGCAGAAGAATTGAATCATATTCTTCAAAAAGAAGCGAACTCTTTTGGTCAATAGGATGTGAAAAGACAGCTGGGGAGAAACCCCCAGCTGTTTTTTCATTAAGGATCAATTTAAAGTCGTTTCCAATTCATCAATCCGTTTCTCCACGTAGTGCTGATCTTTTCTTGCATGAAAGGTTTCGGCTTTTTCTAATATTGCGGTGGTATTGTATTCTGGAATCTGAGAATAGCTTTCGTAAACCCCTTTTGGTATTAACACGTTTCCTTCAGGCCAATAAACTGCGATATTTCCACGTTTCAGCTCTCCGAATTGAGCAACTCCTTGGTAGGATCCATATTGATTAAAAAGGACAACGGGATCGCCTTCTTGGACGTAAAGCTCTTTCGCATCTTCTTCATTCATCAAGATAGAATGCCGCTTTCCACCATTAAAGGCATCCTTTTCACTGTAAATCATAGAGTTGAATTGCTTGCCTCGTCTTGTCGTGATATTGAAATGCCCCTCAGTTTTTCGGTATTGAGGCAGCTGTGCTGGGAGCAGGTGTCCTTTTCCATCCGGTGTTGGACACACCCCATCTTCGCAAAGCCATGCGCCACCCCATTGAAAGACATCCCCTTTATGACGCAAATGCTGGATCCCATCATAGTTCCGATTTGCGATGGCAATCTCACGACGAATGTCTTCAGCATGGTCAAAATGAATCAGCTTCGCGTCTTCTGGGCGAACTCTTTTTGCTAGGTCAATATAAATGTCCCATTCAGCCTTGGCTTCTTCAATGCGAGGTCCTTCAATTTCCGGACTGAAATACACCATGCGTTCCGTACTGGTTGATGTACCGCCGCCTGGCTGTTCATATCTTGTCATTGCAGGCAGAACAATCACAGTCTCTTCTGCTTCTACCAGTGTAGAGGTGTTCAAAATAATATCTTGATGGACACGGAGTTCAAGCTCGGATAGTGCTTTTTCAATCGCTTCAGGATTTGGCATCGTTTCTAAAAAGTTTCCACCGCTAGTAAACAGCATCTTCAGCTTTTGCGGGTGTTCTTTTGGAAGAGCCATTTTTTCAAATGATTGCCCAATCGTGTCACCATGCCATTTTGGAATATCAAATCCCCATATCTTCTCGATTCTTTTAATATTCTCTTCATCAAAATCACTGCCGGGCAATACGAATGGATCGGCACCCATTTCGCCTGAACCTTGGACACCGCTATGGCCACGAATAGGCATAACGCCACAATGTTTTCTGCCAATAAATCCGCGTAACATGGCAAGGTTTGCGACTTGTGATATATTATCAGTTGCAAAGCGATGCTGAGTGAGACCCATACTCCAAATAAACACCCCTGAATTGGCATTGGCAAGCAGTACAGCGAATTCCTTCATTCTTTCTTTAGATAAGCCTGACGATGCTTCGAGATCCGACCATTTTAACTGAGTGACATGCTGCTTTACATCTTTTATGCCGGTTGTATGTGCTTGGATAAATTCATGGTCAAGAGCGGAATGGGGCGCTTGCTCCTCCATATCAAACCAATGTTTGATGACACCATTCATAAACGCAATATCGCCGCCTATATTGACTTGATAAAAATCATCCGCTATTTTTGTGCCGAATAAAGCACTTTCTGGGATAGAAGGGACCCAATATTTTTCCATTGCAGGCTCTTTATATGGATTGATGACAATGATCTTGGTTCCTTTCTTTTTAGCGGCGTACATATATTTAGTCGAAACCGGCTGGTTGTTTGCTGCAACAGAGCCCCAAAATATCAATACATCTGTTCCAATCCAATCACTGTAATTACAGCTGGATGCACCTATACCAAGGGAGCGTTTAAGAGCGGTTTTGCTTGGTGAATGGCAAATACGAGAAGCATTATCGATATGATTTGTTCCCATAAATCGCGCAGCTTTCGCCGCAGTATAGTACACTTCATTTGTAATCCCTCTAGCCGTTAAATAGAAAGCAAGCTGACGTTTATCAATCGATTTGATTTTAGCGGCGATTTGATCTAATGCACTATCCCAAGAAATGCGTGTAAAGGCATTCTCACCTTTTTTTCGAATCAGGGGATAAGGAATACGCCCAAGTTTTCGAAGAGACGTGCTATCCATTTGTTTGAGCCGCTCAATATCTTCGAACCATTTTGGATCAATAGCTGGCATTGTGTTAAGCCGTAGCACATTCAGTCTTGTAGTGCATATATGGGGTCCTGCTAGTGTTTGATCGTATAAACCTGATACACCAAGAGCACAGCCGTCACAAACGCCCTGAGTCAATATACGGTACGCATAGGGGAGATTATCTTTGTTCTCCCATGCCACTTTCATTGTGTCTCGAATGTGTTTCGGTTTTACTTTTCCAAGCCCCATAGGAGCAAAAGAGGCCCATAGCTTTGGTGAGGGTTTTTTGTTGAGTTTAATAGGCCCCTTGTGTTTTGTTTTTCCCATGATATCGTCACCCTCCTATCATTTTGTAAAGCGTTTTCATATCTAAAAATTACCTGTAGATTGTCATTCTGTCAAATTCATATTAAGAGCGGACCGTGACAGAAGAAGGAGCAGTAAGATTTGATTCACGAAGTTGTTTAATATCCTTCCGAATGAGAAGAGATATGATAAACGCAATGAAAAATAGGCCAGAGAAGACCATGAGACTTTGTGTGTAATTGCCTGTAATGTCACGAATAAAGGAGGAAAATAAAGGTCCTGCTAAACCAGCAGCGGCCCAAGCGGTGAGAATATAACCGTGTATGGCACCTAGCTGCTTCGTACCAAATAAATCTCCGATATAGGCTGGAATTGAAGCAAACCCTCCTCCGTAGCACGTATAAATGATCGCCATCACGATTGAAAAGATGAGCGGTTCTTTTAAGTAGGGAAGTAAGGGAAAAGCAATGAGCTGTATAGTAAAGAAAATCGTATACGTATTTGGCCTTCCGATATAATCAGAGAAGGATGCCCATCCGATCCGTCCTAGCCCATTAAAAGCACCTAAAATTCCAACAAGAGTAGCTGCTGCACCCGCCGTGAAACCAACACTTTCTTGAGCAAGCGGTGATGCTACAGAAATAATAGCAATTCCGCATGTGATATTAATAAAGAGCATGACCCACAAATAATAAAAACGCCGTGTTTTAATGGCTTCATTTGCGGTGAGCTGTGATAAATCTTGAGGAATTTTCCTTTGGCTTGTTTTTAGCACGTTAAATTGTTTGACATCATCAGGTGTTGGTGGTGATAAATAAAGAGATGAAACGACCATGATAATAAAATAAGAGATTCCGAGAATATAGAAGGTGTTTGCAATATCAACTTTTTCAATGAGAAATTGAATAATGGGACTGCAAATCAGAGAAGCAAACCCAAAACCCATAATGGCTAAACCCGTTGCGAGTCCTCTTCGATCTGGAAACCATTTGACTAATGTTGATACTGGAGCAATATAGCCTACACCTAATCCGATTCCAGCGAGTACACCATAAAATAAATAGAGGAGAGGTAATGAAGACATGTGGACAGCAAACCCTGATCCAGTCATCCCAATGCCGAAGAAAATAGCTGAGAAGAGCCCTGATGCCCTCGGCCCATACTTTTCAACGAAATGCCCCATAAAGGCAGCTGATAAACCTAAAAATAAAATAGCGATGCTAAATGTCAGGCTTATTTCTGTTAATGACCATTGAAAGGTTTGATGTAAAGGATTCGTAAAAACACTCCATGCATAAACAGATCCGATAGATAAATGAATCCCCACAGCACTTGTAGCGATCAGCCAACGATTTTTTGTTTTATTCATTGTGTTCCCTCCATATAAAGCAAACAAAAAGTTTGATAAGATAGAAATATGTTACATTTTTATGACTTTTTAAAATAATATCACAATTCGTCTGGTTCATATAACTAAATTTGTGTTGAAAGGAAGATCAGATCATGAATCCTTCTGTTAAAACGAAACGGCGCATACACCAATATCGCAAAGGTCAAATGACATGTAAAACAGATGAAGTTGTAGAAGAATTCCCTTTAACCGTGCTGGTGAATGGTGAAGAGTTTGTCACACTCGTTTGTTCACCGGATCATTTGAAAGAATTGGTGATCGGTTTTTTAGCTTCAGAAGGAGTCATTCGATTTGAAAAAGAGATTAAAAGGTTTACAATAGATGAAAGTATGGGTTTTGCATATGTTGACTTACATCACACAACTCAGTTCCAATCCTCAGATTTTACAAAACGAGTGATCGGATCTTGCTGTGGGAAAGGAAGACATTTTTATTTTCTCCAAGATGTGAAGACGGCAAAAACAGCCATTGACCGAATCAGTATTTCTGCTGAAACTTGTATTCATTTAATGAAATGTTTACAGGAGGAAAGTCAGTTATTTCAACATACTGGTGGTGTCCATAATGCTGGACTGTGTGATACAGAAAAGCTATTCATCACTAGGACGGATATAGGACGGCATAATGCGTTGGATAAAATCTATGGATATTGTTTACTTCATAAAATCCCACTGAGAGATAAAATCCTTGTATTTAGCGGCCGGATATCATCTGAAGTTTTGTTGAAGGCAGCAAAATTAGGAGTATCAATCGTCATATCAAAATCAGCTCCTACTGAGTTAGCACTTAAAATGGCAGAAGAATTAAATATTACAACAGTTGGATTCGTAAGAGGAGAATCTTTTAATATCTATACTCATCATCAGCGTATTACAGAATAGGAGGCTAAGTATGGTCAGTATTTTGGATAAAAGACATCGACCATTGCGCGATTTAAGAATATCCGTAACAGATCGCTGTAATTTTAGATGTACGTACTGTATGCCTGCTGAAATCTTTGGACCAGATTATCCTTTTTTAGATAAAGAAGAGCTGCTTAGCTTCGAGGAAATTGAACGACTTGCTGCGCTTTTTGCAAAGGAATTAGGTGTGGTGAAATTACGTATTACAGGCGGTGAACCTTTAATGCGTAAAGATTTGCCCGTTTTGATAGAAAAACTCGCAAAAATTCCAGGTATTGAAGACATCGCGATGACAACCAATGGAACGCTGTTACCTTTGTACGCAGATAAGCTAAAGAAAGCAGGTCTGAATAGAGTCACCATTAGTTTAGATTCTTTAAATCCAGATCGTTTTAAGCAGATGAATGGAAGACACATTTCCATCCAAAAAGTATTTGATGGGATAGAGGCTGCAAAAAAAGCTGGACTTGCTATTAAGATCAATATGGTTGTCCAAAAAGGTGTGAATGATCAAGATATCTTACCAATGGCAGCCTATTTTAAAAAAGAAGGACACATTCTACGATTTATTGAATTCATGGATGTTGGCAATACGAACAAATGGAATCTCAAACATGTATTGACGAAAAAAGAGATTATGGAGCTAATTCATTCAAAATACCCTATCAAACCAGAACCCCCTCGATATCAAGGTGAAGTAGCCAATCGTTATTTTTATGAGGATGGGTCAGGAGAGATTGGCATTATTTCTTCCGTTTCAGATGCTTTTTGTGGATCGTGTAATAGAGCTAGACTATCTGCACGTGGCGAATTATTCACCTGTCTTTTTGCATCATCGGGCTTTGATCTGAGACAATTCATCCGTAATTCAGAAAATGATGAATACCTAGTGAACATATTGAAGGAACTTTGGTCAAACAGACAGGATCAATATTCAGCTGAGAGAGAGCAAAAGAAAGATCAGAAAAAAGTTGAGATGTCCTACATCGGCGGGTAATGACAACAAAGTATCATGATCATCGATTTTTGAAAAGAAGAGAAAATGCTATAATCACTGTTGAAAATCTTCTTTTAACATCAGGATAATATTTCCTATAAGGCTCGGCCCCATAAAAAAACAGCAGAGATTCTGCTGTTTTTTAAAATGTTATTTTGTACCTCAAAATTGACAGAGTAAGGATGAAAAAGAGATTTTTATTCATTTTGTCCTGCTTTACATTGACAGGAACTATGCTAAGATCAAATCAATCTTTACCAACTCGATTTTTTTACTCCTGGAATCTGTCCTTTATAGGCAAGCTCACGAAAAGCAATTCGAGACATTTTAAATTTTCTCAAGTAACCTCTAGGACGGCCAGTTAATTCACAGCGGTTTTTTAAGCGAGTGGGTGAAAAGTCTCTAGGTAGTTTCTGCAAAGCTTCATAGTCACCTTTTTCTTTTAGCTCTTTCCTTAATTGTGCATATTTCAAAACGAGCTGCTGCCGCTTTTTTTCTTTTGCTATTTTTGATTTCTTTGCCATTTAAAACCCTCCTGGTTTAAGTGTGTATGTTCCATTGAAAGGGGTCTTCAAACGTTGTCCAATCTTGATCAAATTCTTCAGGTGTAAGTAAGCATTGATCTAGTGTACGAATAATATCTGCTTTAGGTAAATCTACACCGATAAAGACAAGTTTTGTATGTCGATCACCAAACTCTGCATCCCACTCATCTAGAATGTCTGGTTCCTGATTTAAGATCCGTGATCGTTCTTGCTCAGGCAAGGCAGCAATCCAGTATGCGATTGGTTCAATTGCCACAGATTTTCCAGCTTGTGAAATTAAAATGGTTAAATCATGATGTGTCGCTAGCCATGTAAATCCTTTCGCTCGAACGATTTGCTCTGGCATTTGATCTAACCATGCATTCAGTCTGCCAGTATGAAAAGGGAGCCTTCTTTCATAAACAAAAGATGATATTTGGTATTCTTCTGTTTCAGGCGTATGCTGAGAGTGTCCAGCATTAATTTCTTTGATCCAGCCCGCAGAAGCACTAGATTTTTCAAAATCGAATAAACCAGTATTCAAAATATCACTAGGTTGTACGTTACCTTTAGAGGTTCTAATAATGGCTGCTTCTGGTTGAAGTTTGGTTAACACGTGCTCAAGCCGATCTAGTTCTGATGCTGATACAAGATCACATTTGTTGATAATGAGCACATCACAAAATTCAATTTGATCAATAAGTAAATCGGAAATCTCTCGTTCATCATCATCTGAAACTGCTTCTTTACGATCCAATAAACTTTCTCCTGACTGGAAATCTGTCCAGAAACGGTTTGCATCTACCACCGTTACCATCGTGTCTAATCTGCAAAAACGTGTCAAGTCTATGCCCATTTCTTCATCAATGTAAGAGAAAGTTTGAGCGACAGGAATTGGTTCACTAATACCTGTAGATTCAATGACAATATAATCGATATTCCCAGCCTTACAAAGGCGTTCTACTTCAATTAATAAATCTTCTCTCAATGTGCAACAAATACAACCATTAGATAGTTCAACCAGTTTCTCATCTGATCGAGAGAGTTCGCCGCCTTGCTTAACTAATTCCGCATCAATGTTTATTTCACTCATGTCATTGACAATAACAGCTACTTTTAGGCCTTTACGATTTTGAAGAACATGATTTAATATCGTGGTTTTTCCAGCTCCTAAAAAGCCGCTTAGAACTGTGACAGGTATTCTTTTATCCATTTGATTTAGTCCTTTTGAACATGCTCATTTTGTATGCCGCCTCACTTATATAGTAATGATTACGATTTAAATCTTAAAAATTATTTTGTTTCCCGATGAAGGGTGTATTTCTTTAATCGTGGAGAATATTTTTTTAACTCCAATCGGTCTGGGTTCGTTCGTTTATTTTTTGTAGTGATATAGTTTCTGTCACCTGTTTCAGTACAGGCTAAGGTGATTTTCACGCGCATAATTGATATAATCCTCCTTTATTTCGTAATGATTACGATTTGTATTTTAAAATGATAAAGGCTGATTGTCAAGTTTAGTATCAAGTCTATGCCAACTCAAATAAAAAAGGGGTATCGTATTTCATTGATACCCCTTTTCATTAATAAAAGTCACCAAGTTCTTCTTCGTAATAATCTTCGTACTGTTGGACATCAGTAGGAAGCTCTTGGAGAAAGGCTAGCCCGCCTAGTATAAACATCAAAACGATCGCGATGAATGAGAGAATAACGGCGGCAATACTTGAAATCGCAAACAGTGTTTGCATTTTCATCATCTTAGCATATTGTTCCAATAATTCTTCGTAAGAAGTATCAGGCGCTTGAATCAATTGTTCAGCTGCTTTCACGGATTTTTGGACATGTATTCCCATCATAATCAGAAAAACGCCAATGGCAGCAGGAAGAACAAGCCAAAACCCACTGAGGATGGATAAACCACCTGAAATATAGAGAAAGATGCTCCCAACCTTTCCCCACTTTGTTATTGAATGAAGAGATTGAATGATTTTCTCAGTTTGTTGCAATTGTGTTCACTCCTTTATGTATTCACTCTATATCATACTTGAGCAAGTAGTACTTTAGGAAGAGTGAATTGACCTTTTTTCTATCTTTTATTTACTTTTTATGGATAAATAAATTATTTTTGAATAAGAAAAAAGTAGCAATTACTACAATTCTAATCGATAAATTTTGTCATAAATAAGAAAAGTAGTTTGAAGTAATTAGAAAATTTATCAAAATATGTTGTTAGTTGTCTATCAATTGGTTATTATTGTATTGTATTACCATAAAAATTGGAAGGTGGAATTCATATGTTAGATCGAATTTTAAACAAAATGACCAATGTTCAACCTGCAGCTGCTAGATGTATTTTGCAAAGATTGGTAACTTCTTGCCAATCAGCACCAACTTGTTTCCTTCAAGGCGTTGGAACTTTCCGTTACTATGTGGATCGTGACACAGGTGAGATTTGTACTAGCCAAGAACGCGTTAAATGTGGCTGCTAAATCTAAGTATCTTATTTATTAGGGTGTGAACGCATGAGCATAACTCCAATTTCATTAGTAACAAATGCTATGCAGACGTCAAATAAGCGTCAAGCAGGCCATACATCAAATTCTTTTTTGACCCAAGCAGCGCAAATTGTTCAAGGCGACCATTCTCCAGAAGAGAGAAAGGCGTTATTTCAACAACTGACTTTAGTTCAGCAAGGAAAAGATTTAGAGCTTCATGTTTCTAAATTAAAGGAACTAGAGAAAGAGGTTCAAAAAGAGGGATCTTCTTCTGTTACTGTGAATCAGCACGGTGATCAAGTTGACATTTCAAATGAAGCTCGCAGTGAGTTTGAACAAGCTGAGGAACAAACATCCGCTTCAAGCGAAGCTAATGATATCGCTGCAGAGGAAAAAGGGAAGGATGTTCAGCCAAATTCACAATAATAAAAAATGAGGCATGTGTTTATGCTCTTCACATGCCTCATTTATCTTTAGTTTGCAGCTAGTCTTGAATAAAGACCGTCTGGAAAAGGTGCTGCATATGAGATGGTATCATTGTCTTCTACCATGATGTAGAAAGGAAACTCCTGAATTTGGAATGCGTTTATCAATTGTTCGTCTACCGGAATAATCCGCAAGTTTGTTTCGTTATCACGATATAATTCTTGGTCCTTTTTTTGCCCGTTTTTCAACAAAATACTCAATGAAACGTTTAGTTTACGCTGCTTTTTTGTTTCTAGGAATTGTTCGAGTGATGGAATGCAGTGCGGACATGCTGTGTCAGTGAAGATCAGTAATTGTTGTGTACGATTTGTTTGCAGCAGATCATTCATGTGAATGGGTGATGGCTGTTCGAGAAGTGGATGCGCAAGTTTCTGCCCCACGTGTTCTATAGGTAAGATGATAAGCTGCATCTGTTGTTTTAAATAGATGATAATTCCAGCCGTTAATAGAAGACTGCAAATCATAAGAGCGAGCTGTAAAAGAAAAATTGAATTCATCGTATATCGTCCTCTCAAAGTGAAGTTACGCAAAGCTATCATATTACAAATATCAAAAATATGTCAATTATACTAAATGGTGTAAGGTGGAGCATCTCATGAGTACAGTGAACCATTGTTTATATGCAATCTCCTATACTTGGAAAAAAAGTCGTTCTTATCTTCTTTTAACTTTGTTCATTCAAGTGATCGTTGGTTTTATGCCTTTGGCTAGTGTCTGGATTATTCAAACTTTGATTAATGAAATTATTTTATTTATGACGTCTTCAGGTGACATCCAAAAGGTTTTGTGGTTATTTGGACTGCAAATGGTCATTGTGATTTTAGGATATGGGCTTCAATTCATTCTTCAGCTTAGTCAACAGAAAGCAACAAATCTGATTGGTCTGCATTTGAAAGGTGAATTGCTTCAAAAAGCGATAAGACTGCCGTTTATTACGTTTGAGCACCCGTCATTTTACAATGAAAGTCAACGTGTGATGAACAGTCATCAGCATGTTCTCAGTATGGTGAGAAGTATTTTTACAATGATGAGCGCGTTGATTACTGTTGTATCACTTCTTATCTATATGATCGGTATTCATTGGGGCTTAGCGGTCATATTGTTCTTGTTTACCTTGCCTGTATTATGGATTGAACTTTTTTTTGGAGGCGCACGTTATCGATTAAATCGTTTGTTAACGGCTAATGATCGAAGAGAAATGTATGTATCTGATCTCGTCGCGCAGCGAGATTCTTTAAAGGAAGTTCGTTTATATGGAATAGGGAATTATCTTCTTCAAAAGTGGAGAGGTCACTACGTTAAAAGTGCAGATGAAAAATATAATTTGCTGAAACGCCAAGTGCGCTGGGAGATGGCAGGCGGGTTGCTTATGACATTGGCCTATGTGTGCTGTGGTTTATTGATTGTCTTTCTTATTTTTCAAAAAAAATTAGCAGCGGGTACGTTTGTTGCAGTGCTGCAAGCTGTACAAAACATTCAAAGTGGGTTTCAAGATTTAACAAGAGAATGTTCTAGTTTATATGAAACAAGCCTATATGTTGATGAAATGAGAGCTTTTCAAAAGAGAGAAGAGGAAATGCATGAACATGAACAGACAGAAGAGGCAGCGTCGCTTCAGGGAATTGAGCATATCCAGTCCATTACATTAGACAATCTCTCTTTTACTTATCCGAATATGAAAAAACCAGCGATTGAGCATATTCATTTTCATATGAATAAAGGTGAACGAATTGCATTAGTAGGAGATAATGGGTCCGGTAAAACCACTTTAATCAAATGTTTAACCGGCTTATATGATCCAGATCAACAGAATATGCACAAAGTCAATGGAGAGGATATTTCCACCATCCATAAAAAGACCTATCATGCGAGAATGGCTGTTCTTTTTCAAGATTTTATGAAGTACGAATTCACTGTGAGAGAAAACATAGGGTTTGGCCGTATTGATGATATAGAAGAGGAAGAGCGGTTGATTTCAGCCGCCCGCCAAGCAGGTATAGAGAAAAGAATTAATCAAATGGAAGACACATATGATGCGCAGCTAGGTCGCTTTTTTGAAGAGGGACATGAATTGTCTGGCGGACAATGGCAAAAGCTTGCGATGGCGAGAACCTTCTTTAGAGAAAGTGATTTTATTATTTTAGATGAACCGACCTCTGCTCTCGATCCGCTGTCGGAGATCTCGCTCATTCGAAAGTTATTCGATCATACGCAGGATCAAGGGGTTTTGTTTATTACACATCGTATGGGAGCGGCCCGCTTAGCAGACCGTATCATCGTCATGAAAGATGGTGCTTTTATTGAAGAGGGCAACCATGATGAACTGATGGCGTTGCACGGAGAGTACAGAAGGCTTTACGAGGCACAATCTCAACTATTTCAACAAAAGGAGATGGTGTAAGGTGAGTGTCTTTTATTTCATAGGCGTCTATTTACTAGGAATCATTTTTGCGGGTGCATGGCTCGATAAAGCAAGGAAACAGAAGGCACATGTCCAGCAGATCAATGCTTATCGGTTGTTGCCGCCTTCTTTTGCGGCACCTATGTTTTATTTATTTTTGTTGATTGAATTGGTTTGTACGGTTCATTTGTTTATATGGAACATGTCTGTCCTGCCTGCAATTGGCCTTACAGCCCTGTTATGTATTTATACTGGAGCGGTTACGTTCAATTTAATTAGGGGGCATCGTGATATTTCGTGCGGTTGTGGAGGGTTACTGGAAAACGATCGCCTGCATTGGGGGATTGTGATTCGTAATCTGCTGATGCTTACTCTTGTGGCAGGGTTATTTTATGTACATCCTAGTGTTGAAATGATTTCATTGCGGTTGAAAATGATTTGTTTTCTCATTGCAGCGGCTGTATGTTTGATCATAGCGGTCAGCCAAGAAATTGTGCTATTGAAGCGAAAGTGGATCGACTCATTCCAGATTGCAGATGAATCAATTATAGAAGGAGATAAAATGAAATGACAGATATTTTATTAATCATTGTGTTATTAATTGTCATTGCCCAGCTGGCTGTCGTTTTTTTGCTTGCCCGTTTTATCGGGAGATTTATGAATAAAATAAAGTCCCTTGATGGAATTGAATTGAAGGAAGCGGATATTGGTGACCCGGCTCCGTTATTTCGCAGTTATTCGCATGTAGGTGAAAAGGTGATCTTGAAGGAGTATTTGCAAAATGGGCGAGCTGTGATGCTGTTATTTGTGAATTCTACTTGTATGACTTGTAAAAGTATTTTGTCTGATGTGCAGCCTCAAACTTCACATGATGATGCTCATGTGATTGTTATTAATGGAGATGAACAAGCCGATGATGCCTCGCTTCTTCAATTGCTGCCGGAGCAAGCTGTTTATATGCGCTCATCACAAATTATGGAGTTGTATGGAGTAACAGTTGTTCCGCAAGCGCTTCTGATTGATGAACATGGTATCATTCTGAAAAGAAAATCGCTTCAAAATGCGAAGCAATTTGAGCAGTTGGTGCATGCTTCATAAAAAAGCGTCTCTTTCTTCAAGAGACGCTCCAGCGTGTAGACAAACCCTCGCATTCTTTGTCAGTCCTGCGTGCTGGTGCTCACGAATGTGAAATTCGCTCCGCGCCAGTACTCGTCCTTCCTAGACTGCAAAGGTTTTCTATCACGCTGAAAAGAAGACAAAGGGCTAAAATCAAGTTCATTTTAGCCCCTTGTCAACAATCTAAAGCGTCTCTTTCTTCAAGAGACGCTCCGTTTATAACTCTTTTCCTAAAATATCTAAGTCGTACCGATTGCCGTCCATTTCCGCGATGCGTGGCAAATGTCCCCAAGTCTCAAAGCCGTGCTTCTTAAATAATTTGATGCTGGCTTCGTTGTGGCCGAAAATAAAGGCAAGTAACGTTCGGATGCCTAATGAGGGTGCCAATTCAAGCGCCTCTTGTAAGAACAATGACCCTAAACCTTTTCCACGATAGTTTTGGTTCAAATAAATACTCATTTCAACAGTACCGTTGTATGCAGGTCTGCCGTAAAACGTTTCAAAACTGAGCCAGCCGTAGATATTTCCTTCCTCATCTGTTTTCACATAGAGAGGACGTTTCTCTGAATGATTCAAAAACCACTGACGGCGGTCTTCTACTGTAACAGGTTCTGTATCGGCCGTTACTTCTCTTGAAGCAATCGTAGAATTGTAGATATCGACGATCTCTTTGAGGTCATCTTCTGTTGCCATGCGGTTGAAAGTTTTCACCATATGTACCCCCATCTTTTTTCATTCATCATACATATTATTGATGCGATTGCGCAAAATAAAAAGAAAAATGATTTCGTGTGTATATATTTTTTGAAAAGTGTTCAGAATGTTGCTGAGGTGATGAAAAATGAGAGAGGAAGAAAAGAAACGTACTTCCAAAATCACAAAAGTTCAGCAATTTTTCCGTAAGCGCTGGGTATTCCCTGCTATTTACTTGGTCAGCGCAGCGGTCGTGTTAACAGCCGTTCTTTGGTATCAAGCTGTATCGAAAGATGTGAAAGACCAACTATCTGATGGAAATCAAACAGGACAAGAACAGCGTGATGATGCCGTTGAAGTTGGAAAGCCAATTGAAAATGTCGCTATGCCGGTCCAGAATTCTGAGAATGTTTCTGTCGTGAAAAAGTTCTATGAAGCAGATGCTGATCAAAAAGAAAAAGAAGCAGCACTTGTAAACTATAATAACACCTATACCTTAAGCAAAGGTATTGATCTTGCAGATAAAGATGGCAAAGTGTTTGATGTCACAGCTGCTCTTAGTGGAACAGTCGTTCAGGCGAAAAAAGATCCAGTTCTCGGTCACGTTGTTGAAATTGAACATGAAGATGGATTGTCTACTGTTTATCAATCGTTGTCTCAAGTGAGTGTAAAAGAAGGCGATGAAGTAAAGCAGAATGATGTCATCGGTGCTTCTGGTAAGAATCTATATGGTGCTGAAAGCGGCAACCATGTTCACTTTGAAATTCGTATGGAAGGTTTAGCGCTTAATCCACTTAGCTTCATTGATAAGCCTGTTTCTTCCATTGAAAAAGCAGCGCAAGAAGTGACGGAAGAAGCAAAAGAACCTGCTCAGCCAAAGGTTGATGAAAAAACGAAGGAACCTGCTGCTGACGATAAGGCTAAAGAGCCAGCTGAAGAAAAATCTGAAGAAAAATCTGAAGATAAGTCTGATGAGAAGGGGAAATCCTCTGATCAAGAAAAGTCTTCTGATTCCTCTAAAGACCGCAGTCAGTCAGAAGAAACAAAACAATCTTAATGTCATGTCCTCTGTGTAGATAAATGCACAGAGGTTTTTTTCTGTCTTTAAAAAAACCTCCGCCATATGGCGGAGGGATGCTATAGGGCGGCAGGTCCTTCTTCACCTGTCCGAATGTTGATTGTATTTTCTATCTCATATATAAAAATCTTCCCATCCCCTGGTTCGCCTGTACGCAGTACTTTCTGTGCTGTTTCCACGACCTGTTCAACAGGTACTTTGCTTAAGACGATTTCAATCTTTAAACGTTCGTACACATTGCTTTCCTTTTTGACGCCACGGTATAGTTCCGTATGTCCCTTTTGTAATCCGCAGCCGTGCACATTGGAAAAGGTAATCGAGGTGACACCAATCTTTCCAAGCTCCACCTTTAATGTTTCAAAATTAGCTGGACGTGTGACAATCTCCACTTTATACATTTTGCTCATAGAGACACCCCTTTTTCTTTAATCTTGATATGCTTTTTCGCCGTGCATCGTTAAATCAAGACCGACTGATTCTTCTTCTTCAGTTGCGCGAATCTTGAAGAAGATGTTGACGACTTTGATGATCACGTATGTGACAACTGCAACAAAGACGTATGTGACCACGATGGCGACAACTTGTTTCCAAAGTAAGCTTGGATCGCCGTAAAATAAGCCGTTGGCTCCGCCATCATTGACAGATGTAGTGGCGAAAAGGCCTGTAGCAATGCCTCCCCACGTACCGCCGATTCCGTGCAGACCGAATGCATCCAGTGCATCATCATAGCCGAACTTGGCTTTAAGTGAATAGACGCCCCAGAAACAAACGATTCCGCCGATGATTCCGATGATAATCGAAGCAAATGGTGTGACAAAACCTGCGGCAGGTGTAATCGCTACTAGGCCTGCAATGGCTCCAGAGATTGCACCTAGCATCGTTGGTTTTTTGTTGATCATCCATTCGACTAACAGCCAGCCGATGATTCCTGCAGCAGCTGCTGTATTGGTGTTAATGAAGGCATACATGGCGACACTGTCTAATGTGAGGGCACTTCCTACGTTAAACCCAAACCAGCCAAACCAAATCACAGCTCCGCCAAGAAGTGTGTAGATCAAGTTATGCGGAGAAGAACTTGCCGCTTCTTTTCGCTTCCCGAGAACAATGGCTACGACTAGACCAGCCACACCGGATGATATGTGGACGACGTTTCCACCGGCGAAGTCAAGTGCTCCCATTTCGCCAATCCAGCCGCCACCCCATACCCAGTGTGCGACTGGAGCGTATACAAATGTGACCCAAAGGAGCGTAAACACGACCACCGCTGAGTAACGAATACGTTCAGCGAAGGCACCAGAGATAATGGCTGTTGTGAGGACAGCAAAGGTCATTTGGAACATCATGAACAATGAATGTGGAATCGTATCACTATATGAACCAGGTTCAAAGCCAACTCCTTTTAGTCCAACCCAGTCAAAGCCTCCGATCCATGCATTGCCTGGCGCAAAGGCCAGTGAATAGCCAAACACGATCCAGACGATAGAGACAATGGCTAGTGAGGTTAAGCTGTGCATTGTCGTACTTAACACGTTTTTACTTCTCACAAGTCCTCCGTAGAATAAGGCTAAACCCGGTGTCATTAACCACACGAGTAGTGCGCAGAAGAACATAAATACTGTATCACCCATTTGCATGCTGCATTCCCCCGAATCATTCAGAATTAATAGATTTCTTAATTCTTCATTATAGAGAGAAAAGTCATATATAACATATTAATGTAAGTTTATCTAACATGGTTTTTTGGTCATTATCAATATAAATGGATGAAAAGTTCGTAAAAAATGAGAATAAACGTGTATGAACGACGAAAAATAAAGGGCATTTGACCTATAAAATCGAACTGAGAAACAATTTGGTTCGCTCCTCTTGAGGGGAATCAAATAATTCTGATGGGGTACCTTGTTCGACAATTCGTCCTTCATGCATATAAACAACTCGGTCAGCTACTTCTTTTGCGAAGCCCATTTCATGAGTGACGATGACCATTGTCATGCCTTCTTTGGCAAGACTTTTCATGGTTTGCAGCACTTCGCCTACAAGCTCTGGGTCCAGCGCAGAAGTGGGCTCGTCAAATAACATGACATCGGGCTTCATGGCGAGAGCTCGTGCGATGGCAACGCGCTGTTTTTGACCGCCTGATAGCTTTGAAGGGTACACTTTTGCTTTATCCGCAAGTCCGACTTTCTCTAATAAGACATTGGCTTCAGTTATCGCTTGTGCTTTCTTTGTTTTTTTCACCATGACCGGTGCTTCGATGATGTTTTCAAGCACGGTTTTGTGCGGGAAGAGATTAAAATGCTGAAACACCATGCCTATTTTCTGCCTCATTTCGTTTAATTGATCTCGTTTTGGATGAACGGGACTGCCATCAATGATGATCTGACCGTCATTTTTTATTTCTAAAAAATTCATACAACGGAGCAAGGTGCTTTTCCCAGAGCCGCTTGCACCAATTAAGACGACGACATCATTTTCATATACAGTGAGGTCGATATCTTTTAAGACATGCAGTTCTCCAAAGTATTTATTCAGTTTTTCAACGCGAATGATCTCTTTTGATTCTGTCATGCTTCTCCTCCTAATGATCACTGACTGATAGTTTCTTCTCAACGGTTTGCACAGCGAATGTTAGCAGCAGGACAAGAACTAAGTAATAGACAGCCACGACAAGTAAGTACGTCATGTTGTCAAAACTGTTGGAGCCTTGAGTGGTGGCTATGTTAAAGAGTTCATTGACGCTGATGAAGGCAGCAAGTGATGAATCTTTTAAACCGATAATAAACTGATTGCCGAGAGGGGGGAGGGCACGCCGCATCGCTTGCGGGAGAATGATACGTCTCATGGTTAGAAATCGCCCCATGCCAAGAGAACGTCCTGCTTCTTTTTGACCTTGATCGATTGATTGAATCGCCCCTCTGAATATTTCTGCTATATAGGCACCGTTATGGAAGGCAAGCGCAATAGAGGCTGCCCAAAAGTCGGGTATATTTAATTCTGTCAGCCCAAAATACAGGATGAAAATCTGCACAATGAGTGGTGTCCCGCGTACAAGAAAGATATAGGAATTTGCGATATAACCGAAAACGGCCACGCGGGATATTTTTAGTAAGGCAAAGAAAAGCCCGATGAACATGCCGATGAAAATACTGATGACAGTGAGTTGTAAGGTGAGCAGCATTCCTTCTAAGAAAACGCCTCTAGAATCAATCAGCGTTTGAAAAAAATGTGATAAGGTAGGCAAAACAATCATCTCCATTTGAAGAAAGTGCGCCTAGAGAAAGGCGCACAATCGTGGTTTTAATCCTGTTTGACCGTAATATCTTCGTCAAAATACTTTTCGCTAATTTGTCTTAATGTTCCGTCTTTTTTGAGTGCATCAATCGCATCGTTGATTTCTTTTATGAGCTCTTTATTGTCTTTAGAGACAGCAATTGCTTGCTCACTTTGCCCGAGTCTTTCTTGTGCTTCAATTTTTAGTTTTTTCTTCATGGCTTCTGCCCCTGTGGCAAAATCAGTGACGACCGCATCGTGTTTGCCATTGGCTAGTGCTTCTAAAGCGACAACATCACTGTCGTAATATTTCGGTTCCTGACCGCTATGTTCTTTGGCAATATCCGCATAAGACGAACCTTTAGAGACAGCGATTTCTTTGTTTTTTAAGTCATCTGCACTGTGAATGTCTGCGCCGGGTCTTGTGAAGATTTGCGGACCGGAGTAGTAATACGGTTGAGAAAAAAGGACGTGTTTTTTTCGTTCCTCGTTGATGGTATGACTTGCAACGGCCGCATCAAATTTACCTGCTTTGACGCCTTCGACGATGCCTGCGAATTTATATTTTTTCTGTACAGGCTCTAGGCCCATCTTGTCGCTAATCGCATTGCCGACATCAATATCAAAGCCGGACATCTGGTTTCCATCCATGTAACTGAATGGGTGGAATTCACCTGATGCTGCAAAAATAAATTTCCCATCCTCCAAAATCGGCGACCCTTTCGCTGTAGAATTACGTTTATCTCCGTTCCCATTTGTTTCATTTGAACCACACGAAGACAGAAGTAATACTGCAACCGAGAAAAGGGCTGGGACCCAAAACCGTCTTTTTTTAATAATAAGCTTCTCCTCCTTTTCAGCCGTTCTCCGTATAAGGAGAAAGTAGGCTTTTCAATATGTGTAGCATCTTACCATTTGTTCCTCATATTCTCAATTTTATATGCGCTTTTCCAACACTTGCCCTTTTTAAAATGTATGTCTTGCTTTTCGGAGAGAGAACTTGAATTGATCAGGGTAAAAAAGGGAAATGAATCTAATAATAACGAGGAGATAGACAAAGAACGTGTATGTCAAAAGAAGGGGGCGGGTGTATGATCAAATGGAAAAACAACCGAAAAGTCTTTTTAACGGCGATTGCTTTTGGAACGATGTTAAATCCATTGAATTCCTCAATGATTTCTTTAGCCTTGCATCAAATTCAGCATGAGTTCGGTTTGTCGTTTACGACGGTATCTTGGCTCATTTCAACCTTTTATTTGGCCAGTGCGGTCACGCAGCCGGTGAGTGGACGAATTGGAGATCATGTGATGAGCCGGAGAACCTTATTTTTATTTGGACTAGTTCTAGTGGCAGTCTCAGCCATTTGTGCGCCGTTTGCCCCGACTTTTGCGGTGCTGATTGTGATCCGGCTTCTACAGGCGATTGGAAGCAGTGCGATCTATCCTTCAGGTGTTGGACTGATTCGGGATCATGTGAAGGAACGACAAGCTTCTGCTTTAGCGGTATTGTCCATCTTTGCTTCAGCGATGACAGCACTCGGGCCGACACTTGGCGGGTTTTTGATGACGATCGGCAGCTGGCCGGCGATCTTTTTAGTGAATCTGCCATTCATATTGATCAGTTTTTTTCTAGGCCTTTCCTTGTTTCCTAAGGAGAAGAAGAAAAAATTGCGTATCGGAGACACTGTCCGAAAGCTTGATTTGCCAGGGATGTTTCTATTTACAGTTTGTATTGTCCTTTTGCTTTCTTTTTTATTATCACTATCTGATGGTATTCAGTATGTACAGGGCATTCTCTGTCTTGTGAGTGCGGGTGCTTTTATATGGTGGGAATATCAGGTGGATGAGCCATTTATCCAAATTCGGATGTTCAGGCAGGAGAAACGGCTTTCGCTTGTGTATGTGCAATTTATCATTTTGAATATTTTCTTCTATTGTCTCTTTTTTGGCTTGCCAAGTTATTTTCAGGATGAATTGGGCTGGCGTGTGGAGATGACAGGTCTCTTTATGCTTTGCATGTCTGGCGTGAGCATAATGGTATCGCCGCTGACTGGCAAGTGGGTAGATCGCGGCGATGAACGGCATCCTGTTTTGGCAAGTGCTGTGCTGATGCTGGCCGGTGCTTCCGCAATGACTTTCTTTTTTATTCCTGCGCCATTCTGGGGGAAAGGACTGGTTCTTGCTTTGCTTGGACTCAGTTACGGGATTGGAAATGTTGCGCTTCAAGCTGCGATGTTAAAAGCGAGCCCTCAACAAATGATTGGCACGACCTCTGGGCTTTTTCAAACATGCAGGTACCTTGGTTCCATTCTGTCATCTGCCGTGCTTGGCATGCTGTTTGGTGAGGAAATTGCAGGTTCTCATTTTGAACAATTAGGCTGGACATTGATCATGATTTCCCTTGTCGGCATTAGCGTCAGCCTTTATTTTTCGAGTATGGTCAGAGGAAAACAAACAATGAAAAAAGCGGCTGGGATAAAGTAGAAGAGAGGTCTTCCATACTTTATCCCAGCCGCTTAAGAGTTGGACAGGTCTGATCCTTGGTCCTTTTGCTTCCTTCTGAAAATTTTGCCCACAATGTTCTCGTAAAATGTCACGATACGGTCAATTGGAGAGTCAAAGAACTTCCATAATTTATTCATGATAAAGACAACCACAATCGATACGATCAAGCTGCCTAATACATCAAATGGATAATGATGACCGACCCAGATGCGGGAGAACCCTGTCAGTAATCCAAAAACAAGCAAAATATTGCCGAGTTTTTTATTACGGGATCGAATGGCTAGTGAAAGAGCCAGTGCACCTGTTGTGTGGTCACTTGGGAAGGAAGCGTCTGCTGAGTGCGGGATGAGTGTGTCGACTTTGTGCGCCACAAACGGCCGCTCTTCATAATAAAACAGCGTAATGGCAAAATTGACGATGAGTGCCACGATGCCTGTTACACCAGAAAAGAAGACATGCTTCTTAAATTTGTGATTACCTAAAAACCAGCAAATCAATAAGACGAGGGCATATACGAGAATGGCTTTTTTCGTAATGAAAATCATGGCCTGATCTAAAAACTCAGAATGATGAGCCATCCCGTGTATGACTTTAAACAATTCGTAATTCAAAACATCACCTATACTTTCGCTTAACGCCAACTATTTTTCAAAAGACCTATCTGTTCATTTGAAATATCCTATATTTTAGCATGTTTTCAGTGAAGTTTAAAACAGTATCCTATTCTGATAGGGAAACCTTTTGTGCTTTTGCTTCTTGCGGTTTTCGTTCGCTCCAATAAAAAACACCCATGCTGAGTAACACGACAACGCCAGCAATGAGATATACATTTGAAAAATCTGTGAAGCTGACAAGCAGTCCGAAGACAAATGATCCAGCGGCAATCCCCGTATCATATAGGGTAAAGAAAGTTGCTGTGGCGTAGCCTGTACGGTGTGCTGGTGAGTGCTGTATCGCAAGTGTTTGTAGACATGGCACCAAAGAGCCGTAGCCAAGACCGATGACAGCGCCGGATAAAAGAAGCATGGTGGCTGTTTGGGTAGCGGTCAGCATCCATAAACCAATCGCAAAGAGAGCAATCGATGGATAGATCACAATATGAGGCCCGACTCGGTCAAACAGTCTGCCTGTAAATGGACGTGATCCAAGCATCGCAGCTGCAAAAACAATGAAGAAATAACTGCTTGCACCCATCAGGTGAAGTGAATTGGCATAGACTGAAATAAATGAAATGATCGGCGAGTAACAGAAGGAGATAATGATTCCAACTGCTGCCGTTTTTAAAGCACCTTTTTCAAACAGGTGAGAAAAAGTGAATCGAAAGATGACACTTCCGCCGTTTTCAGGCTCTGGCTGTCTAATCAGCATCGTGAAAGCTGCACCGATAGAGACGATGATCGAAAAGAGAAGAAATAAAGAATGGAATCCTACTTTTCCGACTTGATTCAGTGCGATAAACGGACCGATAACCACAGCGAGGTTCATTGACATCACAAAGTATCCAAGACCCTCTCCTCGTTTATGTTTCGGAATCATATCAGCTGCAATAGCACTTGCTACGGTTGTCAAAATGCTGAAGAAGATTCCTTGTACGAAACGCAGCATGAGAAGTGTTTGAAATTGATCAATTGGAATGTATAAATAAGTGAGCAGGGCAAAAGCCGTTGAAGAAAAAATCGCCATGCGTTTCTTGCCGAATTTCTCAATAATGGCCCCTGAAAATGGTCTTGTCACAATTGCTGATAATAAGAAGACCGTCACAAGGAGGCCGCCCTGTGATTCTGTTCCATTTAATTCATCCATTGTGTAAATGGGGAGTAGTGTCAAAAGGGCATAAAAAGAGGTGAATGTAAATAAATTCACCAGGACAATCATGATAAAGTCTTTTGTCCAAATGCGTTCGTTCATGGTGTATGTCACTTCCTATTCAGTTGATAATTTGTGTAAAAGTGTATGGAGGAGTTGTTTTTCTTCGTAGGTGAAATCTGAAAGACATTCTTCTTCAAATTGTTCCATCGTCTGTTTGATTTTTTGAAACTTTGCTTTTGCATCGTCTGTCATGACGATGAGATTCTCACGTTTGTCTTTTCCTTGGACTCGTTTCACCCAGCCGTTTGCTTCTAGACGCGTCACGGTTCTGGTAATCGTCGGTGCTTCGACGTTCAAATAGGTCCAAATGTCTTTTTGCGTTTTAGGACCGAATGTATCCAAACAAAAAAGTACAGTCCACTGGGACATGTACAAGTCATAAGCAGCAAGCGCTTCGTTCGCTTTTTTAGACAGCAGCCGCGCGCTTTGATGTATTTGATGTAAACACTCTCTGTTTAACGTATCCATAGGCTCACCTTTATTCGTTATTTATCTAGGTAAATAAATTCACCTTTCCTATTTTACGTGTTACACCGATGCTTGTAAAGTGAAAATTTTCGCCACTCGAAATGATTTTTTGTTTTGTCTTTTCTGATAAATCCCTTGTCCCATCTTCATTTTTAGCATATTCCCTATGCAATGCTAATACACTGTTACAAACCTGACAAAGAGAGTGTTTGAGGTGAGGGATCGTGTTTGGCATTTACTACCTAATGGATGAGAAATTAAGACGAACAAGCGCCGCTGAAAATGGATAATATTGATACGGATCTCATTTCACACTTCTCACATCCATTTTAGGGAGGTCGAGTGGTGTGCACGATTACATCAAAGAGCGAACAATCAAGATAGGAAAGTATATCGTGGAGACAAAGAAAACCGTTCGTGTAATTGCGAAAGAATTTGGAGTCTCTAAAAGTACTGTACACAAGGATCTAACAGAAAGACTGCCAGAAATTAATCCAGATCTGGCTAACGAAGTGAAGGAGATACTGGATTATCATAAATCAATCCGTCACCTGCGAGGGGGAGAAGCCACAAAGTTAAAGTATAAAAAAGAAGAAATTTTAGAAGGTGAGCCTGTAAAACAGTAAGCTTTAGTTCTTTGTTCATAAACATGATATATATATCTTCCTCTTATCGGTAGTTTCTAACCACAAATTTTGTAAAGACTTTTGTAAAGAAATATCTTTTTTTCTGCAAATTATGATAGAATATATAATTAGGGCAGAATGTGGTATTTGCTATGGAAACAGATTTTCAAGGAGGATATATATAGATGTTTGCTAGGGATATTGGAATTGATCTTGGTACTGCAAATGTACTGATTCATGTCAAAGGAAAAGGAATTGTGTTAAATGAACCATCTGTTGTCGCTCTTGATAAAAACAGCGGGAAAGTATTAGCTGTTGGAGAAGAAGCAAGACGTATGGTTGGACGTACGCCTGGGAATATTGTTGCGATTCGTCCATTAAAAGATGGCGTAATTGCTGATTTTGAAGTAACTGAAGCGATGCTCAAGCATTTTATTAACTCATTAAATGTGAAAGGGCTATTCTCTAAGCCGCGTATGCTCATCTGCTGCCCAACAAACATTACATCTGTTGAGCAGAAGGCGATCAAAGAAGCTGCTGAAAAAAGCGGCGGGAAGCATGTATTTCTTGAAGAAGAGCCAAAAGTAGCAGCTATTGGTGCTGGTATGGATATTTTTCAGCCAAGTGGAAACATGGTCGTAGATATTGGAGGCGGAACGACAGATATCGCTGTCATCTCAATGGGTGACATTGTAACCGCCTCTTCTATTAAAATGGCTGGAGACAAATTTGACTTGGAAATTCTAAACTACATTAAAAAAGAGTACAAGCTGTTGATCGGTGAGCGAACTGCAGAGGACATTAAGATCCAAGTTGCAACGGTATTCCCAGACGCACGTCACGAAGAGATCTCGATTCGTGGACGAGACATGGTGACAGGATTACCAAGAACGATTACCGTCACAAGCAAAGAAGTAGAAGAAGCATTACGTGAATCTGTATCTGCCATTGTTCAGGCTGCGAAACAAGTTCTTGAAAGAACACCACCTGAATTATCAGCTGATATCATTGACCGCGGCGTCATCATTACTGGTGGCGGAGCGCTTCTAAACGGGCTTGATCAATTGCTTGCAGAAGAGCTGAAAGTACCAGTTTTCGTTGCAGAAAATCCAATGGATTGTGTAGCAGTTGGTACTGGCGTGATGCTTGATAATATGGACAAGCTGCCAAAGCGTAAACTCAGCTAATGATTTCCCTCATTCTTTTTAGAAAGAATGGGGGATTTTTATTAAAGAAGCCTGCCAATATGCCGATATATTTCATAGAAGATTGTGTACTGATGATTTTAGGTCATGTGAAAGAATTTGAATGAGGTGAGCACGTGTTAAAAGGACTATACACCGCAACATCTGCCATGATCGCTCAAGAGCGGCGGACAGAAATGCTTTCAAATAATATCGCAAATGCGAATACTCCAGGCTATAAAGCAGATGAAGGGGCCATGCGCGCATTTCCAGAAATGCTGTTAAGCCGAATGGAATCAGGACGTTTCCAAACATCTTCAGGCAAAGGCTTTAGTATCCCGCAGCAAACGGCGATTGGCGGAATTAATACGGGAACATACATGCAGGAATTGATTCCTCAATTTACACAAGGAACATTAAAAACAACGGATCAAACAACTGATATTGCATTAGTAGAAAATAATGTGCCCATCAACCCGGAGACAAATCAAAAGTCAGCGCTTTTTTATGCTGTGAATACACCAGAAGGCGTTCGTTATACGAAAAGCAGTTCCATTACATTGAATGATCAAAATCAGTTGACGATCAATGGACGTGCCCTTCTTTCCGTGACGGGCCAGCCGATTACCGTTCAAAGTGAGAATTTCAAAGTCAACGCAGATGGAACCGTGAGTGAAAACGGACAAAACCTTGGACAAATTGATGTACGTGTTGCAATGGATACAAGAAATCTTGCGCGTGAAGGAAATGATTTATACCGTACAGCTGATAATCAGCCTCTTCCAAGTGCGGTCAATAACGGTCAAATGTCCTATACATTAAGCCAAGGTGTATCAGAGCTCTCGAACGTTGATGTGACGAAATCATATACAGAAATGACAACAGCCTACCGCGCATTTGAAACAAACCAAAAAGTGGTTCAGGCATATGATAAAAGTTTAGAAAAAGCAGTGAACGAAATCGGAAGAGTGTATTAATGAAGAAATGAAAGAGAGAGGAGGATTCTCATGCTTAGAACGATGATCAATGCAGCTGTGTCGATGAACGAGGTGCAAAAGCAGCTTGATATCATTAGTAATAACATCGCAAACAGTGAAACAACAGGGTATCGCGCAAAAAACACCCGTTTTTCAGAGCTGATCAGACAACAGTTTAATCAAGTAGATGAAAAAAATGAGCAGGTGGCAAACAGTCGTCTGACACCTGCTGGTTTAAGGCTTGGAACTGGAACGATGGTCAATGCATCCATTAACTCATTGCAAGGGTCTATTAAAGAAACAGGCCGTGACCTTGATGTTGCATTTGGTGCGCCATCTCAGTATTTGCAGGTCAATGCTGGCGGTAACATCCGGTATACAAGAGATGGCTCTCTTTATTTACAGCCAGGAAATAATCCGAATCAAGTCCAGCTGGTGACAAGCGAAGGCCATCCGATTCTTGACGAAAACGGGAATGAGATTGTCTTAAATGCAAATTTCCGTGATATTTCTATCGATAAAAATGGCCGACTTACAGCTATTTCTCGAGGCAATCAACCGAATCAGCAGGTGAATCTTGGGGTTGTTCAAGTGAATAATTCTTCAGCACTCATCTCTGAAGGAGAAAATTTGTTCTCAGTCGACGGCAACTATCAAGGCGCTTTAACGGCACTGAATGGGGCAAACCGTCAGGCCATTCAACTTCAGCAAGGTGCACTTGAAACGTCGAATGTGGACATGTCTAAAGAATTAACAGACCTCATGACAACACAGCGTTCGTATCAGATGAACTCAAGAACCATTACGATGGGCGATCAAATGCTAGGACTCATTAATACCATTCGATAATGAGCAGGCGGATGTCAGCCTCTCATGATAAAAAAGGCGGCTCGCTCAAAGTCGCCCTTTTTTTTATAAAAATCTGAGACATCTGCAAGCAGATCTTCAAGATCAATCCAGGCTTCTTTTCGTTCAAGACATGTGACGAGTGTAGCAATCTGTTCATCTGCCTTGGGCGTTTGGCTGTAGAGAAGGAATAAAATTTGGAACTTGATTCTTAATAGATCAAATTGGGCATCAACGGCTTCTTTTAGCCCTTTTTGAATATACTTCATTCCTTCATCAGTTAAATTCTCTTTAAAGCAGGAACGCACAGTTTCATAGAGACACGATACATAGGAGTGGGCAGATTTCCGGTATGCTGGGAGCCGAAGCGCTTTTTTAAAGTATTCTAGTGCTTCCTTATGACGATTCTGTCTCGACTTGATAAAACCAGCGTCATAATACACGATACCAAGCAGTTCTTGGTCATCAATCATTTTCACGTATTCGATAATTTCAATCAAAATAGCTTCTGCTTCTTCATATTTTTTTTGATCACTAAAGTTAAGTGCGAGCACAATTTTGCACCGATAAATGCTGTGGATATCCCCGTGCTTTGCAAAGATATCCATGGCTTTTTCAACATGTCGAATGGATAACAGTGAATAGCGGTTGTTATAATAAACACCACTTGTACGGAAATGAAACTCCGCTTCCTCTAGCTCATCGTCTAGCAGGGGCAGTTTTTCTTCTGCTTTTTCAAGATAGTGAATGGCATCATTTTGATCGCTCTTTAAAGATTCGTATAAACCGAGAAAAAAGTAAAAATAATATTGCAGTTGATCATTCATTTGATCTTTGTGGAGCATGAGTTCATGCTTCAGTTTTTCTAAGTCTTCTGTTTGGTTCATCCAGAGCTGGTGCCGAAAAAGCATAAGCTGATAATGTAAATGAAGCTCCTGTTTCTTTGACAATCTACGTTTATATTTGGTTAAGGACGTTTTGATCTCTTCAGCCTTCGAAAAATGTCGATGTTTTAGCATTGTATACCACGAATGGAGAAGTTTTTTAATGGATTTATCGCTTATAAAATTCATTTTTACCCTCTTATTCAATCAATGATGTAATATATATTACCATATTTGTGAAAAAACGATGAGTGTAGAGTGGATTATATTTCATGACAATAGGTAATGATAGATTCTATTTTTTACCATAAACGTTGGCTGAACATTGAAAAATGACTGCATTCATAATATACTTCAATAGGAATCAAATGAAGATTAGCGATATAGAAAAGAAGGAGAGATCAAGACATGCTTGATGCTCAGCAAATTCAAGACATTATTCCACACCGTTATCCATTTTTATTGGTTGACCGTATTTTAGAAGTTGATGGTGAGAAAAGAGCGGTTGGAATCAAAAATGTCACAGTAAATGAAGAATTTTTTAATGGCCATTTCCCAGGATACCCCGTCATGCCGGGTGTGCTTATTGTAGAAGCGCTTGCTCAAGTTTTTGGGGTCATCATGTTAGGTAAAGAAGAGAACAAAGGGAAAATTGGTTTGTTTGCAGGGATTGACAGCTGCCGATTCAAAAGACAGGTCAAGCCAGGTGATCAGCTACGTTTAGAGGTTGAAATCACACGTCTTCGCGGTCCAGTTGCCAAAGGAAAAGCAGTTGCAACAGTAGATGGCGAAGTGGCATGTGAAGCAGAACTGACATTTTCTATCGGTCCGAAAGTATCGTAATGTGTCTGACGGTTCATCTTGTATGAACCGTTTTTTATATGGAAACATTCAGCCAGAGCGGATGAGGACTTGCTTTTTTGACAAAAAAACGTCATATTAGACAAAAAAAGATGAAGGTGATAAAGAATGCTGAAAGAATTTAGAGAGTTTGCCGTCAAGGGGAATGTGATTGACCTTGCTGTCGGTGTCATCATCGGGGGAGCATTTGGCAAAATTGTCACTTCTCTTGTGAATGATTTAATTATGCCGCTTGTTGGTATTATTGTTGGGGGGCATGATTTTAGTGGATTGTCTATTAAAATCGGTTCTGCTCAAATTTTGTATGGAAGTTTCATTCAAACAGTAGTCGACTTCTTGATTATCTCCTTTTCCATTTTTATCTTTATTCGTTATTTAAATAAATTAAAACGGAAAAAGGTAGAGGAAGAAGAAGTGGTTGAAACGCCAGATCAAACCGAAGTGTTGTTAACCGAAATTAGAGATTTATTGAAAAAACAAAGCCAATCGAAAGATGTGCAATAGAAAAAGAGCGGCTCATCCCGCTCTCAGCGTGTAGACAAACCCTCGCATTCTTTGTCAGGGCTGTGCTCCGGTGCTCACGAATATTAAATTCGCTCTGCTCCGGTGCTCGCCCTTCCTAGACTTCAAAGGTTTTCTATCACGCTGAAAAGGAAGACAAAGGGCTAAAATAAAGTTCATTTTAGCCCTTTGTCAACCATCTAAGAGCGGCTCATCCCGCTCTTTTTTATGTGTTCTGTTTAAAAGCATCCAGCAGTTTTTCTCCTGATAGCCCCTCTTTGACGAGGTCTTTTAATACTTCTTCGGTTTCAGTTCTGTAACGATTTGTGATCATTTTACCGTCGAGTAATACAGATATGTTTTCTTCTAAGGCAACGATGTTTTTGACTTGGACCGATAGATGAACAGGGCGGTTGTTTTCTTTTGTAATCGTCACGAGAATCTTTACTTCTGTATGCTGCTGAAAGAGCACCTCAAACACTTGTCTATGCTTCTTTGGAATCAGTGCCTCGATCATCCAGTGATTTTCGCCATCTTCTTTATTAATGATTAAGCCGTCACGAAGGGGAATGCTGGACATTTTATCTTGCTTTGGATCAAGTTCGATTTTTAAATCAATCAGCCTAAAGGTTTTCATATTTATCACCTCACAAGCGTTCATTATTCGTAAGTATCATTATAGCATACAACATCTGTATAAATGAAACCGCTGCCTACTCAGAACTAGCTGCATATAAGTGAAAGGAGATGTTTTATGGAGTCCTATCAACTTCGAAACATACATATTGGTGAGGAAAAGGAAAGCAATGTGAGGGTCTATACATGGGGAGACATTCTCTCATTTTGTGATGTGTATATGGAAGAAGGGGAGTCCCTCACTTTTCAATACGTGACAGACGATCAAATGGACTGTTTCGAATTTCAATTGTCAATTCATGATGGAAGGCTTTGTTTTTATTGGTTTGCGTGGGACGGGTCTGACTATATTCACATGCCTTCTAGTAATTGGATTCATTCAGATGTTTTTTATCAATTTATGAAAAATAAGTATTTCGTCAAACAAAATAAGATGATGTTTTATACGCAAGCGGTAAAAAGTAAAAATGATTGAGGAAATAAAGAATTTGAAGAACGATTTTGTCATTTTCGTTTTTTGTCTCTTGTGCTATTTCTCAGTAGACTAGGGTTAGCTGAAAGGAAAGGAGGCAAAAGGCAAAGGTCTAGCATCTCGTGGCCCTCCTCTAGCTATAGCTGATAGACTTTGCCTTGTACACATATTCACTGCGTAATAGTAGAACCAAGGTTTCTTTGTATCAGTCATGTGTCCCCTGTGAATCCCCTTATGCGTATCCGGTCATGTAACGTGACCGGGTACACTTATATTCATTGATAAGCCGATCATCCCTTGCAAATAGTGGATACTCATTTCATAATGATGATGGATTTGATAAACGGAAGGTCAACTGAAAATGCAGGCAAAAAAGGAGAGACCGATGACAAACATTCAATTAATCGCAACGGATTTAGACGGAACTTTATTGAACAGTGAGCACAAAGTGAGTCAGGAAAACGAGCAAGCGTTAAAGGAAGCAGCGGCGAGTGGGATTGAGGTTGTCGTTTCAACAGGAAGAGCGTATTTTGATGTGAAATCTATTTTTGATCAGCTTGGGATGAATACGTGGGTCATCAGTGCAAATGGAGCTGTGATTCATGATCCAGAAGGTCAGGTATATCATTCGACTGTTCTAGAAGAAGAAAAAGCAAAACACATCTTATCATGGCTTGAAGAGCGTGATTATTACTATGAAGTGTTTACGAATGAAGCCATTTACACACCAAACCGCGGCAGAGAGCTGCTGGCGATAGAAATGGACCGCTTAAAGAGTGCAAATCCAGAAACGGATCAGCGTGTTCTTGAGAAAGCGGCTGAAGTTCAATACAGCCAGTCTGGTTTTGCTTATATTGATACATATCAAGAATTGTTTCGTGAGGATCAGAATCTTTCGTTTTATAACATCTTAGGTTTCTCATTTTTTCAAGACAGATTGAAAGCCGGATGGGATGCGTTTGGACATGATTCTGAATTAACATTGGTTAGTTCGGCTGATCATAATTTTGAAATTGGAGCAAAGGAAGCGTCGAAAGGGCAGGCGTTAACCAGGCTGGCAGAAAAGCTCGGTATTCCATTAAGCCGAACAGCGGCTGTAGGAGACAGTTTAAATGATGAATCGATGATTCGGGCAGCTGGGGTTGGAATTGCAATGGGGAATGCGAGAAAGGATATAAAAGAATTAGCTGATCACGTCACGTTAACAAATGATGAACATGGTGTGGCACATATGATTCAACATCTTTTGAAATAATTGAATCGTATGTATTTGTATAAATGACATAGGATGAAGCGCATTCTACAAAAGAGGAATTCAGAACTACTTCTATTTACACCCGCTATGGAACATCATATAATTTAATTATGAATATAACCCGCTTGTAAGGAAGTTAAGGAGAGTAAACGAATGGCGCTGGAATCTTATAAGTCCGACAATCTGCATTTAATCAAGGAAGCCTTAGACTATACTCAGGTTGGCCTGACGGTGACGGACCCGTCTTTACCTGATAATCCTTTAATATATGTGAACAGGGGCTTTTTAGATATGACAGGCTATCAAGAAACCGAAGTATTAGGAAAGAACTGTCGTTTCCTTCAAGGAGATGAAACTGAACAGATTGCTCTCAAACAAATTAGGACAGCCATTGAAAACAAAGAGGCTGTCACTGTACAGTTGAAAAACTATAAAAAATCTGGTCAAATGTTTTGGAACGAGTTAAGTGTGGCGCCTCTATGGATTGATGAAAATGAAGGGAAACGCCTTTATTTCGTTGGTCTGCAAAAGGATGTTACGAAAGAGAAGGAACAGCAAGAGCTTCTTGAGCAATCCATTGATGAAGTATTGAATATTTCTGTCCCGATTGTTCCGGTGAAGGATGGTATTTCTGTCCTGCCGATCATAGGTACGTTAACAGCGCCAAGATTTGATAAAATCATCTCAACAGTCTCCACTTATATCTCTCAATCCAAAGACGATTACTTTATTGTGGATCTGTCTGGTTTATTAGAGGTGGATTCATTTGTGGCAGATGCGATCTTTAAGCTGAATGATTTGATTTTAATGACTGGCACAGAACTGATCGTGACAGGTATTAAACCAAATCTTGCGATGAAAATGGGAGAAATGAGAGAGGACTTCCGTGAGTTGAACACGTATATGAATGTGAAATCTGCATTGAAAAAGCTGCAAATTTAAGCATTCCTTTAGATGTGATGAAATAAAGAGGACTTTTCATCAAGTTTGAGAAAAGTCCTCTTTTTGCTGTCATTACGAAGATTGAGCGGCTGCACTTAACGTGAATAAATCTTCTAGTTCGTTCGTTGACAGCTCTGTAATCCAGCTTTCACTTTGGATAATTTGATCATTTAGCGTTTGTTTTGTTTCGAGCATTTGATCAATTTTTTCCTCTATCGTGCCGGTTGTGATCATCTTATGGACGTGAACAAACCGCTTTTGCCCGATGCGGTAAGCACGGTCTGTTGCTTGGTTTTCTACAGCAGGATTCCACCATCTATCGTAGTGAATGACATGATTGGCGGCGGTTAAGTTTAGTCCGGTTCCTCCTGCTTTTAAAGAAAGAATTAAGATGTTGAACTCTTTTTTCTGGAAACGTTCCACCATTTTGTCCCGATCATGTTTTGATAAGCTCCCATTTAAAAATTGAACTGGTTCTCCAAACATCTTTTCGGCGAGCTGTTTGATCATGTTGCCCATTTCAATATACTGCGTAAAAATGAGACAGCTTTCTCCTTGTTCGTGTATGGCTTTTAACAGCTCTGCTAATTTATCCATTTTTAATGAACGCTTCAACAATTTCACATCTGTTCCGCTCTCTTTTAAATAAAGAGCAGGGTGATCGCAAATTTGTTTGAGTCTGCCAAGCATACTTAAAATGATGGCTTTCCGCTGCATCCCTGTTAATGAGGCCATATGTTCGAATGTATCTTTGACCAGCTGTTCATATAAAGATGCCTGCTCTGCAGATAACGGGATGAATTCTTTTTCTTCTAGTTTCTCTGGCAGATTGAGTGCGACTTCTTCATCTTGTTTTGTTCGTCTTAATAAGAATGGCTTGATCAGCTGCTGCAGCTGTTGGATTCTTTTTTCTTCACGGTCTTTTTCAATCGGAAGGACGAACTTTTTATGAAAACTGGTCAGGCTGCCGAGATATCCTTTGTTCACGAAGTCGAAAATAGACCAAAGCTCTGTCAAGCGGTTCTCCATCGGTGTCCCGCTGAGGGCAATGTGGTGCTGTCCTTTTAATTGCCTAATGGCTCTCGATTGTTTCGTATGGGCATTTTTAATGTTCTGGGCTTCGTCTAAGCAAATGGTATTCCATTTGGCTGCTGTTAATTCATCACGGTCAGAATGTGAGAGACCATACGAAGTGAGGACGATATCTGTTGATTCGTACGCTTTTGTAAAGTTCTCACCTTGTGGACGTGACGGTCCATAATGCAGAGCGACATTCAAATGTGGTGCGAATGTTTCAAGCTCTCTTTGCCAGTTCCCTAATACGGAAGTCGGT
Source organism: Bacillus sp. FSL W7-1034 (assembly GCF_038593365.1). Taxonomy (NCBI): domain Bacteria; kingdom Bacillati; phylum Bacillota; class Bacilli; order Caryophanales; family Bacillaceae; genus Bacillus; species Bacillus sp. FSL W7-1034. The sequence goes on along the minus strand of NZ_CP151989.1, from coordinate 3,314,036 downwards.
GCAATGATGAGAGATGGAGCGGCGTCTTGTTGATGCTCCTTCAAATAGGTGAAATAAGCGATCATTTGAATCGTTTTTCCAAGTCCCATATCATCTGCTAAACAAGCCCCGAATCCATGAGACCTTAAGAACAGAAGCCAGTTGACACCGTGCTGCTGATACGGGCGCAGTGTGCCCTTAAAGGACTCACTCATCTCATAGGATGGCAGCTCTTGTGTATCATTTAACTGATGAACAAGCCCTCGTAATTGAGACGAAAGTTCAAATTGAATATGGGCAAAGGCCGAACTGTCTAGCAACTCAGGAATCGACTCAGAGGAGGCCTCTTGGTCTGCGAGTTCACGTGATAAAATATCCGACATATGAAGTCCTTCGTTCTCAGCGCGCTCCATCCATTTCTTCATTTGCTGGATAAAGGTCGGGTCGATTTTAATCCATTGTCCACGAATGTTGACAAGACGACGTTTACTTTGAACAAGCTCGTTGAACTCATCTTCTGTCAGCTCAATCCCGTTTGTGGCAAAGCGCCAATTAAAGTCCATAAGGGCATCCATTCCAACGTGCGATTCGCCTCGTGGTGTGGAGGAAATCCGTGCTTTTAGCATCATGGTGCTTTCTTTGACGATCTGCCACCATGATGGGAGCAGGATCTCAATCCCCATGTTCACAAGTGTTTCACTCGCTTCAGATAGGAAGAGCCACGCTTCTTCTTCTGACATGAGGGTGGTACCAGATGTAAATGAGAGCCAAGGGACAATCTGACCGAACCGCTCCAGCTCTCTGGTGATTTTTTCTTGAAACGGACGCCATGATTTTTTTAAAGAACGGATGCCTTCAAAGAAATGCAGATCACTGTTTTTCTTATCACGCAAAAACAATTCAATTTTCCAATCATCCCCGTCGAAATCAGGCTCATTTAAACGCAAGCCGACAGTGAAAGGCGTCTCATCATCAATCCAGCCGATCGTTTCCAAGAAATCCTGTTCATCTAAAAAATGTCCCTGGAAGGAGGAAAGAGCAGGCGATTGTGCAGTCATTCGGTTCCATTTGTGCTGCAAGGCATCATCATATTGAATGTAATCCTGTACGGCAAAGGAGAACCAATCAGCTGTGTAGCCATCTAATAGGCCTTCTTTGTCTTTAAAGCGAAGCATGCCTTTTGTCCATGCCTCGAAATCTGGGACAAAATCTTCATCCTCGATGAATTCGTAAATGGTTGAGGCTGTTTTCATAAGCGGCTCTGTTTCATCCGTTAACGTCACATGGCTGAAAGTATTGAATGAATTTTTCCCTAGCAATTCAACGGTCATCCAAGGACTTAACAGGAAGGCAGGTGTGCCAATAAAGCTCACATCTTCTAAGAATGTTCCGTAAAAAGATGATTCGTGCCATTGGAAAAGCTGCCTCTTCATTTCATTTAGCGGTACAGGCTGTCCGTCCTCTGCTTGCGCTGAAATGGTGAAAGAGAAATCTTCGGTTTGTTTTGCATGAATGACAATTTGTTTATGGCGTGTCATCAATTAATTTTCCTTTCTTCATTTCCTCTTGGAACGCACGCAGCCGTTTTGTTGAATCTTGCAGCTGCTGTACATATCTTTCCCACACCGCGGTTTTTTTCGTTTTATGATAAAGCGTACGCAGTTTTTTGAGCATTTTCACAGATTCCCGGTAAGCACTTCGATTCTTTTGATCGAGAAGCAGTGAGATTTCCCGGTGGTACGAAGGAATGAGTGCTTCAGGCTCTTCCTTTGCAATCTGTTTGATCAGTTCTTTCTCCAATTCACTGATGGAGAAACCAACGAGGCTGTGTATTTCAATCCATTCTGCATAGCGTTCTTGTGCATATAAGAGCTGACTATATTCAGTAAATGCATAAGGCATACAGATTTGGAGATAGCGTTCATACAAGAAATGATCTTTCGTCTGTTTAAAGTACGCGTCTAAATAAAAGAAGAAATCGCTGACGGCTCCACGCAGTTCTCTATAAGATAGGTCAAGCTGGCAATATTCTTCTAATACATATGTGATCTCTTGATACCAAAGTTTGAGACGCTTCCAGTCCTTGCGGTTTGTGAGATCCTTTAGCCAATTGAGCACATTCGGCAGCATATCTGCATTGAGCAATTTTAATTGCTGGAAGAGTCTTTCGTCTTCTTTTAGCAAATAATCCATATGCATCAGCCCAATGGTGCGTTCAACCGTTTGCTCCTGCTGTTGGGCGCTCTTGAGTAATTCTGTTTCTTTTTTGACCCATTTCCCTCTATTTAATATAGTTCCCCACATTTCCATAAAGACCGCAACTCGTTCATGCTGGAAAGGTCCGCTGATTTGAAGAAGTGTCCGAACGGCAGTTGGTGTGTTTTCAAGAAACGGATCGAGGGAAAAGGAAAGGGCGTATGTCCTCAAATGATCCACTGAATCAAAAATGGTGTTCATGAGCTGTTCTACATATGGATTCATCGAATAAAAGTCTTTTTCGGCATCAAGACGGCCGAGATCGATTAGCTCATGGAGCCTTAACCACACATCGATGGACGTATGAATCGCATACAAACTCTTGAATTCAGGTGAAGTGGGTGCGTGTTTTTTCAGGATCGATAAATAGCCGTAATACAAATGCTGTGGCGTTTGCTGGTGCTTCGGTGTCCGTTTCAGCCAGAGGTGAAATTCCTCCTGGAAAAAATTCAGCCAGCTCTGAAGTGATTGTTCATCTGGGCGCTTCACTTGGAAGTGCTGACGAATGAGTTCTTTGCTGCGCTGTAATTCATCCTTCTCTGACCAATTTTCTGTAAAGCCGGTCACACTCTCTACTTGAGCGTATAGCGAAAAGAAGACAGCGAGGATGTGTTTACATAGTCCATCAGCTGGACATGAACAGCTGCTTCCCACTGGAAACAGCACATGAAGGTGGACTCTTGCTGCCACGACATCATGTACATAAGCTGACCATTCGGTATCAGACTCTTGCTTGAGCCGATATACGCTGTCCTGTCTATAAGTAATCAATGCTTTTTTGATGAGTTGCTTGTTTTCATCTGTTGAAGGAAGAAGTTCTTTGATCTGTTCGGCTGTTTGTTTGATTTCTTCTTCGTTGATGTTGTGCTGAAGCATTTGACCCGCTCCTAACCAAGTAAAAGATTCCAATTCTTTTATTATAGCTCAATGGTGATTTATAAAAAAGTTTTTCATGAAAATGGTCATAAATTTCAAAAGCTGTCGAATGATGTAATAGAGTATTGCATAAACCAACCATACAGCATATAATAATGAAATTAGTGGAATCGAAAGGATACAGACATGGATAATAAGGGTTTAAATCAAGAAGAGTTTTTAAAGATTTTGATGTACGCTCATGATATTGGTGAAAATTCCAATGATGTCACAACAAAAGAAATGCTTGAAAATCTGATTGCTCATATTCGAAATGGCCTTGTTTCATAAAAGTAGCCCCCTGCTCTCTCAGCAGGGGGTTTTTGTATGCTTTTATGAATGGAACGAAAATTCCCGGCATACGATGACATTACAAGCATAAGGAGTATGGGGAGCTGATGTGTCATGAAGATTGCGATTGCAGGCTGTGGGTATGTAGGGCTTGTCACAGGGGTGTGTTTAGCAGAAGCGGGACATGATGTGACATGTATGGATATTGACCGGCGGAAGGTCATGCAGCTGAAGCAAGGGAATCCTCCGATGTACGAGCCGGGATTAAAAGAACTGCTCAAACGGAATATGGAGCAAGGACGCATTCGTTTTCACATTAATGGAGCGTCAGCCTATTCGCAGGCTGACGTGTTAATGATTGCTGTCGGTACCCCGCAGCAGGCAGACGGTCAAGCTGATTTGCAGTATGTCTTTCAAGCGGCAAAGGAGATGGGCTTACAAGCAAAGCCAGGCGCAGTGCTTGTCGTGAAAAGTACAGTGCCTGTCGGAACGGGCGATCAAATTGATCATTTGATTCATCACGTGTTAGGTCGTAAGGAGCCATTATCTATCGCATCGAATCCAGAATTTTTACGAGAAGGCTCTGCCATCTCAGATACGCTGCGAGCGGATCGGCTGGTGATTGGAGCCGAAACGAAGAACGGATTAGATCAGCTAGAGTCTATGTATGCGGATTTCCACATTCCATTCGTGAGAACAGATCGGAAAAGTGCAGAGATGATCAAATACGCATCAAATGCATTTCTTGCCACAAAAATCAGCTTCATGAATGAAATTGCTTCGATTTGTGGAAAAACGGGAGCTGATGTTGAGAGAGTTGCAGAGGGGATGGGACTCGATCAGCGGATTGGTGCTTCGTTTCTTAGGGCAGGCATTGGTTACGGAGGTTCCTGTTTTCCGAAGGATACTAATGCCCTTGTCCAAATTGCAGGGCATGTGTCCCATGATTTTGAGCTATTGAAGGCTGTCATCAAAGTCAACAATGAGCAGCGAGCAAGTTTTATTCGAAGTGTGAAGGAGCGGATGGGAGAAAACTTGGAAGGGAAGAGAATGGCTCTTCTTGGCCTTTCCTTTAAGCCGAATACAGATGATATGAGAGAGGCGCCGTCAATCCCGATCGCTCATCAGCTCCATCAATTAGGAGCGGAGATCGTAGCCTATGATCCTGCTGCCGCTCGCAATGCAGCTCAAGAACTGCCTGATCAAGTCCTTTTTGCTCAAACGATTGAAGAGGCGATCAAGGATGCTGATGCTGTCTGTATATTAACTGAGTGGGCGGATATTCAGTCATTTCCACTTTCAGCTTATAAAGATTTCATGAGGCAGCCGATCATTTTTGATGGCCGGAATTGTCATACGCTTGAAGCGGCAGAAGTAGCTGGTGTCGAGTATCATTCTATTGGACGCAGGTCTGTCTCTCCTATTTATATGTAATGAGAAAAACCGATAACTTCACGTGTTATCGGTTTTTGCGTTAATGCGGAAGAATGAATCCGCCATATAAAAATGCAGCCACAATCAGAAAGGCAGGGTGCAATTTGAATTTGGTCATAAAGAAAAATGAAATGGCGGCAATGGCAAGTGATTGTGTCCAGCCAATGGCTTTCACGGCATCTCCGCCAATTTCCCATGTTAATAAAAGCATCATCATCGCAATGACAGGCTGCACAGATAAAGTCATGCCTTTGACGACAGAAGATTGGCGAAAACGGTCAATGAGTTTTAGCAGTAAGATCAATCCGATAGCAGACGGCAGGACCGTGGCAAGCAGTGCAACGATAAAGCCTGGCCATCCCATGACATCATAGCCTACATAAGCCGCAATTTTTGTAGCGATTGGACCTGGAAGTGCGTTGGCTAATGCGAGCATATTGGAGAACCCTTCGTTCGTCATCCAATGAAAATGATTGACGATTTCTTCATAATTGAGCGGAATGGAGGCAGGTCCTCCGCCATACCCTAACAGATTGGATAAGAAGAATGCCCAGAATAAAAAGAGAATCAGCATCACGAAGACACTCCTTTCTCTTTATTTGTTCGAGTCCAGCGATCTTTCAGTTTGAAATGAAAGGCACCATAACATAAAAAGATGATGACAATGATTCCTGGATGAATCGAGAGTACTTGAAGACCGACAAATGCCAAAAGGAATAGGACGATTCCGAAGATCATGCCGAAGCCCTTCAACGCTTTTTGTCCAAATTCATATGCCATGATTCCTAACAGAACGGCAATTACTGGTGTCACAGCACCGATCATATTTTGAATGATGACTGAAGAGCTTAAGACGCTGACAAGTGTAACAAGTGCCACCATAGCGAGACATGTCGGTAAAATATGTGCAGCTGTTGCAACAATGGCGCCAGATACACCTTTTAATCGATAGCCGAGGTATGCCGACATTTTCGTAGCAATCGGTCCGGGTAATGCGTTGGCGATGGCGAGTGTTTCTCCAAATTCGTCATCATTGATCCATTTGTATTTGACGACCGCTTCATGGCGAATGAGCGGGATGACAGAAGGTCCTCCGCCAAATCCCAGAATACCGGTTCGTACCATGGCGATCATGAGTTCAAGATATGATTGCAAGTGGTTCAACTCCTATCTACAATTTCATGCCCATTCGGCTTTTATATCGTTTAATGAGCATTTGACAGTCAACACTGACGACGCCTTCAAGCGGGTACAGCTTCTTTGTCAGGAACGTCTCCATTTCCTGTTCATTTTGAAAAATGCCATGCATATGCAGCTTGCTTGGTCCTGTCATATGATAAAGGCTTGTGACGGCTGTTTCCTGCTCAAGCTGAAGGGCGACTGTTTCTAAACATTTCGGCTCAACCTCTACGTTAAAAAAGACAGAGACATGAATGCCGATCTTTGCTGGATTAATGACAGCGGTGAATCGTTCAATGACACCTGCTTCAATGAGTTGCTGAATACGGGCTTGTACAGCAACACGGGAAAGGCCGACTTGTTTCCCTAGATCCGTGTAGGACATACGCCCGTCCTCGTGTAATAAGGAAAGAATTTGTTTATCTCTTTCATCTAATGTTAAGTTTGGAATGCGATATTCATGTGCCACCGTATAACCACCTTTCTTCTGTTGATATTCTATCATATTTTATTACGAATAGAATGTTTGATTTTTAATTGAGTAACGAAATGAAATAATAAAAGAAGATAATATATCTTTTTGTATAAAAAAACACCCCGGTATCACCGGGGTGTGTTCATTTTATTTTTCTGGGCTGCTTTCCGCACTGGCAATTTGCTGTGCAAGGTCAGCACGATCAATGTCTGCTTGGAAGAACTCCTGCGTATTTGGCAGGTGTAAATTCATGTGACGTTTTTGGGAAATTCGGATGGTCACTTGATCCACAGTGTAATCAAATACATGCCCGCCTAAGCTTCGATCATCATCAATAAAGTGGAGATGATATCCACTTACCGCAATGCCATGTGCGTACTGTGGTGTACGGAAGCCTGCGATCGTCCCGCGAATATTTTCAAAATCGAAAATAGGCTGTGACTTGACTGCCTCTACCATCGGAACGTAAGGTTTTTCCTGTTTTTCAACCGTACGGGTTTGAACCTTTTTGAATGACCCATCGATGCGGATCGCATAAAAGACATTCTTGCTCGGTAAGATTCGGTCGATTTCTTCCTCTAGCTCTTTGGACGTCATCGGTGCATCAATTCGATGAACGATGTCCGTTTCAAAAAATGCTAGAGAGCAGAATGGTGAATAATCTTGATCGGTTACTGGTGTGGCTGTTCCATCAGAGCGCAGTCGATAAAAAGCGCCGTCAAAGCCGATTAGTTCCCCATCTAATTGATTGAATGTGCCAATGCCAAAATCACCGTGCTCGGGAATATGTGATAGGGAGAAATCTCCATCGTATACGGCTTCCAGCAAGGAGGTCATGGTTGATACTTGATAGACCTCTTGCTTTTTGTCCTGCGGTATTGTGTTGTTTTGTTGATTCATTGGGTGCATCATACCCATGTCCGCTCACTCCTTTAACGTAATGTATCGAAGTCTTATCTGACGTTCGTTGTGTGTTTTTCACGAAAGACTTCTGGCCATTTTTGACTGGCGAGGTCTGGGTTGTCTTGATAGTCTATCGGTATATCAATAATAACGGGCCCTTCTATGTTTATACCCTTTTGAAGGACAGTTGAAAGCTCTTCAGGTGAGTTGACACGTAATCCAGTTGCTCCAAAGCTTTCTGCATATTTCACTAAGTCGATCTGACCGAACTCAACACAAGACGTACGGTCATACTTCATTTCCTGCTGGAATGCCACCATATCGTATGTGCTGTCGTTCCAAACGAGATGAACGAGATTTGTTTTCATGCGCACGGCTGTTTCTAATTCCATGGCGGAGAAGAGAAAACCGCCATCACCTGAGACTGAAATGATCTTTTCATCTGGATTTAATATGGAGGCTGCAATCGCCCATGGTAATGCCACGCCAAGTGTTTGCATTCCGTTACTTACTAGGAACGTGTTCGGTTCATAAACACGGAAGTGGCGAGACATCCAAATGGCGTGCGATCCGATATCACATGTCACTTTCGTGTCATCTGGGATGATACGTCTCAACGTATGAATGACATCCAGCGGGTGTGATAAATGACTTTCTCTTTCTGGTGTTTTTTCGATATCACTTAACAGCTCTTGTAATTCTGTGACGAGATCTACGTTCTTTTTGCATAATGAAAGTGGAACGCTGTCATGGGCTAGATGTTGCACCGTTTCAGATATATTGCCCACAAGCTCAAGCGTCGGTTCATAGAAATGGTCAATATCTGCCTGCATGTCATCCACATGGATGATTTGACGCTGCTGCGGTTTCAAATTCCAATGCTTCGGATCGTATTCGATTGGATCAAAGCCAATAGTTAAAATCACATCCGCTTTCTCAATGAGAAGGTCGCCTGGCTGATTACGGAATAAGCCGATTCTGCCCACATATTGAGCCTCAAGCTCTCTTGAGAGAACACCGGCTCCTTGGTACGTTTCGACAAATGGGATACCAAGTGTTTTTAATAATGTTCTTGTCGCATTTGCCGCAGCTGGACGGCTAGCTTTCATTCCCACAATTGCAACAGGTAAGTGCGCATTTTGAATCTTGGCGATGGCCGAACTGATGAGAGCATCCGGTGCAGGACCTAGTTCTGGAGAAGGGTGAGCAGACACTGGTGTTTGTGTGGTGTGTTCGGTCACGACATCTTGTGGAAAGCTGATAAATGCTGCCCCAGCTTGACCTCTTTGTGCCGCGCGAAAAGCATTTGTTAAGGCTTCTGGTATATTGTTTACGTCTTGTACTTCAACGCTATATTTTGTCACTGGTTTGAATAATGCCGCATTGTCGAGTGATTGATGTGTTCGTTTGAGCCGATCCGCACGGATGACGTTTCCAGCGATTGCAACAACAGGGTCACCTTCTGTATTGGCTGTTAATAGACCTGTCGCTAAATTGGATGCGCCAGGACCTGATGTAACGAGACAAACGCCTGGTTTGCCAGTTAAACGACCGACAGCTGCTGCCATGAATGCCGCATTTTGTTCGTGTCTGCATAGCACAAGCTCTGGACCTCTGTCTTTTAATACATCAAATACTGCATCAATTTTTGCACCTGGAATCGCAAAAACATGGGTCACACCTTGGGCAATGAGCGTATCGACAATCAACTCTGCTCCTCGTTTTGTTAGGGGTTGTGTTTGAGAATTCATTTACCCCGCACTCCTTTCGGTAAGTAAAATTTTTTATGAAAATATATTTTCATGATATGATTTACTATACATTTCACAAAATAAATTTTCCAATATATGTTTAACGTAGTTTTAATATGTTTCACGAATAAGTGTTTGAGGAGTGAAAGGATGGAACTGAGACATTTGCAGTATTTTGTCACAGTCGCGGAGGAGCTACATTTCGGCAGAGCGGCCGCACGATTGAACATGACACAGCCTCCACTTAGTCAGCAAATTAAGCAGTTTGAGGAAGAATTGGGATTTCCTTTGTTTCACCGGTCTAAAAGGGTGGTGGAGTTAACAGCTGCTGGAAAGGTTTTTTTACATGAGGTCCGGGGGGTGCTGCATCAGCTTGATAAAGCCGTTGATCATGCCCGGCATACGGCAAGAGGGGAGCTTGGGAAGATTATCATCGGTTTCGTTGGTACAGCGACATATGATATTCTGCCGCCAGTTGTCCGTGAATTCAGAGAGCGGTACCCCTCTGTCAGTATTGAGCTGCAACAGCTCTCTGTCCCGCAGCAGCTTGAGGCGCTTTTGAATGGTGAGATTGATATTGGGTTTTTGCATCCTACATCACCGCAAGAAGAATTGGTCAGTCGTTTAATGAAGCAAAGTGAATGTATTTTTGCGATTCCGAAAAACCATCCGCTGGCGGAAAAAGAAGCGGTCACGATTGAAGATATTCGTGATGAGCCGATTATTTCTTTATCAAAGGAATCATGGCCGTCCCTTTATCAGCATTTTGTCCTACTTTGTGAAAAGTACGGATTTTCACCCAATATCGTGCAGGAAGCAGCAGAATATCAAATGGTCATTGGGCTTGTCACAGCGGGAATCGGAATTGCTATCATTCCAACATCGGCCCGGCGTTTATTTAATTTAGATGTGGTGTATCGGTCAATTGAAGGTGAGGAGCTACTCGCGGAATGGACCATTTCTTATAGACGAGAAAATCATAATCCGGCATTGTTTCATCTTGTCCATCATATTCTCCATCGCGGTGAGCCGGAATAAGGGAAGAGAGAACGGGGTATGGTATGATGTCGTTACATACAAGAGGAGGCATGTCTGAAGTGATTACATTACAAATGGATCAGTTGTCACGAAAAGAAGCATATAAAGTATTATCTGGTTCCGTCGTTCCAAGACCCATTGCATTTATTACAAGCCTTTCTAAAGAAGAAGTCGTCAATGCTGCACCATTTAGTTTCTTTAATGTCATCAGCGGCCATCCTCCGCTGATCGCTGTTTCTATTGGACGTCGTCAAGGAGAGATGAAAGATACAGCAAAACATATCATCGACAGGGAAGAATTTGTTGTCCATGTGAGTGATGAAGCGATGATTGAAGATATTAATGAAACAGCTGCTACTTTGCCAGAGGAAGAGAGTGAGCTGACTCGTACCGGTCTTCATCAAGTGAAGAGCAGCGTGGTGTCAGTGCCAGGAATCAAGGAAGCACGCATTCGCTTTGAATGTCAGCTGGAAAAACATCTGACCTTTCAAAATGATGAAGGGGAGATCACAGTCGATCATATCATTGGCCGGGTGGTGTGTGCGCATTTAGATGAATCCGTCTATGATGCGGAAAAAGGATATATTTTTACGAATGAATTAAAGCCAGTCGCGCGCCTAGCAGGTAATGATTATGCCCATTTAGGCACGCCATTTGTACTGAAGAGGCCGGAATAACATCTAAAACCCCCGAGGCTATCGGGGGTCCAGCGTGTAGACAAACTCTCGCATTCTTTGTCAGTCCTGCGCTTCGGTGCTCACGAATGTCAATTCGCTCTGCTCCGGTGCTCGTCCTTCCTAGACTGCAAAGGTTTTCTATCACGCTGAAAAGAAGACAAAGGCTAAAATAAAGTTCATTTCAGCCTTTGTCTACAATCTAAAACCCCCGAGGCTATCGGGGGTTTAGTGTTTATTTCTTTTGTTCTAGTTTCAATGGAGCGGCGATATTTTTCTCTACCTTTTTCCCTTTTAATACATCGTCAGCAGCGCCGACTGCCAGTTGACCGATCAGCTCTGGCTGCTGCGCGACTGTTGCAGATAGTTTTCCTGCTTTGATCGAGTTGAGTGCATCTTCATTACCGTCGAAACCGACGACAAGAATGTCTTTTCCAGAGCTTTGGATGGCCTCTAGTGCGCCAAGCGCCATTTCATCATTGTGGGCAAAAACGGCTTTGATGTCAGGGTTTCCTTGAAGAAGGTTTTCCATCACGTTGAGCCCTTTTGTCCGGTCGAAGTCAGCGGCTTGTTTTGCTGTGACATCTAATTTTTTGTCTGCAATTTGATGGAAACCTTTTCCTCGTTCACGTGTCGCAGAAGCACCTGGTACACCTTCCAGTTCAGCCACTTTTGCTCCTTTACCGACTTTGTCGATAATAAAGTTAGCTGCCATTTCGCCGCCTTTGATGTTATCGGAAGCAACGAGCGCTTCGACCTTTCCGCTTTCTGCCGAACGGTCTAATGTGATGACCGGTATGTCTGAAGCATTCGCAGATTCGACAGCCGTTGATATGGCAGAGGAATCGGCTGGGTTAATGAGTAATGCATCGACCCCTTGTTGAATTAAATCTTCTACATCACTTGTTTGTTTGGCTGAATCATTTTGTGCATCGGCAATGACAACTTCAATGCCAAGCTTTTTCGCTTCTTTTGTCACACCGTTTTTAAGAGAAACGAAGAATGGGTTATTTAAAGTCGAGATCGACAGTCCGATTTTAATGTCTTTTTTCTTGCCATCCTTTGTTGATTTGGCCCACTCTGGCGGTTCGAGCGAGCAGGCAGAAAGCATGAATAATGAGAGAGTCACGATCAAGATTACATATTTTTTCATAGCAGCTGCCTCCTTAAGCAGATTTCTTTCTGTCGAGTAGGACTGCAATCAAGATGACAATCCCTTTCACAACAGACTGATAGAATGATGAAACACCAAGTAAGTTCATACCATTGTTCAAGACCCCGATAATGAGTACCCCGATGAGTGTGCCGACAATTCGCCCTCTTCCGCCGGATAGGCTTGTCCCGCCAAGTACAACGGCAGCAATTGCATCAAGTTCATACGACGTACCAGCTGTTGGCTGGGCTGAGTTGAGACGAGATGTTAAGATCGCACCTGCTAAAGCAGACATAAAGCCGGCTAATGAGTAAATCATGATTTTGACGCGTGGTACTTTAATACCTGAGATGAGGGCTGCTTTTTCATTTCCGCCAATGGCATACGTTCTTCTGCCAAAAGGTGTTTTATGAAGCAAGACCCAAAGAACGATAAAGGTGAGAAGCATGGTGATCGCTGGAACAGGAATGCCTAAGAAGTATCCACGACCAAATAGCTGAAATGCATAGTTAGAGCCAAGCCCTGTAATTGGGTTTCCGTCTGTATAAACAAGCGTCAATCCTCTGAAAATCGTCATCGTCGCAAGTGTTGCGATAAAAGGAGCCATTTTTCCTTTTGTGATTAAAAGACCGTTGATCATTCCAAGGATGGCACCGATGATACATCCAACGATGATGGCAAGAATCGGGTCCAAACCAGATACAATAAAGCCGGCAGTCAGAGCACTAGACAGCGCTAGAATGGCACCGACAGACAAATCAATTCCTCCGGTTAAAATAACAAACGTCATGCCAAAGGCAATGAGGGCGTTAATGGAGATTTGTCTGAGTAAGTTTAAAATGTTTAATGGTTCTAAAAAGGCCGGATTTAAAATAGAAACAATGGCAACAAGGATGATGAGTCCTAAGAATGGCCCAAGCTTTTGCATGATGTTGTCAAATCGTCCATTTGAAGTAAGTGGTTTCATGTTACTTCCCTCCTGTAGCTAGTGTCATAATTCGTTCTTGTGTAGCTTCTGTTTTACTTAATTCTCCGCTGATGGTTCCTTCATGAATGACAAGCACTCGATCGCTCATCCCAAGAACTTCTGGGAGCTCAGAGGAGACCATCAAAATGGCAACGCCTCGATCCGTCAGCTCGTTCATGAGCTGATAAATTTCTCGTTTCGCCCCGACGTCGACACCTCTTGTCGGTTCATCTAAAATCAGCACCTTCGGCTGAATGCCGATCCATTTGGCGATGACGACCTTTTGCTGATTTCCACCGGACAAGCTGCGTGCAGAGATTTCAGATGAAGCGGTTTTGATCGTGAGTCGTTTGATAAGCAGATCAACAAAGTCCTGCTCGTTTTTCTTATCAATCAGCCCCTTTGGAGAGAAGCTATCTAAGTTAGGTAACCCGATGTTTTCCCGGATGGATGCATCTAGCATCAGTCCTTCATCTTTACGATCCTCCGTGATAAAACCGATGCCAAGTTTGACTGCATCACTTGGTTTTTTAATGACAGCCTTTTTCCCATGAACCCAAATTTCTCCTTGATCCAGGGGATCGAGTCCAAAGAGCGACCGCATCATTTCCGTCCGGCCAGCACCCATTAAGCCTGCAACACCGACAATTTCTCCAGCTTTGACGGAAAAACTGACATCTTGAAAGCGGCCTTTCCTCGTTGCTTGCTTCACTTCTAGGACGGTATCACCAGTAGAAGGTGTGCGTTCAGGGTAACGATCGGTTAATTCGCGGCCGACCATTTTTTTGACGACTTCATGGAAATTCGTGTCCGGTATCGCTTTCGTATCGACCGTTTTTCCGTCACGCATGATCGTAATCCGGTCACAAATGGCGAAGATTTCTTCCATCCGGTGAGAAATGTAAACGATGGAAACGCCTTCTTTTTTGAGTGATTCAATGACCTGAAATAGCTTTTCAATCTCACGATCTGTGAGAGCAGCTGTTGGTTCATCCATAATGATGACCTTTGCATCGGTCATTAACGCTTTCGCAATCTCAATCATCTGCTTTTGGCCGACAGAACAGCTTCCTGCCTCTTGATCGAGCGAGAGGTTGACAGACAATCGGTCGAGCTGCGCTTGGGCGAGGGTTTTCATTTTCTTGGTGTCTAGGAGACCAAGTTTTGTATAGATTTCTTTCCCGATAAATAAATTCTCGAGTACCGTCATATCAGGCCATATATTCAGCTCCTGATGAATGAAGGCAATCCCGTTCTGCTCGGCTTCTTTCGGATTCTTGAAAGCGGTTTCTTTTCCGTCGATTTGAATCGTTCCTTGATCCAGGGAATAGAGTCCTGTCAGCAGATTCATTAACGTTGATTTTCCTGCCCCGTTTTCACCCATTAGTGCATGGACTTCACCTGTGACGAGGTCAAAGGAGACCCCGGCGAGAACGGTGTTTTTTCCAAAGGCCTTATGGATGTTATGCATTTCAATGTTCATAAGTGGCTCCTCCTTTTAAAAGATGACACCGGCATGAAGAATGCAGTTTGCGTATGGGGTGGCTTCACCCGTTCGAATCACTGCTTTTGCCTGCTTGGTCATGTCTTTAAATGTCTCGTGATCGACTTCATCTAACGGATGTGAGAACGCTTTCTTTAGAAATAAATGATCTCTCTCATTGGCTTCTTTGATTTCACTGGCGATCGTGATGTGTTCAACGGCCATTTCCTCAAGAAGAAGGGAAGTAACCTCCTGAAAGGATGGTGTGCCGATGGATAATGCAAGGTCGATTTTGACCGGGCCTTCTGGAATGGGCAGGCCGCAGTCTGCAATGACAATCGTATCTGTATGACCAAGGTCAGCAAGCACCTTGGCGATATGACTATTTAAAATACCATTTTTCTTCATTTCTTATTCTCCAATTCTTCTCTTGCTGGCATGCCGCCTTGGGCACCAAATTTTGTGACTGAGATAGATGCGGCTAAGTTAGCAAAGGCAAGTGCGTCGTATAGGGATTTTCCTTCTGTTAGTGCTACAGCTAAAGCGCCGTTAAAAGTATCGCCAGCGCCTGTAGTGTCGACGGCTTTCACAGGATAGCCCGGTACCAACACTTCTTTTGATCCGTCAAAGTATCGAACACCACTTTTTCCTTCTGTAATGAGTAATTTGTTTGGATATTGGCGCAAAGCCTCTGCTATGGTGAGTCCATCAAACATAAGAGCTGCTTCGTGTTCGTTTGGCGTGATGTAGGCAGCTTGATCTAATATTTGCTGAGAGACTTTGCGAGCTGGTGCGGGATTTAAGATGACTGGAATCCCTTTTTCGCTGCAAATGGCGCAGACGGCTTCGACTGTTTCTTCAGGAATTTCCTGCTGGATGAGGACGATTCCGATATTTTCAATAGAAGAAAGCGCATCTTTTACATAATGAGGTGTTACCTCATTGTTTGCTCCTTTGACGACAACAATGCTGTTATCCCCTTCAGCTAAAATGATATGAGCTGTTCCGCTTTCCATTTCGGTAACCGGTTTCATATAGGTGGTGCGAACACCTTGTGCTTGCAAATTGCTCATAATGTCCTGACCATATGCGTCATCCCCAACCCGGCCGATCATATATACATCTGCACCGAGCCTTGCGCTTGCTACTGCTTGATTGGCTCCTTTTCCCCCAGGAACCGTTTTAAATGATTCACCTAGGACGGTTTCTCCTGCATTGGGACGCTTATTCGATGTGACAACTAGATCCATGGAACAACTTCCTACGACAACTATTTGACTCATTGTGAATCCACCTTTCTTGTGGTCTCTCGTTCAATAAAAGAGACGGGCATTTGAATAACTGCTTGATCTATTGGCTGTTTTTGAATGGCTTTAATGATCAGCTTTGCGGCTTCTTTCCCCATATCATAGGCAGGCTGCCGAATCGTTGATAAAGAAGGGAAGAGCAGTTCGCTTTGCGGAATATCATCAAATCCAATGATTTGGACGTCTTCTGGAATGGCTTTTCCAATACGAAGCGCTTCGTGTACGACGGCTGCTGCGACGATGTCATTGCTGGCAATGATGCCATCTGTTTCAGGGTACAGCTTGAAAAGAGCCTTGGCGCTTTTTCGGGCTTCCTGAAAAGAAAAAGAAGCGTTAGACATCACATGAAAGTTAGCACCTTCTTCAGTCAGAACATCAAGTGCGCCTTTGAATCTTTGCCGCGCCGTTTGAAGATGAGCGGGCCCTTTTAGCAATGTGATCTGCTGACTGCCGCGTTTGATTAATTCCATTGCAGCCATTTTCCCGCCTGCCGTAGCATCTGCAAACACAGAAGGCGCATTTGGAACGGTACGATCTAAGAAGACAACAGGCAGTTCATCATCATTGTACAAATCCGATTCAGGTTCGTTTGTGACAGCGATGACACCGACCACCTGGTTTTGCTTAAAGGTTTGTAAATAGGCCATTTCCTTCTCCCGATCTTCATCACTGTTTCCGAATAATAAGCGAAAACCGTTTGCATGAATCTCATCCTCAACGCCTCTAGCCAGCTGAGGGAAGAAGGGGTTTGTGATATCAGGTAAGATGAGACCAACTAATCTTGATTCTCTTTTAAAAAGGGATCGTGCCACTTCATTGGGGAAGTAGTTGAGCTCCTGCATCGCTTGTGTCACACGGGTTTTCGTATCAATATGGACGTATCCAGTATCATTGAGCACGCGTGAAACAGTTGCAACAGACACTTGAGCAGCTTTTGCAACATCTTTAATTGTAGCCAATGGAGTGCCTCCCTTCTTTGATGTGTAACCGTTTACACAGATAGATTATCACGAAAGCATTGAAAAAACAATCTTAAAAAAATAAAAAAAGAAAAGAAAGAGGACGTCTTCCTTTTCTTAACTAATAATGCCTGTTTGTGTAATGTTCACTTTGATTTTTGGAATGATTTTCACTTTTGGATAATCGGTGACCCAATTCATTTTCATATACTCATCATAATGTCTGACTCTGTATTTTCTGCCGAGGCTTAGCACATCGGAATTCGCATCTTGCAGGGCAGCGATAATTTTTTCTGCTTCTTTTGTCAAAATGACTGATAGCTTTTTGTTGAGCATTTCAATTTTTTTGTCAGTATCAAGGTTATCTTTTGGGTACTCAATGACAGAAGTATTAAATTCAAATTTGAGTGAGTATGTTAAGTTTCGATGATCAGGATTTAGAATCTCAATGTCTCTCTTTACATCAGTGACTTGAATCGTAATGTAATTGTTTTCTTTTGACTTCATGTCGCTTCTCACTTTTTTTGTGAAGTTGGCATACTTGCCCATTTTTCCGTCCATGACGGTGAGTAAGATCGCATCTTGACCGTACAACTCGCCTTTCTTCTTCTCATTATCAAATAGGGCAACACCTTTTACACTGATTAATTTCTTCGATTGATCAAAATGGATTAAGGGCAATGTGAAGTCCTCTCCAGTTTGGAGCATTTTAGATCGAATACTTTGAATGTTTTTAGGTGCTACTTGGGATGAGCGTGATGCGGTTGTGATCAAGTTATTTAAATAGTCACTCACAATGAGCTTTTCCTTCAGCAGCGAGTTAATCACTTCTTCACAGGTCCCTCCTTGAACAACGGCGAGATTTGCGAGGAGGGGGCTTTTTGGATCACGATAAAACATATCTAAGTAGGGAAGAAGACGATTTTGGGCAAATTCATCACCGATCAGCATCACCCGCATTTTCGACATGTCTATTTTTTGATCCACTATCCGGCTGAAGTTGGTTCTTGCTTTTCTTAAAGTAGGTGCTTCCGTTGTGAGAAGAGTGGTTAAAAAGCTGCCAGTATTTCCTTGCTCCATACTTTGAGATTGCTGCACTTTTCGATAAGTGATTGAGTATTTCGCATTGTCATCCTCTCCTTGATCAACAGCGGAGGTTAACACAAGAGAGATGTTCTTTAATAAATTTTGATCCCAGCAGCCAGGCATGAATATGAGAGAAACACACATGAGCAACGTCAGTATGTACTTATGACGCATGTGATTTCACCTTCCCTTTGCGATGTTTGATAAAGATGATAATGGCCATAAAGATTGGGAGTGTGTAAATAAATGAATATTGAGCGATGGTGGTAAAATCATTAAAACGCTGAATTCTAAAATTATCGGTTGCAAGGTAACAGCTAGCCGCATAAATCAAAATGGCAAAATATAACACATATTTTTTGTGTTCTTTTTTCTTAAGAATACTTGCCACGCCATTAGCGCAAAAGTAAAGGTAATTACTGAGAGTAGCTAAAATGACAAATACCCAGAAACTAAGAAAAATTAAATCCGTCCGCTCAATCACACCGAACGAAATGGTTTTTAACAGATAAAGAACAGGATTTGGAATGATTTTAAGCTCAATCGGGCTGAAAAACATAAAACAAATCACTGTGATAAATAGATAGTAAAGAGTCGTGCATATATTGGCAATGGTCATGACCTTGTATCGCGCTTTAATGGTTCCTTTCATCAGTGGAGAGATGATCAGAACCATCTCAAATCCATTCATAGATAATACAACATCCTTCAATCCAAGCTGAAATTGAGAGAAGTCCGTTTGGAAAAGAGGCATAAGGTAGTCGATATTGGTTCCTTTTAATGAATACAGCATGATGAGAGACAACAAGAGTAAAAAAGGAGTCAGAATAAAGTTGAATCTGACAATCGCAGTAATTTGTTCCTTGGCGATGTAAAGGATGGATATCATGAGTAGTAGGTTGATGACCCAATTGGGTGTAAGTGGTAAAACCCATATACCCAGAATTCTCGTGAAAATAGATAGAACGACAATACAGACTGAGGCGAAATAAATTGTATAAAGAGCCACTAAGATTCGCCCAATCCATTTTCCAAAAACCTCAATTAACGCCTCGAAAAATGATGTCTCAGGATATTTGTGAATGATATATATAAAAATGGTATTGATGATTTGGATAAAAAAACAGGCCAAAATGATAGCCATCCAGCCATCATGCCCCATATCTTTCATGAGCAAATGAGGCAGGGCTAAAATACCGACACCAATTTGAGATTGAATGATAAAAAAGACAGCTTGAGATGGAGATATTTTATTTTTCATCTTGATTTTTCCATCCTCTCAAATTTTCAATTTGCTCTTTCTTTTTTGGGTTTAAGTAAACAGGGCGATTTTTATACATCCACATTGGTAATCGAATCACAGTGTCTTTTAAATCCTGCCAGTTAAATGGAGTTACTGGAGATAAATACGGGACACCTAGTGATTCAAGGCGGCATAAATTCATCAGGACGATCGACAGACCGAATGAAATGCCAATAAACCCAAACATCGATGCCATGAACATGAGCGGAAAACGCAGCATCCTGATGGTAGACGTCATTTCAAACGAAGGAAGAACAAAGGAAGCAACAGCGGTCACGGCGACCACAACGATAAGAACATTGGAAATGAGCCCAGCTTTTACTACCGCATCTCCAATGACCAAACCGCCTACGATCCCAATGGTCTGTCCAATTGGTTTTGGCAGACGCACCCCAGCTTCGCGTATGAGCTCAATTGTAATCTCCATCAGCATAGCTTCTATTAAAGGCGGAAAAGGAATGCCGATAATGGAATTTTTCATCGTAATCGCTAATTCATCCGGGACTACCTCATAATGAAAGCCGATGACTGCAATATAAAAAGAAGGCAAAATCACAGCGATGATACAGGCAATATAACGAAGAATACGAATAAACGTAGCTGGAATCCAGCGACTATTGTAGTCATCTGGTGATTGAAAGAAGCTAAAGAATGTAATAGGCAGAATGATAGCCATTGGACTGCCATCCATCAGCACAACAATTCTCCCCTCAAGAATGGCAGATCTCACTTTGTCAGGTCGTTCTGTGTCAATAAGCTGCGGGAAGATGGAATACGAATCATCCTCAATCGCCTCTACAATAGAACCGGGGCTAAGCAGCGTGTCTACTTTAATAGAAGAAATTCGTTTGTTAACCTCATCTATCTTTTCTTGATTGGCAATATCAGAAATATAAACCGTCGCAACCTTTGTTTCAGATTTTGTACCGACCTTATGATACTGGATTGCAAGTTTTCGATCATTTAAGTGTGAACGCAGCAAATATAAATTGGTATCTAAACTCTCAACAAACCCATCATGTGCGCCTGCAATAATACTTTCAGAAGAAGGTTCAGAAATGGAACGCAGCGGCGGCTGTCCAACGGCAAATATTTTGATCTGTGAGGATTTTTCATCAAGGAAAGCAATGCTTCCTGCAATAATGCTGTCGACAATCAGCGTCAAGTCTCCTGTTTCGAGTGTACTAAGTGATTTTGTATAATTCTGCTCTCCAGGAGGACCGAGCAAGTTGCCGATAATGAAGTCGTTTAATTTGCTTTCTTCAACTCTTGTTTTAATATAAAACAGCACTGATTTCGTTTCATTCACCATTAATTCCCGGTATTCAAAATCAGCGCTTTGCTGAAATGCTTTTTTCAGAATCCGAATCTTTTCCTCAAAACCGCCTGATAAAAAGTGTAAGCGTGTTTGCTCATTCGTGTTTGGCATCTTTAGCCTCCTCTCACAGATTTTTTAACCATAGTGTAAGCCGAGAAGATGATTTTATGCGTCATCTTTGGGGAAAGCATGACACGCACCGACAACTTTCAACTAAAATCACATTAAAAATGTTAAGAAATGATGAATCTTGATAAAAAGAAATGAATAATGTTTCATTGTTTAGGTCATAAGGAGTGAATATCGTAAAAAGAGGCTATAACAAAATGATTAATCTTTGACATCTTATCCCAATTTTTTGTGACCTGAAAATAAGCAGATGACTTGATTTTTTGAGAGGTGACCTTTGTCATAGGTCAACACATAGCGTTCTGACCAATGAGGATGACTTTCTAACCTGTTCATTTAAAAATATAAAATATTCTAAAACACGCACTATTCATTTAAAGCGCTGATATGACTGATTTCGTAGAGATGAGAGGGCTTTAAAACATTGATTCAAAATACATCTTAATAATTGTCGAAAAATTTAGGGAGAAAAGGACAAAAGATTTTTCACTGTTTGATGGTAACGCTTTCTCTTGTTTGAAGCAGAAATTCAGTCGTCATTTTGTCCGTCTTTTGGCCTTTTCATTTGAGCGTGAGATAGGCAAATACGCCTTCTGATTAGAGGAATTTGGCATACGAGGAAGTGAAAGATTATGTTACATAATACCGATTGTGATTTTATGCTGAACCTATATACTGTTGATTGAATTTACATATCACACTCATAAAAAAAGGAGATGTAGATAAGCGATGTGGTTAATCGTTATAGCCTGTGTCATCATGTTAGGGATTGGCTTTATTGAAAAGAAGCGTCATCAGAAAAATATCGATGCCCTGCCGGTACGCGTCAATATTAATGGTATACGCGGAAAGTCTACCGTTACAAGATTGACAACCGGTATCTTAATGGAGGCAGGTTATAAAACTGTCGGCAAAACAACAGGAACGGATGCAAGAATGATTTATTGGGATACGCCAGAAGAAAAACCGATTAAAAGGAAACCGCAAGGACCAAATATCGGAGAGCAGAAAGAAGTTATGAGAGAAACCGTTGAAAGAGGAGCAAATGCCATCGTCAGTGAATGTATGGCGGTGAATCCAGATTACCAAATTATCTTTCAGGAAGAGCTGCTTCAAGCGAATATTGGCGTGATCGTAAACGTTCTTGAAGATCATATGGATGTGATGGGGCCAACTCTTGATGAAATAGCTGAAGCCTTTACAGCGACAATTCCTTACAATGGGCACTTGGTTATTACGGATAGTGAATATACAGATTTCTTTAAAGAGATTGCGAAAAAACGCAATACTGAAGTGATTGTTGCAGATAATTCCAAGATTACCGATGAGTATTTACGGAAATTTGAGTACATGGTGTTCCCGGATAATGCTTCACTTGCACTTGGTGTCGCACAAGCATTGGGAATTGATGAAGATACGGCATTCAGAGGCATGTTAAATGCGCCGCCTGATCCAGGAGCGATGAGAATTCTTCCATTAATGGACGCAAAAACACCTGGACATTTTGTAAATGGATTTGCGGCTAATGACGCAGCATCTACATTGAACATTTGGAAGCGTGTGAAGGAAATTGGATATCCAACAGATGAACCGATTATTATCATGAACTGTCGTGCGGATCGCGTAGATAGAACGATCCAGTTTGCGGAGGATGTACTTCCTTATATTGAAGCAAGTGATCTTGTCTTAATTGGTGAAACGACAGATCCAATTGTGAAGGCATTTGAGGATGGAAAAATTCCGGCTGACCACTTACACAACCTTGAATATCAATCTACAGAACAAATTATGAACATGCTTGAGAAAAAGCTTCATAATCGAGTGGTTTATGGAGTCGGCAATATTCACGGCGCCGCTGAACCTTTAATCGAAAAAATTCAAGAATACAAAATTAAGCAGCTTGTCAGCTAGGAGGAAATATAGAAAATGTTCGGATCAGATCTTTATATCTCGTTAATTTTAGGTGTTCTACTCAGTTTAATCTTTGCAGAAAAAACAGGAATCGTACCAGCTGGGTTGGTTGTTCCAGGTTATCTGGCGCTCGTCTTTAACCAGCCAGTCTTCATTTTAGTTGTTTTATCTGTCAGCTTGCTGACATATGTGATCGTTCGTTTTGGTCTATCGAAATTTATGATTTTGTACGGACGCAGAAAGTTTGCGGCGATGCTGATTACAGGAATTGCCCTAAAGCTCATATTTGATTTCTTCTATCCAGTGGTTCCGTTTGAAATAGCAGAATTCCGTGGAATTGGAATCATCGTGCCTGGATTGATTGCGAATACGATTCAAAAGCAAGGTCTTACGATTACCCTTGGAAGCACATTACTTCTAAGTGGTGCAACATTTGCCATCATGTATGTTTACTATCTATTTTAAGATAAGGTGTGTCCAATGATGAATAAAAAATTGAGCTTTCAGGAAAAGCTGCTGAAAATCACAAAGAACCAAAAGAAAAAGACGAATAAACACGTACTGATTGCTTTACCGATTGTCATTGCTTGTACATTTCTATTTACATTTATCGGGAAAGCACAAGTACCAACTGTAGAAAAGAATCCAGAAAACATCCTGACCGCTTCGTTTGTCGGAGATATTATGTTTGGAAGAAATGTAGAGAAAGTCACAGACCGCTATGGAAAGCAGCACCTGTTCCGCTATGCGAAGCCGTATTTTGATGTATCAGATTATGTAACTGGGAATTTTGAGCATCCAGTGGCTTCAGATAAGGAACAGGCAGCACAAAAGAATATTCATTTGAAAACAGATGAAGATTCTGTACAAGCGTTAAAAGATTTGAATTTCTCTGTACTAAACTTTGCGAATAACCATGCAGCAGACTACGGTGAAAAAGGCTTAAATAACACAATTGATGCCTTTGAAAAAGCTGACATGGATTATACAGGGGCAGGGCGCAACGTCAAAGATGCGAAGCAGAACATTTCATACAAAGAAGTGAATGGCGTTAAAATCGCTACCCTTGGTTTTACAGATGTATATGGAAAAGATTTTAAAGCAACAAATCGCAAGGCAGGTATTCTGCCAGCTGATCCATCTATCTTTATTCCGATGATTTCACAAGCTGCTGAAAAGGCAGATATCGTTGTTGTTCATGCGCACTGGGGACAGGAATATAACAATGAAGTAAACGACAGACAAAGAGAGCTGGCAAGAGCGATGTCAAAGGCTGGTGCTGATATCATTATCGGTGCACACCCGCACGTTCTTGAGCCGATGGAAGTCTATAACGGAACAGCGATTTTCTATAGCTTGGGGAACTTTATTTTTGACCAAGGCTGGTCAAGAACACGTGATTCTGCCATTGTTCAGTATCATCTGAATGAAGATGGAAAAGCGACATTTGAAGTGGTTCCAATGTACATCAAAGAAGCGACACCTGCTCCAGTCAAAGCAGGATCTCTTGAATCAAAATCGATTATCCGTATGCTGACAAATGGCACGAATGCGGATTGGAAAGAAAAAGACGGACATATTTTCTTTGAAGTCGATCATTCTGATAAAGTTCAAACATTAAAAGAAAACGAGGGGAAGGATAAAAAATGAAATTCCTTAAAGCAAGCTGGCCGTTTGTTGCGTTAATTTTAGTCTTTGTCTTTATGTCTGCTTTTAAATTTAGTGACAGCCTCACAGATCATGAGAAACAAAAGATCTCGGTTGAAATGCAGAAAATTGAACAGCAAAAGCAGTCAAAAGCGGAAGCGAGTAAATAAAGAAATGATGATGAAAAGAGCACGCGAGGCGTGCTCTTTTTTGACGGAAAAAGGTGTAAAATGAAAGGGGTCATGTCGAAACTATAAAAGAAAGGAGGAAGAGAGGATGAAATGGAAAGGAATACTGCTTGGAGGATGTGCCATTGTAGGACTCATGTTTATGTCTCAAACAGAGGTGTCTGCTCAAACAACAACTCCTTTAAAACAAGCGGAAACGCTGATAGGTACGCCTTATCATAAAGGAGGAATCGATCCGAAAACGGGCTTTGATGCGTCTGGCTTTATACAATATGTATACAAAACAACAGGTGCATTTGATTTGCCGCGAAAGGTGATCGATCAATACCAAATCGGTGAAAACGTATCATGGGGAAAAGCGAAGCCCGGAGACCTTGTCTATTTTCGCAGTCTTGAAGAAACAAAAGACATCCCGACACACGTTGCTTTGTACGCTGGAAATGATCAAGTGATCCACATCACACTCAGTCAAGGGGTGGTGAAAACAGATGTCAGCAAAAGTAAATATTGGACCGATCGGTTCTATGCGGTCAAACGGCTGCCTGTCTCCCAAGAGATGTCGGATGATCAACTGGTGAAAGATGCGATGAAATATTTAGGAATCCCTTATGTATTCGGGGCATCAGATCCAAAAGTAGGATTCGATTGTTCAGGTTTTTTACAATATTTATTTGAAAAATCACTTGGGATTTATTTACCAAGAAGTGCTGAGCAGCAATGGATGGTTGGAGAGAAAGTAGCACGAGACGATATTCGCCCTGGAGACTTTGTCTTTTTTAGCAACACGTATAAAAAAGGAATTTCACATGTAGGAATGTACATCGGAGGAGACCGCTTTATTCATGCGAGCCGTTCGGAAAGTGTGACGATTTCTTATTTGTCTGAATCGTATTGGCGTGAGAAATGGACAGGTGCGAAACGATTAACTGAGCTGAAACTAGCGAAAGAAGACCCAGTCGTATCAAAAGCCGCTACGTATATTGGAGAAGTACCTTATGTAAAAGGTGGTGCGAGCCCAAAGCAAGGCTTTGATACAGCAGGATTCACGCAGTATATCTATCAAGAAGTGCTTGGAATTGAGATGCCTCGCTATGCGCCGGGACAAGTTAAAGCAGGTACACCTGTGAAACGATCGGAACTAAAGCCAGGAGATCTTGTCTTTTTTAAAGGGACTTCGTTGATGCCAGCCATTTATGCTGGTTCAAATCAAGTCATTCATGTGACGGTTTCAAATGGCGTTGTCATTACCAATATGAAAACAAGTACGTATTGGAAGGATAAATATGAGACGGCCGTTAGAATCAAAAAATAAAGAAAAAGCCCGATCAATGCTCGGATCGGACTTCTCAACTTCTCACTAGGCGCTGATCAGACAAGCGTCTTTTTTTCTTGAAATTGATTCTGCAAAAGCAGATCAATAAAATAGGCGACGCCATCTTCATGGTTGCCTTTTGTGATATAGGTGCTTTTTTCTTTAATGACATCCACCGCATTCCCCATCGCTATCCTGTGTCCTGCTTCATCGAACATGGATAGATCATTAGGGCTGTCACCGATCGCATAAATATCGGATCGGTCTACGCCATAATGGGCTGCAAGTTTCTTGAGGGCATGTCCTTTACCTGACTCTTTTGGCAGTACCTCAATGATATGTTCTCCAGATGAGGTCAAGGAGAGCTCAGGCATCTTAGAAAGAAGATCTCGTGCTTCTTGCAGCTTATTCATATCAAAGGAGAAGCATAGTAATTTATAGGTTGGTTCATTCGACTCAAAAATTTGACGGATGTCATCGACAGGTTTGATGCCAAACTGTTTAAATTGAGTCATCGCTCCTTCCCATAAATCAGCTACATCCTCATGAGGATTGGCGCTTTTGATCATATCAAATTCAGCTTTGAGCTTTTCTTTTCCATCAAATGGGGAAAGGAGGGCATCGTCTGTATAGACCTCGAAATAAATGTTCCGTTCCACTAATTCCTTTGCAGCACGTCTTCCAGCTTCTTGATCAAGGGTGATTCTGCTGAAGAGCTTGTACCCTTCTGTATGGACAGTTCCTCCGTTTGCCGCAATAATGGGAATGTCCAAATCCCCAAGAAGCTCTTTTACATCAAAAGTCGCGCGCCCTGTACAAATGGTCACAATATATCCAGCTTCCTTCGCACGAATCAATGCTTGCCGGTTTTGAGCGGATATTTCACTTTTCGTATTTAAGAGTGTACCGTCTAAATCAATCGCAATCATTTTTTTCATTGCTGTTATATCCTCCTTCATTCATGCAATAGCCTCTTCAAAGTATGTACGATTTCCTTCATTCTCATGAAAGAGTCGGATCGTGGATTCCTCTCTTTAAGGCTAAACAAAAATGGTCAATTGATCAAGGATATAAGAAAAAGCGCCCAAAAGGACGCTTTTAGCGTGTAGACAAACCCTCTCATTCTTTGTCAGTCCTGCGCTCCGGTGCTCACGAATGTCAAATTCGCTCTGCTCCGGTGCTCGTCCTTCCTAGACTGCAAAGGTTTTCTATCACGCTTAAAAGAAGAAAAAGCGCAAACACCTTTTTCGACACATAAAAAGCGCCCAAAAGGACGCTTTCTGTTTTATGATAATTCAAGCTGTTTCTTCAATTCCGTTTTGACTTCGTTCAGTTGGTTTTGATCCAATTGGTAATAATAAACGCCATTTGGCTGGTAATCAGATCCTTTTAGTTGAATCGTATCAACAGATTTCAATGAAGTGAGTAGTGGGAAAAGACCGACTAGTTCTTTCATTGACAGGTTAGTTGAGACGTTATCACCTAGAGTATCTATGATATTGTCATAAGACGGAATAGACGTTACTGATTTTGATTTATCGAAAATGGCTTTTAAAACTTCCATTTGACGCTGTCCGCGCATGAGATCACTGTCTGCTTTTCTTGTTCTCACATAAGCGAGAGCTTGATTACCATCTAGTGTGTGAGTACCTGTTTGCAGCTGAACTTTGCCCTTTGTATCTTTAAGAATCTGTTTCACAACATATTCATCTTTAATGTTAACGGAAACACCGTTTAATTCGTTCACAATTTCCTTAAATGCTTTGAAATTACTTTCAATCACAAAGTCGACAGGGATATCTAGTAAATTCTCAACTGTACTCACCGTGAGGTCTGCATCACCAAATGCGTGTGCATGTGTGATTTTGTCATAACCATGACCTGGAATATTAACATATGAGTCCCTTGGAATACTTAATAATTTCACGGTTTTATTCGTACGATTTACTGTCGCTAATACCATTGCATCGCTTCGTGCTTGTTTGACGGTTTCGCCTGGTCTGCTGTCAATGCCAAGCAGCAAGACAGAAAAGCTGTCTTTCCCAGGATCAAATGCTTCAATCCGTTTGACAGATTGTGCACCGCGGTCTAGAGAGACTTGTGCTTTTTTCGCAGCCGATGTCACTTTATAGTAGGCATAGCCGGTGACAGAAGCGGTTGTCAGTAAAAGAATACCAAAAATAAAAAGAGTGACTTTCACCCATGGTTTTAAACGCTTTTTGCCTTTGCGTTTACTTCTTGTTTGATCCATATATTTAAACCCTCGCTATGATTTTATAGTAAAGATGTCCTTCTTCCTGCTTACAAACTAAAACAAATATACCTTAAAACGGGATATAGTGCGACATTTTTTTCACTAACGCTTAATTGACGTTTCCTTATCTAAAAAAGTTTCAATGATACGCAAATGAAATATATTTGTCATAAAACATCGAAATGTTTGAAATGACAGGAAGTGAGGAAAATGATTTTTCATAGAGAAACATCTAGTCATTACATAGATAAAAGAGGGGTTATGATCATGAAAAATCGGAATGGGTGGCTTTATTTCTTCGGCGCACTTGGCGGCGCCTTATATGGTTACGATACAGGTGTCATTTCTGGCGCTATCTTATTTATGAAAGAGGATTTAGGTTTAAATGCATTTACAGAGGGACTTGTGGTCAGCTCGATCTTAATTGGGGCGATGCTCGGGTCTTCTCTTTCTGGAAAACTGACAGATCAATTCGGACGGAAAAAAGCGATAATCGCCGCAGCCATTTTATTTATTATCGGCGGATTTGGAACAGCCCTTGCACCGAATACGGAGGTCATGGTCTTATTCCGAATCGTGCTAGGACTTGCTGTCGGATGCTCGACGACGATTGTTCCATTATATTTATCTGAACTTGCGCCAAAGGAATCAAGAGGGGCACTTTCCTCATTAAACCAACTCATGATCACATTTGGTATTCTTCTTGCCTATATTGTGAACTACGTTTTAGCAGATGCAGAGGCATGGCGTCTGATGCTTGGAATTGCCGTTGTTCCTTCTGTTCTCTTGTTATGTGGTATTTTGTTTATGCCAGAAAGTCCTCGCTGGCTGTTTGTCCAAGGACAGGCGGACCGGGCGAAAGAAATATTGTCAAAACTTAGACAAAGTAAGCAAGAAGTTGAAGACGAAATTGCGGATATTCAAAAAGCAGAAAGTGAAGAAAAAGGCGGTCTTAAGGAATTACTCGAGCCATGGGTGCGCCCCGCTTTAATTGCTGGTGTCGGCTTAGCTTTTTTACAGCAGTTTATTGGGACAAATACGATCATTTATTATGCACCAAAAACATTCACAAGTGTCGGCTTTGGCGATTCAGCAGCCATTTTAGGAACTGTAGGAATCGGTGCAGTCAATGTTGTCATGACGTTTGTTGCGATTAAAATCATTGATCGTGTCGGGCGGAAAGCGTTACTCCTATTTGGAAATGTAGGGATGGTTCTTAGTTTGATTGTTCTAGCAGTGGTCAATCGTTTTTTCGAGGGATCAACAGCTGCAGGGTGGACAACGATTATATGTTTAGGACTTTTCATCGTCATTTTTGCTGTCAGCTGGGGCCCGGTCGTATGGGTGATGCTGCCGGAGTTGTTCCCGGTACATGTCCGGGGAATTGGTACGGGGGTATCGACCTTCCTACTGCATACAGGGAATTTGATCATCTCGCTCACATTCCCAACCTTGTTAAGTGCAATTGGCATCAGTAACCTTTTCCTTATTTATGCAGCCATTGGCATAGGTGCCTTCTTATTTGTGAAATATTTAGTCACAGAAACGAAAGGGAAAAGTCTTGAAGAGATTGAAGAAGATTTAAAAAAGAGAAACCGTGCCGTCGTGAATGACGAAGGGGAAACGGTATGAAAAAAGACCAGCTGCATGAGGCAGCTGGTCTTCCTTTGTTAAACAAACGTTTAATCAAGAAAGGACAATCACTCATCTTCTGAACGTGCTGCCTATGACATACATATGGAACAGGCGGGCGAAAGGTGGAAATGAGATGAAAGGAAAAACGAGCATTGTGATGCTGACGTACAATGAACTGCACCTAACGAAAAAATGTATCGACAGTATCAAGAAGCATACTCGGCGTGATGAATATGAACTCATTATCGTGGATAATGCTTCATCAGACGGAACAAAGGAATATGTGAGACAACTGGAAGATGTCGTGTTGATTGACAACGAGAAGAATCAAGGCTTTGCCAAGGGCTGTAACCAAGGGGCGAAAAAAGCAACAGGAGATAGTCTTCTTTTTTTAAATAACGACACGATTGTGACCGAAAACTGGCTTTTGCCTTTAAGAGAAGCCCTTTTTGCATCAGATCGTATTGGCATGGTAGGCCCTGTCTCCAATTATGTGAGTGGTCCTCAGCTCGTTCAGCCATCTTACACAGATGTGAAGGAGCTTCCTGCCTTTGCGAAGGCATATACGGCTTCGAAAAAAGGTCAAAGAACATATGTGCATAGACTTGTTGGTTTTTGTCTGCTGGTCAAAAGAGAGCTGATCGAGGATGTAGGGTTATTTGATGAGCGATTTGTATATGGATCATTTGAGGATGATGACCTTTGTCTGCGTTCGTTGCTGAAGGGATACCAGCTGCAAATCGTCCATGATTCTTTTGTGCATCATCACGGTCATGCTACCTTCAATGCCAATGAAGAAACGAACATCTCTACGTTGTTTGCGGAAAACAGGCTTCGTTTTTTAGATAAATGGGGCATTGATTTAAATCTGATAACGCCCCATCCATATTTTGCAACACTGCTCCCTGAGGATGCCGGATGTGTGCTGGATGTTGGCTGTGGTGCTGGGGCGACAGGACTTGAACTGATCAACCGGCAGTCCGTTGACATGTACGGAGTAGAGGCGGATGCATTAAAAGCAGAGATGGCAAAGGCGTATTACAAAGAAGTGATTGAGACAAAAGCGGAGGCGTATCCTTGGTCAGAGAAAGAAGCTTTTTTTGATGCTGTGATCTTTTCTGATGTGTTAGAGCATGTGTCAGACCCATGGCAGATGATTGCTCAAGCGCATGCGTCTTTAAAACCAGGAGGCGTGATCATTTGCTGCTTACCTAATATGATGCATGCGGAAGTACTGCTGCCTTTAATGGCAGGTGATTTTACGTATCAAGATGTGGGGATTTTAGATCGAACACATATGAGATTTTTCACACCAAACACAATGCGGGCGCTCTTTCCAGACCATTTGTTTCATCGCGTGATTGAACAGCCGATCAATGTGCCAATTGATCAAAACGTTCAATTGTTTTTTGACGAAGTGGCGAGAGTAGGAGAGTCACTTGGCTTTCAAACAAAAGCATTATCTGATCAAGTGACGCTCTATCAGCTTTTGATCGTTGCACGTAAAAAAGGCGGTTCCCCCTCCGGGTAATCCGCCTCAGCGTGTAGGCAAACCCTCGCATTCTTTGTCAGTCCTGCGCGCCGGTGCTCGCGAATCCTTCATTCGCTCCGCTCCGGTACTCGTCCTTCCTAGACTGCAAAGGTTTTCTATCACGCTGAAAAGAAGACAAAGGGCTAAAACAAAGTTCATTTTAGCCCTTTGTCAACCATCTAAGGCGGATGACCGCCTTTTGTGCTACCATTTAAAGCTTTTCGTTGCGCCTTCTGCACCAAAGTTCAAAATGCTCACTTTGACGTCATATGCAATGTCTACTTCTTGAAATAGTGTATCCCATTCATTGCGGTGCTGATCCCAAAAGTCTGGATACTTGATGCGCACCTGCCGATTTAAAAGGATCGGGTCAACGCCAACTTCTTTTTGCATGTGGTGGACAGCTTTTTGAATGCGCTCTTTGATTTTGCGTTCAAAAATGCGCTCAAATCGTTTGATGTATTGCTCATCGTATGAGTTTTCAGGGGGATATTGATCTTCTGATAGTTTCCCGTTTGTTTGTACACTAATTTTAAAGGAAATCTTTCCGTTCTTCAGATAGGGTTCAATCTTTGACTTTGCTTTCTTGATTTCATACGTAATCGGAAAGCCTTTGTAGGTGGCGGGTACGACTCCGCCTGAGATGCGATTCATGACCCAGTTTAAAGATTGGACATCTTTTGCTGGAATGAACCCTATCAGCTTTCGTGTTTTTCCATGGATAATGCCTGCACCATCATAGGTGAGTTCTCCGTTTACGACATCCACACTCTGGACAAGAAAGCTTGTACCCATCTGAAAGTAATCCGACGCTCGGCCAATACGTGTTGGCAGTAAAATCTTCCCGTTAAAGCTCCGGTTTTTTGATGTTTCAAAAATATGCTCGACTGGAACTCTTTGTTGTGATTTTAATTTTTGATTGATGACTTTTGATGCCTCATGGCGTGACACTAAGAGGTAGCTGCTTCTTCGAACCTCATCATCTCGTATAAAGTGGTTGAGTGTTCCTTGAATATCATGATGCTCGGCTTGATTTTTGCCAAACAAAAAGATTTTGAGGTGATCACTGTAAATCGGCGGGTCCTTCAAAGCGACATTGCTGACTGCTTCCAGTACATTTTTCCCCTTTGAGACGACATTCACATAGCCAGGGGAATCTGCTTCTTGTGTACCGCCCATTTTAGGGACAAGGTTTTGATAGGTGAGTTTGACTCCGTTATCATCTTCCTCGTCAATGCCAACACCGCGTACAAACGATAATTTCTCAATATCCTTTAAGTCCCAGCAGCCTGTCGATAAAATCAAAAGACAGCAAGACAGAAAGGTGAGCCATAAACGCCGTCCTTTCATGCAGATCGACCTCCCCATTTTTTACGTATCATGAGCAGAACAGCTGTTAAAAAAGGAATCGCTAACACAGCGAATAATGCATAGCCGAGTAAAGTCGAGTAGTAAAAGACTTCATTGATATTTCTCGGAAAAAGAGAGAGAGCTGAGGTCAGCAAAAACAGCAACCATAGCAGTCTCGTTAAATTGGTTGTCTTAAAAACCGTTTGACAGCCTTTAATAGCAAATTGGAAAAAGCCAAGCATACAAATAAACTGCTGGCACGTCCAGATCGTCAGTAAGAAAATATCAAAGCGTTCAATGAAGACCCCTTCTAGTTCTAGCGCTTGAATGAGTGAGACAGTGGGCCAGGTGAGTGATTTCGTTTCTCCAACCGTCATGGAACCAATCACAATAAAGAGCGTGAGGGAGTAAATAAGTGTGGTGATCCCTACACCGATCGCTGCGGCCCATTTCGCTTTTGACCATTTGTCTTTATAGATAAGCGGTACGACAAACAAAATGACTTCAAAGCCTGTAAATTGAATAAATGTTTGAGAGAACAAATTACTAAAATCTTTAAACCCGTGAGCCATTACCGGGCGTAAATAATCAAAATCAAATATTTTCAAACTAAACAGCATGAGCCCAATGTAAATGATCATGGTCATCGGATAAATATATGTCACCATTTTCACTACCGGAAAAATTCCGCTTTTTAAATGATAGGTGGCCACCAGTAAAAAAATCATCACAATCACGGTCATCGGGGTCGATTGCAGCAGGAAAAATTGAACCACTTCCCCCAGTACACGCGCCTCAAAGCCAACAATGGCTAGTAAATAACCGATCAGCATTAGGTTGAAGATCGTGCCAAAGAAGGCACCGGCTCCTTTTGTATTCGATTCAAAAATGGTATCCGGTGCATTCTTCTCCGCAATCCAACCTAGCAAAAAAGCAACGAAAGCAAAGATGACTCCCTGTATTAATACAATGATCCAGCCATCAGGGAATCCTGAATTGGCAGAACTGCGAGGAATGGTTAAAATTCCAGCGCCTATCATTGTAGAACTGCACAGAATGGTGACTTGTAACAATGATAGCTTCTCAGCTCTGTACATCGTTTACTCTCCTTGTCTTTTGAGATTTTTTGTCTTGGCTGTTTTCGGTCTTGATTTAAATAGCCCTATTGGTAAACGAACGTACGTATCTTTTAAATCTGAAAACGGTGAAGACAAAACAGGTGTGAAATAGTCAAAACCAAAGGTCTTTAGCTGCATCAAGTGACAAAGTACAAATAAATAACACATGATGAGGCCGTATAATCCAAACATGGCTGAACTGAAGATGGCCATAAACCGCAGAATGCGTAGGGGGAAGCTGAAATCATATGATGGAGCAGTGAAATCTGCTAGTGCCGTCAGAGACACAATAATGACCATTAAGGCACTGACGATATTGGCTTGGACAGCCGCCTGTCCAATAATGACGCCGCCAATCAGTCCAATCGTCTGCCCAATCGCCCTAGGAAGACGAAGTCCAGCTTCCCGCAGCAGTTCAATCGTAAACGACATCAAAATGGCTTCCACTACAGGGGGAAAGGGCACATTTTGCCGGCTGCCTGCGATGGTAAGTGCCATTCGTGTTGGTAATAAACCAGGATGATAGGAAACAAGGGCGATATAGAGTCCCGGTAAAAAGATCGTCAAAAGCACGGCAATATAACGGAGTAAACGCAAAAGAGTCGCACTTGTCCATCTTTGATAATAATCCTCCGGTGATTGCATTAAGGCAGTGAGTGTCATCGGCATAATGAGGGCAAATGGCGTCCCGTCGAGCAGAATAGATACCTTTCCTTCTAGCACAGAGGCAATCACCCGATCAGGACGTTCTGTATTTTGAATCTGCGGGAAAATAGAGATATGACTGTCTTCAATCAGCTGTTCTATGTAGCCGCTCTCAGGAATATCATCCATTTTGATTTGCTTCATACGAGAGAATACATCATCTACTAGTTTGGGGTCTGCGATATCACGAACATACACAAGAGCAGCAGATTTCTTGTTACGAGTACCTATGTTCACCTTTTGAATGACAAGGTTCGGATCGTTTGCCCGTTCACGAAGCAATGCCGTGTTTTTTTCAAGATTTTCAATAAATCCAATCCTTGGTCCTCTTACAAGGACTTCTGATTGCGGCTCCTCTACTTCTCTAAATTGAAAAAGATTCGTATGGAGCGCAAGCGCTTGAGTGGCCCTATCCACAAATAAAATAGCCCTGCCGCTGTATAACTGCTCGATGGCAAGGTTCATATCTTCCAGCACATCATTTTGAATACCAAAGAACGTTTTAGAAAGGGAAGAAAGTGTGGTGTGGTCGACCTCAGTGATGGTCAGTTCCTTTTGCATAGGTGAAATGATTTGTTTGGAAAGCATCTCAAATTCTGTGAGTCCTTCAACGTACACGAGACATGCAGAGACAGCGGAAGGACCAAATGAAAAAGAGTGGAACACGATATCATCACTTTTGCCGGCAAAGCTTTTGACACGCTGAATGACGGACTCTATATCTTGTTCAATACGACTTTTCATAATACCTCACCCTCATGTCTTTTTTTATAGAGTGACTCGGAAGGAGAAGAATTATGCAAATAGAAAAAAGAGAATCCCCTAAAATAGGAATTCCCTTCACATGTTTATCTCGCCAGCCAGCCGCCATCTACGGCTAAAATATGACCGTTCATATAATCGGAGGCAGGGGAGCTGAGAAAGACGGCGGCACCTGCTAGATCTTCAGGCCGTCCCCAGCGTCCAGCGGGGATTCGTTTCAGAATCTCTTCATTCCGGTTCGCATCGTCACGAATGGCTTGCGTGTTATTGGTTGCAATATAACCAGGCGCGATCGCATTGACCTGAATATGCTGACTTGCCCATTCATTTGCAAAAGCTTTCGTCAAACCTGCGACAGCATGCTTACTTGCTGTATAAGCGGGAACAAAGACACCGCCTTGAAATGATAGAAGGGAAGCGATATTGACAATTTTCCCTTGCCCTTTATTCAGCATCTGCTGTCCGACCTTTTGCGTGAGGAAAAAGAGACTGTTGATATTCACATCCATGACAGTATGCCAGTTTTCCTCTGAATATTGAGCGGCCTCTTCTCTTTTAATGGTCCCAGCATTATTGATCAAAATATCAATTGAATGCTGTTTTAAAAGAGCATCAACATCCCGCTTTGCGGACTTAGGATCTGCAAAGTCTACTTGAATCGCATGAAATGATCTGCCGGTCTGTTCGACAAGTTCTTTTGTTTCATCAAGCGGCGTATGGTGGTAGGTGCCGATGATATCTGCACCTGAACGGGCAAGCGCTACGGCAATACCTTGCCCAATACCAGTTCCAGGACCTGTGACAAGAGCTGTTTTGCCTTCGAGGGAAAAGAGGGACGCTACATATGATGTCGTCGTCATCTCATTACCTCAGCTGGTCCATCGGGACAAAGTCCATATCTTTAAACGTATAGTTTTCTCCCGCCATTGCCCAAATAAATGAATAATTTGCGGTACCTGAGCCTGAATGAATGGACCAGGCAGGTGAGATGACGGCTTCTTCATTTGCTACAACGAGATGTCTCGTTTCAGATGGCTCCCCCATAAAATGAAAGACACGTGCGTCTTCCTCTATATCAAGATATAAGTACACTTCCATCCGCCGGTCATGTATATGAGCAGGCATCGTGTTCCATGTGTTATTGGTTTCAAGCTGAGTGATGCCCATCATAAGCTGGCAGCTTTGGATGCCGTCTGCATGAATGACCTGATACAGATTCCGTACGTTCGAGGCGGATGCTTCCCCTAAATGATTCGGTGTTAATTCAGCAATCGCAGCCTTTTGTGTCGGATACGCTCTATGAGCTGTGGCTGACACAAGATAAAATTTGGCCTGCTCACCTGATGAACTAGCAAACTGTACATGTTCGTGTCCAAGTCCAATATATAAGAAATCTTTATGCTCCAGCACAAATGACTCACCATCGACTGTAACCGTACCTTGGCCGCCGACATTCACAATGCCAATTTCTCGTCTTTCAAGGAAATATTCTGTACGTAAAAAGTCGCCGGCATCTAGCTTGATCGGTTCTGATGTCGGCATAACACCGCCAATCACCACACGGTCCTCATGCGAATAATATAGCTTCAATTCACCACTGACAAAGAGTGTCGGAATATGAAAATGACGACGAAGTTCCTCTGTTGTAAAACGCTTGACCTGCTCAGGATGTACAGCATAACGATTTTCCATTTGAGATAAGCCTCCCTTTCCATCTGAAACATATGATTGTTTTATTTGGTATCGGTTTCAAGGAAAATTCTAGAGGAAAAAGAGAGCGGCGTCAACCGTTAATTTGAAATCGCTTTCTTTAATTGTATAAAAGCTTTTTTTCTTCATGTTCATGAAAAAAATCTTCTGATACAGTTCAACTTGTGGTATGCTTTTTTTAAGTTTATTTGAAATCGGTTTCGAAACAAATGAGAAGATCAATCTTGGGAGTTTTTTGTATGAAAGAGAAAAAGCAAACGAAAGTCACCATTAACGAAGTTGCAGCATATGCAGGTGTCTCAAAATCAACGGTATCCAGATACATCAATGGCAGAACAAATGAAATTTCTCCTGAAAAGGTAAAAAAGATTAAAAAAGCCATTGAGGAGCTCCATTACCGTCCGAGTCAGCTTGCCCAAGGATTGAAAGTAAGAAAGAGCAAGGTCATTGGTTTTATTGTGGCTGATATTACGAATCCATTCTCTGTTGCGACACTTCGTGGTGTGGAAGAGATTTGTGATGAATATGGATACAGCATCATGGTGTGCAACACAGATAATCGTCCAGAAAAAGAACGAGAAATGCTTCTGAAGCTGAATGCGCATTATATTGAAGGACTGATCATTAATACGACCGGTCAAAACAATGACATTTTGCAAGACTTTAAGCAAAACGGTGTACCGATTGTTCTTGTTGACCGTAAGTTACCTGAACTCAAGGTCGATACCGTCACAACGAATAACCGTGACATCACGGCTCGTCTACTTCATCAAATGTATGAAAAAGGCTACGAACACATCGCTTTCTTTACTGAGCCGGTCGATGGGATTAGTCCTCGTGAAGAACGAAAAGAAGCCTATGAACAGACGGCGATGAGTCAACATAAGAAACCTATGATTGCAGAAATCAATTTGAAGCAAAAGGAACAAATGCGAGATGAGATTTGTCGTTTTTTACAATCAAACCATCAGAAAAAAGCGATTTTAGCAGGCAATGGATTACTCATGCTGAAGCTCATCAGTGAACTCGTCGATCTTGGGGTGAAGATTCCTGAGGAGATAGGCATTGCCGGATTTGATGATACAGAATGGTATAAGCTGATCGGGCCAGGCATCACTACGGTGGCGCAGCCATCTCATGAGATGGGGAAAGCGGCGATGCAAAAAATCAAGACGCGTCTTGAAGGGGATAAGAGTGCACCCCAGACCATTCAACTTGATGGAGAAATCATTGTGAGAAAATCTTTATAAACGTCAGACAGAGAAGAGTATACATACGTGCATGCTCTCTCTTTTTCAACTGTTTTGAAACCGGTACCAAGAAAGGGGAGAAATGAGTGAAAGCATTGGATGTGATCACATTTGGGGAATCAATGGCGATGTTTTATGCAAAAGAAATTGGCGAGCTTCACCAAGTGCATACGTTTCAAAAAGCACTTGCTGGTGCAGAGAGTAATGTTGCGGTCGGCTTGGCAAGATTAGGCTTTAGCGTAGGCTGGATGAGCAAGGTCGGGGCGGACTCACTTGGTACATTTATTTTAGAAGAGCTTCAAAAAGAAGGGGTCGATACGAAGGCAGTGCTCCGTTCAAATGATGGGGCCAAAACAGGGATATTGCTTAAATCAAAAGTCATCGATGGAGACCCTGATGTGACGTATTACAGAAAAGGCTCTGCTGCGAGCACATTGAACCCAAGCGATTTCCCGTCCACTTATTTTCAGCAGGCAGGACATCTTCATATGACCGGAATCCCGCCTGCTGTGTCTAGTGAAATGAGAGCGTTTTCTTTTCATGCCCTTAAAGAAATGAAAGAAGCAGGAAAAACCATTTCCTTTGACCCGAACCTTAGACTTCAACTATGGGAAGAGGAAGAAGACATGATTCATACGGTGAACCAGATGGCTGCTCAAGTAGATTGGTTTTTTCCAGGGCTTGCAGAAGGTCAAAGACTCACAGGATGTCATGAGCCGGAAGCGATTGCGGATGTTTATTTACAAAAAGGTGTCAAGCTTGTGGTCATTAAACTGGGAGCGGAAGGAGCCTATTTCAAAAGTGCATCCGGCCAAGGTGTAGTGGATGGTTTCCATGTGTCTCATGTCGTGGATACAGTCGGAGCTGGTGATGGATTTGCAGTGGGAGTGATGAGCGGTCTGCTGGACGGATTATCATATGAAAAATCGGTTGCAAGAGGCAATGCCATTGGAGCACTTGCAGTCATGTCCCCAGGAGATCACGAGGGCCTGCCGACTCGGAAAGAGCTTCAGGCATTTATAAAAGAAGCCAAACGATATCAAAGGCGACACGATATGAAGGGAGATGAGAGGTATGGGAAAGTCAGCAAGTATGAGCGTTAAAGAGAAGCTCGCAGCTTGTAAACTCATTGCGGTGGTCAGAGCAGGTAGTGAAGCAGACGGGATAGAGATGATTGGTCGTTTAAAGAAAAAAGGGGTGCGGGCCATCGAAGTGACATATACCACGCCCAATGCAGAGCGAATCATTGCATCTTACCAGCATGACCACGACTTGATTGTCGGAGCCGGAACGATTACAACGCTTGAGCAGGCACAATCAGCCATTGAAGCCGGCTCTCAATTCATCGTTAGCCCTGGATATCTTCCTACTATCGGAGAGCACCTATCTTTTCACGATACACTCTACGTACCAGGTGTTTTGACCCCGAGTGAAATTATGCAGGCAAAAGCAAATGGATACAGCGTGTTAAAGCTTTTTCCGAGCGGCTCCTTCGGTTTGTCCTATATGAAAAATTTGCAAGGTCCGTTTCCAGAGATTGAGTTCATCCCAACAGGAGGCATTCATCCAGTCGATGTGCCAAAGTGGCTTGAAGCAGGAGCCGTGGCAGTAGGTGTCGGCAGCCAGCTTGAAAGCAGTACAGCAGAAGAATTACAGGCTGTTCTTTCTTCCACCATCATGTAGTTCACATAAACAACCGGCTGATGACTGCCGGTTGTTTGTTCGTTTATCTAACATAAAAGATGGGAAGGCGCTTCTTTTCACATAAAATGAGCATAAAGGAGAGGTCGATATGTACATTCAAGAAGATGAACTAAAAGATGGTCAAATTGAACAATTGATTAAAGCTCATTTAGAAGAGATGAAAAAACATTCACCGCCAGAAAGCATTCATGCCCTTCCGTTAGACAATCTGAAAAAACATGATGTCACAGTATGGAGTGCAAGGGATGGAGAGGTGCTTCTTGGCTGCGGAGCCATCAAGGAGCTATCAAGTGAACATGGTGAACTCAAATCGATGAGAACGGCAGCAGCCCATATGCGAAAAGGCGTGGCGAAGCATCTGTTGACCCACCTTCTCCAAGAGGCGAAGCGGCGGGGGTATAAAAGAGTGAGCCTTGAAACAGGTGCGATTGCTTTCTTTGAACCGGCAAGAAAATTATATGAAAGCTTTGGATTTCAATATTGTCCGCCTTTTGGTTCATACCAAGAAGATCCGAACAGTTTATTTATGACAAAGGAATTATAGAGGTCGAGAGAGTATGCTTTTATAAGCAGCTCTTTTTTTATGCGGAAACAATGGAAGGAGGAGAATGTGAATGAAATGGTCGAAGTTGTTCGGAATGGGCGCATTTC
This sequence comes from Bacillus sp. FSL W7-1034, assembly GCF_038593365.1. Lineage (NCBI taxonomy): Bacteria > Bacillati > Bacillota > Bacilli > Caryophanales > Bacillaceae > Bacillus > Bacillus sp. FSL W7-1034. Next base: position 3,273,708 of record NZ_CP151989.1, on the reverse strand, counting down.
TCACATTTTGTGTCGTATCTGTTCTTTTTTTATCTATATTAGGTCAAGATTTAGTTAAAATTGAAAGCGCTTCCGAAGAGGCGGTATCAACTTATCAATATCACTTTGTTCTTGTACCAGAGGAACTTGATAATGAATATTGGCAATTGGTGCAAAAGGGAGCTGCTGATGCGGCGGAAGTTCATCGGGTGTATCTTGAATACCTAGGTCCAAAGCAGGCTGATTTGGATGATCACCTGAAAACCATTGATATGGCGATTGCTGGTCATGTGGATGGCATTATGACGCAAGGGCTTGATGCAAAGAGATACAAACCGCTCTTTCAAAAAGCAAGAGAGAAAGGTATAGATGTTGTCACAGTCGATACCGATGCAGAGGGGAGCAAGCGTCAAGTGTATGTCGGAACAGATAACTATTATTCTGGCTTTATCGCCGGACAGGCACTCATCGCCGATACAAAAGGCGAACAGTATGTGGGCATTGTGACGGGACGGCTTGATGCGATTCACCAGAAGCTTCGCGTGAAGGGGTTTCGAGATGCCGTTTCTGGTGAGAAACGCATTCATATTGCTGGAATAGAAGAGTCGGCGATTACGAAATCAGGTGCTTCCGGTGCTGCGTATAAATTGTTAAATGATCATACGCAGCTCACCGCATTTTATGGAACAAGCGCATTAGACGGTGTCGGCATTATTCAAGCAACAGAGCAATATCATTCGTCTAAAGATGTTTATGTGCTCGCATTTGATACTCTGCCTGATACGATTCAAGCGCTGGATGATGGGAAAATTGATGCAGTGGTTGTACAGCACCCTTATGAAATGGGCTATCAAGCGGTTGAATCTCTTGTTCGTTTGCAGCAAGGGGATAAACAAGAACCGCTTCAGTACACAGGGACGAGTGTGATTCGGCGAGGAGACCTGCCCCTTCATCAAACGGAAAGACCACAGGGGGTTCAGCCATGAGAAAAATACGAAGTAAATTATTATTGGCATTTTTAATTCTTGTGCTCCTTGGTAATGTGGCCGCTTTTTTTGTGTATTGGAGCAGTTCAAAAATCACATCAGAATATAGCAAGAGCTTTCGTTCCTTTCTCCTGCTGAATGATATTTCGACAGAGGCAAAAACGATGTATGAAAAGGTCAACGCCTTTGCCATCGAAAAGGATCAGGCGTTTGCCAAGGGGTATGCTGAATCAAAACAGAAAATGACATCATATGATCAAGCATTGCTCAAAGATGCAGGGCTTCATGCCGCCATCCCCTCCATTGAAAAATATCAATATATGATGCGGACGCTCATAAACGAAAGTGATGCGACAATGAATCATGTCAAAGAAGGGAAAATCAAAGAATATGCTGCAAGTGTGAAAGAAGTAAGAACCGTGTCCTCTTATATCCAAGAGCAGACAATGACTCTTTTGGATGATGAATTATCTGAGTATCAAGTACTCTACCAATCCCTTCAAAAAAGACATCAAACGTATGCGCTTTTTACTCTATGTCTGTTTACATTATCGATAGGCATCGCTTTATGGATGGCCTATATCATTGCGGGTGGAATTTCAAGACCGATCGTTCATCTGTCTCGAAGTGCCAAAGAAGTATCAGAAGGAAATTTTGACGGTCCAAATTTGCATGTGTCGTCAAAGGACGAAATCTCTGTGTTAAATCATGCCTTTGAGCGAATGCGGCGAGAGATGAAGGTCATGATTGAAGAGATGAAACAAAAGGCCGCTTTAGATCAGAAAATTAAAGACATGAAGCTGAAAACACTACAAAACCAAATGAATCCACATTTTTTATTTAATACATTAAACATCGTTTCACGTATGGCGTACTTAGAATCAGCTGATGCGACATCGAGATTGATACAATCCGTTTCTACGCTGATGCGGTATTCGCTATCTCCTCTCAGCGCATCTGTTACGTTAGAACAAGAAGTGAAAGTGGTAAAAGAATATTTTCATATACAAGAAACAAGATTTTCCGATCGTATTACATGCAAAACGACCATAGATGAGTCGTGTCTATCTGTTCACATTCCGAGCCTTACATTGCAGCCGCTTGTCGAAAATGCCTTTATTCATGGGGTAGAACCAAAAGAGGAAGGGGGGCTTGTAGAGCTCTCTATTGATCGAGATGATGGCTTTGTCATGATTCGGATTCGGGATAATGGACTTGGCATCAGTGATCAAGAGAAAAAGAGATTGCTATCGCAAGAGGAAGAAGATCATTCAGACACACGTAGTAAAGGTCACTCGACAGGAATTGGTCTTCGAAATGTGATGTCGAGGCTGCGTTTGTTTTACGGAGTGCAGGATGCCCTTCAAATTGATTCAAAGCCAAACGAAGGGACCACCATTCAATTGACAATACCAATCAAGGAGGAACGAGCATGCTGAACGTGCTGATTGTGGATGATGAAAAAATTGAACGAATGGCGATGCGTAAGTTCATGACCGAATGGCTGCCAGACTGTCATATTGCAGGGGAAGCTGCGAATGGAAAAAAGGCGGTGGAATTGGCGCGGTCTAAGCCAATTGACCTTGTGCTCATGGATATTCAGATGCCAGGCATGGATGGACTCACAGCGATCAAACAGATCAAAGCAAGCTGTCCTCATACTAAATTTATTATGCTGACAGCCTACGATACATTTGATTATGCCAAGCAAGCCATGCAGGAAGGGGTCAAACAATACCTTGTCAAACCAGCTGATAAAGACGAAACCATTACAGCGATCCGTTCTGTTGCGGCAGAAATACAGCAGGAGGTCTCCCTGCGGCAGGCGGAGAAAGTCAATCAGCAGTCAAAATGGCTGGAAGCTCATGTGTTGAACGGTCAATCTTATTCCTCCACAGTGTTTGAGCGGCTGTTTCAGGATTTTCAAGCAGGTCTAGTGATCGCTGTTCAGCGGACAGGCGGGGATCAACTCCTGAATCATTTGCAGGAGTCTGCTCTTTTTCAAGCAGTGCCTATCAAAGTGAGCGGTGAGCTGTTTACATGCTTGATTTACAGCCGTCAATCACCTGGTCATCTAAAGGCGAATGTACTGCAAGCGATTCGCGCTGCCATGACAAGCGAGCAGCATTCACCTGTCATTGTTGGCATGGGTCATCCTGTCTCAAATCCACTTCAACTTCAGAAAAGTGCGGCAGAAGCGAAGCTTTCCTATTATCAGCGAAAAAAAGATGACGGTGCGGTTCGTTATGGCTTTTACTATACAGATAGACAATCTTACGTATTGATCAACTTGCCTGAGCTTGCCGATGACATGATGCTGGCACTAGAAGAAGGGAGAAGAGATGATGCTCTTGCTTACTATGATGCCTTCCAATTAGAAGGTGCAACCATTTCTCATGTGAAAGAGCTGCTCATTTTACTCAAATCACGACTTCGTGCAGATGTGCCGATTCTGGCTATCACTACAGAAACAGAATGCCGCCAATGCTGTGAACATTTATTTGATCTGTATGAAGCAAGAACCCAGACGGTGAATGATATAGAACGGGCGAAACGATACATTCAAACACATTTTTGCGAACATATCACGCTGGAGCAAACGGCCGCCTATGTTGATTTAAGCCCGACGTATTTCACCAAACGCTTTAAGGATGAGACAGGTCTGACGTTTAAAGAATATGTGACGACCTGTAGGATGGATAAAATGAAGAAGCTACTGAAAGAGAGTTCGCTTAGTTTAAAAGAAATCACCTATCAAGCAGGATATACTGATCCGAATTACGTCAGTCGTGTGTTTAAAAAAATGGTTGGCTGTTCACCGAAGGAATATCGAAAACAGGTCGTAAAAAAATGAAGAATTTCATAAAAAAGTGAAGAAGTTTGCCTGAAAAAAGGCAAGGATCTGCCAGTATAATTATTTTGATAACGCTTACAAAATAGGGATGGGGGATCCATGATGAAGTTTAAATTAGGCTTTACTTTATTGGCACTCTGTATGCTGGTCGTCTCTGCTTGCAGTTCATCGACGAACTCAGATGCAAAAAAAGAGGGCGGAGCGGAGAAACTAGAAATTTTCTCTTGGTGGACTGGTGCAGGTGAGGAAGACGGACTGAAGGCACTCATTCAATTGTTTGAAGAGAAAAATAAAGACATTCCAATTGAAAATGCAGCTGTCGCTGGTGGCGCTGGTACGAATGCAAAGGCTGTTCTAACAAGCCGGATGCAAGGAGATGATCCGCCAGCTACTTTCCAAGTACACGGGGGAGCAGAGCTGAATGAGAGCTGGGTAGCCGCAGGTAAAATGGAGCCGCTGGATGACCTTTATGAGAAAGAAGGCTGGAAGGATAAATTTCCAGAATCACTGATTGACCTTGTGAGCAAAGACGGGAAAATCTATTCCGTTCCAGTGAATATTCACAGAGGCAATGTGCTTTGGTATAACAAAAAAGTATTTGAAGATCAGGGCTTAGAACCGCCAACGACGTTTGATGAATTTTTCAAAACAGCCGATGCCTTAAAGAAAAAAGGGATTACTCCTCTTGCGCTTGGGGATAAAGAACCTTGGGCAGCGACTCATTTGTTTGAAAGCGTTCTTCTAGGTGTACTAGGTGCAGATGACTATCAAAAACTTTGGGCGGGCGACTTAAAAATGGATGATGCAAAAGTGAAGGAAGCGGCAGACATCTTTGGACGTATGCTCGAATACGTCAACGACGATCATAGCTCGCGTAACTGGCAGGATGCCTCACAGCTCGTGGCAAAAGGGGAAGCTGCAATGAATGTCATGGGCGATTGGGCAAAAGGATACTTTGTAAATGATCTAGATTTGAAGGTGAATAAAGACTTTGGATACGTGGCTACTCCTGGTACGGAGGGCAGCTTTATGGTCATCACGGATACATTCGGACTGCCAAAGGGTGTCAAACAGCCAGAAAACGTGAAAAAATTCTTATCTGTCTTAGGATCTGTGGAAGGACAGGATGCGTTTAATCCGTTGAAAGGGTCAATACCGGCACGTGTGGATGCAGACGTATCAAAATATGATGAATACGGAAAATCGGCAATGAAGGCGTTTAAAGAGTCAAAGCTGGCACCGTCTCTTGCGCATGGCTCAGCTGCTGAAGAAGGTTTTGTCACGAAGGCGAACCAAGCCGTCAATATCTTCGTGACACAAAAAGACAGCAGTCAGTTCGTTTCTTCTTTAAAAGATTCAATGAAATAAAGATGAAAGAGGCGGCCGTTAGGCACCGCCTCTTTTTTAAAAAAGGAGTGTAGCTTCATGCGCATGGACACATCGCCGATCACAAAAACACCAGCAGCAAAAGTGAAACGTGTTCGGAAAAAATGGAATGGAGACCAGCTGCTTGCCCTGCTATTTTTAGCACCGTCAGCTGTTTTATTATTCATTTTTGTTTACGGCTTTATTGGGTGGACAGGATATGTTTCATTATCGAACTGGACCTCGCTTGTTCCTGATTTTTCTTTCGCAGGTATGAAAAATTATGTCATGCTGTTTCAAGATTTTCGCTTTCAGTCAGATCTTCGAAACACGGTCTTTTTTACATTATTCTTTATTGGAGCAGTCATTGCTTCTGGACTTGTACTGGCCATTTTACTAGACCAGAAGATCAAGGGAGAATCACTTTTTCGGAATCTCTTCTTCTTTCCGATGGCCCTTTCCTTTGTTGTCACAGGTGTTGTGTGGCAATGGATCCTAAATCCATCTACTGGGGTGAATCTGTTTTTAAAAACACTCGGCATCCAGCCCAAGTGGTACACGGATACGAACATTTTAGCTGGATTTGTCTGGGGAAAAATTGAGTTTGGTGTACCGGCAGCAATGATTGCAGTTGTCATCGCTGCTGTGTGGCAGATGACAGGGTTCTCACTTGCGATGTATTTGGCTGGTCTTAGAGGCATTCCAGAGGAAGTGAGAGAGGCTGCTAGAATGGATGGCGCAACCGAGTGGCAAATCTACTGGAAAATCATTTTCCCGCTGTTAAAACCAATCACAGCGAGCGTCGTCATTATCATGGCACATATTTCTTTAAAGATCTTCGATTTGATTTACTCGATGACAGGACCAGGTGCAAACTTTGTCACCGATGTGCCAGGTGTTTATATGTTTGAAATGACCTTTAGAGGAAACCATTATGCAGGTGGTGCCGCCATTGCGATCGTCATGTTGATTTCTGTTGCGGTCTTTATCGTGCCGTATCTCCTGTCTAGCCGGAAGGGGGCTTCATCATGACCGCAAGAGGATTTGTCCGCCCAGTTCTTTATGCTTTATTAATACTGTGCAGTTTGTTTTTTCTCATGCCTGTTTATGTCATGATCGTCACAAGCTTAAAGCCATTAGGTGAAGTTACCCTTGAGCGAATGTGGTCGCTTCCATCTACACTTGATTTCTCAAGCTACAAAATCGCTTTTGAAAAGTTATCACCCAATTTAATGAATTCTCTTTATCTAGTCATTCCTGCTACCTTATTGTCAGCTGTATTAGGTGCAATGAATGGCTATGTGCTGTCTAAATGGCGCTTTAAAGGATCAGAAGTGGTGTTTACCTTCATGTTGTTCGGTATGTTTATTCCATACCAAAGTATCCTCATTCCACTTATTCAATTTTTACGTGAAATCGGCTTGTATAACTCCATTCCGGGACTTGTGCTTGTCCATGTCGTATATGGCCTGCCAATCACAACACTCATGTTCCGCAATTTTTATGTGAGCATTCCTGATGAAATGATTGAATCAGCGAAGATGGATGGAGCTGGGTTTATCGGGATCTTCAGACATATGATTTTGCCGCTTTCCATCACAGGGTTTGTCGTGGTTGCCATTTGGCAGTTCACAAATGTGTGGAATGAGTTTCTATTTGCGGTCACTATGACCACAGCAGAGAATCAGCCGGTCATGGTTGCGTTGCAAAATTTATCAGGCAGTCAAATTGTGCAATGGAATGTTCAAATGGCAGGTGCCATCTTGGCTGCGCTGCCGACACTTTTGGTCTATATTCTACTTGGAAAATACTTTGTGAAAGGGCTTCTTGCAGGCTCTGTCAAAGGGTAAATTGATTTTCTTGTTATCGTTTTCATTCGGTGTACTGAAAGGATTGACTTCTCTTTAGATAGCGTCATAATAAAAGTTGAGACTTGCTAGTTTTCATCATGCTAGGCAAGGATTATCAAAGGGTAGCAAAGGGAGGAGTCATCCTGAATGAAGCAGTCACCAATTTTTTTACTGCCTGAATTGAAGGAGAGAATATGGGGAGGTACAGCCTTAAGGGATCAATTTGGCTATGATATTCCTTCTGATCAAACGGGAGAATGCTGGGCAATTTCTGCTCATCCAAACGGACCAAGTGTCGTGCAAGACGGTCCATATAAAGGGAAAACGCTGATCGAACTATGGAACAATCACAGAGAATTGTTTGGGGGAATAGAAGGCGATCGCTTCCCGCTCTTAACCAAAATTTTAGATGCAAACCAAGACTTATCCGTTCAAGTTCATCCAGATGATGATTATGCGGAAAGACATGAAAATGGTGAGCTTGGGAAAACAGAGTGCTGGTATATCATTGACTGCAAAGAAGGCGCAGAAATGATCTATGGTCATAATGCACGGACGAGAACTGAGCTTGTGACCATGATGAACAGCGGAGATTGGGAAGGCCTTTTGCGGCGAGTGAAAATTAAGCCGGGCGATTTTTATTATGTGCCAAGCGGTACCATTCATGCGCTATGTGAAGGCACACTGGTTCTTGAAACGCAGCAAAGTTCAGATACGACCTATCGGGTGTATGATTATGAACGAAAAGACCAAAATGGCCATGAACGTGAACTTCACTTCACGCAGGCCATTGATGTCACAACGGTTCCTCATGTAGACGGTTATGCAGATGAATCAGTAGAAACTCGTCCAGGGGTGACCATTAGAACATTTGTAGAAGCAGAATATTTTTCTGTGTATAAATGGGAAATTGATCAAAAAGTAGAGCTATCGCAAGATTATCCGTTTTTGCTGTGCAGCGTTATTAATGGGGAAGGGTCCTTAGAGCATAATGGACATACATATCCGCTGCCAAAAGGAGCCCATTTTATCCTGCCTGCTGAAACAGGGAACTTCACCATTGAAGGATCTTGTGAACTGATTGTGTCACATATATAAAGATAAAGAGGACTTCGAGGGAGTCCTCTATTTTTCTATTGCATAAAGGACTTGAAAGAGACTTGTTTTTGTCGATAAAGAGATTAGTAGACTATTATGCAAAGTTAAGAGAGGGACAGGGACCGTGAAAAAAACCATCAAGATTATGTTACTCGCAGCTGCCTTTGGTATGACATTACACACGGGCAAAGAAGTGCAAGCAGCCTCCTATGTCGATCAATCCATTTATACGATTAGCACCTCAAAAGTATTTACAACAGAAGCAGAAGTCAAAAAAGCGGTTGACACGTTGAAAAAGGATAAGAAGTGGACAGCCACGTATCAAACCTCAGGAAATACATCGACTTATCAGCTAACTGCCTCAGGATATGACTCACAAGCAGCAGCGAGTGCAAGTGCCGCTGCATTAAAAAAAGAGTTAGGCATGAGCGGTACGGTGTCTCCAGTAGGTGACCGCCTTCCTTTACAGAAAATCGTATCTGATCCAATCAACGATGAAAGTCAGGCGAAAAAACTGACGCTCGAGCTGACGAAAACATCAGGACTCAATAGCGCGTATGAAGCTATCAATCAAAGCAGACCATCATATCAGGTCATTTCAGGAGCCATTGATTCTGAAACGAAAGTCAAAAATATTCAAACCGAACTACAAAAACAGGCCGGAGTCACTAGTACATATCAAACCGAAAACAAAGCTGGCACCGTGTATCAGCTGATCTCAGGCAATATTGTCGGACAGAGTAAGGCAAATACCATCCTGCAAGGTTTTCAAAAGGAATCTGGTTTAAAAGCAGTACTCCAAACGGTAGCAGCAGGCAAACCGTATTACATCGTCACATCTGCTGCACAAACGAATCAGTCTAAAGCGCAAACCCTTCTGACCCAGCTGCAAAAAGAAGCGAAAATTAGCGGAAAGATTCAGAAGGCTGGAGCTGTTAAAAATGTATATAGCATGGAATCAGGCTATTTCAAAGACAATAAAGAAGCAGCCTCAGCGGCGGCTCAGATCAAAAAACAAGCTGGTGTGTCAGGTACTGTGCAGCGAGTAGGAAAAACGAAAAATTATATCGTAAAGCTCAATCAATTAAATGACACAACTTACGCAAAAACAGTTGCCTTTTTCAAGAAAAAGAAATGGCGCTATACGTCTAAAAAAATCTCCTCTACACAGCCATATCAAGTAGTGACTGGGAATCTTTTGGGCGATGATCAAGCGAAAAAAGCAACGGCATTTTTCCAAAAGAAAAAAGTATCCGCCACAACGAAAAAAACAGGCAAAGCATCTGACAGCACGTATCGACTTGTTGTGAATCAAGCAACAGATCAGAAAAAAGTAAATAAAGGTGCTGCATACTTAAAAGCACAAAAGGTGACAAGCAGCATCACAACAGGCAAGGGACAAGCCGTCAGTAAAGCATACAGCCTAATGACAGCTCCTGTATATGATCAAAGCAAAGTGAAGCAGGCACAAGAGATCATGAAAAAAAATGGAGTTGCCAGCAGTACAAAAACATTAACAGAAGCTGTTAAGCAATACCGTATTACGACAGAGGCAACTGTGAATCAGACAAAGCTGAATCAAGCCTTAAGTTATTTAACCAAACAAAAAATGAAAGCAGCCGCTCAAAAAACGGGAGCAACTGATTATGGTCAATATCAGATCAAAACAGGGGTTATTTCGACTGCTGCCTTAAGAGACCAAGGCATGACATTCTTCAAAAAACGAAATGAACCAGCTGCTTATACAACAACGACAAAACCGGCATATAAAATCAACATCACACAGCAGTTTACAGGGTTACCAAATGCGAATGCGGCCATTGCTTTTGTGAAAAGCCAATACGGCTGGACAGCCACTGCGACCAAAATCAAAAATGGTCCAATGGTGATGCAGACGAATTATAACCTCACAGTCAATGAGATGGTAAACAAACAAATGAAGGTGTCGCCGCAGACAGATGGTGCAGCCTACGTCTATGCGACATATGTAGACCCAGCGACGTCCACAGTGAATACAGACGGGCTAAATGTACGTTCTACACCTGATTCAAGTTCGGCTAGCAACATCGTCGCACAGCTGAACAAAGGGACAAAAGTGAAGCAGCTTGGAAAAGAAGGCAACTGGATCAAGATCAGCCTCGGCTGGAGAAATGCGAGTTCAGCAGAAGTATTAAAATATGTAGATCCAGCGAATATCGCGGAGGGCACTCAATCTTATTTTCAATTTCTCAAACTCTCTGAAGCTGCAAATCTCAATCCAACTGAAGTGAATACGAAGATTTTAGCAGGGAAAGGGATTCTTGCCGGAAAAGGACAAGCCTTTATCACAGCAGCAAAAACGTATCATATTAACGAAATCTATCTGATTTCACATGCATTGCTTGAAACAGGCAACGGCAGTTCCATTTTAGCGAACGGTACGAAGTTTAATGATAGAATCGTGTACAACATGTATGGCATTGGCGCATATGACAGCAACCCGAATTACCTCGGAGCAAAATATGCGTATGAACAGCAATGGTTCACACCAGAGGCAGCCATTATTGGCGGGGCAAAATTCATTGGCAACAGCTACATCAATAATGCCACATACAAACAAGATACCATTTACAAAATGCGCTGGTCTGCGACAGCCACTCACCAATATGCAACAGATATTGGCTGGGCTTCTAAACAGGTCACTCGTATGTATAGTTTGTATAACTTACTTGATAACTATACGCTGTATTATGATATCCCCGTGTATAACAAATAAAAAAACGTCCGTGCTTCTTAATGAGAAGCCGGACGTTTTTTGTGTAGGAGCTGATGTTCAATAAAGGAAAGAAGCTGCTGACTTGATTTCCCTTTTGAATATTGATTCCATTCCTCAGCAAAGGTTTTCAATAAGTCTTGATTGGCTGATTCGTTTAGCTGCTTAAGCTCCGTTAAGAGCATATCTTGAGTGACGCAAGCCTTTCCTGGAATGATGTCTTCATAACGTTCGACTAAGCCGCGTTTTGTGCGATAAGTCTCTAGATCGTAAGTGAAGAACAAAACAGGCTTTCGGAGCAGCGCATATTCAAACACAATGGATGAATAATCTGTAATCAGGACATCGCATACAGAGAGCAATGGAAAGAGCGGCTGATCGGACACATCAAAGATCCACTCGCCATCTGTTTCTGCTTTGGCTAAATGTTTCACCGCAGGATGAAGTTTGACGAGCAGAATATAGTCGCCATTCAGCTCACTCTGCAATTGTTCTTTAGAAAAAGGTAAGACAAGACCGTTCATTGCAAAGTCCCGGTAGGTCGGCGCATACAGCAGCACTTTTTTGCCTTTTGGAAAAATATCCGTTTGAAAGGAAATAGGGCGCTCATCATAGTACGCATCTGTGAAGGGTACACCTGTTGGCAAAAAACGATCGTCGTTGACGCCAAATGAAGTTTTGAAAATCTCGCGCATGTGATCTGAGCCAGTAACGATATAATCGAAAGACGCATAGACCCGCTTGAAACGCTGCAGATCACGAGAACTACGGTGATGATTTGAAGCATCTTCAAGACCGAACTTTTTCAAAGCACCATTGGCGTGCCACACTTGAATACAAGTAGTAGAAGGTCTATTTCTTAGCACACTTGTCATCAGAAAATAATTATCTGTGACGACGACTTTGCTTTTTAGCATCGTATAGATACATTGAATGAGATGGATGGGATTTTTTTCATGAAAATAGCGAAATGACACATGAGGCACGTCCTTTTCTATCACAGAAGCATGCTTCGTATAGAGGACAGTGAGCTTCATTGTCATATTCGCCTGTTTTTGATAAGTATCGATGAGAGCAGCTGCATTCTCTTGGAATGAAACAAGCAGCGTCACCTGATTGTCACGAGGTTTCACGCCGCTCATGAGCCATCCAGCAAAAGAAACAAAGGCTGCATAGCATGAGATGATCATTGAGCGTATATTCATCATGTATCAGTCTCTCACAGCTGCTTCGTCTGATCTTTTACTTGCTCAGGATAGTAGCGCTTTTTCCCTTTGTTTTCTTTTAATACGGCAAAAGCGTACTTTGGGATATTCAGCATTCGTTTCCATCTCCACGGATTGACAATGAGTCTGTACAGCCATTCCGTATTTGTTTTAATCATCCAGCGTGGTGCACGCTTTACCGTTCCACTAAATACATCAAAGCTTCCGCCTAAACCGATGCAAACAGCTTGCGGGAACAAATGACGGTATTCATAAATAAAGTTCTCTTGGTTCGGATAACCTAAAGCAACAAACACCATATCTGCCTTTGAACGAGCAATTTGTTTTGCCACAAACCGTTTATCCGCTTGATAACCATCACAGCTGCCTGCAATCACCACATTCGGATATTCCGTATCAATTCGCTGTTTGACAGCCTCAAGCACTTCTTTTTTCGCACCATATAAAAAAATACTTTTAGATTGCTTGTTTGCGAGATCAAGCATAGACATGAACACATCAAAACCTGCAATTCTTGATTTCAATGGACTTTGCGTCATGCGTGACATCAACACAACGCCTACACCATCCGGCAGTACATAATCCGCAGAAGAAACCACTTGATGATATGCATCATCCTTCATGACAGCATAGCCGATCTCTGGGTTCACTGTCGCAATCATGGCGCCTCTTCTCTGGGAAATATGATGCTGGTTGATATAGCTAATAAATTCATCTAAGTCACCATTTACATAAGAAAGGTTAGAGACCACTTCTGTTTGCATTGTTCAGACCTCCTTTTTCATTTTGTTATCTATGAAACGTTCATTGTAAATTCATTCTTCGCCTACTCATCATTTTATCACAGTTGCTCCATGAAATATTAACAATAACTTTACAATCCTTTTAATTTCATGACATTTTAATAAACAACTAGTCTCTAAAAACGTTGAAATGCTGTATTGACGCAGTTTCACTATTTCATCCATTAAATTGGAAATAGTTTGTCTTTACATTTTCTTAACGTTTTTTAGGCATTATGATATAATGAGGTTCCGAAGAGCGAAAAAACATGACCGATGAGAATAGGATTACGGATAAACATTACTGCTTGAAGCAGTCGAATAAGGATGAAGAAAGGAGTTTATGTTTGCAATGAAGAAAGTTATTACTTACGGTACATTTGATTTATTACACTGGGGGCATATCAAGCTGCTAGAGCGTGCAAAACAGCTTGGAGATTACTTAGTAGTGGCCATCTCTACAGATGAGTTTAATTTACAAAAATCAAAAAAGGCTTATCATAGCTACGAGCATCGCAAGCTGATTTTAGAAACCATTCGTTATGTAGATGAAGTCATTCCAGAGAACAGCTGGGATCAAAAAGTCCGAGACGTACAAGAACATGACATTGATGTGTTTGTTATGGGGGATGACTGGGAAGGTAAATTTGATTTCTTGAAAGAGCATTGCGAAGTCGTTTACTTGAAGAGAACAGAAGGTATTTCGACAACACAAATTAAGGAAGAAATTGCTGGACTATAATAGATTGAAAAAAAGTACTTCTTATCTTTTGGTGAGAAGTGCTTTTTCATGTAAAATACAATAGCAAGTGATCATTTTTATAAGGAGAGCTTCCTGTGTTTCAAAATTGGATGAAGAAAAAAGGTGAACACACATTGGATCAACCTAAACGAAATGAAACAATGAAATCGGTTGAAATTCCTGACATGGACTACTACTTTATTATGGGGGATGTGCCAAAACAGGACAACACCTTAACGGATTCATTAAACTTAAGATTAAAATCATTGGCTGAGAAGAATAAACGAGCTACCATCTTAACTTTGAATTTTGATGTAAATGTAAAGGGGCATATTCGAAGCCTGGAGGAGAATGTCCACCCTCAAATTTCCATCTTGAATGTTTTTGAACACTATATTTTACCGGAGAGCGGGAGTAAAAGGGTTTATTCGGAGTTTATTACAGGTTCCGTATCGGAATCGATTAATGAAGTCGTTATATCTGAGGACAACTCAACCGTTCAAGTGACAAGATACGAACTACCTTCTTCCCCCATTCTGTATATAGATCAATTTAATGAAGAACAGCAATTGATGAAACGGGAAGAATACGATATACATGGCGCTTTACGAAGAGTACTTCACTATGTTCCGCATAAGGGTGTCCCTTTTCTGGAAGAATTCATTAGAGATGATAGAAGTATCTACATGGAAACCATATATTCTGGGAGTGCCAAGAAGAATACAGTAAGGCATATTAATTGGTACAAGAAGACAGGCATCACCACATTTGTGAAAAAATCCGATATCGTACAGCAATGGCTATCTGATATTCAAACAAAAAATGAACGCATGAAATTGATGATTGCAGAAGATCGAGAGATAGATCACGATCTGTTTAAAATGGAAAAATCCGATTCAGTATTTTATGCTGCTTTTGTGCATGACGCACACTACGAGGAAAATCCCCGTCAATTGCACACTCATTATGAAGAGCTATTTAAACAAATCAGGAAGCAGCAAGTAGATGCTATTTTCTTTTGTCATCCGAAACATAAGGAAGATGTCGAAAACATTTTAGGGGAACAACCTTCCTTTTATCTATTGCCACAGGATGATGGTACTTCTTGGGGAGCAGCTCTTCAGAATATGCTTGATAATCGAGTACTTAAAGAAGAACTAAGAAGTGTTGTGGAACATACAAGATGGATGTTGCGTGATGTAAGCTCTGAGCATCATGTCCTTCATCTGCAGCTTGAGATGGAAGGCGAAATGAACATCGCGGATCAGGTAGAAATAGATTTTGCAGGATTTGATCGAGTCAATGGTGCTGAAATTATTTCTCAAACCATCAACGAAAATCAACAAGTGATTTTCCCGATTGGTCATTTTCAAACAAAGAAACAGATCGAACTCAATCAAACGAAACATGTCGATTTTTACATCCGAAGCAAGTCAAAAACACATCGTCAAGAGGTACTACAGCGTTTAGAAGTGGAAGAAGAACTGCTCACCAACAAACCTTCGTCAATAGATGGGTGGTCTTACCAAACGAAAAATGGTTACTATTCTTGGAAGATCAATTAAAGAACGAACTGTATTCTTTGTGAAAGCATGTGAATGAAAATGAAAAAAATCGTTACAATTTTATATATCATCGTTTTTAAACTCTTGTTTTTGGGTGTCAGTAAACTGCAGCCAAAAAAGAAAACGGTTATTTTTGAAAGCTTTAATGGAAAACAATTCAGCTGTAACCCGCGTGCTATTTTTGAGTATATGAAAGAAAATCACCCTGACTATACGTTGATTTGGAGCGTAAAAAAAGGGTATGAAGCACCGTTTAAAGAAAAGGGCATCTATTATATTCATCGTCTGTCGTTTAAATGGATTCTTGCAATGGCAAGAGCCGAGTATTGGGTTGTAAACAGCCGTTTGCCGCTATGGATTCCAAAACCAGGCCACACAACTTACTTGCAAACATGGCACGGGACGCCTTTAAAACGACTGGCTGTGGATATGGACGAAGTTCATATTCCTGGAGCAAACACGAAGAAATATAAAAAGAATTTCACGAAAGAAGCATCGAAATGGGATTGTCTTATATCTCCTAATGCATACTCGACTGAGATCTTTACACGTGCGTTCCAATTTCAACAGACCATGATTGAATCAGGGTATCCAAGAAATGATTTTCTGTACAATCAGAATAATGAAGGAACGATAAGAGCGCTGAAGCAAAAGATGAACCTGCCTCTTGATAAAAAAATCATCCTCTATGCACCGACTTGGAGAGACGATCAATATTATACAATTGGAAAGTACAAATTTGAATTGGATCTTGATCTGCATGAGTTGAGGTCATCTATCGGAGAAGAATATATCATCATCCTTCGTATGCACTATTTAGTAGCGGAAAACTTTGATCTCGGACCATATGAAGGCTTTGCTTATGACTTCTCCCATTACGAAGACATTCGAGACCTTTATATGATTTCTGACCTACTCTTGACAGATTACTCTTCCGTGTTCTTTGATTATGCAAACCTTAGGCGTCCAATGCTGTTCTATGTTCCAGACATCGAAACGTATCGCGACAAACTAAGAGGGTTCTATTTTGACTTTGAACAAGAAGCACCTGGTCCGCTTGTGAAAGAAACAGTAAGTGTAATTGACTGGATAAGAGAGACAGAGAAATCGACCTTTACATTACCACCGTCATTTGAACCGTTTTATGAGAAATTCTGTTACTTAGAGAACGGGGAGTCATCTAAGCGAGTCGTAGAGACCATTCTGAATAAGGAAAAAAGATGAAGGGCATAAATCAGGTAACATACTTTCAATGTATGTTTACCGGATTTATGCCCTTTTTATAACTTTAGTTTTAGATCTTTAAGCCTGTAAATGACAAAATCTCTCTAAAAAAATAAAACTTTTTTAGCGAAATTTGTTGAAAATTAAAAGATTTAAAGTCTTTAGAATCAAAAAGATGTTGTTTTTAAGGAAGCATAAACCTATAATTGTTGTTATAGTTAAAAAATTGTTTAAATATGTTGTGTTTACCAATATCGATTGTCAATTGAAAGTGC
Organism: Bacillus sp. FSL W7-1034; assembly: GCF_038593365.1. Lineage (NCBI taxonomy): Bacteria > Bacillati > Bacillota > Bacilli > Caryophanales > Bacillaceae > Bacillus > Bacillus sp. FSL W7-1034. The sequence goes on along the minus strand of NZ_CP151989.1, from coordinate 3,257,010 downwards.
AGGGGATTTGATTGTCAAAAAGGATTTTATTAATTTCTCAAAATTTCTACCCTGAAATAGGTAGCGCTGGTAATAGACTCAAGAATATATTTTTGATGCTGCACAGAAAAGGATACGATGTGAAAGTTTTAACAACGGATCCAACTTATCCAGAAAAAAATTTCTATGATTCTCATGACCTTTGGGACGAAGAAGAATTAAATAGTCAGAATGAAAGATTTATAAGAGTGAAAGTAAAAAACAAAAAATATGCTTTTAACTTTTTGAATAGACTTTTCTATTATCTAGAAATAATGCTTAGGATGATCATATTTATTTTTAAGGATAAAAATAAATATGATCTAATTTATGTTACAACTCCCCCGATTTTTGTTGCCTTTGCTGGAATTATTGCTAAATTTAGATATAAGACAAAAATGATTTTAGACATAAGAGACTTGTGGCCAGACTCTTTAAAAGGAGTGGGGATATTCAAAAATCCCATGATCATCGGTTTTTTTAAACTTGCAGAAAAATTTGTCTATTCAAAATCAGATCATATTATCATTAACAGCCAAGGTTTTCAAAAGCATTTACAGGAGCAAGAAGCTAAATTAACGTTCATACCAAACTCTGCAAGGCGTGAAGAACTGCCAGAAATTTCAGTAAAAAACACGAGGAAAGAGTTTAAAGTAGTGTTCGCAGGAAATTTAGGTCTTGCTCAAGATGTGCATGTCTTTCGTGATATTGTTACGAGTTTAAAGGATTATCATATCAGATTTATGATCCTAGGTTATGGAGTCAATAAGAAAGAATTAGAGAGATATATCATTGAAAAAGAATTGAAACACGTTGAATTTATTGATCCATTATCAAGAAAAGAGTGTCTCAAAATGATGGCAAATTGTGATATTGGTATAGCAACGCTTAATCGTTCAGTCATCTTTGAAACGGTTTTGCCAGGACGTATTATAGATTACTTGAGCTGCCAGTTACCTGTAGTGGCTTCACTTTCTGGATATTCAAAAAATTTAATTGAGCAAGAAAATGTAGGTTTAGTAGCTAAAACAAAAACGAGTGACGAAATGGTTTCTCTTATTTTACGCTTGTATCATCATCCGGAGTTGGTTCAAGAAATGAAAACAAATTGCGAGAACTTTATTGAAAAGAATTTTTTATGGGATAATAATATTATGATTTTAGATAATGTAATAAAAAATACTATAAAAAAGGTTAATGAAGCATGAAAAAAAATATATGTATGTTTGTATGGAACCACTTTACCAACGATGCCAGAGTTTTGAGAGAATGTACAGCATTGTCAGAAGACGGATCTGATGTCGACCTAATTTGTATACACGATCCATCAATGCCTGGATTAAAGACATATGAGGAAATCAATGAAAGATTTCGTGTCCACCGAGTTAAAAGGTACCCTCGATGGTTAGTTTTATTTCAGTCTATGCTGCCTTTGCTAAAGAAGAAAAAGTATCTTCTACTTCTTCTATTATTAGTGTGGGCTGCGGGTGTTTTTTATTTACCAATTATAACGATCGCCTTCACAATCCTATTTTCATCCTTACTTCTTAAAAAGGTAAGAACATTAATCATTAGATCTAGTATCTTTTTAAGAATGATTGTAAAAGGATGGAATAAAAATTATGATATCTATCATTCTAATGATTTAAATACTTTACCACAGGGTGTTATTTGTGCAAAGTTTAAACTTTTTAACAGAAAAAAACTCATCTATGATTCACATGAAGTTCAAACAAGCAGGACTGGGTATGATAGCAAACTATATGGGAAGATGGAATCTTTCCTTTTAAAGTTTGTTGATCAAATGATAGTCGAAAATCACACGAGAGCCAAATACAACGAAGACCTCTATGGTTTTTACCCAAAAGTTGTCCATAACTATCCGTTCGATCAAAAAAAAGAGATAGAGAAAATAGATTTGCATGAGATTTTAAACATTTCCAAGGATGAAAAGATCCTGTTGTATCAAGGTGGAATTCAAACTGGTAGAGGTTTAGAAAATTTAGTTAAGGCAGCACCTAATTTTGAAGAAGGCATCCTCGTCTTTATTGGAGATGGCCGAATTAAAGAAAGCCTCATGCAATTAACGGAAGACATGAAGCTCACTGATCGAGTGAAATTTTTACCAAAGGTGCCTTTGGAAGATCTCCCTAGGTATACAAAAAATGCTTATTTAGGTTTTCAGGTATTGAATAATGTGTGCTTCAACCATTATTCAGCCTCTTCAAATAAACTATTTGAATATATTATGGCGGGTGTGCCTGTCATTTCATGTGACTTTCCAGAAATTAAGAAAGTTGTTTCCAGTGAAAATATTGGAGTAGTCGTTGACTCTCACGATCCGATTTCAATTGCAGCGGGTGTAAACAAGTTAGTTTTAAATCCTGAATTGCGTCGTCAGTACAGTCAGAATTGTCAGCAGGCAAGGCTTAAATACAATTGGGAACAAGAAAAAAAATCACTTTTAAATGTTTATGGACAAATTCAATCATAAGGAGAGTAAAAATAATGAAACTTTGTACAGTAGGTTTGGGGTATATTGGTCTGCCAACTTCAATTATGTTTGCGAAACATGGTGTTAAGGTCGTAGGAGTAGATGTGAAACCGAGTGTGATAGACTCTTTAAATAGTGGAACGATTCACATAGAGGAGCCAGGTCTCCAAGACGCTTTGACTGAAGTTATTAAACTTGAAAAATTTAAAGCTTCTTTAACACCAGAGGAAGCAGATGTCTTTATCATCGCTGTTCCTACACCGAACCGTGATGACATGTATAAATCATGTGATTTAACGTACGTAGAGAGCGCTGTTGAGAAAGTAATTCCATTCCTGAAAAAAGGGAATGTTGTAATTATCGAATCTACTATTGGTCCAAGAAGCATGGATGACGTGATTAAACCATTATTCGAAGAAAAGGGTTACGTTATTGGTGAAGATCTATATCTAGTACATTGTCCGGAAAGAGTTCTGCCGGGTCAGATTCTTCATGAACTAATCTTTAATAACCGGATCGTTGGCGGGATTACAGAAGCTTGTACAGAGGCGGGAGCAAAAGTATACGAAACGTTTGTTCAAGGTGAAATTATTAGAACAAATGCCAAAACCGCTGAAATGTCTAAACTAATGGAAAATACATTTAGAGATGTTAACATAGCACTGGCAAATGAACTTACCAAAGTATGTAATGATCTAGACATTAATGCGCTAGATGTCATTGAAATGGCGAATAAGCATCCACGTGTTAACCTGCATACACCTGGACCTGGTGTCGGCGGACATTGTTTAGCAGTAGACCCGTATTTTATTGTAGCGAAGGCTCCTGAAACAGCGAAAATGATTAACTTATCACGCTCTATTAATACATCTATGCCATACTATGTCGTCGAAAATGTTGAGAAACTTATGCAAAAAGTAGAAGGAAATAAGGTGACTATTTTTGGACTTACGTACAAAGGAAACGTCGATGATATTCGAGAAAGCCCAGCAATGGAAATCTATCATTTATTAAAAAATCAGAATAAATATGAAATCGATGCATATGATCCGCATGTGGATGAGGAGTTTGTCATTAAAAACTTAGAAGAAGCTGTTCAACAATCTGATTTAATTTTGATTCTAACCGATCATCAAGAGTTTAAAGAATTTGATTTTGATAGACTTGATGGCATGAAAAATAAAATGATTTTTGACACAAAAAATGTTCTGCAAAACCGACATGAACATTTCACTTATATTAATTTTGGAAATCTCTCTTCTGAAATAAAAAAAGAAGAAGCCTTGGTTTAAATCTGCTTTTCCTTGGTGAATGTAAAGCTCGGTTTTAGTAGAAAGGAGTAGCAATGGATATACCTTCAACAGAAATTATTAAGACATTTAAAGAAAATGCTGACCAACCAGAAAAATGGTTATTAACAAACACTAGGGGAAAAAGAGTTTTTTTTCAATTTGATTTAGAAGAAGCAGAAAGAAATTATCTATCCTATATTGGCAAAGAAGTGATTGAACAAGGCTCTTTGTCCAATCAGTCAGAGAAAATAGATACGTTTGTGTTAGGAAATGCAACTGAATTTATGTCAGATGTTGATCGATTAGTTGATGATGCATTACCATTTTTAAAAGATGATGGTGTGCTGTTATTTTGGATTAACCATAATCAAAATTCATTGCAAGTAAAGTCAATAGTTTCTTTAATACTTTACATGCATAAAAAGAATTTTCGTATTGAACAAGTCATCAGGTCTTCATGGACAGGATTTATTGCGATTCCTATAAGTTCTAGTGAGATAGACTTTGCGGAAAATCTATTGAGTATACTATCTCGAATAAAGCAGGTAGAAGATAATAGTCAAAATGAAAGTCAAAATCAAAACACTGAATTAACATCAAAACTTCTAAAAAGATTAGTAGAGTCAAAGGAAGAGAAGTTAAATTTGGTGAATAACGAGAGAAAAATATTAGAACAAGCTAATAAGATGGAAAAAGAACTAAACCTAATAAAAAAACGTTACAAAGCTCTATCCTCATCCAAATTAGGTAGATTGACACTAGCTTACTGGAGATATAAATCTCAAAAAAGAAAGAATAGGTGAATTTGTGTGGGGAATTACCAGAACCATTTAATGCTAAATAAAAAGAAAAAATCAAGTGCAAATCAGGAGCTCGCATATTATAAAGAAATGTTAAAAGTTTTTAATCAAAATAAAGACTTTAAAGAGTTAGAAAGTTTATTGGAAAAAACGCCTGATTTCAAATCTTCACAACTCTCAAATGATGTGAAGATTTTAGAAGACAAGAGAAAAGAATATGTACAATATCTGAAAAAAAATTACAAAAAGGGCTTTTATGATTCCGTCAAAGCCCAAATTGCCAACTTACCTTCAAGTAATGGTACAAAATACTTTCAAAAAAATAATGCTTCAATTGGGATTATCGCAGATGAATTTTTATATAAAAGTTTAAAAGATGCAGCGAATTTCATTTATATTAATCAGGATAATTATAAAAAAGAAGCTGATAAAATTGATTTGTTTTTATTGTCCACTGCTTGGAAAGGATTGGATGGGAAATGGAAAGGACTCGGCAATCCAAAAATTAAAAAGGTAAGGAACGAAATTAAAGCAATTATTCAATTTTTCAAAAGTAAAAATATTCCTGTTGCATTCTATTCTAAAGAAGACCCCGTTAACTATGAATATTATGTTGACTTAGCGAAGCAAGCTGATCATATCTTTACAACTTGTAGTGAAGTGTTAAATGATTACAAAAAAGATTGTCCGAATGCTAAAACATATAATGTACTAGAATTTGCAGTAAACCCGCTTTATCATAATCCAATCGGGACTAGAATAAATAGAAGAGAAGATATTTTATTTGCAGGTTCTTGGTATCAAAAGTATCCTACGAGGCAAGAAGATACACGAGAATTATTTGAAGGCGTCATAAATGCAGGTAAAGATTTGACTATTGTAGACAGAAACTTCGAATTAGGATCAGACCGTCATTTTTATCCTAAGGAATATGTGCCTTATATTGTAGAGTCAACGGATCACGAAACTCTACAAAAGATACACAAATTATATGACTTTACTTTAAACCTTAACTCTGTAAAAGATAGCAATACAATGTTTGCCAATCGAGTATATGAACTTCAAGCAACAGGGACAATTGTCATTTCGAACTACAGTGTTGGTATCAATAGTAAATTCCCTAATGTGTTTTTAGCTAATACGAGTAAAGAGCTAAAAGTTTATCTGCAGAAATTGTCAGATAAAGAAAGGTATCAAACGCAAATGGAAGGTGTGCGAACAGTTTTAAGGTCAGAAACTGCTTTTCATAGGGTACAAGAATTGATACAAGTAGTTAGTGATCGTCAGAATAATCTTCAGAAACGAGATGTTCTTGTAATTGCGGAAAAATTAGACGACCATACAATCAACATGTTTAATAAACAATCCTACCCTGATAAAAAACTTGTCTCTCAAGATGAAATGACAGATGATCTGTACAGAAGTTTTGATATCGTAGCTTTTTTTAGCAGTAAATATGAATATGGTCAATTTTATTTAGAAGATATGATCAACGCATTCAAGTACACGAATTGTGACTATGTCACAAAAGATGCTTATGAGCATAACGGTGAGTTTACAAATGGTGTAGAACATAATTATATCGAGAAAATAGAAGATCGTTTTAGAACAGTGTTTTGGAGAGACTCGTTTCAATGGGAAGATATTAAGGAGATTTCAAATACGTCTATTCCTAATGGATACAGTATCGATCCATTAGAGCTATCAACAACTTCATATGGGATAGAGGAAAATCAGCAAGTACGTGAATATGATTTGTCGGTCATTATCCCTGTATATAATAATGGACGACATCTGCTTTACAAATGTTTCAGAAGCTTACAAAGAAGCTCTGTTTTTGAAAAAATGGAAATAATCATTATTGATGATGGATCAACCGATAATATGACACCTCACATAGTGCATACACTTGATAAACATTATGACAATGTGAAAACGTATATGTATCCAGAAGGTGGAAGTGGTAGCGCATCTAGACCTAGAAATAAGGGTTTGGAGTTTGCTACAGCAAAATGGGTAACTTACTTAGATCCTGATAATGAAGCGATAACAGACGGATATAAAGAGCTGTTAGATGGCTCCTTAGAAGAAGATCATGACATGTTTATTGGAGACATGGTTAGGCTTTCTGATGTCAAAGGGTTGTCTTCTTATTATCCTAATATGATGTCTCTTAATAAAGGAATTGATTACAGACGGGGACCGCATTCAGACTTTTTAATTAAAGCCTCATTTAAAGCCATGAGTATTCAGGCCTTAATCGTTAAAAGGGATTTATTGCTAAATCACGAGCTCAAAATGGTTGAAGGAGCAATAGGTGAAGATACTTTGTTCTTTCATGAAATGTTGTTGAAGACCAAATCTTTCAAGGTGATCAATACACCCGTCCATATTTATTATGCCATGGTAGAAAATTCTTCGATTAATCGAATCAATAAGAAATTCTTTGAAAAGTATTTCATACTCGAAAAGGAAAGAATTGATTGGTTAAAAAGGGAAAATTTATTAACATCTTACAAGCGAGATAAATTAGAAAATTATATAGAAAATTGGTATTTGAAAAAGTTGAGTAATATTGAACTTGATGATAAAGAAGCGGCAAAAAGAATATTAAGAGATATATTGAATTTGTATGAAGGTATGAAATGGAAAAGCCGTAAGATATTAGAGTTTCTGAAAGATAATGATTGATACTAAACGCCTTATGTTTAACATAAGGCGTTTAGTATTTGAAGTGTATGTTAAGAACATCTTCTAAAAACATAAATTCTACTGCCTGATTAATAGCTGTCTGTATAATGAAGACGAGATGAAAAAGTTTGTTTATACAGACATGAACACTTTGTTTATACATCAAAGATGAAAAGAAGGAATTTTTCTGTTACAATTATGAGCGGTGCTTTTATCAATTTAAAGTCTATTCTATTCAATTAAAAATAAGGAAGATTAGAGTGAATGCATTGTATAAAATTCTAAAAGAGCAGTTTGGTTCAATGCCATTAATTTTAAGGTTAGCTGTATATGAAACCAAATCAAAATACCAATTGAATTATTTGGGCGTTCTGTGGCAATTATTGAACCCACTAATTCAAATTATGGCTTATTGGTTTGTGTTCGGTTTAGGTCTTAGAGGGGCCGGAAGAACCGCAGAAATGGCAGACGGTTCTCACGTAAGTATACCCTTTCTTATTTGGATGTTAGCAGGTTTAATTCCATGGTTTTTTATTAGTTCGACGATTACAGAGGGTGCGAATAGTGTTTTTAAACGCATAAACTTAGTATCTAAGATGAATTTCCCTATTAGTGCTTTGCCTTCAGTAGTCATCACTTCTAATTTATTCAGCTACTTTTTAATGATGGTTATTTATGTGATTATGCTCATAGCAAATGGCATCTATCCTGATATCCACTGGATTCAATATATTTATTATTTTATCTGTATGATTGCGTTTATGTTCGCTTTCAGTCTGTTTAATTCAACGATTAGTGTTCTTGTTCGAGATTATCAACAACTGTTGCAATCCTTGACAAGATTACTCATGTTTTTGCTGCCTATCTTATGGGATATTGGAGATAAATTCACGGGTAAGTATGAATGGATTGCGACTACCCTAAAATTAAATCCCTTATATTATATTATTGATGGATTTAGGAAAAGTTTTATTAAAGGAGATTGGTTTTTTCAAGATGTCAAATATACGCTTTATTTTTGGCTGATTACACTTCTTCTTTTAATAGTTGGTTCATTGCTTCATTTGAAATTTAGGGATAAATTTGTCGATTTTCTTTAAAAAGTAAGGAGATTATACGATGAAACTAAAGGTTTCGTTTCGAAACGTATCCAAGCAGTATTTTCTATATAAAAAGCAGTCAGATAAAATCAAAGGGCTGTTTTTTCCGAATAAAAACAATAAAGGTTTCTTTGCTGTTCGTAACGTTTCCTTTGATGTATATGAGGGTGAGACAATTGGTTTTGTTGGGATCAATGGGTCTGGAAAATCGACCATGTCTAATCTTTTAGCAAAAATCATTCCCCCAACAAGCGGTGAAATTGAAATGGATGGTCAACCCTCGTTAATTGCCATTGCAGCAGGGTTGAACAACCAATTAAGCGGGAAAGACAATATTCGTTTGAAATGCTTAATGATGGGGTTGACGAACAAAGAAATAGACGATCTTTATGAACAAATTGTAGAGTTTGCGGATATTGGTGATTTTATTGAACAGCCTGTAAAAAGCTATTCAAGTGGAATGAAATCTCGACTTGGTTTTGCTATTTCTGCACATATTGATCCAGATATCCTCATTATTGATGAAGCACTGTCTGTAGGAGATCAAACCTTCTATCAAAAATGTGTGGATCGCATTACAGAATTTAAAGAGCAAGGAAAGACGATCTTTTTTGTCAGTCACTCCATTGGCCAAATCCAAAAAATTTGCGACCGAGTTGCATGGATGCATTATGGCGAGCTTCGTATGTTTGATGCTACGGATAAGGTCGTAGAAGAATACAAAGGGTTTGTGAATTGGTTTAACAAGCTTTCTAAGAAAGAGAAACAAGAATATCACATGGAACAGAAGGAAGCTCGAAAAGGAGTACACAAGGCAGAAAAAGTCACTCGTTATAAAGATAGAGGAGAGAAACGTTCATTTTTTGGTCCTGCATTTCAAGTGACCTTTGTTACAATCTTGACGATTTTACTTGCTCTTTCGATGTTTTCAGATCGCCCACTTCGAACGCTGGCCACCTTTGGGGCCATTACGTTAAATAAAACAGAAGTGCCCCAGTCCACAAGTTCTCAGCCGAAGGATACGTCTTTAAAAAAGGTTGATCAACAAGGTATTGTTGTGGAAGATCCATTAACAGTCTATAAAGACCAAGCCATGAAGGAAAAGGCAGACGTCTCGTTGTCGTTTGGACAAGAAGTAAAGGCTGTAGGTGAAAATAAAAAAATCGTTCAAATTAAAACAGCAGCAGGAACGTATTTTGTGGAGTCGAAAGCCTTTAAGACGACGGATAAATTGAAGCCATTATCCATCGGACCAGGTCAGTTTAATTCTTATGTATCGCCTGCATCTGCAGGTTCGTATGAGTACTTACTTTCTTTTCTTGGAAAAGAAGAGTCTGTGCTGAAGCAAAGAATGCAGACACTTAGCTCGGTCAAAAGTGAACAAGGCGATACCATTGAGCGGCTGACCACTGAGAAAACCGATTATGTGATTGAAAATGGCCAGGCAAATACGATGGTGTTCCACGAGATCATGCCCATCTCTCCTTCAACGCTTGGGCTGACAGAACAAAATGTCTGGATGAATGAAAAACAAACGAAATTCGCAGTAAAAGGCGAAAATCATCTATTTGTTATCGATAATGAACAGCATACGCTGACTGTTTCAGCGAGCAAATAAAAAGCTGCCGATGCCGGCAGCTTTTTTTAATTCACTTCTTCTTTCTCAAGTAGCTGTTTCATAAATGGAATGAGTTTTTTCTTTAGCTCTTCATCTTGAAGGGCAAACTCTAGCGTCGTTTCAATGAAACCTTGCTTCTCTCCGACATCATATCGTTTTCCTTCAAAATCATAGGCAAATACACGCTGGATGTCATTGAGCTTTTGGATGGCATCTGTCAGCTGAATTTCTCCGCCTGCACCAATTTCTTGTTGATCAAGGTACATAAAGATCTCTGGCGTGAAAATGTAGCGCCCTAAAATAGCTAAATTGGATGGTGCGGTTCCTTGCGGCGGCTTTTCAACAAAGTTTTTCACTTGGTAGCGGCGGCCTTCTTGGGTAAGAGGATCAATAATCCCGTAGCGATGCGTATCGCTGTCCGCTACCTGCTGAACACCAATTACAGATGAAAGGGTTTTTTCATATTCATCCATCAGCTGGCGAAGTCCAGGTGTTTCGGCTTGGACAATATCATCACCTAATAAAACAGCAAAAGGTTCATCACCGATAAAGTTACGTGCGCACCAAACGGCATGTCCGAGTCCTTTAGGTTCCTTTTGGCGGATGTAATGAATATCAGCAATATTAGAGGATTTTCTCACTTTTTCTAAAAGTTCACTTTTTCCTTTTTCTTCAAGGTTGCGCTCAAGCTCTGGCGCAAAATCAAAATGATCCTCAATGGCTCTTTTCCCTTTTCCAGTGACAATAATAATGTCTTCAATTCCTGACTCAACAGCTTCTTCAATAATATATTGAATGGTTGGTTTATCAACGATTGGTAGCATTTCTTTAGGCATAGCCTTTGTGGCAGGGAGGAAACGTGTCCCGAGACCTGCAGCTGGTATAATGGCTTTACGTACTTTTTTCAATGAACTTTGCACCTTCCTTACATAGATAACCGATTTAATAATCAATGTTAGTTCTTGGTCGTCTTTATAAAGTGTAACTTACAAATCATAGGAAAGACAAATGATTTCACTAAAAATGATTTTTAGATAGTTTACATTTTATATGTTAAATGTAAAGGAGGGTGAATGATAACGTTAATTCAATGTAAATTTCTTTTTTATATCATTAAATTTATCCTCCAAATTGTGTATAATTGAAAGTATTATATTAGGAAAGAGGCATAGACCAGTGAAAAAACTAAATGTAATGACTATTTTCGGTACTAGACCTGAAGCAATCAAAATGGCTCCACTTGTCCTTGAACTTAATAAACATCCACAAATAAATTCAATTGTCACTGTCACAGCTCAGCATAGAGAAATGCTAGATCAAGTTCTTGAGGCATTTTCTATTACGCCAGACCATGATCTAAACATCATGAAGCAACGCCAAACATTATCTGAAATTACATCAAATGCATTGCTGAAACTAGATCAATTATTCCAAGAAGAAAAACCTGATATTGTGCTTGTTCATGGCGACACAACGACAACCTTTGCAGGAAGCTTGGCTGCGTTCTATCACCAAATTTCTGTCGGCCACGTCGAAGCTGGCTTAAGAACTCACAATAAATACTCACCGTTCCCTGAGGAATTGAACCGCCAAATGACAGGCACTATTGCTGACATTCATTTTGCCCCTACGGCTGAGGCGAAGCAGAATCTTTTAGTAGAAAATAAAAAAGAAGAGACCATCTGTGTGACAGGGAATACGGCCATTGACGCCCTGCAAACAACAGTCACAGAACACTATCAACATCCAATTCTAGAGAAGATCGGTTCAGATAAAATGATCTTATTAACGGCTCATCGCAGAGAAAATCTTGGTCAGCCGATGAAGAACATGTTTAGAGCGATTCGCCGTGTTGTCGAAGAATTTGAAGATGTTCAAGTCGTATACCCTGTCCATTTAAATCCTGCTGTTCGTGATGCGGCTCAGACAGAATTCAGTGATCTTGATCGTGTGCACTTAATTGAGCCGCTTGAAGTGGTTGATTTCCATAACTTCGCTGCTGCGTCGCACTTTATTTTAACGGATTCTGGCGGTGTGCAGGAGGAAGCTCCCTCTTTAGGAAAGCCAGTATTAGTGTTGCGTGATACAACAGAACGTCCTGAAGGCGTGAAAGCTGGTACGCTTAAGCTTGCAGGAACCGATGAGGAAACCATTTATCAGATGGCAAAAGAGCTGTTAGAAGACAAGCAAGAGTACGATAACATGTCAAAGGCTTCTAACCCTTATGGTGATGGACAAGCGTCGAAACGAATTGTCCAAGAACTCCTTCATCGTTTTGGTTTAAGTGATGAAAAACCAGCCCCATTTCAATCATAAAAAAAGAAGACTACATTCCTGTAGTCTTCTCAGCGTGTAGACAAACCCTCGCATTCTTTGTCAGTCCTGCGTGCTGGTGCTCACGAATGTCAAATTCGCTCCGCTCCAGTTCTCGTCCTTCCTAGACTTCAAGGGCTTTCTATCACGCTGAAAAGAAGACAAAGGGCTAAAATCAAGTTCATTTTAGCCCTTTGTCAACAATCGGAGAAGACTACATTCCTGTAGTCTTTTTTTACTGCTCCAAACTATCCTTCAATTCCTTCTTCACTTTCGCTAAACTACTGTCATCAAGCTGATAGTAATAAATATTATTGATTCGTGTGCCTGTTCCCTTTAGCTCGTGCTGTTTCACTTTTTTCCTTGCATCACGATAATCATTCATCATCGTCCACATGTCGTCAAAGGACATATTCGTTTTCATGTTATTTTCAACGACTTTAAACATATCACCGAATTTCGTAATAGATGAAATGTTAGCCCCTTTTGCAATGATGCCTTCAATAACTTGACGCTGTCTTTCCTGACGACCGAAGTCACCTTTAGGATCTTGCTTTCTCATTCTTGTATAGGCAAGGGCTTGATCACCGTTCAGGTTAATCTCTCCTGTACCAAATGAATGGCCATCATAGCTGAAAGCAAACGTGCTGTTCACCGTAATCCCGCCAAGTGTATCGACAATGTCTTTAAAACTTTCCATATTCACTTTCACAAAGTAATCCACAGGTACATCAAGCAGTTCCTCTACTGTATCTGCCGCCATTTGTGTACCGCCGAAAGCGTAGGAGTGGTTGATTTTATCCATTGTGCCTTTTCCGACAATCTTTGTATATGTATCGCGGGGGATACTCACCATCTCAGTTGTTTTCGTTTTCGGATTCACTGTCATGTATATTAATGTATCTGCACGGCCGCGGTCATTCTTTCTTTCATCAACACCCATGACTAAAATGGAGATCGGGTCTTTTTTACTTAAATCGACATCTTTGTCACGCTTATCTGACTTCTTTAAGTTCTCCTGAATGCCTGCGACGGTGGATGCTGCTGTATTCCAAAGATGATAGGCATAGCCGCCCGTTACTAATACAAACAAGCCAATAATAGATAAAATAATCCAAAGTGCTTTTTTCTTATTTCTTTTTCTTTCTGCTCTCATTCTGTCCCTCACCTTTTCTCTCATTCTCCCATGATTATAGGTTTACGAATCTTGATAAACAAGTTATTTTTTTATTCTGAACCTAGATATAGACGTTGTAACAAAAAAAAGGTTTCAAAAAACCTTAAATTTACCTTAAAATATTAAGTTATAAGACGATACAAAGACATGAGGTGAAAAAAATGAAGAAAATCGTCGTTTTACCGTTCTTAATACTACTACTAGGTATCGTGCTCACAGCATGTGGAACGGCTGAGCAATCCTCAGGAGAAAACAAGACAAGCAGTTCAACTCCTCAGGTGCTGGAAGAAAAAGCTGAATTTATTGGAATGGCTGATGCACATACAGTCGAAGTAAAAAAAGTGAATACGACCTTAAGCTATGAATTTACGGATAATTTTAAAGATGTATTAAATGAATTTAAACCAGGTGACAAAGTAGAAATCTCTTACTTTATCAATGACAATGGTCAAAAAGAAATTCAGAAGATTGAAAAACAGAAGTAAAAAAAGATGGGCGGGATGAACAAAATTGAAGAAAACAGGCATTACACTTATCGTTCTCATGACAATGACACTATTAATTGCACCTTTTCAGTCTGCCATGGCCAGCTCGACAATTTCAGTGAAATTGTCTAATTATATAGGAAACAAAACAAGCATGGATATTTCAACAACTGGGGAATACAAGCTGTCAGGATCCAATGTTGCTGTGACGAAAAGATATGAGGGAAATAATAGATACGAAGTAGCCAATAGTATTGCTGATTCTGGCTGGAAGAATCCATCAACTATCGTTGTCGTAAATAAGGATGCTTTCGATCATGCAATGACCGTTTCTCCATTGGCTTACAAATTAGATGCACCAATTCTTTATTCTGGTGCTGCGAAGCTAACAAAAGCAACTGAGAACCAAATTAAAAAAATGAAACCCGATAACATCTTAATCATTGGGGATACAAAAAGTATTTCGTCTACAACTGAGAAAACCTTAAAAAAGTACGGGAAGATTAGAAGAATAAGTGGAAAAGATAAATTTGAAATATCTCAAAAAGTAGCCAAAGAGATGGGGAGTTATAAGCAGGCAATTGTTGCTGGCGGGGCTTCCTTTATGAATGGGACATCCATGATCTCTTATGCAGCTAGAAATGGGTATCCAATCTTATTAACAAAGAAAAATTCAATTCCGACTTATAAGATTCCTAGTAAGGTAATTGTAGTTGGAAGTACAAAAAGCATTAGCGAAAAAGTAGAAAAACAATTAAAAAAGACATCACAAGTTACACGAATCAGTGGTGAAAATCGCTATGAACTTTCTGTTAACATCATCAAGAAATTAAAGTTAAATGTAGATAAAGTATATCTTGCTAAAGGTTCTAGCTCAAAATATGCAATTCCTATGTCACTTTTAGCAGCGAAAAACAATCGTACTATGATTTATGTCAAAAAAGATTCTTTCTCTTCTTCTTTAAAGAAACTTTTAAAAGAAAACGGCACACATACATATCATATAGCAGGCAGTTCAAGTGTGCTTTCAGATACGCTCAAAAACGCTTTAGCCAAACAAGTCTATCTGAAAAAAAATCAAAACTACCAATTGAATATTTCTAACGGAAAAATTTCATTAAAAGGTATTAAGACATATAACACAGTAAGAGTTGTTCCTGAGAAATATTCAACCAAAAATGTCCTTCAAATCGCAGGGAAGCCTTACTTAGGGAACATCAACTTTGCTATTGAATCAGGATATATCAGGCCGACTAATGAAAATATTCCATTTGAAGACTATCTAAAAGGTGTTGTGCCAAACGAAATGCCTGCAAGCTGGCATGTTGAGGCATTAAAAGCACAAGCAGTTGCCGCTAGAACGTATTCAGTGAAAAGTATTGGAAAAGTCGTACCTGATACAACAGCCTTCCAAGTATATGGAGGATATAACTGGTACACAAATTCGACAAAAGCTGTTGATGCCACAAAAGGCAAGGTTCTAAAATACAACAATCAACTTATTTCAGCCACCTATTATTCTAGTAATGGTGGATACACTGAGGCGAGTGAAGAAGTATGGGGAAATGCACTGCCATACTTAGTCGCTAAGCAGGACACAAAAGATCCTGTCAATGCGTGGACACTGAAGTTGTCTAAAAAGCAATTAGGCACTACGTTGACTGCTAGTAAAGCAGCTTCTGAGTGGTCTAAGGCAAAAGAAGCCAATGCTGCCGACCTTGCTGGTCTAAAATCATGGCTGTTGAAAAATAAAGAAACAGCTGCATCTGACATGAGAATTGCATCTATTTCAAGCCTGACATTCTCAGGAAAAACAAAAGGTCAGCGTGCGAAGACCGTTTCAATCAAGCTGAATTACCATCTGAAAAACAAAACAGGTACGTATACAGTGAACAAAAGTACAACGGCAAGTATGAAAATGACAGAGTTTAGAACAGTCATGGGCGCAACAAAGGTGAAAAGTACGTTTGCGTCAGTAAAGAATAATACAAATGATTTCACGATTTCAGGAAAAGGTTATGGTCACGGTATTGGGATGAGTCAATACGGCGCCAAAGCTAGAGCTGAATCTGGAAACTCGTATTCTTCTATACTTTCGTTCTACTATCCAGGTACAAAACTAACAAATTATTAAAGTTAAGGGAGGACACAGAAGATGCGCTCAATGATCAAAACAGCCATCCTCAGCCTCATCGCCATTTTCATTATTGTTCCAACAGCTTCAGCGGACAATTCTGTATCACGAATAGATGGGGGAAATCGTTACTCTTTATCTGTCAATGTGGCGAAAAAAGGTTGGGGAACAGCGAATACCGTTGTGCTAGTAGGGAAAAAAGCTTACGCAGATGCAACAGCAGCTGTCCCTTTAGCGTATCAACATAATGCGCCAGTTCTTTTTACAAATAGTAAAAACCTTTCATCAGAAACGAAGAAAGGATTAACGTCATTAAAAGCGAAAAATGTGATTGCGATTGGAACAACGGCAAGTGTTTCAAATAATGTCATCAATCAAGTAAAAAAACTAGGGATTTCAACAAAACGAATTACGGGAAAGAACAGATATGAAATCTCTACGAATATTGCAAAGCAAATGAAAAAACCAGCTGGTGTAGTGGTTGTAGAAGGTCATTCGTATGCGCATGGGATTGCGATTGCGCCATATGCTGCACAAAAAGGTTTCCCAATTTTATATACAGATAAAAAGGGACTTCGTTCTGAAATTTCAACTTTCGCAAAAGCTAGTAATATTAAGCAAACAATTGTGATTGGCGGCGAATCGTATGTTACCAAAGCAGCATACAACAAGCTAAAGTCGCCAACGAGAATAAAGGGTGCTAACCGCTATGATATTGCAGCAAAGATTGTGACTAAGTATAAACTAAGTACGAGCAATACGTATGTTGCGAGAGGATTTGGTTATGCCTCTGCACCAGCAGCTGCTGGCATTGCAGCGAAAGAAAAGAAAGCTCTTTTATTAACAAATGAGAAAACTTTGCCTGTCCATACTCGGTCAATTATCGGCAGTAAAAACATAACGAAATTCACAGTAGTCGGAAATTCAACGACAGTGACGAATACTGTAGCATCTCAATTAAAGAACCCGGTTGTAGGTAAAAAAGTATTCCTTGACCCTGGCCACGGTGCTCAAGATTCTGGTGCTGTAGGATATGGTCTTTATGAGAAAAATTTAAACTTAGACGTAGCGAAGAGAGTGAACACTAAACTGAAAAGTGCTGGTGCACTCACTACCATGTCAAGAACATCAGACACATTCGATAGTCTTCAAACACGGGTGAGCAAAGGTGCGTCAGCAAATGCAGATATCTTCATCAGTGTCCATGCGAACTCAAATGATAACAGCAGTGCAAATGGAACTGAAACGTATTATGACAAAACATATGCGGCAACAAACAGCTTGAAGCTCGCGCAAAATATTCAGCCTAAAATGGTCAGTGCATTAGGCACAAGAGACCGTGGTGTGAAGACAGCTGCCTTCTACGTCATTAAATATTCTAAGATGCCAAGCGTTCTCTTAGAAACTGGTTTTGTTTCCAGTCCAGTTGATTCAAATATTTTGAAATCCGCTACTTATAAAGATCGATTGGCGTCAGGTATTTCAAGCGGTGTTTCAGGCTATTTTAGATAAGAAAACATACAAATGAGGGGTGCCGAAGATACACCTCTTAGGCTGCTCGAGAAACGACTCTCGGCAGCCTTTTTTCAAAAGTACATGAAGTGTTTCCAGGGTTCCATGATGAAGGGTTCAAAACCAAGGAGGTTGACTTCATGCGTTCTTATATCAAATGTTTTGTTTTAATTGTGGTTTCACTATGTTTATATGCACCATCAGCATTTGCGCAGCACAATGTATCAAAGATTGAGGGAAGTAATCGATATGAGGTGGCAGTTAACGCTGCAAAACGTGGCTGGTCGACAGCACCTACAGTTGTTTTAGTAGGCGGTGAAGCTTATGCTGATGCGCTAAGTGCTGTGCCGTATGCCTTTCAGCAAGGAGCCCCAGTGCTGTTAACGAATACTAGCAGTCTTTCAGGTGCAACTAAGTCAGGTCTTCAGCAGTTGAAAACGAAGCGTGTTATCATTCTTGGTGGAACCGCAAGCATTTCTCAAAAAGTCGTAGCGCAGCTAAAAGCAATGAATCTATTCGTATCGCGAATACAAGGAAAGAATCGATATGAATTGGCTGCAAACGTTGCTAAGCAAATGAAGAGTGTTGATACAGCTGTGATTGTGAATGGTTCTGCTTATGCAGATGCTGTGGCGATTGCTCCATATGCTGCAAAACAGGGCTTTCCTATTTTATTAACCGATGCAAAAGGGCTGCGGCAGGAAACAGCCAATCTATTAAAAAGCAAAGCGGTGAAACGGACGATTGTGATTGGCGGGGAAACAAGTGTCAATCAAGCAGCCTATCAAAAGCTGCCATCACCCGTGAGAATCAGCGGAGCCAATCGGTATGAAGTGGCAGCCCGAATTGCGAAAACATACCCGATGAAGACAACCCAAACGTATATGAGTAACGGCTATGCATATGCCGATGCGGCAGCTGCGGCAAGTACGGCAGCCAAGCAAGGGCAAACCCTTCTTCTTACAGACGCTCAATCAGTGCCAGATGCGATTCGTCGTGTCATTGGGACTAAAAAGATTTCAACATTTACAGTGGTGGGCGGAACATCAACCATACGAACCAGTGTGATCACACAGCTGAAAAATCATGTGTTAGGTGAAACCATCTTTATTGATCCAGGCCATGGTGCGCAGGATGCTGGAGCGGTAGGAAATGGGCTGTTTGAAAAAAATGTTAATCTGGATGTCGCGTTAAAACTGCAAGCACGGCTCAAACAAGCGGGTGCGCTGACGGTCATGTCTAGAACATCTGATACATTTGATTCCTTGCAAACACGTGTAAGCAAAGGATCACAGGCTGGTGCGGATGTGTTCATCAGCATCCATGCCAATGCAAATGATAATAGCGGTGCAAATGGAACAGAAACGTATTATGATGCGACGTATGCTTCGGCCAATAGTTTAAAGCTGGCACAAAAGGTACAGCCCCAGATGGTGAAAGCCCTTGGCACAAGAGATCGCGGTGTGAAGACAGCAGGATTCTACGTGATCAAGTATTCAAAAATGCCCAGCATCTTGCTTGAAACGGGGTTCGTAACCAGTCCGATTGATGCCAGTATATTAAAATCATCGACTGCCAAGGAGCGGATGGCTTCAGGAATCGCTGCAGGTGTATCTCAATATTTTGAATAAAATAGATCGAACGAATGATATGTCAAGTTAAAAATACATTTCATTTCAGGTTATTTTTGTTATAATCGAAACATAGAGGGTGGATTTTTCACGTATTTGCCTTCCAATGACAGCAAATCGACAAATCATGAAGAGGTGACGATCTTGAAAAAATTAATCACAATGCCGTTTTTAGTCTTACTTCTAGGTGTAATGCTCACAGCATGCGGCACATCAAATCAGTCAAACGATAACAATACGGATAACAGCAAAAAAGAAACAACTGAAGCAGCAGATCAAAAGAAAGAAAATGCAACAGATGAAAAGACGGAAGACAAGTCTGCAAGTGAAAAAGCAGATGATGAAAGCAAAGAAACAGCTGCTCAAACAGAAGACCAAGCAGGTCAATCTGATGAAGATGCAAAAGAAAGCTCAAGTAAGGAAATCACAAAAGAAGAAACGACAAACGATCAGTCAAAA
Organism: Bacillus sp. FSL W7-1034; assembly: GCF_038593365.1. Lineage (NCBI taxonomy): Bacteria > Bacillati > Bacillota > Bacilli > Caryophanales > Bacillaceae > Bacillus > Bacillus sp. FSL W7-1034. The sequence goes on along the minus strand of NZ_CP151989.1, from coordinate 3,237,286 downwards.
GCTGAATCTAAAACAAAAAAAGAATCTACAACGAAGAAAAATGAAGTCACCAAAGAAGGCACATATGTCGGTTTGGCTGATGGACATACAATTGCTGTCAACATTGATGGAAAAGAAGTAGCCATTCAATTCGGAAATACATTTTCTAAACAAGTGAACAGCCTAAAAGAAGAGTCAAAAGTGAAAGTAACTTATACAAAAGATGCAAACGGAACGCTTAGACTGAAGACGATCGAATCCGTAAAGGCAAAATAAAAAAAAGACACGTAGACCCGCAGAAATGCGGGTCTTTTTTACGTTTAAAAGGGCATAACTTGATATAAGGGCACATTCTTAACACACTTTTACAAGACTTAACAGCCCATTTACATTTGCTTAATGTTGCTCTGCTAAACTGACTTTCATAGAACATCTCTTTACACAACAACTACTTTGAATGGTGAGGTGCAGGTCAGTGAGCGCAGAGAAAGCGATGAACCTTTACAGAGAATATGAAGTGAGACGAAACCACTCTTTTGCTTTAACAGAACATATGGTTCGATATTTATTTGCAAAACGTTTCATAGATGTCGTGTTCTCGTTCATCGGATTGATGTTGAGTACGCCAATCATTTTACTGTTTGCCCTTTTAATTAAGCTAGAAACACCAGGGCCAGCCTTTTATATGCAGGAAAGGGTCGGAAAAGACGGTGTCTACTTTAAATTATGGAAGCTCAGATCGATGAGAACCAACGCAGAAAGCGGAGGAGCGAAATGGGCGCAAAAAAATGACCCTCGTATCACCAAAGTGGGGGCATTCATCAGAAAAACAAGAATTGATGAACTGCCGCAATTTATCAACGTGTTAAAAGGAGAAATGAGTATTGTAGGTCCACGTCCTGAAAGACCAATGTTTACTGCCGAATTTAATCGGACGATTCCAGGCTTTACAAAAAGACTGACAGTGAAGCCGGGGCTGACTGGTCTTGCTCAAGTAAATGGGGGATATGAAATGAGTCCAAGTGAAAAATTATCACACGACTTACAGTATATTCAAAACTTGACATTTTCTCTCGACACGAAGATTATGGTAAAAACGTTAAAAGTCATCGTGACTGGTGACGGAGCCAGATAAGTAAAGTAGGGAAGAGAAATGGCAAGTATGAAAAATCGCCTGCTGGGCGGAGCAAAATGGACAAGCTTGTCCGCATTGATCATTACCATCATCCAAATTGCACAGTTCGCCTTTTTAGGAAACGTAATGTCACTGAAAGAATTTGGACTCGTTGGCATGATCACAACTGTCACAATATTTACACAGATTTTACTTGATCTAGGCATCGGTGCTGCGATCATTCAAAAGGAACAAACGACGGAACGTCAATTATCTACATTATATTGGATCAACTTGCTGACGGGAATTCTCTTGTTTTGTGTATTGATCCTCGCAAGTCCCTTGATTGCCGCCTTTTATGCCAGACCTGAGCTGGAAGGCTTGCTCAAGTTATTATCAATCATGTTTCTCATTGCACCAATTGGTCAGCAATACCAATACATGATGCAGAAAGATTTAGCCTTTAAAACCTTAAGTACGATTGAGACGATAGCGACGATCATTTCGCTGATTGTTCTACTTATCCTAGCCTTTTTTATCAATCCAATTGTGGCCTATGTGATCTCTCAAGTGCTGCTTCAATCAGGAAAAGGTCTCATGTATGCAGCGGCTTATTGGAAGAAGTGGCGCCCAGCACCCGTTTTCGCATTAGGGGAAGTGAAAGAGTTTTTCTCCTTCGGGGCTTTCCAGCTTGCGTCAAGACTCGTCAATCGGGCAGGCTCAAACATCGACATGATTTTAATAGGACGATTTCTTGGAGCAGAGGCATTAGGGATTTATAGCCTGGCTTATCAAATCGTCACAATCCCGGTGCTGAAAATTAACCCGATTGTGACGAGAGTGGCTTTCCCAGTTTTCGCAAAAAGTCAGCGTGATCACTCTAGGCTGCGTGAGGGCTTCCTCAGCATGACGAATATGCTTGCACTCATTAGTTTTCCACTACTCATCGGTCTTGCTGCCGTATCAGATAGCTTTATAGAAGTGGTGTTTGGAGAGAAATGGCTAGTGGCGGTCCCGGTTTTGAATATTTTGTGCATTGTCGGTCTACTCCGTGTGCTGATGAATCCAAATGGTTCCATCCTTCTTGCAAAAGGGAGAGCTGACTTAGCATTTTATTGGGATACAGGCATGCTCATCGTATATGGATGCGCCTTATATGCAGGAGTCCATACTGGCAGTCTATTGACTGTAGCTTGGGTCTACTCAGGGGTCAGCCTGCTGAACTTCATTGTCGGCAGGTGGCTGATGGCTTATGTCATTCAGCTAGATATGAAGGTGTATGTAAAATCACTCGTAAAGCCTGCTGTCATGACGCTGTTAATGGCCGCCTGCGCAGTGACTGTTCATCAAGGGATGAAGCTGACATCAGCGGATATACTGCTTCAATTACTACTGACGATTGGTTTAAGTGCGGTTTTATATAGCTTGCTGCTTGTCAAAATGTATCCGCAGATGGCAGGGAAATTATGGAGAAGAGGTCGTTCGTCATGAAGGTGCTATGGCTGACAAGTGTATATCCTAGTGAAAAACATCCAAGTGAAGGCGTCTTCCATGAAACGCAAGTGCAGGAGCTGGTCAAACAGGGCGTAGAAGTGAGCGTGATTTGTCCTACTCCTGTCAATCCGCCCATCTTACGGATGCTTAAAGCTTCCTATCGTCAGAGAAAAGATCTTCCCCAGCAGGAAGTGAGGTGCGGCGTGCCGGTTTACAGACCGCCCTATACAGCGCTGCCTGGACAGCTAAAATGGGCTCAGCCGAGTAAACGAATCGCAGCTTCTGTCCTGCGCACAATGGAGCGTTATGAACTGTCACCGGATTTCATCCATGCGCACTTTGCCATGCCGTCTGGCGGCGCAGCAGCTGTGATCAAAAAGGAAGCAAACATCCCTTATCTTCTGACCTTACACGGCAGTGATGTGAACGTCTATCCAACCTATAGCCAAGGGGCGCTTGCCGCCTTTAAAGCAGCAGTAAAACAGGCGTCTGCTGTTCTCACAGTGAGTGAAGAGCTGGCAAAGAAAACACATGACATGACAGGGGTGAATGCACAATGTCTCCCGCTTGGAATTCCGCTCAAGTCATTTTCTAGAACACTGGGGGATCAAACAGCCATCAGAAAGCAGATTGGTTTACCGCTTCACGACAAGCTCGTCGTTTTTGTCGGCCGTTTAGTCAAAGAGAAAGGTTTGCTTGAATTAGCGGAAGCTGTCAGCGGGATGGAGGATGTAAAAGTCGTCTTTGTCGGAAAAGGCCCCCTCGCAAAGGAGCTGACCGAACGGGCGGGAGAATCCATTATACTCGCGGGGCAGGTGCCGAATGAACAAGTCAAACATTATTTAATGGCAGCTGACCTGTTTGCTCTTCCATCCTACAGTGAAGGAATGCCGACTGTCGTTCTTGAGGCGCTCGCTTTAAAAATGCCTGTCATCGCAACACGGGTTGGTGGTCTCCCATCACTATTTTCTACCTATCAACATCTGCTCATTGAACCGCGTTCAACGAGTCAGTTAAAAGAAGCGATTCACGCTTATCTTTATGAAAACAGATGGAACGAGCAAGTGAAGAACGATCTTCACCACATCGTCCATACAGATTATTCATCATCACATAATTCTAAGCTCCTGATTCAGCAATATGAAAAGGTGCTGAATCAATCAACATCCAGCGTTTAAACAGGATGAAATGTGCAAAGACTGATAGATAAACAGTTTGGAACGACCAATATGCTTTTACTGAGAGGATGAAACATGTTGAAGAAAATTGCTGTGATTGGAACAGGATATGTCGGGTTAGTATCGGGTACTTGTTTTGCTGATATCGGAAATCGCGTCATTTGTTGTGACATCGACGAATCAAAAATCAACAGCTTAAAAAGCGGTCTCGTTCCAATTTATGAACCGGGCTTAAAGGAATTGATTGAGAAGAATACAGAAGAAGGAAGATTGTGTTTTACAACCAATATTCCCGCTGCAATTCGAGAATCAGAGATTATTTATATTGCGGTAGGAACACCAATGACACCTCAGGGGGAAGCGGATTTAACATTCGTGAAAGCTGTGGCTCAAACGGTTGGGGAACACCTAAATGGCTACAAAATCATCGTGAATAAGAGCACAGTGCCAGTTGGAACAGGACGTCTTGTTCAAGCCATTGTTCAAAAGGCTTCACGCAGTAAATATCCATTTGACGTCGTCTCCAATCCAGAGTTTCTGCGGGAAGGTTCAGCTATTCAAGATACGATGAATATGGAGAGAGCGATCATTGGCTCTACAAGCGCACATGCATCCACGATCATTAAAAAATTGCATGATCCGTTTCAAACAGAAGTAGTTGAGACCAATCTAGAAAGTGCAGAAATGATTAAGTATGCGGCAAATGCCATGCTCGCCACAAAAATCTCATTCATCAATGACATTGCGAACATTTGCGAGAGAGTTGGTGCTGATGTGGAAAAAGTCAGCGAAGGCGTTGGATTAGACAGCCGTATCGGGCATAAATTTTTAAAAGCAGGCATTGGATTTGGTGGTTCTTGTTTCCCGAAAGATACGATGGCTCTTCTCAAAATTGCCGAAACAGCTGGCTACCGGTTCAAGCTGATCGAATCTGTCATTGAAACTAACAACCACCAAAGAGCCCATCTTGTCAGCAAACTGATGAGTGTGTTCGGTGATATTAAAGGAAAAACGATTTCCGTTTTAGGGCTCGCATTTAAACCAAATACAAACGATATGCGTTCAGCGCCAGCACTAGATATTATCCCAATGCTGAGAGAGCTCGGAGCTTTTGTCAAAGCCTATGATCCAATTGCTTATGTAGAAGCAGAAAGAGAGCTTGGCCCGCAGGCGGTCTTCAGCAATGATCTCTATGAAACAGTGAAAGATACAGATGCTTGTCTCATCTTAACGGAATGGGATGACGTACAGAAGATGGATAAGGATCAGATCAAGCAGCTGCTTCGTTCTCCCATTTTAATTGATGGAAGGAATTTGTTTGATCCAGCAGAAATGAAAGAGAGAGGATTTATTTACCAGTCCATCGGCCGCCCAGGCGTATGGGAAACAGAATTGGTATCGAAGGCACAATAATAGGGGGAACTTGGATGAAGAAAGTATTGGTAACTGGGGGAAGTGGATTTATAGGATCTCATACGGTAGAGGCTTTATTAGAGAAAGGTTATGAGCCCATCGTTCTTGATAACTTTTCAACTGGATCGAAGGAAAATATCGCTCATCTTTCTGTACAATGCATTGAAGCAGATGTCACAAAATCAGAAACGGTCGATTTGATCAAACACATTGCACCAGATTATATCATTCATCTTGCAGCGCAAGTGAGTGTAGCCGTTTCGGTTCAACATTTCGTCTACGACGAAGAGGTCAATATTAAAGGTTCGTTGCATGTGATCAAAGCAGCGGCTGAAGCCGGGGTGGAGAAAGTGGTGTTTGCCTCATCGGCAGCAGTCTATGGAGACCCAGTCTATCTGCCGGTCGACACAGCTCATCCACTGCAGCCTGGTTCACCTTATGGCTTGTCGAAACTCACAGTTGAACGATACTTACAGATGGCGAAATCACTCTATGATGTGGACTATTGTATCATGCGGTACAGCAATGTATATGGTCCGCGCCAAGATGCACTTGGTGAAGGTGGTGTTGTCTCTATTTTCTCTGATAAGTTTGCGAAAAATGAGGCACCTTTCATCTTCGGAAACGGGGAACAAACAAGAGATTTCATCTATGTAGGCGATCTAGCCGCAGCGAATGTTGCAGCTTTAACAGCTCAATCAAACGTTTGTTTAAATATCTCATGTGGTCATTCCATCACGGTGAATGAGCTGTTTCAAACGATGAAGCGAGTCACGAGATCAGATCTTGAACCGATTTATAAGCCTCAGCGTGCAGGAGATATTGTGCATAGTACATTGGAAAATGAGGAAACGAAACAAGTCTTAACATGGGAGCCTGTTGTGAGTTTACAAGAAGGTTTGGCTCGTACCATTTCCTACTATGAACAGGAAGTAAAGGCTTAATCCCTCAAATCGGATGGGTTGCTTAGGAGGAACATGGGTATGAGTGTGAAACAAACAGCATGGCAAATCATAATCGGATGTATTTTATTAGCAGCAGGTATCGGGCTTGTACAAATGGCATCTACACAGCCTATCGGGTTAAAGAAGATGGTGGTCATTCCGGTTTTGATTGTGGTGCTCATAGCGGCTGCTATATGTATGAAGCTCTATATGAATGGTGAGCACATATTCATGTCAGCCATTTACCTTTTGATTGCATTAACATTTCTCAATAACGCTTTTTTCTCTATCAGTGCCGGATTCTTTAGTCTCTTTCTCTACCGCATCATGCTCTTGGCTGTCTTTGCTTTATTCATATGGCGGATGAGGGACAAAGGAACGTACATATCCCAGTGGCAGCAAATTCGCGTTAAAGGCATTCTTGGTTTTTTCGCTGCATGGTTTCTTTACGGACTCATCTCACTGCTTTGGGCTCATTCGGTCACAGACGGCCTGAAATATATGTCTCTTCTTGCGATGGGAATGGGTTTTGTCTTTCTTGTGGTCATGTACATTCAGCGAATGGATCAGATCGTGACTTTTTATAGTATTTGGCTAGTCATGACCGTATTTGTGATGGGAATCGGGTTCTATAATCACTTGACCTTGAACCATTTACCGAATACTTCATTGTATCTTGGACCAGCGTACAAACAGCACTATCCTACAGCTGTCTTCTTTAACCAAAATGATTTTGCGACTTTTTTATCTATTAGCTTTTTCTTATATGTGGCGTGCATGCGCCAAATGAAAAATGGTTATATCAAAGCGTTCGGATTACTAGGAGCCATCTTAGCGCTGTATCTCATTTTGTTAACAGAATCGCGCGCCAGCTTGCTTGGCATATTAGCCGGAGCGGCAATCTATGTATGGCTGTTGATGCCTCGCTTTTTAAAAAAGTGGTCCATCATGGCAGCAGGCGGGCTTGTTATCATCTGTATCGCCATTTTTTCAGCCAAAATCTATTCTGTCTTTTATGACTTGTTTCTCGCTTCTCAGGTCGCTCATTCTTTTAGCGAACCACTTCCGTCCAACATTGCCCGGGCGAATTTAATCAAAAACGCTTGGTATTTCTTTACGAATTCATACGGTTTCGGAGTCGGAGCGGGCAATGTGTCTTATTACTTAGCTCACTTTTCTATCTTTGATACAGATCAGGTCGTAGAAGTTCACAATTGGCTGCTAGAGGTGATGACGAATTTTGGGTTTGCCGTCATGCTAGGTTATATCTCAGTGTATGCCTATCTCATGTTCTCACTGTACAAACAATACCAATTGGCTGACACGAGATTAGCCAAGATGATCATTGAAGGTCTATTTGCTGCCATGCTGAGCTTTCTCGTCTCAAGTATCAGTCCTAGTTCCGTATCGAATTTATATTTCCACTGGGTGTTTCTAGGGCTGGTGATCGCAGCGGTCAATATCATGAAAAATAAACAGCGCTTCAAGCCGTGGGCAAACGTGTGATGCAGAGTTTGTATGGCTACACTAGTGAAAAAGCAAATACGTCAATGTTGGGAGAATGAGCATGTCTGGTTTTATGTTAAGAATAGGGAAGCGAATGAAAAAATATATCGTCTGGCTTGTGCTGCTGCCCGTTGTATTGGCTGCTTTTGGTTTCTTTTTTGCCAAGGGAACAGTAGAACAGTCTAGTTACACAGCTGCTGTGACCTTGACGCTTGGGAAATATGACGACGGTGTGTATAACAATATGGAAGAAGTGACATCTCTATTAAAAAGTGATGCATTTCTGAATCAAGCACTCCGTGATGTAAAGGAAGAAGAAAGGCAGGATGTGAAAAATCGTTTGATTCTCACGAACCAGTCCGATACACAATTGCAGTTGTCGTTTACAGATGCTGATCAAGCTCGAGCTTTGGCGGTAGTGAAACAAGTGTCAGATACATTTTTAAAGCAGGACAAAGCCTTATTTACGAAAAGACAGCAAGTCATTGAAAGGAGACTATCCGCTCTTGAAGATGAATCTGTCAGCAATGACTCCAAGGTCGATAAAGAACGATTTTTATATGAATTGGAATCGACAAAGCTCGGGATGAAGCAGGCAAAGATTGTCGATCCTGCCCAAGTGCTTGATGAAGCAGGCAAAGGCATGTCAGCGAAAAAACGAGCACTGCTTGGACTTGTCATTGGCCTTAGCATCTCGCTTATGTTTGTGGTGTTACCTGAAGTGTTCAAAGAATCTTAATGATGAACTGGAGATGAGTCTTAGGTGAACAATCAACCGTTAGTATCAATTATTACACCGGCGTATAATGCGGAACGTTATTTAACGGATACAGTTCATTCCGTCCTTGCCCAAACCTATTCCAACTGGGAGCTGATCATTGCAGATGATTGCTCAACAGATGGCACAAGGAAGTTGTTAGGGGAATTAAGTCAGACGGACGACAGAATCAACGTCATTTATTTAGAGGAAAACGGAGGAGCCGCTATTGCTAGAAACACCGCCATCAAACAGGCGAAAGGCCGCTTTATCGCTTTTTTAGATAGCGATGATATGTGGAAACAGACAAAGCTCGAAAAGCAGGTCAAGTTTATGTTAGAAAATGATCATGCCTTTACTTTCACGGCATATGACATCATTTCAGAGAATGGAGAGCCATTACAAAAAACCGTCACAGCGCCGGCTCAGTTGAACTACAATGAAGCTTTAAAAAATACGATTATCGGCTGTTTGACGGTGATGCTCGATCTTCAACAAGTAGGACACGTGGAAATGCCAAACATTCGAACAAGGCAGGACTTAGCCACATGGCTCTCAATTTTAAAAAAAGGATTTACTGCCTATGGAATGAGTGAGCCGCTCAGTGAATATCGCATCGTGGGAAACTCGATTTCTAGTAACAAGTGGAAAGCAGCGAAAAAAACATGGTTTGTCTATAGAGAAATTGAGCAGCTTCATTTTGTGAAAGCATCTTGGTGTTTTATGCACTATGCCACAAATGCTGTCAAAAAGCGCTTATAAACAGAAGGGAAAAAAGGTGATGAAGGTGAAAGCAGAGTCGATCATACATGTGATTGTCGCAACGGGAGAATGGGGACACGATGGCCTAAGGTACAGACGGCATCGACTGGCGGAATTTCTTGCATCTGATCCAGAAACGAAAGAGGTCATCTGGGTATGCCCATCTGCCAATCGTCATTCAGCTCCCTTTCAGCCTATAACGGATCGAATGAAGCAAATGACCATTCCTGATGTGCTCAAGAGCAAGTTTTTTCGCTTTGGCCGTTATCAAGATATGTTTTATTTTCATAAATTATCTCCTCTTCTTGAGCATTTGCGTCAAGAAGAAAAGCAGGGCATAGCCGTCTGTTTATGGTATACGTTTCCGGGATTTCCGCTCTTATCTTCTTTATTTGAATGGAAACATATTGTGTATGATTGCAGTGACCTGTGGGGAGAGCCCATCAGCGGAAAAAACAACATTCTCTCTTATATGAGACAGCGAGTCATTGTAAAAGCAGAAAACCGCATTATTAAATATGCACACAGCATTACATGCTCTTCACAATACTTACATGATCAAATCAAAAAAAGGCTCATGGGTGAACCGAAAGATGTCTTTACAGTGGAAAATGGCGTCGAGTATGATGTGTTTGCAAAAAGCAACCTCCGTAGCAGGGAAGACGTGCTAGAGGGAAGAGAGGGAACGGTTCTTGGCTTTATAGGTGGGATCAAGCCGAAGCTCGATTTTGACATGATCGCTCAAGCTGCTCGCATGCAGCCAGATTGGACATTTTTATTTGTCGGTCCGGATGGAACGAATGGAGATCCATCTTTTCAGCATGCACTCAAACTGCCCAATGTCCTATGGACTGGAGCAGTCGCACCAGAAGAAGTGCCTGCTTATATGAAATTAATTGATGTAGGGATGATGCCATACAAACAGTCTCCTTACAATCAAGCGGTTTTTCCGCTCAAGCTGTATGAATTTTTAGCTGCCGGAATCCCTGTTGTTGGTTTAAATCTTCCATCAACGGAAAGGCTAAAAGAGAATGATGTGTATGAATATGTAGAGGGCGAAGATCCAGCTCTCTTCGTAGAAGCCTGCCAGAAAGTGATCAGTAAAAAAGATGACATGACATGCAGACATCTAAGACAAAGCCGGGCAAAGAAAAAAGATTGGCACGCACTGTTCACAAACATGGTGGAATTAACGAATATTAAAGAAAACGCATAATTCATTCAGGATTGTGCGTTTTTATTTGTTTCTTCTTCTTAGGGGGAGCTTGTGATCATCCTATATTCAATTGTATAATGGAAAGAGCGGCCAATATACAAAATACAGATTTCAATTTAGAAGGAGACTGACCTATGGATTACGAACGCGCCTTATTAGCGTTTTTTGTCTCTCTGGCTACAGTTTTAATTGTGACACCAATCGTCAAAAAGTTTGCAATTAAGATTGGTGCAGTGGACCAGCCGAATAAACGAAAAGTTCATGATAGAGTAATGCCTCGAATGGGCGGTTTGGCGATTTTTATTGGGGTAGCGGCTGGAGCACTAGCAGGCGGGCTGTTTCTACATAATAAAATTACAGCTATATCAGTTGGCGCTGTACTCATCGTCATTTTAGGTATATTTGATGATAAATATAATTTAAGTGCAAAATTTAAATTTCTTGTGCAAGTTCTCGTTGCTTGCTTAATCGTGAGCACGGGCTTAAAAATGGACTTTTTCTCTGTTCCTTTCTTAACAGATCGACTGGAGTTAGGATGGATGGCGTATCCCCTGACTGTACTATGGATTGTTGGGATTACAAATGCGATCAATTTAATTGATGGATTAGATGGACTGGCTGCCGGAATTTCGGTTATCGGTTTAACCACGATTGCCGTCATGGCATTTTCTGCGGACAAGATCCTGATTCTTTCGTTATCTCTTGTCGTCATTGGCAGTACCATCGGTTTTCTTTTTTATAACTTCCATCCAGCAAAAATATTTATGGGTGATACAGGTTCGTTATTTTTAGGCTATATGATCTCGGTCCTGTCACTTTTAGGATTGTACAAAAGTGTTACTTTGTTTAGTGTTGTTGTCCCTGTAATTATTTTAGGTGTGCCTATTTTTGATACGACCTTTGCGATCATCAGACGAATATTGAATAAACAGCCTATCTCATCACCTGACAAATCACACATCCATCATCGACTGATGGCCTTTGGCTTATCACATCGAATGGCAGTGATTGTGATTTACATGATTGGCTTAGTCTTCAGCTTAAGCGCGATTTTGCTGACAAGTGCCACCATTTGGCTGTCATTGATCATCATCTTTTTACTGGTCATGTTTATGCAAGTTATCGCTGAAGTCACTGGTTTGGTGAACGAAGAGTTTAAACCATTTACGAAATTCTACAAACGAATGGTCAAAAGACAATAAAAAAACAGCCCGCTTCCAAGGAACGGGCTGTTTTCCTATTATTGTCCTGATGTGCTGGTCGAAGGGGCCTGTGTATCGGCTGACCCTGTTGTACCAGAAGATGAATCGGTTTGTGTATTTGTTTCAGTTGAGGACGATGACTCAGCAGGAAGCTTTAAATGTGTCCTTAACTCATTTTGCACCTCAGCCAAGTTGGTTTGATCTGGCTCAAAGAAGTATGTTCGATTTGGTCCTAAATAAAGGTCTGATCCTTTAATAGATAGTGTTTCAGTATCGTCTCCTTTAAAACCACTGTAAATTTGCTGTAGAGCAAGTCCTTCTGTGATGCGGAAGTTGGTTGTTATATGATCACTTACTTCTTTTGCAATATTATCCACGTTTGCAATGTTATGAGGTTTCGCCATTTGATCAATCATGGCACGTAAGATTTGTTTCTGACGATCGTTACGCCCGAAATCACCACGTGGATCTTGTTTTCTCATTCGCGCATAAGCAAGTGCCTCTTCCCCGTTTAAATGCATATTCCCTTTTTTAAAGTAAATCTTTTTCGATTTTTTGACGTCACTTTTTTCATTGAAGTCAAATGGGACGTCTATATCGATTCCCCCAACTTCATCAATGACATCCTTAAAACCGTCAAAGTCCACTGTTGCATATTTGTCAATTGGGATATGCAAGAATTGTTCGACAGTTTCAATCGTTTCGTCTTTACCGCCTTTAGCAAATGCCGCATTGATCTTTACTTTATTTCCCGTTGTGTCACTAGCAAGCTGTACTCGTGTGTCACGGGGGATACTGACCATTTTCATTGTTTTATCCTGAGGATTAATCGTTGCGACGATGAGTGAATCTGAACGGCCGTGATCACCATTTGTGGCGTAATCCTCTATACCAACAAATAGGACAGAGAAAGGTTTTTTCTTTATATCAATGACAGCATCACGGAGTTTCGATTTCTCCCCGCGCTCTAATTCATCATAAGTTTTGTCAGCAGCCTGGAGTGTATTCACAATCTTATAAACTGCAAATCCGCCCATGCAGATGAAGAGAAGCAAAAATAAGACCAGAATCCGTTTGAAAATCTTTTTCTTCTTACTCTTTTTCTTTCGTACACGCACTTTTACTCGTTGTGCCATTCATCTGTCTCCTTTATCGGACCAACGTCCTTTTCTAAATAAATCAATTCGCCTTCTTTAGTAACACTCTTTCCATTAGTTAACTCAGTCATCCATTCAATGAACTGCTCTGTTTGTGTTTCTTCTACATACGTTTCAAAAATCACATCTTCTGCATAATGGATGTCTTTTAGCTGAAAAGATGAGGCTCTAAGCTCATTCTCTACCTTTCCAAGCCATGTATAATCTATTGTTGTGTGCATCGTACGCATTAAACAGCGTTCTACCATACCAACATGATTGATTGCTTCAGACACAGATTTTCCGTACGCGCGAATTAATCCACCGGCACCTAGCTTAATACCGCCGAAATAACGAGTGACGACAACTACTGTATCTTTCAGCTTGCGTTTTTTTAGCACTTCAAGCATGGGTACACCTGCCGTACCGCTTGGTTCACCATCATCATTTGCTTTTTGAATCAGATCATGTTCACCGATCAAATAGGCGGAACAATTATGAGTGGCGTTCCAATGTTGTTTTTTTATGGATTGTATAAAGGCTTGTGCTTCTTCTTCTGAGACAGCACGTTGTATATGACAAATAAAACGTGATTTTTCAATGACGATCTCATGCTCGCCACGGCTTTTTACTGTGAGATAGCGGTTCAGCAAAAGACATACCCTCCTGACAAGCAAATTGTAAGGCTAGAGAAAATTTGCATTGGTTTTAGAATTTTACAGCGTATTTTGTTATGATGATAGGAGCGGAAAAAGGGTCGTCATAAAAATTTCATGATTTATACGCATTCTTTCATTATAATTCGACATAAAATGCAGATCAATGACATTTATAATAAAAAAAGATGACATCACTGTTACGGGAGGGAAAAGCCATGACAACACCTAAAATGGATCCGAAGTTATTGGATTCAATCATCATGAAAATGCTAAGTACAGTTGATGGCAGTAAGGACGAAGTATTTAGAATCGGCGAACAGTCCCGTCAACAATATGAAAGCCTAGTAGAAGAGCTCAAGCAAATTAAACAGCAAGTCAACGAAGTAATTGATTTTGGGGATAAACTAGAAGTACATACGAGACATGCTAGAAATCGATTATCTGAGGTCAGCAGAAACTTCAACAAATTCAGCGAAGAAGAAATACGAGAAGCCTATGAAAAAGCACATAACCTGCAAGTAGAATTGACCATGATCCAGCAGCGCGAAAAACAGCTGAGGGAAAGAAGAGATGATCTCGAAAGACGATTGTTAAGCCTGCAAGACGTCATTGAACGCTCTGAAACGCTTGTGAGCCAGATCACAGTGGTTCTCAACTATCTCAATCAGGACTTACGCCAAGTTGGCGTGTTACTTGAAGATGCTCAGGCAAAACAAGATTTTGGACTAAGAATTATTGAAGCCCAGGAAGAAGAGCGCAAAAGGGTATCACGAGAAATCCATGATGGACCTGCTCAGATGCTGGCAAACGTGATGATGCGTTCAGAACTAATTGAACGAATTTTTAGAGACCGTGGAACAGAAGAAGGCTTTAAAGAAATTAGAAGTCTAAGACAGAATGTGCGAAATGCACTGTACGAAGTGAGAAGAATCATTTATGATTTAAGACCGATGGCTTTAGATGATTTGGGTCTCATTCCGACACTGCGAAAATACTTAAACACAATTGAAGAATATGATGGAAAAACCAAAATTACGTTCCAATGCCTAGGGGATACAGAAAATGAAAGAATTGCTTCTCAATTCGAAGTGGCACTGTTTAGACTAGCCCAAGAAGCTGTCACAAATTCTTTAAAGCATTCTGAAGCTGAAGAAATCTCTGTGAAGGTTGAAGTGACGAAAGACTTTGTCACCTTAATTATCAAAGACGATGGAAAAGGCTTTGATATGAAAGATGTGAAAACAAATAAAAACAAATCCTTTGGGTTACTTGGTATGAAAGAGCGCGTAGACTTGCTAGAAGGTAAAATGACCATAGACTCAAAAATAGGTCTAGGGACATTCATCATGATTAGAGTACCGTTAACATTACAAAATAAAATTGTAAAATAGAGACAAAAGACATATTGACCATAAAGTTCAGGTGTAGAACAATAAACATGGGGAGGCGTAGCTTGTGACTAAAGTAAATATTGTAATTATCGATGACCACCAATTATTCCGTGAAGGTGTCAAACGGATTTTAGATTTTGAACCTACTTTTGAAGTAGTTGCAGAAGGAGACGACGGTGACGAAGCTGCACGTATCGTAGAACACTATCATCCGGATGTTGTCATTATGGACATTAATATGCCGAATGTAAATGGTGTGGAGGCTACAAAACAGCTAGTAGAGCTTTATCCCGAATCAAAAGTCATTATCCTATCTATTCATGACGATGAAAACTATGTGACACATGCATTAAAAACAGGAGCAAGAGGCTACTTGTTAAAAGAAATGGATGCAGATACCCTCATTGAAGCAGTAAAAGTAGTAGCTGACGGAGGCTCTTATTTACATCCGAAAGTCACTCATAACTTAGTAAATGAATTCCGACGCTTAGCAACAAGCGGCGTTTCAGCACATCCACAGCACGAGGTATATCCTGAAATTCGCAGACCACTTCATATTTTAACAAGACGTGAATGTGAAGTTCTTCAAATGTTAGCTGACGGAAAGAGCAACAGAGGTATTGGTGAGTCGCTCTTTATTAGTGAGAAAACAGTCAAAAACCACGTGAGTAACATCTTGCAAAAAATGAATGTAAATGACCGTACTCAAGCTGTTGTTGTAGCAATTAAAAACGGCTGGGTAGAAATGAGATAATGTTCCGGACAAGTACTCCTTTTTCGCCTGTTTTTAGTTCTCTCACATTCAAGTTAGAGAGCAATGATAGGCAGGTAAGGAGTCTTTTTCGGATATAGCGGGCTTGCCTATTGATTAGGCAAGCTTTTTTGATTAGTATTATAAATCTAGTGAAAAAGAATGATCAAAAAGCAACTTAACGGATAAGGAAGGTATTTAAGAATGAAAATAGCCGTTGTAACAGACAGTACTGCTTATATACCACAAGAACTACGTGATAAACATCATATTCATATGATCCCTCTGAATGTCATCTTTGGTACTGAATCATACCGTGAAGAAGTAGAAATGGATTGGAAGACATATTATGAAGAAGTCAAGAAACATAAAGATCTTCCAACAACCTCTCAGCCTGCTTTCGGTGAACTTATAGAATTATATGAAAAACTTAGTGAAACATATGATGCTGTGATTAGTATACATCTGTCAAGCGGAATTAGTGGAACATACAATAGTGCGGCCTCAGCGAATGAACTAGTTGACGGAATCGACATTTATCCGTTTGATACAGAGACTAGCTGTATGGCGCAAGGTTTTTATGTGTTAGAAGCTGCTGAAAAAATCCAAGGTGGTGCTTCTCCAGAAGAAGTGATTTCCCATCTCAATTATCTAAAAGAAAATCAAAGAGCTTATTTTATGGTAGACGATTTAACTCATTTACAACGTGGCGGCAGATTAAATGGTGCTCAGGCTTTTATTGGAAGCCTCTTAAAGGTAAAGCCTATCTTGCATTTTGACAACAAGCTAATTGTCCCTTTTGAGAAGATTCGTACACGCAAAAAAGCCATTTCACGTATTTTCGAATTATTTGATGAAGATGCATCACGTGGTGTTCCAATGAGAGCAACTCTGATACATGGTAATAGAGAAGAAGAAGCAGATGAATTAATTGCGCACTTATTAGAAAAGTATCCTCATGTTGAATTTTATAAAAGCTACTTTGGTGCCGTGATTGGCACTCATCTAGGCGAAGGCTCTTTAGCACTTGGCTGGATCATCAGGTAGATATCAAAGTCCCCTTTTCTCATGGAAAAGGGGATTTGTTTTTCTATTTTTACAATTAGACGAAAGGCCTTCTCTTTGTACATAATGGGTCAACATGAATGGAAAGGTAGTGCGTGAAATTGAATCTGGAAAAAGCAATGGAACTCAGTCACAAGCTACAATCAAGGCACCTCCTTCCTATTGAATGTCAATGTACACAGTCCGAATTGGAGTGGCTGGAGAATCAAGGATTTATCCATAGAACACCTGCTGTCGATAGGGTGTCGAGTGGTTTGATCTGCTGCCGGTGCGGTGTATCAAACAAGCGCTACTTTGCCCTCTCTCCGTGTGAAACATGTAAAAAAGACTGTGTATACTGTAGATCCTGCATCATGCTGGGAAAATTAAGCGAATGTGGCTTTCTCTACGAATGGACGGGTCCACAAAAGAAAGAAACAAGACAAGTTGAATTAACATGGCAGGGAGAGCTTTCTAAAGGGCAAAAGAGAGCGTCCGATAGGCTAGTAGAAGCAATCCAAAACAAATTTGATCTGCTCGTTTGGGCTGTTTGTGGTGCTGGGAAAACGGAGGTGCTTTTTCATGGAATAAAATATGCGCTAAATAACGGAATGAGTGTTTGTATTGCGACGCCTAGAACCGATGTTGTACTTGAGCTTGAACCTCGAATGAGAAAGGCATTTCAAGGACTGAATATAGCTGTACTTTATGGCGGGAGTTCTCAAAGATTTCAAATGGCGCCGCTTATGATCGCTACAACCCATCAGCTAATGAGATATAAAAACGCCTTTGATGTCCTCATTGTTGACGAAGTCGATGCATTTCCTTATTCAATTGATGAACGGCTTCAGTTTGCTGTTTTAAAATCAATGAAAAAAACAGGAGTTAGAATTTACTTAAGTGCCACACCATCTAAAAAAATGCAAAAGGATGTTGCTCATAGACAATTAGAAGCGATCAAAATTCCTCTGCGCTTCCACCAAAAACCATTGCCTGTCCCAACATTTCAATGGGTTGGAGATTGGAAAAAGAAATTAAAAAGAAATCGGCTTCCAGCATCTACAATGAACTGGCTGCATGAACATATCACAAAGAAAAAAAGAGTGTTACTCTTTGTTCCTTCTATTTCTACTATGAAGAAGGTAACTCATATTCTTCAAGTTCAAGATGTAAATGTACAGGGTGTTTCTGCGGATGATCAAGAAAGGAAGCAAAAAGTCCAGCATTTCAGAGATCATAGATACGATGTATTGGTTACAACAACTATTCTAGAAAGAGGCGTTACCATTCAAGATGTTCAGGTGGGCGTATTAGGTGCGGAATCTCCTATTTTTTCAGAAAGTGCACTTGTCCAAATTTCTGGTAGAGCAGGGAGACATCCAGATTTTTTTAACGGAGACGTGTATTTTTTTCATTTTGGTTTAACGAGAAGTATGAAACAAGCAAAGAAACATATCGTAAAAATGAATAATACAGCTGAAAAAGAGTTTTCTGAAAAATAGTGTGGGTTCAACTAAATCATGGTACATTATATTCACAAAACACAAATGGCAGGAGAGACAAAATATGCTACTCAACGCAAAAGAAATACTACTTAAAGAAATTCTCTATCAATATCTCAACCAATTAAACATGATTTGTCATTGTGAAAAATGTATAGAAGATGTATTAGCCATTTCTCTAAATCAAGTGAAACCGCAATATATAACAGATATCGATAAAATATCCTACAGTAAATCCGAGATGGTGGATAAACAGAAAAATACGGCGATGCTCGTCATTCTGACAGAAGCTGCTTCAACGGTCACTACATATCCAAGGTGCGAAAATCATTTGCCGTTGAACAAAGAAAAGCGTTGATTTGTCCAATTTGTGAGAGCCATTTTGTGGCTGCTTTTACATGGAAATCATTCCTACTATTAAATGAAGATCGTTTATGTGTAGCATGTAAGAACCACCTGATGAAGATTCAAGGTCCTACTTGTCCCAAATGCGGAAGAGCGCAATCAAATGATCAATTGTGTCAGGATTGTTCAAGGTGGGATAAACGACGGGATTTTGCTGAGATTCTTGTAATGAATCGGTCTGTTTATGCTTACAACGACTTTATGAAAGATATTCTAGCTCGATTTAAATTTCGAGGTGATACGGCTTTAGCTGATCTATTTAAAAAAGATGTACAGTCAGCGTTTAAACGTTCTTTTTCAATCAAAGAACCGGTGCTTGTCCCAATTCCTTTGAGTAAAGAGAGATTAAAGGAAAGAGGATTCAATCAGTCAATGATGCTTGCTTCCATGATTGGCGGACCTATATTGGAACCACTTATAAAAGTACATCAAAGTAAGCAGTCTAAGAAAAGAAAAAATGAACGTTTACAACAACAGAATTTGTTCCAATTAAGGCAGTCAAACCCGATCGTTCTAAAGGATGTCATATTAATCGATGATATTTATACAACTGGGGCGACAGTCTATCATGCAGCAAAAATTTTAAAAGACGCAGGCGCCAAAAGTGTTTCCTCTTTTACGTTGATTCGTAGTTAAAAATCATGACAATCAACCGATATTAAGAAAAGAAAATAACGTAAGGGGTTTTGGTTATGAATCAATTGGCAAACTGTCCACAATGTAATCAGTTATTTTTAAAAACCACCATCCAAACGGTTTGTAACAAATGCTTTGAAGAAGAAGAACGTTCTTTTGATATCGTTTATAAATTCTTGCGTAAGCAAAGTAATAGACAATCAACCATTGCTGAAATAGTGGACGCAACAGAAGTTGATGAAGAATTAATCCTGAAATTTATCCGTTTGAAAAGACTTCAAATTAGTCAATTCCCGAATATCAACTATCCTTGTGAAAGATGCGGCCAACCGATCAGGAAAAACAAGCTGTGTAGCCATTGTGAAAAGGATATAAAGACACAAATCAGCCAAATGGACCAAGAAGAAGAGCGTAAAAGGGAGATTGAATCTAGGAAAAAAGACACCTATTATGCCATTAATCCTAAAAACGACTGATTCCCTAAACTAAGTTGCAGTTTGGTCGATAAAATGGATAGAATCAAGACAGACTGTAACGGAAAGCGAGAGGAATCCCGTGAAAATTAATCGATATGGAACACAACCAGTAAATCCTTACAAGAAAACATATGAGAAACAAACGTTGCAATCGAATCAAGCAAAATCAACTGACAAAGTCGAAATTTCTAAAAAGGCAATCGAAATGCAAAAGGTGCCGAATATCATGAAAGAACGTCAAGATAAAATAGACCAAATTAAAAAAAGCATTGAAGCCGGAACATATCAAGTAGATACAAAAGGCATTGCAGATAAAATGTTGAATTTTTATAAACAACAATAACAAAAGGGAGTAGCGTGAATGTCAGTAAAAATAATGATTGAAGAACTGCACCGTCTCTACGGATTACATGAACAGCTTCTAAAGCTGTCTAAGAATAAAACAGAAATGCTGAAAAATAATGAGATCGATGCTCTTTCAGAGGTTCTGAACCTTGAGCAAAAATATATTCAGGCCATTTCACAATTAGAAGAAAAGCGGATTGAAGCAGCAGTTCAATTTTTACAAAGTGATCAATCGCCGACAATCACCGCATGCATCGAAAAAGCTACAGGAACGGATCAAGAAGAGCTTATTTCGTTATATGAGAAGCTGAATGACATCATGGTGGAACTGAAAGATGTAAACGAACTGAACAAACAGCTTATTCAGCAGTCACTTCAATTTATTTCACTGACATTCGATCTTGTGAATCCTAACAAAGAAAATATGAATTACGGACAAAATGGTCTTGAGAGTTCAAAGCCTAAACAGCATAGGGCTTTGTTTGATTCAAAGGCGTAAACAAGGAGGATATCTATGGGTTCTACATTCATGGGACTAGAAACGGCAAAAAGAGGAATCACAGCCCAGCGTGCAGGGCTTTATGTCACATCAAACAACGTATCCAATGCAAATACTGATGGCTACTCAAGACAGAGAGTTACCTTTAAAGCAGAGAATCCTTACCCAGTGATTTCTGTTTATGATGGCAAGACATACGGCCAAATGGGGACAGGTGTCCAAGTTGGAACTGTTGAAAGAATTCGAGACAGCTTTTTAGATCTTCAGTATAGAGATCATAACAATAACTTATCTTATTATGCGACGAAGTCTGATGCTCTTTCACAAATGGAAGGAGTGATGAATGATTTGACAGATGAAGGCTTGAATAGAGCCTTTGATAATCTCTGGAAATCATTACAAGTCTTATCGGAATCGAAAAATGCTGATACTGCTTCAGCCCGTACAGTTGTTAAGACAAGTGCTCAGGCTTTAGTAGATCAATTCCGCCTGCTAAATTCTTCTTTAACAACGATACAAAAGAATTTAAAAACTGAACTCGATTCAACGGCAAAAAATGTGAACACCCTATTAACTCAAATTGATGAAGTGAATAAACAGATTGCAACAGTTGAGCCAAATGGTTATCTTCCCAATGATCTTTATGATACGCGAGACGCTCTTATAGATCAGCTTTCCTCACTTGTTGATATTAAAGTGAGCTACAACCCTTCTGGAGGAAATGCTCTGGAAATTGCTGAAGGAACCGTTAACATCGATATTATCGGTGCAAATGGACAATCTGCTGGAACAATTTTAAATGGCATTACCAATGAAAAATCTGAATTGCAACTTTCCTATGATAATACGACGGGACTTGTTAACTCACTCCAATTTGGAACGACAACCATCGCAGCTGATCAATTACAAGTGAATGGTAAAGTAAAAGCACTTGTTGAGGCGTATGGCTACATGTCTAATGGAGCTGAAAAAGGCATGTACCCGGATATGCTTGCTGAGCTGGATGAAGTAGCAAAAGTATTTATGGATGCTTTTAACGACGTCCATAAGCAAGGATACACGTTAAATGGCACAAGTGGACAAGACTTTTTCGATATTGAGAATAACAATGATTTGAATAAAGGCTTGGCAGCCCGTATCAAAGTGAGTGACGTGATTTTAGCATCGACAGATAACATTGCTGCATCTCTTAATCAAACGCAAGGTGATGGTTCGAATGCTACGAAATTAGCTAATATTCAAAACTTAAAGCTACCAATCGGCGGAAATACCACAACAATTCAGGATTACTATCAGAATGTCATTGCCGAAATGGGGATACAAGCTAAAAAGAACATGACCCTTGAAAGCAGTTCAGCAGCTCTTGTGAATTCAGCCAATGAACGCAGGATGTCAACTAGTGCTGTATCTATAGATGAAGAAATGACGAACATGATCCAATTTCAGCATGCGTATAATGCAGCAGCAAGAATTATGACGATGCAAGACGAAGTATTAGATAAAATAATAAACGGCATGGGAGTCGTAGGAAGGTAGGCTAACGGATGCGAGTCACGCAAAGTATGATTTCTCAAAATTCACTTCGAAATATTAGTAAAAGTTATGAAAAACTCTCTAAAATTAATGAGCAGGCACAGTCTGGAAAACGTTTCACAAAAACGTCTGATGATCCTGTTGCAGCAGTGAAAAGTCTTCAATATAGTACAGCCATGTTTCGAAATGAGCAATACCAAACTAATTTAAATGAGGCACGAAACTGGATTGATACATCTGAAACAAGTGTCACTGAAATAATTGATATCATGTCAAATATACGAGATAAAGTACTCGATGCGGCCAATGGAACAAAACAGCCAGAAGATTTAGCTGCTATCGGAGTGGAAATTGGTCAGATGAAGAATCAAATCATCGATGCAATGAACACGCAGATGTTAGGTAAGTTTGTTTTTAATGGGACGAATACAAATGTTAAACCAGTTGTAGAGAATGCAGATGGTACGTTTACATTTAACTTTGAAAACTATACAGATGCAAACGTGGTTCAGTCGAACATTTCTGATGGAATCACATTAAATGTGAATTCAAATCCTCTTTCAGCTTTTGGTGGACAATCTGCCAGTGGTCAAAATGTCATTGAAATGCTGACTGATTTAGAAAACTCATTAAAAAATGGAACGTTTACAAATTCAGATGATGCATTAGGAAATATCGATCAGTTTAAAGAAGTGATGAGTGCTGAGCGTTCAGATCTTGGGGCTAGATCCAATCGTATCGACTTAGTCGGGAGCCGTTTGACTTCGCAATTTGAAGTGCTGAAAAAGGCTAAATCAGATGCCGAAGATGTAGAAAGTGAAAAAGCCATTCTTGATCTTCTTCAACAAGAGACTGTGAATAGAGCTGCTTTAGCGACGACAGCTAAAGTGATTCAGCCATCCCTTGTCGATTTCTTAAGATAAGAAAAAGCATCCGTTGGGTGCTTTTTTGCATCATGGAGGTGAACCTATGCAAATCCCTAGATTGTTAATGGAGCAAACTTATGCAAAGCTGCAAATGTCGACAACTCCTTCCAAGCAAGAAGTAGAGCAGCCAAGAGCTGAGCTTGACATTCAGCAGCCAAGAGCTGTCATGAATATCACAAGGACACCGTCGAAATTAACCATAGATCAAACCGAGGCATTTGCCGATATGGATATTAAGTCGATTTTTAGGCGTTCAGAGGAATGGGCTGCTGAGGGGAAACGTGCGATTGGAGAAGGAATGGGACGTAGAGCGGAAGAAGGAAGTGAACTCATCAAGATCGAGAATGGTGGGAATGCGATTGCTGAGTTTGCGAAAATCAACGGCAGTCCTCCAGCAAAACAATTCAACATCGGTGTGATTCCTTCATTTTTTAGTGTAAAAATTCACTATCAGCCATCTGAACTTAAAATTGATGTGGAGCCGCAAAAAGCTATTATAGAGGCAACACCTCATAAACCAATTGTTAACTACCAGCCAGGTAAAGTTCATATTGATATGTTACAATACCCAGAATTAAAAATAGAAGTTGACGAAACAGGTCAAAATGGTGATAAGGTATAGTTAAGAAAAATGAAAAAGGTCGTGAATTATGATCATTCAAACAAAATACCATGGCGAAGTGACGATTAAAGAGGAGCAAATCATTCACTTCTCTAATGGGATACCAGGATTTCTGGATCAAAAACAATTTGTCATTTTACCTTTATCAGAAGAATCCCCATTTTTAGTTCTTCAATCTTTGAAAAATGCAGAACTAGGCTTTATTGTCAGCAGCCCATTTTTGTTCTTCAATCAATATGAATTTGACTTAGAAGAATCGGTTGTAGACATTCTTGGGGTAGAAGATGCCAATGATGCGGAAGTCATGGTTATTTTAACAATGGGATCTTCTATTGAAAAAACGACAGCCAATTTAAGAGCGCCTATTATTGTGAATCGGAAAAACATGAAAGCCAAGCAGGTCATTTTGCATGATTCAGCCTATCATACAAAACATTTGCTAGAGGTGGCTTCCTCATGTTAGTTCTATCTCGTAAATTAAATCAATCGATTCAAATAGGCGACGATATTGAAGTTAAAATTATTGCGATTGAAGGCGACCAAGTAAAAGTCGGAATTGAGGCTCCTAAGCATATTGATATTCACAGGAAGGAAGTATACCTGTCTATTCAAGAAGAAAACAGCCGTGCTGCTAGCTTGTCCTTTGATCTACTTTCTCAATTATCCTCACAAAAAAAGTGAGGATTTTTTTATCCTATTTGTCTATCCTCCTCCGTGTGAAACCGTAGAAGTACACCATCTATATGAAACTTTAACAAATCAGTCCATCTATATTTAATTTAATAATTCAAAGCCGATATAAAAGATAGATTAAAGCACAGGAGCTGAATAACTATGTCTGTTGGTAAGTTGACTTCGATAGAGCCGCTGATTGATGCATTTCAAACCCGTGTTACGAATCATCAGAACGACAATGTAAACACTGATTTACAAGCAAATGGAAAAGTCGTTTCAAAAGAAGAAATTGAGAAAACGCTTCAAGGAGCAAATAAGCTGATTGAACCTACTCAATTTCATCTTCAATTTGAATTACATGAAAAACTCAATGAATATTATGTCAAAGTCGTAGATAACCAAACCGAAGAAGTCATTAGAGAGATTCCTTCCAAAGAATGGCTTGATTTCTATGCGGCAATGACAGAGATTGTCGGTTTATTTGTCGATAAAAGAATGTAATTGAAGGGAGAACATAAACAATGGTTAATCGAATTACTGGATTTTCAAATGTATTTGATATTGACGAAATCGTCTCAAAGCTAATGAAAACTGAGCAAGCACCACTTGATAAAATGACACGTCAGAAACAAACACTTGAATGGCAAAGAGACAGCTACCGCGAGGTCAATTCAAAGGTCAAAGAATTAGATGATCTCATTGCCAAACTAAATTTAACATATCCGAGTACTTATGGCGCAAAAAAGGTCACAAGCTCCAATGAATCTGCTGTCACAGCAACTGGATCAACAAATGCTACCTCTGGCTCTATTAATGTGACTCAACTAGCGACAGCTTCCGTATTCAAATCTTCTGGCACATCTGGATTTACTGCTGCAAACGGTACGTTCACGTTTGAGGTGACGACACCAGATTCTACGACACCCAAAACAGTGACCATTAATACGACTGATAAAGATACCCTTGATTCAATCGTGTCAAAATTGAACAACACTCAACTAGGTGTCACGGCTTATAAAGGTCAAATCTTTGATGGGACCAACTACGTGGATACAATCGCTCTGACTTCCCGTACGACTGGAGAAGGTGTCAGTATTAAGGCAGTGGATGGTAATTCTGCTTCATTTTTAACGCAATTAGGCTTCCAAGTGGATGGAGATAATAAATTAGTTGCGACTACTCAAGGGCAGAAAGCGCAATACGAAATTAATGGTCTCAAAATGGAAAATAACAATAATACTTTCACGCAGGCTGGTATCACATATGAACTTAAAGGAACAACAGATAAGCCTGTCAGTTTGAACGTTTCAACAGATGTCGATGCCATCTTTGATAAAATCAAACAATTCGTTGATAAATACAATGAACTTGTTGAAGAGATCAATGGTAAAGTCAATGAAAAAAGAAATAGAGACTACTATCCATTAACAGCAGAAGAGAAAAAAGCCATGTCTGACAAAGAAGTCGAGCTATGGGAAACGACTGCGAAGTCAGGCTTGCTGAGAAGTGATTCAATTTTACGATCTGGTGCATCTAAAATAAGAAGTGATTTTTATGTTGATATTACGACAAGTGATGGGAATAAAATTCACATGACACAAATCGGAATTGCCACTTCAGATAAATATAAAGATGGCGGAAAGCTTGTCATTGATGAACCGAAACTAAGAAAAGCCATTCAAGAAGACCCACAGAAGATTAGTCAAATATTTATGTCAGGTTCGCTAAATGTAGATTCAAAAGATAAAGATAAAGCGCAGCAGCAATATAAAGAACAAGGAATCATTCATCGTATCAAAAATTCCTTATCAGCCTTCTCAAAGAGCATTCAAACAAAGGCTGGTAGCACAACGATGGCATCAAAGGAATACGGACTTGGTAAGGACCTTGATTCTTTGACTCAACGAATGAGCACATTCCAAGACCGTTTAAAAATGGTGGAAGCTCGTTACTACAAAAAGTTTAACGCCATGGATAGTGCGATTCAAAAGCTAAACAACCAATCTGGCTATCTTTCTCAACTGCTTGGACAATAATTGGAGGTTTATAACATATGGCAATTCAGAACCCTTATGCCGCCTATCAGAAAAATTCTATTGAGACCGCAACACCGGCCGAGTTAACGCTTATGCTTTATGAAGGATGCTTAAAGTTTATTAGACTAGCAAAGCATGGCATTCAAAAAGAAGATGCTGAAATGAGAAACTTGAACCTGAAAAAGGCTCAAAACATCATCCAAGAATTAAATGTCACCTTAAATCGTACGTATGATGTATCAAAGAGCATGGCAAGTATGTATGACTACATCTATCGAAGACTGATTGAAGCCAATCTGCAAAATGACGAAGAGATCCTGAATGAAGTAGAGCAATATGTGACTGATTTCCGAGATGCTTGGAAGGAAGTCATTCAAACCGATCGAAAAGGGCGTCACCACTCTATTGGGGGATCTCTATGAGTATTGTGGATCAACTGCACGACCAAACGTTAAAAATGGCAGCGGAAATAGAGGCCAACCCGCAAAGCGAAACACTCGTTGAAGACTTTGATGCTTTTTTAGTTGAGAGAGACGAACTAATGAGAGACATTCAACATGAGCTTTCCGTTCAAGAAAAAGAGAAAATCAAAGAAATCATTCAAACAGATCAACTGATGGCCAAGCAATTAACGGAGATTCAAAATGGGATCAAGGCAGATATTCAAGCCATTCAACGTAAGAAAACAAAACAGCTGAATTATCAAAATCCGTATCAGCCCATGACAAGTGACGGCGTATACTACGATAAACGGAAATAAATAGGTGAGACCTGTGGCGTATCGTTCAGATGACTATATTTTATTAACCACATATTATGACCTTCTATATACGATAGAAGAGAGTCTAAAATATTTAGATGAAATTGAGAAGGATTTCGCTAAAACAGAAGGGGATCGGATCTTTAATGATCTGATCCATGCCTTCTTTCATTTAGAGACAACACATCCGCTTCTGCTTTCGATTATTGAAAATGAGCACTTTGCCAAGACGATTCGATCGTTTGACCAAATTTTTTTAAGTTTCGATATACTAGCTTTCTATACATTCCCTTCAAATCACTTCCAGTCATTCCTTACATCATATTTTATACCTGAATATAGAAAGTGGATGGATGAAATACATGCCTGTATGAGGCCGTATGTCATTCATTAATTTTTGTTCAATTCAGACCATTCGGAGGAATTTATGAGACTAAAAAATCAATTTTTATTTGGGCTTATTGTCATATGTGTATTGTTTGTCAGTATTTTGGGGTTTTCTAGTTTTATTTATTACAAAACAGATCAATCGTATAAAGCACTTCTCACCAAAGAAGTAAAGCTGTACCAGACCTCGCTGGAATTAGAGGCACTGCTACAAAAGCAAGAAGCACAAATTAAAACGTATGTGGTTGTTCAAGATGCTGAAAATTTACAGAAGATTGAGCAAACATATGAAGAAATCAATAAGAAAACAGCTGAAGCATCAAAAATGAGCACCGTTAAACAAGCAAAAAATCTGTTAGATCAAATTTCCGAAAAAAATTATCTTTACTACACCTCAACAAATCGATTATTTAATTCATTGAATATGCAAAATCAAAAAGAATTCAACACCCGCCTCAGTCAAGAATTACAACCTATCGAACAAGAAATACATACCTTTACAAAAGAATTTGCTCAAACACAATTGAAACAGCGGGATCAAAAAATCAGTCAGCTCAATGAAGAAAGTAACCAATTATTGCTGACGCTTATTCTCGTTAGCGCAGCGATTATAGTCGGCTTTTTAGTCATTGGCACAAGGTTTGTTCATCGTATGACAAAACCGATTGTCTCTGTCACACATGCAGCAAGAAGAATGGCAGATGGTGACCTCACACTTGAAGAAATTGAAGTAACCTCTAAAAATGAAATTGGCCAGCTCGGTACGGCTTTTAACCAAATGACAGCTCATTTGCGTCAGCTCATCTTACAGGTGCAAAACGGGTCAAGGCAATTAGCTGATTCTGCTGCTCAATTTGAAGAAACCATCAGTCAAACCATTTCGGCTAGTGAACAGACGTCTAGCTCGATTGAACAGGTCAGTGAAGCTTCACGTGAACAATCGGATGCAGTAGGAAAAGTAGCTTCGGCGATTCAAGAAGTCTCGACTGGTATGCATAATGCGGCTGAACATACGTCTGATGTTTCGGGTCACTCAATTTCAGTGACTGAAAAGGCTGAAGAGGGCGCATCCCTCATTCAACAATTTGTGAAACAAATGAGTTCTATTAAGGAATCTGTGAATGAACATCATTCTACAATGGCCAATGTACAAGTACAGTTTACCGGCATTCAAGACCTGCTGGGGAATATTCATGCCATTGCAGATCAGACAAATTTACTTGCTTTAAACGCAGCCATTGAAGCAGCAAGGGCTGGGGAACATGGACGAGGTTTTGCGGTTGTTGCAGATGAAGTCAGAAAGCTGGCGGAAGAATCAAGTCAGCTGACTGATCAAATTAGTCAGCTACTCGCCAACGTGAACAAAGATACTGAAAGATCGTCTCAATCTATGACGAAAGTGGAACGAGATGTAGCAGAAGGTGTGAAAGTATCGCAATTGTCTGAACAGAGCTTCCAAGAAATTCTGGAATCCATCCGTGATATCTCGATGAAAGCAGAGGAGCTTTCTGCCACGACAGAGCAAATCTCAGCTAGTACAGAAGAAATTTCTCAAACAGTTGGTGTGATAGAAGAAGGAGCCAAGCGAAATTCTGAGGAGACAGAGTACATGTCGGCGGCTGTTGAAGAATCACTAGCGGCGAATGAGGAAATGAAAGCAGCTGCGGAAGATTTAAAATCTTTGTCTCAATCACTGAAAACATCTATTTCATCTTTCAAGATTTAACAGTGCGATGGTCTTTTTCAAGAATCAAGCGAATATATATTCATCACCTATCAAGTAAAAGCTGAAGCACCGCAGGATTCGACAAATTTCAATAAAAATTCACATTTTTTTTACGTTTGAGCAGGAGAAAAGGAGGGAAAAGTAGAAATAAGTTTACATATCCTTAATTTTAAAGGAGGCGTTCTTTACATGAATTACAATGTCCGAGGAGAAAACATCGAAGTAACACCTGCACTAAGAGATCATGCCGAGAAAAAAATTGGAAAGCTGGAGCGTTATTTTGAGTCAGATGTTGATGCTTCAGTCAACGTGAACTTGAAATTTTACAACGATCAAGAATCTAAAGTTGAGGTTACCATTCCAATGACTGATCTAGCACTTCGAGCAGAGGTGCATAATGAGGATATGTACAATGCAGTAGACCTAGCAACCAGTAAATTAGAACGTCAAATTAGAAAACATAAAACGAAAGTGAACCGTAAATTCCGTGAGCAAGGTGTGAAAAAGCATTTATTTGCTGGAGGAAACGGTGCGTCCGAAGTAGCAGTTCAAGATGACGAAGAGATTGATGAAACAGAAATCGTCAGACAAAAACGCTTCAATTTAAAACCAATGGATAGCGAAGAGGCCATTCTCCAAATGAACATGTTAGGTCACAGTTTCTTTGTCTTCACAAATGCTGAGACAAATTTGACCAATGTGGTATACCGCCGAAATGACGGTAAATATGGACTCATTGAGCCGAACGCTTAATCATTCGTTCCTTTTGATCCGAAAATGACCTAAAAAAAGTAAACCCGCTCCCTTCATTAGGGGCGGGTTTTTTGTGCTAAATCATTGCAAATTCTTTGGAAATCAAGGAAGGTATGGTATGATAAATGCAGGTAAATATGGACCTGTCAAACTTTTGGACATGCCGAAAAATTGCATGAAATAGAGGAGCGTTATTATATGCTTGGAATCTTAAACAAAGTGTTTGATCCTACGAAACGTACGATCAGCCGATATGAAAAAAAGGCAAATGAAATCGAAGCTCTCGCTCAAGATTTTGAGAAATTATCTGACGAGGCTTTACGAAATAAAACGATCGAATTTAAAGAAAAACTTGAAAAAGGACAATCTGTAGACGACCTTTTGGTTGAAGCATTTGCAACGGTTCGTGAGGCTTCCCGCCGCGTGACAGGAATGTTCCCATTTAAGGTGCAGCTCATGGGGGGGATTGCCCTACATGAAGGGAATATCTCTGAGATGAAAACAGGTGAAGGTAAAACGTTGACATCAACGATGCCTGTTTATTTGAATGCTCTTTCTGGAAAAGGCGTCCACATTGTAACAGTCAACGAATATTTGGCAAGCCGTGATGCAGAGGAAATGGGCAAGATTTTTGAATTTCTTGGATTAACGGTTGGCTTGAACTTAAACAGTTTAGACAAAGATGAAAAAAGAGAAGCGTACGCTGCTGATATCACGTATTCAACAAACAATGAGCTTGGCTTTGATTATTTACGAGATAACATGGTGCTGTATAAAGAGCAAATGGTTCAAAGACCACTTCATTATGCCGTCATCGATGAAGTTGACTCCATCTTAATTGATGAAGCGAGAACACCTCTTATTATTTCTGGACAAGCTGCAAAATCGACGAAACTTTACGTACAAGCAAATGCCTTTGTTCGTACGTTAAAAATAGAAGACGATTTCACTTATGATATTAAAACAAAAAGTGTACAGCTGACTGAAAGCGGAATGACGAAGGCGGAAAAAGCATTTGGCATCGAGAACTTGTTTGATGTCAAACATGTCGCTCTTAACCACCATATCGCGCAGGCTCTTAAGGCGCATGTTGCGATGCAAAAAGACGTTGATTATGTTGTGGAAGATGGTCAAGTCGTCATCGTTGACTCCTTCACAGGACGTTTAATGAAAGGACGTCGCTATAGTGAAGGTCTGCACCAAGCCATTGAAGCAAAAGAAGGTCTTGAAGTGCAGAATGAAAGCATGACACTTGCAACCATTACGTTCCAGAACTACTTCCGTATGTATGAAAAGCTATCTGGTATGACAGGTACAGCGAAAACGGAAGAAGAGGAATTCCGTAACATTTACAATATGCAGGTTGTCACAATCCCAACCAATAAACCGGTTGTGCGTGATGACAGACCTGATTTAATCTACCGTACAATGGATGGCAAATTTAAAGCAGTAGCTGAAGACGTCGCACAGCGTTATATGACAGGACAGCCGGTCCTTGTCGGAACTGTTGCGGTTGAGACATCTGAATTGATTTCAAAACTGCTTAAAAATAAAGGCATCCCTCATCAAGTGTTAAATGCGAAAAACCATGAGCGTGAAGCACAAATTATTGAGGAAGCTGGACAAAAAGGTGCCGTCACAATTGCGACAAACATGGCGGGACGTGGAACAGACATCAAGCTTGGCGAAGGTGTGAAAGAACTAGGCGGTCTTGCTGTTATTGGGACAGAGCGTCATGAATCACGCCGTATCGATAACCAGCTCCGTGGTCGATCTGGTCGTCAAGGAGACCCAGGGATTACTCAATTCTATCTCTCAATGGAAGATGAATTGATGCGCCGATTTGGTGCAGAGCGGACAATGGCGATGCTTGATCGCTTCGGTATGGATGACTCTACTCCAATTCAAAGTAAAATGGTCTCAAAAGCTGTTGAATCTTCTCAAAAACGTGTTGAGGGGAATAACTTTGATTCGCGTAAGCAGCTTCTGCAATATGATGATGTTCTTCGTCAACAGCGTGAAGTCATTTACAAACAGCGTTTTGAAGTCATCGATTCTGATAACTTGAAATCGATTGTGATCAATATGATTCAATCGTCTATTGAGCGGGCTGTTGGCTCTTATACGCCGAAAGATGAGCTTCCAGAAGAATGGAAACTAGATGGTCTTGTTGAATTAATCAATACGAACTATTTAGATGAAGGTGCCATTACGGTCAAAGATATCTTCGGTAAAGAAGCAGATGAGATCACCGAATTCATCATGGAGCGGATTAAAGAGAAATACGATGCAAAAGAAGAGACATTTGGCGATGAACAAATGCGTGAATTTGAAAAAGTCATCGTTCTTCGTGCAGTAGATTCGAAGTGGATGGATCATATCGATGCAATGGATCAGCTGCGTCAAGGAATCCATTTACGTGCATATGCACAAACCAATCCACTTCGTGAGTATCAAATGGAAGGATTTGCGATGTTTGAGCATATGGTCGCTTCAATTGAAGATGACGTAGCTAAATATGTGCTAAAATCAGAAATCCAAAACAACCTAGAACGTGAAGAAGTCGTTCAAGGACAAACAACTGCTCATCAGCCTCAAGAAGGCGATGAGGAGAAAACAGTGAAGAAAAAGCCGGTGCGTAAAGTGGTGGATATCGGAAGAAACTCGCCATGTCACTGCGGAAGCGGCAAGAAATATAAAAATTGTCATGGGAAGACAGAATAAGTAATGGAAAGAGGTGAAAACCTCTTTCTATTCATGTCAGCCCCCATACATCTATGAGGTGAAGGATATGGAATTAGTAGAAATTAGACAAGAGCTTGAAAATATGGCTAGCAGGCTAGCTGATTTTAGGGGGTCTCTTTGACCTAGAAACAAAAGAAGTCAAAATCGCAGAGCTTGAAGCGACGATGTCAGAGGCTGATTTTTGGAACGATCAGCAAAAGGCTCAAGGGGTAATCAATGAAGCCAATGCACTAAAGGATTCTGTGAACTCCTATCATGAACTCAGTGAATCGCATGAAGAACTACAAATGACACATGACTTATTAAAGGAAGATTATGACGAGGAGCTTCATGCAGAGCTTGAAAAAGAGCTGAAGAACTTAACGAAGCAGTTTAATGAATTTGAGCTACAGCTTCTTTTAAGCGAACCTTATGACAAAAACAATGCCATTCTTGAGCTTCACCCGGGTGCAGGTGGAACGGAATCACAGGACTGGGGATCGATGCTCCTCAGAATGTATACCCGCTGGGCAGAGCGCAGAGGCTTTAAGGTCGAAACACTTGATTACCTTCCTGGTGATGAAGCGGGAATTAAGTCTGTGACATTACTGATTAAAGGACATAACGCTTACGGTTACTTAAAAGCAGAAAAAGGTGTCCATCGTTTAGTCCGTATTTCTCCATTTGATTCATCTGGCCGTAGACACACCTCTTTCGTTTCCTGTGATGTCATGCCAGAATTTAATGAAGAAATTGATATCGATATTCGTACAGAGGATATTAAGGTGGATACGTATCGTGCAAGTGGTGCAGGGGGTCAGCACGTCAATACGACGGACTCTGCGGTTCGTATCACACACATCCCAACAAATGTCGTCGTGACGTGCCAAACGGAAAGATCCCAAATCAAAAACAGAGAACGTGCAATGAAAATGCTGAAATCTAAGCTTTATCAAAAACGGATCGAAGAACAGCAGGCGGAATTGGATGAAATTAGAGGAGAACAGAAAGAAATTGGCTGGGGAAGCCAAATTCGCTCGTATGTTTTCCACCCATATTCTCTTGTGAAAGACCATCGTACCAACACGGAGATGGGAAATGTTCAAGCGGTGATGGATGGAGATTTAGATTCCTTTATCGATGCGTATTTACGTTCAAAATTATCATAAAAACTCGGCTTCTTGCCGGGTTTTTTTAATTGTGAGAAAATATAATGAATATAAAGGAATACATATGCCATACTGACTCTATATCCTTTGTATGATGAAATTAGCAATTAAAGGGGGAAATAATTTGGGATTAAAACCATTACAAGAGACGTGGGATTTAGATGCCTTTTTTAAAGGAGGCAGTTCTTCATCAGAATTTATCACATACTTAGAGCATATACAGCAGCTATTAGATGAGTTACGACAAAAGGTAGATGCCTTTTCAAAAGAAGATACACAAATTGAAAAAAAGTTAACAGCTGTCCTTGAAACGTATGAAATCACATATAAAAAACTAGCGCAAGCAGGTTCATTTGTATCCTGTCTACAATCTCAAAATACAAAGGATATGAAGGCGGGCAGTCTCCGGGGGTCCATTGCCAAGCTGGAAGCTGAATTAGGAACCATTCTAGCAGGGTTTAATCAATCACTTGCTGAGATTCCTACTAGCCAGTGGGAAGAATTAATGGATTCAGCCGCTTTTTCAGATGTTCGTTACATATTAAATGAACGAAGAGAACATGTGAAAGATCAACTGCCTGTTGAACAGGAAACACTCATTCAAAAACTAGCAGTAGATGGGTATCATGCGTGGGATGAACTTTATTCTAGCTTGGTGAACAAAATTACCATTCCATTTGAGCAAAATGGTGAAACACAAATGATTTCTGTAGGCCAAGCAGAAAATGCGATGGATGATTCAGACCGTGAAGTGAGAAAAGCCGTGTATCATAATTTAGAACATGCATGGACACAGGATGAACATTTGTTTGCAAGCACACTCAATCATCTCGCTGGTTTTCGTCTGCAAGTATATGAGGCAAGAGGATGGGATCATATATTAAAAGAGCCCCTTGATATTTGCCGGATGAAACAAGAGACGCTCGATACAATGTGGTCTGTCATTGATGAACATAAACAGCCATTCATTGATTATTTACAACGTAAAGCTGACATGCTTGGGGTTGATAAACTAAGCTGGTTTGATGTGGGAGCGCCTATTGGAAGTGAGACAAAAACCTATTCTTATCAAGATGCAGCCGCTTTTATTATCAAGCATTTCGCAGGGTTTGGAAAAGAGCTTGCTGCTTTTACTGAAAAAGCTTTTAATGAACGCTGGGTAGAAGCTGAGAATCGCCCAAACAAACGAGTGGGCGGTTTCTGTACGAATTTCCCTGATAGCGGAGAATCACGTATTTTTATGACCTTCTCAGGGACTCCATCCAATGTAGCGACACTAGCACATGAGCTTGGTCATTCGTTCCATCAGGAAGTCATGCAGGATGTTCGGATGTTGAATCGTAAATATGCGATGAATGTAGCTGAAACTGCGTCGACATTCGCAGAAATGATTGTGGCAGATGCTTCATTAAAAGAGGCGGCCAATGAAGAAGAGCGTCTCAGTTTGCTAGAGGATAAGCTGCAGCGCAGTGTGGCATTCTTTATGAATATTCAATCACGCTTTTTATTTGAACAACGTTTTTATGAAGAGCGCAAACAAGGAGAAGTGCCAGCTGACCGCTTGAATGAGTTGATGGTAGAAGCACAGAAGGAAGCCTTTGGCGACTCTTTAGATGAATACCATCCGCATTTCTGGGCGTCTAAACTGCATTTCCATATT
This sequence comes from Bacillus sp. FSL W7-1034, assembly GCF_038593365.1. NCBI lineage: Bacteria > Bacillati > Bacillota > Bacilli > Caryophanales > Bacillaceae > Bacillus > Bacillus sp. FSL W7-1034. The sequence goes on along the minus strand of NZ_CP151989.1, from coordinate 3,201,906 downwards.
ACAGGGGTCCCGTTTTATAACTTCCCTTACACCTTCGGGTACATGTTCTCGCTAGGTATTTACGCGAAAGCATTGCAAGCCGGGGCATCATTTGAAGAGAAATATATTGCGCTATTAAAAGATACAGCGTCAATGACTGTAGAAGATTTGGCATATAAGCACCTAGGTGTCGACCTGACTCAAAAAGCATTTTGGGAAGAGGCCATTTCACTGGCTGTGGCAGATGCTGAAGAGTTTTTAGAAGCGACGAAGGCATAAAAAATGAAAAGCTCCCATTACGGGAGCTTTTTTGCTGGTTTTAACCATTCCAGCATCGTCTGAACGATGTCTTTTTGTTGCGTGAGGACTGGAATGTCTGCAGGCTGATCCCCTTTTTGTTTGCCATACATGCCAAATTGAGCATGATTACCGCCTTTTATCTCATGGTACACCGTTTGAGAAGGTAGCTGCTTTTTCGATTTTTTGATTTTTTCTTGTGTCGCTAGCCCATCTTTTTCTCCTGAAATAGATAATACTTGCAAGGAAGCCTGTTTCAAATCATCTGATGCAGGATAGGAGGCAAGGAAAAAGAGGCCGTCCAGCTTGCTTTGATTTTTCTCTGCATACATAGCGGCAGCTGTCCCGCCTAGCGAATGCCCGCCAATGTACCAATGCTTGATGGCTGGATGACTTTTGAGGATATCCTCTGCCTTCTTCGTATTAAAAATCGCGAAGGAAAATGGCATGTCTGGGATAAAGACCGAATAGCCTTTCTTCATCAGCGCATTCCCTAGATAGGCATACGCAAGAGGTTCAACTTTTGCCCCAGGATATAGAATGATGCCAGTATCGCTTTTTGATGCTTCAAATGAATATATCCCATTTTTATGATCGACCTGCTCAATCTTCATCTGCTTTTTTAACGCTTCCGATGGTCCATATGTAAAGCGGCTCCATGTATAGAAAGCACCAAAAGCTAAGATGATGAGTGCAAGTAATGTAATACCGGTGATCTTCAGTATTTTCTTCATCGTATGTCCCTTCTTTCTCATGTACATATTAAATATACCATCATTTACTCTTCTGCCAAACGGCAAGTACGCTGATCCGGCTGTGTGATAAAGTATTAATCCATTAGCACTGCATTTGGCTGTTATTTACAATCTGAATGAGAGGGCTTAAAATAGGTGTGCATTCAGAAGTAACGGAGGAAGAAAGAAATGAAGCAGGAACATTCTCAACTTTGGATTGAAGTGAAAAATTATGTACTCATTTTAATAGGATCAGCCATCGTGGCGGTTGGCTTTAATACGTTATTATTACCAAATCAGATTGCTGCTGGCGGTGTGAGTGGAATCAGTACCATTATGCAGTCATTCGGTTTTGAAGCTGCATATGTACAATGGGGTCTCAATATTCCGCTCTTTATCGCAGGCTTTTATTTATTAGGTGGAACATTTGGGGTAAAAACGCTCGTTGGTTCTGTCTTTTTACCTTTAATGGTGTTCTTAACAAGACACATTGCTCCTGTCACCCATGAAGCACTGCTCGCCGCAATATTTGGCGGTGTAGTGATTGGGCTCGGGATTGGGCTCGTTTTCCTCGGCAATGGTTCAACGGGAGGAACGGCACTTGCGGCCAAAATCATCAATAAATATACAGGGCTGACGTTAGGTACTTGTTTAGCGATGATGGACGGTTTGATTGTTTTGGCGGCCATGACTGTTTTTGGGATTGAAGAAGGACTGTACGCTGTGATCGGAGTGTTCATTTCTAGTAAGACGATTGATGTGGTACAGGCTGGCTTTAGTCACTCGAAGATGGCCATGATTATTACGGGCCATGAGGATGAGGTCAGACAGGCGGTGTTTGATCAAATTGATCGTGGTGTAACGAAGATTTCAGCAGTAGGTGGGTACACCGACCATGACCGGCCTATTTTAATGTGTGTGGTAGGGCAGTCACAATTCACAAAGTTGAAACAAGTGGTAAAAGCGATCGATGCATCAGCGTTTGTCATCGTCATGGATGCAAAAGAGGTGCTTGGTGAGGGTTTTAAAAGGGCGTAAACAAGGATATAATAACGTTGACCAAATGATTGTAAGGGAGGGAAATACATGAAAAAGAGCGGATTAACGCTTCTTTTTGTCGCTATGCTTTTTGTACTTGCGGCCTGTGGAGGAAATTCAAGCAGCAGTGACAAAGAAGGCAGTAAAAGTGCTTCAAGTGTGAGCAGTGGTGAAGAGATTTATCAGCAAAACTGTATTGGCTGTCATGGAAAAGACTTATCTGGCGGAGGCGGCCCAAGCCTGAAAGAAGTCGGGAAGAAATATAATGAAAGCCAAATTGCAGATATTGCCCAGAACGGTAAAGGATCTATGCCAAGCGGAATGGTAGATGAAAAACAAGCAAAAGAAGTCGCCAAATGGCTTGCAGAGAAAAAATAAAACCTTTGTCTAATCGACAAGGTTTTTTTATTTTCTATTTGTAGAAAAAGACTTTTGGATAGTATGAAAACGTATTATATTAAATTTTATTTAAAAAATAAGGGTAAAAAGACACGTTTTTTGGTTTTGGTTGCTCTATTTACCTTTTATTTATAAGTTTTGAAATATAAATGTAATACCATTGCGTCGATTCATGACGTATAATTGGAGTTGTTGAAATTTAGACGATTCAATTTTTTCATCTTTTTGGATGAAAAGGACATAAATTGCTTGTGCGTATCGAAGGGTATGTGCGTGACCATACATAACGTTTTTTGACGAGAAGTGTCAGAACATCATGATAAGCTGTTTGACAGCGAATAAGAAAAGATTAGGTGATTACATGATTGAAATGAAGGAAGTCTATAAGATCTATCCTAATGGTGTAAAGGCGATCAATGGAATCAATGTCTCTATCCATCCAGGAGAGTTTGTGTATGTTGTTGGTCCCAGTGGTGCTGGTAAATCCACGTTCATTAAAATGATGTATCGTGAAGAGAAGCCAACAAAAGGGAAAATCTTAATTAATAACAAAGATTTAGGCTCGATGAAGGAAAAAGAAATTCCTTATGTGAGAAGAGAAATTGGCGTAGTATTCCAAGATTTCAAACTGCTTCCAAGTCTTACGGTCTTTGAGAACGTGGCATTTGCTCTTGAAGTTATTGGTGAACAGCCAAGTATTATTAAGAAAAAAGTGCTTGAAGTACTTGATTTGGTGCAATTAAAGCACAAAGCTCGTCAATTTCCAGATCAGCTTTCCGGCGGTGAACAGCAGCGTGTATCGATCGCTCGTTCGATCGTCAATCATCCTGAGGTTGTCATTGCAGACGAACCGACAGGAAACCTTGATCCAGATACTTCATGGGAAATCATGAAGACACTCGAAGAGATTAATAACCGCGGAACAACAGTCGTCATGGCGACACACAACAAAGAGATTGTAAACAGCATGAAGAAACGCGTCATCGCAATCGAAGATGGAATGATTGTGCGTGACGAAGCAAGAGGGGAGTACGGAATTTATGATTAAAACTCTCTCGCGGCATTTACGTGAGAGCTTCCGTTCACTTGGAAGAAACACGTGGATGACATTTGCATCAATTAGTGCGGTCACTGTCACATTGATTTTAGTTGGGGTTTTTCTTGTCATTATGCTCAACTTGAATAACATGGCATCGAACGCTGAGAAAGAAGTAGAAGTAAAAGTTCTCATCGATTTAACTGCGAATCAAAAGCAGCAGGATGAATTAAAAGCAGAAATTGAGAAGATTCCTGAAATCAGTGATGTGAAATATTCATCCAAGGATGATGAACTAAAAGCACTGATTAAAAGCTTTGGTGAAAATGGACAATCTATGGGACTGGTTGATCAAGAAAATCCATTGAATGATGCGTTTATTGTGAAAACAACAGATCCCCACGATACACCAAAAGTAGCGAAGAAATTAGAAAACCTAAAAGGGACGTATAAAGTCACTTATGGAAAAGAAGAGGTCAGCCGACTCTTTAATGTTGTCGGAGTGGCGCGTAATGTCGGCATCGCACTTATTATTGGGCTTTTATTTACAGCGATGTTCTTGATTTCCAATACGATCAAAATTACGATTTTTGCTAGACGTAAAGAAATTGAGATTATGAAACTAGTAGGTGCAACGAACTGGTTTATCCGCTGGCCGTTCTTCATCGAAGGATTACTACTTGGTGTATTTGGCTCGATTATACCAATCGCTGTATTGCTTGGCACATATCATTATGCTGTCGGCTGGGTGGCGCCAAGGGTACAAGGTTCATTTATTTCAATGCTTCCATACAATCCGTTTGTCTATCAAGTATCACTGATTCTACTATTAATCGGTGCCATTATCGGTGTGTGGGGAAGTTTAACGTCCATCCGTAAATTCTTGAAAGTATAAATCTATTTATATTGATGGCAGCACTCGAAGATTCTATAGAAGATGTGACCGGCTGATCCAATTCATCCGGTCGACTCTTCATGCAGGCAGTTGTCATGGGAGGGGAATATCGTTTTGAAAAGAAAGCTGATGATGGCTGGAATGGCAGCGTTTATTGGAACAACGTGGCTATACATTCCAGGGAACGAAAATCGTGCATTCGCATACGAAGACCTAGATCAAAAACGTCAACAAATTGAAGAGAAAACATCGAAGACTGAATCAACCTTGAAGAAAAAGAAATCAGAACTGGCAAAGCTTGAAAAGAAAGAATCAAAGCTAAAGCAAGAAATTGAAAAAATTGACCAAAAAGTAAGTGCAGCAACTGAAAAAGTCGCTGAAAAAGAAAAAGAGGTCAAACAGACGAAACAAGAGATCAAAAAACTAAAAAAAGAGATTGAAGTCATCAATGAGCGAATTGAAAAGAGAAAAGCGATTTTCAAAGATCGAATTCGTTCTATGCAAAAAAGTGGCGGTACAATCAACTATTTAGATGTGCTGCTAGGTGCTCGTAGCTTTAGTGATTTTGTCAGTCGTGTGGGAGCTGTTACAACCATTGTCGAAGCAGATAAAGACATGATTACAGAACACGAAAATGATTTGGAGCTAGTAGAGCAAAAAGAAGCAGAGCTAAATAAACAGCTAAGTGGACTTGAAACATCTTTGAAAGAGCTTGAAACGTTGAAAAAGGACCTATCTAAACAGCAAAAAGAAAAAGGAAAAGTCCTTGGTCATGTAACGAAAGAAAAAGAACATGCACATGATGAACTAGGAAAGCTTGAAAATGAACAAGAAATTCTAGCGAATCAAAAAGCGGCGGTAAAGTCTGAAGAAGCACGCCGTCAAAAAGAAGAAGCGAAGAAAGCAGAACAAGCAGCTGCTGAAAAAAGTGCACCTGCACCAAGTGGAGGATCTGATCAAGTGTCAGATACACCAGCAAGTAGCTCAGGTTTCATTAAACCAGCTGCAGGCCGTTTCTCATCAGGCTTTGGCGGACGTTCTGGCGGACAGCACTACGGATTAGATATCGCTGCAAAGGGCACTGTATCTGTCGTTGCAGCCGCATCTGGAACAGTCACGAACTCAAGCTACTCGTCGAGTTATGGCAACGTGGTGTTCATTACACATAACATCAATGGCCAAACGTATCAAACGGTATACGCTCATCTTTCAACAAGAAGTGTGTCAACAGGTCAAAGAGTCGAGCAAGGTCAATTCCTTGGATATATGGGCAACACAGGTCAGTCTTATGGCCAGCATCTTCATTTTGAAATTCATAAAGGATTATGGAATGGCGCGAAATCAAATGCAGTCAATCCAGCGCAATATATCCGCTGACAAAAAGCCGATAACAGCATGTTATCGGCTTTTTTCAAGTAGATGAAGTTAAAATAACAGCAGTAATCCGGCAATAATAGGTGTTAAAAGCACAGCGGATTTTAAGAGAGGTTTCGGCGCAAGGCGTGTAAATTTTGCCCCAATAAAAGCTCCTAATACGGTACCGATTAAGATCTGAACGAGCAGGATAAAGTCAACATAGCCTTCTGAAATATAACCAATTCCACCGCCAATAGAGATTGGAATAATCACTAGCATCGTTGTGCCAACAGCTTGTCTAATAGACAGCTTCAGCAAAATCAAAAGCCCCACTTGAATAAATGGTGCTGATCCGATACCGAACATCCCTGAAAGCATCCCTGATACAAGGCCTAATATAATGCCCCTGATCAGCAATTGGCGTGAAGAAAGCGGCTGCTGCTCAGCATCTTCTTTTAGGACAAACAATTTGATCATCATAAAAACAGCAGATAAAAAGAGCATACCAGCTGTTAAATAGTGCAGGCTATCCTCTGGAATAAAAGGAGCCACTTTTGCTCCGGCAAATGAAGCAATACAAGCTAGTGCACCGACAATCAAACCTGATTTGAGCTGGATATTTCCTTCCCGGTAGTGGCTGTATGCACCAGATAAAGTCGTAAATGCCATAGCAGCTAAAGATGTCCCAAGTGCAGTATGGATTGGTACATCAAAGATTAACGTCAGCAATGCGATGACAAAACCAGCCCCGCCAGCTCCTACAAACCCTAGTAAAATTCCTAATAAAAGCATCGTCAATATAATATACATAGCGAAGACTCCTTCTCGATCGTAACAAAATAAAAATTACACCTATTGAAATGATTAGTCAAGCCTCCTTAGGAGAATGTCTTTACATGAAATCCCTTCTTCTGGCATATAATAACTCAGGTCATCAGGAAGAGTTGAAGAAGGAGGCCAAATATGAAAAAACAAATCGCATCCATCATGGCAAGTGTCATTCTCATCATCAGTGCAGGGGTTATGACGCATAAAGAGGCGACTCAAGCGGAGTCACCGAAAGCGGCTGCAGTGGCTGGACAAGCTCAATCAAGTGATCGAGCGAAGGAAAACGGAATGGAGAAAATTGAGAAAGCCTATGACCTCATTTCGAATGAATATGTAGAGGAAGTGGATCGTCAAAAGCTGCTTGAAGGTGCCATACAAGGAATGCTTTCAACCTTAAATGATCCGTATTCAGTATACATGGACAAGCAAACCGCAAAGCAATTTTCGGATTCACTTGATTCCTCATTTGAAGGAATTGGGGCAGAAGTTGGAATGGATGAAGGAAAGATTATCATTGTCTCTGCCTTTAAAAAATCCCCTGCGGCAAAGGCGGGTCTGAAACCGAAAGATGAAATCATCAGCATTGACGGTGAGACGATGAAAGAAAAAAGCCTAAACGATGCTGTACTGAAAATAAGAGGAAAAAAAGGAACGTCTGTCGCCTTGAAAATCAGACGAAATGGAATTGAAAAAGAGCTAACATTCCATATCAAACGAGAAGAAATCCCGCTTGAAACCGTAACGGCTTCAATGAAAGAGGTCAATGGTCATAAAACAGGCTATATTGCGATCTCTAGCTTCTCTGAAGATACGGCGAAGGATTTCACGGCAAGCTTGAATAAGCTCGAGAAAAAGGGCATGGAAGGCCTTGTGCTGGACGTGAGAGGAAATCCTGGCGGCTATCTACAAAGTGTGGAAGACATTTTGAAACATTTTATCACAAAGGATCAGCCATATATTCAAATTGCAGAACGGAATGGCGATCGAAAACGATATTTTTCAAAACGAAAAGAACAAAAACCATACCCGGTCAATGTCTTAATTGATAAAGGAAGTGCATCCGCTTCTGAAATTCTGGCTGGTGCCATGAAAGAAGCAGGGAAGTATGAAGTGGTAGGTGACGTTTCCTTTGGTAAAGGGACTGTGCAGCAGGCGGTACCAATGGGAGATGGGAGTAACATTAAATTAACGCTGTATAAGTGGCTGACACCGAAAGGGAATTGGATTCACAAAAAAGGTGTTGTGCCGACCATTGCGATTCATCAACCAGATTACTTCACCGTTGGCCCGCTCCAGCTGAAAGAACCGCTTCAGCTTGATATGAACAATGAAGAAGTCAGACAAGCACAGACATTGTTAAAAGGGTTATCATTTGACCCAGGCAGAGTAGATGGATATTTTGACGAAGAAACGAAAAAGGCTGTACTCGCATTTCAAAGCACATACAATCTCGAAAAATCAGGTGTGATTGATTTAAAGACAGCGAAAATGATGAACAAGATGGTAGATGAAGTGAAATCTTATGAAAAGAATGATCTTCAGCTACAAACTGCACTAAAAGCACTATATCTCAAAAAATAAAGAGGCGAATAAATGCCTCTTTTTTTTGGTTCATAAGTGTTACGAACATGTAATAATTTATTCTTAAAAATATATTATATCGAGAAATATATTCATTTATTTTACAAAAAACATAACATTCCTTCGAATTTACCCGATAACATATTTATATAAGAGACTTTCTGTTGATTTAAACATGTCATGAAAATGAAACTTTTGAAAGTTGTATGTTACATAAATAATTCTTACAATAAAAAGTAGCACTCATTTTAAATATTTTATTTTTTGCGGATATTCAGCTTAAGCATTGAGCTGTACCGAGGTTTGCGCTTTTCTTAAAAGAACTAGTAAATGGGGGTACACAATTGAAAAGGGCAAGTATTGTGAGAGAGAAAAAATATTACGAGTTGGTAGAGGAGCTTAAGAGTCGTACGAAAGATGTGACGTTTTCGGCTACAAAGGCATTAAGTCTACTCATGCTGTTAAGCAGGTACTTGGTCAATTACACAACGGTAGAATCAGTCGACGAGATCGATGAAGACTGTGCTGAGATATACTTCAATTATTTAATGGATAATCATAAGAGACTTGGTATAAACTTAACCGACATCAAGAGGTCCATGCAGCTTCTCGGCGGCATACTAGATGTAGATGTAAATCACTATTTAAAAGATTTTTCACTGTCGAATGTCACACTTTGGATGAATCAGGAGAAATAAACCTGATGTCAAGCATCGATTTATTTGATAGAATAAGAGAAAATGCTTGACTTGGGCGGTGAACGATAATGAGCTCGGAGTGGATGGGAGCCGGATTAAAAGCGGTCGGTCTGTTTTTAATCCATCCTCTTTTTTATTTTATGATATTAATCAGCCTATTATATGGCTACATCCGCGTAAAGCGGGAGAGAAAAGCGTTTCAAACAAGAATAGAAGATGTTTACGATGAACTGAAATTTACATATTCAAAAGGATGGGTTCCAGGAATTTGTCTATCGATCATATCTGTAGGCTTAGGGATTTCCCTTCCGCCTGGATTCATCGTGCTGATTGCAGCGATGACCATCGTTTTCTCTTTATTCTTTAAGGCGAGTGCGCTTTCGTCTGCATACACACTCGGTTTCAGTTTTATTGCGGCATTTGGACTGATGTCTGTTCAAGTGAGCCATTCTTGGCTGCCGCAGCTTTCAATGATGAATGCATCAGCCGTTGTGATCCTGTTAGGGCTACTGTTAATGACCGAAGGCATCTTAGCCTATCGAACGGCGCATTTACGTACATCGCCTGCAATGGTGATGAGTGCGAGAGGACTTTTGATCGGCCAGCAGCGAGCAAACCGTCTGTGGCTTCTACCACTTGTTTTGCTGATGCCGGCAGGTGAATGGACTTCTTCTCTGCCATGGTGGCCTGTGCTTCAAGTGCACGATCAAAGCTTTTCATTTATTGTGATCCCGTACATCATCGGCTTTGGCCAGCGTATTCAAGGATCGCTGCCAATTGTGAGTATTCAAATTACGTCACGCCGAATAATGATGCTCGGTCTAGTTGTTGCTGTAGTAGGTGCGGCAAGTATTTGGTTTGAGCCGATTGCGTGGGGAGCTGTTGTTCTAGCGATTGCAGGAAGAGCCTTTTTATCATGGAAGCAGAGGGCGAATGACAACGCTGCACCATTCTTTTTCTCTAAGCGGAATCAAGGGCTTATGGTGCTTGGTATCATTCCGAATACCCCTGCGGCTGATTTAAAGCTTGAGATCGGAGAAATTATTACAAAGGTCAATGGAATCGAGATCAAAACCGTTTCAGAATTTTATGAAGCACTACAAACCAATCGTGCTCTGACAAAGCTTGAGATCATTGGTCTCAATGGTCAGACAAGGTTTGAGAAACGCGCCTCTTACGAAGGGGAGCATCACCAGCTTGGTATCCTGTTTGTGAAGGACGATCCTCAGCAAGAGCCCACGGCGATTTCATCTTAAAAAAAGCTGCTAGAGATGGCAGCTTTTTTCTTTTGGGCGCGTTTCTCTTCCATAGGATTCGCCCCATTCACGCATGGCAAAGATAATGGGCTTTAACGTATTTCCAAGAGAAGTCAGTGAATACTCGACACGAGGAGGAACTTCCTCATAGACTTCACGGTGAACAATCCCGTCTTGTTCAAGTTCTCGTAATTGCAACGTCAAGACACGCTGCGAAATTCTTGGCAGAAGCCGGCGTATTTCGTTGTAACGCTTTGGACCGCAAGTCAAATGATAAAGGATGACGCCTTTCCATTTCCCTCCGATGACATTTGTAGTGATAGACACGGGACAGCCATGATTCACAATACTGACTGGATTGGATGGTGCACTCATCTCAACATTCCTTTCTTAAACGAAAATGGTCATAAACGAACATGTTTGTACCTAACGAACAAAAATGTGCGTACTTGAATCAATGGAAGCTTTTCTTTTACCATAGAGATAGACATCACACATTCGGGTTGTTTGTTTTCCTATCATAACAATTTCTATTAGGGAATGGAAAGAAATTGGATTGTGGGAACACACCTGTTCATTAGAAAGGATGAATAATATGCGAGACAAAGAGCTATTAAAAAAAGAAATCATTGAGGCGTATGAATTCCGTCATGCGACAAAAGAGTTTGACCCAGCGAAAAAGATTCCAGAGGATGATTTTGCATTTATTTTAGAAACAGGAAGACTTTCTCCAAGCTCTGTAGGGTTTGAGCCTTGGAAGTTCCTCGTTATTCAAAATGAAGCATTCAGAGAAAAATTAAAAGAGTATACATGGGGGGCGCAAAAGCAGCTTCCAACTGCCAGCCATTTTGTGATCATCTTGGCAAGAACAGATGCCCGCTATGATTCAGCATATGCAGAATACATCAACAAGCAAATCAAAGGAATGACAGACGAAACGTTTGAAATGGTCAAGGGGCGCTACAGAGAATTCCAAGAGAACGATCTTCATCTACTAGAAAATGACCGTACATTATTTGATTGGGCTTCAAAACAAACGTATATTGCCTTAGGTAACATGATGACAGCTGCGGCACAGATCGGCATTGATTCATGCCCAGTTGAAGGATTTAGCTACGATCACATCCATCGTATCTTAGAAGAAGAAGGGTTACTGGAGGATGGTCAATACGACATCTCTGTCATGGCAGCCTTTGGTTATCGTGTCACTGAGCCAAAACGCGGCAAAACACGTCGCCCGATGGATGAAGTAGCTGTTTGGATTCGTTAATCGCTGTTTGTCTGAAAAAGGCTGTTGACAATTGCGTGGTTAGTCAGTATATTTAAAAAATAAAATCTTTGACGAATATACAAATTTGACTATAAACGCTTTGACTTGAGAATAGTAAATGAACATCCGTTTTTTAAGAGAGCTGCGGGTCGGTGCAACGCAGTAAAACGAATCATTGAACTCGCTCAAAGAGCGGTAAGACTGAATGAATAGTAAGTCTTTACGTGTGACCTCCGTTATCGGGTTTTAAGTTGGATTCAGCCATGGCTGAATCAATAAGAGTGGTAACGCGGTTGCAAGGTCAGTCGTCTCTTCCAGGAGATGGCTGGCCTTTTTATATGCTTTTATCTCATATTTGTCTGAAGATTCAAATTTAAAGGAGCTATAGAAAATGGAAAAGGAACATGTGCAGTTAAAACGAACAATGACATCAAGGCATATTATGATGCTTGCGCTTGGCGGTGCCATCGGTGCTGGTCTGTTTAAAGGAAGCAGTTCTGCCATTGATATTGCGGGTCCTGCTGTCATTTTGGCATACATGATTGGTGGTCTTATTTTATTATTTATTATGCAAGGACTTGCCGAAATGACCGTTGCACGACCTGGAGCAAGAACATTTCGTGACTTGATTGAACCTGTGTTAGGAAAGTATCCGGCCTATTTCTTAGACTGGATCTATTGGAAGATGTGGGTGCTGAACATTGCAGCAGAAGCGATTGTGTCGGCCATCTTTATTCAGTACTGGTTCCCACAAGTGCCAATCTGGATGCTTGTGTTAATCATTTCACTTGTAGTCACAATCATTAATGTTTGCTCAGTCAAAATGTTTGCTGAAACAGAGTATTGGTTGGCTTCTATTAAAATTGCTGTCATCATCTTATTTATTATCATTGGATTTACCATGCTATTTGTCTCATTCGGACAGCATGCAGCACCTGGATTGTCTAACTTAATGGATCACGGTGGATTTTTCCCAAATGGTACTGGCGGATTAATTGCAGCAATGCTGGTTGTCGTGTATTCATATGGTGGGACGGAGATGATTGGGGTCACGTTAGCAGAAACAAAAAACCCTGAAAAAGTCATCCCAAAGGCCATTCAAAGTACGTTTGTACGCATCATCGGTTTTTATGTACTACCGTTCTTTATCATTGTCAGCTTAATCCCTTGGAATCAAGTAAACAATGAGCAAGTAAGTCCATTTGTGACAGTGTTTGCAACGATCGGAGTACCGTATGCCAGTGACATCATGAATGGTATTATCTTACTAGCGATTTTGTCTTCTATGAACTCTGGCTTGTATGCTTCATCACGGGTGCTTTATACACAGGCAATGGATGGCCGTGTATGGAAAGGATTCTCCAAGCTGTCAAAACAGCAGGTGCCTGTTCGAGCCATCCTTGTATGTACATCTACCTTGTATGCAGCTGTATTGATTTCTCTTTTTGTAGGAAGTCAAACGTTTAATTACTTAATGGGCTCTTTAAGTTACACAGTTCTATTCATCTGGTTTATCATTGCCGTCGGTCATTTGAAATCTCGAAGCGTCGCACAGCCAGGCGGATATCGCGTGAAGCTGTATCCTTTCACAACGTGGTTTTCCGTTATTGCGATCATGGCCATTTTTGTCGGCGTTGTATTCAATACACCAATTGTTCAAACGCTGGTCACAATGGGCATTTATTTAATCATTACACTTTCTTTCTTTATTAACAGAAAACGGTTTGAAACAGCCGTCTAATTTATTAAAAAGCGTGCAGGACCTTCTGAAGGGTCTCGCACGCTTTTTTTAATGCTGTTTATATTGCTTGAAGTGGACAGGGGATTGAACGGGATGTGGCTTTGCCTGAAGGCCATAGCTATCCCTGACGATATAAAGCGGCCGGTCCTTGGCTTCATCGTAGATTCGGCCGATATACTCCCCAATCATGCCTAACATAAAGAGGATGATCCCGCTAAAGAATAGCTGAATGACAATTAATGAACTCCAGCCGGTGATGGTGCTGTTTGTAAATAGCTTTAAATATAAAACTAGAAACATCGAAATGAAGCCAATAGCTGAGAGGGAAATACCTGCCACGCTGGCTAGCTTTAAAGGTTTGTAAGAAAAAGATGTGATCCCATCCATCGAGAGCTTGAGCATCTTTTTGAGAGGGTACTTTGTTTCTCCTGCCAACCGCTCATCTCGAACATATTCTACCGCAATCTGTTTGAAGCCAACCCAGCTCACTAATCCGCGGACAAATGGGTTTTTCTCGCGTATTTTTCTCATTTCATGACACACTTTACGATCCATCAATCTAAAGTCGCCGGTGTCAATAGGAATATCTACTTCGGTGATTTGACGTAGCACTCGGTAGAAAAGGGAAGCCGTGTACTTTTTGAAAGCTGTTTCGCCTTTTCGTTGCGTGCGGACCGCGTATACGACCTCATAGCCTTCCTTCCATTTTTCAATCATGTCTAAAATCAATTCAGGTGGATCTTGTAAATCCGCATCAATCACTACGACAGCTTCTCCCTTTGCATAATCCATTCCCGCTGTAATGGCAATTTGATGCCCAAAGTTACGAGAAAAATCAATAAGTCTCACATGCGGATCGGTCTGGCAGTACCCTTTAATCAGTTCAGCTGTTCGATCTATACTGCCGTCATTGACGAAGAGAAGCTCATATGCTTCTCCCGTCGAATCCATGACGGTCTTGAGGCGCTGATACGATTCATGGATCACAAGTTCTTCATTATACACTGGGACTACAACAGAGTATTGTATGTTCTTTTCCATCAGTCATCGTTCCTCCCTTTTAATAGATGAATTAATCAACGGATAGTTCATAAAGAGTACCGCTCTCCATTCCGCCCATTCGTCCATTTGACTGATCATTTTGTTCTGATTGTTGGCTGTCTGTTTGCTGATTCGTTTTGGATGTAGAGCTGTTCTGCCATTTAGAAGCAGATACTTCTTTGCCATTTTTTTGAATCCAAGTGAGAATGTCAGAGCTGCCGCCTCTCATACCAGAAAGATAGAAGTATTTGATTTTGCCGTCTTTAACGAGCTGTTTGAATTCATTAAGCGTGAGAATGTTATCAGATCCACTAAATCCACCTAATGCCATAACAGCTTTTCCTGTTTTAATAATGTAAGGCGAAGCAGTGGTTGCATCTGTTGTCCCGAATAGGAATTCTTCTCCCGTATTGTTTTTCTCAAGATAGCTGATCAGCTTTTCATTGACTTGTGAACTCATGCTGCCACTTGAAGTTGCAAGCTGAGGGCCAGCCTCTGGCAGCATACTGTTTCCTCCGTAAAGAAGAGGTGTGCTTGCCCAGTATAGGGGTGCGATCAGCATCCCAAGGATGGCAATGAGAGACATGAATTGTTTTAGTTTTTCTTTCCCTTTTATCAAAAGTAGAGAAAGGATCGTTCCAATACCAATGATACCGACTGCAATGCTTAATCCAAGACCGATTGTGCTTGTAAATGTGGATAGGATAAAGATTTCAAATGCGGTTGTGACGAATATCGCAATTGGAAGCAGCCATTTTTTAAAGCCAGTTCCCGTTTGAAACAATTGAGTCATAGACACCCATCCGGCTCCTGCTAATACAGCAATTGGCGGTGCCAGCATGATTAAATAATAGTGATGGAAAAATCCTGCTACACTGAAAAATGCAGCAACAGGTATAAGCCAAGCTAACCAAAATAGTGTTTCTTTTTGTTTTGTATTGAGACGTCTTCTTTCAAAGGCTGTCGAGAAGAAGAGACCAATCGCACCAAAGAGCGCAAATGGAAGCAGCCAGCTGATTTGATCGGACAGTTCAGATTGGAACAGACGTAATGGCCCTTTTGTTCCTGTTCCAAACATGCCAGAACCACTTCCCATTTTTCCGCCCCCACCATTTGGCGGTCCATCACCATTACCGCCTGAAGGCATATCAGGTGGTGTTGTGCCGTTTGCACTGCTTGGTGGTCCTTGCATGGAAGGCTGTTCCTGACTGGATGATTGGTTTGAATTGTCTGAGTTGTTTTGAGTCCCATTTGATGGCGGCTGAGGCATGGTGGAAGAATTATTGTCATTTTGCTGATCACCCTGCTGTGAAGGTGGCTGTCCCTCACCCTGATTTGTGCCGCCTCCTCCGCCAGACTGTTGACCAGTCAACCGCTGAAGACCATTGTAACCAAAGGCTAATTCTAGTGCTGAGTTCGATTGACTTGATCCCATATAAGGACGATTGTCTTTGGAAGTGAGATCAACCGCTATAGACCATGAAGCAGATACACCTAAAAGAACAATCATCGAAATCATCAGCGATAACAACTTTTTCTTCCATGTCGTTCGATAGGCAATGATGTAAAACAGGACGAGAGCCGGTACAATCATATACGCTTGTAGCATTTTTGTATTAAAACCGACACCGATCATTGCAAAAGAAGCAATCGCCCAAAGCACTTTCTGCTGTTTCACAGCCTTGAACATCATGGCTGTTGCGAGTAAAAGAATAAAGACGAGTAAGCTGTCAATGTTATTTGTACGAGATACAGCAACTGCGATTGGTGTACACGCCATAATAAGCGCTGACAGTCTTGCAGCAGCCTGGCCAAATGTAGGTTTGACTAGGCGGTAGATTAAATAAACAGATCCAATGCCAGCTAAAGCTTGGGGTAAGATCACACTCCAGCCATGCAGGCCGAAAATTTTGGCACTGATCGTTTGCAGCCAGAAGGCGAGCGGTGGTTTATCAACCGTGACATAACCTGAGGGATCGAACGAAGCAAAGAAGAAATTATGCCAGCTTTGCATCATACTTGTGACCGCCGCTGTATAATAAGCGTTCACCGTATCGTCGTTCCAAATGTTATAAATGTTTAAAATGGCAGATAAAATCAATATGAAAAATAAATAAAGATCAAATTTCTGAAAGCGTCTAATCAAAAGCTTGTCACTCCTTTTTCTTAACTTGAAAAAAGTGTAACAAGCAAATATGAATAAATTGTTAATAAAAAAAGGCCAATTCTTTATTTTTCTGTTGAATAAAAACAGCTCTAGAAAAGAGCTGTTTTGTTTAAGATGTCATCTTATTTTATGAGGAGACAGGCGGAGTTTCAGTGCTCTCTGCACTTGGTAATTGTATAATAGCGGTCGTACCTAGGCCTTGTTCAGATTGAAGAACGAACGTGCCACGATGTTTTTTTATAATTTGATAAACAATGGCTAGTCCAAGACCAGAGCCGCCATCTTTTCTTGTGCGGGCTTTATTCACTCGATAAAAACGCTCAGAAACATGAGGGAGATCTCCTTTTGGAATTCCGCTGCCTTCATCTGTAATTCTCAATTTAGCAGTTTGTTGGTGAACGAATAATTCAATCGAAATCGATTTTCCTGAAGGCGTGTAATGGATGGCATTGTCCAATAAATTACGAACGACTTGCTCAAGTCGATCGCTATCACCATAAATAATACAATCCTCTTCGAGTTCGCGGTTGAACGAGATTCTCTTTTGACTAGCAATGAATGTCATTTGATCAAGAACATCATGAATAAGCTGCGCAAAGACGATCGGCTCCATCGTTAGTGGGTAAGATTCCCCCTCTAACTGTGCGAGATCAAGAAGGTCATGTACGAGCCGGCTTAATCTTGTGGATTCGTCTTGAATAATCTGCATGCCTTTCTTTTGATCAATAATGCCTTCTTCAATTCCTTCAGCATAGCCTTTCATATAACTTAAAGGCGTTCTCAGTTCGTGGGAGACATTGGCAAGGAACTCTCTGCGATGCTGTTCAACTTTTTCTAAGGTAGAGGACAGTTTATTAAAGGAACGGCTCAGCTGATTTAACTCATCCCCTTTTTTGGTCACAGCCATGCGTTTTGAAAAATCACCAGATTCCATTTCCATTGCAATTTCTTTCATTTGATTGATCGTCCTTACGACTTTATTAGAACTTTTATATCCAATAAAGAAAATCAAAAGCAGGATAATTAAAATAGAGATGCCAAGCGTTAATCGAATTTGAACAAACGGTTCATACACATCAGATAAAGGCATAGAGAGGAAAATGGTTCCTGATAAATCATTTTTGTTTGAGAACACAGGGATGGCAATCCCGAGAATATCTTGATGAAACTGGGGGTGTTCTCTAATTAACACAACTGTTTTCCCCTGAAGAAGCTTTTGGCGTTCTTTAAACGTAATGAGGTTATCGTTTGTATTCGTATCGAAAGGAATACCGCTTGAAAGCTCCATAGGATCATCAGTAAAAATAACACTTGCCTGGCTTGAGTCATTTGCCCACTTCATTCTGTCAGTAAAATATGTGTCTTTCCCGTGTTTGTGATAGATTTCTGCCAGCTTCTTTCCTTGTAAACTTAAAGAGTCAATCTGTTTATCTATATATAAGTGCTGGTATAAGTAATAAGTCAGGGCAAGAGCTGAGGCAGCAACGATGCCTATAACGGAAAGGATTAAGAAAAGCACTTTCCTTTTAATAGATAATGGCTTCATTTGTCCTCCTCAAACTTATAGCCGACACCCCAAACGGTCTTAATATACCGTTCCGCTTCCTTTAATTTCAGTCTTAGTGTTTTAATATGTGTATCGACTGTTCTTAAAGAGCCACTAGGTGAGTGTGATTCCCACAATTTTTGATAGAGCTGTTCACGGGAAAAGACTTGGCCTTGATTGAGCAGAAGAAACATAAGTAAATCAAATTCTCTTCTTGTTAAATTGATGGGCTCTTGCTTGAGATAGACTTGTCTGCCATCTTGATCGATCTCCAAGTCACCAATCATGATTCGACTGCGCTTTAAAGAAAGACCTCTAATTCGTCTTAATGTCGTTTCAATTCTAGCTGCAAGCTCACGTAGACTAAAAGGCTTCATGATGTAGTCGTCTGCTCCAATTTCCAGCCCCTTAATGCGATCCTCTTCATAACTTCTAGCTGTTAAAAATAAAATAGGGATTTGAGAGGTTTGCCTGATGCGCTGGCAGACTTCGAATCCATCCATATCTGGCATCATAATATCCAATACAACAAGGTCAATGGCCTCTTTTTCAAGCTGATGTAAGGCGCCCGTGCCATTATTTGCAGTTATCACGTGAAAGCCTTGTCTTTGCAAAAAGGATCCGATTAACTCAAGCATATCTAATTCATCATCTACTATTAAAATATTCATCTGTTCTTTCATTTCTTTTCCTCCAACATGATAGCATAAGGTCCTGCTGGGATGTTCAGTCGGTTCTTCAACATAAATGTATGTTTGTCGATGACGGATACTGAATTGTCATCTAAGTTACTGACATATATAGATGAGGAATCAGCAGTGATATAATTCGGATTTTGACCGGTCTCAACAGAGGAAAGCAGTTTGTTTTTCTTGGTATTTACTTTATATAGTGTATGGTCTCCATGACATAATACATATAAAGTTGAAGAGTTTTTTTCTGAAAAAAACGCGACTGGCATAACACCTAGTTTGATTTCTCGCTGTTTCTTACCTGTTTTAGGGTCGTAAGCAAAAATGCTCTTATTTAATGTGCCCGGTTTACCGTGTCCTCCAACCCAAATAGAATGCCCATCAAAATGAATGCCAGATGGCCGTTCTAGGACGGAAATCGTTCGTATCTTTTTTTTCTTTTCAATATCAATGACTGAAACAGAATGACTTTTTGCATTTAAAACAAACAACGTTCCAGAAGAAGACAACGCCATAGAAGAGGGGAATGTCCCGGTCTTCACAGTTGCTTTTATTTTCTTGTGCACTGTATCGATAAAATAAACGACATTTTTCTCTGAATCGGTCACAAGTAAAGTGTTGGTATCCGCATCATACACAAGTGAAGTCAGACCTTTATTCACATCCATATAGTCCGCTGCTGTTCCTTTTTTTAAATTGATTTCTATAAGAGATTGTCCTTCCTTACTTGATGCAATGATCACGTCTTTGTTGATGTGAACAAGATCAGTGAGAGGATGTTTTAAATCAACGGAAGAGACAATTTTATTTTTTTGTAAATCAACGATTGAAAAGGAGGCTTTTTTTAGTTGAGAAATGACAGCAATTGATTGAGAGCTGCCAGGGGGCGTAAATTGCTGGTCTTTTCCGCAGCCTGCTAGGAAAAATAGTAGAGCTGACAAGCATATTAAAAAATATTTCACTCGTTTCATCCTTCTGCTCCTTTGGTGCTCTATTTTCAAAAAGCATAACACAAAAATTGTGAAAAAAAATCGAAGTTATGAATGCTGGAAGATATGAAAAGAAGTTTTTAGGTGGGGAAGTAGAGGTAAATGAAAGCTGAAATTTCTTTTTCGTTTATTCATATGACATTTTTTCATGAGTAAAAGATCATTTTCACAGTTTGATCATTGTATCCATAATCGGTTACAGTAACAAATAATCATAGCTCCCCCGCCCTAAATAGAGCGAAGGGAGTCATTAAGCAGAGTGTTCAGATGAATGAGAAGTGGGTTTCGTTTTTAGACGATGAGAGAGGAGGAAACCAAGAATACCTGCGCCCATTAATATGATAAATAAAGATTGAAAACCACTTAATATACCAATTAAAGTAGATGAAATGATACTTCCGAAATATCTAAAGGTAGAAAAAATTCCAGATGCAGAGCCGGATAAACTCTGATCAACAGATGTTAAAGAAGCCATCTGCATGCTAGTCATGCCAATACCTGATGAGATCCCCCCAGCGACTAATGTGATGATAAGGAGTGGTAAATTTGGGTAGCTGCTTAGTGTGATCAGCATAACACCTGATAAAGTAAGACAGAGAAATGAAAATCGAATCATTTTTTTGGCGCCTTTTATTGGATGGAGCTTTGCCCCGAGTAATCCACTAATCGACATACAGAGTGAAAAGATCGAAAGGAAAATCCCGCTTTGTGTATGAGAAAGCGCGAGTTTTTGCTCCATAAACAGCGGCATAATGAGAAGAATCGCGTACATCACAAAATTACTAAGCATGATAGAAAGGTTAGCGTTCGTAAAGGTACTGTTTTTAAATAATGTCAAATCAATGATGGGATTTGTAACTTTACGTACGTGTTTGAAAAATAAAGGAATGGAAATGACCGCTAGAACGCCATAGATCATGTATTCGTTTAATAATTGGCTTTTAGTAAACAAAATGAGTGTGGCGATCCCGATTGTTAAGTATAACGAACCGATGATATCTACATTGGCTTGTAAACGCGCATGTTTCATCTTCGGAATCATAAAAACGCCTGTCACAAGTGTGAGAATTAAAAATGGTATATTCACTAGGAAAATGGAATGCCAGTCAAAGCTCTGAATGAGAATAGAGCCGATAAAAGGTCCGAGTGCGGCACCAATTCCCGCTCCAAAACCGAAAAAACCCATAGTTTTAGAAAGCTTTTCATGTGATACTGTTGCTCGAATTAAAGCAATGCTGTTCGGTGTTAATATAGCTCCGCCTGCCGCTTGAATTGATCGGAAGCTAATAAGAAAAGCAAGATTAGGTGCGAAAGCACATCCAATGGAGCCAATCAAAAAGAGTATCACACCAGCTAAATACATGCTGCGGTGGCCGTATATATCTCCCAGCTTACCCGCAATAGGTTGAGTGACTGCCATGACAATTAGATAAATCGTGACCACCCAAGTAATGTTTGATATGGATTGATCGTAATAAGTTGATATGGATGATAGAGCGACTGCGATCATGGTTGAATTGACTGGAACTAAAATAGCTCCAAGCAGCAAAGAATAAATGATCAAGTTCTCTTTTTTAAGATTCAATGTGTTTACCACCTTTGTAAAAAAGAAGAATTTCACCCAATTAAGTGGGGGAAATTCCTCTCATGAAAATGTGTGTGCATGTCTCAATAAAGTCTTCTTTTTGTGTTAAAACAAGCTGAATGTCTTGCTCTAGCTGTTGAATGAAAAAGCCAAAATACGTGCTAATAAATATATCAGCATAGATGTCTTCTTTTCCTTCTAATACACGATGCTGAGCACTCATTTTTTTGAAATAATGAATCAGCATGTCTCTCAATTCTTGAGGATAAATTTTTTCATGGTCTGTTAAATCTTTAAACATAGCGGGTTCTCTTATGCTGATATAGATAAATTCTTTTTTTGAAGTCAAATCTTCAAGGAAATAGCTACCGAGAAATTTTAAATCGGTGTATAAATCGTCTTTAAATTCAGCTTCAAGGGTTTTGGTCGGTGTTGATTTCATTTTCATAATGGCAGCAATCACGCCGCGTTTGTTTTTAAAGTTACGAAAAATTGTCGCTTCACTTACATTCGCTTTTGTCGCAATTTCTTTTGTCGTTGTTTTTTGATAGCCCTTTTCAGACAATAATTCCATTGTTGCGCGAATGATCCGCTGATTTGTTGATTTTAACAAGCATACTCACCTCAGGTTATGAATGTGTTTGCAACAAAGTAAGTATACCGATAAAATCTGTGACCGCCAATATGATCCAAACAGTGACGACTATGCCCGTGAATGCTGATTTAATAACTGGATACGCCCATTGGCTCCATCTACTGTCACGAGGTCACCAGATTTTAGTTTTTCAGTTGCGATCCGTGTACCTAAGACAGCAGGTATCATATATTCTCTAGCGATAATAGCGGAATGGGACAAAATGCCGCCAGAATCGGTGATGACTGCTTTTGCGTCTCTAAATAAGCTGGTCCATAAAGGTGTCGTTGTTTTACAAACTAAAATGTCATCTTTCTCAAATTGTGAAAATTCATCAGCAGATGTAATGACTCTGACTCTTCCGGAAGTAATGCCGCTAGATGCACCAATTCCATAGATTGCATCGTCTGTGTTGTTTTCATTTTCCCTTAGCGAACCGAGCATTCTTTCTACTTGCTGCAATTCAGCTTCAGAAGGCGTTCCTGTATAAGCTGGTGGTTGGATGGATTCATTTTCCTTCATTTCAATTTTTCTTTGCTGAATGATCGAATCGTATGTGGTCGAAGTTGTGAGCGCATTGAGTACTTCATCATCGTAAAGATGCCAAAGGTCTTCTTGATGAGGGATCGCTCCTTTTTGAACAAGAAGTTCACCAATTTTTAAGAGATAGAGTCTCGCTTTTGCATCTAACATGGCATCAATGTAAAAGTGATGATCATCTCGAATATTGGCTGCATGGAGTGCAAAATGATAAAGTTCCTCAAATTTTGTTTTAAACGCTTCATCTGTCACTTGACTGATAAACTGTTCATACGTTTCTTGCCTTTTGATCACGGCTTGTGCAAATTCTTCATCAAAATCAGATTGATACCGAATGTTGTTTCTAATGATGTCCAAGACAAATTCAGGATTTTCCACCCATGTTTCCTCTGTGAAATCATGGCTTTTAACAGACCGCCAACCATAGACTTGGAGAAAAGCTTCTACGTCGGAAATGAAGTTTTTTCCTTTATCTGTGTGATTGAGGGCAAATAATAGTTCAGCATTCGTTGAATGATCTTTAAATGCCTGAAGAAGCTCGGAATCTTGAAGAACGTCTTTTGCCAAGTGAGATAGCTTTTGATCTGTTTCAAGAGACTTGTTCATCACACCTATCATCATTTCATGCAGCAGAACGACTTGTGTTTGATCCCCAGTATATGTGACAAGCATGTCTTCAATGATCGCTGATAGAATGACTTGAGGTATGACAATATCAAAATGGTCGTCATACGCTCTTAGATAAATCTCCTTTAATTCTTGAAAGCCATTAATGGCTTCCTCAATTGTTAGCGGTTGAGTGATTTGCTGATCAAGTTTTTCGTATAATGGGAACAAGTTTTGCTTTAAAATGCGATACATTCTTTCGCTTAAACGAGGAAACATTTCGAATAGGCTCTCGTCAAAAACTGGTTCCTCTGACGCTTCTGGCATAGACGGTGAAGAATACAAATGACCTCTATAAAGCTTGATATCTTTAATATTAAGGTCTGGTACTTGATACTTCTCTCCGTTTTTCTTCATCCCGTTTTTTAAAGCAGGTATGATCAAACTTGAAAAAAGAGGACTTGTGGGTCCAGGCATATGATCGTCCATTGAGATCCAGAAGTCTTGCAGCTCTTCAGGTTTCATTTGAAAGGCTGCACCTGAGGAGCCATTTGCTGTATTGGAAAAAGAAGCAGTAATCGGTCTTGCTTGAAGTAAATAAAAAGTACCATCTGACATGCCGAATTCGATATCTACTCCATGTCCATAAAGTTCTTCTACTTGTTTTGTCATTTTCGTGATTTGGATCAATTGATCATCTCGAAGACAAAATTGGCCAGCCATCTCCTCACCTACGGGTTGTTCAACGACGCCCTCTTGACAGGGGACAATTTGCACTTCTTTTGTTCCTAGTGATTTTTCAATAGAGTACGTTTCTTTGTTTACAATAAATGTATCTGGCGTCACAAGGCCGGAGACGATGGCTTCTCCTAGTCCATAGCTTGCAGTCATCATGACTTCGTTTGTTTTTCCTGATACAGGATTCTCACTAAAGATGACACCAGAGATGTCAGAATGGATCAAGCCTTGTACAACAACAGCCATGAGCGGCATCTCTTCCTCGTTCTCAATCATTTCTTCCTTATATTCTGTGACTCTTGCTGCGAAGTAAGACGACCAACATTCTTTGACGGCTTGCAAGAATTCTTCATTTGTTTTGATATTTAAATAGGTCTCGTATTGACCTGCAAAGGAGGCGCCTTCGAGATCTTCCGCAACAGAAGAGGATCGCACTGCAACGGACGGATATGTTTTCAACAATGATTGAAAGGATGAAAGTAATTCTGTCTCCATTTGTGAAGGAAACGAAGCTTCTGTGATTTTTCGGGCAAGATTTTGATCAGTTGGATGGAAATTGTGATATGAAAGAAAGCTTGCAAAGCTGTTCGTTTTAATAATAAATCCATCTGGAACTGGCAGTCCGTGATTGTTTAATTTAATTAAATTCACGCCTTTTGCCCCTGCGAGTGATGCGGATTCTTCAGCCGCATGAAATAATACTGAATACATGGGAATGCCCCCTTATCCAAATAGCCAATGGTTTCATTTGTCTCTTTTTGTTTTTTAAAATGATAGTGCGCACTATCATTTTCATCATAGAATTTATTGGATGTAACTGTCAAAGACGTAAAGACCTATCTTTAGAAAGGGGACGTTTTCACTAATTTTCCTCCTCATCTATATCAAAAGTCTTCAACCGAGAAGAAAAAAGCTGAAATTGAAAACTGTGAATTGTTCATTATGCCAATCTTTACTATAATCAAGGGAGTAGACCATGTAGAGGGAGGGTTTTTGTGATTACAAAAGCCATATTTGCACTTGTTTTTCCTTTCTTGCTCGTTATTTTATTTTCAAAGGTTACTTATAATCATTACGTTGGCATTGCATTAACAGCAGCGCTTTTATTTGCTTCGTATATGAAAGGCTATACAGAAACCTACTTTATCGTAGGATTAGATATTATTTCTTTAGTGGCCGGGGCATTGTTTATGGCCAAGAAAGAAGTCGAAAAAAGAGAGAAGGCTGAAAAACATCATTGATGTGATCCCTCTTGATGAAAAGAAAATATTTTT
The DNA here is from genome assembly GCF_038593365.1 of Bacillus sp. FSL W7-1034. Taxonomy (NCBI): domain Bacteria; kingdom Bacillati; phylum Bacillota; class Bacilli; order Caryophanales; family Bacillaceae; genus Bacillus; species Bacillus sp. FSL W7-1034. The sequence goes on along the minus strand of NZ_CP151989.1, from coordinate 3,176,986 downwards.
GATTGCAGGAGCTGTGCTTACGATTCTAGTGAGTGCAGCTTTCTTTTTTGTGGTTTTTCTGCTGATCGAATATCTCGCTCCAAAATGTTCCATACTGAAAGGAAGGTTTCTTTAGAGGGTTATGAGCCACGGCAGAGAGGGTATGGTTGTATTGGAAATAAAAATCAAGTCAGACACGAACTTTAGTTCGTATTTTTGTGTTCTTTTATGATAATATATTCATTAGATAGATTTCGTAACGAAACGGAGGCTTTGATGTGAGTGACCGCTTTGAATTAGTTTCTAACTATCAGCCCCAAGGAGATCAGCCAAAAGCCATTGAAAAGCTTGTGGAGGGCATCCATCAGGGGAAACAGCATCAAACGCTGTTAGGTGCTACAGGTACGGGAAAGACCTTTACTGTATCTAACCTGATCAAAGAAGTGAACAAACCAACACTTGTCATTGCGCATAATAAGACACTTGCCGGACAATTATACAGCGAGTTTAAGGAATTCTTTCCGAATAATGCTGTTGAATATTTTGTGAGTTATTATGATTATTACCAGCCTGAGGCGTACGTGCCTCAAACTGATACATTTATTGAAAAGGATGCCAGTATTAATGATGAGATCGATAAGCTAAGACACTCCGCCACATCCTCATTATTTGAGCGAAGAGATGTCATCATCATTGCCAGTGTGTCCTGTATTTATGGCTTAGGTTCTCCTGAAGAATACAGAGAGCTTGTGCTGTCTTTACGAACTGAAATGGAAATTGAACGCAATCAACTGCTGCGTAAGCTTGTGGATATTCAGTATTCTCGTAATGATATAGATTTTCAGCGCGGAACCTTCAGAGTTCGAGGAGACGTCGTTGAAATTTTTCCTGCTTCACGAGATGAGCATTGTATCAGAGTGGAGTTTTTCGGTGATGAAATTGAACGTATTCGTGAAGTAGATGCTCTCACTGGAGAAATTCTCGGTGATCGTGACCACGTTGCTATTTTCCCAGCATCTCACTTCGTCACAAGAGAAGAAAAGATGGAAAAAGCGATTATTAATATTGAAAAAGAGCTTGAGGAACAGTTGGAAAAGCTTCGTGAAAACGGAAAACTACTTGAAGCACAGCGTCTTGAGCAGCGGACAAGGTATGACCTTGAGATGATGAGAGAGATGGGCTTTTGTTCAGGGATTGAGAACTACTCAAGACATCTCACCTTACGTCCGCCCGGTTCAACACCTTACACATTGCTTGATTATTTTCCGGATGATTTTATGATTGTTGTCGATGAGTCACACGTGACCATCCCGCAAATTCGCGCCATGTACAATGGGGACCAGGCAAGAAAACAAGTGCTTGTTGATCACGGATTCCGTCTGCCGTCAGCACTTGATAATAGACCACTCACATTTGCTGAGTTTGAAAAACACATTAACCATATTGTGCATGTATCCGCAACACCTGGCCCATACGAGCTTGAGAAAACGCCAGAGGTTGTGGAACAAATTATTCGACCAACCGGTTTGCTTGATCCAATCATTGAAGTCCGTCCGATTGAAGGACAAATCGATGACTTAATTGGGGAAATTCATGCAAGGGTTGAGAAAAATGAGCGTGTGCTTGTGACGACTTTAACGAAGAAAATGTCTGAGGATCTGACAGATTATCTGAAAGAAATCGGAATCAAGGTCAATTATCTGCACTCAGAAATTAAGACACTAGAGCGGATTGAGATTATTCGTGATTTACGTCTCGGAAAATATGATGTGCTTGTTGGGATCAACCTTCTTCGAGAAGGTTTGGATATTCCAGAGGTGTCGCTCGTGGCGATTTTAGATGCGGATAAAGAAGGCTTTTTACGTTCAGAAAGATCCCTCATCCAGACGATTGGCCGTGCTGCAAGAAATGCAGAAGGCCGGGTTATTATGTATGCAGACAATATGACGAAATCAATGGATATTGCCATACAAGAAACAAAGCGGAGACGTGAGCAGCAAGAAGCGTATAATGAGAAATTTGGTATCACTCCGCAAACGATCCATAAGAAGATTCGAGATGTGATCAAGGCAACAAAAGTACATGAGGATTCGGAAGAATACGAAACAAAAGCAGCACCAAAGTTGTCAAAAATGAGCAAAAAAGAACGAGAAAAAGTGATCGAAAACGTCGAGATGGAAATGAAAGATGCAGCAAAAGCGCTTGATTTTGAAAAAGCAGCAGAATTAAGAGATCTATTGCTAGAGCTAAAAGCGGAAGGATGAATGCCAGATGGCTATGGAACGAATAGAGGTGAAAGGGGCAAGAGCCCACAACCTTAAAAATATTGATGTCAATATCCCGCGCGATCAGCTAGTGGTCATTACGGGTTTATCTGGTTCGGGAAAATCGTCGCTTGCCTTCGATACCATTTATGCAGAAGGTCAGCGCAGGTATGTTGAATCACTGTCAGCCTATGCACGTCAATTTCTCGGTCAAATGGACAAACCAGATGTAGATGCGATTGAAGGGCTTTCTCCAGCGATTAGTATTGACCAGAAAACGACAAGCAGAAACCCTCGATCAACCGTTGGGACTGTTACAGAAATTTATGATTACTTGCGTCTATTATATGCTCGAGTCGGAAAACCGATTTGTCCTATTCATGGGATCGAAATTACATCACAGACGATTGAGCAAATGACAGACCGTATTTTAGAGTATCCAGAACGAACGAAACTACAAGTGCTTGCGCCGATCGTATCTGGACGTAAGGGAACACACGTGAAAGTACTTGATCAAATTCGGAAGCAGGGCTACGTTCGAGTCAGAGTTGATGGCGAGATGGAGGACCTGTCAGAAGAGATCGAGCTTGAAAAGAATAAAAAGCATTCCATTGAAGTGGTGATTGATCGAATTGTCGTGAAAGAAGGCGTGGCTGCACGGTTGTCTGATTCTCTTGAAACGGCACTCCGACTTGGTGAAGGTCGTGTGATGATCGATGTGATTGGACAAGAGGAGCTGTTATTTAGTGAGCATCATGCTTGTCCGCACTGCGGATTCTCTATTGGGGAACTTGAGCCGAGAATGTTCTCGTTTAATAGCCCTTTCGGTGCCTGCTCAAGCTGTGATGGGCTTGGTTCTAAACTAGAAGTAGATCCAGAGCTTGTGATTCCGAATAAGGATTTGACTTTACGTCAGCATGCCATTGCCCCATGGGAGCCTCAAAGCTCACAATATTACCCGCAGCTTCTTGAGGCGGTATGTACACACTATGGAATTGACATGGATATTCCAGTAAAAGATATTCCGGCGCATTTATTTGATAAAATTTTATATGGCAGCGGCTCTGAGCTGATTTATTTTAAATATGAAAATGATTTTGGCCAGGTCCGTGAAAATGAAATCGAGTTTGAAGGTGTGCTTCGTAACATTGAACGGCGCTACAAGGAAACGAGCTCCGATTATATTCGGGAGCAGATGGAAAAATATATGGCCAATCAGCCATGTCCGACCTGTAAAGGATATCGCCTGAAAAAAGAAACACTTGCGGTTCTCATCAATGGCAAACATATCGGAGAAATGACCGATTTGTCTGTATCTGATGCCCTTGATTTCTATGAGAAAATTGAGTTATCTGAGAAAGATTTGCAGATTGCCCAGCTCATTTTACGTGAAATCAAAGAGCGCTTATCCTTCTTAAATAATGTCGGATTAGATTATTTGACATTAAGCCGGTCTGCTGGCACATTATCAGGCGGGGAGGCGCAGCGGATTCGTTTGGCGACACAAATTGGATCAAGACTGACAGGCGTTCTTTATATTTTAGATGAACCATCGATTGGTCTGCATCAACGGGATAATGACCGATTGATTGGAACATTGAAAAACATGCGTGATATCGGAAACACACTGATTGTCGTAGAACATGATGAAGATACGATGCTTGCCGCTGATTATCTCATTGATATTGGACCAGGTGCAGGGGTTCATGGAGGAGAAGTGATTTCAGCTGGAACACCAGAAGAAGTCATGAAAGACCCAAAATCGTTGACTGGACAATATTTATCTGGTGAGAAATTCATCCCGCTTCCGATTGAGAGACGAAAGCCTGACGGCCGATTCATTGAAATTAAAGGGGCAAAAGAAAACAACCTTAAAAACGTGACTGCGAAGTTTCCTTTAGGTGTCTTTACCGCTGTGACAGGTGTGTCAGGATCAGGGAAAAGTACACTTGTGAATGAAATTTTATTGAAATCCCTTGCCCAAAAACTGCACAGAGCAAAAGCGAAGCCAGGACAGCACAAAGAAATCAAAGGAATGGATCACTTAGACAAAGTCATTGATATTGATCAATCTCCAATTGGCCGTACACCAAGATCCAATCCTGCTACGTATACAGGTGTATTTGATGACGTGCGGGATGTCTTTGCGCAAACCAATGAAGCGAAGGTACGAGGCTATAAAAAAGGGCGATTCAGCTTTAACGTGAAAGGTGGACGCTGCGAAGCGTGTCGTGGAGATGGCATTATTAAAATTGAAATGCACTTTTTACCTGATGTATATGTGCCTTGTGAAGTGTGTCACGGGAAACGTTATAACCGCGAGACGTTAGAGGTCACGTATAAAGGGAAAAATATTTCCGATGTGCTTGAAATGACGGTAGAGGACGCACTTCAATTTTTCGAGAATATCCCGAAAATTAAGCGGAAGCTGCAAACGATCTTTGATGTTGGATTAGGATACATTACACTTGGGCAGCCTGCCACGACATTGTCTGGTGGAGAGGCGCAGCGCGTGAAATTGGCATCCGAGCTTCACCGCCGTTCAAACGGAAGATCCTTGTATATTTTAGACGAACCGACAACGGGTCTTCATGTGGATGATATTGCTAGGTTGTTAAAAGTGCTCCAGCGCTTGGTCGAAAACGGGGATACGGTATTGGTCATTGAGCACAACCTTGATATTATTAAGGCAGCCGATTACCTTGTTGATCTAGGACCAGAAGGCGGTGCTGGTGGAGGAACGATTATTGCTTCAGGAACACCTGAACACATTGCTAAAGAAGAAGCTTCTTACACCGGTCGATACTTAAAACCGATTTTAGAGCGTGATCGTGAGCGAATGAAACAGTTAGTCAAAGAAACAGAAAGTGTGACATCCTCATAAAGAAAAACCCCTCCGAAAGAGGGGTTTTCCTTTTATTGCACATCTTCCTTTGGCATTAAGTTACTGAGGTGCGTTAAATCCTTTAAAATATGAGTGCTGCTACTATCGAGCAGTACTTTTAAATAACGGATATCACCATACTTCGGATGAGACGGATGAATGGCCTCTAGCTCCTTGATCATATCGCTGTTCATGCTTTTCTGTTTCTGTATAAGGTCTAAAAGCGTTTGTGCCGTGTGGTTAGCATTATGATGATCTGTCAAAATAATTACCCCCTATAATGATAATCACCATCTTTTCAACATATTTTAAAGGGTAATCCATGAAGAATCTACACTTAGGTGCAAAAAGAAAGAATTTGTGTCTAAGGTCATATGTAAATCGAATGAGTTTGAAACTTTTTATACGCCATAAACGTATGAGTTAGAAAGGAATTTTCATCATGAAGGAGCGAATATATATGAACAGAGATCAGTCGATCATTGCATCTATTTGTTATTTCAGTGTATTTTTCATGCCGTTTATTGTACCGATCGTGGCATATTTTGTAGTGGATCAAAAGGAAACGAAACGGCATTCGCTGCGTGCATTGTGGTCACATGTTTTGCCAGTCGCAGCGTGTGTGCTGCTGGTTTTTGGAGCTATCCCCTTTTTATTGACGACACAGGCAAGCGACTCACTCGTTCCAGTGTTCACCGTACTTATCTTGTCCTTTTTAGTCGCCATTGGCTTTTTGATCTCTGTCATTTGGAATATCATTCAAGGTATTAAAGTGCTTCAATCCATCAAATCGTAGGAGGGCTTTGTATGAATGAAAAAGAGCGCATTTTAAAATTAGTAGAAGACGGGACATTATCTGCAAAAGAAGCGATTACGCTAATTGAAAAACTAGAAGAAAATCAGTCCATTTCACTAGAAAAATCAACGGCTGATCATACCTTTCATGAAGAAAAAGCTGGCACAGAGAATAAAGAAACTGGTACTGAAAACCTCGGTGCAAAGCTGTTTGGATGGTTAGATTCGGCGGTGAAAAAGGTCAAAGATGTAGATCTTGATTTGAACTTTGGACAGTCCGTCGACGTTGAACACATTTTTCAATTCAAAGACGCGGCACTGTCCCATTTAGATATTCAATTGGCAAACGGCAGTCTCAATTTGATGCCTTGGGATGATGGGGATGTTCGAGCAGAGTGTCATGCGAAAATTTACCGTGCAGAGGATGGAGAGCAGGCAAGACATCAATTTCTTCAACATCTGGATTGCGGACTTGAAGGGGACAAATTTTTTATCCGAACTGAAAAGAAGACCATGAAGGTCAATGTCACTCTGTATGTACCACGTATCCAATACGATAAGATCAAAGTCAAACTGTTTAATGGACCGATTCGCGGGGAAAAGCTAAAGACAAAAGAACTGGCTGCAAAAACAACAAATGGCGTCGTCTCTTTTGCCTCTTTACAAGCAGAAAAAGTCGGAATTGAAACAGCAAATGGACAAATCAAACTGGCTGATCACGAGTGTGGTATGATTGAAGTAGAAACCATTAATGGGCTCATTGACCTGCGTGGGAAAAGTGAATCAATTGATGCACAGAGCTTCAATGGGAACATTGCTGTTCAGCTGTCAGATGAGAAATGCCGTTCGATCTATGCAAAAACGACAACAGGCAGTGTGGACGTTCAGATTCCGCGTGCTTGTGCAGTGACTGCGGAGCTGAAAAGCAATCTCGGATCGATCTCTCATGAGCTGCTTGATGCAAATATGATTAAAGAGAAAAATGAAACGTTGCAAAAAGAGAAAATGATCAAAGCCAATCAACAGGCGGAGCACAATATATCCATTTTTGCAGAAACAAAAACAGGCTCAATCCAAGTAAAGCACCAATCAGACAAGGAGTGATTCTACATGAAGAAGCTTTATCGTTCAGCGACAGATAAAAAAATAGCGGGTGTTGTCGGTGGACTTGCTGAATACTTAAGTGTCGATGCATCCCTGCTTCGTATTTTAACGGTGATCATCGGATTTATGACAGCATTTATGCCGATCTTCTTGATCTACTTCATCTGGTATTTTGTTGTTCCGGAAGAAGGCACTAACTAAATGCTTAGATGGATCGTTAGTATTTTCGTCAATGCATTACTTTTAATCGTCATTGCTGGATATTTTGATTCAGGCATTCTGCCAGGCCTTGGTAGTGTGTATATTGAAGGCTTTGGCGCAGCGATTGTAGCAAGTATTATTTTGTCCTTGCTCAATATTTTAGTGAAGCCGTTTTTGATCATTTTAACGCTGCCAGTGACAGTACTTTCACTAGGATTGTTCCTCTTTGTCATTAATGCCATCACACTGATGATGACCTCAAGCTTTATGGGAGATAGTTTTAACATTGATGGGTTTGGAACGGCCATTTGGATGGCTGTCATTTTATCCATTTTCCATCTGCTCATACAGAAAGGAATCGTGGAACCGTTAGCGAAAAAAAGCTAACGGTTTTTTTTTGTGTGAATTTATATCGTTTCCCCGTTCCATCTGTCATAAAAACCGTCTTCAGGAGACACAATATCCGAAGGGAGGCGGTGCACGATGGTGAATGTGAGCAGACAAATCATTCTTTTCCTTTTTTTGAGCATTCTTTTTTGTTTCAGTCAGCCTGCTTCAGCAGGATCTTTGACACAAACACAAGTGAACATACGAAAGCCCTTTTCACCTTTTATCTTTGATCAATTTCAAGTAGATGTCCGTCCGGTTCAAGGAAAAAAACGTGATCTTCAATTTCGGGCATCTATTAGTCAGTCAGAGCAAATTTTGTCTGCAAACTTGTACTATAAACAGAGTGATGAACTAGGATATCGATTGATCCCAATGGAACGATTGCCGGGGATGAAACCAGAATTCACAGCGAAAATCCCGACAGATCAATTGTGGAATCCAACAGTTCATTACTATACAGAATTCCTGACGCAGAAGTCTGTCATCAAAACAACCGAACAAGCAGTTCACTTAAACGGATTTGAAGAGGATCTCTCACAAATTCCTGAGCTATTGATGACAGAAATCGTCGTGAATTCAAAAAACCGCAAAGGCAAGGATGCTTTTGAATTCATCGAGGTGTATAACACAACTCATGCACCCATTTCACTTCGACATTACCAGCTTCGCTATCGCAATCCAGCGCAAGGCGTAGAGATGGATGATATATATTCATTTCACACAAGTCCTATCACCATTTCTCCTGGAAAACCATACGTATTTTGGCTTAGAAAAAAAGGGCAGGAGCATTTAACGGTAGCGGACTTTAATGCGATGTACAAAAGTCATTTAAAAGAGGGCAAGCATCTATCGTTCATTGAGAGTAAAGGATTGTCCAATTCTAAATCCCGCCTTGTTTCTATCACAACAAATATAGGAGAAGAGGTATCGTCGGCATCCTATCGTTTAAAGCCTTCATTGTTTAGCGAGCACAGATCGTTACTGTTCAAGTATCCAATGGATGGTACGACACAAATGAAGCTGATCTCGAAAGTGGAGGAAGAGCCAACACCCGGAAAAGTGTTAAAAGCACAAATTCCAACTGAAAAAAAAGAAATATCACAAGATGTTCATAAACCTGTGATCGAAGATATGACAGACAATCAACCGATAAAACCAACTGAAGGCATTGAAATGAAGGCAGATGTGCAGGATGATCAGTCCGTCAAAACGGTCAAATTGCGATATCGGACCAATCGTCATGAAGATTTTAAAGAGGTGCTGCTTCAAAAGGATCATAATGATCGGCTGTTTCACTATATTATTTATTCACCTGAGCTCATCGGTAAAGATCGATTGGAATATCAGATTGAAGCGTCTGACGGCGAAAATCAAGCAATGACAATGAAAAAAACAATTGATGTGGAACAAGTAAGCAAAGCTCACGGCCTTCGATTGAATGTAGAAGAAGGAGATACGGTTTCTGGCGTATTTCACTTAAAAGCAACAGCAGATCAGAAAAAAAGCATAAAATTAATGATAGATGGAAAACCAATTCGACAAGTATTCCCTGCACTTGAAGCAGATCCATATCTTGCATTTGATGTCAAAGGGACAAATTTATATTTTAAGAATGGTGTGTCTATAGGTAAGCACTTACTTTCCATTTTTGATGATTCGACAAAAGTGTATCGCACCTATACGATACCAATACCAGAAAAACACTTAGAAAAGGCAGGTCCACAAACGATATCATTCCATGCTGGGACGAAGTCATCGCCGTTTGACCGATTTCCTGGAGAAAATCACGATGATTTTGAATTGAAAAATGTCCAGATGATTTTATCGAATGGAACTCAAATTCTGCCTCTAAATGCGAGCCAGCATGAGGAATGGAAAATGGGCGACGGTGGCAGCGCTAAGAAGGTGAGAGCATTTCAGTTTCAAATCCCGAAGCAGGCATATGCTTCAAGCTATATTCAGTGGGATACAAGAAGGCTGAAAGAAGGAGTACATGTTGTTCAGGCTAAAACCGCAGACGAATCTCAATCTGTACGTGTGAAAGTCGATAACACGGGTCCGAAAATCAAGAGTAATATACAGGCAAATGACCAATATAAAGGCGTCTTTACGTTAAAGGCAAAGGTGACGGATCGTTGGAGTGACATAACGGAGATGAAGGCATATTTAGATGGAAAACCGATCTCTTTGCCTTATCAAACGTCCTCTAGCGAATTAGAACCTGGAGAACACACATTGAAGATAAAAGCAAAAGATGCCGCTGGAAACAAATCAACTTTGAAGAAGGTTTTTAAGACGGTACATGAACACCCTGAAACGCCAGAGAGAGTGTCAGATAGGACAAAAAAGGAATCATCTAAGCAAACAGTGCTAACCAATGATCCTACTAATGATCAGTTAGATTACTCCTTTTACCGTGCCTATCAATATACATCGCTGCATCCGTCCATGAAGATTTTCAAATATGCAGCGGAAACGGAGCCGCCAAAACATTTAAATGAAACAGGGGAAATGATTTTTTCTGATCGAGAAAGAAATCGCATTGCATTTGCTGATGGTAAATCAGTGGAAACGAAAGATCTACAGCATTTTCCTTATCATCGCTTTCAAATCAAGGTTCATCACGATGTACGTGAAAAGGATGTTGTCGAGGCTGTATGGAAAGGAAGCTCATTATCAGGGAGAAAGGTAACGATGTACGCTTGGAATCATCAGCAAGAAAAGTGGGATAAAATCACTCATCACTTTGCCAAGGATGAAAAGGAATTTTACCTAAAAGGGCTGCTGTCAGTCAGACAGTATATGAAAAATCAAACGTTTGATTTGCTTGTACAAGATGAGATCAGTAAGTCGTTAAAGCCTTATAAGATGGTGTGGATGTCTGATACTCAATATTATGCCAGAAGTTATCCTCATATCTTCAAAAAAATGGTCGAGTGGATCAGAGATCAAAGGGACCCATTAAATATTCAATATGTGTTCCATACAGGTGATATTGTGGATGATTCAAAGGATAAGCAATGGAATCGTGCCGATACATTTATGCGTGTGTTAGATCAGCATCAGATTCCTTACGGTGTATTAGCTGGTAATCATGATGTCAGACACAAAGACGGCCATTATAGGGAATATGGGAGATACTTTGGAGCGAAACGCTTTGAAGACAAGCCATATTACGGTGAATCTTATCAAAACAATCGAGGTCATTATGATCTTATCTCTGCTGGTGGCAATGATTATATGATGGTGTATATGGGCTGGGGGATCAAGCAAAATGAGATTGACTGGTTAAATCGAGTCATTTCTGAACATCCAGATCGCATTGTCATTTTAAATTTCCATGAGTATTTGTTAGTGAGCGGCAATCGAAGCCCAATTGGAGATTTGATCTTCCATCAAGTGGTAAAGCGTCACCCGAATATTGTCGCAGTATTTAGTGGCCACTACCACGGAGCCAGTCGAAAAGTAGATGAGATTGACGATGATCATGATGGAAAAGTGGACAGAAAAGTATATCAAATCCTTGCAGATTACCAGTCAGGTCCTGAAGGTGGTCAAGGTTTTATGCGGCTGATCACTGCGGATCAAGAAAAAAATAAGCTTCATTTCACCACATACTCACCTTACTTGAATCAAGAACATTTTTATGATCCAAAAACGTATGGAGATCAAGATGAATTTTCAATTGATGTCGATTTAACACCAAAAATGAAATCCGTTAAAACCAATTATTTTGAATTGAATGTCTACACAAACGTTCTTCTTGGAGAAGTCAAAGGTGTGAAAAGTGGTAAAAAAGCAACCTTTGAATGGAAAGGGTTAAAGCCAAATCAAGAATATTATTGGTACACTGTCGCAAAAGACCGTTTCGAAGGGAAAGCGATTTCGCCTATATGGAAAATTCATACAAAAAATGATGATCAATCAACATTTCTTAGGAAATAAAAAACTGTGCTTTCAGGAGCACAGTTTTATCTTTCCATTGTGTGAGTGAGCTTGTATCGATCCCCTCTATAAACGGACATGACATACTCGAATGGAAGGTCATTTTGAAAATAAGTTGTTCTTGCAATGGAGAGAACAGGGTCCCCTAATGAAATAGACAGCACGTTAGCTTCTTCCTTTGAAGCAACATTGGCTTCAAGCTCCTGCTTGGCATGGGCAATGGTTAGACCTGTGTTCGCTTCTATATATTCATATAAAGATCCAGTTAAATGGTCCTTTGTGAGCTCGCCAGCAAATTTTTCAGGAATATAACTCGTTTCAATAGCCATTGGTTCATCGTTTGCAAGGCGGATTCGTTTTAATTCATAGACATCTTCACTGTTCGACAGCTGTAATGATTGCAGCAAGTGCTCTGGGCATGCGACTTTTTTGAAATCAATCAACTGACTTGAAGCTTTGAGCCCACGTTGACGCATATCTTCTGTAAAGCTTGTTAAGCCTTGAAGCGGTTGTTCAAACTTCTTTCGGCTAACAAATGTTCCTTTTCCTTTTTGCCGGTATAAATATCCTTCGTTCACAAGGTTCGATAAGGCTTGTCTGACAGTCATTCGGCTAATACCAAAGCGTTCGGCATATTCTCTTTCAGAAGGAATGAGTGTATCAGGTGCTAACGTTCCATCCTCAATCTGCTTTTTCAAGTTCTCCATAATCTGATGGTACATGGGGATAGGTGACTGCTTATCAATAAACATGTGAAAATCCTCTCGTGTTTAGCGTAGTGAACCAGCTTCTCGATCAATAAAAATCGTCACATCTTCATGAAGTTTCAGAGCAGATGCAGGGAAGTCTGGGTGAATCTCTGTTCGTTCTAAATATTGTATCACGTCCGCTTTTGATTTTCCTGATGCAAGAAGGAGAATTTTTTTACTTGAAAGAATGCTTGCAATTCCCATTGTAATGGCATGTGTAGGTACCTCATCTATAGAAGAAAAGTACCTGGCATTGGCTTGGCGAGTGTGTTCATCTAATTGGACGACATGCGTCTTTGAGTCAAAGGGAGTACCAGGTTCATTAAACCCGATATGTCCATTTTGTCCGATACCAAGTAGCTGAAGATCAATACCCCCTAAATCTTCAATGAGCTGATCATACCTTAAGCACTCTTCTTCCAAGTGAGAAGCAGCACCATTGGGGAGGAAATATTGATCTGATGGGAGATCAATATGGTCGAATAAATGACGCTTCATGTAAGTCATATAACTATTTTCATGATTTGGATCAATTCCCACGTACTCATCCAGATTCACTGTTCTTGCTTGTTTGAAAGACAATTGTTCTGTTTCATGCAACTGAATTAACTCTTTATAAGTGTCAATTGGTGTACCGCCAGTTGCCAGACCGAGAACCGCATCTGTTTTTGATTCAATGGTACGTGCAATGAAAGCAGCTGCTGCTTTTCCTAATTGATCTTTATCTGCAAATTCGATGATGTTCATCAGTGTGTGGCCTCCTTTTTTTCATAAACGATTTGTCCATGGCAGATCGTCATCATGAGTTCGCCAGCTTCATCCCAAATGACCAAGTCTGCCAGTTTTCCAACTTCGATCGAACCGAGCTGATGATCGATCCCGAGCTGAGTGGCTGCATTTGTTGAGGTCATTTGAGCAATTTCTGTCCATCCACATTGTGTGATCTGTCTCATACGTTTGACCCCATCTTTCATTTGTAAAATCGATCCTGCAAGTGTTCCATCTGCCAGCAATGCTTTTTCACCGCTGACTGTCACAGTCTGTCCGCCAAATTCGTAGGTTCCCTCTCCAAGTCCTTTTGCACGCATTGAGTCTGTAATCATGATCAAACGTTCACTACTCTTTGCCAAATACGCAAGCTTTACGGAAAGAGGATGTGAATGAATGCCATCTGTAATCAGCTCAGTCAAAAGCTTTTCGTTTGTAAGCGCAGCCCCTGCAACATTTGGCTCACGATGCTGAAATGAACTCATCGCATTATAAAGATGCGTGACATGACGCGCACCGTGCTTTGCTGCTAGTTCAATCATGTCATGAGGGGCATTTGTATGTCCAATAGAAGGAATGATATTTTTTTCTTTTAGCAGGGAAAGGAATGCAAAATCAGTATCTTCCTCAGGTGCAAAAGTGACAATTCGAATCAGCTGATCTGCTGCACTCAGCCATTTCTCAAAAAGAGGAAGGTTAGCCTGTGTAATCCATTGAGCAGGCTGCGCTCCAGCTTTATCTTTAGAAATAAAAGGACCTTCTAGATGAATGCCTAAACATTGTGCCTGACTTCCAGCTTGCTTTTTATTATAGGGTCTCCACTGTGCGACATTTTTAAGTGCTTGCTCAATCTCTTGATGATTTTGTGTAATGGTTGTTGCTAAAAAGCTTGTCGTTCCTTCTGCGGGTAAGTGATCAGCAAGTGTATTCATGGCTTCTGGTGTCGCATCCATCATATCTGCACCATATCCTCCATGGATGTGAATATCAATCATTCCGGGGAGTAAATAAAAGTTTTCCCGGGAAATATATACTTTTTCATAATTTCCTGTCGGCGGTGATGTTGAAATATAGTCGATCTTGCCATCGCGTAAACCGACAAAACCGTTTTCAATGATTTCTGTCTTTGTCACAATATGAATATTGGAGAGCAATAAAGAACTGCTCATGATTGTGCCCCCTTATTCTCGTCGTTAGATTCAGTTTACCTTTTTTAAGTATAGTTGTCTATACCAGTAAATGTGATGAAACAGGATCAGGATAAAATACTATTTTGGGTTCATCATTGAAAGTGATAAAATAGAGCTGTATTTCTGAAACGCCTGCGATAAAAGGAGGAAGAAGCGTGCCGAAAGTTCGTACGAAGGACATAATGGAACAATTTCATCTTGAACTGGTAAGTGGGGAAGAAGGGATTAATCGTCCCATTACAATCAGTGATCTTTCCAGACCAGGTATTGAAATGGCTGGATATTTTACATATTACCCAAAAGAAAGAGTTCAACTTTTAGGGAAGACAGAGCTTTCTTTTTTTGAACAGCTCCCAGAACGCGAACGAAAGCAGAGAATGATGTCTCTTTGTACAGATATTACCCCTGCCATCATTTTGTCACGAGATCGTGAAGTACCAAAGGAATTGATCGAAGCTTCAAACGAAAATGGAGTGCCGGTTTTACGCTCAAGCTTAAAAACGACAAGACTTTCGAGTCGATTAACGAACTTCTTAGAAAGCAAGCTTGCACCAACGACTGCGATTCATGGCGTACTCGTAGATGTATATGGTGTAGGTGTGCTGTTAATTGGAAAAAGTGGCGTAGGTAAAAGTGAAACGGCTTTAGAATTAGTGAAGAGAGGACACAGGCTGGTTGCAGACGATTGCGTGGAAATCAGGCAAGAGGATCAGGATACGTTAGTTGGAAGCGCACCAGAGCTGATTGAGCACCTTCTAGAAATCCGTGGATTAGGCATTATTAATGTGATGACCTTATTTGGAGCGGGCGCTGTCAGAAGCTATAAGAGAATTACGATTGTTATGAACCTTGAGCTTTGGGAACAAGGCAAACAGTATGACCGTTTAGGACTTGAGGAAGAAAAAATGCGGATCATCGATACAGATGTACCAAAGCTGACCATCCCTGTACGTCCGGGACGAAATTTAGCGGTCATCATCGAGGTAGCTGCAATGAACTTCAGATTGAAACGAATGGGACATAATGCAGCGGAACAATTTACAAGTAAACTTGCCGATGTCATTGAAGACAATGGCCAGGATGAATAGGAGCTGTCTATATGAATGAAGCAATTCAACCAATTGATCCGATTGCTTTTCAGCTCGGACCTATTTCGGTTCATTGGTATGGTGTGATTATTGGGGTCGGAGCCCTGCTTGGACTCTGGCTCGCATTAAGGGAGTGTGAAAAAAGAGGCATCAATAAAGATATGTTTATTGATCTCATCTTATTTGCCATTCCTATCGCCATTATTTGTGCACGAATTTATTATGTATCCTTTGAATGGGATTATTATCAGCAGCACCCAAATGAAATCATCAAGATTTGGAATGGCGGAATTGCCATACATGGTGGACTGATAGGGGCCGTGCTGACAGCGATTGTCTTTACTAAAGTGAGAAAGGTGTCCTTTTGGAAAATCGCCGATGTCGCAGCGCCTAGTATTTTACTAGGGCAAGCCATCGGGCGCTGGGGGAACTTTATTAATCAGGAAGCGCATGGTGAGGCTGTTTCAAGAGCCTTTTTAGAAAATTTGCACCTGCCTGAGTTTATTATTAATCAGATGTACATTGACGGGACCTACTATCACCCTACGTTCTTATATGAATCATTATGGAATATCGCAGGCTTTTTGATATTAATCTTATTACGTAGAACATCATTGCGTCGAGGCGAAATGTTCTTGTCTTATTTAATCTGGTATTCAATCGGTCGTTTCTTCATTGAAGGAATGAGAACAGACAGCTTAATGCTGACTGAGCACCTTCGAATTGCACAGATGATTTCAATTGCCATATTTGCAGTGGCTGTTTTGCTGATTGTGTTTAGAAGAATCAAGGGATATGCATCTATACCGTATAAAGAGAACAACTCATCAAATTAAGAGCAAGGGGGATAAGAGATGGGGGAGACATGGAAAAACGGCTTGAAAGCAGGGTTATCGACAACTTGGACACTTGGAAAAGTCATTTTTCCGGTTACCATTCTCGTTAGTATCTTGCAGCATACACCTGTGATGGATTGGATTATACAATTCATCCGTCCATTTATGGGCCTGTTTGGTCTTTCAGGGGAAGCGGCCATTCCGCTTGTTTTAGGAAATATGCTGAACTTGTATGCGGGTATTGCAGCCATCTTGACATTAGAGCTGTCTGTGAAGGAAGTGTTCATTTTAGCGGTCATGCTCTCCTTTTGTCACAACTTGATCATCGAATCAACAGTGGCGGCGAAGGTTGGGCTGCGGGTGTCTGTCATTTTGCTAGTCAGAATCAGTCTTGCCGTCGTGTCAGCAATTGTCATTCACCTCGTTTGGCAGGGAGGCGAGGAGCCGGCGCAATATGGTTTGCTGACAGCTGCTCAGTCGGCTGATGTGCCTTCTAGCTGGTATATGATCGTACTTCTTGCTTTACAGAAAGCTGTTCTTGGTGTGCTGCAGCTGGCTTGTATTGTCATTCCTCTCATGATCATTATTCAATTCATGAGAGACTTAGGGTGGCTCCATACGCTGTCTAAGTGGCTGTCTCCTTTTACGAGAATGCTTGGAATGAAAGAAAATACGTCTATGACGATGGTGGCTGGTTTGACCATTGGTCTTGCCTACGGGGCAGGCGTCATGATGAAGGCAGTGGAAGAGGACGGTGTCAGCAAAAAGGATTTAACGCTTGCTTTCATTTTCCTTGTGGCGTGTCATGCGGTGGTCGAAGATACACTCATTTTCATTCCTTTAGGTATTCCAGTCTGGCCGCTTCTTCTTATTCGCCTTATTTCTGCTATTTTATTGACAGCTGCCATCAGCTATATTTGGCGGAGGCGGGAACATGCAGCTGTTAGAAAGGAAGCTATATGAACCAATCAACTATTAACACAGTGTTATTTGATTTAGATGGCACATTAATCAATACAAATGAATTAATTATTGCTTCATTTCAGCATACGCTTGATCATTATTACCCTGGTCAATACAGCCGTGAGGATATCCTTCATTTCATTGGTCCATCATTATTTGATACATTCTCTGCAATGGATCCGAATCTGACAGATGACATGATTCAGATGTATCGAACGTTTAATCATGAACAGCATGATCTGCTTGTGACGGAGTATGAGACGGTGTTAGACACGTTGAAAATTCTTCAGGATCAGGGATTTAAGCTCGGAATTGTGACAACAAAAATCCGTGATACGGTCTTAATGGGATTAAAGCTGACTGGATTGGAGCCATTTTTTGAGGTCATTGTCACACTTGATGATGTACAAAATGAAAAGCCGCATCCAGAACCAGTTCAACTTGCATTATCCAAGCTCGGCAGTGATCCGCATGAGGCGATCATGGTTGGTGATAATTATCACGACATTTTATCTGGTCAAGCGGCAGGGACGAAAACAGCAGGTGTTGCTTGGTCTATTAAGGGAGAAGAAGCCCTGTTAAAGCATCGCCCAGATTATATGCTGCAGAAAATGAGTGATCTCTTGGCGATTGTTGGAGCTGATTAAGTTGAGAAAAACAGATCGTTATCCTGTCAAAGGGGTCAATTCGCTTAGACAAGTCTATCGAACGGTCCCCTTTCTCAAGGTTGTGAAAAACTTTATCTTTATTCAAATGGCAAGGTATACGCCTTTTATGGGAATGAAAAATTGGATTTATCGCACCTTCCTTCGGATGAAAGTCGGGGAGGATACGGCGTTTGCTTTAATGGTGATGGTCGATCTCATGTTTCCTGAGAAAATCACTGTCGGCCGAAATAGTGTGATTGGTTATAACACAACCATTCTGTCCCATGAGTATTTGATTAAAGAGTATAGGCTTGGGGAAGTCTATATTGGTGATGAAGTGTTAATTGGGGCAAATTCAACGATTCTACCTGGAGTGACAATTGGTGATGGTGCGATTGTATCGGCGGGAACTCTTGTGAACAAAGATGTTCCGGCAGGCTCCTTTGTTGGAGGAAATCCAATGCGGATGATTTATACGAAAGAGGAAATGGAAGCACGTCAATCTTCGTCTGCTGAGTAGCTCGGCAGACTTTTTTGTTGACATTCTAACATGGTGTAACTATAATGATTACAACAGAGGTGAGAAAACATGAAAATCAGCAGCAGATTTACTGTCGCTGTCCATATTCTGGCCTTGCTATCACTTGAAAAAGGTTCTTTACAGACATCGGAGGATATCGCAGGAAGTGTCAATACAAATCCAGTGGTGATTCGCCGTATCATGAGTAAGCTCAAAAAAGCAGGCCTAATCTCAACGAGTCTTGGCAAAGGCGGTTCTCAATTGAATCGCAGTGAAGATGACATGACACTGCTCGATGTGTATAAAGCGGTTGAAGTTGTGGATGAGGGAGAGTTGTTTCAAATTCATGAAAGCCCAAACCCTGACTGTCCGATCGGTGCAAATATTCAAGCTGTACTAGAATTAATTTTGTGCCGTGCTCAAAGTGCGATGGAGCAAGTGCTTGCTGAGATCAAATTAAGTGAACTAACGCAGGTTTTAATCAAAAAAATTGGATGATCTATTCAATTTTTTTTACCTCTGTTGTAACTATCGTGGTTACATCTTAAGTGATCAAAATAACAATATATTGTAGGAGGAATTTACATGAACATTGGAATCATTGGCGCAACAGGTAAAGCAGGACAACACATTTTAAAAGAAGCTCAATCGAGAGGGCACGAAGTAACGGCAATCGTTCGAGATGCACAAAAAGTGACCAATTCATCAGCAGCTGTTTTAGAAAAGGATGTTTTTCACTTAGAGGCAGGAGACGTCAAAGGTTTTGATGTGATCGTAAACGCATTTGGTGCACCAGCAGGACAAGAGCACCTTCATGTAGAAGCAGGGAAAAAACTCATTCATCTCTTGAAAGAGACACCAGAAACGCGTTTAATCGTTGTGGGAGGTGCTGGAAGTTTATTTGTAGATGAGGCCAAAACAACTAGACTGATGGACACACCGGAGTTTCCAAAGGAATACCTTGCTACTGCTTCACACCAAGGAGAAAATTTAATAGATCTTCAAAAGACCGAAGGATTAAAATGGACATTTCTTAGTCCAGCTGCATTCTTTGATCCAGCAGGCAAACGTACAGGTGCTTATGTGAAAGGCAAAGACCATCTTATCGTCAATTCAAAGGGTGACAGCTATGTGAGTTATGCTGACTACGCCGTTGCGCTTGTCGATGAGATAGAACAAGCTGCTCATGTTGGAGAACGTTTTACTGTGGTTTCTGAAGCAGAATAAGAAAATAAAAACCCCGCTATTTAGCGGGGTTTTATGCTTTAATGATAATCGCCTGGCTGCCCATCTGTTTCCAAGAATCCTCAAACTGTTCACGATCTACTTTTTGATTCTTTTCTCCGTAAGGGTTATTTAAGTAGACATGATCTTTGTCATAGCCAGTGATGACGACGCTATGCATATTAAAGCTGATATCTATTTTCCCATTTGGTGTATTCCATGTTTCAATGTTATCTGTTTTGGCAAAGGTCGAAGTGGTAATGACCCAGACAGGATAACCTTTTTCAAGTGATTGGTAAATGGCCTTTTTAACTGGCTTGCCGGTTAAGTCAACGGCTTGATTACCTACATATTTTTTCGCAAGCTGATAAATGGGTTCGTGGTACACACCAAGACCTGGTCCATTCTCCATATCGCCTACAAACCCGTCATGAGGGTCTCCTTTTAAGCCATTCTCATAATTGAGCGGGACACGCTTAATCTCGTTTGCCAATGCGTTTTTCGTTATATGCTCATAGCCGCTGTAATGAAGAAGCATGGCTAAGCTCGTGACTTCGCATCCGTTATAAAGCTTTGGTGCATCCATTTGATTAAAGAGGATGACGTCCATGGCTTTTTTATTTCCTTTTAAACTAGAATGTGTTGTTTCTGTTTTTTTCGTAGAACGTGTTTCTTCTGCTGCTAGTGCGGTATC
This sequence comes from Bacillus sp. FSL W7-1034, assembly GCF_038593365.1. Classification (NCBI taxonomy): domain Bacteria; kingdom Bacillati; phylum Bacillota; class Bacilli; order Caryophanales; family Bacillaceae; genus Bacillus; species Bacillus sp. FSL W7-1034. The sequence continues at coordinate 3,156,745 of NZ_CP151989.1, read as the reverse complement.
ATTTTCTTTTTCTTTGGCTTCTTGCGGTGACGTTGTTTTCTTGACTTGGTCGAATTGTGAAATGTAAATAAAGCCGAAATAAACAAGACATGCGCACAACAAAGTTAAGATTAATGTCTGGATGAATTTCACTGTAATCTCCTGTGTTATTCAATATTTTTAAGTATTATAGCATGTTCCTAAAGCAAAGAGATCAAAAAGGATTAGGTGTCATTTGAATGTAATATATGAACAAATGATTAAGGAAAAAAAGGGGAAAATAAAAATGATTGATTTAATCACTTTATTTTGTTAGCATATTATCATATTAGCGAACTAAAGGATTCGGAATTTTTTGTTTTAATGTGTTGGAGGTGCGGAACATGTTCATGTTTGAAAAACCATATGGTATGCGAGATTCATTACCAGGATTGTATGAGACGAAGAAAAGAGTTAGGCATTCTTTAACAGAGGTCATGAATGGTTGGGGTTATCGTTTAATGGAAACGCCAACGCTTGAATTTTACGATACAGTCGGTGTTCAATCGGCGATTACAGATACGCAGCTGTTTAAGCTTCTTGATCAAAATGGTCAAACCCTTGTGCTTAGACCTGATATGACGGGACCAATTGCGAGAGTGGCGGCTTCAAAGCTTCACGAACAGGCGTATCCGCTTCGAGTCGGTTATGCAGCAAACGTGTTTCGGGCACAGGAAAGAGAAGGCGGAAGACCTTCTGAATTTGAGCAGGTTGGTATTGAATTGATCGGTGATGGTTCGATTAGTGCAGATGCTGAAGTCATAGCGCTTGTCGTGTTTGCATTAAAAAATGCTGGACTTCAATCCTTCAAAATTGCGATCGGGCATGTGGCTTTGGCTGAGACCTTGTTTTTAGATGTACTAGGGAATACAGAGCGGGCGAACGTATTGCGCCGATTTTTATATGAAAAGAATTATGTGGGATACAGGCAGCATGTTAAACAATTGCCGCTCTCATCCATCGATAAAACAAGGCTGCTCCAGCTTTTAGAGCTGCGCGGCGGTCAAGAAGTGACCCAGCAGGCTGAAGAAATTGTGGTGTCACAAGAGGGCAAAGAAGTGCTTGCGGAGTTAAAGGCGCTGTGGGAGACACTTGAAGATTACGGCTGTACAGAATATATCCGTTTGGATTTAAGCATGGTCAGTCATATGAGCTACTATACGGGGATTTTGTTTGAAGTATTTGCAGATCATGTTGGGTCTGTGATCGGAAGTGGAGGAAGGTATGATCAATTGCTTGCTCACTTTGATGCACCCGCACCCGCTACAGGCTTTGGACTTCGATTAGACCGTCTTCTTGAGGCGCTCGACGCAAAAGAAATAAATGAGCCCCAAGAGGCTGTGATTTTTAGTAAAGAACAGCGGCTTGAAGCATTTGATTTTGCAGAAAAAGAGCGGACAAAGGGCAAAAGGATTGTTCTCCAAGACTTAGCAGGTATTGAAAATATCGATGCCATGACCAAGGCATTTGAGCAAGTGACTTATTTTATCGGCGCTAGAAAGGAAGAGCAAAATGGGTAAAGTGTTGACAATGGCAATGCCAAAGGGGCGGATATTTGAAGAAGCAGCAGGGCTATTAAGACAGGCTGGATATCAGCTGCCGGAGGAATTCGAAGATTCAAGAAAATTAATCATTGATGTACCGGAAGAAAGTCTCCGCTTTATTTTAGCGAAGCCAATGGATGTGACGACATATGTAGAGCACGGTGTAGCAGATGTGGGCATTGCAGGGAAAGACGTCATGCTTGAAGAAGCAAGGGATGTGTACGAAGTGCTCGATTTAAACATTAGCAAATGTCATTTAGCTGTAGCGGGCTTGCCGGGAGCCAGCTGGGGCGGTGTCGCGCCGCGTGTGGCCACAAAGTACCCAAATGTCGCTTCTTCTTATTTTAGAGAACAAGGTGAGCAGGTGGAGATCATTAAGCTAAATGGTTCCATTGAATTAGCACCGCTCATCGGACTTGCCGATCGAATTGTTGACATTGTCTCCACCGGTCAAACACTTAAGGAAAATGGGCTTGTCGAAACGGAACATATTTGTGACATTACGTCACGTTTTATTGTCAATCCTGTGAGTTATCGAATGAAGGATGCGGTAATCGATGAAATGGCGCAGCGTCTGGCAAGAATCATCGAAGGAGAAGGGGAGGAAACATCATGAACATCACCTACATACAAGAAGGTGAGACAGACACTCTCTCACTCAAGCGTTCTCTAGATACAGGAACGGAAGAGCAGCGATTGGCTGTTCAGCGAATAATCGAAGAAGTGAGAAAAAATGGTGACGAAGCCGTACGGTCTTTCACGAAGCAATTTGACGGTGTCTCTATTGAACAGCCACTTGTGACGGAGGATGAAAAGACAAAAGCCTACGAACGTTTGGACCCGGAGATGATCCAAATCATCCAAACGGCGATCCGGAATATTCGAACATACCACGAGCGTCAGCTAACCTCCTCTTGGTTTTATCACCAAAAGGACGGCTCAATGCTAGGTCAGAAAGTAACACCGCTCGATGCGGTCGGTGTATATGTCCCAGGCGGAACGGCCGCCTATCCATCATCTGTTTTAATGAATGTGATCCCGGCACTTGTAGCCGGCGTTGAGCGAATTGTTCTTGTGACACCGCCAGGAAAAGACGGTCGTCTGTCTGACGCTGTACTAGTAGCAGCGAAGGAGCTGGGCATTTCAGAAATGTACAAAATGGGTGGTGCTCAGGCGATAGCTGCTCTTGCATATGGAACGGACAGTATCCAGCCTGTTGATAAAATCACCGGTCCAGGAAACATTTATGTAGCACTTGCCAAACGGGAAGTATTTGGTCAAGTAGACATTGATATGATTGCGGGCCCAAGTGAAATTGCTGTTTTAGCAGATGAAACGGCAACCGCACATGAGGTGGCAGCTGATTTGCTTTCACAGGCAGAGCATGATGCATTGGCATCTAGTATTTTGGTGACACCATCTAAAGGATTGGCTGAAGCAGTGCAAGCAGAGGTGCAAGCGCAGCTGGACACTTTGCCAAGGAAATCAATAGCAGCACAATCTATTCAAGACTATGGCCATATTTACGTGACAGAATCCTTGGATCGTGCAGTTGATATCGTGAACCAGTTAGCCCCAGAGCATTTAGAAGTGCTGACGGCGTATCCAGAATCACTACTTGGTCAAATCAAGCATGCTGGAGCAATTTTCTTAGGGCGTTACAGCCCAGAGCCGGTAGGGGATTACTTCGCAGGACCGAACCATGTGCTGCCAACAAACGGGACAGCAAGATTCTCCAGTCCGCTTGGCGTCACGGATTTCCAAAAGAAAACGAGCATCATTTCATATAGCAAAGGAGCCTTTGAAACACATAGGGAAAGCATTGCGGCTTTTGCAAGATTAGAAGGGCTTGAAGCACATGCAAGATCGATTGAAGCGAGAAAGCGGGAGGAATCAGAATGAGACAGTCGGAAACAGCGAGACAGACAAATGAAACGAACATTTCGTTAGCGCTAGAGATTGATGGTGAAGGAAAAGCAGATATTCAAACAGATGTCCCTTTTATGACGCATATGCTCGACTTATTCACAAAGCATGGGCACTTTAACTTATCTGTAGATGCAAAAGGAGACACAGATGTCGATGATCACCACACAACAGAAGATATTGGCATCGTGCTTGGACAGATGTTTAAAGAAGCGCTCGGGGATAAAAAAGGAATTAAGCGCTACGGCTCTAGTTTTGTTCCAATGGATGAAACACTTGCCCAAGTCGTCGTTGATTTAAGCAATCGTCCTCATTTGGAAATGAGAGCTGATTTCCCGAGTCAGAAGGTCGGCACCTTTGATACGGAGCTGGTTCATGAGTTTCTTTGGAAATTTGCCCTTGAAGCACGAATCAATCTTCATGTGATCGTTCACTATGGAACCAATACCCACCATATGATTGAAGCCATTTTTAAAGCGATGGCACGCGCCTTAGATGAAGCAACAACCATTGATCCGCGTGTGAAAGGGATTCCGTCGACAAAGGGGATGCTCTAATGATTGGCGTCATTGACTATGGAATGGGAAATTTGTTTAGCGTATCAAAAGCACTGGAACGAGCAGGAGCGTCTTATATCGTGTCTTCTGAAGTAGAGGAGCTGAAAAAGGCAGATGCGTACATTTTGCCAGGCGTCGGTTCGTTTCGTGATGCGATGCAGCTGTTAAGACAGACAGGACTTGAGGCGTTTATCCACCAAGTCGTGCAGGAAGGAAAGCTGTTATTTGGCATTTGCCTTGGCATGCAGTTGTTGTTTGAAGAAAGTGAAGAAGCAGGAAAAACAAAAGGGTTAGGCCTTTTAAAAGGACGTGTCGTTCTTTTGAAGGATCGTGATCAGGATGGACAAAGGCTGAAGGTGCCTCATATGGGCTGGAATGAGCTCACATTTCATCAGCCGTCACCATTATTTGACGGTGTGCCGGAAGGATTTGCATACTTTGTTCACTCTTATTATGTGAGCGGCATGAATCCAGAAGATCTATTGGCAAGTGCGCCCTATGGCGTTCAAGTACCTGCCATTGTTGGAAAGGGGAATGTGTTTGGAACGCAGTTTCACCCTGAAAAAAGCAGTACAACAGGAATGGCACTGCTGAAACAGTTTATTCAATTAGCAAACGAACAGAGGGTGAGCAAATGAGTGATTTTACATTATATCCAGCAATTGATATGAGAAATGGCAAATGTGTACGACTTGTGCAAGGAGACTATGACCAAGAAACCATTTATGGAGACTCACCGTTAGACATGGCGAGACGGTTTGCAAATGAAGGAGCGAAATGGATACATCTCGTTGATTTAGATGGCGCAAAAGCAGGAAAACGCGTGAATCACGAGCATGTGCTGGCGATTGCTTCCTCATTAGATGTGAATGTCCAAATTGGCGGCGGCATTCGGACAGAAGAAGATGTTGCATTTTATTTAAACAATGGCGTATCGAGAGTCATTCTTGGCAGTTCAGCGGTGTCAAACCCGGTTTTTGTGAAAAAAATGTTGGCGCAATATGGGGAGAAAATCGCCATTGGCATTGATGCACGAAACGGTTTTGTATCGACTGAAGGGTGGCTTGAAACATCGGAAGTGAAGGCGGAGGAACTCGGTAGGGAACTGGCAAAGGAAGGCGCAGAGGTCTTTATTTTCACTGATATTCAAATGGATGGCATGCTGTCTGGTCCAAATGTGGAAAGTACAGTTCGATTAGCAGAAGCAACTGGCAAACAAGTCATTGCCTCAGGTGGTGTCAGTGCAGTAGGTGATCTGCAAAAGCTATCAGCACAAAAGCAGACAGGTGTGTCTGGTGCAATCATTGGCAAGGCGCTGTACACAAAGCAATTTACTTTAGCAGAAGCGTTTGAAGGGCTTGACAGCATATGATGACAAAACGAATCATTCCATGTCTTGATGTAAAGGAAGGGCGTGTGGTCAAAGGGATCCAATTTCTAGGGTTGAAGGATGCTGGTGATCCGGTCGAATTAGCGCAGATCTATGACGAGGAAGGTGCGGATGAACTCGTCTTTCTTGATATATCTGCCTCTCATGAAGGCCGAAAAACAATGGTGGATGTGGTGAAACAAGTTGCATCCACTCTCGCTATCCCATTCACGGTGGGTGGCGGGATTAACCACCTTGATGACATGAAGCGTATATTAAGAGCGGGGGCAGACAAGGTGTCTGTGAACACAGCGGCTGTTTTAAGACCGGAGCTAATAACAGAAGGAGCCGACTTTTTTGGTTCACAGTGCATAGTTGTTGCGATTGACGCGAAATACGATGAAGAGAAAAAAGCATACATGGTCTATACGCACGGAGGACGCCGTCAAACGGATTTAGAAGTGAGTGACTGGGCGAAAGAAGCCGTGCGAAGAGGAGCAGGCGAGATCTTGCTGACTAGCATGGATGCCGATGGTGAGAAAACGGGATTTGAGCATCGTTTGACGAGGCTTGTATCAGAAGCAGTCACAGTGCCAGTTATTGCTTCAGGAGGTGCTGGCAATGCGCAGCATATGCTGGAGGCTTTTACAAAAGGTGAAGCTGATGCCGCACTCGCAGCCTCTATTTTCCATTATAAAGAAACCTCTATTCAAGAGGTGAAGACATATTTGAGAGAACACGGGGTGAAGGTAAGATGAAACAGGCAAACGAATTAATCTTTAATGATGCAGGTCTCATTCCTGCCATTGTACAGGATGCTCAAAGCAAGGAAGTTCTTACTTTGGCGTATATGAATCAAGAATCCTATGAAAAAACATTAGAGACAGGGGAAACATGGTTTTTTAGCAGATCGAGAAATGAGCTTTGGCACAAAGGAGCTACATCTGGACACACCCAGCGTGTTACATCTATTCGCTATGACTGTGATCAAGATGCCCTGCTTGTTCTAGTGACACCAAGCGGCCCAGCCTGCCATACAGGCAGCTATAGCTGTTTTTCAGAAGATGGCGTGAAACAGCCAAGGGGAGAACAAGACCGCTTTGCCATTTTAAATGAACTGGAACAGGTCATTGCGAAACGGCAGATGGAAATGCCAGAAGGAGCTTATACGACCTATCTTTTTGAAAAAGGAGTCGACAAAATCCTGAAAAAGGTAGGGGAAGAAGCTTCTGAAGTTATCATTGCGGCGAAGAACCGTGATCAAGAAGAATTGAAATGGGAAACAGCAGATCTCCTGTATCACCTTCTTGTGTTATTACGTGAACAGCAGCTGCCTCTTGATGATGTATTAAAGGTATTGAAAAAGCGCCATCAAGGGGAATGAAAAGCTGGGGGTACCCCCGGCTTTTTGCTTTTAAATGAAAAACAAATCCTTCCTTTCCTTTTGTTCTATGTGACGACTCATGAAGTATGTTATACTACACACGGTACACTGTTCGAAATGGAGGGTATCGGTGAGTAAATACACTTCTCAAAATAATCACACACAAGTCGTCCAGCTATTCCAAGATGGGCATTACTTTTTTCATAAAGGTCTAAAAGCATATAGAGAAAGAAATCTGTCTAGGGCAAGTAAGCTGATACAGCGGGCCATCGTACTTGAGCCTGAAAATGTAGAAATGCTGTCGCAGCTTGCCATTATTTATACTGAAATGGGTCATTACCAACAATCAAATGAACTGCTTGATTTTATCCTTGAACACTTGGATGAGAATATGTCAGAGTGTCACTACTTTAAAGCCAATAATTATGCGAATCTCGGTTTGTTTCAAGAGGCATATAGATGCGCCACTGCTTATGCTGCGCTGGAAGAAGACGGGGAATTTGCAGATGAAAATGACGATCTCCTCGATCTGCTTGATATGAGTGACGATGTTGATGAAGATTTTCCTTATGATCAGGATGATCTGATTGTAAAGCAGGATCAAGCCAACCATTTGCTAGAAAGCGGCAGGCTAGATGAAGCAATCGAGATGCTGGAACAGATGATTGTTGAGTATCCAGAGTTTTGGTCAGCGTATAATAATCTCGCTTTGGCCTATTTTTATTCTGGCCAAATCGATCAGGCAAAAGAAATGTTGAACCGGGTCCTTCATGAAAATCCCGGTAATCTGCATGCCCTTTGTAATCAGCTTGTTTTCTATCATTATGAAAAAGAAGAAGAAAAGGTCAATCTGTTAGCGAAGCAATTAACGCACGTGTATCCAATATTAAGTGAACAGCGTTATAAGCTTGGCGCAACATTTGCCCTTGTTGGAGAATTTGAATGGGCATTTAAATGGCTTTATTCTTTGTATAAAACAGGTTTCCAAGGTGATAGTACGTTTTTATACTGGCTGGCAAGTGCAGCCTATTATACGGGCCACAAAACGCTGGCGCAAACCGTCTGGGATAAGATGGTGGAAGAAGATATTGATGCAGATGAAATCAAGCCGTGGCAAGATAAACCAGAGGAGTCTGAGCCAATGGTTTCAATTGAGGAACGACTCACTGCCTACTATGTTAGCAAACAAAAAGGTGAACGTGACGTCTTGCAATCTGTTCTTGATTCCCGCGCTGCGAAAACGGCCTTTGAACAGCAGTTTATTGAGTTACTTTTATATGAAGATGAAATGGAAGAACGATCGTTTTCAGAAGATGCGGTCTTCGCAAAACAGGCGGCATCTGCTTTGGAAGAAGCGGTGCAGCCTGATAGCCACATGCCATATTTTTGGTTATTCCATATTATTCAGCAAGCACGCGCTTCAGGCGTAGAGAAGAAAAATGCCATTGCATGGGCAGCAGCTTCTTATTATCTATGGATGAATGAACAAGAAGAATCAGCTGTCAGCAAAAAAGAGATCGCAGCTTCTTTTCAGATCAGCGTTCAAACGCTGTCAAAATATGAGAATATTATTTGTGCGTTCATGGTTTGAATAGGTAAATAGATTCAGATAACAGCAGCATGGCCGAAAAGGTCATGCTTTTTTCTTGGATAAAAAGGTGGGATTTGCTAGGATTTGGCGAAGTATGACAATCTCGACATCTATTTGAAACATAAATGTAATAAAAATATTAGCTCATTTTGTCGATGTGTCATGTATAATGAAACTCGTGGATTAAAACAAAGACATATATTTAAATATTTTACTATACATAATGCAACACCTAGTGATAGAAACAATCTGGTCAACATCTGACTGAATCATCAGGAAGAAAGACACAGGAAGCACAGATTGGTCGCAGAGAATTTGCTGCTTTCTCATGTCGCTTGGGAAATTGTCAAAGGAGGAACTATACGTGAAAAAGTTTATTACTTTCGGTTTAGCTTCGGTGATTGGAGCGAGCGGTTTATTTATTCCATTTACTCATGAAGCAAATGCACAGAACTTTGAACAAAAGAAACAAGAACTAGACAGCAAGCAGTCAGAGGTAAACAAGAATCTTCAAAAGAAAAAAGAAGAGCTTTCAAAGCTTGAGGCAAAACAAGAGGCACTTGCGCTAAAGCTAAAAGAAATTGACGAAAAAGCTTTAAAAACAAGTGATCAAATCGAAGAAAAACAAAAAGAAAACGAAAAAACAAAAAAAGAAATCAAAGCACTGAAAAAAGAAATTGCTGATACAGAAAAACGTATCGAAGAAAGAAACGAATTCTTGAAAAAGCGTGTACGTGCGCTTCAAGAAAGCGGTGGTTCTACGAAATACATAGATGTATTACTAGGAGCAAAAAGCTTTAGCGATTTCATCAGCCGTGCAGGTGCTGTATCTACATTAATCAACGCAGACAGCGAAATCATTAAAGAACAAGAAAGAGACAAAGCGGAATTACAAAAGTCTGAAAACGAATTAAACACAAAGCTTGAAGATGTTCAAAAGACGCTTGCAAAGCTTGAAACACTTCAAACAGACTTAAATAAACAGCTTGATGAGAAAGACAAGCTATTCAAGCAAGTGAAAAAGCAAAAAGGAAGTGCCTCTTCTCAAATCAGCGAGTTAAACACTGAGGCAAACAGCATTGCATCTGAAAAAGACGCAACAATCGCTGCTCAAAAACAAGCTGAAAAAGAAGCAAGAGAAGCTGCTCAAAAAGCAAAAGAAGAAAAAGCACAAAGACAACAGCAGCGTCAAGCTAGTGTTCAAGCTGAAGACAACAGCTCTAATAACGACAGCGGTTCTTCTTCAAATAACAGTGGATCTTCAAATAACAATAGCAGCAGTTCACCAAGCAAAAAGCCATCTTCTGGCGGTGGATCACCTGTCAGCAATAATGTAGGCGGAATCGAAGGTGCAATCAGCACAGGTTCTACGATTGTAGGACAATCTCCATATAAATGGGGCGGCGGCAGATCACAAGCCGATATTGACGCACGTCGTTTTGACTGTTCTTCATTCGTTCGCTGGGCATTTGCATCAGCAGGCATCAACCTTGGACCAGTTGGCGGTACAACAACAGATACGCTTGTAGGTAAAGGAAGAGCTGTAAGTGCATCTGACATGAAACGCGGAGACCTTGTGTTCTTTGATACGTATAAAGTAAATGGACACGTTGGTATTTACTTAGGAAACGGTACATTCTTGAACGATAATAGCTCTCGCGGTGTTTCAGTTGACTCTATGAGCAACGTTTACTGGAAAAAAGCATTCAATGGCGTTGTAAGAAGAGTCGTTGAATAAATCATTACTTACTATATAACCGTAAACAGGCTTCCTTAAACAGCAGTTTAAGGAAGCTTTTTCTTTTTTTGAAGATATGAGCAAATGATTCGCTTATTACCCGCAGATTTAATAGGATATGGGTAAGGAATAAAAGCTAAGAGTGGAAATGATGCTCTCTGTCATGAATGGAAGCATCACCCAAGGGCATTCTAATAAGAAATGCTAGCAGCAATTGAAGAGGGAGTGACAGTTGTGTCAGAAGAAAAAATCTACGATACGATCATCATTGGAGCGGGTCCTGCCGGAATGACAGCCGCTGTTTATACATCACGGGGAAATCTTTCAACACTGATGATTGAAAGAGGAATTCCAGGCGGCCAAATGGCGAATACGGAAGATGTCGAGAACTATCCGGGCTTTGAAAGCATCTTAGGGCCGGAACTTTCAAATAAAATGTTTGAGCATGCAAAGAAATTCGGTGCCGAGTATGCGTATGGCGATATTAAAGAAATTGTAGATGGTGAAGAGTACAAAATCGTCAAAGCTGGTTCCAAAGAATACAAAGGACGCTCTGTCATTATTGCGGCAGGTGCTGAATACAAAAAAATCGGTGCACCAGGCGAAAAAGAACTTGGCGGCCGCGGCGTATCATACTGCGCGGTATGTGATGGAGCCTTCTTTAAAAACAAAGAGCTTGTCGTGATTGGCGGAGGAGACTCAGCAGTAGAAGAGGGTGTTTACCTCACTCGCTTTGCATCTAAAGTCACTATTGTCCATAGACGCGACAAACTGCGTGCCCAAAGCATCTTACAAGCACGTGCATTTGATAATGAAAAAATCGACTTTATGTGGAACAAAACCGTCAAAGAAATCAATGAAGAGAACGGGAAAGTCGGCAGTGTGACATTAATTGATACCGTGACAGGTGAGGAAGAAGACTTCAAAACAGATGGCGTCTTTATCTACATCGGTATGCTGCCGCTGTCTAAACCATTTGAAAATCTAGGGATTACAAATGCAGAGGGTTACATTGAGACGAACGAAAGAATGGAAACAAAAGTTGAAGGAATCTTCGCAGCTGGAGACATTCGTGAGAAAACACTTCGTCAAATCGTCACAGCAACAGGTGATGGAAGTATTGCAGCACAGAGTGCACAGCATTATGTAGAAGAGCTTGCTGAAAAGCTAAAAGCAATGAAATAAACAGCTGTCGTAAATCCTTAATATTGCGTCACGGGCTTTTAACTGGAATGTAACACGGGTGAAACAATTATCCGTTATGATGAAACTAGTAATTGACCCCCTTTTATAAGGAATACATGTTTGGCACGGATGTGAATCCGTGTCCTTTTTTTTGCTTAAAATCAGAAATTCACGAGATGTTCACAAATGACGCATGGAGAACCGTTAGATGTTGTAAAATAAAGAATAGATAAAGTGCCCGTCACCATATTCATACGAAAACCTGTCTGTTTTCAGTGAAGAACGGGCATGTTCATTGTGGGAGTCATGATGAACCTGTATAATAAGAAAAAGACATAAAAGAGTAGGTGACAGCTGATGCAACGAGTAACCAATTGTGTGCTGCATCACGAAGATCAAGTTCTCTTGCTGCAAAAGCCAAGACGAGGCTGGTGGGTAGCACCTGGCGGCAAAATGGAGAGCGGAGAATCGGTCAAGGATTCAGTCGTTCGAGAATTTAGAGAAGAAACAGGCATTTATATTTTAAATCCGCAGCTAAAAGGCGTGTTTACCTTTATCATAAAAGAAGGCGATCAAATCGTTCAAGAGTGGATGATGTTCACCTTTATGGCAGATTCCTTTACAGGAAAAAACGTATCAGAGTCGGAGGAAGGCATTTTAAAATGGCATGATGTAAAAGATGTGCCCAGCTTGCCGATGGCTCCAGGAGATTCCCATATTCTTGACTTCATGTTGAAAGGGAAAGGACTTCTCCACGGCACTTTTACGTATACACCAGATTTTGAGCTGATTGCTTATCGATTAGATCCTCAAGGAGACTAATAAATGAACCGTTTTCATAAAGAAGGAGAGGGAGCAGGCATGAATACGCACAAACAAGATGATATTCAGCTTGTGATTATTACAGGGATGTCAGGTGCGGGGAAAACCGTTGCCATCCAAAGCTTTGAAGACTTAGGTTACTTTTGTGTGGATAACTTACCGCCATCACTTTTACCGAAGTTTCTAGAGCTCATGAAGGAATCGAATTCAAAGATGAGCAAGGTGGCCCTTGTGATGGATTTGCGCGGACGCGAATTCTTTGATAGCTTAATTGCTGCCTTAGATGAGATGAGTGATATCGGCTGGATCACACCAAGGATTCTATTTTTAGATGCAAACGATAAGGTGCTAGTCTCAAGATATAAAGAAACGAGACGTTCTCATCCCCTTGCGACAACAGGTTTGCCGCTCGAAGGAATTGAGATGGAACGCGATCTGTTAGAAGAGTTAAAAGGCCGGGCTCAAATGATTTTTGATACATCGGATTTAAAACCCAAACAGCTTCGAGAAAAAATTGTCGCACACTTTGCCACGAGCCAAGGGCAGGTGTTTACAGTGAATGTGATGTCCTTCGGTTTTAAATACGGTCTGCCGATTGATGCTGATCTTGTATTTGATGTGAGATTTCTGCCGAATCCTTACTATATTGAGAGCATGCGTCCACAGACTGGAAACGATGAAGAAGTACGCTCCTATGTAATGAAATGGAGCGAGACACAAAAATTCACAGAGAAATTAATTGACCTTCTCAGTTTTATGCTTCCGTCCTATAAACGAGAAGGGAAAAGTCAGCTGGTGATCGCTATTGGCTGTACAGGCGGACAGCATCGATCAGTGACGCTAGCGAACTACTTATCGGAGTATTTTAAAAATGACTACTATACACATGTCACTCACCGGGACATTGAAAAGAGAAGCAGAAAATAGATGACGACATTACCAAAGGTTGTCATTCTTGGCGGAGGCACTGGCTTATCTGTTTTACTTAGAGGATTAAAGACAAAGCCAGTGGACATTACCGCCATTGTGACGGTAGCTGATGATGGAGGCAGCTCAGGCAGACTGCGACATGATTTGAATATTCCGCCTCCAGGCGATATTCGAAATGTACTTGCGGCACTCTCTGATGTCGAACCGCTTGTAGAAGATTTATTTCAGCACCGTTTTAATAAAGGGAATGACTTAACAGGCCACTCTCTCGGCAATCTCATTCTTGCGGCTATGACGAATATAACCGGTGATTTTTTTCATGCCGTCACAGAAATGAGCAAGGTCTTAAATGTGAGAGGAAAAGTATTGCCAGCAGCGAATTCAAGTGTTGTTCTTCATGCGGAATTAGAAAACGGGCAAGTGGTAACAGGAGAATCAAAAATCCCAACCTATGGTGAGCGAATTAAACGAGTGTTCCTCACACCCGATACGATTGAGCCGCTCCCAGAATCGATTCAAGTCATTCGTGAAGCCGACTTGATCGTCCTTGGACCTGGCAGCTTGTATACAAGTATCTTGCCAAACTTGCTTGTACCGCATATTGGCGAAGAAGTCATTCGTTCTAAGGCGAAAAAAGTCTATATTTGCAATGTCATGACACAGCCAGGGGAAACGCTTTCCTACAGTGCAGCTGATCATGTGCAGGCACTAAACGATCATATGGACCGACCATTTATCGATACGATATTTGTGAACAATAAAGAAATTCCAGAAGAAATCAAAGCAAAATATGCAGAAGAACAGGCGCAGCCTGTACAATTCGACACAGATGTACTCAAAGCCATGGGACTAGAAGTCATCCCTGGGGAAATCATTACATATGACCAGCATGTGATTCGTCATGATACGTTGAAAGTAGCTGCGCTGCTTGTCGATTTGCTGCATCAGAAAAAATAGGAATGGGGGTGGCAAGGATGTCATTTGCATCCGAAACAAAAAAAGAGCTGACTAATCTGGAAGTGAAGGACTGCTGCACAAAAGCAGAGCTTTCTGCCCTCATCCGTATGAACGGTTCATTATCTTTTTCTAATCGAAAATTGATTTTAGATATACAGACAGAGAACGCAGCCATTGCAAGACGTATTTATACCCTTTTGAAAAAGAAATACGATGTGACTGTCGAGCTGCTCGTTCGTAAAAAAATGAGATTAAAAAAGAATAATGTGTATATTGTCAGACTGGTAGAACGAGCGAAAACCATTTTAGAGGACCTAAAGATATTAGGTGAACAATTTGTATTTGAACGCAACATTTCAGAAGAACTTGTGAAGAAAAGATGCTGCAAGCGTTCCTATATGAGAGGTGCTTTTTTAGCAGGAGGTTCTGTGAATAATCCAGAAACCTCTTCGTATCACCTTGAGATTTTTTCACTATACAAAGAACATAATGATGCCCTTTGTGAGCTCATGAATCAATTCCATCTTAACAGTAAAACACTTGAACGCAAAAAAGGCTTTATCACATACATGAAGGAAGCGGAGAAAATTACGGAATTCTTAAGTGTTGTGGGTGCTCATAACTCATTGCTTCGTTTTGAAGACGTGCGCATCGTCCGAGATATGAGGAATTCAGTGAACCGGCTCGTCAATTGTGAAACAGCAAACTTGAATAAAACGATCGGTGCCTCACTGCGCCAGGTTGAAAATATTCAATTCATTGACGAAAAGATTGGACTAGACGCCCTGCCAGATAAGCTGCGTGAAATTGCGCAACTGCGTATTGACTACCAAGAAGTCACATTAAAGGAACTTGGCGAAATGGTGGAAAGCGGCAAGATCAGCAAATCAGGCATTAATCACCGTTTAAGAAAGCTAGATCAAATTGCAGAACAATTAAGAAACGGACAAGCTGTTACACTCAAATAGGGAAATAAAAAAGGGAGGCAGATCATATGGTGGAAAAAACGGTCACAATTCAGCTGAAAACGGGTTTGCAGGCACGTCCGGCTGCTTTGTTCGTTCAAGAAGCCAATCGTTTTGGTGCTGATATTTTTCTAGAGAAAGATGGGAAAAAGGTCAATGCGAAGAGTATTATGGGACTGATGAGTCTTGCGATCAGCTCTGGGGTCACCGTCAAACTAATAGCTGATGGAGCAGATGAACAAGAAGCCATCGAGGCGTTAACGGATTTTATCAATCAAGAAAACTGAGTCTCTTTCAAGGGCTCAGTTTTTTTAGGAGGGAAAGTTGTGATTCAATCAGCCTTTTTACAGAAAATTGGATACGAAGCCGCGTCCATTACGTTTGATCAATTACCGGATTTACTAAGGAAGATGGCTTATACCTTTCCTTTTGAAAATAGATCTGTGGTGGGTAAACACGCCTATGCTTTGGATCAAGAAGGTTTGAAGCATCATCTTCTGGAAGGCAGCAGAGGTGGGCTTTGCTATGACCTCAATCCGCTCTTATATTATGTCTTAAAAGAGGCAGGTCTCGCCGTAAAGCTCGTTCAAGGGACCGTATATAACAAAGAAGCAGAGAAGTGGGCACTGGATGGGACGCATGTAGCCATCGTCCTTCAACATCATCATGAGCGCTACCTCATTGATGCAGGATTTGGTGTGAATTTACCCCTTCAGCCCGTCCCTTTTACAGGTGAATGGGTGGAAGCACCGTCCCTTCGTTTTCGCGTGAACGCAGAGGAAACAGAAAAAGGAACCCATCTACTCCAATTGGATAGGGGAGCAGGTGCTGAAACAGGTTATGCTTTCACATTAAAAGAAGTCGGTGAAGATACACTTGTGCAATTGCGGCATGAGATTTATGAAAATGAAGCCTCTCCTTTTAACAAAAGGCTGCTTGCATCCAAACTGACACCAACAGGTCGTGTGATCGTGACAGAGGATCATGTCACGATACATGAACAGGAAGAAGTATCGAAGAAATCACTCTCACAACCGTTTGAGGAGTACGTACAAAAACTGCTTCCGTAAACAATATGAAAAAAGACAGCCCTTTTGACTTAGGGCTGTCTTTTTCATTGATTAACGAATCCTCGTAAATGTCGCATAGTGATCGGTTGTTTTATAAATGAGCCAGTCACTTGAGTATACTAGGCGGTCAGCATTACGGAAACCGGAGACGTAGTTGATGTCGGCTTCACGCCATGTACGGCCACTAGCGGATGGAAGGCGTCCCTCCCGATTAGAGAATACGTCTCCACCGATGCTTTTGCCTGGCGCGACTTCAGCTAAATTTCCTTTTGATGCCACCCATCCGAGGGCGCTCGCTTGTGATTTGGTGATGTAATTATCAGGTAGTCGTTTATAGCGGATTAAGTAATCTGCTACACCATCAAAGGTATTAATGACGGCAAGGGTACGAAGGTCTGGTGCAAGCTGTACGGAAGCAGTCTCATTTGTGGCTGTTGGTGTAAGTGGTGTTTCTGCATGGACTTGCTGCGGGATAAATCCAGAAAACAGAATGGCAGCAATCAGAGCGAACAGAGTAAAAATCGAACTTATTTTTTTCATCTTGATCCTCCTCAAAAGGAAATGGGATGCCGTCCTCTTGATGCTTGTCTACCTCATATTATAGCACCGGCATATGAAGAGAATGTAAAGAATCAGGAGATTGGAAAAAATGAGGCTTTTTGACCTACTGTTTCTAGATGACGTAAACAAAAAGACGCAGTTTCCTGCGCCTTTTTTCAATTAAGATGAGGCAAGCTCCTTCACAATATCAACAGGGGCTTTGCCATCAATTCCATGAAGCACATTATGAATGGCTCGTTTCAGCATAAGGTCTCTTGTCGTTTCAGTAGCGGAACCGATATGCGGGGCAAGCGTGACATTGTCCATCTCTTTGAAAGGATGATCTTCCTGAAGCGGTTCTTGCTCATACACATCCAGACCAGCTCCTTTAATCCACCCTTCCTGCAGTGCTTGAATGAGGCTTTTCTCATCGACGGTTTTTCCGCGGGAGATGTTCACGAATAAAGCTGTCGGCTTCATTAATTTCAATTCCCGCTCTCCTATCATATGGTACGTCTCATCCGTCAGTGGTGTGATTAACACAATGATATCAGCTTGCTTCAGCAAGTCATCCAGTGCGCAATATACAGCGCCATATGCCGATTCGGCTTTCTCGTTCCGGCTCCGGTTGTGATAGAGGACGTTCATATCAAAACCATGAGCGGCTCGTTTGGCTACTTGCTCACCGATTCGTCCCATCCCAATGATCCCAAGCGTTTGATGATGGACATCAATGCCGAATATGTCTTCTTCTTGAACAAATTTTGTCCATTTTCCCTCGCGGATAAAACGATCAAGCTCGGCAATTCTCCTCGCAGAAGAGAGAATGAGAGAAAAGGCAAGATCAGCAACGGTATGATCGAGTGTATAAGGCGTGTGCGTACCAATCACGCCTCTTTGTCTCATGGCTTCTAGATCAAAATTGTCATAGCCGACTGAATTATTGCTTACCACTTGGAGTTGAGGTGCATGATCTAATAAATCTTGATCAATTTTCGTACCTGATGTTAAAAGGCCATCAGCCTTCTGCAGCTTCTCAAATAATAGATCTCTTGGGATCGGGTCCTTTGACTGCCATACCTCGTATGTACAATGTTCCTTTAGCATGTCTTCAAAAGCGGCAGGTAAGGGTTTGGCGACAAAAATATGTGGTTTCATCATCAACTCGCTCCTTTCACATGGTCATCTTTCTCTTTTTATTATAAAGCAACCATTTTGGCAGTACACGTTTGAATATGAGCTACTCAATATTTAATATACTGAAATAACGGAAAAGGAGAGATTTTTATAGTGAAAGAGTAAATGACATGGCCCTCTGATGTCTTTTTACGATGTAGAAAAACGAGTGATTAGTAGATGAGTCATAGAAAAACGCTAGATGTTTCGAGAGATAATCTGACAAATTGGAAAAAAGATCGAGACTTTTTGATAGAAAATTTATTATATTTGCAGTGTATTAAACGGGATGGTCATTTTCTACTAAACCATTTCATCGTCTTTTGGTGAAATGAAAGCCATCGTTTGTAAGCAAAAGCCGCCTCTGCCCTGTGCTGAAGCGGAACAAAGAGCAAAATAGAGAAAATGATTACATATTCTCTCATCGTTTTCTCATTTTTTTCTTTTTTTTCTATCATTTTTCTTCTCTATGCTTGAGAACACACAAGGGAAAAGGAGGCCAGGTAAGGCGTTACAATCACTTAAAAAAGATAGGAGATGACAGGATGGATTCAACATTAGAACAGATTCTTCAGCACAATGCAGATTTTGTGAAAGAGAGACAGTATGAGCCTTTCAAGGCGGGAAAATTTCCTGAGAAGAAATTGGTTATATTAACTTGTATGGACACACGCCTGTTGGAATTATTACCCCAATCCATGGGGCTTCGTAACGGTGATGCGAAGATCATTAAAAATGCAGGAGCCATCGTCACACATCCATTTGGCAGTGTCATGCGGAGTATTTTACTAGCCATTTATGAGCTGAAAGCAGAGGAAGTATGCATTGTCGGACATCATGAATGCGGAATGGCAGGCCTTGCGGCAGACCCTTTACTTGAAAAGGCAAAAGCAAGGGGAATTGAGGAAAAGTGTTTGAGCATTGTGAAAAGCGCAGGTGTCGATTTAAAGGGCTGGCTGACAGGCTTTGATTCAGTGGAAGAGAGCGTATCCCAAAGTGTGAAATTAGTCAAAGAGCACCCGCTCATGCCAAGTGATGTAGCTGTTCATGGACTAGTGATTCATCCGGCAACAGGAAAGCTGGATGTCGTTATAAAAGATAAACAGATCGACCCGCAATATACCTAAATCATCTACACATACTTGAAGGAGGCCAACACATACCATGCGTTTTTATGGAAGATTTGAAGGTTATGATTCATCAAAGTTTAGACGCGATTTAATCGCTGGGCTTGTCGTGGGCGTTGTGGCAATTCCTTTAGGCATGGCTTTTGCCATTGCATCTGGTGTCGGACCAGAATACGGATTATACACAGTCATCGTTGCCGGCATTTTGATTTCATTGTTTGGTGGTTCAAAGTATCAGATCGGCGGACCGACCGGGGCATTTGTTCCAATTTTATTCGGGATCGTCAGCCAGTACGGTATCGAAAACTTGCTCATTGCTGGTTTTATGGCAGGCTGTATGCTTGTCTTATTCGGAATATTCAAACTAGGAAAGCTCATGAAATTTATTCCTCGTCCGGTTATCATCGGCTTTACTGCTGGCATTGCTGTCATTATTTTTTCAGGACAGATTGCCAACTTCCTCGGATTAAAGGGTGTTGAAAAGCATGAAAGCTTTTTCCTCAATATGAGAGAGATCGTGGTCCATCTTGGTACCGCAAACAGTCTCGCCATTCTCACAGCGATTGTTGGGCTCATCGTGATTTTGGCGGCACAAAAATACATTCCCAAAATACCTGGTGCTCTATTAGGTCTACTCGTTTCAACATTTATAGCTGTTCTCTTTTTTCAAGGACAAGTTGAAACCATCGGCTCTGCATATGGCGAAATCCCTCGTCAACTGCCAACTTTCGCTTTTCCTGAATTAACGATTGAAAAAATGATTTATTTGCTGCCGCCGGCTATTGTCATTGCGCTTTTGGGCGGCGTGGAGTCCATCTTGTCAGCTATGGTTGCTGATAATATGAAAGGCTCAAAGCATGACAGCAACAAGGAGCTTGTCGGGCAAGGAATTGCCAATATGGCGGCACCGCTTTTCGGAGGGATCCCAGCGACTGGAGCGATTGCTCGTACGGCAACAAACATTAAAAATGGTGGAGCGAGCCCCATTTCAGGAGTCGTGCATGGTGTCGTCGTCTTGCTCATCTTAATGTTATTTGCACCATATGCATCGATGATTCCGCTTGCTGCCATGGCACCGATTTTGATGTTTGTGGCGTGGAATATGAGTGAGAAAAAAGAGTTTATCAATATTGTCAAAGTCAAAAATGCGGATTCCCTTGTGCTTGTCGTGACCTTCCTGCTAACGGTCATCGGTGATTTGATTATTGGGGTGACTGCAGGTCTCATTTTAGCGTTTATCGCCTTTATCAAAAAAATGAGCCAGACAACGAATATCCACACAAATGTCGCTGTTCCTCAAATCGAAACGGCGGCTGCCTTAGAAAGGGAGACCGATCAGAAAGGGATTAGTATGTATTCGATTGAAGGGCCACTCTTTTTCGGTACAACCGATTCATTGGAAAATTCGATTTTGGATCATGTTCAGACAAAGCCGAAAACACTCATTTTGCTTATGAACAAAGTGAATTATATGGACACCTCAGCAGAAGCGGTTCTGATGAACATTTCCAATCGATTAAAGCATCACAATGGAAAATTGATGATTGTAGGGCTTCAATCACAGCCAAAAGAGCTTTTGCATCGTACCGGTTTTTTCCATCACATTGGAAAGCAGCATTTCTTTGAACGAACGGATGATATTTCACCACAGCAGCTATAAAAGGCTAAAAAAAGCACGTGACATGTCGGTCACGTGCTTTTTACCTGCTCTTTTTCACTAGAAAACCGTTGTGTGAGTTTCTGTTGATGGGAAGAGAAGATCTCTTCTACTGTTACATCATAGAGATCAGCTAGAACTAGTAGATTTCCTAAGACATCTCCCATTTCTTCAATAAGGTCCTTTCTTAACGCGGCGTCCTCCTGTGTTTTCTCATCAGGTCGATCGCGTCCAATTTCGACCGCCCTGACTGCACGAGCGAGTTCTCCTGTTTCTTCCATCAGGAAACCTAACCTGATAAACGGCCCGTATTCTGTCCAATTTCTCATTTTGTAGAAATCTTTGATCCATTTTTCCATTTCAGTTGTTTGCATTCTCTTTATACAGCTCCTTATATGGTGTTCACCTTCTGATTTTACACTATATATAGATGGAGTGGCTGTTTCTTTACAATGAATTATAGTAGAATGAGTGGGTGAAGAAATCATAGAGAGAGATGGAGCTGTTTTGATGAAAACGATTTGTGTGTTTGCTGGTTCGAATCCAGGTGTGAATGACATCTACAAACAAAAAGCTGTCGAGCTAGGGGCTTATATGGCAGAGCAAGGAATCCGTCTTGTATACGGTGGCTCACGAATTGGCTTAATGGGCGCTATAGCGGATGAGGTATTAAAAAACGGCGGGCAAGTGATCGGAGTCATGCCAAAAGGGCTTTTTAGAGGAGAGGTTGTGCATCAAGAGCTCACTGAACTCATTGAAGTCAAAGGAATGCATGAACGAAAAGCGAAAATGAGCGAGCTGGCCGATGGGTTTATTGCCATGCCAGGTGGTTTTGGTACATATGAAGAATTATTTGAGGTGCTATGCTGGGCGCAAATTGGCATCCATCAAAAGCCAATCGGATTGTATCAAGTGAATCAGTATTTCAAACCGCTCCTCGACATGGTGACGTTCAGTGTACAGGAAGGTTTTTCGAATGAATCACACCTTCAATTGCTGCATGCCTCTGGAGAACCGGAAGAATTGATTTCACAGATGGCTTCCTATCAAACACCGTCTCTTCAGCAGAAATGGACGGAGCTGTCTTAAAACAGATGCATAACAAAAAACCGCCTGTTCAAAGAGCAGACGGTTTGTTTTGTGATTATTTTTGTTCTTCTGAATTACGGGTCAAGACTTTGTCAATGAGTCCGTATTGAAGTGCTTCTTCCGCTGTTTTGAAGTTGTCACGATCTGTATCGCGCTCAATGACTTCAATTGGCTGACCAGTACGTTCAGCAAGTACTTGGTTCAGTTTATCGCGTAAAGAAAGGATTCGTTTTGCCGCAATTTCAATTTCTGTTGCTTGACCTTGCGCACCACCTAGTGGTTGGTGAATCATCACTTCACTATTTGGAAGGGCATAACGCTTACCTTTTTCACCAGCAGCAAGCAGGAACGCACCCATAGATGCAGCCATACCAATACAAATAGTTGATACCTTTGGTTTAATAAATTGCATCGTATCGTAAATGGCCATACCAGCTGTGATCGAACCGCCAGGGCTGTTAATGTAGATAGAGATATCTTTTTCTGGATCCTCGGCTTCTAAGAAGAGAAGCTGTGATACGATGGAGTTGGCAACATTGTCATCGATCGCAGAACCAAGCATGATAATACGGTCTTTTAAAAGACGAGAATAAATGTCGTAAGCTCTTTCCCCACGATTTGTTTGCTCAATGACTGTAGGTATTAAATTCATAATGTTCCTCCTTCACCTTTTAGGTAAGTATGTAATTCAATGATACATTTTTGGTCAATAAAGGTCAAACAAAATGCTGACCTAAAATCAAATACCCCTATCCATTTTCCCCAAAACTCTTCCACTTCAAACCATCATATGAGTATATGTATGGGAATGAAGAAAATGCATCGACAGGGATAGCGATTAATCATTGCTTTCTTGCAGCATTTCCCTTATAATTTGATATGCTGACGTTCAAAAAACATATCGTGCGCTCGTAGCTCAGTTGGATAGAGCGGTGGTTTCCGGTACCACGTCTGCCGGGGGTTCGAATCCCTCCGAGCGCGTCTTGAGTATCCGATGGATTATTTATGAAAGAACTTGAAAACCCTTTGAAATAAAGGGTTTTTTTGTTTTTTTATGAGTGGTATTGTGTGAGTGAATTGAGAGGAACTTCACTATGTATTAGCGCGTTCATTTTGTATCGAAAAACACAGATTAATATTGTTAAAAAGACAAATTTTCTTGATGATAGGTAATCAAGTAAACTTAATCTATTATTGGAGTATAAAGTCAGTTCATCAATATTCTAAAAGCTTGTTCAACGAAAAGGGCAAAATTCATTCATAAGGAGGCACTAATGAATTGTGAAAGTGTTTTACATCAAATTGAAGTAGCTGTTAAAACATTGATAAAAATAGTAAGTCAATTAGAAGAAGCTGATTTACAAAAAAGACCAACACCTCATAAGCAGTCTATCGGAGAGTTGCTGGAACACATTGCGATCATTTGTGAAGCTGACTGGCGTATTGCAAATGAGGCGACCCAAGAAGAGATGGCAACATTTTATGCTAATGTATCATATAAAACTGTAAAGTCGATAGAAAAAGGCTTAATGACTAATTTCCATTCATTAAAAAATAATTATATGAAATTATCGGACACAGAACTACTGTCTCGTACCACTTCCTATTGGGGTGTGACATATACAAGGTATGAATGGTTGTTAGAGATATTAGCACATGTTTATCATCATAGGGGACAATTACATGCTATGCTTGTTCACTGTTACAATCAAGACCCCAAAATTTTAATGTTTGAATGATGTTCTTCGACTAAAGGGTGTTTTGCTTTCATAATATCCTGTAATAACATCTATCGTGTCGGGGTTTTATAGATTCTCAGCGTGTGCATCCAACCTAGTTCACAATTGAAAAAGGTTTCTCGAACCCTCTCCATCAGAAGAGGGTTTTTTGTATGTGGCGTTCACTGCTAAAACTTTACATCTAAACCACACTGCTTATGTTATAATTAATAATCATTCTCAATTAAAGGTGGTTTCGTAAGTGAAAAAAATGATTTGGCTTATGAGTCTGCTGGCAGTATTGTTGGTGGCTTGCGGGCAGAAAGACAATAAAGAACAAGAATCAAATACTCGTACATATACAACTGAAACGGGTGAAAAGATCACCATTCCAGACAAACCGAAACGAATTGTTGTGTTAACAGCACAGCTTGGAAATTTTAAAAAGTTAGGTGTGACACCTGTTGGCATGACAGATGTTTATCCTAAATCATCCTTTTTAGATGAAACAGGTGTGAAGAGGGTGCCGATAGAAAATGTGGAGGCAATCGCCAAACTGAAACCTGATCTCATTATTGCGTATTCACAAA
Source organism: Bacillus sp. FSL W7-1034 (assembly GCF_038593365.1). Taxonomy (NCBI): domain Bacteria; kingdom Bacillati; phylum Bacillota; class Bacilli; order Caryophanales; family Bacillaceae; genus Bacillus; species Bacillus sp. FSL W7-1034. The sequence goes on along the minus strand of NZ_CP151989.1, from coordinate 3,132,792 downwards.
ATGATCAAGTTGAAAAATATAAAAAGATCGCAAAAACAATTACTTTCACAACAAGTGAACATAGCTTTAAAGAGATGCATATTGAAATCGGAAAGATTCTTGGAAAAGAATCGTTAGCCAAAAAACAAATACAAGAAATGGACGAGCAGCTGAAAAAAGACGGCAAAGAGGTCAAAGCAAAAATTGGTGAAGACAAGACGTTCTCCATTATGGATGTGCAGCCTAAGCAGGTGTACTTATTTGGTACAGACTTTGGTCGTGGAGGAGAGGTTATCTATCAAGGGTATGGATTCAGTTTGCCTGAAAAAGCAGAGAAAGCTCTACCAAAAGAAGGGTATCTCGGTATTTCATTAGAAGAGATGAACGAGTATACAGGTGACTATTTACTTGTACCAACAAAGGATGGAAAAGCACCTAATTCTGATATCACAGGTAGCGGTGTATGGAAGAAGAATAAAGCAGTAAAACAAGGACATGTTCTAACCTATTCAATCAAAGAATTTATCTATGCTGATCCAATCTCAATTGAAAAACAGTCTGCTGCGTTTAAACAAATGCTGCTCAAAAATTAATAGAAAAAAGACAAAGCACTTAAAAAGGAGGCTTTGTCTTTTTTTCTGCTATCCTCTTAAAAATACTAGCCCTAAGACTCATTTATCCCCTTTTCAGGCGTATTTGTTGAGCCTGATCACTGTATAAGATTAACATGGAAGGGAATTGACAATAAGGAGAGGATTCTTGTGGCGAAGGTTTTAATGATTACGTTCCCAGCTGAAGGACATGTGAACCCAATGTTAGGGATGATAAGAGCATTTGTTGATCGAGGTGATGAAGTGCATGTGGTCACAACTGAACATTATCAAAAACGGATCAAACGCTTAGGCGCTCACATACATATACATCCAGATTATATTCGGACATTAAGCGTGGAAGAAGACGATTTGGAGTCCATGCAGCCATTTTTTCATGCCATGCTACAAACGTCATTAGACATTTTAGAAGTGGTGGAAACTCTTTCTCAACAGCATTCATTTGATTTGGTCTATTTTGATATGTTTGGAGCAGGTGAGCTTGTGCGGGATTACTTACAGATTCCAGGCGTCGGTTCGAATCCTTCTTTTGTGCTGCAGGAGGCGCATTTTGATACACCTCTATACAGAAAAGATGAGAAGGCGGCTCATCTGTTAGAAGAAATACATGAACGTTTTGGCGTTCAGCCAAAGCATTTGATGCAATTCATGAAAAACCGCGGCGAACTGAATATGGTGTATACAAGTGAATATTTTCAGCCGTCTGTTGATGCATTGGATGATTCGTTTGTTTTCATTGGACCGAGTTTTCTAAAACGTGCTGACCAGCACGATTTCCCATTAGAAGCGCTTGAGCGGGAGAAGGTTGTCTTTATTTCAATGGGAACGGTTCTTGGAGATACTGAAGCATTCTTTAATATGTGTATTGATGCCTTTGCCGACTTTGATGGAAAAGTGATTCTCGCAACTGGTGAAAAAATCGACATGTCTCTCCTAAAAGAAGCGCCATCTCATTTTCTCATCGAGCCTTATGTGCCGCAGCTTGAAGTCCTTGAACTGACAGATGTGTTTGTAACCCACGGCGGGATGAACAGTGTCAATGAAGGTATTCATTATCATGTTCCAATGGTTGTCATCCCGGTTGACAAAGATCAGCCGATGGTGGCAAAAAGACTGACGGATCTCTCTGCTGCTCGTGCACTCGATAAAGACCAGCTGACAGCAAGGCAGTTGAGAGATACTGTAGAGAGTGTACTCGGAAGTGACACATACCGTGCTGGGATTGAAAAGATTGAAGAAAGTTTCCAAACAGCAGGTGGAACAGAAAAAGCATTACGTGTCATTGATCAGTTTATGCAAGCGAAACAGATGCAATAGGTAAGGTGTTTACTCAAGTTGGCCAGCCTGTCTTAATAGGAAACCCACTTGACAAAAAATAACCAATCTTTTATCGTATACGTAATAAACGACGGAAGGGTGACCCAATGCAATGAAGTACTAATCCTATGACCTGTAAGCAAAATGAAAGAACGAAGGCAGTGAGCAAACGATATGTGTTGCTATGTTTGCTGCGTTTTCATTTTTTAGCTTCGGAATAGGATGGTACAGCTTGGGAATCAAAGATTGAAGTGATGGATACGGGGGATATGTGTGCTCATTTGATGAACCGCATGTCATTCTGTATCGATACGCTTATTTTTGTACACCATTTTGCCTCCTATTCTGAGAATGGGAGGCTTTTTCATGTCTCCTGATACGAAAGGAGAGGGTTGGATGTTACTGAGAGCCCACCAATTAAAAGTATTTCGAAAGGATCGTTTGTTATTTGATATAGAGGAGCTTGCCATTCATCAAGGGGACCGAATCGGCCTTGTAGGGACAAATGGCAGTGGGAAAACGACATTGCTCCATGTACTGGCGGGTAGGGAAAAACCAGACAGCGGCACATTTGCACACACTACAACTTGTACGCTGCTTCCTCAACTAAAGACAGGAGATGGCAGACAAAGTGGCGGAGAGATGACTCAAGCTTATATTGAGAGAGCTTTAAGCCGGCCTTCTGCCCTTTTATTAGCCGATGAACCGACGACTCATTTAGATACGGAGCATATTGAGTGGCTAGAAGAAAAGCTTCGTCATCATCAAGGTGCTCTGATTGTCGTCTCGCATGACCGTGCTTTTTTAGATGCGTTATGTACAGACATTTGGGAATTGGAAGATGGGAAGCTCAAACTATACAAAGGCAACTACAGCGATTTTGCCCGGCAAAAAGAACTCGAACATCGCCAGCACGTGGAGGCGTACGAGGTGTATACCCAAAAGAAAAAACAGTTAGAACATGCACTGCAAAAGAAAATGAAAAAAGCCGACAAAGCGACAAAGCCATCTCCAAAGCTGAAATCCTCGGGGCCTAAAATTGCAAAGCCTTATTATGCAAACAAGCAAAAAAAGCTTCAAAAAACAGCCAAATCTATTGAAACAAGAATGGAGAAATTAGAAAAGGTGGAGAAGGTAAAGGAAGTCCAGCCTCTTCAAATGACGCAGCACACCATGAAGGAAGTGGCAAGCCGCTCCATTTTTCGTGTCGAACATGTAGATGGCATGGCAGGAGATAAAGTCCTTTGGAAAAAGGCGAATGTTGAAGTGAGAGGCGGAGACAAAGTCGCGATCATTGGGAAGAATGGGAGCGGTAAAACGACATTTCTCCGAATGCTTGTAAACGGACATCCCGGGATTTTTCGTTCAGAAGCCGTGAAGATTGGCTATTTCAGCCAAGATCTTTCAGGACTGAATCTAGATGAATCGATCTTACAAAATGCACTGGAACAGGCGATTCAAGATGAGACGATCGTTCGCACCGTTTTAGCGAGACTTGGGTTTCGGGGAGACGATGTGTATAAGCTGACGAACGTATTAAGCGGCGGGGAACGAGTGAAGACGATGCTTGCAAAGTTGCTCGTCAGTGATTCCAATGTTCTGATGCTTGATGAACCGACGAACTTTTTAGACCTTGCGGCAGTAGAAGCGCTTGAAGGACTTTTAAAAGATTACCCGGGCACAGTTGTGTTTGTCTCCCACGACAGGCGGCTCATTGAGCAGGTGGCTACTCGTATTCTTCATGTGCACGAGGGTACCATTGAACGCTTTGATGGCACCTATGAAGAATATAAACAAAAGGAAGAAAAGCCAACTGCTACAAAGAAAGAAGAAGAGCTCTTGCTGATTGATATGCAGCTGTCTGAAGTGCTCAGTCGTTTAAGCATCGAGCCTTCTCGTGAGCTTGAAGAGACGTTTCAAGCATTGTTAAAAAGAAAGAAGTTGTTAGAGTCATAAAAAAAAGCCCCTGTGTTTACTGCACAGGGGTCTGTTCGTTTCGTTCTTTTTTCAATTGTTCAAGTTCGCTGACTGTGACAAGCTGGTAGCCTTGTTTGGTGAGTTCATGTATGATCTTCACTGCTGCTCGAGCAGAGCTGTCATAAATATCGTGCATGAGTACGGTTTTGCCATCTGCTGCATGTGAGAGAACATGGTTTGTGATCTGCTGGCTGTTGCGAATTTTCCAGTCTTCAGGATCGACATCCCACAATGAAACGTTCATGCCCACCGCTTGATTGATGTCGGGATTTGTTCCTCCATATGGCGGTCTAAAGTGCGTAGGAGTATAACCGCTGGCCTTTTCAATCAGCTTCTGCGTGTCTTTTACTTGTTTGACCGCTTCTTTTAGAGGGAGTCTCGTTAATAAAGGATGGTTATATGAATGGTTTCCGATCTCATTTCCGCCCTTTAAAATGTCGGCAAGCATTCCAGGATAATACTGAACCCTGCTTCCTAATACGAAAAAGGTGGCGTGTCCTTTATTTTCTTTCAGCGCTGCTAAAATGGTTGAAGTTGTGGCTGGGTTTGGACCATCATCAAATGTGAGTGCGATGGCTTTTTTATTCGGATCAAGCTTTGGCTTTTGCGGCAGCTTGACGGCTTTTCTTTTTGGATTCGGTTCTTTGATTTCATTCTGATTTTTGGTCTTATTCATATATTCCGGCTTCAAGATATCTTTTAGCAACGTCTTTTTGATCGCCAGCGTTTGCGGACCTAAGTCCTTTGCGGCTACTTGAGAAGCTGGGAAATAGAACTCTATATATTTCTCTTTTAAGGCGAATTGACTGAAGTTTTGATCAGTAGGGGCTGTTCCTTTTTGAAGGAGTGATAGATCCTTAGACAAGGTTTTATCTTTTTTAAGCTCCGTGTATGTAATATAGGATAATTTTTTCAAATAGTCCTTTTTTGGTTGAAATAAATCTTTTGTGTCAAGAAAGTCTTTTTTCTGAAAATCGAAATTGATTGTGACGTGGTGAGTGGTCCCATTTTGCTGACCTGTATATGTATAGGTCGTAAAATAAATGGCCGCAGATTGTTTTGCATAGTGCACCATGTCATAGTCAATATTCAGTTCAAACCGTTTGTTTTCATCAATGTCCTTTGCTTCACTAAATGTCTTTTTGAAATGCTCTAATGCTGAATTCGCATAGCTTTGAATCTTGTCATCTAGCTTTTTTTGATGAAAAAGTGGATAGTTCACCGCATATCTCATAAACTTCCCGTCATTTACAAGAGTAACAATTTCAACATTTTTATAATTCGTATCCTGCTTCACATTTTTCTTCTCTGTACCGCTTGCTTGCTGATTTTGAAAGAATGCAACTGTTCCAATGACGATGGCAAGCGCAAATAGGATGATACTCCATTTTCCCTTTACTGACACAACTTTCAATTCTCCTCTCATGACGGGTCATTCTTTATTCCTTTGACATCTGTTTGTAATATTTTTATAACAATTGACTTACTTTTGTAATTTTAGGGGATTTTCATGCGGAATGTCAACTATTTTCCTATTAAAATACTGTAAAAATTGATAGGTCTTTCAGAACGAGAAAAAGCAGAAGGAAAGAATTCTCTTATTTGCCGTCTACCAATACCTTCAATAATTAAAAAAATGAGCCGTACATTGATTTTTCAGAGGCTGACAGCTATAATTTTGATGATTATGATTCTCATTTTCAAACTGACTTTTAATGAAGAAAAGGATGACACCGATTTTGCCGGATAAGCGAACATCTCAACAAAAACGATCATCACCTATTTTGTTCTTTTTATTGTTTTTTCTCGCTGTCATTGGTTTATTGGCGGCTATGTTTTTGGCTGTTTCATACGGTGCAAAGTCATTGTCTTTGCAAACGGTCTGGACAGCTGTGTTTGACTATCAGTCTCATGTGACAGAGCAGCAGATCATTCATGAATTAAGGCTTCCTCGTGTGTTAGGAGCTGCGCTTGTTGGAGCTGCGTTTGCTGTGGCAGGTGCGCTGATGCAAGGCATTACAAGAAATCCGCTGGCAGATGCGGGGATATTAGGCATTAACGGCGGTGCGATGTTTGTAGTCGCTCTCTGTTTTGCTTTTTTTCCAGGAATGCCTTATTCGGCATTGATGTTATTTTCTTTTTTTGGTGCCGTTCTCAGTACACTGCTGATTTTTGCCATTGGGGCGGCTGGCGGCGTGCTGACTCCACTTCGGCTCACTGTAGCTGGAGCTGTTGTTGCCGCATTGCTGCATGCGCTAAGCTCAGGTATCGCCATTTACTTTGATCTCAGTCAGGATCTGGCTTTTTGGTATGCAGGGGGTGTGGCAGGTGTCAAATGGCCGCAGCTGATGATCCTTGCTCCAGTCATTCTCATTGTCATCGTTTGGGCGATGTTATTAGGACGATCCCTCTCGTTATTATCACTTGGTGAAGATGTAGCTGCGAATTTAGGGGTGAAAACCCGGCAAGTGCGAATACTAGGTATGGCAGCTGCGGTTCTGTTGGCAGGCGTTTCTGTATCGGCGGTTGGGTCTATTGGGTTTGTCGGGCTTGTCATTCCGCATATTGCACGAAAGCTGGTTGGGGTCAATTATCGTTTCGTCATTCCGATGTCAGCGATTTTAGGCGCAATGCTTCTCGTCTTCGCTGATCTTGCCAGCCGGACAGTAAATCCGCCAAGAGAGCTTGCCATTGGCGTCATGGTGGCACTTGTTGGTGTTCCTTTCTTCTTATATATTGCCAGAAAAGAAGGGAGGAACCTGTCATGAAAGAGAAACGGCGTGCTCTTGTCGTGACAGCCGTTTTGCTTTGTCTGAGTGCGGCTGTCGTGCTGTATAGTTTAAATACCGGCACGCTGAAACTCAGTCCTCTCGTTGTCGTCAAAACGTTATTTGGCTTTGGAGATTTCCAAAGTGAGACGGTGCTGTTTGATTATCGTCTGCCTCGAATCGTCGTGACGATACTAGCTGGAATAGGTCTAGGCATCGCAGGTGGCATTTTGCAGAGTTTATCCCGCAATCCACTTGCCGATCCTGGGATTATTGGTCTGAATGCAGGAGCCGCATTCGGCTTAATCATCTTTGTGACGTATTTTCACGTACTAGAAGGAAATCCATCTTTACTCATTCCGCTCTTTACATTTGGTGGAGGCCTACTTGCGGCGGCAGTCATCGTTCTTCTTGCGTACGACAGGCATGAAGGGCTTGTGCCTATCCGGCTGATCCTTGTTGGAATTGCCGTAGCTGCGGGGTTTAGTGCATTGACGTTATATTTGTCATTGAAACTGGATGAAGATACATACACCTTCGCTTCAAGGTGGCTTGTGGGAAATGTATGGGGAAGAGACTGGATTCATGTGCTTGCGCTCCTACCTTGGATCGTATGTCTTGTCCCGCTTACGCTCATGCAGTCCAGCACACTCAATGCGTTAACATTAGGTGATGCCGTCGCCTCAAGTGTCGGAGTACGTGTAGAGCGCAAACGACTTTTTCTTCTCACCTTAGCTGTTGGTCTAGCAAGTGCAAGTGTATCGATGACAGGCGGAATTGGTTTTATTGGCCTTGTTGCACCTCATTTGGCGAGGCGTCTTGTCGGCTCACTGCACCAATATTTTTTACCAGTGAGCGCTTTGCTTGGATTGTTGATTTTGGTCAGTGCTGATACACTCGGACGTTCCATATTTGCCCCAAATGCCATCCCAGCAGGTGTGGTTGTGGCTTTTATCGGAGCACCTTATTTTCTCTATTTACTAACAAAAACAAAATAAGAAAGAGGAACTCATCATGAAAAAAGTACTTGTGTTTGGTTTAACGCTCTGTTTTTTGATTCTGGCCGCTTGTGGTCAACAGGAAACAAAGAAGACAACAAATCAAGATGAAAACGGAACACCTAAGATTGCGTCCTTGTCGATTCATTTAACAAATGACTTATTAGCACTCGGGATAAAACCTGCTGGCTCTGTTGTAGGGGGAGACTTAAAAGATTTCCTTCCACATGCGAAAAAGCAGCTTAGCCAAACGAAAAAGCTGGGCATCGCAGCAGATCCTGATATGGAGTCATTGCTTGCTTTAAAACCAGATGTCATTTACGTCGATGAAGAACTGGCTGGACAAGATTTATCAAAATACAAGAAAATCGCCAAAACCGAAGTGTTTAATTTAAATGATGGCACATGGCGTGATCATTTGAAAAAAATCGGCAAGCTCGTCAATAAAGAAAAAGAAGCCGATCAATATATTAAGGACTACAATCAAGAAGCAAAAGAAGTCAAATCACTCATCCAGAAAAAGATTGGAAATGGAAAAGTGATGGCGATTCGTGTAACAGCAAAAGAGCTTCGAGTATTTAGTATGAAACGTCCGATGGGGCCAATTTTATACGATGATTTAGGACTGACACCTGTAGATGGTGTGAAAAAACTGGACAGCAAACGTCCATTTGAAGTCATTTCTCAAGAAGTGCTTCCTGACTTTGATGCAGATGCTATTTTTGTCGTTGTGAACCGTGATGATAAGGCGCAGCAGGCATTCAAACAGTTAGAGCAGACGCCGATTTGGAAAGGCCTAAAAGCCGTGAAGAAAAACCAAGTGTATCCGATTGCCGATCAGCCATGGTTAGATTATTCAGCTCTAGGCAACAAAATGGCAATGGATGAAGCAAAAAAGATGTTCTCTAAATAAACAGCACATAAATCAAGGCATCATTCCGCATCTAGGAATGATGTCTCTTTTTTTGATTCGTTCTTCTATTCATTCGCTTTTTGCATACATATGAGAGGGAACGAGCAGTATCGCCCGTATGAAAGGATAAGGGGAGGGGTTACAGTTGAAGGTTCAAAAAATTAGTGCAGGCACTATTGCGAGGCTTGTGCTGCTTTTATTGGCACTTGTGAACAGCGCTCTCACTGCTGCAGGAAAAAGCCCAATTCCAATTGATGAAGAAGGTGTGCAGCAATTCATTACGTTAGCCTTTCTTGGCATCACATCACTATGGGCCTATTGGAAGAACAATGATATTACGAAAAAAGCACGAACCAAAAAAGAAGAATAACAGAAAACAGAGCCTTTTCATGCAAAAAGGCTCTCAGCATGTAGACAAACCCTCGCATTCGGTGTCAGTCCTGCGCGCTGGTGCTCACGAATGTCGAATTCGCTCCTAGACTGCAAAGGTTTTCTATCACGCTGAAAAGAAGACAAAGGGCTAAAATAAGTTCATTTTAGCCCTTTGTCCATAAACTGAAAAGAGCCTTTTCATATAAAAAGGCTCTATTTCATCGAAGCGACAAGCGCCTCTCCCCGCAAATTGGTTTGATCTCAGTGGCTTACGCCCGGTGTTCTCCCATATTGGTAAGAAACGCTTTCACTTCCTCGATGGTTAAGCCAATGGCCTTTGCTTCACTCATGAGACGCTTCCATTCTGACATATTTGAGTCGGTCAGCTTTCTATGATGGACATGTAACGTCTTTCCTTCCTGCTCCTTTCTGTAGGTTTGGAGCAGCTGATACAGTTCTTCTTTAGGCATGCCAGATTGGACGGCATGAACGATATGATCCCGCCACTCCTGTTCACCGCCCTCAGCGTAATGAAACATCATCGTTTCTGCATCAAACAGCTCTTGTAAATCAATGTCTAGTGATGAGGATACCTTTTTTAAAAACTGGACAGATGGATTACGATGGACACCACGCTCAATTTTACTCAAATACGATTTAGAGACATGGGCATCTTCAGCCAGCTGCTGGATTGAGTATCCTTTCCTCTTTCGGTAAATGCGTATCACCTTTCCTATCATTCGATATATGATCTCCCTTCTCCCCGGCGAATCGTTCTGCGACCTTTTCGTTCATTATAAGAAATAAATTGTTCTTTATAAAATTCAAAAACGTAAGAAACAGGAAGTAAACAAAAGAAAACGAACGATTTCGTTCTTTAAAAAGAACTATAAGACCTATTATGACATTTTTCTTTGCGGGTATTATCTTTTATAATCCAATCATTAACAAAAAGAAACCATATATAACCTTTTTATGATGAAATCGGGAGGTATCTATGAATGAGAATATAGGTTTTAAGCAGCTGTTTTCTGTCATAAAAGAGAAAATGGCCCTTCTGATCCTGATTGTCCTGATCGTAACGGGCATTTCAGCCTACTATCAGTTCTATGTCTCGACTCCTGTATATCAGGCAACCACTCAAATTCTTGTTCATAAACGAAGCAGTGATGCACAAGCGAATTTAAACGATATTCAGATGAACCTTCAATATACACGTACCTTTCAAGTCCTATTAAAAAGTCCAATCGTTATTGAAAAAGTAAAAGAAACACTCAATCTTACAGAATCGGCGGAAGGATTAAAACACAAAATTGCCACAAGTACAGAAAATGAGTCAGAGGTCATAAATATTTCTGTACAAGATGAGGACCGAGCGAAGGCAGTAGCCATTGCGAATACAGCCACAGAGGTGCTGCAAGAAGAAATCAAAAAAACCATGAATATGGATCGCATTAATGTTTTGTCTGAAGCCAAGCTGTCCAACACGATACTGATGAACTCACGTAAATTCGTTCACATCGTTCTGGCACTAGGCGCCTCTGTATTAGGGGGAATGACACTCATTTTCTTAATGAATTTACTCGATGATACGGTGAAACGAACACATCAAATAAGAGAAGAGATCGGATTGCCATCGCTCGGCAGTGTCTATCAGATGCAGGCGGACAGGAGGGCAAAAAAAGACAAGCAGTCCGTCATAACGGGAGGACAGAACATTGATTTTTAAGAGGAAAAAACGAGAAAAAAGAGATTTATCCTGTATTTCTGTATTAAATCCTCACTCTGTCATTGCGGAACAATTCCGAACGATCCGAACGAACATCGAATTCACGTCGATTCAAACGAGGCTGAAGTCGATATTGGTCACATCCTCCTTGCCGAAGGAAGGAAAATCATTTACGGCTGCAAACTTGGCAGCTGTTTTTGCACAGCAGAAAAAACGGGTCTTGCTCATGGATGCTGATTTACGTAAACCTGCCATTCATGAATATTTTGATCTGAGTCCGCACACCGGATTGACCAATGTGCTATTAAATAATTGCAGTTTGGAAGAAGCCATTTTGCCTACACCAATTGAGCATTTAGAGCTGCTTCCGAGTGGGACCATTCCGCCAAATCCCGCTGAGCTGCTTTCCTCCTCTGTGATGAAGCAGCTATTTTACGAGATTGAACAGCAGTATGACATGGTGATTGTTGATTCCACACCGCTTCTGCCTGTAGCCGATGCCAAAATATTAGCAAACCGGACGGATGGAAGCATTCTTGTGGTTTTAAGCGGTAAAACGAAGATTGCCGCTGTGAAGAAATCAAAAGAAGTATTAGAGGGTACGACAGGGAAACTGCTTGGGGCGATGCTAAATGGCAAGAAAGTGAAAAAGGGAAGGCACTATATGTATTAAAGAGATTGATAGGTGATGTCTCCTAATCTTTAACAACGGAGGCACTCGATCCTGCTGTGGGCATGACATATGCCTTAGATGCTCGTCATCGGTAGTGGGATGTGAGGACGGGTTTGATGCCCATTTTACGTAAGAATAGTGATGTTTTAAAAAGGGGGAGGAGCGTTGACTTACGCCCAAAGATTATCAATCATCGTGGCACTAGATTCATATCTCATCTTAGTTGCCGTCTTTTTTGGCTTTCAATTTGTCCAAGAGGCGGCGTTAACCGTATATACATTTGAAATGCTCGTCATTTCTTCGCTCAGTCTACTGATCGGGCACCATTTGTTTTCGTATATTTTTCACGTGTACAAGCAAGTATGGGCCTATACAGGGGTTAGAGAGCTATTTTCTTTAATGAAGACCTTTGCGTGTTCATTTTTATTTTCCATGACGATGCTGTACATTTTTGTGCAGACATGGCCATTTCGCTTTTTATTTATTGTCTGGCTTTTCCATGTGTTATTCATCGGTGCATCACGTATGGCATCCAGGCTGTTTCATGATGGTGCCAAGCGGTTTCAAGTTGAAAAGGAGCGGGCACTAATCATTGGCGCTGGATCAGCCGGGACCATTATCGTTCGTCAGCTTCAGCAGTCGAGTGATGTACATATTGAGCCGGTCGCTTTCATTGATGATGACAAAACAAAGCATAAGCTTGAAATTATGGGGCTGCCTGTTCTTGGGGGAAAAGAACATATTCAAACGGCTGTTGTGATGATGGATATTCAAAAAATCATTATCGCCATTCCATCCAAAAGCAGTCACACATTAAAAGGTCTATATAAGGAATGTGTAGCGACTGGAATCAAAACACAGATTATGCCGGAAATGGAACAGATTTTAAAAGGAACCCACGCGCTGAATCAATTGCGGGATGTACAGCCAGAGGATTTGCTTGGAAGAGAGCCGATTCAATTAGATACAAGCCGTCTATCCGTTCACCTAAAAGGAAAAACGATTATGGTGACAGGAGCTGGCGGGTCTATCGGGTCAGAAATCTGTCGTCAAATTTGTGTATTTTCCCCTCGGGCGATTGTGCTTGTGGGACATGGAGAATTTAGCATTCATTCTATTTTACTAGAGCTGAAAGAATTGTATGGAGACAGCATTAGCCTATATCCACAAATTGCGGATATTCAAGATAAACAAAAAATGAGTGAAATCGTTGGTCATTTTCAGCCGGATATGATTTATCATGCCGCCGCGCATAAACATGTCCCGCTCATGGAAATCAGCCCGAAAGAAGCGGTGAAAAACAATATTATCGGGACAAAAAATGTGGCAGAAGCTGCACATGAGCACGGAGTTGAAACATTTGTCCTCATCTCATCTGACAAAGCGGTCAACCCTGCCAATGTGATGGGAGCGACAAAGCGGTTTGCTGAAATGGTGATTATGCAAATGGGGGCAAGCAGTGAAACGAAATTTGTCGCCGTCCGGTTTGGGAATGTACTCGGAAGCAGGGGCAGTGTCATTCCGATCTTTAAAAAACAAATTGAAAAAGGCGGGCCAGTGACCGTCACGCACCCAGCCATGACAAGATATTTTATGACGATACCAGAAGCATCAAGGCTTGTTATTCAAGCTGGTGCACTAGCAGAAGGAAGGCAGATTTTTGTTTTAGACATGGGGGAGCCAGTCAAAATTGTCGACCTCGCAGAAAACCTCATTCACCTCTCAGGCTACACCACAGACCAGATTCCAATCACATTTACGGGGATTCGTCCCGGAGAGAAAATGTACGAGGAGTTACTCAACCAGCATGAAAAAGCACAGGAGCAAATTTTCCCGAAAATCCATATCGGGCATGCCTTGGATGGTGATCCGTATGTGCTGAACCGCTTTATTCACGAATTTAATATGATGAGTGACGATCAATTAAGACAGGCCTTGTTTGCCTCCATTGAGTCGCATGATGTATTGCCTGAACCGATGCAACGAGAGGAGGAGCCACTTGCTAATGAAGAAAAAAGTCTTGTTTTGCGCAACGGTTGATTATCATTTTAAGGCGTTCCATCTCCCGTATTTCAGATGGTTTCAGGAACAAGGATGGGAAGTGCATACAGCGGCAAATGGCCAGCTGGAGCTACCGTATGTGGATCAAGCGCATTCCATTCCGATTCAGCGTTCCCCTTTTCATTTGCACAACCGGCTTGCTTATGTGGAGCTGAAAAAGCTGTTAGAAAAAGAGCATTATCAGTTCATCCATTGTCACACACCGATGGGGAGTGTCATTGGCAGGCTAGCGGCCAAAGGGACGCGCAAAAAAGGGACGAAAGTTCTTTACACAGCGCATGGGTTTCACTTTTGGAAGGGGGCACCGCTTCAAAATTGGCTGCTTTATTATCCAGTTGAGAGATGGCTCGTTCAATATACGGATGCACTCATCACCATTAATGGAGAAGACTATGAAAGAGCCGATCGTCTGTCAAAAGAGAAGGCGGCTGTGCATTATGTTCCCGGTATGGGTGTCGATATGAAGCGATTTGCACCAGTTGATGACAAAGAAAAAGACCGCCTTCGTAAAGTATATGGTTTTACCACGCAAGATTTTATCGTGTTGTGTGCTGGTGAATTAAATGACAATAAAAATCAAGGAATGCTCATCGAAGCTTGCGCGCAGGTGTATCGGAATATACCACATGTGAAAATTGTATTTGCTGGAGAAGGGACAAGTCGGTCGTCCTATGAAAAGCTGGTCTGTCAGCTGAATCTTGAGGAACATGTACAGTTTGCGGGATTTTGCAAACACATCGAAGATTGGATGCATATGAGCGATGTATGTGTATCAACCAGCTTGAGAGAAGGACTTGGGATGAATCTTCTTGAAGCAATGTCAGCTGAAAAGCCGGTGATTGCAACAGAAAATAGAGGGCATTGTGAGCTCGTCAAACATGGAGTGAACGGCTTTTTAATCAAACCGAATGATGTGAATGGTTTAGCCGTTTATTTACAACAGCTCTACCATAAAAAGGACCAGCTTCACCTAATGGGGAAAGCGGGACGTTCTATGGCTCACGCATTTGCACAGGAGCAGACGGTAAGTGCAATGGAGGAAATTTACACAACGTATATGGACCAAAAAGAGAAGGTGATGTGAGCATGCGTCAGCCGAAAGTATCGATTATCATGGGTGTTTACAATTGCCAAGAGACAGTAGAAGAAAGCATTGAATCGATTCTCCGTCAAACCTATGAAAACTGGGAGCTCATCATATGTGATGATGCATCAACAGATGGCACCTATGAAAAAGTGCTGCACTATACCATGCGTGATCCAGATAGAATTCGCCTCATTCAAAACGAACACAATCAAAGACTTGCCGCCAGTTTAAATCGTTGTCTCACTGAAGTGAATGGAGAACTGATTGCAAGACAGGATGGCGACGATATATCAGTGTCTACACGATTAGAAAAACAGGTTCATTTCCTCGAAGCACATCCAGAATATGATGTGGTTGGGACGGCGATGACGGTGTTTGATGAGTCAGGGACGAAGGGCGTTCGAGCCCTTGTCTCAGAGCCTGATCGAAAGGTGCTAGCAAGAGGAACGCCTTTTTGTCATGGGACGATTATGATGAGAGCGTCTGCCTACAAAGCTTTAAATGGCTATCGTTCTGTAAAAACAACTAGACGGATGGAAGATATCGATCTTTGGATTCGTTTTTTTGCTGCGGGGAGAAAAGGCTTTAATTTGCAAGAGCCCTTATACCTTGTAAGGGAGGATGAAGCGGCCTTTCAGCGCCGGAAATTCCGATATTCAATGGACAATGCCTGGCTTGTGTTAAAAGCATGCAAGCAATTAAAATTGTCGCCGTTTGATTATCTCTTTGCACTTAAGCCGGTCATCCGTGCCTGTATGTCACCAAAGATCATGAGGTTTTATCATCAGCGGAAACTTGGAGGATCTATGGTGAAAAGGAGGACGATTCGGGATGAGTGAGCCAAAGCGTGTACTTCATGTTGTGGGCGGAATGAACAGAGGCGGAGCAGAAACGATGATCATGAATATCTATCGTGCAATCGACCGGAATGTTCTTCAATTTGATTTCATTACCCACCGGGAGGATGTCTGTGATTACGATGAGGAAATTCGTCAGCTTGGCGGGCGGATTTTTTATGTCCCAAGTATTGGAGCGTCCTCTCCATGGACGTTTGTCAAAACGTTGACGAAGACGATCAAGCAAACGGGACCTTATCAGGCGGTGCATGCACATACAGATTTTCAAACGGGCTTTTCTGCCCTTGCTGCGAAACTGGCAGGTGTGAAGATACGCATTTGCCATTCACATAATACGGCTTGGAAACAGTCTCCTAGCCGGGTCGATCATTTGATGCTCAAAGGGTTTCGTCAGCTGATCTTTGCCTTTTCTACGCAGCTTGTTGCATGCGGTGAAGATGCCGGTGTCTTTTTATTTGGGCAAAAAAGAATGCACGATGGACGAGTGGACATTTTACCAAATGGGATTGATTTGGACCTTTTTTTTCAGTTGGAGCCAGAAGCGAAGGTGAAGATGAAAAAAGACCTCCATCTTCACGAGAGAAAACTGATCATTGGACATATTGGCCGATTTCATGAGCAGAAAAACCATGTTTTTTTCATTGAATTAGCGCAGACACTGAAAAAACAAGGGGTCTCCTTTCAGCTAGTTCTCATAGGAGATGGGCCGCTCCGGCCAGTGGTTGAATCGTATGCAGTGAAAGCAGGATTAATGGAAGACATTGTGTTTACGGGCGTTGTCTCAGAGGTTCCGCAGTATATGAAAGCATTTGATGTGTTTGTGATGCCGTCTTTGTTTGAAGGTCTTCCTCTCGTATTAGTGGAAGCGCAGGCATCTGGACTCCCATGTGTGATTTCAGATCATATCACAAAGGAAGTCGATTTAGGCTGTGGGCTTGTGAAACGGAAATCCTTGCAAGATTCAGCACATGAGTGGATGAAAGCCATACTAGAAGCCTACCATGCAGACCCTCCTCTTCAGGAGACGATTATTTCTCAGCTTGGCCTTAGAGGATTTGATGTAAAACAGAACATCACCCGTGTGATGAATGTGTATGGATTGTAAGGAAGGATTGGCAGATGGCGGTTTATTTGGTGAACATGATCATGGTCTATTTATGGTCGAGCTTTGCTGCATTTTATGGCAGACGTGATGATACCATACAAAGCGGCTGGCGGCCGAACAAGCTTCTGGTGTTTTTTCCATTTTTATTTCTTTGTATTGTGGCGGGCATACGCTACAAAGTAGGAACTGATTTTGTAACCTATGGACAAATGTATGAGTTCTCCGTCAACTATGACAAGCCTTGGCATATTTTCGGATTCGGTGTAGACAAGGCCGCCACTGATCCGGGCTTTACATTGATCTTATGGATGCTCAATCAACTATCACATGAGCCGCAAATCATGTATATCACAGTTGGGATCATCACCTATTTTTTTATTATCAAAACACTTGTGCGATATGGACGGCCATTTGAGCTTAGTATGCTGCTATTTCTCGGCACATTTCATTATTACGCTTCGTTTAATGGCATGCGGCAGTATATGGTGGCAGCGATTCTTTTTTATGCCATCCAGTTTGTCATCAAAGGTCAGTGGAAATGGTATTTTCCGCTCGTACTTGTATGCGCGCTATTTCATTCCTCGGCACTCATTATGATTCCAGTCTATTTCATCGTCAGAACAAAGGCGTGGTCTTGGATGATGCTTGTGTTATGTATGATTTTTCTAGGCTTAACCGCTCTGTATGACCGCTTTGTCTCCGTGTTTGTGGTGATGCTGCAAGGGAGTTCTTATGGTCATTACGAGGAGTGGCTGACAACGAATACGAATGGAATGAATGTGACGAAAATTGGTGTCTTGATTTTGCCGTTATTGCTTGCGTTCTTTTGTCGAAAACGACTTCGTGAGCTGACGCCAGAGAGTGATTATATTGTGAATTTTTGCTTGCTTGGATTTTTGTTTGGCATCCTTGCAACGAAGGATGTCATTTATGCAAGATTTCATATTTACTTTGGTCTGTATCAGCTCATTTTACTGCCTTATTTCACACGGATTTTTGATCAGCGAACCAATTTCTTTATGTATATCGGAATTGCGGTTTGCTATATTTTGTACAGCATCATGCTGATGCCGTTTGATTCTTCTGTTTTACCGTACCGAACGATTTTTACAAAGTAGATTTGAAGAAAGGTGGGGCTTGCTGTCATGCCAGCTATCAGTCTATTGGTCGCAGTCTATAACACTAGTCAATATGTGGAGCAGTGTCTTCAATCGATTGCAGACCAAAGCTTTTCAGATATAGAGGTCATCCTCATTAACGATGGATCTACCGATCACAGTGGAGACATCCTTGAAGCGTTTGCTGCGCGTGATGAGCGATTTCGGGTGATTCACCAAACCAATCAAGGGCTGGGAGCGGTGAGGAACAGGGGCATAGAAGAAGCAACAGGAACGTATCTTGCCTTTGTTGATTCAGACGATGTTCTCGCTCCTCAATACTGTGAGGCTTTATATCAAGAAGCCGAAAACACCGGTGCCGATCTTGTTGTCAGTGAATATTGGATTCAGTTTGAACAGTCAAAACGGATCATACCGACGACGCTGTTAGCTCAGCAGGAAGCCGATAAGACAAGTTTAATAGAATCGTTATTACATGGTGAGATCACGGGATTCTCATGGAATAAGCTGTATCGGCGGGCGTTTATCGAAAAGCATCATATCCGTTTTCCGTTGAGAGGTGAGCTTGAGAATATTGAAGATCAATATGTCACGCTGCGCTGTTTTTCTTTATCACGTGTCATTGCCTTTGTTCATGAGCCGCTTTATTATTACCGGGTTCATTTGTCATCCATTGTCCAGCGATATCAAAAGCAGTATTTTCAGCATGGACTGGCGTTTTATGACGCGCAGCGTTTGTTTTTAAAAGAGCATGATGAGCTGACACCATATGAGAAGGCTTTTTATTTTTTTATCGTGAATCATACGCTGCATTGTATGCTCAATGAATGGAAGAGCCAAAATTCCCTTTCCTTTCAAAAAAAGCTTGGTCATATGCGTGAAATGGTGACACATGAAGCTTTTCAGAAGGCTGTGAAACAAGTGGAACCATCGAAGCTGACTGTGCGAAAGCGAATGATCTTATTCCTTGCTAGGATGCAGTGGGTGTATCCGCTCTCTGCCGCAGCATCAAGCTATCAAAAATGGATTGAATATCAAACGAGAAAATCGGGGTGATGAGTGTGACATTGCAGCAATTAAAAGCACATGCCGCAGAGTGGCTGCTCTTAAAGGTCAAGTATCCACTTCAATATAGGTTGAGCCGCCAAAGACTGCCAGAGCTGCGTCATCAGAAAAAAATCATTCTCACGCTGCTACCGGCACATGACAACTTAGGTGATCACGCGATTGCCTATGCCAGCTGCTGTTTTCTACAAAAGCACTTTCCAGACTATCAAATCATAGAAGTAGACATGCAGGAGATGTATCGTCTAGCACGTCCGCTGAAGCACGCACGGCACCCAGAGGACATTGTCTGTATCATCGGCGGGGGCAACATGGGCGATTTATATCGATATGAAGAATGGACAAGACAATTTATCATGAACGCCTTTAAGTCTTATCCCGTCATTCAGCTGCCCGCTACTGCTCATTTTACAGAAACAAAGAGAGGGAAAAGAGAAGAACGCCGCGCTATTCAAGCATATCAGCAACACCCGAGGCTTCTCTTGATGGCAAGAGATCAAACCACCTATCAATGGATGAAGCAGCATTTTCCTAATAAAGAGGTGTGGAAACAGCCTGATATGGTCCTGACATTAGACGAAACATCAAAGAGTCAAACCCGTAAAGGTGTGCTACTTTGTCTGCGTGAGGATAAGGAGGCGTATCTCACGAAAGAGAAACGAGAACAACTGCAGGAGCATATCAAAGAAACGTATGATCAAGTTGGTTTTATCACAACGACCATTGGTAAGCGAGTGAATCGAACGACTCGTTTAGAGGAATTATCCACGTTATGGACGCAGTTGAGTCAGGCACAAGTCGTCGTGACAGATCGACTGCATGGCATGATCTTTTGTGCGATCACACATACACCGTGTGTTGTCATCAGGTCGTTTGATCATAAAGTCATGGAAGGATATGAATGGGTAGCGCACTTGCCGTTTATGACCCTTTTGAAGGAACCAACGGAGGAAGCGGTGAAAAAGGCCATTCATCAGCATATGAAAACAAGCGGACAAAAGGGAGAGGAAGTTGGATGAAGGCCCTTAAACACTGCGTGAAATCACCATGAACCGTGCGTTTCTTTACAATGTCAGTGCAAATGTGATGACGTTTTTCTTGATGATGCTGATGTCTGTTTGTTTAACGCCTTACATTGTTCATACACTTGGAGTGGAAGCGTTTGGTCTGATTCATCTGACGCAAAATATGATCAATTATTTATCGGTCATTACGGCTTCATTAAGTGCTGTGGTGGTGCGTTTTTTTTCTGTTGCGGCTCATAAAGGAGAGATGGAACAAGCGCAGCGCTATCTCGCTTCCTATTTTGTCAGTTCTCTTTTTTTATCCATCTGTCTTTTTTTACTTTGTCTATTCATGTCTCAGCAGCTGGTTGACTGGCTCCATGTGCCTGCTCATCTTGCAAAAGATACACAGATCGCCTTTGTGTTAGGGGGTCTTTTATTTATGCTCAATTTCGTCATGTCTGGTATTGGGGCGGCACCGTTTTATGCGAACAAATTATATGTATCGAGTGTTGGACAGGCCATTCAGATGTTTGGCAGGGCGCTTGTGATTGTGCTGTTATTTACCGTGACGACACCAGCCATTTGGCATATTCCGCTTGCAGCCGTTATGGGGAGTTTCGCCGCTTTGGGAATGGGTCTCTATTATTTTAAGAAACTCATTCCTTGGTTTTCGTTTAAGTGGCGGTACGTTTCTTTATCTTCAAGTCTCACGCTGGTTCGATCAGGGGTGTGGCATTCATTTGAGCAAATGGGCATTTTGTTGTTTTTACAAATCGATTTATTGATGACCAACTTACTGATTGGGGCAGAAGCGACTGGACAGTATGCCGCCATTTTACAATTTCCATTATTATTGCGCACCCTTGCAGGGACACTTGCGGTTGTGTTTGCGCCAACGATCACAAAATTATATTCAAATCAAGACGAGCAGGGGCTCATTCAATACGCCGCCAATGCCATGAAATGGAGTGGTTTATTTGTGGCATTCCCCGCAGCTCTGTTAGGAGGTCTTGCCGGTCCGCTCATGCTGTTATGGCTTGGACCAGCCTTTGAGGAACTGAAATGGCTGCTGATGATTCATGCGGCTTATTTGTGTTTCACGTTGATGTTTTTACCGCTGACCTATGTACCGACTGCCTTTAACCGATTTAAAGTGCCGGCGGTTGTGACACTCATATTAGGCGGTTCCAATGTCCTGTTAGCCTATGGACTGACTCACCTACTTCAGCTTGGGTTATATGGCATTGCATCAGCAGGGGCCGTTGTTTTATTGATGAAAAATATCGTCTTTCTCCCATTGTATACAGCCAAGATCACGAAACAGAAAAGTACCATCTTTTACAAACATACAGTCGTTCCGCTGTTTGGGGCTCTGTTTATATGGGGGATCTGTGCCGGCATTCAGGCTGTGTATGATGTGACGAGATGGTGGGAGCTATTTTGTATTGGCGGAATATGTTTCGTTCTCTACTTAGGCTATTTGTATCAATTTGCAGGAACAAAACAAGAGCGGATACAGCTCATGCGTAAGGTGAAACAAGCTGCTATTGAACGCTCTGTCTCTCGCTAGTGTGGAAAGGAGAAGCAATGATGAAAAGAATAATAGATGTGGTCGTGGCTTTGACCCTGCTCATCGCAGGCAGCCCCCTTTTCCTTCTCATCTATGGACTCATTCGGTGGAAAATCGGAGCTCCTGTGGTGTTTCGACAAGAACGGCCTGGTCTGTACGGACAGCCGTTTATGCTTTATAAATTTCGGACGATGACCGAGGAACGCGATGAACATGGCGTACTGCTTCCAGACCATCTTCGATTAACAAAAACCGGCGCCTTTATTCGTAAGCTCAGTCTTGATGAATTGCCGCAGCTTGTCAATGTACTCAAAGGGGAAATCAGTCTCGTTGGACCAAGACCGCTTTTAATGGAGTATTTACAAATGTACACAGAGGAGCAAGCGAAGCGTCATCTTGTGAAGCCTGGTATCACTGGATGGGCCCAGGTGAATGGGAGGAATACTCTCTCTTGGGAGGAGAAATTCACCTATGACCTCTGGTATGTAGAGCACCAATCGTTTTGGCTCGATATGAAAATCTTATGGATGACCTTGCTGAAAGTCATCAAAACAGAAGGGGTGCAGCAGCCAAATCATGCAACAGCTGAAAAATTCAAAGGAACCGATACGTAAAGAGCAGCCCATTGGCTTAATAGGGGCTGGCGGACACAGTAAGGTCATTCAGGAGTTGATTTTTTTGCATCCTGATTACTCATTGTGTGCTGTATTAGACGATCGATTTGAGGAGGCTGACACTCGAACCGGCATTCTGTATGGTCCGGTTTCTATGAGTCAAAAGGTAAGAGATGAAATACCTGATATGCAATGGCTGATTGCCATTGGGCAAAACGAAATCAGACAGAGGATCAAAGAACGTCTCGCATTTGAAGAGAGGGCATTTGCCACACTGATTCATCCAGAGGCAGTTGTGAGCTCGTCAACGAAGG
Organism: Bacillus sp. FSL W7-1034; assembly: GCF_038593365.1. Taxonomy (NCBI): domain Bacteria; kingdom Bacillati; phylum Bacillota; class Bacilli; order Caryophanales; family Bacillaceae; genus Bacillus; species Bacillus sp. FSL W7-1034. The sequence continues at coordinate 3,110,657 of NZ_CP151989.1, read as the reverse complement.
TTGGCCGAGGAACGGTTGTGATGGCAAGGGCTGTTGTGCAAGCAGATGCAGTAATTGGTGAGCATGCCATTATCAACACCGGTTCTATCGTGGAGCATGACTGCTTTCTCGAATCCTTTACGCACCTTTCTCCGGGAGCCGTGCTCACCGGCTGTGTCTCTGTGCGAGAGGGTGCTCATATTGGAGCTGGGGCTGCTGTCATACCTGGCAGAACCATTGGAAGCTGGGCAGTGATCGGCGCAGGAGCGGCAGTGACCCGAGATATACATGATCAGAAAGTCGCCGTAGGCGTTCCTGCAATTGAGATCAAAGATCGAAGAGAAGGTGGGAAATCATGAGAGACAGGAAACGAATCTACTTATCTCCTCCTCATATGAGTGGAAAAGAACAGAAGAAAATAGAGGAGGCATTTAAAAGCAATTGGATTGCACCATTAGGACCGCTTGTAAATGAATTTGAGCAAGTGGTCGCGGATTATGCAGGGGTGAAGAGGGGCGCAGCATTATCTTCTGGGACAGCAGCCATTCACCTTGCTTTAAAACTCATTGGCGTTCAAAAGGGAGATATGGTCTTTTGTTCCACTCTCACATTTGTTGCCAGTGCAAATCCTATTTTATATGAACAAGCGACGCCTGTTTTTATTGATTCAGAAAAAGAGACATGGAATATGTGTCCGCTGGCGTTAGAGAAAGCCTTCGCTGAAACAAAACGACTTGGGAAAAGACCCCGTGCGGTTATTGTCGTTCATTTATACGGACAAAGTGCGAAAATGGATGAAATCATAGCGGTGTGTGAGGCATATGATGTGCCAATCATTGAAGATGCGGCTGAATCGTTAGGCAGTATATATAAAGGAAGAAAAAGCGGTTCAATGGGCAGGTTCGGTGTGTACTCTTTTAACGGAAATAAAATCATTACAACATCAGGAGGCGGAATGCTTGTCAGTGATGATGAAGCAGCCATCGACCGCTGCCGATTTCTCGCGTCACAGGCAAGAGAACATGCCCTACACTATGAACATCAAGAGGAGGGATATAACTATCGGATGAGCAACCTGCTCGCAGGTGTAGGAATTGCACAAATGGAAGTGTTAGAGGAGCGTGTTCAGCAAAAACGCCGCATTTTCGAGCGTTATCAAGATGCTTTAGCCGATATTGAAGGCCTTCAATTTATGCCAGAATATCAAGAAACTACATCAAACCGCTGGCTGACCACATTCACCATTGATCATCATGTACAGATGTCTCCAGTAGAGATGATAGATGCTTTAGAACAAAAGCAGATCGAAGCAAGGCGTGTATGGAAGCCACTGCATCAGCAGCCGCTCTTTCATGGTTGTCCTTTTTATACAACAGCCGATGAAGTCCCTGCATCTGAGTTGTTATTTGAGACAGGTCTTTGCCTGCCATCTGGTACAAGCATGACAGACGCGGAACAGGAGCTTGTCATTGATACATTGCACAGCGCCCTGCAAAAGAAAGCATTATCCTCCACATAGGCTGCTCGTTCATCAGCAGCCTGCCTCTCTTTTTATCAATCCCTTATTTTATGGAATCATCATGACCTATGGCTTACTGTAGGGCGGTCCGGCTTTTTGATGATGTACAAATCGAAGCTGGATCAAAAGCTTTTCCTGCATGAAAAACACCCTTTGCAATCATGAGAAAGGGTGTTGTTTTTCGTCCATTTATTCGCTTTCTTTTTTCACCTTTTGGTACGCTTCATCGAGATGCTGAATTCGCTTCAAGACAACAGCATTTTTCGTCAATTGGTCCTGCACAAGTGTAGAAACCACCGAACGATAATAAGCGTTCATGGCATGAATCTTATCTTCATGTTGATTCATGGCAATGTGCTGTTTTAAGTTGTCGATAAAGTATGGAACGGAAAAAAGTTCAGACATGGAAATCACTCCTATTTCGTATATACGGTCCGTCAATCTTCATGTAAAATGATGAGAGGGAGGGGAGACAATGAGCCTTAAACTGCAACAAGAACTAGTATTAAAGCAGGTACTCACGCAAGAACTCAGGCAGGCGATTACGCTGCTGCAATTGAATTGTGCAGAGTTGGGTGAGTATCTTGATCAGTTAGCGCTTGAGAACCCTCTGATTGAGCGGAAAGACACGGACAGCTATCAACCAGTTTATCATAAAAGAACGCAAGATCGAATGACAGAGCCGTATCGTACGCATCAAAAAGAAAGCCTGCAAATGTATTTAAAGAGACAGGCCATTGATTTGAATTTAAGTGAAAAGAATCAAAGGATTTTTCAATTCATGATTGAGTCCATTGATTCCAATGGCTATTTAAATGAACCGGTTGACCAAATGGCCGCTGTTTTACAGGCTTCGGCAGAAGAAGTAGAGGCCGTTCTTCATCAGCTTCAATCATTAGAGCCTGCCGGTATTGGCGCTAGATCATTGCAAGAATGCATCCTGCTCCAGCTTAGACGAAAAAAGGATCGCTGGTATGAAGCAGAGCTGATCATCGAAGGGCATTTCTTTCTTTTCGCAAGGAAGGCTTGGAAGGAAATCGCAGCTAAAACAGGTATGCCGTTGAAAACCCTGCAAACCATACAAGATGAGGTGTCGCTTCTCGAACCAAGACCAGGCCTTCATTTCTCTTATGAAGACCAGGATGTGTATATAGAACCAGATGTGTTGATTACAGCTGCGGGAGGTCACATCACATTCGAGCTGAACCAGCGTGCTTTTCCGGACATTGAAATGAATGAAGGGTATTTCGCCATGATTCAAGATCAAAAGCGGCATGAAGCATATGCATATTTAAAGGAAAAGCATCAGCAGTACAATTGGCTTGTTCAAGCGCTGAAGCAGAGAAAACAAACGATGACAAATGTCGTTCGTGAGATTATCTTACAACAGACTGATTTTTTCCTGACCGGGAAGCATAAAATGAAACCGCTTACGATGAAGCGGGTTGCAGATAAATTACAAGTGCATGAGTCGACAGTGAGTCGAACAGTCAAAGGGAAAATGGTGCAGACCCCTTATGGGTTAATGGAAATGAAACAGTTTTTCCAAGCGAAACTAGAAGGGCATTCGCTCGAAGAAGCATCCAGCTACACAGTGAAGACCCACATTGCAGAGCTGATTCAATCAGAAAATAAGAAAAAACCGTATTCGGATCAGCAAATCATGACGCAGCTTCAGCAAACCTTTGGTATCCGCGTCTCTCGCAGAACCATTGCCAAATATCGTGAACAAATGAACCTTCCGTCTTCCACGCTGCGGAAGCGATATGATTAAAAAGAAGCACATGCCAGAAACAATGGCACGTGCTTCTTTTTTGATGAGTGAAAGAGTGATAGAAGATTTCTTGAGAATTGAAAAAAGGGAAGACGTGTGATCTGAATTTTGGGGTAAAGTATAAGATAGGGCATGAGGCGATAGGGTAGACAACAGTGATGAGGTGAGACCAATTGAAATATAAACAAATCAAAACGAAAAAAATATATGAAGAAATTGCGGACGCATTAGTCGAATCCATTCGAACGGGGGAGCTTCTTCCGGGCGAAAAATTAGACTCGGTTCAAGCACTTTCTGAAAACTTTCAAGTCAGCCGTTCCGCTGTGAGAGAGGCGCTGTCCGCTCTGAAAGCGATCGGATTAATAGAGATGAAGCAAGGAGAAGGCACATATGTGAAGCAGTTCGATCCTGAGCAGCTCACATTTTGTTTATCTCCTGCTTTTTTGATGAAGCAGCAGGATATCGTGCAGCTTCTAGAAGTGAGATCAATCATTGAATCAGGTGCTGTCAAAAAGGCAGCATTGCTGCGGACAGACGAGGACCTCCATCGACTGCATGAGGCACTTGAACAAATGAAGCGTGCAGAAGCGCATAAAGAAATTGGTGAAGAGGCAGACCTTACATTTCATCTTGCCATCGCTAAAGCCTCAAAGAATCATTTACTGGCGGCGTTAATGAATCAGGTCTCATCCTTATTAATTGAAACGATGCGGGAAACGAGAAAAATCGTGTTATTTTCAAGAAAAGCGTCCATACGTCAGCTTTACAAAGACCATGAACGTATTTATCAAGCTGTCATGGACAAGCAGCCAGAAGAAGCGGAGAGGGCGATGCTTACACATTTGGAAAAAGTAGAACAACTTCTTGGTGATGTGCTGCAAGAACAGGAAGGAAAGCCAGATATTCAATAAGCTGTGCCGAAAAACGGCACAGCTCTATTATTGAAGAGAAATATGCAATTTTTTCATTCGATATTGCAGACTTTGCCTGCTCATGCCCAATATCTTTGCAGTCTGTGAAATATTGTCGTCCATTTTATTTAAGTAATGGACGATGTATTGTTTTTCAAATCGTTCCATTTGGGTTTGGAAATCAGTTGTATGATCTGAGCTCGTGTAGACAAACGTATCAGTTGCAGCTGATAGATTAAGCGGACTCATCTGCATGTGTTCACTAGGACGTCCTTCTCCTTGCTTGAAACGGAAATGGTAAGGAAGGTGATGCATGCTTAAGTATGTTTCGTCCATCATCATATTCATCCCAGCTTCAATCACATGCTCCAGTTCTCTTACATTGCCCGGCCAATGATACGTTTGGAACAGGGCAAGTACCTCTTCATCAGCCGCCTTCACATTCATTTGAAACAGTTCATTATATTTTTGAATAAAATGCATGACAAATGTGGGGATGTCTTCTTTTCGCTCAGAGAGTGGCGGGATAAACAAGGTGACAATGCCAAGCCGGTAAAATAAATCCTTTCGCATTCGTCCACCTGCGATCGCATCCACAGGGTCCTCATTCATATTAGCAATCACTCTCACATCAATGGCGATTTCCTTTGTACTGCCTAACCTTCTCACACGTTTCTCTTGCAAGACGCGCAATAGTTTTGCTTGAAGAGCTGGGTGTAATGAGTTGATCTCATCTAAAAGCAGTGTACCTCCTTGTGCTTGTTCGAATAGACCGGGCTGATCTGTTGCCCCTGTAAAAGCCCCTTTTTGTGTTCCAAAAAGCAGACTTTCAATGAGGTTATCAGGCAGTGCTGCGCAATTCTGCGTAATAAATGGTCCAGATGAACGGCTGCTGCCATTATGAATGCTTTGTGCAAATAGCTCTTTCCCCGTCCCTGTCTCACCAACAATCAGCACATAAGAAGAGGTACGTGTGGCTCGTTTCGCATGTTCAATCACTTCTAAAAAGGCAGGACTCTCCCCAATGATTGAATCAAATGTAAAGCGTGTGTTTCCTTTTTTCTTCATATTGTGATGAATGAGCCGTTCCAGTTTCGTGACATCATTCGAAATTTCAACCGCCCCTTGAATCAAACCGTCTCGAACGAGCGGGTATGTATGGTTAATCGTTGTGATTTCTTTTCCATTGTAGTTGTGATACGTCTGCTTTGCATGAACCGTCTGTTTCCCGGTTCGCAGCGCTTGGACAAGTGTACTGTGCATCTCATCCTGAAACACAAAGAGGTCTAAGACATTTTTATAAAGGACATCAGAACGTTTTAAAGATTCGATCTCCATCATTTTTTTGTTATAAACAATGGTATTACCATTTTCATCAATGGCGTGAACCCCAACATCAATTAAATCGAGCATTTGTTTATATAGATCAATCTCATTTTCAAGCTTTGCGGTATGCTGATCTTTTTTCACTTGCGCCACCTCCAGACATTACCTCTATTTTACATGAAAAATTTTGCTGTTTCCTCTAAAAAAATTTGCATATGCAAAATTATTTTGCGTTAAAGATGAGAACAATCCTAGGCACAGAGCGATCACTAAGTTGGCATGATCCTTGCATAACATAAGAGTGAAGATGAACCCAATCAAAAGAGGCAAGCTTATAGAAGGAGGAATACACGATGACACAGACAAAAGCATTGATTCATCAAACAGAACAATACGGTGCGGCGAACTATCATCCGTTGCCAATTGTGATTTCAGAGGCTGAGGGAGTGTGGGTGACTGATCCTGAGGGCAACCGCTACATGGATATGCTCAGTGCATATTCTGCAGTGAACCAAGGACATCGCCATCCCCGCATTATTGAAGCGCTTAAAACACAAGCTGACCGCGTGACACTTACATCAAGGGCCTTCCATAATGATCAGCTTGGCCCATGGTATGAGAAGATTTGCAAATTAACGAATAAAGAGATGGCATTGCCGATGAATACGGGTGCTGAGGCTGTGGAAACGGCGATAAAGGCAGCGAGACGATGGGGCTATGATGTCAAGGGGATCGAAGAGAATCGCGCAGAAATCATTGCATGTACCGGGAATTTTCATGGTCGCACAATGACGGCTGTGTCACTGTCTTCGGAAGCAGAATATCAAAGAGGTTTCGGTCCGATGCTTCCAGGCATAAAGCTCATCCCTTATGGAGATATTGAGGCGTTACGCGAAGCGATCACTCCGCAAACAGCGGCTTTTCTCTTTGAACCGATTCAAGGAGAAGCGGGCATTGTCATGCCGCCTGAGGGCTTTATAAAAGAGGCAAAAGCGATCTGTGAGAAGGAACATGTGTTATTGATCGCAGATGAAATTCAAGTGGGATTAGCGCGGACCGGCAAGATGTTTGCATGCGACTGGGAAGACATTGAGCCGGATATGCTGATTCTTGGTAAAGCACTTGGCGGTGGGGTATTCCCGATCTCATGTGTTGTCGCAAACCGTGATATTTTAGGTGTGTTTAATCCAGGGTCTCACGGGTCTACCTTCGGCGGGAATCCTCTTGCGTGCGCAGTATCACTTGCTGCACTAGATGTTTTAATCGACGAGAAGCTTGCCGAGCGCTCATTGGAGCTTGGGCAATATTTCAAAGACAAACTATCACGCATTCAAAGTCCTGTGATTAAGGAAGTACGCGGGCGTGGACTATTTATTGGGATGGAACTGACTGAGGCAGCTAGACCTTATTGTGAGAAGCTCAAGCAAGCAGGGCTGTTATGCAAAGAAACCCATGAGACAGTGATTCGATTTGCACCGCCGCTTACCATTTCAAAAGAAGACTTGGATTGGGCAATTGCTCATATCCAAGCGTTATTTCAAGCATAAATGATCAAGGGAGAAGCCTTCAAATTCTCCCTTTCTCTTTCAATGAACGGCGAATTTTGTCAAAGGTTGATGAATAGAAGAGTGAAAGTGGGGAAGCGGATTTGAAGCCAGAACAGCATAATGAACTAGAGCGTTCCATGAAAAGCAGACATCTTTTTATGATTGCCTTAGGTGGGGTCATCGGAACAGGCCTTTTCCTTGGATCAGGACTCATTATTCATCAGGCAGGCCCAGGGGGAGCCATTCTTTCGTTTATCATTGGCGGGTTACTCATGTATTTGGTGATGCTCTGTCTCGGTGAATTAGCAGTGGCGATGCCGACAGCCGGTTCCTTTCAGGAGTATGCAACCAAATATATAGGTCCGTCCACAGGCTTTATGATCGGCTGGCTTTATTGGTTTAGCTGGGCATGTACAATTGGACTGGAGTTTACGTCAGCAGGCATTTTGCTCCAAAGGTGGTTTCCTGATATCCCAGTTTGGCTTTGGTGTCTTGCCTTTAGCGTCATCTTATTTGCCATCAATGCCATCTCAGCTCGCAGCTTTGCTGAAACCGAGTTTTGGTTTTCAGCCATCAAGGTTGCTGCGATCTTATTGTTTATTATCATTGGAATTGGCGCAATTTTCGGAATGATTCATTTGAAAGGTGGGGAACCTGCCCCCCTATTTCGCCATTTGACGGATCATGGCGGACTTTTTCCTAATGGTGTTTTTGCGATTTTATTAACCATGGTCACAGTCAATTTCTCCTTTCAAGGAACAGAGCTTGTAGGGATTGCAGCAGGGGAGAGTGAAAATCCAGAAAAAACACTCCCACGCTCTATTCGGAATATTATTTGGCGGACGATGGTCTTTTTTGTTTTATCGATTGCGGTTCTTGCAGCGCTTCTGCCATGGCAGACCGCCGGCGCAGTGGATAGTCCGTTTGTTGTGGTGTTGGACAAGGTTGGCATACCATACGCTGCAGATATCATGAATTTTATCATCATCACAGCGGTCTTATCTGTAGCAAACTCTGGACTATATGCATCATCACGTATGCTTTGGGCGCTTTCAAAAGACGGGAAAGGACCTGTTTTCACGAAAAAATTATCCAAACGTAAAATCCCGATCAATGCCTTATTGGTGACAATGGGTGTATCCGCTCTATCACTACTCACGAGTGTTGTAGCACCAAAAACGGTATATGTCTGGCTCATATCCATTTCGGGTATGGTGCTTGTCGTGGTTTGGATGTCGATTTGTTTATCCCAATACTTCTTTAGGAGACAATTCATAAAAGAGGGAGGAGATGTAAAGGATCTTGTCTTCCGAACGCCTTTTTATCCATTTGTGCCATTAGCAGGCTTTATCGCATTTGGCATTGTTCTTATCAGTTTATTCTTTATTGAGGATCAGCGGATTGGTCTTTATTGCGGAGTTCCATTTATGGCCGCCTGCTACATCATTTACTACCTCAAGATTAAACCGAAGGAAGATGCGAAACGATTTAATGAAGAGAAAGAAACGATACCGAAAACATAAGCAGGCGGCTTTTGACCGCCTGCACCTTTTCAAAGACAAATGCATTCAATATAGAAGAAAATAAATAGTTTGAAAAAAATAAAATAGCGGAAAGCTAGATGACAAGCAGGTTATCGGTCAAAATGTGTCTATTTTTTGTCTAAATGTGTTTGTAAGAGTTGAAAATGCAAGATTATCCTGTTAAAATAATTAAAGAAAGCAGGGATTGATTTTTTTTGGCTGTGGCGGGACGTTTTTTGTCACAGTGGGACGTTTTTAGTCCAACGTGAAAAGAAAGGGTCGTTAGCCATGAATCGTTTATTGGAAGCTCAAAAAAAATTATTACCAGATCTTCTCACAGTTATGCAAAAGCGCTACGACATTTTGCAGTACATCAGATTAGCTGAACCAATTGGTCGCAGAAGTCTTGCGACAAGTCTTGGTCTCAGTGAACGTATCTTAAGAGCTGAAGTTCAGTTCTTAAAGGAACAAAATCTGCTGGATGTTAAAACGAGCGGTATGATGCTGACGACTGAAGGTCATGCTTTGCTTGAAATGCTTGAAGGAATGATGAAGGACGTTTTAGGTTTAACCTTTTTGGAAAATACATTAAAGAGGAAATTAGGCCTGGAAGAAGTCATCATTGTTTCTGGTGACAGCGATGAATCCCCGTGGGTGAAGCAAGAAATGGGAAGAGCTGCTGTCCAATGTATGAAAAAAAGGTTTACTGGAAATAATATCGTCGCCGTCACTGGCGGAACGACGATGGAAGCTGTTGCCGAAATGATGACCCCTGATGCCAAAAATCGCGACATGATGTTTGTCCCTGCGAGAGGCGGTCTTGGGGAGAATGTAAAAAATCAGGCAAACACCATTTGTGCCCACATGGCTGAAAAAGCTTCCGGTACTTACAAACTGCTGTTTGTTCCAGGACAGCTGTCAGAAGGTGCTTACTCTTCCATTATTGAAGAGCCGTCCGTCAAAGAAGTGCTTCAAACAATTAAATCATCCACGATGCTTATTCATGGAATCGGTGAAGCAAAAACAATGGCGATGAGACGAAACACACCTGCTGAAGATTTAAAAAAGATTGATGAGCATGACGCAGTGACAGAGGCTTTTGGCTATTACTTTAATCGTGATGGCGAGGTCGTCCACAAAGTGCACTCCGTCGGCATGCAGCTAGATGATTTAGAAAGCATTCCACACATCATTGCTGTTGCAGGTGGATCATCAAAGGCTGGGGCCATTGAAGCTTATTTCAAAAAACCCCGCCGAACGGTTCTCGTCACAGACGAAGGAGCCGCAAAAGAGTTATTAAGGGAGTCAATAGATCCCTCAATATAAAACATTGTGACCTATAAAAGGAGGAAACATCATGGCAGTAAAAGTCGGTATTAACGGATTTGGACGTATTGGACGTAACGTATTTCGTGCAGCATTAAACAATCCTGAAGTTGAGGTAGTAGCGGTTAACGATCTAACAGACGCTAACATGCTTGCACACCTTTTACAATATGACTCTGTTCACGGAAAACTAGATGCAGAGGTTTCTGTAGACGGTACGAACTTAGTAGTGAACGGTAAAACAATCGAAGTATCAGCTGAGCGTGACCCTGCGAAATTAAGCTGGGGTAAACAAGGCGTAGAAATCGTTGTTGAATCTACTGGATTCTTCACAAAACGTGCAGACGCTGCTAAACACTTAGAAGCTGGCGCTAAAAAAGTCATCATCTCTGCTCCTGCTAACGAAGAAGATATCACAATCGTTATGGGTGTAAACGAAGACAAATACGATGCAGCTAGCCACGATGTCATCTCTAATGCATCTTGTACAACAAACTGCTTAGCTCCATTTGCAAAAGTACTTAACGATAAATTTGGTATCAAACGCGGTATGATGACAACTGTTCACTCATACACAAATGACCAACAAATTCTTGATCTTCCGCACAAAGACTACCGTCGTGCTCGTGCAGCTGCGGAAAACATCATCCCAACTTCTACAGGTGCTGCGAAAGCTGTTTCACTTGTATTGCCTGAACTTAAAGGTAAATTAAACGGTGGCGCTATGCGTGTTCCAACACCTAACGTTTCTTTAGTTGATCTTGTTGCTGAATTAAATCAAGATGTGACAGCTGAAGACGTAAATGCAGCACTTAAAGAAGCGGCTGAAGGAGAACTTAAAGGAATCCTTGGCTACAGCGAAGAACCATTAGTATCTGGTGACTACAATGGTAATGCAAACTCTTCAACAATCGATGCTCTTTCTACAATGGTAATGGAAGGCAGCATGGTGAAAGTCATTTCTTGGTACGATAACGAGAGTGGATATTCTCACCGCGTTGTTGACCTTGCAGCTTACATTGCAAAACAAGGTCTTTAATTTCTCACACTGAAGGAACTCACTTGGTTCTTTCCTAGAGACACGATATAATGAAGACGGACAAGGGAAGGGGAAGCATCCCTTTCCCTTTTTCTCTGTATTTATCCGTTCTGCACGATTTCTCGTTTTGATGAGGGCAAAATGGGAAAAGGATAAAGAGAGACTTGTCCAATGCGTAAGGAAACCAGAATAAAGGAGGATCTCCTGACGAGCATGAATAAGAAATCAGTAAAAGACATTGACGTAAAAGGTAAAGTTGTGTTCTGCCGCGTAGATTTTAACGTTCCAATGAAGGACGGAAAAGTGACGGATGATACTCGTATTCGCGCAGCATTACCAACGATTGAGTATTTAACAGGACAAGGCGCAAAGGTACTACTAGCTAGTCATTTGGGTCGTCCTAAAGGTCAAGTTACTGAAGAACTGCGTCTGACACCTGTAGCAAAACGTCTGCAAGAGCTTCTTGGACAAGAAGTGAAAAAAGCAGATGAAGCTTACGGCGACAACGTGAAAAAGCAAATCTCTGACTTAAAAGAAGGAGATGTGCTAGTGCTTGAAAACGTTCGTTTCTATCCTGGTGAAGAAAAGAACGATCCTGAATTATCAAAAGCGTTTGCTGATTTAGCCGATGTGTATGTTAATGATGCGTTTGGTGCTGCACACCGTGCACATGCATCCACAGCTGGTATTGCAGCGTATCTTCCGGCTGTTTCAGGCTTCCTCATGCAAAAAGAGCTTGAGGTTCTAGGAAAAGCCATTTCAAACCCTGATCGCCCATTTACAGCGATTATCGGTGGCGCAAAAGTAAAGGATAAAATCGGTGTAATTGAAAGTCTTCTTGATAAAGTGGACAACCTGATCATCGGCGGCGGACTTGCTTATACATTTGTCAAAGCACTTGGCCACGAAGTAGGGAAATCTCTATTAGAAGAAGACAAAGTAGATTTAGCGAAATCCTTTATGGACCGTGCAAAAGAAAAAGGCGTGAACTTCCTGATTCCAACAGATGTTCTGGTAGCCGACGACTTTTCAAATGATGCGAATACAAGCATTGTGCCAATCTCTGAAATTCCAAGTGATCTAGAAGCACTTGATATTGGAACAGAGACAAGAGAGAAGTATGCTGATGTCATTAAAAACAGCAAACTTGTTGTCTGGAACGGACCAATGGGTGTATTTGAAATCGATGCATTCGCTAAAGGAACAAAAGCAATCGCAGAAGCACTGGCAGAAGCAAAAGATACATATTCTGTCATTGGCGGTGGAGATTCAGCAGCAGCTGTTGAGAAATTTGGTCTTGCCGATCAGATGAGCCATATTTCTACAGGCGGCGGCGCTTCACTTGAATTTATGGAAGGCAAAGAACTTCCAGGTGTGACTGCATTAAACGATAAATAAGACCAAAACTGCTATAAGGAAGTGTCAATCATGAGAAAACCAATTATAGCTGGGAACTGGAAGATGAACAAAACACTTGGTGAAGCTGTAAGCTTCGTTGAAGAAGTCAAGTCATCTATTCCATCTCCTGACAAAGTGGAATCTATTGTCTGTGCACCAGCCCTTTTCCTTGAAAAGCTGAACAGCCTTTCTAACGGAACAGACCTTAAAATTGGTGCGCAAAACATGCACTTTGAAGAAAACGGTGCATTCACTGGTGAAATCAGCCCTGCTGCGCTTAAAGATCTTGGCATCGGCTACTCAGTGATCGGTCATTCAGAGCGCCGCGAATTTTTCGCTGAAACAGATGAAACAGTGAACAAAAAAGCACATGCTGCATTCAAGCATGGCATCGTTCCAATCATCTGTGTAGGTGAAACGCTTGAAGAGCGTGAAGCAGGCAAAACAAACGAACTTGTCGCTGATCAAGTGAAGAAAGCACTAGCTGGTTTAACGAAGCAGCAAGTCGCTGAATCTGTGATTGCCTATGAGCCAATCTGGGCGATCGGTACAGGTAAATCTTCTACAGCAAAAGATGCAAACGATGTTTGTGCGCACATTCGCCAAACGGTTGCAAGCGAATTTGGTCAAGAAGCGGCAGACAGCCTTCGCATTCAGTATGGCGGAAGCGTGAAACCTGCGAATATTAAAGAATATATGGCAGAATCCGATATTGACGGTGCTTTGGTAGGCGGCGCAAGCTTAGAACCTCAGTCTTTCGTTCAATTATTGGAGGAAGGTCAATATGAGTAAGAAACCAGCTGCATTAATCATCTTAGATGGATTCGGTTTAAGAGGCGAAACAGTCGGTAACGCTGTTGCCCAAGCAAAGAAACCGAACTTCGACCGCTACTGGAACGAATTCCCGCATCAAACCTTAACGGCTTCAGGTGAGGCAGTAGGTCTCCCAGAAGGTCAAATGGGGAACTCTGAAGTTGGGCATTTGAACATCGGTGCAGGACGCATCGTGTACCAAAGCTTAACAAGAGTGAATGTTGCCATTCGTGATGGGGAATTTGAGAAAAACGAAACGTTCCTAGATGCAATGACTTATGCAAAAGAAAATGACAAGGCCCTTCATCTATTCGGTCTCTTGTCAGACGGCGGTGTGCATAGCCACATCCAGCATCTTTTTGCCTTGCTGAAACTAGCGAAAAAAGAAGGCTTAACAAAAGTATACATTCACGGCTTCTTAGACGGACGTGATGTTGGTCAGAAGACAGCGAAAGTGTACTTAAAACAGCTTGAAGAACAAATCAAAGAAATCGGTGTCGGAGAAGTCGCAACACTTTCTGGACGCTATTACTCAATGGACCGTGACAAGCGCTGGGATCGTGTGGAGAAAGCATATCGCGCGATGGCGTATGGTGAAGGCCCAAGTTATCAAAACATCTATGATGTCGTTGATGACTCCTATGAAAATGGAATCTACGATGAGTTCGTTATTCCATCTGTCATTACGAGAGAAAATGGTGAGCCGGTAGCAAAAGTAAACGACGGCGACTCTGTGATTTTCTATAACTTCCGTCCAGACCGTGCGATTCAAATTTCAAACACATTCACAAATGAAGATTTCCGCTCGTTTGACCGCGGGGAAGCACATCCGAAGGATTTACACTTCGTCTGCTTCACACACTTCAGTGAAACGGTAGATGGCTATGTGGCTTTCAAACCAGTGAATTTGGATAACACAGTAGGAGAAGTACTTTCTCAAAATGGATTGAAGCAGCTGCGGATTGCTGAAACAGAGAAATATCCTCACGTGACGTTCTTTATGAGCGGTGGGCGTGAAGAAGAATTTCCTGGAGAAGACCGCATCTTAATCAATTCACCAGATGTCGCAACCTATGACCTCAAGCCAGAAATGAGCGCTTATGAGGTAAAGGATGCACTTGTTGCAGACATCAATGCGGACAAGCATGATGCGATCATTCTGAACTTTGCTAACCCAGATATGGTGGGTCATTCAGGTATGCTTGAGCCAACAATCAAAGCCATTGAAGCAGTAGATGAGTGCTTAGGAGCTGTAGTCGACGCAATCCTAGCAAAAGGCGGACATGCCATCATCACGGCAGACCACGGTAACGCAGACGTGCTCATTACCGAAGAAGGAAAGCCGCATACTGCACATACGACAAACCCTGTTCCAGTCATCGTAACGAAAAAAGGGGCGACGCTTAGAGAAGGCGGCATTTTAGCCGATCTATCTCCAACGCTTTTAGACTTACTTGGTCTTGAAAAACCAAAAGAGATGACAGGAACATCATTGATTCAAAAATAACAAATTGATTCAAAAGGAGAGAAATAACGATGCCATACATTGTTGACGTATATGCACGCGAAGTATTAGACTCTCGCGGTAACCCAACAGTTGAAGTAGAAGTTTACACAGAATCTGGCGGCTTTGGCCGTGCACTAGTACCAAGTGGTGCGTCTACTGGTGAATATGAAGCAGTAGAACTACGTGACGGAGACAAAGACCGTTACCTTGGAAAAGGTGTTCTGACAGCTGTAAACAACGTAAACGAAATCATTGCACCAGAGCTTTTAGGCTTTGATGTCACTGAACAAGTAGCGATTGACAAAATGTTAATCGAACTTGACGGAACTGAAAACAAAGGGAAATTAGGCGCAAACGCAATCCTTGGCGTATCTATCGCTGTAGCACGTGCGGCTGCTGATTTCTTACAAATTCCACTTTACCAATACCTTGGTGGATTCAACTCCAAAACGCTTCCAGTACCGATGATGAACATCGTCAACGGCGGAGAGCATGCGGATAACAACGTAGACATTCAAGAATTCATGATTATGCCTGTAGGTGCACCGAACTTCCGTGAAGCACTTCGCATGGGCGCTCAAATCTTCCATAGCCTGAAATCTGTATTAAGTGCAAAAGGCTTAAACACAGCTGTAGGTGACGAAGGTGGATTTGCTCCAAACCTTGGATCTAACGAAGAAGCACTTCAAACAATCGTAGAAGCGATTGAAAAAGCTGGTTTCAAACCAGGTGAAGAAGTCAAACTTGCGATGGATGCTGCATCTTCTGAGTTCTATAACAAAGAAGACGGTAAATATCATTTATCAGGCGAAGGTGTTGTGAAAACATCTGCTGAAATGGTTGACTGGTATGAAGATATGGTATCGAAATACCCAATCATCTCAATCGAAGACGGCCTTGACGAAAACGACTGGGAAGGTCACAAACTATTAACTGAGCGCCTTGGCAGCAAGGTTCAGCTAGTAGGAGACGACTTGTTCGTAACAAATACGAAGAAGCTTTCTGAAGGAATCAAAAACGGCGTTGGTAACTCAATCCTCATCAAAGTAAACCAAATCGGTACATTAACTGAAACATTTGATGCAATCGAAATGGCGAAACGTGCAGGCTATACAGCTGTTATCTCTCACCGTTCTGGTGAAACAGAAGACAGCACAATTGCAGACATTGCAGTTGCAACAAACGCTGGACAAATCAAAACAGGTGCTCCGTCTCGTACGGACCGTGTGGCGAAATACAACCAATTACTTCGCATCGAAGATCAATTGGCTGAAACAGCTCAATACCACGGCATTGCTACATTCTACAACTTGAATAAGTAATGTAAAGCAACGCGCTGTGTGCGCTCTTTTGAAAAGAGCGTATCGCAGCGCTTTTTTTATGTTGAAATAAAGACGCAAAGCTAGCTCAAGCGAATTAGCTCTGCTTCCTTTGTCATATCCTATTTTTGTAAAAAATCATCCTTCAGTCAGAGGAGAAACGATGAGCTTGACGATTTATAAGCAATAAATCATGAAAACTCTACTAAAAATATGATCTGAATTGAACTTATGCTATTTGCATGGGGGTGGTATCATTTTACATATATTAGGGGGTGATGAGATGCTGAATCCTTTTAGCCTTCGTTTTCCAGTAGGCGTGTACATGTATGTCCTTCACCTACTGGCGGCATATGATGAAAGGAAGCAACGAATTCTAACTTCTAAGAACGTACAGAAAAATGCATTTTGGATTTATGTCCTTGCCGCTATCTTAGGCATTGTGACAGTTGCCGCTTTGATTTGGGCATGCAAAACATTTGGAAAAGGCTCGAAATTTTTAGGAGAGTTCAAGTTTTTAGGCCTGTATATTAAAATCAAATGCGGCTTCTAACAAATGGTGAGAACAGATGCGGGGTCATCTGTTCTATCTGAAATAAATGGAGGGACATGATGCTGACATTACACTTAACAGAAAAAACGTATAGCCGCACCTTTTCTCTCCGCGATATTCAGTTAAATGTGGAGAAAGGACGTATGCTTCTGCTTTTGGGGCATAATGGTGCAGGAAAGACCACGATGATTCAGTCTATGTTTGGCCTGACACCATTTACTGGTTTTGTCTCTTTGCATGGTAAACAGCTGAATTTTCAATCCTCAGCACATATCTCCTTTTTGAAAGAACATGTTTCCTATATTCCTGATGATCATGCTTTGTTTGATTATTTAACGCCGAGAGAATATTTTCATTTACTCCAGCTTCCAGACAAACGAAATGGACCTCGAGAAGAGGCCTTCGTCGATCTTTTTGAGCTGAAACCTTATATGGATCAGCCAATTGCCCAGTTGTCTCATGGCAATCAAAAGAAAACACAAATCATTTCACAGCTCCTCAGGCCTTGTGATTATTATGTATTCGACGAGCCTACAAATGGACTTGATCCAGATATGATGATCATCTTAAAAAAGGTGCTCATGAAGCTGAGAGATCAAGGTGCAGGCATTCTCATTTCTACCCATCATTTGGGCTTTGGCGAGACATTGTATGATCACCTCATGATCTTAAGAAACGGTGATATCAAGCTGGATATGTCACGTCAAGAAACAAACAAAACATTCCCTCATCAAGCACTTGAGGATATTTATAAAGAAGTGAATCAAGATTACTATATGCAGGTGGAGAGGTTGCTCAATGACTTGGACACGACACGTTCTTCATAAAATAGAATGGGGCATGCTCACAACGAAAATCAAGCAGATCGGCAAAAAATATCCTTTACAGCTTCTTTCAGTAGCCGTTTTTTTCTTGTTGATTTACTCCATATACGTTGTCATGAGCCTGCGTTTTTTTATGCAAGTAGGGGAGAGCGAACCAGTTGCTTTATACCTTCAATTTGTGAAAATGACCCTGCTGCTTTTGGGAGCAGGTATTGTCTTTTCCCGTCATAAATTGAAGCGTCAAGAGTATCAGTTCTTCTTTTTGAATAGTGCGATGCAAAGTGTCTCATTTGTCCTTTGTGTGTATTTCTTTCCGGTGCTGTTTTGTTTCATCATGCTTGGTCTGCTTTTTTTACCCATCCTATTAGGACTGATCATTAGCGGCGTTACACTATCTTTGTATTGGATCATTGTGGTAGGGATCACTTGCTGTGGATTGGCGCTCTACACGCTTGCTTCTTGGATGCTGATACGCATTGGTGTGAGCCATTTTATATCAAAAACAAAAGAGCATTTACTGCTGCAAACGCTCGGATTTGTGACGCTTGGTGCTTTCGTGTTTCTCCTTTTTCAAAAAATGGTTGAGATGATTCGCGTATGGCCGTCTATCTATCTTGTATTTCTGATGATCTTTCTATGTGCAGGGTGGTTTTGGCTGAAGGGCTTGGCGGCTTGTTATGTCAATCGGATGTTTTTGCAGCTAAAGGTAGAGGTGAAGTCGTTTTCTTACCAAAAAATCAGATCGGATTCTTCATTTTTCACACATCTGCGGCAGGAGCTTGTTTATTTTAGCCGATCAGCTGTGTTTAAAGAACAAGGTATTTTGTTCCTGTTTCTTGTCTGTTTCACGATAGGTCTCCCATTGATCTTTACTCCGGCAGAGACTGGCTGGCTGTTTGCTTTTATTGTGCAGTTTGCCTTAAAGGAGATCCTTATTATGCTTCCTCTGATGATTGGCAGGGAATATCATCTCCATCAGCGAGCCATTTTTATGTTAAATACATCAAAGGGTGCCTATTTATTATCAAGAATTTTATTTTATTACACAATGAATGTATTGATTTATTTTGTCTATATCGGGCTTGCTTATTTCATGATAGGGGTCGAAAGTGAAGGGCACGGTTTGGCGAGTTTGTCCATTTTATTGATCACTGTCATGGCGGCATGTGTCGGGTTTGTCGTGAAGATTAGTGAATTTAATAAACTGTTTGTGATCGTGATGATGATTGCTGTGTTCAGTATGTTGGATATGCTTTTAGTCCAGTGGCTTTCAGCAAATATCCAGCTGCTCTCAACTGCCTATATGGCTTGTTCAGCCGCATTCTTCATCTTCATATATGCTGCCATGCTAAAGAGGCCGATTGTGCGATGATGACGCTTTTATTTTGCTTAATAGCAGTTGTGCTCATTCATGAACTCGGTCATATCCTGATGGTGATGGTGTGCAACAAAATCGAAAAAAAACCCATCTTTGATTTTGTGGTGATGATCGATTGGAAGCACGTGTCGATTGTCCATGAGAAATTTTCACGGCCGGGTTTTAATGTGATGGTGGCACTTGCAGGTCCTCTGTTTCCAGTGATCTGCTCGGGTGTGCTTTTCTTCATGTGGGGGCATCCATTGACGCATCCATTGCTGCTTTTTTCTTTATTAAATACAGTGATGCTGCATCCAGCTTGCCCAGACGGGAAAAATGTCATCGCCAGTTTAAAAGAGATGAAAGGAGAGAACTAAATGGTTAAAGTATTTCATTCGTTTTCTAGCGGTTTAACGCTTGCGATGCTTTATGTGTTTGCTGTGTTTATGACGCCAGTATTTTTAATGTTGCTAGAGGTTCATCATGTTGAATCAAGTCCAACTCTCTTTGGTATGCCATTTTATATCATGAAAATTGAACAGTATCAATTCAGCTCAGAGGCAACGCTCTTTGGGTGCGTGGTCTGTTTTTTAGCGGGTGCCGCTCTCTACTTCTTGATTCAATATGTGATTCATGCAGTGAAAAAGAGCAGAACATAAAAAAAGCAGGCTGAATGAAGTCAGTCTGCTTGAAGAACGAGTGACAACCGCACCATATCCATACATTGAATACCGTTCTCATAAATCGGTTCATCATAGTGCTTCAGAAAGAAATCGTGGTCGATAGACGCCATGCGAAAACCGCATTTTTGATAAAGGGCGAGCTGCTGAATACTAGAGTTGCCTGTGCCAATTTCAATTGTATGAAAGCCAGCTGCCTGGGCTTCTGAAATAGCATGGCGGATCAGCTGCTTCCCAATTCCTCTACCTTGCCATGACTCCTTCACGGCGACATTCATGATTTCCACTGTCTGCTGAGACAGAGGCGTCAGAACATACACACCAATCATGTCCTGTTTATGAAAAGCAACATAACAAGAACCAGATTGTACATAGGCAAGGACTTTTTCAGTTGAAGGGTCAGCTAATAGTAAAAGATCCATAGGAACAGATTGATCATGAGACAATGGCCGAATCTGTATCAAATCATTTCATCCTCTCTATTCTTTGATATACCCTTGTTTAACACCCCAATCATATTGATCCTGCACCCATTGAGAAGGAGGATGATGGGTGACATTTGGGTCTTTTTTGACAGTGGCTTTCCTAGTCGTTTGTGCTGCCTGCTTATTCGCTTGAGCCGTTGCTTTCGCTGATGCCAGTTCTTTTTGAAGCTGGTCTATTTTCAATTCAAGCGCTTTACGTTGTTTGATTTCTTTTTGATGCGCCTTCTTTTCTTTCTTCAGCTTGTTTGTGACGGTGGACAATTCCTTTTTTTGACCATCCATTTCATCTTTCATATCCGTTCCTTCTGACTTTAATTGTGTCAGCTGCTCATTATTCTTTCTCATTTCTTGCTGGTGTTTATTCTCTGATGCGGTGAGCGACTGCTGCTGCCACACAATCCAGCCAGTTGCACCTAGGATGATCACAGACAAGACAATGATCGTGATGTTTTTTTTCATGTTCTATTCCCCTTTCGTTAAACCTCTATTATCATCGGTTAAAACAAACCAGGTTTTAACAGAACAAGGGAATATTCGCATCAGATTAGCAGACACTATGAAAAAAGGAGGGTGTCTGTTGATTTCCTTTATGATTCATGTCATTGTGTCACTATTTGCTGTTTCAAACCCCATTGGAAACGTGCCTCTTTTCATCACTTTAACAGAAGGCTACTCAGAAAAAGAACGATCCCAGACGGCCAAAAAAGCGATTGTTGTGTCTTTTATGATTTTGATTGCCTTTCTTTTGGCAGGCAGGCTCATTTTCAAATTGTTTGGCATTGATATCCATGCACTCCGTATCGCCGGAGGTATTTTTATTTTTGGTATCGCTTACAATTTGCTAAATGCAAAAGAATCACATGTTCAAAACCCTCATTCGGATGAAAAGGCAGAGAGCAAAGAGAAGGCTGATGTTTCGGTGACCCCACTCGCCATTCCGATCATTGCAGGACCTGGTACAATTGCGACCGTCATGAGCTTAACCCCAGGAAGCCACCAAGTAACGCTTCATCTGCTTGCAATTCTTATTGGCATTGTGGTCGTACTTGCCATGACCTATTATGCATTTCATTATTCAAGTTTCATTATGCGAAAAATGGGGAAAACAGAGATGAATGTCGTGACACGATTAATGGGATTGATTCTAGCTGTTGTGGCAGTTGAGATGATTGGTGCAGGGATCAAAGGGATGTTCCCAATGCTGATGTCATAAGTGTATATAAAAAAGCTGTTTTTTTCTACAAAATTGTAAAATAGAACAGCTTTTTTTAAGGTTTTGGCACATGTTGAAATACTTCTTCACTTTCAAAGAACTCAATTAAACGGCTAATCCAGTCATAATAATCGAGACTTTCCTTGATTTCTGAAAGAAGAAGATTGATTTTATCTACTGTTTCTTCTGGCAGGTCATCTTGTTCAAGCAGCTCCAGCAATTCCTTGCATGTCTTCTTATGTGCCTTGCGATTTTTGCTGACAACACGTGACCAATTGGCTGCAAACAATGAAATAAAGGTTTGATATTGATCTTGCTCAACGTCATATAAATCTTTGCGTATTCCTTTTTCATAAACCTTTTCAGCAATATTCAAATCAAGCATTTCTCGAACGACTTGACTCATTCTTGTTTTGCTCATGCCGGTCGCCTCTGAGAGCTCACCGAGCGTCATTGGTTTACGGTTCATATGAATGATACCAAGCACTCTACCCACTGTGGCAGAAAGACCAAAGGCATTCATGTTCTCGGCAGCTTTTTCAATATAATGATCCTGTGCTTTTTGAATGGCGCCTAACGCTTGCTTGTCCATTCCCCGCTTCATCCCTTCACGACTGACAATTTGTAACACAATATATCATATACCTGTTTGTTGATGAAAACAATAAATATTGAGTATTTGCTCGTAAGTTGGAGGAAAAAGGAGGGATCAGTACATATCAGGCCGTTAACTGAAAATTTTAAATAAATCTTATGCAATACAAACACATCGTAAACTTTTTATTTTATAAAGTTTGCACTATAATAAATAAGGTGTAAATTTTCTGAAAATATATATCCGACTAATTGGAGGTGTCTCATTTGCTGAAACTAGAGAATGTATCTAAGACGTATAAAGGCGGAAAAAAAGCTGTCAAAAATATTGATTTAGAAATAGCAAAAGGAGAATTTATTTGTTTTATTGGACCGAGTGGCTGTGGTAAAACGACAACCATGAAGATGATTAACCGACTGATTGAACCTTCCTCAGGAAACATATTCATCGAGGGAGAAAACATTATGAAAAAAGATCCAGTCCAATTAAGAAGAGAAATTGGTTATGTGATTCAGCAAATTGGACTGTTCCCTCATATGACCATCGCACAAAACATTTCCCTTGTGCCGAAGCTGCTGAAGTGGCCGGAAGAAAAACGAAAAGAACGAGCGCGTGAATTGCTCAAACTCGTCGACATGGGGCCGGAATACTTAGAGCGTTACCCTCATGAACTCAGTGGAGGACAGCAGCAGCGTATCGGCGTTCTTCGCGCACTCGCAGCAGAACCCCCTTTAATCCTGATGGATGAACCATTTGGAGCACTTGACCCAATTACAAGAGATTCATTGCAGGAAGAATTTAAGAAACTGCAAAAAACGTTAAATAAAACAATCGTTTTCGTCACACATGACATGGATGAAGCGATTAAACTTGCAGACCGCATTGTCATTTTAAAAGATGGAGAGATTGTCCAAGTGGGCACGCCAGATGATATTTTACGTAACCCTGTGAACGAATTCGTAGAAGAATTCATCGGGAAAGAACGTCTACTTCAGTCAAACCCGAATATGGAACGTGTGGAACAAATGATGAACACGTCCCCAGTCACAATTACCGTCGAAAAAACATTGACAGATGCCATCTTTATTATGAGAGAAAAGCGGGTTGATTCTCTGCTTGTCGTTGATGAAAATCATGTGCTGAAAGGCTATATCGACATTGAAACCATCGATGCAAACCGCAGAAAAGCAGCCTTCGTTGGCGATATTTTAAATACAGAATTTTATACAGTACAAGAAGGTGCACTTCTTAGAGATACTGTCCGAAAGATCTTAATACGCGGCATTAAATATGTACCGGTTGTCGATGCAAAAGGGCACTTAAAAGGCATCGTCACACGTGCAAGTCTTGTAGATGTCGTATATGACTCTATTTGGGGAGAAGATACCCCGGAGGCTGTCACTGAAATGAACTAAGGGAGGTGTACACATGGATCAAATCATCGATTTTCTTGAGAAAAATGGTGGGGAACTCCTCACAAAAATGTGGGAGCATTTATACATTTCTTTAATTGCCGTTGTGTTAGGCATTATCGTGGCCGTTCCTTTAGGCGTCATTCTTACACGAATGAAAAGAGGCGCCGGTTTTGTCATCGGCATCGTGAATATCTTTCAAACACTCCCTAGTTTAGCGATTCTTGCATTTTTTATTCCTATTTTGGGAGTTGGAAAAATACCTGCGATCGTTGCGCTATTTTTCTATTCCGTTTTGCCTATTTTAAGAAATACGTATGCCGGTGTTCAAGGTGTGAACAAAAACTTGCTTGAATCTGGAAAAGGAATTGGCATGACGACATGGGAACAAATTCGTCTTGTGGAACTGCCGCTTGCTGTTCCGGTCATTATGGCAGGTGTCAGAACCTCAACGATTTATTTAATTGGGTGGACAACACTTGCTGCTTTTATCGGTGGAGGCGGTCTTGGTGACTACATTTTAATTGGGCTTCAGCTTTACCAGCCGGAATACATTATTGCGGGTGCAATCCCTGTCACTATTTTAGCGGTCATCATTGACCTTACATTGATGAAGCTTGAGAAAAAAGTAACACCAGAAGGCTTAAAAGGATTGAAGGAAGTTTCATAAGGAGTTGGCTCATATGAAGAATCGAAAAACAAAATGGATCAGTGCACTGCTTGCCGGATGCTTGCTATTCATAAGTGGCTGTTCACTTCCTGGACTAGCCGGCTCTTCAGGGAGCACGCTGCGAATCGGTGCACAAAACTTTACAGAATCAGAAATTATGGCCTATATGGTGGGAGACATCATTGAGCATTACACAGATAAAAAGACAACCATTGTGAAGAATTTAGGCTCGAATACGGTGCAGCAAAAAGCAATGGAAAACGGGGATGTCGACATTTCAGCAACACGATATACAGGCACGGATTTAACAAGTACGCTAGGAATGGATGCAGAAAAAGATCCAAAGCGTGCAATGGAAATCGTCCAGAAAGAATTCAAAAAACGCTATGATTACAAATGGTTTGATTCCTATGGGTTTGATAATACGTATGCCTTTGCTGTGACGCAGAAGATGGCGAAGGAAAACAACCTAGAAACAGTCTCTGATTTAAAAAAGAATGCCAAAAATTATCGCTTCGGTGTGGATAATATTTGGCTGAAAAAGAAAGGTGACGGTTACGAAGGGTTTGTGAAAACATACGGAATTGAATTTGGAAGCACTTTTCCGATGCAGATCGGGCTAGTCTATGACGCATTGAAAAATGAAAAAATGGATATTGTGCTTGCCTATTCAACAGATGGCCGGATCAAAGCGTATAATCTCAAAATCTTAAAAGATGATAAACGATTCTTCCCACCATACGATGCATCACCAGTTGTCCCTGAGAAGGTATTAAAAGAAAATCCAGGACTGGACAAGGTGATCAACAGGTTGATTGGAAAAATCGATACCGAACAAATGCAAGAGCTCAATTATCAAGTCGATGGAGAACTAAAAGAACCAGCGACTGTTGCGAGAGATTTTCTAAAGAAACACAATTACTTTGAGTAAGATTGGGAGGTGTCAGAGCTGATGGACACACTGCAGCAATTATGGGCGTATTATCAACAGAACGGTTCATATGTGTTAGAAGAATTTTACCGGCATTTCCTCATGTCAGCGTATGGGGTATTGTTTGCGGCAATTGTCGGAATACCAGTCGGCATCTTTGTGGCGCATTACCGCAAACTGAGCAATTGGGTGTTCGCGATAACCAATGTCATTCAAACCATTCCAGCGTTAGCGATGCTTTCTGTGCTGATGCTTGTATTAGGACTTGGTGCAAATACAGTCATCTTATCACTCTTTTTATATTCGCTTCTGCCGATTATCCGTAACACATACACAGGTATTGTCAGCATTGAGCATGCCTATTTAGAATCGGGGAAAGCGATGGGAATGACGAAATGGCAAGTGCTGAGAATGGTTGAATTACCGCTTGCTTTATCTGTCATTATGGCTGGTTTAAGAACCGCACTTGTGATCGCAATCGGTATTACAGCGATTGGGACATTTGTTGGTGCTGGAGGACTTGGTGATATTATCATCAGAGGATCAAACGCGACAAACGGAACAGCCATTATTTTAGCAGGTGCTATTCCAACTGCGCTCATGGCCATTATTGCTGACCTTGTCATGGGCTGGCTTGAACGCTATTTAAGCCCAACCAACAAGAAAAAAGAAAGCAAGGCGTTAGCTGAAAAAAACATGACGTCCGCATAAATGCTTGAAAAGACAAAACCTCCTCTACATCTGTAGGGGAGGTTTTTTTATCATGATTAGGCGGCTCACATCAGGAGACATTTATGATTCAAGTGTGATCCATTCAGAGGACCACTTCGCAATTTCCTCAAAAACGGGTGCAAGTGAGCGCCCCATATCAGTTAATGAATACTCAATACGCACGGGTGTTTCAGCAAAAACCTCCCGTTTTACAATGCCTGCTGCTTCCAGCTCTTTTAATCTCTCAGATAAAACCCTTCCGCTTAAATTGGTCAGAGCTGCTTCGATTTCACTAAAGCGCTGTGAACCTGAGAGAAGCTGAAAAACAATCAGTGCCACCCAGCGTTTACTTAATAACTCAACTGCTTTTTCAAACCGTGGGCACATATCAGATTGATTCATCTTTCTTCACTCCAATCTGAACCCATTATACCGTAATTCTGTCAAAAATCGGCGCAAAAAGCTTGTCAATGATCAAAACATTTTACGATGACGAACGGCTGTTTAGTAGAAATAACAAATAGCGATTTAAATCCTCTATTTCATGTTTAGAAAGGGTGGACCATATGTCCCCATTAAATATTTCAAGATCATCAAGTTCATA
This sequence comes from Bacillus sp. FSL W7-1034, assembly GCF_038593365.1. NCBI lineage: Bacteria > Bacillati > Bacillota > Bacilli > Caryophanales > Bacillaceae > Bacillus > Bacillus sp. FSL W7-1034. The sequence goes on along the minus strand of NZ_CP151989.1, from coordinate 3,084,641 downwards.
TTGCTCTGCTGCTTCTTTTATTTGGGTAAAAGCCGTTTCTTCTTCCTTTATGACATAGGCAGAAGATGCTTCTTCAATATACCCTGCAGCCTGCATCATGTCCTCATAAGGTACCTTTAATGCACCTGCTAGTTTTTTAATTGTAGGAGGTTTCGGAATGCCGCGTTTCCCGTTTTCAATCCGAGAAATACCAGCAGCGCTGACCTCTGAATACATCGCTAATTGGTTCACCGATAGTTTCCTTTTCTCACGTAATGCTCTTAAATATGCACCGAAGTTCATCAACTCAAAACCTCACATGGTTAAAGATTAGTTATCTCTAGTGTACTCGATTTGTTGACTATTGGCAATAAGTGTACCATGAAAATATTGACATTAGTTAATGGTGGATGTATCTTATGTTTATGCCCCGCTATTTGTTCGCCTTTTTTTGGTTAATGAGCGTGAGAAAGTATTGATTCAGCTGGCTGATGTCTTGTGCGGTGAGTGTTTCCCATTGGTCTCCATCGAAAATAGGGAGATGTTCTACATCCTTTTGAAGCGCCGTTTGATAGATTTTTAATATGGATTCATATTTCGGTTTCATTTCATGCACTTTTTCCTGTTCAATATAACCGGCAAGCAGCATTAAATCCTCATAAGGCACCTTCAAAGCGCGTGCTAATTTTTTTATGGTTAAAGGCTTTGGCACACCACGCTTTCCATTCTCAATCCGAGAAATACCGGCAGCGCTTACGCCTGAATACATGGCGAGTTGATTAACAGACATCTTTCTATTCTCTCTTAAAATGCGTAATTGTTCACCAAAGTGATTCATGTCATCGAACCTCACATTTCAGTATATGACTTATTTTAGTATGATCATTGACCAAAGGAAATAGAAAGGGCGTAAAAGTGTTGACATAAGTTAATGAATCCGAGAGATGTGAGAATCCTACATGTTGTACATATTGATCCTATAGGAGGTTGTAATGATGGTCGAAAAGATTCAGATCAGGCGGGCTTTTGTGATGCAGTATATGATCGAAAACGATATGTCTTTAAATCAGCTCGCAGATGAAATTGGCATCTCTCCTGCCACACTCAGCAGGGTATTGAATGGTCACCGGAAGCCAGGACAGCTTGTCATTGGTAAAATGATTCATTACTTTGATAAAAAATTTGAAGATTTATTTTACTATGAAAATGTTGACAAAAGTCAATGAATGAAATCATTGTATGATCATTAAGGAGGCGGCTTCATTGAAAAGAACTGGAATGGTAAGACACATCGATTCGCTTGGCAGAATTGTTCTGCCTTCAGAAATGCGAAAGGTACTCAATATAAAAGAAGAGCAGCTGTTAGAAATTTTCATCGAAGATCAAACCATTATGCTGAAAAAATATGATGCAGATAAGAGCTGCTTATTAACTGGCCAAATAACGAAATACAACAAAAGCTATGGAAATGGTAACGTCGTGCTGAGTCCTGAAGGAGCTGAACGGTTGTTAGTAGAATTAAAACAGCTCTTAAAAGAAGAAGCAACTCGCTAAAAACGCTTTTTAACCTCAAAAATTGCATATAAAAAATGCTGCATACAATCCATTGGAGCGAAATTGAATCAAAATGACATATAAAGTCGACAATATATAGGAAATCTTTATTTTGATGTTTCGTGACATGCACCTTGTTTTCATGTAAAATAAAGTTATGTGTACCAGTTTGTCTGGAGGTGTTTTCATGCACGCATTTGTTATCACATTACTCGTAATTGTCAGTATCGCACTTATCATCGTTGTATTATTACAATCAAGTAAAAGTGCAGGACTGTCAGGCGCTATTTCAGGTGGAGCCGAGCAGCTTTTCGGTAAGCAAAAAGCGAGAGGTCTTGACTTGATTCTTCACCGATTAACTGTCATTTTGTCAGTGCTTTTCTTCATCTTAACACTTGCATTGGCATATTTAGGCGTGTAGGCGCGAGTAACAGAAGGTCTGATCTTTTTTCAGACCTTTTTTTATTATCAGCACTCTTTTGTGTTTGTTTCATACATACAAGTGGAAAATATAAACCATATCAGAAGGAAAGGAAGTCACATCATGAAAGTTGTTACACCAAAACCATTTACGTTTAAAGGTGGAGAAAAGGCGGTGCTTCTTCTTCACGGTTTTACTGGGAATACAGCCGATGTTCGTATGCTTGGACGCTATTTAAATGAAAGAGGCTATACATGCCATGCACCTCAATACAAAGGACACGGTGTGCCGCCAGAGGAGCTTGTTCATACAGGTCCTACAGATTGGTGGAAAGATGTAGAAGAAGGCTATCAATTTTTAAAAGACGAAGGTTATGAGGAAATTGCGGTCTGCGGACTATCCCTCGGAGGAGTTTTTTCATTGAAATTAGGTTACACTGTACCTGTAAAGGGAATTGTACCTATGTGTGCACCTATGTACATAAAAAGTGAAGAAGTCATGTACCAGGGTGTACTAGATTATGCCCGTAACTATAAAAAATTCGAGGGTAAGTCAGAGGATCAAATTGAGCAAGAGATGGAAGAGTTCAAGAAAACACCAATGGGTACACTCAAGGCTCTTCAAGAACTCATTGCAGATGTCAGAAACAATGTTGACATGATTTATTCACCTACTTTTGTTGTTCAGGCACGTCATGATCATATGATTAATACAGACAGTGCAAACATTATTTATAACGAAGTAGAGACTGATGAAAAACATTTAAAGTGGTATGAAGAATCGGGCCATGTTATCACGCTTGATAAAGAGCGGGAGAAGGTTCATCAGGATGTATATGCATTCTTAGAATCACTCGATTGGTCAATTTAAATATATAGGGGGTTAGAGTGTGCAAAAAGAAGAATTTATGGATGAATTACTTGCGTTTATGCAAGAAGAGGCGTACAAACCATTAACGGTACAGGAATTAGAAGTCATGATGGAAATTACCAATCCAGATGATTATAAAGAGCTCGTCAAAGCACTTGTGATATTAGAGGATCAGGGACTGATCGTCCGTACCCGCAGCGACCGCTATGGTGTACCGGAAAAAATGAACTTGGTCAAAGGGAAGCTGTCTGCGCATGCAAAAGGATTTGCATTTGTGACACCAGAAGAGTTTGGACAGGATGATATTTTCATTCCGCCAAATGAGCTAGGCACAGCAATGAATGGCGACACCGTCATGGTTCGTGTCAGCCACAAATCAAATGGCACCAAAAAAGAAGGAACGGTCATCCGTATACTAGAGCGTAATACTCAGACGGTTGTCGGTACCTATACAGAAACGAAAAGTTTTGGTTTTGTCATTCCTGATGATAAAAAAATCACAAACGATATCTTCATTCCAAAATCCGCTAAAAACGGAGCGGTTGAAGGTCATAAAGTCGTTGTCACGCTGACAAGCTATCCAGAAGGTAGAATGAGCGCAGAAGGTGAAGTGACTGAAATCCTTGGTCACAAAAATGACCCTGGCATCGATATTTTGTCGATTATTCATAAACACGGGCTGCCAGGTGAGTTTCCGGAAGAAGCGCTCCAGCAGGCAGTAGACACACCTGAAACGATCGATGAAAAAGACTTAGAGGGCAGGCGTGATCTGCGCAACGAAACGATTGTGACCATTGATGGTGCAGATGCAAAGGACTTGGACGATGCGGTTACTGTGCAAAAGCTGGATGATGGTAAATACAAACTAGGTGTGCATATTGCGGATGTCTCTCATTATGTAACGGAAAACTCTCCAATTGATCAGGAAGCCTATGAGCGCGGAACGAGTGTGTATCTTGTAGACCGCGTTATTCCAATGATTCCTCATCGCCTGTCAAATGGCATTTGCTCATTGAATCCGAAGGTTGATCGTCTCACACTCTCTTGTGAAATGATCATTGATCGTAGTGGGAAAGTCGTCAAACACGAAATTTTCCAAAGTGTGATCAAAACGACGGAAAGAATGACCTATTCCGATGTGAATAAGATTTTAGTTGACCAAGATGAAGAGCTTTTAGACAAATACGAGCCGTTAGTACCAATGTTCCAAGAGATGGAGAAGCTTGCAGAAATTCTGCGTGACAAGCGAATGGAGCGCGGAGCAGTCGACTTTGACTTCAAGGAAGCAAAGGTGCTTGTAGATGATGAAGGCGCAGCGAAAGACGTAGTCATTCGTGAGCGTTCTGTTGCCGAAAAATTAATTGAAGAATTCATGTTGGTGGCAAACGAAACAGTTGCCGAGCATTTCCACTGGATGAATGTTCCGTTCATTTACCGAATTCACGAAGAACCAAATCCTGAGAAGCTTCAGCGCTTTTTAGAGTTCGTGACGACGTTTGGTTACATTGTGAAAGGAACGTCAACGAACATTCACCCGCGTGCACTTCAAAGTGTACTTGATGCCGTCCGTGATCAGCCGGAAGAAGTCGTCATTCAAACTGTGATGCTTCGCTCGATGAAACAGGCGAAGTATGATCCAGAAAGCATTGGCCATTTTGGATTATCAACGGAATTCTATACACACTTCACATCACCGATCCGCCGTTACCCTGACTTAATCGTGCATAGGCTGATCAGAACCTATTTAATAGAGAAAAAGACAGACGAAGCGACCCTTGAAAAGTGGGGCCAACTGCTGCCAGAAATCGCAGATCATGCATCTACAATGGAGCGCCGCTCTGTTGATGCTGAGCGCGAAACAGATGACCTGAAAAAGGCAGAGTATATGCTTGATAAAATCGGTGAAGAGTTTGATGGTATGATTAGTTCCGTCACGAATTTCGGACTATTCGTTGAACTGCCGAATACGATAGAAGGTCTTGTCCATGTGAGCTACATGACAGACGATTACTATCGTTTTGATGAACAGCACTTTGCCATGATCGGTGAACGTACAGGGAATGTCTACCGTATCGGTGACGAAATCACTGTCAAAGTGGTGAGTGTGAATAAAGATGAGCATTCCATTGATTTTGAAATCGTCGGGATGAAAGGCACTCGCCGTAAATCACCAAAAGACTTCAAGTTCAAAAAACGGACAGATCCACCAGCCAAAAAAGGACGCGGAGGTCAAAAGGCCTCTGGGGAAAAAGGCAAAGAGGATAAAGGCGGCGACTGGTTTACAGGTCGTAAAAAGAAGAAAAAGAAAAAACGCGTTTTTGATAACGCACCGAAACAAAAGCGCAAAAAGAAAAAGTAACGTGACAAAAAGCAAATAGGGCACAATGCTCTATTTGCTTTTTGACCACGTGGCATCAGCATTGTCGAAAGCTGGATTGTTTGATAAAATAATCCGTACGATTTGGACCGTGTCTGTGTCAAAAGGAGGGTGTACGCCAATGCCAAAGGGAGAGGGAAAGGTTGTTTCCCAAAACAAAAAAGCCAATCATGATTATTTTATAGAAGAAACATACGAAGCCGGCCTTGTATTACAAGGAACTGAAATCAAATCCATTCGAGCAGGAAAAGTGAATTTAAAAGATTCCTTTGCCAAAATCGAACGAGGAGAAGTGTTTCTTCACAATATGCACGTGAGCCCATACGAGCAGGGGAACCGTTATAACCATGATCCGCTCAGAACGAGAAAGCTGCTTCTTCATCGCAAGCAAATCAGCAAATTGATTGGTGCGACAAAGGAAGAGGGCTACTCACTTGTTCCCATTAAACTCTATTTGAAAAATGGCTTTGCCAAAGTGCTAATTGGAGTCGGTAAAGGGAAGAAGAAATATGATAAACGTGAAGATCTGAAGAAAAAAGATGCGAAACGTGAAATCGAGCGTGCTTTCCGTGACCGGCAAAAGCAATTCTAGACGCATGCAGATGGTTTGCTGAGAGCGGAAGCATTATGCTACAATATGTTATGCAGTAAACAATCATTGTCGTCTTTTTACAGAAACCACCAGTTGTTTCGAGCGATGAGATTGTTATAATAGTCATATACGGAAGCAGTTAAGCTAAAGAACGTTTCCATCCCGTATATCCCTTTTACAAGGGGACGTTACGGATTCGACAGGGATGGTTCGAGCTTAGGCTGCGAGCCGAGAGGCGATCTCGTTAACACGCACCTAAATGTAACTGGCAAAACTAAAAGTTTTAACCAAAACTTAGCACTAGCTGCCTAATAAGCGCAGCGAGCTCTTCCTGACATCGCCTATGTGTCTGTGAGGAGCCCAATGAAGTAGGCTACGCTTACGTTTTCGTCTGAGGACGTAAGAAGAGATCCATCAGACTAGCTCTCCAAGCGCCCGTCAGCAGGCATGAGGATGAGTGAACACGTAAATATGTTGACTACGCTCGTAGACGCTTAAGTAATCGATGTCTCTGGACGTGGGTTCGACTCCCACCGTCTCCATCAAAACTTTTAGAATGTAGTCGTATCAAGGGTTTGAAAGCCCTTGGTGCGGGTCTGGCATCTTTAAAAAATGAATGGTTATATGAAATGACGCTATCACAGCGTCATTTTTCTTTGCTATTAGAAACTTAAACAATCTGAATTTTAAACAAAACTGGATGTTATCATACAGACAAAATACGTTCTTATTATTTTTATTTCAAGTCGGCTAGAACAGTGGTTTTTTTATGTTAAGTATGATAAATTGTTGTATCATAGAAGTATAGATGAAAACATTTTGGATAAACGAATTTCTAGTGAGTCGTCTTTTTAGACGAATCTTTTTTTTGAATAAAAACACGTTTTTGTTATAATATTTATTGTTTTTTAAATCATATTAAGTGATGAAAAGATCAAACATTGTTGTTTATATAAAATTTGGAAGAGGGATCTTATGTTATTTACTATTGTTATTCCTTATAAGGATACCAATAAAAAGTATACTGATAACTGCATGAAAAGTTTAGATGATCAAATTTTTAAAGATTTCGAAGTACTTTTGGTCCATCAAGATAGTCAACACCTAGAAGAAATTTTAGCGCCTTATACTTTTAATTATAGAACAATCAATATGGGACCTCATACAAATGCAGGCATTAGTAGAAATAAAGGCATAGAAGAAGCTCAAGGAGAGTACATCTTATTTTTAGATGCTGATGATTTCTTACATCCCAATGCGCTGATATATGCAAAGCAAATCATTGATCAAGAACAATTGAATGTTTTTAAGCTGAAAGTGAAAAAGACAATTGTAGACAGAAACACAACATTAAAGGAAAAGAAGCAGGCTTTGTATCAGCATGATACGTTGGATAACTTAAGTCATGTTTTGAAAAAATTAAATGTTGATGCAAATGAAAACGAAGTCATGCAGATGCTTTTTGAGGAGAATGTTGTATCAGCTCATTATCATGAAATTGCAAAAGAAAAGTTCTTTAAGAAGATTTCTTATCAATTAAAATCACATGGGTTCGTTGTTCAAAAGAAATATTTGTTGAACAATCAAATACAGTTTGATGAAAGCGCACCATTGTATAGTGATATTCCGTTCTTAATGAAAATTTATCAAGATGCATTCTCTATTTTGGAAACATCAATTTGTCTATACTATAAGCTGATCCATAACGATCCTATCAATTTCCCTTCACTTTCCCAGGAAGAACAGGATCATCGATTTGAAGAAATGTTCCGAACATTAAGCAAATCAATCGAACAATGTGACGATTTGGCTTTAGTGAAACAAGTGAAGCTTGAAGCGATTAGCCAATATTTATATAAGGTTGTAAAAAGCCCATTGTTTAAAGAGGGCATTCAACGTTTAACGCCTATTTATCAGTCCTGTCAGACCATTTTGAATGCAGAGTCAAATCCAATCAAACTGAAGAGAAGACATTCAAAAGAAATTAATGCAATTAAGGTCGGGAATTATCATAAGGCATATCGTCTGAGTAAAAAGAGAGTTCTCTATTATAATCTGTATCAGGGCATAAAACCGAAAAAGAAGAGAGCGAGACAAAGAATCGTTCAACAATTATTCTTCTCAAGATTACCTATTAAACCTAACACCATTGTCTATGAAAGCTTTTTAGGAAGAAACTATTCGGATAGCCCTAAGGCGATATTTAAATATCTTCTTGAGCATGAGCCAAATCAATGGAAGCATGTTTGGATTCTGAATGATAAAGAAATGGTGGCAAATGAAGAAGAATTTCAGCACAAGAACGTTAAAGTAATTAAGCGATTTAGCTGGAGCTATTTTTACTATGTCACAGTGGCAAAATATTTTGTTTTAAACATGAGACAGCCAAAGTCGCTTTATAAAAAAGATGAACAAATTATCTTATCTACATGGCATGGAACACCACTTAAGAAATTAGTATTTGATATGGATAATGTAGTATCTGCAAATCCCGATTATAAAAAAGAATTTTATTTACAATCTCGAAAATGGGATTATCTAATTGCAGCAAACCCATATTCTGAAAAAATCTTCGAAAGTGCATTTATGTATCCGAAAGAAAAAATATTAACATATGGCTATCCAAGAAATGATATTCTGAAAAACTTTACAGAAGCAGATAAAGTGAAGATTAAATCGAAGCTTGGTATACCTGCTGATAAAAAAGTCATTTTATATGCTCCAACATGGAGAGATGATGAATTTCATAAAGCGGGGCAATACAAATTTAATCTCACTTTAGATTTAAATTTGTTAAAAGAAAAGTTAGGCGAAGAATATGTCATCATTTTACGAATGCATTATTTCATTTCAGATAATATTGATTTAACAGGGTTTGAAGGGTTTGCCTTTGACTATTCTAAATATAATGATATCAATGATTTATATATTTCAAGTGATATCCTTATCACGGATTACTCGTCTGTATTCTTTGATTTTGCAAACCTAAGGCAGCCGATTCTTTTCTTTACGTATGATATTGATAAATACAAAGATGTGCTGAGAGGTTTTTATATTGATGTCGAAAAAGATCTGCCAGGTCCGTTATTGTATACGTCTGAAGAAGTGCTTCATAGCATTCAGAACATTGAAAGCGTAAAAGATGCTTACAAGGAAAAATACGATGTATTCCATGAAAGATTCTGTTCACTAGAAGATGGAAAGGCAAGTGAACGAGTGGTGAAGGAAGTATTTACTCGTAATCATTAAAGTTATACCTCTACTTGCGATGGGACAAGTAGAGGTTTTTTCTATTAGTAAGTCAAGCGTTCCTCTGAAAAGACTGGATCATTCGAACAAACAAAGGGCAAACCACAATCACCGCCATCATCATCAAAAGCCCATCCGACATGATCTCCACAAACGTGGTCTGAATCACATAAACCGCAATCAACAGCAAATAACTCATTAAAAATAACAGCTTAGATCGTTTCTTCTGAAATGGCTTCTCTAAAAGAATCAGCATAAACAAACCTGCCATGATGATCAAAAAAGTCATCTCCTATCAAGCCTCCTTTTCATTCATCTCCACATTGTAGAGATATTTCACTTGCAACAATATGCTTTATCTTTAAATTAAGTAAGAAGTAATGAATAGATGGGGCACCACGACTAGTAAAATGACGAACACTTTCCAAAAAACCGCCAACCAAATCAAAATCACATCTTCCCATTTGAGACTTCCTCATATATAGTAAGATTAGACTAGTTCTAAATAACTGAAATTGGGGCGTTTACATGGATTCGATTGTTTTACATTTTATTGTGATCATGAGTGTTTCTGGCATTCTGTCCGTAATATTATCAATCATTGCTCATGCAAATCGCCATCGGTATATTGGCTGTCAATTGTTTATGTATATGTCTGGAGCAACTGCGATTTATATTTTTGGACATACATTTGAATTATTGGCGCGCACCCCTCAAGAAATTACATTCTGGGTTAGTTTTCAATACATAGGTCTTCCATTTATTGCACCCTTCAGCCTGATGATTGTGCTGCAGTTTACTGGTTTCCATCAATATGTAACAAAGCGCCGCGTGCTTCTCTTCTTGTTGATTCCAATTTTAACCACCATTCTGGTGTTCACCAACTCTTTTCATTCACTCTTTTACCGAAGCATCACGATGAATACAGTAGACGGGTTTTTATTAGCTGATTTTACCATTGGTTATTGGTATATCATTCATGGGGTCTATACATTTGGCTGTTCTATGCTCGCTATTTTTATGCTGCTTTGGTTTTTACGTGTGAAGAAAGAATATTTGAAACAGGTTCTGATCTTGCTCGTTGGAATATTATTGCCGATCACGACCTCTTTTATCTATTTATTAGGTGTCACGCCTTTTCACATTGACCCAGTACCAGTGGTGATGTTTTTAACCAACGCACTCTACTTATGGGCGATTATGTCTTTTCATCTCTTTAAGCTCTCTCCCATTGCGATGGAGCGTGTGTTTGAACATATGTCAGAAGGTGTTCTTCTATTGGATCGATACCGAACACTGATTGATTATAACCCTGCGGCTGCATTGATCATTCCTGTGCTCGCTAAAAAGGGAATCGGCTATAAAATCGATGATATATTCTCAGGGATCATCAAAGAGCCAGCGTTTATACAGTGGCTGCGTTCTCCGCAGGATCATTCACAGTATGATTTAATGTGGGAAAAAGAGCAGCCCTTCTATTATCATCTCACTGCTTCTTCTCTTTTTAATAGAAGAGGCGAAGTCGAGGGCAGGCAAATTGTGATCAGCGATGTTACGGAGCAGCGACTATTGCAGGAAGAGCTGGAGCGCCGAGCATATATTGATGGTTTGACGAATATCTTCAATCGGTCTTCCTTTATTGAACGAACGCAGATGTTATTGGAAGAGGATGCGCAGGATACTGCCATATTGCTATTTGATATTGATTTCTTTAAACAAATCAATGATACGCATGGACATCATATTGGAGACGAGGCGTTGCGTCATGTTGTGTCCATTTGTCAGCAGCATTTGAAGATGGATGATTTATTTGGCCGATATGGTGGAGAAGAGTTCGCCATTTGTCTGCCGCATCATTCATTTGAAGAGGCATGTCATATTGCGGAACAGATGAGACATTCATTTGAAGTGAGTTTCTTTCAGACAGATGAGAAAAAAGTAAGAGTGACAGCAAGCTTTGGCGTCGCCCATACAGCGAATGATCCCTCTATATTAGAAACGCTTCTATTTGAGGCAGATCAAGCCTTGTATATGTCAAAACGCCAAGGACGTAATCGGATTTATGCATCAACTGGTTCGGACTATATGCTATACCAAAAGCAGGATCTTCCGCCTGCTTCTCATTGACTGTTGTCCTTCATTTAGATATGATAAACATAACATTTGAACGGTTTCCTAAAGGGGAGTAGCTTTTACGGTTTGGTCGTCATTACAGAAACATCCGTTGTTTCTCGGCCATTCCGGCATGAACATGTTAGCCAGACCTTTGCCTATCACACATGAGGCAAAGGTCTGGCTTTTTTTAAGGTCTTTTTGCATCTGTGTGGTTGGAAGCTGGACAAATGAGGGGTTTCAACATACAGATGAAAGGATGATGGATCTTGAAACAATATGTGATGGCGTTTCTATTAACCGGTACGTTTTTGTTAAGTGGATGTTCAGGACTGTTAGACCAAGTGAACGATACAACGACATATGTCACAGAAGCAAATGAGTATGTGACGGATATTCAGCAATTCACAGAGGATTTTCCACAGCTTGCGGAAGAAGCTGTACAAGATGCTGCCAAAAGAGCAGATTTGACGCAGCAACTGGAATCATTGAAAGCAGACATTCAAGAATTTAATGAACTCACAGCCCCATCAATAGCAGAAGACCTGCATGCACAAATCATAGAGAAAAATAAAGTGCTGTCAGAGGAGATTCAAACCTATTTACAGCAATTGAAAATGGACAACTTCGATGCTGCAGCTATTTTAGAGGATCAGCAAGGCCTCATGAAGCAGCTTCAGCAATCGGTCAGCCTTTTACAAGATATTGAACAACTAACAAACTAGGATAAGCAAACGGTGATCACAGCATATCTTTGCCTTTTCAGGTGAAGATATGCTTTAATTGAATGTAACACAAGTATGATAGAAAAAAGGTGATCAGATGACAGAACAAGAGGAAAGACATATCGCTTCGCCTAGAGCTGAGAAGGAAAAAGAGCAATTAATCAATCGCTTAAAACGAGTGGAAGGTCAAGTGCGAGGGATTCAGCAAATGATTGAAAACGATCGTTACTGCATAGATGTCGTGAATCAAATTTCTGCTGTCAATGCAGCTTTAAAAAAAGTGAGTCTTCAATTAATGGAAAAGCATACACATCACTGCGTAGCGGATGCCATTAAGAGCGGTAATGGGGATGAAGCCATTGAGGAGTTAATGAATGTCTTCACGAAGCTGACAAAATCGTAGCAAAAAGCGGATCATTTATGTTTACAATGATACCCTACTAGGGTATAGTAAAAATAGAAAATGATTGATGGAGGCGATGAGAAGTGGAACAAGCAACACTACAAGTGCAAGGCATGTCTTGCGGACATTGTGTGAAAGCAGTCGAAGGAAATGTAGGAGAATTAGCAGGTGTTGAATCTGTGAAAGTCCATTTAGATAAGGGTCAGGTGGAGGTTTCCTTTCACCCAGATCAAATCACGTTACACCAGATCTCTGATGTCATTGAAGAACAGGGATATGATGTCGTATAAAATGAGCATACGTGCTGCATAAGACAGCACGTATTTTTTTAAAAATAACAATACCCCCATGGAGTATGTGGAGAGGTGAGATAAATGAAAAAAGAAATTGATTTTCAAATTACGGGAATGACTTGCGCCGCCTGTGCAGGCCGCATTGAAAAGGGCTTGAACAGGTTGGAAGGTGTGGACGACGCCAGTGTGAACTTTGCGCTTGAAACATCCCACATTGTGTATGAAACAGAACAACTCACAGCAGAGGATCTAAAACAAAAAATTCAATCTCTTGGCTATGATGTGGTGATGGAGCAAGCCGAATTTGATATAGAGGGGATGACATGTGCGGCTTGTGCAAACCGAATTGAGAAAAAAGTCAACCGGATGGATGGTATTGATCAAGGATCAGTGAACTTTGCGCTTGAGTCACTTCAGGTGACATATCATCCAGGGAAAATATCTCCAAGTGACATAAAAGAGGCTGTGAAATCCATTGGGTATTCATTAACCGAACCAGCCGAAGAGCATGCAGAGGAAGGGAAAAAAGACCATCGCCAAGTAGCGATTGAGAAACAAACGGCACGCTTTTTGTTCTCGATGATTTTGTCATTGCCTCTTCTTTGGGCAATGGTCAGTCATTTTTCTTTCACATCGTTTATTTGGTTGCCAGAAGCGTTTATGAATCCATGGGTTCAGCTCGCATTAGCAGCGCCCGTCCAGTTCATTGTCGGCTGGCCTTTTTATGTAGGTGCTTATAAAGCGTTGAAAAATAAAAGTGCCAATATGGATGTCCTTGTGGCACTAGGGACATCGGCTGCTTTTTTCTATAGTTTATATGAAAGTATTCAATCAGCGGTTCAAGGCACACATGAAGCGGCCCTCTATTATGAAACGAGCGCTGTGCTGATTACGTTGATTGTGCTCGGAAAGTTAATGGAAGCAAGAGCGAAAGGGAGATCATCAGAAGCGATTCAAAAACTGATGGGCTTACAAGCGAAAGAAGCTGTGATAGAGCGAGATGGGAAAGAAATGACCGTTCCTATTTCTGAAGTGAAAGTGAATGATCTTGTGTTCGTCAAGCCAGGTGAAAAAGTCCCGGTAGACGGAGAAATCATCGAAGGAACAACAGCGATCGACGAATCGATGATTACAGGGGAAAGTCTGCCAGTTGATAAAACCACAGGAGATACAGTCATCGGGGCAACCATCAATAAAAATGGATTTGTGAAAGTGAAAGCAACAAAAGTAGGAAAAGAAACGGCTCTTTCACAAATCATTCGAGTCGTCGAACAAGCGCAAGGCTCAAAAGCACCAATTCAAAGAATGGCAGATCAAATTTCAGGGATATTTGTCCCCATTGTTGTAGGATTGGCTGTGCTCACTTTTCTGATTTGGTATATCTTTGTTGATCCAGGAAATGTGACAGCAGCCCTTGAAACCTTTATAACAGTCATCGTCATCGCATGTCCTTGTGCGCTTGGTCTTGCTACACCGACCTCTATTATGGCAGGCAGCGGCCGGGCAGCTGAATCAGGGATTCTGTTTAAAGGCGGAGAACACTTAGAGGTAACCCAATCACTAGATACAGTAGTGCTAGATAAAACAGGGACTGTGACAAAAGGGGAGCCGAGTCTTACAGATGTGATCGCGTCTGCCAATTGGACAGAAGATACGCTGCTTCAGTTAGCAGGATCGGCAGAACAGCAGTCAGAGCATCCACTTGCCAAAGCGATTACAGAAGGCATGAAGAACCGGGGTCTCCAAACGATCGAGGTAGAAGCCTTTCAAGCAGATCCTGGTCATGGAATTGAAGCAAGAGCTGCAGGACATGAGCTTTTGATTGGCACACGGAAACTCCTAAAGAAACATCATATCAGCTGCGAAGCACTAGAAGCAGTTGTGACTGAGCTTGAAGAACAAGGAAAAACGGCGATGCTCATTGCCATTGACGGCGAGCCAGCAGGTATTGTCGCCGTTGCTGATACAATCAAATCGTCTTCTTCTCAAGCGGTCGCTCGTCTCAAAGAGCAAGGGATTCACGTCGTGATGATGACAGGAGATAACAAACGCACAGCAGAAGCGATTGCGAGTGAGGCAGGCATAGATCATGTCATTGCTGAAGTTCTTCCAGAGGAAAAAGCGGCTCATATTGCAGCGCTTCAGAAACAAGGAAAAAAAGTGGCGATGGTTGGAGACGGCATCAATGATGCCCCTGCCCTTGCAACAGCAAATATCGGGATGGCTGTCGGAACAGGTACAGATGTTGCCATGGAAGCGGCAGATATTACGCTCATGACTGGAGATCTCCATGCCATTGCAGATGCACTTGAATTTAGCAGAAAAACGATGAGAAACATTAAACAGAATCTATTTTGGGCACTTGCTTACAATTGTATTGGCATACCAGTCGCCGCATTTGGGTTCCTGGCACCATGGCTTGCAGGAGCGGCAATGGCCTTTAGTTCTGTATCGGTTGTGCTGAACGCACTAAGATTACAGCGATTGAAACCTGTCAGAGAGGGTGTGGCAAAATGAAGCTGAATGTCAAATGGGTGTGGACGTTGAGTGCTGTGATTTATGTAGCCATTGTACTGATAGGCTATGCGGTTTATGTCGAACTTTCTCCTCTTCAAGAGCCGCCAGCTGATCATATGCAACATGAGACTTCATCAGAAGCGAAGTCCTCGCATTCGGTGTCAGTCCTGCGCTTCGGTGCTCGCCCTTTCTAGACTTCAATGGATTTCTATCACAAAGAGCTAACATAAAGTTCATTTTAGCTCTTCTCAACAACCTGAGACTTCGCCAAAAGCGAAGTCTTTTTTTAACAATTTTGTGGAAAAACCCACCTTTTAAAAGATTTTTCATAAAAAATTCACTTCTTTTTGTTCCTTTTTGTCGTTTTTTGTAGGTTCATCGTTAAGATGCGATTAGGCAACAAAGAAAGCGTTATCAAAAAAAGGGGGTCCACGTATGAAAAAGTTAGGGTTAGCTTCTCAAATACTCATCGCACTTGTTTTGGGTGTTGTCGTAGGAGCGCTGTTTTATCAAAATGAAACCGTTATTAATGTGTTAACGCCGATTGGCGATATATTCATCCACTTAATTAAAATGATCGTTCTTCCAATTGTTATTGCTGCATTGATTGTAGCCGTTGCTGGTGTAGGCGATATGAAAACCATCGGAAGACTCGGTGGGAAAACGATTCTTTACTTCGAAATTGTGACAACGATTGCATTAGCAGTTGGACTGCTTGCAGCAAACGTTTTCCATCCTGGTACAGGAATTGATATGAGTAACATGGAGAAAGGCGATATCTCTAAATATGAAGAGACATCAAAAGCTTCTTCCGAAAAAGCAAGTTTCTCAGAAACGATTGTGCATCTTGTGCCAACAAACGTGTTCCAATCCATTGCAGAAGGTGATCTATTACCAACAATCTTCTTTACAGTGTTATTCGGATTAGGAATTGCAGCAGTTGGAGACAAAGGAAAACCAGTGTTAGGATTTTTTGAGGGCATCCTCGAAGCGATGTTCTGGGTGACCAATAAAGTGATGAAGTTTGCACCATTTGGTGTATTCGCGCTCATCAGTGTGACGGTGATCAAATTCGGGGTCGGAGCGCTTCTCCCGCTAGGTAAACTGGTACTTGTCGTTTACGGCACAATGGCATTCTTCGTTATTGTCGTACTTGGCATTATCGCAAAATTAGCTGGAACAAGCGTCTTTACACTATTTAGAGTGTTAAAAGAAGAAATCATTCTTGCATTCTCAACAGCAAGTTCAGAAGCTGTATTGCCTAGATTAATGGACAAAATGGAGAAGTTCGGCTGCCCGAAAGCGATCACGTCGTTCGTTATCCCAACAGGCTATACCTTTAACTTAGATGGAAGTGCCATCTATCAATCCATTGCCGCCATATTTGTTGCACAAATGTACGGCATGCCTCTTTCCATCTATGAGCAAATTACGTTACTATTAATCTTAATGCTCACATCAAAAGGAATGGCTGGTGTACCAGGTGCATCGATCGTTGTTGTGATCACAACACTTGGAGCAATGGGACTTCCACTTGAAGGACTTGCCTTCATCGTTGGGATCGACCGTATCCTTGACATGGTTCGTACAACTGTTAACGTATTTGGTAACTCACTTGCAGCCATTGTCATGTCTAAGTGGGAAAAAGTGTTTGATCAAGAGAAATCGAAGAAGTATATTGAGGAATTAAAACAACAAACAAAAGCAGCGTAAAAGGAGATCTTTTCAAATGACGAAGCTACAGGACAAGCAAGTTCGTATCGAACGAGACTTTCTAGGTGAAAAGGAAGTAGACACTCAAGCGTATTATGGAATTCAAACATTACGTGCAGTAGAGAACTTTCCAATTACTGGCTACCATGTTCATGAGGAACTCATCAAAGCATTAGGGATTGTCAAAAAGGCAGCCGCACTTGCAAATATGGATACAAAGCGACTATATGCTGGTCTTGGAGAAAAAATTGTTCAAGCCGCAGATGAGGTTATTGAAGGAAAATGGAACAATCAATTTATAGTCGATCCAATTCAAGGCGGGGCTGGCACTTCAATGAATATGAATGCCAATGAAGTCATTGCAAACAGAGCGCTTGAACTACTAGGAAAGGAAAAAGGCGCTTATACTGAGCTAAGTCCAAACACGCATGTGAACATGTCGCAGTCAACAAACGACGTTTTCCCAACAGCGATTCATATTTCAACATTGAATATGATTGAAAAACTACTTTATACGATGGAAAACATGCATCAAGTCATGACAGAAAAAGCGCAAGAATTCGATCATGTCATCAAAATGGGACGTACGCATCTTCAGGACGCTGTTCCAATCAGACTTGGTCAAGAGTTTAGTGCATATGCAAAGGTTCTTGCTCGTGATATTAAACGAATCAAGCAGTCTAGACAGCATTTATATGAAGTCAATATGGGCGCAACAGCAGTTGGAACAGGACTGAATGCTGATCCTAAATATATTCGCCAGGTAGTTGGTTATCTAGCTGACATTAGCGGATTGCCGTTAGTTGGAGCAGAAGATTTGGTCGATGCTACGCAAAATACAGATGCTTATACAGAAGTATCAGCTGCACTGAAAGTATGTATGATGAATATGTCCAAAATGGCAAACGATATTCGTTTGATGGCTTCAGGTCCTAGAGCAGGCTTTGGTGAGCTGCACTTGCCGCCGAGACAGCCAGGTTCATCTATCATGCCAGGGAAAGTCAACCCAGTGATGCCTGAGGTCATGAACCAAGTGGCATTCCAAGTCATTGGAAATGACCACACGATCTGCCTTGCATCAGAGGCTGGTCAGCTTGAACTGAACGTCATGGAGCCAGTTTTAATATTCAACTTACTACAGTCTCTTAGCATGATGAAAAATGTATTTGAATCCTTTGTCGATAACTGCTTGCGCGACCTAAAAGCAGATGAATCTAGATTAAAAGAATATGTAGAAAAGAGTGCTGGTGTCATGACGGCGGTCAATCCGCATATTGGTTATGAAGCTGCTGCACGAATTGCGAGAGAAGCGATTCTTACAGGCGTATCTGTACGTGAGCTTTGTCTACAAAATGATGTGTTATCAGAGGAAGAGCTTGATGTCATCTTAAATCCTTTTGAAATGACGAAACCAGGTATTGCTGGTGCATCACTTTTAGAAAAGGATCGTTTAGAAGATTAAGCGGCATCATGAGAAGCGCACACCGACAAATGTCCGGTGTGCGTTTTTTCATGGACTGTTTGTTTTTCTGAAGCTCACATAGTATACTATCGTCAATTATTAGGGATGTGACTGCGTTTGAATCTACTGAAAAAATGGTTGAATACAGAGCCTTATTTAATTATCATGCTCATTGTTCTGACTCCGATTGGGGGAGAGCTGAAATTTTATCCATTTGAGGATAGCTTTCGGGTCAGCTTTGGAACCGTTGTCTTTTTCTTTATCCTGCTTCAAATGAAAAAATTCCCGGCATGGGCAAGCGGCATCATTGCGGGGGGATCAGTGTTTGCATTCCGGGTGCTTCTTGATACCGCTGTGTCAGGCCACTTAGCGCTGGAAGAGGCCGTTTCTTTAAGATTTCCTTCCCTGCTGTATTACGTCGTCTATGGCACGCTTTTTTATGTATTACAGGTCAGACGTTTCCGTGATAAGCCTTGGCTCATTGGGGCGACAGGGATCATCATGGAACTATGTGCAAGTGTAGTCGAAATGATTGCACTCAGGGGAGCCATTGATGAAATTTTAACAGTGAGAACGCTGTTTCAACTATTTGTACTGGCGATTTTCAGAAGCTTTTTCGTATTGGCTTGTTATACGATGATTCGATTATACGAAGAACAGGCGAGAGAGCGCCAAATGAAGAAGGAAAAGGAACACCTGTTGATGCTGCTGTCAAATCTTTATACGGAATCTACATATTTTTATAAAACCCTTGCACATGCTGAGCACATTACAGCTACTTCATATCAATTGTATCAATCTCTGCATCATGCAAAGGATACGGAATCATTAGATTTGAAAAAACTCGGAAAAACAGCCCTGCAAATTGCAGGTGAGGTACACGAAATCAAAAAGGATAATCAGCGGATTTTTTCTGCCTTATCAAAACTGATTCATGAGGAAAACTTTCAGGAGTATGCAAGTCCTGCTCATATCGCTGGACTTGTGATCCGCATCCATGAAAATTACGCGGAATCTCTTAAAAAACAAATCGTTTTTCATTATGATGAAGATGGGCAGCATCCCGCTTATCACGTGTATACCATTCTATCTTTATTAAATAACATTGTGTCCAATGCCGTTGAAGCCATTCCGGTGAATGGAGAGGTATCACTATCCATTTTGCGGAAAGAAAATGATGTGATTTTTCAAATCAGTGACAACGGGCCAGGCATTAAGGAGCGTAACCATCATGTAATCTTTAAACCGGGCTTCACTTTAAAATACGACCAAGCCGGGAACCCATCAAGCGGCATCGGTCTTTCCTATGTGAAAGACACAGCCGAGAAGCTTGGCGGAAGTGTTGAAATGAAGAGTATCCCAAATCAACAAACGATGTTCACTTTAACGATACCAATTGATCAAGTCAGCAGAAAAGAGGGGAATGGGAGATGAGATTTTTTATTGTTGATGATGATGAAGCTGTTCGTTCTTCACTGGCACAGCTCATTGAAGATGAAGAGCTTGGCATTGTGGCAGGGGAAGCAGAGGATGGTGCTGAAGTAACAGCGAGCTACTTAAATGATTTGCATATTGATATCTTGTGTATTGATCTTCTGATGCCGGAAAGGGACGGTCTTGAGACGATTCGAGCGATCAAGGATGAATTTCATGGGAAATATTTAATGCTGTCACAGGTAGAAACAAAGGAACTCATCGGCCAGGCATATACGCTCGGTGTCGAGTATTATGTGACAAAGCCGATCAATCGGGTAGAGGTCTTAAGTGTGCTCCATCTCATGATTGAACGACTGCATTTAGAGCACTCAATTGAAAATATTCAGCATTCGCTCAAATCGGTCATGCAGTTCCAGCAGCGCGGACAGACAAAAACGAAGCAACGCGGGAAAAGTCTTGCAGAGGCAGGTCAGTTTTTGCTCGCGGAGCTTGGGATTGTCGGTGAAAAGGGGTCTAAGGATTTACTAGATATGATTCTTTTCACAGATCAGTATTTAGCGTTACATGCCGATCAGCACGACTCTTTTCCTTCATTAAAAGTAATTTTCACTGGCATCACAGAGGATAAATTAAACGAACCTTTTACATCAGCAGACATCGCAAGAGAAGCAAAAGCAGCGGAACAGCGGGTAAGACGTGCGATCAACCAATCATTGAAACACATCGCCTCGCTCGGGTTAACCGATTTTTCTCACCCAACCTTTGAAAACTATGCATCAAAATTTTTCGATTTTACCATTGTGCGTAAGAAAATGAGTGAACTCACAAAAGAGACAAGTGGAAGAGAAGAGCACACACGTATCAATGTGAAGAAATTTGTACAGGTGCTCTATTACGAGGCGAAACGAATTTTTATGGAAGATTAAAAAGACATGCTCTCTATAAGGAGGGCATGTCTTTTTTTGTGATGGATTGAAGATGCATCTGCAGCACGGAGCGCATAAGCTGAGGCGGTAAACGATGGGGCTGTACGATTCCATTCAATGCAAGCCCATTGATGACCGCATAAAGCCGCTCAGTTTCTAATAAAAGATCGATATGATCTAGCAGTAGCTCATCCTCTTTCAATTTCATTAAGCAAAATTGAACGGTTTGAAAAAGCTCGTCATACATCTTTGCATTGAGCGGCTGTAAATCTGGTTCAGTCAGTGCCTTGACTGTAAAAGCCTGCCACACCTCCATTTCAAATATTCGTTCTTCGTCTAGTGGAAGAACCTGCTCCAATAAAGTGAATACATTTTCCTCTGTTGAACCGTTTAATGGAAGCTTAGCAATTCGCTCCTTCACTCTTTCCTGAATTAAATTCATGGAGAATAGAAATAATTCTTGCTGTGTGGAAAAATAATGACGCATAGAGCCGGCTGAAATGCCAGCTTCAACGGCTATTTTTCGTACAGAAGCGCTTTCCAATCCCTCTTGTTTAATCACTCTCATAGCAGCTTGAGCGACCTTTTGTTTTTGTTTATGGTGATCGACGATTTTTGGCATACCTTGATTTTAGCACAACTATTGTTTTTTTAACACAGTTGTGTTATTTTTTATTTAATACAATCGTATTAAAAAGGATGTGGGGAAATTGGTCGGTTTATTGATTGTGGCATGTGAAATTGGTTTTTGGCTGTTTATTCTTATGGGCTTAACACTGCGTTATGTGTTTAAACAGAAAAAATGGGGTGCTTTCTTTCTTGTCTGTACGCCGGTTTTAGATCTCATCCTTCTTGCGGCTACTTATATAGATTTAAAGCAAGGGGCTGTGGCGAGCGTCATTCACGGGCTTGCGGCTGTTTATATTGGTGTGAGTCTGGCCTTTGGACATCAAATGGTGAAATGGGCGGATGCCCGGTTTGCTTATCGTTTTGCAGGTGGTCCTAAGCCAAAGGGGAAACCCAAGTACGGGAAGGAGCGGTCTTTGTATGAAATGGTGGGCTGGACGCGTCATTTCATCTCTTATGTCATCGGAGCGGGGCTATTATATGGATTGACCTATCTCATCCAAGCACCAGAACGAACGGAATCTCTGATGCAGCTTGTCAGTGTGTGGGGGATGGTCTTAACCATTGATTTCATCATTAGCATCAGCTACGTCATTTGGCCGAAAAAACACCCGGAAAATATAGCAGGATGACAAAAAAGACAGGCGGATTTACTCCACCTGTCTTTTCTTATGATGACAGTCCTTTATAAATGGTGTCAATATTCCATTTCATCATCTTATAGTAGCTGTCCCCATCTTCACCTTCTTTGCCAATAGAATCCGTAAACACTTTCCCCTTAATCGGAACTCCGGTTTCCTCAGATAGGCTTTCAAGGCTGCGCTTATCTACACTTGTTTCAAGAAAAAGGGCAGGAACTTGATGGTCTTTGACAAAATGAATGATGCGCTTCATTTGTCCAGGTGTTCCTTCACTTTCTGTGTTGATCTCCCAAATGTAGCCGGCTTTCAGTCCATACGCATCCGCAAAATATTTGAATGCCCCTTCGCTTGTGACAAGGAGTTTTTTATCTTTTGGCAGTTGATCAAACTTGTCTTTTGCTTCATCGTGAAGCGTTTGAAGCTTTTTGATATAGGTTTCAGCATTTTTCTCGTAATCCTCTTTATGCTCAGGATCTGCTTGAATGAGCGCATCTCTGGCATTTTGCGCATAAAGAATCCCATTCTCGACATTCAGCCATGCGTGTGGGTCCTGCTGGCTTTCAAGCCCTTTTGAAGACAAATGCTTCACTTTGACACCTTTACTCAGTTCGGCTACAGGTGCATCATCCCCGTCCTTGCCGCTCGATTCAAGCAGTTTTTGAAACCAGCCATTCCCTGTTTCAAGGTTCAAGCCATTAGATAGAACAAGGTCTGCATCCGTCGTATACTGAACATCCTTTGGCAGTGGGTCAAATTCATGTGGGTCTGTACCAATGGGAACAATGCTGTGAATAGAGACATGCTGTCCTCCTACTTCCTTCACAATGTCATAAAGAATGGAGTAGGTCGTGACAACTTTTAATTTATCGTCATCTTTTCCGGAACTTTTTTGCTGAGTAGAACAGCCTGCGATGACCAAAAGGGCAATACATACTGCGGTCAAACGGATTGCTAATACCTTCTTCATATATGTCCTCCTTTTACATAGACGCTTCCTTTTTTAACTGTGTTCGTTTTCGCTTCGATTTTAAGGATCTCCACAATATCCCTTGTTTCGGTGAAAAGATAAAGGCACTGCCGAATAATATGGTCGCGACCAGCACAATGGAAGCACCAGACGACAAGTTATACGTAAAGCTGAGCCCAAGTCCTACGACGGCTGAAACTGCTCCAAAAAAAGCAGATAAATAAATCATGATCCATAGCCGGTCTGTCAATAAATAAGCGGTGGCAGCTGGTGTAATAAGCATTGCAACAACAAGAATAATACCTACAGTTTGCAGGGATGCCACGGTCACTAAGGTCAATAAGGTCATGAGGAAATAATGGATCATGCGATTCGGTAAACCGTAAACGGAAGAAATGACTGGATCAAATGAACTAATGAGCAGTTCTTTGTAGAAAACAATGACAGCCAGCAAAATGAAAATACCGATGCCAAGCGTGATCCACATATCAGATGAACGAACGGCTAGTACGTTTCCGAATAAGATATGATATAAATCGCTGGAACTTTTCAAAAATGTAATCAAAATGATCCCAATGGAAAAAAAAGCAGTGAATACGATCCCGATGGCAGAATCATTTTTAATACGGCTGTTTTGACTGACATATCCGATGCCGATGGCTGTCAGTACACCAGTTAGAACCGCACCAAAGAAAAAGTTAATGCCGAGCATATAAGAGATGGCGACACCTGGAAGTACAGCGTGTGAAATCGCATCTCCCATCAAAGCCATTCCCCGTAAAATGATAAAGCAGCCAATGACGCCGCAGATGATCCCTACCATAACGGATGTAAATAACGCTTTTTGTAAAAACGCATATTCAAAAAGTCCGGTTAAGAATTCCATTACGCGTCTCCTCCTGCTGATTTTAAAAATGGCAGCTGTGTTTCGTATGCTTGGAGCATGACCTCAGGACGAAGAATATCATGGACAGGCCCTGCTTTGACCAGCTTCTTATTTAGAAGAACGAGATGGCTGAAGTAATCATCGGCTTTACTTAAGTCATGGTGGACGACCAGAATGGTTTTTCCTTCATCTCGTAATTCCTTCAAAATGCGGACCATCGTTTCTTCACTTGCCATATCAATTCCGACAAATGGTTCATCTAAACAAAAGAGCTGTGCGTTTTGAGCGAGTGCTCGCGCAAGGAAGACACGCTGCTGCTGACCGCCAGATAATTCCCCAATCTGTCTTTTGGCAAAGTCCTGCATCCCGACCTTTTCTAAGCAATGGTACGCATAGGCACGGTCTTCTTTTTTCGGTCGTTTGATTAGTCCGAGCTTTGGGTATGTGCCAAGCAGTACGGTATCCAGCACATGGATAGGAAACGTCCAGTCTAAATCATTTCTTTGCGGTACATAGGCGATCTGTTTTCTCACTTGTTTAAAGGGTTGTTCAAAAAAACGAATGTCGCCTTGATCCTTTTCAATTAAATCCAAACATGCTTTCAATAAAGTCGATTTACCAGCACCATTTGGACCAATGATTCCAGTCATTGTTCCTTCCTGTATGGAAAGAGAGACGTTTTCTAGTGCATCCTGTCCGTGGTATGAGACATACAGGCGGTCGATTGTTAAAGCATATGACATCTCTTAAGGCCCCTTTCGATCATCAATTGCGTTTCCTAAAAATATATGCATACATTTAATAATTTTGACTAAAGGATGAAATGATTCTCTAACGCTAATTTGTTTCCTTGAGGAAACTTTTATCTTATTCTAATCGTATGTCCTTCTTTTGTAAAGAGAAATGCTGAAATATTCCCATCAAGCGATCGTTTTTATGTTATGCAACGAAGAGGGGACATGAGCATGGATTATTGAAAATTCACATGACATCCTTGATTACGAAAAATCTCAAACATTTGCTTATAAATGATTGACAGTTTGTAAGAACTCCTCATATAATAAGGGTAATTCAATATATGAATATGTGCTCATATATAATATCTACAGCAGCTGATAGGTTTGATTGAATCAGGGAAGG
This sequence comes from Bacillus sp. FSL W7-1034, assembly GCF_038593365.1. Taxonomy (NCBI): domain Bacteria; kingdom Bacillati; phylum Bacillota; class Bacilli; order Caryophanales; family Bacillaceae; genus Bacillus; species Bacillus sp. FSL W7-1034. The sequence goes on along the minus strand of NZ_CP151989.1, from coordinate 3,059,750 downwards.
CTACTTATATAGAAAAAGGTGAGAACATGAAAAAGATGAAGGATGAATACGTATTAAGCGGTCTCGATTGTGGAAACTGTGCACGTAAAATTGAAACAGGTGTCAGCAAACTCGAAGGAGTGGAAGCCTGCTCAATTAATTTTGCGACGGGTACATTAACTGTGACACATGCTGATGCACAAGAAACGATGTCAAAGCGTATTGAAAAAACCGTTCAGTCCATTGAACCTCATGTGAGTGTATCACCAAAAGAAGAAGGACATCACCACGATCACGATCATGGAACAAAGAATTTAAAAACGATTGTACTGAAATTAATTGGTGGTGCAGTCATTGGAACGGCGGCTTATTTTATACCTGACAATGGCTTACTGAAGTTCATCATGTTTTTCGCCGCGTATTTACTAGTTGGCGGAGATGTTGTCTTGAAAGCACTGAAAAATATTGTGCGCGGTCAAGTATTTGATGAGAACTTCTTAATGACCATAGCTACAGTTGGTGCTTTTGTGATTCAGCAGTATCCTGAGGCACTGGCAGTCATGCTGTTTTACCAAATTGGAGAACTGTTCCAAGGGGCAGCTGTGAATCGCTCTAGAAAATCAATTAGCGAATTAATGAATATCCGTCCAGAATACGCAAACCTCAAAGTGGGGCAAGAAACAAAAAAGGTAAAGCCGGAAGAAGTCAAAGCTGGTGACCGTATTGTCGTCAAACCAGGTGAAAAAATTCCTTTGGATGGACGCGTGATAGACGGTTATTCTCTTGTGGATACCTCTGCACTAACTGGGGAGTCTGTTCCAAGAGATGTGGAAGCAGGAAAAGAAGTGCTTGCCGGATTTGTGAACCAAAACGGTATTCTTGAAATTGAAGTGCAAAAAGAGCTCAGTGAGTCAGCGGTTACGAAGATTTTGGATTTAGTCGAAAATGCAAGCAGCCGTAAAGCGCAGACAGAAAACTTTATCACAAAGTTCGCTAAATATTATACACCTGCTGTGGTCGTGCTAGCTTTATTGCTTGCCTTTGTACCACCGCTTCTCATCCCATCAGCTCAATTGTCTGATTGGGTGTACCGGGCACTTGTCTTTCTTGTCATTTCGTGTCCATGTGCTCTCGTTGTATCCATTCCATTAGGTTTCTTTGGCGGGATTGGTGCCGCATCAAAACGAGGCATTTTAGTGAAAGGCAGTAACTACTTAGAAGCCTTGAACTCTGTTCGCTATGCGGTGTTTGATAAAACAGGTACTTTGACAAAAGGGAACTTTACAGTCACTCATATCGAAGCAGCGAATGAGAAATGGTCAGAAGAGGAATTGCTTTCTTTTGCAGCACTGGCAGAAGCGCATTCTTCGCATCCGATTGCAGAATCGATTAAGGCGGCTTATGGAGCGTCTCTTGATGAGAGCCAGATCGAATCTTACGAGGATATTGCGGGTCATGGGATCAAAGCGACAATTCGCGGAGCCCATGTATTGGCAGGTAACCATCGCCTTATGGAACGAGAGGGCATTGCTTTTGAAAAAGAAAAACGAAGCGGAACGGTTGTGTATTTAGCAATAGACGGTGAGTTTGCGGGATCGATCTTGATTGCAGATGAAGTAAAAGACGATGCAGTTGAAGCGATATCTTCTCTAAAAGCTGCGGGCATTCAAACCGTGATGCTTACAGGGGATGCTTCGCAAGTAGGAAATGCAGTCGCACAGCAGATCGGCATTGACGAAGTTCACACTGAATTATTGCCACAGGATAAAGTCGCCAAAATCGAAGACATGTATGAGAAAAAAGCATCTCAAGACAAATTATTGTTTGTTGGTGATGGCATAAACGATACGCCGGTTTTGGCAAGAGCGGATATAGGTATTGCCATGGGTGGACTTGGTTCAGATGCAGCAGTTGAAGCGGCTGATATTGTGATTATGACAGATCAGCCATCGAAGGTAGCGGAAGCTATTGCTGTCGCTAAAAGAACGAGAGCCATCGTATGGCAGAATATTGCGTTTGCTCTTGGGGTGAAAGCCGTCTTTCTCATACTAGGTGCATTCGGTATTGCAACGATGTGGGAAGCCGTCTTCTCGGATGTTGGTGTCACTGTACTGGCTGTTTTAAATGCGATGAGGGTCATGAAATAAAATTGTAAGGAAAAATTCATGAATAGCGTCTTTCATAATAGACCCCCTCTTGTTAAAATAGAAGAAGATGGATAATGGCATTTTCCTGAGCTGTTATCCTTTTTCTTTGTGAAGGAATGAATGAAAAAGATAAGGTAGGTGCTTTTGTGAGTAAAAAAAATAATCAATCTTCATCCATCAAGTTTGCAGTTATATTAACCATCATTGCAGCTCTTCTCATCGGTATTTTCGTTGTGATCGGTAACAACAACAGCCAAGAAGCACAAACAGTCGACAGTAAGCCGTCTATTAAAGGACAGCCTGTCATGGGAGATCAAAAGGCAAAAGTGCAAGTTGTCGAGTTTGGGGACTACAAATGTCCATCATGTAAATCATTTGAGACTGACATTTTCCCAAAATTGAAAGCAGACTACATAGATAATGGCGATGTATCCTTCTCATTTATTAACTTACCACTGCCTGTTCATGGGGACGGTGCGGTATTAGCAGCACTGGCTTCTGAAGAAGTGTGGAAAGAAGATCCGAAAAACTTCTGGGCATTTCATGAAGCGGTCTACAACGCACAACCAGATAGTGAAGCAGAATGGGTAACGCCAGCAAAGCTCACCGAATTGGCGAAGAAGACAACGAAAATTGATACGGACAAGCTGAAAGATAACCTATCAAAGAAAACATATCAGCCACAGCTGAACACAGATGATCAGTTGGTGAATCAATACAAAGTAAATGCAACACCAACTATTTTCATTAACAATAAACAAGTCCAAAACTTTTATGACTATGATGAAATCAAAGAATTAATTGATCAAGAGCTGAAAGGGAAAAAATCATGAAAAATAAACTGATTTACTTATACAGCGCTTGGATTGTCTCAATTGTGGCGACGATGAGCAGCCTGTATTTAAGCGAAGTAAAGAAGTTTATTCCATGTGATATGTGCTGGTTTCAGCGCATTTTCATGTATCCGCTTGTGCTTTTACTTGGAATTGCTACATTCCGTGGCGATGTCAAAGTGAAGTACTACGTTCTCCCTTTGGCCGGGATTGGTGCTTGCTTTTCCATCTATCATTATATGGAACAAAAGATTCCAGGCTTTGCATCGATTCGTCCTTGTCTAAGCGGTATTCCTTGTTCCGTTGATTATCTGAACTGGTTTGGTTTTATCACCATTCCACTCTTAGCTCTCATTGCATTTATTCTGATCATCATTAGTATGCTGCTTTTAAATGCAAAAGAAGATTGAGGAGATAGCCTGCTTAAAAGCAGGCTATCAGCGTGTAGACAAACCCTCGCATTCGGTGTCATTCCTGTGCGCTGGTGCTCACGAATGTCAAATTCGCTCCGCTCCAGTGCTCGTCTTTCCTAGACTGCAAAGGTTTTCTATCACGCTGAAAGTAGACAAAGGGATAAAATAAAGTTCATTTTATCCCTTTGTCAACAATCTGAGCCTGCTTAAAAGCAGGCTATTTTTTATTTTTGCAAAAAGATAAAATTTAAAGAAAATTTGTATTGCTTTTCATTTGTGTCAGATATACATTAAGGGGAGAGTGTTAGATGATCAGACAATGGTAAGGAGATAAGCGGAAAATGGCATGGGAAGTGTTAAGTATTATTGGCATTGTGGCATTCGCCATTAGTGGTGCGATTGTCGCAATGGAAGAAGAGTACGATATTCTTGGTGTGTACATTTTAGGGATTGTCACAGCATTTGGCGGGGGAGCAATTCGGAATCTATTAATTGGTCTTCCGGTGTCTGCTTTATGGTCGCAGGGCAAAATGTTTACCATTGCCCTTGTATCCATTACGATCGTGTTCCTATTTCCAAAGCTTTTGCTCAAGCACTGGAGCACGTGGGGGAATTTCTCGGATGCGATCGGTTTAGCAGCCTTTGCGATTCAAGGCGCATTATTTGCTGTACAAAGAGAGCTCCCGCTCAGTGCGGTCATTGTGGCAGCCATTTTGACTGGAAGCGGCGGCGGCATTGTGCGTGATTTATTAGCAGGACGAAAGCCACTTGTGCTAAAAGCAGAGATTTACGCAGTATGGGCAGCCCTTGGCGGTTTACTCGTCGGACTCGGCTTAGCGCAAGGAGAGCTTGCTTTATATCTGCTGTTTGTCATCCTCGTCATATGCAGGGTTTGTTCCTACTTATTCAAATGGCGGCTTCCCGCTAGGTCTTATTTTTTAAATAAAGGGTAAAGAAAAGGGCGATGTCGCTCTTTTTTTTATGTGTTATTCGAGCTTGATGTCAGCAGGTCAAGCTGTTTTCGTGTAAAATAAAAGTAGGTTCTTTATTCATCATTGGAACAATACACGAGATGAAAATATTGTCATTTGACTGAATATGTAGATTCAGTCTTTTTTTGCCTAGATGGATTGTTATGTGTTGGTTTCGCTTTTTGCGGGATACTAAAGAAACGCTCATGACCGAACGGATGGATCAGAAAGAAATGAACACATCTTTGCATGTAAGCAAAACATGACGGAAAAAATGAAATGGGAGGGACATGTACTAGTGGAGATTTTTTTGGCAGTGCTCGTACTACTAGCACTCATTGCATCATCTAATATTATCAATCGTTTTCTGCCCTTTATTCCAGTTCCATTAATCCAAGTGGGTTTAGGGATATTGGTCGCAGCTTTTCCTTCAGGTTTACATATTTCTTTAAATCCTGAGCTATTCTTCGTTTTATTCATTGCACCGCTGTTATTTAATGATGGGAAGCGTACCCCAAGGGACGAGCTGTGGAAATTAAGAGCGCCCATTCTTCTATTAGCTTTAGGGCTCGTATTTGCGACAGTCATTGTCGCAGGATATACCATCCATTGGATGATTCCAAGCATACCACTTCCAGCTGCATTTGCGCTTGCAGCGATTTTATCACCGACAGATGTAGTGGCTGTAAGTGCACTTTCCAGCCGTGTGAATATGCCGAAGGGGATCATGAGACTGCTGGAAGGCGAAGGGCTGATGAACGATGCGTCAGGACTTGTTGCTTTTAAATTTGCTATTGCAGCAACGGTTACAGGGGCATTTTCCATTGCAGAGGCATCCTTTAGCTTTGTTCTGATTGCTGCTGGCGGATTATTGACCGGATTTATTCTGTCGTTTTTTATCATTCGTTTCCGCTATTTTCTCCGCCGTTTAGGCATGGACGATGTCACAATGCACATCATCCTGCAAATCCTCACGCCGTTTGTGATTTATTTAGCAGCGGAAGAAATTGGCGTATCCGGCATTTTAGCCGTTGTTGCCGGTGGTGTGACACATGCCATCGAGCAAGACCGAATGGAAGCGAATTTAGCAAAACTGCAAATTGCTTCTTCAAACACGTGGAATATTATTTTATTTATTTTAAATGGCCTTGTTTTCGTTTTACTTGGATTACAAATTCCTGATGTATCGACCGTCATTTTCCAAGATGAAGCCTTTAATAATATGCAAGTCATCAGTTACATTTTAATCATTACATTCTGTCTAATGATTCTCAGATTCCTATGGGTTTGGCTGTTCTGGGCAGGGAACTGGAGTGTATCGAAAAAGAAGAACACGAAAAAACCGAAACTGCGTGCTTCCATGCTGATGACATTCTCTGGTGTTCGTGGTGCTGTTACATTAGCGGGTGCTTTCTCCATCCCGTTTACGCTTGCAGACGGCTCACCATTCCCTGAGCGTCATTTAATTATTTTCCTCGCAGCAGGCGTCATTTTATGTACACTCATTTTAGCGAGTGTGCTACTGCCTATTTTATCGGAGAAAAAAGATAAGCAAGTGGATGTGGACTTAGATACAAAGATTCAGCACGCAAAACGGAAGCTGCTGAGAAGTGCCATTAAAACGTTAAAAGAAGGAATGAATGAGGACAATCGAGAAGTATCCCTTGCACTCATCAATGATTTCCGAATGAAGCTACGAAATATTCAGCGGGAACCGTACCAGTTTGGTATGAGAAAACAAGAGAGAAAAATCAGACTGCATGGTATTAAAGCAGAACAGATGAAACTTCAGCAGTTGATTGAGGAAGAGAAAATCGACAAAGAAGAAGCATATGAGCTGCAGGAGAGATTTCATGAGCTGGAAATGCTCTATTCCAACTCCTTTAAAATTCGTTTCTCAAAAGTGAAGTTTCTGCGCTTACTACAATGGCTTCAATTGTGGCGTCCGCATCAGCGTATTTCGAGCGGCATATTAGAAAACGAGGAATCGTATAAACAAATCCGTAAGAAAACGGCTGAAGCTGCGGTGGATTCTATTAAGCACCATATGACCGAAGACAATCAACAAACGTGTCATCAAGTCATTGGGTTTTACAATCAAGTGATTTTCCGCTGTGAACATGGTCCTTCTTTCTTCCAGCAAAAGGATCGTACGTTTGACCGGAAGAAGAAAGAGCTTAACTTCCAAGCCGTACAGACGATTCGGAATGAAATCCAAACCTTATATGAAAATGGCGAAATCAATCGTGATATTGCTCATCATTTAAGGGAGTATATCAATGACATGGAAGCAGTCTTGCTGACCAATACATGATGTTGTCAACTTCTCCCCTTTGTTTTATGATGAAAAAAAGAGACGAGCAGGGGGAGAGGCAGGATGACATATTACGGAGCGATTGAAGCTGGGGGGACAAAGTTCTGCTGTGCCATTGGCAATGAGCATGGGGATATCATAGAGGAATTAATCATTCCAACAGAGCACCCGGAAAAAACCATCCAATCACTTATTCCATTTTTTCAGCAACATGAAATTGCAGCATTAGGGGTCGGTTCCTTTGGACCGATTTGTGTCCAGAAAGACGATCCTTCTTACGGTTACATCATGAATACGCCGAAAGTTGAATGGAAGCATTACCCGTTGATACCTGAGCTGGAGAAACAATTAGGTGTACCGGTGTCCTTTACGACAGATGTCAATGCCGCAGCATTAGGTGAACTGACAAAAGGGGCCGCCAAAGGGCTAAGCAGCTGTCTGTATATCACGGTCGGTACGGGGATTGGTGCCGGGGCTGTTGTGAAAAATGAGCTTCTCCACGGTCACTCACATCCAGAAATGGGACACATCCTGGTCAGGCAGCATGAATCAGATCAGTTTGCAGGTGTCTGCCCGGCGCATGGTACTTGCTTAGAAGGACTGGCGGCAGGACCATCTATTGAGGCAAGGTGGGGAAAGCCGGCTAAAGAGCTTACCGAAGAAGAAGAAGTTTGGTCTCTTGAAGCAGATTATTTAGCACAGGCATTAATGCAATACACGCTGATATTAAGCCCAGAACGCATCATCATGGGTGGAGGCGTCATGAAGCAAAAACAGCTATTTCCGCTCATTCGAGAGAAGCTGGCTGCGTATGTCAATGATTATGTCGACATGCCGCCGCTTGATACATACATTGTCTCTCCTGGACTTGAGGACAAGGCAGGTATGACAGGTGCTTTGCTACTAGCGATTGAAGCGAAGAGAAACGCCTGATAATAGAGTTTTCAAACGCAACATGAGATAATGAAAAAGATGGAATCTATGAAAAGGTGGTTGTTAACATGGTCAAAAGCTTGAATGATACCGTAACACTAAATAACGGAGTAGAAATGCCATGGTTTGGTTTAGGTGTATTCAAAGTGGAGGACGGCAACCAAGTGGTTGATGCCGTAAAAGCAGCCATACGAAACGGTTATCGCAGCATTGATACGGCTGCCGTTTATAAAAACGAGACAGGCGTAGGGAAAGCCATTAAAGAATCTGGCGTAAAAAGAGAAGAATTGTTCATTACGTCAAAAGTATGGAACACAGATCAAGGATATGACAAAGCACTCGCTGCATGCGACGCAAGCTTAAACCGGCTCGGTCTTGATTACTTAGACCTCTATTTGATTCATTGGCCTGGACCAAATGCAGATACATTTAAAGAGACATGGCGTGCGCTTGAGAAGCTTTATAAAGATGGAAAAGTAAGAGCGATTGGTGTCAGCAACTTCTACGTGCAGCATTTAGAAGAGCTGTTAAAAGATGCGGAGGTTGTTCCAGCGGTGAATCAAGTGGAGTTTCATCCAAAACTGACACTTGTAGAATTACGACAATATGCGAAAGAAAAAGGCATTCAAATTGAAGCATGGTCTCCGCTGATGCAAGGAAAGCTTTTGGATCATGACGTATTAAAGGAAATTGCAGCACAATACAACAAATCTGTGGCTCAAGTGATCTTGCGTTGGGATCTGCAAAGCGGCGTTGTCACCATTCCAAAATCAATCAATGAAGATCGCATTAAACAAAATGCCGACATTTTTGACTTCGAGCTTTCACAAGAAGACATGGAAAAAATCAATGCACTTAATAATAACGAACGTGTCGGGTCTAATCCAGAAACGATGACGGTTGGGTTTGAATAAATAAAATTATTCCCTCAGCGTGTAGACAAACCCTCGCATTCTTTGTCAGTCCTGCGTGCAGGTGCTCACAAATGTGACACCAGTACAGCAAAGGTTTTCTATCACGCTGAAAAGAAGACAAAGGGCTAAAATCAAGTTCATTTTAGCCCTTTGTCAACAATCTGAATCCCTTTCTCTTTTTGAGAAGGGGATTTTTTAATTCCTGCTTCGGCGCACAGCCAACAGCATGAGGAAAGACAGGATCACAATACAAATGGTCCAAGCCCACGCAAGTTCCATTCGTCCAGAATCAATCGCCACATAGATGGCTGTTGGGAGGGTTTGCGTTTTCCCAGGAATGTTGCCAGCGAACATTAAAGTCGCTCCAAATTCTCCTAACGCCCTTGCGAAACTTAAAACTGCACCAGAGAGAAGAGATGGCAGTGCGAGTGGGACGGTAATATAGGCAAAGACCTGGAAAGAATGCGCACCATCAACTTTTGCAGCACCTTCAATGTCTGACTCAATCGTAGAAAATCCAGCTTTCGCTGATTGATACATGAGCGGGAATGCGACAACTGTCGATGCAATGACTGCTGCCCAATAAGTGAAGATGACAGGCTGATGGAAGATCCATTCAATCGCTTGTCCAATCACGCTGTTCTTCCCGAACGCAACGAGCAGCAGAAATCCTACGACCGTTGGCGGAAGGACAAGCGGCATCATGAGGAGCGTTTCCACGATCATTTTTCCTTTGAAAGATGTACGCGCCATCCAAAAACCAATGGACGTTCCTAAAACGACAGCCAATAATCCACTGAAAGCAGCCACTTGTACGGACAGCCAGATAGGTGAAAGAAAATCTTCGGTCAGCATCGGCATTATTTCACTTGAAAGCCGTACTTTTTAAAAATCGCTGCGGCTGGATCTGATTGGAGATATTGAAAAAATGCTTTCGCCTCTTTCATGTGATCGGTCTGTTTTACAATGCCAACAGGATAAATGATGGGGGAATGCATGTCTTGATTTGCCTCATCTACTATCTTTACTTTGCGAGAAACGAGCGCGTCCGTCTTATACACGACACCAGCTTCCACATTTCCTGTTTCGACATAGTTTAATACTTGACGAACATCCTTGCCATAGACAGCGTTCTGTTTCACTTGATCCCATATATTCAGTTTTGTGAAAATCTCTTTTGCATATGTACCAGCAGGAACAGATTCAGGTGTGCCAAGCGCTATCTTTCCTTTTATGTGATCAACATCGCAAAAGGTTTTGATAGAAGAGGAACCTTCTTTTGGCACGATGAGGACAAGCTCATTTTGTATGACATCCTTTGCATGATCCTGATCAATGTCGCCAGATTGAACAAGGTCATCAAAAGGCTCTTCAGCTGCTGAGAAGAAGAGATCCGCTTTTGCTCCTTGAGCGATTTGCTGTTTCAATGCGCCGGATGACCCGAAATTATTCGTGAGTGTCACGTTTGGATGATCATCTTCATAGGCAGATTCAATCTCTTTCAAAGCATCCTGCAGGCTTGCCGCCGCTGAAATCACAAGTTCTGTTTTTTTGCTTTGATCTGATGACGTCGACTCCGTTTGACACCCAGTCAGGAGCAAACAGATGGTGACGTAGGTTAAGAATAAATATTTCATGATCACACCTCTTTATCATTCAACATCATGTGTATCCTTTATTATAATCAAACTTATTTGACCATTCATAGGCTTTCAGGAAAAGAGAAAAGAAAAAGCCGCCAGAGGGCAGCTTTTAATGCTGATAAAAACGTAGTAAGTTCCCGTTGATCACTTTATCTGATAGAGACAGCTCTTTATTGGCTTTTTCTATATAAGGCTGGCATACTTCATCTTCTTCAACAGGTTGTTTTGTTTTTTGATCATAGCACGTGTTCTTTGTATAAAGATAATCATCCGTAATAAAGTTTCCATTTCTCAGCACAGCGAACGGTGTCCGTTCATTGGAGAAAAGATCATTCCCAAATTGAATAGAATCTTTTGATTCAATGCCGAGTAAATGAAGAAGTGTCGGTTTGACATCCATTTGACCGGCTGTTTCAGAAATGGTTTGAGGGGCCTCGTCTGTCACCCCAGGAATGTAAATCAAAAAAGGGACCCGCTGCAGTTTAACCGCATCAAACGGTGTGATTTCATCCTGCTTCAGCAGCTCTGCCATTGCCTCATGATGTGCTTCTGAAATGCCATAGTGGTCTCCCATCAGGACAAACATTGTATTTTCATATAGTCCTTCTTCTTTCATTCGTTCAAAGAACCTTTTGATGGCTTCATCTTGATAGCGGACGGTGGTCACATAGCGGTTTAAAATGGTGCTAGTCGAATCGTATTCATCAATGAACTGATCCTTTGGATCAATTTCAAATGGGAAGTGATTGGTTAAGGTAATAAACGTGCTGTAATAAGGCGTCTTCAGCTTTTTTAAATAATCGATGGATTGGTCAAAAAAGTCGATATCCTTTAAGCCCCAGCCAGTCGAATTCTGTTCATTGACATCAAATGAATCGACATCATAAAAGCGGTCAATCCCAAGAGATTCATACATCACATCACGATTCCAGAACGTTTTATTATTCGCATGAAATTGGACGGATTGATAATTCTCTTTTTTCAATTGCTTGTACAGTGTGTCATATTCGTTGTCACTCGCTGTGAAAAAGACAGCGCCACTGCTAGATGGATAGAGGGAGTTTGCGACGATAAACTCTGAGTCCGACGTTTTGCCTTGCTCTGTCTGCTGATAAAATTCATCAAAATTGAAGCTTTTTTTGGCAAGTTCATTTAAAAATGGTGTGATGTATTGTCCATTCACCTTTTGATTCATGACAAATTGCTGCGTTGATTCAAGTGAAATGAACACGACATTTTTGCCTTTAGCAAGTCCAAAGTAGTCTTTATTCGGTGCACTGTAATCAGCTTTTGTGTAGTTTGCCACTGTTGAAAGTGTATCTTCGTCAGCAAAGGCTTTTTGTCCAATTCGTGCTGTTTGAGCGGCACCGTCATACAAATGGAATTGAAACAGCCCAAGATTTCGAACAATGACTTCTCGATCATATGAGCTTGTCAAAAATCGAGGGTGGTCCATCAAAGCTGAGCTGACATGGAACAATAGCAAGCTGCAGCAAACCACATAGTATGTTTTGATCGTCTTAAAAGACGCTTTTGGTGATAGCGGTTTCCGTTTTAAGAGCCATGCCAGCACCACAAAATCAATCAGCATGAGTATAAATAGCGGATGAAACAATTCAGTCATACTGCTGCCCATATCTCCCATGTTCTTTGCTTGAAATAAGACAGGAATGGTAATGAAATCAATATAAAAACCGTAAAAGATCGTATTCGATATCAAAATGGCTGTCAAAATAAAATTTGTGGTCAATAAAAAGACCTTTTGTTTCGTTTCATTTAAGAAAAGAGCAATCCCAAACAAAGGGAGCAAAAAGCTAAGTGGATTGATCAAAAGCAGCCATTCGTGAAACAGATTGGCCGTTCGTATATGAAATCCGAATTGATAAATGATGTATGTTTTCATCCACATAAAGAGGATGGAGTACACTAAAAACCAGTGATTTTTGAAAAACGCTTTCATTTATGTAACTCCTCACCATTCTGTATTCAGCTGCAAGGCAAAAACACTTATCTTAAAACTACTAAAAAAATGAGGAATGATCAATTCATATCCTGCTTTTTTGCAAAACTCTTTTTTCTTTTTCTAAAACGGCAATGGGATGGATATTCCGCAAATGACAGCCATGTAATAGCAGGTGACAATGGTCAGAGCAGCTAGTACGACTTGTTCTCCTGTGCTGCCTGTTTTGACATAAAAGGGGAGACGTACTTTCATGGTTGCAGGGAACAAAAATTTAATACCGTTCACTGTGCCTGCATCAAGGATGAGGTGGCTTGCCATCCCAACTAGTAACCCGGTACTGAGGCTGTCATTTGGAATGTATGTTGTCGCAATAAAATAAATGATCAGCAGAAATAATAAACTATGTGTAAAGGTGCGGTGACCGAACACACTACTGATCAGTGTGGAAAGGAGCGGGAATTTCCTGCCGATTTTGCTTTTCGTATGACATAGATCTGGGATGAGGGCACCTACTGATCCAGCAGCAGCCATCGTCACTGGTTCGAATCCGTAATAATAGGCGACGGCTGTGGAGGCGGCAATTCCGCCCATAATATGTGTTTTTCCTGTCATGATGCGTACTCCTGTTCTGTTTTTTGTTCAAGTACTCACTATATCAAGGGTGAATCCATTCAGCAAGGCTTATTTCTAAAGAAAATGGGATAAAATAGTTGGCTGTTTGGAAAAACATTCTATAATAAGAAGGAAGTCATGTTGACACTAACGATAAGGATGCGATTCGGATGAGTAATGCAGACATTTTAAAAGAAATTGTTCTTGTACATTATGAAGTCAGCCGTAAATTAAACCGCAAGTTACTTGAGTTAGAAAAAGACATCACGCCTCCACAGATATATGCTCTTTCTATATTGATACAAGGAAAAGTATCACATGCTGAAGAGCTCAAACAAAGACTCTCTCTCAACCCAGGTGCCGCTTCCATAGCCCTCAATAAATTATGTGAGCAAGGCTACATTCAGAGAGAACGGGACAAGGACGATCATTCCCTTGTCCGGCTAGAAGCCACGGAAAAAGGGCTGGCTATTTACGAAAAGCATACACGTCTTTTTGGAAAGGTGATTCAGCATATGATGTCAGACTTCACAGAGGAAGACTTAAAGACCTTTCTAACGTATTTGCAAAAAATGAGACAGACCTTTCACGATGAATGAACCGCTCCTCTTTGTATAATGCTGAGCGCTGTAGCACAAATTAAACAGGCAAAGGCATTTTATGAAAAGGGGGGAAATAGCGATGTCATTTTTCCAAAAGGATAAAAAGGCGAAAAGCGAGAAAGACCATCAGCAGGTAGATCAGCTGTTAGAAGAAGCAAGTAAAGAACTAGCAGGCGATCCGCTTCAAGAAGCTGTCCAAAAGAAGAAAAACAACCATCAATAAGCTGACAAAAAGGCGGAGAATCATTTCTCTGCCTTTTTTCTATGTTTTTCCCTTTGACAGATATGAGAATGTTTGATAACCTTCGTGTAGTAAAAACGAATAGAAATCCTCACGCTATGTCTCAGTGAGGTAGAGGTTGCGCGGATGATGAGTCACTCATGGGAGAGATGGAATCGTTGATCATGAGAAAAAAGGCATCAGCGCCGAAGTGTAGAGAGAGCTCCAACTTTCTTTATGCTGGGTCTGCATTGAACAAATGCAGGACTGCCACGTCTTTGAAGCGTGGAGGGCTATCCGGAGATCAAGGTGTATGTTTTGAAAAGCATGGACTTTTGTTCAGGCTTTTTTTTATGTTCTGATTGCCTAAGAAAAGGGTATGCTGGTAAGAAAGTGACCCAACATGAACATAAAGAATGCAAGTCATTGCTTCACAAATATATCAATGAAGATACTGCCGGGTCTGGTCCAAAGTGAATATAACGGAGGTACGAAAATGGAACAGACAAAAAAATGGGGTTTTTGGTTATTGACGGCTTTTGTCGTCGGAAATATGGTAGGTTCAGGCATCTTTATGCTGCCTAGTACACTTGCCCAGCATGCAAGTCCTTTAGGTGTGACGATGGCATGGCTTGTCACAGGTGGCGGCGTACTGATGATTGCCTTTGTGTTTGGACATTTGTCCATTCATAAACCGCAGCTGACAGCTGGACCACAAAGCTATGCAAGAGCGCTTTTTAAAGATCCGAAAAAAGGAAAAGCAGCCGGTTTTACAATGGTTTGGGGATATTGGGTGGCAAGCTGGATTAGTAATGTCGCCATTATCACAAGCCTAGCTGGTTATTTAACAACCTTTTTCCCAATTTTAACCGTGAAAACGGAGATCTTTACTTTTGGAAAAGAAGCGATCACACTTGGTCAGCTCACAACGTTTATCATATGTACAATCCTTCTATGGGGGACTCATACGATTTTAATTACAAGCTTAAGCGCAGCAAGTAAGCTGAACTTTATTACGACCTTTTCAAAGGTGCTTGGATTCGTCCTTTTTATTGTCGCAGGCTTATTTGCATTCCAAACCGCATTATTTGAACATTATTACTTCCCTGTTGAAGCAGCAAGTGGTGAAGGAGTGCTCGGACTTGGAGGCCAAATTCATCATGCGGCCATTTCCACACTATGGGCATTTATCGGCATCGAATCTGCTGTCATTTTATCAGGAAGAGCTTCCTCGCAGCGTGATGTCAAACGTGCGACGATTACAGGACTTTTAATTGCACTGTCTATTTATATGATTATTACCTTGATTACAATGGGCGTTCTGCCGCATGATCAATTGCAAGGTTCTGATAAACCATTCGTAGACGTGCTTCAGCTCATTATCGGACCGGCTGGCGGCATTGTCATGGCACTTCTTGCGATCATTTGTTTATTTGGTTCGATGCTTGGCTGGATTTTGCTTGGTTCTGAAGTCCCTTATCAAGCAGCAAAAGCTGGCGATTTCCCAGCAGTGTTTGCAAAAACAAACAAAAAAGGGAGTCCTGTTTTTGCTTTGACTGTCACAAATATCATGTCACAGCTGTTTATTTTCTCAGTCATGTCACGTACGATTAATGAAGCCTTTACTTTCTTAACAACATCAGCGACACTTGCGTATCTCATTCCGTATATCGTGTCGTCGATCTACAGCTTTAAGGTCATCATGCAAGGTGACACATATGAGCTCCAAAAAGGAAACCGGACAAGAGACGGGATCATTGCGCTTGTGGCCATGGGGTATTCCGCTTGGGTCATTATTTCAGGCACAGCTGATTTAAAAACATTTGGTCTTGGTATTGGATTGTTCTTAGTTGGCATTTTACTCTACCCATTCATGTCCAAAAAATTTGCCAAAGGTACAGTTTAAAAAATACGTTTCTCCAGCATTGGAGAAACGTATTTTTTTATGAGGCAGATGTTAATCGATCCACAATAAATTCGAGCTGACCTTCTAGTGACACAGGGTCATTAAAGAAGTAACCGACTGTATCTGTTTCAAATACACGTTTGTTTTGGACAGCAGGAAGTGATGCCCAGATGCTGCTTTTATACACTTGATCGCCATTACTTTTTGAACCGCTCCATGGGCTTGTGAAAATATAATCACCTGCAAATTCTGGAAGCTTTTCAAGAGAAATGTTTGCATAACCGACACCACTGTCGATGGCTTCTTTTTGGACGGCCTTCGGAGCTTTTAATTTTAGCTCGTCATAAATGATTTCACCACCGCGTGCAAAAGTGTTACCGAAAATGTAAATGCCCTTATCGAATGGTGATACGATCGAAACGGTTTTGTTTCCTACAGCTTTTGTTACTTTTGGTTTCACTTCAGCAATTTTGGCATCCCATTTTGTGATCCAATCCGTTGCTTTTTTTGATGTGCCTGTCATTTTACCGAATTCTTTTAGCTGGTCTTTAAACGAATATTGATTGTATTGAATGGCAACTGTAGGTGCAATTTTTTTGTATTGATCAAATTTCTCATCTTCTCCCCAAGCAATGATCATATCCGGCTTCAAAGAGGCTACTTTCTCAACAGAGGGAGATTTTCCAATATTTTTCACTCCATCTGTTTTTCCTTTATAGAAAGGGTTTTTAAAGATGGGCGCAGTGGCAGCAATTGGGGTTTTGCCGAGTGTGACGAGATCCCCGTAATAGCTTTCCGCCAGAAGCACAATACGTTTTGGGTTTTGAGGCAGTTTCACTTCACCCTTTACATCTTGATAGGTGATCGTGTCATTTTTTTTGGCTCCCGATTCTTTATTGGAAGTGCTGCCGCAAGCAGCAGTAAAAATCATAAGGGTCATGAAGGAAATCAAAAGAAGTCCAGTTCGTTTTTTCACAAAAGTTCGCTCCTATTCAATTGTTTATGATAATGATTCTCATTCGCGATTATATCTTAACATGATAGAAGAAAAAATGCATCGGCTATTTTATGACCAAAATGAAAATGGTGAAATTCTCCCGGTTTTTTGATGAAAATAAAGAAATTTATCAGAACAAGGATTTCAAAACGTGAAGAAAGTGATATACTAGACTCCGAGATTGATAATCATTATCACTAATAACGAATAGAAATGAACGGAAAGGAAGAGACTGGTTTTGGGCTCACAATCGAATAAACAGCTGTCAGCTAAAGATGATGCGATAGATATTGTGACAAAGCCTTTTGGTACAGCAGCTGTTGTCATCATAGGAATCATTGCTTTAGCATTTGGTCTTTTTTTATCAGTATCGCTAGGAGCGGCAAACATTCATTTACACACGGTATGGGAAGCCGTCTTTCATTTTGACTCACAACAAACCTCACATCAAATCATTAGGGAACTAAGGCTGCCGCGTACAGTTGGTGCCGCACTTGTCGGTGCCTTTTTAGCAGTATCAGGTGCCATCATGCAAGGCATGACAAGAAATGCGCTTGCGTCTCCTGAAATCATGGGTGTGACAAATGGCTCTGCATTTGCGATTGCCATTGCGTTTGCTTTTTTCCCAGGCCAATCTTCTTTTACATTAATTCTTTGGTCATTTTTGGGTGCAGCACTTGGCGCCTCTATTGTATTTGGGGTTGGAACCCTTTCAAAAGGGGGACTTACTCCTGTGAAGCTCGCATTAGCCGGTACGGCTGTTGGCGCACTTTTAAGCTCAATTTCCTCAGCGATTGCCATTCGATTTGACGTCGCGCAAGATATGAGTTTTTGGTACGCAGGCGGTGTGGCTGGTGTAAATTGGAGCAATATTAAGATCATCATTCCAGTTGCGGCTGTAGGACTGATCATCGCAATGATTCTTGCCCGCTCCATCACGGTTTTAAGCTTAGGTGATGAATTAGCAAAAGGGCTTGGACAATATACACGAACAGTCAAGGTACTTGGCATATTGGTCGTGATCCTTTTAACAGGTGCAGCCGTGTCAGTTGCAGGTTCTATTGGCTTTATCGGGCTTGTGATTCCTCATGTTACGCGTTTCTTGGTCGGCGTTGACTATCGCTGGATTATCCCTTGCTCAGCTATTTTAGGGGCTATTTTGCTCATTTATGCAGACATTGCGGCAAGGCTTGTCAATGCGCCGTTTGAAACGCCAGTTGGTGCCATTACAGCCATTATAGGCGTTCCTTTCTTCTTATATTTAGCGAGACGTGAAAGGAGCGGAATTTAAATGGAAATGGTACAGCAGGCAAAGAAAAAGAAATACAAACGAACGATGGTCATGATCTTTTTAGCCATCGTGGCTGTGTTCCTAATAAGTTTAAATACCGGAGAGATAAGGATTTCTCCGATGGATACATTCAAAACATTTTTTGGACTCGGAAGTGAAATGGATGAGCTTGTATTATTCGAGTTCAGACTTCCAAGGATGGTCATCGCTTTACTTGTTGGCGCTTCTATCGCTGTATCAGGAGCCATTTGGCAAGGTGTTTCTCAAAATGGTTTAGCTGATCCCGGCATTCTAGGTGTAAATGCGGGTGCAGGTTTTGCGGTTGTTTTGTTTATCTTTGCCTTTCAGGGCTCGATGTCGAACTTAGGTGATTTTACGATATTTGTACTGCCGCTTTTCGCTTTCGCAGGGGCAGCCTTTGCTGCATTCCTCATCTATGTGCTAGCGTGGAAAAAGGGCATTACGCCTGTTCGATTGATTTTAACTGGTATTGGGATCAATGCTGCATTTTCGGCAGCGATTGTGGTTATTCAATTAAAGATGAGCCCAAATGATTTTAACCAAGCCATTGTGTGGCTGTCAGGAAGTATTTGGGGCTCAAGTTGGACATATGTCTTATCAGTCGTGCCGTGGATGCTGATTTTTCTTGTATTAGCGATGGTGAGGGCACGCTACTTAAATATCATGAATTTGGGTGATCAGATATCTTATGGCTTAGGGATTTCAGTTCATAAAGAAAGAAGTTTTCTCATGCTGATTGCAGTTGCATTAGCCGGTGCAAGTGTCGCTGTTGCAGGGAGTATATCGTTCCTAGGGTTAGCGGCACCACACCTCGCAAGAAAGCTAGTTGGACCGAAACATCAAGGAATGATACCGGCGTCCGCTATGATTGGTGCACTGCTGTTATTACTTGCAGATACACTTGGGCGTGTCATACTTGCTCCATCAGAGGTGCCCGTTGGACTTGTCGTTTCTGCCTTAGGCGCACCTTACTTCATTTACTTATTGATGAAAACGAACTAATGAGGAAGGAGAGTACAACAGATGAAATCACTTGAAACAGAAAAGCTTTGTATTGGCTATCATGACCGTTTGATTGTAGACGATTTAAATATCAGCATCCCAAAAGGCAAGGTGACGACATTAATTGGGCCGAATGGGTGCGGGAAGTCAACGATTTTAAAAACAATGTCTCGTATTATGAAGTCCCATCAAGGTGCTGTTTATTTAAATGGCCAGGCTATCCATCAAACACCAACAAAAGAAATTTCAAAACAAATGGCCATCTTACCGCAGACGCCTGAAGCACCAAGTGGTCTGACCGTTTATGAGCTTGTGTCATACGGACGTTTCCCGCATCAAAATGGATTTGGCCGTTTATCAAATGAGGACAAACGAATCATCAGGTGGGCACTTGAGGAGACGGGAATGATTGCATTTCATGACCGGCCAATTGAAGCACTCTCCGGTGGACAGCGTCAGCGGGTATGGATTGCGATGGCACTCGCTCAGGAAACAGAGCTGCTTTTATTAGACGAACCAACGACGTATTTAGATCTTGCTCATCAGCTGGAGATCCTTCAGCTATTAGAACGCTTAAACAGAGAGCAGGGCAGAACGGTGCTGATGGTGATTCATGACCTGAATCATGCTGCACGCTTTTCACATTACATGATTGCCCTCAATCAAGGGAAAGTCATTAAAGATGGTACGCCTCATGAGGTCATGACAAAAGAGGTGCTCAGTCAGGTGTTCCACATCGATGCAGAAATTGTTCTTGATCCGAGAACGAATAAGCCGATCTGTTTAACATATGACTTAATGAATCATGAAAGAAAGCTTGAAGCTGTGAACGGATAATAGATGGACAAAAAACTCGGTATGTATGACCGGGTTTTTTTTGCATTTTTTGATATTACCTTGTTATGCCATTTTCTCCAGTTGATCTTTTTTCGCTTTTATGCAGAAAAGAGGTACTTTTTTACTTTGGACAATGGTAATATACGGTTAGAGATCATAGCTAGAAAGGAAAGAGATGCGTGGAAACAGCAAAAATATTGATTGCAGATGACGAAGAAGCAATTGTAAAAATGGTTGAACGCGTATTAAAAAAAGAAGGGTTTCAACATATTTATAAAGCCTATCATGCAGATGAAGCATTAGATATTGTCAAAAACGAGGACATCCACCTCTTACTTCTAGATGTGATGATGCCCGGTAAGTCTGGCTTTGATGTTCTGCCTGAAATCAGGAAAATGACGAAGGCACCGATTTTCTATTTAACAGCAAGAACGTCTGATGTAGACAAATTGACTGGATTTGCACAAGGTGCAGACGATTACATCACAAAGCCATTTAATCCGTTAGAGCTAGTAGCTAGAATTAAGGCGCACTTAAACCGAACTTATATCTCCTTACAGGAGGAGCAGGAAGAAGCGCACAGTCAATATGAATATGCTCATTTCTCGTACCATCCTCATGCAGCCGAGTTAAAAGTAAGGGGAAAGGTGACGGCTTGCTCAGCTCAGCTTTTGTCCTTGCTGAAGTATTTTTGTGACCATCCGAATGTGGTACTTTCAAAAGATCAAATCTATGAGAAAGTATGGGGTGTTCCGTCATATGGTGACAACAACACCGTCATGGTTCATATCCGAAAGCTGAGAGAAAAAATAGAGTTAGATCCAAGCCAGCCTGAATATATTGTGACGATCCGTGGTATGGGCTATAAGTTCATTCCGCAACCTGTGAAGGTTCTTCAATAGTTTATGAATTTACGAACAAAACTTTTCTTTCACTTTGTCGGACAAATGTTTATTGTCATCGTCATTCTAACGATCGGGCAAACATTCTCTGAAAATCTTTATTTTCAAAAACGCTATGAGAATATGACTGAAACTGGTTTAACGAAGGCAGATGGAGATACACTCATGAGCTGGCTTTATTTTAACGAGGATGGAAAAATGGAAGCCGATGATCAGCTCAAACAAGCAGTGGAAAAACGTGATGGCTGGCTGCAAGTGATTGATTCCAAAAAACGCAATGTCTATAGCTATCAACTCCCTAAAAACATTCCAACATCCTATCAAAAGGATGAAATGATCAAGATCTTTGAAAAAAGACAATTTAAAGATTACAAGATGTACTTCTGGCCAATTGAGATTGATCAAGAAAGCTTTATCGTCTTATATGGATTTAAAACAAACAGCACAAAGGTAGCCAATTATCTCAAGCAGCATGAAAAAAACCTGGCTGCATTGTCTCAATATTCAGTTGAAACAAAAGAATTTTTGAAAAGAATGAATGGATCGGTGCATCTGTTTAATGAAGAAGGAAAATACTTAAAAGGTATCCGAGCCAAAAATAATTTGAAAAATAACGTAACGGATGTTGAACTGCTCAAGTATCAATCAAAGCCTTGGGAGTTTAGAAGTGACTTGTCTTATATCAGAGTGAATAAAGATCTGTATATGATTGTTTCGGTGCCAAACAAAGTATACAGCCCAGACGAGCTTTATGATAAAGAGACAGAGGCTTTAAACCAATATACAACGCTCTTGATTGCAGGTCTTGCGCTTACGATTATTATCGTTATGACATTATGGTACTCGTATCGCTATGGGCTACCGATCTATCACATTATCCGCTGGCTGATTTTCTTATCAAGAAATAAATTGCAGGAGCCAACAAATAGAAAAGGTATTCCAGTAAGTAAAAATAAAAAGGGCCGTATTAAGCGAGAGTATCGGCTGTTTGAGGATATCCTTAAAACAATGGATCAGCTCACCAATACGTTAAAAGAGAATGAAGCAAACCGAAGAAAAATTCAAACCACAAGGGAAGAATGGATCGCAGGGCTGTCTCATGATCTAAAAACGCCTCTTAGCACGATTTACGGCTATGGATTAATGCTAGAATCAGATCAATACCAATGGTCCAAGGAAGAAGTCATGGAAATGGGACAAGTCATTCGTGAGAAATCAGAATACATGTCGACCTTGATTGAGGATTTAAACCTCACGTATCGATTGAAAAATGGTGCATTGCCTATTAATCGAAAACCTGTTGAGCTTGGTGAATTTTTAGCCTCCATTATGGACGAGTTTTCAAGAAGCACGCTTTCTGAAGATTATATGTCATCCTTTGAAGATCAAACAGAGGGTGTCATGTTTGAGATCGATAAAGCCTGGTTTAGACGAGTCATTGAGAACCTGCTGGCAAACGCAGTGAAGCATAACCAGAAAGGTACTCTTATTCAAGCTGTTCTATCTGAAACAAATGATGAAGTTCGGATCGAAATGAAAGATAACGGACGCGGAATGGCGCAAGAAACGGTGGATCATTTATTTAATCGTTACTATAGAGGGACAAATACGAATGATCCAACAAATGGAACAGGATTAGGACTGGCGATTGCAAAAGAGCTTGTCTTGCTGCACGATGGCGATATTCAAGTAGAAAGTGAATTAGGTCAAGGAACAACTATTGCGATTATCCTAAAGAAAACACCATCTGTAAAATAGCCAAAAAACGATTTTCTTTTCTAAAGGAGATCGTTTTTTCTTGTTTTAGGATTGAAATCGATTTTGTAAACGATTACAATAAAATTGTTAACGTGAACAAATTGATTTTCATCATTATAAGAGATGGGGGAGTTTGATGAAAGCCTTTTTAGATGAGCAGTTTTTATTAAACAGTCAAACGGCGGAAAAGCTATACCATGAGTTTGCAAAGAACCTTCCGATTATTGATTACCATTGTCATTTAAGTCCAAAAGAAATCTATGAAAATAAAACGTTCCAAAATATAACCGAAGCATGGCTTTACGGAGATCATTACAAATGGCGCGCCATGAGAGCAAATGGGATACCTGAAACACATATCACAGGAGATGCCTCAGATTATGAGAAATTTTTAGCATGGGCGAAAACCGTTCCGATGACGATTGGAAATCCTCTCTATCACTGGACCCACCTAGAGCTAAGACGATATTTTGATGTCGAAGAACTGTTGAATGAAGAAAGCGCAGACATCATCTGGAAAAAAGTAAATGAAAAGTTGCAAGGAGACGGATTTGGTGCGAGAGATTTCATTGTGAAATCAAATGTTGAAACGGTTGTGACGACAGACGATCCGGTTGATTCGTTGATTTATCACCAACAACTGCGGGAAGAAGGCTTTTCTGTGCAAGTACTGCCAGGGTTTCGGCCAGATAAGGCATTAGATATCACAAATGATTTGTTTATCGAGTATGTTCATCAGCTGGCGGAGGTTTCATCTATCCAGATCGAATCCTATCAAGACTTCATAAAAGCACTTCATATGCGAATCGATTTCTTTCATGAACAGGGCTGTTTGATTTCAGATCATGCCATCAATGAAATGACGTACGAAGACACGACGGAAGAAGAAGCTACGATCATTTTTCATAAAAGAATGTCTGGACATCCATTGACGGAAAAGGAGAAGATTCAATTTAAAACGCACACATTCATTGAACTCGGTCAGGCATATGCTCAGCGGGGATGGGCGATGCAGCTTCATATCAATGCGCTCAGAAACAACAATTCCAAAATGTTTGAGCGGCTTGGACCAGATACCGGATATGATGCAATGAATGATGAAGACATTGCAAAACCTCTTTGCCGCGTATTAGATCGGTTAGAACAAGCACATGCATTGCCAAAAACCATCCTCTATTCCTTGAATCCAAGGGACAATGTGGTGATTTCAACGATAGCTGGAAGTTTTCAAGATGGAAAGACTCCTGGGAAAATGCAGCATGGAACAGCCTGGTGGTTTAATGATACAAAGCAGGGAATGACAGAGCAGATGATGGCACTTTCCAGTATCGGACTGATCAGCCGATTTATTGGGATGCTGACAGATTCACGAAGCTTCCTGTCGTACACAAGACATGAATATTTCCGTAGACTGTTATGTGACATCATTGGAGATTGGGTGGAAAAAGGTGAAGCGCCTAATGATCTCAATTTGCTAGGGGGAATGGTAAAAGGAATCAGCTATGAAAATGCAAAGCAGTATTTTCAATTTGAACGGGCAAATGAGCTTCCGCATAAAAGCAAGATGATATGAACAAAAAGCAGGAATATGAAAGCGTTTTTATGATAAGATGATAAAAAATCATAAAAGGCGGAATAGCATGACAGTCACAATCAAAGATATAGCAAAATTGGCAAACGTTTCTCATACCACAGTATCAAGGGCTTTGAATAATAGTCCTTTTATTAAAGAGAAAACAAAACAAAACATCTTGTCGATTGCAAAACAGCTGAATTATTCACCGAATGTCCATGCCAGAGGCCTTGTCTCGCAAAAATCATTTACAATTGGTCTGTTTTTTACGAGTTTAACAGAAGGCACATCCTCAAGTTTCTTTGTTGATGCATTAAAAGGCGTCAACAGTGTGATAACAGAAAACTATCATTTGGTTGTAAGAGGAATTGACGATTTTCACGATTACACAACCATTCATAAACAGCGGTATGATGGTATTTTGCTCATGAGTCAAAGCGAGCATGATGAAGCGTTTATCCATCATGTGAAAAAGCAGGGCATTCCCATTATTGTACTGAATCGCCGTGTAGAAAGTAATCAAGTGATGAATATATTAGCAGATGATGGTGAAGGTGCATACCAAGCTGCACACTATTTCATTCAGCAAGGGCATAAACAAATTGCCATTATTGAAGGGAAAGAAGGGTTTAAATCCACACAGGAAAGAAAAGCTGGTTTTTTGCAAGCGCTCATTGACCATCATGTACCCATGAAGAAAGAATACATGATCACAGGCGACTATCATATGAAGAGCGGCTATGAATCAATGGAAGCCTTACTCACTCTTGATGATCCGCCAACTGCCCTTTTTTGCTCAAACGATGACATGGCGATTGGTGCGATGAATGCATTGTTTGCAAAAGGTAAAAGGTGTCCTGATGATCTCTCTATTATCGGTTTTGATGATATTTCATTTTCATCTTATACAACGCCTGCCCTCACAACAGTCAAAAAGCCAATTGAAAAAATGTGTGCGCTTGGAGCAGAAGCCATTCTTTCAGTCATCAACGGTGAAAAACAAGAAGACGATCATCTGGAAAAAGTGTATGTCCACACAGAGCTGATGATTAGAGATTCAGTAAAAAAGGTGCAGTAATCAGCATCTTTTAAATAAAAATGTTCACGTGTGCAAAAAATGCGGGGAGGAAAAGCGTTTGAGACGATTATCCAAAGATGTGTACCCAGTGGCTGAATATCCTGAAACCATTCTCCAAATTGGCGAAGGGAACTTTATGCGGGGATTTATGAATTGGCAGATCCAGAAGCTAAACGACTGTACAGATTTTAAAGGAAGAGCAGTGGTTGTTCCTCCTCGAAAAGGATCAGTGACCGCTCTAAATGAACAAGATGGTTTGTACACTTTATGTATTCAAGGATTTCATGACCAAAAAGAAATGAACGAACGGATCGTCATTCAATCCATCAGCAGGGGAATCAGCACATATACAGATTATGAAGCCTTTTTACATGTAGCGGAAAGTCCTGATGTGCGCTTTGTCTTTTCTAATACAACAGAGGCAGGACTTGTGTTAAGAAAAGAGGACCGATTAGAAGATCGGCCGCAAGCAAGTTTTCCAGGAAAGCTGACAGCCTTCTTGTATCACCGCTTCAAAACTTTTTCTGGAGATGAGAAAAAGGGCTTGATCATTTTACCTTGTGAATTGATTGAACAAAACGGTGATCGATTAAGAGAATATGTGATCACAATGGCAACTGAGTGGAATCTTCCGCCTGATTTTGTGGCTTGGGTGAAGGAAGCCAACACATTCTGTAATACGTTAGTTGATCGGATTGTCCCAGGCTTTTCTCAGGAAGCAGCGGAGACTGTTCAAAAAGAAGAGGGGTATATCGATGAATTGCTTGTCACGGCAGAATATTATCACCTG
Organism: Bacillus sp. FSL W7-1034; assembly: GCF_038593365.1. NCBI lineage: Bacteria > Bacillati > Bacillota > Bacilli > Caryophanales > Bacillaceae > Bacillus > Bacillus sp. FSL W7-1034. Next base: position 3,034,051 of record NZ_CP151989.1, on the reverse strand, counting down.
TTTGTCATTGAAGCACCTTCGTTTGTTCAAAAAGAGCTTCCTTTTCAAGAAGCAGGGTTAAACGTACTTTTTGTGGAAGATATCGCTCCCTATCGTATGAGCAAGGTTCGCATTTTAAACGGTGCACATACAGCGATGGTGCCGATTGCATATTCGTGTGGCTTGGACACTGTCAAAAAAGCGGTGGATGATGAGCATGTTGGTGTGTTCATTCGCCGCATGCTTGAGGAGGAAGTGTTGCCAAGTTTGCCACTTCCTGAAGAAGAGCTGCTTCTTTATACACAATCCGTTTGGGATCGATTCTGCAACCCTTTTGTCAAACATCAATTACTCGATATTGCCTTAAATGGTGTATCTAAATTTCGGGCACGTATTCTCCCGTCTCTTCTAGATTATATAGAGCTAAAAAAACAGTTGCCTACGAAGCTTATGTTCTCACTGAGCAGTTTGATTTATTTTTATCAAGTCCATGCAGATCAAATAAAGGATGATGAGTCTGTGATGACATTCATGAAGGAAGCATGGGAGGAAGTGGACCATTCCTATGAATTAATGGTCGATCAACTTCTTTCAAACGAAGTTTTATGGGGGATGGATTTGACGAGGATCGCAGGGCTGAAGGATGCAGTAGCCGAGCAGCTCACCTGCATACATGAAAATGGCATGAGAGCTGCTGTTCACCAAATACTTCAATATGAAAGTCAGGGGGAGAAGGCATGAGAGACTTTGTTGTGATTCATCCTTCAGATAATGTTGGCATCGCTTTAAAAGTGCTTGAGCAAGGCGAAGAGCTTCAGCACCAAGGTCATACAATCATTTTAAAAGAAACCGTTGCTAAAGGTCATAAATTTGCATTGGCTGAGATCAAAGAAAAAGAGAATATCATCAAATATGGCTACCCCATCGGTCATGCATCCACTGCGATTTCGACTGGAGAATGGGTGCATACGCACAATATCAAAACGAATCTATCAGGTAAGCTCGATTACGAATACCGACCTTCTTTAACAGAAAACCCCTATGAAAAAACGAATCTGACATTCAAAGGGTATAAAAGAAAAAATGGCGCAAGTGGTATACGAAATGAGCTTTGGATTGTCCCAACAGTTGGGTGTGTCAATGGCATTGCCGATCAAATCATTCAAATATTTACCGCTGAAATGGGGGGAAGCATTCATCCTTTTGAAACGGCGTTAGTATTAAAACACAATTATGGATGCTCACAACTTGGGGATGATCATGAAAACACAAAAACAATACTTCAAAATGCCGTAAAACACCCAAATGCTGGAGGGGTTCTCGTTCTAGGGCTTGGCTGTGAAAACAATGATATTGAGGATTTTAAAGCTACATTAGGGGAGTATGACCAGACGAGGGTGAAATTTTTAAGAAGCCAAGAAGTAGGGGATGAGATTGAGACGGGTGTCGCTTTGCTCAAGGAAATTTATGACGCAGCGAAAGAAGATCAGCGTGAAGACATTCCGTTATCTGAGCTGAAAATTGGCTTGAAATGCGGAGGATCAGATGGGTTTTCAGGCATTACCGCAAATCCACTTTTAGGTAGACTGTCCGATTTCATTGTGGCTCAAGGAGGGACCACCGTCTTAACAGAAGTACCGGAAATGTTCGGGGCTGAAACGATCTTAATGGAGAGAGCGGAATCAAAAGCGACATTCGACAATATTGTGCAGATGATCAATGATTTTAAACAATACTTTATGGATCATCGACAGCCAGTATATGAAAATCCTTCCCCGGGAAATAAAGCAGGAGGAATTTCGACATTAGAAGATAAATCTCTCGGCTGCACACAAAAAGCGGGTACTTCCGTTATAAAGGATGTTTTAACATACGGGGAGCTGCTAAAACGAAAAGGATTGAATTTATTAAGTGCGCCCGGGAATGATTTGGTTGCTTCATCTGCTCTCGCAGCGTCTGGCTGTCAGCTCGTCCTCTTTACAACAGGCAGAGGCACACCGTTTGGCACATTTGTTCCAACGATGAAGGTATCGACCAATACCGCTTTATATGAAACAAAAAAACATTGGATCGACTTTAATGCGGGGGAATTGCTTGAAGATGTACCAGAAGATGTGGTGCTAGAGAAATTCATTGCCACGGTGATTGATGTGGCGAGTGGAAAGCTGTTAAATCATGAAAAAAACAATTTTAGAGAGCTGGCCATTTTTAAAACAGGTGTTACACTTTAAGACGTCTGGGGGATGAGGAAATGTCTAAAAAACGGAATTTGATGTATGTGACAGCAGGAACAGTACTAACAGGAATTGGACTCGCACGTTTAGCAAAGCAAGGGAAAAAAGACAAAGAAACAAATGGCATAGATCAGGTGTTAAAGCAGATAAAAGCACCAAAGTTCCCAGATCGTGAATTCAATGTCATTCATTATGGTGCAGATAACAAAGGGATAGAGCTTTCGACAAATGCTATTCAGTCTGCCATCGATGATGCACATCGTTTGAAAGGAGGGCGTGTGCTGATTCCTGAAGGGACATTTTTGACAGGCGCTCTAGAATTGAAAAGCAATGTAGAGCTTCATCTTCATGAAAACGCCTATGTGACCTTCAGCCAAGATACACGTGATTATCTCCCGCTTGTTCTAACAAGATATGAAGGAATTGAGCTTTATAATTATTCACCACTTATTTATGCCCATCATGCAGAAAACATCGCGATTACAGGAGCAGGCACGCTGGACGGGAGGGGGGATGAACACCACTGGTGGCCTTGGAAGTATGGAACAAATGGTCAACCCTCTCAAGATCGGGATCGTCAGCTTCTTTTTGAAATGGCTGAAAAAAGAATACCAGTGGAAGAAAGAGTGTTTGGCGAAGGCCATTATTTAAGATCAAGCTTTATCCAGCCATACAATTGCCAAAACATTCTCATTGAAGGAGTAACAGTAAAGGATTCACCGATGTGGCAAGTCCATCCTGTGTTAAGTGAAAACGTCATCGTCCGTGGGGTGAATATCATCGGTCATGGCCCAAATACAGATGGTGTGAATCCAGAGTCGTGCCGACATGTGCTTATTGAAGATTGTTATTTTGATAATGGCGATGATTGTATTGCCATTAAATCGGGCAGAAATGAGGACGGCCGGAGAATCGGTGTTCCATCTGAAAACATCGTCATTCGTAGAAATACGATGCGTGATGGTCATGGCGGAGTAACGATCGGGAGTGAAATCTCTGGAGGCGTCAAGTATGTATATGCAGAGGATAATGTCATGGACAGTCCGAACCTCGACAGGGCATTGCGCATTAAGACCAACTCTGTCAGGGGCGGTACCATTGAACACATCTATTTTAAAAACAATCTAGTGAAAAGCTTAAAGCATGAGGTGGTCTGTATCGACATGATGTATGAGGAAGGGGATGCCGGTCGGCATAGGCCTGTAGTCCGTCATATTGAAGTAGAAGGGTTAAAAAGCAGCGGGGGACGATATGGCGTGAAGATCGCCGCATACTCACATTCCCCGGTCACACACTTTAAAATGAAAGACTGTGTCATTGACGATGTCACGTACCCTCTTTCATTGGAACATGCAGTATCTCCTTCATTTCAGAAAGTTGTCATTAATGGTGAACATATCAACCAATAGCGGAAGTGAAAACAGCCACGTCAAAGGCTGTTTTTCTTTTATAAGGACAGACAAGACGTATTCGGAATCACATATACAACCTATCTGCACTGTAGTATAATATTCCCGAAATTAGAAAAGAATTGACGAAAGAGATGACGTCAAGCAGTACATAAAGCAGGGGGTTTATTGATGAAGAAGTTAACTGGTATTTGGCTATCATTATTACTTGTGATCGGTGTTTTAGCAGGGTGTGCAGGTGCGGAAACGGACCAAAAAACAAACAGTTCAAAGCCTAAAGAGACAGCGGCTGCGGCATTTCCTGTATCCATCAAAGATGCAGCTGGTAAAACCGTTGAAATCAAAGAACAGCCTAAACGAATTGTTTCGTTAATTCCAAGTAATACAGAGGTTGCCTATGCCCTTGGTCTTGGAGATAAAATCGTTGGTAGATCAGACTTTGACAACTATCCAAAGGAAGTAGAAAAGGTGGAGAAGATTGGCGGTCTTGATTTCAATGTAGAGAAGGTTATTTCCTTAAAACCTGATCTTGTCTTAGCACATGTATCACAAATGAGTTCAAAAGACGGATTTAAACAGCTTGAAGATGCAGGTATTCAAGTGCTGACTGTTAATGATGCAGCTTCCTTCAAAGATGTGTATAAGTCTATTAATATGATTGGTGAAGCAGCTGGCGTAAAAAAGGCATCAACGAAGCTTGTAGACGAGATGAAATCAAAACTGAATGACATCAAAAAACAAGCAGAATCCATCTCCAAAGACAAACAAAAAACAGTTTTTGTCGAAGTATCAGGTGCGCCTGAAATTTATACAACAGGTAAACAAACGTTTATGGACGAAATGTTGTCTGTCATTCATGCAAAAAATGCTGCTGGCGACCAAACAGGCTGGGTGCAAATGACGGAAGAATCAATTATTAAACGAAATCCTGATGCCATCGTTACGATTGATGGCGCAAGTTTAGCTGATCTGAAAAAAAGAGACGGCTGGAAGGCGATCAAAGCAGTCAAAGAAAAACAAGTCTTTCAATTGAATACGGATCTGGCATCAAGACCGGGACCGCGATTGGTTGAAGGAGTGGAGGCTCTTGCGAAAAGCATCTATCCTGACACGTTCAAATAAAATCATCATCGCATACACAGCAAGTGTCTTACTTCTTGTGGTGAGCATTGGAATGGGAATCTCATTTGGCAGTTTAGGGATTCCCATTCCTTCTATACTTCGGATTTTTGTTCATGAAGTATTTGGAATTCAGGCCGGAACCATTGATGCGATTGACCGCAATATTATGATGAATATCCGGCTGCCGAGAGTGATATTAGCGGCGTTAGTCGGAGCAGCTCTGGCGTTATCTGGTGCAGCCTTTCAAGGTTTATTAAAAAATCCCCTCGCTGACCCTTATACACTTGGGGTATCTCAAGGGGCATCTGTGGGGGCTGTAGCCACATTGTTTTTCAGTTTGCAGTTTCCTTTGCTTGGCAGTTTTACACTGCCTTTTTTGAGTATGACAACAGCGCTTGTCACACTATGTCTCGTCCTCTTTTTTGCCCGTATGGTTCACCGAGGAATGAGCATTTCTTCTTTAATTTTGACGGGGGTCATCTTTAGCTCTTTTTTAGGAGCCCTCATTTCATTAATGATTGCGTTAACAGGTGATGATTTAAAAGAGATTATTCATTGGCTTCTAGGCAGTGTGTCTATGAGAGGCTGGCGATATATTGCTCTTTTCCTTCCTTTTTTCCTCATTGGTACATTTGCATTGATCTTGATGGGAAGAGATTTAAATGTGATGACATATGGCGAAGAAAAGGCAAAACTGTTAGGGGTTCATGTGAAACGGAGCAAATATGTGGTGCTGCTTGCTGGTTCGATTCTGACTGGAAGTGCGGTGGCTGTGTCAGGAACGATCGGATTTGTAGGATTGGTGATTCCACATTTTATCCGTCTTTTATCCATTACGGATCATCGTCATTTGCTGCCTTTGTCGATGCTGAATGGTGCTTCTTTTCTCGTTTTAGCAGATGTGCTCTCCCGTACGATCATTGAACCGACTGAATTGCCTATTGGCATCATTACGGCGTTAATTGGTGCTCCTGTCTTTGGCATCATCCTCATCCGCAGATATAGAGGAGGGACGCATCTATGATTCAAGTGAAGGAAGTTAGAGGAGGATATGGTGTAAAAGAGGTCATTCACGGCGTGAGTTTTGAAGTGGAGCGAGGGGAATTCCTCGGCATCCTTGGTCCAAATGGGAGCGGTAAGACGACGCTACTTAAAATGATCGCAGGTATTTTAGCACCTGAGAGCGGCCAAGTAACACTAAGTGGCCATCCAGTTCAATCCTACCGGCCAAAGTCACTTGCGCAAAAATTGGCGGTTCTTCCCCAGAAGACCGATCAAGCCTTTTCATTTACAGTGGAAGAAACGGTCCAGTTTGGGCGTTATCCTTATCAGAAAGGATGGCTACAATCTGTTACAAAAGAAGATATCGAGATTGTCAGCAAGGTGATGGACCAAACAGATATTGCTCAATTTAAGGATCAATCCATCCATGAGTTAAGCGGTGGAGAACAGCAGCGGGTTTACTTAGCTCAAGCGCTGGCTCAGTGCCCTGACTATTTATTGCTGGATGAACCAACCAGTTTTCTTGATTTAGCTTATCAAAAAGAGTTACTCGATTTGATTAAACAAGAGACCACTTCCTCTAACTTAACGGTGATCGGTGTGTTTCATGATGTGAACATTGCCAGTTTGTATTGTGACCGCCTGCTTTTGCTGAATGAAGGAAAGACGGACATGCTGGGAGAACCGCATCATGTGTTGACCACCGAACGGGTGAACCGGGTGTATGAAACAGATGTAACACCTCTCCAACATCCACTGCGGGCAAACCCTCAGCTGGTAATTGAACCTGCGTCCATCTCTGAACATTCAAGGCTGAACTTAGCGAATGGGTGGAAAACATATGGCGCAAACGGAATGACATTTTCTACTCATCAGCCATTGCGCATCCTTTCATCACATGAGAAAAGCGGGGGTTTCTTTTGGACACGGTCCCTTGGAACGGGAACTGAAGCACTCCATGACATGCTGGATGATGAGGAAGGGAATTTATTTCTTGGTCAATCTGATGGGCCGAAGCAATACGCCGCTGAAGATGATGATGAAGATGTCCTTCTTTATGGGATGCATCAAGAAGGAGAGCTGTCCGTTTGGCTTGTGCTGAAAGGAACGATATCAGATGGTGCGTCTGTCCAGCTAATGGGCGAGCTGATGCACTTCATTAAACAAGAGACAAGTATCCAGGTACATCATCTTTGTATCGCTGCTGCCAATGCAGAAGAAAAGGAGCATACTGCTCATTTACATGAAAGAGTCAGACTGAAAGTGAAGCATCTTCTTCATACATTGAATGCCATGAAAAAGTGAACCGGTTGGTTCACTTTTTTTGTTGAAAACATCAACATCTACTTATGTCACCCACTGAATATTTGAAAAAAACGAAAAAGATGTTGCTAAATAAATCATATTGCTTTTATAATAAGAATCATGAAAGCGTTTTAATAATTAGTTGTTTAAAAATGCAACAACTAGAAGGGGAGGATCATTTGAACATTCAGGGAATCATTCCAGCTGTTTTGACACCGCTTACAGAAGAAGAGCATTTTCATCCAGAAGTGACAAAGCAACTTATTGATCATTTAATCGACTCAGGTGTGCACGGCATCTTTGCTTTAGGGACAAACGGCGAATTTCATTTGTTTTCAGAGGAAGAAAAGCTTCAAATTGCTGAAACTGTTGTAAAGGCTGCGGGCGGCAGGGTGCCTGTATACATGGGAGCAGGTGAGAATAGCACTGAGGCAACCATTAAGCTGTCAAACAAGTTCGCAGATTTAGGCGTAGATGTCTTGTCGGTTATCACCCCTTATTTTGTTGCGCCATCACAAGAGGAGCTGTATGAGCATTTTCGTCATATTTCAGAAAATGTGACCATCCCCATTTTACTTTATAACATTCCATCAAGAACAGGTGTGTCACTTGCGCCAGAGACGGTTGCAAGGCTCAGCGTCCTACCGAATGTGTTAGGTATTAAAGACAGTAGTGGAGATATTGCCAATATCAAAGCGTATCTCGATGTCACAAAGGATGAAGAGTTTGTCGTGCTTGCAGGAACGGATTCCCTCATTTTAGAGACATTGAAGCTAGGCGGAACAGGTGCAGTGGCGGCAACGGCAAATGTGCTTCCCAAAACCGTCGTTGGCATTTATGAATCGTTTCAGCAAGGAAATCTTGACCAAAGTGAGCAATGTCAGCAGCAGCTGCAGCCGTTAAGAGCGACATTCACATTAGGAACGTTACCAGCACCTTTGAAAAAAGCAGCTGAACTTTCAGGGATTCCTGTAGGTCCGCCAAAAAGCCCGGTCAAAGCATTATCCGACGAGGCTTTAGAAGCTGTGGTGAACATGATGGAGAATTATCGGATACAAGCAAAAGCAGCAAAGGAGTCGTGAAGAGATGACAATATCACATTATCACTTTCAAACGGCATCACACATTGTTTCTGGCGCCCACTCTCTAGAGCTCCTTGGGGAGAAACTAGAGCTATTAGGACTTAGCAAGTTGAGATCGATTTTTATTTTAACGCAGCCATCCATCGTGTCTCTTGGTTACGCTGATCAAATCAAAACAGAACTTGCGAAAAAAGGGATTGCGAGTGAGATCAGCACAGAGATTAAGCCTGAACCAACGGAAGAAAATATCGAGGACGTATTCCAGACATTTTTAAAAGGGGAGCATGAAGCCATTATTGGGATTGGTGGCGGGAGTGTGCTGGATGCGGCCAAAATATTAGCTGTTCTAAAGACGAATGATCAGCCAATTTCTGATCTCGTTGGCACGAACCTTGTTAAAAAAAGAGGAGTTCCAACGATTCTCATTCCAACAACCTCAGGTACGGGATCAGAAGTGACACCAAACGCGATTGTTACCTTTCCGGAAAAAGAATTAAAAATTGGCATGGTCAGCCCATACCTTTTGCCTGATCTTGTGATCTTAGATCCCGCACTGACACTCAAATTGCCAAAAGCCATTACCGCAGCTACAGGGATGGATGCGTTTACGCATGCGCTTGAATCGTATATTTCAAATAAAGCCAATCCATTTAGTGATATGTTTGCACTCGAATCGATGAGGCTCATTTCAGGAAGTATTCAGGAGGCCTATCATCACGGGGATAACATGACAGCAAGGGAGGATATGCTGGTTGGTGCCATGTATGGCGGGATGGCGCTCACAAGTGCCGGAACCGCTGCTGTTCATGCAATGGCTTATCCGTTAGGGGGGAAATACAAGATTTCACACGGTGTCGCTAATTCCATGCTGCTTCCTCATGTTACGGCGTTTAATGCAGACCATATCAAAGATCGTCTTGAAGATATTGCTAGAGTGATAGGGATCGAAGAGAAAGGATCAAAGCATACGCTTGCAGAGCAAGTGATTCGTCAAATTGAAGAGTGGACAGCGGATTTACACATTCCTCAACAACTCAAAGCCTTCGGTGTGTCAAAAGAAGATGTGCCGGCACTTGCTGAAGCTGCTTCGGAGGTGAAGAGATTAATGGATAACAACCCGAAGCCGATGTCTGTCTCTGATATTGAACAGGTCTATATGAAACTGCTCCACGTTTAACACTTCATACGTCACTGGGATGGGACATAAGAAGTTGCTTCATACGGCTTGCACACAAAGGGGGATTTTAAGTGAATGTCTTAAGCAGTTCTGTCATCACATTTATTTTAATCGTCATTATTCTCTATATTCTGTTTACGACCTGGCTGACGATGCGTTTCCGCAGTAAGTCTAACTCAGAATTTAACAATGCCGCTAAGTCACTTCCAGCTATTGTGGTCGGTATTTTGTTAATGAGTGAATTCATTGGAACGAAGTCAACTGTCGGAACAGCTGAATCTGCTTTTACACACGGGCTTTCCGCTTCATGGTCTGTTATCACAGTTGCTATTGCCTTTTTTATTTTTTCCTTTTTCTTAGTGGGAAAGTTTTATCGAACAGGACAATACACGATTTCAGGTATTATTGATCAAAAATTTGGAAAATCAACAAAGCTTGTTGTCTCTGTCATTATGATTGCAGCCCTGCTCTTAGTGAATCTAGGAAACTATTTAAGTGGTTCAGCTGCCATTGCATCTATTCTTGGCCTTCCTTTAATGACCTGTGCCATCATCACGGCGGTTGTGAGTACATTTTATTTTACTTTCGGAGGAATGAAGGGGGTTGCATGGGTCACGATCCTTCATTCAATTGTGAAGTATGCGGGGATTTTAATTACACTAGGGGTAGCCCTTTATTTAACAAAAGGCTTTGAGCCAATGAAACAAACATTACCCGACCATTTCTTTACATGGGATGGGACCATCGGTTGGGGAACGATTGGAGCTTGGTTTATAGGAAATATGGGGGCCATTTTTGCGACGCAGTTTATCATTCAAGCGATCACCTCGTCGAAAAGTGAGCGAGAAGCGAAAAAATCGACCCTGTATGCAGCACTCCTTTGTTTGCCGCTTGCCATTGCGATCGGGATCATCGGTATCTCAGCCCGTTATTTGTATCCAGACATTGACCCTATTTATGCTTTCCCTGTCTTTTTACAGCATATGAATCCGATTTTGAGCGCTATTGTGGCAACGTCGCTTGTCGCATCCATTTTTGTTGGTGTCTCGACGGTTGCACTTGCTACAACCACGTTGATTATTGATGACTTTTATGTACCGAAAAAGAAACCATCACCAGAGCAGCGTATGAAGGTGACTCGGTATGTAGCTGTCATGGTTGGGATTGTGCCGCTTGTGGGGGTCGCACTTGCACCAGAGTTGCTGTCACTTTCCTTTTTTACACGAGCACTTCGAACATCGATTGCAGTTGTAGCAGCAATGGGCTTTTACTTGCCATACTTTAATTCAAATAGAGGAGCAACCATTGGTCTTGCCGCTTCAGGCATCGCCACGACGGTGTGGTATTTACTCGATAATCCATTTGGAATCGATAATATGTATGTGGCCATTATCATTCCTTTCCTAGTTCTGGTGATGGATCGATGGATCAGCCCGCCAGCTAAAAAGGATCAATCACTGAAAGGAGAATTATGATGACAAATGAAGACATCATGATCAAAATAGATGGAAAATTGCGACAAAATGAACAAGACGCAGCAAGAAAAGAAGCCTTTCTACCAACAGATTGCGTGCAAAACCATGCGGCTAATCTCATCGAGCTGGATAATGGAGATTTGCTGTGTGTATGGTTTGGCGGTACGCAAGAAGGAATTCCTGATATCTCTATCTATATGTCAAGGCTCAAGCAAGGAAGTAATCAATGGACGAAGGCTGTGAAGCTGTCTGATGATTCTACACGATCTGAACAAAATCCAGTTCTTTTTCAAGAGAAAGATGGCAGGCTGTGGCTGCTTTATACAGCACAACTTTCTGGCAATCAAGATACAGCTCTTGTGAGATATCGTTTATCGGAGGATAGAGGAGAGACTTGGGGAGAGATTGGTACTTTATTTGATCAGCCGGGGACGTTTATACGACAGCCTATTGTTGTATTGGATAATGATGATTGGCTCCTTCCGGTGTTCTATTGTAAAACGATTCCTGGCGTAAAATGGACAGGAAACCGTGATGTCAGTGCTGTGAAGATTTCCTCAGATCAAGGGAAGACCTGGGAAGAGGTCACTGTGCCAAACAGTACTGGCTGTGTTCATATGAATATCGGAAAATGTGCGGATGGTTCCCTGCTTGCCCTCTTTAGAAGCCGGTTTGCTGATTCGATTTATATGAGCCGTTCAGTGGATCATGGACGGACATGGTCTGAGCCAAGAGCAACAGAGCTGCCAAACAATAACTCATCCATTCAATTTACGGTGCTCCATAATGGTCATCTTGCCCTCGTTTATAACCATATCAATGCGGATGATCAAACAGAAAGAAGAGCGTCCTTGTATGATGAGATTGAGGATGAAGGCGATACACGAACGGCTGTTGATACAGAGGCGCGTCCAGCCTTTTGGGGAACACCGCGTGCGCCAATGACACTTGCCATCTCGACGGATGACGGTGCGACATGGCCCGTCAGACGTAACCTTGAAATTGGCGATGGATATGCCATGACAAACAACTCAAAGGACAAATTGAATCGAGAGTATTCCTATCCATCCATCACAGAAGGAAAAGATGGTAGTCTGCACATTGCGTTTACTTTTTACCGGCAGGCCATCAAGTATGTGTGTGTGAAAGAAGAATGGACTCATCACACGTCTTAACCGCAAGGGATCAGTGTTTCCGTGAATTGTAACCCTCATTTTCTTCATTTATAATTGATGTTTGGAGGGTTGTCTCAATTTGCTAACATTTGGACTCCCTCAACGTATGTCTCACGATGAAGAGATAAAAAATGGGGGGTCCTTTTCATGAGTATAAAAGTATTAGGTATTGCGCCGTATAAAGGATTAGGCGATGTATTAATCGACCTTGCCAAAGACGAAAAAAGCATCACATTCCAGCTTGAAGTCGGAGATCTTAGGTCTGGTGTTGCACTGGCAGAACAGGCCGAGGCTCAAGGAATGGATATTATTATGAGCCGCGGGGGGACAGCTGCGCTTATTCAAAAACACGTCAACATTCCAGTGGTGGATATCCCTGTGTCAGGCTACGACTTGCTTCGTGCCCTCACGCTGATTAAAGATTACCAAGGGAAAAAAGCAGTTGTTGGATTTGAAAATATTACACAAGGTGTACGCACCATCGGAGAGTTATACGGGATCAAAATTGATATTTATACGATACAGCAAGAGGAAGAAGTGTGGGATCTTTTACAGCAGTTACAGGAACAAGGGACACAGGTTGTGCTGGGGGATGTGATTACAGATAAAGCGGCCAAGGAGTTGGGGATGCAAAGCATGCTCATTACCTCAGGACGTGAATCTGTCAAAGAAGCGTTTCATCAAGCAAAACAAATGTACCGTTTATATAAAGAGGCGACAGCTGAGCAGCGCCTCTTTCGTGAAATGATTGATCAGGAGTCAAAAGGGATGCTGATCATTGATCAGCACAATCAGCTTTATTTTATCAATCAACAAATGAAAGAATGGACAGAAAAAGGGTTATTTGCACCGTTTACGTCTCATGTTGATGTGATGGCTTGGTGCCCGGCGCTTGAACCAGCAGTAAAAGCGGTTCGAGAAGGAAAACAAAATGGATATTCTCAAATCTCCTTTCAGCAGCAAGTGTGGCATGTCAAAGGAAGCTTATTATCTAAAGGTGAGCTGCTTTTGACGATTGAGAAGCCTTCTGCTGTGATTAATAGGGAGGGGCAGCGTATATGGACGCTGGCTGCACCTGTTCATTCAGCACATCCATTTGCTCTTTTTACTGAGCAGAGTTCAAATATGAAAGATGTGATTAAAAGGGCAAAGGCGTTCAGCCAAACAGATCGATCGATTTGTCTCTATGGTGAACAAGGAACTGGTAAATCAAGCCTTGCTTTTGCTATTCACCAAATGAGCGAGAGGAAAAATGAGAGCTTTATGACGGTGCATTGCAGCCGTTTGACTGAATTAGATGATGTAAACATAATTCCGGTGCATCAAAAAGGGACGATCTTTCTGAAGGATATTGATCGTGTCCCAATGGCTATGCAGTCCATCATGGCCGAGCAGCTTATTCATCATCAGCAGAACATTCGCTGGATGGCTGCATCTACAGTTGATTTGTTCAAATTGATGCAATCTGGGGCGTTTCATGAAGACCTATATACGTGTTTGCAGGAGCTCGTCATTCATGTCCCGCCGTTATCTGAACGGGCAGAAGATATTGAGGATATGAGCCGGTTATTTATAGCTGAATTAAATTCTCTTTATGGGACGCAGGTTGTTGGGCTGTCAGCAGAAGTGATTGCCGCCTTTCAAAACGAGCGATTTAGAGAAAATGTCCGGCAGTTCAAGCGGATTATGGAAGAACTGGTGCTGACAACAAAAAGTGGATATATCACGTTGAGTAAAGCAAAGCCGGCAATTGAGCAACTTGCTTCTGAGAATGAAGAAAAACAGCTGTCCAGCTATTTACATGGCACGCTTGACGAGATTGAAAGACGAATCATTCGGACGGTGCTGGAAGAAGAAAATATGAATCAATCAAAAGCAGCAAAGCGGCTAAATATTAACCGCACGACGCTGTGGAGAAAGCTAAAGGAATAATATGCAATGAGACCGAGGTGTCTAAATGACAAACGATCTATTAAAAAAAGGAGCGAACTTAGAGCAAAAGGTGATCATTGTGGCTGATGATTTAACAGGCGCAAGTGATACAGGTGTTCAATTTGTGAAGGCCGGTTTAAAAGCCTCTGTGCTGTTCCAGCCGTCACTTGAGGATATGAGCCGGTACAAGGAGGAAGATGTACTGATTGTCGATACAGACTCACGAAGTATGTCTTCTGAAAGAGCGTATAATGAGGTCAGTCAAGTGATTCAGCCGTTTCTACAAGGGGATTCGCACCTTTTCTTTAAAAAAATAGATTCAACGTTAAGAGGAAATATAGGAGTAGAGCTTCAGGCACTAATGGATCTTGGCCGGTTTGATGCGGCAGTCATTGCCCCCGCTTACCCCGATGCGAATAGATCTACGGCCTATGGGATTCATTATGTGGAGGGTGTGCCTGTTCATCTATCAGAAGCAGCGAAGGACCCAAAAACGCCTGTCCTGACATCCAGTATTTCAGACTTAATTGACGAGCAGACAAACATCAAGCCAAAACATCTTTCGCAGCAAGCGGTCTATTCAGAGCTAAACGAAACGAGTCATGACATTTCATCTTTATTAAAACATGGTCATCAATGGTTTGTGTGTGATGCAGAAACGAACAATGATTTAACACAGATCGTTGATTTGTTTATGAAGATCAATCAAAGAGTGCTTTGGGTCGGGTCAGCCGGACTCGCTGGCGCATTATCATCCTATGTCGCGAAACACTGCAATCTTTCTCATGCAAAAAAGCATGAATCTGTTCTCATCGTTTCAGGAAGTGCTTCTCAAAAAACAAATGAGCAGTTTGCTTTTTTAAGAGAAAAACACGATTGTCTCGAGGTGAAAGTGAACCCGTTGAATGTATTAAACGGCCGTGAAGCATGGGAAAGGAAATCAGTCATGGATCAGCTGCTCATGCGTCAGGATGAAGATATTCTCCTTTATACAGACGCAAGGCCAGAAATGGTTGAACAGATGTTGGCATACGGTGAAGCGAATGGCATGACAAGACAAGAAGTAGGAAGTACCTTATCTGTCTGTCTTGGTAAGATCACAAAAGACATTGTTGAATTAACAGGGATGAAACGCCTTTTTTTAACTGGTGGAGATACGGCGCGTGCGATATGCCATGAGCTTGGAGCAGGCGGGATTCAGCTGTTGAAAGAAATTGAACCCGGCATCCCGCTTGGGCGGCTCGTTGATACGAGTGTATATGCGGTCACAAAAGCAGGGGCATATGGTCAAAAAGATTCTGTGCTCCATGCGGTTGAAGTGTTGAAAAACATAGAGGGGGTAGACGAATGGCAAAACCAATCATTGCTGTAACGATGGGAGATGCTTCTGGGGTTGGTCCTGAAATTATTTTAAAAGCCTTCCAGCAAAGTCGTTTACATGAAGAAGCCGTTCTATTTGTCATTGGAGACACCCATATATTAAATAGGGCGAAAGATTTTGTGAATACAGATGTGGAGATTGTCAGTATTAAAGAACCAGAGGAAGCGGAACAAGTAAAATCTGGTGCCGTTCCTTGTCTTGATCTTCATCTATTAACAAGCGATATTCCAGTAGGAGAGATTTCAAAAGAAGCAGGGAATGCCGCTTTTCGATATCTTGAAAAAGCCATTACACTTGCGAATGACCGTAGAATTGACGGCATTTGTACAGCGCCGTTAAACAAGGAAGCACTTCATAAGGCTGGTCATATGTATCCAGGGCATACAGAAATTTTAGCTGACCTGACAGGTACGGACGATTATGCCATGATGCTGGCAGCTCCTAATTTAAAAGTGGTGCATGTGACGACACATATCGGATTAATGGATGCCATCTTAAAAATCAATCCTGAGCGTGTATACACAACGATTAAACTGGCTCATGATACCCTCGTTCGATCTGGTATCCCTGCACCTAGAATTGCTGTGTGCGGGATTAATCCGCATGCCGGGGAGAATGGTCTGTTTGGAAATGGAGAAGAAGAGGAGAAGATCATTCCAGCGGTAGAACGAGCGCAGGATGAAGGGGTTCAAGTATTTGGCCCGCTACCAGCTGATACACTGTTCTTTAGGGCGACAAGAGGCGACTTTGATATCGTTGTGGCGATGTATCATGATCAAGGGCATGGACCAATCAAGGTGCTTGGCTTAGAATCAGGCGTGAACATTACAGTTGGATTGCCTATAATCCGTACAAGTGTCGATCATGGGACGGCATTTGATATTGCAGGAACAGGAAAGGCTGATTCTGCGAGTATGGAAGAAGCCATTCGGCAGGCAATCATGCTTTCTGGTACGAGAGAGAACCGATAGTAAAAGAGAAAGAGCCTTCAAATGGAGGCTCTCAGCGTGTAGACAAACCCTCGCATTCGGTGTCAGTCCTGCGCTTCGGTGCTCACGAATGTCAAATTCGCTCCGCGCCGATGCTCGTCCTTCCTAGACTGCAAAGGTTTTCTATCACGCTGAAAAGAAGACAAAGGGTTAAAATAAAGTTCATTTTAACCCTTTGTCAACAATCTGAGAGCCTTCCAATGGGGCTCTTTCTTTAGTTCATATACGTTCCGCCATTCATATTGATGGTTTCCCCTGTGATGAAATCTGACTGATCAGAGGCTAAAAAGGTAACGGCGTTTGCGACTTGCTGCGGTGTTCCAATTGTTTTCAGAGGAATTCTTTCTAAAACAGATCTACGGTATTCATCACTCCACTGTTTGCTCATGTCTGTCTCAATTGGCCCAGGACAGACAGCATTTACATGAATGTGATGTGCTGCTAATTCTTTGGCAAGATGCATCGTTAAGTAATTGATACCTGCCTTTGAAACGCCGTAAGCGGGTGATGCATTGTGATGAGGGGTTTTGCCAGTAGTTGAACTCATGTTGACAATCTTCCCGCCTTGCTGTTTGATCATGTCAGGAATGACTGCTTGACACATGAGAAACGTACCCGTCAAATTAATATCAATTAGTCTTTTCCATTCATCAACAGATGTATCGACTGTTGATTTCCGCAAATTGATCCCAGCATTGTTGACCAATATATCAATCTGTCCGAAATGGTTTTTTGCCTTCTCAACGAGGGAGGCAGCTGTCGCTGGTAAACTAGCATCACCAGCGACAGAAACAGCGCGTGTCTCTTCTTTATTCAGAGAGGAGCAAACGTCTTGCAATAGCACTTCATTCGTTCCGTTCAGCACCACTTTAGCTCCTTCAGAGACAAATGCCTCCGCAATGGCGCGGCCAATCCCTCTGCTTGCACCTGTAATGATTGCTACTTTGTTTTGTAAAATCATCTATCATCCCACCCATCTGTCATAATTAAAAAGCGCTTTCATTTATTATAAAATGTGATGTTTCATCATTCAACATATAAAGTGGAAATGAAGAGGTTTTGAATAAAAGTGTTTCATAATAAAACAAATACATCTTTTCCACTTCAGGGTATACTAAAAGGAACAAGCAATGGATAAGGGGGAACCTCAATGAAACTTTATACAAAAACAGGAGATCAAGGTCAAACAGGCTTGATTGGCGGGCGGGCTGATAAAGATGACGCAAGGGTAGAAGCGTACGGTACATTAGATGAGGCGAATAGTTTGATTGGACTAGCCCATGCAAACTTAAGGCAGCATGGCGAATTGTTTCAAGATATTCTATCTGAGCTGATGGTCATTCAGCATGAACTGTTTGACTGCGGCGGTGATTTAGCAGCGGTGAAACCACCGAAAGAAGGCAAGTTAAAAGAAGATTCTGTCACAGTCCTTGAAGAGCGAATGGACGTGTATGTAGAAGAAGCCGCACCGCTGACTAAATTTATTTTACCTGGCGGCCAGGAAGGTGCTGCCCTCTTACATGTAGCGCGAACAGTCGTCAGGAGAGCCGAGCGGCATATTGTGACACTCGCAAAGCAGGAGGAAATTCCAGCAGTTACGCTCACATATGTGAACCGTCTATCCGACTATTTATTTGCTGCCGCCCGTATTGTGAATCATCGGCTTGGTGAAGCGGATGTTGAATATGAACGAAGTGCAGATGTGTTTCGTTCTAAATGAGGAAAAGCACTCTTCTAGTCGAAGAGTGTTCAGCGTGTAGGCAAACCCTCGCATTCTTTGTCAGTCCTACGCGCTGGTGCTCACGAATGTGAAATTCGCTCCGCGCCAGTACTCGTTCTTCCTAGACTGCAAAGGTTTTCTATCACGCTGAAAAGAAGACAAAGAGCTAAAATAAAGTTCATTTTAGCCCTTTGTCAATAATCTGAGCACTCTTCTAGTCGAAGAGTGCTTTTTCTATGGATTCAACCGTTCAGTCTGAGCCATGTTACGACTCTGGTCGCAATCAAAGATCAATCTACGACACGTTTTGTCGGCTTCCTTTTTTGACTATAGTTAAAGCAAGGAGCAAGAAAGGAGGCATGAAGATGAAAATCACAAGTAAAACCATCATCGGTTCAATCCTGATGTTTATCGGTTTATCCATCTTCTTTGGTGGTTCATTGGGCGGGCTGATCCCGACTTTGATTGGGGCGTGGCTCATTTATGTAGGTGTCAAAAAATATGATAAAGGCAGTAAAACAACAGGGGTCATACTCTCTATTATCGGTGTATTGCTCGTCGCACAGTCGCTGCCATTTTTACTCGGAATCGCATTTGCTGGAGTACTTCTCTACTTTGGCTGGAAGATGATCAATGGTGAATCTGCAAAGGAATCATCCGGCAGAACAACATATATGGAGCCAAACACGGCACCGAACATGGAAGAAACTATGCACACGTCATTTGATCAAGAATGGGAAGACTTTTTAAAGAAAAAATAAAGGGAGGAATATGAAATGGTATTAAGAAGAGTACGTGATATGTTTGTTGCAACAGTCAATGAAGGCTTAGATAAATTGGAGAATCCGCGTGTCATGCTGAATCAATATGTTCGTGATATGGAGGACGATATTGCCAAAGCAAAGCATGCGATCATTAAACAGCAAACCATTCAGCAAGGTTTCTTGAGAAAAGCAGAAGAAACAGAAGAATTTGCTGATAAGCGAAAGAAACAGGCGGAGCTGGCGTTTCATGCAGGAGAAGAAGAACTTGCACGGAAAGCACTGACTGAAATGAAGTATTTTGAAGAAAAGCACAACGAATATCAAGAAGCCTATCAGCAATCTGTTAAACAGCTGAAAGAGCTGAAAGAACAGTTGCAGCATCTAGAAACAAAGCTGCGTGATGTTAAAGACAAGAAGCAAGCGCTGATTGCAAGAGCCAATGCCGCACAGGCAAAGCAGCATATGAATGAATCTATGAATAAGGTTGATAGTGAAAGTGCTTATAAAGAATTTCTACGCATGGAGAACCGTATAGAGGAAATGGAGACAAAAGCGGGCAGTTATGCACAATTTGGCGATCAGGGTGCATATGCTCATCTTGATTACGCTGATGAGGTTGAAAAGGAATGGCAAAAGCTTAAGCGATCAAAGCAGCTTGAGAAACAGCCGGCAAACTAATGGAAATGTGTCAAAACGGAAGAAAAACAGGATTTTTCTTCCGTTATTTGATTTCTTTCTGTTTCGCTTTTCCTTATAATAAAAAGGTCAAAGGATAAAGGGATGATATAAATGAAACGGTTCATTGGTCTAATTTGTATACTTGTTGGTGTTTTTTTGATGATTGGGATGCTTTTCAAAAATGGAGATCTCTTTCATTTGAGCTTTTCTCGTGATAAAGCGGTCACAACAGCTTCAGCGAAAAAGGATGAGGTTGAACAATTAGATATCTCTCTTTCTGGATTTCGCATCAAGGTGAAGCCGGAAGATCGTTCGGATATTTCTGTGATGGTTGTGAATGGAAAAGGGAAAATGTATGCGGAACAAACAGGCGGAACATTCAAAGTCCGTGCTGAAAATAAAGGATTTTTGTTTTTCTCTGCATTTGAAAAAGGAGAACTCTTAGTCAAAATTCCAACAGATTATCATAAAGATGTGAAAATAACAGGTGGAATCGGCGTGAGCGGAGTAAATGGCGAAGGAAAGCTGTCTCTTCAAGATGTGACGCTCAAATCAACGAGCGGAAACCTCACAGCTGAGAACTTCTCAGCAAATCGTGTGGAAATCAAAGCGACTTCTGGCAGACTTTCAGTGTCTCATATTGATGCGAAGGAAAGTGATATTGGTGCCACTTCTGGTCGTGCTGATATTCAAGATGTAAAAGGAAAGCTGCAATTAGGCATGACAAGCGGCAGGCTGACAGCAAGCTTTGATACAATTGATTCACCAGTCGACTTTCACATGACATCAGGCAGTGCGAAATTTAACTTGCCAGATGAGGGAGATTTCAAAGTCCAAGTGAAAAAAACGAGTGGACGTATTGATCATTCGTATGATTTTGACCAAGCGGACAGTGAAGGCCGAGGTTTTACAGGCACGCATGGGAAAGGGACACACTTAGTCGATATTGAGATGACAAGCGGAAGCTTAAAATTGCGGTAAACAAACGTAAAAAGGAAGGAGGCGAGTCAACTGCGTTTTTCTAGAAATCAAATTTTAGGCATCATTGTGGTGATTTTCGGTATAAATCTTTTTCTCAAAATTATTGGGATTGGGGCAGACTTATTTTGGCCAGTGTTTTTTGCTCTGGCTGGTTATTGGCTGCACTCTCGATCTAAACGTTGGCTCGGTTCGGTTTCCTATATTTTTGCAGGCTTTCTCTTCTTGAAGTTTCTACTAAATATCACGTTTAGTTTGACTGGGTATTTATTTGCTGCCTTTTTGATCTATGCGGGCTATCGTTTATTGAAAAACAAACCTGTTTTTGATGTCGATAAAAAGGAATCATCAGACGATGGAAAGCCTTCACTGAAAGTCAATCTTGAAAAAGAGGGCGATCAGAAGAAAACAAAAAGCCAGACAAAGCCGCGCAAAGAACATGATTTCTTCATCGGTGAAGTCAGGCTGATGAAAAAACCATTTCAATTAAGCGATTTGACCATTTCAGGTTTTATTGGCGATGTCAAAATCGACTTATCCAAGGCGATTATTGCTGAGGAAGAGAGCACGATCGTCATTAGTGGGCTCATCGGAGATGTCGATATTTATGTACCTCAGGATATTGAAGTATGTGTGAGTGCTTCGGCTGCAATTGGTGATATGAAAATCATTGATGAAAAAAGAAGCGGGTTCGGCAGTAAAGTGTATGTCATGACAAATGATTATGATGAGAGCAAGCGAAAAGTGAAAATCTCCATTTCTCTCCTGATTGGGGATGTGGATGTGAGGTACTTATGAGGAAACTGCATTTAGGCATCCAGTGGCAATCTGTTCGTCTTGCAGTCGGTATCTCGCTTGGTGTTGTCATCATGACGACACTCCCGATGTTTTTTTATTACCAGCTTGATCCCATGATTTTGCTGTCTACGCGGTGGTTCGGCATCCCGTTTTTTTGTATTTTACTCATTATTAGTCTCGCCATTGGTGTATCAGCGGGGCATGTGTTTGGCTATCAGCATAAGAAGCGGCTGGATCAGCTTGTAGAGTCGATTTTGAAGTTTGAAAATGGGAATTTTGCCTATAGACTGCCTTCTCTAGGTGATGATGAAATTGGTTTGGCGGCAGATCAATTAAATGAAATGGCGAAACGAGTGGAAGGGCAAGTAGCCTCCTTACAAAAGCTCTCAAATGAGCGAGCTGAATGGCAGGTTCAAATGAAAAAATCGGTTGTCTCAGAAGAGCGTCAGCGTCTAGCGCGTGAGCTGCATGATGCAGTCAGCCAGCAGCTATTCGCCATTTCGATGATGACGTCTGCGATTCTTGAAGGGATGAAGGAAAAGGATGAAAAGATTTTAAAGCAAATGCGTCTTGTGGAACGAATGGCTGGCGATGCACAAAATGAGATGCGTGCACTCCTTCTGCATTTAAGACCGATCACCCTTGAAGGAAAAGACTTGAAAAAAGGCTTGATTGAGCTACTCAATGAATTTCAGGCAAAGCAGCCAATTGATATTGATTGGGAAATAGAAGATGATGCTCCGCTGTCTAAAGGGGTGGAGGACCATCTGTTCCGAATTGTGCAAGAAGCCCTTTCCAATGTGTTTAGGCATGCAAAGGCGACAAAGGTGACAGTACGTTTGCTTATTCGGAACCGTCAAGTTCAGTTGAAAATTATCGACAACGGGATTGGTTTTCAAACAGATCATGTGAAGACTGCTTCCTACGGACTTGAATCGATACGAGAAAGAACAAGTGAAGTAGGCGGTGTCGCAGAGATTATGTCATTTGAGGGAAAAGGCACACAAATTGATGTGAAGGTTCCCATTTTTGATGAAGGAAAAGGAGAGAACGTTCGATGATTCGAGTGCTTTTAATTGACGATCACGAAATGGTGAGAATGGGTCTTGCTGCTTTTTTAGAGGCACAGGCGGATATTGAAGTCATCGGTGAAGCGTCAGATGGACAAAAAGGTGTAGAACTAGCGGTTGAATTAAAGCCAGACGTGATTTTAATGGACCTTGTTATGGAAGGCATGGATGGCATCGAAGCAACGAAAAGAATTTGTCAGGAAATAGAGGATGCCCGGATTATTGTACTGACGAGCTTTATTGATGATGATAAAGTGTATCCAGTTATTGAGGCTGGTGCTTTAAGCTATCTTTTAAAAACATCGAAAGCAGGAGAAATTGCTGATGCCATCAGGTCTGCGAGTATCGGCGAACCAAGACTTGAATCAAAAGTAGCTGGAAAGGTCATGAACAAACTCCGCCATTCATCAAATGGGTCCATTTTGCACGATTCGTTAACCGCAAGAGAGATGGAAATATTAAAGCTGATTGCCGATGGGAAATCGAATAAGGTCATTGCTGAGGAATTGTTTATTACCATCAAAACAGTCAAGACGCATATTACCAACATTCTTTCCAAGCTTGATGTAGAAGACCGCACACAAGCAGCCGTGTATGCACATCGCCATAAGCTGATTCAATAAAAAAACAGCTTTCAAATGAAAGCTGCTGGAACATGTGCAAAATTAGTCCTTCTGTCCTGTGATTGGACGTTCGGATAGTTGATGGAGCTCAGGAACTGGAAAAGCCTCCTGCTCCTCGGCCGATTTGTCTTCCAGGGTTTTCTTCATCTCGGAAAGCAGTTTGACGCTTTCCTTTGCCACTGCCGCTTTTTTCTCTTGCAAATCAATGATCTGTGAAAGTCCAACAAATAAACCGCCTCCAATCAGAAGGAGCGCAGGGGTTTGTCCATAATAAATCACGATCAAAAATGTGCTTGAAAAGCTGTCGGCTTCAATGAAGAAATCTTCTTTTGATTGCATGAATACCACGACTAACAGAAGTATTCCTAGAATCAAAAATAGAATGCCGGCCGAAAGTAAAGCTCGTTTCATGATTGACACCCTTTTTTTCTTACCATTTTAACATACTCTATAAGGATTGTGTTGCGCCCTTAGTCCCGAAGTCACGGATTTTCACATTTACCTTGTAACGAATATCGGATTCACTAAAAATGTCATCCCAATGTTTTGCTTCTTTTCGGAATTCCTTCGGATAGGCAATACTCGCTTTTTGATAAAATCCACAAATATCTGCTTTGATCTCATGCTGTAATTCCCCGATAAAATCTTTTACATTTTCCTCCAGTCGATGTGCCACGACTTTCTCAATTTCTTGGAGGTATTTTTCATTAAATGAATTTTCCCGTTCATTCCAATCCTCAGACAATCTTCCATCAAGCTCCACTGACACATCAAATTCATATTTGCCACTGGCTGTTTTATGGGTGTCAATGTTGTGTTTGATTTTAAAGATCTCAAAAGAATAAATGCTATGTTCATATTGGAATTCAATCACTCCGCCTGTTGCATCTCCAGTCAGCAGGTTGTAGGACTGCACCGCTAAAGGAGAGATGTTGGTGAGAAATCGTTTGTTCTGAATGATCGAGGCACCATCCAGCATTAATTTGCCCTGACTAACACTGACTTTCGGAATGGCAAAGGATACGTTGTTTTGCATGGCAGAAGAAATATCTCCTAAGGAAACGGGCTTGAACATACGAATGGTCGTTTTTGTATTCGAAGAAATATCGTATAAGGTGGAAGCGGCAGGCTGGCCGTCGTCATTGATTTTCAACATATCTCCAGGCTTCTCAGAAGCCATAAAGACAAGGCTTCCTCTTCGTGTTTCATTGTCCCGAATGAATTGATTGATGACCAAATCGAAATTATTTTCATTGATAAGGTCTTGAGAAAACAAATAAACCCTCAGCTGCTGAGCAAAAATGCGGTGTGTTTTTAGGGCCGTCGTACGAAAAATTTGGTGTATGGAATCACCGCTTGTTTCAATAATCTTCGTCGGATCTTTCACGCTTGATTCTTGCTCAATTTTTTGCGGAACGAGCACCTGCATAGACAGCTTCAATTTATGTCCGTCATCTCCTTTATCTACAGCAAATCCAATTGCCATGTTGAGCTCCTCGATATTTGTACTATCCCAGCACCCGCATAATAGAATCAGTGAGAAGAGCGCAAGAACCGCTTTCTTTTTCATGCTGTTTTCCGCCTCCTTTTGAAAAATACGATGATAAATAAAAGAAACGGGAGTATACCAAATAGAAGAAAGAACAAGTTGTTTACGTAGGTTAAATAGTCTCGGACCGTATCAACATCTTTTGGGAAAAGAGCGGCAAAGAAGATCACAATGCCCATCAAGGCGAGCGCGATTTTTTTAGGGAATTTAGTCAATTTGATGACTCCTATCGTAGCAAAAAACGTATATCCTACAAAGCTCGTATAAAGCTGGACAAGCCAAACAATCAGCAAAAAGGATTCAATCCGTTCAATAAAAATCCCCTGAATATCAAATGATTGAAATAAGGCAATGGTCGGCCACGTCAGAGTCGCCGTTTCTTTCACCGTGAGCGCACCAACCACAAGAATATAGGTGAAAATATAGATGATCGCAGGAATCAAAAAGCCGATGGAGCCATATGCAAAAGTGTGTTTTTGCGTATTCATATAGGCAGGCATGAAAAGCATCATTTCAATGCCGACAAACGAAATGGCCGAAGCATTCAAGGAATTGAAAACAGGGGAAATGCCCTCTCCTAAAACTGGCCGTAGGTTATCGAGCTTAAACTCTTGTACACTAAGTCCGTAGGCTACAAATAAGATGATGAGTGTGACAATCAGAAAAAAAGGGCACAGCCGGGCAAAATCACCAATCCCCCCAATCACAAGGTAAAAACCAACCAAAATAAAGCTGATCATCGTCACGGCTACAGGTGTGTTTTGAAGTAGAAAGAATTTCACCATCTCAGACATGGCTCGTACTTCATAGCTGGCAACGCCGAGAAAGTAAATAATAATCAACAGGTTGGCAAGTGAGCCAATCCATTTCCCAAGTCCTTCTTTTGTATAGTCATAGTAGGAAGAAAAGGAGACCTTTTTCATCATGAGCACATTGACAAAAATGAACACAATGTATATCACACTCATGAGTAAGAGTGCAATCCAGCCGTCAGGTGTAGGCGCAGCTTGAGCCATTGATCTTGGCAGAATCATCATACTTGCACCTAGTGTGGTATTGGCGATAATGGCACTTGCCTGATAGCTTGTGATCGACTCTTTATGATTGACCATGTCGTTCCCCTTTCTTTTGATTTTTCAAAGGCAATCTGATGATGGAATTGTCCTCATTTTTATAACTGAACACAAAATCTGGTGAAAAATATGGGGTGCCAAAGCTTTTTTGTCTTGTCAAATGAGTGAGTAAGACGAGCATAAACAGGACAAGTCCATATAAACCGAATGCAGCTGCAGTAAACATGGACACAAAGCGAAGGACACGAAATGATATCCCCATTCCATATTGAGGAAAGGTAAAGGATGCAAGTGCAATGACGCTGACAATAATGACCATAATGGAGCTGACGATATGGGCTTGTACGGCTGCCTGCCCAATGACAACACCGCCCACAAGTCCGATTGTTTGTCCAAGTGGATTAGGAAGTCTTAACCCGGCCTCTCGCAGCAGCTCAATGGTCATTTCCATGATGAGTGCTTCCACAATAGGAGGAAAGGGGACATTCTCTCGTGTGCTTGAGATGGAAATAGCTAAAGTTGTGGGCAAAAGACCTTGATGGAAGGACACAAGGGCAATATAAATGGCTGATAAAAACAATGTGAGAAAGATGGATGTAAAACGGAGCAAACGAATAAGAGAGGCGGCGATCCATCTTTCATAATAATCATCAGGTGACTGCATAATCGTCGCGAGGGAAGCAGGCACAATTAAGATAAAAGGCGAATGATCGACAAAGATGGCGACGCGCCCATTGTTTAAAGCAGATGCCACTTTATCAGGCCGTTCTGTGTTTTGAATTTGCGGAAAAGGAGAATACACATTGTCTTCAATGAGCTCTTCAAGGACGCCAGAGTCTTGTATATCATCAATGGTGACTTGTTTGAGACGCTTTTTTACCTCTTTTAAAACAGAGGGCTCAACGATACCGTCAATGTACATGATCGATACTTGGGTGTATTTCTTTTCGCCGATTTTCATGTCTACTGTTTTGAGATCAGGGTTTTTCAAACGCTGTCTGACGAGAGCTAAGTTCGTGTTGATATCTTCAATGAAACCAATCTTTGGTCCTCTTACGACGGTTTCAGATGTAGCATCTCCTAAATTGCGTTTCTTCGTTCCATGTGTTTCTAAAATATAAGCGTGCTGAAATCCATTAATCAGTACGACACAATGTCCTTGAAAAATAGCATCTACTAGTTCTTCAGAGGTTTTTACCGTACGGGTAGTCATCATCGATAAATTGGATTCTAGCTTCTCTTTTGTTAGAGAGGCATGATCTTGCAATAGCAGCTTTAAGAAGGTTTGAATCTGCATCGCTTCGTTCATTTCTTTAATGTATAAATAGTAGACAACCTGTCCATGAGGCAATGTTTTTTTCTCATGGATCAAATCATCCATGTCCTTTAACTGAGGGAGAATGACAGAGAGATTATCGTATAAGTGCTCTTTCAATGGAGTTTGATTCAAATGGATCACCCACCTCAATTTCTTTTTCTTAGCATTACCTGCTTGAAAAAACAATATTCTGTGTTACATTATTTTGTGGTATATGAAAGAATCACGGTGTTGGAGGAAAGAAGATGGCGCAAATTCGTTTAGCAGGAACAAAAGAGGAGATCGACCTTATTCTACAGTCGTTTGACAAGCATTATGAGGTGACTTATACGTCAAAAGATTACGGAAAAACAAATCCAAAATACAAATATTCCAAAGATGTTCGTGTTTATATTGAACTAAAATTAAAATAAAGATAAAATTTTAATTGAAAACGCTTAAAGGATTTTCGTTTTTTGTATAGAATAGAGTTGAGTGATGAAGCTATGGAGGGATACATAATGACAGAATTTAGAATCGAAAAAGATACAATGGGCGAAATCAAGGTGCCACAGGACAAGTTCTGGGGTGCACAAACACAACGAAGCAAAGAAAATTTCAAAATCGGTTCTGAGAAAATGCCAAAGGAAGTTGTGAATGCGTTTGCAATTTTGAAACGTAGCACAGCGATTGCGAACGAACGTCTAGGCAACTTAGAAAGTGAAAAAGCAGAAGCGATTGCTGCTGTATGTGATGACATCATCAGTGGAAAGTATGACGAGCATTTCCCGCTTGTTGTATGGCAAACAGGAAGTGGAACACAAAGTAACATGAACATGAACGAAGTCGTTGCAAATAGAGCAACTGCTTACTTGAAAGATAAAAATAGTGAATTCAGCATTCACCCGAATGACGATGTCAACCGCAGCCAAAGCTCAAATGATACATTCCCAACGGCTATGCACGTGGCAGCTGTATTAGCTGTGTACAAAAAGCTATTGCCTGCGATTGACCAGTTAAGAGCGACGCTTGATGAGAAAGCAAAAGCATACCAAGAGATCGTGAAAATTGGCCGTACGCATTTGCAAGATGCAACACCTCTTACAGTGGGCCAAGAGATTAGCGGCTGGGTGTACATGCTTGATCGTTCAAAAGAAATGATTTTAGAATCTACTGAAAAAATGAGAGAACTTGCCATTGGCGGAACAGCTGTTGGTACGGGAATTAACGCACATCCTGAGTTTGGTAAATACGTGGCAGAAGAAATCAGCCAGTTAACAGGTCAAACGTTCAATTCTTCACCAAACAAATTCCATGCGCTGACAAGCCATGATGAAATCACATATGCACACGGTGCGCTTAAAGCACTTGCAGCTGACTTAATGAAAATTGCCAATGATGTGAGATGGCTTGCAAGTGGTCCTCGCTGCGGAATTGGTGAATTGATCATTCCTGAAAATGAGCCAGGCAGCTCCATTATGCCAGGAAAGGTCAACCCAACTCAAAGTGAAGCTTTAACAATGATTGCCGCACAAATCATGGGGAATGATGCAACGATCGGTTTTGCCGCAAGCCAAGGAAACTTCGAGCTGAACGTATTTAAGCCGGTCATCATCTATAACTTCTTACAGTCGGTTGAATTGCTTGCTGACGGTATGAACTCATTCCATGACAAGTGTGCCGTTGGAATTGAACCAAACCTAGAAACGATCGAGAAAAACCTAAACAATTCATTGATGCTTGTGACGGCACTCAACCCGCACATCGGATATGAAAATGCAGCGAAAATTGCGAAGCTTGCGCACAAAGAAGGATTAACACTAAAAGAAGCTGCCCTTCAATTAGAACTATTAACAGAAGAGCAGTTTGAAGAGTTTGTGAAACCAGAAGAAATGGTGACACCGAAAGCAAAATAAGACACCAGAGGCCTCTGTGCCTCTGGTTTTTTTATGGAAACTCCCTGAAATCACAGAAAAGAAGTTTGATTGTTTGTCACAATCATAAACCCAGGGCAACCAAGCCCTGGGTTTTATAAATGATCTTCTTTTAGAATGCGTAATAAGGAGCCTGAGACCGGCTGAAGTGGTGTGTATAATTTCAATTGGTAAAGCATGCCTTTGACGATGACTTGTCTTGGTTTTTGTTTGTTTAACTCGTTTTCTAAAATGCCAAGCGCTTCAAATAAATCTGGCTCGTCTTTTACTTCATAATGTGCTTCTGCCAGCTCTCTTAATTCTTTTAATAGAGATTCTGTGAGCGGGTCAAATGATCGTTCATAAATCGGGCCGAACCAGTCGCTTGCTTGGTCCACAGAAATGAGCGGATGGTCATTTCGCTTCATCATACCGCCCATTAGATCATCGATACGGTGAATCATTGTTGCGGCAAGCTCCTCTGCTTCGAGCTGAAAATCATATAAAATGGCAAGCTCAAAGTAAACGTGACTCATACCCTCAATCGTTAAACATAGATCAGCCATATAAGGAATGGCTGCATCTCCATACACTTGCTTAATGTTATCAATGTGCAACTGAATCGTCGCAAGTCGAATTTGCTTTGCGAGCTGCTGTGTTTCTTCGTTCAATGGGAGCGCCCTGTCGCTTAGCTGCATTTTAATAAAATCTTTTTGCTGCAAAATATTATCGTAATAGACAGTGAGCTGTTTCCGGTAGGCCTCTTTAGGTGTGCCGCCCTCTGTTTGAACCTCGTGAATCCGGGTAAATACCTTATCGTAATAGTAATGCAAGATCGAAATAAGCAGTGCTTCTTTCGATTTGAAATAAAGGTAAAACGCACCCTTTGACATGTGGCATTCATCTGCAATTTCCTGAACAGACGTTGTATTATAGCCTTTGCTGGCAAATAACTTCATACCAGCCTCAATAATCATTTTTTCTTTCTTTTTCAATATGAATGTCATCCTTTCTTACCGAGAGACAAATGTCTTAGGAAACGTGCGCAAAGAGATGTGACTTATCGGTCATAAACGACAAAACTTTTCAAAAATTAATCAGATTGTAACTTGTTTTTTACAGTGTAATTCTTTATATTATAAAGTAAGGTGACCAACCGGTCAAAAAATGTGAAAGGATGATGTTCCATGAGAGAAATTGATGATATGATTAGACGCTTGAAAACAAAAGGAATTCAAGTAGAAAAAGTCAAAATGCCGAAAGAGACAACCATTGAAAAGAAATGGATGTATCAAGCTGGCAAGAAAATCAAAGCCACATACCGTGATTTCAATGGGTATTCATTCATCTAAAAAAGACTGCGGTGTAAAACCTACAGCCTCTTCTTTGGAACAGTGATCGTATAGCGTACACCTAGTTCATCATTTTCAATTGATATGGACGCTTGATGCATTGAAAGAATTCGTTTGACAATGCTTAATCCAATGCCGAATTCGCCCTTTTTTCCCTTACTAAAAGGTTCGTATAGGCTGGATAGCATGTGTTCTTCAATTGGAGGGCCATCATTACGAATGACGATGCGAATTTGATCCTCTTCCTGCTTCATATGAATATCAATTTTACTTTTTGCGTAGCGAAGTTGATTTTCTAATACATTTTCAAATAGTTTGCTCCATTGTTCTGGATCGCCTTCAAGTGCAGCCTCATCATCTAAGTCCACGTTCCACTGCAATTCATTTTTCGACCAGCGTAAACGGTCAACCACTTCCAGCATTGTATTACTCACAAGGAAGGGAGAATGCGCCGGATGTTGTTTTGATAAATAATCAAGCTTTGTTAAATACAGCAAATCTTTGATTTTCTTCTCAAGCTTTTCCGCTTCGCCTTCAATCACTTCCACCGTTTGTTCAAGATCTCCTTTAGGGAAAATTCCATCTTTAATAGACTGCGTATAACCGCGGATGACCATCACAGGTGTTTTTAAGTCGTGTGATATATTTTGCAAAAGCGTTCGTTCTGTTTCATCCTTTTGAATGAGCTTTTGTCTCATTTCTTCAATCGTATGCCCCAGTTTGCCAATTTCATCTTGCCGGTCAACAATGACAGGATCGTCCCAGTCTTCTTGTGCAATGCGCTTGACGTGCTTTTCAAACGCGACAATTGGACGTGATAAGTAGCGGGCGAGCCAAATCGATGGAATCCAGCTTAGTAAAATAACCGTTCCTAAGATGAAAATCAGCTGTTTAAACAGTGTAAAGGACAAGTCATCTCGATAAGAATCGGGTGCATATGACAAGAGAATATATTGTGTATTGCCTGTTGAGACTTTTTTGATCACAAAAAAGATATGCTGACCATTCACTTCTTCAGAATAGCGTTTTGTTGCGCTTTTTTGTTTTTTAACAAAGGACTGCACTTTTTCAATAAAGGCATGCGGGAAAAACTGAGCCATTTGATTTAATTCATCTGACGGAATCAGAATGTGCTGAACCGAGCGGTTTTCTGGTGTCGACTTTGGTGAGCCGTCTCGATTCAGAGGGTATTCTGTTAACACTTGCTGCTCGTTTTCGATGTTTTTATAAATTTCATTCGTAAAGAAGCTGCGTAATGTATTTGAAAATAAAATGATCAGGACAATCGAGATGGTGAGTAAAATGCCAGAGATGACAACCCAAATTTGAAAAGCGAGTGGTTTGTTCTTCATCCTTTTAGCATCCTATAGCCAAATCCATAAATGGTCTCGACTTTTAAGTCAGGCATTTTTTTGCGCAGCCGTCTGACAAGATCATCGACCACACGATCTGTCCCGAAGTAATCGTGCCCCCAGATCTTGACGAGGATATCTTCCCGGGAAAAGGCATGTCCTTGATGATGGGTAAATAAGAGCAGCAAATCAAATTCCTTAGACGTTAAGTTAATCAGCTGATCTCCTTCATACACCTCTCTTACGTCCTCATGAATGATATAGGAAGAAACGGGTGTGACGCTTTGCTGCGGTGTGTCACTGTTTTTATATACAAGCTCCAGCAGCTTTTGCACGCGGATGATCAGCTCGCGCGGAAGAAAGGGTTTCGCAATATAATCACTGCTCCCGAGTTCTAAGCCAAGCACACGATCAATATCTGCATCACGTGCCGAAATAAAAATGACCGGTACGTCAGGCGAGGCTGCTTTGATTTCTTTAATGAGTGTGTAGCCGTCTGTATCAGGCAGCATAATATCTAAAATCCATAGATGCGGCGGCTTGTTCATTGCTTCGCGTGCCGCTTCTCCGGTTAAAAAAGAGGAAACATTCCAATTTTCACTCTCTAAATATTTGGTTAACAGTTCATTTAAATTCTGCTCATCTTCAACTAAATAAATGGTGTACGACAAAGTCTTCCACATCCTCTCAACGTCATTATAACGGGATACAAAGGCGGCATGTCAACAATCACACGCTTTTTTCACAATTTCACATATTCTTCTCATCATTATCCCATAATGTTTGTTTATGATAAGCTCAAGGGAAAAAAGGGCATAGACAAAAGGCTAATGAATAGGTGCTTTTCACCAATGTGCACACCTTGCTTTTTTTCTATGAATAAGTATTATATAATTTGACATATTGTCATAAAGAATTTTTCAATGATATTGCCATTAAGAGGACATGAGTCCTGTCTAGACATATGAATGAAGCATTTCATGAAAATGATGCAAAGGAGTGCAAGCGATGGATTTCCGAAGAGAAGATGAAGAGAAAAAGATGAATGATCAAGAACACGCACATCAAGAGAATGAGAAACAAATAGAAGAACCAGAAAAAGAGAAAGAACTCGTTTTTCACCATCATGAAAACGAAGCATCTGCCTCTCAGGAGAGGGTGACAAACGAATCTCCTCAAGTGATTGATGACCGTTCGTCTAAAAAGGAGAAAAAACGGAAGGCTGCATGGCTGAGTCCTATTCTTGGAGGGATTATTGGAGGCGGTCTTGTGCTTGGCATTACACCGCTTTTACCGCAGTCACAAGATACAGCGGCAAACACTCAAACCCAAACAGCATCAAGCGAACCGACTTCATCTGAAAATTTCTCAACAAAACAAATCACCAATGCGACGAATGTTGCTGATATGGTAGAAGATTTAGAGCCGACGATTGTAGGGGTCTCAAACTATCAATCTACACAAAACTCGTTCGGTCTTAGCGGTGATTCAACTGAAGCAGAAGCCGGAACGGGTTCTGGTGTCATCTTCAAAAAAGATGGCAAAAAAGCATACATTATCACAAATAACCATGTAGTCGAGGGTGCCAATAAATTAAAGGTCACACTATACGATGGAAAAACAAAAGATGCGAAGCTTGTCGGCAGTGACGTAATGACAGATTTAGCTGTCGTGGAAATAAATGCTGACGGCATTGATAAAGTTGCAAGTTTTGGAGATTCTTCTAAGCTTCGTGCTGGAGACAAAGTCATCGCAATCGGGAACCCGCTCGGTGCGCAGTTCTCTGGTACAGTAACAGAAGGGATTATTAGTGGTCTCGATCGTACCGTTGAAGCCAATACATCATCTGGAACCGTTGAGATGAATGTGCTTCAAACAGATGCAGCCATTAACCCTGGAAACAGTGGCGGTCCGCTGATCAATACAGACGGTCAAGTCATCGGCATCAACAGTTTGAAAATTAGCGAAAGCGGAGTAGAATCACTCGGATTTGCGATCCCAAGTAACGATGTAAAACCGATCGTAGATCAGCTGTTGAAAAATGGAAAAGTCGAACGTCCTTACCTTGGCGTACAAATGATTGACCTGGAGCAAGTGCCTGAAACGTATCAGGAAAATACACTTGGCCTATTTGATAAACAAATCGGTAAAGGCATCTATGTAAAAGATGTTTCAAAAGGATCTCCTGCACAAAAAGCAGGCTTGAAGTCTGGAGATGTCATCATCAAGTTCAAAGGAAAAGATGTAGCGAACAGCTCACAGCTGAAAGAAATCCTTTATAAAGAAACAAAAATTGGCGATAAAACGACAATGACTGTCATCCGTGATGGAAAGAATAAAAATCTTGATATTACCCTTGGGCAGTCTGATAACGAATAAAAGAAAACAGGTGGATAAAAGATCCACCTGTTAGATTGTTGACAAAGGGCTAAAATGAACTTTATTTTAGCCCTTTGTCTTCTTTTTTCAGCGTGATAGAAAGCCTTTGCAGTCTAGGAAGGACGAGTACTGGCGCGGAGCGAATTTGACATTCGTGAGCACCAGCGCGCAGGACTGACAACGAATGCGAGGGTTTGTCTACACGCTGACAGGTGGATAAAAGATCCACCTGTTTTTTTGTGCCTATTTTTTTGAAGATAGTGTCCGTAAAATAATGTTTTCCCATACATTCCAAGGCAGGAGCTGCTTTGCTATGAATGAAAGCCGAACACCTTTCCCGACAAGATACCTTAGCTTCTTTAGCCGCTTCTTCTCTGCAAGCGAAACCACAAGCTCTGCAACTTCGCCGGGATCACCATAGTTGTTTTTTTGCGCCTCTATATAGGCCATCATGTTTTCATAAATAGTTGTGTATTTAGAACCTGCTGCGGGTGGTGTCATTTGCTCATTCATGGAGGTGTTCCAAATGTTCGTTTGGAAAGAACCCGGCTCAATCAAAGCGGCCTGAATGCCAAACGCAGCCAGCTCAATTCGCAAACTCTCTGTATAGCCCTCTAGCGCAAACTTTGACGATACATATGGAGAGAGTGCGGGCATTCCCATGAGTCCGCTGATACTGCTCATATTCAATATTTTTGCACCGCTCGTCATCAACGGAAGGACTGCTTGTGTCATTTCCATCACACCAAAGACATTCACTTCAAATTGCTCTCGGTACTGATCAACAGGCACCTCTTCAGCAAAACCAGCATAGGCCGTTCCCGCATTGTTCACAAGCAGGTGAATGGGAGCATAGGCATTAAGCCTTTTCTGAAATGCTTGAATGGACTGTGTATCTGTCACATCTAATGCTTCAATATGTATCGATTCGGATAAAGCGGCGTTCTTTACTTCTTCGGCAAGCTTTTTCGCATTGGTTTCCTGTCTTACGCCAGCAATCACAGTGTACCCTTGCTGAGCAAGACGCAATGTGATGAGCTTTCCGAAACCGCTGTTGGCACCAGTCACAATGGCTGTTTTATTCATCATCCGGTTCTCCTTTTTGTTTTAATCTACCATAGTCTGCTGTTTTATTGAATAACGAAAAGGGGCTTGGAGAAGAATAAAAAACGATGCTATGAAATAGGAGGAAATACATGATGTGCTGGAAGAAGGCGGGACTGCTAGGAGTGCTGTTCTTTATGCTGTCTGGCTGTCGTTCAATCGAACCAATACAACATCCACATGAAGCAGAAGCTGAAAGTCTGTCAGCTGTTCAAATGAAGGAACTGCCATTTCAGCATTTGCAATTGCACGTACAATATGGACAAAAAAGCGAATTATATGAAGCTACCTATCGTCAAGCTGGTGGAAGAGAAGAAGCACTGATTCGAGATCATATGAATGGTGTCCGCTATGAAGGGGAAGAAGCTTTACGTGAAATGAAGATGAAGCTCAATGATATGTCGATTCCTAGTGCAAAGCTGAATGAAACATATGTCAATGAATTATTATCTGCTTTTAATTTAGATGATGATTATCAGCGGATACGAGTCGATATCAAGCTCGAAGATGGAACAAAACGTGCATTCGAAAAGAAAAAGTAAACGAGACTTTCTCATTTTTTAATTGAAAATGATTTTCAAGATCACTTAAATCTGATACACTAAATTGAGATAAGTGATCTTTGACGTCTACATAGACGATATTCAATATAAAAAATTTGGATGAGAAAAGGAGCGTTTGAGCGGAATGAGTGCCATTTCTACTGAAGGTTTAAGCTTAGGTTACGGAGAAACAATGATCATAGACGAACTAAATGTGTCAATCCCTAAGGGTGAAATCACAGTATTTATTGGCAGCAATGGATGCGGTAAATCCACGCTACTTCGCTCTTTGGCCCGTCTCATGAAGCCAATGGGTGGTTCTGTCCTGCTTGAAGGTCATTCCATTGCCAAATTACCAACAAAGGAAGTGGCGAAACAGCTCGCCATTCTTCCGCAAGGGCCAGAAGCGCCAGAAGGATTAACGGTACATCAACTCGTCAAGCAAGGGCGATATCCTTATCAAAATTGGCTGAAGCAATGGTCAAAGCAAGATGAAGAAGCGGTAAATCGCGCACTGAAATCAACGAAGATGGAAGACCTTGCTGATCGAACGGTTGATTCATTATCAGGTGGACAAAGGCAGCGTGCATGGATTGCGATGACATTGGCACAGGAGACGGATATTATTCTATTAGATGAGCCAACAACGTATTTAGACATGACGCACCAAATTGAAATCCTGGATCTTCTTTTTGATTTAAATGAAAAAGAGCAGCGCACGATTGTCATGGTTCTGCATGACCTCAATCTCGCTTGCAGATATGCGCATCACCTTGTGGCCATTAAAGACAAGTCAATTTATGCAGAAGGAAGACCGGAAACTGTCATTAACTGTGATCTTGTGAAAAATGTCTTTGATATGAACTGCCAAGTAACAACAGATCCTTTATTCGGAACACCGTTATGTATTCCGCACGGCAGAGGACGCTGTATTGTCCAACAGGCACAAGCTGAGACATTTCTTGCTGCAAGATAATCGTATGTGAAAAGCCTGACATCTGTTACACGCAGAGTCAGGCTTTTTTCTGAAAAAAGGAGCGGAATACAAATGGGAAATGAATTAGATGAAAAGCTCGAAGGCCTGCTTGATAAATATACAGAGCTGCTGCTTGGTGAAACGAATGAGGAACTGAAAAGAGATGTCTCGCAGTGGATCATCTATTCTCATATTGCCAAAAGCATGCCGCCTTTAGCCAAGCATTTTAAT
This sequence comes from Bacillus sp. FSL W7-1034, assembly GCF_038593365.1. Lineage (NCBI taxonomy): Bacteria > Bacillati > Bacillota > Bacilli > Caryophanales > Bacillaceae > Bacillus > Bacillus sp. FSL W7-1034. The sequence goes on along the minus strand of NZ_CP151989.1, from coordinate 2,997,390 downwards.
GACACGTATCCAGAGGCAAAAGAAGACATCAAAGAAACGATTCAGCGGATCAAGCAATTAAATGAAGCTCATCGTGCCAATAAAGACCGTTAAAAAACTGCCAGTATGAGCTGGCAGTTTTTCTTTATGACATGGGTGATGATCCGTACGGTGATTGATCTGTCAGTGTTTGCTGGAACTTCTGATGTGCCTGCTGGAGCTTCTGTTGGTCAGCGGCTTCGACAGAGTACCAGCCATATTGGAACATGACATCATATAAATGTCTTTGCGTTTTTTGTGTTTCTAGCGCAATTCGCTGAATATCTTGGTAAAGAGATTCATGGCTGAATTCATTGAGCGCTGTGTTATATCCGCTTGTCATATATTTTTCAGTCGACAAAAGGTCTGTGACAAAGTCGCGATCGTTCATGTTTGTCGTTGTTGGAACCGGCGTTTGTGGATTCCCGATTTTTTGTTGGTTTTGCTGTTCCATGTCTGTTACCTCCTATTGCATAAAGCCAGAAGACTGGCCTTGCCCTGAGCTGCCTAAATGTTGAAGTATTTGTGTGTAATGCTGATGGTGCATTTGACCAACTTGATTGAGTTCTTGTTTCAATGTTTGATCCTGACAATGCTCGGCCATAAAGTGGGCCTTTTTCATCGCGATCAAATTCCAGTTCAGCATATCCTCTAGGTACAAGGAATCCTTTACTGAAATTACCTGTGGGGGCATATTCATTTGCTGGTTGTTCAAGTTGTGTTCCTCCTTACGATTTCTTTTTATATTGCTGATTTTGACTGGTCTTTTTACCACCTAGGTCTGCTTCTTGTGATGGACCTGCGTTTCCTTTCACACTTGCAGCACTTACGCCTGCTTTTGATGGGTTCTTTTGCAAACGAGACATGTGGACATCACCTCCATTCTTACAATTCCCCCTCGTCTTTAATTCATACGCTGTAAAGAAAGACGCATGAGAATGTGTAAATTTTTGAAATCTGCTATTGAACTGTTTCGGAAAATCTTTTAAGATAAAGAAAGAGGCATTGCTTTTTTTTGGACAAAAAATGAATGACTGTTCATTCAAAATGTTTAGGGGGATATTTATGGGCAAACATATTCGCAAGGCGGCTGTCATTGGTTCAGGTGTCATGGGCTCAGGCATTGCTGCACATCTAGCCAATATCGGGATACCAGTAACATTGCTAGATATTGTGCCACATGAACTGACAAAGGAAGAAACGGCAAAAAAGCTAACGCTTGATCACCCTAGTGTTCGAAATAGATTAAGCCAAGACGCAATGAAAAAATTGTTAAAGCAAAAGCCAGCACCTCTTACTTCAGCCAAAAACCTATCATACATCACACCCGGAAATCTCACAGATCACCTTTCCTTATTACACGATGCTGACTGGATCATTGAAGTCGTCACTGAAAAGCTCAGCATTAAACAACACGTATTCTCTCTCATCGACGAACACCGCAAAGAAGGCAGCATCGTATCCAGCAATACATCCGGTATTTCTGTTGAAAAAATGGCAGAAGGCCGATCAGCTGATTTTAAACGCCACTTTTTAGGCACTCACTTTTTTAATCCAGCTCGTTATTTAAAGCTGTTAGAAGTAATTCCTATTCAAGAAACAGATCCAGAAGTACTCTCATATATGAAAACATTTGGTGAAGATGTACTTGGCAAGGGTGTGGTCGAAGCAAAAGATACACCGAACTTTATTGCCAACCGAATTGGCACTTATGGGCTTCTTGTCACAGTGCGTGAAATGCTTGAGAACAAATACACGATCGGAGAGGTCGATTCTGTTACAGGTCCACTCATTGGCAGACCGAAAAGTGCGACCTTCCGCACACTTGATGTGGTGGGACTCGACACATTTTCTCATGTAGCCCGCAATGTGTATGAACAGGTAGAAGGAAAGGAAAAAGATATTTTTCAGCTGCCTGAGTTTATGGAAAGAATGCTCGAAAAAGGGTGGATCGGCAGCAAAGCAGGGCAAGGATTTTATCAAAAAAACGGAAAGAGCATTTTAGAGCTTGATCCTGTCACACTCACATACGGAGAACGGACAAAGCTGAAGGATCCGGGCATTGACATTGCCAAGCAGCAAAAGGGGACAAAAGCGAAATTGAAAGCGCTTATTTATCAAGACGGCCGTGCTGGGCAATTGCTTTGGAATATGACCGCACCTGTTCTTCTTTATTCAGCTCAACTAAAAGGCGACATTGCGGATGATATTCAGTCCATCGATAACGCCATGAAATGGGGATTTGGCTGGCAGCATGGCCCGTTCGAGCTGTGGGATGCGATTGGCGTGAAAAAAGCCGTCAGTCGAATGGAAGCGGAAGGGCACAGCATCCCGTCGTGGGTGCAAGATATGCTTTCAGAAGGACATGACACGTTCTATCAAGAAAATGCCGAAGGAGACCGTGCATTTTATCAGAATGGTGCTTATGAACAGGAAAAGGGAAACGACAAGAATATGTCGTTAGCTAGATTGAAAAAGAAACACGATGTCATTTTTAAAAATACGGGTGCAAGCTTGATCGATATCGGGGATGATGTTGCCTTGCTTGAATTTCATTCGAAAAGTAATGCCATTGGGCTTGATGTCATTGATATGATCAATCGTGCTGTAGATGAAACGGAAAAGAATTATAAAGGACTGGTCATCGGTAACCAAGGAAAGAACTTCTGTGTTGGTGCGAATCTCGCCTTAATTTTAATGGAAGCACAGGACGACAATTTCTTTGAAATTGATTTTGTCATTCGCAGGTTCCAGCAGGCGATGATGAAGGTGAAGTATAGTGACCGTCCAGTTGTGGCTGCACCATTTGGTATGACACTTGGCGGAGGGACGGAGCTTTGTCTACCAGCAGCCGCTATCCAAGCGTCCAGTGAAACGTATATGGGGCTTGTCGAAGCGGGGGTCGGACTCATACCGGGCGGAGGCGGAAACAAGGAACTCTATATTCGCCATCTGCAAGGAGCGGAAAAGCCATCAGCAACTGCGATCCAAGATGCTACGCTACAAACCTTTGAAGCCATTGCGATGGCAAAGGTATCTACATCAGCAGAGGAAGCGCGTGATATGAAGATGCTCCGAGTGAATGACCGGATCAGCATGAATGGTGATCATTTAATCCATGATGCGAAACAACTCGTTATTTCTCTTGATGAAGCGGGTTATCGTGCACCTCTGAAGCGAAAGGTGCCCGTGATGGGGGAAACAGGCTACGCAGCAATGGTGCTGGCTGCTGAAAACATGAGATTGTCTGGATACATTTCAGACCATGACATGACCATTGCGAAAAAACTAGCACATGTCATTTCTGGCGGCAAATTGCCATTTGGTACAGAGGTGGATGAACAATACTTATTAGAGCTTGAAAGAGAAGCCTTTTTAAGTCTTGTAGGGGAAGTCAAATCTCAGGCACGCATGCAGCACATGCTCGTTAAAGGAAAACCTTTACGTAACTAGGGGGGAGTCAAAATGAGAGAAGCAGTGATTGTAGCTGGCGCAAGAACACCAGTAGGGAAAGCCAAAAAGGGATCATTAAAACATGTCAGACCTGATGATATGGGCGCATTGTGTGTAAAAGAAACGCTAAAGCGTGCCGGTGATTATGATGGAACAATCGATGATTTAATCATCGGATGTGCGACACCAGAAGCAGAGCAAGGGCTGAATGTGGCCCGGAATATTGGGGCTTTAGCAGGTTTGCCATATACAGTACCTGCTATTACCATTAACCGCTATTGCTCTTCTGGTCTGCAGTCAATTGCTTATGCAGGTGAACGAATTATGCTTGGGCAGGCAGAAACCATTTTGGCCGGAGGCGTCGAATCGATGTCGCAAGTCCCAATGATGGGTCACTCCATTCGTCCAAACGCTCTTTTGGCAGAGCAAGCGCCTGAATACTATATGAGCATGGGCCACACAGCGGAGCAAGTGGCGCAAAAGTATCAGGTCACACGACAAGATCAAGATGCTTTTGCGGTGAGGAGCCATCAAAAGGCAGCAAAGGCACTTCAAGAAGGGAAATTTTCAGATGAAATTGTTCCCGTTGATGTGACAGAAAGACGGGTAGGAGAGCAGAATCAACTAGAAGAACGCCAATTTACGTTCTCACAAGATGAAGGTGTCAGAGCCGGCACAACAGAGGAGGTTCTCTCAACGTTACGACCTGCCTTCTCAACAAAAGGCACAGTGACTGCAGGAAACTCTTCGCAGACGAGTGATGGAGCGGCATGTGTCATGATGATGGATCGCGAAAAAGCATCTTCTCTTTCTCTTCAGCCGCTCGCCAAGTTCAGAGCGTTTGCTGTTGGTGGTGTACCACCTGAAGTCATGGGGATTGGGCCGGTTGAAGCCATTCCGCGTGCGCTGAAAATCGCTGGTCTAGAGCTGAAGGACATTGGGCTGTTTGAATTAAATGAAGCATTTGCTTCTCAGGCGATTCAAGTCATTCGTCATTTAGGGATCGATGAAGAGAAGGTAAATGTCAACGGCGGCGCCATTGCATTAGGACATCCGCTAGGCTGTACAGGAACGAAACTCACGCTGTCCCTCATTCATGAAATGAAACGGCGAAATGAACAATTTGGTATTGTGACGATGTGTATCGGCGGGGGCATGGGAGCGGCAGGCATTTTTGAATTGATCTAAAGGGGGAAAACAGGATGAAAGCAATGGAAGAAGTAAAAAAGGGTGGCAGTTTCTTAATAGATGAGACGAATTATGAGCATATCTTTACACCAGAGGATTTCTCTGATGAACATCAAATGATCGGGAAAACAACAGAAGATTACATTTTACAAGATGTCGTTCCGCACATCGATCAAATTGAAAATCATGAATTCGAGCATTCTGTTCGTCTCTTGAAAAAGGCTGGAGAGCTTGGCCTGCTTGGTGCGGATGTTCCTGAGGAATTTGGCGGGCTTGGTCTAGATAAAATCAGCTCAGCCATCATTACTGAAAAATTTGCAAGAGCAGGCAGCTTCTCTCTTTCTTACGGCGCCCATGTCGGGATCGGTTCTTTGCCGATCGTGCTGTTCGGTAATCAAGCGCAAAAGGAAAAGTACCTGCCAGGACTCGCCTCTGGAGAAACAATTGCGGCCTATGCCCTAACAGAGCCAGGATCAGGTTCTGATGCGCTAGGTGCGAAAACAACGGCAGTCCTGAATGAAGCTGGAACACATTATGTCCTCAATGGGGAAAAACAATGGATCACAAACTCCGCATTTGCCGATGTGTTTGTCGTGTATGCGAAGATTGATGGTGAACACTTCTCTGCTTTCATCGTAGAAAAGGATTTTCCTGGAGTCAAAACAGGACCTGAAGAGAAAAAGATGGGCATTAAAGGGTCCTCGACGAGAACGCTAATCCTTGAAGATGCCGAAGTGCCAAAGGAGAATTTGCTTGGTGAAGCAGGCAGAGGTCATGTCATTGCCTTTAACATTTTGAACATTGGACGCTATAAACTGGCTGTAGGGACAATCGGTGCATCAAAACGAGTCATTCAATTATCGGCAGAGTATGCCAATCAGCGTAAGCAGTTTAAAACACCAATTTCTCAATTTAGCTTAATTGGCGAAAAAGTAGCCAACATGTCGGCAAAGCTTTATGCCATGGAAAGTGCTGTATACCGCACAGTCGGGTTATTTGAACAAAGAATGGGTCTGTTAAGTGACGAGGAGCAAAAGGATGGGAAACAAATTGCACAATCCATTGCAGAATATGCGATTGAATGCTCTCTTTGTAAAGTGCTTGGCTCTGAAACGCTCGATTATATTGTGGATGAAGGTGTGCAGATTCACGGCGGATATGGTTTCATGCAAGAATACGAAGTCGAAAGAGCCTATCGCGACTCACGAATTAACCGTATTTTTGAAGGAACGAACGAAATTAACCGATTGCTTGTGCCAGGCACCTTCTTGAAGAAAGCGATGAAAGGAGAGCTTCCGCTTCTTCAAAAAGCGCAAACCCTACAGGAAGAGCTAATGATGATGATGCCGGAAGAGCCGGGTGATCAGCCGCTTGATCAAGAGAAATACTTACTTGCCCATGCGAAAAAGATCGCCTTGATGGTGGCAGGTATGGCGGCGATGAAATATGGGAAAGCATTAGACAAAGAGCAAGAAATCCTTGTGAATATAGCAGATATCGTCAATGAACTCTTTGCTGCTGAGTCGGCGGTCTTGCGTACGGAAAAAGCAATCGCAGCATCAGGCGCAGAAAAAAATGCACAAAAGCTTGCGTATACACAAATTTTCACACAGGAAGCCTTTTTAAAGATTGAAGCTCATGCGAAAGAATCATTGATTGCCATGGAAGAAGGAGATTCACTCCGTATGAGTCTGTCAGCCCTTCGCAAGCTGACAAGATTCACGCCAATGAATGTCATCGCCAAAAAGCGCGAAGTAGCGAAACGAATCTTTGAAGCAGAGAAATATATCGTATAAGACGGCTTAAAAGGTGCGGATATCATGTCGCACCTTTTTGTAAGCATACATTTAGGTTTTTCATATGTTTTGTGATAAAATGTTGTCACTATTTGCAGGAGGTGAAAATGGTGGCTTTAGATTTTTACGAATACCCATCTTGCGGTACATGCCGAAAAGCAAAGAAATGGCTGGAAGAACACAATAAAGACATCAACAGCATACATATCGTCGAAGAGACGCCTGATAAAGAAACATTAAAAGCCCTTTACGAAAAAAGCGGTTTAGAGCTGAAGAAATTTTTTAATACGAGCGGTCAGAAATACAGAGAGCTGCAGCTGAAAGATAAACTTCCTGCAATGTCAGAGGACGAGCAGCTTGAATTACTTGCGTCTAACGGAATGCTAATCAAGCGCCCAATTACAACAGACGGCAAACGAGTGACAGTTGGATTTAATGAAGATACATTTAAAAGCGTCTGGAAATGATGTAACTTTCATTCAGATTGTGGTATCTTCAATATAGATTGTAAGAAAAGACTGGAGGGGTATGAAATGAGCACACCAAAAGATTTACGTTATTCAGAAGAACACGAATGGGTCAAAGTAGAAGGAGATAAGGTGCGTATCGGTATTACGCATTTTGCTCAATCTGAGCTAGGCGATATCGTGTTCGTTGAGCTTCCTGAAGTAGGAGACAAAATTACAGCGGACGAGCCTTTCGGAAGTGTAGAATCAGTCAAAACAGTTTCTGAACTATACGCACCGATTAACGGCACAATCGTTGAAGTAAACGATGAGCTTGATGACAGCCCAGAGTTCGTCAACGACTCTCCATACGAAAAAGCTTGGATGATCGTAGTAGAGCCAGCGGATGCATCTGAAATCGAGAACTTAATGACAGCTGAGCAATATGAAGAAATGACAAAAGAAGACTAATTCATGTGAAATTGGACACTCTACCTTTATGGGGGGTGTCCAATTTGTCTTTTCAAAAAGAACAGGTGGATATAACAGAGCATGTCACTGGACGATTCAAAGAGAGTGGCATGGTGCTTTACCATCAAAACGAAGAGATTGGTACGATGATTAGTGAAAATCAATATGAATTAAAATCAGGTTATTCCTACGATCAAAACCGTTTTTATCGTGTGTCAGATACATTGACCCATGGGACTGAAAAATATGTAGACTGTGACGATGAAAATGGCTGGTGCTGATCACAGATAAGGCTGCAGTGAGTGCTGCAGTCTTTTTGTTGATCAATTGCCCAATCTTTACAACCTGAATGAAAGATTGTAATCTAAGGAAGAAGTGAATCAACGTCAAAAGGGCCGGGTGATCGTGATGAATGTCGAGATAGAAAAGGTCATCATTGTAGAAGGTAAATCAGATAAACAGAAGCTAAAAGAAGTCATAAGTGAACCTGTTACCATCATTTGCACCAATGGCACGATCAGTACATCGAAGCTGGATCAGCTTGTGGACGATTTATTCGGGAAAGACGTTTACATATTAGCAGACAGTGACGATGCTGGCGATAAACTGCGGAAGCAATTTCGAAAAGAATTCCCTGAAGCACTGCATCTTTTTGTCGACAGAACGTACCGCGAAGTGGCCGCTTCACCGTCAGCCCATATTGCATCTATTCTATTAGCTGCAAACATTGATGTTCATTCGAAATATTTATAAGGGTGACGTATATGAAAGAGATTGAAGAGCATGAATTCAAGGAGATAGAGGACGATTTATTTCTTTTGTACTTATATACACCATTTTGCGGAACATGCCAGCTGGCAAAGAAGATGCTGGCAGTGGTTGATGCCATGCAGCCGGAAGTTCCTTTTTATGAGAATAACTTAAATTACTCGCCAAGTTTTGCGAAAGCATTTGAGATCGAAAGTGTCCCTTGCTTTCTCCTGTTTAAAAAGGGTGAAATCGTGCAAAAAGGCTATGCCTTTCACTCCGTTCCATATCTTCATGAAATGATTGAAACCGCTAAATAAAGCGGTTTTTTGTCATATTTCAAGCAATTCATTTGAAAATTTGTCGAGCTATTTATAAAGGACAAGCCGATGTTTGTAGAGAAATGTTATGTATAACCAAATGACAGGGAGGTTATACATGTGGAAAATGTGAAAGCCCATGGAAGTGCAGGGCAGCGATTATTGTTAAAGCCGTTGCTCTCATCATCATCCTTGAAGATTACATTTGAGGCGGAAACGGACTCTTGTACATTGATTGTGGATGAACGTGGTGAAGTGAAGAAACTACCTGCAATTGAGTTATCGGATCTCATCTTTTATGGTGAGCGAAAAGAGATTTTGCAATTATTAGATGGAGACATGTCCTTACAGCAGCTGATCAGCAGAGGACAAGTGAAAGTGAAAGGCTCATTTCGAGCACTTCTTCGACTAGAAGCAGTACTTTGGCTGACGAACGGTTTTTTTCGAAAAATGATAACGTAGTCGTTTACTTGGAAATTAGCGATTTACAGCGTTGACATATCTCAGATAGCATGATATTCTACGTTAGTAAAAACATGAACATCACATAAAACAACATATTTTCTCTTATTAAGAGAGGTGGAGGGACGTGCCCTATGAAACCCGGCAACCGTCAGCATAGCTGAAATTGGTGCCAATTCACTCAAAGCCGCAATGCTTTGAAAGATGAGAGAAAGGCGTATTTGATATAAAAGGCCTTTCTGCTTGCGTTGCAGTTAGGTCTTTTTTACTGACCTTACTTCAGGCTAGCGTCATAACAGTCGGAAGAATAATTGAACGTATGTGATGGCAACCTATAGATTCAGCAAGAAAGCAGGTGAACAGACTGTGATCCATTTACAGAATGTATCAAAAACGTATCATTCAAAAAGCGGAAATGTTGATGCCGTGAAAGACGTCAACTTGGATATCGATAAAGGTGAAATATTCGGAATTATCGGGTATAGCGGCGCAGGGAAAAGTTCCCTGATTCGCCTATTAAACGGTCTGGAGCTGCCAACAGAAGGAATCGTTGAAGTGGCAGGCAACCGGATCAATGAAGTATCGAATGCGAAACTTCGGAAAGCAAGACAAGAAATCAGCATGATTTTCCAGCACTTTAACTTGCTCTGGTCAAGAACAGTGAGACAAAATATTATGTTCCCGCTCGAGATCGCAGGTGTACCAACATCAAAACGGAGAGCTCGTGCAAACGAACTGATTAAATTGGTCGGTTTAGAAGGAAAAGAAAATGCCTATCCTTCTCAGCTCAGCGGCGGGCAAAAGCAGCGTGTAGGGATTGCGAGAGCATTAGCGAATGATCCAAAAGTTCTGCTATGTGATGAAGCCACATCTGCGCTTGATCCACAAACAACGGATTCCATCCTTGAGCTTTTAGCCGATATTAATAAACGACTAGGACTTACCATTGTATTGATCACACACGAAATGCACGTCATTCGCAAAATTTGTCACCGTGTGGCGGTGATGGAGAATGGCCGTATTGTCGAAGAAGGCGAAGTATTACGTGTCTTCAGACAGCCTAAAGAAGAAATGACGAAGCGATTCGTGAAACAGCTTGCTGAACCAGAAGAAGCCAAAGAAACGATCGAGCACGTCCTAGAGAGAGTAAAAGAAGGTCAGGTCGTCCGGTTGTCCTTTATCGGAGATTCTGCCGAACAGCCGCTGATCACGGAAATCATTCGATCCTTCAAGGTCGATGTGAACATCCTGCAAGGAAAGATTTCTCAAACGCAGGAAGGCGCGTTTGGAACACTCTTTATCCATATTAATGGAGACGAGAACGAAGTTGAAAAAGCCATCGCCTATATCCAAAGCAAACAGGTTGAAATTGAGGTGATGACACATGTTTGAGAAATGGTTTCCGAACGTTGATCTAGAGGTTATTTGGAACGCCACGGGTGAAACGGTGTATATGACACTCATTGCATTAGCGTTTGCTTTTGCTATCGGCATCATCCTTGGGCTGTTGCTCTTTTTGACAAGTAGAGGCGGTTTGTGGGAAAACAAACCAATTAATGCTGTCATCGGCGCAGTCGTCAACATTTTCAGATCGATTCCCTTTATCATATTAATCATTCTATTATTAGGATTTACTAAACTAATTATGGGCACGATATTAGGCCCAAATGCAGCATTACCAGCCCTTGTCATTGGCTCAGCTCCTTTCTACGCACGTCTTGTTGAAATTGCACTGCGTGAAGTAGACAAAGGAGTCATTGAAGCAGCACGATCTATGGGAGCAAAAACGTCGACCATTATTTTCAAAGTATTGCTTCCAGAATCACTGCCAGCCCTTATTTCAGGAATTACTGTAACAGCAATTGCTCTGATTGGCTCTACTGCGATTGCAGGTGCAATTGGAGCAGGCGGACTGGGTGACCTTGCTTATGTGGAAGGATACCAATCTGGTAATACAGATGTCACACTTGTAGCCACTGTGTTTATTCTGATCATCGTCTTTATCATTCAAATAATCGGTGATTTGATTACAAATAAAATTGATAAACGTTAAGGGAGGAATTATTCATGAAGAAATTGATTTTAAGTGCACTATTTCTAGCATTTGCAGGCATTTTAGCTGCGTGCGGTTCATCAAATAACGCAAGCGATAACAAAACCATCACGGTTGCCGCTTCAAAAACACCACATGCCGAGATTCTTGAAGAAGCAAAACCACTTCTAAAAGAAAAAGGCTACGATCTAAAAGTGAAAGTACTGAGCGATTATAAAATGTACAACAAAGCATTAGCTGAAAAAGAAGTGGATGCGAACTTTTTCCAACATATCCCTTATTTGAACGAAGAAAATAAATCAAACAAAGATTACAACTTAGTGAGTGCTGGTGCCGTTCACCTTGAGCCTTTCGGTATCTACTCTAAGAAATACAAATCAGTAAAAGATATTCCAAACGGCGGCACGATCATCATGACAAACAACGTAGCTGAGCAAGGACGTATGCTTGCCCTATTACAAAATGCTGGTGTGATCAAGCTTGATCCAAAAGTAGATACAATCAACGCAACAGTCAAAAACATCAAAGAAAACCCGAAGAACCTAAAATTCAAAAAAATCGCTCCTGAACTAACAGCGAAAGCTTATGAAAACAGTGAAGGCGATGCAGTATTTATCAACGTTAACTATGCCATCCAAAATAAATTGAATCCGAAAAAAGATTCAATCGAACTTGAGCAAACGAAAAACAACCCGTATGCAAACATCGTCGCTGTTCGCAAAGGTGACGAAAAATCAGAGAAGATCAAGGTATTAATGGAAGTTCTTCACTCTGATAAAATCAAAGAATTCATCGACAAAAAGTATGATGGTGCAGTATTGCCTGTATCTGAATAACAACTTGTAAACCTCGCTTTCATCAAAGCGAGGTTTCAACGTGTAGACAAACCCTCGCATTCGTTGTCAGGTCTGCGCTCCGGTGCTCACGAATGTCAAATTCGCTCTGCTCCGGTACTCGCCCTTCCTAGACTGCAAAGGTTTTCTATCACGCTGAAAAAAGAAGACAAAGGGCTAAAATAAAGATCATTTTAGCCCTTTGTCAATCATCTGCAACCTCGCTTTCATGAAAGCGAGGTTTTTTTGTGTATTTTTTCAAATCTCGCTCATAATAAAAACGAACAAATGACCTGAAGGGATGGAATGAAGATGAATGAACAACATATGAGCGGATCGATGCAGCAATCACTGACGGATTATAAAACGGCAATGGGTGAATTTCAGAAGAAAATGCCGGTGTTTGGCAAGAAATTCAATGAATTTACGGAGCAGTGTTTTCAGAGCGATTCATTAACACAAAAAGAAAAACAAATGATTGCCCTCGGCATCAGCATTCATGCACAGGATGAATATTGCATGATCTATCATACAAAGGGAGCACTCGATCAAGGCGCAACAGAAGAGAATTTGCTGGAGGTCGTCAGTGTGGCGACAGCGTTTGGCGGCGGTGCTGCGCTAAGTCAAGGCATCACAGTTGTTCAGCAATGTATCGATGAATTTGGAGGACAGACGCATTAAGGGAAGGATAAGATGGTATTTATCCATCTCAGGGAGTTGAGTCGTTCTCAGCCGGTTGTGTGAGAAAATATGCCAGCATAGCGCGCTATATCCCTTTTGAGTGAAGCAGCGTGCCTTTGATACAATGAAGCTACACTCAAAGAAGGGATTGGTTTATTATTTGTTCGGACCATAGTACACTGGGATTGGATTATACCGCCGAGATGGAAAAGGCCATGCATAAAGCTCATGGCATGAGCTATGCAGAGTACGAAAGAGACCATGACTTAAGGATGAAAGTGGAATATAAACGAGAGCAGTCCTATCGAGATGAGAAAAGGCAGCTCGCAAAAATGAATATACAAGGCTATTAAATAGCTAAGGGACGGGGAGAATAGTTTCCCGTCCTTTCTTTATGAAAACTGTCTTTTCGACATAAATCCTTTTATCTACCTGTATTTTTTGTTAGAATTTTGAGAGCATCCTCTCACGCTTGTCGTGAATGTGTTGTATTCACTTTTAATTTGTTATAAAATTAGAATGAGAATAAATTGAGAATAATGATTATTTTGGAGGTATCGATATATGACTGCTTCGACATTAACAATTAAGGACTTGCACGTTGAGATTGAAGGGAAAGAAATCTTAAAAGGTGTAAACCTAGAAATAAAAGGTGGAGAATTCCACGCAGTAATGGGACCAAACGGAACAGGTAAATCTACTTTATCTGCTGCTATCATGGGCCACCCTAAGTATGAAGTGACAAAAGGCAGCATCTTGCTTGATGGCGAAGATGTTCTTGAAATGGAAGTAGATGAGCGCGCTCAAGCGGGTCTTTTCCTTGCAATGCAATATCCATCTGAAATTAGTGGTGTGACAAATGCAGACTTCCTTCGTTCGGCTATTAACGCACGCAGAGAAGAAGGCGATGAAATCTCTCTCATGAAATTCATCCGCAAAATGGACGAAAACATGGAATTCCTTGAAATGGACCCAGATATGGCACAGCGCTACCTAAACGAAGGTTTCTCAGGCGGGGAGAAAAAACGCAACGAAATTCTTCAATTAATGATGATTGAACCAAAAATCGCCATTCTTGACGAAATCGATTCTGGTCTTGATATCGATGCGCTGAAAGTTGTTTCTAAAGGAATTAATAAAATGCGCGGCGAAAGCTTCGGCTGCTTAATGATCACTCACTATCAGCGTTTATTGAACTACATCACACCAGATCACGTTCATGTCATGATGCAAGGACGTATTGTGAAATCTGGCGGACCAGAACTCGCGCAGCGTCTAGAAGCAGAAGGTTATGACTGGATTAAAAAAGAGTTAGGAATTGAAGACGAAACTGTTGGTCAAGAAGCGTAAGCGTTAGGAGGATTATTGATGACATTAGAAACGAAATTATCAGTAGATCAAGATTATGTCAAAAGCTTCTCCGAGAAGCATCAGGAACCGGTATGGATGAGTTCCCTTCGCTTACAGGCTCTTGAAAAAGCAGAAGACCTTCCAATGCCAAAGCCTGACAAAACGAATATTTCTAAATGGAATTTAACCAATTTCAAACAGCATACAGTCGAAAGTGCGCCATTTGGATCTTTAGAAGAGCTTCCTGAAGAAGTGAAGTCTCTTATTGATTTAGAGGACACGGATAAGACAGTCTATATACAGCGTGATCAAACGCCAGCATACTTGTCTCTTTCTACGGAAGCAAAAGACAAAGGCGTGATCTTCACTGATATCCATACAGCGATTCGCGAACATGGAGACCTAGTGAAGAAATATTTCATGACAGATGCAGTGAAAGTGGATGAGCACAAATTAACAGCTCTACATGCTGCTTTAGTGAATGGCGGAGCTTTCCTCTATGTACCGAAAAACGTAGAGCTTGAAGCACCCATTCAAGCCGTTTATCTTCATGAAAATGACAAAACAACGTTGTTCAACCATGTCATCGTTGTAGCAGACGATCATAGTGCTGTGACATATGTCGAAAACTACATCAGTACGGCAACACCAGAAGAAGCGATCTTCAATATCGTGTCTGAAGTCTTCACGGGTGCAAATGCCCGCGTCACTTACGGTGCAGTGGATAACCTTGCAGAAGGTGTGACAGTCTATGTGAATAGACGTGGTATGGCAAATGGTCGTGACAGTAAAATCGAATGGGCACTTGGCCTGATGAATGATGGAGATGTCGTGTCTGAAAACATCACGAAGCTTATGGGCGACGGTACATTCGGTGATACAAAATCAGTTGTTGTTGGCCGCGGGAATCAAACGGAAAACTTCACAACAAGCATCATCCACTTCGGTAAAAACTCTGAAGGGTATATCTTGAAGCATGGTGTCATGAAGGATCAAGCATCTTCTATCTTTAACGGGATTGGTAAAATCGAGCATGGCGCAACGAAGTCAAATGCAGAGCAAGAATCTCGTGTTCTCATGCTGAGTGAGAAAGCACGCGGTGACGCTAACCCAATTCTTTTAATCGATGAAGATGATGTAACAGCAGGGCACGCTGCTTCTGTTGGGCGTGTTGATCCAATTCAACTCTATTACCTCATGAGCCGTGGGATTTCCAAAGAAGATGCAGAAAGACTTGTCATTTATGGCTTCTTAAATCCAGTCGTCAAAGAACTGCCGATTGAAGGAGTTAAAAAGCAGCTCGTTTCTGTGATTGAAAGGAAAGTAAAATAATGAATATCAAAGACGTTCGTGAGCAGTTTCCAATCCTTCATCAGCAAGTGAACGGACATGATTTGGTGTATTTGGACAGTGCAGCGACATCTCAAAAACCACGAGTTGTCATTGAAGCAATGAATGAGTATTACCGGTCTTACAACTCGAACGTCCACCGGGGTGTTCATACCCTTGGCACAAGAGCAACGGACGCATACGAGGGTGCAAGAGAGAAAGTTCGAGCATTCATTGGCGCTTCTTCTGTCCAGGAGATTATTTTTACTAGAGGTACAACAACAGCACTGAACACAGTGGCAATCAGCTATGCTAGAGCAAACCTTAAAGAAGGCGATGAGATCGTCATTACGCATATGGAACATCATGCGAATATCATCCCTTGGCAGCAGGCAGCAAAAGCAACTGGCGCCACATTGAAATATATTCCGTTACAGGAAGACGGCACGCTGTCGCTTGAAGATGTGAAGCAAACCATCACACATCAAACGAAAATCGTTGCTGTCACACATGTTTCAAACGTATTAGGAACCATCAACCCAATTAAAGACATCGCAAAGATTGCTCACGATCACGGTGCAATTATCGTCGTCGATGGTGCCCAGAGCACCCCTCACATGCAAATTGATGTTCAGGACTTGGATTGCGACTTTTTCGCCTTCTCTGGGCATAAAATGTGTGGACCGACTGGCATTGGTGTTCTTTACGGGAAGAAGGACCTTTTGAATAATATGGAGCCTGCTGAGTTTGGCGGTGAAATGATCGACTTTGTGGATCTATATGATTCTACATGGAAAGAGCTGCCGTGGAAATTTGAAGCGGGAACACCGATTATTGCAGGAGCAATTGGGCTCGGAAAAGCGATTGATTTCTTAAATGACATCGGAATGGAGGAAGTCAGCCGTTACGAGCATCAGCTTGCGACTTATGCACTTGAGCGCTTTAAGGAGCTTGAAGGTGCCACGGTTTACGGACCGCAGCACCGAGCTGGACTTGTGACGTTTAACTTGGACGACGTCCATCCTCATGATGCCTCAACTGTTCTAGATACGGAAGGTGTCGCCATTCGTGCTGGACATCACTGTGCACAGCCGCTCATGAAATGGCTTGGTGTATCAGCGACTGCAAGAGCAAGCTTCTATCTGTACAATACAGAAGAGGAGATTGACGAGCTCATGGCAGCGCTCCGTAAGACAAAGGAGTATTTTACGAATGTCTTTTAATGTAAACTTAGACACACTGTACAGACAAGTGATTATGGATCATTATAAAAATCCGAGAAACAAAGGTGTGTTAAACGACAGCATTGTCGTCGATATGAACAACCCTACGTGTGGTGACCGCATTCGTCTCACGATGAAAATCGAAGACGAAAAGGTCATGGATGCGAAATTTGAAGGAGAAGGATGCTCGATTTCGATGGCATCTGCCTCTATGATGACGCAGGCGATTAAAGGGAAAGATATTGAAACAGCTTTGAAAATGTCTCAGATTTTCTCCGATATGATGCTAGGAAAAGAATACGACGATTCCATTGATCTTGGTGACATTGAGGCGCTGCAGGGAGTCGCAAAATTCCCGGCGCGCATCAAATGTGCAACATTATCCTGGAAGGCGCTTGAAAAAGGCGCATCTGCCGAAGATAACGGCAAATCATAAGATTGGAGTGAAAATGGATGGCTAAAAAAATGCCAGATGTTGGTGAATATAAATACGGCTTTTCTGATAAAGACGTTTCCATTTTCCGTTCAGAGCGCGGACTGACAAAAGAGATCGTTGAAGAAATTTCTCGTATGAAAGAAGAGCCTCAGTGGATGCTCGACTTCCGTTTGAAATCTCTTGAGCACTTTTACAACATGCCGATGCCACAATGGGGCGGAGATTTAAATGCATTAAACTTTGATGAAATTACGTACTACGTAAAACCATCAGAACGCTCTGAGCGTTCTTGGGATGAAGTACCAGAAGAAATCAAACAAACCTTTGATAAGCTTGGAATCCCTGAAGCAGAGCAAAAGTACTTAGCAGGTGTATCTGCTCAGTATGAATCTGAAGTTGTGTATCACAACATGAAGCAAGATCTTGAAGATCTAGGCATTGTGTTTAAAGATACAGACAGTGCATTAAAAGAGAACGAAGACATCTTCCGTGAGCACTGGGCAAAAGTCATTCCTCCGACTGACAACAAATTTGCTGCGCTTAACTCGGCTGTATGGTCTGGTGGTTCATTCATCTACGTACCAAAAGGCGTAAAAGTAGATACACCACTTCAAGCATACTTCCGAATCAACTCTGAGAACATGGGTCAGTTCGAACGTACACTGATCATCGTTGATGAAGGCGCACACGTGCATTACGTAGAAGGTTGTACAGCTCCAGTTTACACAACAAACTCACTTCATAGTGCGGTTGTTGAAATCATCGTGAAAAAAGGCGGCTACTGCCGTTATACAACGATTCAAAACTGGGCAAACAACGTCTTCAACCTTGTGACAAAACGTACAGTATGTGAAGAGAATGCAACAATGGAATGGATTGATGGAAACATCGGTTCTAAGCTGACAATGAAATACCCAGCTGTCATCTTAAAAGGTGAAGGCGCTCGTGGTATGACATTAAGTATTGCCCTAGCAGGTAAAGGTCAGCACCAAGATGCAGGTGCAAAAATGATTCACCTTGCACCAAACACATCTTCAACGATCGTATCGAAATCGATTTCCAAACAAGGCGGTAAAGTCACATACCGTGGAATCGTACACTTCGGACGCAAAGCAGAGGGTGCACGCTCAAACATCGAGTGTGACACACTCATCATGGATAACAAATCAACATCTGATACGATTCCTTATAATGAAATCTTAAACGACAACATTTCATTAGAGCACGAAGCGAAGGTATCAAAAGTATCAGAAGAGCAGCTATTCTACTTGATGAGCCGCGGAATTTCTGAAGAAGAAGCAACAGAAATGATCGTCATGGGCTTCATCGAACCATTCACAAAAGAACTGCCAATGGAATACGCCGTTGAAATGAACCGTTTGATTAAGTTTGAGATGGAAGGTTCGATCGGTTAACCGTTGATATAGAGGGGATTAAAGGTGTTTAGACGTTATATTTATATTAAGCACCCACAAAGCGCCCACAAAATTTAATTATTGAACATACCGCAGATACAATTCCTTTGGTCCTCAATTTTTGGGTGACATGGAGATACGTGTCTGCGGTTGTTTTTTATACTAGAATGTCTTAACCTTTCCCATACATAGTTCTTATTCAAAACGTTTACAGCATGGCTATGCTCAATGCATGTCTTTTATAAACTTCTCTGAAATACTTTCTCACAACATTTGTTTTGAACCTTTTAAAGGAGAAATGATTTTACCTTTAAGGCCGCTAACAACTTCGAGGTTCAGATCAACTTTATTCAAAATAAATACTTGCCACATTCAAATTAGTACTGTATAGTTCTAAATATGACAAAGGTAAAATTAATGAATCAAAAACGTGTACTTGAAGTAGCTGCAACTTTATTTTTAGAAAAAGGGTTTGCTTATACGAGTATGGACGAATTAGTTCGTGTAAGCAAAGTATCAAAGTCTAATGTGTATTATCACTTTTCTAATAAGGAGGAATTATTAGAAGGGGTCGTTGATTATTGGATTGATATGTATCAAGCTGCAATGGATGACGTACTGTCTCAGACCCAATTTTCAGTTGAAGATCGTATTCAACTGTTTTTAAAGCAATTATCACAAGGCGTTCAGTCGAGAGAGTATCAGGGAGGCTGTCCATTTATTACTCTTTATATTCAAAGTCCTGCACAGGCCACACATATAAAAGAAAAAATAGGTCTTTTTTTTACAGGATTACAAAAGAAAGTTTCTCTATTACTGAAACAAGGGGTAGAGAATGGGGAATTCAGAGATACGATTCAGATTGATGAGGTGGCATCCCTTTTTATGACAAATCTTGAAGGAGCGTTATTTATTTCAGAAACATTGAAGGATGCCACTGTCATCACAAAAACAGCAGATCATTTATTTAACTTGCTTCGATAACAGAAGCATTTTTTTTACATCAAATTAGTACTGATTAGTACTAAAAAGGAGACCTCATATGAAAACAGTACTTTTAATTGGTGGAACGGGCTTTATTGGGAAGCAATTAGTCGAGGAATTAGCGAAAGAGGATGTGAACATTCTTCTTTTAGTAAGGTCAAAAAGTAAAGCAACACGCATTTTTCAAGAAAGAGGCATTTTAAAAGAGGGAGTGATGCACTTTGTTGAAGGTGATTTGACGAAAGTTGATTTGGGTCTAAGTCCTGAAAATCAGGAGAGGGTATTGAAAACGGATGTGATCATTCACGCAGGAGGACCCATGGATATTCAAGCAACCAGTAAAGAGGCAGCTTCCGTCTTTTTAAATGGCGCCAAATATATTGGTGAATTAGCTAAAAGTATTCATCAATTGAAGGGCTTGCAGCAATTTATCCATGTTGTCGGTTATATGAGTCCCTTTGATGATCAAAATAGCAAGATTGCCATCGACGTGTTTGAAGAAGGAAACGATTACTTGAAAATAAAAAATCCTTATGAGAGAACAAAGTTTTTAGCAGATCTTTATATTCGTCAACAGGCATCTTCAGTAGGTTATCCTCTTTCTGTCATTAATCCGCCAACTGTCGTTGGTAGTAGTCAAACAGGGAGTACAGAGCAAATTGCAGGATTGGGTTTGCTTGTAAAGAGTATGCGAAGAGGGCTCATGCCGGTGATTCCTGGAGGTAAGGACTATCGGTTACCACTTATTTCAAACGATGAGTTTGCGAAGTTTATTGTACAGGTTTTCAAGTTGGAGCAGCCGGCTATTCAAACATATACACTTGTTGAAGACAAAGAGAACGATCAGAACGTTGCTGGACTATTAAGTATTATGTCAGAAAGTATGAATATGAAGGCACCTAGCATCTCTGTCCCAATGCCACTGATGAAAGCTATCATGAATAGTGGTGTAAGTAAACTCACAAACATTCCTTCTGACGGATTGAATTTTATGACAAAACGAACGTTCTCAAATGTTTCAGTGAAAAAAATAATGGGAGAAGATTGGTTTAAGAAGACGAGTGTCATGACATTTTTCCCTGCTGTAGTAGCTGATCTAGATTATCGAATGATGGCTCAAAATGGTGAGCACCAACATTTATTTAAACGAACATTATGCGATAATAACACCCTTTACCAATTACAAGGAGAAGGGAAGCCGTTTATTTTATTACATGGTTTATTGAGTGATGGAGAAGATTTATTTCCTTTAGCACAAGAGCTTCATGAGAAAACAGGTCAACCTGTATGGATTTTGGACCTTCCTGGTTTGGGGCGTTCTCCATTTAAACGAGAGAAACATCTTCTAGATATCTATTTAAATGTAGTGAAAAAAGTAATAGAGAAAGCGACGAATGGTGCACATCTAATCGGTCATTCATTCGGTGCGTATATTCTTCTAGAAGCTTTGGCACAAAAGTACATAGATAAGAAGTATTCCATCACTTTACTTCAGCCGCCTGTTGCTAAACAAAAGGCAAAATCACTACATGTTCCTCAATTTCTGAACAAATGGACATTAAGATTGGCAACGACTCATTTGATAGAGCGTTATGTGTTAAGAAATGGTTTGTTTGAAAGCACGGAGAGCATCCCTAAACATTATATTGAAAAAATCAGAAACAGCTTTACTTCTCCTAGAATTTTAAATACGACGGTTCAGCTTAACCATTTATTACTGAAAACCGATCGAGGTGACTTTAAAGAAGTCACAAAGGATCATCTTCACATGATTTGGGGGGAGTATGACAGAGGCTATTCTGCGCCATCGCATCTTGGGAAGGTTGATTTTGTTCCGTATGGCCACCATTTCCCTCTTAGCCATCCGAGTGAAACGGCAGTATTAGTCATCAATAATATTTGTACTAGCAGATAGGAGTCACCCCAAAACGAAAAAATGAGAATGATGACAAGTGAGCAAAATTTTTCGTTCTGGGTCTTGAAAAAATAGAAGTTAACGAGGTGCATAAAACGCATCTAAGGTTTTCGTCATATCATCAGATGCAGATTGTAAGATAGTCCTTTGATCTAAAATCGCTGTTCCTTGTGCCCGGACAATATGAAATTGATGAAAACCCATCAAGTTTTGGAATATTTCCTGTAGATAATAATATGAAAATTCCAGTGGTGTGTACCGATCGTTATTTGTGAAAATTGAGCCACTTGCTTGAAGCAATAGTACACGATAATCGTCAGTCATCAGACCAACAGAACCATTTTCTGTATATTTGAACGTTTCTCTCGCAATAAGTATATTATCTATATAATCTTTCATTCGTGAAGTCACATTGAAATTATGAACAGGTGACACGATCACAATTCGATGATGTGCTTTGAATTGAGCCAATAAAGCAGATGAAGCAGCGGCGATTCTTTCCTCTGCAAGTGTTAATGTTTGTTCAGATGCTTGCTTTTCCCAAATACCTAGTAGCTGTTCTTTTTCGATACGGGGAATTTCAGTTCCATATAAATGTAAAATGGTAGGCTCCTCATAAGGAAATCTTTCTTTAAACTGTTTTAAAAATAGTGTTTGCAGTTTGTTTGAATAACTTTCTCGATGAGTGAAATCTGGGTGCGCGTTAATGATTAATGTTTGCATATACATGCTCCTTTTCTTTTGATAAGCTGAGTATAAATGATAAAGGTGACAAAAGAAGTCACCTTTTTAAGAGGGAAGGCAAATGAAAAAATCAGAACGATTAAACCAAGAACTTATTTTTTTAAGCGATAAACACTCTTTTCAGTTAAAGGACTTACAATCCGAATTTGGCATTTCTAAACGTACGGCTTTAAGAGATATGGAAGAGCTAGAGTCCATGGGCTTAGCTTTTTATGTTGAAAATGGCAGACATGGAGGATATCGGCTCGTGAATCAATCTCCATTGGTTCCGATCTATTTTCAAATAGATGAAGTTCAAGCCATTTTTTTCGCTCTTAAAGCCTTAGATCTGTTGTCAGCAACACCGTTTAAAAAGTCTTACTCACAAATTCGCCAAAAACTGTTTGCTACAATGTCTGATGAGAGAAAATAAAGGATCACGGAGACGTTGGATGTCATTCATTACTATCATGTTGCGCCAGTAAGTGAACAAAATCATTTGGATTTGATATTGCAGGCAATGATGGAAAATCAAATCGTGAAGATGACATACACTCAATATGAACATAAAAGGATCAGGCTACAATTTCTTGAGTTGTTTTATCGAAATGGGATTTGGTTCACCGAAGCATATGATGTTCAGAATAAAAAGTGGGGCATCTACAGATGTGATTGTATGACGGACATGATGATCGAAGAAGAAACGAAAGACACTTTTACGAAGGAAGAATTAAAAGCACTGCAGCTCGAGTACGAAAAAACCTATCATGATATCTCTTTTAAATGTCGATTAACGGAACAAGGGAAAGAGAAGTTTTTGAAGAATCATTATCCGAATATGAGATTGGAGACCATTGATGATACGCCTTATATTGTAGGGGGATACAACCAAGAAGAATTATCGTATATGACTCACTATTTGATCTCATTTGGGAAACATGTGAAAATTGAATACCCCGATGAATTAAAAGAGAGTTATTTGACTCAATTGCAAGAAATGATGGATCAATATATAAAATGAACGGATTGTATCTGAACCACAAAAACTCAACACATGAAAAAAGGCGAACTGTCGTAATTCGCCTTTTTTCTATTACTTCTACTTCGCCGCCTGAAATGTATTTGTTTTCGATTGGTCATTGACCTTTCCATACGTCAGCTGACGCCAGATAAATTCCATCGGTCCAGACTTAAATCGCTTTAACCATAACGTACTGAAAAGGACAAGGAAGGCATACACGCCAATAGCCATGAAGAACGTGCCAGCCGGTGAAAGATGATCGGCAAGTCCAGCTCCGTACTTGAGAAATAGCATTGTTCCAATAATGGAGTGAAGCAAATAACAGGTCAGGGACATTCGTCCGACTTTGGTGAACACCATTAAAGCACCTCGCAGCTGAGGAATGTGCAGAAACAGCATCGCAAGTGAACTCATATAAAACATACTGCCAGTCAAGCCCCCATTTTGCTCAAGTGCAGAGACAATGTTCATCCATGGCGTATTTCCAAAAGAGTTGACCGCCGTCATAATCGTACTGGCTAGTGTGATAAGAAAAGCAATTGTACAAATCATCCAGATCCGATTCCAAATCGCTTTTTTCGTCTCCATGTTTTTGAAAAACGACATTTTCACAAAATACACACCAAGTAAAAACATGAAGAACATGGAATAGACGGTGGAAAATGAGCTCGAAGCCATCGTGAACATATCCGTCCACCGGTCACCTATCGATGCTAAATAAGTCAGACTGTTGTGACTGGTCAATTCAAAATCGGCAAAATCCGGCTTGCCTGATGATCCTGTACTGATGGTATTGAGCAGCATGGTGAAAAGAGGCGTGAGCAATTGAATCACAAAGAGTGTGATGAGCCAGTACTGGATGGTTTTGGCTGTGCGTTTGTAAAAGAAAAGCAGTAAAAAGCCCGCGATAGCATAATAGGTTAAAATATCTCCAATCCATACAAACGTGACATGCAGAAGACCGATCCCTAAGAGAATGGTTAATCTGCGAGCAAACAACTTGTTCGGGCTGTCCACCTTTTGAGCGGCTCGATCCATAAATATCATAAAACCAACCCCGAATAGAAAAGAAAATAACGTAATGAATTTCCCCGAGGCAAACCAATTCACAATGTGGTGAAAACCATCATTAGACTCCATCTCAAATCCCTTGACCGAATCCACAATCAAAAAATAGTTGACCAAAATAATTCCCATTAAGGCGAATCCTCGTACGATGTCCAAGAAATGCACCCGTTCTTTGAGACTCATTGGTTGTCCGTGTTCTACCTTGTTTACATTCATATCTATGCTCCTTTTCGTGTATTGGATCTAAAGATAAATCCTTCAATGAATCAATATACAGGTCAATTCTTAATCATTTATGAAGATCCAATTTTTTGAAAATAAATGTGACAACTTGATGGCAATTGATCATATTCATAAACACTTAAGATTTATGGTGTATCTTTTCACATAGCTAGATGATATATAGTAATAACATATAAGAATGAACATCATGAAGGATGAGGTGATTGAGACATGACCCATCGAATATTAGTTGTAGAGGATGATCAGGAGATCGGTGATCTTTTGCAGGAATCTCTGACACGTGCAGGGTATGAGGTGCTGAGAGCCATGAATGGCAAGCAGGCATTGTATGTTGTAGATGATTCGCTTGATTTGGTGATTTTGGATGTTATGATGCCAGGTATCTCTGGGATCGAAACGTGCCAGCAAATAAGAGCCACCTCAAATGTGCCAATTTTATTTTTGACCGCCAGATCTAGTACATGGGATAAAACCGAAGGACTACTCGCTGGCGGAGATGATTATATGACAAAACCTTTTTCAGAAGAGGAGCTTCACGCTAGGGTCATGGCGCAATTGCGCAGATATACCATCTATCAGGAAAAAAAGGAACAGGAAGAAACCTATTTAGTTGGCGGTAGCCTGAAGGTGAGTGAAGAATTTAATGAAGTGTGGAAAAATGGGCAGCAAATCAAGTTATCTGATTTAGAATATCGGATATTAAAACTGCTCATGAACAAACGAAACAAAATATTTTCTGCTCAAAATATTTATGAAAGCGTGTGGGGCCAGCCTTATTTTTATTGTTCAAACAATACGGTCATGGTGCATATCCGAAAGCTGCGTGCCAAAATTGAAGATGACCCGGCTCGTCCCGTGTATATCAAAACAGAATGGGGGAGAGGATACCGGTTTGGCACATCGTAAATATACGCTGACCAAAAAGCTGTCACTGCTCATTTTGGTCGCTGCTATCGTAAGTGGTGTTGTCTTTTTGACACTGCAAAAGATCACCGATCACCTGATCGAAGGATATTTGAGTTCAGATGAGTATGATCAGGCAGAGTCAGCCAGATACATTCAAACCTTCAGCCGCTATGTTTCAGAACATGAGCTGACTTCAACAGATCGAAAAGCATTCGGTGAGTGGGTGAAAAAAGAAGATTATATTAATCTCACTGTTTACAAGGATGAAGTGCTTCAATATGACTCGATTTACTCTGCCGCTGACGAATCGGCCTATGGGAAAGAAAAGGTGACCGACTACGCAAAGCGTCATTCTTACCCGGTTCAATTTAGCGACGGAGAAGGTAGGGTTATGGTAGACGGGTTTTACTCCTCTCGATATCACGATCTCGCCTTTACACTAGAACTGCTTGGTGCAACACTCATTTTTCTCCTGATTGTGCTTGTTGGCATTCGCCGAAGCCTACGTTACTTGCAAACGATCCGTGAAGAGATTCATATTCTTGAAGGCGGTGAGCTCGATTATGAGATGACAGTGAAGGGGCATGATGAATTGGCCATGATTGCAAAGAGCATTGAGGATTTAAGAACAGCCTTTTTGGACAAGCTTCAGGCCATTGATGATCTGCAGGAAGAGAGCCGCAGTTTGGTGACCGAAATGTCGCATGATATGAGGACCCCGCTGACATCACTCATCATGAATCTGGAATTTGCGAAAAAAGAGGAGGCTCTAGCGGATACCCGCAAGGAGCAATATATAGCGAGTGCGTATGGAAAAGCCCTGCAATTAAAGAATCTGTCTGACAATCTATTTGCCTATTTCCTGCTAGATAAAGAGCACGAGTCAGAGCTTGAAACCGTTGCAGTGAAAGAAGTGATTTATGATCTTCTATCAGATCAGGTCGCCCTGCTGCATCAGGAGAATTTCACGGTCCATATTGTAGGCGAAATGCCGGATAGCTATATTAACGTAAACGTCGAGGAACTTGGCAGAGTGTTTGATAATGTGATGTCAAATTTACGTAAATACGCAGATCCTGAAAAGAACATTCAGATCACTTTTTTATCCGACCAAGATGTCTTTGAAATCCATGTGAGCAATGCGATAAAAAAGACAGACATCATCCCGGAAAGCAATGGACTCGGGGAACGAAGCATAAAGCGGATGATGTCCCGAATGCATGGACAGTTTGAAAGTGGAGAAAAGAACGATACCTACTACATCGTGCTGCGATTTTGGAATACCAAAATGTAGAGAGTAAAAACAACATCATGGAATGGGGAAACAATCTGATGAAACGATTCAACAATTTCCAAAAGGTACCTGATCTTCTGCAAGCCCTTCTGAATATCTGCCTGTTCTTTCTAGCGATTGCGCTAAGCGTACTCTTAATTAGTGAAACATGGTACATCGTACAATTCGTATATAAAACAGTGTTTAACAAAGGAGAAAGCTATTATGGAATGCTTGGCGAGCTGCTGATCTTCTTTATGTATTTTGAGTTTATCGCCTTAATTATTAAATACTTTAAATCCAACTTTCATTTTCCGCTACGTTATTTTATTTATATTGGCATCACAGCTGTCATCCGTTTGATTATCATTGATCATGAACAGGCCGTATCGACATTCTGGTGGGCACTGGCCATTCTTGCGATGACCTGTGCACTCTTTATCGCGAGCAAAAGAGATACTGCTCATGAGCATGAGGAAGTGAAGTGAGGAAGAAGAAGGACGAGTGGTCAAGACTCGTCTTTTTTGTGTTTAAATGAACAGTTTTTGAATATGTGTTGATTAATGAACAATGATTGAAAGATTGACAATTGATGATGATGGATCTAGAAAATATAATGTAAATAGACAGGTGTTCATAAATGAATAGATGTATAGAAAAAGTATTCTGTCCAAAGCAGTTAACGGATTCACAAGTTCTTATGTTATGCTTTAGAAAAAGAGAAACCATTCTTTTCCTAGACATTGATTGTCATCATTCTATCTATAGGGGTCGATCGTATGCGAAGTATTCAAAGTTTGTTTGTTGAATGGTTACTTGTACTTACAAAGAAGAAACTAAATGTTGAGGGGTATTTAGAGGAACGAAGAATGGCGAATCAATTACCTTATGTGCTGCCTGAGAAGTTGAAAAAGAAATATCGCATCACCAAAAGCAGCATGTTTTCAGTCGATACGTACATGTTGAAATCAGATGTGCAGCCAGATGATCATCAGGTGCTATTTTTACATGGAGGAGGCTATATTGAGCAGCCGCTCGTATGGCATTGGCGTTTCTTGGATCGATTGACGAAGCAATTAAATAGTACGGTGTATGTGCCAGTTTATCCTAAAGCACCGAATCATCAGTATATGGATGCAATCGAGAGTGTTCTCCCAGTTTACCAAGCTCTTTTAGAAAAAGGAACACCAGAAAAAATCGTCATCATGGGTGATTCTGCTGGCGGCGGTTTATCGTTGGCCTTTGCTCAATACTTAGCAAAAAAAGGTCTTCCGCAGCCTGGAAACTTGATTCTATTATCACCTTGGCTTGATGTGACATTAAGTAATCCTGATATCGCTAAAATGGTTCCAAAAGAGCCAATGCTCAACCTAGATTTACTGATCGAATCGGGCAAAGCCTATGCAGGTGAAACAGATGAAACACATCATTTGATCAGTCCAATCTATGGAGAAATCAAATCGTTAGGACGAATTTCTGTTTTTATTGGCACTCATGAATTCTTTCTCCCAGATGCCCGGAAATTCAAAGAGATGGCAGACAAGCAGGGTGTTCCCATCAACTATATCGAATACCCAAAAATGAATCACGTCTTTCCTGTCTTCCCTATTCCCGAAGCGAACCAAGCGTTAAAACAAATTGTCGCCATTATTGAGAGTAAGACGTTCCCTTTGAGGGATATGACAAAATAGGATGCGAACATGAGGATGGCCAGCAATGCTCTAGCCATTCTCGTTTCTAATTGGAGGATCAAAAGTTAATTATGAACGAAACAGAACCGTTCTCATTTACAAGTATGCAGGAAGTAGCTCCTGTAGCTATTCCAGAAAGACAGTTCATTCAATCACATGACGGCATACGTCTTGCTTATTATCCGTTTTTATCAGAAACAAACACGCAGACCAATGTGATCATCATTCATGGCGGAGGCGCTCACAGCTTGGCTGGTTATGAGCATATCGCCTATACATTGCAACATGATTTTCACGTGAATGTGTTTTTGCTGGATTTGAGAGGCCACGGATATTCTGAAGGAAAGAAGGGGGATACACCCAAAGTCACTGACGTGTGGCAAGATATTTCGCAAGTTGTGGATGTCATCAAACAGCAGCACGAAGGAGCACTTTATCTTTGTGGTCATTCCTCTGGAGCTGGATTGCTGCTTCAATATCTATCTTGGGATGAAAAAAGAAAAGTAGACGGTTACTTTTTTATTGCTCCTGAATTTGGCTACAAATCTGACACAGCAAAGTCTAATCAAGTCCCTTTTGCCACAGTTCAAGTTTGGAAATTCGTGCTATCCGCGATGACAAAAGGAAGGCTGATGGGGCATTCAGAAGCTGTACGATTTCACTACCCAGCATGGGTAATTGCACAAGATCCACTTCTTTTAACAGGCATTACCATCAATATGTCTCTTGCCTTAACGCCATCTGCACCTCAAAAACAATTTGCAAGGCTGGACCAGCCTTATGGCATGTTTGTTGGAAGCGAGGATGAGTTATACGACGTAGACAAATTTCATCCATATCTGGCGCTTCCAAATCAGCAGGTAAAAAATCAATCTGTTTACCAAGTGATAGAAAACCATACTCATTTGTCCATTTTACTAGAATCAGGAAAAAAGATTGGGCGTACCATCCAAATGTGGAAAAGTTCCATTTAACCTGAACAACTAGTCAACACTCTACCTTTTTCTTAAAAATTTACATTGACACCATCCTTTTCTATGATAAAATCATAGTGTGATAATGAGAATCGTTATCAAACGATATGACTACATATAGAATGGATAGGTGAGGTACATGTTCAAAAAATCTTTTTGGTCGCTATTAGTTGTGCTCTCCATCGTATTACTTGCGGCTTGTGGCAGTAATAGCAGCGAAGGCAAGTCAGATAGTAATGAGAAAACAAGAACCGTTGAAAGCGCTATCGGTTCAACTGAAATTAAAGGGTCGCCTAAACGTGTAGTGACGTTGTATCAAGGAGCAACTGATGCAGCCGTCGCTATGGGCATTAAACCAGTGGGTGTTGTAGAATCTTGGCTTGAAGCACCTACGTATAAATATTTAAGAGATGATTTAAAGGGTGTCAAAATTGTTGGGCAGGAAACACAACCAAACTTAGAAGAAATTGAAAAGCTGAAGCCAGATTTGATCATTGCATCAAAAATCCGTCACGAGCAAATTTTTGATCAGCTGAAAGAAATCGCTCCAACTGTTGCAACAGAAACAGTGTTCACTTTTAAAGACACAGTGAATTTAATGGGTGAAGCGTTAAACAAGCAAGACAAATCGAAAGAATTGCTGACGAAGTGGGATGACCGTGTCGCTGACTTCAAAGAAAAAGCAAAGAAAGACATTAAAAACTGGCCAATGAGTGTGTCTGTGGTGAACTTCCGTGCAGATCATGCAAGAATCTATCAAACTGGGTTTGCAGGTTCAATTTTAACAGAGCTAGGCTTTGAAGGTCCTAAAAATGTCAAAGATAAAAAGCAAGATATCATTACACTTACAGACAAAGAGAGCATTCCACAAATGGATGCAGATGTGATCTATTACTTCATGGATGATCAGGATAAAGCAGTTGAAAAAGCATATAAAGAGTGGACAAGTCATCCTTTATGGAAGCAGCTTGACGCAGTGAAAGCGAAACAAGTGCATAAAGTCGATGAAATCACTTGGAACATGGCTGGCGGTATCACCGCTGCAAACATGATGCTTGATGATATTTATGATCGTCTAGGGCTTGATAAATAAGTGTAGCAGAGGAGAAAATGTGAAAAACCATTTTCTCCTTTTTCCATAACAGATTGAAAGCGGGAATCAGATGAGAAGTTTATTAAAAAAGGATTCGAGCAAGGCACTGCTATTTGCTGGATTCATCGTGTTGATGTTGGTCTTTTTTATGCTCAGTATTTCTCTTGGGCAAACCTCAATTTCCCTCAAAGCCACCATCCATGCGTTTCTTCAGTTTGATGAGTCAGATCCAAACAGTGTGATTGTCATGACATCCAGATTATCAAGAGCTTTAATTGCGACGGTTGTTGGATCAAGTCTAGCGATTTCAGGTGCACTCATGCAGGCATTGACGAGAAATCCGCTGGCTGCACCAGATCTTTTAGGTATTAATGCAGGTGGACTCTTTTTTATTGTGATTTCGATTGTTTTCTTTTCTACCGAGTCGTTAACAGGTTATATGTGGACGGCCTTTTTAGGAGCTGCCATTGCAGGTATGCTTGTCTTTCTTCTAGGCTCCATTGGAAGAGACGGACTGACACCGGTCAAAATTGTACTCGCAGGTGCTGCGATATCTGCTCTGTTTGCGTCCTTTACTCAAGGACTTTTAATCGTGAATGAACAGTCCATTCAAAGCATCCTGTTCTGGATGGCTGGTTCAGTGTCAGGAAGAAGTATAGATATGCTGCTGCCTGTGCTGCCTTATATTCTTGGGGCGACTGTGGTGGCGCTGCTTCTTGGCCGCTCGATCAATGTCCTTTTATCGGGTGATGATATTGCGAAAGGGCTTGGCCAGCGTACGTTGCTTTTGAAGATGACGATGGGGGTACTTGTCGTCTTTTTAGCAGGAGGTTCCGTCGCTGTCGCAGGATCCATTGGATTTGTTGGTTTTCTTGTGCCGCATATTGTGAAAAAGCTTGTTGGACCTGACCACCGCTGGGTACTGCCGTATTGTGCCGTTGTAGGGGCGTCGCTTTTACTTGTCGCAGATCTTGCCGCTCGTTTTCTGATCATGCCGCAGGAAGTACCGATTGGTGTCATGACGGCAATTGCAGGAGCGCCTCTATTTGTTTATCTCGTGCGCAAGGGGTTGAAGACAGGTGGCTAAAACATATACAGTGCGTTCAAAGGGCGGGCGCATTTCATTTCAATTTTCAAAGCGGACGTTTTTGATTTTACTATTATTGACAGGCGTTGCCTTTGGTTTATTTATTCTGAGCCTTTGTATGGGCAGCCGCTTTATTCCGCCTACTGATGTGCTGCTGCATATCTTCGGACAAGGCGAGGGAAATACGTTTGTATTAAATACGTTGAGGATTCCAAGGACCCTGCTTGCGGTTTTAGTGGGAGCGGCACTTGCGGTATCGGGGCTTATTTTACAAGGTCTCATTCGAAATCCGCTTGCATCGCCTGACATCATAGGAATTACGAGCGGTGCGTCGTTTGGCGCCATTATGTTCATCGTCTTTTGGATGGGCACTGTGCCTATTGCTTATCAGTCGTTGTGGGCCATTGCAGGCGCTTTTGCGGTATCATGCCTCATTTATTTGCTTTCATGGAAAAAAGGCGTCAAGCCGATCACGCTCGTCTTGATGGGGATTGGGATTTCCGCCATTATGAAGGCGTGTGTGACGTTTACTCTTGTGCTCAGCGATACGATGACCACGACCAAGTCATACATCTGGCTGACGGGCAGTTTATATGGTTCTACAATGAAGGACGTCATCGCAATGCTTCCTTGGGTATTGATTATTTTACCGATTGTCATGGTGCTGGCAAGAACGATGAATGTGAAGGAGCTTGGAGATGATCTTGCAACAGGTCTCGGGGTCAAGGTTCAGGCGAAGCGGTTATTCTTTCTACTGATGAGTGTGACATTAGCCGGTATTGCCGTTGCATTCGCAGGTGGTATTGAATTTGTCGGACTGATGGCGCCACATGTGGCAAGGATGATCATCGGTCGTTCCTTTATTGCGCTTGTTCCAGCATCTGCGCTTGTTGGAAGTATTCTCGTGATGCTGGCAGACTTAGTTGCGAGAACGGCTTTTCTCCCGTTAGATGTCCCGGCAGGTGTTTTTACGGCGGCAATTGGTGCACCGTTCTTTATTTATTTGTTATATCAACAGCGAAATCGTTAAACGAAAGATGGGGGTTTTGATATGAAGCCAGAGTGGGTTGAGAGAGAATTACTTGATTTCGGGGTACACATCACAAATGGACCAATGACATCTGATCGCACACTTGCTGCGCTTTTTTCAGAAGCATCTATCAGACGTTTATTAGAAGCTGAAAAGGAAGCGATGCATGCACCGAATATAGCAGTGGCGGCGTCCATGTTTTCAAAACGCTATGCCTATTTAGCTGTTAGTTCTACTTTGTACTTGATGACGATGTATGATGCTGTCTACCGGTTTTCACCAGAGGCGTGTGTCTTTAGAGAAGATCGTAAAATTGAGCTAGATGAAACGCTCTGTTCATTTGTTCAGTTAGAAGGAGATCGTCATGAGTGGAGAGAGCAGGTCGTCCGCATGCTATTTACGCAGTGTGTCACACCTCTTTTAGATGTATTGAAACGTACTTCAAGACTTCCGTATTCGATTTTATGGGAAAATGTAGCGGTACGTATCAATTCTCTTTACCGTAGCATGATGCGAGAAACGGAAGAGCCTAAAATGAAAGAGCGCGTACGGGAGGATTATTTGTTTCTGAAGAAGGCATCGGGTGATCTTTTCGGAGTGAAGCAAAATCCTTTTCAGCACAGCTTAAATTTAGATGAAAGTTTGCTAGACACATCAAATCGAAAGACTTGCTGTATGTATTATAAGCTTGAGAAGAAATCGGAAAGTCTTGATTATTGTCTCGTCTGTCCGCTTGAAAAAAAGAAAGGCACTGCTTGTTCATAGCAGTGCCTCTCTTTTTTATTCCCAAATATCGCTTACCCATTCAGGGTGATCAATAAAAGGATTGCGATTGTGCTGGTACGTTTGATAGATGATTTCGTTACGATTCCGTTCGATTTGATCGACTGGATCTTGCTTGTGCCATTTCAATAGGACAGACATTTTGCCGTGAAGAGGGGCGCTTCCATTATTCACTTTGTTGTTCAATTCTAAATCTGGGAAACGGTCATCGCCTTCATATCGGACGGCCATATAAAAGAGCATTCTTGCTACATCTCCTTTCACCCGGCTATGAGGTTCAAATGAGTCGCTGTCGTAGAAGTTGCCCGGCGCTCCCTTGTATTCATTTCCGCCTATATCAAAATCTAAATTTCCTCGTGTGCTATTCGTTTGTACGTCTGTTGCCCGAAGGTGATGGAGATCTGTACCAGGTCCCTGGCTCGTCCCAAAATTGCCGTGAGATTTAGCCCACACATGCTCCCGGTTCCACTGTCCCACGTTTCCTCCATTTGCTTGCTTTGACCTGGAGATACCGCTATAGAGCAAGAGCACATTGCTTGGATTTTTTGGATCTTCATCCGTTTTCTTTAATGCATCCCAAACCTGGCTGTAGGATAGCTGCGTATGATCATCAATAATATCGTGTAATGCTTTCTTAAGAGCAGGTCCAGATTTGCCAGCAGCAGATTGGTAATAGGAATCAATTTGACTTGAAGCGGTTGTTTTCGCATGTTGAGCAGATGTTTCGGTTTGTAGCTGTAACGGGGAAAAGGTGATGGTTTGACTCGGTTCATTCAGAGTAAAGCCTTGAGCATTTGCAGCGGGAGACAGCGGAGCGGCAAATGTACCGAAAATCATGATTCCGGCGGCCACAGTTCCAAATAAAGATCTTTTCATTCTATTTCCTCCTTCATAGGGAATGTATACTCTTTAGTTCTATCATATTGCCATAAAGAAATAAATGGATGTATCGTAAATTTTATGTAACCAATTCGTAAGAAAAGAGATTGCTATTTTATCAGCATTGCTGTATAAGTGGGCATATAAGGATGGACACAGCAAGGGAGAGGATGGATAACGTGAAAGAACTACACACACCTACTAGAACCATTATGACACCAGGACCTGTCGAAGTAGATCCGAGAGTCCTTCGAGTGATGAGTACACCAATTCTTGGTCAATTTGATCCTGCATTTACAGAGATCATGAATGAAACGATGACCTTATTACGATCACTTTTTCAAACAGAAAATGAATGGGCTTATCCAATTGATGGGACGTCCCGCTCAGGACTTGAAGCTGTGCTTGCCAGTGTGATCGAGCCCGGAGATGTGATGCTCGTTCCGGTCTTTGGACGCTTCGGTCATTTGCTGATTGAAATTGGACAGCGCTATGGTGCTGAGGTACATACAATGGAATGTGAATGGGGAACGGTTTTTAAGCAAGACGACATCATCGCAGAGATGCATCAAGTCAAGCCGAAAATTGTTGCGATGGTTCATGGTGAAACATCTACCGGAAGAATACAGCCGCTTGAGAAAATTGGTGAAGCATGCCGAGCGCTTGATGCGCTTTTTATTGTAGACGCTGTGGCGACAATTGGTGGTGTCGAGGTCAAGGTAGACGAATGGAAAATCGATGCGGCAATTGGGGGCTCGCAGAAATGCTTGTCTGTTCCATCAGGGATGTCACCGATCACATATAATGAACGAGTGGCAGACGTCGTACAATCGAGAAAGAAAGTAGAAAAAGGGATTGCAACACAGGACGAACTGCAAAAACAGGTAGACATTTCTCCAATCAAAAGCAATTACTTTGATCTAAGCCAGCTGCAAGATTATTGGAGCCCGAGGCGGTTAAATCATCATACAGAAGCGACAACGATGCTTTATGCACTGAGAGAAGGGGTTCGACTTGTGCTAGAAGAAGGTCTGGAGGAACGTTTTCAACGCCACTTGTTTCATGAAAAGGCTTTAATGGCAGGACTTGAAGCGATGGGGCTTGAATTATTTGGTGATCCAGACTGCAAAATGCCGGTCGTGACGTGTATCGTCATTCCAAATGATATCGACGGAGAAGCGGTCCGGGCTGATCTTCTTCATCATTTTGGAATTGAAATTGCGAGTTCATTTGGGCCTCTTGCAGGACGGATATGGAGAATTGGCTCAATGGGCTATAGCTGCCGAAAGGAAAATATTCTATTTGTTTTAGCAGGCCTTGAAGCCATCTTGATGAAGTATGGAGCAGCTATCAATTGTGGCGCTGGGTTACAGGCGGCTCTTTCCATCTATGAACAAGCTGAATAAAAAAGGGATTCTCAAAATACTCGCCACCAGCGGGTATTTTTTATTTGGGAAAAAACGCTGTTTTTTGAAAAACTAGACTTATAGAGAGCGATATCGCTATACTGAAGAAGTTCTTATCATTTTTGTCATCATTTTCATTTATTTTAAAGAAAGAGGTTTTAATATGAAAAAAATGGGCAGATTGTACATTTTGATGCTCAATATTTTTATTGCCATGCTTGGATTTGGTCTGATCGTTCCTGTCATGCCAAGTTATATTGAAGCCTTTGGCGCAACTGGGAAAACACTTGGTTTCCTCGTTGCTGCAACTGGCCTCACACAATTTGCTTTATCACCCGTCGCTGGAGCGCTGACTGATCGATTTGGACGCAGAAAATTGATTATTGCCGGGATTGCCGGCTTTACGATTGCCCAGTTTATTTTTGCATTTGCGGATCAGCTTTGGATGCTGTTTGTGTCTCGGTTTTTTGGTGGTGCTGCCGGAGCTTTACTCATGCCCGCCATGTTTGCATACATCGCTGATATCACAAGTGAGAAGGATCGAGGGAAAGGAATGGGGCTATTTAGTGCAGCAATGACGTTAGGCTTTGTCATTGGACCAGGCGTAGGCGGCTATTTGGTTGAGTTTGGGATTGCTTTTCCTTTCCTCATCGCTGGTTCCTTTGCAGCCCTGTCGACGCTGTTGTCTTTCTTGTTCTTACCTGAAACTTTAACAAAGGAAAAGCAGGAAGAAGCACGATTGAATAAAGAGCTTCATTTCAATCCTTTTACGCAGATGATTCAGGCTTTAAAAACACCATACGGTTTTTTGTTTATCTTGGCCTTTGTTTTGAATTTCGGAATCATTCATTTTGAATCGATCTTTGGCTTATATGTGGACCAAAAACATGGCTTTACACCGAAGGATATTGCATTTGTCATTACGGTAGCTGGACTTGCGGGTGTCATCGTTCAAGGTGCTTTAGTGAATACCTTTGTGAAACGATTTGGCGAAATGCGTGTCGTCCGTTATGCCCTTTTAGCTGCGGCGTTTATGCTGATCGCCTGCCGCTTTGCCCCTTCCTTTTGGCTAATTTTTACGGGCTCCATTTTATTTTTATCAGCCACCTCGTTTGTTCGTCCAGCTCTCAATACATTACTATCTAAAATGGCAGGGAATCAGCAGGGGGTAGCAGGCGGCCTTAATACCTCCTTTATGAGCCTTGCAAATATTGTCGGGCCAAGTCTTGCGGGTATTTTATTTGATGTGAATATTGAGCTGCCATTTATGTTTGGAACGCTGGTGCTTTGTATGAGTTTCATTGCTTCTATTTTATGGGCGAAAAAAGCGCAGCAACATTCCCATGCCGTATCGTAAAGACAGCATAGAAAAAACCGATCAGCACACATGGATCGGTTTTTTTCGTCATCGCTCATACTTCACGACTGGTGATTTTTCTTTATGCAGCGCATGAATCAATGCATCGTCTACATGCAAATGCTCCTTCACTAATTGAGGAGGGGTTAAGGCCATCCATTGGTTCAATGAAATATCAGCAAATCGATCGCTTTTAAACATTTCTAGAAACCAAAGGCTCGTTTGCCCGATATTTTGTATGTAATGCCCCATCCCGAAAGGAACATAACCAACATCACCTGCTCTGTAATTAAAGGTGCGAGCTGTCCCGCCTGCTCCAAAAACCGTCATTTTGGCTGTACCGGTTAAATAGTATTGCCACTCATCATTATTCGGGTGCCAGTGCATTTCTCTCATCCCGCCAGGTTTTACCTCCACAAGTGCAGCAGCAATGGTTTTAGATACTGGAAAATTGCGTGAGTCGACGATTCGCACGGTTCCACCAGAGGTCACGATTGGTTTTTGACGAAGGAGCTGGTGGGTAAATGGCGGTTTGATGGCGCCGTATGGATCAGAGACTGTTTGGCTTTCAATGGATGCCGGTGAAGAGCCTTGAAACATATAGCGTTGTTTATGTGGAATGTGATCAAACAGCTTGATTGGCACGCCGAAATTAGCAGAAAGAATGTCTTTTGGTGTATGAGCAAACCAGTCTGTGATGGTGAACGTATCAAATTCAGAAAAAGCACCATCATCAAACACAAGAAGAAACTCACAGCCATCCTCAAGACCTTGAATGGAGTGCGGAATACCGGGTGGGAAATACCACAAGTCTCCTTCTTCTACATCAGCGATCATATTCCGTCCTTCTGCATCTACAGATGTGATCCGGGCTTTGCCTAAAATCATATATGCCCATTCCGCCTGCTTATGCCAATGAAGCTCACGAACACCTCCGCGCGTAAGCCGCATGTTCACACCAGCAATTGTTGTTGAAACAGGCAGCTCTCGCTCGGTAATTTCCCTCGACCAGCCGCCATGATTCAAGTGCATATGTGTATCAGAATATGAAAATTTTAAATTAGGAATCGTCCCCGCATCCGTTTTAGGGGGAACGAACATATCTGGGTTCTCCATATCACGCAGAACGTCTCGCGGGCCTAAATCGGTTGCGCCGGCCCCATCGTCTCGAATCGGTTGCGGGATGTGACGAATCTCCTCATCCATTTGACACCACTCCTTGTCATTCACATTTCTCCTCCAAAATATATGAGACGTAAGAAAAAAAGATTCAATTGGAATCGGCTGAAAGGTGCTTTTGAATCCGCAAAGCTAATCGCAAACGCAATGTTGCATCAGGATCTTTTAGGCTGATCTGGAGCAGTTCTTCACATTTCTCCAGTCGATATATCACGGTGTTGCGATGAACAGATAAACGTTTGGCTGTTTCTGAAATATGGCAATGTGTTTCGACATAAACAGATAAGGTGTGGAGAAGGTTTGGATCGACTTGTGATTGTTCATATAATGGGTGGAGGTACCGCTCATAGAATGTTGTTAAATCTTTTGGTGGGATGAGCTTCAGTAAATCTGACACATCTTTTGCTTGATAGAACTGAATATATTCAGCTCGTAATGAGAGCTGGCCTGATTGCAGAGCATGGGCAGCTTCACTGAATCCTTTTGGCAGATCGGTGATGAGATAACCGCTTAAGCTTACACCAAAGGAAATGGTGGCATTCACATGCTGTTTAATAAGGATCTGCATTTGTTTTAAAAAAGAGCAGATCGATTTGTTCATTGCCTGCCAGCCGCCAGTCTCTTCTATAAGGAAGATGCTGATATCTCCTTTGACAAAAAGAAAGGCGGGAAATGGACAGTGCGAAAGGGTGCTTTCAAGTAAAGCAAACACATCATCTACAAGGGTTTGCTGCTTAAGGAAACAACTGAAATGACTGTTCTGATCAAGTTGAGAGACGATACATAAATAGGGAATCGTTGTGTTTACTCCAAACATGCGTGCCAGACAGGCAACATCTTGCTCTGAGGAAATCGTCCCCTCCATCCATTTGCGAAACCATTCATTTTTGGCTCGCTCTGTCGATTGCTTGATGGCATGTTGTTTGATGCGTGAAATGGACATGGCATGTACAGCTTGTTCAATTATCAAATGCAGCCCCATGTCGTCTTGAGGATGAATGAAGGCGGGAACGACTAAATAATCATAAGCTTGTTCGTTTATATAGATAGGAAAAACAGAAACGCTTTCTTTTGAATGAACCATAGAAAAATAATGCTGTTGCGTACTGTGAAACAAGCGGAGCATTTGTATCCAATCTGGATTTGTCATACCTTGGGGTGAGGTGAAAAGAATACGTCCATACTGATTGATCA
Source organism: Bacillus sp. FSL W7-1034 (assembly GCF_038593365.1). NCBI lineage: Bacteria > Bacillati > Bacillota > Bacilli > Caryophanales > Bacillaceae > Bacillus > Bacillus sp. FSL W7-1034. The sequence goes on along the minus strand of NZ_CP151989.1, from coordinate 2,958,363 downwards.
AATAGACAGGCTGATGAATTTTTTGGGCCACTTTTTGCAATGCTTCAACATGATGATCGACAATGTTCATATCCACTCATTCTCCTTTTTTTTAGAGCTGAAGCCTTTGGTGAAGATGAATAAAAAAATGGACAATCGCTGTCAAAGTCTCTGATATCAATTTTATGTTATCAGCTCCATTCAATTTAGATAGAAAGTTGTGATGTAATATCACAAAAAAGATGGCAGGGCAAAATCACGTCACATCAGTCATCTTCATTCAGAAAAATGAGTAAATATGATATGTTGTAGACAGAAGAATTTCTTTCAGAAAGATGGGTATCCCAAGAAACAAAGACTTTCAATGGGAAAATCCGTTTAGACAAGCAAGTGGCAAGAGGTGAGATAGATGATTTATATCGGATTAACTGGCTGGGGCGATCATGACAGTCTGTACCCGCCGAGAATCGGCAGCTCTCAAAAGCTGTTTCACTACGCATCAACGTTTCCCATTGTGGAACTGGATGCAAGCTTTTATGCTGTTCAGCCTGAGCGGAACCATGAAAAATGGATAAAAGATACGCCAGACGCCTTTCAATTTGTTGTGAAAGCATATCAAGGAATGACCGGGCATCAAAGAGGCGAGATCCCGTTTGCTTCAAAGGAAGAAATGTTTGATGCCTTTATTCTTTCACTGAATCCTCTCATTCGAGCAGGGAAACTGGCGATGGTTCTGTTTCAATTTCCACCATGGTTTGATTGCAAAAAGGAGCACGTCCACTATTTAAGATGGTGTAAGGAGAAGATGGGGGACATTCCTTGTGCACTCGAATTCCGAAACCGAACTTGGTTTTCAGACGAGTTTTATGAACAAACCTTATCCTTTATGGAGAAAGAAGGGTGGATTCATTCCGTCTGTGATGAACCGCAAGTCGGAGAAGGGTCTATACCGCCAGTCATAAAAGCCACACACCGTGACAAAACATTGGTCCGTTTCCACGGAAGAAATAAACAAGGTTGGCTTCACCCGGCAGATCATGAGAACTGGCGTGAAGTTCGTTACTTATATTTATATAATGAAGCTGAACTAAAGGAATGGAAAAAGAACCTCGACATCCTGCATCAACAATCGAAAGATGTATATGTCGTATTTAATAATAACTCAGGCGGAGATGCGGCAGCGAATGGCCAGCAAATGGTTGATTTGCTGGATTTGACGTATTCAAGCTTATCCCCGAAGCAGTTAGATTTATTTAGTTAAACGAGAGCTGTGGCTTTCAATTTGAACGATACGGTTCAGTGACAACTTGAGGGAGAGATCAACATGCTGCAGAAGCTATGGTTATATCATACAAACGACTTGCACAGCCACTTTGAAAACTGGCCAAAAATCGCAGCTTATATTGAAGAAAAGCGTCAAGTTCACGATCAGATGCTCTTATTTGATATTGGCGATCATATGGATCGAGTAAACCTTGTATCAGAAGCGGATTATGGAAAAGTGAATGTCAAACTTCTCAATCAGCTTGGCTATGATGGAGTCACAATTGGTAATAATGAAGGCATTACGTTGCCTCATGAGCAGCTCGACCAATTGTACAAAGACGCGCAATTCCCGGTGATTTTATCTAATTTATTTGAAAAAGGCAAAAGACCATCGTGGGCAAAGCCTTATGAAGTGATCACGTTGAAAAATGGACTGAAGATCGCCGTCTTAGGGGTGACCATTGCGTATACACCTGTCTATGAAAAGCTGGGCTGGGACATTACAGACCCATTTGAGAGCATACGGGAGATGCTACAAGAAGTGAAAGGACAAGCCGATGTCATTGTTCTACTTTCCCATCTAGGCATCATCCATGATCGAGAGGTAGCCCATGACTTCCCGGAAATCGACATCATCTTAGGCTCACATACGCATCATCTTTTAGAACAGGGCGAGATGGATAATGGCGTTCTTCTTGCATGTGCTGAAAAGTATGGGCATTATATTGGCTGTGTCGAGCTGACCATTGACACAGCGAGTAGCGAGCTCATCGAGAAAAAAGCGACGGTGCAATCAGTGGACCAGCTGATCAGTGAATCCGATGAAGCGATCACGACTTTACAGAAAGCAGAAAGACGAGCGAAGTCACTCATGCAGGAAAAAGTGACATCCATTAAATCAAAGCTCGAAACAAAGTGGTTTGATGACTCTCAGCTTCCGCAACTTTTAACAGATGCCATTAAAGAATGGTGCGAGGCAGATATCGGCATGATGAATGCTGGGATGGTGCTTGATTCATTAGAGGCTGGCATCGTCACAAGAGAAGACATTCACCGGATATGCCCGCATCCCATTAATCCAATTCGGGTGAAGCTTACTGGGAAGCAATTGATCGAAACAGTGTCTCGTGGCTGTGAAGAAAAAATGGAACAGCTACGCATCAAAGGCTTTGGATTTAGAGGCGAACTGATGGGGAAAATGCTATACAGCGGTTTGACTTATTCATTAGAAGAGGGCGAAGCCAAACGAGTAAAAGAGGTCTATGTAAACGGCGAGCTGATCCAAGAGGACGTGTCCTATACAGTTGGCACAGTGGATATGTATACACTTGGCTCTCTTTTTCCTCATATACGTGACCATGAACACATTGAATATTTTATGCCGGAATTTTTACGTGATGTCCTGAGCTGGCGATTGAAGGATGCAAAGTGAAATCCGCTTCAGCCTAACAACACTTGCCCTCCCTTCACATAGATTGTGTTGAAGGGAGTGAAGGGATATGGTGAATTTAACACCTATTACAATTGATGGCCATTCCTTTACAGCCGTCACCGTCAAACTGCCAAAGACCAATTTCATGGCAGTGACAAATGAGCATGGTTATATTATGTGCGGTGCACTTGATGTCGGGCTCCTAAATGAAAAGCTTGCAGATAGAGGAATCATCGCAGGAAGAGCAGTCGGTGTAAGAACCATCGAGCAATTGCTAGATGCACCTTTAGAATCTGTGACATATGCCGCTGAGTCGCTCGGCATTCATGCTGGCACAATTGGAAGAGATGCATTATTAAAAATGGTGAAATAAAATGAACAGATGATTCCTATCCCCCCGCCTGTCTGCATACACTTGTAATGGAGAAGGGGGGATTTTTTATTGAGATTGAACCGCCGTTATCGCCCCTATAAAAAGGGCCCTCTGCCATTTCGTTATGTCATGCTGCTTGCCATATTATTTTTTGTGCTCTCAACTGTCATTAGCCTATTCTTCATCAATCGTTCCATTAAACCAACGTTGATTCACATTGCTGAACTAGAAACAGAACGAATCGCCAATCATCTTATCCAATATTCTGTTCAGGATTTTGCAGATGATCAGGAGAATATGAAGGATATGGTTGTGATGAATACCAGTGAGAACGGAAAAGTGACAACTATCGACTTCAATGCGCAAGCAACATCGAAAGCAATGGCTGACCTGTCACGTCACCTTCAAAAAAATCTAGAGGACATTGAAAAGGGGAATTTTCAAAAAGAGGCAAAAGAAGCATTAAAGGATCAAACAGATGGACATGACGGCATTATATATAACATTCCGCTTGGGCAAGCGTCCGGAAATGCACTTATCGCCAACCTAGGACCAAAAGTGCCTGTACGATTCAGTGTCATTGGTGACCCGCATACGGACGTTGAAAAAAACATTAAGCCTTATGGCATCAACAATGCCTTGATTGATATTAGTGTGCTCATTGAGGTGAAGGTGAGAGTCATCATCCCATTCGCCTCAGAAACCATCGTCGTCAAAAACTCCGTGCCTGTCTCCATTCAAGCCGTTCAAGGAGATGTCCCAGATTATTATAATGGCAGCGGAACAAATTCAGGCGCTCCATCGATTGTTCTGCCAGAAAAAAAGGAGAAGAAAGAATAACAGCCCAATGGACGAATTGGGCTGTTTTTTTCATACGCTGTGATTGCATATAGTGTTTTTGTGATGAACGTTTTGTTGTTACGAAACAGACAGTCTTGTCCTTGCATCATTTTCATCGGTGATATAGGTCACGTCTTCAAATCCACATTCAACTGCATTCTTGTATAGCCATTCGAGTGTTCCCTTATTTTTGCAATAGATCGTGACATAGGAGCAATCGGTCACTAAAAGAACAAGCTCGCATTGGCTTTCAATAAATTCTTCATAGGTCTTAATATGAGACAATGGCCCTTTTGGATATGCTTGTAAATCGGCGAAAATCATATAATACGTCTTGTTTTCAATGAGGTGTTTGAGTTCTATACCGTCCATTTCTGTTTTACCTTCAGGAAAAAGTTCTTCATCTTTTTCGCCATCAACTAGTATATTCGAGTCTTCGGTATCGATTCGCCAGCTGAATTTGGTGATGTCGATCGGTTTTAGCACTTCTCCAAGGAAGACTCCGTATTCATTTGGAATGGTAAAGGTCATTCCTCTTTTCAAAAAACAACCCCCTAACTCTTTGTGAAGTAATCTTTCATTGGTTGCCATGCTTAGACTTTTTTTCATGTGATCTGTTCATCTTATCCTAATTAACCACTTGATTCCATACGGATCACGTGCCATGATAAATGTTCATTGTTTTCCTTTTCTGAATAGTGAAAGCTATCCTGAAGACTGATTTTTCACGATCGTCTGTTGTGAAAATGAGAGGAGGATTTGATTGATATGAAGAAAATTCATGTAAGCGGATTTTGTTTTTTGGTATTTGCCATTGTATTTAGTGCTAAATATATGTCAGCATCGATATTATTAGCTGGGAGTGACAGTTTGAGTGTCGACTTATTTAGAGGGATGTTTGACATGATTCCACTCGAAGTAACAGTTGTGTATCTCCTTTTTTTCATCATGGGTATTCTTTTTTTAGTTTTAGGATTGAAAGAGAAGCATAAGCAGTAACAGTAGACAAGTGATGACCGGGGAAATGTTGATACATATTAAAAGGAGAAGCAAGCGGTATCGCTAAACTTCTCCTTTTATTTATCGACGTTTCCGTTCGGCTCTTTCCCACGCCCTTAAATGAGGGTAAGGATCAAACGACCATTCAGTTCGTCCATTGTCTTTATACATGCCATAATGAAGGTGTGGCGGGAATTTTCCTGCTGTGCCAGGTGGACCGTAACCGGAGCTTCCGACTGATCCGATGACTTGACCAGGTTCTACAATCTGCCCAGCTTTGAGTCCTTTTGCAAAGCCATTTAAGTGGGCGAAATAATGATAATGATTATGAATATCTCGAATGCCGATCCGCCAGCCGCCAAAGCGATTCCAGCCTTTCATTTCAATCACGCCGTACGATGTCGCACGAACAGGAAGACCGTAATGAGCAAAAAGATCAGTGCCCTCATGAATTCTTCTGCCTCCAAAGCCTCTCGCATCACCCCATGTACTCCTGTAGCTGTAGTCAGCGCCAACCGGAAGAGGAAACGCATGCTTTCCAAGGTCAAGATGGCCGTAATGCTTATAGAGCTTCATAAAAGATGAAATGATTCCAACGGTTTGATCACGTCCGTAATAATCCCACAGCGCAATTTTTAATTGATCGATGCTGCTGCCGTAATGGAGCAAGTATTGAGCAAACGTGAACAGGACATCTTCATCGTTATCGATTTCCGCTTTTCCATCCCCATTACCATCAAGCCCAATACCGTCAAACACTTTAATGCTTAATGGAGAGGTATCCTGCTTATTGGGATTTTCTGGTCCTATCCACATTTCCCGGGGAATGTAGATACCAATCACACCTGTTTGTTTTGGTAAATCTCTTCTGCTTTTGCGTATATTGTGTTCATACTGATCAACCGCAGCAAGTACATACCACGGGACCTGTGTGGTGATGGCGATCTTTTCATACAGTGCCATTCGCTGTTTTAATTCATCGGGCTGTTTGTTTGCCCCTTGTGCATGGACTGATGCGGGAATCATTGAAAGAGCGATGATGATCGCTAAAACCACTTTCACAAACGTCCATCTCCTTTCTTCGAACATCTCTTCTACCGTTTAGTGTGGTTTGATCACGTTATTTCATAAGAAGAAAATGTTAGTAATTTTCTTCTGTTATTTTAGGAGTCTTTTGGGTATTTTTGCAGCTCATTCCCTTGTTGTTCAATCTGTACTATGTTAAAGTGTCTAAAGAAAAGGCCTTAGGCCGAAGATTCAATTTTTTGCGGCAACAGCTGCATCCATCGTATATAGCAGGAAGATGATTGTATATGCACCTTTAACGAATTCATATGGAGATGATGGAATTGGCAAAGAAGGAAGAGCACGTAAGAAAACCGGACTGGCTTAAAATTAAGCTGAATACGAATGAAAACTATACCGGTTTGAAAAAAATGATGCGGGAAAACAACCTGCATACCGTTTGTGAGGAAGCGAAATGTCCGAATATTCACGAATGCTGGGCAGTGAGAAGAACTGCTACATTTATGATCCTCGGATCTGTTTGTACGCGCGCATGCCGTTTCTGTGCGGTGAAAACCGGACTTCCTACTGAGTTAGACTTGCAAGAGCCAGAACGCGTGGCGGATTCAGTGGCTTTGATGAATTTAAAGCACGCTGTTATAACAGCGGTTGCAAGGGATGACCAAAAAGATGGCGGAGCAGGCGTATTTGCTGAAACTGTTCGTGCCATTAGAAGAAAAAGTCCATTCACAACAATTGAAGTTCTCCCTTCAGACATGGGTGGCAATTATGATAATTTGAAAACGTTAATGGATACACGCCCTGATATTTTAAATCACAATATTGAAACAGTACGCAGGTTAACACCAAGAGTTCGTGCACGGGCTACATACGATCGTTCATTGGAATTCTTGCGTCGTGCAAAAGAAATGCAGCCTGACATTCCAACGAAATCAAGCATTATGATTGGACTTGGTGAAACGAAGGAAGAAATCATTGAAGTCATGGATGATCTTCTTGCCAATAACGTTGACATCATGGCAATTGGTCAGTATTTACAACCTTCGAAAAAGCATTTGAAAGTGCAAAAATACTACCATCCAGATGAGTTTGCAGAGCTGAAGGAAATTGCCATGTCAAAAGGCTTTAGCCACTGTGAAGCTGGACCGCTTGTCCGTTCTTCTTATCATGCAGACGAACAAGTAAACGAAGCGTCTAAGAAGCGTCAGGCGCAAGCATAACAAAGAAAACGCCAGAGCTCTCTGGCGTTTTTTCTCGTATTAATTTTGGCCGTAAGGTGCGTTTCGTCTCATGGTCCGATCGGAATTCGTCATGCCATTGGCATCTTCTTTCGTTGAAATATCTCCGCCTTGAGGAGAGTATTTCATTTGTTGAATCGTTTTCGTTAAAATTTGATCAAAATCACGTGAATTGGTTTGAAGACGTGAAAAATTGGCAATGGATTGAAAGTGCTCTGGGTTATCAGAGACGTACACATGATAATAACGAGGGAGAACAGAAACCGCTGTTTTTTTCACTTGATCGGCTGATTCATCTCGGTTTTTGTTGCCTGTTCGATACACAATGAGGGCATCCTCGTCTGTGACAAGTGTTGCTGCATCCTTTATATTTGGCAGCTGGATGGCTAAACTTGTAATCACGTGGGCAAGGTGCTCACGATTTAAAGCAGGGGTTCTTTCCTTCTGATCGGTTACTTGCTGGCGCTGATAACGAACATAGCCTGCTCGATTCGTATCTGCTTCTGGCATGTTGGAATTATTTCCTTCATGACGATCAGACAGGCGAATTGTCTTGCTGGAAGAATCTTCATCCACTTGCCGGTTCATACCTGATTGAAAGCCGCACCCGCCTAAAAGCATGCATAGGAGAATAGTGGCTGTCAGTTGTTTCATCATAAATGTGACCTCCTTTTTTCTTTAGCTTCGGCTAAATCGGAAAAAACATGCTTTAGCAATTGATGGAGTTGTTCCAATGAATTATCATTAAAGGTGGATCGTTTAAAAAGAGGTGAGAAGATGATCGTCATTCAGAATGCTACCTTTGATCTTGTCAGAGAAATCAAAGACGGCTTTGATGAGGAAGCGTTTAAAGCAAGGTACTCAGATATTTTAAATAAGTATGATTATATTGTGGGGGATTGGGGCTATAACCAGCTTAGGCTGAAGGGGTTCTTTGATGACCAAAACCAAAAGGCCACATTCGATACAAAAATCAGTACACTCGATGAATACATTTATGAATACTGTAATTTTGGCTGTGCCTATTTTGTCTTAAAGCGGATTAGAAAATAACGCAAAGGGGAGCGTCATGATGTATTTCGTAGACAGAAAGAAGATTGAAGAGACATTACGTTTTTTTGAGGAGCAATATAATTTGATGCGCAGTCATCAAACATGGTCAAGCCCTTTAGAAAAAAAAGCGCTGGAACGAATTGTTCATTTGCTCGTCGAATGTATTCTTGATACAGGAAATGATATGATTGACGGCTTTATCATGCGGGACCCAGGAAGCTATGACGACATCATGGATATTCTTGTGGACGAAAAAGTTGTACCAACAGAAGAAGGCACTCACCTGAAAAAACTGGTCTCGTGCCGTAAAACACTTGTTCAGCAATACCAAGAAGTGGTTCATCACGATTTGTTGCAGGTCATCAGTGAGGTAGAACAGGCGCTGCAAGTCTTCCCGAATCGAATTCGCACTTACTTGGAGCAGGAGCTTGGACCAGTATCAGCGTTTAAATAAACCATTGGAGTTGTAAGCAGCATGAAATACAAAGGCTATTTAATTGATTTAGACGGGACGATGTATAAAGGAACAGAAAAGATCGAAGAGGCGGGGCAATTTGTTCACAAGTTAAATGAGTTGAACATCCCTTATTTGTTTGTCACGAATAACTCTTCACGCACGCCGAAGCAAGTAGCAGAAAAACTGGTTTCATTCGATATTCCAGCAACGGAAGAACAAGTCTTTACAACCAGTATGGCGACGGCAAACTATATCGCAGAACAAAAGAAAGATGCCTCGGTGTATGTGATCGGAGAAGAAGGAATTAAGCAGGCCATCGAAGAAAAAGGCTTGTCGTTTGGTCAAGAAGACGCTGATTTCGTTGTCGTTGGAATAGACCGCGGTATTACATATGAAAAACTAGCGGTAGGAGCCATTGCGATCCGTCAAGGTGCACAATTTGTTTCAACAAATGGAGATATTGCCATTCCGACAGAAAGAGGGCTGTTACCTGGAAATGGATCGTTAACATCTGTGTTGACGGTTACGACAACAGTGCAGCCAACATTTATCGGGAAGCCAGAGTCTATCATTATGGAACAGGCCATGCGGGTGCTCGGGACAGATGTGTCAGAGACGCTCATGGTGGGCGATAACTATGATACCGATATTATGGCAGGGATGAATGCAGGGATGGATACACTGCTTGTCCATACAGGCGTCACGACAAAAGAGCTGCTTCAGAAATATGACAAACAGCCAACCTATGTCATGGATTCATTATCTGAGTGGATTGAACGATTATCTTAATGAAAAGAGGACAAGCGTCAGACGCACGTCCTCTTTTGTGTTTTATTCTGCATTTCTCGCACTATGTGCCAGTCTGCTTGATGCTGCCGCAGCAATAGCACCGACAATGTCATCTAAAAAGGTGTGGCATTCGCCTGAGGATTTATCGTTGAGTTTTCCAAGAATCCCTGGTTTTTCTTTGTCGATATATCCGTAATTCGTAAAGCCGATGGAGCCATAAATATTAACGATGGCAAAGGATAAAATTTCATCAACCCCATATAGACTTTCATCTGTTTCAAGAATGGATTGCAGCGGTTCTGTCAGCTTTTTTTGCTCAGCGAGAACATCTAGTTCAACGCCTGTTAAGATGGCATTTTGGACTTCACGTTTTGCGATGACACGTTCCACATTGTGGATGCACTCTGTCATGTCTAAGCCAGGATGATATTTTTCCTGTAAAAAGAAGACAAGGTCTGCTATATCTTGAATGGTTACGCCTCGTTCTTGTAAACGGCGTCTTGCTGTTTTTTCTACTTCGTTCATCTCATGATGATGCGGCATGTTCCTCACCCAATCCTCGTAATTTGTCCACAACGTGTGAAATAGCTTCGGATAGTAAATAGTATTCATAAATCCCTCAACCTGCGACTACGATATGATAAGAGACTGATTTTATGAACGCAGGTGAAATCATGAAAGAAACCATTTATCACACATTTGGTATTGATGTGCGTCAATTTATGCCATATGGCAGTTATCAGAGCTTTCAAACGGCGAAAGCTCTCTTCATCATTGTTCCCGTGTCTCATTTGCGAGAAGAAGAACTCACAGAGCTTTATCATATCAGTCAGTATTTACTGAATGACGGTGACCCATACGTTGCCGTGTTTGAATTAACAAACGAAGAGAAACCGACTTTTACCCATGGAAAAGAACTGTACGCTCTATTAAAGGCAGCACCGCGGGTTACAAGCCGCTCATTTCAGCACGCATCAGAGCTGGCGGCCTTTCATGTCAGGGGGAGAGGGTTTCCTTATGAGGTGTCTGAAACAAAACGTGTCGGAGCTTGGAAGGAATTATGGGCAAAACGGTTAGACCAGCTGGAAGGCTTTTGGATGCAGCAAATGCATCAAAAACCACTTGAACGATTTGAAAAGAAATTCATTGAATCCTTTCCGTATTATCTCGGATTAACGGAAAATGCCATTCAATATTTAGTGGATACAGAGCTTGATGATGAACCAAAAGAATGTGATTCAGGAACTGTTTGTCATCAGCGCTTTTCACGTATGACCTGGCCACATGAGCAGCCGCTTCGTTTACCTGTAGATTGGGTATTTGATCATCCAACAAGGGACATCGCAGAATATTTAAGAGAAACCTTTGTCCAGCATAAGGAGGATTTAATTGAAGAGGGATTTTCCTTTTTGCAGCAATATGAGCAGGTTACGCCTCTTTCATCATTTTCAAAGCGTCTGCTGTACAGCCGTCTTCTGTTTCCGCTTCATTATTTTGAAATTGTCGAAGGTTATTATATGTCAGGAGAAAATGAAAAATCTTATTATGAAGAACGATTAGATTATGTTTTAAATGATGCGAACCGCTACGAATATTTTCTCAAGGTGTTTCAAGAATTGAGTGCTATGCGCAGCGGTGGGCATCTCATTCCTCCTGTTGGATGGATTCATCAATCCGCTGATTTGAAGTTTCAGTGAACAGACGAAACGTCTCTTTTCTCTTGAGGCGTTTTTCGTTATGCTTAAAGAAATCAACCAAAGGAGTGTTCTTCTTGACGAAACCTTATGTTTATATCACAAGAAAGCTTGATGAAACAACACTTACACCATTAAAAGAAGTCGCTCATATTGACATGTGGACGAGCGAGGATGAGCCGTGTCCAAGAGAAGAGTTAGAAAAACAAGCGGCTCAAGCAGATGGGCTGCTCACGATGCTGTCAGATCAAGTAGATGAGGCACTTTTATCAAATGCTCCAAATCTAAAAGTGGTCGCGAATCTCGCGGTCGGCTATGACAATATTGATCTAAAGGCAGCTAAAAAGCACGGGATCACGGTATGTCATACACCGGACGTCTTAACAGAATCGACGGCTGATTTAGCCTTTGCGCTTTTGATGGCGTCAGCAAGACGAATTGTCGAAGCGAGTGATTGGATTAAGGATGGGAACTGGACAGGCTGGGGGCCGCTTCTTCTAGCTGGTGCTGATGTTCATCATAAAACGTTAGGGATTGTCGGAATGGGCAGTATTGGAACCGCACTGGCCAAGCGGGCAAAAGGTTTTGATATGAATGTTCTGTATCATAATCGTTCAAGAAAGCCAAAAGCAGAAGCGCAACTAGGTGTGACCTATGCCGCATTTGATGAGCTGCTTACGCAGTCTGATTTCATCGTTTGTTTGACACCTTTAACGCCTGAAACGAAAGAAATGTTTAATAAGAAAGCATTTGAGCAGATGAAGAACACGGCTTACTTCATCAACGTTTCCAGAGGGCAGACGGTAGATGAAGATGCTTTATATGATGCTGTCACGACAGGAAAAATTGCAGGAGCAGGTCTGGATGTATTTAGCAAGGAGCCAGTCAGCCCAGATCACCCGCTAACGACATTAGCAAATGTGACAGTGCTTCCTCATATCGGAAGTGCAAGTGTTGAAACGAGAAAAAACATGATGCATTTATGTGCTGAAAATATTGCGCTTGTCCTGCAAGATCAGCAAGCCAAAACGCCAGTTCAGGCGTAATCTCAAGCTTCCCGGCTTCGGGAGCTTTTCTCACAAAAATATTTTGAAAATATAGAATCTTGATATAAATAGCTGTTAAGCGGTTTCATTCTCATATTCTCTTATTTTATTACCTTGTCAAAATGAGGATACCCCTTTATAATGTGTGTACATTGAATGTCTGTGTTAGGTTAACAAATGTCTTTTTAGAGAGGACATTTACGGAGAAAGGTGGAATTTCAGGTGAAGGCAATTCGAGTTGGACTACTAGGATTAGGAACAGTGGGGAGCGGTGTCGTTAAGATTATTCAAGATCATCAGGATAAATTAATGCACCAGATCGGCTGTCCGGTATTAATACAAAAAGTGCTTGTGAGCAATCCCGATAAAAAAAGAGATGTGGATGTGGCAAGAGAGGTCTTCACAACTGAAGTATACGATGTGATTCGAGATCCAGAGATCGACGTCATTATTGAAGTGATGGGCGGCATTGAAGAGACAAAACAATATTTAATAGATGCACTAAATGAGAAGAAGCATGTCATTACAGCCAATAAGGATTTAATGGCGCTATACGGCACAGAGCTTTTACATGTAGCAAAAGAAAACGGCTGTGACCTTTACTATGAAGCGAGTGTCGCAGGTGGGATTCCGATTTTGCGTACACTAGAGGAAGGTTTAGCCTCTGACCGCATCACAAAAATGATGGGAATCGTGAACGGGACAACGAACTTTATTTTAACAAAAATGAATGTCGATAAAAGTGCGTATGAAGATGTATTAAAAGAAGCACAGGATCTTGGCTTTGCAGAAGCAGATCCGACGGCGGACGTAGAAGGGCTAGATGCGGCAAGAAAGATGGCCATCCTGGCAAGACTCGGCTTTTCCATGAATGTAGACTTAGAGGATGTGAAAGTGAAAGGCATCTCTGACATCTCGGACGAGGACATTAATTTCAGTAAACGTTTTGGCTATACAATGAAGCTGATTGGAATTGCCCAAAGAGACGGAGAGAAAGTGGAGGTCAGCGTACAGCCAACTTTACTTCCTGATCATCACCCGTTATCTTCCGTCAACAATGAATTTAATGCTGTCTATGTTTACGGAAGTGCTGTCGGAGAAACGATGTTTTACGGACCTGGAGCAGGCAGTCTGCCAACGGCAACAGCTGTAGTCTCAGATTTAGTCGCTGTTATGAAAAACATGCGTCTTGGTGTGAATGGCAGTGGATTTATTGCACCGCAATTTGAGAAGAAAATCAAATCATCATCCGAAGTATTTGCTCAGCAATTTTTAAGAATACATGTGAGAGATCAAGTCGGGGCTTTCTCCCGCATTACATCGATTTTTTCTGAAAGAGGCATCAGCTTTGAAAAGATCCTTCAGCTTCCTGTCAAAGGGCATGATGAGCTTGCTGAAATTGTGATTATTACACATCAGACATCAGAAGAAGATTTCTCAAATATCCTGCAAACATTAAACGATCTCGACGTGGTGGTTCAAGTGAAGAGCACGTACCGAGTAGAAGGGAACGGTTTAAGCTGATGAAGTGGAATGGACTCATTGAAGAATTTCAAGAATTTTTACCAGTAAACGAACACACACCTAAACTAACATTAAATGAAGGAAACACACCGCTGATTCATCTCGCAAAGCTATCTGAAAAGCTTGGGATTGAACTTCATGTGAAAACAGAAGGCGTCAACCCTACAGGTTCTTTTAAGGATCGCGGGATGGTCATGGCCGTCGCAAAGGCAAAAGAAGAAGGCAATGATACGATCATGTGTGCATCGACAGGGAATACGTCTGCAGCAGCAGCAGCTTATGCGGCGCGCGCTGATATGAAATGTATTGTCATCATTCCAGATGGAAAAATTGCCTTCGGTAAGCTGGCGCAGGCTGTCATGTACGGAGCAGAGATCATTGCCATTGACGGCAACTTTGATGATGCGCTGAAAATTGTCCGCAGCATCTGTGAAAAAGCACCGATTGCACTTGTTAACTCCGTCAATCCATATCGAATTGAAGGACAAAAAACAGCGGCATTTGAAATCTGTGAGCAGCTAGGCTCCGCACCGGACGTACTGGCGATTCCTGTTGGAAATGCGGGGAATATTACAGCGTACTGGAAAGGCTTCAAAGAATATCATGAGAAAAAAGGCACGGGACTGCCAGTCATGCGTGGTTTTGAAGCAGAAGGAGCTGCAGCCATCGTTAGAAATGAAGTCATTGAGCAGCCAGAAACAGTCGCAACAGCCATTCGCATCGGAAACCCTGCAAGCTGGAAGCAAGCTGTAGCAGCGGCAGATGAGTCAAACGGGAAAATTGATGAAGTGACAGATGAAGAAATTCTTCATGCCTATCAATTGATCGCACGTGAAGAAGGTGTGTTTGCAGAGCCAGGCTCTTGTGCATCAATTGCAGGTGTACTCAAACAAGTGAAATCTGGAGAAATTAAGCCAGGCAGTAAAGTCGTCGCTGTACTGACAGGAAACGGATTAAAAGATCCGAATACGGCGATTGATATTTCACACATCAAACCGGTCACACTGGATGCAGATGAAGATCAAATTCTGGAACATTTAGAAAAGGCCGCACGCGTATGAGTAACGCCTCCATGCTTTTTTCAATCACAGTACCGGGAAGCACTGCCAACTTAGGACCAGGCTTTGACTCAGTCGGAATGGCGCTCAGCCGCTATTTGAAGCTATCGGTCTATGACCATGATAGCTGGCTGTTTGAAGCAGAAACAGATGTCGTGTCTGGTATTCCATCAGGCACCGATAACCTGATCTACCAAACAGCTAAAAAGGTCGCAGATGACTTTGGAAAAACACTCCCGCCTGTTCATGTCAAAGTGTGGAGTGATATTCCATTAGCAAGGGGGCTTGGCAGCAGCGCTGCTGCCATTGTCGCCGCTATTGAGCTCGCCAATCAGTTGCTTGAATTAAAGATGACCGATGATCAGAAGCTCTTTTTTGCAAGTGAGGTAGAAGGTCATCCAGATAATGCGGGTGCCTCTTTATTCGGTGGTTTACTCATCGGTCTTCATGAAGAAGACAAGACACATGCCGTTAAAGTGCAGCATGTGGATGTAGATGTCGTCGTCGTGATTCCTTTTTATGAAGTGCTCACAAAGGATGCCCGTGATGTCCTGCCAGAGGATTTTTCCTATAAACAGGCAGTGAGTGCGAGTGCAGTGAGTAACGTCCTTGTCGCCGCCTTAATGACGCAGAACTGGCCGCTTGTAGGGGAAATGATGAATAAAGATTTATTTCATCAGCCATACCGCACGATGCTTGTCCCAGAGTTGTCAAAGGTGGAGCACGTTGCTTCATTAAAAGGCGCGTATGGAACGGCATTAAGTGGTGCTGGGCCGACTATTTTGACATTAGTGGAAAAAGGGAAGGGAGAAGCGCTGAAAAAGCAGCTTGCCCAAAATTTCCCGCATTGTGAAGTGGATGTGCTGACGGTGCCGGTAGAAGGTGTCGTCGTCGAGCATCATTCTGTGAATCAAATGAAGAACGTGCTGTGAAGACGCACGTTCTTTTTTTATCCTTGTTTTTCATAACAAAAGCAGGGATTATTATTTAGAGAAGCGAACTATTTTTGATACATAAAAGGAGGAGATCAATTGATGAAGAAATTGATAACAGCAGAGGATTTAACACAAATCGTGTCTGTTTCTCATCCAGTTTATTCACCAGATGGAAAAAAGGCTGTTTTTACAAAAGTAACGGTGAATGAAAAAAAGGATGATTACAATATTCATTTATGGGTTCGAGATGAAGAGACAGGGGAGCTGTCTCGATGGACATTTGATGATGGAAAGCATCATCAACCAACATGGTCAAAAGACGGAAAGCAGCTTGCGTTTATTTTGCAGAAGCCAAAGGAAGTCCCTCAGCTCGCACTCATTCAGAGCGATGGCGGCGGAATTCGTACCTTAACGAATATTCCTTACGGCGTCTCTCATCCTGTATTTTCACCGGATGGAGCGTTCATTTATGCAGCGGTCTCATTAAAACAAGAAGAATCTGTTCATGATGAAAAAAAGGAAGAGTGCGATGACTTTGCTCCGGCCGTATATGATGATTTGACTTATAAAGCAGATGGCAGAGGCTTTTTAGACGGGCGTCTGACGCAAATTGTAAAAATCGATGTCCGTTCCGGCGAGGTAGAGATGGTTACGAGTGAGCCGCATCATCATGTGAATCATGTCATCTCTCCTTGCGGGAAGTGGCTTGCGTATATTCAATCAAATCCTCAGACGTTTTACATAAGTGATATCTGTCTCCTTTCCTTAGAGGACGGTACATCCAAGAAAATCACCCAATCAACAGGCGCTTACACGACTGTATCATTTTCTCCAAATGGAGAAAGCCTTTTGTACATTGGACACGAACGTGAATTTGAAAATGCGACCATCCTGTCATTGTGGCTGCATGACCTGAAGGAGAAAAAGACCGTTCAATTGTCAGAAATGCTCGATATGTATGTAGGAAACTGTATGGCAGGGGATAGTGTTATGGGTGAGGCCAATCAGCTTCCACAATGGACAAAGGATAGTCAGGGGTTTTATGTGCTTGTTTCTGATCAAGGGAGTACCGGAATTTATTATTTCTCTATTGAAGGTTTAGCCTATCCCGTTCGTTTAGAGGCAGAACATGTGACGAATTTCAGTCTTCATCCAGACGAATCAAAAATACTGATCAGCCGTCTTTCACCTGTCTCGCCTAGTGAGCTGTATGAGCTGACTTTAGGGGAATCCTCACTCAAGCAAATCACGTTTGAGCATGATGACTTTCTAAAGGAACATGTCATATCCGAACCTGAACCAATTTCTTTCCAGTCAAAAGAAGGAGACGTTGTACATGGCTGGTTGATGAAGCCTGCTCAGATGGAAGAGGGGAAGACATATCCACTAATCTTAGAAATTCATGGCGGGCCGCATGCGATGTACGGTCATACGTATTTTCATGAATTTCAAATGCTTGCCGCTGAAGGGTATGCGATTGTGTATATCAATCCTCATGGCAGTCATGGATACGGACAGATGTTTACAGACCGGGTAAGAGGCAGCTATGGTGATGTTGATTATGAGGATGTCATGCTGGCTGTTGATCATGTGCTCGAAGCCTATGACTTTCTTGATGAAACAAGGCTTGGCGTAACAGGCGGCAGCTATGGCGGTTTTATGACCAACTGGATTGTCGGACAGACAGACCGTTTCCGTGCAGCTGTTACACAGCGTTCCATCTCGAACTGGATTAGCTTTTATGGCATCAGTGATATCGGTTATTTCTTTACAAAATGGCAGATTGATGGGGATATTTATGACTCTGTTGATAAGCTATGGGATCGTTCGCCGCTAAAGTATGTAAAACAGGTGAATACACCGCTTCTCATCCTGCACAGTGATGAAGACTACCGTTGCCCAGTTGATCAAGGAGAACAGCTTTTTGTGGCATTGAAGGAGCTTGGAAAAGACACGAGATTAGTCAAATTCCCGAAGGCTTCTCATGATTTATCGAGAAGCGGCCACCCTGGGCAGCGTATTCAAAGACTGACCTTTATTCAAGAATGGTTTAGAGAGAAGTTATCCTAATTAAAAAACGGCCCAGTAAGGGCCGTTTTCATGTCATATATGAATTAGAAAACCTGTTCAACTTCTACAACGCCAGGTACTTCTTCTAATAATGCGCGCTCAATACCGGCTTTCAATGTAATGGTTGAACTTGGGCAGCTGCCGCATGCACCAAGAAGGCGTAATTTCACAATGCCATCTTCAATGTCTACAAGCTCACAGTCTCCACCATCACGTAATAGAAATGGACGAAGTTTGTCCAGTACTTCCTGTACTTGGTCTTTCATTTCGACTTCAGTCATTAGATATAATCGCTCCTTTCACAACATATCACCATTATATTCATCTGGACGATAAAAATCTATTGATTGGTTTCAAAGTTTCCTTCTCATTATAGCACAATCTCATCTTGAAACAAAAAGTGATTTTGACTTTTTTCATACAGAAAATTCAGCTAAAATAAAGAAAGAATAGGGGGCTTGTCAAATGAACAAAACCGTTGATCTTTATGTATATGGAAGAGATGTCCTGTGCGCTAGCTGCGTGAATCTGCCTTCTTCAAAAGATACATTTGAGTGGTTAGATGCAGCATTAAAACGAAAATATCCAAATCAGCCGTTTCGCATCACATATATCGATATTGAGCACCCGCCTGAAAACGAACGCCAAAAAGAATTATCTGAAAGAATTCTTGATGATGAATTCTTTTATCCGCTTGTCCTTGTTGAGGATCAAATTGTAGGAGAGGGCAATCCGAAATTAAAAGATATTTATCAAGAAATGGAGAAATACGGGTACGAAGAGAGCAGTGAATGAGCTGTTCTTTTTTTAGAAAAATAAATCGAACATACGTTCCTTTTTTTAGGTTGATTTAGAACGTTTGTTCTTATATAATGAGAGGAAAGGAGCGTGAGCATCATGAATTATTTACTAAAACAATCTCTTCATCAACAAATACCGATTGATATGATTTATATGAAGAAAAATGGAGAGTGCTCGAAACGAAAAATCATTGTACATCGTCAAACTGAACAGTTCATACAAGCGTATTGTTTATCGAAGAAGACGATCAGAACGTTTCGTAAAGACTGCATCCTTGCGCTTGCTCCTATCAAAGTGAACCATCCATCGGCACATGCCGTTTCATAATAAAAGCTCCTTCATTAGAAGGAGCTTTGAGAAAAAATTCACATCATTTTATCCATTGTGATGCTTATACATCCAAAGAAGTCCAGATTTTAAGAGTCTTGGAACACGACCAACAAGCGGGCGATCCGCTACTAAGCCAAAGCCGGCTTTTTTCCCTAAAGAGCCGAGTACGCCTTTTAACTTAAACTGCGGGTAAGCCTCAGGAAGCGGCTCGTTCTTCCAGCGTTTCTGTAGAGATTGCACAATTTGCTCTGCCTGTGCCTCGGCAAGCTGTGCACTTGGTGCGTGCGGCAAGCTTGCGCAGTCACCTACGACATAGACATGCTCATCTCCAGGGAGATTGTGATGAGGAGTTAAGACGACACGGCCTTGGGCGTCTTTTTCAACATCCATATCTCGCACGACTTTACTTGGCTGAATTCCTGCTGTCCACACGATGACATCTGCTTCAATGGCATCGTCATGGTTGTACACAACTCCTTCTTCAACCTTCGTAATATTGGCGCAATTAATGATCTTTACATCATTTTCTTCAAACCATTTTTGTACATATAAACTTAATCTTTTTGGGAAACTGGAAAGAATCAGTTCTCCGCGGTCAAAAAGAATGATGTTTAAATCAGAACGGCTTTCACGCAGTTCACTGGCCAGCTCTACCCCGCTAAGTCCAGCACCGACGATACCAACCGTTGCACCTGCACTCAAATTGTTTAATTTGTTATACGTATGTCTTGACTGATCAATGGTTTGAATGCTGTATGTATGTTCTTTCGCACCAGGGACATTGTGATACTTGTCCTCACAGCCGAGTCCGATTACCGTATCATCATATGGAATCGGTTCACGGTCGCTAAATAAGATCTGTTTGTTTTCAATATCAATTTTTTCTACTTCCCCGTATTGAATATCCAGCTTTGGATGCTCTGGAAAAGATACTCGAATGTGATGATCAGAGATCGTTCCAGCAGCAAGTGCATAATATTCTGTTTTTAAACAGTGGTAAGGATTTCGATCAATTAATGTGATAGTAACATCATCAGGTAATTGATTTGGCAATAAGCGGTGGAGAACCCGCATATTCCCGTAACCTCCGCCGATCAAGACTAAATTTTTCATGACGATTCTCCTTTTCCCCCTAGACATTGAAAAACACTTATACTAAAAAACTTTAAGTTAAAATACCAAATAAAATTATATCGAATTTACTGTGAAACCACAATAATTGTTTCAAAATAACCTACATATTCATTACTTAGTCCTAAATAGTAAAACATTTTACGGGGAATAGGCGTAACGATTTATTGAAGCTCATGTTTTGACTAATAGAAGGAATTTCGGTAGGATAGTAAGGCAAATGTGAGGTGAAGCACAGTGTTTCCACTGATCGAATTTTGTGTAAGTAATCTTGCACAAGGGTCTCAAGAAGCAAAAGAGAAACTTGAAAAAGACCCAAACTTAGATGTAATGGAATACGGTTGTTTAAGCTACTGCGGCAAATGTATGGACTCCCCATTTGCCCTTGTGAATGGAGAATTTGTTTCTGGAGAAAATGCAGAGCAGCTAGTTGAGCGTATTTATGCTTTTATAGAGGAAAACGACATGTTTTAAATGCACCACATGGGTCATGAGGTGCATTTTTTTCATATATTCAGTTTCCATTTTTCAGGAGAAAATGTAGAAAGCGCATCCAATATGTTATGCTAATAAAATATCATCAAAATGAAGCATCACACGAGAGAAAAGAGGCATATGCATAATAAAAGCCCTTTGCCATGGCAGCAAAGAGCTTCTATGTATGAAAAACGGGGGATGATAAGATTGTCTCCTGAATCGACTCCTTTTATACTATAAAGAAACAACATTTTTGGAGGACGCTCATGACATCATTTCAATTCACGAAAATGCACGGACTAGGAAACAATTATATATACGTCAATCAGATGAAGGAACAGCTTCCAGAAGAGCAGCTGTCAGAGATAGCGATCCGCGTTTCTTCTGTTTATACAGGTATCGGTTCAGACGGAATGATCCTCATTTGCCCATCAGATGTTGCGCCTGTGAAGATGCGCATTTTCAACAATGATGGATCAGAGGGGAAAAACTGCGGTAACGGTCTGCGTTGCGTTGCAAAATATGTGTATGAGCATCAAATCGTAACAGACACAACGTTTAAGATTGAGACATTGTCAGGACTCGTTGAGGCGACCGTTCATGTGCAGGATGGTCACGTTCAGTTAGTGACAGTAGATATGGGGAAACCTCGTTTTGAAAAAGAAGCGATGCCGATGCTTGGTGAACCGGCCAGTACAACGATTAATGAACCGCTTGATTTTGGCACGACGACCTTAAATGGAACAGCTGTTTCAATGGGGAATCCCCATATTGTTTTCTATTTAGAAGACATTGAACAGGCGCCCCTCGATTCGCTTGGGCCAATCATTGAAAAGCATGACATGTTTCCAGAAGGCGTCAATGTAGAATTTGTGGAACGTGTCAGTGAAACGGAACTGCATTTCCGCGTGTGGGAAAGAGGATCAGGGATTACGCAAGCGTGCGGAACAGGAGCATGTGCTGCGGCTGTATCAACGATTGTCAATGGACATGCGAAAAAAGAAACGGATATGACCGTTCATCTAGCTGGCGGAGACCTCATCATTCGCTGGAAAGACAATGACCATGTGCTGATGACAGGACCTGCTGAAACAATTTGTGACGGCACATTCTATCTCTAAACCATTTATTTGAGAAAAGGCAACATCACGTTTATAATTGAAAAGAAACATCCAGTCAAAAGGAGGGATGATCGTGAGTACACCAGTAACGATTACAGAAGCTGCTGCATTGCAGATTAAAGATATGATGAAAGAACATGAAGAAGAAAATGCGTTCCTACGAGTGGGCGTAAAAGGCGGCGGCTGCAGCGGTCTTTCATACGGCATGGGCTTTGACCATGAAGTTTCTGAGAAAGACACGCAGTTCGAACAGCAGGGCATCAAGGTCCTTGTCGACTCCGAAAGCCTTGACATCATGAACGGCACCATCATTGATTTCAAACAATCACTAATGGGCGGCGGTTTCACGATTGACAATCCGAACGCGATTGCTTCATGCGGATGCGGTTCTTCGTTCAGAACAGCCACGAATACCGGTACGCCGGAAGAGTGTTAATTTAAATGGAAAACTTATTCTCACTGTTTTAGTTCCAATCTAAACCAGTGAGAATTTTTTTATTGATGACATGTAAAATGTTTCTTGTTATTATATAAAAGTTCCATTAGATAGTAAAACTAGATTATATAGATATTTTTATTCGTGATTATTTCAATAATCATTACTAGGAGGTAATAATTATGGCAGAATCGATTTCTATTCGTAGTATAATAAATAAAGTGATATCTGGCGAAATAAGAATACCATCCTTCCAAAGAAACTATGTTTGGACATCTCAACAAGTTGCATTTCTTTTAGACAGTTTATATAAAGGTATCCCTATTGGTAATATATTCTTGTGGAAAACTAGCGAAAAATTAAAAATAGAGAAAGACTTTGGGAATTTTAGTTTGCCAGATCCGGAGAAAGATTATCCGATTAAATATGTTTTAGATGGCCAACAAAGGTTAACTTCTTTATTTACAGTTTTTCAGAATTTATTGGAACCAACAAAAATGAACCATAACTGGTTAGAAATTTATTTTGACTATAGAGCAGATGAAAATATGCAAGATAGTATCTTTATTCCTCTTATGGAAAGTGAAGTTGATATAGATCGGCATTTTCCAATGAGTGCAATGTTCGACTCCGTCAAGTATAGAAGAGCTACATCAGAGATTAATGAAGAATTTATTGAGGTTATTGATAAAATTCAAGAAAGATTTAAAGAAGTTATGATCCCTGTACAAGAAATAGAAACTGAGGATAAGGGCAAAGTAGCAATAGTTTTTGAAAGAATCAACAGAGCTGGAACAGAGTTAGACACATTCCAACTTTTAACGGCTTGGTCGTGGAGTTCAGAGTTTGATTTACAAGATGAGATTGATAACTTAGTTGATGAGTTAGAGGTATTTGGATTTGGTGATATTTCAGAGGATAAGGATTTACTTTTAAAATGTTGCAGTGGTGTAATTTTGGGCGAAGCTTCTCCACAATCTATCATGTCTTTAAATGGGGAAGAAGTAAGGGGAAACTTTGAAAAAATTAAGACGGGAATAAAAGGTACTATTGATTTTCTTCAAAAAGAACTAAATATAGAATCCATAAAGGTTATGCCTTACACATCTATGATTGTGAGTCTAACACGCTTTTTTGCTACGGACAAAAAAAATGGAGTTCTTTATACTGATAAACAGAGAAGGGAATTATTACGTTGGTTTTGGAGAGCGTGTTTTTCTCGCAGATACACAAGTGGTGTAACACAAAAGCATAAACAAGATTTGGAATCAATGGATAAGTTGAAACAAGATGAAACACAAATTATATCAGATTTTGAATGTAGTGTATCTACAGGTTTCTTTATGGAAAATCAATTTAATTTAGGGTCAGTCAACACTAAAACCTATATTGTTTTACTTGCTAATAAATGCCCTCGTTCGTTCATTTCTGGTGCAAAAGTAGATTTGAGGGATGTTTTAAAAAATGCAAGTAGAAATGAATTTCATCATATTTTTCCAAAGAATTATTTGAAAGGGTTAGGGAAAAGTAGGAAAGAAATTAATGTGTTAGCAAATTTATGTTTCCTTAATAGTGCTGATAACCAGATTATTAAAGATAAAGCACCTTTAAAATACAAAGAATTATTGCCAACAGATAGGTTAGAGGAGATTCTGGAGTCACATTTTTGTCCTACTGACTCTTTTGATTTAGACTATGAGATATTTTTAAAAAAACGTTCTGAAATTATAGTGAATTATATAAATGAACTAATAATTTAGAATTAATTATACATGTAAATGTCCTCACAACTGGCTATTTCCACTCGAAAAGAGTATCATGAGAACCAAACATAAACTGTCATCAGAAAAGAGGTTGCTGAGGTTTGAGTGAACAAATCAATTGCAGGAACTGTCATGAACTGATTCCGTATCGTTCAAAAACATGTCCATCTTGCGGGATAGACAAGCCGCTTCCGAAAAAGGAACGTGTGAAGGATCGGGTGATTTTGGTTGTGGCAGGAATTGTTGTGGTGTTACTTGCTGCAATGGTACTTGGAATGGCGAATGCCTATATTGGGATTTTTAAATAAACAAAAAAGGAGTTCCGCAGATGGAACTCCTTTTTTTGATCCGTTCTTATTTATTTTCAAATAAGCTTGTGGAATGAAGCGGCTGTACACGAGCTTTCGGGTCCATGTAAGCTTTGGCGTTGTTCACAGCAGTTGGTGCTTCACCAAATCCGCTTGCGATTAATTTGACTTTTCCTTCATACGTACAGATGTCTCCTGCCGCATAGAAGCCTTCGATATTGGTTTCCATTGTGGATTTGACCACGATAGAGTTCTTTTCGATTTCAAGGCCCCATTGTTTGATTGGTCCAAGGGATGAAACAAAACCGAAGTTGACGATCACGTCATCCACATCTAGTACTTGCTTTTTATCGCCTTTCACTTCTTCAAGCACAATTTGTTCAATGCGGTCTTCCCCAATGAGCTCAGTTGGCACAAATGGTGTCAGCACATTGACTTTCGAGTTGTGCAAGTTTTCTACACTGTGCTCATGTGCACGGAATTTATCACGACGGTGAATAATCGATACTTCTTTTGCGATTGGCTCAAGCATCAGTGCCCAGTCAACCGCAGAGTCTCCGCCGCCAAGAACAGCAACACGTCTGCCAGCGAATTGGTTCAGGTCATTGATGAAGTAATGCAGGTTGCTTCCTTCAAATGATTCTGCTGCACTTAGCTCAAGCTTTCTCGGTTGGAATGCACCGTTACCAGCTGTAATGATGATCGTTTTTGAATAATGAACCTCTTGATTCGTAACGAGTTTAAAAATACCATCTGCTTGTTTTTCAACCGTTTCCACAGCTTGCTCTAAGCAAATGGTTTGATCAAATTTATCCATTTGTTCCTTTAAATTATCAACTAATTCTTGTGCGCGGATTTTTGGGAAACCAGCCACATCATAAATGTATTTTTCAGGGTAAAGAGCGGATAGTTGACCGCCGAGCTGAGGAAGGCTTTCAATGATTTTCACACTTGCCTGTCTCATGCCTCCGTAAAACGCAGTAAACAATCCGACTGGGCCGCCCCCGATAACGGTAATGTCATATACCTTAGAATCTTCTTGCATTCCTTAATCCTCCCAAATGAAAATTGTTATCACTATATCATATCATACCACATATCGTCGTTTGACTTGTTTTGAAAAACTTGTCGTTTTTTGATGCCGATGCTGTTAAAAGGGGAAAAAAGAGAGAAAGACCGTTTATCCTAAGGATTTTCAGTTTAAAGCCTTGAAAAAAGGAGCAGAACTCGCTATTATTGTTAAGGGAACTAAATATTAATTTTTTATGAATTTTTGTCGGATACGGTCAAATGCTTTCGTTTTTTGTAGGTGAAAGTTCAGATTTTCACATACTTATTTTTTTGTTTAAATTTCATAAAATGCCGCAAAGCGGTTGAGAATAACGATATGTAATTCTTTATCCGTTTTACAGCAAATTTAAAAAAGGTGGATGTGATTCCAGTGAATAAACCGAAAATCGTTGTATTAGGTGCAGGTTATGGCGGATTAATGACTGTAACAAGATTAACAAAACAGCTTGGCACAAATGATGCGGACATTACTCTTGTGAACAAGCATAATTATCATTACGAAACAACATGGTTACATGAAGCAAGTGCAGGTACTCTTCATCATGACCGTTGTCGTTATCAAATCAAAGATGTGATTAACAGTTCCCGTGTCAACTTTGTACAAGCAACAGTTGAAAGCATTAATAAGGAAGAGAAGAAAGTTGTGACATCAGATGGCGAACTTTCTTATGACTACCTTGTTGTTGCGCTTGGTGCTGTTCCTGAAACATTTGGTATTGCAGGACTGAAAGAATATGCATTCTCAATCTCTAACATCAACTCTGCTCGTCAGCTTCGTGAGCACATTGAACTTCAATTTGCGACATATAATACGGAAGCTGAAAAGCGTCCAGAGCGTCTGACAATCGTTGTCGGCGGTGCAGGCTTCACAGGTATTGAGTTCCTTGGTGAGCTTGGAAACCGTGTACCTGAGCTTTGCAAAGAGTATGATATTGATCAAAAAGACGTGCGTATTATCTGTGTAGAAGCTGCACCAACAGCTCTTCCAGGATTTGATCCTGAATTGATCGACTATGCGATGAACTACCTTCAAGGTAAAGGTGTTGAGTTCAAAATCGGTACAGCGATCAAAGAATGTACGCCTGAAGGCATCATTGTTGGAAAAGACGATGATACAGAAGAAATCAAAGCTGAAACTGTTGTATGGGCTGCTGGTGTACGTGGTAACCCAATCGTTGAAGAAGCTGGATTTGAAAACATGCGCGGCCGCGTAAAAGTGTCTCCAGATCTTCGTGTACCAGAAAATGAAGATGTATTCATCATCGGTGACTGCTCATTAATCATCAATGAAGAAATTAATCGTCCATACCCACCTACTGCACAAATTGCGATGCAGCAAGGTGAAACAGTAGCGAAAAACCTTGCTGCACTAGTAAAAGGTGGCACGCTTGAAAGCTTTAAGCCAGACATCAAAGGAACAGTTGCTTCTCTTGGTGAACACGACGCTGTAGGTGTTGCGTTTGGTAAAAAACTTCAAGGAACAAAAGCTTCTGCAATGAAAAAAATCATCGACAACCGTTCATTATTCATGGTTGGCGGACCAGGACTTGTTCTGAAAAAAGGAAAATTCAAGTTCTTCTAAACCGATATAGACAAAAACGTGTATCCCTGTGGTACACGTTTTTTAATGTTTGACGGAATATTTTCTCACTTGGTACTGGACAGAAAAATATGTTATGATGAATTATCAGAAAATTTAGATTAAGGAGTGAGCAATATGAATGCACAAACGAAAGAAAAAAAGTCAACTTGTCAGTATTGTTCAGGAAAAGGATATTTTCAGTTATTGCTCGGCGGATCAGAAACATGTGAGGAATGTAAAGGGACAGGAAAGAAGCATTAATCTTACGGCTTTTTCCATTGATTGACTTCATCTCTATTTCCAAGTTAAACTAATGATGGGATATTTGGGGGTGGAGATGAAGTGATCAGTTTACCAGTCGTTATCATTTCAGTTATTTTATTTTTCGTGTTATTCTTCGGCATTGGCTTTTTGCTGAATATGCTGCTGAGAATGTCATGGATTATGGCAATTTTATATCCAATTGTATGCCTTTTCATTATCAATAATCAAAAGATGATCGCTTATGTAAGAGAACCAGGCATTGCTTTTTCCGGGATAGGAGACCGCATCGTTTCTCTTGCTGCGGCAGATATCATTATTTTATTAAGTGGTCTGATTGGTGCCATTGCCTCAGGTTTTGTCATCAATGCTCTTCGTAAAAGAGGCTATCAAATGTTTTAGCTCACTTGTCTACACGCAAGTGGGTTTTTTTGTTTCTCCTTTGCATAGTTTCCATTTTGTTTGGAAACAAATAGATGGGTAGAGGAGTGACAAATAGAAATGAAAACATGGATGAAACGATTGTTCATGACAGTTCTGTTTATGCTTGCCTTGATGACAAGCTTTACGGGCATATCTGGCGTAGAACCAAGTGATTTAGCTGCATGGGTGAAAGAGACCAATGCCGGTAAGCACGTATCTTCTTTTTTAAAGCATCCAAAAAGGCAGACGATGGCAGTGAAAAGTGACGATTTGCGTGCTGTTTCTCTCGAAGAAGCATTTAATTGGAACGATTACCCGAAGCAAAAGGTTGTCGCCACAGGTTATACAGCAGGTGTAGAATCAACAGGTAAGACGAAAGAACATCATGCATATGGCATTACATATTCAGGCGTCAAAGTAAAACGTGATTTATATTCAACCGTGGCAGCGGACCCATCTGTCTTTCCGATTGGAACTGTCCTGTTTATCCCCAATTATGGCTATGGTGTAGTCGCAGATACTGGGAAAGCGATTAAAGGTCATAAGCTTGATTTATATTATGAAACGGTTGATGATGTGTATAGAGAATGGGGTAAAAAAGTGCTGGACGTTTATGTGGTTAAAAAGGGTGAAGGGACGCTGACAGAAAAAGACTTAAATCAGTTGAATGAAGCGGAATCGATGCAAGTGTTCCGGCAGCAGTTTCAAGCCAATAAAGAATAAAAAAGCTTTGGATCTCAAAAGGTCCAAAGCTTTTTCGTTTCTACATGAAGTAATAATCTAAGATGAGTGTGAGCAAAATTCCTGTTAAGCCGCCGAAGAAGACTTCAATCGGCTTATGCCCAAGAAGCTCTTTCAATTTCTTTTGCTTCTCTTTTTCTTCCGCACTTGGGAAGTTCTTTGCCTCGGCAACAAACCGGTTAAAATCTGTGACCAGTTTGTTCAGAACAGTTGCCTGTTCTCCCGCCTGTCTGCGAACACCTGTCGCATCAAACATCGTAATAATGGCAAAGATGGCGGAAATGGCAAAAATAGATGTTCCTAGCCCGTGCTCTAAAGCAACTGCTGTTGAGAGTGCTGTTACTGCTGCGGAGTGTGAACTTGGCATTCCGCCTGTGCTTGTAATGAGCGACCAATCTAGTCGTCTAGAAATGATAAATTGAATCGGTACTTTTACAAATTGTGCAAAAAAGATGGCTGCAAGGCTAGCAAGCAGCGGAAAATTCGTCAGTACGCTCATGAACAAGAAACATCCTCTCTTTAAGAAAAAATAACGTGCGAAATGATAAAGTATTTACCCTAGTAAGATAAAAAAATGATGGCAGTAAGAACTGTTGCCAAGTCCATGTTCATTATAACATTAAAGAAAGTAGATGTGGAACGAGGAGACCATAGACAGGCTGCTATTGATCGCTGCCGCTTTTTCATGATGCCCTTCCGCGTGCCAAAATATAAATGTTCTTCAAGGGAAGACAGGCTGGCAATGATCGTATCAGCACATAAATTTTGATATAATAGAAGTTCCAATGTGAAATATGGAGTTCATTGAAGGAGCGTGTGATAAATATGTTTTTCTCGACAAATGAGTTGCAACATAAAGATACACTGGCCATCGGACTTTTTCAAAAGAGCCAATTATCAGGAAAAGCAAAAGAAATCGATGAGTTACATGGAGGAAGAATCACTGAATTATTAAAAGAAGGCGATATTTCGTCCAAGCGAAATCAGCTTTCGAAATTTTTCCCATCCCCTGAAACCGGCATTAAACGCATTTATTTTGTCGGGCTTGGGAAGGAGTCAGATTACACGTTTGAAGAGGCAAAGGAAGTGTTTGCGCATTTATTTAAAAAGCTTCATCAAGATAAAAAGCAAGCAGTTTCGGTTTTGCTTGATACATTCACAGGAAAGGATCTGCCTGTTCAAGATGCAGCCCATGCCTTTTCTGAAAGCTGCCTTTTAGCTACATATGAATTACAAGATTTTAAACATAAAACGAATGAACCGGATCGCTTTATCGAATTTGTTTATGCAACAACGGATCATGATGCTGCCGAAATTCAGGCAAGTTTGAAAGTGGGCGAAGTCTACGGACAATCGGTCAATTCGGCTCGTACACTTGTGAATATGCCGCCGAACATGCTCACGTCCTCTGATCTTGCATCCTATGCGGCAGAGCTTGCTTATAAATATGAATTCGAGATTGAAATTTTAGATAAAGAACAAATGGAAGAGCTCGGAATGGGCGGTATTCTAGCCGTTAATAGAGGCTCAACAGAACCACCAAAGCTAATTGTATTGAAATATCAAGGCAAGGAAGAATGGACAGACGTCATCGGCCTTGTCGGTAAAGGGATTACGTATGATACAGGTGGGTATTCCTTAAAGCCAAGAGCAAGTATGGTGGGGATGAAAACAGATATGGGCGGCTCAGCCTCTGTTTTAGGCGCAATGGAAATCATCGGAGAACTGCGCCCAGAGCAAAATGTCATTGCGGTCATTGCCTCAACCGATAATATGATCTCAGCAGATGCGATGAAGCCAGATGACGTCATTGTCTCACTAAGCGGTAAAACAATCGAAGTGCTTAACACGGATGCAGAAGGTCGTCTTGTTTTAGCAGATGGTGTGACCTATGCGAAGCAGCATGGTGCCTCTGTGCTTGTGGATGTTGCGACATTAACAGGCGGTGTCATTGTGGCACTTGGGAATGAGACAACAGGCGTGATGACAAATAACGATGAACTGTATGCCCAGTTTAAAGAGGCATCAGAAGAATGTGGGGAAATGATTTGGCAGCTGCCAATCACCGAAAAAGATAAAAAACGAGTAAGAAACAGCAAAATGGCTGATCTGAATAACTCACCAGGCCGTGATGGTCATGCGATCATGGCAGGTGCATTTATCGGAGAATTCGCTGAAGACACCCCTTGGGTACACTTAGATATTGCAGGAACAGCCACGACAGAAAAGCCTTCATGCTTTGGACCAACAGGAGCAACAGGCGTGATGGTCAGATCATTAGCAACATTTGTGGAACGATTTGAACCGAAGAAATAAAGACAGAAGCTCTGCCAGTTGGCAGAGCTTTTTATGTAGGACATACGCCATTTGACGAAGTAAATTTTCTATGGTAACATACGTTGGTACTTTAATTATCTACTACATTAGTAAACTAAAGGATTTCGGAGGTTTCACCATGAATGCAGTTGTTTTAGCGGTTGTTTTAATGTTGATATTAAGCTTGCTGCGGGTCAATGTCGTGATTGCGCTGGCACTTGGCGCTTTAGCGGGCGGACTTGCAGGTGGATTAGGTCTAGGGGGAACAGTTCAAGCGTTCACTGACGGTCTTGGCGGAAATGCGACAGTGGCGATTAGTTACGCACTATTAGGTGCATTCGCAGCCGCACTGACGAAAACGGGTCTTCCTGATGCCATGGTCGAAGGAGCTGTGAAGCTTCTTGGAAAAGAAGGCGATTCAAGAAGAAAAACATTATCAAAAGTGCTCATTATTCTGGTCATTTTGATTGTATCTTGTTTTTCTCAAAACGTTGTTCCTGTTCATATTGCCTTTATTCCGGTCTTAATCCCGCCATTATTAAAGGTGTTTAACGAGCTTCAAATTGACCGCAGACTGCTAGCATGTGTGATGACTTTCGGACTTACTGCACCATATATTTTACTTCCGGTCGGTTTTGGACAGATTTTTCACGGAATGCTTCGTGACAACATGAAAGATGCAGGTTTAACAGTGAATTTAGCAGACATTCCGTATGCGATGCTGATTCCTGTAGGCGGCATGGTTGTTGGCTTGATCGTTTCACTCTTTGTCTATCGTAAGCCAAAAACATATGAGAATCGTGACATTACGGATGTAGAAAAATCAGCATATACAAAAAAGAGCTTATTCTTTGCTGGACTTGCGATCCTTGTATCACTTATTGTTCAGTTATATCTCTCTCAAAGCCTTGGAGTCGAAGGGATGATCTTCGGTGCGCTTGCAGGCTTGCTTGTCTTGTTTGTAACTGGAATGATGAAACGTGATGAAGCAGATGCGCTGATTACATCTGGCATGAACATGATGGCATTTATCGGATTTGTCATGCTTGTTGCAGCTGGATTTGCCAATGTTTTAACGAAAACAGGAGATATTGAATCTCTCGTCAAGGCGTCTTCTCAATTTATCGGAAACAGCCAAAGCTTAGCGGCTATTTTAATGCTATTGGTGGGTCTGCTAGTGACAATGGGCATTGGCTCATCATTTGCAACGATTCCGATTATTACGACGATCTTTGTCCCGCTTTGTTTACACTTAGGATTCAGCCCGATGGCGACTATTGCGATTATTGGTTCAGCTGCGGCGGTAGGAGATGCAGGTTCACCTGCAAGCGACAGTACACTTGGACCAACATCTGGACTGAATATGGATGGACAGCATCACCACATTTGGGGTACATGTGTCCCAACATTCGCCTTTTATAATATCCCGCTCGTCTTGTTCGGCTGGCTTGCGGCAATTATGCTATAAATGAAAAAAGGTTCCTTACTCATATAGAGTAATGGAACCTTTTTTGATATTAGGAAGCTGTTTGTTCTTTTCGAAAGGATGTGGCTTTTGAAACTGATCGATAAATTTTAGGTGCCAGCATCGCAAGGAGGATGGTCAGCGCGTAGTCTTTTACCATAAACCACATCATGAAGAACCATGTGGTTTGATAAGAGATTGGTGCGTTTAGCCATACATTTAATGCGATGTACGTATAAGTTGTCCCGATCACATACATCACGGTCGTTCCTGCAATGGCTGCAAATAAAAAGCGGCCAAAACCAGGGTTTTGTCTTTTTTCAAGAATGAATCCGGCAAGCCATGCAGCAGGAATGTATGATAACACAAAGCCACCGCTTTTTCCTAAAATAACGCCGAGACCCGCCGAGAACTGTGCGAATACAGGTGCACCAGCGATCCCAACAAGAGCATAGACAATCATGGCCAATGCGCCAAGTCGTCTGCCTAGCAAAAGACCAGCAAGCACACAAAAAAACGGCTGCATCGTAAGTGGGATTCCGCCGACCTGTAAAAATGGCACAATGGATGTGATATTGGCTCCGATAGCCATGAGTGCAGCAAACATCCCGACGAGCACAAAGTCAGCTGTTCTTGTCTTCTTTTGCATGATATTTCCCCCTGTCTTATCTGTACAAATAGATTAAGGGGAAGAGGTTCTTTTGTCAACTCATTTTTATTTTAGGTTAACAATAAAACCCGCCCCTGAAAAGGGCGGGCTACATATTAAGCTTCGGTCATGGAAGAGGTTTCAAGGGCTTTACTAACAGGCACATAATCATAGCCGAGATCACGAGCGACAGCTTCATAGGTGATATGTCCGTTCATCACATTGACGCCTTCAGCAATCGCCTTGTTTTCTTTGATCGCTTTTGCAGCGCCTTTATTTGCAATCTGCAGTGCGTATGGGACTGTGACATTTGTTAAAGCAACTGTCGATGTTCTCGGAACCGCTCCGGGCATATTGGCAACAGCATAATGTAAAATGCCATGCTTTTCATAAGTAGGCTGATCATGTGTTGTGATATGATCGATTGTTTCCACAATCCCGCCTTGGTCAATGGCTACATCGACAATGACAGAACCAGGCTTCATTTGTTTCACCATTTCTTCTGTGACAAGGGTTGGAGCTTTAGCACCAGGGATGAGAACTGCACAAATGAGCAGGTCTGCCTCGCTCACTGAATCTGCAATGTTAACAGGATTAGACATTAACGTTTTCATTTGATGACCAAACTGATCGTCCAGCTGACGTAATCGTTCCGCATTTACATCAATAAGGGTGACATCTGCGCCAAGTCCGATCGCCATTTTCGCTGCATTTGTTCCAACGACACCGCCGCCAATAATGGTGACTTTCCCTCTCGATACTCCTGGCACGCCGGCGAGCAAAATGCCTTTTCCGCCTTTTGGCTTTTCTAAAAATTGAGCACCAATTTGAGCAGCCATTCTACCTGCTACTTCAGACATTGGCGTTAATAGAGGGAGTGATTTTCCGTCCGTTACCGTTTCATAAGCAATGGCTGTTACACCTTTTTGTTTTAATGCTTCAGCCAAGGAGGGCTCTGCTGCAAGGTGCAAGTACGTAAATAAGATCAGACCTTCTCTGAAATAAGCATATTCTTCAGGTAATGGTTCTTTTACCTTCATAATCATATCAGAAGATGCCCACACATCTTTCGCTTGATCAAGAATCTCTGCACCAACAGATACATAATCGTCATCAGTGAAACCGCTTCCAAAACCAGCGTTCGTTTCAATTAAAATCTGGTGTCCAGCTGAAAGCAATTGAGATGCTGCTCCTGGTGTTAATGCGACCCGGTTTTCATTGTTCTTAATCTCTTTCGGAATGCCGATGATCATATCAATTCCTCCTATGCTTATCTATTGATATTGTATGACTAGTGTATCCTGAAAGTTTAGAAAATTCTTCGGTTGAATGAAAAAATTAAAAAACGCCTCTTTGTGAAATTTCACAAAGGGACGTTTTTTAGCTTCATATCAAGATAAATAGTCATTTTCTCATTCATGTTTTTTAAATCAATTTCTGCAATGTCCGTAATCCGCTTCAGCCTGTAATTCAGTGTGTTGATATGAATATTTAACTGCTTTGCGGCGATATTGGCGTTGCTGTCACAATCAATAAACCGTTCAAGGGTCTCGACGAGGTTGGAATGATGCCTGAGATCGTAATCCTCAAGCTTTGATAAAGAGTAACTGGAATAAGACGATCCCTTTCGTTTTTCAGCAAGCACATCTAAGTATTGATAAATACCCAGTTCAGAAAAGCTGTTTAATTGTTCTGTTTCCACAGGAAAGCGTTCTTTTGTTTTTAAGACGGCCAGTGCTTCTTTATAGGATGGCTGAATATGAGTAATGTGATCGTAAATTCCACCAATGGCCGCCTGAACGTCATGGAGCTGATACCGATCAGACAACTGCTTTAGCATGCCGCTTGTGAATTGTTTAATATCTTGAAGCGGATGTTCTGTTTTTGGCGAGACAAGAATAATGAATTCGTTAAAATCAACAGTCGTTAAAAGCACCTGCACTTGCTGCGTTGTTTCAAGCAGATAGGAGAGCTTCTTTTCCGTATCTTCTGTGAGTTCATCACGAAGGCGAAAAATAATAATCGCATACGTGTCTGGACACCTCATCCCAAGTCTCAAGAAGAGATCAAGCATCTCATCCTTTTCATGAATATGTCCTGTGAGCATCTTCCAAAATAGCTCCTGATTGCGTTCTTCTGTTTTCGTTTTTCGAATTTGTAAATTGAGTAATTTGTTTTTCACGGCATGTGCTGCCATCTTGAGAAGGTCCATTTCTTCATCTGAAAAAGGCTGCGTGGATTCAATTGCCCAGATAAACCCGAGCACCTCTTTGTCTTTCCAAATGGAAATGGCAACCCTGCTGGATAGACCGACTTCTGCAATTTGAGGTACGCGAAGCGGTTCATCTGTTTTAAGGAGTGTAGGAATGATACCGTCTTTCCAAAGCCGATTAATGACTTTTTCCGGTACACGGCGGGAGATAATGGTTGAAGTTCTGGCGGGATCAGTGAAATCATTATGTGTGCTATAGGCTAATAATCGATGATGAGTATCTTCTATAGTAATAGGGCAATTGAGCACATCACTAATTTGGTCTGCCACATCCTCTAAACGATCAAGGCTATACTTAAATGGATCTGTCTTTTTTGTCATAAAAAACCCCTGCTTTTTCGAATATTTCACGTACTTACATTATGAAGAGAATCAGGTACGTAAATCAACAAAAAAATGCCATAATCATTAAAAAAACAAAAAGCTTGAGAAATGAGCACATTGGTCATGCGTTGATCACAAAAAGAAATAGTACAATAATAATGTAGTAAAAAATCAATAGGCGGAAAGATTCATGGAAGTGCACGCCCTTTTATTAAGAATATATGACCAAAAAACTGTTAAATACTAGATAAAGAGCGAAAAAACAGTAATTCCATAGACTCATTTTGTAAAATAAAAACAGATTTGTTTGACTGTGTATCATTTCTGTTTTTATAATAATAACGTCAAAAAATAAGTGGATTAGCCCATTATATGGCGGCTATGCACGGGAGGTAATGAGGAATATGTCAGGAATTATTCGCGTAACCCCAGAAGAACTAAGAGCGACCGCTAAGCAATATGGTGTTGAAAGTCAAGAAGTGTTAAACCAAGTTGATCGTCTAAATAGAATGATCTCTGACCTAAAAGGAATGTGGGAAGGTGCTTCTAGTGAAGCATTCGCTGATCAATACGAACAGCTTAAACCTTCATTCATCAAAATGTCTGATCTATTAACAGATGTCAGCAATCAGCTTGATCAAACTGCAAATACACTTGAAAGCACTGACCAAGACATCGCTAGCCAAATCCGCGGCTAATCAAAGGGATTTCCTTTCTAAGTGTGAAAAGCAGAAAAAGCGCCGAGTCTGTCAGTTGATGCCGGCGCTCTTTCTATTTTGTGAGGTGGAAATTTGTGTATATCGATATTACCATCGACTTAAAAAACTATGATGGCAGTGTGTTTGATTTGAGACTATCAAATTATTTACATATTAAACAAGTCATCCATATCGCCTGGCAGGCAAAACAAATCTCACTACCTAAACGAGATGGCGGATGGGTGCGTGTAGTCAATAAGAAAGCTGTGTTTTCAGGCGAATATAAGCTGTCAGACTGTGGAATCACCACAGGAGACAGGCTGGAAATACTATGAAAGGACTTTTGTAAATGGCAGATAAAAAGAGTTCCTATTTAGAAGAACAATTAGAAGCAGTCATGAAAAAAGAGGAAAGCACTTACACCTTCATTTTTCAAAGAGAGACAATTAAACTCTTAGACGGTTTAGAAGCGGCACCGATTAAAGACATCAATCCTTCATTTAAAAAAGAGATCCAATTAACCGAAGGTGAGGTCATCATTTCGATTCAACCGCCTCCTGCCTATCAGGAATTTCGTTTCATCCATGCAAAGGATGAAAAAAGCAAATGGATTTTTTCATACCAGCTTGTCGATGCAGTGTGCAAACACGACGTGAAGCGGCTGCATCCTATTGTTTCTCCTGAAAACATTGTTTTTCATCAAGGCTTAGCGCCTGCATTTTTGCATTACGGGGTCAAAGAAAGCATCCCGCCATATGAAACCGACCAACATCGTCTGTTAAAAGAGGTCAAAGCCGTCATTCTTCGAGTGGTGGACCATGAATATCAGTTTCAAGAATATTTGGCTTATCATGATACGTTGAAATTATCTGAGCTGGCAAAGGAAATAAGTGATACACAGTCACTGGAAGAATTGTCTGCTTTGATTCAACAAAAAATAGAAGCCATCGAAGCAAAAGAAAAGACGCTCTTAACCATTCCAAAAAAGAAATGGAAGATCGAACGATACATTGGACTTGGTCTCCTTGTTCTTTTGATTCCTGCATTGGTGTATACCGTTTACACGTTCTTTTTCGCCATGCCGAAACAAGAAGCGTATGTGGAAGCGAACAAGTATTATCTCAACAAACAGTACAGCCAAGTGGTGGATACGCTCGAAAAATACAAAGCCGATCAAATGCCAGTCTCTCTTCAATATGAACTGGCCATTTCGTATGTGCAAACGAATCAAGGGAATCTATTGCTTGACCAGCACAAAAAAGAAATCACGGATACGTACACATTGCAGACAGACCCGCAATACTTCCTGTTCTGGATTCATATTGGACAAGGCAATAGCAAGGAAGCTCTGGATATTGCAAGGGTGCTCGGGGACGACCGATACATATTCACAGCACTCGTCGCCTACCGCAATGAAATTCAAAATGACGACAGCCTATCTGCTGAAGAAAAACAAAAACAGCTAGATCCAATCATTAAGGAAATGGCGAAGTATGAAGAAAAAGAAACAACGGAGACGAGCACCAATGACTCCTCAGATGCAAGCCAAACAGATGAAACAGCTGAACAAAAAGAGCAGTCAAAAGCCGATCAGGAGAAAAAAGAGAAAGAATCTGATGCAAAAAAGAAAACCTCTCAGACGAAAAAAGATGAGAAAAAATAATTCTTTCGATACAACTGACAGTTGGTGCTGTCCGATGAGGAGGTGGAGCGTTTGAGTCTTCTATGGGTTTTTTATGAGGAAGATTATCAAACCGTCCGTTTAGATGAGCAGTTCAACCGAGAAGCTGTGATTGGACCTGAAATAGAGCATACAGTAACGATTCCTTCCCTTTCGTTTGATGAAGGATTGATTCGTTTATCTCCAGATGAAACGAATGACGGCTTTTCTCTTTATCAGGGCGAAAAAAAGAGAGGTCACTTACTTCCACATGAACCATGTCAGGTTGGTTCACTCACACTCATGTTGATGGATTCACATCATGATCAAATCATTTATTACCTAGGAAATAGAGTCGAAGTGACTATTTCAAGTGAAGAAATAGATGAAGCGGATGTGTGGAAAGAACAAGCCCATTCAATGTTTCAAGATGCCAAATCCTTCACGTTGGAAAAAATAGAAGGCACTTGGTATGTCATTCCCCAAGATGAGACGATCTATGTGAACGGGAAACAGCTGCACGGTCCACAGCAGCTTCTTGCTGGGGATGAGCTGTTTTGGAACTTTTTGACGCTGTCATTGAAAGATGATGATTTATTGCAAGTAACAGCATTTGAACCATTTCAAACACGTTTAGAAAAAACAAGGCCGCCGAGTACCGAAACGAAACAAAAATATCCTTTATATAGACGAACACCACGTTTGATTTACGATCTGCCAGATGACCGGGTGTCTTTCAGCTTTCCTTCACAGGAGAGTGAAAATAACGGCAGAGGACTTTGGCTCGTGGTTCTTCCGCCGCTTGTCATGCTGATTGTCATGGGGATCGTGGCCCTTGTTCAGCCGCGGGGTTTCTTTATTGTCGTGTCGATGGCGATGTTTATTATGACGTTAATTACTTCGTCCGTTCAATATTTTAAAGAAAAATCACAGCGCAAAAGACGAGAAGAGAAGCGGCAACGCGTTTACTCGCTTTACTTAGAAAATAAGCGGAAAGAGCTGCAAGAGCTGTATGACCGTCAACAATTTATTTTAACGTATCATTACCCGTCTTTTGAACAAATGAAATATTTGACGTCAGAAATCAGCGGGCGTATTTGGGAAAAGACGCTTGTCAGTGATGATTTTTTACAGCTGCGTCTAGGGACAGGTGCAGTTCCTTCAAGTTATGAATTATCGACGAGCGGCGGCGATATGGCCAATCGTGACATCGATGACTTAATGGAACAAACCCAGCATATGCAAAACGTCTATCGCGAGGTAAAAGATGTACCGATTACGTTCGGTCTTGCGGACGGTCCAACCGGATTAATAGGAAAACCGGCAATTGTCAAAAATGAGCTTCACCAGCTTGTCGGCCAGCTTGCTTTCTCGCACAGCTATCATGATTTGAGATTTGTTTTTATCTTTAATGAACAGGAGTATGAGAACTGGGAATGGATGAAATGGCTGCCGCACTTCCAACTTCCTCATACATACGGGAAAGGGTTTATATATAACGAACAAACACGTGATCAGCTCTTGTCTTCTATTTATGAAATTTTGCGAGAGCGTGATCTGGAAGAGGAAAAAGAGAAAAAAATCTTTACGCCTCACTTTGTGTTTATCGTGACAAACCATGAACTCATTGCGGAACATGTGATTTTAGAATACCTAGAAGGCAGCCGGACGGATTTAGGCATCTCAATTATCTTTGCGGCAGAAACAAAGGAAAGCTTGGCTGAAAATATTTCAACGCTTGTTCGTTACATTAACGAAGAAGAAGGAGATATTCTCATTCAGCATAAGAAGGCCGTACGAATTCCATTTCAGCTGGATGCACATGAGCGAGCGGACAATGAGCTATTTGCCAGAACCTTAAGAACATTAGATCATCAAGTCGGGATGACCAACTCAATTCCAGAAACGGTCTCCTTCCTTGACCTGTTTCATGCCAAACAGGTAGATGACATTGGCATTCGTGAAAAATGGCTGACATCTGAAACAGCAAAGTCATTATCTGTGCCTATCGGTTATAAAGGAAAAAACGATATTGTCGATCTGAATCTGCATGAAAAAGCACATGGCCCACATGGTCTGTTAGCGGGAACAACGGGATCAGGAAAAAGTGAGTTTTTACAGACGTATATTTTATCCTTGGCTGTACACTTTCACCCGCATGAAGTGGCGTTCCTACTCATTGATTACAAAGGAGGCGGAATGGCGCAGCCGTTCCGAAATATTCCACACTTGCTTGGTACGATCACAAACATTGAAGGCAGCAAAAACTTTAGTGAAAGAGCGCTTGCCTCTATTAAAAGTGAACTGAAGAAAAGACAGCGCTTGTTTGATCAGTATCATGTGAATCATATCAATGACTATACGAAACTCTATAAAGAGAAAAAGGCGGAACAGGCGATGCCTCATTTGTTCTTAATCTCTGATGAGTTTGCTGAATTAAAAAGTGAAGAGCCAGATTTTATTAGAGAGCTTGTCAGTGCCGCGCGGATTGGACGAAGTCTCGGTGTTCATCTCATTTTGGCGACACAAAAGCCTGGCGGGGTCATTGATGATCAAATTTGGAGTAACTCCCGCTTTAAAGTCGCATTAAAGGTACAAGATGCATCAGACAGTAAGGAAATTTTGAAAAATAGTGATGCAGCGTCGATTACCGTGACAGGTCGTGGATATTTACAAGTAGGGAACAATGAAATCTATGAATTATTCCAGTCGGCTTGGAGCGGTGCACCGTATATGGAAGATGGCTACGGATCAGAAGATGACATCGCCATTGTAACGGACACTGGACTGATCCCATTATCAGGGGTAAGTACAGAGCCGGCTGTGAAAAAAGAGACAGTGACGGAAATTTCCGCTGTTGTGGATGAAATTGAACGTATGCAGCAGGAGCTTGGAATTGAAAAGCTTCCGAGTCCATGGCTTCCACCGCTTGAAGAACGGATTCCAAAAACACGTTATGCATCAAGTGAAGAGCACGTCTTCCATTTCGCTCTTGTCGATGAGCCAGATCAGCAAAGCCAGCATCCACTTTCTTATCAAATGATGGAGGATGGAAATATTGGCATCTTCGGTTCATCCGGCTACGGCAAATCACTTGCTGCAACCACACTGCTTATGAGCTTCGCAGAAAGATATTCACCTGAAGAATGGCATGCATATATTTATGACTTCGGTAACGGCACCTTGCTACCGCTTGCCAAACTTCCGCATACGGCTGATTATTTCTTAATGGATCAAATGAGAAAGATTCAAAAGTCGATGAAGCGTCTTCGTGAAGAGGTTGAATATCGCAAGCGTTTATTTAGACAGCAGGAAATGAGTCATATCAAAATGTACAATGCGCTGAATGAGAAAAAGCTTCCATTCATATTTATCGTGATTGACAACTTTGACATTGTGAAAGACGAAATGCATGAACTCGAATCTGAATTTATTCAGTTAAGCCGTGATGGACAATCGTTAGGCATTTATTTCTTAATCACAGCGACTCGTGTCAACGCAGTCCGTCAATCGCTTATGAACAACTTGAAAACAAAGATTGTCCATTACTTAATGGATCAAGGAGAGGCATACTCCATTATTGGCAGACCGAAATTCAGCTTAGAGCCAGTTCCAGGCAGAGTCATTATCAACAAAGAAGAGCTTTATTTTGCCCAAATGTTCCTGCCAGTTGAAGGAGAGAATGATCTCGAATTGTTTGAGCATTTAAAACAAGAGATCCAGCTTCTAGATGCTCGCTTTGAATCAGCTGAAAAACCAAAACCTGTACCAATGCTTCCTGAAAAACTGACCATTTGGGAGCTAGAGAGTCGCTTAGAAGAACAAAAACAGCCGTATGACATTCCAGTCGGACTAGATGAGGAATCTGTTGCACCTGTTTACTTTGACTTGAAGAAGAATAAACACTGCCTCATCATTGGTCAAACGCAGCGAGGGAAAACAAATGTGACCAAACTAATGCTTGATCAGCTATTAGTAGCAAAACCTGAGAAGCTGGCCGTCTTTGATTCGATTGATCGGGGGCTCTCTCATTATGCAAAAGAAGAGAACATTGATTACCTTGAAACAAAGGATGATATCACAGAATGGGCAGAGGAAATAGATCGTTTATTCAAGGTGCGTGAAGAGATGTACGTCGAAGCTGTGCGCCGGGGGGAGACTGATCAGTTGTCGTTCTCTCAAATTGTGCTTGTGATTGATGGCATTACGCGTTTTCAGCAGACAATCGACCCGCGTCTTCAAGATCAATTGGCTGATTTCATGAAGTCATATGCACACTTAGGCTTCAGCCTGATCGCATCAGGGAATCATACCGAATTCAGTAAAGGCTATGATGCACTCACAAACGAAATCAAACAGGTTCGTCATGCCATGTTACTGATGAAAAAATCAGAGCAAAACATCATACCGCTTCCGTATGCAAGACAAGAACCAGAGATTCAGCCAGGATTCGGATATTTGGTTGAAAACGGGAAAGAGAAGAAAATCCAGGTTCCTTTATGTGCGGTAGAAAGGAAGAGTGTTCAATGACAGAGCAGCAAAAAAGCTCCATCAAAATCGTGTCGACCATGATACTGATTCTCGTCTTGCCGGTTCTATTTTTCCATCTCATTGGGGATGATCCGGCAAAACAGAAAAAGAATGCCACACGTAACATTGCCGTGGTCAATGAGGATATGGGGGCGAGCGAAAGTGAAAATACCGCTCGTTTCGGACAGGATGTGGTGGCGGCA
The DNA here is from genome assembly GCF_038593365.1 of Bacillus sp. FSL W7-1034. Lineage (NCBI taxonomy): Bacteria > Bacillati > Bacillota > Bacilli > Caryophanales > Bacillaceae > Bacillus > Bacillus sp. FSL W7-1034. The sequence continues at coordinate 2,916,022 of NZ_CP151989.1, read as the reverse complement.
TTATCAGAGCGTCCAGATTACACATGGACAGTCGTCAATCGAAGTGCGGCAGAAAATGGCCTGAAAAATAGAAAGTACGATGCAGTTCTCTATATTCCATCTGACTTCTCTAAAAATGTGCTGAGCTATGATAAGGATCATCCTGAGAAGGCATCTATCCAATTCTCAATCCAAGATCAGCTCAATGCAGTGAATAAAGAAAAAGTACAAAGAGAGCTAGAAAATGCTCAAAAGAAAATGAATGAACAAATGTCGACTTTATATTGGAGTTTTGTATCACAGGAAATCGGCAATGTCAGAGAAGAGTTTGAGCATATTGTTGGCAAAGAGGTCGAATTCCAAAACACGATGTACAACTTCTATAAGCCAAATTCAAACAAACTATCTGATGCCGTCCAGCAGCAGAAGAAACAAATAGAAGAACTAAGAAATGCGATGGCCGATTCACAAAAACAGTATAAAGACGGTTTAAGTACAACAGAAGAAGCGAAAAGCCAGCTGAAGGATTTCGTAAAAGTAGTCGATCAATATCAGCAGTATCAAGACAAACAAAAAGATCTCTTGATCAAAGCGCAATCGACAAGCAAAAAACAAATCCAGCAAGGACTCAAACAGCTTGCGGAGATTCAAAACCAAAATGCCCGCAGCTTTAGCGATCAAATGGGCGGACTCAAAACCGATATCAATGGGGTCCAAAGTCAGCTTAAAACAACGGACAGCGCAATTCAATCTGTTCAAAAGGCAAGAGAAGACGCAATCCCTAAGCAATCGTCGGGATTAACGGACCTTGTGAAGGCGTCTCAAGAAGAGCTGTTGAAGAATTATGAAGGTCAATACTTAGAGGCCTATAAAAGTAAGATCATCGCCTTGCAGAATAAGCTAGAAGCAAAAAGGCAAGAGCTAATCAACGCACCCGAGCAGCCAGCTGATCCTGATGATGACGGGCAATCAGATCAAGATAATGAGAACCCAGAAGAGATTGGCATTAACTTAGATGATGAAACAAATGAACTCTCGCAAATTTCATCAGAAATGAACGATCTAGCTGATCAATTAGAAGATCAGACTGCACCTCCTACTAATGAAGATGATAAAGAGGGTGAAAACGGTCAGGATGCTGTTCAGCCAGATAACAGCGGCACGAATCAATCAAAAGATGACCTAAAAGCACTGTCTAATCGTTTAGAAGAAGTGAAAAAGAAGATTCAAGAAAAAGCGACCGCTCATAACGACCAATTGAAAGACAAAGTAAGTCAAATGAGTAAGGAGCTTGAAAGCCTCACGAAAAAAGTAGAGAAGCTTGAAAAGATGATTCTGAGGTTACAAGATCGATATAACGTCATTCCGAATGAAATCAAAAATCAGGAATTCTCTATTTTAAACAAAGTACAAGAGCTGAAACGAGTAAACTCGCCGATTGGCAACACTGTGAATACGAAAATATTTGATCAAGAGTTTAAAACAAATTCAACAAGCACCAAAAAGTTAATGGAATACTCCAATCAACTGTCTCAGCTAGAGATGATGCTTGGGAATCTATATCAACCAACAAACAACTCATCTCTACTAGACACAAAAGGAGATGAAATCCAGTCCATCCTTTCCATCAAAAAAGAAGAAACGGAAAACTGGGATACACTCAAAAATCAGATGCTGACGTCAAATGATGATGTGTCTACCTTTATTGATGAGATGCAAAAATTCTCAGATGGCTACGCAGAATACATTTCGACTCAGCAGGCAAGTATGGAACAGGAGTTAAATGCCATTTCTGAAAGTGCGGACACAGTAGCTGAACAAATGGCTGATCAAGGAGATGCGGTGTATACGGCAGACCTTGCGGGCAGTTCGATTGTTGTGAGTGCACAGGATTCAATTGGTCAGGAAGTGCTTCGTCTTTCTGAAAATATGAGTTCGTTAACCGACCGCCAAAAAGGGGTGGCCGATTATACGAATAATATTGAAGAAAGTGTCACAACCGTTCAAGAAAAAGCAGATACGCTGAACGAAAACTGGAGCAAGAATGTCAATTCTACGAAGCTTGTTCAACAAGATTTAAAGGGTATTTTAGGTAACACTTTAGATGATCAAGGCAACAGCAACTATGTGTATAACCATTTAGCCAATCCGCTGAAAATTAGCGGCGATGTGCCAGAAGAAAAAACGCAGACTGTACCGCCAGTAGTCATTTTGGTTATTGTGATGATCAGCAGTTTGTTGATTGGCTTTTTTAGCTCGTACTATGCGTCAGCGCCAATGCTGGTCAAAGGTGCACTCTTTGGTATTTTAAATCTGCTAGTCGGGCTCATGATCAGCCTGTTTGGACTCAACATTTACAAACTAGCTGATGACCAAGCCATTCAATGGTCGATCTTTACGATTTTGCTGCTAGTGGCATGCTCTGCCTTCATTCGCACAGCTTTCCTTTTCGGTTCAATTGCCGGATGGATGGCAGCAACGGCGCTTATTTTCTTCTTTGTTGCACCGTTAATTGATTTGGTCATGCCAAACTTCCATTTTACAAATCCAGTGACAGACGTGTATCTGTCCATCCAATATGGAAATGGAGACAACTTCGGTATGGGCATCACAGGGCTACTGATTTTAACGATATTGTTCATGGTCATTCCACTAGTGAAGAAGCTATGGAAAGACAAAACAGAGGAACGTGATGTCACTCATGAGGCTTAATCTATTCGTCAAAGGGATGGCACTTGGTGTCATATCCCTTTTTCTCCTCAGTCCTGCTGCTTTTGCTGCTACAGGTGAAGATACGGATACGAATGTCAAGCCGAATGAATATCAAGAAAAGAACCTCAATATTAATTCGAGTATATTGAGGGATCAAACGAAATACGAACAAAGCAAAACAACATCTAAAGTCAAAACGGACATTCACTTTGCTGACCCGCCTAAGACCTCTGGTGGTCAACTTTCGCCGCAAATTTTTAGTGATCTGAAAGAAAATCCGCCTAAAACGCCAGCTCGTATGATGAAAGAGATGGATATCTCTTTCAGCGATTCGGCTGTATCAACGCCTTCTGGCGATGATCATGAAAAGCAGAGATCGGCACTTCTGCCAATCATTTTTGGCATCTTGATCGCCTTTGGCATCATTGTCATGATCATTCTCATTCCAAAGGTGAATGTGAAGACGGAAAAGAAATAGCCTGCCTTATGAAAAGGGCAGGCTTTTCTTTATGCAGATTGCTTGATGTGAGACCGATTCACTATTTAAAATAGTGTTATCAAGGGAGGAGATTGTCATTCGAATTTCAATCGTCACAGGCGGATCAAAAGGATTTGGTTTAGCACTTGTCAAACAGCTACTTTCACGCGGGGATAACGTGTATACCGCTGCAAGAAGTGAGTCGCCACTATCCCATCCACACCTCACGCATTCACAGGTCGATCTCACTGATGAGGAATCGACTGCAAAGTGGCTTCAGGGCATCTTGTCCTCGCAAACTCTCGCAGACGCTGATGACGTCTTGCTTGTCAATAATGCAGGAATGGTCACTCCTATCAAGCGTGCAGGGCAAGGCGGAGAAGATACGCTTCATCAGCATTATACGCTGAACCTTGTCATCCCTGTTTTGCTCAGTCATGTGTTTGTGAGAGAGACACAATCTCTTGAAGGGAAGAAAACCATCGTGCATCTTTCTTCTGGAGCAGCTAAAAATCCGTACAAAGGATGGAGTGCCTATTGTAGCTCAAAAGCAGGGCTTGATATGTTTATGAGGACTTTACATGAGGAACAACAGGACGAAGCATATCCTGTCACCACGTTTTCCTTTTCACCCGGTACGATTGATACGGATATGCAGAGAGAGATTCGGAAATCCTCCAAACAGGACTTTGAACAAATTGAGCGGTTTCAGCAATTACATGAAACAGGTACGCTAAAGAGCCCAGATGAAGTGGCCGGTATTTTACTCGACCTTCTAGCAGATGACCCAGCTGGCGGTTGTGTATACGATGCCCGTGAGTATGGAAAAAAGCAGTCATAACGGCTGCTTTTTTCGTATTGTACAAGCAAAGACAGCTTATTAAGCATAAGCTAATCTTGAGACTCATCGGAAATATGACAGAACATTTGAGTTTCTTTTCAGAATATGTTAGGATGCTAAAAATATAGATAAGGAGGGGTTTCCATGAGAAAGGTTACATTAATGGATGTTTACACCCATCCAGTCGCTCAAAAATATTTAAATCGTTCAGGAAAAGCCCACGCCATTGCTTGTGCTTATCACGCATTCAAACTGGCGATGCAGGCGGGGATTAACCCGGATCTTGCTGTGAAAGCAGCACTCTTGCATGACATCGGCCACTATGAATGGTATACAGCAGGCGGAGAATGGGATTATGAGACATATAGACGGAATGATATTCATGCCATTAAAGGGGCAGAGCGGGCACATAAACTGCTCATACGGCTAGGCGAGGAACCAAAAGCAGCCAAAGAGATTGCCCTTGCGATTTTGCTTCACACAGATTCATATTTGCCAGAGGGCGACCTGCATAAGGACACACTCCAGCAAATTGTGAAGAAAGCAGATGAAATGGACGAAGAGCCTGGTGGACACCATCATTACAGACAAATAGATGAATCACTTGCGCTCAAAAAAATTGCTGATTTGGATGAGAAGGTGCAGCAGGCGCTTCAGCCCATGAAACGCTCTGTTTAATATGGAATATCTCCATGAATCGTTCCGTGCTGATCCACATACAATGTGCGAATCACAGTACGGTTAAATGCCGATGTCCCTGACGCAGTGAGACCTGTGTAATGAACCGTGACGGAATAAGCACCTTCTTTTTTCAATTGAACGGCTGATGAAGAGCTCGTTTTCAGTGGATGATCCTTCTCGGCATCTTTAAAATAAATGGTCTCTACAGTTTTGCTTAATCGTTTAATCAGCTTGCTTGAATGTGTCGATGCATCTCCTGATTTCGCTGCAGCGATTTTGATTTCTTCATTTAATGGTGAATCAAAGGATACAAGTAGCAAATAAGGATCCTTTTTTCCTGAATTTGATCGAATCGTCCATTTTCCTGGAACGGGTTTATTGATTTGCACATGGTGTGAATAGGCGCCTTCATATGGGAATGATGCTTCCGATGTCGTCAAATTGGTTAAGACATCGCCATTTGGCGCAACGATTTCCGGATTGGCTTCCTGTCTTTCATTTAACCACTGAATCGATAGGCCATTCGTTCCTTCCTCTACATAGAACGCTTCTGTTTTATCCTTTTCACTTTCTCCACCTTTCACATAAACGTTTGTATTTAGCTCCGAAGAAACTGGTTCTTGCTCTTGTTCGTCTTCGCTTTCAGCGCTTGCGGTACTTGCACGCAGCTGTGTCTGAAATACGGGGAACATGCTTGTGCCGTTTTTGATCGAAAAGTGATCCCACTTTCCTGTTAAAATATTGTTTGCATATGCTAGCTTTGTGCTGCTGACCGTCACAGCGCCATCGTTTGCACCAAAGCTTTTTAAATACATGCCGCCTAAATAAAGCACTCCGCCAAAGGTTCCCCATTCTGAACCAGAATAGGTCACATATTTATGAGGAAACGTCTCCAGCCGGTCGGTTTCACTTCGAAAAGCTGCCATCATCCCGGTTTGCAGAGAATAGAGCGCATCGCTCTTTTGTCCAAGGATTTGCGCAAGCCAGCTTCCGCCTTTGCTATAGGCTAAATCCGCAAGCGGCGTCCCATAATGTGGAGAGCCAAGTGTGATGACTTTCTCTACATATGGATGAGCGTTGTAATACACTAGTGCAGCCTGCGTATCCACACCGCCTTTACTATGACCGATTATGATCAGTTTTCTGCCGAAAAATTCATAGATTTCTTTTAACTTTTCTGCTAATAGTTTCCCATTCTTTTTCATGTCCTGATCTGGATACAAATCTATGAACGCGCTTTCGTATCCGTTCAGAACAGCTTGTTTTGCCATATCGTTTCGATCAGACCATGTGGAGGAAGAACTGTTTATGCCATGAACAAAAACAAGTGGGGGTTTTGACAGGTCTTTTTGTACCGGTTCTTCTCCTTTAAACCACTTCCCTGGTGTACCAGGTGCATCTCCAATTGTGCCTGCGTGCGCATAACTTGCAGAGGATAGTAAGAGCATGACAGCAACGATACAGATTAATTTTTTCAAGATCATTCACCTCTTCAAATAATTTAAGATGTTGGCAGCACCAATCTATTATACTTCTAAAAATTGTAAAAAAATACGGAATGTAAAAATACGGTAATAATGTTGTAGGTTTGCTGAGTGACACTCACATGGGTCATTGCATACGCTGTGGGTAAATACACAAGTAAAGGGGCAGGTAGCATGGCACAACAAGGAAGTCCACAGCTTGTTTCATTAGTTGATCCATATGTTTATCAAACATTGCAGAAAGTAGTCGGTATGAGATTGATTGTTCAAACAGTGAAAGATACAGTACGTGGAAAGTTGAAGGAAGTGATGCCGGATCATATTGTGATTGAGGCGGGGGCAAAATCAGTGTTTTATGTGCGGATCCAGCAAATCGTGTCGGTGATGCCTGATCACAGTGAAAGAGTGTAACAAGCAGACGCACAGGTGTCTGCTTTTTTCAATGCTTACAGAATGTATATCTGGAAAAAGTGCATGATATACCAATTGTTCTTTTTTTTTCAAAAAATATGGTTCTAAAACAAGAAGCAGTTGACAGAAGGTGGGTTGAATAGTAGTTTTTTAATAAGGTCAATACGTAACAGGAGGAGCATCTTTGTTAAAATCTAAAGTTCATTTTTGGACATTCCAAATATTACTGGTTTTACTGATTGTGTACGTATCAACAAAAGTTTCGTTTTTATTTCAGCCGATCATTTTATTTGCTTCAACGTTGTTTGTTCCTATTTTACTGGCAGGTATTCTCTTTTTCATCTTTAATCCGATTGTTCGATTTTTGTCGAAGAAGATACCTAGGACGCTCGCCATTCTGATTATTTATCTCCTATTCATCGGGCTTATCACGTTTATTGTCAATGCTGCTGGACCTGTCATTGTCACGCAGGTGGGTGGACTTGTCAAAAGCTTCCCGGGGTATGTCACGGACATGCAGAAATTTATCAACGATTTCTCGCATTCTAAAACATTTACGTGGATGATGAACCAAGATTATGTGTCTGTTTCGAAGTTTGAACAGTCGATCGTTTCGACATTAAAAGATTTACCGGAAAATATTGCTTCCAGTATGTCGGCGGTGTTTGGCGTGATTGCGAATATTGCCCTCGCTGTCATTACCGTTCCATTCATTTTATTTTACATGCTAAAAGACGGGCATAAGTTTCCGGACAAGCTCGTTCAATTTTTGCCAATGCCTTACCGTAAGGAAGGATTGAAGATTTTTAAAGAATTAAACGATACGCTTGCTGCTTACATACAAGGGCAAATCGTTGTTTGTTTATTTGTCGGAGTTGCTTGTTTTATCGGATACTTATTAATTGGTGTGAAATATGCGCTCATTCTCGGCATCATTATTGCGGTGACAAACGTCATTCCATATCTTGGGCCATATCTTGGTGCGGCACCAGCTGTGCTCATTGCTTTTCTTGATTCGCCTGGAAAAGCGGTTGTGACTGTTATTGTCATTCTTGTTGTTCAGCAGATCGATGGAAACGTCATTTCTCCATTGATCATTGGAAAACGTCTCAACACACATCCGTTAACAATTATCTTGCTATTAATTGGGGCAGGAAGTTTTGGCGGAATCCTTGGCATGATTTTTGCCGTCCCTGTCTATGCGCTGCTGAAAGCCATCACACTCAATATTGTCAGATTGGTTCAGCTGCGTCAGCGCTCTCGAAAAGAACAGCATTTAAACGTTTAGGGCAGATGCACAACTTTTCCCTTTTTGCATAACATAACTCACATAAGCGAATAGGGAGGAGAAGGAAGATGCCTGCGATTGTTGGACCCATTCATATTGAGTCTTTAGGCGGAAACGGCTCGGCTACTTTTGGTGACGTTCTCGCCATTGCCCCTTTGGCTGTAGATCACTCGACCGGTGGAGCGGGAGCTTTTAATTCAGGTGATTATATGTCCCTTACAAGCGATCCGAATGCTACCATGCTTTGGGACTTTACACTGTTTGGCCAGCCCCAATCATTTAATGCATAGAAAGACAGCTGATCATATGACATATCAGCTGTCTTTTTTATGTTGGATAGACACGTATTGTTCCGCTAGGCATATGATGAGGGTAGTAAAGGTGGTGGAAAGATGCCAGCAATTGTTGGACCCATTCATATTGACCGTGTCATAGGAAACGGTTCTGCACATTTCGGCGATGTGTTTGCCATTTCGCCAAAAAGTGTGGATCATTCCGCTGGTGGTTCAGGCACCTATAATGCAGGAGATTTTGTTCAATTCTTCAACAATCCGAACGTCACATTTGTTTGGGATTCAAACCTGATCAGCCAGCAAAAGAGCTTTAACGCATAGCCAGCTTTGAAAGGGTCTCCTTTTCAGAAGCTGTCTTTTTTTATGGTACAATGGATAGAAGAAGGAAGAAGAAAAAGGGGGGAAAACACATCAAATGAAAATAAGAAAAGCGCATCTGACAAGCGGGCAACCAACAACCTACAATGTATATTTACACGAAAATAAAAAAGAATATAAAACGCTTGTCGCTGTACCTGATATGGAATGGAGTATTTCGATCGCGTATGAAGACGAAAAAACGCAGCTTGAGCAAGCACTAGAACAATCTTTAAACAAAAGAGTAGAAATAGACGAAGCCCGTGAACTTGCACAAAAAATTGTGCACTGGGTCACAGAAATGTAAATTCAAAAACCAGGAGTGAACACAGCAATGAAAGAAGAATCCGTAGACTTTTATTTGCAGCAAGGGATATTTGGACATGCTGAAACAAAACCAGATGAACGAAGAATGTTTCTCGGCTCATTAAGAGAACGTGCTCTTCTCGCTCTGACAAAAGGGCAAGTATCGAGACATAAATCGTATCAAGAGGTAGAGCAAGTATTGAAGGCAAACCGAGAGGCCACTGTTCTTTTAAATGGTGAATTGTCATATGCTTCTTATTCTCCATATGTGAAAATGGCAAATGCCGCTGGTTGTTCTTTTAAAGTGGTCAACCATCACGAGTCGCATTCACCGTTTGGGCTTGTGATAGAGGTGCCGCATGCGATCAATCAAGAGCATATCTACATAGAAGATGAGCTTTTTCAAAAAGCTTTTTCTCGTGAATCTGTTGAATAGGTTTCCCTAGTGAAATGAATAAGCTATAATGATTCAAAAGAGCATATGGGAGAGATGCGGATGGGCAAAGCATTGATTTGTATTGATTATACAGTTGATTTTGTTGCAGACGATGGAAAACTGACGTGCGGAAAGCCTGGACAGGCGATTGAGTCGAAGATCACAGAGATCACTTCTTCATTTATTGATGAAGGACACTTTGTTGTTTTTGCCGTCGATCATCATGAAGAGCAAGATCCATATCATCCAGAGACAAAGTTATTTCCGCCCCATAATATTCGCGGGACAGAAGGAATTGAACTTTACGGAAAACTAAGTTCACTATTTCACACGTCAACACATTTAAATCATGTCTATTATATGGAAAAAACAAGATACTCTGCTTTTGCAGGCACTCAATTAGAAATGAAACTGCGCGAGCGTGGCATCACTGAACTTCACCTAGCCGGAGTGTGTACCGATATTTGTGTACTTCATACAGCTGTTGATGCGTACAATAAAGGCTTTGAACTTGTGATTCATGAGAATGCCGTAGCGAGTTTTAATGAAGCGGGGCACGAGTGGGCACTTTCTCACTTTGAGCATACGCTTGGTGCGAAAGTGGTTAAGTAAGGGAAGGAGAATGGAAGTTGGAGCATCGGTTTATTGACGACAGTTTATCACTACATACAGATCTTTATCAAATTAACATGGCAGAAACGTATTGGAGAGACGGCATTCATGAGAAGAAGGCAGTCTTCGAACTCTTCTTTAGAAAGCTTCCATTTGACAACGGCTTCGCTGTATTTGCTGGTTTAGAGAAAGCGATTGAATATTTATCGGACTTCTCCTTCACCGAGAGCGACCTTGCATATTTAAAAGATGAACTCGGTTATAAAAGCGATTTCATTGAATACTTAAGCGGATTGTCTTTTACAGGGACACTTCATTCAATGCGAGAAGGAGAAATTGTCTTTGCGAATGAACCTATTATGCGCATCGAGGCAACACTTGTTGAAGCGCAGCTAATTGAAACGGCACTGCTCAACATCGTGAACTTCCAGACGCTAATTGCAACAAAGGCGGCTCGTATTAAAGGAATCATTGAAGATGAGACAGCATTAGAATTCGGAACAAGACGTGCGCATGAAATGGATGCAGCCATGTGGGGAGCAAGAGCAGCACTGATCGGCGGATTTCAGGCAACAAGTAATGTCCGTGCAGGGAAACGCTTCAATATTCCCGTATCAGGCACACATGCCCATGCCCTTGTACAAGCATATCGCGACGAATATACTGCATTTAGAAAATATGCCGAAACACATACAGACTGTGTCTTTTTAGTGGATACATATGATACGGTCAGATCAGGCATTCCAAATGCGATTAAGGTAGCGAAAGAATTCGGTGATAAAATCAACTTTATTGGGGTCAGACTTGATAGCGGAGACCTTGCCTACTTGTCTAAAAAGGCGAGAACGATGCTGGATGAAGCTGGCTTCCATGACGCCAAAGTCATTGCATCAAGCGATCTTGATGAACACACCATTATGAACTTAAAAGCACAAGGTGCAAAAATTGATGTATGGGGTGTTGGAACGAAACTGATTACCGCATTCGATCAGCCAGCTCTTGGTGCTGTATATAAGCTTGTATCGATTGAAGAAAACGGTCAGATGAATGACACGATCAAAATTTCTTCTAATCCAGAGAAAGTGACAACACCAGGCCGTAAACGAGTGTATCGCATTATCAATCAATTGAATCATCACTCTGAGGGAGACTACATTGCCCTTGAAGAAGAAGATGTTCAAAGTGAAGATAAGCTGAAAATGTTCCATCCAGTTCATACATTTATCAGCAAATTTGTGACAAATTTTGTGGCAAAGGACCTTCATGTCCCAATTTTTGAACAAGGGAAGCTGGTGTATGATAATCCAGATATCCAAACGATTCAAGCATATGTGCAGGACAGTCTCGGACTCTTCTGGGAGGAATACAAACGAATCAGCAAACCAGAAGAATACCCAGTCGATTTGAGTCAAAAATGCTGGGATAATAAGATGCAGTTTATCCATGATGTGAAAAATAAAATCAAAAAAGAGCTTTATGAAAGCTGATTACCCCGGGAAAGGAGATCATCAAGCCAGATGGTCTCTTTTTTTCATGTTGGACGATTCAAAATGAACCTTATGGGCAATCATTTGGTATACTGAAAGCACATCTTGTTTGTCATTGCATAAAGGAGGAATGGAGCAGTTGAGGGTGTTTGTTGCAAGGCAGCCTATTTTTAACAGAAAAGAACAAGTCGTATCATACGAGCTGCTTTATAGAGATAGTGAAACCAATACATATAGCGCTGAAGATGGTGATCAAGCGACAACGGACCTCATTATCAATAGTTTTTTAAACATTGGCATCGAAACACTGACAGAAGGAAAACGATGCTACATCAATTTCACCGAAAGCTTGCTTTCGTCTGATCTGCTCACTTATTTTGATCCACATCAGCTTGTGATCGAAATATTAGAAAATGTACCGATTACCCCGGCACTTATTATGAGATGTAAGCAATTAAAAAAGTGGGGATACACGATTGCGCTCGATGATTTCTTTCTGAGCGGAACACATTTTCATGACAAGTTACTCGATGAACTCCTCTATTGCATTGATATTTTAAAAATTGATTTTCTGAAAACAACATGTGAAGAACGAAGAGACATTTTACATACATATAAAAAGTATCGACTTCGATTCCTTGCTGAAAAGGTAGAAACGCGAAAAGAATATGAAGAAGCGTTAGAAGCTGGCTTCCATTTGTTTCAAGGATATTTCTTTAGTGAGCCGCACGTCATTTCGGGACGGGCCTTATCGACTAGCTTCCACGCATACCATCAGCTATTGAATGAGCTGAGCAAGGAGCAGCCGAATATTCAGACCGTGACGCACTTTATAGAAAGTGATCTTTCCCTTTCATATCAATTATTAAAAATGCTGAATTCTGGCGGCATGAGACGTCTTTATCAAATCAAGAGCATTCGTCAGGCGATTATCCTGCTTGGGTTTAATGAAATACGGCGATGGATCTTTATCCTTTCATTTAAAGAACTGAATGTCCAAGCCAACTCAAGCCAAAAGGAAATCATCAAAATGTCATTCATTCGTGCCAAAACGTGTGAACTCATTGCTAGTCGGACTGAACGAGAGCATCCCGCTTCTTATATGTTAACAGGTATGTTTTCACTCATTGATACGCTTGTCAGGGCGGACATTACTGAACTTGTGAAAGAACTGCCTCTTTCGGATGAAGTAGGTGAGGCACTGCTTGGCTATGAAAATGACTATTTCCTTGTGTTAGACGTTGCCAAACGTATTGAACGAAATGAATGGGATGATGAAATGTTAGGTGGAAGTCTCCCTAAGCAGGAAGCCTACGGCTGTTATATAGAAGCCATTGAATGGTGTCATAAAATGTTTGAATCTTAAGAAAAGCCGCTCACACTAGAGCGGCTTCTTTCTTTGTTATCCCCACTGTAAAAGTAGAAAAAGCCTGCTGGAAGAGAGGGATAAGTAGATACGGATGCCTTCTGGACTAAAGCGGATATCGATATTGCTTTTCACCCCAATCTGCTTCAGCATTCGAATCACACTTGCGGTGTCAGCACGTTCAGCAGCTTCCATGATTCGCTGTCCAAACGAAAGCGAACCGGAAATCTGCTGTGTAATGAGGGATGCATCAGCCACGAGACGGGTTGATTCCTTTGCAGCCTTTTGAAACGCATGAGCATCTACTGGAGGAAAAGTCATAGGTGTTCGCGGGTATGCGTTCCCTATTGCGGGAACCTGCAAAGGCGGATAAGGAACATAGTAAAACACATGGTCACCTCTTCTCTCATTGAAGTGAATTTGGACGGATATCTGTTCTAAATGTATGAAGAAAATCCGAATAAAGAATCAAAATGATCTTTCTACCTTTGCATATTCATCATAAAAATAGGTACTTTTGCGGTCAATTTCGGTGAATGTCGCCAAAAAATTGCGGTGTCTACAGTAGAGCCTGTCGTCTGACCTATAACATGAAAAACCGAGGAAACAGAGGGGATCGTACGTTCTGTCTCGTGAGAATTGTGACGAATGATGCCTGTTCATGTCGCAAAAATGACGTATTTCCTTTGAAATTGAGATAAAAGTATCATTTGAAAAGTCTGAAAATGATGAAAAAAGACCTATTGAATTTTGCGGTATCACGCACACATTTTGTGCATACTTTTCGGTGAAAAAATACTCAATAGCATTTACACTGTTAGTAACAGATCAAATACTTATGACCCAATCAACATACACAAATACATTGATCTTCCAAAAAAGGAGAGTGGAATCGATGGAAAAGTATGAAATCGAAGAACTTAAACAACTATTATGGAAACTTGAAAACGAAATTAGAGAAACAACGGCTTCTCTTCATAACATTAACAAAAGCATTGATCAATACGACAAATATGAATATGTGAAAATTTCTTAAAGACTTGATAACCATCAAGTCTTTTTTTTATCCAAATACATACAAAAAAAGGATATATTATTATATAATTGTTAAATAGTGATGTCAGTGGACATTTGCTTATTTCTTTTTAGTAAAATAAGAGGCGAGAGGGTGAGGATCAAGATCGAGTATGCTAAACTATCTAGAGAATACAAAAATCAAGCAGAAAATGTCTGATTTTATTCAACATGCAGTCAGGCAAAATGATTTACAAAAGCTGCTTCTCGAATTTACAGATATAAAGAATGAATTTTCTTTTGGGCAATTGGCTTACCAACATTATGAGGCATTTGGCGGACAAGACAAGCAAGCGATTACAAAACTGGCAGCAGGGATTGAACTTCTCATCTTATCTGCCGATATATTAGATGATATTGAAGATCAGGATAATGATTCGTATCCTTGGATGAAATGTCAGAGCGGAATTGCGATTAATGCGGCGAATGTTCTCTTTGCATTGAGTTTTGATGTGTTTTCAAAGCTTGATCATGGAGCGAAGCTTTTAAACAATGTATATTCTTATTCCATTCAGTCAATGCAAGGGCAGCATATAGATATGACACTGGAGCCAGAGAATGAGCAGGATTGTTTAAATATCATGAAGTTAAAAGCAGGGTCACTGTTTGTATTACCTTGTGTGTTAGGTGTTGTTTTGGCAACAGGTTCTTTTGAAAAGAAGGTAGAAGAATATGCTTATTACCTAGGAATGGCGGAACAGCTTGAAAATGACTATCTAGGTCTTTTTAATAAAGATAATATTGACTTTAAAAGAATGCAAACATTACCGCTAGTTTACTTGAAAAATGAGTTTAATCCATCTAGTTCAGACTTGCTCAGTTATTTTCAATCAAAGGATAAGAGTGCCGGCTCTGAAGAATTAAAGGATAAATTAAAAAAATCTGGTGCTCAACAATATGTATTTATTATGAGAAACCTTCTCAGAAATAAGTTTAAAGAAGCATTCAAGAAACTACATTTAGAGGCTTCAAAAAAGAAAAAACTGATACTTTTTTTAAATGGAGATGGAGAAGATGAAAATTCAGGAATTGGTTAGTTATTTAGTGGAGAATCCTTCAACATTAAATCAAATCGTTAATGGGAACGCATCATTGCTTCACGTTGATCAAGAAACTGCAAGTATTATTGTTGACGGATTCCAGAAAGAAGACGTTATTAAAGCAATCATATGGGCAACTGCTTGAGTAGATAAATATTATGAGAAAGTTTTACTCTAAGTTAACAGTTATATTAGTTATCCTTAGCTTCATCTATGTGATTTACATCTCTTATATCAACGTATTTAATATTTTTGTTGGAGCAGCTGTTAAGGAAAATAGTCACGGTCAACTTGAGGTAGTGGATGTCGATAATTTTACAGATAGCTATCTAGCTGGAGTTAGGAAAGGCGATATCATACTTGAAGTGAATGGGAATAAAAAACCAGTTGAAGAAGTTAAAAGAGGTTTTTTAGCTAATGTTAAAAGTTTAGTCGTTGATAGACATGGTGATAAAATTGATTTAGAGAATGTAAGGTTATTGAGTCAAGCGAATCTGTTTATTTATCTAATACCAGTCATTCTTTATTCCATCTGTCTATTTTGTATATTTATGATTTTAAAAATGAATAAAGCAAACCAAAAAGAGTCAGCTTATATTTTAGCTTTATTTCTTTTGGCGGTGTCTATAGGTTATGTAAGTTCTGGTGGTTCTGGAAAAGGAGAGGCTATCAGTCGTATTCTTGTAATCGTTACAATGAATATTGTACCTCCACTATATATGCACTTTATGTATCAATATTTAAAAGAATTAGGAACAGAGATTATTCGTCGTCGAGTTCTTTTTTATTTGTATCTAGTTCCAGTTACTAACGTTTTATTAGTTTTATTCTATAAAAATAAAGCAGGACCAGTAGATCTATTAGCATATGTCAATTTACTTTCATTTTTTGTTCTGGCTTTCCTTTCGATTATTATCACTATAAGGGCTGCTAAAAAATTGAAAGACAATGAAGTCAGCAATGTACTTCGAGCATTTGCACTCATTTTAATCTCAGCATTCAGTCCATTCATGCTATTTTTTATCATTCCTTATTTTTTTGGTATATATTTTATTTCACCTTATGTTGTTGCATCGTTTGTTCTTTTAATTCCTTTTTTCTTAGTATACCAATTTATGTCAAATAAACTGTATAATGTTGATTTCTTTATGGGGAGGATTAAATACTACGGTTTTTTAGCGATTACACCAACAATACTAGTGGTTGTTATTTTTGATTTTATTCAAAAGCCAAATGCAAATTTCTATACAGTGAAATTTACGATTATCACGTACATTCTTATGCTCACCGTCTTCTACTTCAAAGAAATCATCGATTTCCGTTTTCGCCTGAAGCGTTTTTCGGAAAAGCATAATTATCAGGACAGCGTTTTTAAATTTACACAGCTTATTCGTGAGGCGTCATCACTTCATCAAGTATTGTATCATTTAAAATACACCATCTTAGAAGTACTTGTTGTGAACAAAGCCTTTGTGCTTGAAGTGAAGGCAGATGGACAAATTGTTGAAATTGATGAATCAATAGAAGAAAGCCAGCTATGGAAAGAGTATGTAGATCAATTTCAAGATATTTTAGGTGAAGTTGGTAAAATCATCGGGTTGGATAAAGGATTCATGATGAAAATTGGTGAGCGGGGCGGTCACTCGTTTGTGATTTGCTGTTTATCTAATTTACGGACACCTAAGCTAACCCGAGATGAAATTTCATGGCTGAAAACATTGGCATTTTACACAAGTGTCAGTTTAGAAAATGTCGTCAAGATTGAAGAATTGATGGAGCATCTTGAGGATTTGAAACAGCGGGAAGCCAATCCCGCCTGGCTGAAGAAAGTCATGTTCGCCATGGAAGAGAAGCAGCGCTCAGATTTAGCGAGGGATCTTCATGATTCTGTGCTGCAGGATTTGATTTCACTGAAGAGACAGTCCGAGATGTTCTTAACCAATTTCCAAAACAACCAATGCCCAACATCTATTGAAAATTCATTGATCTCATGGAATGAACAAATGTCTAAGGTGATTCAAACCACTAGAGAAACATGTCATGAACTTCGGCCGCAGCTCCTCTATGATTTGGGGTTAGTGAAGGCAATTTCGAAGCTGACTTCGCAAATTCAAGAGGAAGCGCCATTTCATATTAGACTGAATACAACCCGCTTTGATAAAGAACTGGACATTGATATTGACTCACAGCTGAATATTTACCGGATTGTGCAGGAGCTGTTATCCAATGCGTTGAAGCATTCTAAGGCCAGCCAAGTCTTAGTGATGCTCATTTGTATTAAAGATCAAGTTGTTCTCCATTATGAGGACGATGGAGTCGGATTTGATGCAAGCCAGCTTGATCAGCACACGATGAGCATGGGTCTTTCTGGCATAAGGGAACGAGTCAAAGCTCTAAATGGAAAGCTTCAAATTCACACAGCACCTGAAAAAGGGCTCAAGGTGAAAATTGAAATGGAATTGTAACGATTTCTTAAGGAATAAGACTTGGCATCTGCCAAGTCTTTTATATAAAATGGAAGTGAGTGATTTAAAGGGAGGAAGACATGAAGAAGATATTGGTCATTGATGATCATCCGGCTGTCATGGAAGGGACAAAAAGCATATTAGAATCAGATCAGCAGCTATCAGTCGATTGTTTAAGTCCTGATGCAGAAGGCGCCTTTTTAAAGACGCATGACTTTTCCATCTATGATGTGATCTTGATGGATTTAAATCTCGGGGATATCAATGGAATGGACATTGCCAAACAAATTCTAGAAACGAATCAACAAGTGAAAATTATCATTTATACAGGATATGAAGTAGATGATTATTTCGAAGAGGCCATTCGAGCTGGATTGCATGGTGCAATAAGTAAAACAGAGACAAAAGACAAAATCATTGAATACATACACCGCACATTGCAAGGAGAAGTTGTCATTCAGCTATCCTATTTAAAGAAATTAATTTCACAGCAGCAAGAGAAGCCAGAACAGGCGCAGCAGACGGATCATGAGCTGTTAACAGAGCGTGAATGTTTAATCTTAAGAGAAGTGGAAAAAGGGTACACAAACCAAGAGATCGCCGATGTGCTTCATTTGAGCAAACGCTCGATTGAATACAGTTTGACCTCCATCTTTAATAAGCTGAATGTTGGATCTCGAACGGAAGCGGTGTTAATTGCAAAATCGGAAAGTGTCCTGTAAACGTGTGAAGGGAGAGGGCCTTGATGGATGTGAGTGGTTCAAATACACTGCTTGAGGCACTGGGGATTGAGATTGTGGAATGCAATACGTCACGATGCGTGGCGACAATGCCAGTCGATCACCGAACAAAACAGCCATTTGGATTACTGCACGGAGGAGCATCAGCTGCTCTAGCAGAAACAGTGGCAAGCATGGGTGCTGCTGCTCATTTGGATTTAACGAAGCAGGTTTGTTCAGGTATTGAAATCAATGCCAATCATTTAAAATCTGTACGTGATGGAGTGGTGACAGCTACAGCTGTTCCTGTACATGTTGGACGGCGTACAATGGTATTCCAAATCGATATAAAAGATGATCGAGACCGTCATATCTGTACGTCAAGATGTACACTCGCTGTCATTGATCGCATATAAAAAAGCTCCCGGTGCAGCGGAAGCTTTTTTTAATACCCTTTTATGAACATGCAGGTAAACTGAACAAGACCTGAATGTCATATTCTTCATTTATAAATAAGAGTCTTCTTTTCGTTTAATGACAAAGTTACGGAAACCGCCATAATCATCTTGGACACTTCGTTTGTCCATTTTCACACCAGTGTTGTAAGCGGCTCTTCCGATCAAATGAGCGCCGACTGGTGCGGTCAGAAAGATAAAGACAATCCCAAGCAGGATTTTCGCAGAGATGATCCCTGCAAGAAACCATTCATGAAAGAACACACCAACTAAAATGAGAACAACACCAAGTGTCGATGCTTTTGATGCAGCATGCATACGTGTGTAAACATCCGGCAGGCGAAGGACACCAATGGCTGAAATCAAGCAGAGGATGGCGCCAAGCAGAATAAAGAAAATCACGATCGCTTTAGCGATGACGATCATTTTCAATCACTTCCCCTTTCTCAAGGAATTTGGAAAAAGCGACAGTGCCGATAAAGGCAAGAATACCGAGCAGTAAAATAATTTCAAAGAACGTAGTGGTTTTCAGTAAGATAGACACGATGGCTGTCATCCCAATTAAATTGATTCCTATCGCATCAAGCGCACTAACGCGATCTGGGATAGAAGGTCCTTTGATGACCCGTATCACAAAAAGCAAAGTAGACAGCGCAAGAATTCCAAGTGACATTTGCAAGATCAGTTCCATTACTTACCGCTCACCTCCTGAATCGCTTTTTCAAATGATACCCGAATATCGTGGATGGCTTTTTCAGCATCTTCAATATCCATCGCATGAATGTATAAAATCGAACGATCATCGGAAATATCGATGACCAGTGTACCAGGTGTTAATGTAATCATATTGGCCAGTATGGTGATTTCCCAATCTGTTTTTAAATCTGTACGAAAGGCGAAAATACCAGGCTTGATCTTAAGCTTTGGAGATAACACCGTCTTGAGTACACTCAAATTGGCAAGAAGCAGCTCTCTGATAAAAATGATGACGAGCTTGAAAATCGCATAAAGGGCATAGCCGTAAAAACGTTGCGGGAAGAATCGCCGTAGCATAAAAATGGCGATCATCCCTAGTGCAAAGCCTGATACAAAGTCTGCAGCTCTGTATGTATCATTCATAAACATCCATGTAAAGGCGAGGAGAGCGTTTAATAATATTTGAAAGGCCATGTTCATCTACTCCTTCAGCACAGCTTGAATATATTTTTCTGGTGTTGAAAGCATTTCCGCAGCTTGATTGATATAAGGTGCAATGAATTCTGTGCCTAATCCAATCGCAAGCGATAAGATAACAAGCAGTACCCCAGGATACACCATTCCTCTAATGGATGGCTTTCTTCTTCGCATATCCTGATCCTCTCCCCAAAACGCGAGCATGAAAATCCTCATAACAGAATAAAGGACAAGAAGACTGGACAGTAAAACAAGGATAGAGAACGTCATGTACCCAGCAGAAAACCCACCTTCAACAATTTTCAGCTTGCCAACAAATCCACTTAGCGGAGGAATACCCGCAAGTGATAAAGCCGATATGAAGAACATCCAGCCGAGTAGAGGCTGGGATTGAATCAGCCCACCCATTTTTTTCAGATGATTGGTTCCAGCATACACAAACAGTGCCCCTGCGAGCATAAATAGAGCTCCTTTGATCACCATATCGTGAATGAGGTAATAAATGGCGCCTTGAAGTGATGCCGGTGTATTGGCCGCAATCCCAAACAAAATGACACCAACAGCTGTGACAATGTTATAAATCACAATTTTTTGCACATCAGAATAGGCGATAGAGCCAATGACACCGAATATAACCGTTAGAGCGGCTAGCCAAGCCATAATTGTATGTGTAAAACCTGTATCATGTATAAAGATGAGCGTAAAGACTCTGGCAATCGCATATAGCCCGACCTTTGTCAGCAGTGCGCCAAACAAAGCTGAAATCGCTGCCGGCGGTGCATGATAAGAACCTGGCAGCCAGAAATAAAGCGGGAAGACCCCAGCTTTTAAGCCAAATACAATCAGGAACAGAATGGCAATCACGGTGATTAACCCTGTTTGCCCAGATTCAGCTATTTTCACACTTAAATCAGCCATGTTCAGTGTGCCTGTGACTGCATATAAACACGCTACGCCAACAATAAATAATGCCGATGAGATAATATTAAACACAATGTATTTCAGTGATTCACGAAGCTGAGGCTTTGAACCACCCAGAACAATGAGCATATAAGATGCCATCAGCAACAATTCAAAGAAGACAAACAGGTTGAAAATATCTCCCGTTAAAAAGGCACCACTGACGCCAGCTAACAAGAATTGGACACCAGAATAATAGAACAGCCGCTCTCTTTCTTTCCCAATCGTTTGAAAGGAAAAAAGAACCGTGACAAGTCCAACAATGGAAGCGGTCAAAACAAGAAGTGCAGCAAACTGATCGGCCACAAGGGCAATGCCAAACGGTGCTTTCCAGCCGCCTAGGTAAAGGGTTTGTATGCCGTTTGTGAAAATCGTTTGGACCAAATAGACATTACAGATAATGGCTAAAAGAGATGCAAACACACTAAAGCCTCTCGACAGCATGGTGTTTTTATTCATAAAAATCAATAATGTAGCAGCTAGTAATGGTATTAATATAGGCAGGATCACGAGATTATTCATGCTGATCATTTCCTCTCATTTGATCCATGTCATCTGTTCTCAGCTCTTGGAAGGCACGGAAGGCCATCACGAGCAAAAAGGATGTTACACCAAAAGCAATGACAATGGCTGTTAAAATTAATGCTTGTGGCAATGGATCTACATAGGATGTGAGCCCCTCTTTCAAAATAGGAGGTGCTCC
The DNA here is from genome assembly GCF_038593365.1 of Bacillus sp. FSL W7-1034. Classification (NCBI taxonomy): domain Bacteria; kingdom Bacillati; phylum Bacillota; class Bacilli; order Caryophanales; family Bacillaceae; genus Bacillus; species Bacillus sp. FSL W7-1034. The sequence continues at coordinate 2,894,702 of NZ_CP151989.1, read as the reverse complement.
CTTTTTTAAGCCGCCCATTGTTAATAGAAGCAAATGGACGCCGTGACTTAAAACGGCAGTACCGACGATGACCCGCAGAAGGCTTTTTGAAAGCATTAAATAGGTCGCTGCCATAAAAATGATTCCGACGATAATAGACATTAGAAATTCCATTATTCCTTCTCTCCAATCGTTTGAATAATGGTCATGGTGACACCAACAACAACTAAATACACACCGATATCAAACAGGACCGCTGTCGCCAGTTCTGTTTTCCCTAGAAACGGCAGTTGGAAATAATCAAATGCATGGGATAGGAAAGGCGCTCCGAACAGAAAAGATCCCATACCTGTTAGGATGGCAACGAGCAAACCGACACCAGCCACATAAATAAAGTCAAATGGTAAAATGCGTCTGACTGTTTTAAGGTCATAGGCTAAAAGCAGAAGGACGACAGCACCAGCACTCATCAAACCGCCAATGAATCCTCCGCCAGGATTGTTATGTCCTGCAAGAAATAGGTGAAGTGAGAAAAGCAAGATGATGAATGCTGTAATTTTAGTAGTGACTTGTAAGAGCATATCATTCGTATCAATCTTTCTCATCGCCGTACGCCTCTCTTCCGTTTTCCTTGTGCTTTTACCTTCAATAATCCATAAATACCGAGTGCCGCAATGGCCAGCACTGTAATCTCAAAGAGTGTATCAAAGCCCCTGAAATCGACAAGAATGACATTGACAATATTGTCTCCGCCAGCCAGTTTGTAGCTGTTTTCAATGAAGTACGTTGAAATCGTGTCAAGAGACTGCTGGCTTGTTGAAGCGAAAGCAAGACAGGTGACAACGACTCCAACACCTAATGAGATGATCAAATTTGTTAATTTAAATCTTCGTGTTTTTTGCTTCAGACTCAGCTTTGGCAAATGATAGAAGCAAAGTAAAAACAGCGCGACAGAAATGGTTTCAATAATGAGCTGTGTCAGCGCAAGGTCAGGTGCTCTGAAAATCACGAAGAATAGTGACAGCGTGTAGCCCATAACACCTAGCGCAATAATAGCTGTTAAGCGTGAACGAGCAAATACAGTCGTGACTGTCGCTGCGACCATCACAAGTGAAAGGATGGCTTCGTACGTGCCGATTGATGCAGCGTGCTCAGTTTGAAATGAGAAGGCTTGTTTGTAGAACATCACGCTGCCCAGCACGATAATCATAAAACCAAATACATAGACAAGATAGTCACGAAGGAATCCTGTCATATAGCTGTTTGTTAGGCGGTAAGCCCCTTTTTCTACACCTATAAGCGAACGATCATACAAAGCGTTAAATGACCATTTTTCCTTAAATATGTTGTACATTGGGCGCCATTTTGACAGCGTTAAATAGCCAATGGTACCGAGCGCAACTACACCAATTGTCATGTAAAGCTCTGGCTGGAATCCATGCCACGCTTCAATTTTTACGGCAAAGCGGCTTCCTGTTTGAATGGCTTCTGGAATGATCGCTTGAATGGCAGGTTCAATGACAGAATAGGCAAGAATATTAGGGAAAAAGAAAAATGTGACCACAAGTGCAGCTAAAATAATTGGCGGGATCAGCATACCAATCGGTGCTTCATGCGGTTTTTTCTCCAATTGATCGACATTCAGACGGCCTCTAAATGTTTTGAAGACGATCATCATACTGTAGATGAACGTAAACACACTAGCGAGCCAAGCGATAGCAGGGAAGACAGCCCCCCATGTTGAAACATCCGTAAAGCTGATGTCAGAAATCCGAATCATACTTGTGAAAAATAGCTCTTTACTTAAAAATCCATTAAAAGGCGGGAGTCCAGCCATCGAGAATGTACCAATTAACGTAATTGTAAAGGTAATTGGCATGATGGTCATTAATCCACCTAATTTGCGAATATCACGTGTACCTGTTTCGTGATCGATAATCCCTGCTGCCATAAAGAGACTTCCTTTAAAAGTCGCGTGGTTAATGAGATGAAAAATAGCAGCAAGAACGGCTGCGCCAAAAAAGGCAGGGTTGTTTTCATGAATGGCAGCTGCGCCTACTCCTAGCATGAGCATAATCATACCGAGTTGACTCACTGTCGAGAAGGCCAGAATGGCTTTCAAATCATTTTGCCGAACGGCGTGGAAAGATCCCCAGAATAGTGTGATAAGTCCGACAATCGAAATGGTCCAAAACCACACCTCTGATATAGCAAAAATCGGACTAAAGCGGGCAACCAGATAAATACCGGCTTTGACCATAGTAGCAGAATGCAGATAACTGCTTACAGGGGTTGGTGCTTCCATAGCATCAGGCAGCCAAATATAAAATGGGAACTGCGCTGATTTCGTGAAGGCCCCTAGTAAAATGAGAACCATCGCAGGGATGAAATAAGGTGATGCCATAATGAGCTGAAGCTGATTGACTGCTTCGCGAATACTGAATGAATCAGTGATCAGGTAAATGAGGATGAAGCCGCCAAGCATAGCTAATCCGCCAAACACAGTAATAAGCAGTGATTTGGTTGCTCCGTAACGAGAACGCTCACGCTTATACCAATACCCAATTAAGAGGAAGGAAGAGATACTTGTTAGCTCCCAGAACAAATAAAGTACGACCATGTTGTCAGAGAGAACAACACCAAGCATAGCGGTCATAAACATTAATAAATACGTATAGAAAGAGCCAAGCTGTTCTTTTTCCTTTGATAAGTAGAAAATACTGTACAGTACCACAAGTGCACCAATACCTGTGATGAGTAAAGCAAATAACAGGCTGAGACCATCTACATACACAGTGAAATTCATCCCTAGAGAGGGAATCCATTCAGCTTGTGAGAACAACGTTCGTCCATTCGAAGTGATCTGGAGCATTTGGATGAAATAGGTGAATAAAAGAATAGGCAAGATGAGAACAAACCATCCTGTATGTATACGCCTTACGTATTTAAAGAGAAAAGGGACGACAAAGGCAAGTAAAAAAGGTGATAGGATGGCGAAGTGAATAAGCTGCAAGAAAATGAACCTCCTTTGATCAATATAAATTCACGTTCTAAAGAACTGGTAATTAAAATTATAGCGTAAATACAGACATAGTGCATTGGTTTGAACTGATTTACGGCAAATTGAATTTGTTTTGAGTTCTTTTGACCACAAAAAATATTTTATCAAAAATGAAACTCGTTGTATATTGTTTTGTATTTCGTACATGCTTTTCTTAAAGGAGCTGATCAAATGAAACGAAAGATCGCCATCAGCTTAAGCATATTCTGCACGATTTTAGGAGGAGCATTCTTGATTGAACGAAATGATCAAAAAAGGTGGCAGGCCGGGAGTGAATGGCCGCTATTTTCTGAACAACTCCTCCATATGACCTATCCGCAGGCGAAACAGTATCCTTTTCAGCCTCGGGAGTATATACGAATTGTATTAGCTGATGAATGAGGATGTATGGGAGAAAAGAAATATAAAAAAAGCATGTCCCTTACGAAAAGGACATGCTTTTTGTTTCTTTTTTAAGTAAACATTCTAAGTAAGATTGTTGCGCAAATAACGGTTGCTGCTCCGCCAAGACGTGTAGAGACTTGAGCGAAAGGCATAAGGCCCATTCTTCCAGAAGCTGAAAGAATCGCAACATCACCAGTACCGCCTAATCCACTGTGACAACCAGTCACAATGGCAGATTCAACTGGATACATGTTCATGAATTTACCAACAAAGTAACCAGAACCAACCATGCCTAGAACAACAGCAATACATACACATACGAAAGGAATCGAAATAACAGTGGCCACATCATCAAGTGGAATGTATAGAATTCCTAAACCAACCATTAGAGGCCATGTAAAGCTTTTCGATACAAACTTGTAGAACTGCTGTGAGCCGTTTTGCAAATGCTGAGGCATCACGTTTAAGTATTTGATTAATGCAGCAAGAACAATCATTAAGATTGGACCTGGAATATGAACAAAACTTTCTAATAAGCCGCCAAAGATAAAGGTTGTACAAGCAACAAGTACACCTGCACCCATTAAGCTGAAGTCAACTTTAGTATCCATGTCAGGCTGTTCAAAGATTTCATTTGCTTCTTTTGATTTAACAAGTCGTCCATTCCCGTTTAGTTCAGGACGTTTTTCACCAAGCTTTTTCATTGCGCCAGCACAAATGATGGCAATGACGTTCCCAATGACAGCAGCCGGAATCAATTGAGAAATTAATGACTCTGCTGATACACCAAGAATTTGTGAATAAGCAATTGATAATGGCAATATCCCTTCACCGACACCACCGGCAATAATCGGTACAATGATAAAGAAGAACGAATGATGCGGTGTGTAACCAACTAGAAGACCCACTAGAATTCCAGCAGCTACAGCTGTAATTGTACCTGCAACAAGAGGAACAAACATACGAATAAGGCCTTGCACTAAAACAGTTCGTTGCATTCCAAGAATACTACCTACTACAAGAGCAGATATATAGAAGTATAGGAAGTTCGACGTTTTCATCAGAGACGTAACCGCTTCCAACGAGTTTGGATTCAGAACATGAAAAAAGACCAGGAACGATGGTACGAATAAAGAAAGAATCGCCGGTCCACCAATATCTTTTAAGATTGGAATACGTTGTCCTACATCTCCTAGGAAAATCCCCAAAATCATAATAACAGCGAAACCACCAAGCATATTTGCTGGAATTTTATTAAAATAAGCGGCAGTTAAAATAATCGCTGCAAGCACTATATACACAGGTAGATCAATAACACCAATTTTCCAAGAAAGAATTTTTCGGAAAACGCTTTTATTATTGTCAGAATCGTTTGTAATCGATTTCAATTGTTGTGTATTAGCCACATAAACACCCCCAAATGCTATTTGTCTCAATTGTAGAAGATTCTGTGACACTCATCTATTTATTAAACTAAATTAAGTGTAATAAAAGTAAAATAAACGGGGGTTTTGTCGTTTTTATCATACAAAAATCCCCTGAAGATAGTTTGTCCTTCAGGGGATTGATCATACATGGTATTTATTTATCGTTTTCCTTTTAAATAAGGGGTACCAAGTGCTTTTGGTGCGTCTGCTCGTCCAATGAAGCCAGTAAGAGCTAGGATCGTCAGCACATATGGTGCAATGAGCATGTACACGTTCGGGATATCTTGAAACAGCGGAAGCAGAGAGCCAATGATGCTTAAGCTTTGTGCAAATCCAAAGAATAAAGCAGCGCCCATAGCGCCAAATGGGTGCCATTTCCCGAAAACAAGGGCGGCTAGCGCAATGAAGCCTTGTCCTGTAATGGTGGCGTGTGAGAAATCAAGAGCGATGGTCGATGCATACACAGCTCCGCCAAGACCGCCAAATAGACCACTAATGAAGACGCCGATATAGCGCATCCGGTATACCTTGATTCCCATTGTATCAGCTGCCATTGGATGCTCTCCGACTGCACGAAGTCGCAAGCCAAACGGCATTTTAAATAAAACAAACCAAGCGACAACCGCAAGAACTAATGCGAGAATGGACGTATAATACACATCTTTAAAGAAAATATCACCAATGATCGGAATGTCACTTAAAAGGGGAATATCTCCTTTATAGAAAGGTTCTGTAATTTTATCTGTTTGTGCTTTGCCATAAATCAGTTTGACAACAAACAGCGTAGCACCAAGGGCAAGCATGTTAATCGCAACACCACTGACCGTTTGATCTGCTCTGAACGTAATAGTGGCAACAGCGTGAATGAGTGAGAACACGCCGCCAATGGCCATACCAACAAGAAGACCGAGCCACGGGGTCAAGGCACCAAACGTATCAGCAAACATTAAGTTAAAGATAATACTAGAAAATGCTCCGACGACCATCAAACCTTCAAGACCAATATTGACGACACCTGATCTTTCTGAAAAGACGCCTCCAAGAGCGGTTAAAATAAGTGGTGCAGCATATACAAGTGTAGCCGGGACGATGATTTCAAGAATTTGCAGAAATCCCACTTATTTTCCCCCCTTTTTCTTCAATTGTTGAATGACAAGACGGATGATATAGCTTGAGGCAACGAAAAGAATAATGATCGCAATCACAATATCAACGACCTCAGTCGGTACGCCAGATTCAAGCGGCATGTTTAAAGCACCGACTTTCAATCCACCAAGCAATAATGCCGCTAAGACGACACCAATAGCTGTATTTCCGCCTAATAAGGCAACAGCGATTCCATCAAAACCAACGCCAGTGAAGGCATCTTTTATTGATGCATATTCAAAGGTTCCGAGCCCTTCCATCGCACCTGCAAGACCTGCAAAGGCACCAGAAATGAGCATGGAATATATAATGTTTTTTCTCACATTCATTCCAGCATATTGGGATGCGTGTTGATTCATACCAACAGCACGCAATTCAAACCCTTTAGAGGTTTTTTGGATAATGATCCACATAATAACGGCAGATAGGACAGCTACAATGATTCCGTTATGCATGCTTGAAAAATCAGTGATTTTTTCAAAAAAATCAGAGTGTAATGAGGCAGTCGAATTAATATTATCTGTTTTATCTTTATGATCTGTAAGAACATTTGTAATAATAAAATTAGTCACATGAAGTGCAATGTAGTTCATCATAATAGTGACAATCACTTCATGAACATAAAAACGTGCTTTTAAAAACCCAGGAATAAAGCCCCATAATGCACCAGCAGCAGCTGCAGTGATCAGTGCAAGAGGCAGGTGGATATACGCAGGTGCATGGACGGTTGTTCCTATCCATACAGATGCAATCCAGCCAATGAGAAGTTGACCTTCTACCCCGATATTAAAGAGGCCTGTCCGAAATGCAAAGGCAACAGCAAGTCCTGATAAAATATAGGGCGTGACTTGTCGGATGGTTTCTCCCATATAATACGTTTCACCGAATACGCCATTCCAAAGGGCGCTATAACCTTCGATGACACTATAACCGCTTGCCAGCATAATGATGGCCCCAACGAAAAGACCAAGTACAATGGCTATAAGCGGAATCAGCAGATTTGTTAAGCGATTAGACATTTGCTTCTTTCCCCACTTCCTGTTGCGTACTTCCAGCCATTAACAGACCAAGTTCTTGCTCTGTTGTTTCTTTTGGATCAACAATGGCAATAATGCTGCCTTCGAAAATAACGGCAATCTTATCACTGACATTGATAATTTCATCAAGCTCAAAGGAAATGAGCAGAACGGCTTTGCCTGCATCCCTTTGTTCAATCAGACGCTTATGAACAAACTCAATGGCTCCGACGTCAAGTCCGCGTGTCGGCTGTGCGGCAATTAATAAATCAGGGTTTCGGTCCACTTCACGGCCAATAATGGCTTTTTGCTGGTTACCCCCTGATAGCGCACGTGCTTCTGTATATTCACTAGGCGTCCGTACGTCGTATTCAGCAATGATTTGTTTTGCTTTTTGATAAATATTTTTCATATTCATCAAGCCAAACTTCGAATATGGACGCTGATAATACGTTTGTAAGGAAATATTTTCTCCAATTGAAAAATCAAGGACAAGTCCGTGCTTATGACGGTCTTGAGGAATGTGTCCGATACCAGATTCTGTGACCTTACGAGGCGGGAGATTTTGAATGGCTTTCCCGTTTAGCATGATCGTGCCAGATTCGGATTTTTTCAGACCTGTAATGGCTTCAATTAATTCAGATTGACCATTTCCGTCTACACCCGCAATTCCGACAATCTCACCGGCTTTCACTGATAAATTGAGTTGTTTCACGGCTTCAATTCCTCGCGTATCTTTGACAGTGAGATCTTGAATTTGCAAGACTTCTTCAGCAGGGGAGGCTGCTTTTTTGTCTGTTTTAAATGAGACTTCGCGGCCGACCATTAAGCTGGCAAGCTCGTCTTTGTTTGTGTGTTCCACATCAAGTGTACGAATACCTTGCCCTTTTCGGATAATGGTCACGCGATGACAGGCATCCATAATTTCTTTTAGCTTGTGGGTAATTAAAATAATGGATTTGCCTTCATTGATTAAGTTTTTCATAATTTGTATGAGTTCTTTTATTTCTTGAGGTGTTAAGACGGCTGTTGGTTCGTCGAAGATCAAGATGTCAGCGCCGCGGTATAGTGTTTTTAAGATTTCTGCTCGCTGCTGCATACCGACTGAGATGTCAGATACTTTAGCGGCAGGATCTATTTTCAGTCCATAACGGTCAGAAAGTTCCTGCACTTGCTGAATGGCTTGTTCTTTGTCAATCTTTCCAAATTTCTTTGGCTCTTTTCCTAAAATGATGTTTTCAGCCACAGTAAATGTATCAACTAGCATAAAATGCTGATGGACCATTCCAATGCCTAAATCACTTGCATCATTTGGACTTGAGATTGTAACCGTTTTTCCGTGTACCTTGATTTCACCTTTTTCAGGCTGATACAGTCCGAAAAGCACGTTCATAAGCGTTGATTTTCCAGCGCCGTTTTCACCAAGCAGCGCATGAATTTCGCCCTTCTTTAGCTGTAGCGTAATGTTATCATTTGCTACAATGCCAGGGAATTCTTTGCGTATATTCAACATTTCAATGACATAATCCACAGGTTTAACCGCTCCTTTTTTAGGGTGCTGATGAAGATAAAAACTAGCAAAAGAAAAGCTGCAAAACAAGGCTGCAGCTTTTCTTTTACCACCTTTTACGGATAAAGAGGAGGTAAAGGAGAGGCAAGGGGATAAGACGCGCTTATCCCGATGCACAAATTAAGCTTTAAAATCTTTTAGTTCATCACGTGTTGCAGGGATTTTCACTTCACCCTTGATGATTTTTTGTTTCCATTCTTCGATTTTCTTCAATACATCTTTATCAAGATTCTCTTGAGATGGAGAGATGTCAACGCCGCCTTCTTTCAGACCGTACGTGATGACTTCGCCACCAGGGAATTTACCTTCTTTTGCTTTTGTTGTTAAGTCTTGTACCGCTGTGTCTACTTTCTTAATCATAGAAGTAAGAGTGACACTTTGTTTTGTTCCAGGTACTTTACCTTCGTCATACTGGTCTTTATCAACACCAATGACCCAAACATTTCGATTTGGATCTGCTTTTTTTAAATTGGTTGCTTCTGTAAAGACACCCGTTCCAGTACCTCCAGCTGCATGATAAATAATGTCAACGCCAGATTTGTACATACTTTCAGCTGTTGCTTTACCGATGTCTGCTTTATCAAATGCACCAGCATATTTCACTTCAACTTTTGCTTTTGGATTAGCTGCTTCAACGCCTGCACGGAAACCAACTTCGAATTTTCTGATTAATTCAGAATCAACGCCGCCAACAAAACCAATTTTGTTTGATTTTGTAGAAAGAGCCGCTGCAACACCTACAAGGAATGACCCTTCGTTTTCGTTAAATGTAATACTAGCTACGTTCTTCTTATCAACAACTGCATCCACAATTGCAAATTTGGAATCTTTTCGCTGATCAGCTATTTTAGAAATGGCACTCTCCATTTTATAGCCGATACCATAAATCAGGTTAAATTTTTGTCTAACAAGTGTATTTAAATTTGTTGGATAATCTGCATCCGTTTTGGATTGTAAGTAATCAAAGCCGTTTTTACCTTTTGTTAAATTGTTGTCTTTCCCAAATGCTTGTAAACCTTCCCAAGCAGATTGGTTAAACGATTTGTCATCGACACCACCGACATCAGTTACCATTGCAACAGTGAATTGATCTTTATCTTTTTTGTTTTCACCGCTGTTTGAGCCAGAGTTGCCGCATGCTCCAAGGATGGTTCCTGCTGCTACGACTAAGGACAATGCAAGTCCAATTTTGCGCTTCTTCAAAACATAACCCCCTATAAAATTTAAAAGTTTCAGAAAAGTCTCGCGAAAAAAGACCGACTCTTGCCTTCTCCTATCCTTGTGAAAAGGGTATTTTATCCTGCATTCTTTTAAAATTGATGGAAACAGGAGAGAAGATGTAAGACATCAGACTTATATCTCGTTGAACTAATCAATCATAATTTATCATTTCCCATCGAATAAATAAATAGAAATTTGTTTTATTTTTAAAAAAATGTTAAAAGGCTAAATTCGATGTCTTTTTATGTGCTGAAATATGATATAATGCCGCTTTTATGATGTGCTCTACTACAGTGGAACCACTGATATCAAGGGGTTTGTGACATCGTATGCCATAAAAAAACATCTGGCCTTTGTGAAAGGTCAGATGTGTCAAATTAAAGATATTGCTGAATCAAATTCATGTTGCTTGTATTCAGTTTATATTGGAAAACAGGGCGGCCGATTGTCCCGTATGCCATCTCCACATCAACCACTTCGATATCCTCAAGAAATTTCAAGTATTTTCTAATTGAAACTTGGGAGATTTCAGTATGATTGGCTAGGTCTTCGGTCGTGAAAGCCTGCTGACCGAATGATTGAATGCTTGTCCAGATGAGTTTGAGTGTGCTCTTCGTCAGGCCTTTTGGCAGCAGGACTTTTTCCGCCTCTGCTTTTTTATGAAAAAGCTTGGCGTCTAAATCATTTTGAGAGATGCTGTTCATCGTTTGGTATAGGGCATGTTTTCTTTTATATTCTGCCAGTGCTGATTGGAAGCGTTCAAACTCAAAAGGTTTGATTAAATAGTCGACAGCTCCGTTTCGCATCGTTTGCTGTACGACGTCCACTTCATTTGCAGCTGAAATGACGATGACGTCAACGGAATGATTTTTCTCACGAATTTCTGATAATAGGGCGAGCCCATTTTGTCCAGGCATATAAATATCAAGCAATACAAGGTGAATGATTTCTGATTTTAAGATGTCTAGTGCCTTCTGAAATGAGGTGGCAATCCCTTTTAATTCAAATCCTTCTATTTGGGTCAAGTAGCGTTTATTCAGCTCCCCGACCATTGGGTCATCTTCTACGATCAACACATTAATCATGTGAATCCTCCTTTTGTTTATATGGAATACGGAGACTAAAGGTCGTTCCTTCTCCTTTTTCGCTTGTGACGATCATATGTCCGTTCAGTTTTTTGATGCTTTGGTCAACAAAGTAAAGGCCAAATCCTCTGTCTTCTCCTTTTGTTGAAAAGCCTTGATCAAACATAATGTCCTGTTCTTCTTTTGTCAGACCGACACCTGTGTCTGTAATTTCAATATGAAGCTGCTCTTGGACATATCTGAATGAGATGGAGATATTTTTGTTCTCTGTATGGGAAACGGCATCGAGTGCGTTATTTAACAGATTACCGATGACCGTAATAAGGTCATGTGTGACTGCTGGGTCCTCCGAGTTTGGTACCTGTGTACTGCAATTGACTTCTAAAGCTGCGCCTTGTTCTCTGATGTAGCTTTGTTTTCCTAGTAAAAACCCGGCTAAGACTGAGTTTTTCACATGGTTGATGATTTCATTTGTTTCTGTCTGCTGATAAATTGCAATATCTTTAATATAGGTGCCAAGGTCATCATAGTTCTTCAGCTGGACCAATCCTAAAATGACATGGAGCTTGTTCATAAATTCGTGTGACTGGGCACGAAGTGCATTGGCATACATCTTCACCCCGCTCAGCTGCTCAGCCAGGTGTTTGACTTCTGTTTTGTCACGGAAGGTTGCGATCGCTCCGACAATTTCTCCTTTTACCGTAATCGGCACCTCATTAAAGACAAGCTCCAGTCCGTTCATTCTGACATCGCGATCAAGCAGCGGTTTCCGTGTTTCGATTACTTGCTTTAAGCCGCTTGAAGGAAGAAGGGCCTGTACATCTTGTTCTCTAGGGTCAACCATAATGCCCATATTATGAAAAAGACGTTTAGCTTCTGCATTTGCCAGCTTGATTTTACCGTGCTGATCGACGGCAAGAATGCCTTCTTTTGTTGATTCTAGCATAGCGCTTCGTTCTTTTAATAATGTGGCAATTTCATCTGGCTCTAGTCCAAACATAATCTTCTTTACTTTACGTGCCACAATGAGTGCACCGATAATGCCAGATAAAAGGCTTAGCGATGTGACAAAGTAGAGCGGGAGCAGGCTTTGATGAATAATTAAATCAATTTCCTTTAATGTAATCCCAACTGCCACAGCCCCGAGCTGCTTGCCATCTTGGTTATAAACAGGAACAAAGGCACGCATGGACTTGCCAAGTGTTCCAGATGCGGTACTAATATGTTCTTTACCCTGTAATGCCGGTTTTTCATCACCGCCAGCAAACCGCTTCCCAATCTTTTGCGGATTCGGATGTGTTTTGCGGATACCGTTCATATCCATGACGACAACGAATTCGGTTTTGGTAATACGCTGAACACTTGTTGTATATTTTCGCAGTGCTGTATATGATTGATCTTTTTCCAATGATTTTGCTGTGATCGGAGCCTCTGCGACCATTTTGGCAGTGGAGAGGGCGATATCACGTTCCTGCTGATGAATATTTTTGGCTGTTTCTGACCAGATCGTAAAGAATGTGATACAGAGGGAGATCAGGACAACAATACAGACAAAGATCGTCAGCCGTGTTTGCAGTCTTAAAGTTTTTTTCACGAGTATACCCCTAACGCGCAATTTTTTCGTAATAGTAATACTTTAACGGGAAAATGTAAGTTTGTGAAGGAATGTACGTGCAAAATCACAAATTTGATTTAGATTCCAGTTTACTTGGAAAGCATCTTGTCAATCCGTTTTAAGTGAGCCATAATAAAAATGAGCTTATGAGAAAGGATCTATTTATGAAAAATACATATTTGACTGGATATTTTCCGCTGATTTCAATTTTGCTATTCAGCTCTGCCTTTTCTATTTTTACAGTAGGTATCACGACTGACTTCTTGACCCAAGCAGGGATTTTAAAAGGAATGCTGGAATTTTTCTCTGAACAGGGCATTCGTCTTGCTTTATTTGCCGCATTTGCACTTGTTTATTTTATGATTTTATCTGCTTTAAAACTCATTGCAGATACGGTGTTAGAGTTGGCGCTGCTCTTTTTTGCAAAGGACCCTGAAGGGGAGAACTTAAAGAAAATTCGGATTGCATCGGTTGTCTATTTGTTTGCCAGCTTACTTGCATTTCTATTGACGCAGCAGCTCATTTTGCTTGTTGGACTTTTTGTTTTAGCAAGTCTCGTCTATTTTATCTGGGTTGTGGTACGCATTTATCAATCACTTTCCATGCTGAATTTAATTGGGTTTATGATGTTTAATCTGCTGTTTTGGGCCACGTTTTTGATCGGCATTTTGTACTTATTTATTAAGCTTTATAACAGTGTGATGGCGAGTCTGCCAGCTTAATCAGACGAAAGAAAGCATCCTCCGATGATGGAGGATGCTTTTTTTATGGAAGAAACCGCTTCTGAATATCAGGTGTAGGCATCATACAGGATGTTTTTTGACCAAACCATTTGTAGCGATTCTTTGCAATGAGTTGATAAAACCAGTCACGGATTGGACGAGGGATCGCGAGGAGTAAATAGCTCCATCTGTATATCCCTTTTAAATGCCGCGCGGCTTTTAAGATGCCTGTTGACTTCATATAAAGGGTCCCATTTTCAATATAAATGAATGAATTGAACTCATCTAAAGGCAAGCCGTTTTCTTTTAAAATACGCTGCCCTGTATCTGATTGTAAAGAAGCAAACATCATCCGCTCATTCGGGTCGCGCTTGATGATAAACTGAACAGCACCACTGCACACGTTGCAGACACCGTCAAATAAAATGAAGTGAGAGGGTTGTGTTGAATGCATCGCAATCAAACCTCCTGTTTATCTAGCGTATTGCATAGTTTGTTTCCAAATACGTAAGTGCGGACTTGAACTATAAATAGATTCAACGGTTCCTCTATCTCTTCCTACCCATACACCCATTGTGTATTGATCTGTCAGACCAACAAACCAAATGTCTTTGTAGTCATTGGATGTGCCTGTTTTTCCCCCAATGTAAGGAGAATTGAAATTCGCCTTTTTACCTGTTCCACTTTTCACAACAGAGGCAAGCAGCTTGCGCATTGTTTCATTTGTACGCTGAGAATAGATTTGCTTCGGCGACTCTTTCCACTTGTAAAGGGTTTTGCCGTTTAAGTCTGTGACCTTTGTAATGGAGTGATTTCGCGTATAGGCACCTTGATTGCCAAACACGGTATATGCATCGGTTATTTCTAGCGGCGAGAAGCCTTTTGTAAATCCTCCAAGTGCAGAAGGGAGACGGTAATCATCTGCGACAATATGTTCGAATGAAAACTTTTCTAAATAGCTGAAGCCTTTTTTGACACCGACTGTATCAAGCATACGAATCGCTGGTGTATTGTAAGAGTTCTTAAAGGCTGTTTCAAGTGTTACAGTTCCATACGTTTTATGATTATAGTTTTGCGGGCAATATCCACTGCTGCAAAACTTGCCGGCACTGATTTTGCTTGATGCCGTGGCACCGGTTTGATCAATATAAGGGCCATAATCTAACAGCGGCTTAATGGCGGAACCTGGTTGTCTTTGCGCTTGATAGGCGTAGTTGAAATCAAATTTTTTATAATTCTTCCCGCCAGCAAGTGCGACGATTTGATGGGTTTGGTGGTTAATGACTGCTGAACCGCCTTCCACACCTTGATAAGGCAATTGTGCATTGAGCTGATAAACCGCTCTTTGTTGTAAGGAAGGGTCTAGTGCTGTATAAATCTTCACACCATCTTGAAGCAATGCACTGACCTTTTCTGATAATTCTTTTTGAATTGCCTTTTTTGCGCCAGCTGTTTTGGCTTTTTTCAATCGTTTTGTAAAGCCTTCCTGATCAGACACCAGATCGGTAAATTCTTCATTGGCGTATGTCACATAGTCAGGGTAAAGGTTTTTCTTTTCACTTAAGGACAAGCTGATTTTTTCTTTCACTGCTTTTTTGTATTGCTTCTTAGTAATGACACCATCTTTTTCTAAAATACCAAGCAGCCGTTCCTGGCGTTTCTTTGTATGTTTGAATTGTTTCAATGGGTCATACAGCGTAGGGTTGTTAGGAATCGCAGAAATAAATGCCATCTGTGCAAGCGTCAAAGAACTAAGCGGCTTATCAAAATAGTAATTAGCCGCAGAACCGACACCGTAAACCCCGTTGCTGAAATAAATCGTATTTAAATAGCTTTCGAGAATTTCCTCTTTTGTAAATTTTCGCTCGAGCTCATAGGAATAGAGCAGTTCTGTAAACTTTCGGCTGAATGAACGTTCATGACTTAAATATAAATTACGGGATAACTGTTGTGTGATGGTGCTAGCGCCTTGGCTAATGCCATGGTTTTTCACATTTGCGGCAAGGGCACGAATCACGCCCATAAAGTCAATGCCTTTATGGTCATAAAAGTTGCGATCCTCTGATCGGAGGAACAGCTCCTTGACGGAATCAGGAATTTTATCGTACTTCACGAAAACACGGTTCTCATCGTTTGATACGATCTCAGAGATAAGAGAACCATCTCGATCATACATATAACTGTTTTGGGAAAAGTCTACCTTTTCCAGCTTGATTTTTTGATCAAGCACTTCGTTAACAGGTTTTACACTTGCGGCTTCTTCCTTTGATAGATAAAAAGTCAGAACAAATAATGGGATGAGGGCAGCAAGTAATAACCAACCAATGATTGCACGAAACATGAGGTCACTCACTTTCTTCGGATTTCTAGCCATATCGTACCATTCTTTTGCGATTACGAGAAGGTTATTTTTAGAAAAGAATAGACGTGAAGTCTAGTAAACAAGGCATTTAGACAGAAGAAAAGAGTATCTGATGATGGATCAGACACTCCTCTCTTTTGTCTTTGATTGTGAGCGGACCGCCCATAAAAATAATGCCCCGAAAAGGAAAATGCCGGCGGTGACATAAAAGACAGCTGGAATTCCGTAATGACTCGCCACAATGCCGCCTATGACGGGTCCGACGACATTTCCAAGAAAGCGGAAGCTGACATTGTAACCAAGCACTTCCCCTTGCATAGAGGCAGGCGCTTTGATGCGAATATAGGCCGTCGTACAAGGAATGATGCCGCCTAGTGCCATCCCGTATAAGAAACGGAAGATGACTAACATCCCGTAGGAATCTGCCATCGCTTGCGGGATAAATAAAATGGAGGAGAGGATGAGAAGGGCAAGCAGCACCTTATCGTGACCAATACGATCTCCAAGATCTCCCCATTTCCGTGTAAACAGCAAATTGCCAAGCCCTGTTGCAGAAAACGCCAGTCCTGCATAAAAGGCAAGGTTGACTGGGCCGTGTAAATCATGAATGTACAAGGCTAAAAGCGGCTGAATACTAAAGTTCCCGACTTGCGTAATAAATGTGAGCAGCATGGTGACCACAAGCAAAGGCTGTTTGAAAATATGGACAAGGACGTCCTTCCGTGAGTAAGAAACTCGTTTTGCTTCTTTTGAACGGATCGGCTGTTCTTTCACACCGAAGATAATGACAATCGCTGATACATATATGACAGCAGCTGTTAAGAAAAATGTATAAATGAATCCGACACTGTCTGCCATAAATCCACCCATTAATGGACCGAATAACCCTCCGGCGACATTACTCATCTGCATTGTACCAAGGGTCTTACCGGCTGTTGCCTTTTCGGTCTGTGCAGAAATCAGTGCCATCGAAGTCGAAATAAAGCCTGTCACAAGCCCCATGAAAAGCCGTAACGCAAATAGTTGATAAACGGTTTGAACAAGCCCCATTAATAAAATGCTTGTTGCAATCCCAATGCCGTTAATGAGCAAAATCTTTTTATAGCCATGCCGGTCACCAATCCGTCCCCAAATTGGAGAAATGAGAAAGGCTGTTAAAAACGTAACCCCAAAGACATAGCCGCTCCATCTTTGAACAAATTCATTCGAATAACTGCTATCAAGAGACTCTATGTAAAGTGATAAAAAAGGGACGATCATTGTAATGCTGGCAGATACAAAAAAGTTCACAAACCACATGATGTACAAGTTTTTCTTCCTGTTTGTGATAAAGACCACCTTCTTTATTTATTTCGTGTTCCTTAATAATTATAAAGGAAAATAAACGATCTTTCATCTGATGAATAGGTTGGGCATAGTGAATCTGCATTATTTTCACGAAAATGAAGTGATTTCAAAGTCCGTCTTAATATAATAGTAGCAGGATGGAAAACAGACGAGAAAGTGGGGTGAGACTGATGGAACAGAAGACGCTGCTTGTGGTCGATTTTGAATTTACGATGCCTGATGGGAAATATCATCCGCAAAATTTTTTCCCGGAAATCATTGAGGCCGGTGTCGTTAAAGCATCAAATGAAACGATCATAGACACATTCTCAAGCTATGTCAAACCGAAAAAGTTCCCGAAGCTGACAAAGCGCTGTAAATCGTTCCTTGGCATTACGCAGCAGGATGTAGAAAGCGGGATTTCTTTTGAGGCGTTTATCGAGAAGCTCGTGTCACTCGATGGGGGAGAAGACTGTGAGATTATCACATGGGGAAATATGGACATGAAGGTACTGAAGCAAAACTGTATGCTCAATCATATTGGTTTTCCTTTTAAGGGGAATCAAAGGGATCTGGCTTTTGAATATAAAACCTTTTTTGGGGATAGAACACTCACAGGACTTCGGAAAGCAGCTAAGGAGTACGGCAGTGAAGGAGCTGGTAAGCATCATAAAGCACTCGATGATGCCATGACCACTTATCAGCTGTTCACCCTTTTTGAAAAAGATCGATCCTATGTGGAAAATCCGCAAACAACCAAAATTGGTGAACTCATTGACTTCTCTCACTTTTTTGATTCGGCAGATTAGCGGGCGTCTTCTGGAAAATAATCTTTTTCAAGAGAAGAGAGGCACGCTCTTGATTTTTCAGCCCACTTGGAATCATCCGCACTGAGCCCTTTTTTCAATTTGTCTACGGCGTCTTTCAGTGATACTTGATAATCAGGGATGTCGCCATCATAAGGCTTGACCATATGATGAGGGATGTTCGTCTGTTCCCTAAAGGCCAAAGCTCGTCTTTCCTGAAAAAAAGGTACGTCCGCTTCTTTTGGATGATGCAGGTCACCTTGAGTGGGGTGTGTTAAAACCGCTTTTACTTGAACGAGATAAGTAGATGGTTTAACGGCTGTCACTTCCCCAATGTAAACACCTGTTTTGTAAAAACCTTTCACGATTTGTCCAATCTGAATGTCTGTCATATGAAATTCCTCCATTTCCTTCGCATAAGAAGGTATTTCCTTTCTTTTAGCCAATATAGTGAAGTAAACGAGCAAAAGGGGGAAGAGCGGAACATGTCGTTCATCATATTCTTTCTACTGTATTTTCCTGAAGATAAAAGGGAGTATATCCCTGCGGCAATCACGACGGTGCTTTTCTTTGCTGCTGCATTTATTTGCTTTCGTCTGATCGTTCGTGCTTCTAAAAAGCAGGAGCAGATCGATGAAAAAAGGACAAAAAAAATGGATTGATCATTTTCTTCTTGTATCTTCAGGAAACTTCACGGTGACTGTTGTACCAGACTGCAATGAGCTTTTGAAACGAATCGTTCCATGGTGATTTTCAATGATGGAAAATGTCACTGTCAACCCAAGCCCTGTTCCTTTATTTTTCAATGTGTAATAGGGTTCACCAAGCTTTTTCATTTGACTTTCTGACATGCCTACACCGTTATCAACGAAATAAAGGCAGATTCGATGATTTTCTTTTGAAGCAAACAGTTCGATTTTACCTTCGTGTTCGGGCGCTGCTTCGATTGCATTTTTGATTAAATTAATCATGACTTGTTTGATTTTCGTTTCATCACCTTGGATGTATAAGTCTGGTTCAATCGATTGATGAATCGTGACCGACTTAAAATTCGCATAGGATGTCATCAGCGATGCACATTCTTCAAGTAATTTAGATAAATTGAGAGACTCAATTTGATAATAATTTTGTTTCGCAATATCAAGATAGCTCGTAATAATATCCTGCGCACGGTCAAGTTCAGATAAAACGAGATTTTTATAATCTTTATTGGTTGACGGCTCTTTTGTATTGTCACTTGAAAAGAGCAGTTGGATAAATCCTCTTACCACCGTCAGTGGATTGCGGACTTCATGGGCGACACTTGCTGCAAGTTCACTCACAATCGTCAGTTTCTCTGATTGGACAAGCTGTGTTCTCATTTGCGCATTCTCTTTCACAAACTCAATGGAATAAATACTCAGCACAAGAAAGAATATGTAGTAAAGAGTTGAGAAAAATAATTCGAGCAGCTTTTGTTGCATAATGAATGCAGGGCTGTACTCTATTAAGCTGACCACAAGCAGTCCAATGTAAATAAACATCCCTTTTGATAACGCAATCATGACTCCGTATAACAGTTTTCTCTGCTTAGAATATTGGCGCCATTTCCGGTAAAGCAGGAAAGGAATGAAAAAGTAAATCGGTACAACAATCAATCCAACCCATAAAAAAGAGCCATACATCACGAACTTTACGGTTGAACTAACTAAGATAGCGACGATTCCGGCGGTATATCCCCCGTATAAAATAGCCAGTACAAGGGGAATCGATTGAAGCCCAGTCTGCAAATCTAAAATCGAACCAACTGGATACATAATACATAGTGCTGATGAAATGGATGCAAATATGGTGATGAGCAGTTTATTCGTTTTAGGGAAATGAGCAGGGGTCCGGCTTAGCCATAGTGCATGATATAAAAAGATTGGAAATAGAATAAAAGATACATGGAGCAGAAAATCCTTGAACATTTCCATTTAAATGCTCTCCTCGTAAATAATTGTAATTCCTCTCATTATATCATTTCATGTACAAAGTAGATATGATAATAGGAGGGTTTTTTTCTTTAAAAAGAACACCCGTTAGGATGTTCTTTTGATAGAAATGGTTTTATTCGGATGATAGAGTGAATGCTTGATGAAGGCGCTTCAGACCTTCTTTTACTGTTCCGGCAGGACAGCCTAGATTCATTCGAATAAAGCCGTCTCCTTCGTGCCCATATACGTTTCCGAGCTCTAGTATGACCTTGCCCTTTTTCAGCAGATTACGTTTCAATTCTGCTTGAGTGAGCTCATAATCACGAATATCCAGCCATAATAGATAAGAAGCATCTGGTTTCATATAACGCATGCTCGGCAGATATTCATCAATATAATCCATTGCGATCTTCATATTATTTTCGAGGTAAAGAACAAGTGAATCAAGCCACTCATCTCCGTGGCGATAGGCCGCCTCCATGGCAGGAATCGCAAAGGCATTCAGTTTGGACAATCCATTTCTTTGCAATTCATTGGTGAAAAGGGTTCTTTTTTCTTCATCAGAAATGATAATGGCAGATGCCTGAAGACCAGCTAAATTAAATGTTTTACTCGGTGCAATACACGTTACCGTGATGTTAGCTATCTCATCAGAAAGGCTGGCAAAAGGCACATGCGGCTGTCCGTAAAGCATCAGATCCGAATGAATTTCATCTGACACGACGGTGACACCGTACTGTACACATAGATCTCCTACACGCTTTAATTCCTCTTTTGACCAAGCTCTCCCTGAAGGATTATGCGGATGACAAAGAAACATCAGCTTTGCTTCTGGTCTGCTTAATTTTTTCTCTAAATCATCAAAATCCATCATGTAACGGTTGTTTTCTATTTTTAAAGGATTGGTTGAGACGATACGTCCATTTCTTTCAATCATTTGATAGAAGGGCGTATACACCGGTGACTGAATGACCACTTCATCATTCGGAGCTGTAAAGGCTTGTACCGCAAAACTAAGTGCTGTCACGATACCTGGTGTGAAGGTGACGGCATCTGTTTGTATCGTCCAACCGTGTCTTCTTTTGAGCCAGTCAGCTACTGCTTGCTGCGTTTCCTGATCCTGAAATGCATAGCCGAATACACCGTGATCTAATCGTTCTTTTAAAGCATCAAGCACGACTTGGGGCGCTTTAAAATCCATATCTGCTACCCACATTGGCAGCGCATCTGTTGTCAGGAACAAAGACTCTGCTTGATCCCATTTGACTGATTTTGAACCTTTACGTATGATCTGTTCGTCGAAATTCATGAAACCCACCTCTAGCCGTTTTTCAACCACTCTTGGTTGTGCTAAAATAAACATCACAAAATTTATTATAAGCGGTGATCCCCATGAAAGATAGTCAAGCTGTAGAAGAGATGATTCAAATCATTAAGGCATGGGACCCTTTTCAGTATGGAGAGGACTTTTACGAAACGGAGCCTGCTGACGTCATCAGTGCCTTATACGACGCAGAAGACCCGTTATCTTTCGCGAAAGACATTCAAGCCATTTACCATCACTCATTTGATCAGCTTCTTCCGATGGAAAGCTGTCAGCATATCGCAAATCAGCTTTTTGTCATAAGAGAAGGTAGCTCCTGCTCGTTTTAAGACAGGCTGAAATGACCAATTTGATCAGACACAAAGACCGGATTTTCCTCAGGGATGAGGTGCCCGGTTTTTTTTAATGCGTGAAAGGTTGAATGCGGCAGATCTTTGTGCAGTCTTTCGCCAATTTGAATAGGAACGATCCGGTCTTCCTCCCCCCAAATCAGCAGGACAGGTGTCTCCATTTTCTTTAAGACATCCGACGCTAAATCGCCTTCCCTGTGCCGAATCAAACGAAAAATACCTCTGAAAATTTGGTCATCTGAAAAAGGCTTTAAATATCCGTCCACCATCTCTTGATCAATAATCGAATGATCATGCACAACAGCGGTTAAATTGTTCATAATACCTTGCTTGAACAACTTTCTTTTTAAATAGAGATAAAAATAAGGAATATAAGTGCTGTAAACAAGCGACTTTTTGGACTTATTCATATACCCTGAACTGCATAAAAGAACGGCTTTTTCAAATAGGTCGGGACGCTCAGAGGCAGCATATAAAGCAATTTGTCCCCCCATGGAATGCCCCACGAGGATCGCATGCTGAATCTGCAAATAACCAGCTAGTTCAATGATGATTTTTGCCATGTTGCGATAGCTGTAAATGAACGTATTTGATTTTTCGGACTGCCCGAATGGAGGCAGATCAATCGCAATTAAATTGAAGTCTTGTTTCAGAAGCGGGATGAGCTTTCGATAGCTGAAGGTAGATGAGAAAAGGCCGTGAATCAAAATCAATGTCTTCTTACCTTCATTTGGATAGTGTTCGTAATAGATATCTAAACCGAATTTACTTTTCATATAGGATGGCTGTACAATGTCCACACTCATCAACTCCGATATTTGATACTCACTCTCTGTTAGGTGACTGTATTGTACCCTAAAAAGTGGATTTTAAGCTACGATTAGAATCTTTTCCCTGCTTAGCATAATGGGAAAAACGTGCTATAATGTTCAGAAGATTTTTTAAAACTAGCTTTTTACAATCAGAGGTGTGAAATCAATGAAACTAACCGAAAAAGAAACTGAAATATTAGAGATTTTAGATGAAAACAGCCGCGCCGATTTAAATACAATTGCAAAAATGGCAGGTGTGACATCAGAAGAAGCAGAAGCCATTATTCAAAAGCTCGAAGATCAAAAAGTCATTATTGATTATTCGACCATGATTGACTGGCGAAAAGTAGACGGACACGAAGGCGTTACAGCGATGATTGATGTGAAAGTGACCCCAAAAAGAGGCGTCGGTTTTGATGAAATTGCTGAACGCATTTACAGGTTCCAAGAAGTGGAGTCCGTGTATTTAATGTCAGGCGTGTATGATTTATCTGTTGTGATCAGAGGAAGATCCATGTCTGATATCGCCCGCTTCGTATCTGAAAAATTATCGACACTTGATTCTGTTGTTTCAACCACTACCCACTTTATTTTGAAAAGATATAAGCATGATGGGAAAGTCTTTGAAACAGGGGACGATGACAAAAGAATCGTGGTGTCTCCTTAAATGAAAAAATCTTATTTATCTGAAACGGTACAAAGCATTCAGCCGTCAGGTATTCGGAAATTCTTTGATTTGGCAGCCACAATGGAAGGGGTTATCTCCCTCGGGGTCGGCGAACCGGATTTCGTGACAGCTTGGAATGTGAGAGAAGCCAGTATTATGTCTTTAGAGCAAGGACTGACCTCTTATACAGCAAATGCTGGGCTGCTCTCTTTGCGAAAAGAATTGAGTCATTATTTATATAAGCGGTTTCACATTGAGTACAGTCCTGAAGAAGAACTCATTATTACCGTTGGCGGCAGCCAGGCGCTTGATTTGGCCTTTCGCGCCATTTTAAACAACGGGGACGAAGTAATCATCCCAGAACCTTGTTTCGTCGCTTATGGGGCTCTTACGACACTTGCGGGCGGTGTACCGGTTTATTTAAGTACATCGGCTGAAAAAGATTTTAAAGCCGATTCTGCTGATCTTCGTACGAAGCTGACGCCGAAAACAAAAGCCATCTTGCTATGCTCTCCATCAAACCCAACAGGGTCTGTTTACTCGAAAGAAGAGCTTGAAGATATTGCTCAGTTTGCAAAGGAGCATGATCTTTTAATTATCACGGATGAGATTTATGCAGAGCTGACGTACGATGAAGCTTTTACGAGCGTAGCGGCGATTCAAGATATGAAGGAAAGAACGATTTTGATTTCAGGCTTTTCAAAAGGATTCGCTATGACGGGCTGGCGCTTAGGCTATGTGGCAGCACCGCCAGTCCTCCGTGATGCCATGCTGAAAATACATCAATATTCTATGATGTGTGCACCAGCTATGGCACAATATGCCGCAGAAGAAGCATTAAAAAATGGACTTGAAGATGTGGAGAAAATGAAGAAAAGCTACAGAAGGCGCCGTAATTTGTTTGTCGGCTCTCTCAATGAACTTGGACTCACTTGCCACCAGCCAAACGGAGCGTTTTACGCTTTCCCGTCCATTAAAAGCACAGGCATGACTTCAGAACAATTTGCTGAGGAGCTGCTGCTTAGCGAGAAAGTAGCGGTTGTCCCTGGAAATGTATTCGGTCCAAGTGGTGAAGGACATATTCGTTGTTCATATGCGTCGTCACTCGATCACTTGCAAGAATCACTTTCAAGAATCCAGCGTTTTTTACAGAATAGACAAGTGAAAGAAGAAGCACCTGCTATCTTAAAATAAAAAAAGGCATCAATCCATCTGGACTCATGCCTCTCAAATTAGGGGGGAATACTAGAAAGCATTCTTGTTTTCAGGTATTCCCCCTTTTAAACTGATCTAAACCCAATTAAAAAATATTTTGCGTAAAAGAGCGTTCTGTGATATAGTTTTTAATTGCGTATAAACGAATATTAAAACATTTATTTAGGAGTTGTTATCATGGCGACAAAGTTTGAAGTAGGCAGTGTTTACACTGGTAAAGTAACAGGATTACAAGCGTATGGTGCGTTTGTTGCATTAGATGAAGAAACTCAAGGACTTGTGCATATTTCTGAAGTAACACATGGCTTTGTAAAAGACATCAACGAGCACCTTTCAATTGGTGACGAAGTACAAGTAAAAGTTCTTTCTGTTGATGAAAATGCAGGTAAAATCAGCCTTTCTATCCGTGCGACACAAGATGCACCAGAAAGAAAAGAAAGCAAACCAAAGAAACAAAGACCACAGCAAGCGAAAGAAGAAGCTGCTGCACCACAAGGTTTCAATACACTGAAAGATAAACTTGAAGAGTGGATTGAGCAATCTAACCGTAAAGACCTTATCAAGAAATAAAAAAAGCACCGCTTCAAACGGTGCCTTAGGCTGCCTCGTATAGGCGGCCTTTTTTATGTCTTTTTGTTTAGCGAACCTCTGGATTCGGCTCGTCACGGCGAACAGCTTCTTCGCTTGGCTTGAACAACAGACCAAGATTGACAAGACCTGCAATTCCAACAAGACCATAAATAATACGTGATAATGCAGCACCTTGACCGCCAAAGATCGCTGCTACTAAGTCAAATTGAAAAAAGCCGATTAGTCCCCAGTTAATAGCACCGATAATCGTGAGCACGAGGGCAATACGCTGAATAGCACTCATCGTGATTCCTCCTTTCGCTACAGCATCAATACATTTATATTTTGCAGATTTTTAGCCAAACTATGCGTAAGAAAATGGATGAAAGCAAATTACTTTACTTTTGGAATGAAAGAAGCGCATAATGTAGCGCGAGGAGGAGATCACATGGATCGATTTACTTATTGGAACCCAACGAAATTAATTTTTGGAAAGGGAGAAGTCTCAGCCCTTTCAGATGAACTAAAACACTACGGAAAAAACGTATTGCTTGTATATGGTGGAGGCAGCATTAAACGAAATGGCCTTTATGACCAAGTTGTCAGCATCTTAAAAGAATCAGGAGCTGCAATCACTGAGCTTGCTGGTGTTGAGCCAAACCCGCGCTTAACAACGGTCAGAAAAGGGGTCGAGCTTTGCAAAGAGAACCAAATTGATTTTATTTTAGCAGTCGGCGGCGGTAGCGTGATTGACGCAACAAAAGCGATCGCAGCTGGTGCGAAATACGATGGAGATGCTTGGGATATCGTCACTCGTAAGCATGTCCCAATGGAAGCCATCCCATTTGGTACAGTATTAACACTTGCCGCGACAGGTTCTGAAATGAACTCTGGCTCCGTCATCACAAACTGGGAAACAAATGAGAAATATGGATGGGGCAGTCCAGCTGTCTTCCCTAAATTCTCTATTCTTGATCCAGTCAATACATTTACTGTGCCAAAAAACCATACGATTTATGGCATGGTCGACATGATGTCTCACGTGTTTGAACAATATTTCCATCACACGGAGAATACACCTTACCAAGATCGTATGTGTGAAGGACTTCTTCGTACGGTCATCGAAACAGCACCGAAGCTGATCAATGATTTGGAAAACTATGAGCTTCGTGAAACGATTTTATTCACAGGCACCATTGCACTGAATGGAATGCTTTCAATGGGTGCACGCGGAGACTGGGCATCTCACAATATTGAGCATGCGGTATCCGCTGTGTATGACATCCCGCATGCAGGCGGTCTTGCGATCTTGTTCCCGAACTGGATGAAGCATGTTATTCAAGAAAACCCAGGTCGCTTCAAGCAATTAGCAGTGCGTGTATTCGATGTAGATCCTGCAGGCAAAACAGACGAAGAAGTTGGCTTAGAAGGAATCGAAAAACTTTCTGCTTTCTGGACAAGTCTAGGCGCACCAAACCGTTTAGCTGACTATGACATCAACGATGAGAAAATTGATCTGATTGCAGACCGTGCAATGGCACGTGGTGAATTTGGTCAATTTAAAAAGCTGAACAAAGAAGATGTTCTAGCTATTTTAAACGCTTCTTTATAATCGAACATGGAAAAGATAGCTGCTTTTAAGCAGTTATCTTTTTTGAGTTCTGCATGTACATATGTTACAGTAGTCTTTCATGTTTTTGGATATAAATGTTTTAAGGAGATGTAGAACAGATGGAAAACTTTATTTACTATAATCCAACGAAATTGATGTTTGGAAAAGGACAACTAGACGGACTAAAAAGCGAACTCGCTCGTTATGGAAAGCGAGTGCTTCTTGTATATGGTGGAGGCAGTATTAAGAAAAATGGTCTTTATGATAAGGTTATCAGCGCTTTAAATGAAGCAGAGGCTGACGTATTTGAACTGTCAGGAGTCGAACCGAACCCTCGTCTCACTACAGTGCAAAAAGGGATCGACATTTGCCAAAATGAGAACATTGATTTCTTATTAGCAGTTGGTGGGGGAAGTGTCATCGACTGTACAAAAGCCATTGCAGCTGGAGCAGAATATGACGGGAATGTTTGGGACATTATCTCAAAGAAAACAACCGCTCAAAAAGCATTGCCGTTTGGCACAGTGCTGACACTTGCGGCAACTGGTTCAGAAATGAATCCAGACTCTGTTATCACAAACTGGGAAACAAATGAAAAGTACGTGTGGGGCAGTTCAGTCACGCACCCTGCTTTTTCAATTTTAGATCCTGAGCACACATATTCTGTGCCAGAGAATCAAACGGTGTATGGCATGGTTGATATGATGAGCCATGTATTTGAACAATACTTCCATAATGTCAAAAACACCCCTCTACAAGATCGGATGTGTTTTGCTGTTCTTCAAACAGTCATCGAGACAGCGCCAAAGCTACTTGAAGACTTACAAAACTATGAGCACCGTGAAACCATCCTTTATGCAGGAACAATTGCTTTAAATGGCACGCTGCAAATGGGTTACTTTGGCGACTGGGCATCACATACGATTGAGCATGCAGTATCAGCAGTCTATGACATTCCGCATGCAGGTGGACTTGCGATCCTCTTCCCAAACTGGATGCGTCATACACTTGATCATAATGTCGAACGTTTTAAAAACCTCATGTTGAACATGTTTGACATTGAGACAGAAGGAAAATCGGATCGTGACATCGCATTAGAAGGAATCGACAAGCTGTCAGCCTTCTGGACAAGCCTCGGTGCACCGAGTCGTTTAGCGGATTATGATATTGGTGAAGATCAACTGGACAAAATTGCTGACATCGCAGCAAAAGAAATGGAATATGGTGGTTTTGGTAACTTTATGAAACTTGACCGTGATGACATTTTAGCGATTTTGAAAGCTTCTCTATAATTTGGATGGCCGCTTCTCTTCATGAGGAGCGGCTTTTTGCTGCATCAATGACGATCACTTGATTTCAATAGCTAGTTCCGCTAAAGTGAAAGGGACAGAACTAACGTAATGGAGGGCTTACAAGCGATGACACATATTCAATTTGACTACTCGAAAGCGTTACCTTTCTTTCAAGAACATGAGCTTACATATTTAAAAGATTTTGTGAAGGTGGCCCATCATAATATTCATGAACAAACGGGTACTGGCAGTGATTATTTAGGCTGGGTTGACTTACCGAAGCAATATGATCGCGAAGAATTTGCCCGCATTAAAAAAAGTGCAGAAAAGATTAAATCTGATTCTGATGTATTACTCGTTGTTGGAATTGGTGGTTCTTATCTTGGCGCACGTGCGGCCATTGAGTTTTTAAACCATTCTTTCTATAATAGTTTGCCAAAAGGCAAACGCAAAACACCGCAAATCATCTTTATTGGAAACAACATCAGTTCTTCTTATTTAACAGATGTAATGGATCTGCTAGAAGATGCCGATTTCTCCATTAATGTGATTTCAAAATCTGGTACAACAACAGAGCCAGCCATTGCGTTCCGTATCTTTAAAAAGCTCCTTATCGAAAAATATGGTGCTGAAGAAGCGAAAAAACGCATCTATGCAACAACTGACAAGGCACACGGGGCACTCAAAACATTAGCAACTGAAGAAGGCTATGAATCATTTATCATCCCTGATGACGTTGGCGGACGCTATTCCGTCTTAACAGCAGTTGGTCTATTGCCAATCGCTGTAAGCGGTGCAGACATTGATCAAATGATGGAAGGTGCTGCCAAAGCAAGTGAAGACTTCGCTTCATCTGAGCTCTCAGAAAATGCGGCTTATCAATATGCGGTTGTCCGTAATGTTCTTTACAATAAAGGACGGACAATTGAAATGCTGATTAACTATGAGCCAGGCTTACAGTACTTTGCGGAGTGGTGGAAGCAGTTATTCGGCGAAAGTGAAGGGAAAGATGAAAAAGGAATCTATCCTTCATCTGCGAACTTCTCAACAGATCTTCATTCACTTGGTCAATATGTACAAGAAGGAAGAAGAGACTTGTTTGAAACCATCTTGAATGTAGACAAGCCACGACATGAACTTGTCATCGAAGCAGAAGAACAAGACCTTGATGGGTTAAACTATCTTGCAGGAAAAACGGTTGATTTCGTCAATAAAAAAGCATTTGAAGGCACAATGCTTGCTCATACGGATGGAAAAGTACCGAACCTGATTGTGACAATTCCTGAAATGGATGCTTATACATTCGGATATCTCGTGTACTTCTTTGAAAAAGCATGTGCGATGTCTGGGTATTTACTAGGCGTCAATCCATTCGATCAGCCTGGAGTAGAAGCGTATAAAGTGAACATGTTTGCTTTATTAGGAAAACCGGGCTTCGAAGAGAAAAAGGCAGAACTTGAGAGCCGTCTCAAACAATCATAAGAATAAAAGGCACATCTTTTCATAAGATGTGCCTCAGATTGTTGACAAAGGGCTAAAATGAACTGTATTTTAGCCCTTTGTCTTCTTTTTAGCGTGATAGAAAACCTTTGAAGTCTAGGAAGGACGAGCACTGGAGCGGAGCGAATTTGACATTCGTGAGCACCAGTGCGCAGGACTGACAACGAATGCGAGGGTTTGTCTACACGCTAAGGCACATCTTTTCATAAGGTGTGCCTTTTTTTATGTTCTCATGGTGTCAGTGCAAGCCTCCCTAAGCTCTGTACATAGAATAATCAATGGAGGAGGTTGAAGAAGCGATGAGAACAAATCATATTTATATCCATGACATTTCCGGGCAGGCCATCGTTAACTTTGGGAATGTTGGGCGGATTTGTCCAATGAGTGCTACGAAAGAAACATCAGGAGCGGGCAGTGTGAACGAGACAAATGCATCATCCAGCCAAAGCTTATTTGATGCTGCTTTTACAAACAATGTGCAAATCACGAAAGGCAAATGTATGAATTCCTCTCTTTAACGAACCCTATACAAAAAGGAGGGTTCTGTATGATTCATGTACCATCTAGGCTGACTGGTGAAAGCTTTTCACTGTACCATTTAGAAGAAAACATGAAGCCGCTCGGATATGTCATTAATGGGAATTGGGATTATGATCATGGATATTTTGATTATAAAATTGACAACCGTGACGGCTATACCTTTCTCAGAGTTCCGTTTACAGCCGAGAAAGGACAGCTGGATCAGCCAGGCGTTGTGGTGAAAATGGGACATCCATTTCTCTTAAAGCATGTCTATCAAGATAAATTAGATGACCATGCGATGGTTGGAAATGTAGGGGCATCTTTTAACCAATTCCAAGAACCGAAAGAGAAAGACGGAGATGTGTCAAAGGCTTATGCCGAAATTGGCTTTTCACTCGTCAAAGAATTAGAAGATGTACTGCTTTAAAAGCTGATCAGCTCATCCTCTGGATGAAGCTCATATCCAAAAGGAGGATTCATCATGGGTCCTTCTTTTTTTTGTACGCCTACAATGATCACATGATGCTCTAAAAAGTGATGAAGTGCCGTTAAGAATGTCTCTCCAGCTAATGAAGCTGGTACTGGAATGATAGTGATCTGTTTATGGAGGGTCATGTTTCTTTTTATTTTTAACGCCATGAGCTGTTCTTTTAAAAGAAAATGCTCCACCATTAAATGATTCACGGCATCAGAAGTATGGATGACTTGATTGGCTCCAGCCCGCTCAGCATTTTTCACATAGCGATCGGTTAAAATTTCAATTAAACAATATAACGAAGGATTTAATCCTTTTGCGGCAAGCAAGGTTAAGACACTCTGCATATCAGCCGTCACTTCATTTTCATGCTGGTCTGCGGTAATCATCAATGTATCAGCACTCATAATATTTGCTCTGCGAAGTGTGGCATCCTCTGTACCATGGCCTTTAATAAAATGGACATTCTCTAAAAGAGGTCCTTCCTTTAAGGAATCATCAATGAGTACAATCGGCATGGCGGGATCAATGGTTTGAAACGATTGAAGCAGTTTGTTCGTTTTCTCATTCCAGCCGACAATGATGAGATGTCCCTTCCCCTTGAAAGCCACCTTCCCCTCTACATAATGGTGCTGTTTGCTAAATACAGCGGCAGCAAGCGTGGCAAAATATGCCGTGACAAAGCTGGCGCCGATCAAAATAAGCGCCATCCCTGCTACTTGCCCAGGCATGGTTTGCGGCACAAAATCACCATAGCCTACCGTCGCGACTGTAATGAGAGCCCACCAGATCCCATCAAAGATCGTATGATACTGCTTTGGTTCAAGTATGACGATTAATTGTCCAAAAAAGAGAAGCAAGAAACAGATGATGATCGCAATGCGAACATAAAGAGGCCATCTTAGCCAGGCAATGAAGATACGGTTTGATTTCATCGAACTCGTCCTTTCAGGGAGACTGCTAATGTCAGTATGCCCGATTAGGAAACAATTTTTCATCATCGTCATGTATTGAAACAGAACCCATATCTTAAAATAAGAGAGAAGAAGGAGGGAATGCGAATGTCGTTTGTTCAAAAGACCGTACTTCTTTTTATCGGCGCACACTTTTTATCATCTGCGGTGATTTTACTCGTGTTTGATTTAAATGCGGTGAACCATTTTATGAATGATTTTTCGTGGCTTCGTTTTTTTGAAGACCTATATGGAACGGTGACATTTTATACAGCATGCATCGGAATGTTCTTCTTTTTCATTGGTGTAGTGATTCCCCTTAAAAAGACCTAGTGCTTTTTGCTGTACACGTTACATAAAAGTCATTAAAATTGTAAATAAATATATAAAATAAAAAGGAAGCTGATGAGCATGCTGTTTTTTTATTTTTTAACATTTGCCGCATTGGGATTGTCTTTTTGGGCACAATTTAAAGTAAAGAATAATTTTGAAAAGTATTCAAAGGTTGAAGCTGCCAGTATGAAAACAGGTGCTGAAACCGCTCGATATATTTTAGATCGCAACGGGTTATACGATGTACCCGTTGAACCGGTAAGAGGAACTTTGACTGATCATTACGACCCGACGCAGCGTGTGGTTCGTTTATCTGAACCAGTGTATTATGGCCATTCCATTTCGGCCATTTCAGTCGCATCACACGAGGTTGGACATGCCTTGCAGCATCAGGAATCCTATGGTGCGCTTGTCTTGAGACATAAGATCTTCCCTGTCGTGAACTTTGCATCTGGTGTTGCCCCGCTTCTTTTCCTAGGTGGATTATTGCTCGGCAGCCTTAACTTAATCGGGCTTGGGATCGTTCTGTTCTCAGCTGCTGTGTTCTTTCAGCTAGTGACATTGCCTGTTGAGTTTAACGCAAGTTCTCGTGCAAAGAATATCATTGTTTCAGAAGGAATCATTAGAAGCAGTGAAGAAAGAGGCGTGAACAAGGTGTTAAATGCCGCAGCTCTTACGTACGTAGCAGCGGCCCTTGTCTCCCTGTTTGAATTGCTCCGTTTTGTAATGATCTTCCTAAATGGCCGTAATGATTAATTGACGCCAGAGGAGGTGAGCCCTTACCCGTGTTAGGTAAGGGTTTTTTTGTATATTTTAAATGTATTTTTAGTCCTATTACTCATTGCTGCGACAGCATTTTTTGTTGTCACTGAATTTGCGATTGTGAAAATTAGAGGCTCAAAAATCAATCAGCTGATTGAAAGCGGTGATAAGAGAGCCATTCATGTTCAAAAACTGACAACCAACCTTGATGAATATTTATCTGCCTGTCAGCTTGGCATTACCATCACGGCATTAGGCTTAGGGTGGTTAGGGGAGCCAACAGTGGAACATTTCCTGCATCCGCTTTTTGAAAAGGCAGGGCTTCATTCCGCTTTGACAGACATCATATCGTTTATCATTGCCTTTGTGATCATTACGTTTTTGCATGTTGTCGTTGGGGAACTTGCTCCCAAAACGATTGCCATTCAAAAGGCAGAAGCCGTCAGTCTTGTGACGGCAAAACCTCTTATTTTTTTCTATAAAGTCATGTACCCGTTTATTAAAGCATTAAATGGGGCTGCACGAGGCATTGTGAAATTATTTGGTTTTCATTCTGTCAAAGAACATGAAGTGGCGATCAGTGAGGAAGAATTGCGTCTCATCCTGTCTGAAAGCTACGAAAAGGGCGAGATCAACCAATCTGAATACAAATATGTCAATAAAATATTTGAATTTGATAACCGAGTGGCGAGAGAGATCATGATCCCGCGCACAGAAATCTCTGCCATTGAAATTGAACAGAGCCTGGAAGACGTGACGCATTATATGCTGAACGAAAGGTATACACGTTATCCTGTCATTAAAGAAGACAAAGATCATGTCATTGGTGTGATCAATAGCAAAGACGTATTTAAAGCAAGTTTTCTCAATCAAGAGGTGTCCATTGAAGACTTAATGCGCCCTGTCATTCGTGTCATTGAAAGTACACCGATTCAAGAACTGTTGATTTTGATGCAAAAGGAACGGATTCATATGTCGGTGCTTGTAGATGAATACGGCGGAACAGCAGGTCTCGTCACAGTTGAAGACATATTAGAAGAAATTGTGGGCGAGATTCGAGATGAATATGATCAAGATGAAACCCCGCATATTGTGAAAAAAGGTGACTTCCACTATGTCATGGATGGGAAAGCCTTGATCGATGAAGTAAATGATTTATTGGATTTAGCGATTGAAAATGATGATGTTGATACAATTGCCGGCTGGATGATGACGCATAAAATTGATTTTGACATTGGAGATATCATTGAAGCAGAAGGCTGTGAATTTAAAATTGTCGATGCAGAAGATCATCATATTCGAACCATAGAAGTAAAAAAGGTTCACTTTTCCTAAAAACCTCGGAGCTATTGACGAGGTTTTTTTGCTTGGTAAACTTTAGGTAAGAAGATTTGTTTCTGCCAACCGGCAGTGATTGGTTTCACATAAAAAGGGTATGGTTTTATAGACATGATCAAAAGGAGCCAGTGAAATGAAAAAAATCAACGTACAAACAGACAAACACGATGACATGATAGACATTACCCATGAAGTTCAGCAATATGTCCGGGAAACTGGGATTCAAAACGGAACGGTTATGGTCTATTGTCCACATACGACGGCTGGAATCACCATTAATGAAAATGCCGACCCAGACGTCAAACGTGATATGCTGCGCCGGCTTGACGAAGTCTTTCCGTGGGAACATTCAAAAGATCGTCATATGGAAGGCAATACAGCAGCGCATATGAAAGCTAGTTATATGGGAGCATCTCAGCACGTTCTTGTCCATCATGGTGATCTTGTGCTTGGAACGTGGCAGGGAATCTATTTTTGTGAGTTTGACGGACCGAGACATCGTCACTTTTATGTACAGGTGTCATCTAACGAGTAAGGGCGGGGGAGAAGATGGGAGAATTCACAGCGTTACTTCAAATTGAACATGGCATCATTCAAGCACCAATGGCAGGAGGAGCGGTGACGCCGCAGCTTGTCGCCGCTGTTTCACAATATGGGGGTCTCGGCAGCTTAGCAAGTGGTTATGTACAGCCTGAAAAGATGAGGCAGCAAATCAGACAGGTCAAACAGCTGACATCTCGTCCATTTCAAGTGAATGTGTTTGTCCCTGAACCCATTTCAGAAACGAAAACAGAAGATGTATCATTTTGGACAGATCGGCTACCTGTCATACCAGAAGCACAGATAATCCCTAGCGAAGAAGAATTATGGAAGGACTATGAACAAAAAATCAACATTCTTCAAGAAGAAGAAGTCCCAGCTGTGTCGTTTACATTTGCCTGTCCAAACGAACAAACAATTCATCACCTGAAACAAAAGGGGATCTTTCTCATCGGAACAGCTACAACAAAAAAAGAAGCACTGCTTTTAGAAGAAAAAGGCATGGATGCCATTGTTCTGCAAGGAAGCGAAGCAGGAGGGCACCGAGGCACCTTTTTACATTCAAAGGGAGATGCTCTGCAGGGACTTTTCTGCCTGATCAGTGATGTCAGGTCTGTCTGTCATATCCCATTGATTGCCGCTGGAGGTATCACAGACAGGACCACTATGAAAGCTGCACTAGCACTTGGAGCAGATGTGGTTCAAATAGGGACACGATTTTTAGCGAGTCAAGAAAGTGCTGCGGCAGATGTGTACAAAAAGGCGCTGTTACAGGCAGAAGGCAGTGAAACAGCGATGACACGGCTTTTCTCTGGAAAAAAGGCCAGAGGTATTGTCAATCAGTGGATGGAGGAAGAAAGACGAA
Source organism: Bacillus sp. FSL W7-1034 (assembly GCF_038593365.1). Taxonomy (NCBI): domain Bacteria; kingdom Bacillati; phylum Bacillota; class Bacilli; order Caryophanales; family Bacillaceae; genus Bacillus; species Bacillus sp. FSL W7-1034. The sequence continues at coordinate 2,859,897 of NZ_CP151989.1, read as the reverse complement.
ATGAAGACCGGGTTCTTCCTTATCCTATACAGCATGTATGGACAACACCGATGCGAAAAGCGGCAGCTGCTACAGGAAACCCAGAACAAATGGCTCTTTGGGCAGGTCAGGGGGTTGGCCGTATTCATTCCATTTTAACCGTTGAAGAGATCATGCATGAACTCACGCAGATATAATTTGATGATGGGTGGTGTGACAGGATGGAAATCTTAAAACATTCATATCGGAAAAAAGGACAAATTGAATTTCTATTTGATGATTTTCCGCACTCCCCTGCTGTTCTTACCCCCATTCGTCATTACTATTTCGTTCGTTATGTGAAATGGAATCAGCACGACCCTCCAGTCACAAGAAACGATCTAGAAGAAATGGAAATCCTAGCAAACACAATGCTTGGCACGCTCCATGATTACCGAAAACGTAAGGCATACAAAGGCCCCTTGTCATAACCTATAGACAAGAGGCCTTTTTTAGCTGCCAAACATTTGCCTGAGATAAATAACATCCATCCTAGTAGTCTGCGGCAGTAAATAAGCGGACTGAACCGCCCCTGGCCGTCTTCTGGCATTTAATTTATCGATAATCTCTGCAGCTGTTAAGATCCCAAGCCCATGCCCATAATATTGATCTTCCCCTAAGTAAATCACATTTTCTCCGCGCCATTGAGACTGTTGATAGCTAAACTCTGGATTCTCGAAATATAGGCAATCCCCATAAATAAAATCATTTCCGCGCTCTGTATAAATGGACAATGTATCATAGTGCCAGTCATACAGTGTTAAACTTCTAAGTCTTCGATTGAACTTCTCGTCTCCTACCGTTTGCAAGACTCCCATATAAAACACAATGACAATCGCTGTGGCACATTCAAAGGCATATTTTGAGCCATTTTCAAAGATGTCTTTAATCCCTGTAGATGGCTCGACTTGATAGCGCAGTTCTAACGCTCCGGCCTCTGATACACGCCAATAGGCGTCATTCGCACGGGACCTTTGAAAGATAGCAAATGAGGCACCGCTCTTATTCAAATCTCTTGCCGCATTCATGATATTCGATCTTAAAGTCACCTCAAATAACAAATCAGATGCCTGCCTATAACGGAACGTATCATTTGAGGCTTGTAACTGCATCAAAATGATCCGCTTTTGTCCTTCTAGCTGAAACGATGCCAGCTGCTCATTTGTCACTGGCTGTCCTGAAAGGATAATCATATGAAAAGCGCCCCCTTTTGTATTAGCGTATGCGGGATGCTTGGGCAAGGAATCAATTTGTGAAAATAAACAAAAAGGCATCCTTTTTATTTGAAAAACATGAAAATAATATGAAGATGTCCGATATAAAACATAACGTTTAAAAGGAGGAAAAACATGAAAAGTATCATAAAATGGTTGAAAAAACCATCGATTTCTAAAAGGCTGATTATTTCATTCACACTTGTTCTCGTCTTGCCTATCATTACACTCAGTACGATTTCATATCAGATTGCCAAAGAAGAATTAGATCATGAAATCATGTACGGAGCAAACGCAAGAGTCAATGAGCTGAATGACATGATCGAGCAAAAGCTTTTGAATAAGGAGAACGCAGTCAAACTGTTTACCGAAACATCCAGTGCTGCAGACTTTAAAAAGAAAAACCAGGACGAACTGTATGAGCATTTTGAGATATACAGTAAGATCAATGAAGATGATGTGGTTGGGTTTTATGCAGCAAGTAAAAATCGTGACTTTATTCAGTTCCCTAAAGTAGACATGCCAAAAGGCTATGATCCAACAACTCGTGATTGGTATAAAGCGGCGATGCAGGACGAAAAAGGTGAACCTGTGGTCACCAATCCATACATCTCTGCCACAACAAACGGCATGGTTGTCACAATCGCTCAGCGTCTGAAGGACGGATCGGGAGCCATTGGGATTGATATTGATGTTCAGGATATCGTCGATAAAATCAAAGATATTAAAATTGGACGAGAAGGATATCCAATTATTGCGAATAAAAATAAACAGATTGTCGCTCATCCAGAAGAAAAATCAGGATCTGCAGTGACTGAAAATATTTCATCAATCCTTTACAGCAGCAAAGAAGGAACATCAACTTATGAGAATAAAGGAGAGCAAAAACGTCTCGTTTTTGTAACAAATGATTTAACAGGTTGGAAAATTGCTGGAACGATGTTTGTATCAGAAACAGAAGAAGCAGCACAGCCAGTTTGGAATTCTGCCATTATTCTTTTAATTTCTTCTTTTATCCTTGGCGGTATTGCGATCTTCTTTATCGTTCGCTCCATCACAATTGGACTTAGAAGGCTTGTTGATTTCTCAGAAAAGGTGAGTGAAGGGGATCTAACGGAAACCCTCGAAACCAAATCGAAGGATGAAATAGGAGACCTCACAAGAAGCTTTAGTAAGATGAGTGAATCTTTGCGTGAAGTTATCCGAGCGGTCCAGCAATCTGTCGACAATGTAGCTTCAGCTTCAGAAGAGCTGACTGCTAGTGCCAGCCAAACAAGTCAGGCGACAGAGCATATCACCATGTCGATTGAACAATTCTCAAATGGGAATGAAGCACAAAATGAGAAAGTCGAATCTAGCACGAATCAGCTTGTCGCAATGAATGAAGGATTACAAGGTATGTCACAAACTTCATCAGAAGTGACTGCTGTCTCCATTCAATCGACAGAAGCGGCTGGACAAGGCGGACGTATCGTTGAAAGCACAGCGAATCAAATGAAACATATCGATACATCTGTACAAGAAGCCGAACAAGTCATGAAAGAATTAGAATACAAGTCTAAAGATATTACCAGCATTTTAAATGTCATTAATGGCATCGCAGATCAAACGAATTTACTTGCACTCAATGCAGCCATTGAAGCAGCAAGAGCAGGTGAATCAGGGCGCGGTTTCTCTGTCGTAGCAGAGGAAGTCAGAAAACTAGCAGTCCAATCTGCAGATTCAGCGAAAGAAATTGAAAAGCTGATCCAAGAAATTGTGTTGGAAATTTCCAAATCTCAAGAGATGTTCAAAGCTGTTAACCGAGAAGTAAATGCAGGACTTGGGATGACAGAAGAAGCAAAAGAAAGCTTCCAAAACATCTATGAGGCGGCAGAAGGTATGTCGAAAAAGCTCACTCAATTAAATGATACAGCGGTTGACCTATCAAGCGGGTCAAAACTTGTATCACAAGCCATGCAAGAGATGCGTCAAGTTTCAAGAGAAAGTGCGGCGAACATTCAAGATATTGCGGCATCTGCTGAAGAACAATTGGCATCTATGGAAGAAATTTCGTCCTCTTCTGTCACACTTGCCAATATGGCTGAGGAACTAAAAGAGCTGACAAGTCAATTTAAAATTGATTAAAAAACGATGAAAAAATATCCAGAATTGTCTGGGTATTTTTTTTATTTTTAAACGTCATTTCCAGCCCTCTAAAAATAAACCTTTCATCCGATAATAACTTTAGAGAAGTAAAGGGGGAAAGAGAAAATGGGAAAAATGATCCAATGGTTCAAAAAACCATCCATTTCTAAAAAATTAGTTATTGCCTTTTTGGTAGTCCTTATACTGCCAACTGTTGCACTGACCATTAGTGCGTTTTTCACATCAAAGACAGAGTTAGACAAACAGATTATGGGCAGTGCGATGAGTCAGGTCAATGCATTTGATACCTTAATCGATGAGAATATTGGGAACAAGGCAGAGGCTGTGACTCTGTTTACAGATGATCTCAAAGCGGCTAATCTTCAAGAAAAAAATAGAAAAGCTACCATTAAAGAATTGCAGCAATATGGAAAAATTAATGAAAAAGATGTCTCAGCCATTTATGCAGGTTCAGAAAAGGGTTTGTTCATGCAATACCCAGTTCAAAAAATGCCTGATGGCTATGACCCGCGAGAGCGTCCATGGTATCAAGAGGCCATGAGTGCTGATGGTAAACAAGTCATCACGAAGCCATATGTCGCAGCATCTACAGGTAAAATGGTCATCACCATTGCCCAAAAAATGAAAGATGGCTCAGGGGTGATTGGTCTTGATATGGAAATTGACAGCCTCATTCAAAAGCTAAAAGAAATCAAAATAGGTCAAAAAGGATATGCTTTCATCATGGAGAAGGATAAAACTGTGTTAGCAGATCCAACCCAAAAGCCAGGAAGCAAAGTCAATGAGAATTTGGCGAACATTATTTTTAAAAACAAACAAGGAAACGGCAGCTATACACTCAATGGAACAGATAAAAAGGTAGCTTATGTCACCAATGAACTAACCGGCTGGAAAATCGGCGGTACGATGCTCGTATCAGAAGTAGAGGATGCAGCTAAACCCGTTTTCAATACAGCCATTATTGTGTTCAGTGTGACACTGATCGTAGCAGGAACCCTCATCTTCTTTATTGTCCGCTCTATTTCAAATAGATTATCCAATCTGGCCCGTTTCTCGAAAAAGGTCAGCGATGGTGATTTACGTGATAAACTTCAGATTCAATCAGATGATGAAATAGGACAAGTTGGTAAAGGCTTTAATACGATGATTGACTCATTAAGATCCCTCATTGGTGCCGTCCAAACCTCCGTTGAAAATGTCGCTTCTTCATCAGAAGAACTGACCGCAAGCGCAGGACAAACAAGTAAAGCAACAGAGCATATTACATTAGCCATTGAACAATTCTCTACTGGTAACGAAAGCCAGAATGATAAAGTGGAATCAAGCTCAGAAGAGTTAGAAGAAATGAACAGAGGCCTTCAGCACATGAATGAATCGGCTGAATCGATTACCGCTTCATCCATCAAATCAACAGAGATTGCAGGAGAAGGCGGACAGCTAGTAGAAAAAACCGCTTCTCAAATGAACGTGATTGATCAATCAGTGAAAAAAGCAGAGAATGTCATCAGTGCGCTAGAAAGCAAATCAAAAGATATTACCCAGATTCTTGGTGTCATTAATGGCATCGCAGATCAAACGAATTTACTTGCGCTGAATGCAGCGATTGAGGCAGCAAGAGCTGGCGAATCTGGTCGAGGTTTCTCCGTTGTAGCAGAAGAAGTAAGAAAACTTGCTGTTCAATCTGCCAACTCAGCGAAAGAAATTGAAAACTTAATCAAAGAAATCGTTCAAGATATTGATGTATCACAAGAAGTATTCACAGCAGTAAATCAAGAAGTTCAATCAGGCTTAAGCTTTACTGAACAAACGAAAGTCAGCTTCCACAATATTTTCGACATGACCAAAGAAATCTCAGATCAGCTCCAAACAATGAATCGAACAGTTGTCCAGTTGTCAAAAGGATCTGCACATGTTTCTGAGGCTGTCCGTGAGATTGCAGACGTATCCCGTGAAAGCTCCGCCAATATTCAAGACATTGCGGCTTCAGCAGAAGAACAGCTGGCATCAATGGAAGAGATCAGCTCATCCTCTGCCACCCTTTCTTCAATGGCAGAAGAATTACGTGATTTGATTAGCAAATTTAAAGTCGAATAAACCAAATGAAAAGAACCTCCAGCTTTTTGGGGTTCTTTTTTCGAAGTGAATAAATCGAAAGGAATAGGTAAATATGCTTATTTTGGTGGTTTTTTGAACATTACACCTTGAAAAATAATCCGTATTACCTAAGAATAGAGGGGGATGATCCCAAATCATAAACCAAAAGGAGTAGAGTCATGAAAAAAATCAACTTTTTTAAGCACTTTACGATGTCAAAGAAATTAATTACTGCATTCTTAGCGATTCTCCTAGTGCCCATTCTTGTGTTGGCCGCATTTTCCTATGAAGTGGCGTCTAAGTCTCTCAATGATGAGATTATGTCTAGCGCTGCAAATGGTGTGAATCAATTAAATGAACTGATCAATAAAGATGTACAGCCTAAAATTGATATTGTTTCATATTTATCTAAATCGGTGAAAAAAAAGGAACTGGCCTCTAAAAATAAGGATTTACTTAAGGTGAAATTAGAGCAACTATCGGAAACAGACGACGATGTCGTAGAAGTATTTGTTGCAGATCAGAATGGTAAACTAACTGAATATTCCGAGATTCATAAAGGCAGTGTCAAAAGCGCAAAAAATGAACCATGGTTTCAACAATCAATGGGAGATGACAAACTCATCATTTCAGATCCTTTTACAGACAAGTCATCAGATGACCTGCTCATCACAATATCAGAACAGTTAGCAGATGGTTCTGGTGTTATCGGCATAAATGTACGATTGAACACAATTGTGAAAGATACAAACAGCATCAAAATTGGTCAAGAAGGTTATGCGTTTGTCGCTACCTCAGACCAACGTTACATTGCTCATAAAACGGAAAAGGCCGGGACGAAACTGACAGGCGATTTCATCGAAAAAATGTATAACAATAAAAAAGGCAGTTTCGAATATGAATTCAACGGACAGCCGAAGCAAATGTTTTATGACACAAATGAAGCGACAGGCTGGAAGCTCGCGGGAACAATGTATGTCAACGAAGTGAAGGAAGCTGCACAGCCAGTGCTTGACTTAACCATGATCATCCTAGCTGCTGCGATTGTCATCGGTGGAATCGCGATTTATTTTATTATTAAATCAATCCGAAAACCACTCATAGAGCTCTCTGAATCGGCTGAGAAAATCAGTCAGGGGGATCTTACCCAGCATATTGAGGTGCGCACACATGATGAAATCGGCAAACTTGCACAGAGCTTTAACGATATGTCGGCAAAGCTGAAACAAGTCATTCAAGCCGTCCAGAATTCAATTGAAAATGTTGCTGCCTCATCTGAAGAATTAACGGCTAGCGCAGGACAGACAGCCCAAGCAACTGAGCATATTACCTCATCTATTGAACAGTTCTCAAACAGCAATGAACATCAAAATGAGATGATTGAAAAAAGCTCTGTCCAGCTAAACGACATGGATCGCAGTTTATCACATATGGTCAACACGACTTCTCACATGATGGAATCATCTATCGAGTCTAGCAAAACCGCTCAGGCTGGTGGAGAGCTCGTTCAAAAAACAGCAGGTCAAATGCAAACGATTGAACAAGCAGTGAAAGAAGCAGAGCTTGTGATTGCAGGGCTAGAACAGAAATCTAAGGACATTACAAGCATTCTTGGAGTCATCAACGGCATTGCAGATCAGACGAACCTCCTCGCTTTAAATGCAGCGATAGAAGCCGCGCGTGCAGGTGAGGCAGGAAGAGGCTTCTCTGTGGTCGCAGAAGAAGTCCGCAAGCTGGCAGAGCAATCAGGCAGCTCTTCAAAAGAAATTGAAAGCCTAACGAACGAAATTGTAGATGAAATTGAAAAGTCGCAGAAGATGTTTAGACAAGTAGCAGGTGAAGTTCAATCTGGATTAAACATTACAGATGAAACGAAAGTGAGTTTTGAGAAAATCACCCATAAGACATCAGAAATGACAGAACAAATGAAACAAATGAACGGATCAGCCCAAGAACTTTCTCATGGCTCAAACGATATTTCACAAGCAGTCAATCAAATCAAAGAGCTTTCACGTGAAAGTTCCGCAGGTTTCCAAGATATTGCGGCTTCAGCAGAAGAACAGCTGGCATCAATGGAAGAGATCAGCTCATCTTCCGCCACTTTATCTCAAATGGCAGAAGAACTGAGAGAGCTCATCAAACAATTTAAAATATAAGAGTCATAGTAGAACCCCTGACGTTTTGACGTCAGGGGTTTTTCCGTTATTTGCACATAATTTGGGTATTTTGGACTTATCTAGACTTTAATAAGTTAAAAAAGTAAAGAACCTAGTAGTACTTCCGATATATATACTATCTTACTAAAAGGAGTTTTCTTTTTTATGAATTTCATACAGTATTTCAAAAAACCATCGATATCAAAAAAGCTCGTTTTCTCTTTCTTATTTATTCTTTTATGCCCAATTATCGTATTGGCATTCTCTTCATATCATACGGCGAGCACCTCTTTAAATGATCAAATCATGCAAAGTGCAAAGGAAAATGTAGAACAGCTGGACAAAAACATTACGAAGGTTGTAAAAGTAAAAACAGACGCAGCCGATTTCTTTAGCAAATGGATTACGGAGAAAAAGCTGGGGCAAAAAGGAACGACTGATATTCAAGGGCGCTTTGAGCAGTTCATGAGCATGAATGATGACACAGAAGGCATCTTTGTTGCTTCAAGTGATGGAAAAGTGTTCTCAAGATATCCTAATCAAAAAATGCCTGCTGATTATGTCGCAACTGAGCGGGATTGGTACAAAGATGGCTGGGCGAAAAACGGTGAGCTGTCTGTTTCCGCTCCATATCCAACCGCATCAACTGGTACGCTTGTTGTGACGATTTCTAAAAAACTAGAGGATGGTTCTGGTGTTATTGCCATGAACCTGGACATTGCAAATCTAGTAAAAGAGTCTAATAGTATCAATATTGGTAAAGAAGGTCATGCTTTTATCGGCAGCCCAGATCGAACATACGTGGCACATCCAACGAAAAAAGCAGGAACAAAATTAAAAGGTGATTGGGTAGACAAGCTTTATACACAAGACAAAGGTTCAATGAGTTATATGTTTGAAGGAAAAGAAAAGCAAATGGAGTTCACAACAAACAAAGCGACTGGTTGGAAAATTGCCGGTACAATGTTTGTCAATGAAGTAGAAGAAGCGGCGCAGCCAGTCTTCAACATGGCGGCTATTATATTAGCTGGTGCGCTAATCATTGGCGGTATTCTCATCTTCTTTATCATCCGTTCTATTACAAAACCACTTTCCATGCTTGTCTCCTCTTCTAAGAAGATCAGCGAAGGAGATTTAACAGAAAAAATTGATGTTAAATCAAAGGATGAAATTGGTCAGCTCGGTACAAGTTTTAATGAAATGAGTGAGTCACTCAGAGACGTCATCCAAGCTGTACAGACATCTGTTGAAAACGTGGCGTCATCGTCGGAAGAATTGACGGCAAGTGCAGGTCAAACGACAAAAGCAACCGAACATATTACATCATCCATTGAAACATTCTCGAACGGAAACGAAAATCAAAGTGAAATGGTGGAACAAAGCGCAGCCCACTTGAAACAAATGAACGAAGGGCTAAATGAAGTTGCACAAACATCTGATGTCATTACAGAATCATCGGTTCAATCAAAAACAGTCGCAGAAACAGGCGGACAGCTTGTTGAACAGACAGTTGGCCAAATGAAAACGATTGATCATTCAGTGAAAGAAGCTGAAAGTGTGATTAACGGATTAGAGCATAAATCAAAAGATATCACCAACATTTTAGGTGTCATTAACGGTATAGCAGATCAAACGAATTTACTGGCTCTGAATGCAGCCATTGAAGCAGCACGTGCGGGCGAGTCAGGCAGAGGCTTCTCGGTTGTAGCAGAAGAAGTCCGTAAGCTGGCGGTTCAATCATCAGATTCTGCAAAAGAGATTGAAAAACTCGTCAAAGAAATTGTCTCTGAAATAGAAACGTCTCAAAATATGTTCAAATCTGTGAATGAAGAAGTAAAAAATGGCCTATCAATTACAGACCAAACAAAAGAAAGCTTCTCACAAATCAATCAGCAAACGGCAGAAATTGCGACAAGAATCAATGAAATGAATACGACAGTTCGTGAGCTTTCAAAAGGATCTGAGCAAATTTCTAAAGCAGTGAATGAAATTGCAGATGTATCGAGAGAGAGTTCAGCAAGTATTCAAGATATCGCGGCATCAGCAGAAGAACAGCTGGCATCAATGGAAGAGATTAGTTCTTCTTCGACGACTCTTTCCCAAATGGCGGAAGAATTGCGTGACTTAATTAAAAAATTCAAGATCAGTGAATAATGGAAAGTGGTTCTCCTCAAGGGGAACCGCTTTTCTTTTTAAGAGATGATCTCGTACAATAGAGGAAATCCGAAGAAAAGGAGAGATGTTATGCGTTTATCAAATAAGAAGGTCATTGCGTTAGTCAGTGATGATTTTGAAGATTTAGAGCTATGGTATCCCGTTTTGCGATTAAGAGAAGAGGGGGCAACTGTCCATCTCGTAGGCGAAAAAGCAGATCATGAATATATCGGGAAGTACGGAGTGCCAGCTGTATCAGATGCAGACTTCTATTCCATTCAAGCAGATGATTATGATGCGGTTCTCGTTCCTGGGGGATGGGCACCGGATAAACTGCGCCGATATCCAGAAGTATTAGACATCGTTCGTACGTTTGATGCAAAGGGCAAACCGATCGGACAAATCTGTCATGCCGGATGGGTGCTCATTTCAGCTGGTATCCTGAAAGGTACAAAAGTGACGAGTACACCTGGTATTAAAGATGATATGACGAATGCTGGAGCGGAATGGTTTGATGAAGCCGTTGTGACAGATGGTCATATTGTATCAAGCAGACGCCCGCCGGACCTTCCGCCATATGTGAAAGCATTTGCCGATGTATTAGCGGCAAACTAGATTCACACGAACAAACAAAGGGCTGTAAAACGCCCTTTGTTCATTCAATGCCTCATTACATTTGTCTGTCGGCTGGATAGATAATGCCCATTTGTCTTCTCGCCTCGTCCATGACGGACATGGTTTGAACGGATAAGGCAAATGTATTGACTGGCGACTGTCCCTTTTTTTGCTTGATGCATTGAATGAAGTGATCGATTTCATAATACATAGCAGGTTGATCATCTTTGAGAGAAATATCGGTTTGCTGTCCATTCCGATCATGGATGGTGATACGAGAAGGACGGTGAAATTGATCAATCACCATTGTGGCATCCTCCCCTTGAATTTCAGCAGATACATGAGACGTTGAGATTTTTGAATGAAAAAGCAGTGCTTGATGCCCTTCATATTGTAAAAGTAATGAACCGCTCCCATCAACTCCAGAAGAAAGTGTATAGCCTCTCGCGGTGATTTGATGTGGCAGCCCGAATAAATAAATGATGGGAAAGACAAGATACACGCCGATGTCCATTAAGGAGCCATTGGATAATTCCGGCTTAAAAGCATTTGGAATCTCACCGTTTCGGTAGGCATCGTATCTTGAGGAATATTTACAGTAATGAGCGATCACTTGCCGAATGGGGCCTAGTTGATCAAGATGCTGTTTGATTTGAAGAAAATTCGGCAGAAATGTGGTCTTCATCGCTTCCATTAAGCACACCTGATATTTTTTCGCAGCAGCAATCATTTCTTCAGCCTCTTTCCGGTGAGAGGCCAATGGTTTTTCACATAATACATGTTTTTGATGCGCCATCATCAGCATCGCTTGCTCTTTGTGAAGGGCGTTTGGACTTGCGATATACACAGCATCAAACGCATCACTTGCCGCCATTTGCTGTAAATTAGTAAAGACGGTATCAATGCCATACTTGTCTGCAAATGCCTGTCCTTTTTCAGCAGACCGAGAATAGACGGCCGTACATGTAAAATCCGCCACTCCTTCACCAGCCTGTAAGAATCGATCTGTAATCCAATTCGTTCCGATGACAGCAAATCGAATCATCACATTCCCTCCTTCTGCTTTTCTCTGATTATACATGCTTTGAAAGCGTTTGTATGAAAGAATCTTCTTTTTTATTGAAAAGCGGATGAAACCTTTACCTTAGCTGATGCGTCTTACATAAAGAGTATAAATGTACGAAAAGTGGATAGTTTCCTCCTTCATTCGGGTAATACTTGAGAAGGAGGGAGGAGGAAACGAACATGAAGCGCATCCTACATATAGGAAGTACATACGCATTCGCGCTTTTATTTATAGCAGCCGGTGTTTATCATGTGATAGAGCCAAGCGGCTTTGCCCGCATGATGTCTGGATGGCCATTTCCCTATGGCATCATTTATGCCACCGCATGCTTGGAATGGCTGTTGGCCGTTTTACTGCTTCTTCCAAACGTAAGGATTGTGGCAGCAAAAATGATCGCTGTCTATCTGGTGCTCATTTTCCCTGCGAACCTATTTGCTGCGAGAGAAGGGATTCCATTTCCAGGGCAAGAGAGCACAGAACAAGCCTTGTTATGGATGAGATTAATCGGACAACCGATTTTGATTGGATGGACCATGTCCATTGCGAAACTGGAAGAAAAGCTGAAACAATGATCACAAAATGATGATCAAGTAGTGTACAATTTACTAATAAAATAGCCCGTGTTTGGAGGAAAGATATGAATTCTATGCAAATGTGGAGCAGTCGATTTAGAAAATTTTTTCTTGATAACAAGTTTGTTCTCTTTTTACTCATCCTGCTATTAATAGGGTTGAATATCCTTGTTTTCATGAAAGCATCTTTTATTTTCACGCCGCTCATTGTACTCATCAAAACCATTGCCTTACCGATTATTTTAACGGGGGTTGTGTATTATTTATTAAATCCAATTGTGAATTTATTAGAGAGATTTAAGGTCAAACGGATCTTTTCGATTTTGCTTTTATATATTGTCATTATTGGGATTATTACAGTGACCATTGTATCTATTATTCCTTTTTTACAAGCACAAACGATGAGTCTGTTTCATAATCTGCCAAAATACGTTGATACAGTAGAAGAACAGATTCGACAACTAACAGGAAGCAACTTCATTAATCAGGCGCAGAAAACGATGAATTTTAACGTCTCTGAATTGGTGAGTAAAGCGTCAAGTCAAGCGACGAAGATTTTGGAAAGTACTTTTACCGGAGTCGGCACTTTCTTAGGGGCGCTTACTGAAATTATCATCTCGATCGTGACGGTTCCGTTCATTCTGTTTTATCTATTAAAAGACGGCAAAAAACTGCCTGACTATTTCTTGAAATTTATTCCGAATAAGTTTAGAGAGCATACACATATCGTGCTTCACGAAATGAACCATCGCTTAAGCTCTTATATTCTTGGACAGATCATTGTCAGCTTCTGTATCGGTGTTCTTCTTTTAATCGGTTATCTGATTATTGGACTTGACTATGCGCTGCTTCTGGCGATTATTGCGGCATGTACAAGTGTAGTGCCTTACCTTGGGCCGACAATTGCCATTACACCAGCGATTGTGATTGCACTTGTCACATCACCTATTATGCTACTGAAACTGATCATTGTCTGGACAGTGGTTCAGCTCATTGAAGGGAAATTCATTTCTCCTCAGGTCATGGGGAAAAACCTTCATATCCATCCGATCACGATTATCTTTGTTCTATTAACAGCAGGTAAATTGTTCAGCGTAGTCGGCATCATTGTCGCGATTCCGACGTATGCCGTTCTGAAAGTGATCACGACCCACCTGTTTGATTGGTTCAAAATGCGATCCAATTTGTATAAAGAAGAAAAGGTTTGATGTCATAATCTTTTTTAGAAAAAAATATAGTATCATAAAGACGAGCTTTCGAAAAAGAAAGCTTGTCTTTATGTGGACATAGATGTTTGCCTTCAAAAGATCAGAATTGAAAGGAAAGAAAATCATGAATCTATGGGATTTATTCGTGGCACTGGTTTTAGGAATTGTCGAAGGATTAACAGAGTATGCACCTGTCTCGTCTACAGGGCATATGATCATTGTTGATGATCTTTGGCTAAAATCAAAAGACATCATTACGCCAGAGGCTGCAAACACATTTAAAGTCGTGATTCAGTTAGGTTCTATTTTAGCTGTCATGATCGTGTTTAAAGATCGTATTTTGAACTTGTTAGGCTTAAAGAAAAATATCACAGAAGAACAAAAACGCAGCGGACATAAGCTGACCATTGCTCAAATTGCTGTTGGACTCGTCCCAGCCGTCATTTTAGGATTCTTATTTGAAGATTATATTGATAAATATTTGTTTGATGTGAGAACGGTCGCTGTCGGTTTGATTTTAGGGGCTGTGCTGATGCTTGTCGCTGATTGGATCAATAAACGTAAAACAGAAACAAGCTCTGTGGATAATATGACGTACAGACAAGCGCTGTATATCGGGTTATTTCAATGTTTAGCACTATGGCCAGGCTTCTCGCGTTCGGGTTCTACAATAGCAGGTGGTGTTATTCTTGGTCTGAATCACCGCGCGGCGGCTGACTTTACGTTTATTATGGCCATGCCGATTATGGCGGGAGCAAGCCTCTTAACACTTGTTAAAAATGCCGAATATTTAACAACAGACATGCTTCCATTCTTTATTGTGGGCTTTGTGAGTGCGTTTATTGTGGCTCTCTTTGTTGTTCGATTCTTCCTAAAACTGATTAATAAAATCAAACTTGTGCCTTTTGCGATCTACCGAATCATCCTCGGTCTGATTTTATTCATCCTGTTTATGTAATGATGGAAAACTACTCTTTTAAAAGAGTAGTTTTTTTGTTGTTTTGCCCTTTTAAACAGTAAAAACGGCCTCTTAATTGGTAGAAAAAGAAGTTTTTTCTTAAATTAGTGTTTAAGAGACAAAGAAAAGGGTAGTACATAGACATACCAATTAAAGGAGGAGTTAGAAATAATGAGGAAAACAAGTAAATTTTTTGTTAGCTCTATGATTGCTACGTCAATGGTTGCTGTCCCTTTATCTCTTACGACTTTTGGTCAAAAGGCTGAAGCTGCTACGACAACAGGTGTCGATGGAAGTGTCTCGATTGATCCAGTAGCCATTGCCGATAAAATTGAACAAGCAGTAAAATCATCTCAAAATCGTGATGGATTTGTAAAAAATGCGGCATACAGTGCATTCTATGAAGCTGGTCAAAATTACAACGTAGTTGTTCAAAACTTAAGCCAAGATCATGACTTTAGCGGACTGAACAATGTTGTTTATTATGATAGTGTTGAATATGACGGCATTACGTTTGGTATTTGGGTATTTGAAGATGGTACGTTTGTCAACAATGGTGACGGCGGCTATATTAACTGGACTTTTGTTGGCAGCTTTGACCGCGAAGAAGGAAGCGGTACTGTCGATTTCCATAAAAGATTCTAATCTCAACGTCAAAAGTCTGCCGATCCATCGGCAGACTTTTTTAAAGCGCACATTCTTCTATTTCAAAACCTAAATCTTCAATGATGTGATGATCGGTTTGAACTTGCTGTCCTTTTGTCGTTAAATAATCGCCTACGAAAATAGAGTTTGCTGCATATAATGCGAGAGGCTGAAGCGTTCGCAAATTAAACTCTCTTCCGCCAGATACTCGAATTTCCTTAGCCGGGTTGATAAATCGCATCAGTGCCAAAACCTTCAACGCTTTAATCGGATGTGTGCGTTCTTGATGTTCAAGAGGCGTTCCTTCAATTGCATGGAGAAAGTTGACGGGAATCGAATCCGCATCAAGGGCTCTCAGCGCAAAAGCCATTTCAACAATTTGTTGATTGGTTTCGCCCATTCCAATAATAACCCCTGAACATGGTGACATCCCTGACTGTTTGACCTTATCAATGGTCGATACGCGGTCATCATACGTATGGGTCGTTGTAATTTGAGCATGATGATCTTGGTGTGTATTGAGATTATGATTATACCGATGAACACCCGCTTCCTTCAGCCGTTTCGCTTTTTCTTCATTTAATAACCCAAGGCATGCACACACCTTCAAAGGCATTGTCTCAGTAATTTCCTTTACTGCTGCGGTGACTTCATCTAATTCACGGTGCGAAGGTGCTCTCCCGCTTGCTACAATACAATAAGTCCCCGCTTTTCTTTTTAACGCCTCACGCGCACCGGCCACAATGGTTTTTTGGTCAAGCATTGTATACCTCTCAACAGGAGCTGTTGAAATCACCGATTGTGAACAATACCCGCAGTTTTCAGGACAATATCCGCTTTTGGCGTTAAAGATCATATTTAACTTCACCTTTTTTTGAAAAAAATGAAATCTCACCTGATAAGCTGCATGCATAATAGGCAGCAACTCTGCGTCGTCTGCTCCAAGAATTTTTAGACCTTCTTCCATAGTAATCGGTTCATGATTGATGGCTTTCTTCACGATCGTTTCCCAAGACAAAGACGTTATTTTTCCCATCATAAGCCCCTCTCAATATGTAAACTTATTTTTATTAAAAGTTAACATAATAGATAGAGATTGGCAAGCACTGGTAAGCAGCCTAAGTAAAAACACAAAAAGGCGATGAACATATAGTCATCGCCTTTTCATATGAAAAAAATCGCTTAACGAACAGTAATATAGTTAATAACAAGCTCACCTAGTGAATTATAGTAAGACACTGTAACAGAACCGCGTTGTACAGCACGGATCCATGTGAAGTTTGGAGCAGTTTGGTCTAATTGAATGGCATACGTTGCGCCTGAGACAGAAATTTGACTTGCTGGAAGTGAAACAGCGATTGAAGAACCTACAGTAAGTGTGCGGTTCACCGTAATCACTTTATTCATAATAGGAGCTTTTGCTATAACTGGTTCTTTAGGCTGTGCAGCTGCATGAGCACCTTCAGTTTGGAAGAACGTAAGAGCACCTAAAGCAGCTAAAGACAATGTACAAGCTTTCATTAATTTTTTCATCGGTAACACTCCTTTTTTTGGTATATACATATATTAATAATAATAGAATTATATGTCAATAAAAATAAGTGGAAAAATGAGTATTTTTGGTGAAAATTGTCACATATTATGTAGGGGAAGACGATTTTATCCCAAAAAACATGATTTTTTATTCATATGTCATTCTTTTTTAGGGGGAAAAAGAGACATAAAAAAAGCTGGGTATCTACCCAGCTATGTGATGCTTTATGAAAAGAGATCTTTTATTTGTCGTCTGTCTGTTTTGGCTGACGGCCTTTTTGTTTCTCTTTCTCTCTAATGTAGTTAATAAAGTCGATGGTTTGTCTTCGTGCTTCTTCAGAAAAATCGGAGGCAGCTTTAAACGCAATTTGCAAATCAGGATCATCTGCAAGATCGTCATCAGAGGCGTTTTTGTCTTTACCTGTGAGAAGATAATCTGTTGAGACCCCGTATAACTCGGCGATTTTCACAATCATTTCACCATCTGGCTTTCTCAATCCATACTCCCAGTTAGCATAGGTCGACATCGCCTTTAAACCGAGTTTTTTGGCAACGGTAGACTTACTCCATCCATGTTTCTCTCTTAATTCAGTTAGAATCTTTCCAGTCAAATTATCCATCGGAAACACCTTTTTTCATATTATGTGTAAATTTTATCATGAATTACACGGAAAAGATAAATAAATACACAAAAAGAATAAAAATATGATTGACTTACCCGTTTTGTGTATATTATCATAATGAATATAACTTACACATAATGAGTAAGAGGTGGAAACATGAAACTTGAAAATTTACGAGAAGAACGAATATTACAAGGAAAAACACAAACGTATATGGCGAAAAAACTTGGATATAAGTACACGAGTGGCTATGCAAATATAGAAATGGGCCGAACAAAGCCCAGCTTAGAAATAGCCAAGCATATTGCAGATTTGCTAAATATCGGTGTTCAAGAGCTTTTTTTTGGTCAAAAGTTACACAAAAAGAGTAATAGTCTTGAGGAAGACCGTTCTTAAAAAGGGGAGACAAACAGAATGAATATCGAACATCCGATGGTGATACAAATGAATGATTTCGGCTATCCAAAACGTTACTGGCCATATGAAATGTCCCGAAATGGTTATCGATTAGAGGACGAGGACCGTGAGAAAGGATTTGATGATGATGAGACATCAGATGACATTTGATGCCCGAAAAGAAGCACAGCATTGCCTAGTACAAGCTGGCGGCTGGATCACTTTTCATCAAAAAGAGCCGATTTTTGCTTTCCCCACGGCAGAAGAAAAACGCACATACATGACCCTCATGGCAGAAAAAGCCGTTGATGACAAGAAGAAGGAAAGGATGAATGCGACATGAATCGATTGAAGCAAATCATGACATTCCTGAAATGTTTGCTCAATGCGGGTCAAAACGAACAAGACATTCGGCAGTGGGCGAAGGATGACGGGAGATCGTAGCATGGTCCTTCATTTTATCATTGAAAAAGAACATTTATGCACAAAAGAGACATTGATAAACAGAATTCAAACAGCCGCTAAAGCGCAATGCACAAGCAAAATAAAAGGCGCATTATCACTCGACATTCGCTCATTTTACAATATGCCCATTGATCTAGCGAACAGCCAAGACACGCGTACATCTGCAGAAAAAGGCCTGATACGCCCGGTACACATCAGCATTCTTCAACCAAATTTGCAGTATATACAAGAAGCACTTCATGCCGTTACCGATGACGCCTCTTTACAGATTGTAGAATTAAGAGTTTCACAGTTTTATAGCATGCGACCTCGAATGGAAATCATTTTAAATACGATGGGTGATGATATGAGATCCTCACCACCAAATAAGGAGACAAGCATATGAACGAGCCAAAACAACTCATGATTCAAGAAAACCAGACATTTGTCGGTGAAATGGAAAAAGGAAAGATTCAAGTCATTGTGTTAGATGGAAACGTAGGAACGGCTTATATGATGGATGTACCTGAGCATGGAAAAACGATTATTCAAACAGCAAAAGGACATTTTGCAAGAGTCGATCATGAGATTGGTTTTAAAATCAGCTAGCCTGATGAACAAGAACAACTGAATAAGTCCAAGACGGAAAGCCTGCGGACACTGATCAAGACCCTATAAAAAGGGGCTGATTGGTGTCCGTTTTTTATTTTCTTAAAAAAGGGAGAGAGCATAGATGCAAGATTTACTGATTGAATATAAAAGAAGTTTAAAAGATGCCAGAAAACGATATGAACAATTGAAAGACAAAGAAGAGAAACAGATGTCAGATCAGGACAAACATGATCAAAAAATGATCGCCAGTATGGTCAGTGATTTAGAATACGTGGTGGAATGGCTTCAAATCGGGAGAGAGCCAGGCGCACGCAGAGGATTAGATAGACGGTCTGTGTATCAGCGCACCATTCTTGCTAATCAAGAGGTATTAGAGGCTTTATCACATGAATACACCCTCATTCAAGAGAAAGAAAGAGAGGTAAGTGAGCGGGATAAAAAGCGAATCGATGAAGCTTTGTCTGTTTTAACAGATCGAGAGAAAGACGTGTTTTTTATGCACACAACGCAGGGTCTGTCATTTAGCGAGATTGCGATCATGCTAGATGTAAAAAAAGGAACAGTCCAAAAACATATGGAAAGAGCTCGGACCAAAATGTCCAAAAAAGTACAAGAACGCCTATTCAGAGCTGCTGAATAGGCGTTTTTTCTTTCATCACATCAATCTTCAAAAGCTTGTCTTACAGTTGCCACCTATAGTTAGAAAGACCAAACGAATGTTTGCTAGCCCGGCACAAATGATTTCTCTTCAGGGAATCATTCGAACTAAAAGGAGGCGGCAGGTGAATGTAAATGAAAGATAAACGGATAGAGGCTAAGCAGGATTATATGAAAGGGATGACGTACCAGCAACTAGCCGATCATTACAACGTCTCCATCCATACCGTTAAATCATGGAAAAGACGATACGGCTGGCAAAGACAAAAAACACCGTCAAAGCAGGCGCACTCGATCTTTCATCAATTTCTTTCAGATGAAACGATTGAAATCATGGAAAAAATGGATGGGCGCACATCTCTTGATATCATCTGGGATCAAATTCAAATTCAATACGCAGCCATTATTCGAGCGCAGCGCATCATGCATGTAGCAGATCAAGATGACATGATCAAAGAACTGAAAAAGGCGACGTACTTGCCTTCTTCATTAGAGGAAGAAACAGGCGAAGGCATTCATCCAGAGCCAGAGATCACGGCAGAGGAATTTTCGTTTCAATTTTCATGGGATCGGCATGCTACTTTTTTAAATGCCCAATCTCGTGCAATGGGAGAACTAAGACGGCTGATTAAACAGTTTGAAGAGCTCGCTCACGCAAAAGATGAACGAAGATTAAGGCTGAAGCAAATTGAGCTGACAATCGAAAAAACAAAAAAAGCAGTTCGTGAGGAAAAAGAAGAAGATCTTCATATCATGATCAAAAGAAAAGAGGACGATTCATGACACCGTTGATTGAAAAAGAAGTCAATCCTCACTTTGAACACTTTTTGTTCGATTGGAATCAAAAGTTTCAGTTTTTAGTAGGCGGTTATGGCTCCTCCAAAAGCTATCACATTGCTTTAAAGCTGGTTTTAAAACTGCTTGAGGAAAAACGAACAGCACTTGTCATTCGAGAAGTGTATGATACGCACCGGGAGTCGACCTACTCTCTTTTACAAGAAATCGTCAGCGATCTTGGCATTGATCATCTAGTAAAGTGCCGCAGTTCACCGCTTGCTCTCACTTTTCGCAATGGGAGCAGCATTTTATTTAAAGGACTGGACAAGCCTGAGAAATTGAAGTCGATCAACAACATCTCAATGATTTGGATTGAGGAGTGTTCCGAGGTTTCATATGAAGGGTTTAAAGAACTGCTTGGAAGGCTGAGACATCCGGTTTTACCTCTTTATATGATGTTATCGACGAATCCCGTTGGTCAGGATAATTGGACGTACAGACATTTCTTTAGAGATGAACAGTTGAAACGATTTGTCCTTGATGACGAAACCTTATACAAACAGCGAACCATCGTGATAAAAGATACGTACTATCACCACTCAACAGCAGAAGACAATCTATTTCTTCCTAAAAGCTATGTCAAGCAGCTGGATGAGCTGAAAGAATACGATCCAGATCTTTATCGAATTGCAAGAAAGGGATACTTCGGTATCAATGGAACAAAAGTGTTTCCGCAATTTGAGGTCAGACAGCATACTGACGTATTAGAAGCGATCGGGCAGATTGAAAGACCGCTGAAACGAGCGGGGATGGATTTTGGATTTGTCGAATCCTACAATGCGCTCATTCGGTTAGCTGTCGATCATGAAAAAAAGTACTTATATATTTATTGGGAATATTACGACCGCGGGAAAACGGATGATGAAACAGCTGTTGATCTGAAAGAATTTGTTGAATCAAAGGAACTCATTAAGGCAGATGCAGCAGAGCCTAAAACGATTCACTATTTTCGGCAGCGCGGATTTCAAATGGTCGCTGCGCATAAGTTCCAAGGGTCACGTTTGCAATATACAAAGAAAATTAAACGATTTAAGAAAATCATTTGTTCTGATGCTTGCCCTTATACCATCTATGAACTTCAATCACTAACCTATAAGGCAGATAAGAACGGCCGCTTAGAGGAAGATGAATTTCAAATCGACCCACACACATTATCCGCCATTTGGTATGCGCTAGATGATTATGAGGTGACCGATTTGAAACAGACTGCTTCAGAGCGTGTCCGTCCAAACCGAGAGAGGAGGTCCATACAATGAAACAATTAAAAGCAACGATTATGAAGGCCAACATGTCTGATCATACAAAACAAATGTATGAGGATGAATTTTCATACGAAAAAGATGACATTGTCCCGCCGCCCTACCATATCAATGAATTAAAAAGCATGGCAGAATACTCAACGATTCTTCAGCAATGTATAGATGCGTATCGAACAAACATTTTAGGCTTTGGCTTTGGGGTGGAATACGCCTTTGATTTTAATGCGGAAGATGTGAAACCGGTCAAAAAGAAGACAGCCGAGAAGGAATGGACAAGACTCGAAGAGTTTACGAAATACATGAACTATGATGAGTCTGCTGACGTGATTCTTGGTTATGTCCTAGAAGACCGGGAGAAAACAGGAAATGGCTTTTTAGAGGTGCTGCGGGATGGACAAGGAAAGCCGGCAGGAATCGAGTATTTGGATGCACTCCATATCCGCATTTGCAAGCTGAGTGAGCCAGTCGACGTCGAATTCCGCTACACAGAAAACGGCGAATTAAAGACGATGAATCGTAAGAAACGATTCCGAAAATATGTGCAGGTCATCAATGAGAAGAAAGTCTTTTTCAAGGAGTATGGTGATCCGCGCATATTAAATTGTGAAACAGGCAAGTACGATGATGCTACACCAGAACCACTTCAAGCAACAGAAGTCATTCATTTTAAAATTGGCAGTGGGACGTATGGGATTCCCCGCTGGATTGGCAACATCGTCAATATGTATGGCGCACGAAAAGCAGAAGAGCTGAATTATCTTTATTTTAAGCAAGGAAGGCATGTACCTGGTGCCATCATTGTTGAAAACGGCATGCTGTCAGAGACTTCTTATCAGCAGCTACAAGATTATATGGATGATATTGAAGGGTCTGATCATGCGCATAAGTTTTTATTGCTTGAAGTAGAAGGGCTTCCGACAGAAAAAGGATTAACAGGTGAAGAAGATGTATCAAATGTCAAAGTGAACTTTAAATCCTTGGCGGAAATCCTGCAAGAGGATGCGCTCTTTTTAGAATACGATGAAAAGACGAGAAACAAAATCCGCTCCGCTTTTCGTCTGCCGCCTATTTACACAGGAGAGTCACAAGATTATAACAAGGCTACAGCAGATACCGCGCGAAAAACAACGGAGGAGCAAGTGTTTCAGCCAGAGCGGCATCTTATTACAGGGAAACTCAATACTCTTTTTCTCCCGGATTTAGATATATGGCATGTCCGCTTTCTATTAAATGGTCCTGACTTTAGAGATCCATTAGAGATAGCGAAGGTTCTAACACCATTTATTCAGGCTGGGGCAGTATCGCCAAATGATTTACGAGATCTTGCGGGGCGTATTCTTGGTAAGACGTTAGAGGAATGGCCGGAAGAATTCTACCACCGACCTTTAGAAAGCCGCATAAAAACAGCTGATGGGCTGTCTCCATCCGAGTCAAACCAGCTGGAGAAATAAAAGGACGTGAGCTTTTTTTGAAAGGGGGTGAACATATGCCAAGGGAATTAAAAAACGCAAAAATTACACATGTTTCCTATGTGGACAAGGCCGCCAATCAAAAGAAATTTTTCTTGATGAAAGCAAAGAAAAAGCAGCCTGACTTTCAAAAAGAAGTCAGTGTCCTGACGAAGGCAGAGGATGCGCATCGCCTCGTATATGGTGTCGTGTATGAACCGAATACACCTGATGCACATCAAGACTTTATGTCGGCCAAAGAAATTGAAAGGGCAGCACACGGTTTTATGAAAGATGCCCGTCATATTGATAAACAGCATGATTTTCAAGACGGTGTTGGCGAAGTCGTCGAATCATACATTGCCCCAGCGGATTTTGAAGTAGGCGGGGAGCTGATTCAAAAAGGATCTTGGGTACTTGTGACAAAGGCATCACAAGATATTTGGGACCAAATTCAGCAAGGCCATATTACAGGCTACTCAATGGCTGGAACAGCAGACATCATCGCAATAGAGGAACACGATCAGCTCCTATCTCAAGAAACGAACGAGAGAGGGCTTTTTTCTTTGCTGAAAAATTTCTTTTTGAAAGAGGAAGGTGCAAATATGCCACAACAATTTTGGAGCGTTTTAGATCATCTGCTGGAAACGTTGCAGTCAAGTGATGGTGATGAGTCTAGCGTAAGAGCGGCACTTGAACAATTGATTCCAATTGTTCAGGATGTGTTGAAAACAAATGATGTCCTCCAAACGATTGGCGAAAGACCAGCATCCGTTCAAAAGCAAGATGCCGGATTAACGACTGATCAAGTACGCGAACTAGAAAAAGCAAAAATGGCCATCGACAACGTTTTACAAGCGGATAAACAAGGGACAGATCAAACAGGTGAAGAAGAACCTGTGCAAAAAGTGCTGGAGCAAGTGGTTGCGCCAATTCGTCATCAGCTCTCTTCCTTAGAGAAATCAGCAGGCAGAGAAAAAGCAGCGATTCAGGAAGTGCTTCAGCAACAGCTACTGCCTATTTCAGAGCGGATACACCTGCTTGAAAAAGCGCGGGGCATTTCTAAACAAACAAATCACGATACACAAAATGATATGACAAAGCCCATATGGGATGGCTTACTATAAGCCTAAATAAGGAGGAAAAAGTGTGAGAAATCAAGAGTTGATTCGCAAGGCTGAAATGACACTTGCCAGCTTAAAAACAGGCGGTCTCATGAACGCAGCCCAATCCAACACATTCATTAGAATGATGCAAAATACACCAACCGTTTTAAATGATGCACGTATCATTCCAATGGAAAGTGATTCACAAAAAATCGAAAAAATCGGCTTCGGTCAGCGCATTTTACGCCCAGCAGAAGAAGGCAAAGCGCTTGATGCAAAAGACCGTGTTGTCCCAGCGACAAGCACTGTCCAGCTCAATGCAAAAGAAGTCATTGCTGAGATCCATATGACGTACGACAGCATTGAAAACAACATTGAAAAAGACGGGATTCAGCAGACCATTATGCAAATGCTGGCGGAACGAGCGGCAGTCGATATTGAAGAACTGATCGTCAACGGTGATACAACATCACAAGATCCATTTTTAGCTCAAATGGATGGCGTACGAAAACAGGCAGTTTCTCATATTGTCGATGCGAATGGAGCGGAAATTAGCCGTCAAATGTTCAAACAAGCCTATAAAGCGATGCCGTCAAAATATTTACGTGTACCTCAGGATTTCCGTTTTTATACATCCCCAAGTTTAGAGGTCGAGTGGAAAGACCAAGTAGCAAACCGTCAGACAGGTCTCGGAGATGCGGCGATTCAAGGCGGACTTTCTTCTGCATTCGGTGTTCCGGTCAAAGGTCTTGCCAATATGCAGCCATATGATGAAGAAGGAACAGACGTATCAGATATTTTACTGACACATCCGAAAAACATTATCGTAGGGTTTTCTCGCAATATTCGTATTGAAGTAGAAAAAGATATTCGCAGCCGTAAGTTTATCATTGTTCTGACAGCGAAGCTCGACAGCAAATTTGAGGAAGAGGATGCTGTAGCCAAAGTAATGAAAGTGAAAGAGTAGGTGACAGCAGGCTATGATCATTTCTGCTGAGGAACTACAAGCCTATTCTGTATTTGATCGCGTGAAAAATCGTTCTGTAGAGAGACTAGCGGCAGATATTATTGAAGCAGAAGCAGCGGTATTTCAAATTGTCGGGCACGATTTTACACATGAAAAATATCAGCCTATTCCTGAAAAAGCAAGGATCGCCTTATTAAAAATGGCCCAGTATTTTGCCATGCTGAATGATGATGAATCCATGATAAAAGGCTTGACTTCAGAAAAAATGGGTGATTATTCATATGCAAAGGCAGCGGACAAAGTGAAAGGCAGACCTTATGTGTATGCCCTTCTTGTTGATTATATTGAACCTTCACTAACTGGCGGCAGCGCCAATTTAAAGGTGAGATCATTATGAGTTATGATTCTCTATTAACGGATCGCTGTGATCTTTTTCACTTAGAGAATGAAGAGGCAGTCCGCGGCAAATTTGGTATACCAGCAGGAGATCTGCAAACGGACATCTCTTATCCTGATACACCAAGTATGAGAGATGTGTCTTGCTATGTTGTAGAAAAAAGCCAGTCACTCGTGCAAGAAGAACCGAATACAGTCATCTATCAGTCCTATCTCGTCCATTTCCCTTTAGCAAGCGACATTCGCTTGCATGACAAAATGGTGTGGAACGGCATCTCACTCAAGTTGCAGCAGCCAAAAAGAGTGAAAAATCATCACATGGAAGTGATGGCCGTCAGAAAGGAAAACCTATGAAAATTGATGGACTTGACCGGCTGCTATCCCAGCTCCAACAGGCAAATAGTGGCGGCTTAACGGCGCAATATCAAGAGTGGTTACAGGAAATGGGCTTACAGTTTTTAGACATCATTCAAGATGAAATCATCAAAGAAAAGGCTGTTGATACAGGCCGTCTCCTCAATTCCTTTCAAAAAGGTGACAAGGAGAATCACTTTCTCACTTCCCGAGGCGGGCTCACGCTAGAAGTAGGGACACAGCTCGATTATGCCTCTTACGTGAATGATGGACATGCCATTTCTTCAAATGGAGAACGAAGATGGGTGCCTGGCAGATGGAACGGCAGCCGCTTTGAATATGATCCGAATGCCAGTACTGGCATGATGCTTTCATCTCAATGGATTGAAGGAAATGGGTACTGGGATCATGCCGTCATGCTCTATGAACAAATGTTTGAACACTCGCTGGATCGAAAGCTTCAAAGCTGGATCGATCGACATTTTGGGAGGTGATGGAATGAATCAAGAAGTCGGGGCAATCATGCATTATATATACACACGCTATCCAGTGAAAATGTATGATCGTCTTCTGCCAGAGCGTTTTCAAGTGCCATCTGTTTATGTGCCGCCAGTGACTGTCATTAGTGGTCCAGATACAGTGTCTACTTTTATGAAATCTTATTCGCTGCAAGTGAAAGTGTTTCATATGAATACAGAAAAAGCGCATGATGCGGCGGAAACAGTCGTCGATGCATTGCTTGCTGATCGTCAAATCATTCAGATGATCAATGAAGATGGAGAGGTGCTTGATGATTATGTCCGCATAAAAAGAGTGGAAACTAGAATCATAGATCAAGGTGTAGCAGCGATTGTCCTGACGTGGGATAGCAGCTATTGGTACAACCGAGATAAACAGCCAAGCCTAGAAGATATCAATTTTTCAGATGGGGTGATCAAACGTGAGCAAGACTAAAAAAACACAGCTCGATCAAACAGCGGGCGAAGAAAAAGAATTTGGCTTTTCATTTGAAGCCTTAAAAGAGCACAGTAAGGATCTTTTTGGGGTAAAACCAGAAATCCTTGAAGGTGCTCTTTTTTATATCAAACATCAACCAATTACAAAAACAGAAGCAAAGAAGCACATCGATGCTTTTTTGTCCAAGGAGGTTTAAAGGATGAACGGAGGCACTTTTACACCAGGTACAGAGAAAAAGCGTCCTGGCATTTACTTTAATTTTAAAACAACAGCAGAGCAGCGAATTACTTTAGGCGAGCGAGGAACAGTTGCACTTCCTCTTGTCATGAGCTGGGGAGAACCAAAAACCTTTATTTCCGTTTCCGATATGGAAGACTTAAATAAAAAGGTCGGGCTTAACATTGATGATAAGTCACTTCTTCTTTTCCGTGAAGCGAAGAAAAAAGCGCAAACGGTCTTGCTTTACCGCCTAAACGAAGGAGAGCCAGCCAAAGCGGAAATCGCAGAAAACTTTGTGGTTACTGCCAATTACGGTGGTCAAAAAGGAAATGAGATTACCATTCAAGTGGCAGAAAATGTACTCGACAGCACAAAACGTGACGTCATCACCTATCTTGGAACAGATATTGTCGATAAACAGGTGGTCAAAGATGTCAAAGATCTTGTGAAAAACAAATACGTTCAATTTTCTGGTGAAGGCGAAGCGGTCATTACTGCTGGAGCGGCTTTAAGCGGCGGGAAAAACGGTGTGGCAAGTGTCGCAGATTATACAGCTTTCCTAGAAGCAGCTGAAACGGAATACTTTGATGTCATTGCACTCCCAGTCGATAATAGTGAGCAATTAAAAGCAACATTCGCGTCATTTATTGAGCGTTTACGTAATAAGCAAGGACGTAAGGTGCAAGGCGTTGTGGCTAACTATGCAGCTGATCAAGAAGGTATCATCAATGTCACAAGCGGTGTTGTTTTAGAAGACGGAACAGAACTCGCGCCTGCTCAAACAACAGCTTGGGTCGCAGGAGCAAGTGCAGGAGCGACTTTTAATCAGTCACTGACCTTTGTTGAATACGAAGGCGCAGTCGATACATTAGAGCGTCTTGATAATGATCAAGTAGAATACCGTTTATCACAAGGAGAGTTTCTTTTCACTTTCGATGCAAGAGACCGCACGGTGAGCGTTGAAAAAGATATTAACTCTTTGACAAGCTTCACGGTTGAAAAGAACCAGCAAATGGCGAAAAACAAAATCATCCGTGTGCTAGATGCAATCAACAATGATTTAACATTTGAACTGAAAAATTTGATTAAATTACGCAAAGCCAATGGCAATGACATTCCAGCATCTGATGATGGAGTGCAGCTTGTGAAAACACTGATTACACAGTATCTCACACAACTTCAAGATGGCAGCGGTATTACAGGCTTTAACTCAGAAACAGATATCGTCATTGGCCTCAATGAAGATCGTGATGGATTTATCATCGATTTAGCAGTACAGCCAGTAGACGCAGCAGAAAAATTCTATTTCAATGTGGAGGTGAAGTAAGATGGCTTTTAAAGCGCAAAATACAATCTCAGGTAAAGAAGGTCGTCTTTTCTTAGAAGGTGAGGAGCTTGCCTTTATCAAAACGTTTGAAGCAAACGTGGAGAAAAATAAATCAGAAGTGAACGTAATGGGCCGCCGAATGACTGGCCATAAAACAACTGGGGCAAACGGAACAGGAACAGCAACATTCTATAAAGTTACGTCACGTTTCGTTCAACTCATGCTCAACTATGTGAAAAAAGGGGAAGATCCTTATTTCACTCTTCAAGCGGTAATTGATGATAAATCATCAGGCCGAGGCACAGAGCGTGTGACATTATTCGATGTCAACTTTGATTCAGCTAAAATTGCTGGACTAGATGTCGATTCAGAGGCACTTGAAGAAGAAGTTCCATTTACATTTGAAGACTTTGATCTGCCTGAAAAGCTGAAGAATTCTTTCTAAGAAATGCGGAGGAAATTAGCTAATTAATTAGCTAAATAAAAACCAAATATGCTATAATGCAAATGTAATGAAAAATGAATGCATTTGTAATGCACATTGCAATAAATGATACACAAAATTATGTTTACATGCAAAGCGATTTGCATACAATAAAAAGAAGCCAGGATGCGCTAACATCCCGGCAATGTACAATGAGGCCCTTCAAGGGGCTGGCTTATCAATTAGATAGTTTTAAGGATAGACTTTCCCTTTCACCTACCAAAGCTCAAGGGGAGTCTATTTTTTGTTTATATACGTCAACAAAGCAAGGATAAACATCCCGAATAAAAGCATTAGGGAAATCGCTTGGAACGTTGACATGAGCATCACCCCCTTCCTATCGGGGATGAGCCAGACACCCTTGAGCAAGCCGTTCAATTGTACGAGTTATATTATACATGAAAAGATTGGAAAGCACATTCAAAAAATGGATGTGCTTTTTTGTATTCAAAAAACAAACAAAAGGGAGTTTTTAAACATGAGCGAAAAACAAACATTTGATCTTTCATTTTTTATGCCAGGACAAACAGTAGAAGCGGAAGAGGTCAAAGTGCCAATTTCTAAGCGTTTTGTTGATAAAAAAGGGAATGTCATTCCTTTTGTCTTCAAAGCGATTACTACGGAACGTATTGATGAACTGGAAAAAGAAAACACCACGTTCAAAAATGTCAAAGGCAGAGGTCGTGTGAAAGACTTAGACAGCCAGCGCTTCTACGCACGAATTGCCATTGAATCGACGATTTATCCAGATTTCCGCTCAAAGGAATTAAGAGAAGCCTACAGCACACAAGATCCAGTTGAAGTTGCAAAACGTGTTTTATCTGTCGGCGGTGAATATGCAAACTGGTTAAACAAAGCGATTGAAATCAATGGATTTGAAGACGAAATTGAAGATTTAGAAGAAGCAGCAAAAAACTAATAAAAGATGGGGATAAGGAAGCGGTGTTTTTATATTACGCCATGCACGAGCTTCACTATTCCCCATCAGAACTCCTCGATTTATACGAAGCACCAAGACAATTTAAGGCATTCTTATTCGGACTCATTAGCTACAAACTCGACATGCTAGAAAAAGAAGCAAAGAAAGGAGGGAAATAAACTGGCGAAGCTCACTGCACGATTTGAATTAGAAGACAAAGTATCAAAGAAGCTGTTGCGCATTCAAAAACGATTTCAAACGTTTGAGAAGCAGCTCAAACCATTTAGAAAACCGGTGAAAATAAGCCTGGAAATGGATGAAAAGAAGCTAAGGAACCTCAATTTATCGATTAGAAGGTTTTCTGTATTATCCATGAAGCTAGATCAAGGAATCTATCGTGATCTCAAATCATTAACAAACC
The DNA here is from genome assembly GCF_038593365.1 of Bacillus sp. FSL W7-1034. Taxonomy (NCBI): domain Bacteria; kingdom Bacillati; phylum Bacillota; class Bacilli; order Caryophanales; family Bacillaceae; genus Bacillus; species Bacillus sp. FSL W7-1034. The sequence continues at coordinate 2,830,090 of NZ_CP151989.1, read as the reverse complement.
AGCTGAACATGATACCGAAACAAATGGTCATATCCATTCAAGCAAAAGGACTAGATGTCATTAAATCCAGTATAGATCGCTTAAAACAATCACAAGCAAGTCCAATCCTGCTGACGTTCAAACTGAATGATCAGTTGTCAGGAAAAATGTCATCAATCAAAAAATCAATCCTTCAGCTCATGAACAGAACGTACTATATGAGATTAAACATGGTTGACCAAGCCACCGCTGCCATTCAACGAATCAAAAAGACACTCAAAAGCTTGACAATGGCTAAACACGAAATCAGAGTATCTGTTCAAGACAATGCAAAGAGTAAGTTGAAAAAACGAGATCAGGCAGAGTCAGTTGTGAAAGAAAAGAAAATCAAAAAGAAACCTAATGCGACAGCTGCTACAAAAACGCAGGAAAACAAACAAAGCTGGCTGGGGAATTTGGGGAACAAGGCGTTAAAAGAAATTGAAAAATATGCAGGTGACGTCTCAGATAAATTGAAGGAAAAATTAAGCCCTAGGAAATTTTGGGATGAGAAGGCGCTACCTTGGATTGAAACGAAAATAGACGAATACAAGCAAGAAGTAATCGGACGAATTCGTGAGAAAATTAAAATCAATCCTGAAGAGTATCTAGATAAATGGTTTAACAAAGGATTAGATTTGATCCTTGGTCCGAAAAACCCTTCAAATAACTCGGATGGGTCTAATAATAATACTTCACCAGGTCAGTTGGGTAATCAGAACTCAGACCAAACGCAAAACGGAAAAGGTTTATTTAAAATAAGCTGCTGTTCTTGTTGTGCAAAAGGTTTAAATCCAACTGGAACTACCCAAACAGATAATAGAAATGGTCCGAAAAACAAACCGAATAATCCAACTGGAACTACGAGAGTTGAAAAGAATAAAAAATCTCCAACTAAACTAGGCAGTTTAACCAAAAAAATTCCAGGTGTTATGGCTATAGCTGGTCTCGCTGGGATATTCAAAGATACTGATAAGCTAAAAGGCTTAGGAGATACATTTAAAAATTTAGGTAAAGGTGCAGGCAAGTTATTAAAAAAAGTACCCATACTTGGGCCTTTACTTAGTGCAACCGAATTAATTGGCACAACAAAAGAAAATGTAGGTGAAAAAGTAGGAGGATTCGGCGGGGGCATTGCTGGTGGTATGGGTGGTGCCGCAATAGGAACAATGATTGCACCAGGTATTGGAACAGCAATCGGTGGAATTTTAGGAAGCATTTTAGGTGAAGGTTTAGGAAAATGGGTCGGAAAGATGTTTGATGACGGAACCTTGAAGAAAAAATGGGATGACATTGTCAAAGGTGCTGAAAATGCAGTTAATTGGATTAAAGATACTTGGAACAAAGTTTCAGGATGGATCAATAATAATGTATTAACTCCTATTACAACATTCTTCGGTGAGACATGGAATTGGATCACTGAAAAATGGGGACAACTTTCTTCTTGGTTCATGGAAAAAGTTTGGCTGCCTATTTATAATTTTTCAGTTCCGATTATCAATTTTGTAGTTGGCGTATTTGATGTTGCATGGACAATTATCAAAAATATTTGGGCAGTAGCATCAAAATGGTTCATGGATTATGTTTGGGAACCATTTGGCCAATATGCGATAGAAGCAATTGGTTGGGTGTGGAATAAACTTGTTGACACATGGAACTGGATTCAGGAAACATGGGGGATATTTTCTGAATGGTTTTTAACAAATGTTTGGGACCCATTCGGTCAATATGCGATAGAAGCAATTGGCTGGGTATGGAACAAGCTTGTTGAAACGTGGAACTGGATTCAAGAAACATGGGGTGTTTTCTCTGAATGGTTTTTAACAAATGTTTGGGACCCATTCGGTCAATATGCGATAGAAGCAATTGGCTGGGTATGGAACAAACTTGTTGAAACGTGGAACTGGATTCAAGAAACATGGAGTGTATTTTCTGAATGGTTTAATGAATATGTTTGGACACCGTTTAAAACATATGCATTGCCAGCCATTACTTTTGTGTGGAATTTGTTTCAAAATACATGGAACTGGATTAAAACTACATGGGAAAAACTCTCTACTTGGTTTGATGAAAACGTATGGCAACCGTATCAAAAATATGCAGAACCAGCAATAAAATTTGTTTGGGAAACGTTTAAATCAGTTTGGGAAACGATCAAAGGTGTTTGGGAAACAGTGAGTGATTGGTTCAATAAAAATGTCTTTGAGCCATTAAAGAAACATGCTGAGGAACTAACAGAAACGTGGGAAAAAATGTTTGGTTTTATTGGTAGAATAGTAGATAAAGCAAAAGAAATAGGCGGCGGAGTAATAGAATTTTTCATAGGTAAAGGCGAAGAGAAAACCGGTTTAAATCAGGTTGGTCATAAAGCTACTGGGGGGTATATTACTAAACCTATGCTTTCTTGGATAGGGGAAGCGGGCAAGGAGTTTGTTATTCCAACGGAAAACAATAGAGGTCGAGGGAAGATGTTACTTGCTCAAGCAGCAACTCACCTTGGGATGAATGTTGTGCCAAAAAGCGCTAGTAATCTGGCTTCATCGAATGTCTCAGCTAAGCAGAGGACAGACGTAACCTCATCTGTTTCTTTATCTGGAAGAGGTTCAATATCAATGAACAACTCCGAAAGTGGCGTTAGTTATGGAAAAGAATTTACTTCTGATTTTGAGAAGGGGATGAATAGTAATAAAATTTCTCTTAATCAGTGGAAACAAGCCAATATTGACCAACCATTTAATCAAATTCAAGCAGCTTCTTCGATTTATGGTTCACAAACTGTTGCTGGCTTTGCTTCAGGTCAAAACATGACATCTACTGGCACAAGTCAATACGTAGACCAACACGTCAAACAACCATTCCTGCAAGCCAAACAAGAATCACCAGGATGGGGTTCAGGAATGATCGACGCCTTCAATAGCGGCATGCGTTCAAAAGCAAGTGAAGTCACACAAGCTGCCAAAGAAATGGCGAAGAAAGTGGAACAGGCGTTTAGAGAAGAACTAGACATTCATTCTCCTTCGCGTGTCATGATGAGTCTAGGGAAATTCGCATCGATCGGTGTCGTCAAAGGGCTCGATTCAGTTGATGTGAAAAAGTTTGCTGAAAATCAAGCGGGTTCATTAATCGGAGCGTTCAGCGGTATGGGTGCTTCAGGTCTTAGTGTTCAGCAATGGCTCATGGCAGCTCTGATGGCGACTGGCACATCGATGAGTTGGCTTCCAGGTCTTATGACAATCGCTCAGCACGAATCAAATGGTAACCCGAAAGCCATCAACTTGTGGGATTCCAACGCCAAGAAGGGAACGCCTTCTAAAGGGTTAATGCAAACCATTGGAACGACCTTCCATTCCAATAAAGGCAAGGGCATGAATGATATTTGGAACCCAATTCATAATGCCGTAGCAGCCATTAACTACATTAAGGGCAGATATGGAACAGTCTTCAATACACCGGGATTACGGAGTATGAGAAGAGGCGGTCCTTATAAAGGCTACGCCAATGGCGGTCTGATTACTCAGGAGCAGGTAGCTAGAGTCGGTGAAGGAAACAAACGCGAATGGATTATTCCAGAAGAAAGAGGCATTCGCGGGAGATATTTATTGACACAGGCAGCAAAGGCACTTGGGATGCAAGTCTATGATCCATCAAATGCATCTGCTCCTTTACCAGAATCACAGATGCAGCAAGTCACCTCAGCACAGCCAGCTGGGACTGCAACAACGTCAGGCAATAAACAAATCACCATCCAGTTCAATGGTGATCAGCATTTCCATAATGGACAGGATCAGCAATCGCTTGTCGAAAAAATTAGACAAATGCTTGTAGACGAATTGGAAGTAGAGCTTCAGACAGGAACGAAAGGGGTCGTGATCGATGGGTAAATCAGTGTATCAATTGTGGATTTCCCAAGGCAAGGAGAAGTTGCGATTCCCTGTGCTTCCATCCGAACTTGAGATCACAAATAATGTACAAAATGAAACAGTGAAGGTCTCCTCCTTTGGAGAACTGACTTTTATTGATGTACCATCGGCTAAACAAGTATCATTCACCTCATTATTTCCTAAGAAATATTCGCCAATTGCTGAATATAAAAGCATTCCATCACCAGAGAATGCAATAGCGAAAATTGAACGAATGATGCGTTCAAAGAAGTCTGTGCGACTAATTGTGACAGGGACTAAAATCAATATGACGTGCAGCATTGAGAGCTTCACACACAAGGAAGGGTCTTATGACATAGGTGATCGTGAATTTACGATCGAGTTAAAGGAATATAAAACCGCATCGCCTAGGAAAATCAAACGAAAGAAAAAAGCGAAACAAACCAAAAAGAAAAGACCCTCAAAAACACCACCAAAATTGTACACTGTCAAAAAAGGAGATACTCTTTGGGCCATTTCAGGCCGTTTTTATGGCGATAGTACAAAATGGCGGCGTATTTGGAATGCCAATAAAGCAGCGATGATCAAACGAAGTAAACGGAATATTAAACAGCCGGGACATTGGATTTTTCCAGGGCAAAAATTGAAAATACCACAATAGGGGGGCTGACATTGATTGAGCTTTTTGCCATCAGAAGCGGCACGATGTATGAGCTTGTCACAGAGAGTGTGACACTTCAGGGGCAAAGGTATCAGGCCCCTCGCTCTATTCAGGCGAATATTATCACAAAGCAAGGCAGTCAAACATATTACCGTGTCTCAGAAGGAGACACGGTTCTTTTTAAATGGAAAGGAAAAGAGCTGTTCAGAGGCATCGTGTTTTCTAGGACGCCTGTTGAAGGAAAGCTGACCTTTACCGCATACGATATGCTCCAATATTTAGTGAAAAACCAAGATGTATATGTTTTTTCAAATCAACGGGCAGATCAAATTTTGAGGCGGATCGGGGCAGACTTTCAAATTCCTATGACATCCATCGCAAATACAGGACATGTCATGAAGTCTCTCGTTTTTAAAAATGACACGAGTTTATATGACATCATTTTAAAAGCATTGAAAGAAACGAAGCGGCAAACCGGTAGAAATTATCAAATTTATTCTGCTAAAGGCAAGATGGGACTGAGAGCTTGGCCCGATCCAGAGGACGTGTGGGTCATTGAATCAGGCGTCAACCTCATCGGTTATCAGTACAGCACCTCCATTGAAGAGACAGCAACACGTGTGAAGATGCGCACGTCTGTAGACGAACAGGGGAAGAATAAGAAAAAAGGTAGCAAATCAGATATTGTGGTGATCGAACAGGACAAAGCGGGTCAGAGTCAGTACGGCATTTTACAGCATGTGGAGACGGTCACAGGTCAAATCAACCAGCCGCAGCTTCAAAAAAGAGCGAAAGTACGCCTAGCTGAAAAAAAAGGCGTCAAACAAGAAGTGAAAAGCATACAAGCACTCGGAATCCCTGAACTGCAAAGCGGTCTGCCAATCTATTTGAAAATCCCTGAAATCAACATCAAAAAAACCTACTGGATCGATCAAGACAAGCATGAATTCAATGGAGTGAAGCACACCATGACAATTGACGTCGTTGAGAAAAATTCCATGCCAAAGGGTGATCAAGCATGAGATTAAGTGAAGCAATTAAACGACTCGCTGTCAATGCAGTAGATGCAGCTTCTCCAATTGATCTGGTGATTGGAGAGGTCACCATGGCTTCGCCTCTTCACATCCGATTAAATGAGAACAGTAAGCTGATCATTCCAGAAGAACTGCTCATTTGGCCTAAACGCTTAAATAAGGGTGAGGATGATGAGTTGAAAAAGGGAGACAGCATTATGGTACTTGCAATGGCAGGAGGGCAGTCCTTTTACATCATCGACAAATTGTAAGGGAGGTGATGAATGTGGCACTTTCACCAGAGGAAGAAATCGAGGAAACAGAAGAAGACGAAGAGGTAGAAACCTCGACGACGTATCGCATAGATTTTGAAAATGGTAGGCTGACAAATGAAGCCATTACAGGCATTGAAGCGATCCGTCAATTTATTTATATGACATTGCGAACAGAGCGCTATGCACATCCCATTTACAGTCACGACATTGGTACTGAAATTCAGGAGCTATTGACCGATACAGAAGCAACAGATGAATACAAAGAAATGGAGATTCCAAGATTGCTAGAAGAAGCATTGGTCGTTGATGAGCGGATTGATCATATTGAAGAGATAGAGGTCACGAAGCAAAATGGTGCCTTTCAAGTCAAACTAGCCATTGTCACAGATGAAGGCACATTAGAAATAGAGGAGGTGATGGAGGGAGATGTTTGAGGAGCAAACGTATGAGGCGTTGATGGAAAGAATGCTGGACAGGCTGCCAGATGACATAGATAAAAGAGAAAACAGCGTCATTTGGAATGCCTTGGCACCTGCTGCTGCTGAACTGGCTCAGTCGTATATTTGGCTTGATCAAGTATTTGAGCTTGTCTTTGCTGATACAGCACAGGGGGAATTTTTAGATCGACGAGCAGCAGAAGTGGGGATTGAACGAAAGCCAGCCACCAAAGCGGTCTGGTCCGTAACCATTCAACCAGAGAACGTAAACATTCCAGCAGGATCAAGATTCTTTATTGAAGATGTTTATTTTCAATTTTCAAAGGACGGTACACTAGAATGCGAGACAACAGGTACAGTCGGCAATGGGCAATTAACAGGTCAGCCGCTGCTATCGCTTGATACCATTCCGGGTCTAGAGTCGATGATCATGAAGGAATTGGTGATACCAGGGCAAGAGGAAGAAGATGATGCGTCATTATACGATCGGTATTTAATACGCGCAAGGCGAGAGGCTGTCAGTGCCAACAGAGCACATTACAAAAAGTGGGCCGAGGAAGTGGTTGGTGTCGGCAGAGCGAAAGTATTCCCGCTATGGAATGGAGAGGGAACGGTCAAAATTGTCATCACAGATGGCAATCTAGATGTAGCATCTGAGCTTCTTGTCAAAAGGGTCCAGGAGTATATCGATCCTGTACCGGGAGAAGGAGAAGGGCAAGCTCCTATTGGCTCAAAAGCAACTGTGGAAAGCGCCAAGTGGCTGGATATTGACGTAGAAGTGTCCGTCGAACTTCAGATGGACTGGACACTTGAGGGTGCGCAAAAAGAAATAGAAGAAAAGGTCAAAGCACTGTTAAAATCAATCGCATTTGAAAAAAGTACGATTCGAATGTCCGCCTTAAATGATATTTTGTACCATTCAGAGAGTGTGTCCGATTATGCAAACGTCTTATTGAATGGGGAGTCAAAAAACTTAGTATTACAGGACATTGAGATACCACGTCTGAGGCAGGTGAAGGTTATTGAGCAAACTTGATGAAATGAAAAACTACTTGCCGCCTTATTTCACAGAGATTTATGATGTGGATCATTTACTAAAAACAGAGGCGCCAGAGTTTGAACAATTGGACGAATCCATTTTTGATGTAACGGATCAGTTCTTCCCTTTAACAGCGACGTGGGGATTGAATCGTTGGGAAAGAATGCTCAAGGTGCAGCGAGAGTCAGATGATTCGATTGAGCTGCGCAGGGCACGATTAATCAATATGATGTCGAACATTCCACCAATTACGTATCTGTCATTAGAGAAATCTGTGAATCGATTTCTTAAAAATCCGAGTGCAATCATCCGTCTTACAGTCAACCGTTATCATTTTGCATTGCGTGTGAACCTGGATGACCTGCAAAACACAAGATATATCGTCGAAATACTCGAAACGTTAAAGCCAGCACATTTGGCGTATACGTTCACCGCCATTCATCATACCGATGTTCATGAAACAAATGATCATCACCAGCGGCTCACACTGCGAAGCAGAGTGGGCTTTTTCGATCATATTCCAATTTTACTCAATGGTGAATTCGTATTAAATGGAACGTTCTATCTCAGCGGGATACGAGGTACTACGGAGGTCCCTGCTCGCTTTCGGCATTCATTAAAGATGAGAATGCCGCTTCAACAAGAGAAAGAAACAGCATATCGTCTGAATTATGTCATGACTGGAGCATCGCATGAAACGAAGCAAGCAGCTACGCTGACTTTGCGCGCAAAGAACCAGCTTTCACATCAAACGAAAAAGAGGATGACGTTCCGCTTACCGGTACATGTTCAAAATGAACAAGGCGGCAGTTTACTGATCAAGGAGCATTATTGGATTCTCGATGGATCCATTCCGCTTGATGGATCAAAAATGCTAGCAGCAACTTCTAAAAAAATAGACCTATAAGGAGGATCACAATGGCTGATCAATTAACCGTAACCACACTCTATGCACGTCAACAAATGGCAAAGGCACGAGCAGAAGGAACAAAACTCACAAAAGTCGTCAAAATGGCATTCGGAAATGGAGGGACAAAGGATGGAAAACCGATCTCTCTTGACGGAACCGAACAAGCACTCAAAAAAGAACTGATTCAAAAAAATATTGACTCGTTTACCTTCATGGAACCGGCAAAAATCCGCTACACCTGCACCATCGCTGAAGGAGAACTCGCAGGCGAAGTCATCAATGAACTAGCCCTTGTCGACGAGGCCGGCAAATTCACCGCCATCCGCACCATGACAGACAAACAAAAAGACGGCGACATCGAATTTGTTTTTGAGATTGATGATATTTATTAATGGAGGGGAAAAGAAGTGGACATAAAATCACCTTTACCGTTTGAAACCTCTGACAAAGCCCATGCCAACTTATTTAACAGGATGGTCAACACACTTGTGGAGAATGACAATGCGCTCAGTCAACAAATAGCAGGGATCACGAATGAGAGCTTGTTTATTTTAACAGGCGACCAAGCCATTCAAGATGCATCAGTCAGCGGTGAGGAATATCCAATTGGCATTACGTTGATGGCTATTACTGAATCGAATGATACTGGATACCCTACAAGATATGGTTTTGTGAAGAACGAAAAAATAAACGAGTATCGTTTTGTACAATATTATTATGGCAATGGTAATGAAGCAGGTAGTTATTTTACTAGTACAGGTATTTGGTTTAGACAGTGGTATATTGCCTCTGGTTGGACCGAGTGGCACAAAATATCTGGTTTTCTTCATACGAATATTGGTACAACTGGTAAGCAGCTGTTAACCAAGGGAGAGTACCAAAAAGTCCTCTTTAATCGAAAAATAAAAGATAGTCATAACAATTTTGATATTAATAATAATCGCTTCATCTGCCCTGAAAATGGAATGTATTTAGTAAATGCAGGTGTTTATATTGAAAGCTTTCAACGATACGCGAACTTTGAATTATCGATCTATTTGAATGGAAAAAGATATAAAAATATTGCACAACAAAGGCAAAGTCCGGTAAGCCCATCTGATACGTTGAGCTTTAGTATGGGACTTTATGGTGCTGCAAATGTACCGGCTAATAAGGGGGACTATTTAGAAATGTACCTATATGTAGGGTATGACGGAGACGTTAGTCGTTATGTATCTGATAATTCAGGTTGGTACAACTATTTCGATATTACGGAAATAGGCGGACGAAATTTCCCGAGAGTGTAGGAGGATTCTGATGATTTTATATGAAGCCATTAAGTATAAATACCCCGAAGCGGACCCCCAAAAAGATTTTGAACTAAGAAATGATGGTGACGGTTCGTATATAAACGAGTGGCATTTAAATGTGCCAAAGCCAACGGCAGAAGAATTGAAAAAATGGTGGGAGGAATCCCAAGCCAACCCGAGGTATCAACCACCTCTTCCACTAGATTATCTAGCACAAGAAGTAGCCAAAGAAAAGCTAGTGAGAAAACAGCTTGAACATCAATGTGATCTTCTAACAAACGAACTAAAAGCGCTAAAAAATGAGATCCTTTTCATTAAAGGAGGGAGTGAAACATGAATTATTGGGTCATGGCATTATATTTTCAATGGGTGACACCTGAGTTGGTCAAACAAGCCATTGAATTAGGGGATTGTTCAATGGAAGAGATGAAAGAGGGATATCACCAGCACATACTGACTTTAGAGCAATTAAAAGAAATTGACCCAAACTTTCTAAAAGAAGGAGTAGATCGAAATGGAGATAAAAAAACCAAAGTCATTTGAAGTTAGCGACAAGGCCCATGCTGATTTATTCAATGACATGGTAAAGGTTTTACTTGAGAATGATCAGGGGCTACTTGAGCAACTTTTAACTCATAAAAGTGATGTCAATTTACATTCCTCAGATGTGGAAAAGAAAAAGTGGAATGAATCACAAATTTATAAAATAACAGCAGATAACGGTATGCAGCTTATCAATGTCTCTGCTGATTCAAAAATATTTGATGCGATTAAGGATAAAGGGACATGTACATTTTATGCAGCTTCTGGAGTCGAAGATTCTCCATCACCGTCAAATATATCACTAAGAGGTATGCAAATAGTTGGCCAAAATAATATAGGAGCAGGCTTTGCAGTAGACATAGCGGGGAATGCATATAGTTTTTACTACAATTCTGGTCACACTACGATTACGTGGACACCTCTACCAAATTTATCAGATTTAAATAAATGGAATGGCAGCCAATTAATTAAAATTACAAATGACACGGGGGGCGTACGTGTATCTGTAGGAACTACAGAGAGTTTACTCGATAAAATTACACAGGCGGGAAAAACATTTGGCACATTTTATTCTCCAGCTGGTGTACAGGACAATCCTTCAGCTTTATCTGCACGCGGTTTTTATCACTTTACATCTGCGGACAGTAATAACAAGGGGACGTTTGGATGGGTGATTGCTGTAGATTATCGCAATAACGTCTTTACGAACTATCTTGATTTAAATTTAGGCTGGCAGGGCTGGCGTAGATTACTGACTGCTGCGGATGAAGAGGTGAAGTGGAACAAGGTAGAACTTCCGCAGCTCGATAATGGTTGGAAAATATATAATTCTGTCGATGGTATTCCCCACACCGTGCAATATAGTAAAGATGCATTAGGTGTGGTTGAAATTATTGGGTCAATTACCGGTGGTAAGGTTGGTTTTGACTCTGTTGCTTTTACCTTAAAAGAAGGATTTAGACCAATACAATCGACTCACTTTATTGGAGTAGCGTCAAGCATAGGTAAGAGTAGTACACCACAAATTCATAGGACATCAATCGGGACAGATGGAAAAGTTTGTGTCCAATATTGTTCTAATGATCTGAATCCTAATGAATTTATCACGTTTGGTTTCCGATTTAGAACGAAGTGAACTAGCTGCTGTTATCATAATATCGCTTAAATAATATAGTTTTTTTGAAAGGAGAAACAATCATAAAAACACCTCAACCTTTTAAGACGAGTGATAAAGCTCATGCAGATCTCTTTAACGATTTAGTGAAAATTTTGATTGAAAATGATCAGGAACTACTAGAACAATTCAACCTTCATAAGGGAGATCCAATTCCTCACGTATCTGGTTCAGAAAAGAAAAAATGGAATGAATCACAGCTATATAAACTGACAAATGATAACGGGTCCCAATTGATTAATATCCCTGCTGGTGGCAGTATCTACGAGGGAATTAAAGCGCTAGGGGCTTGCTCATTTTATGCACCAGGTGGTTCTGGAGTAGTCGATTCTCCAGCTATAGGAAATGCTGCATTAAGAGGCTTTCAGCTAGTAGGTCAAAATAATATCGGTGTAGGAATCGCAATCGACACTTCAGGTAATGCATTTTGTTTTTACTATCATGTGAATGACATTGCGATCAATTGGCTGCAAATGCCTACTCAAAACGAAAAAAATAAATGGGATGCAGGACAATTATCTAAAATTACTGCTGACGATGGAAAAGCTTTTGAAAGAATTAATGCGGATGATCCTAGTATTTTAGATAAGCTGATAAAATTGCCGGGAGTTCATTCATGGTACATTCATGAAGCACATCCAGATCTTCCGACAAGAAGTTCCATGAGGGCTTTGTCTGTTTTTAGTGAAAATACCTATGGATGGGTCATCGGTGCAAACAATACAGGAGATGTTTATATTAACCGTTCAACAACTGATGTAACGGGGACACAACAAGAGTGGAGCGGTTGGAAACGTCTCAATGACCATAACCTATTAAATTCAAAGGGATTAAGACTTTCAATGTCAATAGGAACTGATATTTTAACGCTGCCATCCGGCTTTTACTTTGCTGTAGGATCTAATATTGTAAATATGCCTGTCGATAATGATTCTTCTTGGTTTAATATCGATATCTTAGAAACTGTAAATGGTAGAAAGACCATTCATGTCTGCAGAAGTTACGACAACACTCATTGGTTCGGAACGGTCCATACTGATGGTGTTTTTAAAGGGTGGAAAAAACTAGTGACTGATGCTGATTTTGAAAATGTTAAGTGGCTAAATGTAACCTTAGGTAATGGTTCTTCTATTGGAGAAAGACCAGTTGAATATACTAGATGGGGAAATTTATTATTGTTGAGAGGTCACCTAAAAGCAAATAGAGAAGTTATCTGTGGAAGTATTCCAATTACAGGCTTACCAGATAAAGGCCTAGTAGTATCAGTTCCCGTATCAGGTACAACGGGTCATAGTAAATTACTTATATACAAAACAGGAGAGCTAAAGCTAACTGGTTTATTATCAGCAAATGATAGTGCGGTAACTGGCTACTATTTAGACACGGTCATCCCATTAAATTAAGGAAGTGATAAAATGATACAAGTCTATGAATACAATCATCGATACGAATTGGTCAGACCTATAGAAGTGTCTCAGATGGATGATGAAGGAAATTATGTAGTGCCAGATCAATGTACAACGATTGCTCCACCTAATAATCCATCCTTCTATAAAGCAGCATTTGATGTAAAAAAACAACAATGGTATGAATCAGCGACACAGGAGTATATAGACAGCTTAAAACCGGCCCCTCTCCCGCCAAGTGATATAGAACTTTTAAAGAAACAAAATGCTTTGTTATCAAAACAATTAACGCAGCTATTTGCTATCTTTAAAGGAGCTGAATCAGATTGATGTTTCCAACTGTAGCGGATATCAAACAATTCTGGGACTGGCAGTGTTACGGCCCAGAGGACATTGCATTTTATGTAAGCATTGGCTGGATCTCGGCAGAAGACTATCAAAATATAACTGGAGAAATATACAAAGCCTAATGGCTTTATTTTTTTGCCGGAAAGAAGGTGATTCAAATGGAAGTAGATGTCGTTCAAAACTTAATGACACAAGGCCCATTCGCCGTTCTTTTTTGCTGGATTCTGTTTTATGTTCTCAACACTACAAAAGAACGAGAAAACAAACTCAATGAGCAAATCGAGGCGCAAAATGATGTGTTAGCAAAGTTTAGTGAGAAGTATGACGTCGTGATCGACAAGCTCGATAAAATTGAACGGAATTTAAAATAGGAGGAAAACATCATGAAAACATTCGACAAAGGCACTGTGATTCGCACAGTGCTTCTTTTTATTGCGCTTATCAACCAAACGCTTGTCATGTTTGGACAAACAGTGCTGCCGATTAGCGAGGAGCAAGTGCAAACCGCAGGAGAGGCACTATATGTGGCAGGTTCCACAATTTTCACTATGGTCACTGCCGTGATCGCTTGGTTTAAAAATAATTATGTGACCTATAAAGGTCAATTGCAAAAAGATGCCCTGAAACAAAGAGGGTTAACAAAATAATTTTTGAAGGAGAAACAATATGGTGAAGATCATTCAAGCACTCATCCCAAAACAAAATCGCAACAGACCAGGAAACAGGATGAAGCCGCTCTATATTACGGTGCATAATACATCGAACACTGGACGGGGGGCTGATGCGGCAAATCATGCAGCATTTGTTGCTCGGGCAAGTACCGGGGTTAGCTGGCACTACACGGTCGATGATCAGGTCATTTATCAGCATTTACCTTTAAACGAAAATGGCTGGCACGCAGGAGATGGCAGGGGAACCGGCAATATGAAATCAATTGGAATTGAAATTTGTGAAAATGCAGGCGGTGACTTTGAACAAGCCGTTGAAAACGCCCAATGGCTCATTCGAAAACTGATGGGGGATTTAGGAATTCCTTTATCAAACGTGGTGCCGCATAAGCATTGGAGCGGGAAAGAGTGTCCGCGTAAGCTGTTAAATCGTTGGGATGGCTTCAAGGCGGGTATTGCATCAGCATCAAGTCAAATGACAACAGCTAAACCTGTGAAAGAAACATCTATCAAAACCATATCAACGAGATCAACATCTAAAACCAACAAGGTCAAAAAAACATACAGTTTGCCTGCAGGTATTTTAAAAGTGACGAAGCCTCTTACAAAAGGGTCAGCTGTAAAAGCCGTACAACAAGCCTTAGCATCGATTTATTTTTATCCTGATAAGGGAGCGATCAATAATGGAATCGATGGGTACTACGGACCCAAGACTGCGAATGCAGTGTCTCGATTTCAAATGATGCATGGGTTAACCCCAGATGGCATATATGGTCCAAAGACCAAAGAAACATTAAGAAAGGTCATAGAAAGTTAACACATTTGGAATGAATCAACCCTTTTCTATTATAAAAAAGTAAAATAAAACCATTTTTGGAGTTATTTGTTGTATAATGGTAAAAATGAATGGAGGGGTTGTATGAAGCGGATAAGTGTAATGATGTCTCTTTGTTTCATTGTCATGTTCCATTTTAATATGGAAAAGGTTGCAGCTAAGACCATTTATCGAGAAGTAGAAGTTGATTTCATCATGACGGAACAGGAAAAAGATCTGTGGGTACCAGGAGGTCAAAATAATCCTGAACAATATCCATCTACTTATGGCTACCAATTTTCTATACTAAATGCAGAGGGTTGTACTCTAGAGGTGACACTCTACAGAACATCTTTATCAGGAACGGATTTTCCGTCATCAGTCAAAGAGTATACAGGTAACCAATATGATCTAAGTGCAACAGACCGAATTTTATCAAGTGGGCGTTACATTTATAGACCCCATGGTATTAAACTGACCAAAAAAGAAGGCTGTGGGGATGTTGAGATAAAAGGAGTCTTTGGTTATCAAATTCAAGAACCAGACAAATAATCTCTTATGAGTAAAATCAAATGAAAAAGCCTATCCATCATTGGATAGGCTTTTGATAATGGAGCATAGCGGGATCGAACCGCTGACCTCTACGCTGCCAGCGTAGCGCTCTCCCAGCTGAGCTAATGCCCCGAAGTATTACGACATAACTTATTATAATCAATCCTCCTGTAAAATTCAAGCTGTAAAACACAAACACCCCGGCTATTTTTCTTTCTGATCAATCGGAATATAGTCAAAGATGTCTCCCGAATGAACCGAGTGGGCTAATCGTCTAAGCCAGTCATAATAGGCTTTTGAGCTTTCAAGCTGTTCAATGAGCTGTTTCGCTTCCTCTTTTTCATGTTCCTCCGCCTGATCATCACGAGCTACATCTTGAAGGCGTTCTTGCGCTTCTTCAATCGCTGCTAGATTGACCTCAACCTCTCGTTCCCATTTTTGCGGGAAGAAGTTCATGAAAAACTTAAAAAAGTCTTTCTCAGCAACAAAGCTGTGTTTTCTTCGGCCACGGTGAAAGGTCTTTTTGACAATATTCATGTCTTGCAGTTTTTTCACACCCGTACTCATACTAGGCTTACTCATTTGCAGCTCTTCACGCATTTCATCCAGCGTCATTTCCTCATTTAAATACATCGTTCCATATAAAATACCCGCACTTCTAGTAATGCCATAGAGATCCATTGTTTCAGCGATGGAATCAATGACGAGATCTTTAGCAGCTAAAATGCGTTCCTCTGCTTGTGGCTGTTCCTGCTTTTTCATCTTGTCCCTGCTTTCTATTAAGTGAATTCAATACGTTCAAAAAAATCTTTATGGACTATATGTTAACGAAAGAATGCAAAATGTCAAAATAAATGAAACATATCTCCCTTTGACAGAAAAATTTGAACATGTTAAGTTAATTATGTTCAAAACGTTAAATTTTTATTTAACAAACTTACCAAAGAGAATCAGAGGAGGTTCCTTCTATGAGTCAAACACTATTTATCGATGGACAATGGGTTGGCGCTAAGAGTGGCGACACAAGAGATATCATCAATCCATTTAATCAAGAAGTGATCGCGACAGTCAGTGAAGGATCAAGAAATGACGCGCAGTTAGCCATTAAGGCAGCAAGAAAAACCTTCGATCAAGGTGATTGGGCAAACATGCCTGGACTTGAAAGAGGAAATATTGTGTTCAAAATTGCTGAATTGATTAGGCGAGACCTAGATGAATTAGCCAAATTAGAATCACTTGATACGGGTAAAACATTAGAGGAAAGCAAAGCAGATATGGACGATATTGCGAACGTGTTCCAATATTATGCAGGTCTTGCTGATAAGGATGGCGGGGAAATCATTGCATCTCCTATTCCAAACTCAAAAAGCGAATTAGTCCGAGAACCTGTCGGTGTATGCGGTCAAATCACTCCTTGGAACTATCCATTGCTTCAAGCGAGCTGGAAAATCGCTCCTGCCCTTGCAGCTGGAAATACCATCGTACTAAAACCAAGTGAAATTACACCATTAACCACGATCAAAGTTTTCAAACTTATGGAAGAAGCGGGTGTTCCAGCAGGCGTTGCCAACTTAGTGCTTGGACCTGGAGCAACTGTTGGAGATGAGCTGGCTGTCAATGACCAAGTCGATTTAATTTCATTCACAGGCGGTATTGAAACAGGTAAGAAAATCATGCAGGGAGCCAGCGGGAATGTGAAGAAAATCGCCCTTGAGCTCGGCGGGAAAAACCCGAATATCGTCTTTCAAGATGCTGATTTAGACGTAGCGGTTGACCAGGCAATGAATGCTGTGTTTTTCCATGCAGGGCAAGTGTGTTCAGCAGGTTCACGCTTGTTAGTGGAAGAATCCATTCACGATGAATTTTTAGAAGAACTGGTGAAGCGTACGAAAAAAATCAAACTAGGCAACGGCTTTGATGAAGGAACCCAGAGCGGACCGCTTATCTCAGCTGAGCATCGAGAAAAAGTAGAAAAATACGTCAGCATCGGTTTAGACGAAGGTGCAACATTAGAAACAGGTGGGAAACGACCTGATGCAGAGGAGCTGCAAAAAGGATTCTTCTACTTGCCGACGATTTTCTCAGGCTGTACATCAGACATGCGAATTGTACAGGAAGAAGTGTTTGGACCAGTCCTCACTGTCGAATCCTTCCGATCAGAGGAAGAAGTCATCGAGCTGGCAAATGACACGATTTATGGTTTAGCAGGAGCGGTGTGGTCTTCTGATATCGGCAAAGCCGAACGAGTGGCTCGTCAATTAAGATTAGGCACGGTATGGATCAACGACTTCCATCCTTATTTTGCCCAAGCACCGTGGGGTGGGTATAAACAATCAGGTCTTGGACGTGAATTAGGACGTACGGGCCTTGAAGAATATACGGAACTAAAACATTTATATCGAAATACAAAACCAGAAGCGGTTCATTGGTTTAAATAAATATCACTTATCTGGAGGAGATTCTATATGACGTTAAATATGAAAATTGAAAGCATGCAAAAATTCCATACGTTTGAAATTCCGACTGTCATCAAGCATGGCATTGGGGCAGTGAAACATGTTGGGGAAGAAGTGAAAGCATACGGCGTTTCAAAGGTATTGCTTGTCACAGATCCTGGTATTTATCAAGCAGGTGTTGTAGATCCAGTGATTGCTTCATTAAAAGAAGCGCAAGTTGATGTGGTTCTATTTAATAAAGTAGAACCAAACCCGCCAGTCCGTTTAGTGAGTGAAGGATCTGCGTTATATGAAAAAGAAGGCTGTAATGGTTTAGTCGCAGTAGGCGGCGGAAGCTCAATGGATACAGCGAAGGCTATCGGTGTGGAAGCGACTCATGAAGGATCAGTTCTTGATTACGAAGCGGCTGAGGGGAAAAAACCGCTTGAAAATAGAATCCCTCCGTTAACCACAATTCCGACAACGGCTGGTACAGGTTCAGAGGTCACGCAGTGGGCAGTGATCACTGACGAAGAAAGGGAATTCAAATTCAACACAGGTGGACCGCTCATTGCAGCTCACCTAACAGTGATTGATCCTGAGCTTCATGTATCTATGCCGCCGCATGTGACGGCAATGACGGGTATCGATGCGCTTGCGCACGCGATCGAATGCTATACGATGAAGTTTGCTCAGCCAATTACAGATGCGGTAGCGCTCATGGCCATTGAATATGCTGCTCATTATATTCGCCGTGCCTTTGCCGATGGAGAGGATTTGGAAGCAAGATATGGCATGGCACAAGCTGCGATGCTTGCCGGACTTTCCTATGGCAGTGAATCAGCTGGCGCAGCCCATGCGATGAGCCAAACGCTTGGAGGCATTATTCCAGTCGCACATGGTCAATGTGTAGCGGCAATGATGGGACCTGTCATGGAATATAACTGGAAAGGGTACCCAGAGAAATTCGCTCGAATTGCGCAAGCATTCGGGATTGATACAAGCAGAATGACAACAGAGGAAGCTGCAAAAGCAGCAGTGAATTGGATGTATGATTTAGTGGAAGACCTAGAAGTTCCTTCATTAGAAGAACAAGGTGTACCAAAAGATATGATCGACCGTTTATCTAAAGAAGCAATGAAAGATCCGCAAACAGTTGGAAACCCAAGAGACCTGAACGAAAAAGCATACAACTGGATTTACGCTCGCTGCTTTGATTTAACACCTAAAACAGTGTAACAATGAAAAAAGGCTCCCAAAAGGGAGTCTTTTTTACATCTTATAGCTGTTCTTTAATTTCTTTAATTTGATGAATATGGCGCTTTTCATGTGCGCCGATAAAATCAAGGTATTGCTTTAATGAAAGTTCTTCAAACACAGGATGTGCAATCACGCGTTTGAAATCTTCCTCTGTAAACGTTGATAAAATTTGATTGAGCTTCTCACGTGCTGTATCGAGCTCATCCTTTAAATGTGTAGGTGTTACATGCTTGCGATCAGGCGCAACGATACTAGGCGCAGTGGCTTTTTTTGAACGATCCTCTGCCATTTCTACTGGCTTTGGTTCATATTCTTTGATCGGTGCTTTTTTCCCCTCGGCAGCTAGATGTTTTGCTGCAACTAGGTCCATCTTCTTTAAATGATCTGCAACTTCTTGAATACTCCAAGTATCATCAGATAATTTTTGATTTAATTGTTTTTCGCTCAATCCTTGCAGCTCCTGCCACAATTCTTGTCTTGCTTCATGTAATAAACTCATTTCTCTCACCTCAAGATCAAATTTTATCATACTGGTACAAGACAATCATTCTTTAGCTATCCGAGAAATCCTTTAATGAATTGTGATGAAAAATGAAACCTTTACAAAAGTGGTTCGTATTACCTGTTAGAAGGAATACACTTGGATGTGAGCATGGTCTAAATGAATGAAAGGCTGCTCATTTCATAAAGAAAGGGTGAGGAAGATGGATGTGTTTGGGCTGCCTCTTCAGACGCTGTACTTATACATATTGATGGTATCAGGAATCCTGACGCTTGTTTTCGTCTTTTTTGGCGATGTATTTGATGGATTGTTTGAAGCGATTCCTGTCCCGTTCCTTCAACCAACATTGATCCTCGCATTTCTTACCTTTTTCTCGGCTGGAGGATTTATCTCTGAAAAAACAGCAATTGTAGGAAGTGGACTTGGCGCCGTATTATCTGCCATCCTCGCAGTGGTTCTCGTTACTTGTTTACATGTATTTGTCTTAGTCCCGCTTTCCTCTGCTGAAGAATCTCTTTCATATACGGAGGCCGACCTAAAAGGAAGAACTGGGGAGATCATTGTATCTGTACCAAAAGATGGGTTTGGAGAAGTGCTGTTAATTAGTAACAGCGGAAAAATCTCAAAGCCTGCCGTCAGTTTCGACGAAGAGGAGATTCCATATGGAACCCGGGTGCTGGTCGTCGAAGTGAACAAAGGCGTGTTATCTGTTATACCAAATGAAGAAATCTAGGAGGGAATGCTATGCCAGGAACAACCATATTAATTATTATTGGAATTGTGCTTGTGATTCTCATTGCACTTATTGGTGTATTTGTTTCGAAATACCGGACAGCTGGTCCAGATGAAGCATTAATCGTCACAGGAAGTTACCTCGGAAGTAAAAATGTCCACGTGGATGAAGGTGGAAACAAGATTAAGATTGTAAGAGGTGGAGGTACCTTTGTACTCCCTGTTTTTCAACAAGCAGAGCCGCTCAGCTTACTATCTAGCAAGCTAGATGTTTCAACGCCTGAAGTCTATACTGAACAGGGTGTACCGGTCATGGCGGATGGAACGGCCATCATTAAAATTGGCGGATCAATTGAAGAAATCGCCACTGCGGCAGAGCAGTTTTTAGGGAAAACAAAAGAAGATCGTGAAAATGAAGCAAGAGAAGTACTAGAAGGACACCTTCGCTCCATTTTAGGGTCAATGACAGTTGAAGAGATTTATAAAAACAGAGAGAAATTTTCTCAAGAAGTACAGCGTGTCGCTTCTCAAGATCTAGCGAAAATGGGTCTTGTCATTGTATCGTTTACAATCAAAGATGTCCGTGATAAAAATGGCTATTTAGAATCACTAGGTAAACCTAGAATTGCTCAAGTGAAACGCGATGCAGATATTGCGACAGCAGAAGCAGATAAAGAAACACGTATCAAACGTGCAGAAGCAGATAAAGATGCGAAGAAATCTGAGCTTGAGCGTGCCACTGAAATCGCTGAAGCAGAAAAAATCAATGAGCTGAAAAGAGCAGAATTCAGACGTGAACAAGATACAGCAAAAGCAAGCGCTGACCAAGCGTACGATCTTGAAACAGCTCGTAATCGTCAGCACGTAACTGAACAAGAAATGCAAGTCAAAATCATTGAACGTCAGAAGCAAATTGAATTAGAAGAAAAAGAGATCCAGCGTCGTGAGCGTCAATACGATTCTGAAGTGAAAAAGAAAGCAGATGCGGACCGTTATGCTGTTGAGCAGTCGGCTGCGGCGGAAAAAGCGAAGCGTCTTGCAGAAGCAGATGCAAAGAAATACAGCATTGAAGCAATGGCAAAAGCAGAAGCAGAGAAAGTTCGGATTGACGGGCTTGCCAAAGCGGAAGCCGATCGTGCAAAAGGGGAAACAGAAGCAGAAGTCATTAGGTTGAAAGGACTTGCGGAAGCAGAAGCGAAAGAGAAAATTGCAGAAGCATTCGAACAGTATGGCCAAGCGGCGATTCTTGATATGATTGTGAAAATGCTACCTGAATATGCGAAACAAGTATCTGCTCCACTTTCTAACATTGATAAAATTACAGTTGTTGATACAGGTGGTAACGGGGAAGGCAGCGGCGCCAACAAAGTGACCGGCTATGCGACAAACCTTATGTCCAGTCTTCAAGAAAGTCTGAAAGCTTCCTCTGGAATTGATGTCAAAGAAATTATTGAGAATTTCTCTGGCAAAGGCAATGTGAAACAAAGCATCCAAGAACTGACGAATGAAATCAAACAGCCAAGAAAAAAAGAAATCGCTGATCGTCAAATAGAAGAATAAAAATCAAAAGACACCTTCTGATTGAGGGTGTCTATTTTACTTGGGGCACATGCCGGTGTCTTTTGATAGATGAAGAGAGATTCACAAGAATGCCTGCAGATATCATCATGAACACCAATGAAGATCCGCCGTAGCTAATAAAGGGAAGAGGAATGCCTGTAATGGGGAGAAGCCCAAAGACAGCTCCTAGATTAAAGGTTGCTTGAATCATGATTTGAAAAGTAAGCCCGATCGTTAATAGCTTTCCAAATGGATCTTGTAAACCTTGAACGATTCGAACGGCGCGATACATGATGAGTAGGTAGGCACCCATCACAAACAACAGCCCCATGATTCCCAGCTCTTCACTGATGATGGCCATAATAAAATCTGTATGGGCTTCAGGAAGAAATCCTAGTTTTTGTATGCTTCCGCCTAAACCATTCCCGGTCAGTCCTCCTGAATCCATGGCGAGATAAGAATGAATCAGCTGATAACCATCTCCATCTTCATACATGAAAGGATCACGAAAAGAAGTGATCCGTTTCAAACGATAAGGAGCGGTCACAGCAAAAAAAGTGATCCCTGCCGCAGTCGTCGAAGCTAGTAGAATGAGGTGGCGTGTTTTAAGTCCAGCACATAATAAGACGATACCGCAGCTCAACAAAATAGAAACTGCTGTACCTAAATCTGGCTGTTTTAAAATCAATAAAAAAGCTAGACTTAAAAGAAGAAGTGGAGGCAGTACTCCTTTTTTAAAGGATGTGATGTAAGCTTGTTTCCTTGCATATACATAGGCGAAATAGATGATCATCACTAATTTCACAGCCTCAGACGGTTGGATGATCAGAGAGCCCAATTGAATCCATCGTTGTGAATTATTTTTGACAACACCGATTCCAGGAAGCAGGACAAGGAGAAGACATAACAATGACAGCATCACAAGCCATCGAATCCATTTACGGTAAGCTTGATATGGAACCAGGGCCGCAGCGATGAAAAAGAAGAACCCAATCAAAAGCCATTGCCACTGTTTCATGAAGAAGTAGCTGCCCTGTCCATATTTTATTTCGCCTAAAGGATAACTCGCACTGTACACCATCAGTAATCCAAAGAAACAAAGACAAACAATCGTCCCAGCAAGAATGTGGTCGATTTTTTTTAGGTGAGAAAAAATCAATGACATCACCTTCAATCCCAGTTACGTCCAAACATGTAGGATGAGGACCTCAGATTGACACTAAACACAAGGCCAATGGCGATCATATTGGTTAAAAGTGCACTGCCCCCATAGCTGATAAAAGGAAGGGCAAGACCAGTCACAGGCATTAGCCCTACTGTCATCCCAACGTTTTGGAAGACTTGAAAGACGATCAGCCCAACCACCCCAGCACATATATAAAGCCCATAAAGGGTATTCGCATGCATAGCCACATGAATCATTCGATAGACCATCATAAGATATAAACAGATCAATAGGGAGGCGCCGATAAAACCAAATTCCTCGCCAATGACTGCAAATATAAAATCTGTATGGGCTTCAGGGATATTTCCCCCTTGTACTTGATTTCCTTTTGTATACCCGCTTCCTGATAATTGCCCTGACCCAATGCCAAGCATTGCTTGTTTCAGTTGATACCCATATGTCGAATCAAATTTATCAGGAGAGAGCCATCCATAAATGCGATCAAGCTGATGAGGTTTAATCACTTTTGTAAAGTGCTCAAAATGTTCATTGTGCAAGTAGGTCAAAAATGCAAGAAGCGCGAGAAAAGAAGCGATTAATGCAGCGATCATCTTACTTGAAATGCCTGACACAAGCATCAGTGTAAAAGCAATAGACAAGATCACAAGTGCCGTCCCCAAATCTGGCTGAATTAAAATCAGGAAAAAAGGAACAGCGGTCCAGCATATGATGTTCATTGTAGGAATCATGCTTTCTTTAAACGAAAAGCGCTGATGTTTGTATCGATTTAAAATAGCCGCTAACAGAAGAATGACAAAAATTTTCATAAATTCTGATGGTTGCACTTTCATGGGCCCCAAGCTGATCCATCTTTGGGAGCCATTTTGATTTGTGCCAAAAAAATGAACGAGAATGATGAGGAAGAGACCACCTGCAAATAATCGAAAAGATAACCGCTCAAGCAGTTCATAATCAAAGTAAGCAACTGCCGCCATAAGGCCAAAGCCGACGATATACCAGAAAACTTGTCTTTTGACGAAATAAAACATATCTTGTGTTTCATACTGTCCCGATCCGCTATACACAGCCAGCAGGCTGATCACAAAGAAGCAAATGACAGTGAATAATAATGCGAAGTCAATGCTGTTCTGTTTTTTCATGTCTCCGTCACCTGCTATGACCTATTTGTCAGCTGGTTTAATACGACCTGCACCGCTGCAGCGTCATCAATATAGCCGATCGGAAAAATATAATCTGGTATTAAATCAACGGGCATAATGAAGTAAAGTAATGCGCCTCCCATCAACATCAATTCTCGAGAAGTACCCCGTCCGCTCATGAACGAGCTGTACATGCTTTTCAATTGATCAAGAAATGGTCCAACACCACTTATCGTATCTATCTTTTTTTCAAACTTTGCTGAGATCGTTTCTTTTCCCTCTTCTGATTGACTATAGGTCTCATATTCATTTAACTTCTGTTTCAATTCATTCTCGCTGAACGTCCCGTCATAGACATCATGATCTTTCAGCGTTCGCTCAATCTCTTCTACTGCTTGAATGAACGTATTACCGTGAACTCTTTCGTTTTTAATTGAAAATCCAGCCGTGGCCAATAGATGATCTAAAGAAATGTGTAGAGCATCTGAAAGCCGCTGTAAATGGTTCAAAGTCGGTTTTCTTTTTCCGTTCATGATTCTAGACAGTGTGGCTTTATCAATTTCTGTTTGTGTACTGAGTTCTCTTAATGAAAGAGAACGTATTTGCAGTTGTTCTTTTAAAAACTGCCGAAGCTCAGTTGTTTTAAATTCCATCTCTTTCTTCACCCTTTTCATAAAGTTCAACTCTTCAATAGAAGAAGTCGTACCCAATATATAGGGGTGTTGACAGAATGTCAACGAATATCCATTAGAGATTGATTTTTATAAAATAGCAACTTATCATATGAAACATAGAGTAAGAAATGGCTAAAAGGGGTGTGCAGATGAAGGTTAGACATGCAGTACATAATGATATTCCTAAAATTGCCGAAATTCATGTGAAGAGCTGGCAAACGACTTATCACGGCATTATTTCACAAGAGTATTTAGATGCTTTGAATGTAGAGGAGCGGGAAGAGAGCTGGAGAAGCAGGTCGCTTGAAGGCACGTTTGTCGCAGAGGATGCTGACGGAGTATTTGGTTTTGCTTCCTTCGGAAAACAGCGTGATGAGAGATATTCAATATATGATGGTGAGCTTTATGCCATCTATTTGTTGCAGAGAAAACAGAAATCAGGAGCGGGTATGGCTTTGATTGCAAAAGGTGTGGATTATTTAATAGAGAAAGGCTATCAGAATATGCTGCTCTGGGTATTTGAGCAAAACTCAGCGAAGCAATTTTATCAAAAACTTCAACCTAGTTTTGCCGTCACCAGCCAGTTTGAGCTGGCTGGTGAGAACCATGAAGAAATAGGGTATGGATGGGAACTGTCTGTCCTAAGTGATCATGTTCAACAGATTATATCGTCAGCTTCCAGTAATAATGAGAGAAAAAAGTAAAAAGGGTGGCGAGTAAAATATAAGATATAAAAGGAGAAGCCTCTACTTTTCCTTTCACACCTGCTATTTTTAATGCCTCATAGAAACTTGCCAAAAAGTAGGCGATACTGAGGATGTAACAGCACAGCATAATGGAGTAAGGATTCATTGTCGTACCTCCAGCATGAAATCTTCTACTATTAATAGATTCAATAGAGCAGCAAATTATGCATAAAAAAATAACCCGCTGAAACAGCTGGGTTATTTTTGTCGAGGAAAAACCAAACGAGATGCACTAGGGATGAGTAAACAAAGAACAATACTACAAATGATAAATGAAGGAATCATATATGTGCTGTTATAAACTAATGAATACACCCATCCTGGTGTTCCTTTTGGTGCATAATGAGAAAAGAAAACAACACCTGAAATAAAGAACGTCAGCAGTCTGAAGAAACTGGCGACAAATACAGCTAGGATAATATAGAAGAATTGTTTCTTTCGCTTTTTATCCTGAATGGCTTTTTTAATTGATCCTGAGAATAGCCCGCTTAAACAAATCACAACAGATGCGACAAAGTAATCGAGAAATCCTTGTACAGGTGTAGCAATAATAGGAGTGTTCATCAGCTGCAGTCCTGCGATTAACACACCGATAATAAATCCAGCAGACACGCCCCATCTAATGGACATGAGAATGACAGGAATCATGATCAGTGCAATTGACCCGCCGTTTGGCATTCTTAAAAAGAGACCTGATAAATAATCTAAAACAAGTGCAAGAGAAGTCATGATGGCGATCTCCATCAGTCGTACTAATTGATTTGATTGTTGCATAAAAAAATCCCCTTTTCACGAATTGTGCAAGGAGAGACCATGTCAGGATGAGTATGTGATTCATAGAAAAACATATCGGCTTGAATACAATGCATGTATGCAAGTGATTCCACATTCCTACTTCAGTATTAACTGACAGGTTCAAAGGGTCAGAACAACGAATTGTTCACTCTCAGCACGAAGCTCCCCCTGCGGTTATTAAATTTCAATCTATTATAAATATACTAAAGACCTACAGGATCAACAATAGTGAATTACGGAGTTAAGCCCTTTTTGTACGAATATATAGGAAGAGATCAGGAAAAATAAATTATTTAGAAAAAATACTTGTTTCTTCTTTTAAAAGGTGTTATATTTGTATTCGCCGCTGAAACAGCGCGGTTGAGAAATAACATTCAAGAAAAAAGTTGTTGACTTCATCTTGATAGAATGTTATATTAATAAAGTCGCTTCTGAGCGATAATGAAGATGATCTTTGAAAACTAAACAAGACAAAACGTACCTGTTAATTCGAGTTTTTATAAAAAATCCTATGATACATCATAGGTAGTCAGTCAAACGCTGACGAAAAACAAAACTTCGGTTTTGTACTTTTTCGGAGAGTTTGATCCTGGCTCAGGACGAACGCTGGCGGCGTGCCTAATACATGCAAGTCGAGCGGACAGAAGGGAGCTTGCTCCCGGATGTTAGCGGCGGACGGGTGAGTAACACGTGGGTAACCTGCCTGTAAGACTGGGATAACTCCGGGAAACCGGAGCTAATACCGGATAGTTCCTTGAACCGCATGGTTCAAGGATGAAAGACGGTTTCGGCTGTCACTTACAGATGGACCCGCGGCGCATTAGCTAGTTGGTGAGGTAACGGCTCACCAAGGCGACGATGCGTAGCCGACCTGAGAGGGTGATCGGCCACACTGGGACTGAGACACGGCCCAGACTCCTACGGGAGGCAGCAGTAGGGAATCTTCCGCAATGGACGAAAGTCTGACGGAGCAACGCCGCGTGAGTGATGAAGGTTTTCGGATCGTAAAGCTCTGTTGTTAGGGAAGAACAAGTGCAAGAGTAACTGCTTGCACCTTGACGGTACCTAACCAGAAAGCCACGGCTAACTACGTGCCAGCAGCCGCGGTAATACGTAGGTGGCAAGCGTTGTCCGGAATTATTGGGCGTAAAGGGCTCGCAGGCGGTTTCTTAAGTCTGATGTGAAAGCCCCCGGCTCAACCGGGGAGGGTCATTGGAAACTGGGAAACTTGAGTGCAGAAGAGGAGAGTGGAATTCCACGTGTAGCGGTGAAATGCGTAGAGATGTGGAGGAACACCAGTGGCGAAGGCGACTCTCTGGTCTGTAACTGACGCTGAGGAGCGAAAGCGTGGGGAGCGAACAGGATTAGATACCCTGGTAGTCCACGCCGTAAACGATGAGTGCTAAGTGTTAGGGGGTTTCCGCCCCTTAGTGCTGCAGCTAACGCATTAAGCACTCCGCCTGGGGAGTACGGTCGCAAGACTGAAACTCAAAGGAATTGACGGGGGCCCGCACAAGCGGTGGAGCATGTGGTTTAATTCGAAGCAACGCGAAGAACCTTACCAGGTCTTGACATCCTCTGACAACCCTAGAGATAGGGCTTTCCCTTCGGGGACAGAGTGACAGGTGGTGCATGGTTGTCGTCAGCTCGTGTCGTGAGATGTTGGGTTAAGTCCCGCAACGAGCGCAACCCTTGATCTTAGTTGCCAGCATTTAGTTGGGCACTCTAAGGTGACTGCCGGTGACAAACCGGAGGAAGGTGGGGATGACGTCAAATCATCATGCCCCTTATGACCTGGGCTACACACGTGCTACAATGGACAGAACAAAGGGCTGCGAGACCGCAAGGTTTAGCCAATCCCACAAATCTGTTCTCAGTTCGGATCGCAGTCTGCAACTCGACTGCGTGAAGCTGGAATCGCTAGTAATCGCGGATCAGCATGCCGCGGTGAATACGTTCCCGGGCCTTGTACACACCGCCCGTCACACCACGAGAGTTTGCAACACCCGAAGTCGGTGAGGTAACCTTTATGGAGCCAGCCGCCGAAGGTGGGGCAGATGATTGGGGTGAAGTCGTAACAAGGTAGCCGTATCGGAAGGTGCGGCTGGATCACCTCCTTTCTAAGGATATATGGAGCAGCGTACGTTTTTCGTCTTGTTTAGTTTTGAAGGATCATTCCTTCAAACATGTCTCTAGCGAGACAGGATTGTTCTTTGAAAACTAGATAACAATAAGTAATACATTCACATTGAATGCAATGCAAAGTTCATCACACATAGTGATTCTTTCTAAAGTAAGAAATGGTTAAGTTAGAAAGGGCGCACGGTGGATGCCTTGGCACTAGGAGCCGATGAAGGACGGGACGAACACCGATATGCTTCGGGGAGCTGTAAGCAAGCTTTGATCCGGAGATTTCCGAATGGGGAAACCCACTGCTCGTAATGGAGTAGTATCCATACTTGAATACATAGAGTATGAGAAGGCATACCCGGGGAACTGAAACATCTAAGTACCCGGAGGAAGAGAAAGCAAATGCGATTCCCTGAGTAGCGGCGAGCGAAACGGGAACAGCCCAAACCAAGAGGCTTGCCTCTTGGGGTTGTAGGACACTCTATACGGAGTTACAAAGGAACGATATAAGCGAAGAGGTCTGGAAAGGCCCGCCAAAGAAGGTAACAGCCCTGTAACTGAAATGTTGTTCTCTCCAGAGTGGATCCTGAGTACGGCGGAACACGTGAAATTCCGTCGGAATCCGGGAGGACCATCTCCCAAGGCTAAATACTCCCTAGTGACCGATAGTGAACCAGTACCGTGAGGGAAAGGTGAAAAGCACCCCGGAAGGGGAGTGAAATAGATCCTGAAACCGTGTGCCTACAAGTAGTCAGAGCCCGTTAACGGGTGATGGCGTGCCTTTTGTAGAATGAACCGGCGAGTTACGATCCCGTGCAAGGTTAAGCAGAAGATGCGGAGCCGCAGCGAAAGCGAGTCTGAATAGGGCGCATGAGTACGTGGTCGTAGACCCGAAACCAGGTGATCTACCCATGTCCAGGGTGAAGTTCAGGTAACACTGAATGGAGGCCCGAACCCACGCACGTTGAAAAGTGCGGGGATGAGGTGTGGGTAGGGGTGAAATGCCAATCGAACCTGGAGATAGCTGGTTCTCTCCGAAATAGCTTTAGGGCTAGCCTCAAGGTAAGAGTCTCGGAGGTAGAGCACTGATTGGACTAGGGGCCCCTACCGGGTTACCGAATTCAGTCAAACTCCGAATGCCGATGACTTATCCTTGGGAGTCAGACTGCGAGTGATAAGATCCGTAGTCGAAAGGGAAACAGCCCAGACCGCCAGCTAAGGTCCCAAAGTATACGTTAAGTGGAAAAGGATGTGGAGTTGCTTAGACAACCAGGATGTTGGCTTAGAAGCAGCCACCATTTAAAGAGTGCGTAATAGCTCACTGGTCGAGTGACTCTGCGCCGAAAATGTACCGGGGCTAAACGTATCACCGAAGCTGCGGACTGTTCTTACGAACAGTGGTAGGAGAGCGTTCTAAGTGCAGTGAAGTCAGACCGGAAGGACTGGTGGAGCGCTTAGAAGTGAGAATGCCGGTATGAGTAGCGAAAGACGGGTGAGAATCCCGTCCACCGAATGCCTAAGGTTTCCTGAGGAAGGCTCGTCCGCTCAGGGTTAGTCGGGACCTAAGCCGAGGCCGAAAGGCGTAGGCGATGGACAACAGGTTGATATTCCTGTACCACCTCCTCACCATTTGAGCAATGGGGGGACGCAGGAGGATAGGGTAAGCGCGGTATTGGATATCCGCGTCCAAGCAGTTAGGCTGGGAAATAGGCAAATCCGTTTCCCGTGAAGGCTGAGCTGTGATGGCGAGCGAAATTTAGTAGCGAAGTTCCTGATTCCACACTGCCAAGAAAAGCCTCTAGCGAGGTGAGAGGTGCCCGTACCGCAAACCGACACAGGTAGGCGAGGAGAGAATCCTAAGGTGATCGAGAGAACTCTCGTTAAGGAACTCGGCAAAATGACCCCGTAACTTCGGGAGAAGGGGTGCTTCTTAGGGTGTTAAAGCCCCGAGAAGCCGCAGTGAATAGGCCCAGGCGACTGTTTAGCAAAAACACAGGTCTCTGCGAAGCCGTAAGGCGAAGTATAGGGGCTGACGCCTGCCCGGTGCTGGAAGGTTAAGAGGAGCGCTTAGCGTAAGCGAAGGTGCGAATTGAAGCCCCAGTAAACGGCGGCCGTAACTATAACGGTCCTAAGGTAGCGAAATTCCTTGTCGGGTAAGTTCCGACCCGCACGAAAGGCGCAACGATCTGGGCACTGTCTCAACGAGAGACTCGGTGAAATTATAGTACCTGTGAAGATGCAGGTTACCCGCGACAGGACGGAAAGACCCCGTGGAGCTTTACTGCAGCCTGATATTGAATGTTGGTACAGCTTGTACAGGATAGGTAGGAGCCTTGGAAACCGGAGCGCTAGCTTCGGTGGAGGCATCGGTGGGATACTACCCTGGCTGTATTGACCTTCTAACCCGCTGCCCTTATCGGGCAGGGAGACAGTGTCAGGTGGGCAGTTTGACTGGGGCGGTCGCCTCCTAAAATGTAACGGAGGCGCCCAAAGGTTCCCTCAGAATGGTTGGAAATCATTCGCAGAGTGTAAAGGCACAAGGGAGCTTGACTGCGAGACCTACAAGTCGAGCAGGGACGAAAGTCGGGCTTAGTGATCCGGTGGTTCCGCATGGAAGGGCCATCGCTCAACGGATAAAAGCTACCCCGGGGATAACAGGCTTATCTCCCCCAAGAGTCCACATCGACGGGGAGGTTTGGCACCTCGATGTCGGCTCATCGCATCCTGGGGCTGTAGTCGGTCCCAAGGGTTGGGCTGTTCGCCCATTAAAGCGGTACGCGAGCTGGGTTCAGAACGTCGTGAGACAGTTCGGTCCCTATCCGTCGCGGGCGCAGGAAATTTGAGAGGAGCTGTCCTTAGTACGAGAGGACCGGGATGGACGCACCGCTGGTGTACCAGTTGTTCTGCCAAGGGCATCGCTGGGTAGCTATGTGCGGACGGGATAAGTGCTGAAAGCATCTAAGCATGAAGCCCCCCTCAAGATGAGATTTCCCATTCCGCAAGGAAGTAAGATCCCTGAAAGATGATCAGGTTGATAGGTCTGAGGTGGAAGCGTGGTGACACGTGGAGCTGACAGATACTAATAGATCGAGGACTTAACCTATATTCTAATGTGAAAAATGAACATTGTTATCTAGTTTTGAGAGAACATTCTCTCCATCAGGTTTGGTGGCGATAGCGAAGAGGTCACACCCGTTCCCATACCGAACACGGAAGTTAAGCTCTTCAGCGCCGATGGTAGTTGGGGGTTTCCCCCTGTGAGAGTAGGACGCCGCCAAGCTTTTCAAAGGATCAGTTCCAATCGGAACTGGTCTTTTTTGTGCTGTTTGAAAGAAGATCACCTTGATACAGATGTGGTATAAATCAGGTTGTTTTAATTCACTATAAGCGTGGAGATGCTCTAAATTAACGTGAAAGTCTGTGAAGCATGTTCACTTTTAAGTATGGAGAAAAGTAATAGAGAGAAAGAATAGCAGGTGTATAGATGCCTGATACAAATTCATTCATTTAAATGGAGTTGTATAAGTCTATTTTATTGAAATCAAAACATTCATTGCGTTTAACAGTTGAAATAAAGAAATATCTATATCATTAAAGTATAAAAATTGAAAGGCTGCTGATATTTTTAAAGGATTTACTCGTTTTTAAAGAGAATATAGAGAAGAGAAATACAGCTGTTAATCGTTGAATTAAAGCCGTTTTGACTGGTAACATCAACATCATCTGTTAAAAGAAATACGTCATGAAAAATGAAATAAAATTTTTTTAATATAGCCTTTACAAATGAGTGAAACCTGTATATAATAATCTTTGTCGGATCGAGAGATTCCTACATAGTGGAGGATTAGCTCAGCTGGGAGAGCATCTGCCTTACAAGCAGAGGGTCGGCGGTTCGAGCCCGTCATCCTCCACCATATTTATTCTTACATAATGTTAGGATAGATAAAGCCGGTGTAGCTCAACTGGTAGAGCAACTGACTTGTAATCAGTAGGTTGGGGGTTCAAGTCCTCTTGCCGGCACCACTTTCATATGGTAAGATAGACAAGTCGCTTTAAAAGCGAGCCATTAGCTCAGTTGGTAGAGCATCTGACTTTTAATCAGAGGGTCGAAGGTTCGAGTCCTTCATGGCTCACCATTTTCATGCGGGTGTGGCGGAATTGGCAGACGCGCTAGACTTAGGATCTAGTGTCTTTATGACGTGGGGGTTCAAGTCCCTTCACCCGCATTGCCAAACAACATAAAGAAATCCTGTAATGCGGAAGTAGTTCAGTGGTAGAACACCACCTTGCCAAGGTGGGGGTCGCGGGTTCGAATCCCGTCTTCCGCTTATACCATCCACGCCGGGGTGGTGGAATTGGCAGACACACAGGACTTAAAATCCTGCGGTAGGTGACTACCGTGCCGGTTCAAGTCCGGCCCTCGGCATTATAAAATAAGCGCCCGTAGCTCAATTGGATAGAGCGTTTGACTACGGATCAAAAGGTTAGGGGTTCGACTCCTCTCGGGCGCGCCATTAAGATCGGGAAGTAGCTCAGCTTGGTAGAGCACTTGGTTTGGGACCAAGGGGTCGCAGGTTCGAATCCTGTCTTCCCGACCATCTTTTATGGGGCCTTAGCTCAGCTGGGAGAGCGCCTGCCTTGCACGCAGGAGGTCAGCGGTTCGATCCCGCTAGGCTCCACTTTTCAAAAGATTATTTTATATCATGGCGGTGTAGCTCAGCTGGCTAGAGCGTACGGTTCATACCCGTGAGGTCGGGGGTTCGATCCCCTCCGCCGCTATAAAGGACCTTTAGCTCAGTTGGTTAGAGCAGACGGCTCATAACCGTCCGGTCGTAGGTTCGAGTCCTACAAGGTCCACCATCTATACGGAGGAATACCCAAGTCCGGCTGAAGGGATCGGTCTTGAAAACCGACAGGGGTGTCAAAGCCCGCGGGGGTTCGAATCCCTCTTCCTCCGCCATATTTTTAAAAAATGATATCATCGCGGGGTGGAGCAGTTCGGTAGCTCGTCGGGCTCATAACCCGAAGGTCGCAGGTTCAAATCCTGCCCCCGCAACCAAATTTTTTCTCTAATGGTCCGGTAGTTCAGTTGGTTAGAATGCCTGCCTGTCACGCAGGAGGTCGCGGGTTCGAGTCCCGTCCGGACCGCCATTTTCAAATGAATACATGGCTCGGTAGCTCAGTTGGTAGAGCAACGGACTGAAAATCCGTGTGTCGGCGGTTCGATTCCGTCCCGAGCCACTTTTACAAATAAATATCAGTATGGCGGTTGTGGCGAAGTGGTTAACGCACCAGATTGTGGCTCTGGCACTCGTGGGTTCGATTCCCATCAATCGCCCCATACATATTTTTGCGGGTGTAGTTTAGTGGTAAAACCTCAGCCTTCCAAGCTGATGTCGTGGGTTCGATTCCCATCACCCGCTCCATTTGCATATCGTTCATGGGCCTGTAGCTCAGCTGGTTAGAGCGCACGCCTGATAAGCGTGAGGTCGGTGGTTCGAGTCCACTCAGGCCCACCATGACTTTCCGCAGTAGCTCAGTGGTAGAGCTATCGGCTGTTAACCGATCGGTCGTAGGTTCGAATCCTACCTGCGGAGCCAAATGGAGAAGTACTCAAGTGGCTGAAGAGGCGCCCCTGCTAAGGGTGTAGGTCGCGCAAGCGGCGCGAGGGTTCAAATCCCTCCTTCTCCGCCATTTTTCTGGCCCGTTGGTCAAGCGGTTAAGACACCGCCCTTTCACGGCGGTAACACGGGTTCGAATCCCGTACGGGTCATTTTTTAAAGAGGTCTAATAAAGACCTCTTTTTTATTTTCCACAAAACGAAAAACCGCCATCATAGCGGTCTTTTTTACATATTCATGGAATAGATCGTATAAGACAAGTATGTCGCAAAGAATCCCCATAAAACATAAGGAATCAATAAAATTGGGACAACTTTGCTTAGTTTACGTGAGACGATGACAAGTGCGAGTGCTGTCAGTGCTACAAGCAGGCAGTCGATCGTAGCTGCAAATAAATCTTTTTGTGTAAATTGAAAAAAGCTAAAGGCTTGATTGAATACATAATTTAAAAGAAACAGAATCCAAAATGGTAATGTGATTTTTTGAAAACCATACTTTGCATAAATGATGGCGGCAGATAACGAAATGAGGGCGAATAAGACAGCCCAGACCGCACCGATGACACCACCACTAGGTGTCCATTCAGGTTTATTTAGTGCGTCATACCATTCTCTGTCGATAGGGAACAGGAACCCTGCAATAGAAAATAATGCGTATGTAATAAAGAAGACGATAACCGCCCAAATGATACTTTTTTTAGCCATCCAGAAATCTCCTCCCAATCAATTCACTCTTCAACTTATTTCCCAATTATTACATGATATAAACATCAAGCCCCCAATATGTGGGGACTAATCATTTTTTTTAGTATAAGGTTCTTCTTCATACGGCTTCAAGTCACCAAACACTGTCATGACGCCTTCTTCATCTAATGCTTCTTCATAAGCTTCGTGTGCTTTATTTGGATAGACCTTGCTTGCTTTTCCTTCAATATCAGCAGCTGCAAACCCTTCATAGTCTTCCACATAATCTTCATCTTCTGATTGTGTATACACATCATCGTATGTCAATGGAGGAAATTCCATATCGGATGGGGTATCAGAGTTCCCATAGCGTTCTACGTCTTGGTAGGCATCTTCTCCGTCATATGCAGCACTATCTTCATTTTCAAATTGCCCTGAGGGCGGACTTAATAAGTCCTCTTCAATGGGACGGTTTTGTGAAACGGTCTGTTCTTTTGAATGCTCTGTGCATGTGACGGCGGTGGGAAGGGCTTCTAAGCGTTCTTTAGGAATAGGGGCTTTACACACTTTACACAAACCATAAGAGCCGTCTGCCATTGCTTGGAGTGCTTCATTGATATCGGAAAGATGCTCATGTTCCAAACTGTTTAAGGCAATGTCTTTTCCGCGTTCGAATAGTTCTGTCCCTTGGTCGCCAGGGTGGTTATCATAGGCTGACAGTTCGCCCACTGAATCATAAGGAAATGATACTTTCTGTTCATCGTCATGGCTTTTGGCTTCAATTTCTTGTTTTTCATCGAGAAGTCGCTGCTTCAACTGATGTAATTCGTTTTTAGACAACAAAGCGATCACCCTTTCATATCAAACATATTGTTAGTATGAGCAAATTTTTATGTAAGACTTGTGCCAATTTGAAGCAATTCTTCAATAAAAAACGCCTGCGGCTGCAGGCGTTTCGTGTTATGCGAGATAATATTGTAAGATCAATGCGATCGTTAACAGGAAACCAAAAAACGTATTGGTTTGTGCTGTCGACTTCATGGCATTCATTAATTCAATTGGTTTTTCTTTTTGCTTAAATTCTTTAATGGCTGTATAAGCTTTTGGCACACTGAGTAAGACAAGAAGACTCCAAAGACCCACGATATCCATAAAGATATAAACAAAAATGAGTACATATGAGATCACAAACATGGAAAGTAGGATGTTGACTGCCGCTTTACGTCCAGCTAGGATAGCAAGTGTCTTTCGTCCATTCTCTTTATCACCGTCTAAATCACGGATATTGTTCGACAGTAAGATGGCACCAACTAAAATAGAGATAGGTAATGAAATGAGCACAGCTTTTGATGTCAATGTTCCTGTTTGGATATAGAAACTAATTAAAATGATGCCTAGTCCCATAAAAGCACCTGATACAAGTTCTCCAAATGGTGTATAAGCAATTGGTACAGGGCCACCGGTATAAAAATAGCCTGCTGCCATACAAATTAGTCCTATGAGTGCAATCCACCAGCTAGACATCATGCAAATATAGATCCCAAGTAATAAAGAAAGCGCGAATAAGGCATAAGCGAGGCCTAAAACTGTTTTTGGTTTTACACCGTTTCTCACGATCGCTCCGCCGATACCGACAGATTTCTCATTGTCCAATCCGCGAACATAATCAAAGTACTCATTAAACATGTTCGTTGCAATTTGGATAAACATCGATGCAAATAGCATAGCTAAAAATAGCCCAACATGTATTTGACCACTCGGAAGTGCTAGGACAGTTCCTAAAGTAACGGGAATAAATGCCGCTGTTAATGTATGCGGTCGTAGTAAATTCCACCAAATCCGCCAGTTTTTATCAGGCTTAATTGGTGAAAGCTGATCTGATATCGATTGATGCTGCATAAAATATACTCCTTTAAATAAAAAAATACGTACACGTCCAAATTCCAGTTTAGCAAAGTTCAAAAAGGTGTCAATATATTGATGCGATGAAACAAGAAAAAGATGTTTGCTAATCGTTCCCATCTAGAGAGAAAGCTTGATCTTCGAACAGGTCTTACCATTTTTTAAGGGATGTTCTCATTTCAATATGCGGGAGCGAAAAAATCTTGAAAGCGTGATATAATAAGGATTCGAGGTTTTAAAAGCTGTTTTCTTTACTAAGTTCATCTGTTAAGGTTTATAATAGAAAAGCAGGTCATTCGACATACTCGAATGTTCATGTATTTTTTTACATGATGGTTTTATTTTTATATGTTATTTCATGGATTTTGGAGGAATGTATCATGGTGACAACAGTGCAAAGTACTTTCCGGCAGGAAGCGCTTGCGACATTAGAAGAAGCGAATAACGTCAACCATGCTGTTTTGATAAGCTACTCCAGAAGAGTTGACGATCTGGATCCTCTTGCCTTTTTCCAAAGCGGCGAAGCGGATTTTTTAGGCGAGCGGTTTTTTTGGTCTGATCCAGAAAGCCAAATGATATTTTCTGGACTTGGCAGAGCGGCCGTGATTAAATCATCAGAGCAAGGCAAAGAACGATTCAATATCGTCCATCAAGAATGGGAGCAGCTGAAACAGCATATGTTCCATTTTCATGATGAGAAGGAGTTAAAGCAAGCGGCAGTTGGTCCGCTTTTATTTGGAGGATTTTCATTTGATCCATATGAAGAGAAGGCGCGTCACTGGGAAGCATTTGGCGAGGCTCATTTTTTTGTGCCATCGATGATGCTGACTGTTTCAAAAGAAGGCACGTTTCTAACGATCAATGAATGGAACGAGGTGGACGGGAATGTTCATCAGCTCATTCAAGAATTAGAACAGAAAGCTTCTAATTTTGATGCATTGCCTGTCAGAAATCATGGACAAGCTGAGCTTGTTCATATGGAAGAGTTAGATGTCCAGGAATGGATGAAAGCAATCCATGAAGCGACAGAACACATTCGTGTGAACGAATATGAAAAGGTTGTTTTAGCAAGAGAAGTCTTGCTTCACTATAAAAATCAAATTGAACTCGCTCCACTATTAGCAGAATTACTAAAACATCAAACAACGAGTTATGTATTTGCTATAGAGCAGGGAAGACAAGCATTTGTCGGGGCGACGCCTGAACGTTTAGTGAAAAAAAGCGGTGGTGAAGTCTTTTCATCGTGTTTGGCAGGTTCCATTGTACGTGGTCAAAATGAAGTAGAAGATCAGGCACTAGGTGAGGAACTGCTTCATGATGAGAAAAATTTGATTGAACATCAAATTGTCGTGAATATGATTGAGCAGGCATTTGAAGCAAACTGCCATCATGTGCATAAGCCAAATCAACCAAGTCTTTATAAAACGAAAAACATTCAGCATCTATTTACACCCATTGTGGGAGAAATTAAAAGCAGCTGTTCACTCTTTTCATTAATTGAACAGCTTCATCCAACACCAGCGCTTGGAGGATATCCTAAGGAAAAAGCGGTAGAGGTGATTCGTGAAATCGAACCGTTGAAACGCGGTTGGTATGCGGCGCCAGTGGGATGGATTGATTCTAAGGACAATGGAGAATTTGCTGTCGCCATTCGATCAGGTCTTATTGAGGAAGACCAAGTTCGTTTGTTTGCTGGATGTGGAATTGTAGAGGATTCCCTTGCAAAACAAGAGTATGAAGAAACGCAAGTGAAATTAAGACCAATGCTGTCTGCTCTTGGAGGTCGTCCTATTGAATAATCAAATCATGACAAGATATATTGGCAGATTAATGGATGAATTTGTGCAAAGTGGTGTGAATGAGGCAGTTGTTTGTCCTGGCTCCCGTTCAACACCGCTTGCGATGCTCGCTCTTGCTCATCAAGAAATCAATGTCCATGTGTTAGTGGATGAACGGTCTGCTGCTTTTTATGCACTGGGTCTTGCGAAAGCGAGTCAAACCCCAGTGCTGCTCATTTGTACATCAGGTACGGCAGCTGCTAACTTTTACCCAGCCGTTGTCGAGGCGCATTATTCCCGAGTACCATTGATTGTTTTAACTGCTGATCGGCCGCACGAATTGAGGGAGGTTGGGGCACCTCAAGCGATTGATCAGCAATTCTTATTCGGTAAGTTTGTTAAATGGTTCACAGACTTAGCCTTGCCAGAAGAAAGCCAAACGATGCTGCGGTATGTCCAAACTACTGCTGCTAGGGCAAGTCATGTGTCTATGCAGGAGCCAAAGGGACCAGTTCAGGTGAATGTGCCGCTGAGAGAACCATTGCTACCTGACTTGTCTATTGATCCTTTTGATAGAGAAGAAGGAGTTGCGAACAAAGTTTTAGCAGCAGGTCAAGCTCGTCCGGATGATCGGGTTATGTCAGAATTAGTGTCTATCATGAACAAAGCGGCAAAAGGAATCATTGTTGCTGGTGAACTTCACTCGCCGGAAGAGCAGGCGTCAGTGTTACGTCTTGCAAAAGCTTTGCATCTGCCTATTTTAGCTGACCCGCTTTCTCTTTTGCGAAATGGACATGAAAGTGAAGAATACATCATAGATGCATACGATTCTTTGTTAAAAGATGAGGCATTGCAGCAGCATCTCTTGCCTGAAATGGTCATTCGTTTTGGACCGATGCCTGTGTCTAAGCCTTTATTTAAGTGGCTAGAAAAGCATGCGGAAGTGAAGCAGATTGTCGTCGATGCTGCGGGTGGTTATCGAGATCCTGGTTTAAGCGCATCATACATGATTGAAAGTCATGCAGCCTCTTTTGTAGAAGAAGTCTTGATGAGAGCGGAAAAGCGTCAGGATACATCTTATTTACGACGCTGGCAGAGTGTCAATTCTTCTTTTAGAATGCATGTAAATCAATACAATGATGAGGACCTGACATTTGAGGGAAATGTGTATCGTCAGCTGCAGCACCTTTTGCCAAAAGAGAGTGTGCTTTTTATCGGAAATAGTATGCCTATTCGAGATGTCGATACCTTTTTTGAAACGCAGTTAAAACCGTTTCGGATGATGGCGAATCGCGGAACAAATGGTATTGATGGTGTTGTGTCCACAGCTCTTGGAACATATGCAGCCTTGAAACAACCCATCACTTTAGTCATCGGCGATTTATCTTTTTACCATGATATGAACGGTCTTCTTGCAGCTAAGCTAATGGACATTCCGCTCACGGTTGTATTGTTAAACAATGATGGTGGAGGAATCTTTTCTTTCCTTCCGCAGGCATCCGATGAACCGTATTATGAAAAGCTCTTTGGTACGCCGACTGGGTTGAATTTTGAGTATGCATCAAAGCTATATGGGGGAACCTATTCGAAGCCGACAACGAAAGAAGAGTTAAAAGATGTGTACTTGGCGCATATCCAAGAACCAGGGCTTCATTTAATTGAGATTGAAACTGACCGGCATTCTCGCGTGGGCAAACATCGCCAAATGATGGACGAGATATTGAGGGAAGTGAAAAAAGAATGCCTTCACTCATAATACGAATGCACGATGGAGTGGCGTATGAGGTGATAGACCATAATCCATCTGCTGAAAATGCCACGTTATGTTTACATGGCTTTACAGGGAGTGCAGCTTCTTGGGCTTTTTTGAATACTTATACAGAAAAACATACGAG
Organism: Bacillus sp. FSL W7-1034; assembly: GCF_038593365.1. Classification (NCBI taxonomy): domain Bacteria; kingdom Bacillati; phylum Bacillota; class Bacilli; order Caryophanales; family Bacillaceae; genus Bacillus; species Bacillus sp. FSL W7-1034. The sequence goes on along the minus strand of NZ_CP151989.1, from coordinate 2,790,024 downwards.
ATTGATTCAGGTCAGCTTGCTTGGACATGGTCGCACAGACTCACCAAAAAGTATAAGAAGATATGCAATGTCCCAACAGCTGGCAGATCTTGCTGAGATTTTAGATCAATTAAAGCTTCACAAAGTGAACATTCTCGGATATTCTATGGGAGGGCGTATTGCTTTATCATTTGCCTCCCGTTATCCAGAACGTGTAAACAAACTGATTCTTGAGAGTACATCTCCAGGGCTGAACTCTTTTAAAGAGCGGATGGAGAGGCTGAATCATGATCATCAGCTAGCTCAAAAGATCAGACATGAAGGATTAGCGCAGTTTGTGGATTTTTGGGAGAACATTCCGCTGTTTGCTTCGCAGAAATCCTTGCCAGCGGACAGGCTAACGCAACTGAGAGAGGGAAGGCTAAAAGCCGATCCTAACGGGCTGGCTCGCAGCTTAGAAGGTATAGGAACCGGTTCACAGCCGTCTATGTGGCAATCATTAAAGCAGATAAAACAGCCTGTTTTACTCATTTGCGGAACACTTGATAAAAAGTTTTGTCACATCGCCAAACGTATGCAGCAGGCGCTTGAATACAGTCAATTCACAGTAGCAGAGCATGCCGGGCATACAGTTCATGTGGAACAACCACATTTTTTTGGTAAAATAGTAAGTGAGTTTATTTTATCGCAAGATTAGAGGAGGAAATATTGATGGCTATTGAATGGCAAACTGAGCGTCAGTATGACGAAATTTTATATGAAACATATAATGGGATTGCAAAAATCACCATTAACCGTCCGCACGTACATAATGCTTTTACACCAAAGACCGTAAGTGAATTAATTGATGCATTCTCACGTGCTCGTGACAATTCAGAAGTTGGTGTCATTGTCCTTGCAGGTGCTGGAGGTAAAGCATTCTGTTCTGGTGGAGACCAAAAAGTACGCGGTCATGGCGGCTATGTAGGAGACGATCAAATTCCGCGTCTAAACGTCCTAGACTTACAGCGTTTAATTCGTGTCATTCCAAAACCAGTTATTGCGATGGTTGCGGGCTATGCGATTGGCGGCGGACATGTGCTTCATGTCGTGTGTGACCTCACGATTGCAGCAGACAATGCGATTTTTGGACAAACAGGACCAAAAGTGGGCAGCTTTGATGCTGGTTATGGGTCTGGCTATCTTGCACGTATTGTGGGTCATAAGAAAGCAAGAGAGATCTGGTACTTATGCCGTCAATACAATGCACAAGAAGCGCTTGATATGGGACTTGTCAACACAGTTGTACCATTAGAGCAGCTGGAAGAAGAAACAGTGAAGTGGTGTGAGGACATGCTAGAAAAGAGCCCGACTGCTTTACGATTCTTGAAAGCTGCATTTAATGCGGACACAGATGGATTAGCTGGTATTCAGCAATTTGCAGGAGATGCGACCCTTCTTTATTACACAACAGATGAAGCAAAAGAAGGACGCGATTCCTTTAAGGAAAAACGGAAGCCAGACTTCGGTCAGTTCCCTCGTTTCCCTTGATTCAATGATATGGATGAAAACAGCTTAGTGCATCAGACTGAGCTGTTTTCTTTTATGAAAAGGAGGTGTCATGATGAAGCAACCCAATTGGCTGCTGCATCGTGCGTATTTAACGCCAGACCGGGTCGCACTCATTTATCAAGACAAAGAGTGGACATTTCGTGATTTAGCGAATGATGTAGACCAACTTGCGAATCGACTGACACGTGTCTCTTTTAAAAAAGGGGATACGGTTGCGATTTTAATGAACAACCATCCTCATATGGTCATGCTTGTTCACGCTTGTTTTTTATTAGGCTTCAAGATTGTGTTATTGAACAATAAGTTAACAAAAGCAGAGAGACGTTTTCAGCTGGAAGATGCGAAAGTCATGGCTTTATTAACAGAGCCTGCATATGCAAATGAGCATCATGGTGATTTACCTGTTTATACAATAGAGACTTTACCTGATGCAGATCATGATATGGAAAAGAAGGTCGTACATGATATTGATTTAAATGAGACGGCGACGATTATGTATACATCTGGAACGACAGGACGCCCTAAAGGGGTGGAGCAAACGTTTGGTAATCATTTTCATAGTGCTGTTTCCTCGGCATTGAATTTAGGGATCAGGGAGGACGACCGCTGGCTCATTGCCTTGCCTTTTTTTCATATAAGCGGTTTATCCGCTATATTTAAATCTGTCATATACGGTATGACTGTCGTGCTTCATCAAAAGTTTGATGTCGATGAAGTCAAGAATGCTATTGAACAGCATCGAGTGACGATGTTGTCAGTTGTTCAAACCATGCTGTCCCGTTTATTAAGTGGACTTGAAGAATGTCCGTCTTCTTTGCGCTGCCTGCTGTTAGGCGGAGGCCCTGCGCCTTATGCGATGCTTCAAGAGAGTAAGGAGAAAGGATTTCCTGTGTTTCAATCGTACGGTATGACGGAGACCTGCTCGCAAATTGTGACACTTGCGCCAGAATTTAGTGTGGAAAAGCTTGGATCAGCGGGAAAACCCCTTTTTGGGTGTGAATTAAAGATTCAAGATGAGGACCGTCCGTGTCGTCCTTTTGAGCATGGTGAAATCATGGTAAAAGGTGCAAATGTCATGAAAGGCTACCTTTATCGTCAAGAGGCAACAGCTGCTGCATTTGATCAGGGCTGGCTGAAAACGGGTGATATTGGCTATGTAGATGAGGACGGATTCTTATTTGTGCTTGATCGGCGGTCAGACTTAATTATTTCTGGCGGAGAAAATGTTTATCCAGCAGAAATTGAAGCAGTTCTTTTAACACATCCAAATGTAAAGGAAGCCGGAGTGACGGGTATATATGATAAAAAATGGGGAGAGGTACCTGCTGCCTTCCTTGTGACAGATGAGCAGATTCCGGAGAATGAGCTCTATGCTTTGTGTCAGTCGCAATTAGCCAAGTATAAATGGCCCGCCGCTTTTCACTTTGTGGATGAGCTGCCAAGGAATGCGTCGAATAAATTGCAGAGGCACAGACTCAAATCAAAGGGGTTTTTAGATGATTCAAATTGAACGTGTGATCTTATATCATGTCACGATGAAACTCAAACAGCCATTTACAACGAGCCTTGGGACCATTTCAGAGCGTGAGTTTATTATTGTCGAGGTCAAAGATCAAACAGGATTAACTGGATGGGGAGAGGTATCTGCCTTCTCTTCTCCGTGGTATACAGAAGAAACCATCGAGACCTGCTATCACATGCTCAGGGCTTTCTTTATCCCGAACGTGCTGACCCGATCTTTTACACATCCTTCGGACATACCAGACAGCTTGTACCATTTTAAAGGCAATAGAATGGCCAAAGCGGGAATTGAGGCAGCTGTGTGGGATATTTATGCAAAGCGAGAAAATAAGTCCTTACGTGACGTCTTAGGCGGTACTAGAGATAGAATTCCATCTGGTGTCGTTGCGGGGTTAGGACCAATAGATGATATGATTCAGCAAATCGAGCAATTTGTTGATCAAGGCTATCAGCGTGTGAAAGTGAAGATTAAGCCGGGACAAGATATTGGACTTCTACAAAAGATAAGGGAGTCTTTCCCTCACCTTCCGTTAATGGCGGATGCAAACTCTGCTTATGAATTAAAAGATATTAGCAAACTGAAGCAGCTCGACGATATTCGTTTATTAATGATTGAACAGCCTTTAGCCGCAGATGACATTGTCGATCATCGGCATTTGCAAAAGCATTTAAAAACACCAATCTGTTTGGATGAAAGTATTTGTTCTTTAGATGATGCGAGAAAAGCTGTAGAACTTGGAAGCTGTCAAATTATTAATGTGAAGCCTTCACGAGTTGGAGGGCTGACTGAAGCTCTTAAGATTCATGCGTTCTGCAAGGAGCAGCAGATTCCGTTATGGTGCGGTGGAATGATTGAAACAGGCATTTCTCGCGCGCAAAACGTGGCACTTGCATCACTTCCGCAATTTACGATTCCTGGGGATATTTCAGCATCGTCGAAATATTGGGAACAGGATATCATTTTTCCTGAAATTAAAGTTGAAAATGGATTTATTGAAGTACCGCGTTCTCCAGGTATGGGTGTAGAAGTTGATTATCAAGCGCTTCGTTCTTTCTCAGATAAAATTGATGTGTTTACAAAACATGATTTTGTGAAATGAAAACGAATGAATCGCCATTTGCACCATCAATAGAACCACTGTATAGTTGAGGAAAGTTTTTCCTTCCTGTCTGAACAAAAAGAAAGAGCGGTCATCCGCTCTTTCTTACTCTTCTACAAGCCCGCTGTCGTAAGCAAGCTGGCCAATATACTGATGCATGTCATTGGGCATGTCGGAAACATGTCCGTATTCATAATCCCAAAGATTTAAAAAGGAGTGAGCTGCTTGATAAAATGCAGCCTCGTCCGCGTCCTGAATTTCTTCAAGAAACGTTTGAGTAAGCCGATCGTTTTTCAAAGCGAAGCGCCTCCTTTAATGAGACTTAAAGGTCTTGAGGTTTAAACGTTTTACAGTCAGTTTCTTCACTTTTCTCAGCCGTATTTCCTGTATGGCTGACGACATAAATTGCATCTGCACCACAACGATTTCCAGCATTCCAGTAGGAACAGTTGTTTACTTCACAAAGGATTTTTTGACTCATACAGATGACCTCCTTTTGAGTATGTCTTTCATCTATAATGTAACCGAAGTAAGGGGCGTTCATTCATGTTAATCTTCCTGACGAATATAACGCTTATCTTTCATAAACAATTTCCAGAAGAAGTAGAACCCAGGGAATAGGATGATAAACCCTACAATATACGTAATAAATAATGCCCTAAATGTGACGGGATCTGTAAACCCAGACATGATGGTAATATCAGGATAGGCCATATAGGGCAAATGCGCATGTCCATACACATAGCTTGCTAAGAAATATTGAATTGTAATGGCGATAACCGCTAAACGTGGTCTCCCTTTCCGATGTTTAAAGCGGCTGTTTGGTAAAAATAGAGCCAAACCTGCAAGCAAAAACATGAGTAGAGAAACAAGCAGGATCGGGATGTTCTGCATCATTTTTGTGAACAGCCAATTGGCCTCACTTCTCAGTGTGAGCATGATAAAGAAAGCCATCATGAGAGAAAGTGGACCTGTAATCAGTGCTCCTTTTCTATAAATGTTATAAGCCTCATCTTCGTTTGCAACATTAGAAAAATCAGCTAAAAGCAAAGATGAGAGGAAAAGGGTACTGAAAATCGCAAAACCTACGAAAGAATAGACATTTGCGCTTGTAAAGACCAATCCTAAATCTAATGAGTAGACATTATTCTCCTGAAAGATGAATCCACCATGTGTAATGGGGAGAACCATGATGAGGATGGACGGAATAATAAAGCCGCTAATTCCTGAAATATATGTCACGGCTTTTCTATATTTTTTAGGCAGTGAATGAGAGAAGACGAGAAATCCGCTTCGCAGTGCAAGAAGCAACAAAATAATGCTGCCAGGTATTAATAGAACAGTGCCTAGCACAAATGTTGCACCTGGAAACAGGCTAAACAAGGCAACGACGATGGCCACAATGAAGACGTTTGTTACTTCCCAAGTTGGAGAAAGATACTTATTTGCGATATTTGCGGCCTTTGTCTGCTCTTTGTTCATGTAAATCATTGACCAAAATCCTGCACCGAAATCCATTGATGCCATCACTGCATAGATAAACACGAATCCCCATAAGATGGTGATTGCAATGAGTGCATCAGTTGTTACATCCATTTGCATCAAGATCGCTCCCTTTTTAAGATTCTGTTAACCGTAAGTCTTCTTCAATTGAATGTTTTCTAAAGTAGTACGTCAGTACAATCACAGTTGCGATGCCTAAAATGAGATAGACAATGGCAAAAAGGATGAAAAGTGTACCGATAGACCCTGATGATGTGACGACTTCAGAGGTTTTGAGCATTCGATAAATCACCCATGGCTGACGGCCTGTACAGGCAAAGATCCACCCAAATTCAATCGCCAAAAGACTAAGAGGTCCGCCAAATAAATAAAGGACAAGCAGCCATTTTGGATAATGATCGCGTTTTAAAATTTTTCGGTAAAACAGTGCTAACACAGCAAAGAAAATGAGCAATGAGCCGATAATGACCATTCCGTTAAATAATGTGTGAATAAATAAAGGCGGCCACTCGTCCCTAGGAAAATCATTTAACCCTTTAACCACAGTATCAAAGCTATTTCCTGCAAGAAAACTAAGTGCCCAAGGGATTTCGATAGCTCCTTTGATTTCTTGCGTATTGGCATCAGTAAAACCGCCAATGGCTAGAGGCGCATGTGATTGCGTTTCAAATAATCCTTCAGCACCCGCTAATTTTTCAGGCTGATATTCATATAGAAGCTGAGCTGATTCGTGACCGTTTAAGGCTGTGAGAAAAGAGAAAAGTCCACCAACAATCAGTCCAAGAAAAAGGGCTTTTCGATGAAAGGTATAGAGCTTTTCGTTTTTTCTTGTTTTCAACATTTTAAATGCAGCGACAGAAGCAATGACAAAAGCGCCTGTTGTAAAAGCAGACAGTACTACGTGAGTAGCAGTTACAACAAAACTAGGATTGAAAAATGCCTTCCAAGGTTCGATATTCGTTATTTCTCCATTGACCATTTGAAAGCCAGCGGGTGTTCCTTCAAAAGCATGTACGTTTGTAATGAGAATCGCTGAAGCTGCTGCACCAATGACAACGAAAATAACGGTAATGATGCGCATGGCTGGTGATAATCGATCTGCTGCGTACACATAAATAGACATAAATAATGCTTCAATAAAGAAAGCATAAATTTCTATTTGAAATGGCAGTGACATGACTTTTCCGATGACCTCCATAAAACCAGGCCATAGAAGGGCAAGCTGCGTACCAGCAATGGTACCGGTTGGAATGGCAACACCTAACAGAACAGCCTGCGCTTTTGTCCATCGTTTGGCCATGATGGCATAATGCGGGTCCTTCGTTTTTTGAAAGATGAGTTCAGCTAACAAAATCATTAGCGGGATGCCTACGCCAAGCGAGGCATAAATAATATGGAAGCCCATTGTTGTGCCGAACAGACTTCTAGCTAAAACGAGATCAGTCAATTTTTTCTCCGCCTTTCTTATCGCATCTCTTTTGATGGTGTTTATTATTCTCCACCATTTTTAGATTATTCTTCCTGACTAAGAAAGCTTGTTTTTTGACAAGTTGTAAAAGGGGGAGTAGAATATAACTATAAAACGTAACCATTACGTTTTAATGATGAAGGGAGTTTTGACATTGAAAAGAGATATTCATCCAACCTCACATGAAGTTGTATTTATGGACGTAAACAGCGGTTATCGCTTCTTAAGTAGATCAACAAAGACATCACATGAGACCGTAGAGTGGGAAGATGGGAAGACTTATCCTGTCATTAAAGTAGAGACAAGCTCTGATACGCATCCATTTTATACAGGACGCCAAAAATTCGGAGAAAAAGGCGGCAGAGCGGAGCAGTTTAAGAAAAAATATCAAATGTAAACAAAGAAACACACCTGATCATGGTGTGTTTTTTGTGCAGTAAAAAACCCCGGCTGATCGCACGGGATTCATGAATTCATTCAACATTTAAAGCTGTTTTTAATGTGTTTAAATTTTGTTTCATTAAGCTGACATAGCTTTCGCCATTTTTAGCATCATCTTCTGTAATGGATTCTAGATTTTTCAGTGTAAGGCTTTTTGCCCCAATTTCACTGCGAATCGTATCTGATACTTTACTGCTGACGTTATTTTCAAAAATGACATACTTGATGTGATGCTTTTCTGCCTGTTGTACGATATTTTCAAGCTGTTTTTGGGAAGGCTCTTCAGAAGCAGAGAGTCCTAGTACACTGATTTGCTCAATGCCATAGCGTTTTTCCCAGTAGCCGTATGCAGCGTGAGAAACGAGAATTTCTTTATGTTTTGCTTTAGATAACGTTGTTTTGAATTCCTGATCTAACGATTGTAATTCTTTTTTTAGTGATTCATAGTTTTTTGTGTATTCGTCTTTATGATCTGGATCTAGTGAAACGAGTGTGTCTTTAATGTTTTTTGCCATTTGCTGTGCATAAACAGGGTCTAGCCATGCATGGGGATCTTTATCTCCGTGGTCGTGTCCATCATGGTCATGATCTTCACCTTCATGATCGTGATCATGGTCCTCCCCTTCTTCATGAGCATGTTCTTCTTGTGTTGATAATAGCTTGATGCCTTCGGCTGCTTTCACTGTTTTCACGCCTTGGTCTTTTAACGTAGAAGCCGTTTTATCAGCAAATGCTTCAGCACCTGTTCCGCTGTAAATAAAGGCATCTCCTTCAGCCATTTCAACCATCGTTTTTGAACTTGGTTCAAAGCTGTGTGCATCTGCATTGGCAGGGTACACACTTTGAGCGTTCACGTGAGAGCCGCCAATTTTTTCAGTGAAATCTTGAATAGGGAAGATCGTCGTGTAAATGGTTAATTTCCCATCTGCTTTTCCTTTTGAAGCATTTGTCCCCGCACTGCTTGAGCAAGCGGCAAGACCGACCGCTAATAAAGCAGCTGTTAAAATAAAAAAGATTTTTTTCATCTAAGAATGTCTCCTCTCAACCTATTAGATAGAAATGATTACGATTTAATGTCCTGAGTTATTGTATCGTAATAATTACGATTTGAAAAGAGGAAAATAAAAAATTTTCATCAGAAGATGTTTCCTCTAAAAAAATAGACGTCAAAACGTGACGAAATTTAAAACATTGTGCTATATTTATTTTTAAAAAAAGAAAAAGGAATGGACAAACTTATGAAACTTTTAGACGAAATCATCGAATATAACCAACAATTTATTGAAGAGAAGCGATATGAAGAGTTTACAACAACGAAGTTTCCACAGAAAAAAGCTGTCATTCTATCATGTATGGATACAAGACTTGTTGAACTGCTTCCACGCGCCATGAACATGAAAAATGGCGATATTAAAATTGTCAAAAGTGCTGGCGCTCTTGTTTCTCACCCATTTGGAAGTATTATGCGAAGCATTTTAGTGGCTGTTTATGAATTGAATGCTGACGAGGTGTACGTCATTGGGCATCACGATTGTGGTATGAGTAAAATAGACAGCGAAACACTCTTAAATAAAGCCATTGAGCGTGGTATTCCAGAAAAACGGATTGAAGTACTGGAATACTCAGGAATCGATTTTCAACAGTGGCTCAAAAGCTTTAGCTCAGTTGAAGAAAGTGTGAAAGACAGTGTATCTGTCGTTAAAAATCATCCGCTTCTTCCATCTGATGTGCCTGTACATGGTCTTGTCATTGATCCTGGGACAGGTAAGCTTGACTTAGTTGTCAATGGTTATGAAGAAAAGTAAGTTATTTTTCCTTTTTAGGCGGGACCGGATCCATGCCTCCAGGATGCAGCGGGTGACATTTTAAAATTCGTTTAATCGTGAGCCAGCCGCCTTTTAAAGCGCCATGCGTTTTGATCGCCTCTAGCCCGTAGTTTGAGCAAGTGGGGTAAAACCTGCAGCTCGGCGGTGTTAGAGGGGAAATGCATTTTTGATAAAAGCGAATGATGCCGATAAAAATTTGTTTCATAGAGGTTCCTCCTTGTCTGTCTTTTCACAGTATAAGAAAAAAGGACAAGGAAGGGAAGTTTTATAAACTAAACTGGTCGGAACAATATGTTATAATATAGGAAATTGCAATTATAGGAGTGGTGATTAATGCCTTCAGTTGAAAGCTTTGAACTTGACCATAATGCTGTAAAAGCACCTTACGTTCGTCATTGCGGCGTTCATAAAGTGGGATCAGATGGGGAAGTGAACAAATTTGATATCCGTTTTTGTCAGCCAAACAAGCAGGCAATGAAACCTGATACGATTCATACATTAGAGCATTTACTTGCGTTTAATATTAGAACACACTCAGAGAAATACGATCATTTTGATATCATCGATATTTCTCCAATGGGCTGCCAGACTGGCTACTATTTAGTTGTCAGCGGTGCACCGACACCAAGAGAGATCGTTGAACTGCTTGATGCAACATTCAAAGATGCAGTGGAAGTAACAGAAATTCCTGCTGCAAATGAAGAGCAGTGCGGTCAAGCGAAGCTTCATGATCTTGAAGGAGCAAAACGTTTAATGCGTTTCTGGCTGTCTCAGGATCAAGAAGAGCTATTAAAAGTATTTGGATAATCAGTAAGATGATGAACCGGACATATTGAATGTCCGGTTTTTTATATGAAATGAAACGAGAGCTGTTAAAATAGGGGATATTTGTTAAAATGGACATGTCAGTAAAAAAAGGGGGATACACGAATGCGGAAAATGGTAGGAATCATTTTGATGCTCGCATTACTTAGTGCATGTGGAAACTCGGCAGCGAGCAATGACAAGGGAGAAGTGCCTGAGCTATTAGAAGTCAAACTAACAGGGCCGGAGCAAGTGGAGAAAAATGAAAACGTTATCGTAAAAGCAGCTGTCACATATGGTGATACGCCTGTTGATGATGCAGATGATGTTCAATTTGAAGTGTGGAAAGATGGCGACAAGGATAACAGCAAGATGATTCAGCCAAAGAAAAAGGAGAAAGGTGTATATGAATTGCATACAGCTTTCAAACAAGATGGCCTTTATATCATACAAGTCCATGTGACAGCTAAACAGCAGCATAATATGCCGAAGACAAACATCCATGTAGGTGATGTGAAAAAAGAGAGTTCATCTACTGAAGAAGAAGATACCTCACATCATTGAAAGCGGTTTTATTTTGGGTTAGGACGTTGGTTTGGTTCAGCATCCTGTGGTGAATCGACTTTATGCTTGTAATCATAAGCCTTTGATGTCGTCCACAGTGATAAAAAGACAACGATTGAGATAATGATAAAGCTGATAATCCCAAGTAACAGCATCTAACTCCCTCCTTATTTCCATATTAACATATATTTCATGCGGTCAAAATAGAAGAAAATGATGGCAGGTTTCAGTATAATAAAAAAAGGGTAATCCCATACTAAACGCAACTACATAAGGAGGAATCAACATGTCTGAAAAATTATTAAACGTCGTCAATAAACAAGTAGCAGATTGGACTGTGCTTTACGTAAAATTACATAACTATCACTGGTATGTAAAGGGAAAAGATTTCTTTACACTCCATGAAAAATTCGAAGAATTATATACAGAAACAGCCACTTATATCGATGATTTGGCTGAGCGTATGCTCGCATTAAATGGACAACCTGTTGCGACAATGAAAGAGTGCTTAGAAATTTCTAGCATTCAAGAAGCGGAAGGCAATGAATCAGCCGAGCAAATGGTGAAAAATTTGTATGATGATTTCTCTAACATTGCAGAAGAACTCAAGAAAGGTATGGAGCTGGCTGCAGAAGTTGGCGATGAAACAACAGGTGATATGCTGCTTGCGATTCATCAATCCATTGAAAAACACAACTGGATGCTAAAAGCATACTTAGGATAAGCGAATGTGAAAGGAATGTCGATCATCAAACAGATCGGCATTCTTTTTTTGTGGATTTGTGACAGACAGCCCATTGAATTGATGGGGCTTTCAGCCGAAGAGAAAAGGGAAGGGAGGGGAGAAGATGTCCTCAATTGCAGGAATGATGAGCCAGCAAGTGGCGAGTATTCAAAAAACACTTAATATCAGTTTGTTGAATTCACAGCTTGCCACGAACACAGCCCAAGCCATGGTGATGCTCGATCAAGTGCAGCAGCAGCCTCAAGCTGTTCAGCCCAAAGATTCAGACGCTACGTTTATTGATGTCAGAGTTTAACCAAGAAAGCCGCCGTCACAGGCGGCTCTTTTTATGCGCTTCACGAATTTTTTGAACAGCTGACCATGCCTTTATTTTTTGTCGTCCAAGCTATTCATCAAATGCGGCATATACTATTGAGGTAAGAAGTTCCACTATGAAAGGATGTTGATGCCAAGTGAGCAAGGATTTAGGCATCTTTTCGTTGTTTACAGTCAGTTTGTCGGCAATGGGCTTTCTGTTTGGTGGAGCAGGATATTTACTCATGATATTAGTGACACTCATGGCTATAGAATTAATTTGTTCAAGCCTAAGAGAATCTGTGACTGGACAACTTACGATGAAGCGTTTTTTGACCAGGCTTGTTCGAAAGGTTGTGACGATCTCTTTAATATCCATGGCACATTTCTTCGATGTCATGCTGAAGACTGGGGGGACAATTAAGGATTTAGCGCTCATCTTTTATATTATTTATGAATCGTACCAGATTGTCTCAACAGCCAGAGCTCTCGGAATTCCCATTCCACAGTTGTTTATTGATGTGTTAGACATGATTAAAAATAAATTGCGCAAAAAGCCGTAATTTCTTCATATCTGGTCATACTAAAGGAAAAAGGATGAATCAGATGGAGACACACACATACTATGTATCCGTTCAAGACGGATCAATCTCACAGCACAGAGACGCGGCTGCTTGGCAATTTCAGATAGAAGCAGATGATGACCAAATCTTGCAGTTAAGAGAGTATTTTGATGAACAGTATATGACAGATTGGAAAGGTTTCTTTCGGGCGCATGTTCCATTTCTTGAATATCATTATGATAGTCCAAACGACGAAATGGACAGGAAAAGAAAAGAGATTTACTCGATGATTCATGATCTCGGTAACGAAGAGACAAAGAACTTTATTGAGAGCAATGGACTGATGAATTGAAAAAGCATGTAGACAAACCCTCGCATTCTTTGTCAGGTGCTCATGAATGTGAAATTCGCTCCGCGCCAGTACTCGTTTTTCTAGACTGCAAAGGTTTTCTATCACGCTGAAAAGAAGACAAAAGGCTAAAAGAAAGTTCATTTTAGCCTTTTGTCAACGATCTGAAAGTATGTAGAGACATTCTACATGCTTTTATTTTCGAGGCTGTAAGATACCGCCGATTAGATCACTGATTCCGCCTCTATTTTCCTGCTGTGAGTTGGTGATTTCGTGTGAGGTACTCTGACTCTGGGGTTTGTACCGGTTATCATCTATCCCGACCCGCATTCCAGATGTTCGTTCAGATGGCTGGATAATCACAATTTGGTCCTGTTCATGAAATTCAAACAAGTAGGATTCGCCTGATGTTTGTCCAATGAACGTTTTCCAGTTCACATCTAATTTGACTTTCGGTGCTTTGCCCGTCCAAGCGACAATGGCGTCAGGATCTACACGGCAAGGTGCTTTTAAAATCAGCGGGTTTCCATTTGTTTTGATGGCAACCTGCGCCCCGTGACCTTGATACGAGAGCTTTGAAGTAAATAGCCCTTTCTGTGATATAATCCCAACGCCTACTGGTGTCACGCCATAGTGACATTCTTCAGTAAAGGCAAGTAAATCTTCACTTTCCACGCTAACATGTTGCCAAGGACCGTTCGGCTCAAGATTGATGACGGTCACATGCTCGCTAGAATCAGCCAAGTAGCAAGTGCCTTGCCCAGTCACTTCCATCATCTCAAGGTTTTCACCGGTTAATTTTCTGCTAATATGATTAAATACTTGGCTTACAACATTTCCTTTATTCGTCCCAAGTAATCGTTTACGGTATTGAAATGTGCCTTGATCGGCAATCATCGCGCCTTTTTTGGCAAAAAAGATCCCGTTGCCTTCTGCTTGTAAGGTCAGTTCTTCGATCGTGTTGAAATGAAATCCCATTTGTGCCAGCTCCTTTTCTTTGTCAAGATGTGAATCCGTAGATGCGGCATAGGTCGTTTAAATCAAGGGTCGTACCTTGTCCGGTAGCGGTGATTTTCCATTCGTTCTCAACTCTCGTTAGTTCAGCACAAATGATGGATGTACAAAATGAATAATCTTCTGTTAACTGAAAGGTACAAATCTCCTGTTGTGTGATTTGATCTGAAAGGCGCAAGTAGGCATTGGTCACCTGTCCAAAATGGTGTGCCCGCTCGTGTGCATCATGTATCGTGGCTGTTACGACGATTTTCTGAATATCGGGTGAGACTCTGCTCAGTTGCATAATGATGATCTCATTATCCCGCTGGCCTCCGCCGACCTGATGATCACCTAGATGGCGAACAGCTCCATCTAAGCTTTGCTGCTGATGATAATAGATCAGGTGTTTTGGAGACAGAAGCTTGTCCTCTTCATTTAAAAGAAACACTTGCGTATCTAAATCAATTGGCTGACCAGATAAGTCCCAGCCAAGTCCGATATGAATTTGATCTACATTTGGATTGTCTTTTGTTAAATCTAACTTTTGTCCTTTCATGAGGTGTTTCTTCACTGCCTCAAGAGAAGCGTCTTCTTTCTCATGTTGCCTCATTGGCCATGCTTTGTTATTTTCTTGTTTTGATCCATTTGTGATGCTCATGCTGGTTTCCTCCTCGTCTGTGTAGGACAAACACTTATTGATTTACGTCATCATGGGCAAAAGGTTTCATGATTAAAATGGGATGAGGATGGAGATGATAAAAAGGTTTTAGCAAGAATACTTATTTTACATACAGACGAGATAGAAGCACTCGTTTGTTTCACTTTTCATAAAAATTCTTCAGAGAAATGTGATCTGTGGTATGATGTTTTACAAGAAGCAAGGACAGGATATGAGGGATTTCAGATGCATGTATTTAAAGATTATTATCATAATACGGTCAAGCTCTCTTTTGAAGAGCAGCCTTTTTCAAGTCATCCTAAGCATGTTTGGGCTATTTGCCGCTATCAAGGAAAATGGCTACTTACTGAACATGAGGATCGAGGCTACGAGTTTCCTGGAGGGAAAGTAGAGCCAAATGAAGAAGCAGATCAAGCCGCTATACGAGAGATTCACGAAGAGACGGGTGCTGTTGTTCGTGAATTAACGTATATTGGTCAATATCAGGTGCTTGGCAGAGAGAAAGTCATTGTCAAAAATATTTATTTCGCCGATATTGAAAGGCTCGTCAAGCAGGACACGTATTTTGAAACGAAAGGACCCGTTCTTTTCGCAGACTTACCAAGATCCATCTCAAAAAATAAAAATTTCAGTTTTATTATGAAAGATGATGTCTTGAGACAAAGTCTTGCTTATTTAGAAAAGAACGGTTTGATTCGTTAAAAAAGCGCAGGGAAATGACCCTGCGCTTTTTATTTTTGCAGAAAACGGCGTTCCAGCCATTCAACAAGCTGATACATGATGGTGGCGAAGACGGCGATAATGAAAAGACTTAAGAACACGAGTGTAAAGTTGAAGACTTGAAAGCCATAGATGATCATATAGCCGAGTCCTTTTGAGGAAACAAGGAATTCTCCCACAATGACCCCAACCCAAGAAAGACCAACATTGACCTTAATGGCAGAGATCATCGTTGGAATACTTGCTGGTAAAATGACCTCACGGAAGACCGTTCTTTTTTTCGCGCCAAAGGTTTTCATGACTTTTAAATAATTCTCATCGACTTCTTGAAAGGCTGTATAAATGACGATGGTGGTAATGATCACACTGATAATGGCACCCATCGCGACAATGCTGATCATGCCTGGTCCAAGGGCAACAATTAAAATGGGGGCGAGAGCGACTTTCGGCATCGCATTTAAAATAACCAAATAAGGATCAAGTACATTTGCAAGACGGGTGGACCACCATAAGGCGGCGGCTAATAAAATGCCGCAAAAAGTACCAAGTAGAAAGCCGAGCACTGTTTCAAATAGCGTAATGCTCATATGATTAATTAATGAACCATCTGATAATTTTTGTACAAACAATTGGCAGACGGCAGATGGTGAACTGAAAATGAGCGGGTCAATCAGTCTGAAATGGCTCGCAAGCTCCCAAAGTGAAAAGAAACTGGCGAAAATGATCAACTGGTAGACTCGCGTCATGCGTTTTTCCATTCGAACTTTTTTTCGATAGGCTTCATGTAAAAGATCACTGTGTTTCAACTGTCTTCAGCTCCTTCCAAATCGTTTGAAAGAGCTCTTGGAAACTTGCTGTCTGTCTCGCTTCAAAAGGAGAGAGCGTCCTCAGATCATCGGGAACGGTAAACATTCGCTGGATAGAGCCGGGATGCTTTGAGAATAAGAAAATGCGATCACTCATCGCAATGGCTTCGCCGATGTCATGCGTGACAAGAACAGCCGTTTTTTGGTAGTTTTTTAATGTGTGAAAGACGAGGTCTTCTAATGTCAGTTTCGTCTGGTAATCTAGTGCTGAAAATGGCTCATCTAGCAGAAGCAGGCCGGGATCAACTGCAAGCGTTCGGGCGAGAGCCGCACGCTGCCTCATCCCGCCTGACAGCTCCTTCGGGTATTTTTCTTCGACATCATTGAGTCCAAGCTTTGGCAGTAAGCTAAGGGCAGCTGAGGTGGCTTCATGTGAATCTTGTTTTGCAATTTTTAACCCGAGAATGACATTTTCCTTGATCGTTTTCCATGGGAACAAATAATCTTGCTGGAGCATATAACCGATTTGATGCTCCTGTTGATTCGGTTCTTTTCCTTCGATTAAAATTCGACCTTCAGAGGGTGGCGTAATGCCTGCGATGATGGAAAGCAAGGTTGTTTTCCCGCAGCCGCTAGGACCAATAAATGAGATGAATTCACCTTGAGTGATCTCCATATTGATGTGCTGTATGGCCGTTGTTTTTTCTTTTAAAGAGAAGTACGTGTGGGTCACATGGTCAATTTGAAGGAAAGACATGTGCTACCTCCTGTTCTATTTGTGATCTGTGACCTTCTTGGCAATGGATGAATCGACAAGTTGTTTGTACGGGATAAATTCCGGTAGTTCACCACTTGCCTTCATGATTTCCTGTAATTTGTTCCATTCCTCTTCATTTAGAAGGGGATCTGTTGCATAGGAGTTCTGCTGTTTGTAGCGTTTGATAGCTGTTGATAAGACATCAAGGTCTGTATCAGGAAATTGAGATTGGATTGTCTTGGCAATCTCCTCTGGACTCTTTGCTTTGACCCATTTTTGCGCTTTGTAAATGGCACGAGTAAAGGCTTCAGCTGTCTCTTTGTTTTCTTCAAGGTAACTCTTCTTTGCCATAAAGGTGGTATAAGGCACCTTGCCGGAAGCCTCACCAAAGGAGGCGGTAATGTACCCTTTGCCTTCTTTTTCAATTAAGGAAGCTGTCGGTTCGAATAACTGTACAAAATCGCCAGTTCCAGAGGAAAAAGCACCTGAAATGTTGGCAAAATCAATATTTTGAATCATGCGAAGATCTTGTTTCAAATCAATGCCTTCTTTTTTCAGGACATATTCACCGACCATTTGCGGCATGCCGCCTTTCCGTTGTCCGAGAAAGTCTTTTCCTTTCAATTGATCCCAAGAAAATTGATTGATTTTTTCCCTTGAAACAAGAAATGTACCGTCTGTTTGTGTCAGCTGTGCAAAGTTCATGACAGAGTCTTTCGTGTCTTGTGCTTCCACATAAATAGAAGATTCAGATCCGGTCAGAGCGATATCAGCGCCGCCAGATAAGAGAGCTGTCATTGTTTTATCGCCGCCCCAAGTGGTTTTTAATTCAACCTCTAAGCCTTCATCTTTGAAAAATCCTTCGGATAGGGCGACATAAAGCGGTGCATAAAAGACCGAATGGGTCACCTCGGCTACTTGTACGGTCTGCTCTTGGTCTTTTTTACAGGCGACAAATGGAATAAAGAGCAGGACAACGAATATGAATGCCAGTCTGACTTTAATGGAACGATTCAAGAGTAATTCGCCTCCTTTGTTCTAGATCACTAATTAAAGTATGTCAAAAGGGATTTTTGGTGAGTGCCTAGATGAAATAAGAAGCGCATTGTTTATTTATAGAACGTGTCTTTTTTTCTATACTAGAAGCATGAATGCTTTCTTGAATTTGGCAGAAATAAAGGAGCGGTTTCGTGTATAGATTGAGTTGGGTATTTGTTGGTTGGTATGTAGTAGGTCTTATTTTAATGGTCTTTTTTGAAGTGCCGGCATGGCTTCAGTTTGCGAATGGTATCTTTCTTGTGCTTTACGCCTGCTGCGTCATTGAGATTGGCCGAAATATTTACGGGGCATGGAGCTTTGTGATCGTAAGAGCAGCCATTGTGGGTGTGTTGACGTTTACAGTTGAATGGGTGGGGATCACAACTGATTTTCCATTTGGGGCCTATGATTATTATCCGACACTTGGATTTCTTGTGGCGGGAGTGCCTTTGACGATCGCTTTTGCATGGGTTGGTGTGTTTTTAAATAGTCTTTTTTTATCAAGACAACAATCGAAGTGGAAACGAGCCGTCGAAACGGGTATATGGATTGTACTGCTTGATCTCATATTAGATCCGGTAGCGGCTGAACGAAAGTTTTGGGTGTGGTATGACGGCGGAGGTTTCTTTGGTATCCCTTTTGAGAATTTTGTCAGCTGGGGTATCATTGGAGCAGGACTTTCATTTCTGTTCCCGCTTATATCAATTGATCAGCAGGCATTGCGCTGGAATGGGCGTATTTATCAGGCCATGGTGTTCTTCTTTGGTCTTTTAGCATTAAAGGGCGGGCTGGATGTCATTTTTTATTTAGCACTGATCATTGTCATCTTGTGTGAAGGAAGGGTTCGATTTGAAAGAAAGCGACAAAAACCGATCGTTTAGACGACTCTTTTATTTTTATCTTGAACGATATTTACTGAACAAACATTTTCGCTGTGTCATGATGAAAGGTACGGTTGACCCAAAGGAGAAGCATCCTGTTCTTTATCTTGCTAATCACAGTTCATGGTGGGATGGACTGATCATTTTTCTTTTAATAGAACAAATGTCTGAGCTGGATCATGCCATGATGATGGAAGAGAAGCAGTTAAAGCAATATGCTTTTTTTCAAAAACTTGGTGCATTTCCAGTTCATAAAGAGAAGCTGAAAAGTGTCAAGCAGGCATTAATGACCGCAAAGGAGAAGATGGAGGCTGGCGGGGCTGTGTGGCTCTTTCCGCAGGGGAAAATTATGCACCAAGACATAAGGCCGCTTGAACTGGAAGGCGGAGCTTCTTTTTTAGTCAGGCAATTTGAGCAGGTCGTCATCAAACCTGTGACGCTGCATTATACATTTAATCAATTTCAAAAACCGACGGTATCGGTTGAATTTGGAGAAGATGTCCTGGTAGCTGGCCGATCACTTCGGAGTAAGGAAGTAACAAGTTTACTCGGAGACCTGCTTGAAACACAGTTAAACGCACATCAAGCACAGGTTATTGCTGATCCAGATTTTTCAACAAACGAACATTTTAGGCAGGTGACAAGGACAAGCCGGTCAACTAGTGATGCGTTTGATTCCTTTAAAAAGTGGGTGAAAACATGGCGATCTTCTTAATTGTCATCAGTGTTTTGCTGCTCTGCCAATTGATGTTTACGATTTGGAATATGAAGCAATTTCCTGTACTCAAGCCGGCATCTCTTTCACCTGATGAACGCATTTCATTATCGATCCTCATTCCAGCGAGAAATGAAGAAAAACGGCTGGAAGCCTGCCTTCAGTCGATTGTTGATCAGCGTCTCCATCCGAAAGAGTTGATCGTGCTGGATGATCACTCGACAGATCAGACGAGAATGATTGCAGAGGGCTTCGCAGAGACATATCCATGGATTCGCGTTCAGTCAGGTCAAGTATTGAAGCGCGGCTGGCTTGGAAAATCATATGCTTGTTCCCAGCTTGCTGAGGCAGCATCTTCTGATTGGCTGTTATTTTTAGATGCAGATGTCCGCTTAAAACAAGGAGCTATTGAAGCGGTGTACAAGCAGTTATGCATACAAAAAACGGGCATGCTTTCAGGTTTCCCAGAGCAAAAAACGGGAACGCCTTTTGAGCATCTTGTCGTTCCTATGATGATGTTTACGATTGGCTGTCATCTGCCAGTGAAGTGGGTCAGAACATCTCAACATCCTGCTTTTGCCGCAGCACATGGCGGCTTTATTGCCATTGAAAAGAACTGTTATCACGAAATAGGTGGTCATGAAGCGATCAAGGATTCTCTTGTGGATGATATGGCTTTGGCTAAACGAGTGAAAGAGAAGGGCTTTCCGTTCACACTGGCAAGTATTCATTCTTTTGTCTACATGAGAATGTATGAGAGTGGACAGGAAGTATGGGAAGGATATCGGAAAAATTTGTTCCCGGGAGTGAATCGAAACATTGCTTTGTTAAGCAGTGTCTTTTGTTTATACTCCGTCCTTTATGTAGTTCCTGTTATTTGCTTTATGATCGCACTGATTCATTTTGATGTGGTCGATCTCTGTTTAGCCCTTCTTTGCTACGGGCTGGGTGTATCCATTAAAGCGATCATTGATATCGAAAATGGAAGAACGTCTACGATGGCCTTTTTATTGCCTGTCAGTATCATGAGCCTGATTGCCATTGGTTTTGCTTCTATGAAAATTGGGCTGAAAAAAGAAGGCTATGAATGGAAAGGAAGAAGGTACGAATGAAAAAAGTGATCATTATTGGCGGCGGACTTGGCGGGTTATCGGCTGCGATTCGCTTACAGTCACGCGGTTTCCAGGTCACCATTTTAGAAAAAGAAGCTGTATTAGGCGGGAAATTACAGCGCCATCAAGCGTCTGGCTACTCTTTTGATTTAGGACCGAGTACCATTACAATGAAGGCGTATTTTGAGGAAGTATTTACCTCCTGTCATAGACGAATGGAGGATTATGTGACGTTTTATCCGATATTCCCCCTTACTAAAAATGTTTTTTCAGATGGACATACGGTCGAGTTTACGCCAGATATTGAGCAAATGGAATCACAAATTGCAGTTTTTAGTCCAGAGGATGCACAGCAATACCGGGCATTTTTACAGGAATCGAAGAAGCTTTTTCAAATGGCAGAGGATCAGTTTTTAAATCGTTTATTATTGACCTGGAAGGATAAAGCGGATGTCAAGCTAATGAAAGCCCTTCTTGCTGTCAAACCTTTTACATCTGTTCAGCGCTTGCTGCGTCAATATTTTCGTCATCCTCATACATTGGCGATGTTTGGCCGGTATGCGACTTACATTGGCTCTTCTCCATACGAGGCACCTGCTATTTTTAATATGATGGCTTATTTAGAAGGAGAAAAAGGCATTTATGGTATCAAGGGCGGTACATATCGTTTAGTTGAGGCATTTGAGACACTGGCAAAGGAATTGGGTGTCCAAATTCATCTCAATGAATCAGTCAAAAAGATTCATGTAAAGAATAAGCGAATCCAAGGAGTTGAAACGGATCAGCAGTTATATGAAGCAGATCAAGTCATTGCGGGGGCAGATGCACTGACTGTTTATCGTCAATTAATTGATGAAGAAGACCGCCCGAGCTTTGGAAATCAAAAACTGGCAAACATTGAGCCATCGTTATCAGGTTTTGTTCTTTTGTTGGGCGTCCCTAAAGTCTATGAACAACTGTCTCATCACAACGTGTTTTTTCCAGAGAATTATGAACAAGAATTCAAGGATATTTTTCAGAAAAAACAGCTTCCTCATGATCCGACGCTTTACATCTGTTATTCAGGTCATTCAGAGCCAGCTTTAAGCGGAGGGCCAGGAAGAAGTAACTTGTTTGTATTAGCCAATGCGCCATATGTGACAAAAGAACAAAATTGGGACATGCTAAAGGAGACATATGGCCAGCATATGAAAACAAAACTAAAGGAAAAGGGTCTCTTTGATCTTGACCAGCTTGTAGAATTTGAAGCGGTACAAACGCCGTTTGATTTGCAGCAAAAAACGGGAGCGTATCATGGGGCCATTTATGGCATGTCGTCAAACTCGTTCAAGCAGGCGTTTTTTCGCATCAATAATCAATCAAAGGATATTGAAGGACTTTGGTTTGTTGGCGGCACAAGTCATCCAGGCGGCGGCACTCCGATGGTGACAAAATCAGGACAGCTCGTCGCAGAGGCCATTATCAAGCATTTGACGTAACACCGAATGAAAAGGAGAGAATTCAAGTGATTGTGGAAAAGAGAAGGTTCCCGTCGCCACATCCGCATATTCACTTATATACAGTGACATATGAGGCCGATGGACTTCGGATGAAGGGGCTGCTCGCTGAACCGGCCGGAGAAGGTCTCTATGACGGTTTTTTATATTTACGGGGCGGCATTAAAAATGTGGGAATGGTTAGACCTGGCCGAATTGTGCAATTTGCTGCGCAAGGGTTTGTCGTCTTTGCGCCCTTCTACCGAGGGAATCAAGGAGGCGAAGGGAACGAGGATTTTGCCGGAGAAGATCGGAAAGATGCATTTGCTGCATTTCAGCTGTTGAAACATCATCAAAAGGTGAAGCAGGAGCGCATTCATATCTTTGGTTTTTCCCGCGGCGGAATTATGGGCATATGGACCGCTGTTGAAATGAAGCATGAGGCCGCTTCCTTTGTGACATGGGGAGGCGTAAGTGATATGAAGCTCACCTATGAAGAACGTGTGGATATGAGAAGAATGATGAAGCGTGTGATAGGAGGTCCTCCGCATAAGGTACCAGAAGCATATGAGGCTAGAACGCCTTTGAATCATGTGCACCAAATTGAAGCACCTGTCCTAATCATTCATGGGGAGCTGGATGAGAATGTATCCATTGAGCATGCGTATTTATTAGAAGATGCCCTGCGTCAGCATGGCAAGTCTGTGGAAACATGGTATTTTCACGGATATCATCATTATTTCCCGCCACAGCATAACCGGGAGATTGTCAGACGGTTGACGACATGGATGCACAGCCGAAAAGGCGGAAATGTGGTAAAATAAACGGTAGAAAGAAATATAGAAAGTAGGGGGATTTTCATTATGGGAATGCCTGTTGAATTTAATACAATGATTGTCACAAAAGGAAAAGAGACAAGAATTGAAGAAAATGTGTTTGAGCTCATGAAGGAAGGGTACCGCATTTATCCATTAAATATTCCGCTTGAGGTGCGTAAAACGAAAGACGGAGAAAAAACAGGGACAGCACATGTTGAAAAGCTGGAGCTCACAGACAATATCACGAAGGTGACATACCGTCTTGTGTCATTACATTCAACGAACTAAAAAAGCTGAGGGAATGAATCCCTCAGCTTTTTCCTTTTGATTAGACGAGTGGTCCGCCTTTTGCTTCAATATCACTTGCTGCATGGCTGAATTTTTTGAAGTTCTTTTTAAATTCATTTGCAAGGAAGTTTGCTTTTTCTTTGTAAGCCTCTTGATCGTCCCATGTTTTAGCAGGCTGAAGCACTTCATCTGGCACTCCTGGAATATGAAGCGGGATGTGTAACCCGAAGATGTCGTCAGTGATCATTTCAGCGTTGTCAAGATCGCCTTCGATCGCTGCCTGCACCATTGCTCTTGTATGAGCAAGATTCATTCGTTTGCCCGTACCGTAGCCGCCGCCAGTCCAGCCTGTATTCACAAGGAATACTTTTGCGCCGTGCTCATCGATTTTTTTACCAAGCATTTCAGCATAGACATGAGCAGGAAGTGGTAAGAATGGTGAACCAAAGCAAGTAGAGAACGTTGTTTCTGGTGACGTCACGCCACGCTCAGTTCCCGCTAATTTACTTGTGTAACCGCTCAAGAAGTGGTACATGGCTTGTTCTTTCGTTAAACGGCTGATTGGAGGTAAAACACCGAATGCATCAGCTGTTAAAAAGACGATGGCAGATGGGTGACCTGCAATACTTGGTTTCACGATGTTATCAATCATTTCGATTGGGTAAGCCGCACGTGTATTTTCAGTAAAGAATGTGTCATCATAATCTGCTTCACGTGTTTCTTCATCAAGTACTACATTTTCAAGCACTGATCCGAAGCTGATGGCTTTGTAAATTTGTGGTTCTTTTTCTTCACTTAAGTTCACGCATTTTGCATAGCATCCGCCTTCAATATTGAAGACACCTGTGTTAGACCAACCGTGCTCATCGTCTCCAATCAGCTTGCGGCTTGCACTTGCAGAAAGCGTCGTTTTTCCAGTACCTGAAAGGCCGAAAAATAAAGCAACATCGCCTTCTTGACCGACGTTAGCAGAGCAGTGCATTGATAAAATATCTTGTTCAGGAAGCAGGTAGTTCATAACAGAGAAAATGGATTTTTTCATCTCACCTGCATATTCTGTTCCACCGATCAGAATCGTCCGTTTTTCAAAAGAAACGATAATAAACGTTTCAGAGTTTGTGCCATCTGTTTCAGGATCTGCTTTAAAGTGAGGTGCAGATAAGATGGTGAAAGGTTTTTCGTTTGATGATGGTGTTGATCCATCAGGTCTGATGAATAGCTGCTTTGCAAAAAGATTGTGCCAAGCGAATTCATTTACAACTGTAATTGGCATACGGTATTTTTCGTCAGCACCGGCAAAACCATCAAAGACAAATAGTTCATCACGTTCTTTTAAGTATGACACAACCTTTGTATATAAACGATCAAATGCCTCTTTCGAGATCGGCTGATTGACTTGACCCCAATCAATTTTATGTTCAGAGCTTTCTTCTTTTACGATGAATTTATCTTTAGGCGAACGTCCAGTGTAGGCACCCGTTGTGGCGCGCACAGCACCAGTTGAAGTTAAAACGCCTTCATTACGTGCCAAAATCTTTTCAACAAGTTTCGGAACAGATAAATTTTGGTGCGTATTTTCTAATGAGAGCAATGACTGCAAATCTTCTTTTAAATCCACTGAGTTCATAAAAAAACCCTTCCTTTACCGTTGAATTTGTTTGTTTTGATTAGTATAACACATTGATAATAATAGTCTATACTATTTAAACATTTTTGTGTGTGTTTTTTCATTTCTGCTATGAAAATATGCTTTTTGGTGATGCTAATGATGAGGTGAAAAAAAGGGGAGATAATTCCTATGAACCATTGACATGACGCAAGGGTTTAAGATAAGATATCTTATTGAACGGATACTCTTATCCCGAGTTGGTGGAGGGACAGGCCCGATGAAGCCCAGCAACCGGTTTCTTATGAAAAAGGCATGAACATGCTGAGAAACCAAGGTGCTAACCTGATGCAAGGTACAAGAACACCTTGAGCGATAAGAGTGAAAGGCATGCGATCTCAGACCCTTTCCTCGCAATGAAGGAAATGGTTTTTTTATTTTTGGGATATCATATGAACAAATTGCCAATAACATCTCTAATATAAACATGTTGAAATATAAGAGGGAACGAGTTCCGTATCATATTGGAGGCCTCATCTTGGGATGATGTGGTCTTGTACAGGAGGAAATAGCCATTATGAGTCAAAATCGTCGTTTATTTACTTCAGAATCAGTGACCGAAGGACATCCAGATAAAATCTGTGATCAAATTTCAGACAGCATTTTGGATGAAATTTTAAAGAAAGATCCAAATGCACGTGTTGCCTGTGAAACTTCTGTAACAACCGGTCTCGTATTAGTAAGCGGTGAGATTACAACGTCTACTTATGTCGACATTCCAAAGACGGTGCGTGACACGATTAAGGAAATTGGCTACACACGTGCGAAATATGGTTTTGATGCGGAAACATGTGCGGTTCTTACATCAATTGATGAACAGTCTGCTGATATTGCGCAAGGTGTAGACAAAGCGCTTGAAGCACGTGAAGGAACAATGACTGAAGAAGAAATTGATGCGATCGGTGCAGGTGACCAAGGTCTGATGTTTGGTTTTGCAAACAACGAAACTGAAGAGCTTATGCCACTGCCGATTTCTCTTGCACATAAATTATCTCGCCGTTTAACAGAAGTACGCAAGAATGAAACACTTGCATACCTTCGTCCAGACGGAAAAACTCAAGTAACAGTTGAATATGATGAACAAAACAAACCAGTTCGTATTGATACGGTGGTTATTTCTACACAGCATGCACCAGAAGTGACGCTTGAACAAATTCAAAGCGACTTAAAAGAGCATGTCATCCGCCCTGTCGTTCCAAGTGAACTGATCGATGAAGAAACAAAATACTTCATCAACCCAACAGGCCGCTTTGTTATCGGTGGACCTCAAGGGGATGCTGGTTTAACTGGACGTAAAATCATCGTTGATACTTATGGCGGGTATGCTCGTCACGGTGGAGGTGCTTTCTCTGGTAAGGATGCAACGAAGGTTGACCGTTCGGCAGCATATGCGGCTCGCTATGTAGCGAAAAACATCGTAGCAGCTGGTCTTGCAGATTCATGTGAAGTGCAGCTTGCTTATGCAATTGGTGTTGCACAGCCTGTCTCCATTTCAATTGATACATTTGGAACAGGAAAAGCCTCTGAAGAGAAATTAATTGAAGTGGTACGTGCAAACTTTGATCTTCGTCCAGCTGGCATTATTAAAATGCTTGACTTACGTCGTCCGATCTATAAACAAACCGCTGCATACGGTCACTTTGGCCGTCATGACTTGGATCTTCCATGGGAAAAAACGGATAAAGCCGACACGCTTCGCAAGGAAGCATTAGGAGAATAACAACATACAAAACCGCTTATTTTAAGCGGTTTTCCTTTTGATTAAAAAAAATTCTACAAAAAGCGTAAAAATGTGAAACAAAATTGGACAAAATACTGTCTAATTATAGGTCTACTTTTAAGAAATAACATAACGTGGAGGCAATAATATGTGTGGGTTTGTTGGTGTATTTAATCACCGTCCATTGTCCGAAACTACTGAGCAGGAAGAGTTAATTAAGCAAATGAATCGTCTCATCGTTCATCGAGGTCCGGATGATGAGGGGTACTTTCATGATGAGCATGTAGGATTTGGATTTAGACGTTTAAGTATTATAGATGTTGAACACGGAAAGCAGCCGCTTTCTTATGAAGATGAAAAATATTGGATTATTTTCAACGGAGAAATTTATAACTATGTGGAGCTGAAAGAAGAGCTTGTGAAAAAAGGCTATACGTTCAGCACAGATTCTGATACGGAAGTCCTTCTTGCCACATATCGCCACTATAAAGAAGAAGCGGCATCGAAGCTTCGCGGGATGTTTGCATTTTTGATTTGGGATAAAGAAGCGCAGTTATTATATGGCGCAAGAGATCCTTTCGGCATTAAACCGCTCTATTTTACACAAATGGATGACCAAGTGTACTTTGCTTCTGAACGCAAAAGCTTAATGGCTGTGAATGAGAACATTTTATTTGATGAGACTGCTTTGCAGCAGTATATGTCTTTTCAGTTCGTTCCTGAGCCAAATACACTTGATCAAAAAGTGCACAAAGTTGAGCCAGGTCATCAGTTTACACTGCGTCCAGGCCAAGACATTGCATTTAAGACTTACTGGAAAGTTCAATTCAAACCTGAACAAACACAAGAGCAGAAATTAGTAGAAGAAGTACGTGATGCTATCTATGATTCTGTAAAAGTCCACATGAGAAGTGATGTGCCTGTTGGTTCATTCCTATCAGGTGGGATCGATTCTTCTTTCATCGTGTCGGTCGCAAAGGAATTTCACCCTGAACTGAAGACATTCTCTGTTGGTTTCCAGCAGGATGGATTCAGTGAGGTAGATGTAGCAAAAGAAACAGCTGATAAGCTGGGATTGCAAAACTTTAGTGCTGTGATTTCTCCTGAGGAATATATGAATGAGCTTCCAAAGATCGTCTGGCATTTAGATGATCCTTTGGCTGATCCAGCGGCGATTCCATTGTATTTCGTAGCAAAAGAAGCGAAAAAACAAGTCACAGTTGTTCTTTCAGGTGAGGGAGCAGACGAGCTGTTCGGTGGATATAATATTTACCGTGAGCCGCTATCTCTAAAGCCTTTTGAATCTGTACCATCCATGCTGAAAAAGCTTCTTCTTCGTCTGGCTCGTTTAATGCCAGAAGGAATGAAAGGGAAAAGCTTTATCGTTCGCGGCTGTACGCCATTAGAGGAACGTTATATCGGCAATGCTAAAATCTTTGAAGAGCCAGTGAAGAAAAACCTCTTAAAGCAGTATGATCCGAACATCACGTATCGTGACGTGACGAAAACATACTTCGAGGAAAGTGCAGGCTACAGCGATATTAACAAAATGCAATATGTTGATATCCATACGTGGATGCGCGGGGATATCCTGCTGAAAGCAGATAAGATGACAATGGCGAATTCTCTTGAGCTTCGTGTTCCATTCCTTGATAAGGTCGTATTTGAAGCAGCTTCTAAAATTCCAGAAGAGCTGAAAACGAAAGACGGCACAACGAAATATTTATTGCGTAAAGCAGCAGAAGGCATTGTACCGGACCATGTGTTAAACCGTAAAAAACTAGGTTTCCCTGTACCAATTCGTCATTGGCTGAAAAATGAGATGAACGCTTGGGCGAAAGATATCATTAAAAACAGTCAGACAGATGAATACATTAACAAGGCATATGTTCTTGATTTATTAAATGATCATTGTGCTGGAAAAGCAGATCATAGCCGTAAGATTTGGACTGTCCTGATCTTTATGATCTGGCATAGCATCTATGTAGAGCGCAGCATTGATCCAGAGCAGTTGAATCACCAGCCGAAAGAAGTTATTTTTAGCTAATGAAAAAGGTTTTCAGCTTTGTGCTGAAAACCTTTTTTGTCATGATAGAAAGTGGGGGAAAAGGGTAAAATAACAAGCGGTACACAGTTATTGCTTAATATCCTGAAAAAAACATGATAAAGTGAAGATACATGTATGATGTTAACGCGATAAAAGGGAACGATAGTATTGTCCTTTTTCTACATATTCTCTGCGGATACGATCCATGTCTTGGATATCTTCATCTGTTAAATGGCGAACGACTTTGGCTGGACGGCCAAAAGCGAGTGAACCTTTTGGGATGACTTTTCCTTGCGGGACAAGGCTACCTGCACCAATAAAGGCTCCTTCGCCAATTTCCGCACCATCGAGAATGATGGATCCCATGCCAATGAGGGCATTTTTTCGAATGATAGAGCTATGTAATGTGACTTGGTGTCCAATGGTAGCACCATCTTCAATAAGAAGTGTTTTTCCAGGACTTTGATGCAGACAGGATAAGTCTTGAATGTTGACGTTTTTTCCAATTCTGACAGGAGCTACATCGCCTCTAATGACCGTTTGGAACCAAACGCTTGAATATTCTCCAATTGTGACATCACCTGTAATGGTGGCGTTTTCTGCAACAAAGACCGATTCATGAATCTCAGGTGTAAACTGATGATATGGATAAATCACTTTTTCGACTTCCTTTCTTAATACAACATTTGTGAGGTGTTTACTTTGTGGACTTGGCATGCTGAAAGACCGGTTGGTACAATTGTCATTGTACATGGTGCTAGTGAATATCATGGCCGATATAAATGGCTGATCGAAATGTGGCGAAATGCAGGCTATCACGTCGTCATGGGTGATCTGCCTGGGCAAGGGACATCGACACGTGCGAGAGGCCACATTCGTTCTTTTCAAGAATACATTGATACAGTGGATGAATGGATTGAACATGCGAAGTCGTTCAGACTTCCGACATTTTTACTTGGACATAGTATGGGGGGACTGATTTCGATTGAATGGTTCAAGCAGTATACCCATACGAAGATTGATGGCCTTATTTTATCATCACCTTGTTTAGGTCTGCAATTTAAACCGAAGAAGCTGATGGATTTTGCGTCAAAAGGGCTAAATGTGCTGGCGCCGTCTTTTAAAGTCGAATCTGGGCTGTCGATCGAACTTGCTACACGGAATCAAGATGTGATAGAGGCAGATTCCAATGATTCGCTTTATGTGACGAAGGTGTCGGTTCGCTGGTATCGAGAACTGGTGAAAAATATCGATGCGGCGATGCAGCCTACGAATGTTTTTCGGTCGATTCCACTCCTGCTCATGCAGGCAGGCGATGACAAGATTGTAGATAAAACAAGAGTGATGAAATGGTTCAATGGCATTGAATCAACCAATAAATCATACCGTGAATGGGAAGGGCTTTATCATGAAATTTTTAATGAGCCCGAGCGAGAAGATGTGTTTAAGGCGGCAAGAGCCTTTACTGATCAATATATTTGATTGTGAGCTTAAGTTGGGGGTGGATTGATTTGTCAGTACCAGAACGTCCTTTTGCACTGATGACGAAGGTGTATAAAGATATTTTTCCGCTAGTTCATCAGGAGCTAAAAAAGTGGCGGGCTCATGCAGAAATGATTGAAAATGAAGAACTGAGAACGCAGGCACTAGCGAGCATATCCAGTAAAACCTTTCACTGTGAAGGCGGGGGAATTTTATCTCTGCTTGCAGGTGAAGCGAAGGAAACGTGTATTGAATTCATTGTGGCGTACCAAACGATTAGCGATTATTTAGATAACTTATGTGACCGCAGTACATCACTTGATCCAAAGGATTTTCATATGCTGCATCAGGCAATGAGAGATGCACTCGATATTCATGCGGAGCTTAAGCCGTATTATCAATTCCGTGATGATCAAGAGGATCATGGGTACCTGCATGCGCTAGTCAGGACGTGCCAAGATGTGCTGTCACGTCTAGCACATTATCCGATCATTCAGCCCTATTTACATACGCTGTGTGATTATTATAGTGATTTACAAGTACATAAGCATGTGGTTCCTCATGAGCGTGAACCTCGATTAGAGTCATGGTTCCGCCAGTATGAAAAGGATTTACCGAAGATGGAGTGGTATGAGTTTTCCGCATGTGCAGGATCAACGCTGGGTATTTTCTGTCTTGTGGCTTATGCACTGCAGCCTGATTTTACAGAGAAGCAGGCGAAGCAAATTTACGAAAGCTATTTCCCTTATATTCAAGGTCTGCACATCTTACTGGACTATTTAATCGACCAAGAAGAGGACAGGCTGGAAGGCGATTTAAATTTTTGCTCGTACTACAACTCTCATCATGAGATGATGGATAGACTACAGCATTTTATTGAAAAAGCGGATGAACAGCTGAAAGGCATTCCACACGAGAATTTTCACAAACTAATCAATAGAGGGTTACTTGCGGTCTATTTGTCTGATGAAAAAGTGACAGCTCAAAAAGAGATGAACAAGCTGGCAAAGCGGTTGATCAAATCAAGCGGGAAAACATCGTTCTTTTTCTATATCAATGGCAGAGCCTATCGAACCTATCAGAAAATGCCTTGGATGAAATCTTCTTAACGTATAAAATAAGCTCATCAGCTTGTAGAAAATGTTTTTCTACAAGCTTTTTTATTTTGAACTGTTTCGCTTTGGGCCATGTACAGTTCTTTTATGATTACAATCCTCTTATTTGCTGCCGATATTATTCTTAGTGTACGAAAAGTAGGAGAAAAGTATGAATCAAGCGAATCGTATCTCCTTCTTATGGCGTATGTTTGTTGGAAATTTTAAAAAAGGGGAAGGTCGAATATGTCATTTTTTAAAAAGTTTGCAGCAAGTGTAGGAATCGGTGCAGCAAAAGTGGATACAATTTTGGAGAAAGATGCGTATGAACCGGGAGAAGAAGTAAAGGGAACAGTCCATGTGAAGGGCGGAAAAGTGCCTCAAGATATTCGCTATATTGATTTAAAGTTGAAAACATGGTACACCATTGTAAAAGATGATGAAGAGCAACGAAAACACACAACCATCCATTCTGTCCGAGTGACTGAATCATTCACGATTCAGCCTGCGGAAGCTCAGCAGTTTACATTCTCGTTTCACCTTCCTCTTGATACTCCAATGACTGTAGGTAAAGTAGAGGTGGCTGTTGTGACAGACCTTGATATTCAAGGTGGTATTGATAAATTTGATCATGACCGCATTTTTGTAAACGCACACCCTTGGGTGAATCGTGTGCTTGAAGCTGTTGGAAACTTAGGCTTTCACCTTCATGAAGCAGACTGCGAAGAAGCACCTTATTTCAGGCGCCGCCTTCCCTTTGTTCAAGAGTTTGAGTTCATACCGACTTCCGATTATTATCGTCAAATGCTTGATGAGTTAGAGGTGATTTTCTTCATTGATGAAGAGGGGCTAGATCTCATTTTTGAAGTTGACCGCAGAGCAAGAGGGCTGCGTGGCTGGCTGGAAGAAATGTATAATGACGGAGAACAGCTTGTACGTGTCCGCTTTACTCGATCAGAGCTTGCAGATGCAGAAGAGCTGGAAGTAGTGCTTGAAGAAATCATTGACCAATACGCTTATTAAATAATAAAACTCAAATCCATTAAGAGGATTTGAGTTTTTTTTCGATGGCTACCACAAAGGGCGGATCGTTTTGAATATTCATGTATTGATAAGATATTACCTGTACTTCTTCGTGATGGAGTGTTTTGCAATAATCAAGAAGGATGTCCTTCTCTTTTTTTCCTTCGGGATGACCGTGGTAAATCACAAGAACGATCAGACCTCCAGGCTTAAGCCAATCCATGAGCTGTTTGATCGCTTCAATGGTCGTATGGGCCTGAGTCGTGACGGTTTTATCGCCTCCTGGTAAGTACCCAAGATTGAACACTGCACCAGATATGTGGCCATAAGCATCCGCTGGCAGATGTTCAGCAAGTTGTTCATGTCCGTCATGGATCAGGTGAACGTTTGGATAGTGCTCACCAAGTCTTTTGCTTGTTTGCTCAATGGCTTCCTTCTGTACATCGAATGCGAAAACTTGTCCATCTCTCCCGACAAGGTCAGCTAAATAGCGTGTATCATGGCCATTTCCCATCGTTGCATCAATGACAATATCGCCTTTTTGACAAGCACGTTCTAACAGCTCTTTACTAAAAGGGAGCATCCGTTTTAAAATCATTTTGCCGCTTCTTCCAATCTGACGAAGCGTTTACCTTGGTAGCTGTTACGTCTTTCAAGCTCAGCATTAATGGCATTGAGCACTTCCCATTTATTCACACTCCACATTGGACCTACCATTAATTCAATGGGACCATCGCCTGTAATACGATGAATAATCATTTCTGGGGGCAGGATCTCCAGCTGATCACAGACAAGCTGGACATATTCCTCTTGGCTGAGAAACTCTAGTTTGCCTTTCTCATATTGCTTTACCATCGGTGTTCCTTTTAAGAGGTGAAGTAGATGAATTTTAATTCCTTGCACATCTAAATCAGCGACAGCTTTTGCTGTTTCCATCATCATATCTCGGTTTTCAAGAGGAAGACCGTTGATGATATGTGAACAGACTCGAATGCCATGTTTTCGCAGTTTTTCTACACCTTCTACGTAGCATTCATAATCATGGGCACGGTTGATGAGCATCGCTGTCCGCTCATGTACAGTTTGTAGACCAAGTTCAACCCATAAATACGTCCGTTCGTTTAACTCAGCTAAATATTCCACGACGTCATCTGGCAGACAATCAGGTCTTGTGGCAATCGATAAACCAACCACTCCATCCAGATTCATGACGGTTTCGTATTTTTCTTTTAAAACAGGAAGCGGCGCATGTGTGTTTGTGTAAGCTTGGAAATACGCCATGTATTTTCCATCTTTCCATTTTGTATGCATCCGGTCCTTGATTTCATTAAATTGAGTGATGAGATCATCCGCCCGGTTCCCTGCAAAATCACCAGATCCTGCTGCGCTGCAAAATGTGCAGCCTCCATGTGCGACAGTACCATCACGGTTTGGACAATCAAAGCCGCCGTCTAATGCGACTTTAAATACTTTATGACCAAAGTGCTCACGCAAATGATAATTCCATGTGTGATAACGTTTTTCGCTGTTTGAATATAAAAAAGGGTTATGCTGATCCAAGTCAGTAACCTCCTTGCATAATAATAGGCATCCTTAAAGTTTAACAAAAATCACGAAAGAGGACAATTGAATCTGTCCAACATTTTCTTTAGTGAAAAAGCTTTACGTGGGCAAAATAGGCGAGAGCAATGATGAAATGGAGGGATGGCTAGATGGCAACTAGAAAATCAATCGATGAATTTGTCCAAAAAAGCACTGAGACTCTTGAGTTTGCAAGCGAACAGTTTGATTTGAGCTCTCGCCAAGAACATTATAACGTAGAAGAATTTTCAAAAGCGCAGCTCATGCTTGAGGATGCGGTGAATGAATTAGAAAAGTTAAAAGATGTCGCCAATGATCAGCAAAGAGAACGTTTAGACAGAACGCGTGTACAAATTCAAAGTCTGCAAAACCAAATGATTTTAGGTATTTCATACGAGAACGAATGATGAACAGATCCTTCTTTTAAGGGTCTGTTTTTATTTTTTGGCTGTTTTCGCAAAGATTGTTGTTTTTGGATATATATTTGTAATAGGTTTTTGTTCTGTTAAAGTATGTTATATATAGAAATTGCTAATATCTTCAAGGGGGTAGAAGAAATGTTGGAGACTCTTCCTGATTGGTTTTGGGCATTATATTACTTGTTTTTCTTAGCAACATTAGGAACCGCAATATTCAGTGTTGTGAAAAATAAACATAGGGGATTGTCCATTCTAACCATTGTATTTACTGTTACAATTCCGATTATTAGCCTGATAAATAGCATTGGTAGAGTAGAAGGCATGAATGAATTTGAACACTTATTTAGTCAATTGCGACAGGGTGCAGTTTGGTCTATCTTTACAGTTATAGGCTATATATTTTTATTAGTATGGTGGGTGCTAATCCTGTTCAAAAGCAAGTCCAAAAACAAAGTAATAGTATCTAATTAAAACATTGTAGAGACCTCAATATTCGGGGTCTTTTATTATGCACTTTTTCAGGCAATTATGAAAGTTATTAACGTGTTGAACACCCTAAACCAGAAGCAAACCTGGCTTCCGAAAGCTTTTAAGTAGCTTCGTCATTTTATCTGGTTCGTCTGCCTATTTTTTTCTAGAGTCTCTTGACTTTTCAATTAAGTGTCTATATTGTATTAAGTGTACTACATCAACTAATACACTACAGACACTTAAACGTGAAGAAAGGTGTTTAACCATGAAAAAAGAAAAAAAACCAATCAATTTAAAGTGGATGGTGCTGGCTGTTGCGTTAGCATGTACATTTTTTTTCGTTCTCGTTTTCATTGGTTTTGAAGTTCAAAAAGATTTTATTCCAAATTCGGTCCCTTTAATGCAAGGACATGATCAAGCGATAGGACTGCAAAAGCATGAATGAGAAAAGAGGGAGCCATCATGATTCAAATAGATCCAAGAAGCGCTGCACCAATATATGAACAAATCATTGAGCAGTTAAAAATTTTGTGCTTAAAAGGCGTGATGAAACCAGGTGACAAACTGCCCTCTGTGAGAGAGCTTGCCACCATTATTATTGCGAATCCAAACACCGTCAGCAAAGCGTATAAAGAGCTTGAACGGGAAGGAATTATTGAAACATTAAGAGGCCGTGGAACGTATGTGACAGAAGGTGCACAGTTAAAGCTGAATGAAGGGAAGGTGTTAGAGATGAAGGAGCAATTAAGGCAACTCATTATTGAAGCTCATTATGCCGGTATTGATATTCATCAACTCAAAGAGTGGCTGGAGGAGATCAGCTCAAGTCTAAAAGGAGGAAAACAAGTTGATTGAGGTCAGAAATGTATCAAAGAAATTAAATGGACGCGAAGTACTCAGCAACGTTTCCTTCAAGATAGGCGAAGGAGAGATCTTTGGTCTGCTTGGCCGGAATGGCTCTGGTAAAACAACACTTCTTCGCTTGATTCAGCAAATCCTTCTTCCAGATGAAGGAGAGATTTATTTTAAAGATGTACTCGTAAAAGACCACCCGTTAGTGAAGCAAAATATTGTGTATATGCCAGTCGTAAATCCCTACTTTGACCGGTACAATTATGGACAGCTTGTGAAGCTGTTAAAACAACTGTATCCAAAGTTTGACGTGACATATGCCAATGAGCTGGTGAACCGGTATGAGATTCCGGAAAAAGTGAAATACCGTGAATTGTCGACAGGTTTAAAGAAGCAGCTATCCCTCATTTTAAGTTTTGCCATCAAACCAGCAGTCATTTTGTTAGATGAGCCGACAGACGGGATTGATGCAGTCACAAGAAATGACGTTCTTCAGCTGATGATTGACGAGGTGGCAGAACGACAAACAACGATTTTAATTACATCTCACCGTTTAGAGGATATTGAGCGTATGTGTAACCGAATCGGGTTTTTGGAAGGAAATCAGCTCACAAGTGTTATGGATTTAGACGAATTAAAGAATGACTACGTTAAAATCCAGATGGCATTTGAAGAGGATATGAACTTAAGTATTAGAAAAAAAGGCGTTGCCATCTTAGATCAAGCGGGTGTGTTCTATACAGCACTTGTACTCAAAACAGATGAAGAAGCAAAAGAGTATTTGAAATCGCTTGAACCAAAAGTGTGGCATGAACTGCCTGTAAATTTAGAAGAAGTATTCATTGCGAAGTTTGGAGGGAAACGCAGATGGTAAAGCGGCAATTGTTATATAAGGAATGGAAGCAGTCTGAGCTGACATTCATTTTAGTGATGCTTGTTGCGGTATTTGCGACGCCATTATCCTTTTTAATGGAATACTCATCCTTTCAAGATTGTCTAGAAAACCGAGAATGTCTAATGGATACAACAACATTCACTTATATTTTTAAGACGGACGCATTTCTCTCACTTTCATGGGTCATGGGAATATTTTTTGCTGTGATTCAGCTAGGATTTGAAAGAAATAAAGGGCAGATGGACTTTACCGTATCCTTGCCGTTTAGTAGAAGTTCCATCTTTCACACAAAGTTTTTCTTAGGTGCTGGAATTATTGCAAGTGTTCATGCTGTTTCATACCTTCTCATTTATTTATTAAAATTAGGTCTTGGGCCAATAGAGACACCTGGATTCAACAGTCATTATTTCTCTGCATTGTTGTCAGCCTTGATGATCTATAGTTTGTTTTTTGCAGCAGGTGCTTTAACAGGGAGTGCTATTTCTCAAGCAATCGTTGGATTTAGTACAGCTATTTTACCTTACTTAGTGATTGGTTTACCAATCCTTCATTTAGATTTTATCTTTAAAACAAGCGGGATGTGGCTGGATAAAATCTTTAATTTTTTGATCACGCCCATTTCCCCCATTACTTATATTACAGCTAACAGTTTTTATCAGGAATATCCGCTTTGGTTCAATGGTGAAGAATACATCGTTCCAATTGTCATGATGTTGCTATTTTACCTTATAGGCTTGTTTAGCTTTATTAAACATCCAATTGAACGAAATGGCCGATTCTTCCTTTATTCAATAATGGATCGCCCAATTCAAATTATGGTGATCGTGTTTGGCGTCTTAGGGTTTGGCTGGGTTGGTTTCTCTTCAGATTCATTAATTGGATATTTTGTTGGCATGTGCATCGGTGGAGCTGTAGGCGCACTGACGAGTTATTTCTTAATCTATCGAAAAAGATAAACAGAGAGCAGGGGAGTAGAGATGATTCAAATTCAATCGTTAGATCATGTGTTTAAAATTGGGAAAAAGGGCAGGGAGAACGAGATTCCTGTGCTCAAAGACATTGACTTGTCTATTAAAAGAGGCGAAATTGCATGTATCGTCGGACGAAGCGGTTCGGGGAAATCAACTTTACTGAATTTAATATCGGGATATATTACGCCAACAAGCGGACAAATTATGGTTGATGGCACCAATGTGACCGGCTTTAATGAGAAGGAATGGGCAGACTTTCGGTTAGATCATTTTGGCTTTATCTTTCAAAGCTTTCAATTGATCGGGAGTTTAACAACATATGAGAACGTTGAACTTCCGCTCACTTTAAAAGGTGTGAAGCCGTCTGAGCGAAAAGTGAAAGTAAAGGAAATGCTGAAACGAGTTGGACTGGAACATCACGCAGGACATTATCCTAATGAACTGTCAGGTGGACAGCAGCAGCGTGTGAGTATTGCAAGAGCCTTGATCCTTAATCCGTCTATTATTTTAGCGGATGAGCCAACAGGCAGTCTGGATTCAGAAACTGAAGGAGAAATTCTAGCCTTTATCCAGCAGCTTAATCGTGAAAAAGGAATTACATTTGTCATCATTACACATGACGATGAAGTCGCTTCAATCGCAGACACAACGTTCCAGCTTCATGATGGTGTATTAAAGAAAGGGGATCAGTCCATTGAAATTTAGAGATCAGGTCAAATTCATCAGAAGAAATATGAAGAAAAATAGATTGCGTGTGTTTATGACCATACTTGCAACGACAATGGCATGCTCTTTCTTAATCGTTCTAGCGTCAGTTGGTTTTGGTCTGCAAAAATCGGCTCAAGATGAAATCATGAAACAACAAATTATCACAGAAATTAAAGTGTTAGGCAAAGAAAAAGGTGACGTCAAGGTTGACGATTTAAAGAAATATGATCATGCGAAATCTGTCGTTGCAAGAACGTCAATCATTCCATCGGTTCACGTCGAGCTCGATAATCGCTCAAGTGATACGCAGGCTGTACTGACAGATATGAAAGAAGAAAAAGAGGCAGGCCTTGAACTAGACCGTGGAAAAGTCCCAACATCGGCGAATGAAATTGTAGTTGGGTATCAAATGGCAGAACAACTTTGGACGGAAAAAGAACGAAAAGACTATGAAAAAGAAATGAATCAGACATCAAATGGTGAAGAGACACCGGAAGAGCCAAAAGGCTATACGAAGGAAATTTTAAACAAAGTCATTCAAATCAAGGTGCCGAAACTGAATGAAGAAAATGAAGTGGTGAAAGAAAAGACGTTCGATTTCCGTGTCGTCGGTGTATTGAAGAAACCGAATTTGGAGTGGCAGCAGGATCATAAAATTCTTATTCCGAATGCTTATGAAAAAGAATTTAGTCAAGTGCTCGATCTGTCTCCTGATGCAGGAAATGTCGAAAAAATGACGTCTGTCTATGCTGATAAGTTCGACAATGTCGGTGCGCTCACAGATAAGCTGACAGATGACGGCTATCAAGTCATCTCTGTGACGAATCAGCTTGAAGGAATGGATATGTTCTTTACAGTCTTTAAAATTGGACTCATCTTTGTTGGATGTATTGCGGTAATTATTTCGGCGATCGGCATTTTCAATACGATGACAATGGCCGTAACAGAGCGGACACAAGAGATTGGGATCATGAAAGCCATCGGTGCGAATCCTTCCATTATTAAGCGAATGTTCCTCATGGAAAGTGCTTATATTGGGGTGATTGGATCGATCATCGGGATTATCATCTCGTACATCGTTAGTTTTGCAGTGAATTTAATCATTCCAGCAATTTTGTCTTCCATGTCTGAAGGGGGATCAAGTGATCAATTCTCGATCACCTTCTCCTATATTCCGCTAAGCCTTGTGGTCACAGCAACAGTGATTAGTGCAGGAGTCGCCATTATTTCTGGACTCAATCCAGCACGTAAGGCGACAAAAACGAATGTATTAACAGCATTAAGAAGAGAAATTTAAAGAAGAACCTCCTGTACCTATATTGGGCTGACAGGAGGTTTTTTTATCGTCAAAAGATGTTTATTGCTTTGGTGCCCGGTACCCTGCACGCTCAGCTTCTTCTACGGAGCAGAACATTTTGGTCACGTTTTTTGTCCGTGAGTAGTATCTGCTGCTCGGTGTGTGATATATGCCGTTGACACTTCCTTTAATATTACAGGCGGCAGATTCTTTTTTTGTTTCTTTTTGTGACTCATGACCGCCAGTATTCGACCCATCATCTTTAGGAGCAGATCGCTGGGCCGATGACATGGTGTCTTTGTTTACTTTCTGGTGTTCTTTTTTGAGTGTTTCGTTTGTAGAGGTGAGCTTGTCTATTTTCTCTTCAAGCTCATGGATGGTTTTTTCTTGCTGTTTGACTGTCTTCTTTTCGGAGGTGATGGTTTCTAATTTCTTGGATAGCTTTTCTTTTTCTTTGGTCACGTCTTCTAAAGAGGCCGTCAGCGTTTCTTTGTCTTCCTTTAGACGAGAAATGTCAGATGCTAATTGTTTTTGCTCTTTCAGCTGTTCAGAAGATGGATCTGCTTGTGCTTTCGGAGCACCTGTGCCGGCAAACGGTAATGATATAATAGAAAAAACAAGACCAATGGTCAAAAAAGGATAGAAGAGTTTTTTTGAAAAGATTTGTTGATTTTGGTGTTTAAGTAATAAATAATTGACGGCATATCCTATGGCGAAACAAATACATAAAAGACCTATGATGAGTAACATTATCATCTGGCAGCCCCCCTATATCACTATTTACACCTATCATACCTCATTTTTCCATTTTGGGGAGCGGTTCAATTAAAAAAACCCTGTTTATACAGGGTTTTCAGCTAATGGCAATCCTTTGATTGCTTCTTTTACCGTTAAATAAGTGATCGTATTCTGGAAGTCTGTATCTAAGTCTTTCATTTTCATCGCAAGCTGTGGTTTGATCCCAGTGATGATGAGTTCAGTTCCAGTTAAGTTCAGCAGGTGATGCAGTTTGAAAATTCGCGCTGCAACGGAATCATCGACATCAATTAAACCAGAAAGATCGACAATTAAATAATCATCCTTTGAATCTTCTAATATACAAGTTAACTTCGCGACGATAGCATCAAAGCGTTCTTCTGATAATTTTCCGATGAGTGGAAGAGCGGAAACACCATTTTTGATTGGGACAATTGGCGTCGACAGAGAGGTGACTTCCTGTAAGGAATCTTCTAGGAGTTGTTCATATTCTTTCTGCTTTGTAATGTCCTTTTGAAAGCCAATAAAAAATGTTTTGTCATCTTGTTCAATGTATAGAGGGTCTATATTGAGTTCATTCCAAAAAAAAGTACCGTCTTTTTTATAATTTTTGAGCTGTGTGGTAATAGGTGTTTTGTTTTGAATTCCGTGACGTATTAAGGCAAGTTGCTCTTGATTTGTGTCTTTTCCTTGGAGGAATCGACAATTACGTCCAAGAATCTCATCTGGTTTATATCCAGTCATTTGTGTAAAGCCATGATTCACATAAACGATAGGGTTATCCTCTAAAGAAGGGTCTGTAATGACAACACCAATCCGCGCATGATCCAGCGCTTTTTTTATGAGTTCAAGCTGTTTTTGCAAGCCGAAGATGTTCGAGCTGACCATATTACCCTCCTTTGCTGCTGCTATCAGACATTTAAGATGGTTTTTTTAAAACCAAATGAATTCTTTTTAAACGTAACATAACATATGTTCTGTTTCAATGATTGCAATCGCTTTGTTAAATTTGTCATCATAGTTTGTCCTCCATTAGAATAGAGTAAGTAAGGAGACTTTTCATTAGAAAAAGAAGGAATCATTTGAGGATAATTCATAAAATGACAAAAATAGTTAATATGGATTAGGTGAAAATGATTCCAATGCATCAAGATTGTTTTTGGGTCATTCACATATAATGGAAGAAACAAGCTTTTTTTCTTCGTTAGAGAGAATAGACCTTTTACATGGATTATGACGGAACAGCAGAATGGCATTACAGGGGGCTGGACAGCCTGAAGTCGCTTTACTATTCTAAGGGCTTTAGGAAGGTGATGAAAATGCTGCAACAAGTCATTATTGCTTGCGCCATTGGAGGGGTCATGGGCATTCTCGGTCACGTAAAGAAAAAAGGCAGGCTAGAGAAGCCCAGAATGACAAAGAAGTTTATTTATCTAGGGTTTATTGAAGATTGGCTCGTTGGGATGATTGCTGCTACACTGCTTGTCTTATCCTCAAATCCCGAATCTAGTCTGCACTTGATCATCTTATCCATTATTTCAGGTTACGGAGGAGAAGCAGTTCTGCGAAGCTTCGATTTTGTGAGAGAAGAACGTTCACAGGATGCAGGCTCCAACCGTCATAACCGATCTCCACACGAATAATATCCTCACTTTACCCTAGTCTAGGGTACATTCCCATTGTATACAAACCTGCTTGCACTTATGATCATAATTCTATAAAATACTACTTAGATGACGGTTACGATAAGAACAGTGAAGAGGAGTAGTAGGAAAGCAGTATTTGTCTTTAGAGAATTGACGGCTGGTGAAAGTCAATCAAATCTGCTTCTGAACTCGCCTCAGAGTTGCAGTTGCGTTAAAGCTTCTGTCGCATGTCTGCGTTAAAGATATTAAGTGAGCGTATGAACAGTTCATGACGCTAACAAGGGTGGTACCGCGGGAACCAAAAAATCTCTCGTCCCTTTCCAGGGATGAGGGTTTTTTGTTGATTTTAGAAAAATCTGAATTCTTGCAGTGGTCATCTGAGCAGATAAAGCCGTACATATTAAAGGAGGTTTT
Source organism: Bacillus sp. FSL W7-1034 (assembly GCF_038593365.1). Taxonomy (NCBI): domain Bacteria; kingdom Bacillati; phylum Bacillota; class Bacilli; order Caryophanales; family Bacillaceae; genus Bacillus; species Bacillus sp. FSL W7-1034. Next base: position 2,747,989 of record NZ_CP151989.1, on the reverse strand, counting down.
CACATTGAGTTTTCAGCATCGGGAAATTGAAAAAAAGTGGCAGGATTATTGGCTGACACATAAAACATTCGCCACATCTGACTCGGAAGATAAACCAAAGTTTTATGCGCTAGATATGTTTCCTTATCCATCAGGAGCAGGGCTTCATGTAGGGCATCCTGAAGGATACACAGCAACGGATATTTTATCACGTATGAAACGTATGCAGGGTTACGATGTTCTTCATCCAATGGGATGGGACGCATTTGGTCTTCCAGCGGAACAATATGCGCTGGATACAGGAAATGATCCAGCTGAATTTACAGAAGAGAACATTAATAATTTCCGCCGTCAAATTCAATCATTGGGCTTCTCGTATGATTGGGATCGAGAAATTAACACGACAGATCCGAATTATTATAAATGGACCCAGTGGATTTTCTTGAAATTGTACGAAAAAGGATTGGCGTATATTGATGAAGTACCTGTAAACTGGTGCCCAGCACTCGGTACAGTCCTTGCAAATGAAGAAGTCATTGATGGGAAAAGTGAGCGCGGAGGGCATCCTGTTGAAAGACGTCCAATGAAGCAATGGATGCTAAAAATTACAGCATATGCGGACAGGCTGTTAGAAGATTTAGAAGACATTGATTGGCCTGAAAGCATCAAAGACATGCAGCGCAACTGGATTGGACGTTCTGAAGGTGCACATGTTCACTTCGAAGTAGAAGGACATGACGAACAGTTTACTGTGTTTACAACACGTCCTGATACACTATTTGGTGCAACATATGCCGTTCTTGCACCAGAGCATGCACTAGTTGAAAAAATTACAACAGCTGCTCAAAAAGAAGCAGTTGATGCATATATCAAAGAAATTCAGTCTAAGAGTGACTTAGAGCGAACAGATCTTGCTAAAACGAAAACGGGCATTTTCACAGGTGCTTATGCCATCAATCCATTGAATGGGGAAAAGATGCCGATCTGGATTGCAGATTATGTGTTAGCCACATATGGCACTGGAGCGATCATGGCAGTTCCTGCTCATGATGAACGTGATTATGAATTCGCCAAAACATTCGATCTTCCAATCAAAGAGGTTGTCGAAGGTGGAGACATTGACAAAGAAGCCTACACAGGTGATGGAAAGCACATCAACTCTGATTTCTTAAACGGCTTAGGGAAAGAAGAAGCAATTGAAAAAGCGATTGCATGGCTGGAAGAACATCAAAAAGGTGAAAAGAAAGTCACTTATCGTTTAAGAGACTGGCTGTTCAGCCGTCAGCGTTACTGGGGAGAGCCAATTCCAATTATTCATTGGGAGGACGGAACATCTTCAGCTGTTTCAGAGGAAGAGCTTCCACTGATTTTGCCTAAGACGACTGAGATTAAGCCAAGCGGAACAGGTGAATCACCTTTAGCGAATATTAAAGATTGGGTAGAGGTCGTCGATCCAGTGACAGGTAAAAAAGGACGCCGTGAAACCAATACGATGCCACAATGGGCAGGTAGCTGCTGGTACTTCTTACGTTATATTGATCCACATAACACAGAAGAACTTGCATCGCCTGAAAAGCTAAAGAAATGGCTTCCGGTTGATGTGTATATTGGTGGAGCAGAACATGCTGTGCTTCATCTGCTATATGCACGATTCTGGCATAAATTCTTGTATGATATTGGTGTTGTTCCAACAAAAGAACCGTTCATGAAATTGTTCAACCAAGGAATGATTCTTGGTGAAAATAATGAAAAAATGAGTAAATCAAAAGGGAATGTTGTCAACCCAGATGATATCGTAGAATCTCATGGTGCAGATACATTAAGACTGTATGAAATGTTCATGGGACCTTTAGATGCATCGATTGCTTGGTCTGAAACAGGTCTTGATGGTGCTCGTCGTTTCCTAGATCGTGTATGGCGTCTGTTTACAAATGAAGATGGCTCCATCAGTGATAAAGTGACAGAGCAATCTGGCGGCGCATTAGAGCGCAGCTACCATGAAACCGTCATGAAGGTAACGGATCATTATGAAGGCTTACGTTTCAATACTGGGATTTCACAATTAATGGTGTTCATCAACGATGCATACAAGGCTGACACACTGCCGAAAGAATATGCAGAAGGATTTGTGAAACTTCTTTCTCCGATTGCACCGCATGTAGCGGAAGAGCTTTGGAATAAACTTGGTCATGAAGGGTCTATTTCTTATGAAGCATGGCCGCAATATGATGAGTCAAAACTTGTCGATGATGAAGTGGAAATTGTCGTACAGCTAAATGGAAAAGTGAAAGCAAAATTAACGGTTCCTGCTGATGCAACAAAAGAGCAGCTAGAAGAGCTTGCGAAAAATGATGCACGGATAAAAGAACAGCTTGAAGGGAAAACAATCCGTAAAGTGATTGCGGTTCCTGGAAAACTTGTCAATATTGTCGCGAACTAATGAACGCACCCATCGGTATCAGCCGATGGGTGTTGTTTATTTCCCGGGACATAATTTTGTCGAAAACAAGGTAATTCCTCCATCAATCTCGTATTTAACAAGTTGATCAAGAAAATGAGGAGTGACGTCAATGGAAAAGGAAAGCAAACGTGAACAACTGCTCAGTTTATTAGGGGAAATGCCGGAGCGCCATCGTGTGGAGGCGTATACGTTAAAGATTGAGGAACGTGAATCGTACTTAGTAGAAACACTCATTCTCTCTATTCATGGGGTGGAGGAAGTTCCGGCTTATTTTGTGAAGCCGAAAGATACAGTGAAAAAAAGGCCTGTTGTCTTGTTTCAGCATTCTCATGGTGGGAATTATGTGGATGGGAAAGAAGAGTTATTGAAGGGGGCTCATTATTTGCAAGCGCCTTCATACGCAAAAGAATTCACTTCAAAGGGCTATAGTGTGTTGGCGATTGATCATGCGGGATTTGGTGAAAGAAGGGGAAGAACAGAAAGTGAAATTTTCAAAGAAATGCTGTTAACAGGAAAAGTGATGTGGGGCATGATGCTGTATGAGAGCATGTGTGCAATTGATTATTTGCTGTCCCGCTCTGATGTGCTTCCAGAGCGTTTAGCTGTTTTTGGGATGTCAATGGGCGGCCTTCTTTCATGGTGGACGGCAGCACTTGATGAGAGGGTCAGTGTGTGTGTGGATCTTTGCGCACAGGTTGATCATCACACATTGATTGAAACAAATCATTTAGATAGACACGGTTTTTACTATTATGTACCGAGCTTAGCTAAGCACTTTACAGCAGCTGACATCCAAGAAATGATTTTCCCAAGACCGCATTTAAGCTTAGTTGGAAAGCATGATCAGCTTACACCAGCTGAAGGTGTTGGACGAATTCAACAGACATTAAGTCAAGCCTATCAAGCTGCTTCCTTAAAGGAACGTTATCAGCTTGTAGGTTTACATGCAGGTCATTTTGAAACGGCTGCTATGCGCCACGAGGCTACACGTTTTTTGAAAAAGTGGCTGTAATCAATAGACGGCATGGACATACTACTCCGATAGAAGATGAAGGAGGAAACAGATGAAAAAAATCACCATGATTGGCGGATGTGGTGTCATCGGACGTTTATTAACTAACGAGCTCTCTTCGGAGTATGACCTGACCATCATTGATCAGACAAGATGTGTAAAAGAAGTCATTTTTGCAAATGCAGCAATTGAAGAGGAGTTGTTTCAAGCCATTCCAAGAGATACAGATGTGATCATTCATCTTTTAAACATAGACATGACGCATGATGTGATGAATGAAAAGGAGTTTGCAAAAATGAATGAGGTGTTTTGGATAAGCACGTATAATATGTTTCGTTCAGCGGCCCGGTTAAGCATTCCAAAAGTCATTTTTGCAAGCAGTAACCATGTGACAGATCGCTATGAAAAAGATGGTCACTCCTTACTAGGGCGAGAAATTACGACTGATGATGTACCAGCAACGAAAAATGTGTATGGCATTTTAAAATTTGCTTCCGAACAGCTTGGGCGTTTGTTTCACGATCAAACAGGTATGTCTGTCATCAATTTGAGAATTGGAACCGTCGTGACAGATGAGATGGAAGGATTGCACACTAAAAAAAGAACGAAACGAACGCTTCTTTCACATGAAGACCTTTTCGGCATGATCAAGGCTGCCATCGAAACGGACGTTCCATTCGGGACTTATTATGCCGTATCAGAAAACGAAGGAAAACCTTGGTCTACTCAGTCAACGAAGCAGGAGTTAGGCTACAGGCCAGATGTCAATACGGCAGAAATTCTGAAAGAAAACGATCAGGCATAGGGCATAATCATGACATTAGCTCATGATCTTTTTCTTTTCATTGATGAGGCTAAAAGCACGAATGGCATGATCATCTCTGTGGTCTGTCATGATGATTATAGACGCTTTCTTCCCCCGTTTGTTACATTTTAATCACGATATCGTCAAAGGCTGCAGCTTATGTTCAGATGAAATGATAACGCTTACAAAGAAAGGGCGTGATGAACATAGATCGTTCTATTAAAGGCCGATTGTTCAATGTATTTAATTACTCTTTTCTACTCATGTTCGCATTAATATGTGTGCTCCCGTTCATCCATGTCATTGCCGCCTCTTTTGCGACAGTAGAAGAGGTCATCTCAAAGAAGTTTATTTTGTTTCCAACGACGTTTTCTCTAGAGGCCTATCGCTATATCTTTTCTACAGATATTGTGTATCGCAGCCTGATTGTATCCATTCTTGTGACACTCGTTGGAACAGCGGTCAGCATGTTTTTATCCTCACTCATGGCGTATGGGCTGTCTCGTCAGGAGCTAAAGGGCCGAAGAACTCTCATGTTTCTCGTTGTCTTCACGATGCTGTTTAGTGGAGGGATGATTCCAACGTTTATCGTCGTGAAAACACTTGGGCTGCTTGATACTTACTGGTCACTCATTCTGCCAGTGGCCATCAATGCATTCAATTTGATCATTTTGAAAAACTTCTTTCAAAACATACCAGCAAGCCTTGAAGAATCAGCGAAGATGGATGGCTGTAACGATTTAGGGATCTTCTTTAAAATCGTGCTGCCACTTTCTTTGCCAGCTATTGCGACGATTTCACTTTTTTATGCCGTGACGTATTGGAATACGTACATGACAGCCATTTTATATTTAAACGATTCGGTGAAATGGCCAATTCAGGTCCTGTTAAGACAAATCGTCATTGTATCAAGCGGTATGCAGGGAGATATGTCAGATATGGGCTCATCAACACCGCCGCCAGACCAAACCATTAAAATGGCGGTCATCGTCGTGGCGACCATTCCCGTTCTGCTTGTCTATCCATTTATTCAAAAGCATTTCAACAAAGGGGCATTACTAGGTTCTGTAAAGGGTTAAAAAGATGGAATAACGGAGGGATCTTATGGGGAGAAAGAAATTATGGCTGATTGCCTTTGTTTTGTTATTTGCAGCAAGTGGTATTCTGTCAGCTTGTTCAAGTAAAGGGGCAAGTTCATCAGATGAAAAGGTTGATTTAGACAAAAAGGTGAAGCTGACATGGATGGCGATTTTATATCATCAGCAGCCGCCGAAAGATTCAGTGCTAGAAGAGATTGAGAAGCTCACAAATACAGAGCTTGATATTACGTGGGTGCCTGATGCGGTGAAAGAAGACCGTTTAAATTCAGCACTTGCCGCAGGGAACCTCCCGCAAATTGTGACGATTCAAGACATTAAGAATTCATCTGCTATCAATGCGTTCAGATCAGGCATGTTCTGGGAAATCGGTCCATACTTAAAGGATTATCCAAATTTAAGTAAGATGAACGAACTGATTAATAAAAATGCCTCTATCGATGGGAAGCTTTATGGCATTTATAGAGAGAGACCACTTTCAAGACAAGGGATTGTCATTCGAAAGGATTGGCTTGAAAATTTAAATTTGGATACACCAAAAACGCTGGATGACCTTTATGAAGTAGCCAAGGCATTTACTGAAAAAGATCCGAACAAAAATGGTAAGGACGATACAATTGGTTTTACAGACCGTAATGATTTGATTTACGGTGCATTTAAAACGCTCGGTTCTTATGAAGGAATGCCAACAGATTGGAAAGAAGAAAACGGCAAGTTTACGCCAGACTTTATGACAGATGAATATATGAATACAATGAAATATATGAAAAAGCTGCGTGACAATGGTTATATAAACAAAGACTTCCCAGTCACAAGCAAAACGCAGCAGCAAGAATTGTTCTCACAAGGAAAAGCGGGTATCTATGTTGGAAATATGGTAGATGCAGTGAACTTAAGAGATGATGCAACAGATAAGAACATGGAATTGGATATTATCAACCGAATCAAAGGTCCAGATGGCAAAGAACGTGTATGGGCATCAGGCGGCCATAATGGCATCTTCGCCTTCCCTAAAACAAGTGTCAAATCAGAAGCAGAGTTAAAGAGAATTTTGGCTTTCTTTGACCGTATTGCAGAAGAAGACGTGTATGGTCTCATGACGTATGGGATTGATGGAAAGCATTATAACAAACAAGATGGAAATACATTTGTGAGGGAAGAAAGCCAAGTGAAAAGCTGGCAGACAGATGTACAGCCGCTTGTCAGCCTCGTAGGGATTGATAAACGTTACTTGAAAAATAAAGGCGATGCAGTTCGTACAAAATATGAAGAGCTAGAAGAAGACAATAAAAACATCATTGTCGCTAACCCTGCTGAAAGCCTGTATTCAGAAACAGCATCAGAGCGAGGAAATGAATTGAAGAAAATCATCGATGATGCGACCTATAAGTTCATTCTTGGTGATATCAACGAAGAACAATTTAAGAAAGATGTAGAGAAGTGGAAATCAAATGGTGGAAATAAAATCATAGAAGAATATGAAGCTTCCTTTAAAAAATCAAAATGATGAACATGAAGACCCCCGCTTAGTAAAAAGCGGGGGTGTTTTCATTAAAAGTCGAAGTTGTCTGGATCAGGACCAATTCGTTTATTTTCATTTAAGGCAGACAGGCGCTTCATATCCTCATCAGATAGGACAAAATCGAAAATATCGGCATTTTCTTTTAAACGATGGGCTTTCGTTGATTTAGGAATCGTAATGACGCCTTTTTGCACATCCCAGCGCAAAATAATTTGAGCAGGTGTTTTGCTGTATGTGCCCGCAAGCTCCGTGATCAGCGGGTGGTGCAGCAGCTCTCCTTGCATAAGTGGTGACCAGGCTTCCATTTGGATACCATGTGTTTTCAAATACGTAAACAACGTTTCCTGCGTGAGTTTTGGATGAAACTCGACTTGATTAATCGCTGGAATGATGTCCGCATCTTTCAATAATTCATCTAGATGATGCGGCTGGAAGTTACTCACACCGATGGCTCTAACTTTTCCTTCACGGTACAGCGTTTCAAGCGCGCGCCATGCTTCCTTGTATTTCCCTTCAACTGGCCAGTGAATTAAATACAGATCAAGGTAATCAAGCTGAAGTTTTTTCAGGCTGTCTTCGTATGCTTTTAGTGTCGCTTCATATCCTAAATCGGCATTCCACACTTTGGATGTCACAAAGATGTCTTCGCGGCGAAGGCCTGTTTCTGCTAGACCAAGTTGTATGCCTCGTCCAACACCTTCTTCATTGCCGTAAATAGAAGCTGTATCAATACTGCGATATCCTAATTGAATGGCTGTTTTAACAGCTTCAATTAATTCCGTTCCCTCTTCAACCTGAAAGACCCCAAGACCAAATCCTGGCATGCGGACGCCGTTGTTTAATGTTTTTGTACTTTGTAAATCGTTCATATGAAAGTCTCCTTTAAATGGTTTGTTTGTATTCTTTTTGTTCGATTTGATGACTCACCATCGTGAGTATGGCCGCTATGAGCACCATGATGCCGCCAACCCAGCCGGTATGCACAAGCCCAAGGGTATCTGTCACGATGCCGCCTAAAAATGAACCAATGGCGATACCCGCATTAAAGGCAGCGATATTCAGAGCGGAAGCAACATCGACAGCTCCAGGTGTATACCTTTCTGCAAAATCAACGACGGCAACTTGAAGGCCGGGTACATTCATGAAAGCAAACAGTCCCATCAGCATCACAGTTCCAATCCCGAGTGTCATAAATCCAGCAGTAAAGCTAAGGATAAACAAGATGAGACTTTGAATGATAAACATATAAATCAGTGCCTTCATTGGCTGTTTATTCGCTGCTTTGCCGCCAATGACATTCCCAGCGGCGATGGTCATCCCGTATAACAGCAGGATCAAGGCAACTGTTCCAGGCGCAAGACCTGTCACATGCTGCAAGAGAGGGGATAAATAGGTGAAGACGACAAAAGTTCCTCCATACCCTGTAGCAGTAATGACAAATAAAAGCAAAATTCTTTTCGTCTTTAATAAGGCTGCTTGATCCTTAAACGTTGTTTTCACGCCCTGTTTCAATTGAGACGGAACAAGGAAATAGTTAGAAATCAGTGCGATTAGGCCAATCATGACAATCACACCAAATGACGTCCGCCAGCCGAGCTCATGACCAAGAAACGTACCGAATGGCACACCGGTCACAGTAGCGACTGTTAAACCAGTGAACATAAAGGCAATGGCGCTTGCCCGCTTTTCTTTCACCACAAGGCTTGCGGCAATGGTCGAACCAATCGACATAAATACACCATGTGATAGGGCTGAAATCACTCGTCCGATTAAGAGTACAGAAAAGGTCGGGGCAATCGTGGCGAGTGTATTTCCGATCAAAAAGACGAGCATAATGAGCAAAAGCAATGTCTTTTTGTTCATAGCGGAAGTCAGGGAGGTTAGAATTGGTGCGCCAAAGGTAACACCGAGCGCATATAAAGAAACGGTCCAGCCGGCCTGACTGACACTCACGCCAAAGTCCTTTGAGATCATCGGTAGGAGACCTACAGAGATAAATTCAGTTGTACCTATAGCAAATGCACTAATCGCTAGTGCGAGAAGGGCAAAGTGATTTTGTTTGTTTTGCATAGTGATTCACATCCTTCTTTCATAACATTTTAATAGACGAAGCCGATCGGCAAGAGTTATTATCTAACATAGATGACAGAAAAAAAAGTACGTACTTTTTTGTAATATAGGTACTAAAAAGTGCCTGTACAGCATCAAAAGGAGTGAAGAGACGTTGGAAAAGAAGAAATATAATATCTCTGTGGAGGCAACGCTTGAAGTGATCGGCGGGAAATGGAAGTGTGTCATTTTATGTCATTTAACACATGGGAAAAAGCGGACGAGTGAACTGAAGCGCCTCATGCCAAATATCACGCAAAAAATGCTCACACAGCAGCTGAGAGAGCTTGAAAATGACGGTGTGATTAACCGCATTGTATATGAACAAGTGCCGCCTAAAGTGGAGTATGAATTAAGTGAATACGGACAGTCACTTGAGCGAATTTTGAATGCGTTATGTGATTGGGGGGCAGCCCATATTGAACGAGTGTATGGCGAGCCGCTTTCAGTGCTGGAAGACAGTATTCTAAATGAACAGTTTAAATAAAAAAGTCCCGCTTCTTGTGAGAGCGGGACTTTGCTTTATGTGCCTTTTTTCTGATCACGGTATTTCCCAGGTGTCGTGCCTTCCAGCTTTTTAAAGGAGCGGATGAAATTTTGCGGATTTTTGTATTTTAGCTTTTCCGAAATTTCTTTCACCGACATATCCGTCTCCACCAACCAGTTTTTGGCGACATGATGTCTGTAAGACGAGAGATATTCACTAAAGGAGATATCCATTTCTTTTCTAAAAATACTGCTTAAATAATTTGGGTTGTAGTGTAGGCGTGTAGCGATTTCGTCCAATGTCAGATCTGAGTCAAATTCTTGATGAATGATATGAATGATTTTCTCTGAGATATTTTTATATTGAGAGTCTTCACGCGCGCCGAGCTGATCAATGATGGGTCGAATGATCTCATGTTTCAGCCACGCTTCTGTATCTTCAAACGTTTTAAACTCAAAGATCGTATCATAGAGCATTTTATTATCTTCGACTTCAAACAATTCAATGCCTAGCAAATGCATCAGCTCGATGAGATTGTTTAAAAAACGAGCGAGAGCAATCTGGTACTCATGTGGTCCAGCATTTTTAGAAAAAATGGATTGCAGAAGCACATGTAAATAGTGATCTGCCTTGCCTTGATCGCCTGCTTTAATGGCATCAAATAAATCATGCTGCAGCTGTTTTGGGAAATGAGTCTTAAACGTCTTTCCTTGCTGAATGTGCTCGTATAAAAGAATGGATTTTTTCTCTGCCTTGAGCCTATATTTTAAGGCTTCTTTTCCCTCAATATAAGCATGTTTGGCCATAGAGAGCTCTTTAAATGAGCGACTGATCCCAATGCTGATCGATAAGCCCAGCTCTTCCTCAATCCGCTGCTGAATTGTTTCGGCTAATTGATTTAAATATTCAGTAAATTCCTCTTCTGACTTCGATTGATTGAGAACAATCGTCGTTTGATGCTGATTGACAACGGTCGGCTGAAGGTGCTCCTCTAGCGGAATAATCTGCTCAATCAGTCCGTTTATCGCAAATAAAAGCAAGTCTGCATCCTTTTTTTCATACGGCGTTCCTTTTAGTGTATCGATTTGGGTCACAAGCATGGACAAATGGGACCAGTCACGAGGAAAGCCTAGACTTTGAAATCGGTTGTGAATCTCTTCTTCCGTCAGTTTGCCAAGCAGCAGCCGCACCATAAAGTATTGCTGTAAGTGGGTCACTTGCTGCTCAATCCGTTCCTCTAGATCATTGTTTTGATCTTTCATTTGTTTAATGCTCGATTCGATGAGCTCAAATTCATTTTGGAAAGGCTGTTTATGCAAAAACGACTCATTACGTGCAAAGGATTCGTATAATAAGCGAATCGGTTTATAAAAGTGTCTAGAGCCAAACCATGAAAATAATAATGAAAGCGCTAACAAAATAAAGCAAATAATAAAGGTGATCCACCCGATTGATTTCGTTTGCTGCTTTAGTTCTGGAATGGAGACAAAGGATAAGTATGTCCATTCGTTATAATCTGATTTTTGAAACGTAATTTGATAGTTTAGTTCATCGATTTTCATATCAAATTGTCCGGATCGTTCTTCAAGTGACAGGACATGTTTGACGAAATCTTGATTTTTTAACGAGTCACCAATTTGTTCTTTTCGATTATGTAGCAGCACTTTTCCGTTTGTATCAATGACAAACATACTATCAGATTGAGAGAAGTCAGGCATGTTGTCAGCAATCACGCAGCTTGGAATGCTGGCGACGGCGATCCCCTTCTTTTGGACACTGTTCATCGGAAGCTGCTTGATTAAATTCACATTGTATTTGCAAAAGGATGTCTTTCCTTCTTTTGTTGAGACAAGTGGATTATTTTCTTCAAGTGCCCAGCTGGAATGACTCGGAATATTGAGGTAAGAGGTTAACGCTTTCTCTTGATCTCCGTTTGAGACATGATAAAGACCAGAATTGTTCATATACCAATCTTCCATTTTACTAACAAGTGTAATATTGGAGAGATCGGTGTCGAAGGTTTGCAGGTAATTCAGTTCTTGCTGGACTTGATTATAAAGTTGGAATTGGTCTGGATTTAAAGGTTCTGCCAGTGTTTGAAGGAGAGGCGGCGAACTGACATAGTGAGTGAGAGAATGATCTACTGTCTTTAGAATATGCTCAATATTGGATTGCGTTTGTTTGACGCTGTCCAGCTTTTCATTTGAAATATTTTCGAGTGCAGTTTTTTGCGAATGCTGATAAGAAAAAATACCGACAATAATAACAGGAATTGTACTAAGCACGAAAAAAAACGTCACCAGCTTGTAATAAAATTTATACTGCTTTCTTTTCATAAAACCCCCCATTTCAAACGAAACAATCTTTTCCCCTTAGTTTATTAATCCAAAAATCTGGTAGGTTTGTCAATAATCATTTTCTGAGATTAGGATCATTTTCTTATGTTTTATGTAACGTTTTGAGTAGCTTCCCCTGAGTAAATATGATCTGATGATATGATTGTAGACGGATTTTTCATCCTTAAGATACAGTTAACACATGCATCAGCATGAGGGGAGGCTTTATCTGTGAAAACACAGGATGTCACTGCCAAGGGTGTGCCTGCGGCAGCTTTGAAAAAAGAAAAGAGAAAGCGCTTACTTAATCAATTACTTAGTCAAAAATTTCTGTATTTAATGATTTTGCCAGGGCTCCTTTATTTTCTTGTCTTTAAATATGTCCCTATGTGGGGGCTGATCATTGCCTTTCAAGATTACCAGCCGTTTCTCGGAATTCTTGGCAGTGAGTGGGTTGGCTTCAAACACTTTATTCGCTTATTTACAGAACCAACATTTTTCATCTTATTAAAAAATACGCTCATTTTATTTGCCATGAATGTCGTGATTTTCTTTCCGATTCCAATCTTATTAGCCCTTCTTTTAAACGAGGTCAGATTGGCACTGTTTAAGAAATTTGTTCAGACAATGATTTATATTCCTCACTTCATGTCATGGGTGATTGTCGTGTCCTTATCTTTTGTTTTGTTAACGGTAGATGGCGGGTTAATCAATGAATTGATTGCTTTCTTCGGAGGAGAAAAGATTAACTTCCTTCTTAGTCAAGAATGGTTTAGACCCATGTACATTTTGCAGGTAATCTGGAGAGAAGCGGGTTGGTCAACCATTATTTATCTTGCAGCGATTACAGCAGTAGATCCGCAGCTATATGAAGCAGCAAAAATGGATGGAGCCGGCAGACTCAGACAAATGTGGCACATCACCCTTCCTGCGATTAAAAGTGTCATTGTTGTACTGCTCATTTTAAAAATCGGTGATACATTAGAGCTTGGATTTGAGCATGTCTATTTATTACTCAATGCGACCAACAGGGAAGTTGCAGAGATTTTTGATACGTATGTGTATACAGCTGGTCTGAAGCAAGGACAATTCAGCTATAGTACCGCTGTTGGTTTATTTAAAGCAGCCGTTGGACTTATTTTGGTCATGATGGCGAACCGTTTAGCGAAGAAGTTTGGAGAAGAAGGGATTTATTAAAAGGGGAGATGAAGACCAATGACATTATCGATTGAAAAGGGATCACCGCTTGAGCATGCAGAGAAATTAGCACAAACAATAATGAAAGCGTATACACCGATTGAACTTCCGCCAGCTGGAAGGTGGCATTATCATCAAGGGGTTTTCCTTTGCGGAGTGATGAAGCTTTACGAAGCAACAGAAAACGAGGCGTACTTTGATTATGTGAAAAATTATGCTGACTCACTCATTGATGACCATGGGAATCTGTTATTCCGCAGAGACGAGCTTGATGCCATTCAAGCAGGGCTCATTTTATTCCCGCTGATTGAAAGAACGGGAGAGAAGCGGTATGTGAAGGCAGCAGAAAAGCTTCGGGGGCTTTACCGGACGCTGAATCGCACGTCTGAGGGCGGTTTTTGGCATAAAGACAATTATGCCTATCAAATGTGGCTAGATGGTCTTTATATGGGTGGGCCTTTTGCTTTAAAGTATGCCCAGTTGACAGGAGAATCGGAGCTGGTGGACATGGTCATCCATCAAGAGCATCTCATGAGAAAGCATACCAAAGATGAAAAAACGGGCCTTTACTATCACGCATGGGATGAACGGAAAGTGATGCCATGGGCTGATCAACAGACGGGTTGTTCCCCAGAATTTTGGGCAAGATCCTTTGGCTGGTATGTCCTTGCGTTAGCCGATATGATCGAAGATTTACCAGAAGGACATGAAGGACGAAAAGTGTGGAGGGACACACTGACAGATATGCTGGAAAGTGTGGCAAAATATCAGGACGACGAGACGGGTCTATGGCATCAAATCATTGATAAAGGAAGTCATAGCGACAATTGGCTTGAAAGCTCAGGGTCATGTCTATTCATATATGCGATGGCAAAAGCCATGAATGAAGGATATGTCAGTCTTCGATATGTTGATCATGTGGTCAAAGCGTATCAAGGATTGATTCAATATAAAACGAAGGAAAAAGACAACGGCGATTTTACGGTGAACGATATTTGTATTGGAACATCTGCGGGATTTTATGACTATTACGTTGGCAGAGAGCGGAGCACGAATGATTTGCATGGAGCAGGCGCTTTTATTATGGCGTTAACTGAACTAGAAAAGCTGTCTGTGTTTCAAAAGGTATGAGGCGGCATCAAAGGGCTGCGGCATGGCTCCTCAGCTTCATCGCTGCCTTTTATTTGTCCGCCTGTCAGGGGAAAACAGAGGGGATTGATGTCCTTATTTTTTCTGACATGTCAAAAGCAATGAAAGACCAATTAGTGGAGAAAGCTTTTCAACCAAATCAAGAGACATACGACGTTCACATCTTCCCTGCAATTCCTGAAAAACTTCTTGTTGAAATAACTGCAAAAGAGGGGGACGTGATGTTTGTCCCGGAAGAAATGTTTAGAACATATGATGATCCTGAAAGCTTTCAGCTGCTTGAAGAGATGCGGGTAGATGGCGAAGGGGCAGGACCATATACGGTGGAAGATGCAAAGACGGGAAATACAGTCGATTATGCGGTCCAAATCAAGAAAGGAACAAAGCAGCTAAATGGCTATACCTTTCGATTACACCGAGATATGGTCGCCTTTATTCCTGTGTATACGGAGAAATCTAAAGAGGCACTGTCTCTCATGAAACAGCTTCGTGAAAACCATTAGAAAAAGGGGTGGGGGAATGTGAAAAGGGTCGCCGTTTGCGGGCTCAGTCACCGTGCTTTTAATATGTTTATCAAACCGCTCACCGAGGATTTCAATGAGCATTACAGGATTACGGGGCTCTTAGATGTAGATGAGAAGCGGTATACACTTTGTCAGGAACGTTTTCCATCACTAAGGGGCGTCTCATTTTTTCATGAGGATGCATTTGATCAGATGGTGAAGGAAGCAAGGCCAGACATCGTCATTGTGGCGGGGCGAGATGATACACATGTCACATATATCCTGCAGGCACTGGATCATGATCTGGATGTCATAACGGAAAAGCCGATGGTCACAACAGCAAAAGACGCCAAACAGGTGATGGAAAAAGAGGCAGAAAGCAAAGGGAAGGTCACCGTCACCTTTAATTATCGCTACAATCCATTCCACCGAAAGATAAAAGAGCTCATTTTAGATGGAAAGATTGGAAGGGTCACGTCTGTTGAGTTAAGCTGGCTCATTGATACGTATCACGGAGCCAGTTATTTTAAAAGGTGGAACCGCTCGCGTCAATATTCAGGCGGTCTGTCTATTCATAAATCGACCCATCACTTTGACTTGGTCAACTGGTGGATTGATCAAAAGCCGAAGCAAGTATTTGCCTATGGCGCACTGAATTATTATGGGGATGAAAGTCCTTGGAATCCTTTGCAGGGTGAAGAGAATCGATATTGTGGAACCTGTCATGTAAGAGATACCTGTCATTATGAAGCAAGGTGGAATCCGCGGGTAGAGCGCACAAAGGTGGAGGATGACCATATTGAATCAGGTGAGCAGCAGTCAAAGCAATACTCAAATTATCGCCCGGATGCCTGTATTTTTGATCGAGAAATTGATATTGAGGATACATATGTGGCGTCAGTGGCTTATGATCAGGGGGCTTTGTTAAGTTATTCGATTCAATTTTCAGCGCCCTATGAAGGCTACCGGCTTGCGATTAACGGGACGAAGGGACGGATTGAAACAAATGAGTTTCATGTGCCATCGAGAATCCCTTTTCAATTCCCTGAACAGACAATTGCATACTACCCGATGTTTGGTGGAAAAGAAACGATTGAAGTTGTGAAACAATCAGGTGGTCATGGAGGCGGAGATCCGCTATTATTAGCAGATTTATTTTTAGGAAAAGATCCGCTCATTCCTTATGACATTTCGGCAGGAGCAGAGGCGGGGGCTTATTCCATTGCACTTGGCGAAGGCATGTGGCGCTCAGTTGCAGAAAAACGTCCGATTGAAATAGAAGAATTGTTTCAAAAAGAGACGGTGTAACGAGAAAGAGAGGAGGGAAGAGAGATGGATCATGATGGATCAATGAGCAGAATGTTGCGCATGTGTGAGTGGGTGATGAGACTTGCCTATACGAATTTGTTATGGCTTTTGTTCACTTTACTTGGGCTTGGAATCTTTGGCTTCATGCCTGCAACAACAGCGTTATTTTCTGTGATGAGAAAGTGGATACAAGGGCATGAGCAAGTCAGCGTCTTTCAAACCTTTTGGAAAGTATACCGCGAAGAATTTGTACGCTCTAATGTCATTGGAGTGGTGCTGGTCATCATCGGGACAATTATTTATGTAGACCTTGCTTATATTTATCCAACGAGTTGGTTTTTACACGTGCTTCGCTTTGCGATCTATATCTTTGGTTTTCTGTTTATTGTCAGCTTGTTTTATATCTTTCCGCTGCTGGCTCATTATGAGTGGAAAAAGCGTCTTTATTTGAAATTTTCCCTTCTGCTTGGCATCTCGTATTTGCAATATACGCTCTCTATGCTCGTTTTCTCGGCTGTTCTCTTTATCCTATTTGCTTATTTGCCAGGGATCGTGCCGTTTTTTAGCATCAGCATTCTCGCATATGGCCACATGTGGCTAGCCTATCAAGTATTTAAAAAGATAGAGTTTGAAAGCGAGCAGCCGGCAGTTGATGTGAAGAAACGATTCCCGTCTTTCCTTCAATCCAAGCGGGTGAATACGCAGTGATGTGTATGATTTGCTATAATGGTGTCACCGTGAATAAAAGGAGAGATGAGAGTCGTGTCAGTAAAAGAAATTTCAATAGAAGAATTAAAGCAAAAACTAGAGCAAGAAGAAGCCATTCAACTCGTCGATGTGCGTGAGGATGAAGAGGTAGCAGAAGGCATGATTCCAGAGGCAGTCCATATTCGAATGGGCGATATTCCTGAGAAGCTAGATGCGTTTGATAAGACGCAAGAGTATTATATTATTTGCCGTTCTGGTAAACGCAGTGAGAATGTCTGCTATTTCTTAGAAGACCAAGGCTATCAAGCAACCAATGTCGTTGGCGGCATGCTTGCATGGACAGGAGAAACAAAACCGAAGCTGTAAAAAGAAGTCCTTTCATCGACAAGATGGAAGGCTTTTTTTTGTTCATATGTCCGTCTCTATTTGCATAAAAATAGAGTAGCAAGAGAAGGGAGAGTGGCATATGTGCTGAAGGTAGCTGTATTTGATGAAGAACACGAGAAAGATTTGCAAA
The DNA here is from genome assembly GCF_038593365.1 of Bacillus sp. FSL W7-1034. NCBI lineage: Bacteria > Bacillati > Bacillota > Bacilli > Caryophanales > Bacillaceae > Bacillus > Bacillus sp. FSL W7-1034. The sequence continues at coordinate 2,730,799 of NZ_CP151989.1, read as the reverse complement.
GCGAAATCAATCTTTTTTTAAAAGGAATGGACGACGACCAAATTATTGACATCAAATACAATGTGGCGGTGATCTGTGAGCAAGGAGGAGAGCAGCTCTACTGTTTTTCAGCGCTCATTTTATATAAAAAATAAAAGGACCTGCTGAAGGGTTCTTTTGCCATGATCAACTAGCGTCAATATGTAAACGATGCTTTTTGCAGTGAACGCATTGAAAGAGATAGCCTTGCAAGTCTCCTCCGTTCACGAGCCATTGTTTCAGGTTCTCTTTTGTGAAATGTCCACCACTGCAAATCTCTTCAATATCCTCTGAGAGTTCTTCCTCTAAATGCTCAATTTCTTTCCATCCAACATACTGCACAATCGCGCAAAAATCCCCGCAATGGCTTAACCAATATTCCTGCTGCCATCCGCGGTAACCCGGCGTTCTGTAGATCAGTTCATCTATATATTCTTCATGATCGACGTCATCACAACTCACATCGTCTTGAAACATTCCATTATATGTTTGAGCAGCTGATCCATCTTTAATGCACCAAGGACAAATGCCAGAAACGTCTTCAACAGAATAAAAAGGACCATGATATACATAATCTCGTTCTTTCTCACAAACGGGGCATATCGTCTGCTCTTTTTTAATTACATGTAATGAAACTGGGTCTGGGTTGTACTTGAACGTAGGTAACGTCATATAAACCTCCATTATGTAGAAAAGTGATGATTCAACACTATTTTATCGGAATACGCGATGTCATGACAATCTTCAATTATTTCAACGAGAAAAAAAGCCGTTCGGATGAGGAACGGCTTTTCTCTTGTGATGATTATGCTTTTTTTACTCTTGGACTTCTTGGTTTATTGTACTTATTTGCTTGTTTAATCGCTCTTCGTTCTTCATTTAATGATTTGTACAGAGATACAATCATTAAAATGATGACAACAGAGAACGGTAAAGCAGCAAGTTTGGCTGTGTTTTGCAAGGCTTCAAGACCGCCTGAAAATAAGAGCACTGCCGCAACTGCTGACTGGATAATACCCCAGCTGATCTTTACACTATTGGATGGATTTAATGATCCATAGGTTGTCTGCATGCCGAGAACGAATGTAGCTGAGTCTGCTGATGTGATAAAGAATACCGCAATTAAAATAAGAGCTAGAATCGATGTGATCATTGCCAACGGATATTCATTTAGTACACCAAAAAGCATGGTTTCCGTAGAAAGGCCTGCAACATCTACAATATTCTTTTGCTGTAAGTCCATCGCAGAAACACCGAAAATAGAGAACCAAAGAAATACAAGGATAGATGGAGCAACTAACACACCAACTAAAAACTCTCGAATGGTTCGTCCACGTGATACACGTGCAATAAAGATCCCGACAAATGGTGCCCAAGAGATCCACCATGCCCAATAAAAGATCGTCCATCCGTTAATCCATTCTCTCTTTTCAGGGTCATTTGGAGATAAGCGAAAGCTCATTTGAACGATGTTGGATAAGTATTGTCCAATAGAGTCAGTAAATGAATTTAAAATATAAACTGTTGGACCTACCAAAAGTAAGAAAAACATCAGAACAGCTGCTAATACCATGTTGATATTACTTAAATATTTAATCCCTTTACCAATACCGCTAAGAGCAGATGCAAGGAAGAGCACCGTCACAATGATGATAATAATCAATTGTGTGCTAAAGGCATTTGGAATGTTAAATAGATAATCCAATCCGCCATTGATTTGTGCTGCGCCTAATCCTAAGCTCGTTGCAACACCAACAACTGTCGCAAACACAGCAATACAATCGATGGTTTTTCCGATCCATCCGTGCGTTTTATCTCCTAAAACTGGCTGCAGTGTTGCACTGATTAAGCCAGGCGCATCTTTTCTAAATTTAAAGTATGCAATGCAAAGCGCAACAATGGCATAGATCGCCCATGCATGAAGTCCCCAGTGGAAAAAAGTATAACGAAGGGAATCACGGAAGGCTTGTGCAGTTTCAGTGTCACCCGTTGGTGATTGAATCGCATAATGACTGATCGGTTCAGCTGCTCCGTAAAAAACAAGTCCAATGCCCATTCCAGCACTAAATAGCATCGCAAACCAAGAAAAAAGACCAAATTCAGGCTCTTCACCTGGCTTACCTAATGTAATTTTTCCGATAGGGCTAAAGATAAAGAATAGACAAAAGCCGACTAGAAGCGATACGACTAATAAATAATACCAGCCAAAGTCATTTGTAATGTATGTTTGAATTTGATCTGTCACATTTTGCAGTGATTCTGGAGAAAAGGCTCCCCATAGAACGGCAATAAATGTGATTGCAATCACAATCCAAAATACACTTGATACGTTTTTCACACCATCTCACTCTCCTGTTGTTCTACACGTTTAAGCAGAGGATTTTGTTTAATATCCCCTGTCTCAACTATTTTCAAACAAAAAGAGGCGAGTTTCTCACTCGACCTCTATTTTACCGTAACATGTTTTGCTTCCATTTATCAACCATCGATATGTGAAGATGACTTTTCTTCAATTCGTTTGCGCAGACGGTAGACATATTCTTTTAAACAAACAGCGAAAATCGTAAACGCTAAAATAATGGCGATTTTTAACGGGGTAATGGACAGCTTCATAAAGAAAGCGGCTGTCAAACTAATGACAACTGCAAGGACAATCGGAAGTGCGCGTCTAATCATTGAAATCTCTCCTTTAGTTCTAGTGCGGCATTCATGCCAGCTAACCTGCCTGTCACAAGTGCTGACGTAATATTGTAACCGCCTGTGTAACCGTGAATATCTAAAATTTCTCCGCAGAAATAAAGACCGGCCATTTTTTTGGATGCCATTTTCTTCGGTTCAATTTCTTTGACAGAAACGCCGCCACCTGTAACAAAGGCTTTATCTAAAGAAAGCGTCCCATTTGCATGGACGATGAAATGCTTACAATCATGAGCAAAAGCGCGCAGTTTATCTTTAGCGAGACCAGAAAATGTCTCCTGCGGATCAATGCCATTTCGTTCTAAAAGGAACAATAAATAGCGCTCTTGCATCCAAGATTTCAGGACATTTTTAATGGCTTTTTTTGGTTCAACTTTTAAATCACGATGAAGTTTTTGGAAAAGCTCCTCGTCATTGAGCTTTGGGTATAAGTCAATTTGAAGACGGACGGCCGGCTGCTTTTTCAGTTCTTTCACAACAAATCCGCTGCATCTCAGAACGGCAGGACCTGATAAGCCAAAGTGTGTAAAGATCATATCCATGACATGAGTGACGACGGGTTTTCCTTTTTTATTTAAAACACTCACGGCCACACTTCTTAATGAAAGACCTTGAAGCACTTTGTCCTTAATAAAACGCTCGTCTGACGTGACGGGTACTTCGGTTGGGAAGAGCTCTGTAATGGTATGACCAGCGGCTTCTGCCCATGCATAGCCATCGCCAGTAGAGCCTGTATGCGGCACACTTTTCCCGCCAACAGCAATGACAACGGCATGACTTGAAATTTTTTCATCATTATTTGTAACAATTCCAGCTGCTTGTCCGTCTTGATACAGAACGGTTTTAATCTTTTCATTCGTTCGAATGGTCACATTGAGCACGCGGAGCCTATCTAATAGGGCATCCACAACAGATTGTGCTTTGTTTGAGACAGGGAACATACGTCCATGGTCTTCTTCTTTTAGTTCAATACCTAGATTTTCAAAGAACGAAATAATATCCTCGTTATTGAACTCAGAAAATGCACTATATAGAAAACGGCCGTTTCCGGGAATATGCTTGATGATTTCTTCTACTGGAAGGCGATTGGTCACATTGCAGCGTCCACCGCCAGAAATGGCGAGCTTTCTGCCAAGTTTGTTTCCTTTGTCAATTAACAGAACCGATGCACCGTGTTCTGCCGATGCAATCGCGGCCATCAGTCCAGAAGGTCCACCGCCAATGACAATGACATCATAATGTTTCATGTTACATTCCTCTTTCTACTTTCAGTCATTTCTCTATTATAACGAAGATTGGGGAAGGCTGAAATATGAATTGATTGGTTTTGTGACTTCTGTATTGGATTTGTTACCTGTGCGATGAAATGATGTGTTAAAATAGTTAAGTTGAATATTCATTAGAAAAATGGTGGTTAAGCGCATGTCTAATAAACTGCTTCGTGGTACGTTGGTTTTAACGATAGGGACTTATCTCTCTCGTATTCTTGGTATGATTTACTTAATTCCATTTAGCGCAATGGTCGGAGCGACTGGTGGTGCGCTATTCCAATATGGATACAATCAGTATACGATCTTTTTAAGTATTGCTACGCTCGGTTTTCCAACAGCGGTATCGAAATTCGTCTCTAAATATAATGCAATCGGCGATTATGAGACAACAAGAAAAATGTTCAGGGCGGGTATGTCGGTCATGCTTGTCACCGGTATTATCGCCTTTTCTATTTTATATTTGACCGCACCGATCTTTGCCAAGATTCAGCTTGGAGGATCGAATGAAACGGGCGGTTTGACGGTCGATCAAGTGGTTTATGTGATTCGGATGGTCAGTTTGGGTCTATTGGTTGTACCCATTATGAGTCTTGTGCGAGGGTTTTTCCAAGGACACTCGATGATGGGCCCGACAGCTGTTTCCCAAGTCATCGAACAACTTGTCAGAATCATCTTCCTATTAACAGCGACGTTTATCATTTTAAAAGTGCTTGACGGCGGTCTTGTTATTGCGGTTGGTTATGCCACATTTGCCGCACTCATTGGTGCGTTTGGCGGTCTATTTACGCTTTATTTATATTGGCTGAAGCGGAAAGATCGGCTTTTGGCAATGCAGCCGAATACAGGGGACTATTCTGGATTATCTTATAAGCAAATGTTTACAGAGCTGTTCAGTTATGCAGCACCCTATGTGTTTGTTGGGCTTGCCATTCCGATTTATTCTTATATTGATACAAATACAATTAACAGAGCGATGATTGCATCAGGACATCAGGATATTAGTACAGCGGTTCTGTCTATTGTGACGTTATATTTACCGAAGCTTGTCATGATTCCTGTGTCACTTGCAACTGCATTTGGTTTAACATTGATTCCAACCATAACGGAATCCTTTACAGCGCGAAATTACAAGCTGCTGAATCGGCAAATTGATCAAACGATGCAGGTCATTTTATTCTTCGTTCTGCCTGCTTCATTTGGCATTTCGGCATTGGCTGGACCAGTTTATTGGTTTTTCTATCCGTCTGTGCATCCTGAGATTGGGACTTCTATTTTGTTTTGGTATGCACCTGTTGCGTTACTGTTTTCTTTATTCACCATTAACGCAGCGATTTTACAAGGGATTAACAAACAAAAATTTGCGATCGTCAGTCTTTTGTTAGGGATTATCATTAAAACGGTTCTCAATATCCCGCTGATTAGCTGGCTGCAAGGAAACGGTTCTGTGCTTGCAACGGCATTAGGCTACAGTGCCTCGATTTTGTATATGTTCATCATGATCAAGCGCCATGCAGGCTATTCGTTCCGCAGGATTTTCAAACGGTTTATTTTAATTGGTATTTTAACGGCAATCATGGCTGTAGTGGCTTATGTGACATGTCAGCTTGTGAGTCAAGTCATTTCATATGAAGGCGGAATCATACAAGCGGGTATTGTTATTTTGATTTCAATGATCACTGGCGGCGGTGTGTATATGTTCTTATCTTATAAAGTTGGATTGTTAGAGCGTGTACTTGGCAGCCGGATGCCATCATTTTTAAGAAAAAAGAGTTAAGAAGAGGTGGAGAAGCATGAGGCTTGATAAATTGCTGGCCAATACCGGCTTTGGTTCAAGGAAAGATGTAAAGAAGCTGGTCAAGGCCCGGGCTGTCACAGTGAATGGAGAAGTGGCGAAGCAGGTGAAAGATCATGTCGATCCAACAAATGATGAAGTGCTCGTGCATGGAGAGCGTGTAGAGTATAAAGAATTCATTTATCTCATGATGAACAAGCCAGACGGTGTCATTTCAGCAACGGAGGATCTGCGAGATGAGACGGTTGTTGATTTACTAGAGCCAGAGGATATTGCAAGGGAGCCATTCCCTGTGGGGAGACTGGATAAGGATACAGTCGGTCTCCTCCTCCTTACAAATGACGGCCAGCTTGCTCATCAATTGTTATCTCCGAAAAAGCATGTCCCGAAAACGTACGAAGTTCATCTAAAATACCCGCTTGGAGATCAAGACATCACTCGTCTTGAAGAGGGAGTTGTGATTTTAGACGACTACCGAACGAAGCCGGCGAAGGTTGAAGTAGATGCCAACCAAGAGGCAGATACACGAATCCGTTTAACGATTACTGAAGGGAAGTACCATCAAGTGAAGCTGATGGCACAAGCAGTGGGCAATGAAGTGATCTTTTTAAAACGACTCTCGATGGGAGCTGTTTCATTAGACGAAGATTTGGCCCCCGGAGAATACCGTGAATTGACGGAGGAAGAGTTAGACAGTTTAATCAATCGTGATTAATATAGAGAAAAAGAAAAGAACCGGCATATCGCCGGTTCTTTTTGTTATATGGAAGTTCATTATTCGCTTATGATGATATTTTTACTTTTTTTCTCGTTGTTTCCCATTTGCCTCTGCTTGGACTATGAACAAGATCGTTATAGGCAAGCACGTTTAAGTCTCTTTGGATGGTTCTAGGTGTGATCCCGAATTCATCAACCAGCTCTTGCGTCGTCACAAGACCTTTCTCTTGAATGAACATATAAACTGATTTTATTCGAGTCATCATACGGTTTGTTGAAGGTTTCAAAAAACCACTCCCTATCAATAAGATCGGATGGACTTGACTAACCACAACTTACTACACTAAAACTGCGACATAAGGACATGCAACAATGGTAAATGTTCGTGTTTCTTAATGTTTTATTCTATTATACACGTTATTATGCATCTAGTTCCACCAAAAAGTCAACTTTACGTGTTTTTAAACTTGTCTTCATGAATGAAATTATGGTATATATCATGATTTGAATCCGGTTACAACCCAATAAACACAAGGTGTATAAAGAAATTGCCACTTAAGAAAGAGTAAAAAATAAACACAGAAAATTTACAAAATAAAAAATCATTCATACAAAAAAGACACATTCAAATGAGAAATGTGTCTTTTTATTTTGGTTATCCTTCTAAGAAAAAGAGCTGCACGAAAAATAAGACGGCAAAAATGAGCACAAGAATATGCACTTCTTTCCATTTTCCTTTTGCCAGCTTCACAAGTGGATATGAAATAAATCCTAGTGAAATTCCTGTAGAGATGCTAGATGTCAGCGGCATGGAAAGAATCACAAGAAAAGCAGGAAATGCTTCGTCAAGCTCATTCCAGCGAATACGTGACACTGAATTCATCATCAAACAGCCGACAATGATTAAGACAGGTGAAGTGATGGACGGCAAAGACGAAATGGCTTGAACGAGCGGACCAAAAAACAAAGCCACAATAAACAATGCAGCAACGGTTAAAGAGGTCAGTCCAGTTCTTCCGCCAGCAGCCACTCCTGATGAAGATTCAATGTAAGCTGTGGTTGGGCTTGTTCCAAACATTGAGCCAATTGTCGTTGCAGCAGAGTCAGCAAGTAAGGCTCTGCGTACTTTTGGGAGCTGACCATTTTTCATTAGACCTGCTTGTTCCGCAACCCCGATCATTGTTCCTGTTGTATCAAAAATCGTCACAAGTAAAAAGGAGAAGACAACAGCATACAAGTGATGGGAAAATACATCGCCAAACGCAGCGAATGGATTTGTAATCAGCATTCCTTCAGGCAGTGCTGGGGTATCCACTAGCACTTTAGGGAAATGAAGCTGACCTGTTGCAAGTGCAATTAACGTGGTTGCTAACATACCGATAAACAGCGCTCCATTCACTTGAAGAACCATTAATATGACAGAAATCATTAAACCAACGAGTGTCAAAATGACAACAGGTGAGCTTAAATTGCCAAGCTTCACAAGATTTTGTGGATCAGCAGTGATGATTCCAGACTGTCTTAGCCCAATGAATGCAATAAATAATCCGATACCTGCTGTAATCCCGTACTTTAAATTATCTGGAATCGCCTCAATGAGTTGTTTTCTAAGGGATGTTAACGATAAAATAATAAAGAGTATTCCAGCAACAAATACCGCACTAAATGCTGTTTGATAGCTGAGACCCCCACCACCGACAACAGTGACGGTGAAATAGACATTCAGCCCCATACCTGGTGCAATGGCAATCGGATAGTTTGCAAAGAGTGCCATCCAGAGTGTACCGACAACAGCAGCGATAATGGTTGCAGTAAAGACTTGGTCAAAAGGAATGCCTGCATCTGAAAGGATTCCTGGATTGACGGCTACAATATATACCATCGTAAAGAATGTCGTCATACCAGCGAGTAATTCTTTCTTTATGTTGGTTTGGTTCTCTTTTAACTGAAACATAAAATCCTCCATTTACGAACATTATTACAAAACACTTAATATAATATTCGTTTTAAGGGTGGATTGCAACCTTTTTTCAAGGAGGAATGGAAAAATGAATTGGGAAGCAGAAGTCATACGAAAAAAAGACAGTTTGATTCAGGATACACAATCTTTTTTACAAATTGAAAGTGTCTTGGATGAAGAAGGCGGCACAGCAGGAAAACCGTTCGGTGAAAAAGTGGATGAGGCTCTTCAGTATATGCTCAAAAAAGGGCAGGACGAGGGCTTCAAAGTGAAAAATGTTGATGGTTATGCTGGTCATATTGAATATGGAGAAGGCGAAGATATCGTCGGTGTGCTATGCCATGTGGATGTCGTGCCTGCGGGAGACGACTGGACAACCCCGCCATTTTCAGCGGACATAAGAGAAAATAAAATCTTTGCAAGAGGAGCCATTGATGATAAAGGGCCGACCATGGCCGCGTTTTACGCATTGAAAATGTTAAAAGATGCAGGTCTGTCGCTGTCGAAAAAGATTCGAATCATCATTGGCACAGATGAAGAAAGCGATTGGAGATGCGTCGATCACTATTTCAAGCATGAGGCGATGCCGCAAATTGGGTTTGCGCCAGATGCTGATTTTCCAATTATTCATGCTGAAAAAGGGATCATAGATGCCATCGTATCCTTTACATACGAACAATCAGAAGAAAACAAGCGTTACATCCTTAAGCAATTCACATCAGGCATGCGTCTCAATATGGTCCCAGATGAGGCTCGCGCGATTGTGGCAGCAGCAAATGATCACGATGCTGAAGCATTAAAAACGGCTTTTGCAGCCTATCTTGCGGAAAATCAGTTAACCGGTGAGACAAACCATACAGCAGATGGACTGACATTCACATTAAAAGGTGTATCAGTTCATGCAATGGAGCCGGCGAATGGCACAAATGCGGGCATTCATATGGCGAATTTCTTATGTGCGCATGAATTAGATGAAAGAGGGCTCGCTTTTACATCACAAATAAATGCTTTATTTGATCAAGACACAAGAGGACAAAAACTCGGCATCGCTTGTAAAGATGATATTAGTGGTGACTTGACCTTGAATGTTGGCACAATCCGCTATTCGCAAAACGAAGAAGCGAAGCTTGGGCTGAATGTCCGCTATCCCGTAACAGCGGACGGTGAGGAAGTCAAAAAAGGGATTGAACGAATAAAAGGGGCAGCGATTGAGAAATTTGATGACAGTCCTCCTCATCACGTCTCAAAAGACCATCCACTTGTGAAAACATTACAGCGTGTCTACGAAGAACAAACAGGAGATCCTGCCCATCTTATTGCGATTGGGGGAGGAACGTATGCAAGGTCATTAGAAGCAGGCGTTGCCTTTGGCCCTCTATTCCCAGGAAGACCTGATTGTGCACATCAAAAGGATGAATATATCGAAATCGATGATTTACTACGAGCAACTGCGCTATATGCACAAGCCATGTATGAATTGGCGAAATAAAAAAGGATAGAGAAGAGGGGATTCACCGTGAAAAAAATGTTCTTATGCTCTTCATTCAAAGACAGCTATTCTCTCTTGTCTGACTTTGCAGGCGACACCTTAAAAGGAAAAAGTGTGACATTCATTCCGGCAGCCAGTGAAGTGGAAGAAGTCACGCACTATGTCGATGCAGCAAAAGAAGCCTTTCATCAATTAGAAATGCGTGTAGAGACTGTTCAGCTGACCGGGCAAACGGTTCAGGAAATCACACAGATCATTGGAAAGAATGATGTCATGTATGTATCTGGCGGCAATACCTTTTATTTGCTGCAAGAATTAAGAAAGCACGGGCTCGATCGTGTATTGAAAGAAGAGATCGGCAAAGGCAAGCTGTATATCGGAGAATCCGCGGGGAGTATTATCATGGCGCCAAGCATTGAATACATCTCACTGATGGATGATCAGGAGAAAGCGCTAGAATTATCTTCCTTTGAAGGATTCAATGAGATCAACAGCTATCCGGTACCGCATATAAACAATCCTTATTTAGGTGAAGCCGCGCAGCATATCATAGAGAAAGATCAAAATACGCTCTCTTTATGCCCGCTCACTGATGAACAAGTTTTACTTGTGACAGGCGAACAGACTGAGGTCAAGACGGTCTGAGTTGTTCCTTTCAGCGTGTAGACAAACCCTCGCATTCGGTGTCAGTCCTGCGCTTCGGTGCTCACGAATGTCAAATACGCTCCGCGCCAGTACTCGTCCTTCCTAGGGCTGCAAAGGTTTTTGAAAAGATGACAAAGGGCTAAAATCAAGTTCATTTTAGCCCTTTGTCAACAATCTGAAAGGAACAGGAGCATATGCCCTGTTCCTTTTTTAATCTTGAAACACATCACTTGATAAATAACGTTCACCCGTGTCTGCTGTCATACAAATGACAATGTGATCCTTTGGCATTTGCTTGGCTGCTTCAATGGCTGCATAGCATGCCGCGCCAGATGATGGACCGACTAAAATACCTTCAAGACGGGCGAGCTTTCGTGTGATGTCGTAAGCATCTTCATCACTCACTTGCACAATCTCATCATACACCTGTTCGTTTAAAATATGTGGGATAAATCCTGGACTTGTGCCAACAAGCTTATGTTTGCCAGGTTTCCCGCCTGATAAAACAGGAGACCCCTTTGGCTCTGCCACATGTATCGTCAATTCCGGGAATGCTTTTTTGAGTTCCTCTCCAGTGCCTGTAATGGTTCCGCCCGTTCCAGCAGTTGCGACAAAAGCGGCAAGCGGCTGTCCAATCTGTTGCACTGCATCAATAATTTCTACAGCTGTTGTCCCTCTATGAGCATCGGGGTTCGCACCATTGTCAAATTGCATGGGAATAAAGCTGTTAGGAATTTGAGCAGCTAATTCTTCTGCCTTGCGAATACAGCCTGGCATTTTTTCCTCCCCTGGGGTTAAGACGACCTGTGCGCCGTATGCCTTTAAAATATTGATTCTTTCTTGGGTCATCGTATCAGGCATGATCAGAATGGCTTTGTAGCCTCTTGCAGCAGCGTTCATCGCTAAGCCAATTCCTGTATTCCCGCTTGTTGGTTCAATAATCGTTGCCCCTTTTGTGAGCTTTCCTTGTTTTTCTGCCTCAAGGATCATATTGTAAGCAGCCCGATCTTTTACACTTCCGCTAGGATTAAATGATTCCAGTTTTAAATAAATAGCAGCGCCATGTTCTGGCTGAAGGCGCTGTAATTTTACAAGTGGTGTATGACCTATTAATTCAGCTATATTTTGTGCAACCTTCATCATGTGACACCCTTTCTTCTCATTCCGCATTACTTTAGTTATACTATCATCAATGGGGATTCGTAAAGTTTGTTAAAAAGGACAGGTGAAAATATGGCCGAAAGCCGTCATTATTTTATCGGGATTCCAATCCCTGAACAACTTGCGCATCAAATAAAAGCGGATATAGACAAGAGGAGCGGACTGTCTTTTCAAAAATGGACAGCACCCATTGATTATCATGTCACCCTTGTGTTTTTAGGTGCGATTCCAGAGGACCGTTTAAATAAGATATCTGAGCTACTTGCACAGCTGTCTCATGAGGTGTCTGCTTTCCCGCTGAAGCTGAATGAAGTAGGGATATTTGGCCAAAAGGAGCGCCCGAGAGTCTTTTTTGCAAAGCCTAGTGAAAGTAAGCCTTTGATGGATCTAAGAGAAAAAGTGAAAGCAGCCGTTTTGACAGCAGGTCATCCTGTCGAAAAGAGACCCTTTCATCCACATATGACGATTGCGCGCAAATGGAATAGGGAACAGTCCTATATAGAACAAGCACCCTTACGGAAAGAACCATATTCGATGGAGGTTTCTAGTATCGCTTTATTTGAAATCCGTCTAAAAGAAACCCCGCGTTATCACGCGATCAAACAATTTACACTACATAAATGATTCTAGAGGTTGGAGTGAGCAGCAGATGGCGCAAATTATTAAAATCCAAGATTATATATCACGATATGAACAAGACCCGCATCATTACATCAATCAGTTTATTCGGTTGAAAAAACAAAGATGGGACGAGTTAAAAAAGGCTTCCAAAGAGCAGGTGCAAAAGCAGGCTGACCAAGCCATCGAGCAAGCACCTGAACAAGAGGAAGAAAAGAGAAAGAAATTCTCCTTAAAAAGAAAGCAAAAAGAAGCCGATATGAAAAAGGAACGGGACCTGAGTCTTTTTAACGAGCCAACAGATATAGAACAAGGTGTCTTTACAAACGTTCCTACCGATGAAACGAAGCTGATTCACTTTTTTAAAGATCATCTTTACGATGTTCAGTTAAAATGGGCCAGCTCGACGATCTCTCATATTTCAACTGTCTCCCATCACATTCGCTATGATGAAAAGCTGCGGATGCTTGCAAGGCAGCTGCCAGATTCTTATTTTGTGATGTACAAGCCGGTGCTGCTCATTCAAAAAGCTGAGATGGAATTGTGTCCAGTGCTCATTACACCGCTTGAAGTCATCTGCTTATCATTCTTAGAGGCAGAGCCAGACAGTGTATATATTGGATCGAAGGAACGTTTTTGGGAAAAACGGGCGACGGGAAAAGCTGTTCAATCCGTTTTAAACCCTTGTGCAAGCCTTCTGCGCTCTGGAACTGTTGTGTCAAAAATTTTACAGCAAAGTGGTGTAGAGCTTCCTGTGAAAAAAATCCTCATCAGCCGCACCTCGTATATTGATTTGCCCGAAGTTCCATTCGGGATGGAGGTTGTCGATAAGAAGAAAGCGGAGGATTGGTTTGAAAAGCAGCGGAAAAACACGGCGCCGACAAAGCACCAGCAATTCAAAGCGACAAAGGCATTGCTCGCTTATGGTGAATCAGACAGCAAAAGAAGGCAGGAATGGCTCGATTAAAGGCATATCAAGGTCACCAAAAAATGAGACCTGAGTGGAGCTAATATATGAATGAATGGTACTTTATCGTCAATCCAGCAGCAGGACAAGGAAAAGGACTCCGCACTTGGAGAAGCATAGAGAAAGAATTACAAAAGGTAGAGATCTCATACAGATCGTTTCTTACCCAGCATGAAGGACATGCCGAAGTTTTGGCGAGACAGATTAGCGCTATGCAAGACGACAGATTGAAACGGTTGATCGTCATTGGTGGTGACGGTACATTTCATGAAGTACTGAATGGTTTAAAAGAAATTGATCATGTGCAGCTAAGCTTTGTCCCAGCAGGTCATTGGAATGATGCTGCGAAGGGGCTGGGCATCCAGCGTCACGATGTGATCAAAGAAGTGAGAAAACAAAAGAGGATGCTGACGAAAACATTTTCTCTCGGTTCCTTTCAAGATCATGCAGAAAGTCCGCAATCTGTTCTTTTTCTCAATCATATTGGTGTTGGTTTTGATGCGCATGTCTTGAAGAGAACGGTCCATTTTAGAGGGAAAAAGTGGCTCAACCGACTCAAACTCGGGTTTATCATCTACCCGCTGTCCTTTCTACATTCGTTATGGTCTTTCAAACCGTTTGACCTTGCTCTTTTTATTGAAAATGAGAGAAAAGTTTTTCGCCAAGTGTGGTTTGTGATCGTATGTAATCACCCATATTATGGAGGCGGGCTGGAAGCAGCGCCGGAAGCAAGTGCGAGGCAATCAGGATTTCAAACAATCGTTGTCACGGATTTGAATCCATTGAAAGTCCTCTTATTTTTAAGTGCAATGGTTTTTAAAAAGCACCTTGTAATGGAGGGAGTCACCCTTTTTCAGCATGAAGAAGCCTACTTGGAGGCAGATGAAAAAATCCTATTTCACGCAGATGGAGAAGTGATTGGCGCCACTCCAGTGTTTGTTAAGGCTAGTGAGCGATCGTTAAAATTACGTGGCTAAGAAGCAGCCAGTGTGCGCACGAGCAAAAGAAACATGAAAAAAGACTTCCCTTTTCATAAGGTTCTTGTCCTGATTTTCTAGTTTTGCTTGACGAGTATAAGAAGGTAGCGATAAAATCTATAGGACGGCTATTGTTTAGCATCTCATTCTCAATAGCTGTCCTTTTTGTTTTTATGATCATATAAATAAAAAATAAACAGCCAATTGATCTCAATCGGCTGAATTTTGTCGACTAAAAAAGCATGATTTAAAATATTTTAAGAAATGATGGGTTGAAAATTGATATGAACTGGTTGGGACAAATATTAGGTAGCGAATGGCACATCTCTCCTGCTGGAGGCGCTACGGGAGATGCGTACTTCGCAACACACAATGACCAAAAGCTATTTTTAAAACGCAATACGTCACCGTTTCTTGCGGTTTTGTCAGCTGAAGGCATTGTGCCGAAGCTTGTCTGGACAAAACGGATGGAAAATGGGGATGTCATTACTGCGCAGCACTGGCTGAGCGGCAGAGAGCTGAAGCCAAAGGACATGAATGACCGTCCTGTAGCGGAGCAGCTAAGAAAAATTCATACATCAAAAGAGCTGCTCGATATGCTGAAACGATTAGAAAAGCACTCGCTTGACCCGGCATCGATCTTGATGCATCTCAAGGCATCGATCTTAAAAGAGCAGATTGACTCACATGATATCACGCGCGCCATCCAGTATTTAGAGAAACATGTGGAGGCAGTTCATTTCGAGGATAAGGTCGTATGCCATTGTGACCTCAACCATAATAATTGGCTGCTGACAGATGAAAACCAGCTCTATTTAATTGATTGGGACGGGGCAATGATTGCGGATCCAGCGATTGATCTTGGACCGCTCTTATACCATTATGTTGAAGAAGAGAACTGGGAAAGCTGGCTCTCTATGTATGGTGCTCCGCTGACCGACAACTTGCGAAAACGCATGGCATGGTATGTGCTGGCTGAAACCGTCTCGTTTGTCGTTTGGCATAAAAGAAAAGGAAATGAAAAGGCGCAAAAAGAAGTGCAAGCCGAGCTACATGCACTCTTAAAACGGTTAAACATCCATTAAGACAGTGGAATGTTCTCGACCCAGTCAGATAGATGCGATTGATGCGCTTCGATATGTGCATCAATTGAACTGACAGAGGTACCTTTTTGGCTGTAATCATAAATATCTGTTAGCAGCTGACGAACGTCAGCATCCAAATCTTCTTTTGCCAGCATTAATTGAATCACGCGTCCCACCTGTTCATATTCTGCAACAGTCCCGCAGCAATCCAGCTGGTGATCAGTTAAAATATCTTTGATTAATTGAAGCTGATGTTGGCGGTTTAATCCCATACGTATGCTCCTTTCAGGGCGTGTCATTTATGTGGTTAAACTGTGCATTCAGCTTTGATTTTATACATGAAGCAGACCAGCCCAATTAGCAGCTGGTCTTTTTCATATGTGCGGATAAGATGCTGTCTTGCGGCTCTTTATGTTTCATGGTATCTTGATAAAATGTAAAGAAAATAGAGGTGTATCAAATTGAGAATGCGACATAAACCATGGGCGGATGATTACTTAGCTGAAAATGCTCATATTGCTTTAGCCAACCCTGAACAATACAAAGGGAAATGGCATGAGCTGTTTGGAAATGATCATCCAATCCATATAGAAGTCGGTACAGGAAAAGGGAGCTTTATTGCCGGAATGGGCAAGCTTCATCCTGAGATAAACTATATCGGCATTGAATTATTTAAAAGTGTCATTGTGACGGCAGTCGATAAAATCAAAGAAACAGATGTAGAAAACGTAAAGCTTCTAAACATCAACGCAGAGACACTGACAGATGTCTTTGCGGAAAATGAGATTGATCGGGTGTATTTGAACTTCTCTGATCCGTGGCCAAAATCAAGGCATGAAAAACGTAGGTTGACGTTTAAAGCCTTTTTAAAGCGATATGAACAGATCCTCCGTCCAGGCGGTGAATTACATTTCAAAACCGATAACCGCGGACTATTTGAATATTCCTTGAAAAGTTTTTCGTCTTACGGACTCCTTTTAACATATGTGAGCCTTGATTTACATGAGGATGGTCTCGAAGGAAATGTCATGACAGAATATGAAGAGAAATTCTCTTCCATGGGACAACCGATCTATCGATCAGAAGTAAAATTCCCTGAATAACAAGCGAACAAAGCTGGCTGCAACGAACGATTGCGGTCAGCTTTTTTTGATAAAAAGATTAGCACATGCGATTTTCCTTTGTATTTGCTACGATAGAATAAGGAGGGATGACAGCAATGGAGACAATGAAAATAGGTGAAATGGAACTGTTCTGGTTAAATGGGGGAGATACACACATGGATGGCGGTGCCATGTTTGGCGTGGTGCCAAAGCCATTATGGTCAAAAAAATACCCTGTGAATGATCGAAATCAAATTGAATTACGGTGTGATCCAATGCTCATACGGTGGAACGGTCTTCATCTGTTAGTAGATTCCGGCATCGGGTCAGGGAAGCTGACAGAGAAACAAAAACGCAATTATGGCGTCACAGAGGAAACGAAAATAGAGGAATCACTTGCGGCTCTCGGTTTGCGCCCATCTGATATAGATTACGTCTTAATGACTCATTTGCATTTTGATCATGCAAGCGGGCTGACAAAACGTGAAGGCGATGAGCTTGTGTCTGTTTTTCAGCAGGCCAAAATCATCACGTCCAAAATTGAATGGGACGAAATGAGAGCACCGAACATCCGCTCAAGAAATACATATTGGAAAGAAAACTGGGAGCCTGTTGCCGATCAAGTCATGACATTTGAAGATAGCATCGAAGTAACAGAAGGCATTCGCCTGCATCATACAGGTGGACATAGCAATGGGCATAGCATCTTAACGCTCACAAGTCAGGGAGAAACAGCTATTCATTTAGCGGATATCATGCCGACACACGCTCATAAAAACCCGCTTTGGGTCTTGGCATACGATGATTATCCAATGACCTCGATCCCGGCGAAGCAAAAATGGCAGGCATTTGCCGAAGAAAACAATGCGTGGTACTTGTTTTATCATGATGCCATCTACCGTGCTGTAAAGTGGGATGAAGACGGGGCAATGACCCATGAGGTCAAAAGAGAAACCGGAAGATAAAAGATCATCTGTATGTTTTTGCGCCTTTCACACAAAATAACGACAAAATGAACTTGTGAAAGGAAGAGTGCAGGTGAATCAATTTTATCGTGTACATGGTGATGTCATCGAGACACCGTTAAGAGGGATCGAAGTCATGTCTGTCCCTTATTTAAACAAAGGGGTCGCATTTACAAAGGAAGAGCGGGAAGAGCTTGGGTTAAAGGGATTTCTGCCGCCGAAGGTGTTAACACTAGAAGATCAAGCAAAGCGTGCATATGAACAGTTCAAAGCACAGCCAGACGCACTTGGGAAAAATGTCTATTTAACTGCGCTTCATGACAGAAATGAAGTGCTCTTTTATAAATTATTAAATGAGCATTTGGCAGAAATGCTGCCGATTGTTTACACACCGACCGTAGGAACAGCGATTCAGCGTTACAGCCACGAGTATAGAAAGCCAAGAGGAATTTATTTATCCATTGATGACCTAGAAGGAATGGAAGAAATTTTTGCATCTTACGGAGTGGATGAATCAATTGATCTCATTGTCGCAACAGATGCAGAAGGAATTTTAGGCATCGGTGACTGGGGTGTAGGCGGAATCGCCATTTCAGTCGGGAAGCTGGCTGTTTATACAGCCGCAGCAGGTATTGATCCTAGCCGTGTACTGGCAGTGGTGCTTGATGCTGGAACCAACCAAGAAAGCCTTTTAAATGATCCGCTTTATGTGGGAAATCAGCACTCCCGCGTTCGAGGAGAGCGCTATGATCAGTTTATTGATCAATATGTTGAGCTTGCCCGTGCGACTTTTCCAAATGCACTTCTTCACTGGGAAGACTTCGGTACAAAAAATGCGCGCGCCATTTTGGAAAAATATAAGGACCGTATTTGTACGTTTAATGATGATATTCAAGGAACTGGAGCCGTTTCACTTGCTGCCGTTCTGGCTTGTGCAAAAGCATCGAAGGTTCCGCTGAAAGATCACCGAATCGTGATCTTTGGAGCAGGTACAGCAGGGATTGGTATAGCCGAGCAAATTCGTGATGCCATCGTGAGAGATGGTGTCAAAGAAGAGGAATCATATGATCATTTCTGGTGTATTGATAAAACGGGATTGCTCACAGATGATTCACCCGACATTCAGCCATTCCAAAAGCCGTATGCAAGACGTTCTGATGAAGTGAAGGATTATGCACGTAATGGTCCAAAGCATTCGATTGATTTGTTAGAGGTCGTGAAGCAGGCGAAACCTACGATCTTAATTGGTACCTCAACTGTAGGTGGGGCATTTACAGAGGAAATAGTGAAAGAAATGGCGTCACATGTAGAGCGGCCAGCGATTTTACCGATGTCAAACCCGACACCTCTTTCAGAGGCAAAGCCGGAAGATCTCATTGAGTGGACAGAAGGACGTGCGCTTGTCACAACGGGAAGCCCGTTTGATCCAGTTGAATATGGCGGTGTGACATATGAAATTGGGCAGGCAAATAATGCCCTTGTGTTTCCAGGGCTTGGTCTTGGAACGATTGTGTGTAAAGCCCGCCTCATGACAGACAGCATGTTTGTTGCGAGTGCTGAAGCGATTGCGAGCATGGTCAATGTCGGAAAACCGGGTGCTGCGATGCTTCCAAGTGTTGATCAGCTCAGAACGGTTTCAGCGACAGTGGCTGTCCGTGTGGCACAAGCAGCGATTGACGAAGGAATTGCGGAAGAAACCCCAGATGATCTCATTCAGGCTGTGCAAGACGCCATGTGGCACCCTGTATACAAAAAAATCAAAGCCATCTAAAAAAAGCTTCGCAAGGACTTGTCTTTGCGAAGCTTTCTTATTAAGCAACAGAATCAATGACATCAACGATCATGCCTGTTTTTGCATCAATCATGACTTCATACTGTTCAAGCTCGCCAAAGGCAGAGCGTGTAATGCCAGATTTGTACACATCAATCGTTTCACCATTTACGGTATACGGTTCTGGTACAGTATAAATCCAAGAGCCATCAATCGGGCCTCGCTGTTTAAAAGCGGATTTCACAATTTTTAACGCTTTTTCAGACGAGATATACGTCGGGAAAAAGACTTTCTTTGCAACAATTGCAGCGGCTACGCCAATACTCGCACCAATCAGAACATGTTTTAACTTCAACGTGCTGCACCTCCGTATTGCTGTTTTTTCCATTATACAAAACTTGTCCAGCGATGTTAAGAAATCCGAATACTTGAAAGCATATTCAAAATTTCTGGAGAGATACTTGGAAAACCGAAAGAATTCTTATAGTATAAAGTGAGTGTTATTTTTATAGGAATTTATATGGTCATTACATAGAAATGAGGGTAACTGTCAAATGAACGAAGAAACAATGTCGCTTTTCCGAAATTTAACAGAACTACAAGGGACTCCAGGTAATGAGCACCATGTGCGTGCTTTTATGAAAAAGGAACTTGAGAAATATTCCGATGAACTCATACAGGATCGTCTTGGCGGAGTGTTTGGTGTCCGCAAAGGCCCAGAGAACGCGCCGAAGATTATGGTGGCTGGTCATATGGATGAAGTCGGCTTTATGGTGTCATCCATTACGAAAAACGGAATGATTCGTTTTCAAACACTTGGCGGCTGGTGGAGTCAAGTGATGCTTGCGCAGCGTGTGGATGTTCATACGGATCACGGGCCAATTCCGGGCGTTGTATCGAGCACACCTCCTCACCTTCTGACACCAGAACAAAAAAGCAAACCAGTAAAACCGTCAGATATGCTGATTGATATTGGTGCAGACAGTGAAGAAGAAGCGAAAGAGCTTGGTGTTCGCCCAGGGCAGCAAATCGTTCCTGCAACGGTCTTTACCCCAATGGCCAATCCAAAAAAGATTTTAGCCAAAGCTTGGGATAACCGCTATGGGTGCGGACTTGCCATTGAATTATTGAAAGAATTAAAAGACGAAGCTCTTTCATGTCAGCTATATTCAGGCGCAACCGTCCAAGAGGAAGTAGGGCTGAGAGGTGCTGAGGTAGCTGCGAATATGATTCAGCCTGATCTGTTCTTTGCTCTAGATGCGAGTCCCGCAAATGATGTGACGGGAGACAAATCACAATTTGGCCAGCTTGGAAAAGGTGCACTTCTTCGTATTTATGATCGCACGATGATTACGCACCGAGGCATGAGAGAATTTGTCCTCGATACAGCCGAAACAAACAATATTCCATATCAATATTTCGTATCGCCAGGCGGTACGGATGCTGGACGTGTCCATATCTCAAATCAAGGTGTACCGTCTGCTGTTATTGGTGTATGTGCGCGTTACATTCATACAAGTCACTCTGTCTTGCATGTGGATGATTATGCAGCGGCAAAAGAATTAATTGTTCGTCTTGTGAAAAATTGTGATCAAAGCACGGTGGATTCGATTTATCAACAAGTGTAAACGATAAGAAAAAGGCTGCCTCTTTTAAGAGCACAGCCTTCAGCGTGTAGACAAACCCTCGCATTCGGTGTCAGTCCTGCGTGCCGGTGTTCACGAATGTCAAATTCGCTCCGCGCCGGTACTCGACTTTCCTAGGGCTGCAAAGGTTTTCTATCACGCTGAAAAGAAGAAAAAGGGCTAAAATCAAGTTCATTTTAGCCCTTTTTCTTATTCTTGTTCAAACACGTATGACAATGCCTTAATTGCTTGATTCACTGTTTCGACAGTGATATTTGCTTTGTTTGATAGTTCCTTTAGTGGATGATGTAATTCTTTAGGACGAATTAAAATAAGGGGTTTTCCTTTGGCGATGGCAGAAGAAGCATCCATTGCCGTGTTCCACTGTTTATATTTCTCACCAAAGCGGGCGATGACAACGTCTGCCTTATTTAATAATAGTTCGGTGCGGAAATTGTTCAAATCAGAAGCCGCATCGTCTTTCAAGATGGCATTTGGCTGCCCGCCTAAAATATCTTCTCCGATGTTATCTGATCGGTCATGATTCTCCATTGGGCCAACAAACGTCACTGGTAGTTTCAAAGACTGGCTTTTTTCCTTAATTTCATCGCGCCACTGGCTATGAATTTCTCCAGCTAAATAAACCGTTAATTGCATAACAATCTCCTCCTTGTGCACAAACTTAGTAAAGGTTTGCCCTGTTTCTTTTCATGTTACACAAGAAGTGCTTGATAAAGCAAAAAAAATATGATTATGATATTCATGGTAGAGACTATTTTTCATCGTAAGAAGACTACATATAATGGGAAGGACAGGCCTCTTCGTCTTTCCTATGAGAAAGCAGGAAGACGACGTTGATGACTTATTTAAAAAGAAAGGGTATTTCCCTTTCGCCAAAGGTCTATTTTATTGATGCACTCTCTTATATGGCTTTAGGTCTATTTGCTACATTAGTGGTAGGGCTGATTTTAAAAACAGCAGGCGGCCTGTTATCATTTCCTCTCATCGTGGAAATGGGAACGCTCGCAATGGGGCTGATGGGACCAGCAATTGGCGTAGCGGTTGCTTATCGCTTAAACGCTTCTCCTTTAATTATTTTCGCAAGTGTTGTTTCAGGTGCCGCCGGAGCAGAGCTTGGGGGACCTGCTGGAAGCTTCGTGGCTGCTCTTATTGGTGTGGAATTAGGCAAACTCATCAGTGGTGAGACAAGAATTGATATTATTTTAACGCCGCTTGTGACCATTATCACAGGTTTTCTCACCGCTGCTTTCATCGGCCCTGGGATTCAGGCGGTGATGACAGGGCTCGGCAGGCTGATCGTATGGGGGACTGACCAAAGTCCACTCATCATGGGCATGCTGGTTGCAACCATTGTTGGACTTGCTCTTAGCTCACCGATTTCAAGTGCTGCGCTTGCGCTGATGCTTGATTTAAGCGGTCTTGCTGCTGGTGCGGCGACGATTGGCTGCTGCGCGCAGATGGTCGGCTTTGCTGCTGCAGGATTTAGGGAAAATCGTTTTGGCGGTCTTGCTGCGGTAGGCATTGGAACATCAAAACTACAGCTGCCGAACATTGTGAAAAATCCGCTCATTCTCATTCCGCCGACGATTGCAGGACTGATTCTTGCACCAATTGGTATCATTGGCTTTGGGATGGTCAATAATGCGGCAGGAGCGGGTATGGGAACTAGCGGACTTGTCGGCCAGCTCATGACACTCACAGTCATGGGATTTCATCCTTCCGTTTTCCTCGCTATTGCTCTCTTGCATATCGTTGGCCCGGCAGTGATTAGTTTGGTAGTATCAGAATGGATGAGAAAGAAAGGCTATATACAATTCGGAGATTTAAGTATACAAACTGGAGGAATCAAACATGAAAAAAATTGAATCAAACGAAGAATTACAAAAAGTGATTCAAGAAGACTTAACCGTATTACTATTTTCAGCTGACTGGTGCCCGGACTGCACATTTATTGAGCCGTTTTTGCCAGAGCTTGAAGCAAACTATCCAGAATTTGAATACTTCTATGTGGATAGAGATCAGTTCATCGACACTTGTGCAGAGTGGGAAATTTACGGAATTCCAAGCTTTTTAGTCTTTAAAAACGGACAAGAGATCAACCGTTTTGTCAGCAAAGATCGTAAGACAAAGGAAGAGATTGAAGCATTTTTAACAGATTCTCTTTCTAAATAACGAAAGGAGAGTCTTATCATGGCGAAAATGACATCAAGACAGCTTGCCAATCAATTGAAAAGCCGTCTGACGAACGACAACTGGATACACCAGTTCGACAGGGAAAAAGATACGCTTCGTGTGGAAGATAAACATACAGGAAAGGGCATCACGCTTGAGCTCCCGCCGATTATTGCAAAGTGGGAAGTAAAGCCTGATGAAACACTGGATGAGATTGTTTATTATGTGAAAGAGGCGCTCAGCGCTATGAAAGGTGAAGCGCAGCACATCTCAGGTAAAGAAAAGCACATTTATCCGGTCATTCGTTCAACGTCCTTTCCAGAAACATCAAGTGATGAGATTCCGCTCGTTTTTGATGAGCATACAGCAGAGACAAGAATCTACTATGCACTTGACCTTGGAAGCACCTACAGATTAATTGACGAGAAGATGCTGCAAAAGGAAAACTGGACAAAAGAACGAATCAGAGAAACCGCAAGTTTTAACGTCCGTTCACTAAAGACTGTCGTGAAAATGGATGAAGTGGCGGGCAACCGTTTTTATTTCTTCCGTGCAAACGACGGGTACGATGCAAGCAGAATTTTAAATGAATCGATTTTACAAGAATACGCGCAAAAAGTAGAGGGGCAAATGGCCATTTCCGTTCCCCATCAAGATGTGTTCATCATTGCAGATGTACGCAATGAATCAGGCTATGATATTTTAGGGCAAATGTCGATGAGCTTCTTCGCTAGCGGCACGGTTCCGATTACTGCCTTGTCATTTTTATATGACGAAGGCAAGCTTGAACCGATCTTTATTCTTGCAAAAAGCAGACCAAAACAGCAGTAGAAGGGAATTTTGAAGAATGAACGTTTTTTATAATGCAGAAGGTGTCGGCGACACACTCCTTATTTCATTGAAAGATGTAACAAGAGAAGAAGTAGGTCATGAAACGTTTGGAGATGTCGTAAGAATCTTCAATCAAGACACAAAAGAAACAACAGGTTTTAATATTTTCAATGCATCTACTTACATGAAAATTGAAGAAAACGGATCTGTACCGCTTTCTGAAACGCTTGTTCAAGATATCAATGAAATTTTAAACCGCAACGGTGTCAGTGAAACATTAACAGTGGATCTATCACCTAAGTTTGTGGTCGGTTATGTGAAGGGAAAAGAAAAACATCCAAATGCAGATAAACTGAACATTTGCCAAGTAGATGTTGGCGATGAAACCTTACAAATCGTGTGCGGTGCACCAAACGTTGATCAAGGTCAATATGTTGTGGTTGCGAAGGTCGGTGCTGTGATGCCGAGCGGTTTGGTGATCAAAGATGCTGAATTAAGAGGTGTTCCTTCAAGCGGAATGATTTGTTCTGCAAAAGAATTAGATCTTCCGAATGCGCCTGCTGAAAAAGGGATCCTTGTTCTAGAAGGAAGCCACCAAGCTGGCGAACCATTTGAAGCGTAACCTCCCATAAACGGGTACAAATGAGCGAAGAATGTGTTATACCAAAAGTCACTAAGTACGTACTTAGTGACTTTTTTTCATCTACAGACAGCATGAACAGCAAAGCGTAGCACTTTTCTCGCTTTTCTGCATGAAAAAGCAATGGTATACTAAAAATCGCCCAAGAAAACGTAAGGGGAGTTAAAGTGAGTGATAAATGATGAGTTGGTTAGATAAATTTTTTAGTGTATTTTTAGGAGAAGAAAAAAAAGAAGAAAAAGCTGAGAGGCCTGAAACAGGTCCGATTGCACCAAAGCAGCCAGCTGTTGAACAACATAAAGAATATAAAAAAGTTGAAGATACGAAAGTGTATTATGAATATCCAAAAGGCAATTTCCGCTTTCCTCTCGTTCCAGATGAACCTGCACGTGAGGCAGCAAAGCAACAAGAAAGAAGGCGCACGCGGCCAAGTCAGCCAAAGGCAAAGCAGGCGACCTATCAGCCAAAACAAACGGTGCAGCCTGATCTCAATAAAAAGCCTTTTAAACCAGAGCAAATCCCTTCACCCATCTATGGCTACCACCAGGATATGCGTCCAAAACATGCAGCAGCCAAAGAAGACACATCTTCTGTCAAAATGAAATCGGCAGAAGAAACGTCACAGCGTGTCACACTGTTATCAGAAGAAGCAGAGCGTGAACGGAATGTAAGACAGCAAATGAACATCCCGTCTATACGAAAAGAACAACGTATGGAAGACATGATGTCAGCCCAAAGAGCAGAACAAGTAGAGAAGCAACCTGTCACGACGCCGCTTACTTTGCAAGAGGAACTCGCTTATCAAGATCACGTTCAATCAACGATGGAACGTTTATATGACGAGCCTTTCAGTGAGACAGAGGATCAAGATCAAGCTTTGTCACAGACCAAAGACGATCGAGAAGCTTCCTTACATATGGAGCAAGCTGAAGCATCTAAAGAGCCTCTAGAGATGGAGCAAGAACAGGCAGTCACCGTTGAACAAGAAGAGCCGATGATTCCGCTTGAAGATGATGCTGAGAAAAAAGAGAGCTTTACATTTGAAACAGCTTTAAGCGCATCACCAGCACTCGACATGGAGATAGAAAGCCCAGTAGAAGAAACTGCGATGCTGGAAGAGAATGAAGTAGAGGCTGCGGAGGAAACAACAGAGGCTGCATGGATAGAAGAAAGTCAAGCAGACGTGTCAACGGCAGCATTTGAACAAGAAGAACCGTTGATCTTACAAGATTCGCAAGATGATGATTCTCTGCCGGAAGAAAAATTAACAGATGATGAAGTCATGCCAGTTGAAGAAGCATCAGATGAATTTGCTGACTCTGGACAAGCAGAGATCGCCGGGGATATGGCAGAAGAGCTTGAGGAAACACCTGAAGAAACGCCTGAAATAAAACGTGAAGAACCAAAACCGTCTTCTCCACAGCCAAAGCGCTCAAACGGTCAAACCTCCACCGTTCCTTTTAACGTCATGATGTTAAAAAGTGATCAGCGCGTGCAAGGACAGAAGAAAACGGCAGATGCACAAGGATATGTATTTCCGAGTTTAGCCCTTCTAGACGTTCCGCCAGCACAAAAAGAAGAGGACGGAACATGGGTGAAAGAACGGGCAGAACTGCTCAATGCCACACTGAAAAATTTCAATGTCAGAGCAAGTGTTGTTCATGTGACGCAAGGTCCTTCTGTTACAAGATTTGAAGTGCATCCTGAACCAGGCGTGAAAGTGAACAAAATTACAAACCTGTCAGATGATATCAAACTCAGTTTGTCTGCAAAAGATATTCGCATCGAAGCGCCGATTCCTGGGAAGAACACGATTGGAATCGAAGTGCCGAACCTTCACAGCAAAATGGTTTTCTTAAGAGAAATGATCAGAAGCAGTGCTTTTAGAGACAACCCATCTCCATTAACGGCAGCGCTCGGATTGGATATTTCCGGTCAGCCCGTTGTGGTTGATTTGCAAAAAATGCCGCACGGCTTAATTGCCGGAGCAACAGGTTCAGGGAAAAGTGTCTGTATTAATACCATTCTCGTAAGCCTGATGTTTAAAGCTTCACCTGATGAAGTGAAAATGCTGTTAATCGACCCTAAAATGGTCGAACTGGCGCCGTATAATCACATTCCGCATCTTGTGAGCCCAGTTATTACTGATGCCAAGACAGCAACAGCTGCTTTGAAATGGGTAGTAGATGAAATGGAAAGACGCTATGAACTGTTTGCACACTCTGGTGTGAGAGAAATCAAACGATTTAACGAACTGGTGAAAGAAAAACAAATGGGTGAAAAACTACCATATCTCGTCGTTGTCATTGATGAGTTGGCTGATTTAATGATGGTCGCACCAAATGAAGTCGAAGAAAGCATTTGCCGAATTGCCCAAAAAGCAAGAGCATGCGGGATTCACTTACTCATTGCGACGCAGAGACCTTCTGTTGATGTCATTACAGGCCTCATTAAAGCAAACATCCCAACAAGAATTGCTTTCTCTGTTTCAAGCCAAGTGGATTCAAGAACCATTATTGATATGGCAGGTGCTGAAAAACTTCTCGGAAAAGGAGACATGCTGTTCTTAGAAAATGGCTCTGGCAAACCGACAAGGCTGCAAGGGAACTTTGTATCAGATCGAGAGATTGATGAAGTGGTAGCGCATGTGAGAAAACAGCGCAAACCTGTGTTCCTTTTTGAACAGGAAGAATTGATGCTCCAAGGCTCTGCCATTACAGACGAAGATGAATTGTTTATGGACGCATGCAGGTTCGCCATCGAGCAAAATAGTGCAAGTACATCCAGTTTGCAAAGAAGATTTAGAATTGGCTACAATCGAGCAGCGAGATTGATTGATATGATGGAACGTGAAGGAATGATCTCTGGTGCAAAAGGCAGTAAGCCAAGAGAGGTCCTCATGACACTGAGTGATTTAGAACAATTGATCTAAACAAACCACTTCATTTTTTTGATAAACATGGTATGATAGCACATAGGTGCAATTTTTGAATTGGACGCTTTTCGCATGCCTGTCTGAACGCTTTTTAACGAAAATGAGCGAAAGCAGGTGTTAGAAATGGGAAAGTTGTCGGATACTAATCATAGTTAATATTGATTAGAATAGGAAGATCGGAAAAAAATCTTTATTTGGAGCTGCGATTTGTGATCAGCTAGAGACAAAAATCACAAGTTGCAAATTGAAATGAGCGTCATATACTGTAAGTCAGATAGACGTTTGTTGGAGGTACAATTATGACTGTTTATCATTTTGTTGGAATAAAAGGGACAGGTATGAGTCCACTGGCCCAAATTCTTCATGATACTGGGTATACTGTCCAAGGATCGGATATCGAAAAACATATCTTTACACAAAAAGCATTAGAAGAACGAAATATTAAAATTCTTCCATTTGACCCAGATAATATTCAGCCAGGGATGACGGTGATTGCAGGAAATGCATTCCCAGATACACACCCTGAGATTGAGCGTGCTCTTTCTGAAGGGATTCCTGTCATTCGTTATCATAAATTTCTTGGAGAATACATGGATTCATTCACAAACGTTGCAATTACTGGTGCTCATGGTAAAACATCGACAACAGGTCTGCTTGCACATGTGATGCAAGCGGCAAAACCAACTTCCTACTTAATCGGTGATGGATCTGGAATGGGGAAAGAAAACAGCGAGTATTTTGTATTTGAAGCGTGCGAATACCGCAGACATTTCCTCAGCTACCATCCAGACTATGCGATCATGACCAATATTGATTTTGATCACCCTGATTATTTCACGGATATTGATGACGTGTTCGATGCGTTTCAAAACATGGCACTTCAAGTGAAAAAAGCCATTATCGCCTGCGGTGATGACGAGCATCTGCTCAAGATCCAAGCAAAAGTACCTGTTGTGTACTACGGATTCAATGAAGAAAATGATTTCCAAGCACGAAATGTTGTGAAAAACACAGAAGGCACCACATTTGATGTATTTGTACGTAATACGTTTTATGATACCTTCTACATTCCTGCTTACGGAAACCACAATGTCCTTAACTCATTAGCGGTTATTGCATTATGCCACTATGAGGCCATTGATGTAGAGCTCATCAAAGGTGCTTTAACGACATTTGGCGGTGTGAAACGACGCTTTAATGAAAAAGTAGTCGGTGAACAAGTCTTAATTGACGACTATGCGCACCATCCGACTGAAATTGAAGTCACGATCGAAGCAGCTCGCCAAAAGTATCCAGACCGTGATATTGTGGCAGTCTTCCAGCCGCACACTTTCACTCGTACACAGCAATTTTTAAGTGAATTTGCGGACAGTCTGAAAAAAGCAGACTATGTATACCTCTGTGATATTTTCGGCTCAGCTCGTGAAAACATTGGGAAACTAAGCATTGAAGATTTGCGGGAAAAAATTCCGCAAGCCCAATTGATTGAAGAAGAAGAGACATCTGTGCTGAAAGCACATGAAAATGCGATCTTGGTCTTTATGGGAGCAGGAGATATTCAAAAGTATCTTCGTGCTTATGAGAAAGTCGCAGTATAATTGCCTGTCAAAAAGTGCCGATTCAATCGGCGCTTTTTTATTTTGAATAAAATGTGACAAAGGGGCTAAATGTGACAAGATGTGCCGCTTTTTTTCGTTCGCTGTGGACAGGAATTGGCGAATAAGTGTAGAATTATTATTCAATCGGTCATTCTAGGCGATGTTTGAATGATACAACGAGAGGGTATTGAATTGAATATGCCCGCAGCAAAGGAGGTATCAGATGATTATTATTCTCTATTTAAGCGTTGCACTCATCGCAATCGCTTTCCTCATTCTTGTCATCTACTTGTCCAAAACATTGAAATCCTTACAGCTGACATTAAAGAATGTCGCATCAACTTTAGAAGGTCTTGAAGGACAGATGCAAGGCATCACCACAGAGACAGCACAGTTGCTACATAAGACCAATCAGCTTGCTGAAGATATTCAAGACAAATCGGCAAAACTTAACACAGTTGTGGATGCGGTGCAGGGAATTGGTGGCTCGATCAACCAATTTAATACAAGCATAAAGCAGGCAGCTGGTGCGGTTTCTTCATCCGTTGAACGAAATCAAGAGAAAGTCACGGATGTGGTAAGCTGGAGTAACGCAGCACTTGAAATCTATAAAAAATGGAAACAGCGTAAACAACAATAAACAACCATTTTCGCATAGGAGGAATAATCATGAGCAAAGACGGAATCAATAGCAAAGACTTTTTGATCGGAACACTTATCGGTGGCATTATCGGTGCAACAACGGCATTATTTTTAGCACCAAAGTCAGGGAAAGAGCTTCGCGATGATTTGAACACCCAAGCGAATGCCCTAAAAGAAAAAACAGATCGTCTTACAACAGATGCAAAGGAAAAAGGCACTGAATATGTGACGATTGCGAAAGACAAAACATCTGAATTGTCTCAGCTCGTAGCAGAGCAGTCAAACCAGATTTTAGACAAAGTAAAAGACATAAAAGATCGTACAGCTGGAAAAGCTAAACAAGTAAAAAGCGAAGCAGAAGATGCTGCAGCAAATATAGCGGATGAAGCTTCAGATGTAGCAGATGAAGCAAAAGTAAGAGCACAAGAAGCAAAAGCAGACATTGAAGACGGCATCAAAGATGTCAAAGAAAAAGTAGAACAATCTACGAAAGGCTAACTCGCTGCTTAAGTTAGGAAGGAGCACATCATGTCTAAACAACTCATAGAAACAGAAGAACAGTTTGATCAACTAACGAATCAAGACGGAACCTTTGTCTTTTTTAAGCACAGTTTGACATGTCCAATCAGCCAAGCTGCTTTTCAAGAGTTTGAAGCGTTTGCGTCAGAACATGAGGATGTTCCTGCTTATTTCTTGCAAATTCAAAACACAAGAGAGCTTTCATCCTATGTGACTGAAAAGTCAGGGATCAAGCACGAAAGCCCACAGGCACTCATCTTTAGCGGTGGCAAAGTAAAGTGGCATGCTTCTCACTCAAGCATTACAAAAGAAGCGCTTGAACATAACATGTAGAAAAACGTCAGCGATTGCTGACGTTTTTTTTATAAAAAAGGTTTACTTGCATCAAAAGTATGCTATAATCTTACACATAATACTTTATCGCTTAAAAGCGTTTGGGTAATAAAGAATTTTTTCGTGACAATTCCGAAATCTTTGTTTATAATAAACCCTATTATAAGAGATCAAAAATAAAAAGCGAGAGCGGGCAGAGGAAAGGATGACAAAAATGAGCAACAATGAATTGGAACAATTGAGACAGCAAGCAGATGAACTAAATCTTCAAATCTTAAAACTGATCAATGAAAGAGGAAACATTGTAAAAGAAATTGGAAAGGCTAAAGAAGCGCAAGGTGTCAACCGTTATGACCCTGTCAGAGAGCGCACAATGCTTAATCAAATTCTTGAAGAAAATGATGGCCCATTTGAAAATTCAACGATTCAACATATTTTCAAAGAAATTTTCAAAGCAGGTTTAGAGCTTCAAGAAGATGACCACAGCAAAGCACTTCTTGTTTCTCGTAAGAAAAAACCTGAAAATACAATTGTAAATATCAATGGAGAAGCGATCGGTGACGGAAAACAACGTTTCATCGTTGGGCCATGTGCCGTTGAAAGCTACGAGCAAGTTGCAGAAGTAGCGGCAGCAGCGAAACAGCAGGGACTAAAACTTCTTCGTGGTGGCGCATTTAAGCCTCGCACAAGTCCATACGACTTCCAAGGACTTGGCGTAGACGGTCTAAAAATTCTAAAACGTGTAGCAGATGAATACGGTCTTGCAGTTATTAGTGAAATCGTGAATCCTGCTCATATTGAAGAAGCGATTGAGCATATCGATGTCATCCAAATTGGAGCACGTAACATGCAGAACTTCGAGCTTTTAAAAGAAGCTGGATCAGTGAACAAACCAGTTCTTTTAAAACGCGGTTTAGCAGCAACAATTTCAGAATTCATCAATGCAGCTGAATACATCATCGCACAAGGAAATGACCAAATCATCCTTTGCGAGCGAGGCATCCGCACATACGAAACAGCCACAAGAAATACACTAGATATCTCGGCTGTGCCAATCTTGAAACAAGAGACACATTTACCAGTCTTTGTTGACGTGACACACTCAACAGGACGCAGAGATCTACTTCTTCCAACAGCTAAAGCAGCTCTTGCGATTGGAGCAGACGGTGTGATGGCAGAAGTGCATCCAGATCCATCTGTTGCCCTATCTGATTCAGCGCAGCAAATGGACATTCCACAATTCGAAAAATGGTTAGATGCGTTAAGACCACTTGTCAACATTCACGCATAATCATAAATAGAAAAGCCGCCGGATGACAGCCCGGCGGTTTTTTCATGAAAAAATATGATCGAGATTGGCAATGAAAGGAAAAGAGCACATTGCAAGCTAAAAATACGCTTGTTCACAATGTTTTCATTTTTAAAATTCGATAGAATCTGCTAAGATCATTGTCATAGCTGACGTTCGCAACGATTTTTGGTGAAATATGATTCAATTTACAGGTAACAAGCTCATTAAAGTTTGTTTAATTTAGTTATAAAAAGAAAGGGAACGTTTTCATATGAAGAAAAAACGTGTATAATTTCATAAAAGAATGTCATTTTGATGTAGATTGAAAAATTATGTGTCTCTTTTCATCGTTTTAATGACAAATAGGATATTATTTTCCTCGTATCTGACATGTCTCTATCCAATTGGTGAATGCTATAGATATGAAGTGTATTTGAAGGAGTGATTTATGTGAATAATGTTACAATATATGATGTAGCAAGAGAAGCAAACGTAAGTATGGCAACGGTATCACGCGTTGTTAATGGTAATCCAAACGTAAAACCAACAACAAGAAAAAAGGTGCTTGAAGCAATTGATCGTCTCGGCTACCGTCCGAACGCAGTCGCACGAGGCCTTGCAAGTAAAAAGACCACAACAGTTGGGGTCATCATCCCTGATATTTCAAGTATTTTCTATTCAGAGCTTGCACGAGGAATTGAAGATATTGCGACGATGTACAAGTACAACATTATTTTGAGCAACTCAGACCAAAATACTGATAAAGAACTTCATTTGTTAAACACAATGCTTGGCAAACAAGTAGATGGAATCGTTTTTATGGGCGGAAACATTACAGATGTGCATGTGGAAGAATTTAAGCGCTCTCCTGTACCCATTGTACTTGCAGCATCTGTTGAAGAGCAGGCACAAACACCATCAGTCAACATTAACTATGAACAAGCCATTTATGATTCAGTTCAGCTATTAGTTGAAAAAGGACATAAACGAATTGCGTTTGTATCTGGACCAATGTCAGAACCAATTAACTCTATGAGAAAGCTTGCTGGTTATAAGCGTGCGCTTGAAGAAGCTGGTATCGCGTTTGACGAAGCGCTTGTTGCTGAAGGAGACTACTCATATGACTCTGGTATTGAAGCGCTCGCTAATCTACTTGATCAATCTGACAAGCCGACGGCTGTGATTGCAGCTACTGACGAAATGGCGCTAGGTGTCATTCATGGAGCGCAGGACAGAGGCGTATCAATTCCTGAAGATTTAGAAGTGATTGGTTTTGATAACACAAGACTATCCCTCATGGTTCGCCCTCAATTGACAACAGTTGTTCAGCCGACTTACGATATTGGCGCTGTTGCGATGAGACTTTTGACAAAGCTCATGAACAAAGAACAAGTAGAAGATCAAATTGTTGAATTGCCACATAGAATCGAAGAAAGACAATCGACGAAATAAAAAAGAAAGCAGGCTCACTTGATCAGTGGACGCCTGCTTTTTTTTATGCCTTTTTCTTTTCTCGTCGCACAGGCATGAGTGCTTTTTCTACCGTTTGTGCATTTTTTTCTGTAATTTCTGCTCTTCTTGGAATCGGTGGATATAAATCGTCAGGATCTAGCCATGTGGATGGAAGCGGAACAGGCGATTGTTTTTCCCATGCCCGAATCCATTCCTGAGGAAGTGCATCTGGTGGTGTAATGCCTTTCATCTCAAGCCAAATGCGGCTCCATGCTCTTGGGACGACACGCCAAATATCATAGCCGCCTCCGCCCACAGCGATCCATTTTCCATCACAATATTGATGCGCCAGCTCATGGGCAATTCTAGGAATTTCCTCATATATTTTCATGGTAGCAGATAAATGCGTCAAAGGGTCATAATAGTGGGCATCTGCTCCATTTTGCGTCAAAATGACATCTGGTTTAAAAAAAGCAGCAATCTCTGTCACTGCTGTTCGATAGGCTTCTAAAAATGATTCGTCTTCTGTAAATGCGTCAAGCGGGATATTATATGCATAGCCATAGCCTTTATCATGACCCCTTTCCTGTACTTGTCCAGTTCCAGGGAACAAATAGCGCCCTGTTTCATGAATGGAAACAGTACATACCTCTGGATCATCATAGAAGCTAAACTGTACACCATCGCCATGATGAGCATCTGTATCAATATATAAAATTCTAGCGCCATATGTCTTTTGAATATACTGAATGGCCACAGAGCTGTCATTATAAATACAAAAGCCAGAAGCACGCCCTTTAAATCCATGGTGAAGCCCGCCGCCAAGATTGAGCGCATGCTGCGAATGTCCAAGCATCACTTGATCAACCGCTGTTAATGTCCCGCCAACTAGGAGAGAAGCTGCCTCATGCATCCCTGCAAACATCGGGGTATCCTCAGTGCCAAGACCATAACGTTCCCCCTCTGTGGTGGACAGTTTTCCTTCACTTGCCCGCTGTACTGCTTGAATGTAGTCTGCTGTATGGACAAGCTTTAATTCCTCCAGCGTCGCCATACGAGGTGCGACAATCTCATCATCCGTTAATGCCTTCATTTTTTGAAGAAGATCATAAGTTAAGTAGACGCGAAGCTGATTGAAGGGATGATCTTGGTGAAACTGGTACGTTTGAAAAGATGGTGAAAAAACAAAGGTCGCTTCCTTCATTTGATCGTCTGCTCCATAGGCCAGAGCACTTTATAACCTTTTGCACGAATCAGCTTCATCACATGATCTGCATGCATCGTTTGAAGGCGGAAGACGAGCACTTTAGAGGCTTCATTGGCATGTGGGTACACGAGTACACTCAGCATTTGAATATGCTGTTCTTTTAAAATGGACGTAATGTCTGCAAGACCCTCTGTCACTTGCGCTACTTCAACCTCTAAATGTGATCCAGGCTGATCTGCACCTGTTAGTCTTACAAACGTACGAAGTAAATCTGTTTTTGTGATGATCCCTACAAGCTTGCCACGTCTCACAACGGGAAGACAGCCAATTCCGTGTTCAAAAAAGACACTTGAAATCTCCTCAACGAAATCAAGCGGATGAGCGGTAATCGTCTCTAGCACCATGATGTCTTCAACCGGCCGCTGAATAAAAAGCTGCCTTTTCTCTGTTTCAAAAATACTTGGACTGGCATTTTTAATATCCCGATCTGTCACCATCCCAATGACAGATCCCTGCTCAGATACGATGGGAATATGCCGAATGTGATGTGCACTCATTTTTTGAATGGCTTCTTCAATCGTATCGGTTTTGCGCAGCGTGATCACATCACGCTCCATAATTTGTTCAATCATCATGTTTACCAATCCCCTTTGCCAAAAAAACGAATTGAACGTTAATACATAAAGCGCTGATGGAAGCGAAGACGATCGAAACGCTCGATCGAATCAGGACTCACATGTTTCCCAATTCTGGCCATTAAACAATTGGCTGGATGTGAGCTAATCTCTGGCTCGTCTGTTGCAAACCAGACAAGACCGCCGGCGTTCATCATTTTCTCCATCATTTTGCGGTACTCCCACACGTTTTTCTTTGTCCCCTTTAAATCCCAATGCCAGTAATATTCAGTTGTAATGATAATGTAATTCTCCATTTGCTCATCCATCATGCTCACATCCAGTAAATGCTTGCCAAGTGAGCAGCCTCTGAATGGAGGAGCGACTTCAATGGCACCGAGCTCAATTAAATTGTCCATGTTGCCTTCTGACCAGCGTTCAAGCGGATCAGGGTACAAATACGTGACATAGCCTACGACAAGCTCATCCACCCTAGCAATGATAATACGTCCTTCAGGAAGATCTGCTATTTCAACAAGTGCTTGTTTCTGTTCCTCAGGCGTGCGAAATGCCGTTAGTCCTTCATGAAAACTATATTTCGCCAGCTCTGATGCAGGTACCGGGCCTTCAATCAGGATGGTGCCTGTTTCTCTCGTAATTGTTTTTGAATAATAAGTTTTAGGATGCTCCACGTATCCACCGCCTCAAATTCTAGTGAGTCGTCTCTATTTTATCTTAAATCTGACAATAATTAAAACGGTTTCATCAGAAGTTTTTTAAAAATTGAGAAAAAAAGTCATCTATACTATAATGGTCATTGTAAACGTATGCAAAGGGGGACTGTTTGATGAAAGTGGAAACGCTACCATCAGTAAAAGGGGACTATCATTTAAATGATTATGAGCAAGCATACAAAGAATTTTCATGGGAGGAAGCGAGAAAAAATTTCTCTTGGTATGAAACAGGAAAAGTAAATGCAGCTTATGAAGCGATTGACAGACATGCGGACTCGTTTCGTAAAAACAAGGTGGCGCTTCACTACAAAGATTCAGAGCGGGATGAAAAGTATACGTTCAGGGATATGAAAATCAAGACAAACAAAGCAGGAAATCTATTAAGAGAACAGGCACATGTGCAAAAAGGGGATCGCGTGTTTATCTTTATGCCAAGATCACCTGAGCTCTATTTTCTACTGCTGGGTGCTGTCAAAATTGGTGCGATCGTCGGTCCGTTATTTGAGGCATTTATGGAAGGTGCCGTCAAAGATCGTTTAGAAAATAGTGAGGCAAAAGTGATTGTGACAACGCCTGATCTGCTTGAGCGGATTCCGTTTGCAGAACTTCCAAAGCTTGAATCCGTCATCATTGTCGGTGGTGAAAAAGAGGATGCAGGTGGTGTGCGGACGATTCACTTTGAAGAAGCATTTGAACAGGCAGCGAAGGAGCTTGAAATCGAGTGGATGGATGAAAAAGATGGATATCTGCTTCATTACACGTCAGGGTCCACTGGTACGCCAAAAGGTGTGCTCCATGTTCATGGCGCAATGGTGCAGCAAGGCCAGACGGGTAAATGGGTACTTGATTTGAAAGAAGAAGATGTCTACTGGTGTACAGCTGATCCAGGCTGGGTAACAGGGACGGTGTACGGTATTTTTTCTCCGTGGCTGAATGGAGCGACGAATGTCATTTTAGGCGGCAGGTTCAATCCTGATACGTGGTACGAAACCATTGAATCGCTTGGTGTGACCGTTTGGTACAGTGCACCGACAGCCTTCAGAATGCTGATGGGAGCAGGAGACGATCTCATTCAAAAATATGATCTCAGCTCACTCCGTCATGTGTTAAGTGTAGGAGAGCCACTTAATCCAGAAGTGATCCGCTGGGGAGACGCTGTATTCGGTAAACGAATTCATGACACTTGGTGGATGACAGAAACCGGTGCACAGCTGATTTGTAACTATCCATGCATGGATATCAAACCAGGTTCGATGGGGAAACCAATTCCAGGCGTTGAAGCTGCGATTGTAGATAATGCCGGAAATGAACTTCCGCCATACCGGATGGGGAACCTTGCCATCAAAAAGGGCTGGCCGTCTATGATGCATACGATCTGGAACAATCCTGAAAAATATGAATCTTACTTTATGCCGGGAGATTGGTATGTTTCAGGAGATTCAGCTTATATGGATGAAGATGGATACTTCTGGTTCCAGGGACGTGTCGACGATGTCATTATGACGTCAGGAGAGCGGGTCGGTCCATTTGAGGTAGAAAGTAAACTGGTGGAACATCCGGCCATTGCAGAGGCTGGTGTCATCGGAAAACCAGATCCTGTGCGCGGTGAAATTATTAAAGCATTTATAGCGCTTAGAAGCGGATACGAACCGACAGATGAGCTGAAAGAAGAGATTCGTACGTTTGTGAAAAAAGGACTCGCTGCACATGCAGCACCGAGAGAAATTGAGTTTAAAGACAAACTGCCAAAAACACGCAGCGGTAAAATTATGAGACGTGTGCTAAAAGCGTGGGAACTGAATTTACCTGCTGGCGATCTCTCGACAATGGAAGATTAATCGCTTCCGTCAGTTGACTTGATATCAAAAGTATGTTAAAAATGACTTTAGTTGAATATGAAAAGGTTTTGACTGAGATTCAGTAGAATCATCTTTCCCTGTCCAAGAGAGCTGACGGCTGGTGCGAGTCAGTACAAAGAGATATTCGAATTACCCTCACGAACCGCTTTTACGAAAAGGAGCATACATGTTGCCTGATTAGTGAAAGAACGGATCTGTCCGTTATCAGTGTAAGTGAAAAGACGTGTTGTTTTGTCTTTTAAGCAGGGTGGTACCGCGATATATATCGTCCCTTCGTTCATTCGAAGGGGCGTTTTTTATGTTGAATTGTAAAAAAAGGAGATTTGGATATGAGTCAATTGATGGAAGAATTATCGTTCAGAGGATTAATTCAGCAACAAACAGATGAAGAAGGTTTAACTAAATTATTAGCAGAAGAAAAAATCAAGCTATACTCCGGCTTTGATCCAACAGCTGACAGCTTGCACATTGGTCACTTACTGCCAATTTTAACATTGCGCAGATTCCAAGAAGCAGGCCATCATCCGATTGCACTTGTTGGCGGCGCAACTGGCCTGATTGGTGACCCAAGTTTCAAAAAAGCAGAACGTTCACTAAACCCAGCGGAAATCGTCGAACAGTGGTCTGATAAAATCAAAGGACAGCTCTCTCAATTCCTTGATTTTGAAGCAGATGACAACCCAGCTGTCATCGTCAATAACTATGACTGGATCAGTCAAATGAATGTCATCACGTTCCTTCGTGATATTGGAAAGAACTTCGGTGTCAACTTCATGCTCGCAAAAGATATCGTCAGCTCACGGATTGAGACAGGTATTTCGTACACAGAGTTCAGCTACGTCATCCTGCAATCGTTAGACTTCTTGAACCTTTACAGAAATGAAAACTGTAAGCTGCAAATCGGCGGAAGTGACCAGTGGGGAAATATCACATCTGGACTTGAGTTGATCCGTAAGTCTGAAGCAGAAGGCGCAAAAGCATTCGGTCTCACAATGCCGCTTGTGACAAAAGCAGACGGCACGAAGTTTGGGAAAACAGAAGGCGGCGCCATCTGGTTAGATAAAGAAAAAACATCTCCATATGAGTTCTACCAGTTCTGGATCAACACAGATGACCGTGACGTTGTGAAATACTTAAAATACTTTACGTTCCTATCAAAAGAAGAGATCGCATCGTACGAAGAAAAAGTGCAAACAGCCCCTGAAAAACGTGAAGCACAGCGCCGTTTGGCAGAAGAAGTCACAACACTTGTGCATGGCCGTGAATCACTAGAACAGGCTGTCAACATCTCAAATGCGCTATTTAAAGGCGAGATCAAATCTCTTACAGCAGAAGAAGTGAAAGTAGGCTTTAAAGATGTGCCATCAATGGAGAAAGACAGTGCAGAAGAATTAACACTTGTTGATGTTCTTGTCGAATCAAAACTGTCTCCATCAAAACGTCAAGCACGTGAAGATATCACGAATGGCGCAGTTTCCATCAACGGAGAGAGACAAACCGACAAAGACTACGTCCTTTCAGCTGAAGATAGAATTGAAAACCAATTTACCGTCTTAAGAAGAGGGAAAAAGAAATATTTCCTTGTGACGTATAAATAAATCCTTATGAAACAGTAAGTATCATGAAAAGCACCTCAAATGTTCATATACATTGAGGTGCTTTTCTTTTTTATTCACAAGTAGGAATTAAGCTTTTACAGAGCGGTTTTCTCTCATTTGTCTGTTTCTTATTCAAGAAGTGAATCTTCGTTTGTATAAACATGTTCTACCTTACAAATTCGGGTTGTATAGGATTCATACCAATCTTTTTTTCCTTTTTTTTGAACACGCTGATGTGCTGTATGTGCTTTCCATTCTTTGATGGCTGCTAATGAATCCCAGTAAGAGACAGTGATTCCAACACCATGTTCATCTCGTACACTTTCTATTCCAAGAAACCCGTCTAGTTCTTTCGCTAATTCTTCCATTTTTTGAGCAGCCACGGCGTATTCTTTCTGCTCGACATTTGTTCGTCTTGATGTGAAAATCACCGCATAATAGGGTAGTGCAGGTGTTTGAGTAAACAGCATCTAGCAGAACCTCCTTTGTCTATTGATATTATATATGAAAGAAAGAAGGTCTCGTAGTCTTTTTGTTTTAATTTCAAAAAGACCATGGTGCTTTTTCATTATGTATTGCGCTGTAAAATCCTCTGATAAATATTACCTTGTTCACTTTTCTGTCATATTTTTCTTGTTTAAAATAGAGACGTATCAGAAAAATAAGGGGGAATGAACATGATCGTTTTAAAGAAAAGGAGTTTGCAGATTCTAATTGCGCTTGCATTAGTGGTTGGTTCAATGGCTTTCATCCAGCCGAAAGAAGCCAAAGCGGCTGCGCAT
The DNA here is from genome assembly GCF_038593365.1 of Bacillus sp. FSL W7-1034. Classification (NCBI taxonomy): domain Bacteria; kingdom Bacillati; phylum Bacillota; class Bacilli; order Caryophanales; family Bacillaceae; genus Bacillus; species Bacillus sp. FSL W7-1034. Next base: position 2,690,710 of record NZ_CP151989.1, on the reverse strand, counting down.
AATCCGGTTGTGATGGTGCATGGTATGGGCGGTGCGTCTTATAACTTTGCTTCAATCAAACGATACTTAGTATCACAGGGATGGGATCAAAACCAACTTTTTGCAATCGATTTCATAGACAAAACAGGCAATAACCTGAACAATGGCCCAAGGCTCTCTAGATTCGTGAAAGATGTACTAGCCAAAACGGGCGCCAAAAAAGTAGATATTGTGGCTCATAGTATGGGCGGTGCGAACACGTTATACTATATTAAAAACCTAGACGGTGGAGATAAAATTGAAAACGTCGTCACACTTGGTGGAGCGAACGGACTCGTTTCACTCAGAGCATTACCAGGCACCGATCCAAATCAAAAAATTCTTTACACTTCTGTCTATAGCTCAGCCGATCTCATCGTCGTCAACAGCCTCTCTCGCTTAATTGGCGCAAGAAACGTCCTCATCCACGGCGTTGGACATATCGGTCTATTAACCTCAAGCCAAGTCAAAGGCTATGTGAAAGAAGGATTGAATGGCGGAGGACAGAATACGAATTAAAAAATCAAAAAGACAGCGATTTGTGCTGTCTTTTTTGATGTCATGGTTATATGGGAGCTGCTAGGTGTTGAAGAAGATTTTTAGGAGGATAAAAGATGACGCAAAAACTCAAATATGCTTTCTTGGGCTACTTTCTCTATTTCCCATGTTCATTTCTGATCATCTATATGATCTGGATGGCAATCATCAAATCAGTGCAATGGGCAGAAGTCATATCTAATTGTACATCCATCATTGGTATCTATTACTTAATAGCCAGTGTGTGGTTTGTCTTTTTACTGCAAAAACAGACAAAACATCGTACATAGCCAAATAAAAACATGTACAAATCAACCGCCATTCCTTACACTACATATAATGAACGAGAATCTTCGGAGGTGGGTATTTGTGCAACATCATCAAAAGGCTTTGATTATGGTCGATGTACAGAAAGCATTCGAGCACGAAAAATGGGGAGAACGGAATAACCTAGATGCAGAGAAGAACATCAGTCGTCTATTGACGTTTTGGAGAGAAAAAGGATGGACAGTCATTCATATTCAGCATACATCGGATCAGCCGCACTCCTTATTTCATCCAGCAAATGAAGGGCACTCCTTCAAAGAGATCGCTAAACCGCTAGATGAAGAAATGGTCATACAAAAGAAAGTCAACAGCAGCTTTATAGGTACAAACTTAGAGGAACAACTAAGATCAAACGAGATCAACACTGTTGTGATTGCTGGACTCACAACACCGCACTGCGTATCTACCACAACAAGAATGAGTGGAAACCTAGGCTTTGAGACATACCTCATTTCGGATGCAACAGCCGCCTTTGGACTCGCAGATCAAACCGGTACATACTATGACCCAGAAACGATCCATCGCCTTTCACTTGCGACACTGCATGACGAATTTGCGACTGTCTTGACAACAGAGCAGCTGATCACAAATTGGGCAAGCAAAAGCTCCTAGAATCATCTCTAGGAGCTTTTTGCTTGTTCATCCAGCGGCTGTTTTCGTTGTTCAATACTTGAGTAGATGAGATCAATTCCAATAAATAAGAAGCTGACAAAGAAAGATAAAATGAGTGTGCCGTGCTCCCAAATTGAGATATTTACTAGTTTTATGTAAAGGACATACTTAATCGAGAGGTGTAAAACGATCCAAGAACTGATCCACTCCAAAGCAAAAGTCAGCCATGAAGGGAATTTGAGTAAATAAGCCAGCCCTTTTCCTATGAAAAGAAGAAAAGGTGACCAAAAAACCACGATTCCACTCACCAATAAAGAGAACGAGATGAAAGAAAAAAATGAATCATATGTGATGTAATCTCCAAAAAGATAGTTTATCCCTAAAGCGACGATGCACAGCATGACACTTGGAACAGCGATCACGAGGCAAAGAGAAAAATAAAGCAGTAATATGAACGATATCGTAGCCAGTAGGTTTGGTGGTGCATCTATGACCTGCTTTTTTCTTAAAAGAGAATAGGCGAAAATAGACAAGAAAAAGAGAACGAAAATCATGACTATGGTAAAAAACATGGAATTCCTCCAGCTTAGAAAAAAATCTCTATCATCATTGTACCAATAGACAAACGGCAGCTAAATGATATTTTTTTCCTATAGTTGCATGTGGGAATGACAATCACGTAATGAAGCGTGAAGGTGGTTATGCTGCAAAGAAAGGTTTTTGAATATGGAAGGTAACTTCCAATGTTTTCATGTATAATAGAGAGCGTACAAATGTACGGCGTACTCAAAGGTGGTCTTGGCTAAATCCCCTTGAAAGGGGGTGCAGCCTATGTCAACTTTTCAAGCGTTGTCCCTTATATTTTTATTTGGGATGTTTATTCTTGCTTTGTTGACGTATATAGACAAAAAGAAATAGACCACCCTTTGAGCCTAGACAACTTGTAGGGTAGGTCCATTTATTGTGTACCTTCTAGCCAGCTCACTTTGAGCCAAGCATTTGTGCATTGCCGGGATGTGACAGCATCCTGGCTTCTTTTAATTTACGCTACATCTATTTGTATTATAACATAAAAAGGATTTTGTTAAACACTGTCATACATCCACTCTCATCTAGTTAGGTGTTAGAACATGATAGAATACAAACAAAAAACCCTAGAAATCCTTGAACAATCAAGGTCTCTAGGGTTTGTTTGATCACTCTCTGAGAGAGTCATGAAATTAACGAGAGTAGAACTCAACGATTAGTTGTTCGCTGATTTCAGGCGCTAATTCAGAACGCTCTGGAAGACGAGTGAAAGTTCCTTCAAGCTTTTCAGCATCGAAAGTAAGGTATTCAGGTACGAAGTTGTTCACTTCAACTGATTCTTTCACAACTGCAAGGTTTTGAGATTTCTCACGAAGAGCAATCGTTTGACCTGGTTTCACAGAGAAAGATGGGATGTCTACACGGCTTCCATCAACAAGGATGTGACCATGGTTTACTAGCTGACGAGCTTGGCGGCGCGTACGAGCAAGGCCAAGACGGTATACTAGGTTGTCAAGGCGAGTTTCAAGAAGGATCATGAAGTTTTCACCTTGTTTACCAGGAAGTTTAGCAGCTCTGTCAAATAGTGTACGGAATTGACGTTCGTTGACACCGTACATGTGACGAAGCTTTTGCTTCTCTTGTAATTGTAAACCGTATTCAGATAGTTTTTTGCGTTGTCCTGGACCATGTGGGCCTGGAGCGTAAGGGCGTTTTTCAAGTTCCTTACCTGTTCCGCTTAATGAAATGCCTAAACGGCGGGAAATCTTCCAACTTGGACCTGTATAGCGAGCCATAATGTGACTCCTCCTTATTGTTTTTATTTGTGAAAAATAAAAACCGTCTGTTCTTTGTCTTTTCCGTCATTATGTTTTCATGCATCCTCGCTCCAGCAGCAGGGAGTTACAAGATGCACCTCCATATAGAAGGAACAAAATGATACAAAAAAGCCGAACAAAAAGGCTGCCATATTTCACACAAACTCTATTATATGACGCCAGATAGGAGAAGTCAACCTATTTAAAGAGGAGAATGTCAAACGTGGTCGGCATTCATCCGGGAAGAAAGCAAAACAAAAAAGCAGACACATTGTCTGCTTTTCAAGCATCATGACGCATCAGTAGAGGCTGATAACGCATTTTGGAGAACCTCTGTAAATTGAACTAAGTACGTTTCATCCACTTCATTGAAACGATCTTTCACTGGACTGTCAATATCGAGTACCCCAATGATTTGTCCATTTACTTTAAGTGGGATCACAATTTCAGATTGCGATGCTGCATCACATGCAATATGACCAGGGAATGCATGGACATCAGCGATACGCTGTACATCACCTGTCGCAAAAGCTGTACCGCAAACCCCTTTTCCAGAAGGAATGCGTACACATGCGGGCAGTCCGTTGAATGGACCAAGCACAAGCTCTCCGCCTTTTGCTAAATAAAATCCTGCCCAATTGACTTCAGGAAGCGAGTGATAAAGCAGCGCCGCAGCATTGGCTAGGTTGGCAATGAGATCAGGTTCACCATCCGTAATCGCTTCTACTTGCTTGATGAGTAATTGATAGTCTTTCGATGGATCACCAGACTGTTTTTCGACATGAAACATGAAAATCTCCTACTTTCTATCTCAAAAATACATAACTTGCGCTTCGCATGTGGGATTTGTCGAGCAATGATTAAAGGAACTTCCGCCTTCACCTTGAAGTATGTACACATGAAGAGGGGTGAGCGGATGAAAACATCAACAACCGTGCAAACAAAAGACCGTATTATTGAAGCTGCCATCAGACTTTTTAACCAAAAAGGATTTTCTGGAACCTCTGTCCGTGAGATTGCGAAGGAAGCAAACGTCAACGTTGCCCATATATCTTATTACTTTCAAGGAAAAGGAGGGCTGCTCGAGCAGCTCGTATCCGATTTTTATGAAGGCTATATTCAGATGATTGAATCGCACATCCAGCACATGGAAACTCGTCATGCAAAAGAATGTTTACTTCATGTGGTTTTTGATATTTTATCTTATCAGCATGAAAATCGTCAATTAACCCGTTTCGTTTATCGAGAGGTGACCATTGATTCAACGCTGATCAGGGAAATCATGTCCACCTATTTAACAAAGGAAAAATACTTGTTTCAGCTCATCATTGAAAAAGGAAAAAGCACCCATGTGATTTGTAAGCAGCTGTCACTCTCATCATTTATGATCCAGCTAAAATCACTTCTGATGATGCCATATTTACAGCCGCAATATTTAACAGAGGTGCTTTATATCAACCCAAACGAGCCTTACTTTTATCAAACGTACTATAAGGAACTGAGCCGGTCGCTTCATCATCTGTTAGAACCAAACGAATCGGCACTTGATCCTCACCTGAAACTCATGATGTCTTCAAATTGATCATACGCATACCCGAGATCTTCCGCTTGATGGGCATCAGACCCGAATATGAGCGGAATTTTTTTCTGTTTTGCAAGATCAATCATCCATTGATCTAAATAGATACTTCTGGCATATGTTTTACGAAGACCTGATGTATTAAAATCTAAGGACATGCCTTTTTTTGCCGTTTCTTCAAGACAAAGGGTGACCCTTTGACATAGTTTTGGCGACATTTCGTATGGAAAAAGTTGTTTGAATTTCTGGACAAGGGTGATATGACCGATTCTCTTTGGCTTATATGGACCTAAAGATGATAGAATAGAAGAATGAATTTGGTCATAGTAACTTTGATAGACGTGTTCGGTGCTGCCATAGATACTGATCAGCTGCTTGAAGGCGTGCTCATCAAAATCAAGACAAATATAATCATTGCCAGCAGGAAGAAAGTGAACAGATAAAATGCTATCGTCTAGTTCAGGGCCGTAGCAGTCTAAAAAGGCACTTGTTTCCTCTTCATACTCTTTGATATAGTCGACCTCAAGCCCAGTTTTTACTATTAACTGTCCTTTGTATTCCTGTTTCAGCTGATCCAGCTTCGTCAAATAGGCTTCAAGGTCTCGAAGCTTCATGGCGCTATCCTGCTCAGGCGTTGGATCTCGAAACGAAGGAGGCAGCGGGGCATGCTCGGTAAAGGTGATGGAATCAAATCCCTTTTTCATTGCTTTTTCAATATAAGAATGAAAAGGATCAAGCGTACCGTGCGGGCAAAATGGCGTATGTAAATGTGCATCTTGTTTCAACATGTCGTCACCTCTTGTCGATATTTTGAAAAACGTCATGTTTATCAGCGAAAATAATGAAAAATCATGACCAAAAATGCTGGTTACATGGTATCATAATAACAATGAAAACGACAGCTTCCGCATACATAAAAACAGGTCACATCAATACATGTGATCAAATGATAGAAAGCCTGAATGACTTTCTTGAAAAAACATACATAAAACCGTGAATGGATCGTATTGGGAAAAATACAATCCTGCTTATAAAAAACAAATGCAAAGCGGACACGAAAGGGTTCTCAGGTCTACTCGGGACACTACCCTGACATCACTTAGATCACAACAAGGGGGCTCATTATGGAGTTTATCATCGGTTTAATTGTCATTTTGCTTGCTTTGTTTTCAGTCGGTTATTTCCTCAGAAAAAATATATATAAAGAGATTGACCGATTGGAAGCATGGAAAATTGAAATTTTAAACAGATCAATTGTAGAAGAAATTTCAAAAATCAAACATTTAAAAATGACCGGAGAAACAGAGCAGTTTTTTGAAAGATGGCGTGCAGAGTGGGACGATATCGTCACAGCCCATCTTCCAAAGGTAGAGGAGCTATTATATGATGCAGAGGAGTATTCTGATAAATATCGATTCTCCAAAGCGAAGCAAGTTCTTGCACATATAGGAGATCTGCTCACCGCTGCTGATTCAAACATCGAAGACATTTTAAAAGAGATTGCAGACCTTGTCACAAGTGAAGAGCAAAACCGAAAAGACATCGAGAAGGTCAAAGAGCAATATCAAACGGTACGAAAAAATCTACTTGCTTACAGCCATTTATACGGCACCCTTTATGACAAAATGGAGCAGGACTTAGATGAGGCCTGGGAAGGGATTAAGCAGTATGAGGAAGAGACAGAAAACGGAAACTACATGACAGCAAGGAAAATTTTGCTTGAGCAAGACCGCAGACTCGATCAGCTACAATTATATATCAATGATGTACCGAAGCTCATCGCAGACTGCAAACAAACGGTGCCAGGTCAGCTAACGAAGCTGAAAGACGGTTATAAAGAAATGACAGACAAAGGCTACAAGCTAGAGCACATCCAGATCACAAAAGAGCTGGAGAACTTGAATAAACAGCTGACCCGGGCGGAGAAACTGCTGATTGATGAACTCAACTTAGATGAAGCATCAAGCATTCTGCAAATGATTGATGATGCGATTCAGACGCTGTATGATCAGTTAGAAGCAGAAGTAGAAGCAGGTCAGGAAATCAAGAGCAAAATGCCTGAGCTGACCGAAGCATTTGAAAAACTTGAACAAGACCACACGCAGACAAAGGCAGAAACGGCTCTTGTGAAAGAAAGCTACAAGCTGACAGCGGGAGAGCTGGATCAGCAGAAAGCCTTCGAAAAACGATTAGAAGAAATTGAAAAGCTCATGAAGCAAATACGAGAGAAGCTTGATCGTGACCATGTCGCATACACATTATTAATGGATGAAATCAATCAGCTTGAGACCTTTATTGAGGATGCAAAAACGCTTCATGAAGCGTTTAAAGATCACCTTCAATCGTTACGAAAAGAAGAATTACAGGCAAGAGAAACATTGGCTGAACTTAAAACCATGCTGACAGATACAGTGCGCCAGCTGCACAAAAGCAACATTCCAGGTGTGCCTGCTGACATCAAAGACCGTGCTGAAAAAGCGCAGGAGATGATTCAGCAAGTGCAGGAGCAGCTAGAGAATTTGCCGCTGAATATGCTAGCAGTGAACCAGCAATTAAAAGAAGCCTCTGAAACAGTTAGACATGTCGTTGATGAAACACATGACATGCTTCGTAAAGTGGATCAAATTGAACGGATTATACAATACGGCAACCGGTTTAGAAGTCAAAACCATATTCTTTCAGAGCAATTAAAAGAGGCAGAACGAAGATTTTATGCCTATGATTATAACGATTCATTTGATGTGGCAGCAGCTGCTGTCGAAAAAGCATCACCTGGAGCCGTTCAGAAGCTTTTAACTCAGCAAGAAAAAGAATATCAGCATCAATAAAAAAGCTGAAGTCCATTTTGGGACTTCAGCTTTTTCCATGTTATGAAGCTTGCTTTTGGCGTTCTTCTGAAGCAGAAGAAGTGAATAGAGAGATAACAAATCCAATCACGATTCCGAGTATGGCAGGTACAATCCAGCCAATGCCAAGGTCATATAGCGGCAAGATCGTTTGAAAGAGATCTTTCACAGGACCAATCGGCAGTTTCGCCGCTGCTAAGCCGTCAAACAGACTGACGCAGCCAGTTAAAATCAAAGTAAGGACATACACAGGTCTTCTATGACCAAGCCATTTGTCAGCAAGTGATAAGACGATAATCACAATCGCTAACGGGTAAATCGCAGTTAACACAGGTACTGAAAAAGCGATAATATGAGCAAGTCCAAAATTTGAAATGATAAAACTGAATAATGTGACGAGTGTAACGACCATTTTATAAGAAAGTTTAGGTAATAAATTTGAGAAATACTCTCCGCACGATGTCACGAGACCGATACTTGTAGTTAAACAGGCAACCGTAATCGCCGCACCTAACACAATATTTCCTAAACTGCCAAAAAGAAATTGTGAAGACTGAGCCAAGATCTTACTGCCATCTCCAACAAAACCAATGGCGTGTGTACTTGAAGCACCTAAATAAGCAAGTGATAGATAAACAAATGTTAATCCGCAAGCTGCAATTAGGCCTGCTTTGATACAAGCGGATGTCAGTGCCTTTTTACTTGTCACGCCGCGTCCTTTAATAGCGTTGATGACAACAACTCCAAACACAATAGATGCAAGAGCGTCCATGGTTTTATAGCCTTCTAAAAACCCTTTGAAAAATGATCCATTGCTATAGGACACATCAGGTGTGCCAATGACGCCCATTGGTGTCAAAATGGCTTTGACGATAATAATCAAAATGATCGTAAATTTAATCGGTGTTAACACTTTCCCTACACGATCCACAATTTTCGTTGGATTTAGTGCAAGATAATACGTAATACCAAAAAAGGCCAGTGTAAATAAAAGAAGTGAGAGCCAAGCTGGTACACCAGCTAAAAAGGGTAGTGCACCAATTTCATATGAAACCGTTCCTGTACGAGGAATAGCGAAAAGTGGCCCGATAGATAAATATAAAATGACGGTAAACGCTGTTCCAAAAGCTGGGTGAGCTTTATCAGCTAATCCTTTCGCATCTCGACCTGTCAAAGCGATTGCAATAATCCCTAGAAGAGGTAAACCGACACCTGTTAATAAAAATCCGCCCATTGCTTTCCACACATTTTGCCCAGCATATTGCCCAAGCTCTGGTGGATAAATCATATTACCGGCGCCGAAGAATAGAGCAAACAGCATAAAACCTATGATAACCGTATCTTTCGTCGACAAAGTTGCCTTCATTGCATTTAAAGCCTCCATTATTATGTTGAAATATTCTGTTAATTAGTTGCTAGGTAACCGTTCATCATTAACAATCACTAATTATAAAGGATGTACGCCTGATGTCAACATGTGTTTTCGTACAAAAGTCATGAATTTTTCTATTTTAGTATATGAAGAACAATAAAAAAACATCCCCTTCTTCTTTGGAAGGGGATGTTTTGGCTTGTGATGATTATGAGGCAAGTTGCTTTGGTGGGCTGGTAAACATGGAAATAAGTACACCAATCAGAGCACCGATAATAGCTGGTATGATCCAGCCAATGCCTAAATCGTAAAACGGAACAATTGATTTCAAGATGCCAGGCAATCCGCCTAGATTCACTTTGGCAGCTAATAATCCATCAGTGATGGCAAAGAAACCAGTAAAGATGAGAGAAGTGATATAAATGACTCTTCTGCCGTTAATCCAGCGGTCAAGGAACGATAATAAAATAATGACAATGGCCAGTGGATAGATCGCTACGAGTACAGGCACCGACAGAGAAATGATTTGTGCCAGTCCGAGGTTTGCAACGAATGTGCTAAATAAAGAAACAATTAGAACGACAGTACGATAAGAAAGTGCTGGGAAGAGCTTTGAAAAGTATTCTCCACAAGATGAAATAAGTCCAACACTAGTCGTTAAACAAGCGAATAAAATGGCTGCGCCAAGAACAATGTTACCAGCAGAACCGAATAAAAAGTTGGCAGAAAGTGAAAGCAGTTTGCCGCCATCATTTGCTCCAACCATTCCCGTGGCATCGGGGCTTGAAGCACCCACATAAGCAAGTGAAATGTACACGAGTGCCAGTCCAACAGCTGCTACGATTCCTGCCTTAATACAAGCTGCTGCAAGAGATTTTCGCTCTGTGATGCCTCTGTCCTTAACAGCTGTCACCACGACGATTCCAAATACGATAGAAGCAAGTGCATCCATTGTTTTATAGCCTTCTAAAAATCCAGTGAAAAGCGGATTTGCCTCATATGTTTTATCTGGAGCACCGATCATTCCCATTGGCGTAGCAATGGCTTTAATGACAATAATAGCAATAACAGTTAATAAGATCGGTGTCAAAATTTTACCAATACGATCAACCAGCTTTGAAGGATTTAACGCAAGCAAGTATGAAATAGTGAAAAACACTACGGTAAAGATGAATAGTGGTACCCATGAAGTGGCTTGGGCACCTGAGAGAAATGGAGCTAATCCAATCTCATACGAAACCGTACCAGTTCGCGGAATGGCGAAAAATGGTCCAATGGATAAATACAGAATAACGGTAAAGATAGTCCCGAATTTAGGGTGTGCTTTATCGGCAAGACCTTTGGCGCCGGTACCTGTAAGGGCGACAGCAATAACCCCTAATAGTGGAAGACCTACGCCTGTAAGTAGGAATCCGCCGATGGCAAGCCATACGTTTTCACCAGCATATTGTCCAAGAACAGGCGGGAAAATCATATTTCCTGCACCAAAGAATAATGCAAAAAGCATTAGTCCAATAGCCAATGTCTCTTTTATACTTAAACTATTATTCAAAATAGTCCCTCCTCAATCAGTGTATTGTGTCAAATTTAAATATTCTGACAATTTAGGTGTTTATATGACAATTGCACTATGGATGATATAGTGAAAATAAAAAGTTGTCAACTGCCATTTTCAGAAAATTCTCTGTCTGACTTCATTATGGTAACATATAAATGCATTTATTTTTTAAGTTTTTTTGTAAGGAGTTTAAGATATGATTTATCTTGATAATAGTGCTACAACAAAGCCTTATCCAGAGGTTTTACAAGTACATCAGCAAGTGAGTGAGCGTTTTTTTGGGAATCCGTCTTCGCTGCATCAACTTGGAATTGATGCGAGCCGTCTATTAAGTGAAACGCGAAAACAAATCCTTCACTATACAGGTTTTACACAATATGAGATTATTTTTACTTCAGGTGCAACAGAAGCAAATAACATTGCCATCAAAGGGGCTGCTCTTGCCAAGATGAACCGAGGCAGACATATTGTCACAACAGCGATTGAGCATCCATCTGTCATCGAATCGTTTGAACAGCTGAAAACATTATTTGGCTTTGATATTTCCTATATTCAACTAAATGAGCATGGCCGTGCAGATATGACGCATTTAAAAGAAGTGCTTCGCCCTGATACAGTGCTTGTCAGTCTCATGCATGTAAACAATGAAACAGGCGCAATTCAGCCGATAGAGGAAGCGGCCAGCATCATTCGGAAGTATGCCAAAGAGGCGATTTTTCATGTTGACGGCGTACAAGGAATTGGCAAGGTTCCGCTGCCTAAAGAGATGGATATTGATCTTTTAACGATGTCAGGCCACAAGATTCACGGCCTGAAGGGAACAGGTGCCCTCTTTTTAAAGAGAGAGATCGTACTTGCACCTTTTATCACAGGAGGAGAGCAAGAACTAGGCCTTCGCTCAGGGACTGAGAACCCTGCTGGAGCTGTCAGTTTAGCAAAAGCCATAAAGCAATCATTTGAACATTTAAACAAGCATCATGATGAGATGATCGCCTTAAAAGCGGAGCTAGAGCAACAGCTTGGAAAGATAGAAGGCGTCGTCATAAACACACCGCTGACGCATAGTGCACCGCACATTGTGAATTTTTCAGTGCCAGGTATTCAAATTGAAGTCCTGCTGCATATGCTCGAAAAAGAAGGCATTTACGTTTCGACAACGTCTGCTTGTTCTGCTAAGAAAAAGGAACCAAGCCGTGTCCTGCTGGCGATGGGAAAATCAGAAGAAGCAGCCAAAAGCAGCATGAGAATCAGTTTGACATATGGACAAGGACCAGAGCTAGCGCCACAAATCATCACATCGATCGCACAAAGTGTGAAAAAATTAAAAGGAATGAGATAACAACATGAAGTATGACCATATTTTAGTCCGTTTTGGTGAGATTTCAACAAAAGGGAAAAATAGAAAGAAATTTATCGAAAAACTAAGACAGCATATCCGGTTTGTATTAAAAGACTTTGAAGCATTAAAGTATGCATCTGACAGAGACCGCATTACGATCATGCTAAACGGAGAAGATCCTGAACCGATTTCAGAACAGCTTAAAGGTGTATTTGGCATTCAAAGCTTTAGCCTGGCTGTGAAATGTGAGACAAATCTTGATGCCATCAAAGAAGCGGCACTCTCAGCGGTTCAGGAAGTGTATGAACAAGGAAATACATTTAAGGTCTCAACGAAACGCTCTTATAAACAATTTGAGCTTGATTCAAATGAAATGAACCGAGAAATTGGTGGACATGTTTTAAGGAATACAGACAACTTAACCGTTAATGTGAAACAGCCAGATGTTCACTTGCGAATTGAAATAAGAGAACACGCGACGTACATTACATTTAAAGATGTAAAAGGTGCAGGCGGACTGCCAGTTGGTTCAAGCGGAAGAGCGATGTTGATGCTCTCTGGCGGCTTTGACAGCCCAGTGGCCGGCTATCAGGCAATGAAACGAGGCATTCAAATTGAAGCGGTTCATTTCTTTAGCCCACCTTATACAAGTGAACGTGCCAAGCAAAAGGTCATTGATCTAGCGGAATGCTTAGCTGCCTATGGAGGCGAAGTCAAGCTTCACATCGTTCCTTTTACAAAAATCCAAGAGCTCATTCACAAACAAGTACCAGAAAACTATACGATGACTTCAACGAGAAGAATGATGCTCAAAATTGCAGATAAAATAAGAGCCAAGCGTGATGCGCTTGCCATTATTACAGGGGAAAGCCTTGGTCAAGTGGCAAGTCAGACACTTGAAAGCATGTATGCCATTAATCATGTCACAAACACACCGATCATTCGCCCGCTGATTGCCGTGGATAAGAATGACATTATCGAAGAAGCGAGACGAATTGGCACATATGAGACAAGCATTCAGCCATTTGAGGATTGCTGCACGATCTTTACGCCGCCATCTCCAAAAACAAAACCAAAGCTTGAAAAAGTAGAACGCTACGAAAGCTTTGCTGAATTCGAGCCAATGCTTGATGAGGCAGTGGAGCAGATCGAAACAATCGTTGTCACAAATGAAAAGAAAGCAGCTGACAAATTCGCTGATTTATTCTAAATAAAAAATTTCATAATAATTACCATAAAATCAATCGCATGAAGTCATGTGTTTCTACACATTCTATATTCACAAGGAGGTGAGAACACATGGCTCAACAAAACAGACAAAGCAGTTCTAATCAATTAGTCGTTCCAGGCGCTGCACAAGCGATCGACCAAATGAAGTACGAAATCGCTTCAGAATTTGGCGTAAACCTTGGACCAGAAACAACAGCTCGCGCTAACGGATCAGTTGGTGGAGAAATCACTAAGCGTCTTGTATCTTACGCTCAACAACATATGGGTGGCGGATCTTTCTAAGACACACAATTAAAAAGCTATGGCTTATGAGCGGGTTCATTCCCGCTCTTTTTTTGTACATAAATTGTTAGAATATTTTTAAAAAAGAAGACGAAATGAAAAAATTATGGCATAATACTAGGAGTAGGTCCTAATTCAAGCATTTTTCAGTTATGAGTGTTAGAATAGGTAAATTGAAACATGATTCGTTTCATAGAAAGAGGCTAAAAGGAGCTGTACCATGAAAAGAGAAGACTTAATTGCACCAGAACAATATAACTTAGTCAGTGAGATTGAAGCGTTCAGTCATGACCAGGAGAAAATCGCCCTGCACTGGCAGGACGGAAATGGCCATGAAGCGCATGTGACATATGCAGCATTAGTGGAAGAGGCGAATAAAATTGGTCATGTTCTATTAAATGCAGGCTTTAAAAAAGGCGATAAAATCATTGTGATGGTGCCTCGTATGCTAGAGGCATACAGCATTTATTTAGCCATTTTAAAAACAGGAATGGTTGTGATTCCTTGTTCAGAAATGCTTCGCGCTAAAGATATAGATTACCGAATTGAACATGCAGAAGCAAAAGGAGCGATTGTTTACGCATCATTCATTCAATCGTTTGAAGGAACCAACCAGCCAAAAGATTTCAAAACATTCTCGATTGGTGAGAATGATCATGGCTGGACAAACATTGTTGCGCAAAAGGAAGAGCAGTCAAGCGAGTTGAAATTGGCAGACACAACACGTACAGACATGGCGTTTCTCTCTTATACATCAGGCACAACAGGTAACCCAAAAGGGGTTGTTCATACACACGGCTGGGCGTATGCACATTTACGTACTGCGGCCAAAGCATGGCTCTCCATTAATGAAGGGGATAAAGTATGGGCAACAGCAGGACCAGGCTGGCAAAAATGGGTGTGGAGTCCTCTCTTATCTGTTTTAGGAAGTGGAGCAGAAGGTTTTGTTTATGGAGGGAAATTTAATCCGAATACGTACTTAGAGCTGCTTCAAAAAAATGAAATCAATGTTCTATGCTGTACACCAACAGAATATCGATTTATGGCAAAAGTGGATGACCTCAGTCAGTACGAGCTACCAACATTGCATAGTGCTGTTTCTGCGGGAGAGCCGCTCAACCGTGAAGTCATCGATACGTTCAAAAAGCATTTCGATATCGAAGTGCGAGATGGTTACGGGCAAACAGAAAGCACGCTGCTAGTCGGGGTGCTGAAAGGAATGGACATCAAGCCAGGCAGCATGGGCAAACCAACACCTGGCAATGAAGTAGAGATCATTGATGAGAATGGCCAGATCTGTGCTCCAGGAGAAATAGGTGACATTGCCGTTCATCTTGAAACACCGGCTTTATTCAAGGAATACTACAAAGATGCAGAGCGTACAAAGGCGCAGCGCCGTGGGGATTACTTTATTACCGGTGACCGTGCGAAAAAAGATGAAGACGGGTATTTTTGGTTTGAAAGCCGCAGGGATGACATCATTGTCAGCTCAGGTTATACAATTGGTCCATTTGAAGTCGAAGATGCACTGATTAAGCACCCAGCAGTGAAAGAATGTGCGGTTGTGGCAAGTCCAGATGAAATCAGAGGATCAATCGTGAAAGCATACGTCGTCCTGCGTGATGCATCTGCACAAAGCGATGAGCTGATTAAAGAACTGCAAACACACGTGAAAAATACAACAGCACCGTACAAATATCCAAGAGAAATCGAATTCATTGACGAGCTACCAAAAACTCCGTCAGCAAAAATTCGACGTGTCGAGCTGAGAGAAAGAGAGCTTGCACGAAAATCATCATAACAGGAGAAACAATAAGCGTCTGGATGGAAAATCATCCAGCGCTTTTTTTATTGGACAAATCAAATATGTAAAATTCGTTCATGATGTTTTATGTTAAAATGTGTAAGGATGACTTGAAAAGGAGAATGTTCTGAAAATGTCGATTGCGATAATTCATGGGATTGTGCTTGCCTTTGGCCTTATTTTACCTTTGGGCGCACAAAATGTATTTGTATTTCAGCAAGGAGCCCTTCAGCCTCGATTATATCGCGTACTGCCTGTGGTCATTACAGCTGCTCTCTGCGACACACTTTTAATTACTTTAGCTGTCATTGGGGTTTCGGTTGTTGTACTCACCATTCCTATCTTGCAAATGGGTCTTTTTATCATTGGATTTTTCTTTTTACTTTATATGGGGTGGTCAGTTTGGAACACGAGCTCCGCATCAGGTAATCAAGAAAAGATGGACTTGATGCCCATGAGAAAACAAATCATATTTGCCTGTTCCGTTTCACTTTTAAATCCTCACGCGATTCTCGATACAATAGGAGTGATAGGAACAAACTCTCTTCAATATCATGGGGCGGAGAAGGTGGCATTTACCGCAGCCTGTATCATCGTCTCGTGGTTATGGTTTATGGGTCTTGCCCTTCTCGGAAAAATGTTAGGAAAGCTAGATACAAACGGCAAGTGGATGAACCGGATCAATAAAGCCTCTGCGGTCATGATCTGGCTGGTTGCATTATATATCGCCTATCAGCTTATTGGATAAAGGATACATAGAGCAAAAGAGACGTGATGTTGAACATGTCATTTGAAGAAGCGTTGGATGGAAAACATCTGGCGCTTTTTTATTGTCTATCATCGCGGGAGAAGCTTCAGTTACATTCTGTTCATTTTTATCAGACATACTGACGATTTAATTACCTGGAGGAAATGATCAAAATAGAATGTATGCTACACTATAAAAAAATGTATTTTATTGGATGTGGAGGTTTTCAAATGGCTCATAAAGAACAGCGTAAAGGGGTAGTGCTTGCTGTCTTTGATACATTGACGTTTGGTGTACCAGTCTTGTTGTGGAATTTATATAAGAATACGAATAAAACATTGAAGCTGATGATCCCGATTATTCCAATAGTAGGTTTCATCACGTATCTTTCAGCATCTCTTTACTAATGTGTTCAAAAATCATTTGCATGAGCGATACGCTCATGCTTTTTTCATTCGATCATTTTTTGAAGATGGTTTGATTTAATAGACGGAGAGCTTGTACGATATCATCCATTTGATTTTGGTCAGAGGGAGAAAGGCTGTCCATGAGCATGGATTCAATTTGTTGAAATGCTTTGTCCATACACGCACGGCCTTTTTTAGATAGCATAATGACATGTTTTCGCTTGTCATCTTTATCTTCTTGTCTATCAATGAATTGTTTTTCGTGAAGCTTTTTCAATTCTCTGCTGACATTCGGAAGAGACATGTGCTGACAATCGGCGATTTCACTAGGTGTTAGCGGCTCACTGACGGCTAACTGCTCCAGAATCAAATATTGTAGAGTGGTTAGATCAGATGGTTTGATCTTGTTCATCATGGCGTGTTTCAGCTCAGAAAAAGTAGAAGCAAATGTGACAAACTCTTTGAAAAAATGTGGGTTTTTCATCATTTTTCACCTCCTACGTACCATACCAAATTTGTTATCAAAAAACAATTATCATTTGACAACTAAATGAGAGGGGTGTATGCTTTTTGTTATCAAATGATAACTAAAGGAGACAAGCCATGAATGTACTCATTATTTATACTCACCCCCATCACAATAGTTTAAATGGTGCTTTTTTTAAAGAAATCCTAAAGGGCAGTGAAGAAAATCCAAACGTTCAAGAAGTGAGAATCATAGATTTATACCAAGACAAATTTGATCCTGTACTTATTTTTAATGAAGAGAAAAAAAGACGTGATATGCATAAGGACCCTGAGATTCAAGAATATCAAGAGAAAATCAAATGGGCAGACAACATCGTGTTTGTTTATCCGATTTGGTGGGGGCGGCCGCCAGCCATGCTGCTTGGTTTTATTGATCGCATGTTTGCAGCGAATTTTGCTTACCGTCAAACAGGCGGGCTGCTTCCAGAAGGCTTGTTAAAAGGAAAGAGGGCTGTATGTGTATCGACAATGCAAGGACCGACCCACTACCCTTTCTTCTTTTTGCAAAATGCCCACAAGGTGTTAATGAAACGAGCTCTTTTGCAATATGTAGGGATTAAGCCGGTGAAGTTCTTTGAATTTGGCATGATGGAAAGTCCGAAAGGGAAGCATGACGTGAAATTAAAACGGATATACAACTATTTTCGGAATATCAGCTCATAAAACCACATTCCTTGAGTCACTTTTCTTCTAATTTGAACCTGTTATGTCTTAAAATGACAGAGAGAGTGAGTGACTCATTCTCTTTATTTGAAAAGGGGGATATGGATGAAGAAAACATTGTTTAAAGATGCGGCTCTTATCACACTTGATCCATCTTTAGGTTTTCTGGAGAAGGGAGATCTATTAATTGAAGGGGCACATATTTTAGAAGTCGGACCTTCGATTGAAGTAAGCGGTGCTGATGTTGTGGATGCGTCTGACATGGTCATCATGCCAGGGCTTGTGGATACCCATCGTCATGTGTGGCAGTCTGTCATACGGGGAATCGGAACAGATTGGTCTTTGCAAACGTATTTGAGCAAAATTTATTATGGCAACTATGGGGCGATGAGACGTCCATCAGATGATCGAATTGCTAATTATTTAGGCGCATTAGAGGCATTAGATGCAGGAGTAACCACGTTTTTCGACTGGACGATGATCAATTCTATGGATCATACAGAAGAACTCATTGGAGGTTTAAAAGATGCGGGTATTCGAGCTGTCTTTGGTTTTGGTACCTCTGGAGATGCAGCGTATTGGGACAGAGAGAGTACGCTCACGAATATGGAAGACGCAGCCCGCGTGAAACAAAAACATTTTCAATCTTCGGATCAGCTGTTGACGATGGGACTTGCCATTCGTGGACCTGAATTTTCTTCATGGGAGACGACCGTCTTTGAAATTGAAACAGCGAGATCACTAGATGCATTATGCAGTATGCACATTGGCTTTGGAAATTGGGGAGCAGCGGATCGATCGATTGAGCGACTTCATCAAGCAGGGCTGCTCGGGCCTGATTTGAATATGGTGCATATCAATGCAATTGATGCAGATCAAATGAAGATGTTAGCTGACAGCGGAAGCTCCATCTCTATTACACCTGAGATTGAAATGATGATGGGACACGGATATCCTGTCACAGGGCTCGCCATTGAAAATGGCGTTCTGCCAACGCTTGGTGTAGATGTGGTGACAGCGACAGGCGGAGATTTATTTACTCAAATGAAATTCGGACTACAGGCGGAGCGGGCGATTCAAAATCAATCTTTATTGATGGAAGGGACGATGCCAGGACCTGAACTTGGATTGTCTGCACAGCAAATGCTTGAAGCAGCCACTATAAACGGGGCTCGTGCCTTGAAGCTTGATGACAAAATCGGCTCACTCACACCTGGAAAAGAAGCTGATTTTATCTTGATCGATCGGACAAGCATGAATCTTCTTCCGATGACAGATCCAGTTGGGGCAGTTGTGCAAACGGCACACCCTTCAAATGTTGACTCTGTCTATGTGGCTGGAAAAGCAGTGAAACAAAATGGGAAGCTAGTTGGAGTGAACTTAGAAGAGATCAAACAAAAAGCTTATGCGGCAAGAGATCATATTTTATCGCATCAGTTTGAATCAACAAAATGACGTGCAATATCCCCATAGGCCACTGCCTATGGGGAATACTTTACAACGATTCTTTAATGACTTTTTTATAATATTGGACAGATAGGAATCCGAAGACGGAGTATAAAACGGTATAAATCGCCATGACAATTAGCATAGGTGTCCACAGTTCGCTGCCAAATAAAAACCAGCCAGATTGTACAGCAAAGTAGCTGTGCAAGAGCCCGACGAGAAGCGGAATGCCAAAGTTGAAAAGCTGTTTGAGCCGAATGCCTTTTAAGAGATCTGTCTCCGTAAAACCAAGCTTACGCAGAATCGTGTATGAGCTTTGTTCCTCTTCGCTCTCATTCATCTGTTTGAAGTATAAAATACAGCCTGATGTCACAAGGAAGCTGAGACCTAAAAATCCAACTACAAACATCATCAGTCCGATGGTTTGTTTTTGTTGCTGAGTGGTAGCCAATTGAGACATGCTGTTGTCACCTAGTTTTAAAGAGGTAAACACATCATTCGCTTGTTCAAGGTTTTGATCATCTTTTATATTGACTGCGTGATATTGATTATTCTCAATCTGAAGTTTAGGATCTTTCTGCTGGTCAAGCTGCTCAAAGACACTTTGACTGACGACAGCAACAGGTAGACCACCAAACGTAAAGTTGTAAGAAATGAGGTAATCTTTCTTCATATCAATGACCTTTAAATCAAGGGGTTTCTTAATAAGTAGTTTCACATCACCTGAACTTTGAATCGGCATGAATTTCTTCAATAAATCACTGTAGCCGCTTAAGGTGACTTCGTTGCTTTTCACATGAATATTTGGTGCGTTTTTCTCACTGATCACAGGTAGAGTTAAGACGCCTGGATCATTATTCATATTTTTAATCTCTGAATCCATGATCTTTTTTGCGTCAAACTTCGCTTGAATGACCTTGAACTGCTTTGTTTCATACGCAATATGTTTGTCAGAAAGTGCACGAGTGAAGGTATCGGTATCTTTCTCAGAACCCATTACGAAATGTGATGGGATCTGTTGTTCAGCGGTTTTTTCTGCTGAGTAATAGGAAATGTAGCTTAAAGATAACAACCCGATAGCAAGCGCAGATACCGTTGTAATAATCGTTAAAAGCAGTGCGTTTGATTTTAACCGGAACATAATAGATGACAGAGACAGGACTTCATGAATGGCGAGATAGCCATTTTTTCGTTTGCGTACGATATTGGCAATGAACGAAACAGAGCCTTTATAGAAAAGAAAGGTACCGATAATGACAGAGGCTAGAATATAAATCATCGCTAAAAGTAACGCAAGCATGGACGTATATGTGCCGGTAAAAAGCTGAGAAGAAATATAATAGCCTGAGCTGATGAATGCAATGCCTAGAACCCCAATGATGATTTCAAACACAGAGATTTTTTTCACACGCTGTTCTGTAGAAGACGTGGTTCTAAATAAAGATAAAATCGTCTGTCTATTAATAAACCATCGATTTCTTAACATAATTAATCCATAGATGACGAAAAAGACGATCAGTGTCTGCAAAAGGGCCATGCCTGAAAAATGCAGGTTGGCGATGGCATTCACGCCGGTTACTTTAAATAGCACCATCAGCATGAGTTTTGAACCGATAAATCCAGCTATGATACCAATAGCCATGGAGACCACGTATAGGATAAAGTTTTCTGCATTGAGTAGTTTGGCAATTTTTTGTTTCGTCATGCCAATGAGCTGCAGGAGACCTATTTCTCTCCCTCTTCGTTTAATAAAAATGCTGTTCGCATATAACAGGAAGATTCCAACAATGGCAATGAGTAGTACTGAAGCGGCTTTAATCGACGCACCGCCCTTAATGGACCCCTTTACATCATCAAGTGCTGGTGAATACTGCAAGGTGACAAAGGAAAAATAGAGCGCCACACTAAATACAAGTGCAAACACGTATAAATAGTAATTTTTTAAGTTTTTCTTCAGATTGCGGAAGACGAGCTGATTAATGTTCATGCTTCACACCGCCTAAAACACCTTGCGTTTTCATAATATCCTCGAAAAACATCTTTCTCTCTAATGCGCCTTTATTCAATTGTGTATAGATCTGTCCATCTTTGATAAAAATCACTCGTCTTGAATAACTGGCTGCAACAGGGTCATGCGTCACCATGACAATGGTTGCTTTGCGCTTGTGATTGAATTCTTGCAGCTTGTTCAGTAAGTCAGACGCAGATTTGGAATCAAGTGCTCCAGTTGGTTCATCAGCAAAAATGAGGCTTGGTTCGTGAATAAAGGCACGTACCGCAGATGTCCGTTGCTTTTGTCCACCAGATAGTTCATTTGGATATTTGTCTCTTAGTTCATAAATCCCCATATCCTCTGCAAGCTGTTGAAAGCGTTCAAAAGCTTCTTTTTTAGGCGTTTTGGAGATGGATAATGGCAAGAGGATGTTCTCTTTAACTGTGAGTGTATCAAGTAAGTTATAATCCTGAAAAACAAAGCCAAGCTGTTTCTTTCTAAATTCAGCGAGCTGCTGATCTTTCATTTGCGTCATTTCTGCATCTGCGATCCGAATCGATCCGCTGGACACATGATCAATCGATGACAATACGTTCAAAAGGGTCGTTTTCCCCGAGCCTGATGGCCCCATGATGCTGACAAATTCTCCAGCTTCTATCGTCAAATCAATGCCTTTCAGCACCTCTTGTTTATTAAATTTATTTCCATAGCTTTTATATAACTTGCGAGCTTCTAAAATG
The DNA here is from genome assembly GCF_038593365.1 of Bacillus sp. FSL W7-1034. Lineage (NCBI taxonomy): Bacteria > Bacillati > Bacillota > Bacilli > Caryophanales > Bacillaceae > Bacillus > Bacillus sp. FSL W7-1034. Next base: position 2,668,837 of record NZ_CP151989.1, on the reverse strand, counting down.
TTCATCTGTCGAACCCCTTTTTTATTTAATTGATATCCCTAGTATAAAAAGAAGCCGATCAGACTTCCTGCGATTTGGCGAACAAAACAGACGAGCATGTGACATTGTTGTCACATGCTTGTTTTATATGTCAAAGCCTTATGTAGAATTCAGATTGTTATTCAATTATTTTATCTGTTTTTCGCTATGATGTATCAAATTTCTTGTTTTTTTTCTGATGAACCTTTACAGAGTATGTGATTTCATGTAAGATATGCATATCAAATATATGCATAGTAAATCTATGTATTAGAGGTGACGATGGATGAAAGTGAGTAAAGAGCTTCTAAAGGGGAGTACTGCAACCCTTATTTTAAGCTTGCTAAATGAAAAGCCGATGTATGGTTATGAAATGATTAAGCAACTGGAGTCGAAATCCGAAGGAATTTTTAGTTTTAAAGAGGGAACGATATATCCTATTTTGCACACTTTGGAGGGGAAAGGATTCATTGTGTCTTACTGGGGCGAAGGGAATGGCAATCGAAAAAGGAAGTATTACAAGATTAATGAACAGGGCAAAGCGTTTATGAAAGAAAAGAAGGAAGAATGGAATGTCTTCAAAGATGCAGTAGATGGCGTTTTGAATGGGGAGAAAGTCGTATGGGACTAGAGAAAAAGTTTGAACAATATATCAAAAATGTGTGTAAACGAATCAAAAATAAAGACGTACATGCAAGTATAAAGCTTGAGCTTCGTGATCATTTATACACGCTGAAAGAGGAAGCGGTCAGTGCGGGCATGTCAGAAGAAGAGGCGGTAAATCAAGCGCTCGATCAAATTGGAGATGCAGCCATACTCGGAATGCAGCTCCATGAAACACACAAAACTCAAGTGGACTTTAAAACGATACTTCTTGTACTAGCTACTTGTTCATTTGGGCTGTTTGTGATGTATTATTTTCAGTTTCATTCTCATTTACTGCATTTTCAAGACACGAATATCTTTTATAAAAGTCTCATTTACTATATATTTGGTCTTGCGTTGATGTTTGGGCTGTTTGCTTTTGATTATCGGCGCTTTTTACCCTATTCTTGGCATTTATATATAGGAACGATTGGAATGCTGATTCTTACAATGATGATTGGGACAAGAGTGAACGGTATTCTCTTTTTAAGCTTAAATAATGGATCGATCAATCTGACTGAAATTTTTCCATTTCTGATGATTATTTCGTTAGCGGGCATTTACCAATCTTGGAACTGGAAGAATGGTTTTAAGTCTTGGTTAGGGTTAGCGATTGTCACTTTACCCATTATTTTATTACATATAGTCGGATCTCTTTCTGCAACCATCACCTTTATGGTCATATGCATAACGATGATGTATGTATCTCATGCAAGAATGAGACAGCTTATTCCGTTTACAGCAGCAGGTATTGTCTATCTCATTGTTCAATTATTTTCTCTTTATCAAGCTGATATGTCCCACTTTTACCAATACTCACTTCATGAATTTAGCTCAAATGGTTTTCAGATAAATCCGTACGCATTGTATGATGTTCACACTGATTGGATGTTGACGTATATCATTTATTCATTCGGGTGGTTTGCAGGATTGGCCGTTTTTATTTTGTTTGTGACTTTGATTTATAGAGTAGTTCATACAGCGAAACGAGTTCAATCTGCTTATGGCAAGATGTTAATGATTGGTTTGGCAACCACATTTGCAGCAAAATTTATCTTAAGTATTTTCACAAACTTTGGATTATTGCCTATATCAGGAGTTTCCATGCCTTTTATGAGCTATGGGGGATCTCATATTCTTCTAGAAATGATGTCAGTCGGGCTGCTAATGAGTATTTATAGAAGGAAACAGCAAGGAGAAATGTGCCGTGAAGTAGCATGATATGGCTGTATAAAATAACCCAATCTCTTCAATGCATCGTTGGATGAAGAGATTGGGTTTCTTGAACTGCATGTTCACATGCTCGCAATATGCACAAAATCATTCTTTTTCGGAAAGATAAAGGTGAAAGTTGTCCCTTGATCTAATGTGGAGTTGACCTCGATTGTGATATGAAGAGCGTCAGCTCCCTTTTTTGTTAAATAGAGCCCCATGCCTGTGGAGGCCGTGTCATTGTGATGTCTTGTGGAGGTAAAGCCTTTTTCAAAAATACGGGACACGTCTCTTGGGTCAATTCCTCTGCCTTGATCTGTGATGGTGAGCACCACTTGTTCGTTCATTTGTTTGCTTTCGATGATAATGTCAGATGATTGGCTGTACTTGACGGCGTTTGTCAGCACTTGTCTGATCATAAAGGATAACCATTTTGTATCACTTAATACGTCTCGCTCTTCTAATAAAAGGTCAAAGCCAATTCCTTTTTGCATACACCACGATTGGAGCGCTTTGATTTCTTTCGTTAGCATGTTTTGGAGATCCAGTTTTTCAATAAATAAATCATTTTCAATATGTTGGATCCTGCTTTGATGCAGCTGTGCATCAAGGAGTAAATGTATTCTAAGCCATTCATATGTCATATTTGATTTGAGCGGCTGTTCTGTTATGCGGTCAATCATTAAGTGCATCGCCGTGAGCGGCGTTTTCACCTCATGTATCCATGAGAGCAGTTCATCTTTTTCTTCTTCCAGCGCAGTCTTTTGCTTAGCCGTCATCTGGCGGTATCGGTCGATTTGCTCTGACGCTGCCTCCTGTACAATTTGTTCAAAGGGGGAAGAGGGTTTGAGACGTATTTGATGGTCTATGTTTTCATCCCATTCTTTCAGTTGCATGTAATAAGCAGTTTCTTTCCGATAACGAAAAAAAAGAAAAACAATGAAGAGTAATGTAGACAAAAGCACGATATAAAAAAGAGAAGCTAGTGGAATCGTTGTATCCAAATATGCAACAAAGAGAATGAGAAGCTGCAAACTAAGAAAGAACAAGATCCAGCTTCTTCGTTCTTTTAGAAATGCTTGCAGCATCATTGATCATCCTTTTCCTTTGCAAGATAACCTTGACCCACTTTTGTTTCAATGAAGGCGCCAAGGGAGATTTCGTCTAGTTTTTTTCTAAGGCGGTTGACATTTACAGTGAGTGTATTGTCACTCACGAATCGTTCATCGTCCCATAAAGCTTGGATGAGAGATTCCCTTTTGACGATATGGTTTTTATGCTGAATCAATTCTTTGAGAATAAAAAACTCATTTTTTGTTAATTCAACCTCACCGTTTTCATTTGTCACTGTATTATTTTCGAGATCAAGGGTAGCGCCGCACCAGACTTTTAAGTTGGCTGGTTCCGCATTATAATCATGGACTCGGCGAAGAACAGCACTTACTTTGGCGATGAGAACGTCAAAGTGAAAGGGCTTTTGTACAAAATCATCAGCTCCAAGCTGCATCGACATGACCATATCAGCAGGATGATCACGAGAGGAAAGAAAGATGATGGGCACATTAGAATGATGCCGAATCATCCGGCACCAATGAAAGCCATCGTACTTTGGTAGCTGAATATCAATAATGACTAAATCAGGCTGGATGGAAGTGAACTCCTGCATGACCTGTTGAAAATTGTTGATCCCATACACATCATAAGACCAGTTGACTAAACGTTCTTTGATTTCTTGGAAGAGGGTTGTATCATCCTCAATCAGCAAAATTTTAAACAAAACGAGCACCACACTTTTTGAATTACTTGTACATCATTGTAGCGGAAAACAGGCACTCCCGCTAGAAGCAGACAGCAAAAAAGCAAGGGAAGAGATCCCTTGCTTCGGTTTATTTACCTAAAAAGTGCTTTTTAAAGAATGATAATTGATATTCAAGTGTGAGTGGATCATTAAAGTAAAACTCTTCCGCATTTGCTTCATACACACGATGTTTTTTCACAGCAGGAATGGACTTATAGATTTCACTGTTTTGATAGGAATTGTCCATCTCGCTGTTTTTGCTAATGATCATATAGTCTCCGGCAAATTCAGGGATGACCTCTTGTGATACCGCATAATAGCCAGCTTTTAATGCTTTTTCTTTTACTTTTTCAGGCATTTTTAGTTTCATTGCTTGGTAGAGGATTTCTGTTCCGCGTCCCCACGCATCTCCAAAGACGTAAAGATCTTTTGTGCCGCTTTCAAAGACAGATACGGTTGCATCTTCACCAATTTTTGCTTTGATTTCTTTGCCAGCTTCAGCTGCACGCTGTTTGAAATCCTTGACCCATGCTTTTGCTTCTTTTTCTTTGTTTAAGACTTTTCCAATTTCAATATGCTGCTGAAGGTAATCGACTTTGTTATACGTGAATAAAACGGTAGGGGCGATTTTTTTCAGTTTTTCTACATTTTTTGCACCGCTTAAACCGATGATGACATCAGGCTTTAGCTTCATGATTTTTTCTACATTTTCATCGGATACTTCTTCCACATTTTTTAATTTCTTTTTGAAACGTGGATTCTTTTTTGACCAAGAGTCAACGCCCACAAGGTTCACACCAAGTGACAAGACATTTCCTGTATAAGAGGCGAGAACAACAACACGTTTTGGATTTGCTGGCAGCTTCACAGGTCCATTTTCAGATTGATATGTAATCGTGTCCGATGACGTTGATTGCTTTCCTTTATTTGAGGAAGAGTTGCTGCTATTGCCACATGCGCTCAACGCAAGTACGAAGATGAGCATCAGAGGGAACAATATTTTCTTCATGAATGTAAACTCCTTTGAAATCGGCACATCAGCCGTGTATTTGGTTGTATGAGTGATAATGATAATTATTATCACTCAGATATCATACCATAGAAGTGAGGTTTGTTGTCAATGATATTTTAGCAGTGGATAGAGGAATAATGATAGAAAGAAAAAAAGATCAAGGCAGTGTATGACCTGATCTTTTTTCTTATTTAAACCAGCCTTTTTCTTTGGAACGAGTAATGGCCTCAATTCGGTTTTTGACTTCTAGTTTATCTAAAATAACGGATATGTAGTTTCGGACAGTGCCGCTTTTAATGCTGAGTTCCTTGGCGATTTCTTTTGTGTTTTTTCCGTCTGCGACGAGTTCTAGAACCGACTTTTCTCGTTCAGTTAAAGGATTTTCGTCGCTATACAAGTCTTCCATTAACTCAGGGGCGTACACCTTTTTCCCTTTCATCACACTGCGGATGGCACTTGCCAAATCCTCGCTTGGGCTGTCTTTCAGCATATAGCCGCTAACGCCAGCTTTCAGTGCTCTTTGAAAATAGCCGGAACGGGCAAAGGTTGTTAAGATGATGATCTTCACATCAGATTTTTTGAGTTCTTCAGCGGCATCGAGCCCAGATTTCCCGGGCATTTCAATATCCATTAAACAAATATCGACCGGATGTTTTTTAGCAAAATCAATGGCGTCCTGTCCGTTTGTCCCTTTTCCAACAACGGTCATATCGTCTTCTAAATCGAGAAGCGACCCAAGAGCACCAAGCAGCATTTGCTGATCCTCTGCGATAAAGATGTTAATCATTTTATTTCCTCCTTATCTTTCGCTGCTGAATCATTTGGAATACTCATGATCAGCTTCGTCCCGTCTTTTGTTTCAATGTGCAGGCGTCCATTTGCAAATTCCAATCTTTCTCTAATCCCTAAAAGGCCATGTCCCTTTGTTTGAGAGGATGGATCACCGCCTTTAAATGTGCCGTTATCCTCAACTGTAATGACAACTTCCTTTGACTTTTGATGAATGGTGATTTGACAGACAGTGGCATCGCTGTGTTTGACGACATTCGTTACGGCTTCTTTGATGCACATGCTCACAATGTTTTCGTTCAGAAGAGAGATGTGTTTCGGCGCTTCCTTTTCATCATAAATCATGTCAATATCGGCGGCTTCAAGGATTTGCTTGATGTTCAATATCTCATCTTTGATCCGAATGCCTTTCATGGAAGAAACAATTTTCCGCACTTCATTTAGAGACGTTCTAGCTGTCTGTTGGACGCTTTTTAGTTCGGCGCGTGCCTGTTCAGGGTCTTTATACACGAGTTTACGGGCAAGGTCACTCTTTAAACCGATAAGAGAGAGTTTTTGTCCAAGTGTATCATGCAGGTCACGAGCAATGCGCTGCCTTTCTTCAAGTTTGACAAGATCGGCGATCCGTTCATTGGCATTTTCTAATTTCTCTTCAAGGCGTTCACGTTCTTTTCGGCTTCGAATGCTGAGAGGGAGCAGAATGGCACTAATAAGTGTGATCACAACAAAAGGAATTTGTGTGAGAAACCATCCCTTTTTTAAAATTAAGCTAAAGTTCACTGCTACGGCGGCGCTCCCTAGATGAATATAGTATAAGATATAAAAAGGGACTTTTCTTTTAATGTGCCCATTGAAATAGGCGATGCAAAAAGCGAAATAAATATAGCTGTAGAGCATCACATAGCCTGTAGAAATCGCAATCAATAAAAGACCGAAGACATATAAAGACCAGCCTTTTGCGACAAAGGCAAAACGATACACTCCGAAAAAAACCACGTTCAAAATAATGCCAATGACAATACCTAAAGTCGTAGGCGTCTTTAAGATAAAATAGAAGGGCAGGATGAAAAAAATGGCCCATATATAGGGGGAAATCCCATGCAATTTTTGAATTTTAAACTGTTTTTTCATCCGTGTGCCACCTTTTCCGTTTTCGTTCTTTTCCTTACTTTATCAAATTCAACTTACGGTTGCATCCTGTAAATGGCAACAAGCTCCTTCTAGAGTAAGAAAGAGCTGCACCAATTATGCATTTTTCTTCAGAATGTCTCCTTTAATGACAGGTGCGGGCATCTTCTTAGAGTGCCGTGCTTCTTTAAAGGTAACGAATGCTTTCGTTTCTTCATCCCAAAGTCTAAATTTCATTGATTCGATACTTGTTTTTAAAGTGATGGTTGGAACATTTTGAAGCGGCTCACTATGATCATGTGCATGCTCCAAGTGATAATTCGGTACCCTCGGACTTAAATGATGAACATGGTGATAGCCGATATTGCCTGTTAACCATTGAAGAAGCCTTGGCAATTTGTAAAAAGAACTGCCTTCTACTGCCGCCTGCACATAATTCCAATGTTCATCTGCTTCAAAGTAAGAATCTTCAAATGTATGCTGCACATAAAACAGCCATACGCCGATTGATCCTGAGATCAGGAAGATTGGACCTTGGACAAGCAGGAACTCCTGCCAGCCAAAAAGAAGACACGTTGCAGTTGCTAGTGCAATGATGCTCACGTTTGTGAAATACGTGTTCCAGCGCTCTTTTTTACGAGCATTTTTGACGTTGAAACGGTTTTTTAAGAGAAAAACAAAGATCGGTCCTAAAATAAACATCACAAAAGGATTACGGTAAAATCTGTAGCGAAATTTCGTCCAAGCTGATGCTTCTTGATATTCTTTGACTGTCAGGAGCCAAATGTCGCCAGTACCTCGTTTGTCTAGATTACTGCTTGTGGCATGGTGAATTGAATGATCTCTTTGCCATTGAAGATAAGGGAAAAGGGTGAGTACGCCCGTTACAAAACCGAACAGGTGATTCAGCGGCTTCTGTTTAAAAAAGGATTGATGGCAGCAGTCGTGAAAAATAATAAAGACACGTACTAAAAAACCAGCTGCAATCACCGCAAAGAAGAGGGTTAAAAGGTAGGAGATGTTCAGGCTATAATAGGCAAGAAACCAAAGCCCCAAAAATGGAATGAATGTATTAAAGAGTTGAATGATACTTTTTTTCGAATTAGCACCAGAGAATTGGCCAACTTGTTTTCTTAAAGTGGCTTGCTGCTGTGTGTTTGTTGAAGTCGTCATGAACGTTCAAGTCCTTTCCGTTTCTTTCTACTTCAAAGTATAGAAGGAAAGGTGTCATGCTCATAGTAGCACCCATCATGTATTCAATATGACATTTGTCATGTTGGACGCGGGAAAGGCTGATGGTTCAAGGGTTGTAAGCTTATTTTATTTTAAATAAAAAAAGTAAAGGCGCTTAGCCTTCACTTTTTATGCACGTGCTTCATGTACTTTTAACTGCTTGCCTTTAATCGTTGTGTGGCGCATGGCATTTAGCACAAGAGGGCCTTTGCCGTTTAAAATATCGACGTATGTTTTCGTATCTTGAATGGTAATAATCCCAATGTCATCAAAGGCAACGCCTTCTATTTTGGCAATGGTCCCAACGAAATCAACAGCCCGCAGCTTCTTTTTCTTCCCGCCGTTAAAATAAAGCTTCATAATATCCTTTTCAACGCCAGCTTGTTTATTTTCCTTTTGAATCGGCGTTTCAATCTTTTCTTCAAAGCTTTCTACATGCTGTTCTGCGTCTTCTTTTGTAGGATAAGGCTGAGTCTGAAAATGAATGCCAGCTTCCTCTTTTAATTCTTCAATAAGCGGCTGCCCGTGCCTTGTCATAAACGCAATCGTTTTCCCGCTTTTACCCGCTCTGCCAGTTCTTCCGGTCCGATGAATATAGCGTTCTTTTTCATAAGGTAGGTCATAATGAATGACATGTGTCATATCACTGACATCAATTCCTCGGGCTGCAATATCTGTTGCGATCAAATAACGGAATTCCCCGTTTTTGAATTCATCCATGACAGCAAAGCGGTCTTCCTGCCTCATGCCTCCGTGAATTTTGTCACAAGGCACATCCCATTCATCCAGCTTCATTGTGAGTTCGTTCACTCGGTCCTGTGTATTACAGAAAATAATGCAGCTATCTGGGTTTTCAATCACGATCGTACGCTGAAGAAGAGAGAATTTCGCTTCTTCCTCCGTTTCAATCACGGTGTGAGTGATTTGTGGTACAGACGTTTCTTCCCGTGCAATTTCAATTACTTTTGGTGAATATAAAAACTGTTCACTTAATTTCTTCATCTCATCAGACATGGTCGCTGAAAACAGCATTGACATGCGCTTTGGCGGCAGATACTGAATAATAGAAGAGACTTGATCAATAAAACCCATGTTCAGCATTTCATCCGCTTCATCTAATACAAAAAATTTAAGGTTTTCTAAGGAAAGAGTACCTTTCTCAAGGTGATCCAAGACTCGTCCCGGTGTTCCGCACACAATGTGGTTTTTTTGTGCAAGCTCTACTTTTTGAGCTTGAAAAGGGGCTTTTCCATAAATGGCTGCGGCTTTAATTCGTTTCAATCTTCCAAGACTTGTGAGATCCTGTTTGACCTGCATGGCAAGTTCTCGCGTTGGAACGAGGATGAGGGCTTGAGGTTTATTTTCAGCCCAATCGACCATTTCACAAATCGGCAGACCATAGGCTGCCGTCTTGCCGCTGCCAGTTTGAGATTTGACGATCAGATCCTGTTTTGAAAAAGCAACGGATAAGGTCTCGTGCTGAACAGGTGTAGGTGTATGGAAGTGAAGTGCTTTTAGCGCTTGTTTTAAATCATCGCTTAATGGATATTGATCAAATTGTTGTAATGTCATCGTGTTCTCCTTTTCGTACATTCATACTTGTGACATCATACCATAATCATGACCGTGAATGAAAAGACATGAAAAAAAGCCCCGTAAAGGAGCTTTCAGCGTGTAGACAAACCCTCGCATTCGGTGTCAGATTTGCGCTCCGGTACTCACGAATGTCAAATTCGCTCCGTTCCGGTGCTCACTCTTCCTAGACTTCAAAGGTTTTCTATCACGCTGAAAAGAAAACAAAAGCCCCTTAAAGGAGCTTTTGATTAAAGGAATCTGCGTTTTACTTTTTCCCAATAGGAGTTATCTTTTAATTTGACCGTTTTGATCACTTTACCAGAAAGGCCAATATCAATTTGTTTGACATGTTTTGTACCTAGCGCTTCGTTATCAAGACCGATAATCGGATGGTCGTTACCGTCCTGAACAACCTTTAGTGTCAGCTTGCGGTCACTGCTTAAAATGAAAGGAGCTCCAAGTGTACGGTATGAGTTGTTATTCAGCGATGCCAGCTCGGTTACTTGCATACACGGAAGCATCGGATCCACCACGGCGCCGTTGACAGATTTATTGTAGGCCGTTGAACCGGTTGGAGTGGAAATAATCATCCCGTCGCCTCTAAAGGTTTCAAAATGGAAATCATCTATATACACATCGATGACAAATGTTTTAATGATGCTAGAGCGGATCGACAGTTCGTTTAAGCAATGGAACTGGTTTGTACTGTCAACGCTTACATCGATGATCGGATATTTTCTCACTTCAATTTGTTCAGTGTTCATGGCATCAATCATTTTATCAAAATGTTCTAACGAAAAATCGCAGTATAGGTGCGAATTCTCTGTTTTTGATACCCCTACATACAAACAGTCATCCCGGAAGTTCGTTTTGCGAACCGCTTGAAGAAATGTGCCATCTCCGCCAATTGAAGCAATGATATGGGCATCTTCTGCACGCTTTACGACGTGAAAGCCTTGATCGGTAGCGAGCTTCTCCAGAGAAGAAATGTGTCCATCCAATTCATGATCTTTTTTGTAAAAGAAAAATACATTGCGACGATTGTCTGTCATTGACGTTCTCCCCTTTGTTGTCAAAAATAGATTTCGAGTAGTAAAGGGCTTACATAGAAAACCCTTGCTCACATTTTACACTTTTTTCATATGAAAGTAAAAATATTAGAAAGACGCTTCATCATGATAGAGGCTTTCATTTGAGAAATGAGTCATTGTAAGTGATTAGACAACGCTGACTTTGAGCATAATTTAATAGCTCATTTTGGAGGATAGAGAGGTCTGGGCGTTTCGTTGTGGAGATGATCTGATCAATTAGATGTAGGGAGAGGATAAAATAACCAATTTTTCGTCATGATGAGCAAATGATAGAAGATGTAAAGTTGATCGTCATTTCACATCGGTGCTATCATATGTTGAAATGAAATGTAAAAAAACCACAGTTCCTGTGAAACATTTCATGTGTGTATTCGTATGAACGAAGTGAGACAAAAAGGAGGAGAAAGAAATGAATGCGAAAAGATGGGTAGCCTTAATCATTGCACTTGGTGTTTTCGGCTTTTCGATTGTGATTAGTATCACGACGGCCTTGTATGAAAGCTTCAATGATAATAAGATGAGCTATCAATTCGGGGACGAAATCGAAGAAAAGGTACTAGAAGATGGCAGCGGTGCGAGTAAAATTGCTGTACTTGAGATTAATGGTACGATTCAAGATAACGGCGGTGCATCCAGCCTTCTAGGCGGGGAAGCATATGATCATCGTGCGTTCTTAAAAGAATTAGATAAAGCAAAAGACGATGCGTCTGTGAAAGGTGTCTTGCTGCGCGTCAACTCTCCTGGCGGCGGTGTCTATGAAAGTGCTGAAATACATAAAAAATTAGAAGAAGTAAAGAAAGCGAAGAAGCCAATTTATGTTTCTATGGGTTCAATGGCGGCTTCTGGCGGCTATTATGTATCCACTCCAGCGAAAAAAATCTTTGCTTCACCTGAAACGTTAACAGGGTCTCTCGGGGTCATCATGCAAAGTTTGAATTATGCAAAGCTGGCAGATAATTTAGGTATCAAATATGAAACCATTAAAAGTGGAAAATTCAAAGACATCATGTCCCCAAATCGTGATATGACAAAAGATGAGCGAGATATCATGCAAAGCATGGTTGACAACTCTTATGAAGGCTTTGTGAAAGTCATCTCAGAAGGACGTGGCATGTCTAAGCAGGACGTCAAGAAAATTGCTGACGGCCGAATCTATGACGGAACACAGGCGAAATCGAACGGATTAGTGGATGAGCTTGGGTACTATGAAGATGCTCTAAAAGCAATGAAGAAAAATGAAAAAGGGTTAAAAGGAGCGACAGTGATCAGCTATTCTCAAAGCTTCGGCTGGAACTCTCTCTTCAATATGAGTGCAAGCAAGCTCTTTAAAAGCGAAATTGATTTTCTGAACTTAAAAGAAACACTGGCTGGCTCAAATGGGTCTAAACCGATGTATCTCTATTCAAAATAAAGGAGGGATCATAGATGGATTCTACATTCGATGAAGTAACGGAAAGTCGCAGCCAAGAGGGAGAATCAAGGCCGACTCTTGCGAAGCGCACTTCAATTGAAGCGCAGGCTTTTGCAGGTTTCTGGATTAGATTTTGGGCATTTATCCTAGATTGGCTCGTCGTATGGGGTGTTAACCATTTGACGGTTTCTCCAATCTTTAGTCTCTTTGGCTGGTCAAAAGGTGGAGGCTGGTTTTCCCCATTTTCCGTCACAACCACAATTGTCTTTCTGCTTTATTTTGCGATCATGACGAAGATTTTCCAACAAACACTTGGAAAGATGGTGTTTGGAATCAAAGTCGTCTCACTTCAGCCGGAGAAGAAGCTGCCATGGGATGTCATTTTCTTTAGAGAAATTGTGGGGCGATATATTAATACGCTTTTTGTTCTCTATGCTGTGGTTGGGTTCACGCCGAAAAAGCAAGGGGTTCATGACTACTTTGCAGATACGGTGGTTGTTCATGAACATTTATATGAAAAAACAGAATCAAACGCATAATCAAAGAGAGTTTGGCCGGGTACCGGTCAAACTCTTTTTTTTGGTGATTGGGTATAAAATCCAGAAGGAGAGCCATAATCGTAGAGGAAGCATCATTTGTTATGGAGGAAGTGAGCACAGTGCTGTACGTTTGGATCGCAGCTTTTTTGTTCCTTGTGATCTTATTGATCTTTATGAAAGTGACCATTTCACTGGACTATTCACATGCAAATGACAATGACCATATTGCGGTGAAGATCATCACGTTATATGGAATCGTCAGACTGAAGAAAGACATTCCGATGGTGAAAGTGAATACGGAAGATCAAACGATTGATATTCGTGAAAAGAAAATGGCCAGCACCAAAACGCCTAATCAAGAAAAAGAAACCATGCATAAAAAAGTGGGAAAACGTGATGTAAAGGAAATCCTTCATCAAATGGAGCGTATTACAAAAGAAATTGTCGATCTAAACCGGATCATGCGAACGTTTTTCATTCATATAAAAATCGTCTCATTTCACTGGTCCACATGGATTGGTTTTCATGACGCAGCTTTAACAGGTGTAGCAGCCGGTGGTGTGTGGTCAGTCAAAGGAGCACTTCTTGCCTTTATGCAGGAGCACCTCACCTTTAAGCACAAACCCGTCTATGAAGTAATTCCCGCTTTTCAGCACAAAGTATCACAGACACACTTTGCATGTATAGCTTATTTTCGGATTGGACATGCTATGCTTGCAGCCATTCGATTACTTGTCCATTGGTTAAAAGGGAGAAAGGCGAGAAAGAATGCCTCTCTTCAAGCAACGAAGAATGAATCATCTGTTTAAGGAGGAACCCGAAAATGGCAGATCATCCAATCCAAGGTCTGATGAAGACAGCGATGGAAAACTTAAAAGAAATGATTGATGTGAACACGATCATCGGCGATCCAGTCGAAACCCCTGACGGCAGTGTCATTCTCACTGTGTCAAAGGTTGGTTTTGGATTTGCAGCCGGCGGCAGTGAATTCAACGGTAACCAAAAGAAAGAAAAACGGTCTGATGAACAAGAACGAAAAGAACCGAGACTCCCATTTGGAGGCGGAAGCGGTGGGGGAGTATCGATTACACCAATCGCCTTTTTAATTGTGGGAACAAATGGCGTAAGAATGCTTCATTTGGATGAACACACACATCTGCTCGATAAAATATTGGATTCTGCTCCTCAAGCAATTGAACGTCTTCAGCACATGTTTAAGAAGGATGAACGGGAGCATCGTCACAAAGAACGAAAACTAGATGACATAGACCTTTAAAAAGTTAGCTGCCCTGCAGTTAACTTTTTTTTCAAAATGGACGATTAGGCTTTGCAGTTTTTTGCTTTCTCTACTATGATAGAACCATACATTTGATAAGGGAGGAATTGTTTTGGCATCGATCACATTTAAAGGGAGCCCAGTAACGCTTGTAGGAAATGAAGTGAAATTAGGCGAGCAGGCTCCAGATTTCACGGTATTAACGAACTCACTAGGGGAAGTTTCACTTTCTGATTTAACAGGAAAAGTGACGATTATCTCAGTGATTCCTTCTATTGATACAGGTGTGTGTGACGCACAAACAAGACGTTTCAATGAAGAGGCAGCCGGTTTAGGTCCGGTCAATATCTATACCATTAGTGCAGACCTACCATTTGCACAAGCACGCTGGTGCGGAGCAAACGGAATTGAAAATGTTGAAACATTATCTGATCATAGAGATATGTCATTTGGTGAAGCGTTTGGTTTATATATGAAAGAATTGCGTTTATTGGCGCGTGCGGTCTTCGTATTAGACCCAAGCGGAAAAGTGGTTTACACTGAGTACGTAAGCGAAGCAACCAATCATCCAAATTATGAAAAAGCCATTGAGGCTGCGAAATCACTGTTATAAAAGCAGCATCGACAAGAGCTCCGGCTTCATACTGGGGCTCTTTTCAATGAGAACATATAGCTTTTAACAAAGCGAGGAGAGAAAAGCATTGCAGAAAGATCAAGTGAGTACGATTTTTGAGCTGCTCGATACAGCTTCAATTCGTTTAAAAAAGGAACAGAACATTTCCTATATTGAAGCATTGGCAGAAGCAGGAGAAGCCTTTTTCCAGGCAAATGATCGAAACGGTTTACTAAAAGATTTAATAGAGAAAGCAGATTTCGCCTCTTATGATCATGAGCAGATTCGTAAAGCGTTTCAGCTCGCCGTATTAAAAGGACAAAAGGATATTTCACATCCAAACCGGCAGATGACACCTGATACAATTGGTCTGTTTGTCAGCTATTTGGTCAATAAATTTTTAGAAGGACAAAAAGAGCTGGTTGTCTTTGATCCAGCAGCGGGAACAGGGAATTTACTGCTTGCGGTCCTCAACAATGTAACAGCAGAAACAACACGCGGTTTTGCCTCTGAAATTGATGACGTGCTCATTAAAATTGCGTGGGCACAAGCGAACTTAGAAGAAAAAGAAGTAGAGCTATTCCACCAGGACAGCCTTGAGCCGCTTCTTATCTCACCAGCAGATGTTGCTGTATGTAGTCTTCCTGTCGGGTTTTATCCAAACGATGAGCGCGCTAAAGACTATGAATTAAAGGCAAAAGAAGGTCATTCCTTTGCGCATTATTTATTCATTGAGCAAAGTCTTCGTTATACGAAAGAAGGCGGCTTCTTATTCTTCATCATTCCAAATGATTTGTTTGAAGGAAAAGAAAGCGTACAATTAAAGGATTTCATCAAAGAACATGCATATATGAATGCGTTAATTCAGCTGCCAGTCTCTATGTTCAAAGACAAAAAGCATGCCAAAAGCTTATTTGTGATGCAAAAGAAAAAAGAGGGGCTCGAAGCACCGAAACGTATGCTATTTGCCAATCTGCCATCTTTCTCACAGAAGGAAGCAATGGTTGGCGTCATGAGAAAATTAGACCAATGGTTTATAGAAGAAAAAGAAACGAAAGAATAGCCAGAGTGATGTCTGGCTATTTTATTATTCAGAAAATAACGACTTATTGATGTAAGCGGTAACAGTTCGAAGGTGTACTTGAAATGCAAAGTTTTCAATGTTTAAATGAAAAAGTCAGATATTTTTCGGACTTATCGTTAAACTATAAAAGACCCGTTCAAACAGGTTGAATATAGCACCGAAAAAACGTGAAACCTTATATAACAACTGAGTAAAAGGAGCGACAGTAATGTCCAAAATTATTGCAATCAACGCAGGAAGCTCATCTCTTAAATTTCAATTGTTCGACATGCCAGAAGAAACCGTTTTAACAAAAGGTCTTGTTGAAAGAATCGGAATGGACAACAGTATCTTCACGATTTCTGTAGATGGAGAAAAGAAAACAGAAGTCACAGATATTCCAGATCATGCAGTAGCGGTTAAAATGCTGCTTGAAAAACTAATTGAATTTAACATCATCAAAGACTTTAATGAAATTGATGGCGTAGGACACCGCGTCGTTCACGGCGGAGAAAAATTCAGCGATTCTGTTGTTTTAACAGATGAAGTCATTAAAGACATTGATCAGCTTTCAGAGCTTGCACCACTTCACAACCCTGCAAACGTTGTAGGAATCAAAGCATTCAAACAAATTCTGCCTGACGTACCAGCGATTGCTGTGTTCGATACAGCGTTCCACCAAACAATGCCAGAGCAGTCTTACCTATACAGCCTTCCGTACGACTACTACAAAAACTTTGGTATTCGTAAATACGGATTCCACGGGACAAGCCATAAGTTCGTAACAGAGCGTGCAGCAGAGCTATTAGGCCGTCCTCTTGAAGAGCTTCGTTTGATTTCTTGCCACCTTGGAAATGGTGCAAGTATCGCAGCAGTTGAAGGCGGAAAATCAATCGATACGTCAATGGGCTTCACACCACTTGCGGGTGTTGCAATGGGAACACGTTCAGGTAACATTGACCCTGCCCTTATTCCATTTATTATGGAGAAAACAGGACATACAGCTGAAGAAGTACTTTCTACTTTAAATAAGAAGAGTGGTCTTTTAGGTGTGTCTGGTCTTTCAAGTGATCTTCGTGATATCGAAGAAGCGACAGAAGAAGGAAACGACCGTGCTGAAGTAGCACTAGATATTTTTGCAAGCCGTATTCATAAATACATCGGTTCTTATGCAGCGAGAATGAATGGTGTAGATGCCATCATCTTCACAGCTGGAATCGGTGAAAACAGCTCAGAAGTGAGAGCACGTGTACTTCGTGGTCTAGAATTCATGGGCGTATATTGGGATCCATCTCTTAACAACATGAGAGGCGAAGAAGCATTCATCAGCTACCCTCACTCTCCTGTAAAAGTCATCGTGATTCCAACGAACGAAGAAGTTATGATTGCAAGAGACGTTATGCGTTTAGCGTAACATCCTTTTGAAGCTCTTTTCCTCAGCGGAAAAGGGCTTTTTTCTATTGAAATCAGCATGCTATAATGTGAGGCAATATGAAAGGAGCGGTGTGAAGATATGAGCGTCGAAGAACATAAACGCGAAGCGAAAACGAGGCTTCATGTAAAAGTCATTACCGTCAGTGATACAAGGACAAAAGAAACAGATAAAAGCGGCCGTCTAATGATTGATTTGCTCAAAGAACAAGGGCACCTTATTCTTGCATACGATATTGTGAAAGATCACATTGGAGCGATTCAAGATGCCGTTTTAGAAGGAACAAGTGAAGCGAAGATTGATGCCGTCTTGTTAAACGGGGGAACTGGTATTGCAGCAAGGGACGTCACGATTGAATCCATTACACCTCTTTTCTCAAAAGAGCTGCCGGGCTTTGGAGAAATTTTTCGCATGCTGAGCTATACAGAAGATATTGGATCAGCCGCTATCTTATCTAGAGCGACGGCAGGGGTGATTAACCAAAAAGCCGTTTTTGCCACACCAGGCTCTACCGGAGCAGTTCGGTTAGCCATGACCAAACTCATTATTCCAGAGCTTCCTCATGTCTTGCGAGAGCTTGAAAAAGATCAAAAATAGCCCAAAATGACTCTGCCAAGAAAATTTGGCAGAGTTTTTTTCATAAAGGGGTTGAAAAAACAATTTTTCCTTGTTACAGTGTATACATACTAAATGCATGTTTATAAATTAAAACTTATTTTTATGCAAAAAACATTCACAGAATCAAAACAAGCGAGAGGAGCTTTTCAAACATGTCACAAAATAAAAAAGTCGTATTAGCATATTCCGGAGGTCTTGATACCTCTGTTGCAGTTAAATGGTTACAGGAGCAAGGTTACGAAGTTGTTGCTTGCTGCCTGGACGTAGGTGAAGGAAAAGATTTAGCATTCGTTCAACAAAAAGCACTTCAAGTCGGAGCTGTTCAATCTTACATGATCGACGCAAAAGAAGAGTTTGCTGAAGAATTTGCACTTGCTGCACTGCAAGCACACACGATGTATGAAGGGAAATACCCACTCGTGTCTGCACTATCTCGTCCGCTCATTGCCAAAAAGTTAGTGGAAGTCGCAGAGAAAGAAAATGCCGTAGCCGTTGCACACGGATGTACAGGTAAAGGAAACGACCAAGTTCGTTTTGAAGTATCAATCAAAGCATTGAATCCAGACCTAGAAGTTCTTGCACCAGTGCGTGAATGGAAATGGTCTCGTGATGAAGAAATCGACTATGCACAAAAGCACGGGATTCCAATTCCGATTAACTTAGACAGCCCATATTCAATTGACCAAAACCTTTGGGGCAGAAGTAACGAATGTGGTATTTTAGAAGATCCTTGGGCAGCGCCGCCAGAAGGTGCTTATGATCTGACAAATCCACTTGAAAAAACACCTGACACACCTGAAATCATTGAAATCACGTTTGAAAAAGGAAAACCAACAGCCATTGACGGAATCCAGTATTCATTATCTGATCTCATCCTTCATTTAAATGAAGTTGCTGGCCAGCATGGTGTAGGCAGAATCGATCATGTTGAAAACCGTCTTGTTGGAATCAAATCTCGTGAAGTGTATGAGTGCCCAGGTGCAGTTACATTGTTAAAAGCACACAAAGAACTTGAAGACTTAACGCTTGTCAAAGAAGTAGCACACTTTAAGCCAATCGTTGAACAAAAAATGGCTGAATTAATATACAACGGCTTATGGTTCTCACCACTTAAAGGAGCACTAGATGCATTCTTACAAGAAACGCAAAAGAACGTAACAGGTGTTGTACGTGTGAAACTATTTAAAGGCCATGCCATTGTAGAAGGACGTAAATCACCATATTCACTTTATGATGAAAATCTAGCAACTTACACAAAAGCAGATGAATTCGATCATGATGCAGCTGTAGGATTTATTAACCTTTGGGGTTTACCAACAAAAGTAAACAGCATCGTGAACAAAAAGGAGCAGGTTAAAGCATGAAAAAGCTTTGGGGAGGCCGATTTCAAAAAACACCAGAAAAATGGGTCGATGAGTTTGGTGCATCCATTCATTTCGACAAACAATTAGTCAAAGAAGATCTGACCGGCTCCCTTGCCCATGCAAGTATGCTGAATAAATGCGGTATCATCGGTGATGAGGAGGCCGCTGCAATCAAAGACGGACTGAATACGCTCATGAAAAAGGCAGAGGCGGATGAACTCGATTTCTCAGTAGATTATGAGGACATTCATTTAAACCTTGAAAAAATGCTCATTGATGAGATTGGTCCGCTTGGCGGCAAATTGCACACAGCGAGAAGCCGGAATGATCAGGTCGCAACCGATATGCATTTATATTTGAATAACCAAGTAGAGCATATCATTGAGCTGATCTCTTCTTTTCAAACAGTGCTTGTAGAAAAAGCTGAACAGCACGTTGAAACGATTTTTCCAGGATATACGCACTTACAGCGTGCACAGCCTATCTCCTTTGCTCATCATATGCTCGCCTACTTTTGGATGCTTGAGCGGGACAAAGCGCGTTTTCAAGATTCATTGAAGCGGATTAATGTGTCACCACTTGGATGCGGGGCGTTAGCAGGAACGACATTCCCAATTGATCGTGAATATACAGCAGAGCTTCTTGGCTTTGACCATATTTACGAGAACAGCCTTGATGGCGTGAGTGATCGTGATTTCATTTTAGAGTTCTTGTCTAATAGCAGTCTTGTGATGATGCACCTCTCACGTCTTTGTGAAGAAATCATTTTATGGTGCTCTCAAGAATTCAAATTCATTGAGCTTGATGACACGTACGCAACAGGCAGCAGCATGATGCCGCAAAAGAAAAACCCGGATATGGCTGAATTGATCCGCGGAAAAACAGGCAGGGTATATGGCAACCTGATGGGGCTGCTCACGATTATGAAAGGCTTGCCGCTTACGTATAACAAAGACTTGCAAGAAGATAAAGAAGGCATGTTTGATACGGTGAAAACGATCGCTGGTAGCCTGCAAATCTTCACAGGCATGATTCAAACGATGACAGTGAACGAAGATGTCATGAAAAAAGCAACAAAAGAAGATTTCTCAAATGCGACCGAAGTGGCAGACTACCTTGCGAAAAAAGGTATGCCATTCCGTGAAGCACACGAAATCGTTGGGAAGCTTGTGTATACATGCATTCAAAAAGGCATCTACTTAAGTGACCTTCCATTTGAAACATTTACAGAAGCAAGCGGCCTCTTTGAACAAGACATTTACACTGTTCTTGATCCGTATGTTGCTGTTGAAAAAAGAACAAGTGCAGGTGGAACTGGATTTAAACAAATTCAGCTCGCTTTAGAAAAAGCAAAAGCCTGCCTAGCGTAATTCGCCAAAACCATTCGTTTATACGGATGGTTTTTTTCATGGGAAAAAGGAGATTGATCTTCACTGGAGAAAATGAAAGCATACCAGTGTCAAGCTGAATAAGGAGTGACAACAGTTCATGAAGAAAACGCTTCAGGCTTTGTTTGATCAGCCTATCGTATCAGTGAAAACGTTAGGAGAACCATACGACGGCCGGGCTAATGATGTGTGGCTGATTTCCTTACAAGACCAGACGGAATATGTAGTGAAATCTCCTAAAACTGCAAGAGAAGAAAGTGAATTTGTGTATGGGATCAACATGATTTATGGAGTAGATGCCCGTACTGTACAGGAGCATCTTGATGAAATCAATGAAAAGCTGGCTCATACGAATTCCTTTCATATTCCGAAAGTTGTTCGTAAAGTGAAGAAGGCGGGGAAACACTTTTATGTCATGGAAAAAGTAGAAGGAATCCCTTTAACATCTTTTGAGGGCCGTTCAGCACAATTCTATAGGGATTACGGGAGGAAACTAGCGCATCTTCATTCATATCAAACAAACTTTTTCGGTGCAGTATACGGGGGAGAAAAGAGACATTTGAGAGAATTCCATGCGCTGTTAAAAAAGGCAGTTTCCAAACTCATCAGCCACTATTACGCTGATCAGCCTGAATATCAGAATTATGCAGAAAAGGTGCAGCAAAAGCTTGAAAAGCTAAGTCCTCCTGATGCAGCCAGTCTCATTTTAATTGATTTAGACCCATCGCAATATATTGAAGACGATGATCAAGTGACGAGTCTAGTTGATACGGAATATGTCGTATTTGGACCAGCTGCGTTTGATTTGATTGCACTCGAATACCTTTTGACGAAAGAAGCTGCACAAGCGGTTCAATTAGGGTATGAAGAGATTTGCCCGCTTCCTCGCCAGCTTCATGAGGTGAGAGAATGCTATCGGTTTGTTTCGCTGCTTCTCGATATCCATGGCTCATGGGATATGAAAAAGTGGATGAATCACCCTATACGTTTTTCCCCTCACTGTTAAAGGGTTCAAAAGTGCGAAGGGAGCCGGTTTATAGTAAAGTAAAGATAACAAAAGAAACACATGAACTTGCAACCTTTGTTTTAGGAGGAGATTGTGTGCGACACGCATTAATAACAGCGGGTTCTAAAGGACTTGGCAGGAAAGTCACCGAGTCTTTACTGAATATGGGGTATTCTGTGACAGTCAATTATCGAAGTGATGATGAAGCTGTCCGGCAGATGAAAGAAGAACTGCAAGAATACGAAGAAAAGCTTCAATTTGTCCAAGGCGATGTGACAAACAAAGAAGATTTAAAAAACATGGTCGAGCTGGCAGCAGAGCGATTTGGGCGGATTGATGCCTTGATCAATAATGCTGGACCTTATATTTTTGAACGAAAAAAACTCGCGGATTACTCTGAAGACGAATGGTATCAAATGATGGAAGGCAACCTATCCGCAGTGTTCCATTTGTTCCGAATGGTGATCCCTATGATGAGAAAACAAGGCTTTGGCCGGATTATCACATATGGCTTCCAAGGAGCAGACCATGCGCCAGGCTGGATGCACAGATCAGCTTTCGGAGCGGCAAAAGTGGGCCTTGCGTCATTGACGAAAACCATTGCGATTGAAGAAGCCGAAAACGGCATCACCGCTAATATGGTGTGTCCAGGCAAAATCGTTGGAGACATGAAAGAATCAACGATAGAGGAAGCACGTCAGATAAAAGACGATGAAACACCGATTGGTCGGTCTGGGACAGGTGAGGATATCGGTCGTATCATTTCATTTCTATGTGATGACCGTTCAGACCTCATTA
Source organism: Bacillus sp. FSL W7-1034 (assembly GCF_038593365.1). NCBI lineage: Bacteria > Bacillati > Bacillota > Bacilli > Caryophanales > Bacillaceae > Bacillus > Bacillus sp. FSL W7-1034. The sequence goes on along the minus strand of NZ_CP151989.1, from coordinate 2,646,828 downwards.
CAGGAACCGTCATTGAAGCAACAGGTGGTCTTAATGTAATTCACAGGCACTAAGTTTTTCAGCTTTTTATAGAGGGAATAGACAAAATGAGTTCAAATTCGAAAGGTGGATATATTTACATGAAAGCTACATATCATGGACATTCAGTCGTACACATTGAAACAAACGGATACCATATTTGGATTGATCCATTTTTAAATGGAAATAAGCACACGGATATCAAACCGCAAGATGTGAAAGCAGATGTGATTTTGCTCACGCACGGGCATGGAGATCACGTCGGAGACACGATTGAAATCGCTAAAAATAATGACGCACTCGTGATTGCGCCATTCGAACTTGCCACTTATTTAGGCTGGCAAGGGGTGAAAACACACCCGCTTTCTATTGGTGGCGGACGTGAATTTGAATTTGGTAAAGTCAAGCTGACGCAAGCGTTCCATGGCTCAGCGGTCATTGATGAAGAATCCAAAACGATTACGTATACAGGGATGCCATCCGGTATTTTATTTACTGCTGAAGGCAAAACAATTTATCATGCTGGAGACACGGCTCTCTTCTCGGATATGAAACTCATTGGGGAGCTGAATCATATTGAGCTCGCCTTCCTGCCAATAGGTGATAACTTCACAATGGGACCAGACGATGCAAGAATCGCAGCAGAGTGGCTTCGTGCGAAACAAGTCGTACCGATTCATTACAGTACATTCCCGCCGATTGAGCAAGATCCTCATGCGTTTGCAGACAGCTTGCATGGCGGCGTGGGTCACGTATTAAACAGCGGAGAATCCATCGATATTTAATCAAGATGCAGAAAAACCGGCACACAAATATTGGCTTCAGTGTGTAGATAAACCCACGCATTTGTTGTCAGGTCTGCGCGCCGGTGCTCACGAATGTCAAATTCGCTCCGCTCCTGAGCTAGACCTTCCTAGACTGCAAAGGTTTTCTATCACGCTAAAAAGAAGGCAAAGGGCTAAAATAGAGTACATTTTAGCCCTTTGCCAATAATCTAGGGGTAAGTCCGAGATAAGGTCCAAAAAGCGCCATGCAGATGCAAGAAAATGTAAATAAAAGTACATAAGCCCTTATTATGCTTTTAGCTTTCCGTATAAGCCCTCCTGTAATATGGCAATAAAGTTATTTAATTTTAAAGTCTCAAACATGCATAGCCCCGTTCTAAATTTAGGACGGGGTTAAAACTGTAGTTATTTAATTTTTGATGTAAGATAATTCACTACACTAAAAATTTAACAATAAAGTCGTTTGAAAATCTAAGTTTTATTCAACAATAGTGCCCGATTGTTAAATTACGATGACTGGAGTTTTTAACTTATTATCATAAAACAGTTAATACCAAAAGTTTATCGCTACTTTTTATAATTAACATAAGTTTCTTTAAAAGAAATATTTACTCATGCCATTTCTAAAGATAGGCAGGGTCTTAGTCACTAGCTCTTCTGATGAAATAAGTCTTCCATCCTTATTCCATGTGTATGCAGCTCCGTATATCCCCCAACTTAGCATAGTAGATAGGGTTGTTACCATTTGTTTATCCTCTAATTCTATGATGTTGTTAGTTCCTTTTAGCATAAGATCAGCTATTAGCTTCTGTAACTCCTCTTTAATTTTACTTTCGATAATAGTTCCTAAAGATTGATAACCTTTAGGACATAGGTCGCTTATCTCTTTATGGTGATCACACATGGCTAGAAAAATATTTGCAATGACTTTTTCATTGAATCCATCGTGATCATTGAGTCTTTTTTTCAATTTGTCTGTAAATGTATTGGTGATTGTAGAATGTAACAAATCAAATTTATCGTCAAAGTGCGCATAAAATGTAGCCCGGTTAATAGTAGCCTTTTCTGTGATATCACGTACCGTTATATGGTTGAAATCTTTTTCACTAGCTAACGAAAGAAAAGAGTCTACAATCAATTGTCTTGTACGAAGGATTCTCGGATCTTTTTTTGGCATAATCATTTTTTCTTCTCCTTTTAGGGTTCATCATCTTGTCTAAAAACGACAATACATTAGAAGTGTTGGGTAAACAACATGTTAGCCATTTTGGTGGTTGTTGATAGTTCTTTTTCATCTTATCATCAATTATACAACGTATGTTGCTTAAATAACACATGTTTTTTGGGGAGGGTTTTATCAAGCTAATTATTGTGATCATTCAGAATCATACCCAAAAATTGAAAAGACAATTGGTTGTTAATAAATAAAATAGTACCTATCATAACACAAGGAGGCAGAAGACCATGAACATCACTATTTTTGAGGCAAGCGGTCACACAGGATTTACGGATGAAAATGTACCTGACCAATCGGGCAAATGCATCATCGTCACCGGGGCCAATACTGGAATTGGCTTCGAAGTATCGCAAGTGCTTGCAGCACGAGGTGCACGTGTGCTGCTGGCCTGCCGCAACCATGCGAAGGCGAAAGAAGCCATGGATCGGATTCGGAGGAAGACCCCGGGAGCGGACCTAGCTTTCCTGCCCCTCGACTTGGCGGATATGGAGAGTGTGCGGAGTGCAGCTGAATTGGCCGCCAAGGAACCACGCATCGATGTATTGATCAACAATGCCGGCGTGCAAGGTTCGAAACTGAGGCACACTGTGCAAGGCTTCGAGCTGACGTTCGGCGTCAATCACCTTGGCTGTTTCGCGTTCACCACGCTGTTGCTGCCCAAGCTCATGGAAACGCCTGGGTCGCGCATCGTCGTCACGAGTAGCGGTCAACACAAAGACGCGAAAATCGAGTGGGAAGACCTTAATGCAGAAAAGAGCTACAAATGGCTCCCGCGCTATGGCGCCAGTAAGCTCGCGAATATGCTCTTCGTCTTCGAGCTGGACCGGCGGTTGCGGGCGGCGGGATCACCAGTAACAGTCGTGGCTTGTCACCCGGGCCTTGTGGGAACGGACCTTGGACGCGATAACATGGCTGGCAAAGTAATGATGCCGTTGATCGGCCTGTTCTTTGCCAAACCGGCCATGGGTGCCTGGGGCGCGTTGCACGCAGCCACAGGGAAGATAAAGCCAGGCGGCTATTACGGGCCGTCAGGATTAGGCGAGTTGCGGGGACCTTCCCGTGAATGTTCCCGCTCAGAGGAGGCGAAAGATCCGAAGCTTGCCAAGCGACTGTGGGATGTATCCGTTGATATGACAGGGATCGATCCCGGCTTGCCTCCTGTAATTTGAAACTGTACTTTTGTTTATAACAAGAGAAAGGGTGTAGTGAACAAGATATCTCCATTGGGGTATAATCCGGCATCAATCACCAAAAATGAAGAAGATGGAAGGAATAATTAAACAATCGAACCTAGATAGGACGGTTGTACGAATGAATAATCCTAATGTCAAACACAAAGGGCAATCTTATGATTATTCATTCGGCGATTGGTAAAGCTAAACTATCCGCCACTAGGGAAAATGTGGTGAAATTCATATATGCCGCTACTCAGCAAAGCCAATTGAACAGAAAAATGCCCATTGTCTATAATAATTAAATCAGCTTAAAAGGGAGCATTCAAAATGAAAATTGAGATATGGTCGGATTATGTTTGTCCTTTTTGTTATATTGGCAAACGTAAATTTGAAATAGGGTTAGAACAGTTTGAACATAAAGAAGAGGTAGAAGTCGTATTTCGTAGTTTTCAATTAGATCCATATGCGAAAAAAAATACAGGGATGGATATCCATCAAGTATTATCTTCAAAACATGGTATCCCATATGAAAAAGCAAAAGCGTTAAATGATCACATGGTGCAACAAGCGAAAACAGTTGGATTAGATTATCAAATGGATAAAATGATTCCTACAAATTCATATGATGCACATCGTCTTTCTTATTATGCAAAAGAGAAAGGTAAAATGAAGGAGTTCATAGAGCGTATTATGAAAGCTCACTTCACGGATTCACTAGACATCGGTGACCATGCAACACTTGTTCAACTTGCAAGTGAGATAGGTCTTGATGTCAACGAAGCTTTGGATGTTTTAGTAAATGATAAATATAACGAGAATATTGCAGCTGATAAAGCCGAGGGATCGAATATTGGGATTCAAGGTGTGCCCTTTTTCGTAGTGAATGACAAATATGCCATCTCAGGAGCGCAACCTAGCCAAGTATTTTTAGAAACATTACAAAATGTTTGGCAAGAAGATTACGCGAAGGCTAAGGCTGAAGAGCATAAATTAGAGCCGTCGCTCGATGATTATTGTTCAGATGGAACATGTAAATTTTAATGACTTTTCAAAAAGGTTTTGATTTGTTTAGATGGAACTTTGTTTTGGGGAATAAGTTTTGGGGAATAAGTTTTGGAACTAACATAGACCCGGATGACCTAAGTGTATTTAGTCCTTATCTTAAGGAACGATTACATCATTGATTTAGAAGAACTGCCTGAACCTTTAGTTTAGATGAAAGGCTGGGGTTAGGGTTTAAAACAGCTTAATGGAGGGCCTTTGTGTTCTTTTTTCATTTTTTTACATTTGTATGGCGCTTTTTGGACTTATCTCGGATTTCCCCCATCTAAAACCGGCACAAAAAAGCCGGTTTTTTTGTTTGCCTTTATTGTGCTCGTGTAAAAGACAAATTGCTATTAAAAGCCTCCTGCCTTTATAATGAAATATAGATGAAAACGCTGAAAACAAAAAGGGTGAACGGGATTGGCGACAAAGCATGAGCAAATTTTATCGTATATTGATTCATTGGATGTCGGAGAGAAAATTTCTGTCCGGCGTATAGCGAAAGAAATGAAAGTCAGTGAAGGCACGGCTTACCGGGCTATTAAGGATGCTGAAAATAAAGGGTTCGTGAGCACCATTGAACGAGTCGGTACCATTCGAATTGAACAGAAGAAAAAAGAAAATATTGAAAAGCTGACATATGCGGAAGTCGTCAATGTCATTGATGGTCAGGTACTTGGCGGACGAGCCGGCTTACATAAAACGTTAAATAAATTTGTCATCGGTGCAATGGAACTGGATGCGATGATGCGATACACAGCAGCAGGCAACCTGTTAATCGTCGGAAACCGAATCAATGCTCACCGGCAAGCATTAGAGGCGGGAGCGGCTGTGCTGGTCACGGGCGGATTCTCAACAGATGATGAAATTATTCAGCTCGCAGATGAGCTTGAGCTGCCCATTTTATCAACAAGCTACGATACATTTACCGTAGCGGCTCTCATTAACCGGGCCATTTATGACCAGTTGATTAAAAAAGAAATTGTGCTTGTGGAGGATATTTTAACGCCGATAGAACGGACCGTCTATTTATCGCCAGAAGACAAACTTGAGAAATGGTATGAAAAGAATTATGAAACCGGGCACGGCCGGTTCCCGGTAGCAGACGATCAAATGAAAATTCACGGCATTTTGACCTCAAAGGATATTGCAGGCCATGACCGTTCTACACCGATTGAAAAGGTGATGACAAAAAATCCGCTGACCGTTATTGGCAAAACATCTGTCGCTTCAGCTGCACAAATGATGGTGTGGGAAGGTATTGAGGTACTGCCAGTTGTAAATGATCATGCGAAGCTGATTGGGATGATTAGCCGTCAGGACGTGCTGAAGGCGCTGCAAATGATTCAAAAGCAGCCGCAGGTCGGTGAAAAGTTGGATGATGTCGTGTCACGAGGATTTAAGGAGACTGAGACAGAAAAACCAAAAACAGATGCGGTGTACCAATATGAAGTCTCACCACAAATGACAAATCAACTCGGTAATATTTCGTATGGTGTGTTTACACAAATTTTAATCGAATCAGCCAACCGCTTCTTAAAGTCTCATAAAAAAGGTGAACTAATTGTAGAAAGTCTTTCTGTCTATTTCTTAAAACCGGTTCAAATGGAATCCACGATACAGATCAAACCGAATATTTTAGAAGTTGGGCGCAAGTTTGGAAAGCTGGAAGTGGAAGTTTACCATCAGTCAAATATTGTAGGCAAAGCGATGTTGATGGTGCAGCTGATGGAGAGAGGATAAATGGCAAAAAAGGGCGGCATGAATGCGCCCTTTCAGCGTGTAAACAAACCCTCGTATTCTTTATCAGTCCTGCGTGCTGGTGCTCACGAATGACAAATTCGCTCCGTAAAAGTAGCTGTCCTTCCTAGACTGCAAAGGTTTTCTAACACGCTGAAAAGAAGAGAAAGGGCTAAAATCAAGTTCATTTTAGCCCTTTCTCTATTATGCGTGGTCTTTTTCGCCTTCCTTTAAAAAGAGCGGAAGATAGTGCTTATAGGCTTTATATCCGGCCCATGTACTGCCGATACCAACTGCAACAAAAACAAACCCAATGACAAATGCGAGTGACGAGCGGTTTAAAAATAATTGATTCACACCGAAGAGCAGGACAAAGCAGCCAAGTGCCATACTTGATTTGGCAGACCAGAATTTCTTTTCGACCGGCCGGTTCGTACGGACATTCTTTGCTTTGTAGTATAAATAAAACATGGCAGAACAAATAATAAACACAATCAAAACAAGCATGTGCCAAGCCTCCATTGTAAGTGGTTACAACCCTATTTTAAACGTAAATAGGCTTGCTTACTAGAATAAATTGTCTATTCCTCACTTTTCTGTCTGGGTAGATTATGATTTAATAATAAAAAGAGTATCGCATAAGAAGGAGTATTTATGAAAAAAGAACTGATTAGAACCATATCATTATATGACACCATCATCATTCATAGACATGTAAGACCTGATCCAGACGCATATGGATCGCAGTGCGGCCTTACGGAAATCTTGCGTGCCACCTATCCAGAAAAAAATATTTATGCAACAGGAACCCCTGAGCCATCCCTTTCATTTTTATATGAATTAGATGACGTGCCGGATGAAGTGTACAAAGGTGCTCTTGTCATTGTCTGTGACACTGCGAATCAAGCAAGAATTGATGATCAGCGCTATTCAATGGGCGATAAACTGATGAAAATTGATCATCATCCGAATGAAGATCCGTATGGTGATTTGCTTTGGGTTGATACAGAAGCAAGCTCTGTCAGTGAAATGATTTATGAGCTGTATTTAGAGGGGAAAGAAGAAGGATATCAGCTGAATACAAAGGCGGCAGAACTCATTTATGCCGGCATTGTAGGAGACACAGGCCGTTTCCTTTTCCCAAACACAACGAAAAAGACACTCAAATATGCGGGTGAACTCATCGAATATCCGTTTTCATCATCAGACCTTTTCAATCAATTGTATGAGACGGATTTGAATGTCGTGAAATTAAATGGCTATATTTTTCAACATATCTCTTTATCAGAGAATGGCGTAGCTTCTGTTTTTATTAAACGTGACATTTTGGAGTCGTTCCAAACAACAGCGCAGCAAGCCTCACAGCTTGTTGGGACACTTGGAAATATTGCAGGGATTAAGGCATGGGTCTTTTTTGTGGAAGAGAACGATCAGATTCGTGTGAGATTCCGCTCAAAAGGCGTCGTCATTAACACCATTGCTAAAAAATATCATGGCGGAGGTCACCCGCTTGCAGCCGGTGCGTCCATATATGATTGGGCAGTTGCAGATGAGATTTTGCGTGATTTAGAAGAAGTATGTAAATCATCATCGTGAGAGAGGGGCTTCAAGTCCCCCTCTCTTTTTTTGAGCTTTGAGAAAAGGGTTACTTGGATACAGGGATAAACCAGCAGCCGATGTCAGTTGAATCTTCATAGGCTTGGAGATTTTGATGCTTTAATTCTTTTTTAATTAAATGGGCCATCATTTCTGTCTCAGCATAAGCACACATGCCGTCTTTAATCCGGCTTGCTTTGTCTCGTGCCATTTGACGATAGCTGTAAACCTCCATTGTTCTCACCTCTTTCTTATAATCATCTCGTTCTTCTTTTAGTGTATAAAAATAACAAGTGAAAAGCGATCATTGAGTGCAGAAATTCATAAAAATTCCACATCATCTATTATTCAGCGAAGGAAATACGCACTTCAAGCGAAAGCTTTGTATAGATGGTCAGTTCGGTGACTTTAGCGCGGTATGCCTTTTCTCTAATCGTATATTCTTTATTTTCCACGGTCCGTTTTAAGAGCTCTTTTGTTTTATAGACACTTTCAATATCCTTTGTGATCACCTCAGAGATATCTTCTTTCACCTGATCTTCAAATTTCAAGGTATCTGGCTCCGGGATTTTGTACTGCTCTCGGTTGACGAGGTGAACGTCTACGCTCTGAATAAGCAGACGCTGCTTATTGTCTTCATTTAATTTATGCAAATCTTCCCGATAGAGTGTGATTTGTTCTTTCAGACTGTCCATATGGTGCTGCTGGCTTCTGAGCAGTGTCACTTGCTTCTCCTGAAAGGTGCCATACGTAAAGAGAAAAATCAGCCAGCTGATAATTGCGCCGAACATCATCCCAGCAAAAAAACGCTGCCAGCCTGGACGTTTATACAGCTCAGGCACCCTCATGATGACACATGCTCCTGAGTGAGCCACGTAATCAGGAGATACCCCGTTTGCGCACCGCCCATAGCAGAGATAATGAGCAAGATCTGCTTGAAAATATCACGTGTGTTCCCTTCGAAAATCCCTCTTTCAAAACTATAGACCGCATCAAAAGTTCCACCGATTGCCGCAACAAGTGCCCAAATTTTTAATCGGTTGGCAAGACTTGAAATAATTGATAGCGGCGGCTGACCAGATAAATATGCACCTACCCCGCCTATGATGGCACCGCCCAAAATAACCCCTAGTGCGATAAAATAACAGCTAATAAAGTTTGGAATAAAGGCTTCCTTCACATCCATTTTTCCCACCTCACTCTATTCAATATATGGCGAATGCTGGACAAGTATGAACGAGCGGAAAAGAAAGAACATTTGTTTCTCACCGCATCGCGTTTTATAATGAAAGAATGAATTTAGACGAAAGGAGTGGATTAAGCATGTCCTATGTTCATCTTCAGGTCCACAGTGGATACAGCTTGTTGAGCAGTGCAGCGAAGGTCAAGGAGCTCGTATTAAAGGCGAAAGAACTTGGCTATCAAGCGCTCGCTCTTACCGATGACCATGTGATGTATGGAACGGTTGAATTTTATAAGGAATGTAAAACACATGGCATCAAACCGATTATTGGTTTAACAGCTTCTGTCTTCATAGATGAACAAGAGACAGAGGCTTATCCTTTGATCCTCCTTGCCAAAAACAATGAAGGCTATCAAAACTTGATCAAAATTAGCAGTGTCTTGAAATCAAAATCAAAAACCGGCCTGAAAGAGAAATGGCTGAAAGCCTATCATCATGGCCTTATTGCCATCACACCAGGCGTATCCGGCTATATTGAAACGCTGCTGCAACATGATCAGCTAGATGAAGCAAGGGATGCAGCCAGCCATTTAAAAGATCTTTTTGGTGAGGAACATGTGTATTTAGCCGTTCAGCCGTTTCAGCAGGGCGAAGAGCTGTCTCGTAAGCTAAGGGAACTCTCAAAAAGAGCGAACATCCCGCTTGTGGCAACAGGTGATGTCCACTATATCCATCAAGAGGACAAAACCGCATATACATGTTTAAAAGCCATTAAAGCAGGCCAGCAGCTATCAGAAATTGAGGAAGATCAAGCAGACAAGCATTTCAGATCGATCGAAGAAATGATGAAGTGGTATGGTGATGATCCAGAATTGCTGGTAAGAACGGTTGAGATTGCAAACCGCTGCGAGGTCGATTTAAATCTTGGCCAGACGAAACTGCCAACCTATCCGACGCCTGATCAATCAACAGCTGATCAATTTTTACGAAGAGTGTGCCAAGAAGGCATGAAACGAAGACAGATTGCTTCAAATGACACATACATCAAAAGGCTTGAGTATGAGCTGAGCATCATTCAAAAAATGAATTTCAGTGATTATTTCCTCATTGTGTGGGATTTTATGAAGTATGCTCATGATCATGGCATTGTCACAGGTCCTGGCAGGGGATCAGCAGCAGGCTCTTTAGTTGCGTATGTTCTGTTTATTACAGATGTCGATCCGATCCGTCACGGGCTTTTATTTGAGCGTTTTTTAAATCCTGAACGAATCAGCATGCCAGATATAGATATCGATTTTCCTGACACGAGAAGAGATGAAATCATTTCATATGTAAAAGACAAATATGGGGATATGCATGTGGCGCAAATTGTCACGTTTGGAACACTTGCTGCAAAGGCAGCTTTAAGAGATGTCGGACGTGTGATGGGAATTGATTCAAAAGCAGCAGACCGCCTTGCAAAGCTCATCCCATCAAAGCCAGGGACGACACTGAAAGAAGCGGTGACAGTCTCCTCAGAATTAAAAACACTGCTCCAGCAATCTGAGGAGCTGCAAAGAGTGTTTCAAACCGCTTTAAAGGTAGAAGGATTACCAAGACATACGTCAACACATGCAGCCGGCGTTGTCCTAAGTGAGGAGCCGCTCACACAAGTCGTGCCTATTCAAGAAGGGCATGATGGAGTGTATTTGACGCAATATGCGATGAATTATTTAGAAGATCTCGGTCTTTTGAAAATGGATTTTTTAGGTTTGAGAAACTTAACATTAATTGAATCCATTAAAAACCAGATTGAAAGACAGGAAAACGTCCACATTAACTTTAGTGACATTTCATATGAAGATCAGAAAACGTTTGATTTGTTATCAGCGGGAGATACAACGGGGATTTTCCAGCTGGAGTCACAAGGTATGCGTCAGGTGCTGAGACGACTGAAACCTTCTAGTCTAGAAGATATCGTGGCTGTCAATGCCTTATACCGCCCGGGTCCGATGGAGAATATCCCGCTCTTTATCGACCGAAAGCATGGCAGAGTGAAAGTCTCCTACCCGCATCCAGATTTGTATGACATCTTAAAGGATACATATGGGGTCATCGTCTATCAGGAGCAAATCATGTTGATTGCAGCAAAGATGGCAGGCTTTCAGCTGGGCGAGGCCGATCTACTAAGAAGAGCCGTTTCAAAGAAGGATAAAAAGGTGCTTGATGAAGAGCGAAGCCATTTTGTTGAAGGATGCCTAAAAAAGGAGTATCCTGTTAACATTGCAAATGACGTTTATGACTTAATCGTCAAATTTGCAAACTATGGTTTTAATAGAAGCCATGCTGTTGCATATAGCATGATCGGCTTTCAGCTTGCTTATTTAAAAGCGCATTATCCGTTATATTTTATGTGCGGTCTTTTAACGAGTGTGATTGGAAATGAAGACAAAGTGGCTCAATATTTCTATGAGGCAAAGGAAAAAGGGATATCGGTGTTGAAGCCTTCTATTAATAAGAGCGAATTTCCATTCACGGTTGAAAAAGGGGAGATCCGCTACAGCTTAAGAGCGATTAAAAATGTCGGAGTGTCAGCTGTAAAGGATATATACAGAGCAAGACAGGAAAGGCCATTTGAAGATTTATTTGATTTTTGCGCAAGGGTATCAACAAAGAGTGTCAACCGAAAAACGATTGAAGCCCTCATTTTCTCAGGGGCAATGGATGAGCTTCATCCAAATCGTGCTTCGTTATTAGCATCGATAGATATTGCGTTAGACCATGTGTCATTTTTAACACCTGAGGATCAATTGGACTTTCTTGGGGATACAACGTTCTCCATTAAGCCAAAATATGCGGAGATAGACGAACTGCCGCTTGTCGATCTTTTGCAATTTGAGAAAGAAGCACTCGGGTTATATTTATCAAATCACCCAGTACAAGCGTATCGAGATCGCTTAAGAGAGAATGGTGCAGTGGAAATCATCAGACTTTCTTCCTATATAAAGCGGAAGATCTCAATGGGTGGTCTTTTGACAAAGGTGAAATCGATTCGGACAAAAAATGGACAATCGATGGCATTTGTCGCATTCGGGGATGAAACGGGAGAAATGGAAGGTGTCGTCTTTCCAGAGCAATTTAGAAAGCTGTCCCCCTTACTTGAGGAGGGCGCAATGCTTTATGTTGAAGGCAGAATAGATGTCAGAAATGAGAGCAGTCAAATCATCGTACAAGAAGCTGTTCTACTGGAAGAGATGGGCTCTAAAAGAAAAGAATCTGTCTACATTCGAGTCAAAGAAGAGAACCATACGCAGGAGCTGCTAGAACAAGTGAAGCGAGTAATCTCCATGCACAGGGGAGAAGCAGATGTCTATTTGTATTATGAAAAGCAAAAAAAGACGATGAGACTTCCAGATGCATACAAAGTTCATGCAGATCATGCGGTCATTTTCCAGTTAAAAGAGCTGCTAGGTGAACAAAACGTTGTGATTAAATGATGACAAATCGTCTGAATATGTTTTACAATTTCACCTATTGTGTTATCATTTTAAAGATTCTGTGTATTTAAACTGCCAAGTATGTGCTTATCAACTTAGCAATTCATTAAATCATTTTCCACTTGAAGGAGTGTTCATCACATGTCATTAAGAGAAGAAGCATTACATATGCACAAAGAGAATCAAGGCAAACTCGAATCAAAATCAAAGGTACAAGTGAAAAATGCGAAAGACTTGAGCTTGGCTTACTCACCAGGTGTAGCGGAGCCATGTAAAGATATTTATGACGATACAAGCAAAGTGTATGATTATACAATGAAAGGCAATATGGTCGCTGTTGTCACAGACGGAAGTGCTGTATTAGGGCTTGGAAACATTGGGGCAGAAGCATCTCTTCCAGTAATGGAAGGAAAAGCTGTCTTATTCAAAAGCTTTGCAGGTGTTGATGCATTCCCAATCGCACTTGCAACAAACGATGTAGACAAAATCGTTGAAACAGTGAAGCTTCTTGAGCCGACGTTTGGCGGCGTGAACCTTGAAGATATTGCAGCACCAAACTGCTTTATCATTGAAGAGCGTTTGAAAAAAGAGACAAACATTCCTGTTTTCCACGATGATCAGCACGGGACAGCGATTGTAACAGTGGCAGGACTTGTGAATGCACTGAAGCTGTCTGGAAAATCAATGTCTTCAATTAAAGTGGTTGCAAACGGCGCTGGAGCAGCAGGAATTGCGATTATCAAACTTCTTTATCATTTCGGTGTACGTGATATCATCATGTGTGATACAAAAGGCGCTATTTATGAAGGCCGTCCGAATGGTATGAATGCAGTGAAAAATGAAGTAGCTAAATTCACGAACCAAGATCGTAAAGAAGGTTCTTTAGAAGAAGTGATTGAAGGCGCAGATGTCTTTATCGGCGTTTCAGTAGCAGGTGCTTTAACTAAAGAAATGGTTGGAAAAATGGCAAAAGATCCTGTCATCTTCGCAATGGCGAATCCAAACCCAGAGATCATGCCAGAAGATGCACATGCAGCAGGTGCAAGTGTTGTAGGAACTGGCCGTTCTGACTTCCCGAACCAAGTGAACAACGTCCTTGCATTCCCTGGTATTTTCCGTGGAGCGCTTGATGTACGTGCGACACACATTAACGAAGAAATGAAAATTGCAGCTGTTGAAGCGATTGCTTCCCTTGTATCAGATGAAGAATTGTCAGCGGAATACGTTATCCCTGCACCATTTGATGCACGAGTAGCGCCAGCAGTAGCCAAAGCAGTGGCAAAAGCAGCAATGGAAACGGGCGTTTCAAGAATTAAAGTAGACCCAGAAGCTGTTGCAGAAAAAACAAGAAAATTAACGATTATCGGCGAGTAATCGAAATGGAAAAGTGTGCACGTTCTTTCTGAATTTGGAGGAAAAACGTGCACCATTTCCTCTCTTACACGAAATTTTTTTCATCCTAAATGAGATTTTTTTGTAGACGTTCACAATTCACATATACCAACTACTCAGCGCCCCAAACCTATACTCATTTCTCATCAATTCCCCACTGAAAAAATTGAATGAAGGATGACAGCGTTTGACAAAAAAAGTACAATAGTTTCGGTACAGTTATGACATGTCCTATAATAGTGGATGTGCGTGTAAAGAAAAACCCTTCAAAAAGGGAGGTAGTCATTTGTCAATCAAGAATATTTTCAGTAAAAAGAAAAAATATGCATCTGTACCCTCTGAACAGGCAAGTCAAGATGTGCCTGAAGGCATCATGACCAAATGTCCGCAATGTAAAAAAATAATGCTCACCAAAGAACTAGATAAAAATTTACGTGTTTGCATGAATTGCGGCAGACATTTGCAAATGAATGCAAAACAACGTATTGAAAGCCTTGTAGACGAAGGCAAATTTGAAGAATTTAACGGTCACCTCATTTCTGAGAACCCGCTCGGTTTCCCAGGCTACGAAGAAAAGCTTCAGAAAGACAGAGAAAAAACATCTTTGAATGAAGCCATCGTAACAGGAAAAGGTGAAATTAAAGGTCAAAGTGCTGTCATTGCTGTCATGGATGCCACGTTCCGTATGGGCAGCATGGGCTCAGTCGTTGGTGAAAAGATTACATTAGCTATTGAGAAAGCAAAAGCGGACAAGGTGCCATTTATCATCTTCACTGCATCTGGAGGAGCAAGAATGCAAGAGGGGATTCTTAGTCTGATGCAGATGGCAAAAACAAGTTCAGCATTAAAGCTGTTCAGCGAGGATCAAGGTCTGATTATCTCTGTGATGACCAATCCGACAACTGGCGGTGTATCAGCTAGTTTCGCGTCTCTCGGTGATTACAACTTTGCAGAGCCTGGTGCATTAATTGGTTTTGCTGGTCGCAGAATCATTGAACAAACCATTCGTGAAGACCTACCAGAGGACTTCCAAACGGCTGAATTTTTAATGAAGCATGGTCAGCTAGATGCTGTGATTCACCGTGCAGAAATGAAAGAAACATTAGGCCAAATCTTAGCATTACACAGCACAGGAGGTGAACGAGAGTGGCTGGAGAACTAGAATTTGAAAAACCTGTCATTGAACTCCGAGCGAAAATTGATGAATTGAAAAAGTTCACACAAAACTCAGAGATGGATTTAAGTGCGGAAATTGAGCGCCTTGAAACGCGTCTGAGTAAGCTTGAAACAGACATTTATACAAATTTAAAGCCTTGGGACAGAGTACAAATTGCTCGTCATGCGATGCGCCCAACAACTCTCGATTACATTCAAGAGCTGTTTGATAACTTTTTCGAATGTCACGGTGACCGTTTTTATGGGGACGATGAAGCCATCGTTGGAGGAATTGCTACGTTTAAAGGACTTCCTGTCACAGTCATTGGTCATCAGCGCGGAAAAGACACAAAAGAAAACTTGCGCCGTAATTTCGGGATGCCGCATCCAGAAGGTTACCGTAAAGCATTGCGCTTGATGAAACAAGCAGATAAATTTAATCGTCCAATCATTTGCTTTATTGATACAAAAGGAGCTTATCCTGGTAAAGCAGCTGAAGAACGCGGGCAAAGTGAAGCAATTGCGAAAAACCTTTTCGAAATGGCAGGACTTCGTGTACCGGTTGTCTGTATTGTCATTGGAGAAGGCGGAAGTGGCGGAGCACTAGGCTTAGGCGTAGGAAACCACCTATTTATGCTAGAGAACTCAACATATTCAGTGATTTCACCTGAAGGTGCAGCAGCACTGCTCTGGAAGGACTCATCACTTGCGAAAAAAGCTGCAGAATCAATGAAAATTACCGCTCCAGACCTAAAAGAATTAGATATTATAGATGATGTTATTAAAGAAGTGCAAGGTGGAGCACACCGAGACGTGAAACAACAAGCAGCCTACATTGAAAAAACATTAAAACAGTCACTTACATCTTTGCTCAAACAATCGCCTGAAGAATTAGTCGAACAAAGATATCAAAAATACAAAGCAATCGGCAAAGTATCGATTGAAAATCAATATATTGGGGTAAACTAAATAAACGTACAGCCTTTTGGCTGGCGTTTATTTTTTTCGTCTTTTTTCATCAAAACGATCTGATGTAAGCGCTATTTGAAAATAATTTTCTTTTGTTTTCATAAAATTTGAAACGTCTGAAAACGTTGATTTGACAAGGTTTATAGCACTTCAATCAACTATTTTTTGAACAAAGTGCTTTCAAGACTATCTTAACTTTTGTTTAAAAACATTTTATTTAATTGTATAATAAGTACGGTTTTAGAAATTCGTATTGAAAACATCTGGTTTTGCTCATGATTGTTTTCAAGCAGTGGAAATGGTATGTTTAATTCATATATGGTCTCTGAGGTGAAAAAGATGAAGCGTATAGGAGTTTTAACGAGCGGTGGGGATTCCCCAGGAATGAATGCAGCTGTGCGCGCAGTTGTAAGGAAAGCAATTTACCATAATGTAGAAGTTTACGGTATTTA
This sequence comes from Bacillus sp. FSL W7-1034, assembly GCF_038593365.1. Taxonomy (NCBI): domain Bacteria; kingdom Bacillati; phylum Bacillota; class Bacilli; order Caryophanales; family Bacillaceae; genus Bacillus; species Bacillus sp. FSL W7-1034. The sequence continues at coordinate 2,630,606 of NZ_CP151989.1, read as the reverse complement.
TAATGGATATTCAGGTCTAATTAACGGTAAAATTGAGAAACTCGAAATAGGTTCAGTAGGCGATATCATTCATCGTGGAGGAACAAAACTTTACACGGCAAGATGTCCTGAATTCAAGACAGTTGAAGGTCGTGAAAAAGGGATTGAGAACTTAAAAAAATTCGGTATTGAAGGACTTGTTGTCATCGGTGGAGATGGCTCATTCATGGGAGCGAAGAAATTAACAGAGCTCGGTTTTCCATGTGTAGGTGTCCCTGGCACGATTGACAATGACATTCCTGGTACTGATTTCACTATTGGCTTTGATACAGCACTAAATACAGTCATTGATGCCATTGATAAAATTCGTGATACAGCCACATCTCATGAACGTACATACGTAGTGGAAGTAATGGGAAGACATGCTGGTGATATTGCTCTTTGGTCAGGTCTTGCAGGCGGAGCCGAATCAATTTTGATTCCTGAAGCAGACTATGACATGGACGAAATTATTGCCAGATTGAGAAGAGGGCATGAACGCGGCAAGAAGCACAGTATCATCATCGTCGCAGAAGGCGTAGGCAGCGGTGTCGAATTTGGTAAGAGAATTGAAGAGGAGACAAGCCTTGAAACGCGTGTATCTGTCTTAGGACATATTCAGCGTGGAGGTTCTCCAAGTGCGTTTGACCGAGTGCTCGCAAGTCGCCTAGGAGCGTATGCAGTAGAACTTCTTCTTGAAGGAAGAGGCGGACGCTGTGTAGGCATTCAAAGCAACGAACTCGTTCATCACGATATTTTAGACATCTTAGATAAAAAGCATACAGTCGATCAAAATATGTACCGACTTTCACAAGAGCTCTCTATATAAAACGAGAAGACCTTAGGAGGAACAGTAATGAGAAAGACAAAAATCGTTTGTACAATCGGTCCAGCAAGTGAAAGCATTGAAAAGCTGACTGAATTGATTGAAGCAGGAATGAATGTAGCCAGACTAAACTTCTCTCATGGAGATTTTGAAGAGCATGGTGCACGTATTGAAAACATTCGCAAAGCAGGTAAAACTTTAGGCAAGGACATTGCGATCCTTCTTGATACAAAAGGTCCAGAGATCCGTACACGCACAGTTGAAAACGGCTCAATTGAGTTAGTTGCTGGTGCTGATCTTATCGTGAGTATGGAAGACATTGTGGGAAACACTGAAAAAATCAGTGTGACGTACGAAGATTTAATTCATGATGTAGAAGTGGGCTCAACCATTTTATTAGATGATGGTCTGATTGGTCTAGAAGTAAAAGAATTAAATAAGGACCGAAAAGAAATCGTCACAAAAGTAATGAATACAGGCACACTGAAAAACAAAAAAGGTGTCAACGTACCAGGTGTGAGTGTGAACTTGCCGGGTATTACAGAAAAGGATGCCAATGATATTCTGTTTGGAATTGAACAAGGTGTCGATTTCATCGCAGCTTCTTTTGTGAGACGAGCTTCTGATGTTCTTGAAATTCGTGAGCTACTTGAAAAGAACAACGCAGCTGACATTCAAATCATTCCGAAGATTGAAAACCAAGAGGGCGTTGATAACATCGATGAAATCCTTGAGGTATCAGATGGACTGATGGTCGCGCGTGGAGATCTTGGTGTAGAGATTCCGGCAGAAGAAGTACCACTTGTTCAAAAAATGCTGATCAAAAAATGCAACCGTTTAGGCAAGCCTGTCATCACAGCAACTCAAATGCTGGATAGCATGCAGCGTAACCCGCGTCCAACTCGTGCGGAAGCAAGTGACGTGGCAAATGCTATTTTTGACGGTACAGATGCGATCATGCTATCTGGTGAAACAGCAGCAGGAACATATCCAGTTGAAGCTGTGCAAACGATGCACAACATTGCCTCACGTTCAGAGGAAGCACTTAACTATAAAGCAATCCTTTCTCGCAGAAGCGAAGAAGTAGAGGTCAGCATTACAGATGCGATCGGTCAATCTGTTGCGCACACAGCAATGAAGCTTGATGTAGCAGCGATTGTGACACCTACTGAGAGTGGTCATACAGCAAGAATGATTTCAAAATATAGACCTAAAGCACCAATCGTTGCAGTCACAGCAAACGAATCAGTAGCAAGAAAGCTATCTCTCGTATTCGGTGTATTTGCGAAGAGTGGATCAAATACGTCATCTACTGATGAAATGCTAGAGAATGCAGTAGAAAAATCTATTGAATCTGGCTATGTAAGACATGGCGACTTGATTGTCATTACAGCTGGTGTGCCGGTTGGAGAAGCTGGTACAACGAACTTAATGAAAGTGTATGTTGTCGGTGACATCATTGCGAAGGGTCAAGGAATTGGCCGCAAATCTGCATTTGGACCGGTTGTTATTGCACAAAGCGGAAAAGAAGCAGAGGAAAAAATGTATGATGGTGCGATTCTTGTCGCAAACTGCACAGATCGTGATATGATGGGTGCTTTAGAAAAAGCGTCTGCCCTTATCACGGAAGAAGGCGGTCTAACAAGCCATGCAGCAGTCGTTGGGCTTAGTCTTGGAATTCCAGTCATTGTCGGTCTTGACAGTGCCACAACACTTCTAAAAGAAGGCGAAGAGATTACAGTAGATCCAGCACGCGGAGCGATCTACAAAGGCCGTGCAAGCGTCCTTTAAATCACACACGAGGGGAGTTATCTGACTCCTCTCTTTTTTTATGTTACACTAAAAAAAGTAAACAGCTTTCGATGAAAGAGACCCCATGAGGTGATATGGTTGAAAAAATATTTTCTACTATTATTGATTCTGTTCCCAGCAGTGGAAATTAGTTTATTTTTAATCTCAAGTAACATCATTGGTATTTTACCAACGATGCTATTCATTGTACTAACAAGCGCACTAGGTGCTTACTTTGCAAGGAAACAAGGAATAGAAGCATTTCAGAAAGTGCAGCGAGATTTACAGTATGGCAAAATGCCAGGGGCCACCATTGTCGATGGATTCTGCATTCTGATCGGTGGTTTGCTGCTGCTCATACCTGGATTCCTTTCTGATCTGATTGGGGCTGTGCTGCTCATTCCCATGACAAGAAAACGGATCAAACCGCTCTTTGAGCGCTGGCTTAGAAATATGTCCAATCGCAAACGCTATACGATTATACGCTAAAGAGACCTTCGCATCAGGTCTCTTTTACTTTTGCGCACCATACCGAATGTACTGATAAAGGTCTCTGAAAACCCCTGCATTACGAAACGCCTGCCAAACGACAAGAGAAGCGGGACCGAGTGCAAGTCCAAGAAAACCAAAGCATTTTAACCCGACAAACAGTGCCACAAGTGTTGCTAAAGGATTAAGACCGATTGATTTACTTAAGACTTTTGGCTCTGATATTTGTCTTTGAATGAGCACCACAATATACAAAATGCCCAGTCCAATGGCGAGTGAAAGATTTCCTGTCATGGCGGAGTAAATGATCCACGGAAGAAAAACCGTGCCACTCCCGATGTAAGGAAGTAAATCAACTAGACCAATACATAGAGCGATCACAATCGCATGCTCGACCTTTAAGATGAAAAGTCCAATCAGCACGATCCCAATGGTCATGGCAACAAGTAGAAGCTGGGCTTTCATAAAGCCAGAAATGGCTTTTTTGATTTCAGATAAAATCGCATGTGTATGAAGCATCCATTTGGCGGGAAAGATACGAGAACCATATTTTTTTAACGTAAACCAATCTTTTGTGATAAAAAAAGTCGCTAGGGCGGAAAATAAAAGCGTCGCTGCTGCGTCAGGCAAAAGACCTAAAAAAGCTGGAATGAATTCAAGAGTTTTTGAAAGGAAAGTCCCGATTTTTGCCGCTGCTTCGTCACCAAGTGCTTGGATTTGTCCTAAAATCGATTCCTTTTGACCTGCTTGAAGTGTATTAAATTGAGCAGTCAAATCATGATATAAAGGCAAAATCTGATCTGTGAAAAAACGTTCCACGATCCCAATCAGTTGATCAAGATGACCTGGCAGGACCTTTGCTAAATAAGCACTTCCTGAAATGATTTCCGCCACTAAAAGTGTCATGAATCCGGCGGCTGCCACTAAAAAGAGTAATAGCACAATGATGACAACAAAACCTCTTGGCATCCCGGTCATGTTTTCAATTTTGCATACGGCTGGATGAATCAAACACGACACGGCAAATGCAATCCAAAATGGATATAAAAACGGAAAAGACTGATATAAAAAAACAACCGCACAAACGGCGATGCTGAAAATCATCAAACTTCGCAAAAAAATGCCCACATAAGTGTGATTCACACAATCCCCTCCAAAAAACAAGCATGTCCGATACTTCATTTTATTCAAAAAGATTAGTAATATGAAAAGGTCGCAATAAAAAGAAAGAAAGGAGCGGCGTATGTTTACTCAAGCAAATTTGTTTTTGGTTCTTTTACTCGTTATTGCACTTATTGCAAAAAACAATTCGTTAATTTTAGCGGTCTCTGTGCTGATTGCCATTAAGCTGATTGGCCTGGATCAAAAAATATTCCCGGTTCTGCAATCAAAAGGTATCAATTGGGGTGTGACGGTCATCACGATCGCTGTGCTTGTACCGATCGCAACAGGGGACATTGGATTTAAACAACTTGGAGAAGCGATGAAATCTTCCTATGCTTGGATAGCTCTTGGAGCGGGTATATTAGTAGCATTAATTGCAAAAAACGGCATTGTGCTACTCGAAAACGATCCGCATATCACAGCAGCACTTGTATTCGGTACGATTTTGGCAGTCAGCTTATTCAAAGGTGTGGCTGTTGGCCCGCTGATTGGTGCTGGAATTGCCTATTTAGCGATGCAAGCAGTGAAATTTTTCAGCGGTTAAAAAGAGAGTGGCTCATGCCACTTTCTTTTGATTTTTTTCTGGCGTGAGCTTTTGCAAAAAAACATAATTAAATATATTAAAAGAAGCAAAATCCCTTTATTCCATGCCCGAACCGGAAGGCTGGAAAAAAAAATATCAAAAAAAATTATAGTTAAACATTTAACAAATGTCTGATTATTGTTTATAATGGGAATAGGCTTAATTTTGAACTCATTGATCAAACACGAGATATGAGGCTAAAAGCGCTCTAACCGTATAGGTAAATGTAAGCATTTTCTTTTCTAAACCTGCCAGCCTATTTTGGTTGGATAGCGCTTTCAAAAAGCGAGAATTTTGCAACGAAGGGGAATCTTTTTAAAAAGGGGAGATTGAACATGACAGCAACAAGAGGTCTTGAAGGTATCGTGGCAACAACTTCATCCGTAAGCTCAATTATTGATGATACTCTTACTTATGTAGGGTACAATATCGATGATTTAACTGAAAAAGCGACTTTCGAAGAAATTGTCTACCTGTTATGGCACTTAAAGCTGCCGAATGAGCATGAGCTAAGCGAGTTAAAGCAGCAGCTCAATGAAAATGCTCATATTCCGCAAGAGATCATTGAGCACTTTAAATCTTATTCGCTGGATGGGGTTCATCCAATGTCTGCGATTCGTACAGCGGTATCCTTATTAGGTTTACTTGATGACGAATCAGAGATTATGGACAAAGAAGCAAATTACAGAAAAGCCATTCGCTTACAAGCGAAAATTTCTGGACTTGTCGCTGCATTCTCACGTATTCGAAAGGGACTTGAGCCTGTACAGCCAAAAGAAGAATACAGCTATGCTGCAAACTTCTTATATATGCTAAACGGCGAAGAGCCTTCACCAGTAGAAATTGAAGCGATTGATAAAGCGCTCATTCTACATGCGGATCACGAATTAAACGCATCGACATTTACAGCACGTGTATGTGTTGCTACACTATCAGATATCTACTCTGGTGTAACAGCGGCTATCGGCGCATTGAAAGGACCACTTCATGGCGGCGCGAATGAAGGCGTAATGAAGATGCTCTCAGAAATTGGCGAAGTTGAAAACGTAGATTCCTATATTCATGGTAAGCTAGAGAAGAAAGAGAAAATTATGGGCTTTGGCCACCGCGTTTACCGCCAAGGTGACCCGCGTGCAAAACATTTAAAAGAAATGAGCCAGCGCTTAACAAATCTCACAGGCGAGCCAAAATGGTATGAAATGTCTGTACGCGCAGAGGAAATCGTGACATCAGAGAAAAATCTTCCACCAAATGTTGATTTTTATTCTGCTTCTGTCTATCACAGTCTTGGGATTGATCATGACTTGTTTACACCAATTTTCGTGATCAGCCGATTCTCTGGATGGATTGCTCACATTTTAGAGCAATATGACAACAACCGTCTGATCCGTCCAAGAGCTGACTATATTGGACCTGATCTTCAAACGTTTGTTCCGATCAGTGAAAGAGACTAATGTTTATAGAATAGCGGAGGCTGATCCATCTAAACCAATCAGCCTCCATATCAACAAAAAACGAATCACGTGAAAAACTTCTTGGCTTGCAGACATCAAGCTTGGAAGTTTCAAATATTCACTACATAACCTGGGAGGTAATATCATTGTCACAAGGCGAAAAAATTACAGTTACTGGCGGCGTATTGAATGTACCAAATAATCCAATTATCCCGTTTATCGAAGGGGACGGAATCGGCCCTGACATTTGGAAAGCAGCATCAAGAGTTCTTGAAGCAGCTGTAGAAAAAGCATATAAAGGTGAAAAGCAAATCACTTGGAAAGAAGTATATGCAGGTGAAAAAGCTTACAATAAAACTGGCGAGTGGCTTCCAGAGCAAACACTTGAAGACATTCGTGAATATTTAATCGCGATCAAAGGACCACTGACAACTCCAATTGGCGGAGGAATCCGTTCATTGAACGTGGCACTAAGACAAGAGCTTGATTTATTCACATGCTTACGTCCAGTTCGCTGGTTCAAAGGTGTACCATCTCCTGTGAAACGTCCAGAAGACACAGACATGGTCATCTTCCGTGAAAACACTGAAGATATCTATGCAGGAATCGAGTATGCAAAAGGATCAGACGAAGTGAAGAAGTTAATCGACTTCTTGAAAAACGAATTAGGTGTGAATAAAATCCGTTTCCCAGAAACATCAGGTATCGGAATCAAACCAGTTTCTGAAGAAGGAACATCTCGTCTTGTCAGAGCAGCGATCCAATATGCGATTGACCAAGGCCGTAAATCTGTGACACTTGTTCACAAAGGAAACATCATGAAATTTACAGAAGGAGCCTTCAAAAACTGGGGCTACGAAGTGGCTGAAAAAGAGTTTGGCGACAAAGTCTTTACATGGGCACAATATGATCGTATTGTAGAACAAGATGGAAAAGATGCGGCAAACAAAGCGCAAAGTGAAGCAGAAGCTGCTGGCAAAATCATTGTCAAAGACAGCATTGCAGATATTTTCCTTCAACAAATTTTAACTCGTCCAGCTGAGTTCGATGTTGTCGCAACAATGAACTTAAACGGAGACTACATCTCTGATGCACTTGCAGCACAAGTTGGTGGAATTGGTATCGCACCTGGTGCAAATATCAACTACGAAACAGGACACGCTATTTTTGAAGCGACTCACGGAACAGCACCGAAATACGCTGGTCTTGATAAAGTGAATCCATCTTCTGTTCTTCTATCAGGCGTGCTTTTACTTGAGCACCTTGGATGGCAAGAAGCTGCTGATCTAGTGATTCAATCTGTTGAAAAAACAATTGCATCTAAAGTCGTCACGTACGATTTTGCTAGATTAATGGACGGTGCAACAGAAGTGAAATGTTCTGAGTTTGCTGACGAGCTCATCAAAAACTTGTCTTGATTCTTAAACTTTAAAGTTAAAGGGGAAAAAGGAAATGGCAAACAAGCGTAAAAAAGTATCTGTCATCGGAGCAGGCTTTACTGGAGCAACTACAGCATTTCTAACAGCTCAAAAAGAATTAGCGGATGTCGTATTAGTGGATATCCCTCAGCTTGAGAACCCGACAAAAGGGAAAGCACTTGACATGCTGGAAGCAAGCCCTGTTCAAGGCTTCGATGCGAATATTACAGGAACTTCTAACTACGAAGATACAGCCGGTTCTGATGTCGTGGTCATTACGGCAGGAATTGCAAGAAAGCCGGGAATGAGCCGTGACGACCTCGTGTCAACAAATGAAAAAATCATGCGCAGTGTGACACGTGAAATCGTTAAATATTCTCCAGAAGCGATCATTGTTGTGTTAACAAACCCTGTTGATGCAATGACATATGCAGTTTATAAAGAATCAGGATTACCAAAAGAAAAAGTCATCGGACAATCAGGAATTCTTGATACAGCACGTTTCCGTACGTTCGTTGCTCAAGAATTAAACCTATCTGTGAAAGATGTGACGGGCTTTGTTCTTGGCGGACATGGGGACGACATGGTTCCTCTTGTACGTTACTCTTATGCAGGCGGTATCCCGCTGGAAACATTAATTCCTAAAGAGCGAATTGATGCAATTGTTGAAAGAACAAGAAAAGGCGGCGGTGAAATCGTCAACCTATTAGGTAACGGTAGTGCGTATTATGCACCTGCTGCTTCACTCGTTGAAATGGTTGAGGCGATCTTAAAAGATCAACGCCGTGTCATGCCGACGATTGCATACCTTGAAGGTGAATATGGCTACGAAGGCATTTACCTTGGAGTTCCAACAATCGTAGGTGGAAACGGCCTTGAGCAGATCATCGAGCTTGAGCTGACAGAAGAAGAAAGAAGTCAGCTTGACCGTTCTGTTGAATCTGTAAAGAACGTCATGAAAGTATTGTCTTAATATGAATAAAAAAGAAGGCTTCTCGTATGAGGAGTCTTCTTTTTGTTTACAAAGCCAATCTTGTCGAAATTTTAAATTGTTCTCTTGTTAAGCTTTCGTTAAAATGAAAGAGAAAGCATGACTTCTCGCTTTTCACATAAGATACAAAAAACCGGATGCAGGGGAAATCACTAATTGGAGGCACAACATGAATAAAAAAATATTAGTTGTGGATGATGAAGAATCAATTGTAACACTTCTAAGCTATAACCTTGAAAGGGCGGGCTACGATGTCGTCACAGCAAGAGACGGAGAAGAAGCGCTTGAAAAAGCAGCAAGTGAACAGCCTGATCTGATTGTGCTTGATTTAATGCTTCCGAAAATGGACGGCATTGAAGTGTGCAAACAACTGAGAATTCAAAAAATGATGTTCCCTATTTTAATGCTGACAGCAAAGGACGATGAATTTGATAAGGTGCTCGGTCTTGAACTTGGAGCCGATGATTACATGACAAAACCTTTCAGTCCTAGAGAAGTGGGTGCTCGGGTAAAAGCCATTTTGAGAAGAGCACAGCAATCTCAGCCGGCTCCCGTGCAAGAAGAGAAGGAAGAGATCATTGCAGACCAAATCAAAATTGGAGACCTGCGCATTTTACCTGAACATTACGAAGTCTATTTCCAAGAAGAACGTCTAGAGCTCACGCCAAAGGAATTTGAACTGCTTCTTTATTTGGCTAAGCATAAAGGCCGTGTCCTTACGCGTGATCTATTGTTAAGTGCGGTTTGGAATTATGACTTTGCAGGTGATACTCGTATTGTGGATGTGCATATCAGCCACTTGCGGGACAAAATTGAAAAGAACACGAAAAAACCAACATATATTAAAACCATTCGAGGCTTAGGCTACAAATTGGAGGAGCCAAAGCCAAATGAGTAAAGTGAGAACCCGCCTTTTTTCTGGGCTCATTTTTCTCCTGTTTATTGTGTTTGTTGCGCTTGGTCTTTTCTTGGATCATATGTTTCATATTTTCTATGAAACAAAATTAACCGAACGAATGGAAAAGGAATCGAGTTTTCTCCTTTCTTCTATGAATGTTGAAGATTTGAATGCGGAGCAAAACAAGAAGATTCTCAATCAAGCAAAGCAGCATCTCGATATGAATGCGTCGATTGTGGACGTGAAGGGGAATATCATACATACAACGGGTCAAGCAGAACAAAGGGCTGTCATTTTAAACACACTGAAAAGTGAGCAGCTCCAAACAAAAGGAACGTTCATTGAGGATGAGAAGGATGCGCTGTTTCATTATGCAGTCCCAATGATGAAACAAAACGAACCGGCGGGATATTTATTTCTTCATGCTTCATTCCAGCCTTTGAATGAGATTGATGGTCAGCTCTGGCTTGCATTAGCCTTTTGTCTTGGTTCGGCCATCATTATCATCGTCTTTTTTGGCTATCGCATGTCGATGAAGTATGTAAAGCCGATTGATTATGCCACAAAGGTGGCCAAACAGCTTGAACGAGGGAACTATGATACAAATAACTATGAAGAGTTGATCATTGAAACAAGTGAACTCAATACATCAATGAAGCGTCTGGCAGAAAGTCTTCAAGACATGACAAGCGCTGGCGAAATGCAGCGAGATCGTCTGCAAACAGTCATTGAAAACATTGGAGCGGGGATCATTTTGATTGATAAAATGGGCTATATCCACTTAGTCAATCGAACATTCCGCAAGCAATTCAAAGTGCAAAAACATATTTACATGCACAAGCTGTATCATGAAGCTTTTACCCATGAAGAGATTATTGAGTTAATAGACGAAATTTTCATGACAGAAACCAAGGTCCGAAAGTTTTTACGTCTCGCTGTTGACATCGAGCGCCGTTATTTCCAAGTCGATGGTGTTCCGATCTTAAGTACAGACGATGAATGGAAAGGGATTGTTCTTGTCTTTCATGATGTGACAGAAACAAAGCAGCTAGAACAGATGCGAAAAGACTTTGTCGCTAACGTGTCACATGAATTAAAGACACCGATCACGTCAATTAAAGGCTTTTCTGAAACACTTCTGGATGGTGCCATTGACGATAAAGAAGCGTTGACACAATTTTTGTCCATCATCCTAAAAGAGAGTATTCGTTTAGAAACGCTCATCCAAGACTTACTTGATCTCTCGAAAATTGAACAGCAGCATTTTAAGCTGAATATTCAAGAAGCCAATGCGACAGAAATCATTCAAGAGATTGAAGTACTGCTAAAACAAAAGGCTGCTGAAAAAGGCATTGACCTACAAGTGCGTGTCCCGAAAGAGCCGGTCTATGTCATGGCAGATCCGCTGAGATTAAAACAAATTTTCCTCAACCTGATCAATAATGCCCTCACCTATACACCAGAGGGAGGAAGTGTCACGATCACAGCAAGACAGAGGAAAGACAGCTATGAATTTGATGTAGCAGATACAGGGATCGGTATGAAAAAGAGTGAGATTCCAAGAATATTCGAGAGGTTTTATCGAATTGATAAAGATAGAAGTAGAAACTCAGGCGGTACAGGGCTTGGTCTTGCCATTGTCAAACACCTTGTCGAAGCACATGAAGGAACGATTTCTGTTCATAGCAAACAAGGCAAAGGGACGACGTTTACCGTGAGTTTAAAGTCAAAATAGAGAAGAATGGAAAGTGGCGTTAAAATTTACATGATCTTTACAATGAATTCATGTTTTGTTAATCAATCATTGGTAGGATGAATAGGAACCCCTTCATCCAAGGAGCCAATTTTGGAAGGACGAAAACACTTGTTGTTTTCGTCCCTTTTTTATGCAGGCTCGTCTATTTTCTTTTCAAAATAAACTTTGATAAAATGAACATACAATGTGCGAAAGAGACGGCTGAGCCGGCTCAGTCGATGGAGGATTAAAAGATGACAGATCAAAAGAAATTAGTACTTGTGGATGGAAACAGTCTCGCTTATCGAGCCTTTTTTGCTTTGCCGCTATTATCCAATGATAAAGGCGTACATACAAATGCCATTTATGGCTTTGCGATGATCTTAATGAAGATGCTGGAAGACGAGAAGCCGACTCATATGCTCGTAGCATTTGATGCGGGTAAAACCACCTTCCGTCACGAGACCTTTAAGGAATATAAAGGCGGAAGACAAAAAACTCCGCCAGAACTATCAGAACAAATGCCGTTCATCCGTGAGCTATTAGATGCTTATCAAGTGAAAAGGTACGAGCTTCCGCAATACGAGGCGGATGACATTATCGGCACACTGGCTGTAGAGGCAGAAAAGGACGGCTTTGAGGTCAAAATCTTCTCAGGAGATAAAGACTTAACGCAGCTTTCAACAGACCATACAACAGTAGCCATTACGAAAAAAGGCATCACAGAAGTAGAATATTACACACCGGCCCATATTGAAGAGAAATACGGCCTCAGACCAGATCAAATCATCGACATGAAAGGGCTGATGGGAGACTCATCAGACAATATCCCTGGTGTGCCTGGTGTCGGTGAAAAAACAGCGATCAAATTACTAAAGCAGTTTGAAACGGTTGAAAATCTGCTTGATCATATTGACGAAGTCAGCGGGAAAAAGCTAAAAGAAAAGCTTGAAGAATATAAAGAACAAGCGGTGATGAGTAAAAAGCTGGCGACGATTCTCGTAGAAGCACCAATAGATGTGTCAAGCAAAGAGCTCGCCTATGAAGGTCCTCACATGGAGCAGGTCATCTCGCTTTATAAAGAACTGGGCTTTCAAACGCTGCTAGAGCGTTTAGGAGAAGCGCCAGAATCAGATGAACCAGTAGAAATAGACGAACTAGACGTGAAGAAAATGACAGATGTCACGGAGGACATGCTGACAGATCACGCTGCACTTGTGGTAGAACAGCTAGGAGACAATTATCACGAAGCCGATTTGATAGGGTTTGCGATCCATAATGAGAACGGTGCATTTTTTATGACAAAAGAAGATGCTCTGCAATCTGAAGCGTTTAAACAATGGGTACAGGATGAAACGAAGAAGAAATGGGTCTTTGATTCCAAAAGAGCGGTTGTTGCGCTCAGATGGCATGATGTTGATCTTAAAGGTGTCGATAACGATGTCCTGCTCGCTTCCTATGTGGTCAATCCGCAGAAATCCTATGAGGACGTTGCAAGTGTGGCGAAGGAATATGGCCTGAACATAGCCCTTTCCGATGAAAAAGTTTACGGAAAAGGAGCGAAACAGGCGATTCCACCTGAAGAAGAGCTAAAAGACCATCTTGGAAGAAAAGCAGCAGCGATCTCTGCGTTGCATGATTTGACCCTTGAAGCGTTAGAAAAGAATGATCAGCATGAGCTATATGAAGATTTAGAGTTGCCACTTGCCCTCATCTTAGGTGAAATGGAATCTCTTGGGGTAAAAGTGGATGTTGAACGTCTTCAGAAAATGGGTGAAGAACTCACGAAGAAGCTGAAGGAATATGAAGAAACCATTCATCGGTTAGCAGGAGAAACATTTAACATCAATTCACCGAAGCAACTTGGTGTGATTTTATTTGAAAAATTAGGACTACCGGTTATCAAAAAGACCAAAACAGGCTACTCTACGTCTGCGGATGTCCTTGAAAAGCTTGAAGATAAGCACGAAATTATTCGGTCCATTCTGCATTACCGTCAAATAGGAAAGCTGCAATCCACTTATGTGGAAGGCTTAATGAAAGTGACGCGCAAAGATACGCATAAAGTGCACACAAGATTTAATCAGGCACTTACACAAACAGGAAGACTAAGCTCAACAGACCCAAACCTTCAAAACATCCCGATTCGTTTAGAAGAAGGCCGAAAAATTCGTCAAGCGTTCGTTCCGTCAAAAGAAGGCTGGCTCATGTTTGCAGCTGACTATTCTCAAATTGAGCTGCGTGTCCTTGCGCACATTTCTCAAGATGAGAACTTGATTGAAGCCTTTACGCAAGATATGGATATTCACACGAAGACTGCCATGGATGTGTTCCATGTCTCAGAAGAAGAAGTGACTTCCTCTATGAGAAGACAGGCCAAAGCTGTCAACTTCGGAATCGTATATGGAATTAGTGATTATGGACTGTCTCAAAACCTTGGGATTACAAGAAAAGAAGCAGCGGCCTTCATTGAACGTTATTTAACAAGCTTTAAAGGCGTGAAAACCTATATGGAGGACATCGTGCAGGAAGCAAAACAAAAAGGGTATGTGACCACGCTTCTTAAACGAAGACGATATATCCCAGATATCACAAGCCGTAATTTTAATGTGAAAAGCTTTGCGGAAAGAACGGCAATGAACACACCGATCCAAGGCAGTGCCGCCGATATCATCAAAAAAGCGATGATTGATATGGCACGAAAGTTAAAAGAAGAGAATCTGCAGGCAAATCTGTTATTGCAAGTGCACGATGAACTGATCTTTGAAGCGCCAAAAGAAGAAATCGCCATATTAGAAAAAATCGTCCCTGAAGTCATGGAAAGCGCACTTCAGCTCGATGTGCCGCTAAAAGTCGATTTCGCTTCAGGTCCATCTTGGTACGACGCAAAATAAAGAGAGAGAAAAAGGAGCGAGGAGCATGCCGGAATTACCAGAGGTTGAGACCGTCCGGCGCACTCTTCAGCGGTTAGTCAAAGGAAAAACGATTGAAACGGTCGATATCAAATGGCCAAATATCATCAAACGTCCTGGGGAACCGGAAGAGTTCGCTAGAAGGATGGTAGGAGAAACCATTCAAACCATTGAAAGAAGAGGGAAGTTTCTACTCTTTCATTTAGACCACTATGTGATGGTCTCCCATTTAAGAATGGAAGGGAAATACCGTGTACATGAAACTGGTGAGCCTTATGATAAACATGTACACGTCGTCTTTACGTTCACAGATGGTACCGAACTTCGGTACCATGATGTCCGTAAATTTGGGACGATGCATCTATTTCAGCCAGGCGAAGAAGAAAAAGAACTTCCGCTGTCACAGCTGGGGTATGAACCTTTTTCAGACTCATTTACACCAGACTATTTATGGGAGCAATTAAAGAAAACCTCCCGCGTGGTCAAAACGGCTTTACTTGATCAAAAAATCGTGGTTGGTCTCGGTAATATTTATGTAGATGAAGTGCTGTTTAAATCAGGCATTCATCCAGAAACAAAAGCGAATCAGCTAAGTCTTGCATCTTGCAAGGTGCTCCACAAACATATTATTGACACGCTTCAAGTGGCTGTTGATGCAGGAGGCAGCACCATTCGCTCCTACATCAATTCACAAGGTGATATTGGGACTTTTCAATTACAGCTTCTTGTATATGACCGGCGGGGAGAACCTTGCCAGACGTGCGGCAGTATCATAGAGAAAACAGTGGTGGGAGGGCGCGGCACTCATTTTTGTGTGACCTGCCAAAAACGCCCTTCATAAAGGTAAGCCGTCAGCATGCTTCCTTTTTGCCATGCATACGATAAAAAACATTCTTTTTTCAGCAAGGTGTAGACTGACACACAGCCCACCTGCTCTTCATATAGTGAAGAAGAGTCTAAGGACGCCTAGAGACTCTTGATCATCGTTGCATGAACAGAAAGGAAGAGTACAGGTATGATTTCGTTTTCGCTTCTGTTTTTAGCTATTGCCGTCAGCATTGACAGCTTTTCTGTAGGTTTTACGTATGGTCTTCGCAAGATGAGGATTCCATTTAAAGCCATCGTTATTATTGCTTGCTGTTCAGGAATTGTGTTGCTCATTTCCATGCTGATTGGCAGCCTGCTCACGACATTCCTCCCTGTCTCAGTGACAGATAAACTGGGTGGAGGCATTTTAATTGCTATCGGACTTTGGGTTCTGTATCAATTTTATAAACCAGCGAAAGAGCGTGATTTGCTCCTTCATGAAAAAACACTTCTCAATGTAGAAGTGCAGTCTCTTGGGCTTGTCATTCATATTTTGCGAAAGCCTACAAGTGCAGATATTGACCGCTCTGGCACCATTAATGGAATGGAAGCGGTGCTTCTTGGAATTGCTTTATCCATCGATGCATTTGGTGCAGGGATTGGTGCCGCGATTCTTGGTTTTTCTCCAATTGTCATGAGCATCACGGTCGCTGTGATGAGTTCTCTTTTTGTATGCATCGGACTGCGTGCAGGTCATTATTTGGCCAATTGGCGCTGGATCGATAAACTCGCATGCTTACCAGGGCTGTTGCTCATTTTAATTGGGGTGTGGAAGCTGTAAAGGAGGAAACGAATTGACGCTCGTCATTGGATTAACAGGCGGGATTGCTAGCGGAAAAAGCACAGTCTCGCAGATGATAAAAGAGAAAGGCATTCGGGTGGTGGATGCTGATGTCATTGCAAAAGAAGCGGTTTCTAAAGGATCGGCTGCCCTTCATCAAATCGTTCAAACTTTTGGTGAAGAGGTTCTTCTGCCAAATGGTGAACTGAACCGGCAGCAGCTTGGAGCGATCATTTTTTCTGATGAAGAGAAAAGAAAAAAGCTCAACGCCATCGTTCATCCTGAAGTCAGAAAGGAAATGCTCGAGCAGCGTGATGAAGGGGTGAGCAACAATGAAACATTTGTTGTGCTTGATATCCCGCTCCTATTCGAGAGCAAGCTGGAAGGGCTAGTCGACCGCATCATCGTTGTGTACACGACGCCTGAATTGCAGCTGTCGCGGCTCATGAATCGAAACGACCTGAGCGAGGAAGAAGCACTGAATCGCATTCACTCCCAGCAGCCTCTTGAGGAAAAATGCCAAAAAGCAGACTGCGTGATAGAAAACACAAAAGATCTTGCTTTTATTAGAAAGCAATTAGAGAACATATTAAACGAATGGGAACATACAGATAAGTAAGAGTACATACAGTACTCTTCTTTTTTTATGCTTTTTTCGTCAATTTCATTGCAAAGAACAGCCCTTTTTTGAAAATATACGTTTATATACTGGCAATTACATTCTAATGTGATATACTAATTTCATAAATAAATTTATTGAGTATAACACATAATAGAGGAGTGACCTGTTCATGAAGGTAAAAGCAGCGATCAATGGGTTTGGCAGAATTGGACGCATGGTCTTCAGAAAAGCAATGCTTGATGATCAAATTCAAATTGTAGCGGTGAACGCAAGCTATCCTGCCGAAACGCTAGCACATTTAATTAAATATGACACAAATCATGGACGTTACGAATGCGATGTGACAGCAGAAGATGACGCGTTGATTGTCAATGGCAAAAGAGTGCTTTTGCTCAATAATAGAGACCCAAAGCAGCTTCCATGGGGAGAGCTTGGGATTGATATCGTGATCGAAGCAACAGGGAAATTTAATTCAAAAGATCAAGCGATGGGCCATATAGATGCCGGAGCGAAAAAGGTCGTACTTACAGCTCCAGGTAAAAATGAAGACGTTACAATTGTAATGGGTGTCAATGAGGATGATCTTGATCCTGAAAAGCACGTCGTTATTTCAAACGCATCATGTACAACAAACTGTTTAGCACCAGTTGTCAAATTGTTAGATGATGAATTTGGCATCGACAACGGTTTAATGACAACGGTTCATGCTTATACAAATGATCAGAAAAATATCGACAACCCCCACAAGGATTTGCGCCGGGCAAGAGCATGTGCCCAGTCCATCATTCCAACGACGACGGGTGCCGCTAAAGCGCTTTCTTTAGTGCTGCCGCACATGAAAGGGAAATTACATGGACTTGCACTTCGAGTGCCAGTTTCTAATGTATCGATGGTTGATCTTGTGGTCGACTTGAAAAAAGATGTCACAGCAGAAGAGGTCAATGCTGCCTTTGCAACGGCTTCAAAAACATCTCTTGCTGGCATATTAGATTACACCGATGAACCACTTGTCTCCACAGACTTTAACACAAACCCTTATTCTGCTGTCGTTGATGGACTTACAACGATGGTGATGGAAGGCAGAAAAGTAAAAGTTCTTGCATGGTATGACAATGAATGGGGCTATTCTTGCAGAGTGGTTGATCTTGTAAAGTTTGTTGGTTCCCAGATGAAAGAGCTTTCAGCTGTTTGAAATGAAGAAGACTGAACGTCCCTTTTCAAGAAATGAGAGAAAATCCCACTAAAAACACAGCTTGCAAAATGGGTCTAAACAAAGTATACTATTTTTCGTGAACTTCTTGTTCGCAGACTCATTCGGGTATACTTAAAGGGTTAGGACCTCTTTGGACTAACTTTCCCCCGTGGTATATGTCCGGTCCGGCTGCTTAGAACTTCACTCTTTCATTCTTGTTTAAGGGGGGTCCATGATGGAAACAATCGGACGTCACGTTATCTCCGAGTTATGGGGATGCGACTGTGATAAACTGAACGACATGGATTTTATTGAAAAAACGTTTGTAAATGCAGCTTTGAAATCAGGAGCTGAAGTAAGAGAGGTTGCTTTTCACAAATTTGCACCTCAAGGAGTAAGTGGAGTTGTCATTATTTCTGAATCTCATCTGACAATTCACAGCTTTCCTGAACATGGTTATGCGAGCATAGATGTTTATACTTGCGGCGATCTAGATCCGAATATTGCAGCAGATCATATCGGAGATGAACTAGGTGCTGAAACAAGAGAAAACATCGAAATTCCTCGAGGCATGGGACCTGTACAAGTGAAACAGGCGCAAGCCAAAGCACTGTAAACATAAAAAAGATTGCAATGGGAGCTGGCCAAAAGCATTAAATGCCTTTGTGTTATGCTCCTTTTTATATTTGTTCCATACACGACATCCAGCATGATCCAACCTGTCTATACTTTTGTTCTAGGAAAACAAAGGTTTTTTTTATAAAATAAAGAAGAGGGTTTATGACAAAGGGGATACGTGTATGACTTTAGGACAAAAGCTCAAACGATTCATTTCAAATCATACAGAAACATCTGACCATCATCCAGTGTCAGAGCTGAAAAGCCATTACTACAAATCGACACAAACTCAAGTTTTCCAAGCGGTAGAAGCCGTTCTTTCAAGAAACGATTCCTATCAAGTGACATCTGTTTCAGCAGAACGAGGTGAAATCAGCGCAAACATACGAACGCCGAAAAAAGCTTTTCTCGTGGCGACTGTCATTTCAATTCGTCCTTTTGAAACAGCTGTCGATTTTAATGTGACAACAGAAACAGCACTGCCCACAGACTTTGGCTACAGTCAAAAGGCTGTTTTGTCCCTTTATAAAGAACTAGACAAACAACTTCCAAGAAGAGATCGGAGCTGATGAAATGAAATGTCCCACATGTCAGCACCTTGGCACAAGGGTGCTTGATTCAAGACCAGTAGATGAAGGGAAGTCCATCCGTCGGAGAAGAGAGTGTGAAAGCTGTCAATATCGCTTCACGACGTTTGAAAAATTAGAAGAATTGCCATTGATTGTGGTGAAAAAAGAAGGAATTCGAGAAGAATTCAGCCGGGAAAAGATGCTGAGAGGCCTCATCAAAGCATGTGAAAAACGTCCTGTCGCTTTAAAACAGCTCGAGGATGTCTGCTTTAACATCGAGAAGGAATTGCGTAACCAAGGCATGTCAGAGGTGAAAAGCGAGCTTGTAGGGGAAATGGTGATGGACGAGCTGGCGAAAATTGATGAAGTGTCTTACGTCAGGTTTGCCTCGGTATACCGTCAATTTAAAGATATCAATGTATTTATTGATGAATTAAAAGATTTATTAAAGAAAGAACGCTAAAAAAGAGCTGAAGATTCTTCATGCTCTTTTTCCTGCGTAAAGCGTAAAACGCAAAAAGAGTGTACAATGAAGACAACCGTATTAAGGGAGGATCAGCATATGACAGAGCATTGGAAGGAAGTGCTAGCCGTCGATCCGTATGTCGTCAAAAGCGCTTCATTGCTCGGTGACATCGATAGACAGCTTATTACTCTTTTATATCAGCCGCTTATTGGCATGTCCGCTTTCAGTTTATACATGACGCTGTGGGGAGAGCTGGAACAAAATCGAATGTGGGGGAAACCCGCACCTCACCGTCAGCTGATGGTGATGCTGCAAACGAATTTAAATGATATTTTTGAGGAGCGTTTAAAGCTTGAAGCGATCGGATTACTCCGCACATATGAACAGGAAACGGAAGAAGGCAGACTGTTTACATATGAGCTCGTGCCGCCGCTGAGACCGGATGAATTTTTCCAAGACGGTATGCTGAATGTCCTTTTGTATCATCGGGTAGAGAAAGCAAAATATATGCAGCTTCGTGATTATTTTTCTTATCCAGGAGTTCCTGCTGATGCAAAGAACATCTCCCGATCGTTTGAAGAAGTGTTTCACGTCTTGCAGCCAGGAGAGCGCAAGATGACAGAGGAAATCAATCAGGCGTCATCGCTTGACGAGGGCTACGAATATGTGACAGTTGGCTCAAGTCAGCCTGCACCGCTTTCAGATGAATCTTTTGATTTTGATCTATTGTTAGCAGGCATGTCGGACATGATGATTCCAAGAAAAGCTTTGACAAAGCAAGTGAAAGAGACAATTAAGAAGTTAGCGGTCGTCTATGGCATCACCCCGCTGCAAATGCAAAATATTGTCGCAGGTGCCTGTGGTTCAGATCAGATGATATCAACTGAGGATCTGCGAAAAGCAGCGAGAGACTGGTATCAAATTGAATACAGAGGCGAACAGCCGAAGCTGATTGATCAAAAACAGCCAAGACATTTACGTCACAATGTCACGCAGAATTCAGCTGCAGATGCACCTGATGCGAAATTGATTGAAAAGCTTGATCATATTTCGCCTAGAGAGCTTCTAAAAGATATGGCAGATGGCATTGAGCCGACGTATGCAGACTTAAGAATTGTTGAAGATATTATGCTTGAGCAGCAGCTAGAGCCTGGGGTCATGAATGTCCTGATCTACTATACACTGCTAAAAACGGATATGAAGCTGTCCAAAACATATATGCAGAAAATCGCCGCCCACTGGGTGCGAAAGAAAATCAAAACAGTGGCAGCTGCTATGAAAATTGCCAAAGAAGAGAACAGGCAAATGACAGAATGGGCACAGCAAAAAAATAAGCGTCAATCATATGGATCAGGAAAAGTGATCCGCGAGGAGAAACTGCCTGACTGGATGAAAGAAGCTGAAACGAAAGAACAGCCAAAAGAACAGACAGATAACTTGTCTACAGAGGACCTCGAACGAGAAAAAGAAAAATTGTTAGATCAGTTTAATAATATGAAAAAGTACAATGCACATTAATGTGAGGTGAGATGGAGATGAAACCGATCGGTCGTTCATTTGATCAGCTAAAAGGACGGGTAGATTTTCGCGTGAGATACAATCAGATTAAAGAAAGTGTCCTAGCTGATGAAGATGTAAAAGCTTTTTTAAAGGAGCATCAAGAGGACATCCAAGAAGACATGATCAATCGCAGCTTGAACAGGCTCTTTGAATATGTACAACAATCAAAGGGCTGTTCTTACTGCTTAGAGGAAGAGAATGTAAATGTCATTTTAGACGGGTATCACCCGAAGCTTGTGATCAAAGGTCAAAGCATTGATATTGAATATTCCCCTTGTCCTGTCAAACTGCGGCTTGATAGACAGAAAAAACAGCAAGAACTCATGAAAAGCATGTATATTCCGCAGAATGTTCTTCAAGCGACGTTTGCTGATTTAAATGTGGTTGGAAGACAAGAAGTCATTCAAAAAGTAGGTCAATTCCTGCAAAGTTATGATGAAACAGGTAAGGGCAAAGGCCTCTATTTACATGGGAAGTTTGGGGTCGGAAAAACATTTATTCTGGCAGCAATTGCGCAACAGCTAGCGGTAAAAGAGTATCCATCTCTCCTTGTATACGTGCCTGAATTTGTGAGAGAGTTAAAGAATTCGTTAGCCGATCATACACTCGAAGAGAAGCTGAATATGGTCAAATCTACACCAATTTTAATGCTTGATGATATCGGAGCAGAGTCGATGACAAGCTGGGTACGAGATGAACTTTTAGGAACAATCTTGCAATACCGCATGGCAGAGCAGCTGCCGACTTTTTTCTCTTCTAATTTCTCACCGAATGAGTTAAAACATCACTTTACGTACTCACAGCGCGGGGAAAAAGAAGAGGTGAAGGCAGCTCGATTAATGGAACGTATTCTCTACCTAGCTGAACCAGTTCTGCTTGAAGGGGAAAATCGCCGTCATTTATAAAAAGATAGGTCACGTGAAGGGGAGCGGATGAAATGAATAAAAGAAAATGGCTGCTTTTCCTCGTGATTGGCGTCCTAGCTGCTGTGCTATGGTGGCTCAACAAACAGCATTTTCAACTGTCGCCGAAAGATGTGAAGAATTGGATTCTTCAATTTGGGATGCTAGCTCCCTTTGTCTTTCTTTTCTTATCACTTTTTCGTCCATTTGTGCTTGTCCCACTCACCGTCTTTTCGCTAGCAGCAGGTTTGGCATTCGGCAGTGTCCTTGGGACCATTTATGCCTTAGCTGGTGCGACAGCAGGTGCAACAGGATCTTTCCTGCTTGCCTCAACCTTCCGTTCAAACAAGCAGGAAACCGAATCAAGCAATCGGAAGCTAAAAGCGGTGACGTCTCGTATTCAAGAGCATGGATTTCTTTATATCCTCTTATTACGCATTGCGCCCATTCACTTTGATTTTGTCAGTTATGCTGCAGCAGCTTCACGTGCGAATTATCGTGCATTTGCGGCAGCGACTTTTTTAGGGTTAATACCTGGTACTGTGGCGTTAAATGTCCTTGGATCAAGCTTTGTAAGCGGAAATTATGCCGCCTTAGCGATTGTTTGTTTGATTTATTTGATCTTTATCTCAGTGCCACTGATTTTAAAAAGAAAGATGCCTGATTTATTTTAGGCGTCTATTTTTTATGTTCTCCCCATATATATGTAACAGATGTCGTTAGGGGGGACAAACATGCTTGAAATAATCTTTGAAGATGAATATGATACCGCCGCTTTTTTACATCTTGCTGAACACTTGGACAGTCGGCATCACATTTCGATTCAACAAGGGAAAGACCGGCTTCTCATAGAAGCGAAGAAATCAGGAGAAGCCATTGAGCACATTGTGCGGACATTGCTGATTCACTTTTTTTTGGAATGCAAAGAAAATGAACGCATGCGCAGCATCCTTGAAAACACATACTTATTTAAAGATCCAGAAGAGCAGCACCAAATTCTTTCAATCGCCCATAGCATCATGAAAGGGGATCTAGATGATATTCCTGGAATTCATCAAGACCCACCGAGGGAGGATCTGTTGAAAAAAGAGCTTGAGACGATTTCTTTACAGAAAGGTGTTTTTTCCATTGGTTCATTTATGACATTTAGGCTCTCAGCGTATGACAGAAGGCTGAAGAACTATGTTGAAGTATCCATCGAAGAATATAAAATGGAACAAGAATATCAAAACTTTATTCAATCCCTTCGAGACTATGTGATGTCAAGAGAACCTAAGCTTGAAAAAGTACATGTTGTGCATCAGGACCGCCTGATGATTTGGGAATTTCGGTACGCTTCTGAGCGTGATCAAAAACAATACATAGACAGACAGTTTGTAAGAGAGCATCCAATGTATATTGATTCGCAGTTGATTGCACCGCTTGTATCCATTGCGCCACAAAAGATTGACCTATTTACAGATGATACAGGTCACTCGATGGTGCAAACCATTCAAAATATTTTTCAAGAAAGAGTTGAGGTATTCCCTCTTCATTCGTTTCAGGAACAGCATGTTCAATTTGTTCCTAGTCATTTGGAAAAGAAAAGTGAAAAGCTTTCTTGATTTTCACGAAAAAACGTTTTATAATACGGTGTAACTTCATACAGAGACCGTATTGATAAGGACATGAACAAATGAACACCCGCTTAAAGAGAGGGAAGCCGTGGCTGAAAGCTTCCTAGCAGAGGACCATTTGCTTTACCACCTTTGAACATCAGCTGTGAACTGTTTAGTAATAGCTGACGGGAATTCCCGTTATTGAACCACAAGCCGTATTTGCTTTTGACAAAGCAAGCTGCAAATACGGGAAAAAGGGTGGAACCACGATTCCGTTTATTCAACCTCGTCCCTTTCCAGGGGGCGGGGTTTTTATATTGCCAAAAAAAGGAGTGACTAGAGATGTCAGAACAAATTCAACTTACATTTCCAGATGGAGCAGTCAAGGAGTTTGACAAAACAGCTACAACAGAAGACATCGCGGCATCAATTAGCCCAGGCCTAAAGAAAAAAGCGCTTGCCGGTAAATTGAACGGCAAAGAAATAGATCTGCGTACGCCGCTGTTAGAAAGTGGAACAATCGAGATCATCACAGATAAGAGTGAAGAAGCGCTCGATATTATGCGACACAGCACAGCGCATTTGCTTGCACAGGCAATCAAACGCATTTATGGAAAAGAGCATCACGTCCAGTTTGGCGTAGGCCCTGTCATCGAAAATGGCTTTTACTATGATGTCGACATCGATGTAGCGATTACACCTGAAGATTTACCAAAGATTGAAAAAGAAATGAAAAAAATCATTAACAGCAATTTGCCGATTGAGCGCATTGAAGTTTCAAGAGAAGAAGCGAAAGCACGCTTTGAAGCAATTGGCGATGAATTGAAGCTAGAGCTGTTAGAAGCAATCCCAGAAGGCGAAGCCGTCACAATTTATGAGCAAGGTGAATTCTTCGATCTATGTCGTGGTATTCACTTGCCGTCTACAGGGAAAATCAAAGAATTCAAGCTGTTAAGCCTTGCAGGTGCTTACTGGAGAGGCGATAGTAACAACCAAATGCTTCAGCGTATTTACGGAACAGCTTTCTTCAGCAAAGAAGAATTAAACGAGCATTTACGTCTGCTTGAAGAAGCAAAAGAGCGTGATCACCGTAAACTAGGCAAAGAATTGAAACTGTTTGCGAACTCACAAAAGGTGGGCCAAGGTCTTCCGCTCTGGCTGCCAAAAGGGGCCACAATTCGCCGCGTCATTGAGCGTTATATTGTTGATAAAGAAGTACGCCTTGGTTATGAGCATGTGTATACACCCGTTCTTGCGAGTGTAGAATTGTATAAAACATCAGGCCACTGGGCGCATTATCAAGAAGACATGTTCCCTGTGATGGAAATGGACAATGAAGATCTTGTTCTCCGTCCAATGAACTGCCCGCACCATATGATGATTTATAAAAATGAACCGCATAGCTATCGTGAACTACCAATTCGGATTGCAGAGCTTGGTACAATGCACCGTTATGAAATGTCAGGTGCTTTATCCGGCCTTCAGCGTGTTCGCGGGATGACATTAAACGATGCCCATATCTTTGTTCGTCCAGATCAAATCAAAGACGAATTCATCCGGACAGTTCGCCTAATTGAAGAAGTGTATCAAGACTTTGGCTTGAATGACTACACATTCCGCTTATCTTACCGTGATCCAGAAGATACTGAGAAGTATTTTGACGATGATGCAATGTGGAATAAAGCACAGTCTATGCTGAAAGATGCAATGGACGAGCTTGGACATGACTATTATGAAGCAGAAGGCGAAGCGGCATTTTATGGTCCGAAGCTTGACGTCCAAGTAAAGACAGCTCTTGGAAAAGAAGAGACTTTGTCTACTGTACAGCTAGACTTCTTACTTCCAGAGCGTTTCGATCTCACATATATCGGAGAAGATGGAAAACACCATCGTCCAGTTGTCATTCATAGAGGAGTTGTGTCCACAATGGAACGCTTCGTTGCCTTCTTAATTGAAGAATACAAAGGAGCTCTTCCAACATGGCTAGCACCTGTACAATTCCAAGTCATTCCGGTTTCACCATCTGTCCATCTAGATTACGCGAAAAAAGTGCAAGAACGTTTGCAGCTTGAAGGACTGCGTGTAGAACTAGACAGTCGTGATGAAAAAATAGGATACAAAATTAGAGAAGCGCAAATGCAAAAGATTCCGTACATGCTGGTTGTCGGTGATCAAGAAGCAGAAAATGGCGAGGTCAATGTAAGAAAATATGGGGAACAAGATTCAGAAACAATGGACCTCGAAGCTTTTGTGAAACATGCAGTCGCAGAAGCAAAAAAATAATGAAGGCGCACGAAACAGTCAGTGATCTCATCTATTGAGGTTGCTGGCTTTTTTCTTATGGAAAAAAATTCTCCACTAGTGATCCAAGTACGCAAATGATACGTTTAGATAGTACGAAAGTATGGGTAAGTATGTACTATTAGAGAGAGGCAAATTGGGGGAATGAAAGCGATGATTCAAACAACAAACACTTTATCAACACAAGTATTAGAGCAATCAGCCGTTCTTCGAGCGTTAGAACACTCACTGGCGATGATTGAATTTGATGTCACAGGTAAGGTCCTATGGGTCAATGATATTTTTGCAAAAGCCATGAAGTATTCAAAGGAAGAAATGATTGGTTTAAAGCATAGACAGTTTTGTCCTCCGCATATTGCAGAAGACGCAAGTTATCAAATGTTTTGGAAGCGTTTGAAGAATGGTCAAGTGTTTCAGGAAAAGGTGCAGCGGATCACGAAGTACGGTGACACCTTATGGCTTGAAGCGACGTATACGCCAGTGCTCAATGAAGAGGGGAATGTAGTGGCTGTCGTGAAAGTAGCAACAGATATTACGGAGAGAGAAAACACAATGAAGCAGGTAGTAGAAGACCTAAAGGATATGTCTGCAAAATTAATGGAGCGAGCGGAAATCGGCATCCAGCATAGTCAAAGTGTAAATGCTTCTTTTGAACATATCGCGAATGAAACTGATCAAAACATGAGTTTGCTAGAAGGGTTAACAGAGCAGGTGGAGTCGATCAGCTCAATTGCTACAACGATTAACAGTATCGCTTCCCAAACGCAGCTGCTCGCATTGAACGCGGCCATAGAAGCTGCGCATGCGGGTTCCTATGGAAATGGCTTTAGTGTCGTCGCGGCAGAAATCCGTAAGCTTGCGACAGATTCAAAGGAAGCGATCGTAAAGGTGGATCGTTATGTGAAGGCGATCCATTTAGAAGTTGAAAAGGTCAGCACCGGAACAAGCCGTGCAAAGACAAGCGTGTTTACAAACCGGGATCTTGTCAAGCAAGCAAGCGAAGAATTCATGAATGTAGGAGAAGCAGCACGCGGCTTAGATCGTCAAGCACAAAGTTTAGCAGCAATTGTATAGCCGAAAACGAAAAAACACCCAATCTCGATCAGGAGAAGGGTGTTTTTCCTATGGTTTATTTTAAAATATCAAACAATTCGTGTAAGTCTTTAATTTCATAATCTGGTGTCACATCTGTTTCATTTTTCTTGCCATGACGATTGATCCAAACGGTTTGGATGCCAACGCGAGATGCCCCTAGAATATCTGTTTTTGGATTATCTCCTACCATGATGACGTCATCTTTTGTGAGATGTAACAGCTGAAGGCAGTGCTCAAAGATGCCAGGATCAGGCTTTCCTTTTCCGTAATCTCCTGAAATCACAATTTCATTAAAGTAAGGGGCAAGTTCCGGAACACCTGCAAGTTTTTCTTTTTGCAGACTAGGATCTCCATTTGTTAAAAGGAGTAATTCATAAGTGCCCTTCAGGCGCTCTAAAACAGGGTACGTTTCTTCATAGACATACGGGCGTTTTCTGCGCTCTGCTGCAAAGAAATCTGCTAAGTATTGACCAAATGCTTCATCGTCAATTCCTGCCTCTTTTAAGCCATTCGTCCAAGCATTTTTGCGATACTCTGGTGCAAGGGCGTTCAGCTTTTGAAAGCCTTCGCTAATCGGCTCACTAAAATTAGACCACAGTCCTTCAAAAGGATTAATGCCAATCATAACAGTATAATCATATGTTTCATAAGAAGAGTACAGCTTTCTTGCTTCTTCACGCACAATCTGTTCAAACGATTCTGGATCAAGTCCATATTTCTTTTCCGCTTCCCTGCATGTTTCCTGAAAAGTGGTATGAATGCTTTTTTCATCCCAAAGCAAAGTATCATCTAAATCGAAAAATACGGCTTTCATGATCTTCTCCCTTGTTATGTATGTAGTTACCCTCAATTGCATGTGACAGGCTCATGTTCATTTTACAATAGAAGGAGAGGGCAATAAAGAAAAGATTTGAGAGATTTTTGAGCATTGACCGTGCATGATAGAATAGATAGACAGTAGATATCACATACATCAATTGAGGTGGCCGGTTTGCTTCATTTAATTATTATGATGATTGAGCGTGTAGGAATCATCGTTATTTTGGGATTTGTACTTGCCCATGTCAAGGGCTTTCGCAATCTCTTACTACATAATCAAGGGTTTCGAAAAAAGGCAATCCTTGTCTTTATCTTTGCTTCTTTTAGTATCATCAGCAATTACACTGGAATTGAAATCCAGCAGCAGATTGTGATGAACCACGAATTTTCATATCACTTAGGCTCATCAAGTTCTATCGCCAATACGAGAATTATGGGGATCGAAATGGGCGGCTTAATAGGAGGGCCGTTTGTAGGGATTGGTGCTGGGCTTTTAGCTGGCATTCATCGCTATTCACTAGGAGGGAGCACCGCGCTTAGCTGTGCAATTTCTTCCATTTTAGCCGGTGTGATTGCAGGCTATGTCGGCAGGCGATTTAAGCGGAAGAATCGAATGGTCACACCGCGACAAGCAGCGATTTTTGGTGTAGCGATGGAATCTTTACAAATGGTCATTATCCTTCTGTTTGCGAAGCCATTTGCTGATGCTTGGGGCCTTGTGAGTATTATTGCGCTGCCGATGATCTTTGTGAATGGAATCGGGAGTTTTATCTTTTTATCTATTTTACAGTCAGTGATTCGTCAGGAAGAGCAGGCAAAAGCGATGCAGACGCATCGAGTATTTTCTATCGCAGATCAAACACTTCCTTATTTCCGGCAAGGGCTAAACGAACAATCATGTAAAAGTGTGGCAGAAATCATTCATCGTTTAACAGAAACAGATGCTGTCTCCTTAACAGATACAGAAAAGATTTTAGCACATGTCGGAGATGGAACTGATCATCATATTCCATCGAAAAGCCTGATTACAGGACTGTCTAAGCAAGTGTTGATAAGTGGGAAGATTATGAAGGCGCACTCAAAAGATGAAATCAATTGTTCAGTCGCCCACTGCCCGCTTGAAGCAGCCATAGTGCTTCCACTCACGTCTAATGGTCAAACAATTGGAACATTAAAAATGTATTTCAATTCTCCAGTCGGATTAAGCAGAGTAGAAGAAGAGCTTGCAGAAGGTTTGGCGATGCTCTTTTCCACACAGCTTGAGCTTGGAGAGGCTGAGACCCAAAGCCGTCTGCTGAAAGATGCAGAGATCAAGGCGCTTCAGGCCCAGGTGAATCCGCACTTTTTATTTAACGCCATTAACACCATCTCCGTTTTGTGTAGAACGAATGTAGAGATGGCAAGGAAGTTGCTACTACAGCTGAGTATTTATTTTCGATCGAATTTACAAGGTGCTCGCCAGCTGCTTATTCCAATGCATAAAGAAATTCAGCATGTGGAGGCTTATTTATCACTGGAGCAAGCGAGATTCCCAAATAAATATCTAGTGACCTTTCAAATTGAAAAAGAGCTGGAACAGGTCATGATCCCTCCCTTTGTGCTTCAAGTGCTTGTTGAAAATGCAGTGAGACATGCTTTTCCTAAACATCAAACAAATTGTGAAGTCATCGTATCCGCTTTGATAAAAGATGGGCATGTCTATATGAAAGTCACAGATAATGGCCAGGGGATTGAAGACGACAAGATGGCTCAATTATTAAAATCGCCAGTTGAATCAAAAGAAGGAACAGGTACAGCACTTTATAATTTAGACCAGCGGCTAAGAGGAATTTTTGGCCGGCAAGCTGCTTTATCCATTCATAGCGGCAAAGGCACTGACATCTCATTTCGCATTCCAATGGATTATGTAAAAAAGGATGATTCTCGTTGATAAAGGTATTGATTGTAGATGATGAAGTTTTAGCAAGAGACGAATTAAAATATTTGTTACAAAGAACAAAAGAGAATGTTCAAATAGAGGAAGCGGAAAATATAGAATCTGCTTTTGACCGGATGGTCGATCATAAGCCCGATTTGCTCTTTTTAGATATCGATTTATCAGGTGAGAATGGATTTGATATTGCCAAAAGACTCAACCGAATGTCTGATCCGCCGGCGATTGTATTTGCTACAGCATTTGATCAATATGCGCTGAAGGCGTTTGAGGTGAGTGCACTAGATTACTTAACAAAACCTTTTGATGAAGAGCGGCTGTTGCAAACGATGCAAAAGTTTAAGAAGTGGAAAGCTATTGAGACGCAGGAGCCGTCTCTTTCAGAAGACAAATTTTCTCACAACCAAAAATTAGCGATCTCTGTCGATGAGTCTATTGTGATCTTGCAGGTTGACGAGATTATGTATGTAGGGCTTAGTGAAGGAAAAAAGGTTGTGAAAACAAGAGATCATATGTATGAGGTGACAGAACCGCTTGTGGTCATTGAAAAGAAATTACCTGAGGCTTATTTTATGAGAGTTCACCGAAGCTATATCGTCAACACGTCTCATATGAAAGAAGTGCAGCCTTGGTTTAATTCAACGTATAATCTTCATATGACAGACGGGTCTATCGTCCCTGTCAGCCGAACATATGCGAAAGAACTAAAGAAGTCGCTCCTATTAGAATAGGGCGGCTTTTTTCATTTGCATTTCAATCCTCATTTTTTGCATTTCAGTCAGGATATTAGGTGAGTTTTATTGTAAACGCTTCATTTGTTTGTTTCATGCCATATACTGAGGGCAGTCGAAGAAAGAGGTGAAAGGGCATGAGTGCCACAAAAGTATATGGATTTCTATCTCAAGCATTTATCTTTGCAACGGTAATGTTCGTTTCTAATCTCATTTCAATGTATTTACCGATTCCGATGCCAGCATCTGTTATTGGTTTGGTTCTATTATTTATTTTATTAACAACAAAGATTGTGAAACTAGAGCAAGTAGAGCAATTAGGTAGCTCATTGACAGGTCTTATTAGTTTTCTATTTGTTCCTTCTGGTATCTCGGTCATTCAATCATTAGGTGTCATGCAAGAAGTAGGGGTACAGGTAGTGGGTGTGATTATCATTGCAACCATTATGTTACTTGCCGCCACTGGGCTGTTCTCTCAGCTTCTGATGCAGTTATCAGAAAGACCACAGCAGAGACAAAAGACAAAGGAGAGCAAATCCACTCCTTCTCATTCAAATAAACCAGCTTCAACTACGCATTAAAGGAGAGGTGTAAGATGGGTACAAGTACTATGAGTCCTTATTTTGGCATTGTCGTCTCATTAGTGGCCTTTGGGATTGGCACATTTTTATTTAAAAAGTCTAAAGGTTTCTTCTTATTCACCCCGCTATTTGTTGCCATGGTGTTAGGCATTTTGTTTTTGAAAATTGGCGGTTTTTCCTATGCAGATTATAATGAAGGCGGTAAGATTATCAAGTTTTTCTTAGAGCCTGCGACCATCGCGTTTGCGATTCCTCTTTATAAGCAGCGAGCACTGCTGAAGAAATACTGGTGGCAAATTTTATCCGCTATTTTTGTCGGCTCACTTTGTTCTATTACAATTGTTTATATAGTAGCAAAAGGGATTCATCTTGATGCTGCTGTTATGAAAAGCATGCTCCCACAAGCAGCGACGACAGCGATTGCTTTGCCAATTGCAAAAGATATTGGCGGAATTGCAGATATTACAGCCTTTGCAGTCATTTTTAATGCGGTGATTGTCTATGCGCTAGGTGCCTTCTTCTTAAAATTGTTTCGGATTAAAAACCCAGTGGCCAAAGGCCTTGCACTTGGTACATCTGGACATGCGCTTGGCGTTTCTGTTGGGATTGAGATGGGGGAAGTGGAAGCGGCAATGGCGAGTATCGCTGTGGTGGTAGTAGGGGTTGTCACCGTAATTGTCATCCCAATCTTCTTGCAATTGATTCTTTAATCGCAGCATTGTTTGAAAAAAGCTTGCTCAAATCGTTTCGTCATGCTAAAATGAAAAAGTTGTTTCAAGAGTTCGGTTACTTGACGGACAAATGAAAATTGTGTAGAATAGTTAACGAATTGAATAGATATCACAAGCAGAAGCACCCGCTTCTCACCTGATTGACACATGTTTGTAGTTGACAGGTTGACCGTACATTTATTTTTTCATGCAAATGTTCGCAGTGTGGGTGTTTTATATGCCCACACTTTTTGTTTGCCTGTAAAACATACAACGAAATGGTCAAAATGAATTGTGAACTCAATTCAAAATCTCATGGAGGTGGCTCACTATTAGCAAAGATCAATTAGTTAATGAAGGTATTCGTGCGCGTGAAGTTCGTTTGATCGGACAAAATGGCGATCAGCTGGGGATTAAAACCCGCCAGGAAGCTCTGGAAATTGCTACGAAAGCCAATCTTGACCTTGTGTTAGTTGCTGCAAATGCAAAACCACCTGTTTGCCGAATCATGGACTACGGTAAGTTCCGATTCGAACAACAGAAGAAGGAAAAAGAGGCACGTAAGAATCAAAAAATCATTAGCTTAAAAGAAGTTCGGTTGAGCCCGACAATCGATGAACATGATTTTAACACGAAGCTCCGTAATGCAATCAAATTCCTTGAAAAGGGAGATAAAGTGAAAGCTTCTATCCGCTTTAAAGGCCGTGCGATTACGCATAAAGAAATCGGACAGCGCGTGTTAGACCGTTTCTCTGAAGCTTGCGCTGAAGTAGCAACAGTAGAAACAAAACCTAAGATGGACGGACGCAGCATGTTCCTCATGCTTGCACCAAAAGTCGAAAAGTAAAAGTAACAGAGGGAGGAAACATCCAATGCCAAAAATGAAAACTCACCGCGGATCTGCTAAACGTTTCAAAAAAACAGGTTCTGGTAAACTTAAACGTTCTCATGCGTACACAAGTCACTTGTTCGCTAACAAATCTACAAAGCAAAAACGTAAATTGCGTAAGAGCGCAATCGTAAGTGCTGGAGATTTCAAACGTATCAAACAACAACTTGCAAACATCAAGTAATCTGGAATAGGAATCATAGGAGGGAATTACAATGCCAAGAGTAAAAGGCGGAACTGTGTCGCGTCAGCGTCGTAAAAAGGTTCTTAAATTAGCAAAAGGTTATTTCGGTTCAAAACATAGATTATATAAAGTAGCAAACCAACAGGTGATGAAATCTGGAAACTACGCTTTCCGTGACCGTCGTCAGAAAAAACGTGACTTCCGTAAACTATGGATCACTCGTATCAATGCTGCAGCTCGTATGAACGGTCTTTCTTACAGCCGTTTAATGCATGGCTTAAAGCTTTCTGGTATCGAAGTAAACCGCAAAATGCTTGCTGATCTTGCTGTGAATGACCTAAACGCATTCAACCAGCTTGCTGATGCTGCAAAAGCACAACTAGACAAGTAAGTCATATAAAAGATCATTCCGCCAAGGAGTGATCTTTTTTCTCATCATGTGAGGTGAAATCAATGAATATCGCTCTGATCGTGCTGCTCATCTCGGTCAATGTCTATGGGTTTTGTCTCATGGGAGAGGATAAACGCCGGGCGAAAGCACACAAATGGAGAATATCAGAAGCGCACTTATGGAGTGCCGCAGTACTTTTTGGTGCTGCTGGGTCATTTCTTGGCATGCAGTATTTCCGTCATAAAACAAAGCATCCTGCCTTTCAAATGGGTATGCCTGCTTTAATAGTTGTCCAACTGGTGATATTGGTCTATCTCAATCTCATCTGAAAAGGGAGCAGACGCCGTTAAGTCGGCGTGTCTGCTCCCTTTTTTTGTTTGATTTTTTTGATGGGCTGATCCCAATCAATTTTTGTTTGAGGATACCGTTCAATGATGTTTTCCTCAAGTTTTTCAAAGTCTTCTAATGTGAATTCATTTAGCTTCTCAGGTGACTCCGTCCAAACGTAAATGGAGTGGACAAACAGAGGATGATCCTTAGAAGGAACATGCTTCTCCCCTTCAAACAAGACACCTTTATAGACGAAATTAAAATTTTTACGGGCATTTTGCTGTTCGTCCATAAAATAAAAGCCTTCTTTTAATTGTGCTTGTTTCAGCTTTCTTCTCGGGTTTGAGAAGAATTTTACCGCCATGTAGAATATATAGACAAGCAATGCAACAAGAGCAAGTCTAATGAGGATGACAAACATGACAGGATGCACCTCCAATACCGTTATCTGATGTACTACGAATGAGAAAGACAAAAGGTTTCAACTTTTTTTAAAAAAATATTTCGATTAACGAAAAAATATTCATAAAAAGATCGTATTGAACGAAAGAGGTTTTGTATAATAAGAATGCACCATGAAGAAAAAGGAGGATACACAGAATGACAAAACTAGATCAAACATTAACTATGCTGAAAGACCTAACGGATGCAAAAGGGATTCCAGGAAATGAACGTGATGTAAAAAAAGTCATGCAGTCATACATAGAAACATATGCGGATGAAGTCTCTACAGACCGCCTTGGCAGCTTAATTGCTAAGAAGGAAGGAAATGCAAATGGGCCTAAAGTGATGCTTGCTGGTCACTTAGATGAAGTAGGATTCATGGTGACAAAAATCGATGACAAAGGCTATATTCGTTTTCAAACGGTCGGTGGCTGGTGGTCACAAGTTATGTTGGCGCAGCGTGTCACCATTGTGACGAAAAAAGGAGACATTACAGGTGTGATTGGTTCTAAACCGCCACATGTCTTATCACCAGAAGCACGAAAGAAATCAATCGAAATCACAGATATGTTCATTGATATTGGGGCTTCGAGCAAAGAACAGGCAATGGAATGGGGCGTCCTCCCTGGAGATCAAATCGTACCTTACTTTGAGTTTACGGTAATGAATGACGAAAAAATGCTTCTTGCAAAAGCCTGGGACAACCGTATCGGCTGTGCAGTAGCGATTGATGTCATGAAGAATTTAAAGGATACTCAGCATGAAAATATTGCATACAGTGTAGCAACTGTCCAAGAGGAAGTTGGCTTGCGAGGAGCTAAAACAGCTGCAGCTACCATCCAGCCTGATATTGGATTTGCTATTGATGTTGGAGTAGCAGGTGATACACCAGGTATTACTGAAAAAGAAGCAACAAGCAAACTTGGCAAAGGACCAACGATTGTTGTATTCGACGCTTCCATGGTTTCTCATAAAGGGCTTCGCGATTTTGTTGTCCAAACTGCAGATGAATTAAACATTCCTTATCAATATGATTCCATGCCAGGTGGAGGAACAGATGCTGGAGGTATTCACTTAACAGGTCATGGCGTTCCATCACTATCCATCGGGATTCCAAGCAGATATATTCATACCCATGCAGCCATGATTCATCGAGATGATTATGAAAATGCGGTGAAGCTTTTAACAGAAGTCATCAAAAGACTTGATCAAAAAACGGTCGAACAAATTACGTACGGTTCTTAATG
Source organism: Bacillus sp. FSL W7-1034 (assembly GCF_038593365.1). NCBI lineage: Bacteria > Bacillati > Bacillota > Bacilli > Caryophanales > Bacillaceae > Bacillus > Bacillus sp. FSL W7-1034. Next base: position 2,595,497 of record NZ_CP151989.1, on the reverse strand, counting down.
ATGAAACCTTTCCTCAGTATGGGGAAAGGTTTTTTAATTGCGTTGAATTTCCCAGGAAATGAACTTTGGAATGTAAGTTGTGTCAAAAGAACTGTTTTCAGTAAATGAAGTGATATTTTTCTAGTGAGGAAGGCACATGTGATCTATCTTGTATTTATGTAAGATGAAATCAATAAAAAGGACAGAGCCAATTGAGGCTCTGTCAAAAGAGAGTTTATGGAAGTAGGTGAAGCTTATTTTAGATTAAATCAATTATTCCTATTTGTCAACTAGGTTTTAAAAGAAAGAAAAATCAATCAATTTATGTTATATTTGTAACAAATTGTTTATACAAAGGGGATGGTTAAATGAATGCGGTTTCAATTGTGATAGGATCGATGTGTATTTTAGCGATTGCCTATCGCCTCTATGGCACGTTTATGATGGTGAAGGTATTAAAGGTCACAGATGATCATCCTACACCGGCTCATGCACTCGAGGATGGGAAAGATTATGTGCCAACAAACAAATGGGTCACATTTGGGCATCACTTTGCTGCAATTGCCGCTGCTGGTCCATTAGTTGGTCCGATTTTAGCCGCACAATTTGGGTATTTACCTGGTCTCCTTTGGCTCTTAATTGGAGCGGTGATTGGCGGAGCTGTTCATGATCTTGTGGTCTTGTTTGCTTCGATGCGAAAAAAGGGGAAATCACTATCCGAGGTAGCGAAAGAGGAGCTTGGTCCTGTGGCAGGATTTTGCACAGGGCTCGCCATGTTATTTATTATTACAATTACAATGGCAGGACTGTCCATGGTTGTGCTTCATGCTTTAGAACGAAATCCTTGGGGAACCTTTGCAGTTGGTATTACCATTCCAATAGCGATGGGAGTCGGCCTTTATTATAAAAAGACAGGCAATTTAAAGCTGGCGACATCTGCAGGATTCATATTACTGATGTTGGGGGTATTCCTTGGACCGAATATTCAAGGAACAGCACTTGGAGATTTGTTAACACTTGATACAAAAACGCTTGCTCTTGCCCTGCCAATCTATGCGTTCTTTGCTGCGGCCCTGCCGGTTTGGTTGCTTTTGGCACCAAGAGACTATTTAAGCAGTTTTATGAAAATTGGTGTTTTCATCGCGCTGATTGCGGGAATCTTTGTGGTTAATCCAACCATCCAATTTCCGGCGTTTACGGAGTTTGTAAATGGAGGAGGGCCTGTCTTAGCTGGACCTGTATGGCCTTTTATTTCGATTACCATTGCTTGTGGCGCGATTTCTGGTTTTCATGCATTTGTTGGCTCTGGCACAACGCCAAAAATGCTAGATCGTTGGAGTGATATGAAGCCGGTGGCGTTTGGCGCGATGCTCGTAGAATGTTTAGTGGGAATCATGGCGTTAATTGCCGCTACTGCGCTTCATCCGGGAGATTATTTTGCAATTAATAGTACACCTGAAGTGTTCCGTACGCTTGGTATGAGTGTCGAGAATCTTCCTCAACTAAGCAAAGAAATCGGTCTTGACTTAGAAGGAAGAACAGGTGGAGCTGTTACATTAGCTGTAGGGATGGCGTACATCTTTACGGGTATTCCGTTCTTTAGTCATTTGGCCTCTTATTTCTTCCAATTCGTGATTATGTTTGAAGCCGTCTTTATTTTAACGGCGATTGACGCAGGAACCCGTGTCGCGCGATATTTGATCCAAGACTTCTTTGGAGAAGCATATAAACCGCTGAAACGAAATGACTGGGTACCAGGGTCAGTCTTTGCAAGTGCACTTGCTTGTTTTATGTGGGGATACTTGCTTTACTCTGGAGACATTGGATCCATTTGGGCACTCTTTGGCGTGTCAAACCAATTAATGGCCTCGGTCGGATTAATCATTGGGGCGACGGTTGTATTAAAAATTGCGGATAAAAGACGGTATATGTTGACTTGTTTAATTCCACTTGCTTACTTATATGTGACGGTGAATTATGCGGGTTATTGGATGGTTGCGAATGTCTATCTCAATCCTGAAGCATCTGGCTACAGTGTACTGAATGCCGTGCTTTCGATGATTATGCTGATTTTAGGTTTTGTCATTATCGTGTTCGCTATTAAAAAGTGGATCGAGATTTGGCGCGATCCAGCTCTTCGAATGGAGACGCCAATCACTGGCTAAATGAACAAAGCCGGCTTGCTCATAGATAAGCAAACCGGCTTCTTGTTATTGCTGATGCTCAGGCTTTAAGCCCTGCTCCAATGTTTCAAGAATTTCATTTTTTTCATCTTCTGATGCCTCTTGCCATAACACCTCAAACAAAACGCCAAGCCCTGGCAGCATTTTTTCCTCGCCACTTTGAATCGCATCTAAAATCGTATGCTCAAGCTGCTCTTGATTATGGCCAGTAATGTTTTGAATCACTGCGCCTCTTAAATTAAAATCCATTGCCCACACTCCTTTTTTGATGGTGATAGCCCTATTCTGTCTCAAAGACAGGTTTATTATGTAGTGTGCTTGAGATATAATAAATTCATGATATTTAAAGGAGTTAAAGTCGCTTGAAATATATAGAATCAGCTAAAAACGCACACATTAAACAATGGAAAAAGCTCCATACAAAAAAAGAACGAACGAAAACAGGGCTGTTCCTTGTTGAAGGAAAACACTTAGTAGAAGAAGCATTGAAAAGCGGGGTTGTGAAAGAGTTAATGGTCGCAACGCCTGATACGCTCCCTGCTGACATCGAGCCTGACATTGAGTTGTATGAATTAAGTGAAGAGGCTTTTACTGCGATGACGGAAACGGAAACACCTCAGCAAATCGCAGCGGTTTGTACAATTCCTGTATTTGAGGAGAAGAAGTATGAACGAATGCTTCTGTTAGATGCAGTGCAGGATCCGGGGAATTTAGGCACACTTATTCGGACAGCAGATGCAGCGGGTCTTGATGCTGTGGTCCTAGGGGATGGAACCGTTGATGCGTTTAACGGAAAAACGCTCCGTTCAGCACAAGGGTCTCATTTTCACCTGCCTATCTTAAAACAAACACTCCAACAGACAATTCCAGCATTAAAGGCGCAAGGTATACCCGTATATGGGAGTGCTTTGAAAGATGCGAAAGAGTATAGACACATAGCATCAGAAGGTCCATTTGCGTTAATTGTGGGCAACGAAGGAGCAGGTATTGATCCAGAGATTCTTCAAATGACAGATCAAAATTTATATGTTCCGATGTACGGACAAGCGGAATCATTAAATGTGGCTGTGGCAGCAGCGGTTCTTGTCTATCATTTGCGCGGATAGTGTTGCAACACGTCCTATTTTTCACTATAATGAAACTAATATTTTAAAAACCATGATAGAGGAAGATTGTTTCACGGAGCGTCCTAATAGGGAGAATGCATCGTAGACTGAAAGTGCATTTAAGGAATGCTGAAACAGGAATTCACCTCTGGAGTTGTCACCGGGACCGCAGATTTTGCGTAAAGGTGGACCGGATTCGTTTGATTCCGTTATGTCAATGAAGCTTATTCGCACATATATTTGTGCTTAACAAGGGTGGTACCGCGACCACAACTCGTCCCTTCTTTTTTGGAGGGGCGGGTTTTTTTATTGTCTTCAAACAATCAAACACCCGTTTATTCAGACGGTTTTGTATATTAAAAGGAGGATAACACTCATGCAAGAAACGTTAAAACAGCTTGAAACAGAAGCGATAGCGAAGGTAGAAGCAGCCAGCTCGCTCAAAGAAGTCAATAATATTCGTGTTCAATATTTAGGGAAAAAAGGTCCGATTACAGAAGTGCTGCGCGGAATGGGCAAGCTTTCCGCTGAAGAAAGACCAAAAATGGGCGCACTTGCAAATGAAGTGAGAGAGCAGATTGCTGGTGCCATTGCTGAAAAAAATGAGCAGCTAGAAGCAGAAGAAGTGAAAAAGAAACTGGCTTCTCAAACCATTGATGTCACATTACCAGCAAGTCCGATCAAAATTGGGGCAAGACATCCATTAACGATTGTCGTAGAAGATATTGAAGATTTATTTATCGGCATGGGCTATACCGTTGAAGAGGGCCCAGAGGTGGAAACAGATTACTATAACTTTGAAGCGCTCAATCTTCCAAAAGAACATCCGGCACGTGATATGCAGGACAGCTTCTATATTACTGAAGACACACTCATGAGAACGCAAACATCACCCGTTCAAGCACGTACACTTGAGAAATATAAAGGCCAAGGCCCTGTGAAAATCATCTGCCCTGGTAAGGTATATAGACGTGACAGCGATGATGCCACTCACTCCCATCAATTCATGCAAATTGAAGGACTTGTGGTCGATCACAATATTAGCATGAGTGACCTCAAAGGAACGCTTGAGACAGTCGCAAGAAAAATGTTTGGTGAAGATCGTGAAATTAGACTGCGCCCAAGCTTTTTCCCATTCACAGAACCTTCCGTTGAAGTTGATGTGTCATGCTTTAAATGCGGCGGGAAAGGCTGTTCTGTATGTAAAGGAACAGGCTGGATTGAAATTTTAGGTGCAGGAATGGTACACCCGAATGTATTGAAAATGAGCGGATTTGATCCAGATAGTTATCAAGGCTTTGCTTTTGGAATGGGTGTTGAACGTATTGCCATGCTGAAATACGGCATAGATGACATTCGTCATTTCTACACAAATGATATTAGATTCACGAAGCAATTTAAGCAGGACTAAGAGGAGGAAATCAACATGTTTGTTTCATATAAATGGTTAGAGGACTATGTCGATTTAGAAGGCATTCAGCCGGATGAATTAGCAGAGAAAATCACAAGAAGCGGAATTGAAGTGGAAGCCGTTGAGTATAAAGGCGAAGGCATCAAAGGTGTTGTCGTTGGACACGTCATTGAACGTGAACAGCATCCGAATGCGGATAAATTAAACAAATGTCTTGTTGATATCGGCGAAGACGCACCGGTGCAAATTATATGTGGGGCTCCAAATGTGGATAAAGGACAGCATGTGGCTGTCGCAACGGTTGGTGCAGTCCTTCCTGGAAACTTTAAAATTAAAAAAGCAAAACTGCGCGGTGAAGAGTCTCATGGCATGATTTGTTCTCTGCAAGAATTAGGCGTAGAGAGCAAGCTCGTACCAAAAGAATATGTAGAAGGTATCTTTGTTTTCCCGAATGACGTGAAACCAGGAGATGATGCCCTTCAAGCGCTTCAATTAGATGACGCGGTACTTGAACTTGGCTTAACACCAAACCGTGCCGATGCTCTTAATATGCTAGGAGTGGCTTATGAGGTTGCCGCCATTTTAGGGAGAGACATCAAGCTTCCTGATACAGCGCATGACACTTCTTCTGAAAAAGCAGCAGACTATATTTCTGTTAAAATTGAGGATCAAGAAGCGAATCCACTTTATGCAGCGAAGATCATTAAAAACGTAAAGATTGGACCAGCACCGCTTTGGATGCAAACAAGATTGATGAATGCAGGTATCCGCCCAATTAACAACGTCGTGGATATTACGAATTTTGTCTTACTTGAATACGGTCAACCTCTACATGCCTTTGATTATGACCGGTTTGGTTCAAAGCAGGTGGTCGTACGTAAAGCGGCTGAAAATGAAATGATTCAAACTCTGGATGAACAAGAACGTACATTGTCTTCGAAGCATCTTGTCATTACAAATGGCACAAAAGCGCATGCTGTTGCAGGTGTCATGGGCGGTTTTGAATCAGAGGTGCGTGATGAGACGACAACGATTCTTTTAGAAGCGGCATATTTCAACGGTCAAACCGTCCGTCAAGCATCTAGAGACTTAGGGCTTCGCAGTGAATCAAGCACACGATTTGAAAAAGGGCTCGATCCGCAGCGGACGAAATCAGCAGCCGAAAGAGCAGCGCAATTGATCAGCACCTATGCAGGCGGTGAAGTGCTAAGCGGTACAGTTGAGGAAAACCACCTTGAAACAAGTATGAATGTCATCCACGTATCAACGGAGCGTGTGAACAAGGTGCTTGGCATGAGCATTTCAAAAGAAGATATGATTCAGATTTTCAACAAACTAGGCTTTACTGTGGGTGAATCAAATGATGTGCTTGTCGTAACGGTTCCTTCCCGCAGAATGGATATTACGATTGAAGAGGACCTCATTGAAGAAGTCGCGAGATTATACGGATACGACAATATTCCATCTACACTGCCTGCGACAGCTGGTACCGTTGGCGGTCTCACGCCATACCAAGTGAAGCGCAGAAAGGTGAGACGTTTCTTAGAGGGCGCAGGGCTTTCTCAAGCGATTACGTATTCATTAACGAATCAGCATAAGTCCACAGCCTTTGCTTTAAATCCAGCTTATCAAACAAGACTTTCCCTGCCAATGAGTGAGGAACGCAGTGTGCTGAGACAAAGCCTTCTGCCGAACTTACTTGATTCTGTCGCATATAACTTAGCAAGACAAGCTGATTCTTTTGCCTTTTACGAAACGGGTTCTGTTTTCTTAGCGGAAACGGAAGGCGCAAAACCAGTTGAGAAAGAGCATGTGGCAGGTGCGTTAACAGGTCTTTGGCATAAAAATCTTTGGCAGGGCGAGAAAAAAGCTGTCGATTTTTATGTAGCGAAGGGTATTGCAGAAGGGCTGTTTGAAAAGCTTGGAGTATCAGAAGAGATCACGTATGTTCAAGCAGAGCGTGAGGGCCTTCACCCAGGACGTACAGCCGATGTTCATTTAAATGGAAAAGTGATTGGCTTTGTAGCTGCACTTCATCCAGTAGTGGAAAAAGAATTAGATTTAAAAGAAACGTATGTATTTGAATTTGATTTAACAGATGTGATGACGTCTGAAACAGAGGATATGAAATATACGGCTATTCCGAGATTCCCAGCAGTGACAAGAGACATCGCACTTGTCGTCGATCAGCATATTTCAAGCGGACAGTTGGAGCAAGTCATTTATGAAGCTGGCGGCCAATTGCTCACAGACCTTTCCGTCTTTGATGTGTATGAGGGTGAGCATATGGAAGAAGGCAAAAAGTCTGTTGCATTCTCTCTGCAATATTTAAACCCAGAACAAACGTTGACCGAGGAAGAAGTCACGGCTGTTCATACAAACGTATTGAAAGCATTAGAAGATACGTATCAAGCCGTCTTGCGCGGATAATAAAAAGAGCTATCGCTTTATGCGCGATAGCTCTTTTTTGATTATAACCATTTTTTCGCTTTTTGGGTGTTGGCAAAATGAAGTTTTGTAAATTGGCGTAAAGCCTCTTCGCCGTGCTGTTTCATCAGCTTTGCTGCCGCTTTGTCAACATGCGGACCGGCCCCTTTTGGAATGTCAAAGCCCGCTGCTTTTGATAATTTATCCATTTCAATTAAAAAAGCATACCTTGCAATAATAGAAGCTGCAGCAACCGATAAGTGGATGCCTTCTGCTTTCGTACTAAAATATGTACGCTCCCGAATGATCTTTTTCCCCGCAAGGTGCCTGAAATAAATGCCTGGTTCGGCAAATTGGTCAATGAGAATGGCTTCTGGTTTCTTGCCATCCAGTTTTTCTAGCACGGAGGTGATGACTTGGTTATGAAGTAGTGCCTTCATTTTCCCTTGGCTCATGCCCTTTTCTTGCATCGCATTGTATTTTTCATTCCGAAGCACGAGAAGGCTGAAGGGGATGGTTTTGATCAAGTCTTTGGCAATGTTGATAATCTGCGGATCTTTTAGTCCTTTTGAGTCTTTCACCCCGAGCTCTTTCATGAGAGCAAGCTGACTGGAATCAACATAAGCCGCACAGACCGTAATGGGTCCAAAATAATCGCCAGTACCGACCTCATCTGAGCCAATAACCGACATGGAAGCAATGCCGGGTGGTGGGCTGTACTGTGTGATGGATGGTGTTTTTTTGCTTTTTGTTTCAGCTGCTTGTAAATGGTTGAACTGACTCGCTTCAGCTTCTGCCTTTTGTCCTTGGAACAGTACTTTTCCAGATTTGTAGGCTGTAATCGTACAGCCGGGAACCTTTGCTTGAAAAAGAGCGCCTGGCGGCAAAATGTCAGTTAAATGCTGAGCGTACACGCTCTTCATTTTTTTCATGTCTTCTGATGTTGCTTTTAAGACGGATTGGGGCACAGTGGATAACTCCTTTTTACCTTGATATCATTGATTTCTAAAGTGTACCATAACAGGGAAGGGCTCGTCTTTCCATTCAATGTCTAAACATGTTATGATAGAGACTAGGATTCTCGTGGAATGGAGGAGAAACGTTGTCTGACGGCGGTAAAACGAAAACAACAGTTGAGATTTACGGACAGTCCTATACGATCATCGGCCAAGAAACGAAGATGCATATGCGACATGTTGCTTCAATTGTTGATGATAAAATGAGAGAAATCAATGAAAAAAATCCATACCTTGATATAAACAAATTAGCTGTACTGACAGCAGTCAATGTCGTCCACGACTACTTGAAATTAAAAGAGCAATACGAAAAACTAGAGCTTCATCTAAAAGAAAAGGAATGAAATTACCGTGATCGATATCATCATTTTGTTTTTGCTTCTTATGGGAACGCTTGTCGGTCTAAAACGCGGGTTTATTCTTCAATTTATTAAATTGATTAGCTTTGTTGTTTCTATTTTAGTGGCTTCTATGTTTTATCAGTCACTTGCACCACAGCTTACGTGGATTCCAGCACCTAATTTTAGCGGCGGTCAAGCGCAGCTCGCTTTCTTTAGTGGGAATCTAGAAACAGCTTATTATAATACCATTGCGTTTATCATTCTGTTTATCTTGACCAAAATCCTGCTCGCTATCATCGGCGGATTGCTCACAACCATTGCAAGTATCCCTGTGATTAAACAGGTCAACAAACTGCTTGGCGCTGTTTTAGGATTTCTTGAAACCTATCTATTTGTGTTTATTCTATTGTTTGTGGCTGCATTACTTCCAGTCGATGCGCTTCAAACCATGATGAGCAAATCAATGTTAGCAGATGTGATCGTAAATAGCACCCCTTACCTGTCCGGTCTTGTCAAAGACCTCTGGTCGACGTATGGAGTTTAAGAACTTCTCCTTTCTTGGAGAAGTTTTTTCTCATTCCATGACAGAAAGTTGTAGGATGAAGGGAAAGTTTGTATATTTATATAGGAAGATGCCAAAGTGGCTGGAGGATGAGAGATGAATAAAAAAGATATTATCAAACTTCTTGAAACAATTGCAGTCTATATGGAGCTAAAAGGAGATAATCCTTTTAAAATTTCTGCCTTTCGTAAAGCAGCTGCGGCACTGGAACAAGATGACCGCAGTCTTTCTCAAATAGATGACCTATTAGCATTACCCGGCATTGGAAAAGGAACCTTTGCTGTGATCACAGAGTATATCGAAAAAGGACAGTCTGAAACACTCGAACAATTAAAAAAAGAAGTGCCTGAAGGACTTGTCCCGCTCTTAAAATTGCAAGGACTCGGCGGGAAGAAGATTGCTAAGCTCTACCAAGAGCTTGGTGTTCACGATGCACAGTCTTTAAAAGAAGCATGTGAAGCGGAAAAAGTACAAACGCTTGCTGGGTTTGGCAAAAAAACAGAAGAAAAGATTCTTACCGCTCTTGAGGAGGCAGGGAAGCAGCCAGAACGACTGCCAATTGGTTTTGCATTAGATGTGGCAGAGCGAATTGATCATGCGCTGGAACAAATGGAGGGAATCATCCGCTTTTCAAGAGCGGGCAGTTTAAGACGTGCGCGTGAAACGGTCAAAGATTTAGATTACATCATTGCGACTGATAATCCTGAACAAGTGAGAGAACAACTTGTTGCTCTTGATGATGTCAAAGATGTCATTGCGAGCGGTGATACGAAGGTATCTGTCATGCTTGCACTTGATTTTGAAATCAGTGTAGATTTCCGGCTTGTGACAACAGACCAATTTGCAACAACGCTGCACCATTTCACTGGCTCAAAAGATCATAACATTCGTATGCGTCAGCTTGCGAAGGAACGCGGTGAGCGTATTAGTGAATATGGGGTTGAAACGATCGAAACTGGGGATGTGAAAACATTTGAAGACGAAAGCGCTTTTTATGCACATTTCCAACTTCCGCTCATTCCGCCAGAAATTCGTGAAACCGGAGCAGAGATTGATACGTATAAAGAAAGTATGCAATTTGTAGACCGAAAAGATATCAAAGGCGATCTTCATATGCACTCGACATGGAGTGATGGCGCTTTTTCTATTCGCGAAATGGCAGAGGCATGTATCGCAAAAGGCTATGAATACATGGCCATTACAGACCACTCACAATATTTAAAAGTAGCAAACGGTTTAACAAAAGAACGTTTGCGTTTGCAAGCAAAAGAAATTGATAAGCTGAATCAAGAATTCGAGCATTTTCACATTTTCAAAGGGGTCGAAATGGATATTCTGCCGGATGGATCGTTAGATTATGATGATGACTTTCTAGCAGACATGGATTTTGTCATTGCGTCTATTCATTCTAGCTTCTCTCAGCCGGAGGAAGTCATTATGGAGCGCCTAGAAAATGCCTTGAATAATCAGCATGTGGATTTAATTGCTCATCCAACTGGCCGTTTGATCGGTAGACGAGACGGCTATGCCTTAAATATTGATCAGCTCATAGAGCTTGCGAAAAAAACGGGCACTGCACTGGAACTCAACAGCAACCCGTCAAGACTTGATTTAAAAACAGAGTATTTAATGAAAGCAAACGAAGCGGGTGTGAACATCATGATCAATACGGATGCGCACAACATCGCTATGCTCGATCATATGGACGTCGGTGTCACAGCTGCAAGAAAAGGATGGACACCAAAAGCAAATGTCGTGAATACATTTTCACTCAATGAGATGAAAAAGTTTTTAACGCGTGACAGGTAGTCGTTAGGAGGCTGGACCATGCTGCAACAAAAAGTGTTAGCATCATTAGAATTTCATAAAGTAAAAGAAAAAGTCATGTCCTATACTGCTTCAACTTTAGGGAAAGAAAAAGCGCAGGACTTAATACCACTAACAGATATCGAGAGCATTCAGCATCTGCTAGAAGAGGTAGCAGAAGCGCAAGATGTGATTCGTTTAAAAGGATCTGCGCCATTTGGCGGGTTAACGGATATTAGACGAGGCGTCAAACGAGCAGAAATAGGCAGTATATTAAGCCCTTCTGAGCTGATGGAAATTGCGGCGCTGTTATATACCACAAAAAACATGAAGCACTTTCTCGCCTCTATGTATGAGGACGGAGTAGAGATACCCCGTCTTCATACATATGCAGAATCGCTGATTTTACTGCCAGACGTGAGAAAAGAAATCGAAAGCTGTATTGGTGATAATGGAGAAGTGCTTGATCACGCAACGCCAGCCCTCCGCACCATACGAACGCAGTTACGATCACTAGAATCAAAAGTACGAGATAAATTAGAATCAATGATTCGTTCACAATCTGCCTCGAAAATGCTGTCAGACACCATTGTGACCATTCGTAATGATCGGTTTGTCATTCCCGTAAAACAAGAGTACCGCTCGAATTATGGAGGGATTGTTCACGATCAATCTTCTTCAGGCGCAACTCTTTTTATTGAGCCGCAGGTGGTCGTAGATTTAAATAACACCTTGCAGCAAACTCGCCTAAAAGAAAAGCAAGAGATTGAAAAGATTTTGCAAATGCTGACAGCGAGTGTGTCAGAGCACATTGATGAATTGCTTCATAATGTGAATGAACTTCAGACATTAGATTTTATTTTCGCCAAAGCCAAATATGCAAAAGCAGAAAAAGCCACAAAACCTACTGTGAATAACCAAGGGGAGATTTATTTAAAACGGGCAAGACATCCCCTATTGCCCCGAGATCAGGTTGTGGCAAATGATATTGAGCTAGGGAAAGATTTTTCTACGATCGTCATCACAGGTCCAAATACAGGCGGTAAGACCGTCACTTTAAAAACACTCGGACTTCTTACGCTGATGACGCAGGCAGGTCTTCATATTCCAGTCGAAGAAGGATCAGAAGTGGCTGTATTCGATCAAGTCTTTGCTGATATTGGAGACGAGCAGTCTATTGAACAGAGCTTGAGTACTTTCTCATCTCATATGGTCAATATTGTGGATATCTTAAAGCATTTGACGTCTAATTCACTCGTGTTATTTGATGAATTAGGTGCAGGAACAGATCCTGCTGAAGGTGCAGCACTTGCGATGAGCATCTTAGATGAAGTTCATCAAACAAATGCGCGCGTCATCGCAACGACTCACTATCCTGAGCTGAAGGCATACGGGTATAACCGAGAAGGCGTCACAAATGCGAGTGTAGAGTTTGATATTGAAACCTTATCCCCTACATATCGCTTGCTCATCGGGGTGCCGGGACGAAGTAATGCATTTGAAATTTCCAAGCGTCTAGGACTGCCTCATCATTTAATTGATCGTGCAAAAGCAGATATGCACGCAGAACATAATGAAGTCGATCAGATGATTGCTTCATTAGAGGACAGCAAAAAACAAGCAGAAGAAGAACTGCATGAGACGGAATTCTATAGAAAAGAAGCAGAGAAGCTCCATAAAGAATTGCAAAAACAAATCCTTGAATGGAATGAACAAAAGGACAAACTGCTTGAAGAAGCCGAACAAAAAGCGGCAGAAAAAATTGAACAAGCAACAAAAGAAGCAGAAGAGATTATTCAGGAGCTTCGGTCCATTAAAAGTGAGCATCGTTCATTCAAAGAACATGAACTCATTGATGCGAGAAAGCGTCTTGAAGAAGCTGTCCCTGAGTTTGACCGTAAGAAAAAACCAGAGCCAGTGAAAAAAGCAGCAAGACAGCTAAAGCCAGGCGATGAAGTCAAAGTGCTGACGTTTGGCCAAAAAGGAACGCTCATCGAACAAACGGGTAACAAAGAATGGAGTGTCCAAATGGGCATTCTAAAAATGAAAGTAAAAGAAAAAGATATGGAATTTATCAAATCAGCACCGGAATTTAAACAAGAGAAAGCCATCACGGCGGTCAAAGGAAAAGACTATCATGTATCACTTGAGCTTGATTTAAGAGGAGAGCGTTATGAGAATGCCTTAAGCAGAGTCGAGAAATACTTAGATGATGCCGTCTTAGCTGGCTATCCGCGCGTGTCGATCATTCACGGTAAAGGCACTGGCGCCTTGAGAAAAGGGGTCCAGGAATTATTAAAACAGCACCGTAGTGTAAAAAATGCTCGTTTTGGAGAACAAGGCGAGGGAGGATCAGGCGTCACCATCGTCGAATTAAAGTAAAAAGGAGAAAACGCATGAAAGCCTTTTGGGAAAATGAACTTGTGGAAATTGCCGCCTATTACAGCGTGGCCGTCCTATGTCTTGTCTTATTTCTTACCATATTTGAACTCGTGACCTCCTATAAAAACTGGGAAGAGATTCAGCGGGGGAACTTAGCTGTTGCTATGGCAACCGGCGGGAAGATTTTTGGGATTGCCAATGTCTTTCAGCATTCCATCGCCCAGCACAACTCGCTTCTTCAAATGGTCGGATGGGGCGTATACGGCTTTGTGATGCTGCTCGTCAGCTATTTCATTTTTGAATTTTTAACACCACGATTTAAAGTAGACAAAGAGATTGAGAATGATAATAGAGCGGTCGGGTTTATTTCACTCATTATTTCTGTTGGGCTGTCTTATGTAGTAGCAGCCGGCATTTAAGGAGACGACATGGAAAAACTAGCCAAAGTATTAATTGTAGTTGCCTGCACTTTTGCGGTTATTGGTGCCGTTTACATGTTCCTGTAAAATGAAGAATACATTCTAGAAAGCTGTCAGGGAAAACCTTGACAGCTTTTCACTCATCAAAGGCGGCGAATCAGAATGAATCAAATCTTGCAAAAAGACGAACTCATAAAGCGCATTGACAGTTGTCTCAAAAAGACATCTCTTCCCCAAGACATATATGAACCGTATATTGCACGTCCTTTTCAAACGACTGGTTTTTTTGATGATTTGAGCCCCTATATTGAAATTGATCCAGCCGGCTATATTCTTATTCAATATGAACGAGGGATTAAAGTGCTTCATAAAAGAACAAAAGAGGCGGATGAAGTCGTTTATTGGATTTTAGAAGACACCATCTTTCTAACTGTGTATCTAGACATGATGAGACAATATCAAGTGGACAACATCCACACACATTTACCTAATGACCCTAGTATCCATAAACAGATTGTGGAGAGAGTCCATGAGTCATTTCGTGCGATCGGTGGATTATACGAAAAGTGGCATCATGAAGGGAAAAGAGCCTCTATAGAAACACCGGCGAAAAAATGAAGATGTGTCATGGAACGAGCTCGATTTGAAAAAAGCAAACAGCCATAAGGAAAAGTTTGCTATAATAAAATAGTACGAAAGTTCAGGAAGGAGGGTTTTTATGCAGTCAGATAAACGTTGGCTTCTGCATTACCCGAATCAAATTCCCCACGAACTCACCATCCCAAATGAAACGTTGCAATCTTACTTATTCAGCTCCGCAGAGGCAGCACCTGAGCATACAGCCATTCATTTTTTAGGAAAAAACATCACCTACCAGCAGTTACAAGAAGATGCACTGAAATTAGCCAGTCACTTGATTGACATCGGTGTCAAAAAAGGCGACAGAGTAGCGATTATGCTGCCAAACTGCCCGCAATCGGTGATTTCTTATTATGCGGTTTTAATAGCAGGCGGCATTGTCGTTCAAACCAATCCGCTTTATACGGAGAAAGAACTGGAATATCAAATGGAGGACAGTGGCTCTAAGGTGCTGATCACTCTCGATCTACTGTATCCAAAGGCCTATAAAATGAAAGCGCTGACAAGTATGGAACATTTGATCGTCACCAAATTACAAGATTACTTGCCATTTCCGAAAAACATATTGTTTCCGATTGTCCAGCGAAGGAAAAACAACATGGTCATCCAAGTGGAGAAGAGTGAGACCATTCATCATTTCTCACAGATCATGAAAGAATCGTCAGGAGAACGGATTCCGCAAATATCCTTTCAACCGAAAGAGGATGTCGCAGTTTTGCAATATACAGGCGGAACGACCGGTTTACCAAAAGGGGTCATGCTCACACACGAAAATATAGTAGCCAATACAGAAATGTGTGCATCCTGGATGTATAAAACGAACCGTGGAAAAGAGCGGATTCTTGGGATCATTCCGTTTTTTCATGTATACGGCATGACGACCGTGCTAAACCTTGCAGTCAAAGAAGGTCATCAAATGATTCTTCTTCCGCGTTTTGATGCAGCGGATGCCTTGAAGACCATTGAAAAACAGAAACCGACGCTGTTCCCAGGAGCACCAACGATGTATATTGCCCTGCTTCATCATCCGAATATTGAAAAGTATGACCTATCATCCATCACCGCATGCTTAAGCGGATCGGCCGCTCTTCCTGTTGAAGTCAAACAGAGTTTTGAAAAACTAACAGGAGGAAGGCTTGTAGAAGGGTATGGACTTTCAGAAACTTCTCCTGTCACTCATGCCAATTTCTTATGGGGAGCGAACAAAATAGGAAGTATCGGGTGCCCTTGGCCGAATACAGATGCCGGTATTTATTGTGAAGAAACGGGTGGACTCAAAGCGCCATATGAGCACGGAGAGATTATCGTCAAAGGTCCTCAAATCATGAAAGGATACTGGAATCAGCCGGAGGAGACAGCGGCAGTGTTAAGAGACGGCTGGTTTTTCACAGGAGACATTGGGTATATGGATGAGGATGGTTTTTTCTATATCGTAGACCGGAAAAAGGATGTCATCATCGCGAGCGGCTATAATATTTACCCAAGAGAGGTTGAAGAAGCCCTTTATGAGCATGAGCTTGTACAAGAAGTGGTTGTGGCGGGTATTCCAGATCCGTATAGAGGGGAAACAGTAAAAGCCTTTGTTGTCCCGAAAAAGGATGCCTATGTAACAGAGGATGAACTGGATCGTTTTGTTAGAACAAGAATTGCCTCATTTAAAGTGCCGCGTGTCTACGAATTTAAGGAATCACTGCCTAAAACGGCTGTAGGGAAAATCTTGCGCAGAGTGTTAATTGAAGAAGAAAAAAGAAAGCAATCATCTTCAACAGAAGAACCAGTCGATCGATGAGAGAATGAACCAGCATCATCCGGTCAAGCGGCCGGATGATTTGAATTGTACGTGTCTGCTCTGGTATGCTAAAGGTTGAAAAGAAAGAAGAACATCACTTGACAAATCACTCGTTTCTTTTTAACATAAAGTTATGAATGAATGCTCATTCAATTTAGAAAGGGACGAAGCACATTGAAGCAGAAAAGACCGAAGTACATGCAAATTATTGATGCAGCCGTTGTGGTGATTGCAGAGAACGGCTACCATCAATCACAAGTTTCAAAGATTGCCAAACAAGCAGGGGTAGCAGACGGAACCATTTATCTCTATTTCAAAAACAAAGAGGACATTTTGATCTCGTTGTTCAAAGAAAAAATGGGACAATTCATCGAACGGATGGAAAACGATATTCAAAAGAAACCGTCTGCCAAAGAAAAGCTTCTTCTCCTCATTCGAGAACACTTTCGCCTGCTATCGCAAGACCATCATTTGGCCCTTGTGACACAGCTTGAACTCAGGCAGTCAAACCTTGAACTGCGCCAAAAAATCAATGAGGTGCTGAAAGGGTATTTAAATATGCTAGACTCCATTTTAACCGAAGGAAAGAAGACAGGAGAATTTAGACAAAATCTAGATGTCCGCTTAGCGAGACAAATGGTATTTGGGACGATTGACGAAACCGCTACAACATGGGTCATGAATGATCAAAAGTATGACCTGCCTGCACTCGCAGAAAGTGTACATGATCTTCTCTTAAACGGAATACATCAATCTTAAAGACAATTGAAAAAGGATGATTGACATGGAAAAAATACTTAGCTTACACCAAGACGAACAGACAGCACTCATCACGATTCAACACCCACCTGCAAATGCCTTATCCTCTCAGCTTCTCACTGAACTCAACGACATGTTTGATCAGCTTGAGCAAAACAGTGAAGTGAGAGCTATTGTCATTCATGGAGAAGGTAGATTTTTCTCAGCAGGTGCTGATATTAAAGAATTTACGACCTTGCAGGAAGAGTCTGATTATGCCAGCCTTGCAGACAGAGGACAGCAAGTGTTTGAACGAATTGAACAATGTCCAAAACCGGTGATTGCTTCCATTCACGGGGCAGCATTAGGCGGCGGGCTTGAGTTGGCGATGTCGTGTGATATTCGAATCGCAACAAAAGATGCAAAGCTGGGACTGCCGGAATTAAATCTCGGTATTATCCCAGGATTCGGCGGAACGCAGCGCCTGCCTCGCTATGTTGGATCAGCTAAAGCACTTGAAATGATGGGAACAGCTGAGCCGATTACAGGAGAAGAAGCATTTGCCTGCGGACTTGTTTCAAAACTTGCGGAAACAGAAGAAGAAGCGCTGGAAACAGCCAAAACATTGGCTGCGAAATTTGCAGTTAAAAGCCCTAAAACGCTTGAGTATGTGCTTGAGTTATTGAATGCGACAAAAGTGTACTCATATGATGGCGGAATGAAGCTGGAAGCCAAAAAGTTTGCTGAGGTGTTCCAGTCGAATGATGCCAAAGAAGGCATCCAGGCTTTTATCGAAAAGCGCAAACCGAATTTTAAAGGGGAATAAGGGATTAGTACGACACAAGGGGGAGAAATGAATGAATATTTTTGTTTTAATGAAGCGTACGTTTGACACGGAAGAGAAAATCTCTATTCAGTCTGGTGCTATTCAAGAAGATGGGGCAGAGTTCATTATTAATCCTTATGATGAGTACGCAATTGAAGAAGCGATTCAGCTTCGGGATAAGCACGGGGGAGAAGTAACGGTCGTGACAGTTGGCAATGAAGATGCGGAGAAGCAACTTAGAACAGCACTTGCAATGGGCTGCGATCAAGCCGTTTTATTAAATGTTGAAGATGATTTGGAGGAGTGGGATCAGTTTTCCGCTTCTACAATTCTATATCACTATCTCAAGGATAAAGAAGCTTCCTTGATCTTAGCAGGGAATGTAGCGATTGACGGCGGGTCTGGACAGGTGGCCCCGCGTCTTGCTGAATTACTCGGTTTTCCATATGTCACAACCATTACAAGTATTCAAATCGACGGCGGCTCAGCTTCAATTGAGCGAGATGCAGAGGGTGATGTAGAAGTGATTTCTGCCGAGCTCCCGCTAGTGGTCACCGCGCAGCAAGGTCTCAATGAGCCTCGTTATCCATCGTTACCAGGCATCATGAAGGCAAAGAAAAAGCCTTTAGAAGAATTAGAATTAGACGATCTAGATCTAGATGAAGACGATGTGCCATATAAAATCAAAACCATTGAACGTTTTTTACCGGAGAAAAAAGAGGGTGGCAAGGTGCTGAGCGGCGAGCTTCAGGATCAGGTCAAGGAACTGACAGACCTGCTAAGAAATGAAGCAAAAGTCATCTAAACATCCACTTTACGATATCACGAGAACAAGGGGGAGCTTAAAGGATGAGTAAAAAAGTTGTTGTACTTGGAGAAAGTCGTGACGGTAAATTAAGAAATGTGACTTTTGAAGCGATTGCTGCCGCTCACGAGGTGGCTGATGGCGGTGAAGTGATTGGCGTTTTAATAGGGGATCACGTCAAAGACCAAGCGGATGAACTGCTTTATTATGGAGCGGATCATGTGATGATCGTCGAGCACCCGCATCTTTCTTATTATACGTCTGATGGTTTTGCGCAGGCGCTTCAAGCAATATTAGATCAAGTCAATCCTGATGCAGTGCTGTTCGGTCATACATCGATCGGAAAAGACTTGTCACCAAAAATAGCTGCACGCCTGCAAACAGGCTTAATTTCAGATGCAATAGATGTAAGCGTTACCGGTGAACATCTTGTTTTCACGAGACCGATTTATTCAGGAAAAGCTTTTGAAAAAGTCATTTCAACAGATCGTCTGCTTTTGGCTACTAT
Source organism: Bacillus sp. FSL W7-1034 (assembly GCF_038593365.1). Classification (NCBI taxonomy): domain Bacteria; kingdom Bacillati; phylum Bacillota; class Bacilli; order Caryophanales; family Bacillaceae; genus Bacillus; species Bacillus sp. FSL W7-1034. The sequence goes on along the minus strand of NZ_CP151989.1, from coordinate 2,576,560 downwards.
CCGTCCAAACAACGTGGCACCGCTGGAGCGTGATGCGTCACGCAGCGGAGAAGTGACGCCAGTTTCTGTCGATATTCAAAACCTAAGAACGATCGTGAAGGAAGTCATTAAAAAAACATCAGAAGGTGTAGATTTATCTGAAGCGAAGGTCATTGTCGCAGGAGGCAGGGGGGTCAAGAGCAAAGAAGGCTTTGAACCGCTGAAAGAACTTGCCCAAACGCTTGGCGCAGCAGTCGGTGCCTCGCGTGGTGCATGTGACGCTGACTACTGCGATTATGCCCTGCAAATTGGTCAAACCGGTAAAGTCGTCACACCTGACCTTTACATTGCCTGCGGGATTTCAGGAGCTATTCAGCATTTAGCCGGTATGTCCAACAGTAAAGTCATTGTTGCGATCAACAAAGACCCAGAAGCTGAAATCTTCAAAATTGCCGATTACGGAATTGTCGGTGACTTATTCGAAGTCGTTCCGCTTTTAAATGAAGAGTTAAAAAAGATGAATATCCATTCTTAACGCTCATACACTCAGAATGCCTAGGTATTCTGGGTTTTTTTGTATGTCATCACGAAACAAAGGAGCGGTTTACAAGTGAATGGGACAGTAAAAGTGAATGAAGTGATTGGACGCATTTCTAAACACATCTATGGACACTTTCAAGAGCATTTAGGAAGAGGAATTTATGACGGCATTTGGGTAGGGAAAGACTCATCGATTGACCATATTGAGGGGATGCGTACCGATGTACTAAAGGCACTTCAAGCCTTACATATCCCGGTGCTGAGGTGGCCGGGCGGCTGTTTTGCAGACGAGTATCATTGGGCAAACGGCGTCGGTGATCTGAGTGAACGAAAGCCGATGGTGAATACTCATTGGGGTGGCACCGTTGAATCAAATGCGTTTGGTACACATGAATTTATGAGACTGTGTGAATTACTTGAATGTGAGCCTTATATTTGTGGAAACGTTGGAAGCGGTTCTGTTCAAGAATTAGCAGAATGGATTGAATATATCACATTTCCTAAGGGGACACCTATGTCGGATTGGCGGATTCAAAATGGAAAACAAGAACCGTGGGAGCTGACGTATGTTGGTGTAGGCAATGAAAGCTGGGGATGTGGTGGAAATATGACGCCAGAGTATTATGCAGACTTATATAAACGCTACCAAACGTATGTGAGAGAATTTGCTGGTCAGCGCATTTACAAAATCGCATGCGGTGCGAATTCAAATGATGTGAATTGGACAAAAGTATTAATGGAGCGCGCAGCGCCTTGGATGGATGGGCTCAGTTTGCATTACTATACGGTCCCAGGAACATGGGAGAAAAAAGGGTCTGCGACCGATTTTGATGAGGATGAGTGGTTTACAACGCTGAAAAAGGCGTCTGAAATGGAGCGGCTTGTCGTGGAACACGGAAAAATCATGGATCGTTATGATCCAGACAAGCGAATCGGGATGATTATTGATGAATGGGGGACATGGTATGATCCAGAACCGGGGACAAATCCAGGGTTTTTGTATCAGCAAAACACATTAAGAGATGCTCTAGTCTGTGCCTTGCATTTTCATATTTTTCATCGCCATTGCCAGCGGATTCATATGGCGAATATTGCCCAGACCGTCAATGTGCTGCAAGCGATGGTGTTAACGCAGGACGAAAAGATGCTCCTGACACCTACCTATCATGTATTTCACATGTTTCAAGTGCATCAAGAAGAAGAAGCGCTTGAAGTAGAATTGAATGCGCCTTCATATGAACGCCGGGGTGAAAAAATCCCTCAAGTTAGTGTGTCAGCCTCGCGCTCATCTGACAAGATGCATATTAGTTTATGTCATGTGAATCCCCATGAAAAAGCAGACGTATCTCTTGCGATAGAGGGAATCGATGCAAAAACGAAGGTCACTGGCCGTGTGCTGACTGCTGATCAGATGAATGCGCACAACACGTTCGATGATCCTCATTCCGTTCAGCCTGAGGACTTTCGGCAATTTGCTGTTAAGCACGGCGAGCTGACTATTGATCTGCCGCCTATGTCGGTTGTAATGTTGACCGTCGATCTGGCTTGATCGCATATTTCAATGTTTGATGAGAAGAATGTTGGGGCATCATACATTGTAAATGAAGCGGAAAGGGAGTTATGTCATATGCTTAGAACCATTCTGATGATCATCGGTGCGATTGTTGTTATTGGTGCGATTATACGGTTTGTTTTTTAATTCATTTCATAAAAAATGATTCGTAAGCATTTCATTCGCAAGTCACATTGGTAGATGCTATACTAAAAAGCATAATTTACATTGGAGGAATGAATAATGGCAATCGTAAAAGCTACTGACGCAACATTTTCACAAGAAACTGCAGAAGGTGTTGTTCTTGCAGACTTTTGGGCACCTTGGTGCGGACCTTGTAAAATGATTGCTCCAGTTCTTGAAGAACTTGATCAAGAAATGGGCGATAAAATGAAAATTGTAAAAATTGATGTGGATGATAACCAAGAAACTGCTGGTAAATATGGCGTTATGAGTATCCCAACACTTCTTGTTTTAAAAGACGGTGAAGTCGTCGAAACGTCTGTTGGTTTCAAACCAAAAGAAGCACTAGCTGAGCTTGTAAACAAACATCTATAAACCGATCTATGCCCGCGTGGCATGATCTCAAAAGCGGTTCTCGTATAGTCGAGAGCCGCTTTTCTTTCATCGTGGTATAAAACAAATGTTCGTGATACACTAGAAGGAGTGAAAGTGGAAAACAAGGACGGATGAAAATATGAACAAATTGATCAAAGAAAAGCTGTCAGTCTTACCTGATCAACCAGGCTGTTACTTAATGAAAGATAGACAAAATACGATCATTTATGTGGGAAAGGCAAAGGTATTAAAAAATAGGGTCCGCTCTTATTTTACAGGATCTCATGATGCCAAAACGCAGCGGCTTGTCAGTGAAATCGAAGACTTTGAATACATTGTCACCTCTTCAAATATTGAGGCACTTATTTTAGAGCTGAATTTAATCAAAAAATATGACCCGAAATACAATGTCATGCTCAAGGATGACAAAACGTACCCTTTTATTAAAATTACGAATGAACGTCACCCTAAGCTGATTGTCACCCGCAATGTGAAAAAGGATAAAGGGAAATACTTCGGTCCATATCCGAACGTACAAGCAGCAAGAGAAACGAAAAAGCTGCTCGACCGTTTATATCCACTTAGAAAATGTGCGACACTCCCTGACCGAGTCTGCCTTTATTATCATCTTGGACAATGTCTTGCTCCGTGTGTGTATGACATTTCTGAAGAAACGAATAAACAGCTCGTCGACGAAATCACAAGATTTCTAAACGGAGGACATCAGCAAATCAAGAAAGAATTAACAGAAAAGATGCAAGAAGCGGCCGAACAATTAGAATTTGAGCGGGCAAAAGAACTGAGAGATCAAATCGCATACATTGACTCAACGATGGAAAAGCAAAAGATGACGATGAGTGACTTATCCGATCGTGATGTGTTTGCCTATGCTTATGATAAGGGCTGGATGTGTGTCCAAGTCTTCTTCATCAGACAGGGGAAATTAATCGAACGTGATGTCAGCCTATTTCCGATGTATCAAGACCCTGAGGAAGAATTTCTCACGTTTATGGGGCAGTTTTATGAAAAGAACAACCATTTTCTTCCGAAAGAAATTTTGGTGCCGGACAGCGTCGATCAAGAGATGATTGAGCAATTGCTTGAAACGAATGTTCATCAGCCGAAAAAAGGAAAGAAAAAGGATTTGCTTTTACTTGCCCACCAAAACGCCAAAATTGCTCTCAAAGAAAAGTTCTCGCTTATAGAGCGTGATGAAGAACGGACAATTGGTGCAGTGGAGCAGCTTGGCGATGCACTCAATATTTATATGCCATACCGGATTGAGGCGTTTGATAACTCCAATATCCAAGGAGCAGACCCCGTATCCGCTATGGTTGTCTTCCAAGACGGGAAGCCGTATAAAAAGGAATACCGAAAATACAAAATTAAAACCGTTGAGGGGCCCGATGATTATGCTTCCATGCGTGAAGTCATTAGAAGGCGGTATACCCGTGTGTTAAAGGATGAACTGCCGCTTCCTGACTTGATTTTAATCGACGGAGGAAAAGGACAAATCAACGCAGCCATAGATGTGCTCGAAAATGAATTAAATCTGTCTGTTCCTGTGGCAGGTCTAGTGAAAGATGAAAAACACAGGACATCGAATCTTATGATGGGTGATACGCTTGAAATTGTTGCGCTGGAGCGGAATAGTCAGGCCTTTTATTTATTGCAGCGTATTCAAGATGAAGTGCACCGATTTGCGATTAGTTTTCATCGGCAGCTGCGCGGGAAGAATGCATTCCAGTCTATTCTAGACGATGTCCCAGGTATCGGGGAAAAGCGCAAAAAGCAGTTGCTGAAACATTTTGGCTCTGTGAAAAAGATGAAAGAAGCCTCTATCCAGGATTTTCAGGACGCTGGTATTCCGAAACAAACGGCTGAACTTTTAATGGAGGCATTAAAAAAATAGATTGTACTTTTTCCAAAAGTCTGTTAAGATGTGACTAATTTAATAAATGAACGTGTTGTTTGTTGAAGATAGAGGTGCGAACTTCAAGAGTAAGCCTTCAGAGATCGAGGGGATCTAGGAAGAGGGCTGAAAGGGGAGCGTCGCCGAAGTGAATAAAATCCACTCATTTTATTCGCTGGCTGTACATTGAAGAAATGTAGGGCTGTCAAGAATTCATTTCTTGGAGGGCTATCTCATTGTTTGCATCGTTTGATGATGATTTTAAAGCAATGGGAGATTTGTTCTCTCATTGCTTTTTTATTTGCAGTGAACAGAGCAGTCTCCGCAGCCTCTTCTCTCACACGTGATCTTTTGAAAAAGGGTGGTAGACATGGGACTAATTGTACAAAAATTTGGTGGAACATCTGTTGGATCGACAGAAAAAATTCGCAATGTCGCAGAGAGAGTCATCGCTGAACGCGAGGCAGGAAATGATGTGGTCGTGGTTGTGTCTGCGATGGGCAAATCAACGGATGTTCTAGTAGACCTAGCGAAAGAACTCACAGATGATCCAAGCAAAAGAGAAATGGATATGCTACTGACAACTGGTGAGCAGGTGACCATTTCATTATTAGCAATGGCACTCCAAGCAAAAGGTTATGATGCCATTTCCTTTACAGGCTGGCAAGCTGGGATGAAAACAGAGAAGGTGCACGGAAATGCAAGAATCGTGGACATCGATGAAGCAAGAATCAAAGAAGAACTGAGTGCGGGAAAAGTCGTCGTTGTAGCAGGTTTCCAAGGAATTGCGGATGATCTACATATTACAACACTTGGGCGTGGTGGATCAGACACGACTGCTGTGGCACTAGCTGCGGCACTCAAAGCGGACAAATGTGATATTTATACGGACGTACCAGGTGTGTTTACAACAGATCCTCGTTATGTGCCATCTGCGCGAAAACTTGCAGGAATTTCATACGATGAAATGCTTGAGTTAGCCAATTTAGGAGCAGGTGTGCTGCATCCGAGAGCGGTCGAATTTGCAAAAAATTATCAAATCCCACTAGAAGTCCGTTCTAGTATTGAAAATGAATCGGGTACGTTAATTGAGGAGGAATCATCCATGGAACAAAATTTAGTTGTAAGAGGCATTGCATTTGAAGATCAGATGACACGCGTGACGGTATGCGGCCTTTCAAGCGGTTTAACAACGCTATCGACGATTTTTACGACACTTGCAAAGCAAAATATCAATGTCGATATCATCATTCAGTCTGTCACAAGCACCAATCAGACCTCCATCTCTTTCTCTGTGAAAACGGATGATTTGTCTAAAACAGTTGAAGTATTAGAAGAATACAAAGGTGCGCTTGGTTATGAGCAGATTGAGACAGAAAGCAAATTAGCCAAAGTATCCATCGTGGGTTCTGGTATGGTTTCAAACCCAGGCGTTGCGGCTGAAATGTTCGCTGTGTTAGCTCAAAAAGACATTCAAGTGAAAATGGTCAGTACGTCTGAGATCAAAGTCTCAACAGTCGTTGATCGTGAAGATATGGTGAAAGCGGTAGAAGCCCTTCATGATGCGTTTGAATTATCAAAGGTGAGCGCCGCTGCTCATTCTTAAACAACAAAAGAGGTGTACCCATTGTAGCGGGTACACCTCTTTTTTATTGTGCTGTTGGAATGGCAACCCAGTGATCTTTTGATATTTCTACTAACTCTGCATTCTGTAAATGATAAGGATCTTCGTCCATCTGTTCTGCCGAAACGAACCTTTCCTTCTTTGCTTCCACTTTAGGATCAGGTATAGGGATAGCTGAAAGTAACGATTTTGTGTAGGGGTGCTGCGGATTGTTGTAAAGCTCCTCACTTTCGGCTAATTCAACAATTTTACCAGCATACATCACAGCCACTCGGTCACTAATATGTTTCACCATCGACAAATCGTGTGCAATGAATAAATAAGTCAACCCAAGCTTTTTCTGAAGATCCTCTAATAAGCGTACGATTTGCGCTTGGATAGAAACATCAAGTGCAGACAGAGGTTCATCACATACAATCAATTGTGGTTCGACGGCAAGCGCCCTTGCGATTCCAATTCTCTGGCGCTGTCCTCCGGAGAATTCATGAGGGTACCGATCGGCATGTGACGGCTTGAGGCCAACCATCTCAAGCAGTGCTTCCACCCTTTTTCTTCTTTCGGTGTTGTTTGTGCTTAACCTGTGGAGATCAAGCGCCTGTCCGATAATATCCAGCACTTTAAAGCGAGGATTTAGAGATGAATAAGGGTCTTGAAAAATCATCTGCATATGCCGCCGCATCGTTTTCATTTCTTTTTTCGACAGACGGTGGACTGGAATGCCTTGAAATAAGATATCTCCATCTGTTGGTTCGTTTAAGCGCAGGATCGCTCGGCCAGTGGTTGATTTCCCTGAACCTGATTCGCCAACAAGCCCCAGTGTCTCTCCGCGTTTAATCAAAAAATCAATCTGATCAACCGCTTTTAGCACATGCCCTTTACCGATTTGAAAGTGCTGAGATAATGATTTAACTTTCAGTAAAGGCGGATGATGTTTGATATGTATGGCATCAAAATCTTTCTTGTTTTTTTTCTTTTCATGTAAACGAGGCAAAGAATTGAGAAGCTGTTTTGTATATTCATGCTGAGGGTTTTCAAACAATTCTTCTGTTGTATTGGATTCGACAATTTTTCCTTCTTTCATCACAACCACTCGATCACACATTCCGGCAACAACGCCTAGGTCGTGTGTGATGAAAATAATCGATGTCCCAAATCGTTCTTGAATATCCTTCATCACATGTAAAATTTGGGCTTGTATCGTCACATCGAGTGCAGTTGTTGGTTCATCTGCGATAAGCAAGGCTGGCTGAGAGGCTAAAGCGATGGCAATGACGATCCGTTGACGCATACCGCCAGAAAATTCATGCGGATATTGCTGATAGCGCTCCTTACTATGCTGAATTCCTACAAGTTTCATCAGGTCAATGGCCTGTCGTTTGGCTTCTTCTTTTGAAAGCTTCTTGCGTTTGATCAAGCTTTCAGCGATTTGGGGGCCGATCCGTATCGTTGGATTGAGAGACGTCATAGGGTCTTGAAAAATCATGCCAATATCCCGCCCTCTTACAGCCTGCATTTCTTTTTCCGTTTTTGTTGTGAGTTCTTCCCCCTGAAAGGTGATGCTTCCTGATTTTAAAAAAGAAGGAGGTGATGGAAGGAGTTGTAAAATACTCCGGGCTGTTACGCTTTTCCCGCTTCCTGATTCCCCGACAATACCAAGTGTTTCTCCTTTGTTTACTTCAAAGCTAATGCCACGGACAGCTTCTAATTCGCCATCTCGTGTGTGAAAAGATATATGTAAATCCTTCACTGTTAGAAGAGGTGCTAAATCCTTCAATTTTTTCCACCACCTGTATGATATGGATATTGACTTTCAAATGAAGCTAGCATAAACTTTACTATACAGATCGGAATAATGCAATTAACTTTTTGGAACGAACATTCATGTGAAAGGGGGAACGATGGGTTGTCGAGAATGGTAGCTGTAAAACATGATGAGATTGGCGGCGTATCTCATCCATCCTGGGTTAGTCGAATATTTCAAGACATTCAATCGCGCCGCGCATATCAATTAGTGCTGTGGATTGTTGGTTTACCCGTGCATTTGTTTGTGTTTTTTTATTATTTACATAAGAGTAAACAAGATACATATATTCATGTATTAGAAGAAGTGAAGGCTCGTTTAGATGTTTCCGGTGTTAAAGAGAAAATGAGAGCGGATATTCAGCAGCAAGTGTTGAGGAAAAAAGAATTCTTCCATGAAAAAATAGATCCACATGAGATCGACAGCCTCACTCACCAGTGGACAGAAGAAGCCTTTCAAAAAACAGTGAAATTGAAGGTTGAGGAAGAGCTCAAAAAACAAGGTCAGTCGAAAGTCACGTTTCACACGGTTTTTGCTTCACTATTATCTAACCGGCTTTTTCTTATGGTGACATTGATTCCAGGCTTACCAATGTACATTCTGCTTTTTTTATACCGGCATGCATTCTTGAAATATGTTGTTGAACGGCTGCTTATGAGTGTATTGGTGATTATCGGTGTAGTCATTCTTGTCTTTACCATTCTCTATTTCTCTCCATTTGATCCAGCAGTAAATATTCTTGGAGAATCCGCAACAAAGGAGCAAATCGCCGCTTTTAATCACCTATATGGTCTAGATCAACCATATATCCAACAGCTTTGGAATGCTTTAAAAGGACTTTTCACATTTGATCTAGGAAAATCGTTTACCGGAAATGAAGAAGTGGCAACAAGCATAGCGAGTAAATTTCCTATCACGCTCACATTAGCTGTTTGGTCACTCGTCATGGCGATTGTGATTGCCATTCCAATAGGGGTTATTTCTGCAACAAGACCGTATTCATTTTTTGATTATTCGTTCATGTTTATCGCATTACTTGGGTTGTCTATTCCAAAATTTTGGCAAGGACTCATTTTCATTTTGAACTTTTCGATTAAATGGAAATGGCTTCCCGCCACGTATTCCCCAGAAAATTGGTTATCGTTACTCATGCCAGTCATTGTCCTTGGTACGGGGTTAACTGCCTCGATTGCTCGGATGACCAGGTCATCTATGCTCGAAGTTATTCATGAAGATTACATGATTACAGCAAAAGCAAAGGGGCTAAGTCAGCAGTATATTCTATGGCGACATGGAATTGGCAATGCCATGATTCCGATTATTACCGTCATTGGACTGCTTTTCGGCGGCATGCTTGGAGGAGCGGCTGTTACAGAAAAGGTATTCAACATTAGTGGGATTGGAAGCTATATTGTTGATAAGCAGTTTATTCCTGATATTCCGAGTATTTTGGGAGGGGTTGTATATGTGGCGATTACCATCTCCGTCGTGAATGTCATCATTGATATTTTATATGCATTTTTTGATCCTCGTATTAGATCAAAGATGAAACAATATTGAAGTAGGTGTAGGAATGTCAGCAACGATGAAGTCGATTCACTCTCATGAGCAGCATCACGTGAAAAAGCGGTCTATCGAGTATATTGGCGCAAAATTCACATCTGTTGCATCAATTGTCATGACCATTCTTTTCTTTATAAACAGCGTTGATATTGCGAATCAAACCGTGAAGCCACTGATGTTCAGTGTATCTTTTATTTACCTTTTCTTTTCGCTTATTCAAGTCAGTATTACATGGAAAATGAAGAATGATCTAGAAAAGACAGGTGTAATTCAAACCTTCACGAGGCGTCTAGGTTATGTGCAGCTGTTGAGTCTTTTGGCCGGTCATCTCATCATCACCGTTTTTGCCTTTAGTCTCATAAAAGAAAGAAAATCTCTGGCATATATATTTGCTTTTTACATGCTGATCAATCATATCGTGATCATGGCTTTGTCCGCTCTTAATTTATTCAAACCCTATGTAACGGATTCCTTTCCACTTGCTATGCTGATTCTGCTTGTCATCGGTCTCTTTTATACGGCAGTATTTGTGTTTGTCATCAAGCAGGAGGATAGAAAGGTATCACCGGTAGCAGGAACATATTTTGCTATTGCCCTTGTGTTTTCATCTGTGATGGGCAACGTATTTGCTCTTCTTCTTGCGATACAGCTTGTGGTGAAAACAGGACATATCAAAAAATATCGTTTTGAAAAATGGCGTTCCATCTGGGAGAAAATAACGAGAAACCAAGCAGCGATGCTAGGACTGTTGTTCATTGTTTTTGTTTTTTCTCTGTCAATGTGGAGTGTGTTTACCTTCGATTATGACTTGGCGGTTGAAAATCAATATGGTGCTATTTTGCAAACACCAAGTCTTGCTTATCCACTTGGAACTGATCAATTTGGCCGTGATGTATTTTCGCAAATTGTCTTTGGGGCAAGAATTTCCTTACTCGTTGGCTGCATTTCAACCCTTATTCCAGCTGTCATTGGAGGTTTTTTGGGGGCGATTGCAGGATACTACACGCCAAAAATAGATCATGTCATTATGCGGCTGCTGGATGTTCTTTATGCCATCCCTGGCATATTGCTGGCGATCGCGATCATTGCAGCATTTGGAGCCAATATTGTGAACTTGATCATTGCTCTTAGTGTAGGAGCGATTCCGACCTATGCCAGAACAATGCGTGCCAATGTCATGATGATTTCTAATCTCGAATATGTTCACTCAGCCCGTGCATTAGGTGCTAGTGATTGGTCTATTATTTTTAAAGAAATTGTCCCTAATGCACTCGCGCCGATGATTGTGAAAGCCACTTTGACAATTGGGTCGGCAGTGATTGCGACAAGTAGTTTGAGTTACTTGGGCCTTGGCGTTGAACCTCATATTCCGGAATGGGGAAATATATTAAAAGCGGGGAGTACCTATCTAGAATCTCATGCCTATCTAGCAATTTTTCCAGGGCTCGCCATTATCATGCTTGTCTTATCATTTAACTTTTTAGGTGACGCATTACGGGATGCGTTAGATCCAAAATTAGATGAAATGTAAAAACACAAGGGGGAAATATTATGAAAAAAAGTGTATTACCATTGCTCATCATATTGCTTCTCGTATTAGCAGGCTGTGTCAATACGAAGTCAAGTGTAGGAAATGAAGAAGGTAGTCAAGCGTCGAAAGAAACCATTGAATTACTTGGAATGAGTAGCAGTGAAGATGACCTGAATATTGTTCGAGATCAATTGGTCAAGAGTGGATTTAAAGTAAAACTCAATATTCAGCCTGATTATGGCAGCTATACAGCTCAAAAGGATGCCGGGAATTATGACATTGTTCTTTCGAGTTGGACGACTGTGACGGGGAACCCTGATTATGCGGTTCGTGGCCTGTTTAAAACCGGTGCTGATAACAGCATCATGTCAGATAAACAAATCGATCAATTGATTGACAAAGCAGCAACAGAAACGCCTGTCGAATACATTCAAACGTATCAAGAATTAGAAAAGCGTCTCGTCTTTGATAAGGCCTATATTGCGCCGCTTTACAATTCATTGAAAGCTCAAGGTGTGAACAAAGGTGTGATCAATGAGAAGACCGTTCGTCTAGCTAAATCTCGGGCAGTTGCATGGGAATCAATTGATTTTAACGATTCATCCAAAAGAAATAAAGATCCGCTCATCACGCAGCAGGCACTGGCTTCCCTTACATCGCTTGATCCGATCAAAGGCAATGATGGATCAATTAATACACTGAATACAAATATGTATGTAAGACTTGTGAATTTGACAGATGATGATAAAGTCACATCAAAAGGTTCACTTTCTTGGAATCATGCCGCAGCAAAAGATAAAACACATTATTACTTCTTATTAAGAGACGATATCCGTTTTGCAAAGGTGGAGAATAAAAAAGCGATGGATTCGGGTGAACGCGTAGGTGCAGATGATGTGGTTTTTTCGCTGAACAGAGCCAAGGATAAAAACGCAGTACCAGACCATCGTACATACTCATTGCATGAGCATATTCAAAGCGCAGAGGTTGTTACCGATCTATCTGAACTGAAAGCAACATCTGGTAATGGCGGTACGATCAAAGAAGAATTAGAAAAAGATGTGCAACAGAAGGTGCAAAAGCTCGTAAAAGATAAAGAAGATGCAGACAATCAAGCAGGTGCGTATCAAGTGGTCAAGATCACGACAACAGAGCCATTCCCGCAAGTATTAAATTATTTAGCCCATCAATCAGCAGGAATTGTTTCTAAGAAACAGATAGAGCGTGTAAACACATATGATATGGATGCCTTTGATCCAGCAAAGGATATCCCATATGGTGATCAGCGTACAATCACGGAAGGAAAAATGTATAACAATCAATTGTTTGCGAGTGGTCCATACATTTTATCGTATAAAAACGATTATGAAGCCGTTTTTTATAAAAACCCTGCATATATGAAAGGCACAGAGAACGAGCCAAACATTTCTCAAGTCACCGTTCGATTTATTGAAAATCCTGATAGTGCACTGTCTGCACTTCGAAATGGTGAAATTCATATTTTTAATGGTATTCCTGAAACAAAATATGATGTGGTCGAGAAAGACAGCAAGCTCGCCTTGCAAAAAAATCAGAGCAATGCGGTTGCTTATCTATTATTTAACACATCTAAACGCGAAGTGGCAAAAAGTGAAGAATTACGAAAAGCCATCCTTTACTCAATCAATCAAGAGGAATTCGTCAACTTCTATCAAGGTCATAAAAACAAGGCTTCATCCACAGTCAGTCCGCTTGTCGAAACAAAAAATGAGTTAAAGCCAGACGCAGAAAAGGTGAAGGGATACTTAACGACATATCAAAAAAGTAAAAAATGAACAAGGAGCATCTACTCCGAATGGGGGTAGATGTTTTTCTGATGAAAGGAAATCCAGCTTCTGTGTGTATGCTATGATAGAAGGGTATATAAAAAAGGCGTGACACGAAGTCCTCGCCTTTCATAAGCAGTGTTAGCTAGGGTCTCTTAAATCCCATTTAACGGTTAAAATGACTTTATCAGCACGCTTTTTTACTTGTTCATAGGATTCAGCCACGTGCTCATTGAGAAGCTGAATCTGTTCAGCGATAAAACCTGCTTCCATTTGAAAGCATGGCTCCTTTTGATAGCTGAGTCGATTCGATACAAGTGGACCTTCGAGCTCAAACTCAATTTCCTGTTTTTTAGAATGGACCATCGTGAGAGTTCCCCATCCGGCATCATGGAAAAATTCGGGGATCTTTTCCCATGACTCTTGAGGAAATTTACGAGCAAGCAGTTTACCCGCAAAATACATCATAGATGAATGATCCTGACCAAGAATGTCAGGCAGCAGAACTTCGCGTATCAGCTCGTAGGCAAATCCATTGACTTCAATTTCTTTTAGCTGTTCTAAGTTAGATTCGAATTTATTCATTGTATGGCTCCCCTCTTTCAACAATTTATTATAGCTTATGTGGGCATATGATGACAGAGTTTTCCCTGAAGTCTAAGAAATTCTTATTGTAGTAAAACGAATTTTGATTTAAAACTTTTAAATTTCGGAAAATTTTAATTTATGTACGCGGTTTCTTGACGCTTTTTTGACATAGGAGTAAAATGAAATTGTCAATAAATTTGAATAAAGTGCTTACAATTGAAAGAAGCGGGGGTAAGACAATTTTCAAGCAATTGCACTTTTTTTACTAGGGGGTAAAGTAATGTCGGGGAACAAAGAATTTTTTTATCGGAGATTGCATTCTTTGCTTGGCGTCATTCCGGTCGGTCTATTTTTAGTACAGCACTTAGTGATTAACCACTTTGCGACGAATGGACCAGAGGCGTTTAACAAAGCTGCACACTTTATGGAACAGCTTCCATTCAGATATGCACTTGAGCTGTTCGTGATTTTCTTACCACTGATCTATCATGCTGTTTATGGGGTGTACATAGCCTTTACGGCACAAAACAACACGTCTCGCTTCAGTTACTTAAGAAACTGGTTGTTCAGACTGCAACGGATTACAGGTATCATCACATTGATTTTTGTCACTTGGCACGTATGGGAAACACGCATTCAAGCGCAGCTTGGAGCTGAAGTAAACTATGACATGATGGCGAATATTTTAAGCTCTCCATTTATGCTAGGTTTTTATATTGTCGGCGTTTTATCTACTATTTTCCACTTTGCTAATGGCTTGTGGTCATTTGCTGTCAGCTGGGGAATTACAGTTTCACCACGCTCACAAAGAATCTCCACATATGTGACATTAGGTATATTTATAGCGCTTTCATATGTAGGGCTAAGAGCAATTTTCGCTTTTGTTTAAGAGGAAATAGATTAGTAGAAGAGGGAGAGGGGCTACAATGAGTAATTCTAGCATCATCGTTGTCGGAGGCGGCTTAGCTGGTCTCATGGCAACTATCAAAGCAGCAGAAGCGGGAACAGCTGTTAAACTATTTTCAATCGTACCTGTGAAACGTTCGCATTCTGTTTGTGCACAGGGCGGAATTAACGGAGCGGTCAATACAAAAGGTGAAGGAGATTCACCTTATGAGCATTTTGATGACACGGTATATGGCGGAGACTTTTTAGCTAACCAGCCGCCAGTAAAGGCAATGTGTGAAGCAGCGCCGTCCATTATCCACTTACTTGATCGTATGGGTGTAATGTTTAACAGAACACCAGAAGGATTACTGGACTTCCGCCGTTTCGGGGGAACACAGCACCACCGTACAGCATTTGCTGGTGCGACAACAGGTCAGCAGTTATTATATGCACTAGATGAGCAGGTTCGCCGCTATGAAGTAGCGGGGCTTGTGACGAAATATGAAGGCTGGGAATTCCTTGGCGCTGTCTTAGATGACGAGGAAGTATGCCGAGGCATTGTCGCGCAGAACTTGACGACAATGGAAATCGAATCCTTCCGTTCAGATGCTGTCATCATGGCAACAGGCGGCCCTGGTATCGTATTCGGTAAATCAACGAACTCTATGATTAATACTGGATCAGCTGCATCGATCGTTTATCAGCAAGGTGCTCATTATGCTAATGGAGAATTCATTCAAATTCACCCAACAGCGATCCCAGGAGATGACAAGCTGCGTCTCATGAGTGAATCAGCTCGTGGTGAAGGTGGACGTGTTTGGACATATAAAGACGGAAAACCTTGGTACTTCCTAGAAGAAAAGTACCCAGCATACGGGAACCTTGTACCGCGTGACATTGCAACGCGTGAAATTTTCGATGTATGTGTGGAGCAAAAGCTTGGCATCAACGGAGAGAACATGGTGTACCTAGATCTTTCTCACAAAGATCCAAAAGAGCTTGATATTAAGCTTGGCGGAATCATTGAAATCTATGAAAAATTCATGGGTGATGACCCGCGTAAGCTTCCGATGAAAATTTTCCCGGCTGTTCATTATTCAATGGGCGGATTATGGGTTGATTATGATCAAATGACGAATATCAAGGGCTTGTTTGCTGCCGGAGAATGTGATTACTCTATGCACGGCGGAAACAGACTTGGTGCAAACTCATTGCTTTCTGCGATTTACGGCGGAATGGTTGCTGGACCAAATGCTGTGAAATACATTAGCGGTCTTGAAAAGTCTGCAGAAGATTTATCATCTGCAACATTCGACAGTGCCGTGAAGAAAGAGCAGGAGAAATGGGACAACATCCTTAGCATGGATGGCACAGAAAATGCATATGTGCTTCATAAAGAGCTTGGAGAATGGATGACGGACAACGTTACAGTGGTTCGTTACAACGAGAAGCTCTTAAAAACAGATGAGAAGATTGAAGAACTAATGGAGCGCTATAAGCATATTAACATCAACGATACAGCTTCATGGAGCAACCAAGGCGCTGCCTTCACGCGTCAGCTTGACAACATGCTTCAGCTGGCACGCGTCATTACGATTGGGGCTTACAACCGGAATGAAAGCCGAGGCGCACACTATAAACCGGAATTCCCAGAAAGAAACGATGAAGAATTCCTAAAAACAACGATGGCTACGTTCAAAGGGAAAAACCAAAAACCTGCATTCCACTATGAGGACGTCGATGTATCGTTAATTGCACCTCGTAAACGAGATTACTCGAAGAAAAAGGTGGAGAAATAAGATGAGTGAAAAAAACACGATTCAATTTATTATCACACGTCAAGATACAGCAGATGGCAAGCCTTATGATGAGGAATTCGAAATCCCTTACCGTCCGAATATGAACGTCATTTCTGCACTCATGGAAATCAGACGTAACCCGGTCAATAAAAAAGGTGAAAAAACAACGGCGATCAACTGGGACATGAACTGTCTCGAAGAAGTATGCGGCGCTTGTTCCATGGTCATTAATGGAAAGCCTCGCCAGTCATGTACAGCACTGATCGACAAGTTAGAGCAACCGATTCGTCTTCAGCCGATGAAAACTTTCCCGGTTGTGAGAGACTTGCAGGTTGATCGAAGCCGTATGTTCAATTCATTGAAAAAAGTCAAAGCATGGGTGCCAATCGATGGCACATATGATCTTGGACCTGGACCAAGAATGCCTGAGAAAAAGCGTCAATGGGCGTATGAGCTTTCGAAGTGTATGACATGTGGTGTCTGCCTTGAAGCTTGTCCAAACGTAAATGATAAGTCTTCCTTTATGGGCCCTGCACCGCTTTCACAAGTTCGTTTATTTAACGCACATCCGACAGGTGCAATGAATAAGTCTGACCGCTTAGAAGAAATTATGGGTGATGGCGGTCTTGCAAACTGCGGGAACTCTCAAAACTGTGTGCAGGCTTGTCCGAAAGGAATCCCGCTCACAACATCAATTGCAGCACTTAACCGAGATACAACATTACAAGCTTTCCGTAATTTCTTCGGAAGCGATCACGCAGAATAACATCACATTCAGTCCTCCTTGCCAATCATGATGAGTGTTTACAAGAGGCTGGATGCAAAAACATAACAAACGCCTCTTCCAATACGGGAGAGGCGTTTTGTTTGCGAATAAGGAGTGGATCAAATGAGGCTGCCGTCATATATTGAAGAACCGTTTGAAGAGTGGAGGGCATCGTTTCGATTTTATGTGGAAACAACCGTCCGTTTTTCAGAAACGGATATGTTTGGTCACATGAACAATGTCACCCCGTTTGTGTATTTTGAAGAGGCACGGATTGCCTTCTTTCAAAAAACGGGAATTGTAGATAAACGAATGAAGCGAGCGAGAGAGACGATTACGGTCGTGGCAAACCTTCAATGTGATTACATCAAGCAAGTGGAAATCGGTGAGAGGCTGCGTGTGTATGTAAAGCCAGAAAAGGTTGGATCAAGCTCTCTCATCCTTCATTATTTAGGAGAAAATGAACAGCAAGAACCGTGTTTTACAGGCTCAGTCACCATGGTGCAAATAAGTAAAGACACCGGTGCCCCTGTACCGTTTACAGAAGAGGAAAAAGAGACTTTTCAGGCCCAGCGACATTAAAGAATCACGGGTGAATGCTTCATTTTGTTATAATAAAAAGATCATATGAAGATGAAACAAAAGGAGAGCACATGAAGATTTTTCAATACGACACCATTGATAGTACAAATAATGAAGCGAAAAGGCTTATTCAGCAAGGAGAAACCCCTTCATTTGCTGTATATGCCCGGCAACAGACAGCAGGGAGAGGCAGGCTTGGCAGACCGTGGGAAACGCCTACAGGGAATGTAGCTGTCACGATGACAGTAAAACCGCCAGTAGATATCTCCACCCAATCAACGATTGCCCCGCTGACGGCACTCGCCATTTATGATGTACTCAAACCACTCATGAGAGCAGAGGATCAACTGGCAATCAAATGGCCAAATGATCTATTGATTAATGAAGCGAAAGTATCTGGCACATTAATTGAAGCAGACCGCAGCGCCATTTACATCGGTGTGGGCATCAATGTAGAGACAAAGCCCGAGCACGTTCCGTATAAAACCGTTTGCCTATCAGAACTGACTGAGGTGAAAGCGGACCAGCTAGTGAAAGATTTGGCAGCGGCCTTTGAAAAATACCATGCACGCTGGCAAATGGAAGGATTTGAAGCCCTCATAGCCCTCTATAACAAACGATTATATCGGCTGAATCAACCGCTTCGTATTTCATTAGATCGTGAAAAGCAAACATGGCAGGAAGGGATTTGCTGTGGTGTGAACCGTTATGGTCATATTCAGTTAAAAGATGATCAAGGACATATAAAAGCCCATTCAGCAGGAGATATTGATGCACCGCCCAAGTAGACAATTTCTTGTTCGATGAGTGTGTAGACAAACCGTTGCATTCGGTGTTAGAACGGAGTTGCTTTAAGATCTTCAAACTGAAAAAAAGACAAAGAGCTAAAATCAGTTCATTTTAGCTCTTTGTCGACATGATGACGTCTCATTTATGCTTCTCTTTTGATTTGAGGTTGAACCATGTAGTCTTTTTTTGTAAAGACCACTCCATCTAGGATTTCTCTTGCGGTTCGAATGACTTTCACTCTGTTTTGTGAGATATCAATTTCAGTTTGCATAATACCAGCAGGATGACCAATTCGAAGTGTATCATCTTGACCTTGAAAAAGCTGTGCCGGAAGCGTTTGATCCATGAAACAGCTGGCTGACACACAGACAGATCCGGTAATGGCAAGTGCTTGGTGCGGTCTTTGCATCGATAGCATCCGAACGATGATGTCCATATCTGCTGCTCTTCTCAATATTCCATTTGTATCTACATAATCAGCAGGCTCGCTAATAATTGCAAGCTTTGGAACAGCTGGAGACTGTAATGTGGCCAGTTCTTTTGGTGCAAAGTGGCACATTTCAGCAGCGATGGAACGAATCTCTTCTAAATCATCCAGCAATTCGTCTGTAAACTCCTCAGGCAATTCAGTTCCTTTTAATTGAATATCTTTGGCACGGACAAAGGCGATTGGATTTGCAATGTCAACGATTGAGATCGGAATCTCTCCAAACTTTGTCTGGATCGTATCCATTTTGTTTCCAGTCGGAAAGGTTTTACCTGTGACAGCCCCTTCAGGTTTCTCAAAGGATAAATAAATGGGAGAACCTGTTCCTTTCACTCCTGGAATTTCTGCCTGTCCTTCAAATTTCACTTCTCCGTTCTCGACTTCTACCTCTGCCACAATGATTTTATTCGTGTTGGTATTCAGAATACGTACCGTTGTGACAGGCTCAACTGCTTGGACAAGTCCTTTAATGATGGCATACGGCCCAACTGCTGATGAGATATTCCCACAGTTTCCTTTAAAGTCGACAAATCTTTCATTGATGCTGACTTGTGCAAACGTATAGTTCACATCCACATCTGGACGAGTGGCTTTATCGATAATGGCCACCTTACTTGTTAAAGAATTACCGCCCCCGATTCCATCAACCTGTAGCTGGTCAGGGCTGCCCATAATGTCTAATAAAAATGCTTCGAGCTCATCGTGTTCGTAAGGTGCATCATTGGCTTGAATGAAGACCCCTTTGCTTGTACCGCCTCGCATGATTGTGATTGGAACTTTTCTCATTGCTCTCACCCTCAATTGTTTAGTTACTATTTATCTAATCAAAATGGTAAAGTATAATAAGAAATAAGTTAAATACATTATTTTAAGAGAAATCGATAAATTATTTTTATAACAAGGTTAAAAGGAGGGCACACAATGGATGAGAAAGATTGGCGGTTTTTAAAGGTGCTATATGAAGAGAAGAACATCACAAAAGCGGCAGAAAAATTATTTGTCTCGCAGCCTGCCTTAAGTTATCGATTGAAACAGCTTGAAGAGGAATTTGACATGAAGCTTTTCTTTAAAAGAAAACGAGGCATTGAATTTACATCAGAGGGCGAATATTTGGCTAAATACGCAAATGACATGCTCAAGCAGCTCCAGCAAACGAAAGATGGCATGCTCAATATGCAAAAAAAGGTCAAAGGAACGATCCGACTAGGGGTGTCAAGTAACTTTGCTCAATATAAACTGCCGGAAATTTTAAGAGAGTTTTCTAAGCAGTATCCACATGTTCAATTTATGGTGAACACAGGATGGAGCACAAAAGTCATGGATTTATTAGGTACATCGAGTGTACATTTAGGGATTTTAAGAGGAGATTACGACTGGAATGGAGAGCGATTTTTGCTTGATAAAGAACGGCTTTGTATCATTTCAAAATCAGAAATACAGCTAAAGGACCTACCAAAACTGCCGCTCATTGACTATCACACGGATAGTTCATTAAAACGATTGATCAACAGATGGTGGCAGGAGACGTTCACGATGCCTCCGCTTGTGACAATGGAGACAGACAGGCAAGATACATCAAAAGAGATGGTGAAGCATGGTTTAGGTTATGCCATTGTCCCGGAAATTTGCCTCAGACCAAGTGATGAGCTATTTGTAAAAGGTCTTTCGTATAAAGATGGACAGCCTGTTTTAAGAGATACATGGCTCATGTACCAGCCAGATTCCCTTCATTTGTCTGTTGTGAAAGCATTCATTGAGTTTTTAAGAAGTCAGCAAGGCTAATTATAAAAAAAATTTATTGAATAGACGAAAAAATCGATATTTTCATTATAAAAAAAGCTATTATATCCTTGAAATAGAAAGCGCTAACATTTCGGGCCGCAAGTGCAAAAGGGGCGCTTGTGGATCGTGTAAAGAAGAGGATGGAGGGATATGAAGTGCTAGCTATTTTAGGGATCTTGATGGTCGTGACTTTTACATTTCTTATTATGACAAAACGTATGCATCCGGTGGTGGCTCTCACCGTTGTGCCAATCATCTTTGCATTAATTGGCGGATTTTACAGCGGATTAGGGGACATGATGCTTGATGGACTCAAGACCGTTGCACCATCTGCTGCTTTATTGTTATTTGCCATCTTATTTTTCGGTGTCATGCTGGATGCCGGATTGTTTGACCCATTGATCAAACTGATTTTACGTCTTGTGAAAGGCGATCCGGTCAAAATTGCTTTTGGGGTAGCGATTTTGTCTATGCTTGTTGCATTAGATGGTGATGGGACGACAACGTACATGATTACCGTATCAGCTATGCTGCCACTTTTCTTAAGAATTGGGATGAACCCGCTGATTTTAGGGACAATTTCATTATTATCACTAGGCATTATGAGTGGAATGACGCCTTGGGGCGGTCCAGCTACTCGTGCGATTGCTGCACTTGGTTTAGATGCAGCGGAATTCTTCATTCCATTACTCCCGACGATGATAGGGGGCGGTCTTTTTATCCTTTTTACAGCGTATGTTCTTGGAAAAAAAGAACGGAAGCGCATTGGGGTTGCCGAGATTCAGTATAAAGAAGAGGTCTCGATCTCTCCTGAATTGGCGGCATCAATTGAAGATGGCGTTGCAGATATGAAGAGACCAAACTTGATTTGGGTCAACTTCTTCCTGACGATTGCTGTCATGGTCACACTTGTATTGGATATCGTACCGATTCCTGTACTCTTTCTCATTGGCTTTGTCATTGCGCTTATGATCAACTATCCAAAAGTTGAAGATCAGCGTGAGCGGATTTTATCGCATGCAGGAAATGCTTTAACGGTCATTACCCTTGTGTTTGCAGCAGGAATTTTCACAGGCATTTTTTCGGGAACAAAAATGGTGGAGTCCATTGCTAACTTGGTCATTTACATGATTCCAGATTCATACAGCTCATTTTTTCCACTCATTGTCGCTTTGACGAGTATGCCATTTACATTTGTTCTTTCAAATGATGCTTATTATTTCGGGGTGCTGCCAATCTTAGCTGAAGCCGGTGCAGCTTACGGAATTGATCCAGTGGAAATTGCGCGCGCCTCTATTATCGGACAGCCTGTCCATTTACTGAGTCCGCTTGTCGCTTCCACATTACTGCTTGTGAGTATGCTGAATAAAGATATTGGTGATTTGCAAAAGTACGCACTGCTATGGACCGTACTCACAGCCCTGTTTACAACACTTATTGCTCTTTTAACAGGAGCCATTTCGATATTTTAAAAGCTTGTTTGATAAAGGACGATGTCTCTATAGGGGACTCGTCCTTTTTTGTGCGGTTTGAAGGCGAGGAAATTGGACGCTGATCTGCGGGAATTCTCGATTTTAACGTCACCTACCTCAAGTACCCGGCATATGATATCTCGACTATACAGAATCCCATTCTATAGAGACTAGAGCTCTCACCTTAGCAAGGAGGGTTACAATACTTGAAGGAGAAAGAGTTTCAATCCAAGCCGCTATTAACCAAAAGAGAAAGAGAAGTATTCGAATTGCTCGTCCAAGATAAAACAACAAAAGAAATTGCAAGCGAGCTTTTTATTAGCGAAAAGACTGTTCGAAATCATATTTCGAATGCCATGCAAAAGCTAGGAGTTAAAGGTCGTTCACAGGCCGTAGTCGAGCTTCTGCGTATGGGTGAGCTAGAGCTCTAACGTCAGCCGGTTTTCCTTCCGCACCAGGGAGGAGCCGGTTATTTCTATATCGTTTCCATGAGTCTCTTCTTGCAATTTCATTGAAAAACGAGGAAAATAGGAATGTACGTTTTAATCAAAGTGAGATGCTATAGTGAGGTATCAATGAAATGGAAACGAATGAGTCAGGCCATGTTGCAGAAATTGAAAAATCATTGCGCCATATTGCTGCAATCATTAAGCAAAAAGGTAGAGAAATCCTGAATCAATATACGATTACACCTCCTCAATTTGTAGGGCTCCAGTGGCTTTATGAATTCGGAGATATGACAATAGGTGAGCTATCACAAAAGATGTATTTGGCTTGCAGCACGACAACCGATTTAATTGATCGAATGGAAAAAAGTGAACTTGTTGAACGGGTGAAAGATCCGTCTGACCGCCGCGTGGTTCGCATTCATTTATTGCCTGAAGGTGAGCGGATCATTCAAGAAGTGATTGTCAAACGCCAAGAATACGTCAGTGAACTTCTAGGGGCTTTCTCAGAAGAAGAAGCCATCGTTTTCAACCAATCTTTAACGAAACTACAGCAGCAAATGAAAAGAAAATGAGGCGATTTTGTTGGATCAACCAATCGGCGTGATTGATTCCGGCGTAGGCGGTTTAACCGTTGCGAAGGAAATCATGAGACAACTGCCAAAAGAAAAAATTATTTATGTAGGCGACACAAAACGATGTCCATACGGCCCTCGAGCAGAAGAAGAGGTTCTTCAATATACATGGGAAATGGCGCACTACCTATTAAGACACCACCATATTAAAATGCTTGTCATTGCGTGTAATACTGCGACGGCGATAGCACTTGATGAAATTAAAGCAACACTTGATATCCCGGTCATTGGCGTGATCCAGCCCGGAGCCCGCACAGCGATCAAAGTGACAAACAATCAGCATATTGGCGTGATCGGCACTGCCAATACGATCAAAAGTGAAGCCTATAAAGAAGCACTGCTTTCTTTAAAAGCAGGACTAACTGTTCAAAGTCTGGCATGTCCAATGCTTGTGCCGTTTGTGGAAAGTGGTACGTTTTTAGATCATACAGCAGATGAAGTCGTAAAGGCTTCTCTTGAACCGATGAAAGAAACAGGCATTGATACGCTCATTCTTGGTTGCACGCACTACCCGATTTTAAAAGAACCGATTCAGCGCTTTATGGGCAGTGGCGTCAACATCATTTCTTCAGGAGACGAGACTGCGAGAGAAGCGAGCACCATTCTTTCATATAAAGGGCTGTTAAATGATTCGAAGGAAGAGCCTGTTCATACTTTTTATACAACAGGGCAGCAGCAAAACTTTCAAAACATCGCTCAAGACTGGTTCGGCTACCTGCCAGGAAAGGTCGAAACGGTTTCGCTTGAACACGTATATCAGCAATAACCTACTTCTCATGGAAGTGGGTTATTTTTTTATGAAAAGGGTCTAATCCTCTGGGGGAGCTCGTATACATACTAGTACAAACCACTAGAGGAGGGTGAAGTATGCTGAAAAAAGGAACTACAGCAGCTGTTACGTGTATTGCGTCAGCCATGCTTTTATCAGGATGCGGATTGTTTCAAACAGACCAAGCGAAAACAGAGATTGATCCACCACAAAATGTCACATTTGTGAAAGAAAATAAAGAAGAGAAACAAACAGCCAAAGAAGGAAAAGAAGAGAAGCAAGCAGATACCGTCATGAGAGAATTATATTTAATTGATAAAAATGGGTATGTTGTGTCTCAATCCATTCCGCTGCCGAAAAACGAAGGAAGTGCGAAACAAACACTTGAATACCTCGTAGACGGGGGACCGATTTCTAACCTGATGCCAAATGGGTTCAGAGCCGTGCTGCCGGCGGACACGAGCGTATCTGTCGATATTAAAGATGGCACTGCGGTTGTGGATTTCTCAAATGAATTCAAAAACTATAAAAAAGAAGACGAACAGCGCATTTTGCAATCGGTCACTTGGACATTAACGCAGTTTGATTCAGTAGCCAAAGTCAAATTAAAGATGAATGGCCATGAATTAAAAGAGATGCCTGTGAATGGGACGCCGATTTCAGATGATTTAAGCAGAGAGGACGGCATTAATATTCAGCACGAGGCTGCGGCTGATATGACATCGACAAAGCCTGTGACTGTCTACTATTTAGCTGAATCTGATAAACAGACGTACTATGTCCCTGTGACCAAAAGAGCACCAAAAGACGATGATGATCCAATTACAGCAGCCATTGATGAGCTCGTCTCTGGGCCAAGCAAAACAAGCCAATTGCTGACAGACTTTGATCAAGATGTGAAGCTGAATGATGTCCCGAAAGTAAAAGACGGTCATGTGACACTTGATTTCAATGAATCCATTTTTGGCAGTGCAGATGAAAAGAAAAAAGTCATTTCACAAAAAGTTCTTGATAGCATTGTGCTGACATTAACAGAGCTGCCAGATGTGAAAAGCGTGTCTGTGAAGGTAAACGGAAAGGCAGAGCTTGTGAACGAAAAAGGAACAGAACTCACAAAGCCAGTTTCGAGACCAGAACAAGTGAATACAGGTAGTTTTTAACGTCACACATTGATATAATGGAGAAAAAGAGGCATGCACATTCGCTGCCTCTTTTTTATTCCAAGCGATTAGAACGGATCGAGGTTGTCAAAGTTAATAGGAGAACCCCGCTGACACCCGCGCGGAATGTATATTGTAACGGAGGTAAAACATGAGATTAGATGAAAGACAATACGACGAGTTAAGAAAAATTGAAATACAGGCAGGCTACATCACGCATCCAGAAGGCTCTGTCTTAATCTCAGCGGGAAATACGAAGGTGATTTGTAACGCATCTATCGAGGACCGCGTACCTCCTTTTTTAAGAGGAGAAGGAAAAGGCTGGATTACAGCAGAATATAGCATGCTTCCTAGAGCAACGGCTCAAAGAACGATAAGAGAATCATCTAAAGGAAAAGTCACAGGACGTACAATGGAGATCCAGCGTTTAATTGGACGAGCTCTGCGCGCAGTCGTTGACTTAGAAAAGCTTGGTGAACGCACCATTTGGATTGATTGTGATGTCATTCAAGCAGACGGTGGAACACGCACAGCATCTATTACAGGTGCATTTGTGGCCATGACACTAGCGATTCAAAAGCTTCAATCAGCAGGCGTTTTGAAAGAAAATCCGATCACTGATTATTTAGCCGCAATATCCGTCGGAATTGATTCTAAACAGGGACTTCTGTTAGATTTAAATTATGAAGAAGATTCTTCAGCTGAAGTGGATATGAATGTCATCATGACAGGCGCTGGACGCTTTGTTGAACTTCAAGGTACTGGCGAAGAAGCGACATTCTCAAGAGAACAACTAAACGGACTGCTTGATTTAGCCGAAAAAGGCATCAAAGAATTAATTGAAAAGCAAAAAGCAGTGACAGGAGAAGTTATCGAATAAAGAGAAGGGTTTGATCAGGATGAAAACTGCCATCATCGCAACGCACAATGCGGGCAAAGCGAAAGAATTCAAAGCCATTCTTGAGCCAAAAGGATTCACGGTCAAAACACTAGCGGACATCGGATTTACGGAAGAGATTGAAGAAACAGGACATACCTTTGAAGAAAATGCGATCATCAAAGCCGAGGCCATTCAAGCCAAAGCAGGTGAAATGGTGATTGCAGACGACTCGGGTCTGTCGATTGATTACCTTGGCGGAAAACCTGGCGTCTATTCAGCGAGGTACGCGGGCGAGCATAAAGACGATGCCGAGAACGTGGAAAAGGTGCTGAATGAGCTGCAAGGCATCGAAAAAGAAGACCGCACTGCTAGATTTAGATGTGCCCTGGCTGTCAGTATACCGGGTAAAGAAACAAAAACGGTAGAAGGATCAGTAGAAGGCTTTATCGCAGAAGAACCGATCGGCGAAAACGGCTTCGGATACGACCCAATTTTCATCGTCAAAGACAAAGACCAGACGATGGCCGAGTTATCACCAGAGGAAAAAAACAAGATCAGCCATCGAGCGGTCGCGCTTCAAAAGCTTTCATCACTGCTAGACGCAAATGAATAAGGGGGAATGAAGCCATGAAGATACTCATCATTAGTGACAGTCATGGACTCACAGACGAACTTCAAACCATTGCCAAACGGCATGCGGCTGAAGTGGACATGATGATTCACTGCGGAGATTCAGAACTCGAAACGAACCACCCAGCACTCGAAGGATACAAAGTCGTCAAAGGAAATTGTGACTTTATGGGCGATTTTGAAGAAGAACTCCTGCTCCCACTGGATGGAGGCGGAAAACTATTTCTCACTCACGGACATCTGCATGGCATCAAACAATCCTTGCTCCAAGTCTACTACCGTGCAGAAGAGCTAGGCGCAGACATTATCTGCTTTGGCCACTCGCACATCCCTGGCAGTGAACTGCTAAGAGGAAAACTCCTCATTAACCCAGGCAGCGTGCACCTGCCAAGAGTGCGCAAAGAGCGCAGCTATGCTATACTGACACTAGATGGAATCGAAGCAAACGTACAGTTTTTCACGGACGAAGGTCACGTCATACAAGACCTCGAAAACACTGTCACATTGGAAGGTATTTCATAAGGGTGCAGCATTTGCCCCTTATGAAAAAACTTTCGAAAAACCGTTGACTTTAAAGAACAATAGTAATATAATAAATCTTGTCGCTGAGGTAATACGCCAAAGCACACTACATAACATCATGTCCCAGTAGCTCAGCAGGATAGAGCAACGGCCTTCTAAGCCGTCGGTCGGGAGTTCGAATCTCTCCTGGGACGTATTTATTTAAAACCGTTAAAAAGCCAGAAACGTTGATAAAACAATGTTTCTGGCTTTTTTGTTTTTTCCTAGTTGTCGTTTTAAATTTTTTGCGCAAATTTTTCATATAATTAAACGAGCATAGATGCAAACGTCGAACATAGTATGAGTGTGTTGTATCTATGTGGCTGTGGCCTAAACGTTCAGAAACATAATAAATTGAGACTCTTTAAATAATAGTACACTAGCGTGGGTATTTCTTAAACGGTGCGCATTAATTACTTTAATATGCAGTAGAAAAGGATGTAAAAGGTCTTTCACTTGATCGACCATTACACACGATCACAGCTGGCGGCAATAGATTCGGACTAGTGACCGTTGCCTTTTTGACTAAGTATTACGGTCAAGGCATAGGCCAGCAATTAGACGAGCCATTGTATACCATTACAACAAAAGGCCGTTTCCCATTAACAACAGTTTGCACAAATGGCCAGAGGATCGCAGACATCGGATTGCGTATGTTGCAACCAAACGAACTATTTGCAGGGCAGGGGTTCCCGCCTGGATATACATTTAACATCGGTAATAAATCTGATCAAATACGCAGGGTGTGGAATAGTGTTCCGCCGCAATTCGCAGAGCAGCTGGCGAGGGCTAACCTCCCTAATGTGTGTGTGAATGAGCATATGAACATATGAACAAATATTGTAAAGTGAATTAACAGCTTATTGGGGGGGAAGAGATTACGGAATGATTGAGCAAATTGGTTTATTTCGAACGGCCGTACTCGGAGGACAAGCCCAGTGGTTCATTCAAAGGGAAGTATGGTGACTTAGCATGCAGAGCTATCAGGAATAAGTGGAATAAGCGTTCAGTCTGGACCGTTGCAACCAAGCCAACCAAAGCTGCTCATTTTCCAACATATCCAGTGGAGCTGATAGAGCCATGTGTATTAGCTGGTTGCCAATTGTATTCGATCCATTCATGGGTTCAGGAACTACGGGTATAGCGGCACTCAAGCATAGCAGAAATTTTATCGGAATTGAATTATAAAGATCGCAAACAAACGCTTAAACGGCATACAAATTGAACTGTTGCATCACCTTTAAACATAGAGATGATCACAAAATAATTCCGATTGAAGAAGCCCTTGAGTATTTAACGAACGAAGAAGAAATGGTACTGATTATTGATGGCAGCTTGCTATAAATAAAAAAGAGGGGATTTTCCCTCTTTTAAAAGTAATATTCACGTCAATGTTGTGTACCAGCAACGCTCATAATAACCATACCAAGTACCTTTCCAAGATCTCACACCTTTTAAGTACCAGTTATGGGTTCCATCGTTATGGATTGCTGGGATTGCATTTCTTGAATTGTAAGGGCCAACTTCTTTATTAGCGCATTCTTTCCATTGTTCATTTGGAGTAGCTGCTTCTGCCTGTGCAGTAAAAAAAGCGGATGAAGAAATTAGCAAAGCGAATGACAGAAATGAACTTGCAATTACTTTTGTAATTTTCATAGTTTGACTCTCCTTTATAGTTGGGATTAAAGACTTACAAGTTTAATAATACTATATATTCAAATTTAATCCATGTAAAAATTTATTTAGCATATATGGGAATAAATATTGGAGGTTATGAAATGAAGAAACTACTACTCACACTAACTATTATTATTGCGGCGGTGCTTTATGCGCCGTCTGCTCAGGCTGTTTAGTCAAACTGGCAAACCGAGGGTTATGGTCATCAAGCACGAGTCTTTACGGATGATACCAATTACTATGCAGGAGCGAAAACGGTCGATTGGCGAGCTGAAAAGAAAGGATCGAGCACGCTTTACTACACCACTGGCGTTTACAAAAAGAGATCCAATGGCGGGCTAACTGATACGAATCTTGTACAAAGGGGCAGCTTCAAAGCGTCAACGCCTCTAAAGTCGTTTAGTGTAAGTGAAATTCGCAAACGTACCGGCAAAGGAACATACGTGATCCAGCTTGATTGCTACACGGAGTCAGCAAAGAAAAAATACATCGGGACCTTTGAGTCCGTTAAATTCAGTATCCGATAGTCTGAAAGAGTATATTGAAGATTTTGGAGAGAATTACGGAATCGACATTCCATTAGAAGAATAAATCATATGACATAGATCGGTGCAAAATTGCCCTGGTCTATGTCTTTCATTGTTTATAGGAGGAGGTTGAGAAACATGGGAGCTGAACAATTGTGTTTACTGCCAGAAATCGATGAGAAACAAGTCGGGAATGCTCTGATAAAGGAGCTAAAGGTTTATAGAGCTCTCAAGGTGAAGGTAGAAAACAGAAAGGAACAAGAGGCAAATGGTGCAACAGGCCTTTTTCCTTCTCTCAGGAATCAGGAAGTTTTAAATGAACTGATGGTACGGAAGATAGAAAGGGCGTTAAAAAATAGTTTAGACGAAATTGAACAAGATATTATCAGGATGAAATATCTTACATCACGATTCGTAAAAGATTTAGAAATAAGCGAAGAATTGGGATTGAAAAAACACCAGTACTATAGGTTGAAAAAGCAAACCACATTTAACCTCTCAACAGCACTGGGCATAATTTAATACAAAAAAAACCAAATCCTATTAGTTAAGAAATATTTAAGATTTAATAGTTACTATCTTTAATTAGTGACAAAACAATAAAATGGAGGATTAATTGAAATGAGAAAAAAATTTATTAATTTAGTTGGCTTTGCTGCGGTAATGGCTGTTATTTTAACAGGTTGTTCGCAGTCAAAAAGCTCAGACGGTGTGAAAGCAAAAGCAGAAAAAGTCTCAGCTGAAAACGAAAAAAATAAAGGAAATGTGTATGTTGAAAGTGAATTTGCTCCATTAAAACGTGTCGTTATGTCTCAATCTGAAGTCTATTTTCCAGAAGATAGCGGCTCAAACATGATGGAAGATATGAACGATATTCAAATCAAAATGGAAAAAGAACGTGATGAGTTTAAGAAAATACTCCAGAAATACGATGTAGACATCCAAATGCCACGCCTTTTAACGGAGGATGAAAAGAAATTAGGTATAGCTGAAAATGGTATAACTGGTGGAGCTGGTGCTACGAATTTCTTTGTTAGAGATCCATTCTTTACAATTGGAGATCACATAATCGAAGGATCGTTTTTATCAACTTACCGCAGACTTGAAGTGCTTCCAGCAAGGGGTATCCTTTTAAAAGAGGTAAAAGCGAACAAAAATCCATATGTTGCTGTTCCACAGCCCGATGTTTCAAAAGGCATAAATTCCAAGAATGGTCCATTTTTAGAGGGTGGAGATATTCTTGTGTACGGGAAAACAATTTTTGTTGGGAACTCTGGTCAAGCATCTAATAAAGAAGGAATCGATTGGCTCCGTAATTATTTAACACCAGATGGTTATAAAGTAGTTGAAGTAAAACTCGAAAAAAATACACTTCATCTAGATTGTGCTATTAGTTTTGTCCGAGACGGACTGATGATTGTGAATGAAGATTCACTACCGAACGGGATTCCAAATGAATTAAAGGATTGGGATAAAATAAAAGTAAGTTACAAAGATGCGCAAGATTTGGCCATAAATGGTTTACCTATTGATGAAAAAGTATATGTAACGGATTCTGCATATAAAAATACGATTGGAAAAGAACTAGAAAAAAGAAATATCAAGGTGGAATATGTAGATTTTAAAATAACAAGAAGCTATGGTGGCGCTTTCCGATGTACTACTCAACCATTACTCCGTAAATAAACTAGAGACGAAACATCCTTGTTAAGGATGTTCTTTTATTTAAATAAGAAAAAGCCGACAAAAAGGGGGATAAAAAGGGGACCTTTTTTCCTGTGTGGATCATCGTATGATAGAGACAAGCAAAACGAACGTGAATATTTTGTCCAAGACGGAGAGCCTGCGGACACTGATCAACACCTTTTACGGGTGCTGGTTGGTGTCCGTTTTTTATTTGTCGGAAAGGAGGATGAACATGAAGAAGGAGAAACCAAAAAAACAGCCGCAGGAGCTTACAGAAAGAGAGGTAAAAGAGCTTATGGGGCACAAAACATGCAGCGGTTAAAAAGAGCCAAAGGCGGAGCCATGCGCCGAAAATAAAGGGGGAATTATCATGAATCAAACAAGCTTAGACATTCCGCAGATCGACGAGGAAAAAACAAGATTCAAAATGGAAAAGATGATGGAAAAATATAAAATACTTAGGTTGCAAACGCCGGAAGACTTTCTTCCAAAGATCACAACAACATACACCATTACGCCGCCGAGTTTCTCAAATCAGTTCCACTCAACCACAGAAGAAGCAGCGCTAAAAAAAATGGATTGGGAAATCGAGCGTGATCAATTCATGAAACGGATTCAGCGTGCAATCAATCGTTTTACGCAAAAAGAGCGCCGTATTTTAGTTATGCTCTATATGCAGGATGAAGAAATGTATGATTACGAGATTTACGCAGAAATGGGACTCAGTCAAAGGAATTATTATCGTGTTAAAAACAAAGCATATTATAGACTGGCATTCGCGCTTAGAGAAGAAGTATATAAGCAGGTGGATAAGTCATGAATTTCGTTCAGCCGATAAGGGACCTTGATCAGATCCATTATATCAAGAAGTATTTAGGTGAGAGAAACAAACGAAACCTGCTGCTTTTTGTGGCCGGAATTAATTTAGGCTTGCGTATATCCGATCTGCTGGAATTGAGGGTGAAGGATGTAAGGAAGCAATATGTATCGCTAAGAGAACAAAAAACAGGTAAAGAAAAAAGAATCAAAATAAACAAAACACTTCGAAAAGCGATAGATCAATATATCAAGGACAAAGATGATCAAGAATACCTTTTTAAAAGTAGAGAAGGACTCAACAAACCAATCAGCCGCAGCAGTGCATACAATATTTTGAGAGAAGCGGCGGAGTATGTGGGTCTTGATAGTATAGGGACGCATACACTTAGAAAAACGTTTGGCTACTGGCATTATAAGAAATTCAAGGATGTGTCATTAATGCAACAAATATACAACCGCTCAAGCCCAGATATTACATTGAGATATATCGGGATCACACAAGACACAATGGATAGAACAATGGATGATTTTGGCTTATAGTTTGATTTTAATTAAGGTTGAGAGATATCGACTTATTGTTAATTTACAAATTATGAGTGTCTGCCATGTATGTTTTGAAAAAATGGTCGATATATAGGTGATATCAAAAGAATAAAAGGTGGGGTTTTTTTGGAAAAGATTTTCAAGGAATTTTATATTGAAAAAAATGATCAAAGAATTTGGCAGGATTCAATAATTGTATTGGATACAAATGTTCTTTTAAATTTATACAGGTATTCTAAGGATACTACAGTACAAATCCTTAATTTGCTTAATAAATACCAAGATCAACTTTGGATGCCGCATCAAGTTGCATTGGAGTATCACTTCAACAGAAAAAAAGTAATATTGGAGCAAGAAGAGTATCATACGAAAATTTCTGAATCTTTCAGTAAAGTTCCGAAAGAAATAGAGAAAATTTTATTGAAGGATTTATCTGATTTTAAAAAAAGGCATAGAAAAGATATAGATAATTTTATATCTGATTTAGAAAAATTAAGAGATAACCACATTGAGAGTTTGGAAAAACAGTTGAAAAATGAGATCAGTTATCTAAAAAAAGATTTTATTAAAGAAAACATAACAAATTTATTTTCTGAAAAGGTAGGGATTTCCTTTAATGCAAAAGAAATTGAAAGCTTAGAAAAAACTGCTGAAGAGCGTTTTTCTAAAAAAATTCCCCCTGGATATGATGATGATAAAGCTAAGGATGGGAGTTTTAAGTATTATAATAAATATATCATACAGAATAGATATGGGGATTACATCCTTTGGAGACAGATTATTGAATATGCCACAGTTGAAAAAAGAGATATAATTTTTATTACTGATGAGCAAAAATCAGACTGGTGGTATAAGCTAGGAGGTAAGGTTATTGGACCGCGAATAGAATTAATCAATGAATTCTCCTATGAAACCAAAAAGAAACTTTACATGTTTAGTCCAATAGGATTCATAAATAGAAATGAAGATATTGTAAATGAGAGTGCAGCTAACGAAGTTGAGGAATTGGCAGATAATATCAAAAATATAAGTAATGAAATCGAGAACAGGGCTAAATTAATAAATTATTATATGGATACTGGTATGCCAACTGGAGATTTCACGGAGAATCGATCAAGAGTCAAGAAGTTAGGGATTCGTTTTGAAAGTTTTGCTGAGATCAACAGGGTACGTTTGAATAATTCAATAGAAAAATACTTTCTATCAAATAAACGTGTTAGAGGTTTACCAAAAATCACTTGGGATTTTTATAACATTACTAGAGAAGATGATAGTTCAATATATACTTCGCAGTTCTTTTTAACTATTCAAACCGATGCTGAAATTGAGGATATATTCTATTCATTAGAGGATGCATTGGTAAATAACTCGAGTGTTATCAAAGTAGCACTTCTTAATTAATCAAATAAATAAACTTGTTTGGGGTATAGACTCATTAGGTAAATTCGCAAGTGGGTCTCTTTTTTCGTTCTTTTTCATCAACTAATCATAATGAGAGAATGTCCAACTCATTTTAAGGAAAAGGTTGAAAAGCAATAGGGACAAAGGATTCTGCGATTCCTTGAGTTAGACACAATAATAGATATGGTGAATTGGTGGATTGTGTGGATAAATGAAGAATACAGTTATATAATGTTTTTAAAAAAGATTGGAGATATATGGTGAAAGATAAAACAATAAATGTTTTGCATTTTGTATATGTTTGTATTATTGCACTTTTAATAATTGTTTCAATATTAGTATATGTTTTTGGAGGTAGTGAGGATGCAGGAAATCAAGTAAATGTAATGGCCACAGGAATTTCTATAGTTCTAGGAGTTATAGCTATTTTTATGACATTAGCTGATGTTGCTGGTCAAAAACAATCAATCACTGAAATCAAAGAAACTGCTAAGGAATTATCGGGATATCAAGAATTAGCACAAGAAAAAATAACAGAACTCTTATTAGCTATGGATAAGGTTGATGAATTAAAAAACACGATGAAAAGTAATACAGCTGAATTAAAAAACTTTACAGAGGTGTTATTAAAAGAAGAATTTGAAGTACAAGGGACAATTTCAAAAGAACAATTAGCTGAAATTAAATCAAAAATAAATAATAAATTTAGTGAACTTGATCTACGATTCAAAAATATAAATTTAGGAACAACAAATTATAACTATAGCAACCAATTAAAGAAAACTATTTTTAAATTTAGGGAATGGGTTAAAACCACTTTTCCAGAAAGCGATACAGAAGATTATGGTGCTTTTCTTGATAAAGTGTATGATTCTTTCGATGTAGATGATGTGAAGTGTATATTACACTATTTAAAAGATAGTGGAGCTACTTATATAAAGGTTGATAAGAAAATTGTTGATTTAAAATATATTAAGGAAGTTCCACCACAGTATTTATAAAATGGCACACTTCTGGCGCGATCTTGGCAAAGCATTTTGTTTGAGAGCGGCTTCCTCTAATTGATGAAGCGAAACAGAGATTGAATAATTCATAGCAGCCTTCGGGGTGCTTTTTATTTTGGGGAGGGACACAACGTGGACAACTCACTCAGGGAACTAATCATCAACACAGCGATTGGACACGCAATAAGGACAGACCAATTGTATAACGGTCTTAAAGCCCTTAATAAAAGGGGGAGAAAGCTGATTTAGAGATCTTTTCTATTGGTTTTGGGGACAGTGTATATCCAAGCTTTGGAGGCTGGATGAAAACGGTGAACCTGCTTGTCTTGTGACGGATTTTTTAATAATGGACTGATGAGAAACCCATGAATCATGGGTTTTTTTGATGGAGGAATACAAAAATATGAATTGATTCTAATGCGGAAGTCTGATTTTAGAAATTTACAGGCGTATTGGGGAGACAGTAAGTAAATAAGTAATAAATATATATAAAAGTAACAAAAATATGAAAAAAATAAATAACTATCCGATATTTGTTGTGTAAACAAATTGAAGGAGTGTGGTTATATTGAAAAAATGGCTTTTTATTTTCATTTTATTATTTTCTGCATTAAGTTATCCATTACAATCAATAAAAGCAGAAACGCTTGAATGGGAAAAACGAGAAGAGCTTCCAGATGCAAGAGTAGGAGCTGTAAGTGAAGTATATGATGGGAAAATCTATGTAATAGGTGGAACAGGTCCCAGTAAGGCATATTCTAATACTACTTATGTATATGATCCGAAGTTAGATAAATGGTCAGAAAAAGCTGGTATGAAGACAGGCCGCATGGGTGCTGCCAGTGTAATTGTTGATGATCGTATATATGTAATGGGGGGGAGAACAGAACAAGGATTAACAAATAGCGTAGAAGTTTATAATATCAAAATGGATACTTGGGAAGATTCAGTAGAGCTCCCGTTTGAAAGAAAGGTATCTGCTTACAATTTATATGCAGGTGCCATTGATGGGAAGATCTATGTAGTTGGATACGATAGTGCATTAAAGGCAGATAGGTACAACAATACCTTTAGTTATGATTTGAAAACAAAAGAATGGACCAAAAAGAAAAAATTTAATTTTGAAGCTACTTCGGGAAATGCAGTGGTTGTGAAGAATAAGCTTTACATTTTATCTGGATCAGAGGTCTTAGTGAAAGGAATTTATGAATATGATCCTATAGTAGATCAATGGAGAGGAGTTAGTAGTGGAGCTATTGCACCCTATTATTCTGCAGTCATGTATGAAGATTATATTATAAGAACGGGTGGAGTTTCTAGAGTTACACTCTATGATTTAGAAAATAAGACATCAAAAACTATACCTAACACTTCTGCACCTTATCGAATGGGACACGTATCCGCACTTGTTGATGATACACTCTATGTAATTGGAGGAGTTGAACAAAGTTCAAGTGCCCCTACTAACGCTAGAGCAAATTTCAAATCTAATTTATCTGTCTCATTAAAGAGTCTTAAAAACACTGAAACCGAAACCCCGGGCGACAAAGACCCAGAACCAACCACACCGCCTAAAGACGATGATGCAACAGATGAAGACGGCGATGCCCTTCTCATCATCACAATGGTCAATGGCTTACAGAAAGAGTATGACCTCTCCATGAAAGAAGTCAACGCCTTCCTATCCTGGTACAAAAAACGTGATGCCGGCGAAGGTCCTGGGTTTTATGAAATTGACGAGCATGACAACAACAAAGGTCCTTTTGAAAGTAAAAAGGACTATGTGGTATTCAACAACATTCTCATGTTCGAGGTCAATAAATATAAGAAGTAATTGATATCAAAGTCATCTAGTCAAACTAGGTGGCTTTTGCGTTTGTTCGACAGTTTTCACCAATTTTAAGGCAAATTTAAGCTTCCATTTCATTTCAATTACATTAAATCTTTGTTACAATAAGACAGCTTTGCCCGAAGACACGTTCATACTTTGGACATCTTTTTTTCATCAATTCTTAAAATTTTTATGTTTTGATATGAAACTCTTTTGATGATCCATGCGTCTTTATAAGTGTCAAAAGAAAAGAGGTTATCAATATGCTATTCAAAAAGCTATCAGAAAATAAGTCTGTAAAATGGATAGGATATACAAGCTTTTACTTACTTATTTTGCTATTATTGTTCTTTATTTACGGATTCCATACAGCAAATACGGGATCATTCATTTACAACGATTTTTAATTGGAGATTAAACTATGAAACTATTACACACGATTCATGAATACCAACAAACGAAACCGACACAGCCAGCATTTGTTTCTCAACATGCTTCGATCACATATGATGAGCTTTGGCGTCTATCAGACCAAATGGCTGGTGCGATCGATGCAGTCGCAACTGACAGTGCACCTGTCATTGTATACGGTCATATGGAGCCAGAGATGCTGATTTCTTTCTTAGGCAGTGTGAAATCAGGCAGACCTTATATTCCGGTCGACATCTCAATACCTATCGAGCGCATCGTCTCAATCATTGAAAGCTCAAAAGCCAGTCTATTGATATGTGCAAATGAGCAGAATGTATTAGATGTAGAAGAACACATTGAAGTGAAGAGTGCGGCATCGCTGTTATCGCTTGAAAAAGAAGCACCTCCATCCACGCAGTGGGTTCAACAAGATGATGTTTTCTACATTATTTATACGTCTGGCAGTACCGGGAAACCGAAAGGCGTTCAGGTAACAGCCAGCAATTTAGAAAGCTTTACAGGATGGATGTGCCGCGATTTCCCAATTGGTGAGGGGCGCACGTTCTTAAATCAAGCACCATTTTCTTTTGACTTATCAGTGATGGATTTGTATCCAGCGCTTCAATCAGGCGGCACGCTGTACTGTTTAGTGAAAGATCTTGTGAATAAGCCGAAGGATATGTTTGCAGCACTTGGTCAATCTGACGTTGAAGTGTGGACATCAACACCTTCTTTTGTGCAAATGTGCTTAATGGATCCTTCCTTTACAGGGGAGCTTTTACCAGAGTTGAAAGTTTTCTTGTTCTGCGGAGAGGCACTTCCTGTCTCTGTAGCAAGTGCGCTTCTTGAGCGTTTTCCTAAGGCGCAGGTCTTTAATACGTATGGTCCGACTGAAGCAACTGTTGCGATTACATCGATTGAAGTCACGCAGGAGATTCTTGATCAGCACGATTCTTTACCAGTGGGTTATGCCAAACCGGATACAGATATCGTCATTTTAGATGAAGAAGGCAAGACACTCCCTGATGGGGAAAAAGGGGAAATTGTCATCGTGGGGCCAAGTGTCACGAGAGGCTACTTAGGTGAACAAGCCTTAACGGATAAAGTGTTCTTTGAATACGAAGGACGCCCTGCTTACCGCACAGGTGACGCAGGTGTGGCGCAGGATGGTTTGATTACGTGCCACGGTCGTCTGGACTATCAAATTAAGCTACATGGATACCGGATGGAGCTTGAAGAAATTGAATATCATGTAAGCGAGACAACGTATGTCAATGCTTGTGTGATTGTGCCATTCCAGCCAAACGGGCATGTGGAGTACTTAATTGCAGCAATTGTCCCAACTGAGCATTCCTTTGAAAAAGAATATCAGCTGACAAGTGCGATTAAGAAAGAAATGGCGGATTCACTTCCTGCGTACATGATTCCAAGAAAGTTTGTCTATCTGGAGCAGCTGTACATGACGCCAAACGGGAAGGTTGACCGTAAAAGAATCGCGAAAGAGGTTCTTCTATGATTCCGTTTAGTTCATTCTTTTTCTTCATATTAATTGGTATTCTTCTTCTGCCGACGATGATTCTTGGTCTTCGCGGCAAAAGAATGCAGGGCTACAACATGTTTGCAACGGTTGTGGCACTCGCGCTTATTTTCTCAAAGGATGCACATGGCGCTTTGTTGCTGTTCTTGTTTACAGTGTGGCAAGTCTTTATCATTCGCCTATACCTTGCGTACCGGCTGAAGGCGAACCGTGCGTCTGTCTTCTATATGGCAGTGGTGGCATCGATTTTGCCGCTTGTACTATCAAAGGTTTTACCGTTCTTTTTAACTCATCAGCCGCATCAACCGCCGCCAATGAACTGGCTGAGCTTTTTGGGGATCTCGTACTTAACATTTAAAGGTGTTCAGTTAATTATCGAGACAAGAGACGGCTTGATTAAAAAGAAAATCCCGATTCACCGTTTGGTTTATTTCATTGTCTTTTTCCCGACGATTTCATCCGGTCCAATTGATCGTTACCGCCGGTTTGAAAAGGATATGGATACACCGCCTGAAAAGGAAGCTTACAGTGATCTTTTATATGCCGGAATTCATAAAATTTTTATCGGGTTCTTATATAAGTTCATTATTGGTTATCTCATTCACACATATATTCTCATGAATATTCATCACATTAGTAGCAGTCACTTTGTTCAACAGTTAACGTATATGTATGCGTACAGTATGTATTTGTTCTTTGACTTTGCTGGATATACAGCATTTGCTGTAGGTGTGAGTTATATCATGGGTATTAAATCACCAGAAAACTTTAATAAACCGTTTATCAGCCGGAATATTAAAGACTTCTGGAATCGCTGGCACATGTCGCTATCCTTCTGGTTCAGAGATTATGTGTTTATGAGATTTGTGTTCTTTATGACAAAGAAGAAGTGGATCAAGAACCGAATGGCTGTATCAAATATTGGGTACTTTGTCCTCTTTCTATTGATGGGTGCTTGGCATGGTCTCGCCCTTCAATACATTATTTACGGACTATACCATGCAGTTGTGATGTCCGGTTACAATTTATTTGAGAAGTGGAATAAAAAGCACAAGTGGTGGCCGGATAATAAGGTCACAATGGTAGTGTCGATCATTATTACATTCCATGTGATTTGCTTCGGATTTTATATTTTTTCAGGAAAACCATTTCATCATTAATGATTAAGGGAGTAGAGAATTATGGAATTTAAAAATCAAGTATACGGTATTATTGCAGAGGTTTGTCAGGACGACGTTGTGAAAGAAAATCCAGAGATTGCGATTTTTGAAGAAGGTCTTCTTGATTCATTTGGTACAGTTGAATTGCTCATGGCAATTGAAAGTCAGCTAGGAATTATGGTTCCGATTACAGAGTTTGATCGTGATGTGTGGGATACACCGAATCACATTGCTGAGCAGCTGGCAGAGATGAAGTAATGAAAAAGCGTTTTTTTGGGCCGCTTATTTTAGCGGCTGTTCTATTCATTGGTGTTCTTCTTGTACCAAATGCATGGCTCTCACATCTGATCCCAAAAGACAAATTACAAAAGTCAGCCACAGAATTAGATCCAGGGATGTTCCAAGGGCTTTATTTACAAGATGAAATGCTAAAAGATCCAACTTATTTGCCGATCTATGGATCTTCTGAACTATCACGTTTTGATCCATATCACCCTTCGAATTTCTTTCATGAAAATCCTCAAGGGTTTACACCTTATCTTGTTGGAAAAGGTGGATCGCAATCATTAATTCATGCCATGAACTTTGCAGCGCATATGGATGAATTAAAAGGGAAAAAGCTTGTGTTTATCGTGTCCCCGCAGTGGTTTGTCAAAGGGGGATCAGACGAGAATCACTTTGCTCCTAACTATTCAGCGCTTCAGGCGCTTGATCTTGCTTATAATAAAGAAATTGATCCAGCTGTGAAAAAAAAGCTCATCAAAAGAATCATGAAGTTTAAGGCAGTAAAGAACGACATGGTCATCACAGAGCTTTTTAAAGCAGAGCTTTCTGGGAACAAATTCGCTTATGGCGCGATTTCTCCTATTGCAAAAATGTATTATGGCATGCTTCAAAAGAAAGACATGTACTATACGATCGGGTCTGGGCATGAGCGCAAGCATCGTCCGTCTCCTTCAGTGAAAGGGAAAACATGGACTGAGCTTGAAAAAGAAGCGAGCGTCTTAGGATCCGAAAAAGCAGGGGACAACCCGTTTTATATTGATCAGAGACTGTTTGATCGTAAGCTGAAGCCGATCATGAAAAAGATGAAGGATTCTCGTCGTGACAATTCTTATGCAGCATCACCTGAATATAAAGATTTCCAGATCATGCTGGATATTTTAAAACAGGCAGGGGCGAAGCCTTTATTCGTGACGATTCCTGTCAACGGAAAATGGTATGATTACACTGGTTTTCCGAAAGAGGGACGTACAGATTATTATCAAAAAATCAATCGTCAAATTCGAGATAATGGGTATGAAGTCGCAGATTTGACTTCGCATGAGTATGACCCATATTTCTTTAAGGATACGATTCATGTGTCGTATAAAGGATGGGTATACATCGATAAGGCGATCGAAAAGTTTTACAAAGAGCAGTAGATTGCAGCAGCTTTCTGCTGCTTTTTGTTTGTCGAATGAGTGGATTTCTTGTATAAATAAGGTGGAAGGGCTATGCTGAATATGGAGGCGATACGATGAATCGTTCTGAGAAAAAAGAACTATTAAAGCGTTCAAAGAAGCATTTTAATGATCATGCCTTTTGGGAAAAGTTAAAAAAGACGGCACAAAAAGCTGGAGTTTCTCTTGTCTATGCTGTGTTATTACTTTATTATACATTGCAAAAACCCGAAGTACCGGTTAAAGCGAAGACCCTCATCATTGGGGCGCTAGGGTATTTTATCCTTCCGATTGACCTAATCCCTGATACATTGGTGGGGATCGGCTACACAGATGATCTAGGCGCCATCACATTTGCTCTGCTTCAAGTCGCAATGTACATTGATGACGATGTCAAAGGAAAAGCAAAAGACAGGCTGGGAAAATGGTTCGGTGAAAAAAGCGATACGTCTTTCATTGATCAAAAGCTTGAAGATGGCGGTATGCCGTCTGCTTAAAGAAAAGGCTCCTAAACGGAGGCTTCAGCGTGTAGACAAACCCTCGCATTCTTTGTCAGTCCTGCGCTTCGGTGCTTACGAATGTCAAATTCGCTCCGCTCCGGTGCTCGTTCTTCCTAGACTTCAAGGGTTTTCAACTACGCTGAAAAAAAGACAAAGGGCTAAAATAAAGTTCATTTTAGCCCTTTGTCAACAATCTAATGCCTCCTAAACGGAGGCTTTTTTCATTATCCTAAAAATTTCACACAAACCGGATGCGGAACGGTGATGTCTGATTGTAAGACAGTGAGTCGTCCCGTTTCTTTGTCACGTTTGTATAACACAAGGTTGCTAGATTCTTGGTTTGAGCCGACGAGAAATTCTTCTGTTGGATCAAGGACAAAGTCTCTAGGCCAATTTCCTTCA
Organism: Bacillus sp. FSL W7-1034; assembly: GCF_038593365.1. Classification (NCBI taxonomy): domain Bacteria; kingdom Bacillati; phylum Bacillota; class Bacilli; order Caryophanales; family Bacillaceae; genus Bacillus; species Bacillus sp. FSL W7-1034. The sequence continues at coordinate 2,534,521 of NZ_CP151989.1, read as the reverse complement.
GATGAAGCAATGTCGACAAGGCTTAGTTTGCCATCATGATCTGCTTTGAAAATGGCAATGCTGTCATGTCCACGATTTCCTGCATACACAAAGTGACCGTCAGAAGACACATGAATGGCGCTGCCTTGATTATTCTCTGTGAAGTCATTAGGAATGGTTGCGATCGTTTGGATCTCTTCGAAATGACCATCTTCAAAGTAACGAAGTACAATGACCTCTGAGCTGAGCTCTGTCATGACATAGGCCACAGGTTTCGTTGGGTGGAATGTGATATGACGAGGGCCGCTGCCTGGTTTTGTTTCAAATGTATGGGCAAGCTCAAGTTTGCCGTTTTCTTTCTTATACGTATAAATTCCGTCTGTGCCAAGGTCAACAGCTACTGCAAATTGTTCATCAGGTGTCAAACCCATAAAGTGAGTGTGCGGTTTTTCTTGACGGTCTTCGTTTGGTCCAGTGCCTTCATGCTGCGCCTGTGACAGCGTGCGGATCACTGAGCCGTTTTCAGCATCAATTTCGTACATCTCTGCTGTTCCTTTATGATAGTTTGCCGTAAACGCCGTTTTCGTTTGGCTGTCCACGCTGACGTGACAAGGAGAAGCCCCATCGGCAAGCTCTTGGTTGATGAAACGAAGTGCGCCGGTGTCGGCATCAATTTGATACGCAGCAAGACCGCCCTGTGCTCCTTCTTTCACAACAGCATACACAAACTTTTGAGAATCTGAGACAGTTAAATATGTAGGATTTTCAAGTTCTGCAGCCACTTCTACTTGTTCAATCTGCTGATTGTCCGTATTTAAAGTAAAAGAATAGATTCCTTTGCTGTCACCTTTTGTATACGTTCCGATATAACCTCTGATGTTAGCCATGTATTGCCCTCCTTCTATTAGATGCTCTCATTCTATCATAAATTTATAGGAAAACGCTTTAGAAAGGCATGCTGAAGAAAAAAACAAACGCAATGAAATCTCACAATATTCTTCAAAAACCGTGTGAAAAAATATTACAAAAGCTTGTTCAAAAGAAAACCGTTCATGTAGAGTAAATAAATTGAAGAAAAAATACAAAAAATTTTAAGTTTTTTCATTCCTTGTCTAGCAAAGGTGTAAGCGTATACATTTTATTTTGATTAGTCTAAATTGTCTAATAATTTTAAAAATGCTGTTGACACTGTATGGAAAGCGGCGTAAGATGGGTTCAACAAAAGCAAACAGACACGCAGAGTAAGCGTGAGACACTTCAATATAAAGTGTCTGAAAATTCAACTACTTTTTGTTTGAAAGAGAGGGTGCTCACTGAAGATGGAAGACCAAAAGGAACAGTGGATCTTTTTAAACGATGAACTCGTGAAAAAAGAGGATGCGAAAATTTCAGTTTATGATCATGGCTTCTTATATGGTGACGGTGTGTTCGAAGGAATACGTGTATATAACGGAAATATCTTTCGAATGAAAGAACATTTAGACCGCCTGTATGATTCCGCTAGATCCATTATGCTGAACATTCCATATTCACTTGAGGAGCTCACTGAAAAAATGATTCATACAGTTGAAAGGAACGGCCTAAAAGATGCCTATATCCGCCTTGTTGTCTCAAGAGGAGCCGGTGATCTTGGCTTAGATCCAAACAACTGTGGGAGAGCCAACACAGTGATCATTGTAGAGCCGCTGGCCATCTTTCCAAAGCACCTATATGAAACAGGTATTGATATTGTGACAGTACCAACGAGGCGAAATCGTCCTGACGTACTAAGTCCAAAAGTGAAATCATTAAACTATTTGAATAACATCCTTGTCCGAATCGAAGCCCATATGGCCGGTGTGAGTGAAGCGCTGATGCTGAACGATCAAGGGTACGTGGCAGAAGGTTCTGCAGACAATGTGTTTATTTATAAAAAAGGTAAGCTCTATACACCGCCAGGTTATATCGGCGCTCTTGAAGGCATCACAAGAAATGCCATCATGGAAATCGCAGAAGACTTAGGCTACGAAGTGAAAGAAGAACCTTTCACAAGACATGATGTGTATACAGCTGAAGAAGTCTTCCTGACAGGAACCGCTGCCGAAGTCATCGCTGTTGTAAAAGTTGACGGCCGTATCATTGGCGAAGGAAAACCAGGGTTCCACACAAACAAACTTCTTGAACAATTCCGCAAGCGAGTCGTTGAAGAAGGAGAAAAAGTAGTCTTTACCGATGAAAACATTCACGCAAGCTAAATAGATATCGATAAACGTTGAAGAGGACTAGTAGCTTTAGAGTCAGTATCTACAGAGAGCCGGTGCTAGCTGGAAACCGGTGTTACTTTCTAAAGTGAACTCACCTCTGAGTGTCTGCCTGAAATGATAGTAGGGCAGACCGAGTGACATTGCATCACTCGTTACCAAAATGGATGAAAGATGTCCATGAGACGGCAGCATGATTTGCCGTGAACAAGGGTGGTACCGCGAAAAACAAAGCTTTTTCGCCCCTTTGACCTAGTGAAAAGTAGTGTCATTGTGGGGTGAGAAGGCTTTTTTATATGGTCTCATATCTCTATCTTGAATGGAAAAGGGTGAAAGGACTTGACTGAAGCAAGACAAAGAGGAGGAAATCAAATGGGGACAAATGTACAAATGGAGACGGAAAAATCAAATGCACCACAAACGATGAACGGTGCACTCATGTTAATTGAAGCACTCAAAAGAGAAAAAGTAGAAGTCATTTTTGGTTATCCTGGCGGAGCTGTTTTACCGATCTACGATAAAATTTACGATTCTGGTTTATTTCATGTCCTACCAAGACATGAGCAAGGAGCGATTCACGCAGCGGAGGGATACGCAAGAGTATCTGGTAAACCAGGCGTTGTTATTGCCACATCAGGACCGGGGGCAACAAACCTAGTCACAGGAATTGCGGATGCGATGATTGATTCACTACCTATGGTTATCTTCACTGGACAGGTGGCAACCTCAGTCATTGGATCAGATGCTTTCCAAGAAGCAGATGTACTTGGTATCACAATGCCAATCACAAAACACAGCTATCAAGTGAGACGCCCAGAAGAGTTACCAGGTGTCATTAAAGAGGCATTTCACATCGCAACAACCGGCAGACCTGGTCCAGTCTTGATTGATATTCCAAAAGATGTCGCTGGCATTGAAGGGACATTTGAATACGATCAGCCAATCGATTTGCCAGGTTATCAGCCGAAAATTGAGCCGAATTATTTGCAAATTCGCAAGTTAGTAGAAGCTGTAAGCAGAGCAAAGAAACCAGTTATTCTTGCAGGAGCTGGCGTTCTTCACGGCAAAGCGTCGGAAGAATTAAGACAATATGTAGAGCAGCAGCAAATCCCTGTCGCTCATACATTGCTTGGGCTTGGTGGATTCCCAGCAAAGCATCCTCTTTTCCTAGGAATGGCGGGTATGCACGGCACATATGCAGCGAACATGGCACTTCATCAATGTGACTTACTCATTTCAATCGGAGCGAGATTTGATGACAGGGTAACCGGCAACCTCAATCATTTTGCAAAGCAAGCGAAGGTGGCTCATATTGACATCGACCCAGCCGAAATTGGTAAAAACATTCACACCCATATCCCAGTTGTTGGTGACAGTAAGCTAGTGCTTCAAGAACTGATCAAGCAGGACGGGAAACAAGGTCAATCAGACGAGTGGAAGAGCCAGCTAAATCAGTGGAAGGAAGAATATCCACTCTGGTACGTTGAAAACGAAGCTGAAGGTTTTAAACCTCAAAAGCTGATTGAATACATTCATCAATTCACAAAAGGTGAAGCCATTGTCGCAACTGATGTCGGACAGCACCAAATGTGGGCTGCACAGTTCTATCCATTCGAAAATGCCGATAAATGGGTGACATCTGGTGGGCTTGGCACAATGGGATTTGGTTTACCGGCAGCGATTGGCGCGCAGCTAGCTGATCAAGAGGCAACGGTTGTAGCGATTTTAGGAGACGGAGGTTTCCAAATGACCCTGCAAGAACTTGCCGTTATCCGTGAGCTGAACCTTCCAGTGAAAGTGATTGTTCTCAATAATCACAGTCTTGGAATGGTAAGACAATGGCAAGAAATTTTTTACGAAGAACGCTACTCGCATTCTAAATTTTCAGAGCAGCCAGACTTCGTGAAATTATCTGAAGCTTATGGCATTAAAGGGATCAGAATCTCATCAGACGAAGAGGCGCAAGAAAAGCTAGAAGAAGCATTAACGTCTAGAGAGCCTGTTTTCATCGATGTCAATGTAGCGAGAGATGAGAAAGTATTCCCGATGGTAGCACCGGGGAAAGGACTTCATGAGATGGTGGGGGTGAAACCTTGAAAAGAATTATTGTGTTGACTGTATTAAATCGATCAGGCGTACTGAACAGAATCACAGGCCTTTTTACCAAAAGACACTACAACATTGAAAGCATTACGGTCGGCCATTCTGAGATTCAAGATGTATCACGCATCACGTTCGTCGTCCATGTAGACCAGGAGAAAGACATCGAACAGCTGACAAAACAGCTGAACAAACAAATCGATGTCCTCAAAGTAACGGATATTACAAACCAATCAATCGTTCAGCGAGAGCTGGCTTTGATAAAAGTCGTATCTGCACCAGCATCTAGAATGGAGATCACGGGGGTCATTGAACCTTTTAGGGCTTCTATTGTAGATGTGAGCAGAGAAAGTGTCGTCATTCAGGTGACAGGTGAGTCTTCAAAAATTGAAGCACTCATTGAATTACTTAAGCCATACGGCATTAAAGAAGTCGCCAGAACTGGCACCACGGCCTTTGCGAGAGATAATCAGCAAAAGCCGCAAACAAATAAAACAATTTCAATTGTCTAAACAAAAGGAGAGAGTCAAATGGTAAAAGTATATTATAACGGTGATATTCAAGAAAACGTATTAAACGGTCAAAAGGTAGCTATCATTGGTTACGGATCACAAGGTCATGCACATGCATTGAACTTAAAAGAGAGCGGCGTAGATGTCATTGTCGGCGTAAGAAAAGGCGGATCTTATACAAAAGCACAAGAAGACGGTCATCAAGTATTCACAGTAAAAGAAGCAGCAGCCCAAGCAGATGTCGTCATGGTATTACTTCCAGATGAGCAGCAAAAGAAAGTATATGATGAAGAAATCAAAGATCAATTAGAAGCAGGGAATTCACTTGTATTCGCACACGGATTCAACGTTCACTTCCATCAAATTGTTCCGCCAAGTGACGTAGATGTGTATCTTGTGGCTCCAAAAGGTCCAGGACATCTTGTAAGAAGAACATATGAGCAAGGCGCTGGTGTACCTGCACTATTTGCTATCTATCAAGATGTATCAGGTCAAGCGAAAGACAAAGCACTTGCTTATGCAAAAGCAATCGGCGGAGCAAGAGCGGGCGTTCTTGAAACAACATTTAAAGAAGAAACAGAAACGGATCTATTCGGTGAGCAGGCAGTTCTTTGTGGAGGTCTTACTTCATTAGTAAAAGCAGGTTTTGAAACATTAACAGAAGCTGGTTATCAGCCGGAGCTTGCATACTTCGAGTGTCTGCATGAACTGAAATTGATCGTTGACCTTATGTATGAAGAAGGATTAGAAGGTATGAGATATTCCATCTCTGATACAGCGCAGTGGGGTGACTTCGTATCAGGACCACGCGTTGTGGATGCAAAAGTAAAAGAATCAATGAAAGCAGTCTTGACTGACATCCAAAACGGAACATTCGCGAAAGAATGGATTGTTGAAAACCAAGTGAATCGTCCACGTTTCAATGCGATCAATGCAAATGAAAATGAGCACCAAATTGAAATCGTCGGAAGAAAGCTTCGTGAAATGATGCCTTTCGTTAAACAAGGAAAGAAAAAGGAAGCGGTGAGCGTCGGTGCGAAAAATTAATTTTTTTGACACAACACTTCGAGATGGAGAGCAATCACCAGGAGTGAACTTAAATGCACAAGAAAAGCTAATCATTGCTAAGCAGCTTGAGCGCCTTGGGGTTAATATCATTGAAGCGGGTTTTCCCGCTTCATCCCGAGGGGATTTCTTAGGCGTACAAGAAATTGCAAGAACGATTAAGAACTGTTCAGTTGCAGGACTTGCACGATGTGTGAAAGGTGACATTGATGCTGCATGGGACGCATTAAAAGATGGAGCTCAACCAAGAATACACGTCTTTATTGCGACTTCTGACATTCACCTCAAGCATAAGCTAAAGAAAACACGTGAAGAAGTGGTTGAACAAGCTGTTTCAATGGTGAAATACGCGAAAGAGCGCTTCCCAGTTGTTCAGTGGTCAGCAGAAGATGCATGCCGGACAGATCTTTCTTTCCTAGCAGAAATTGTAGAAAAAGTGATCGACGCAGGCGCAAGTGTCATTAACTTGCCTGACACTGTTGGATACCTAGCACCAAAAGAGTACGGAAATATCTTTAAATATATGAAGGAACACGTTCCAAATATCGATCAAGTCATATTGTCAGCACACTGTCATGATGATTTAGGAATGGCTGTAGCGAACTCACTTGCTGCCATTGAAAATGGAGCAGATCAAATTGAAACAGCTGTCAACGGTATTGGAGAGCGCGCAGGAAATGCTGCTTTAGAAGAAATTGCAGTTGCCCTTCATATTCGCAAAGACTTTTACCAAGTCGAATCAACCATTCAGTTGAATGAAATTAAGCGCACAAGTGATGTAGTGAGCAAATACTCAGGTATGATTGTACCGCGTAATAAAGCAGTCGTTGGAAACAATGCATTTGCCCATGAATCAGGTATTCACCAAGATGGATTCCTCAAAGAAAAAACAACCTATGAAATTATCTCTCCAGAGCTTGTAGGCGTCACAACAGATGTGCTTGTCCTTGGTAAACACTCCGGAAGACACGCGTTTAAAGACCGCTTAAAAACACTCGGCTTTAAATTGACTGAAGAAGAAATCAATAAGTTCTTCGAAACGTTTAAGAACTTAACAGAGAAGAAGAAAGAAATCACAGATGATGATTTAATCTCTATTATATTAGAAGAAAAAGTAGCAGACCGTAAAATCGGCTATGAATTTGAAAGTCTTCAAGTTCATTATGGGACAGAGCAAATGCCGACAGCAACAGTCTCTCTTAAAAATCAAGAAACGCAGGAAGTCATTCAAGAAGCAGCTACAGGTGCAGGCAGTGTAGAAGCTGTGTACAACACGCTTGAGCGCTGTATGGAGGAAAGAATTCATTTGCTAGATTATCGTATTCAATCCAATGGAAAAGGCAGAGACGCACTAGCGGAAGTATATGTCACTGTTTCAATAGAAGGAAAAGAAACAGCAGGACGCGGTGTAGCGCAAGATGTGCTGGAAGCATCGGCTAAAGCTTACGTCAATGCAGTGAATAGACATTTAATCTTTAAATCAAACCTAATAGAAATTGAGAAACATCACGCCATCTCATAAGAAAGGAGGAAGGGACTCATGAAAAAGAAAATTGCACTTTTGCCCGGCGATGGAATCGGACCGGAAGTCGTCACATCAGCCGTCGCTGTCCTGAAAGAGACAGCGGCTCAATTTCAACACGAATTTGAATTCGAAACAGCTCTCATTGGCGGTATAGCGATAGATGAAAAAAACAATCCGCTCCCTAAAGAAACAGTAGAAGTGTGCAAAAGCGCAGATGCGATTTTATTAGGAGCCGTTGGCGGACCAAAGTGGGATCAAAACCCGCCAGAACTTCGCCCAGAAAAAGGCTTGCTCTCCATTCGCAAGCAGCTGGATTTATTTGCGAACATCCGCCCTGTCAAAGTATTTGATAGCTTGAGTGAGGCTTCACCGTTAAAACAAGATCACATTAACGGAGTAGATTTCGTCATCGTTCGTGAATTAACTGGAGGCCTCTACTTTGGCGAACCAAGTGAGCGCTACACGGATGATGAAGGAAAAGAAGCTGCGGTTGATACACTTCTTTATACAAAGGAAGAAATTGTTCGTGTATTAAAAGAAGCGTTCGACATGGCGTTAACGAGACGGAAAAAAGTAACGTCTGTGGATAAAGCAAATGTTCTCGCTTCGAGTAAACTATGGCGGGATGCGGTAGAAGAAGTTGCATCCCAATATCCAGATGTCGCATATGAGCACATGCTCGTCGATAATGCCGCGATGCAGCTGATTTATAAGCCCGCTCAATTTGATGTCATCGTGACAGAGAATATGTTTGGTGACATTTTAAGTGACGAAGCATCTATGATTACTGGCTCACTCGGCATGTTGCCATCTGCTAGTTTATCAAGCACCGGCCTTCATTTATATGAGCCGATTCATGGTTCAGCACCCGATATTGCGGGGCAAAATGTCGCAAACCCTCTGGCTACTATATTGTCAGCAGCCAGCTTGCTTAGAACATCCTTTGCTTTAGAAGAAGAAGCGGCTGCAATTGAAGCAGCTGTGGAAGCTGTTCTTGCCTCTGGCAAACGAACAAAGGACCTAGCATCAAAAGAGGGAACGTATGAAACGACTGATGATATCACGAAAGCCGTTGTAGATGCACTCAAACAACGAACGAAAACCATTGTATAAATAGAAATCTTGTTGAATTAGGTAGAGGGAGGAAAAAGGGTTATGCCTCGAACAATCATCGAAAAAATATGGGATCAGCATGTTGTCAAAAATGGCGAGGGAAAACCAGACCTTTTATATATTGATCTGCACTTGGTGCATGAGGTGACGTCACCTCAAGCATTTGAAGGATTAAGACAAAAAGGGCGCAAGGTGCGAAGACCACAAAACACATTTGCGACGATGGATCATAACATTCCGACTGTGAATCGATTTGTGATCAAAGATGAGATTGCGAAGAAGCAAGTCAGTGCTCTAGAGCGCAACTGTGCTGAATTCGGGGTCCGTCTAGCTGACCTTCACAGTGTAGACCAAGGAATCGTTCATGTCGTTGGACCAGAGCTTGGTTTAACACTTCCGGGGAAAACAATCGTGTGTGGAGATAGTCATACATCTACTCATGGCGCATTTGGTGCACTTGCCTTTGGGATTGGCACAAGTGAGGTTGAGCATGTGCTTTCCACACAAACACTTTGGCAGCAGCGTCCGAAGACACTAGAAATTAGAGTAGACGGAACGCTTCAAAAAGGGGTAACAGCCAAAGATGTCATTTTAGCAGTCATTGGCGCACATGGCGTGAAGTTCGGTTCAGGTTATGTCATTGAATACACTGGGGAAGTATTCAGAAACATGTCAATGGATGAGCGGATGACCGTTTGTAATATGTCAATTGAAGCAGGCGCAAGAGCAGGATTGATCGCACCTGATGAAGTGACCTTTGAATATTGCCGCGGACGCAAATACGCACCGCAGGGTGAAGATTTCGAAGCAGCGATCAAAGAATGGAAAGAATTAAGAACAGATCCGGGTGCGACCTATGATAAAACCATTGTTTTAGATGGAAATCATATTTCACCAATGGTCACGTGGGGAATTAACCCAGGAATGGTGCTCCCTGTGGATGCAGCAATTCCAGGACCTGAAGATTTTGCACAAGAAGATGACCAAAAAGAAGCAAAACGTGCTTATGAATACATGGGGGTTCACCCGCATCAGCGTATTGAAGATATTACGATTGAGCATGTGTTTATTGGCTCATGTACGAACTCAAGAATGACTGATTTACGCCAAGCCGCTTCTATGATTGAAGGACAAAAAGTAGCTGATCATGTCAGAGCGATTGTGGTTCCCGGCTCACAAAGTGTCAAACTGCAAGCAGAAGAAGAAGGTCTTCATGAAATTTTCCAAGAAGCAGGATTTGAATGGAGAGAATCTGGCTGTAGTATGTGCCTCAGCATGAATAACGATGTGGTGCCAGAAGGTGAACGCTGTGCATCTACATCAAACCGTAACTTTGAGGGACGTCAAGGGAAGGGTGCAAGAACGCATCTTGTCAGCCCGGCAATGGCTGCAATGGCTGCCATACATGGCCGATTTGTCGATGTCAGGAAGTTTAATCAAGAGAAAACAGTCGTGTAAGGAGTTGTGTCATAGATGGAGCCTTTAGTCACTCATAAAGGAAAAGCCGCTGTGCTTAACCGTATAAATGTAGATACAGATCAAATCATTCCGAAACAGTTTTTGAAAAGAATCGAACGAACAGGATATGGCCGATTTGCCTTTTTTGACTGGCGATATTTAGCAGATGGTAGTCCGAATCCAGATTTTGAACTCAATCAGCCGATTTATGAAGGAGCCTCTATTTTGATCGCAGGCGAAAACTTTGGCTGCGGGTCATCAAGGGAACATGCGCCTTGGGCGCTTGATGATTATGGTTTCAAAATTGTCATTGCCCCATCTTTCGCCGATATTTTTCATCAAAACTGTTTTAAAAACGGGATGCTTCCGATCCGCCTTGATTATGATGTGTGGAAAACGTTTGCTGCATCATATGAAAACAAAGGATATGAAATGACAGTTGATCTGGAAAAACAACAGATTCAAGACCATGAAGGGAATGTTACTCCTTTCGATGTAGATCCACACTGGAGAGAAATGCTCCTGAATGGCTATGATGAGATTTCATTAACATTGTTACTAGAAGATGAGATTCAAGCATTTGAAGAAAAACGTAGCAGCTGGCTGCGTGCATAAACAACGAGAAGCCGTCCCCGTGGTGTGACGGCTTCTTTTTTGCATGAAAACCTCTCGTTACTTGTGTTTACTAACCTTCGTTGGTAAACTGATAAAAAATATGCGCCCGAAAGGAACGTAAGCATGAAACATGACAAGAAGAAAGATAATGTCATTTTGTTTCCTGGTCTGAAAGAAAGACTGATTGAAAAAGGAATGGCAGCATTAAAAGATAAACAGTATCAAGAGGCGCTTCACTTATTTTCAGAAGCGAAATCGTATGATGACGATGAAGAATCCGATATTCATCTCGGTATGGCGATTTGTTTTCTAGAGCTTGGTGAGCTACAGGATGCAAAGCGAGTCTGTGAAAAGATGCTACATGAAGGATATGGCCACTATTTCACTGTGCTTCAAGTATATATGACCATCTTAATTCAGCTGAAAGAGTACGAGGAAGTCAAACAAACAATTGAGGCTGTCCTTGAAGAAAATCACCTTCCAGCAGAAAGCGCGGAGCATTTTTATAAGCTGCTTGAATTTAGCAGAAAGATGATTGAATCACCAGAAGAGATTTTAGACGAAGACGAGGAAGGCAGCGGAGAAATCAATATAGATGAAATGCTCGAGCGGCCAGAAGAGCAGGTGCAGTTCATCCATTCGCTGAAAGACCGAAACATCACGCCGCATATGGGTCTATTAAATACGATCCTACAAAAGCCTGATGGAAACCCTTTGGTCAAATCATTGATCCTGCAACTTCTGTCAGATCATGATGTGGCAAAGCCGGTTCATGTGACGAAGTTCGGTGATTCTTTAACGCTTGTTCCTTCTGAGGCTGTCAAGCCAGAGCAAATGCCACTGCTTCAGCAAGTCCTTCGAAAGCTCGATGACACACTCGGCAATGAGAACCCAACCCTTTACCAAGGAGTTGAAGAGTTATGGCGCCGGCACTTATTTGTGCTATATCCATTTCTTCCTAAATATACGGATCCGAATCTTTGGGCTGCGGCACTTCATAAAGTCGGCTATGAAATGCATGGAATCGAGATTGACCTCGAAGAATTGCATTTATTGTATGATTTTAACGAACGAGAGCTGAGAGAAGCTTGTACAATGCTGAAAGATATTGAAGAAATTTCTTATTTGTAATTTGTCGATTTAGTTGAAAGACGGACTTGTTATGTTATAATATAATGGTTGTATTTGTGCATATATCGTGCGGTTGTAAGATTCCAACGGTTGAAAGACGTTATGTATAATCAAGTCAAATGTTGTATACATAAGACCGCTTCTTTAGCGGAGTGCGTGGTTTTTGATTGGACGAAGTCTTTATGATGCTTTAGAATGTAACAACGCACAATCTGAATAGATTTTTGGAGGGAAACACACATGTCAGTAAAATGGGAAAAACAAGAAGGTAACGAAGGTGTCTTAACAGTAGAAGTTGACGCTGAAACATTTAACAAAGCACTTGATGATGCATTTAAGAAAGTAGTTAAGCAAGTATCAATCCCTGGATTCCGTAAAGGGAAAGTACCACGTGGTCTTTTCGAGCAGCGTTTTGGAGTAGAATCTCTTTATCAAGATGCACTAGATATTCTTCTTCCAGTTGAATATCCGAAAGCAATCGACGAAGCTGGTATCGAGCCGGTTGATCGCCCTGAAATCGATGTTGAGAAAATCGAAAAAGGCGAAAGCTTAATCTTCACTGCAAAAGTAACAGTGAAGCCAGAAGTAAAACTTGGTGACTACAAAGGTCTTAACGTAGAAAAAGACGACACATCTGTATCTGATGAAGATGTCCAAGAAGAGTTAAAAGCTATGCAAAACCGTCAAGCTGAGCTTGTTGTCAAAGAAGAAGGCGCAATCGAAAACGGCGATACAGTTGTTCTAGATTTCGAAGGATTCGTTGATGGAGAAGCATTCGAAGGCGGAAAAGCTGAGAACTACTCTCTTGAAGTAGGTTCTGGTTCATTCATCCCTGGTTTCGAAGAGCAATTGGTTGGTCTTGAAGCAGGGGCAGAAAAAGACGTTGAAGTGACATTCCCAGAAGAATATCATGCTGAAGACCTTGCAGGTAAACCAGCTGTATTCAAAGTGAAAATTCATGAAATCAAAGCAAAAGAACTTCCAGCACTTGACGATGAGTTCGCTAAAGATGTTGATGAAGAAGTTGAAACGATTGCTGAATTAACTGAAAAAACGAAGAAACGTCTTGAAGAAGCAAAAGAAAACGAAGCAGAAGGCAAACTTCGTGAAGAGTTAGTAGCAAAAGCTTCTGAAAATGCGGAAGTTGACGTTCCTCAAGCGATGGTTGACACTGAGCTAGACCGCATGATGAAAGAATTCGAACAACGTCTTCAAATGCAAGGGATGAACCTTGAGCTTTACTTCCAGTTCTCTGGACAAGATGAAGATGCGCTAAAAGAGCAAATGAAAGAAGATGCTGCTAAACGCGTAAAATCTAATCTTACTCTTGAAGCAATTGCTGCTGCAGAAGACCTACAAGTGTCTGATGAAGAAGTGGAAGAAGAACTTTCAAAAATGGCTGAAGCATACAACATGCCAGTTGAAAATATCAAACAAGCGATCGGTTCTACTGAAGCAATGAAAGAAGATTTAAAAGTTCGTAAAGCAATTGATTTTCTTGTAGAAAACCGTTAATATGGTGCATAATAATAAAACAGGGCGCGAGTGACTCGTGCCTTGTTTTGTACAATTTTTGACTTATCATCGCTTCTTTTGGAAACGATAGTGTAAGTCGCATCTTTCTGTCATACATATCTCAATGTGCAGTGTTACAAACACATCATTACCGTCTTTTAGGAAAGTATGGTAAAATGCATACATACTGGACCCAGAAGGGTAGCTGACTGTTAGCTACAGGCAAGTGAAGAAGAATAAGGGGTGAAAGAATGTTTAAATTCAACGAGGAAAAAGGTCAATTAAAATGCTCGTTTTGCGGAAAAACGCAAGATCAAGTGCGTAAACTGGTCGCAGGACCTGGCGTATATATATGTGATGAATGTATCGAGCTTTGCACGGAAATAGTTGAAGAAGAGCTCGGTACTGAGGAAGAAGTTGAATTCAAGGATGTTCCGAAACCTCATGAAATCCGGGAAATTCTTGATGAATATGTCATCGGACAAGAGAATGCGAAGAAATCCTTAGCTGTAGCGGTTTATAACCATTACAAGCGGATTAATTCCAACAGTAAGATTGATGATGTTGAGCTTTCGAAAAGTAACATTTCTATGATTGGACCTACAGGAAGTGGTAAAACATTACTTGCTCAAACGCTTGCACGTATTTTAAATGTTCCATTTGCGATTGCAGATGCGACGTCTTTAACAGAAGCAGGTTACGTTGGGGAAGACGTAGAGAATATTTTACTAAAGCTGATTCAAGCAGCAGATTATGATGTAGAAAAAGCTGAAAAAGGCATTATCTACATCGATGAGATCGATAAAGTAGCAAGAAAATCAGAAAACCCTTCTATCACTCGTGATGTATCTGGGGAAGGTGTACAGCAAGCCCTTTTGAAAATTCTTGAAGGAACAGTCGCTAGTGTACCGCCTCAAGGTGGACGTAAGCATCCTCATCAAGAATTCATTCAAATTGATACAACAAATATCCTCTTCATTTGTGGTGGAGCCTTTGACGGCATTGAGCAAATCATCAAACGCCGCCTAGGTCAAAAAGTCATTGGATTCGGTGCGGAAAATAAAATTGAAGATCTTGAAAAAGAAGTCCTTCTATCAAAAGTTCTGCCAGAAGACTTACTTCGCTTCGGTTTAATCCCAGAATTCATCGGTCGTCTTCCGGTTATTGCAAGCCTAGAGCCGTTAGATGAAAAAGCACTTGTAGAAATCTTGACGAAGCCTAAAAATGCGCTCGTTAAGCAATATACAAAAATGCTTGAGCTTGATGATGTTGAGCTTGAGTTTGAAGAAGATGCTCTTAGCGAAATTGCGAAAAAAGCAATTGAGCGTAAAACAGGAGCTCGTGGTCTTCGCTCCATCATTGAAGGCATCATGCTTGATGTGATGTTTGATCTTCCATCTCGTGATGATATTGAGAAATGTGTCATTACTGGTGCAACGGTTGCTGATGGTGAGCCGCCTCGTCTTGTCTTAAAAGACGGTACAGTCGTGAATAAAGATACAAAAACATCAGCATAAGCCCATTTGATGACTCCTGAATCTTTTGATTCAGGAGTTTTTTATTTATCGTGGAAGTTGTGTTTATTCCGTCCAGCTCTAGGAAATACTAGCAGACAGAAACCAATACATAACGATAGATGAAGGAGGGAGCACCGATTGAGCTGGACAGGAATCGTATTATTCATACAACTGTTCTTTGGTATCGTCATCGGGTTGTACTTTTGGAACTTACTGAAAAATCAGCGCACACAAAAGGTGACGATCGATAAAGAATCAAAGAAAGAAATGGAAGCACTCAGAAAGATGCGATCCATTAAACTGAGTGAACCTTTATCAGAGAGAGTCCGGCCAAAGGGGTTTCAAGATATTGTAGGGCAGGAAGACGGTATACGTGCACTGAAAGCTGCCCTGTGTGGACCGAACCCGCAACATGTCATCGTCTACGGGCCGCCTGGTGTTGGAAAAACAGCTGCTGCTCGTCTAGTGATGGAAGAGGCGAAGCGTCACGCTGATTCACCATTTAAAAAAGATGCAGTATTTGTTGAGCTTGATGCCACAACGGCAAGATTTGATGAACGAGGCATCGCAGACCCCTTGATTGGTTCCGTACATGATCCCATTTATCAAGGAGCAGGGGCCATGGGACAGGCAGGCATTCCGCAGCCGAAACAAGGAGCCGTCACACATGCTCATGGCGGCGTTCTCTTTATAGATGAAATTGGAGAACTACATCCGATTCAAATGAACAAAATGCTCAAAGTGCTAGAAGATCGAAAAGTGTTTTTAGATAGTGCTTATTACAGTGAAGAAAATACGCAAATCCCGAATCACATCCATGATATTTTTCAAAATGGGTTGCCCGCTGATTTTCGACTGATTGGCGCCACGACAAGAACACCGGACGAAATTCCGCCGGCTATTCGATCAAGATGTTTGGAGATTTTCTTCAAGGATTTGGATCAGCATGAGCTGAAAATTGTTGCAGCTAAAGCAGTCGAGAAAATTCAGAAGGAATTAAGTGACGAAGGACTGAACCTGTTAACATCCTATGTGAAAAATGGACGTGAAGCGGTCAACATGGTACAGATCGCCGCAGGTATGGCTGTCACTGAAAACCGAAAAGATATTACGATCGCCGATGTAGAATGGGTCATTCATTCAAGCCAGCTGACACCAAGATATGAACAAAAAGTACCTGAAAAGCCAAAGGTAGGAGTAGTAAATGGTCTTGCCGTGTATGGACCGAATAGCGGGGCTCTGCTTGAAATTGAAGTGAACATTTGTAAAGCGCTTGAAAAAGGCAGTATCAATATTACTGGTATTGCGGAAGAAGAAAGCATCGGCAATCAGTCGAAATCAATCAGACGGAAAAGTATGGCGAAGGGCTCAGTTGAAAATGTCTTAACCGTGCTTCGAAACTTGGGCATACGAACAAATGAATATGATATCCACATTAATTTTCCGGCTGGTGCCCCGATTGATGGACCATCTGCTGGAATTGCGATGGCCACAGCCATTTTCTCAGCCATTCATCAAATCCCGATTGATCATTTAACGGCGATGACCGGTGAGATTGGATTACAAGGTCAGGTGAAGCCGATCGGCGGTGTCATACCAAAAATCAAGGCAGCCAAACAAGCGGGTGTCAAAACAGTGATCATCCCTTATGACAATCAGCAGTCGATCTTAAAAGAGATTGAAGGGGTTACGATTGTGCCTGTGAAGCACTTCCAAGAAGTGCTGGATCAGTGTTTGGTCAATCCGCCAGATGAGAAGAAAGATGGACTAGAAGAAGAAATGAAAAGGAAATCTGTTTAATCCCCATCTCATATGGGGATTTTTTAGTGAAATAGATCTTTTTTTCTTTTTCAAGATAAAAAGAAAGGGTATACTACGGTAAGATCATCATTTCTCAAGTCTTTTACATTGTACAAGACTGAAACAGGTATATTATAATGATTCATACTAGTGACGGAGGTGTCTATCAACATGGCAGATGAAATCAAAAAGAATGTTCCGCTCCTTCCGCTGCGAGGCTTGCTTGTTTATCCAACAATGGTCTTGCATTTGGACGTTGGGCGCGAAAAGTCTGTTCAAGCATTAGAACAGGCGATGATGAACGATCATATGATTTTTCTAGCAACACAGCGGGAAATTTCAATAGATGAACCAGGTGAAGAGGAAATTTTCAAAGTCGGCACCTACACAAAAATTAAACAAATGCTGAAGCTGCCAAATGGAACGATCCGTGTGCTCGTCGAAGGCTTAAATCGAGCGCAGATCGAATCCTACATGGAGCTAGAAGACTATACGTCAGTCGATATTAAAGAGTTGACAGAAGAAGAATTAAAGGACGCAGAAGCAGAAGCACTCATGCGCACTTTGTTAGATCACTTTGATCAGTACATAAAAATTTCAAAAAAAATCTCAGCTGAAACATATGCAACGGTGACGGATATTGAAGAACCTGGAAGAATGGCAGATATCGTCGCTTCCCACCTTCCTTTGAAATTAAAAGACAAGCAAGAAGTGCTGGAAACAGTCGATGTCAAAAAACGATTGAATCGGGTCATCAGTCTCATTCACAATGAAAAAGAAGTGCTAGAGATTGAAAAGAAAATTGGCCAGCGTGTCAAACGTTCAATGGAGCGAACGCAAAAAGAATATTATTTGCGCGAACAAATGAAAGCTATTCAAAAAGAGCTTGGAGACAAAGAGGGGAAAACAGGCGAAGTCAGTACGCTTATGGCTAAAATTGAAGAGTCCGGCATGCCAGATTCCGTTCGTGAAACGGCTTTAAAAGAACTGAACCGTTATGAAAAAATCCCTTCAAGCTCTGCTGAGAGTTCTGTCATTCGCAATTATATTGATTGGCTGATCAATCTGCCGTGGGGCACTTATACAGAAGATCGTCTAGATTTAAAGCTTGCAAGCGAAATTTTAGATGACGAGCACCACGGGCTTGAAAAAGTAAAAGAGCGGGTACTCGAATATCTTGCTGTTCAGAAACTGACAAATTCATTAAAGGGACCGATTCTTTGCTTAGCAGGACCTCCTGGGGTAGGGAAGACGTCACTTGCTAAATCCATTGCCAAATCACTCGATCGAAAGTTTATCCGTATCTCTCTTGGCGGTGTACGTGATGAATCTGAGATCCGTGGTCATCGAAGAACCTATGTAGGTGCGATGCCTGGCCGTATCATTCGCGGGATGAGCAAGGCGGGCACAATGAATCCGGTCTTTCTTTTAGATGAAATTGATAAAATGTCTTCTGACTTTAGGGGAGATCCGTCTTCTGCGATGCTTGAAGTGTTAGATCCAGAGCAAAATCATAACTTTAGCGATCATTATATTGAAGAGACATTTGATTTGTCTCAAGTGTTATTTATCGCAACTGCCAACAATTTAGCAACCATTCCAGGTCCACTTCGTGATAGAATGGAGATTATCACGATTGCAGGGTATACGGAAGTTGAAAAAGCAGAAATTGTGAAAGATCACCTTCTGCCGAAGCAGCTAAAGGAGCACGGATTAAAGAAAGGGAACTTGCAGCTTCGTGAAGCAGCGATTTACGATATGATTCGCTATTACACGAGAGAAGCAGGAGTCCGCGGATTAGAGCGTCAGCTTGCGGCGATTTGCCGAAAAGCGGCAAGAGCAATTGTGGCTGAAGACCGCAAACGCATCACAGTGACGGAAAAGAACTTATCTGAATTCCTCGGAAAAAGACTTTACCGTTATGGTCAGGCGGAAACGACAGATCAGGTCGGCGTTGTCACAGGGCTTGCATATACCACAGTTGGCGGAGACACTTTGTCCATCGAGGTCTCACTCTCACCGGGTAAAGGCAAGCTTTTGCTAACAGGTAAGCTCGGTGATGTCATGAGAGAATCTGCGCAGGCGGCATTCAGTTATATTCGTTCAAAAGCAGATGAACTGAACATTGATCCTCAATTTAATGAAAAGCACGATATTCATATCCATGTTCCAGAGGGTGCGGTTCCAAAGGACGGGCCATCAGCTGGTATTACCATTGCGACGGCTCTTGTATCAGCACTCACAGGACGTCCTGTTTCAAAAGAGGTTGGCATGACAGGAGAAATTACGTTAAGAGGAAGAGTGCTTCCGATTGGCGGATTAAAAGAAAAAGCATTAGGCGCACATCGTGCAGGACTGAAAACGATTATTCTTCCAAAGGACAATGAGAAGGATATTGATGACATTCCTGAAAGTGTGAGAGAAGGATTAACTTTTATTCCGGTTTCACATTTAGATGAGGTGCTTGAGAAAGCGTTAGTAGGAGAGGGAAGATGAAAGTAACAAAATCAGATATCGTCATTAGTGCGGTGAAACCAGAGCAGTACCCGAGCGGGGGACTGCCTGAGATCGCACTTGCTGGACGATCAAATGTTGGAAAGTCCTCGTTCATTAACTCATTGATTAATCGGAAAAATTTAGCGCGTACGTCTTCTAAACCTGGAAAGACCCAGACGCTTAATTTTTACATTATTAATGATATGCTCCATTTTGTGGACGTCCCAGGTTATGGCTTTGCAAAAGTATCAAAAACAGAGCGCGAAGCATGGGGGAGAATGATCGAAACGTATATTACAATGCGTGAAGAGTTAAAAGCAGTCGTCCAAATTGTGGATCTGCGTCATAAACCATCCGCTGATGATGTGAACATGTATGAATTCCTTAAATACTATGGAGTTCCTGTGATCATTATTGCGACAAAGGCCGATAAAATTCCAAAAGGCAAATGGGAAAAGCATGCGAAAGTCGTCAAACAGACACTCGACATCGACCCATCAGATGAATTAATCCTTTTCTCTTCTGAAACAAAAAAGGGAAAAGATGAAGCCTGGAATGCGATCCTTGCGAAGATTAACAGCTAAGAAGATAATAAAAAGTTGTAAGAAAACATTTGTTTTCTTACAACTTTTTTTCATATGCTGAGAAAAACGTAGAACTTGAAGGAAAGCGATTAAGTTTAAATTCGTTCTGTTTCTAGAAATTATTGAATGCCGAAAGTTTATTTAAATAGATGCTAAATTATAATTAAATTCCATATTTACAAATAAAATCAAGTGCAGTAATATGATATTGAAAATATTTCAGATAGGAGTGGTAATAATGAAATTAAAAGCAAGAACTTGTTACAATTACTCACTAAATGAAATGAAGGAAAAACAATCAAAACTGAAAGCGAGAACATGCTATAATTACTCGCTAAATGAAATGAAAGAAATGCAAAAGGAATTAAAGAAAAAGTAAGAGAGTATGATAAGAAACAGAGGTTTTTGAGAATCTCTGTTTCTTAACACTTAAATAAGGAATAGTGTACATGAATATTAGTAGAGTGAGTACATTAGTTTATTTGGATACTATGATTGTTTTCATAGGGGCACTAGTTTGGACTGGATTGCCTCTTTATTTCTTTGAGATGACTGGTTCATATTTTTATGCAGGCAGTATGTATCTGATTGGTGGCTTTTCGTTTATTTTAAGTAATATTGTGAGCAACTATTTATTTAAAGTTTTATCTAGATACACGGCAAAATTTTTCGTCACCACATTGTCTATCCTAACCCTTGCTTCGTTTTTTGCTTTAAACAATCAATTATTTAATCTAATGTTTTTTTTAATGCTTGCTTTTCAATTTTTTATAAATGGCTTATCGTTTATTTTAGAATCGGGATTTAACATGTTTTTATCCAATCAACCCCATAAAGATATTGCATATCGTAATATGTTTTTACTCTCAGCTAAAACAATTGGTTTCTTTAGTGGGCCAATTTTGTTTATATTCTTTGGATCAGAAATGTATCTTGTTTTTCTGCTCTTTTTTATTGGTTTGTTGGTTTATGAGTATTTGTATCCAATTGTTGCCCAGTTGAAAATCGAAAGTATATCTTTCACGAATGTTGAAATATTTAAAAAAGTACCAAAGAGTTATTTGTTCATCATGTTTATTGATGGGATGTTTTTACCTGTAGTAATGAATTATTCGTTTATTATTCTGAAAGAAACGTTTTCAGCAAGTGATCTTACTGTATCATTATTTTGGCTAATTGGCGGAGTATCGGTTTTACTAGGAAATTTATTGATCCGAAGAATGGATATACAAAAAATACATTCGAAAGTCTATCTTATAACGATATATCTCACGTTTGGGTTAATTCTAATGATTTTAGCGCCCAATAGTTCACTGTTTTTAATTGGTTTTTTTATTTTGACACTCATTAACCCGTTGTTTATGAGCTTAATCAAAGCATCTTTTTTAGTTTTTTTTGATCCTCACTATAGAAGTATGGCACTTGCAGGTATGAATACATTGAATCAGCTAGGAACGATATTAATCATTACAGTGATTACATTCATGTTGGAAAGTTCGAAATTTTTCAATATTGCTTACATCATTCCATTATGTCTTTGTATAGGAATCATTCGATTTTTGATTCTAAAAAATATTTTAAAAAGGGGAATTCAATGAATGGATAAAGTGAGTTATCCTGACTTTTCGGTGGACTTAGTAGAAGCATGTTTGAAGTTTGGTTACTATTTTGAAGGAATGGATAAAGAGAATGTCACTCGATTAGTAGATCAATACAAAAAATTTTGGTTCATGATCAAAAAATATCCCGATTGTTCTTTTGCCCCAAATACTGAAATTGATGAGGTTTGGCATTTACATATGCTGTTACCACAAAACTATTATTACGATTGTATGTCGTATTTCGGCATTATTTTAGCTCATGATGCTGGATTTGGGAATCAAGCTGATGAAGTGGATATACTAAATGAAATGTTTGATAGCGGAAATGATTTATGGGAAAAAGAATTTGGATTTAGATTACCTGATGAAAATGAACTTAAGACGAAACCATAAAAATGACAATAATTGCTTGACAGTGACACTGATATCAATTTAATGATACTTGACATAAGGGGAGAAAAACAAAACCGCCTTACCTGCAAAATGTTGCTACACAAGCAACTGCAGATAAGGCGGTTATTGTCGTCTATATCAGTTAAACTGGATCTTATTCTTCTCGTAAGATGTGTATTATAAAACATCCAATTGATGGCTTATCAAACAATTATATTGTATAAGTTATTTCCTTTTTAAAAATAATAAGAGGAGACTGACGGCAATCAATACATATGGCCAGTACAATTCAAAACCGGAAGTAGGGATCGAAAGTGTGCTAAGTTGCTTTGTAATTTGTTGAAAGAAATAAAGGAATAGACCGAGTGCAATGAGAACAACACTTTCTATTCGATATTCCTTTTTCTGTGATGATTTCATCAAAAGTGCGAGGCCGACGATGAACACAATCATCGTAAATGTATCTGGCCAGTGTTCTAATTTCGGCTGAAGGATAAAGTGTAGCGCAAGGCCTGTCATGAGCATACCGATAAACACATGAGAGGTTTCCTGCTCCTTCTTTCCTTGATATAAGAAAGCAAGGCCAAAAAGCAGTACAAGTGTATACCATTTCTCCTGATCTTTCCAAATGTCAAATTGATCTCCTGAGAGAATGGCATATAGTGCTACAGCCAGCAAAGTGAGCGGCAGCAAAATAGATTTCTTCTTCAAAGATGTCACCTTCTTATAAGCAGATCATTTGTCCGCACGCGCCAAATCTGGTAAATTGCTTGAAGTGATGATATGGCATTCGTGTCGAACATTTTTCTACTATATCACAACATTTTTGAAATCTGTTCACAATTTTTATCCAGTTAAAAATGAATATATGTTATAATCATTATAAATAATAAATTCTATATTGTAATTATTATAAATTAGACAGGGCGTTGGGGGTGCAAGCTGAAGTTATGCATATTCTTGTTGTGGGTTTAGATTATAAAACAGCCCCTGTTGAGATACGGGAACAGCTGAGCTTTGAACCGAGCGAGCTCGGAACAGCGATGTCCAAGCTTAAAGAAGAAAAAAGCATTCTAGAGAATATCGTCATCTCAACATGTAATCGAACAGAGATCTACGCAGTTGTAGATCAGCTTCATACTGGTCGGTTTTATATAAAAAGATTTTTAGCAGATTGGTTCGGTTTAGAAAAAGAAGATGTCTCTCCATATTTGAAGTTTTATGAAAATGATGGAGCGGTTGAGCATTTATTCCGGGTTGCCTGTGGACTTGATTCTATGGTCATTGGTGAAACACAAATACTCGGTCAAGTGCGCTCAAGCTTTAAAGTCGCTCAAGAGGAGAAGACCATTGGTACCGTTTTCAATTATTTGTTTAAGCAGGCGGTAACAGTTGCGAAGCGCTCTCATGCGGAAACAGATATTGCGTCTAATGCTGTATCTGTCAGCTATGCGGCAGTGGAACTTGCCAAAAAAATCTTTGGACGTCTTTCTGATAAACATGTCCTTATTCTTGGTGCGGGTAAAATGGGCGAGCTGGCGGCTCAAAACCTTCAAGGTCAAGGGATTGGCCAGGTAACAGTCATCAATCGAACGTTTGAAAAGGCCAAAGAACTGGCCGGCCGCTTTTCAGGAGAGCCTAAGAGCTTGAATCAATTAGAAAAAACTTTATCTGAAGCGGATATTTTAATTAGCTCTACTGGGGCTAAACAATTTGTGATCACAAAGGAAATGGTCGAAAAAGCGAACAAACAGAGAAAAGGCAGACCTCTATTCATGGTGGATATTGCAGTACCACGTGATTTAGATCCAGCTATTTCTGAAGTAGAAGGTGCTTTTTTGTATGACATTGATGACCTTGAGGGCATTGTGGCAGCTAACCTGAAAGAGCGACGTGCAGTAGCTGAAGAGGTGGAGCTTCTCATCGAAGCTGAAATTGTGGAATTTAAGCAATGGCTTAATACGCTCGGAGTGGTTCCTGTGATTTCTGCTTTAAGAGAAAAAGCACTCTCGATTCAAGCGGATACGATGCAAAGCATCGAACGAAAGCTTCCAAACCTCACAAATCGTGAAATGAAGCTGTTAAATAAACATACGAAAAGCATCATCAATCAAATGCTGAAAGATCCTATCTTAAAGGCCAAAGAAATTGCCGGGGAGCCGAATGCAGAGGAAAAACTTTTACTCTTTAAAGAAATCTTTGATTTACAGGTTGAAGATGAAGAGCAAAAGGCAGAGCCGATGCAGGTGGAGCAAGGGGCATTTCAGCTGTTTAAAACAAATATGGCACAAGGCCTTGCTACAGTTGCCAGTGAGTGATTAGGCGATGATGGAATCCATTGTAGCGAGACTAGGTGAAGCGACGACCTTGATCTATGCACTCAGTGTCTTGTTCTATTTCATAGATTTTCTTCAACACAACCGGAAGGCTGGAAAAATGGCTTTCTGGTTGCTTTCTATTGTCTGGCTGCTGCAAACAGTCTACATGTTTTATATTATGATGGAAACAGACCGATTCCCTGTGTTGAATGTAGCAGAGGGGTTATATTTTTATACGTGGGTGCTTGTGACATTGTCACTTGTTTTGACAAAAGTATTACGCGTTGAATTTATTGTCTTTTTTACAAATGTGATTGGTTTTTCCATGATGGCGATTCACACCTTTACACCATCCGATCTTCATTCTGCCGAACTGACGGGAAAGCTGACGAGTGAGCTGCTCGTCATTCATATTACGATGGCCATTTTATCATACGGCGCTTTTTCACTTTCATTTGCTTTTTCACTACTCTACCTATTTCAATATCGTTTGCTGAAAAAGAAAAAATGGGGAAAATGGCTTTTGAGAATTGAAGACTTATCAAAGCTTGATCATATGGCGTATGTCTTAAATATTATTGGCGTACCGATGCTCTTGCTTAGTTTAATTCTTGGCATTATATGGGCATATATTTCGTATGATACGTTGTACTGGACAGATGCAAAGGTGCTCGGTTCGTTTATTATGCTATTTTTATACGGCTTTTACTTATACATTAGACTGGTGAGAAATATGCAGGGCAAAATCGTGGCGCGATGGAATGTCGCTTCATTTCTTGTGCTGATGATCAATTATTTTCTGCTTGGTAGCTTATCAACCTTTCATTGGTTTCAATAATGATGAGTCTTAAGGGCATTGTCGGGAGGAAGACGGAATGCGTACAATTAAAGTAGGTTCTAGACGAAGCAAACTTGCGATTACACAAACAAAATGGGTCATTCAAAAGTTGTCTGAACTAAACCCTTCTTATTCTTTTGAAATTAAAGAGATTGTGACAAAGGGTGATCAAATTTTAGATGTGACCTTATCAAAGGTTGGCGGAAAAGGTCTGTTTGTTAAAGAGATTGAACAGGCAATGCTGAACCATGACATTGACATGGCGGTACACAGCATGAAAGATATGCCGGCCTCTCTTCCGGAAGGTTTAGTCATCGGCTGTATTCCTGAGCGTGAAGATGTGCGGGATGCATTGATTTCAAAGGATCATCTCCGTCTTCATGAATTGCCAAAGGGAGCGGTTGTGGGAACGAGCAGCTTACGGCGCAGTGCCCAGCTTCTTCAGGAGAGACCAGATCTTGAGATTAAATGGATCCGTGGAAACATTGATACGAGACTTGAAAAACTGAAAAATGAAGAATATGATGCGATTATTCTAGCGGCTGCCGGATTGTCTAGAATGGGCTGGAGTCAAGAAGTCGTGTCGGAATTTTTATCTCCTGATACTTGCCTTCCTGCTGTAGGGCAGGGCGCATTGTCGATAGAATGCCGGGGAGATGACGAAGAGCTATTGCAGCTGTTAGCTCAATTCACAAATGAGTATACAAAGAAAACGGTCCTTGCTGAAAGAGCTTTCCTTCAACAAATGGATGGAAGCTGTCAAGTGCCGATTGCTGGTTACGCAACGATGAATGAGCGTGATGAAATTGAATTGACAGGTCTTGTGGCATCTGCGGATGGGCATACGATTATTCGAGAAACCGTAACAGGTACTGATCCTGAGGCAATTGGAACAGCATGTGCGAAGCAGATGGCTGATAAGGGAGCAAAGGATTTGATCGACAAGGTGAAAAAGGATCTGTCTTCCCAATGACGATAGCCAAATCGCTTTACGGACAGACGGTGCTTGTCACTCGAAATGAACGTCAAGCGGGTGCGTTTCAGCAGAAAATTGAAGCGCTGAACGGCCATGCTGTTTTAACCTCTCTTATCAGGTTTGAGCCAACGCTGACAAAAGAAAAAGCGAAGGCATTTTTAGAAGACTTAGAAGCAAGCCATTGGCTTGTGTTTACAAGTGTAAATGGTGCGTCTTTTTTTCTCAGTTATATAGAGAAGCATCAATTACATCAAAGCTTATCCCACTTGAAAGTGGCGGCCGTAGGTGAAAAAACATCTGCCTATCTGATGCAGCACGGCTTAAAAGTGGATGTGGTTCCAGAACGTTTTATAGCAGAAGAACTGGCAGATGCTTTAATTGAACATGTACACCCAGAAGAATGTGTCTTTGTAGCAAAAGGCCACCTGTCACGAGATGTGGTGAAGAATACCCTCGTTCCACTTGGCATTGACGTAAAAGAGTGGATTATATATGAAACAGTGAAGGATGAGGACGGAATTATCGCACTCAAGTCGGCAATGATGGAGCAATCATTTGATTTTATTACATTTACAAGCTCCTCCACTGTTCATTCTTTTATGCACGCCATGCAGGCTGATATCGATAGATTAGCTGCATCAGACACATGTTTTGTGAGCATCGGTCCTCTTACACAAGAGGCACTGCTTCAATACGGGATTTCTTCTGAAACCCCAGATACTTATACGATAGACGGGATGCTTGATTTGATGTGCCGTTTATCTGAAAGGAAGTTGAACCAATGATGAAATTTAACAGACACCGCAGATTGCGTACAAGCGCAGGAATGAGAGAATTGGTGAGAGAAACATTTTTAAGACCCTCTGATTTCATTTATCCCATCTTTTTTGTAGAGGGAGAGAATGTCCGGAAAGAAGTCCCTTCAATGCCGGGTGTCTATCACATTTCAGTTGATCTTGTGAAAGAAGAAGTCCAAGAGCTTGTTGACCTTGGGATTAAATCTATCATTGTTTTTGGGGTACCAGACCATAAAGACCATGTAGGCAGTGAAGCTTATCACGATCATGGGATTGTTCAAAGAGCAACGCTTGAAATCAAAAAGCATTTCCCAGAGCTTGTGGTCATTGCTGATACTTGCTTATGCCAATATACAGATCACGGACATTGCGGAATCGTTGAAGATGGAGAAATTTTAAATGATGAATCTCTTCAGCTCTTAGCGAAAACCGCTGTCAGTCAGGCTCGTGCAGGTGCAGATATCATTGCTCCATCAAACATGATGGATGGCTTTGTTATCGCAATTCGTGAGGCGCTTGATGAGGCCGGCTTTGTTCATGTGCCTGTGATGTCATATGCTGTGAAATATGCAAGTGCTTTTTACGGTCCGTTTCGTGATGCGGCGCATAGCACACCGCAGTTTGGAGATCGTAAAACGTATCAAATGGACCCTGCAAACCGCTTAGAAGCACTGAGAGAAGCGCAGTCTGATGTAGAAGAAGGCGCTGACTTCCTGATCGTGAAGCCGTCACTTTCATACTTAGATATCATGCGTGATGTGAAAAATGAATTTACACTTCCTGTTGTTGCGTACAATGTGAGCGGAGAGTATGCAATGGTGAAAGCAGCAGCTCAAAATGGCTGGATTTCTGAAAAAGAGCTTGTTCTTGAAATGCTGACTAGCATGAAACGTGCAGGCGCAGAATTAATCATTACGTATCATGCAAAAGATGCAGCGAAATGGCTCTCAGAATAAAGAACGGATAGACAGGAGGACATTGAAATGGGACGTAGCTATGAAAAGTCAAAGCAAGCATTTAAAGAAGCGCAGCAGTTAATGCCGGGTGGTGTGAACAGCCCTGTGCGCGCATTTAAATCAGTCAATACAGACCCGATTTTTATGGAACGAGGCAAAGGCGCAAAAATATACGATATTGACGGAAATGAATATATTGATTACGTCTTATCGTGGGGACCGCTTATTTTAGGGCATACGAATGACCGTGTGGTTGAAAGTATTCAGCGAGTAGCTGAACATGGTACAAGCTTCGGTGCTTCTACTTTAGTTGAAAATGAATTAGCTAAGCTTGTATCAGAACGAGTTCCTTCTATTGAGGTCATTCGTATGGTCAGCTCTGGGACAGAGGCGACGATGAGTGCGCTTCGTCTAGCACGTGGTTTTACAGGCAGAAACAAAATTGTGAAATTTGAAGGCTGTTATCATGGCCACGGTGATTCTTTGCTCATTAAAGCTGGTTCGGGTGTGGCAACGCTTGGACTTCCGGATAGCCCTGGTGTCCCTGAAGGTACAGCAAGCAATACGATCACCGTTCCATACAATGATTTAGAAAGCATCAAAGTCGCTTTTCAAGAATTTGGAGACGACATTGCAGGTGTCATTGTAGAACCAGTTGCAGGAAATATGGGGGTTGTCCCTCCGCAAGAAGGTTTCTTGCAAGGATTGAGAGACATCACTGAGCAATATGGCTCTTTACTCATTTTTGATGAGGTCATGACAGGCTTCCGTGTGGATTATCATTGTGCACAAGGCTATTTTGGCATTACGCCTGATCTGACATGTCTTGGTAAAGTCATCGGAGGCGGCCTGCCAGTTGGTGCTTATGGCGGTAGAGCGGACATTATGAGACAAATTGCGCCAAGCGGCCCGATTTATCAAGCAGGAACGTTATCCGGTAACCCGCTTGCGATGACAGCAGGTCTTGAAACATTAAAACAGCTGACACCTGAGTCTTATGAAGAGTTTAGACGCAAAGGAGATCGTTTGGAAGAAGGCATTTCAAAAGCGGCGAAAGTACATGGGATTCCATTAACATTTAACCGTGCCGGTTCCATGATCGGATTCTTTTTTACAAACGAACAAGTCGTCAATTACGATACAGCGAAAACAGCTGACCTCGCTTTATTCGCTGAATTCTACAAGGAAATGGCTGATCACGGCATCTTCCTTCCACCTTCACAATTCGAAGGGCTGTTCCTCTCAACTGCTCATACGGATGAAGACATCGAGTATACAATTGAGACAGTTGAAAAGGTATTTCAAAAATTAGCTCAGTAACTAAAAGCCGATATGGAGACATATCGGCTTAGATCGTTGACAAAGGGTTAAAATGAACTTTATTTTAGCCCTTTGTCTTCTTTTCAGCGTGAAAGAAAACCTTTGCAGTCTAGGAAGGACGAGTACTGGAGCGGAGCGAATTTGACATTCGTGAGCACCAGCGCGCAGGACTGACACCGAATGCGAGGGTTTGTCTACACGCTGAGCCGATATGGAGACATATCGGCTTTTTGCTTTGCATAAAACCAATCATATTTTCACCGCCTTCTTCATACACCTGTATTGACATCTAATTTTATTTTGAAGGATTAGATGAAAGGAGGACACCGACTTGTCTCAAAACAATCGATTACAGTTTTCGGTAGAAGAGTCCATTTATTTCAAAAACGGACAGGAAGTCAGTGAGCTACTGTCAATTTCTCTCGATCCTGACATTCTCGTTCAAGAAGTGAATGATTATGTTTCCATTAGAGGTTCACTCGAGCTAACAGGAGAATACAACATAAATCAAGAGGAGCTAATGGGTGAATCCAGTTCCTATGCATCATACAGGCAGGCTGATGAGGTGAAGGTAAGAGAGGACGGAACGGCAGAGCTGCTGCATCAATTTCCGGTGGATATCACGATCCCCAAGAACAAAATTAGTCATTTAAATGATGTATTTGTGTTTATTGATGCATTTGATTACCAGCTGACAGAAAGTCGTTTGCTCACGATTCAGGCTGATTTGGCCATTGAAGGTCTGTTAGATGAAGGAACGCCTGAACCGCTTGTAGAAGGGCCATACGAATTTGTCCATCGTGCTGAAGAGGAATATGGCGATGTCACCTATGAATATCAGGCGCAGCCTGAATATGAAGAGCAAGAAATGCTCCCACGTGAAGAGCATGAAGAAAATGCAGAACAGCATGCTGCTTTGCAACATGAAGCGCGAACTGAACAAGAAGAGGATGAAATAGACATCGAGACGGTGATGGTGGAAGAAGCAGAAGAAGAGGAGGAAAATGAGGAAGAAGAAGCCGTGGCGCTTGGGTATCGTTCCTTCCCAGAAGCTCAAGTACAAGAGCCGCCATTCTTTGACCCGCCTAAGCTGCTAGAAGAAGAGGAGCGGGATGATACGTTCTTTGAGGTGGAAGTGAGGAAAGACCCTGAAGCAGAGAGCAAGGAAGAAGAAGAGCCGCCAGCTTATCCAGCCTTTGAATCACCTACTTATCAGATGGAACAGACGCAGGAAGAGCGGGATGACAGCTATCAGTTCGAACGATTATATGAACGTGAAGCACCAAAGGTGTTTGAATCAGCTCAAGAAGCTGAGGAGTTTGAACATGACCAGAGAGAAGCGTCTGGCAGTGAGAATTCTCTTTATTTAACGAAGCTGTTCGCTAAGCAGGAGGAGGAAGATTTTTCTCGCATGA
Organism: Bacillus sp. FSL W7-1034; assembly: GCF_038593365.1. Classification (NCBI taxonomy): domain Bacteria; kingdom Bacillati; phylum Bacillota; class Bacilli; order Caryophanales; family Bacillaceae; genus Bacillus; species Bacillus sp. FSL W7-1034. Next base: position 2,504,257 of record NZ_CP151989.1, on the reverse strand, counting down.
AAATATGTATAGTTCAGCAAGAAGATACGGTCGATCGTATTTGTGAGCGATATCAGTTGAATGTGCAGCAGCTCCTTCGAACGAATTCATTGTCGGTGGATGCAGAGCTTGAAGAAGGGCAGATTCTTTATATTCCTGAATATCAAAAAAGCAATGCATAGTATGAGATGATGGACCGAGAAAATGTGGTGAGAGAACGTGGATGAAATCCAATCTGTCCTATACGAATACGGGCTTGAGGCTGAATATATCGAACCTGTCAGTCCAGCTGTCGTTAGAGTGTATACAAAGCAGGGCGTATTTGCACTAAAGCGGGTAAAGCCCCATCGACACATGCAGTTTACAGAGCAAATGCTTGAACTAGAATCAAAAGGCTATCGCTCGTTTGTGCCGATTTATCGCACGAAGAGCGGTTCCTTTTTCTCTAATCATCGAGAAAGCCAGTACACGTATTATCTCATGCCATGGCTGACCAATGAAAAGAGAGAAGAGCAGGACGATAAACATGAATATTTATTTCAAGAGATTGCAAGACTTCATAAACGAACAGAAGTCATGATGGACATTACTGAGCAGGAAATAGAGGCTCACTACACCCAAATGAAAAGCAAATGGGAAACAGAGAAAGACATGTATGAACGATTTATCGAGCGGGCAGAACAAACATGGTATATGTCGCCATTTGAGCTGGCTGCTGCTATGTATTTTTCAGAAGCGATGTCTGCAAGTGAATTTGCACTTGAACGTTTAGAGGATTGGCATGAGGAAATGAAAGACCAAGAGACGACACGTATTGTGTTAAACCATGGGCAATTGTCGATCCATCACTTTTTGTACAATGATGTAGGTACAGGACATTTCACCAATTTTGAGCGGTCCAAAAAGGCTGCCCCCATTTATGACCTTTTGACCTTTTACTATCGTACATTCAAAACCTACCCTACTCCTTGTCCTGAATGCACATCTTTGTTTTATACGTATCAAAAGGGAAATAAACTTCGTGAGGAAGAGATTCATTTGTTCTTGAGCTACCTCGCTTATCCGCAGAGTTTGTTTGATACGGTGAAAGCCTATGAAGCAGGCGGACAGGATGAGATGGAAAGTTGTCAGGAGCTGTTAAGGGCGTATTGGCAAATGAAAAATTCTGAGCCGACCGTCATGAAAATACACGAAATTGAGCAGGCTAGACGCCTTGAAGAAGAACAAAATGCCTCGTCATCAGAAGAGTGACGAGGTTGTTTGCTGTTGCGCTATGAAATGTCTAACGAGGGACCTATACATAAGAGTGAGCCTGCAGCTTTCAGCTCTCTTAAAACCAATCAAGGTGAAAGGCACAGGCGAGAAATATAAGAATTCCTAAGATGAGGACGTCAAATGTTGTGGGAAAAATGATCGTGCGAAAGCCTTGAAATATGGCAATCGGGAGAACGACTTGGGAGGCAACTGCCCGAATTTGTCTAAGCCATGGGGGGAGTGTGTAAGGATTGATCTTTTTCAAAATAAAACGCCCTCCTTCTTTATTTTGTTATTATCATATGGGCAAAGAGGCAAAGGGTGCCTGCCCAATTTGTATAAAGAAGAAGAAAAGCGGAAAAGATGATTGACGAAAACAAAAGGCATTTAGTAATATTAATAAAAGATGAGTATAAGCTGATGAACGTGATATATCGTAAGCGTGGATCAGGAAGAGTACGAGCAAGACCCTAAAGAGAGGGAAACCAATAGCTGAAAGGTTTTCTAGGATGCACTTGTTTGGAAGGTCGCCTGTGAGCTTAATTTCTTGAAACATGTAGTAGAGAAATTCGGGAGATCCCCGTTATCCTTTAGAGAGTACGGGACACGTCTAAGTGTTTCGTGAAAAAAGGTGGTACCGCGAAAAAGCTTTTTCGTCCTTTTATAAGGATGAGAAGGCTTTTTTATGTTTCATCAGCCGAAAAAATGTGGAGGTAACACAAATGGGAACAAATAATCAAGAAATGCCAACAAAGTACGATCCAAATGCGATTGAGAAAGACCGCTATACGTACTGGCTTGAAGGGAAATTCTTCGAAGCACAAAATGACAAAACGAAAGATCCATATACAGTCGTCATTCCTCCACCAAACGTGACAGGAAAATTACACTTAGGGCATGCTTGGGATTCAACCCTTCAAGACATCGTGACTCGTATGAAACGGATGCAGGGCTATGATGTTTTATGGCTGCCAGGAATGGACCATGCGGGTATTGCAACACAAGCAAAGGTCGAGGCGAAGCTTCGCGAAGAAGGTGTGAGCCGCTATGATCTCGGACGTGAAAAATTTGTAGAAGAAACGTGGAAGTGGAAAGAAGAGTATGCCGATTTTATTCGCAGCCAGTGGGCGAAAATGGGTCTAGGTCTAGACTATTCGCGTGAGCGTTTTACATTAGATGAAGGCTTGAATAAAGCGGTCCGCCAAGTGTTTGTTCAATTGTATGAAAAAGGATTGATCTATCGCGGAGAATACATCATTAACTGGGACCCAGCAACAAAAACGGCCCTTTCTGATATTGAAGTCATCTACAAGGATGTGCAAGGAGCGTTTTATCACTTGAGATATCCGCTTGCAGATGGATCAGGTTCGATTGAAATTGCGACAACAAGACCTGAAACGATGCTGGGAGATACGGCAGTCGCTGTACATCCTGAAGATGAACGCTATCAGCATTTGATTGGGAAAACAGTTGTTTTACCAATTACAGGCCGAGAGATTCCAATCGTTGGGGATGACTATGTCGATATGGAATTTGGATCAGGAGCTGTAAAAATAACGCCGGCTCATGACCCGAATGACTTCGAGCTTGGAAACCGTCATAACCTAGAGCGCATTCTTGTGATGAATGAAGATGGCACAATGAATGAAAACGCACTTCAATACAAAGGAATGGACCGCTTCGAATGTCGTAAACAGCTTGTGAAAGATCTTCAAGAAGAAGGCATTTTGTTCAAAATTGAGGACCACATGCATTCAGTTGGTCACAGTGAGCGCAGTGGCGCTGTAGTGGAGCCATATTTATCAACACAATGGTTTGTGAAAATGCAGCCGCTCGCAGATGAAGCCATCAATCTGCAAAAAGGTGATGAGCAAGTTCAATTTGTTCCAGACCGATTTGAAAAGACGTATTTACACTGGATGGAAAACATTCGTGATTGGTGTATTTCTCGTCAACTATGGTGGGGACACCGCATCCCGGCTTGGTATCATAAAGAAACGAAGGAAGTATACGTGGGACTTGATGCGCCAGAAGATATTGAAAACTGGGAGCAAGATAACGATGTACTTGATACATGGTTTAGTTCAGCGCTTTGGCCTTTCTCTACAATGGGCTGGCCGGATGCAGACAGTGAAGACTTCAAGCGCTACTACCCAACCAATCTGCTTGTAACAGGCTATGACATCATCTTCTTCTGGGTATCCCGTATGATCTTCCAAGGTCTTGAATTCACAGGAGAAAAACCATTTAAAGATGTCCTCATTCACGGTCTTATCCGCGATGAACAAGGGCGTAAAATGAGTAAGTCACTTGGCAACGGAATTGATCCAATGGAGGTCATCGACAAGTACGGAGCGGATTCATTGAGATATTTCTTAGCGACTGGAAGCTCTCCAGGTCAAGATTTACGTTTTAGCTTTGAAAAGGTTGAATCCACTTGGAACTTTGCGAACAAAATTTGGAACGCATCCCGTTTTGCTCTCATGAATATGGATGGTTTAATGTACGATGAGCTTGATTTGACAGGAGAAAAATCAGTTGCTGATCAATGGATTTTGACACGCTTAAATGAAACAATTGAAAGTGTCACACAGCTTGCTGACAAGTATGAATTCGGTGAAGTGGGCAGACATTTATACAACTTCATTTGGGATGATTTCTGTGATTGGTACATTGAAATGGCGAAACTTCCGCTTTATGGAGAAGATGAAGCAGCGAAGAAAACGACTCGTTCGATCCTTGCGTATGTATTAGATCAAACGATGAGACTTCTACATCCGTTTATGCCGTTCTTAACAGAAGAAATCTGGCAACATCTACCTCATGAAGGTGAGTCCATTACTGTAGCGGCATGGCCTGAAGTGAAGCCGGAGCTTTCCAACGAACAAGCTTCTGCTGATATGAAACTGCTTGTTGAACTGATTCGTTCTGTTCGTAACATTCGCAGTGAAGTGAACACGCCAATGAGCAAACAAGTTGAGCTTTACATTAAAGCATCTACGTCTGATGTTCAGGAACGTTTAGAGAAAAATCGTTCATATATTGAGCGCTTCACGAACCCAAGTGTTCTTGAAATTGGCACAGATGTCCCAGCTAGTGATAAAGCGATGACGGCTGTTATTTCTGGAGCAGAACTCATTCTGCCGCTTGAAGGCTTAATCAACTTAGATGAAGAAATTGCCCGTCTGCAAAAAGAGCTTGATAAACTGACAAAAGAAGTGGAACGAGTTCAGAAAAAGCTTGGCAATGAAGGCTTTATGAAAAAAGCGCCTGAAAGTGTCGTAGAAGAAGAGCGTGCGAAAGAACGTGATTATGTCGCAAAACGCGAAGCTGTTCAAAAGCGTATTGAAGAGCTGAAAGCATAAGAGTGAAAAGACGGCTCCTAATGAATTGGAGTCGTCTTTTTTGAAAATTTCGTATGAAATGAGAGATGACATTGTTTACAACCTATCATGAAGCCATTGAATGGATTCATAGCAGACTCGCTTTCGGTGTCAAACCGGGACTTGAACGAATGAAATGGCTGATGGACAGACTAGACCATCCTGAACAAAAAATAAAAGCGGTGCATGTAGCTGGAACAAATGGAAAAGGATCAACGATTGCATTTACTCGATCCATTTTACAGTCAGCGGGCTATTCAGTTGGAACCTTCACCTCGCCATTTATTTTAACGTTCAATGAACGAATTAGTGTTAATGGGGAGCCGATTTTGGACGAAGAGTGGCTGAGTTTGGTGAACGAAATCAAGCCTTTAGTTGAAGAATTAGATGATACAGAGCTTGGTGCAGCAACAGAGTTTGAGATCATTACAGCATGTGCGTTTGCTTATTTTGCCCATGTGCACCAAGTAGACTTTGTCCTCTTGGAAACAGGACTTGGCGGAAGACTTGATTCTACAAATGTGGCAGCGCCCATCTTAACAGCAATTACGTCGATTGGACACGATCATATGGCCATTTTAGGCGACACACTTGATCAGATTGCAGCAGAAAAAGCTGGCATTATTAAAGCTGGGGTTCCGATGATCACGGCCGTTCATCAAGCGGAAGCTCTTACTGTGATTCAACACAAAGCCGAAGAAAAGAATGCGCCGTTTATCTCGTTACATGATACTTGTACCTTTAAGGACCAGCAGCCGACTGAAACAGGTGAACGCTTCACATTCACTACCCCAAAAAGGGAGTACTCGCAGCTAGAGACAGGGTTAATCGGAACGCATCAAATGCAGAACGCCTCCCTTGCCATTCTACTGATCGAATGGCTGGAGCAAGAAGGATATATCCATGTGCTAAATGAGCAAGTGTATGAAGGAATTCGGCAGGCGGTGTGGGCTGGAAGATTTGAAAAGATCCAAGATCAGCCTCTTGTTTATTTAGATGGTGCTCATAACGAAGAAGGAATGGACCGTTTAATCGAAACTGTACAAGCTCATTTTTCTAGTAAACAGGTTCATGTATGTTTTAGTGCGTTAAAAGATAAACCTTACAAACAAATGATCGAAAAGCTTGAAAGGATTAGTTCATCGATTCATTTTGTTTCCTTTGACTTTCCAAGAGCTGAGTCAGCGGAAAAGCTTTATGATTGCAGTCATTTACAAGCAAAATCGTTTGATGAAGACCCTCGTGCAGTGCTTGACTTCATTCAGAAGAAAAGAGATGACCCTTCAGCAATGATTCTGGTGACAGGTTCCCTTTATTTTATCTCAGATGTACGAAGTCGTATTTTACAGTAAGGAAAAGACGCAAATTGCTTCTATGCAATGTGCGTCTTTTTTCTTTTGATATGTAGGAGAGGGGGAAAATCACTTTTTCGCAAGGTGATCAAAGGTGAATCGCTATGGTAAAATCCGGTCTATTCTATTTCCGGAAGGAGTCACCTAATTTGATTGATTTTTTTATGTTTTTCACAGGGATGGTCATGGGGTCATTTTTTCATCTAGTTGGTGAGAGGCTTCCAATGAAGCGGTCTCTTCTTTTTCCTCGTTCACACTGCGGAGCTTGTAAAGAGCCGCTTTCTTTTCACGACATGCTCCCGCTTGTTTCTTATGTTGTATTGAAAGGGTCATGTAAGCATTGTGGAACCCGGCTCTCTTTGCTTTATCCAATGGTTGAGCTGTTGACAGGCGGCCTTTTTTTACTCGTTTATAGACATGCTGGTTTCTTTTTTGAGGGCCTTTTTCTTGTGAGTCTATGTAGTTTATTCGTGATTGCTGTCGTGAGCGATCTTTTTTATATGAGAGTACCCAACGAGCTCTTTCTCTTCTTTTTTCCTCTTTTCGTCATATACCGCACGCTAGAACCGCTTTTTATTTGGTGGGAAGGAGCGGCATCTCTTCTTATTTGTCTTCTTTTGTTTTATAGTTTAGAACATTTCAAGCCAAATAGTATGGGGGGAGCGGATGTCAAACTATTTGGTGTGCTTGCATTTTGCTTCGGATTTAAGCCGTTTCTGATCATTCTTTTTCTTTCGTCTGTCACGGGAATGGTTTACGCAAAGGTGTTTTCTTACAAGGCAAATGAACCCTTTCCTTTTGTTCCTGCCATCGCTTGTTCTTTCTGGTTTTATCTTTTTTGTGGTGATCTGTTAAACCCAATTCGCGATTTTTTCGGATGAGAAAATTGGCGAACACTTTTTGAACCTGCCGACAAAAGTCTTGTTCTTTTTTTTATTGGCTATGTTAAAGTGTGAAACAGAAAGAAGGACGGGTTACATTCGCGCTATTTCATTGGACAGAAAGGTCTTTCTTACAAACAATGTCAGAAAGCGGGGAATGACAGTGAAAAAAAGGCAGGCAAAAAAACAAGGGTTAAAGGTCAATATTAATGGCAAGGAAGAAATGCTGCATGGAGAAGAGCATCAGCCTCAAAAACAGCAAGAGGATCAAGTGACGTTTTCGAACTGGGAGGAAAAGAGGCAGTCGGAACAGGAGACAGCCGCTTCCGGGGAAGAACCGTCTAAACCGAAAGAAGAAGATTTTCAATGGGACGATGCGGCTGATCACATTTACCATTCGGATCCAAAGGTCGTCACACCTTATCAAAAGAAAAAAGGTTCTTTTGAACAGAAGTTCAGTAAAAACCGCGGTCCCTTCAAACGAGTGATGACAACGATTGTGTTTGCAGTCGTTCTAGGGACAGGCCTCGGTGTATTTGCACTAAGTTTAAGTAAAGATGGATCTGCCAATCCATCAGGAGGCGATCATATCAGCGTCTCAGCATCTGGAAGCGAGCCTTCGGCGAAAGCTGGGGGAGATGCACCACCGGCTGATCTTGCAGATACGTCAAAGGACAATGAAGGTGAAAAAAGTGCATCAGGTCATTTTTCAACCTTTGTGGTGCAGGCTGGAAAGTTTTCTTCTGAAAAAGGAGCAGATGACTTAGTTGACAGTTTAAAAGAGGCAGGATATGCAGGTAAAAAGGTATCAATGGATGATGGCTATTATGTTATTGCCGGACTTGCCACAGAACAAGGCATGACAAGTGCCGTTGGGAAAAAATTGATCGATCAGCATTTTGAAGCATGGGGAGGAAAAGAACTCTCATTTCAAGTGCCGGATGAGCTGACAGGTTTAATAGAGAAGGCATCTGTCTTATCCTCTAAGGTGATTGCAGGAGAAGATGTGGATCAAAAAGAAGTCACTCAGTTGATTTCTGAGCTTGAAAATGCCAAAACAACCGACGCACCAGCCAAAAGCAGTTTGCTGAAAGCTGTACAGCTTTTAAATGACCCATCTGCTGAAAATGGCTGGAAATCTCAGCAAGCGCTATTAGATCAACTAAATACGTAAAATCATGTTTTTAACAGCCAAACTAGTCTAAAAATGACTAGTTTTTTTCTTTTGCTTCCAACATAATGATGTAGGAACATGAAAATGGCATTTTCGTTAATTGTCGGTAAGATGTTCATTTGATAGGATGAATGGGTATCTTACTTCTTAGGCTAAACCCTGAAAGGATGAACAAACATGAACCAGTTAATACTCGCATCTCAATCACCTAGAAGAAAAGAATTGCTTGATTTAGCAGGGTTTTCTTATGACATTCAAGCAAGTGATTTAAAAGAAGAAATAAATCGAAACCTTTCTCCTGCTGAGAACGTCCAATGGTTGGCAGAACAAAAAGCAAATGATATTCAAAAAATACATCCCAAAGCTGTGATCATTGGTGCAGATACAATTGTTGCAATTGATGGCAAATGTCTTGGAAAGCCAAAAGACAAGGAAGATGCAGCCTCAATGCTTCAATTATTGTCAGGTAAGACACATCAAGTCTTGACTGGTGTCACGATTCAATCAGAGAATAGAAAAGAAACATTTTATGAACAGACAGACGTGACATTTTGGCCGCTTACACAAGATGAAATAGACCGCTATATTGAAACCGGTGAGCCTCTTGATAAAGCTGGAAGCTACGGCATTCAAGGAAAAGGTGCCCTGTTTGTACAAAAAATAGACGGTGATTATTTTTCCGTTGTAGGACTCCCTATTGCTAAAACAGTCAGAGTGCTTGAAACATTTGGTATCACCCCTTTTTGATGACGGGAAGGAATCAAAAAAGGAGTGTAGATCTTGAATCATTTCCCTATGCTGCTGAAGCATTTTCCTCATAATGAAAAGCCGCGCGAACGATTTGTCAAATATGGCCCAAGCAGCTTATCAAACCATGAACTTGTCGCGATTCTTTTGAGAACAGGCACAAAAAAGGAATCAGTTCTTCAAGTGTCCGCAAGACTTTTGCAAACATTTGGTGGTCTTCGTTCTGTGAAGGAAGCTTCGATTGAAGAACTATCAAAGATTCGAGGAGTTGGAAAAGCGAAGGCGATCTCTCTTTTAGCTGCTTTAGAACTCGGCACTAGATTACACCATCAAACGACGGACAATCGTTATGTGATCCGCACGCCGGAAGATGGTGCGAATTTTGTGATGGAAGATATGAGATTTTTGACGCAGGAGAATTTCGTTTGTCTTTATCTCAATACCAAAAATCAAGTTCTTCATAAACATACTGTGTTTATCGGAAGTCTAAATTCGTCGATTGTTCACCCGCGTGAAATTTTTAAAGAGGCCTTTAAACGTTCGGCCGCTTCATTTATATGTGTGCACAACCATCCATCTGGAGATCCGACGCCCAGCAGGGAAGATATTGAAGTCACACAGCGACTTTTTGAATGTGGAAAGCTGATTGGAATACAGCTGCTTGATCATCTAGTGATCGGTGATCAAAAATTTGTGAGTTTGAAGGAAAAAGGGTATTTGTAACACTTTTTTTTTCAATGTTTTACGATATAATAGAGTTTATGAGTTTTTCCCTAAAGGGAATTTTGGTTTAAGAAAGGAAGATACATACATATGTTTGGAATTGGTACAAAAGACCTTGGAATAGATCTTGGAACAGCGAATACGCTTGTTTTTATTAAAGGAAAAGGCATTGTTGTGAGAGAACCTTCGGTCGTAGCTTTGGAAACTGATACGAAGTCTATAGTGGCGGTTGGAAATGATGCTAGAAACATGATCGGTCGTACACCTGGTAATGTTGTGGCACTGCGCCCAATGAAAGACGGAGTCATTGCAGACTACGAGACGACAGCAACAATGATGAAATATTACATTAATCAAGCATTAAAAGGTAAAGGGCTTTTTGCTCGTAAACCGTACGTGATGGTGTGTGTACCATCTGGTATTACAGCAGTAGAAGAGCGTGCTGTCATTGATGCAACAAGACAAGCTGGTGCTCGTGACGCATACCCTATTGAAGAGCCATTTGCTGCGGCAATCGGTGCTAACCTTCCTGTATGGGAGCCAACTGGAAGCATGGTTGTAGATATTGGCGGCGGTACAACAGAAGTAGCCATTATTTCACTTGGCGGTATTGTGACATCTCAATCGATCCGTGTTGCAGGAGACGAGATGGATGATGCGATCAGCAGCTACATTCGTAAAACGTATAATCTTATGATTGGTGATCGCACGTCAGAAGCGATTAAAATGGAAATCGGTTCTGCGCAGCCTGACGTACATGATGAGATGGACATTCGCGGCCGTGACCTTTTAACAGGTCTGCCAAAAACGATCTCTATTACGGCAGAAGAAATTGCAAAAGCGCTTCGTGATACGGTGGAAACAATTGTCGATGCGGTCAAAATGACACTTGAAAAAACGCCACCTGAGCTGGCAGCAGATATTATGGACCGTGGAATCGTTTTAACAGGCGGTGGTGCATTGCTGCGTAATCTTGACAAAGTCATTAGTGATGAAACAAAAATGCCGGTCATTATTGCTGAAGATCCGCTTGACTGTGTGGCGATCGGAACAGGGAAAGCACTAGAACATATTCACTTGTTCAAAGGAAAATCTAAAGATAATCGATAATTGGGCGTAAATAAAGAGGTGTAAGACATGCCGCAGTTTTTTATGAATAAAAGATTAATGTTGCTCCTTGTCTGTGTCATCGTACTGGTGGCCATGATTGGTTTTTCAGTGAAAAGCGGCAGAGGTGCTTCATGGCCGGAAAAATTAGTGGGGGATACGACAGGCTTTTTTCAAGGTGTCTTTCATAAACCATCACAATTTATTGCCGGTATTTATGGGAACGTACAAGATTTAAAGAACACATATGATGAAAACGAGCGTCTTCGAAAAAAACTTGATGGACAAACCCAATATGAGGCGAAACTTCAAGAACTAGAAGATGAGAACAAAAAGCTTCGCAAGCAGCTCGGATATGTGAACTCTATTCGTGACTACACGCCCATTCTTTCAACAGTCATTGCGAGAAACCCATCCCTTTGGGATAGTTTTGTCATGATTGATAAAGGGAAAAAGCAAGGCGTTGAAAAAGATATGGCGGTCACCAATGAGAGTGGTGCGTTAATTGGGAAAATTGAAAGTGATAAGCTCAACAATTTTACGTCGACTGTAAGGTTGCTAAGCTCTACAGATCAAAATAATAGAATTTCAACGAAAATTTTTGCGAAAAAGGGCAAAGAAGAACTCAATGGAATTATTAACGGTTATGACAGCAAGAAAAAAATGCTGACAATGAACATTTTAAAATCCGATGCTGATGGGGATGTCAAAAAAGGAGATCTTGTTGAAACATCTGGAGCAGGGGGCGTATTCCCGCAGGGCTTGACGATTGGAAAGGTAAGCGAAATTGAGCCGGACCATTACGGACTGACGAAAATTATTTATGTAGAACCAGCTGCTGAACTCAATAATTTAGACCGCGTGATTGTTGTGAATCGCAGCACAAGTACGGCAGATGCATCTCAATTAACGAAGGAGGAAGGCTCGTGAAACGTGTCCTTCTTGCTTTCGTCATGTTGTTTATTTTCGTATTTGACAGTATTTTTGTCGATTTAGTGAAGCTCCCATTTGTTTCAGATAATCAAATTTTAGCACCTCATTTCATCTTACTCGCACTTGTATTTATGACAGCTTTTGTGAATCAAAAATATGGTGTGATTTATGGATTTATCTTTGGACTTTTATATGATATTTCGTATACAGGTATTCTTGGTGTTCATATGTTTGGCTTTGGTGCGCTCTGCTATTTGTTAGCAAAAGCCTTCAAAGTCCTCCAAACGAATATGTTAGTCGTTGTCTTTCTATCGGTGATTGCTGTTGCAGTGATGGAGTTTTATGTGTACGGCGTTCAAGCGACGATTCAACCAGGTATTATGCCTTTTAATACGTATGTCATCGAACGCTTTATTCCAACGATTCTTTTAAATACTGCTGCGTCTCTCATACTTGTTGTGCCGCTTAGGCTCTTTTTCATCAATGTGAAACAAGGACTGATCGACGAATAAAAGCAGGAGTTTGTCCAATTACGGCGAAATGAGTATGTTGTTGAGGTGAGCATCTTGAAAACTCAAAAACAGCAGTATGTGACAATAAAAGGTACAAAAAACGGATTAACATTACAGTTAAATGATGACTGTTCGTTTGAAGACCTTCTTTCTGGCTTGCGAGAGGTTCTTTTACTTGAGCAATATACAGATGGAAGAGAAGGACATAAAGTCAATGTGCATATTAAACTTGGTTTTCGATATTTAACAGAGGATCAAGAGGCGCGTTTAACTGAAGCGGTGTCTGAAAATGAACATCTCGTCATTCACTCTATTGAAAGTGACGTCATGTCAACTGAAGAGGCGAGACGTTTAAAAGCAGAGGCTGAGATTACTTCTGTAGCAAAAATTGTACGCTCTGGACAGGTGCTTTATGTCGAAGGAGATCTCTTATTAATAGGAGATGTCAACCCTGGCGGCACCATTCGTGCAGGGGGGAATATTTTTGTGCTCGGTGCATTAAAAGGTGTAGCGCATGCTGGATGTAATGGAAACAAACAAGCTGTGATTGCAGCATCTCATATGATTCCAACCCAGCTTCGCATCGCACAAGTGTTTAACCGTGCACCGGATCAAAAAGAAGATGGAAATGAAATGGAATGTGCTTATTTAGATATAGATGGCAATATGATCATTGAACGCCTGCAGCAATTGGCTCATATAAGACCTAATCTGACAAGGCTTGAGGGAGGAATGTGAAATTGGGCGAGGCTATTGTGATTACCTCAGGAAAAGGCGGCGTTGGCAAAACAACAACATCTGCAAACTTAGGCACAGCACTAGCAATTCAAGGAAAAAAAGTGTGTCTAGTTGATACCGACATCGGCCTTCGGAATTTAGATGTCGTGATGGGGCTTGAAAACCGCATTATTTATGATCTAGTCGATGTAGTAGAAGGAAGATGCAAGATTCACCAAGCGCTTGTGAAGGATAAGCGGTTCGAGGATCTGTTGTATCTTTTACCTGCTGCTCAAACAAGCGATAAAACGGCGGTAGAGCCGGAGCAGATCAAAGAATTAATTCAATCATTGAAACAAGACTTTGATTATGTTGTCATTGATTGCCCTGCTGGAATTGAGCAAGGCTTTAAAAATGCTGTATCAGGTGCTGACAAAGCGATTGTGGTCACGACACCTGAAATCTCAGCTGTGAGAGATGCAGACCGAATTATCGGCTTGCTGGAACAAGAGGATATTGAACCGCCTCGTTTGATTGTGAACCGCATTCGTACACACATGGCGAAAAATGGCGATTCGATGGATGTGGATGAAGTTGTTCATCATTTATCAATTGATCTTCTCGGCATTGTAGCCGATGATGATGATGTCATTAAGGCTTCAAACAATGGTGAACCGATTGTCATGGATGCTAAAAATAAAGTTTCCATTGCGTATCGCAATATTGCTCGCCGCGTACTAGGTGAATCTGTTCCTCTTCAATCCTTTGAAGAAGAAAACAAAGGGATGTTTGCAAAGCTGAAAGCATTTTTCGGTGTAAGAGCATAATGATTCACGTGAGATGAGACCGATTCGATGAGAATCGGTCTTTTTGGTGCATATCATAGGAGGTCGCCACATAAAATGTACAAACTGTTTGTATGTAAAGGGTGATCTTATGAAAAGAGTGGACGAGTATCGAAAGAAAATAGCGCAGCGCCGCAAAATGAAGCAGCCAGCTGCAGCCCCTAAGAAGGCAGCTTTCAAGAAGAAAGATGATATTCCGCCATGGGTCATGTTAACAGAAGAAGAAAAGCATTCTGGCTCGGCTTCCTACGAGTCAACTTCTCATCAGCCGAAAAAATTTCGCCATCCGTTATTTCATTCAAATACATTTGTGCTTAAATGTTTACTTTCTGCCTCTCTTGTACTGATTGCCGCTATTTCATTTAAAGGACAGGCGGGGCCTTTTCAGCAGCTGAAGCCGATGATCAGTCAAACCTTTGAACAAGATTTTCAATTTGCCGCCGCCAACCGGTGGTTTGAGAAGACTGTCGGAAACCCACTTGCCTTTTTAACCGATAAAAAAGAAGGACAAAAGGACGTACAAGCCAATCAAGAGCTGGCTGTCCCTGCCTCTGGAAAAGTGCAGGAATCCTTTACGCAAAATGGTGCCGGAGTGAAAGTTGAAACATCTGCTGAAGCCATCGATAGTATGAAAGAAGGCTATGTCGTAGAAGTGAAAAAGAAAAGTGATACGGGGCTCACAGTCGTGGTGCAGCATGCAGATAACAGCTACAGCTGGTACGGCCAACTAAAAGAAGCTGATGTGGCTTTATACGATTTTGTCGATAAAGGGGAAAAAATTGGTCAAATTGCGCTTGATAAACAAGGCAAGGGGACATATTACTTCGCCATTAAGCAAAATGAACAGTTTATTGATCCCATTCAGGTGATGACCTTTGAATAGATGGCTGCTCATGCTGACAAAGGTCCATGTTCACCCGCTCCTTTGGATAGTCATGGCATTTGCCATGCTATCAGGTCAAATTAAGCCGTTGCTTTGTCTGCTCATCATCGTCTGTGTCCATGAGCTTGGACATGCAGCGGCTGCTTGTTATTATCACTGGCGGATTCGGCGGATTTTTTTACTGCCATTTGGCGGGGCGGTAGAAGTAGAAGAGCATGGGAACCGTCCGCTAAAAGAAGAGTTGGCGGTCATTTTATGCGGACCGCTTCAGCATGTCCCGCTCCAGCTCGTCGCCTGGCTTCTCATGGAAGCCTCACTTATCTCATATGATGTCTTTACGATGTTTACTTTTTATAATGTAGCGATTTTTTTAGTGAACCTTTTGCCCATTTGGCCACTTGATGGCGGGAAATTATTCTTTTTGCTCTTATCTGTTTTTTACCCTTTCCAACAGGCACATGCCCTTGCAATAAAAGGCTCTCTCATTTTTTTCGGTCTTTTGACAGCAGGGTTACTCTGTTTTGCTCCGCTGCAATTCAATGGCTGGATCCTGCTCACTTTTTTAGCCTACTCGCTTGTGATGGAGCACCGGCAGCGGCATTATATCAGGGTACGTTTTTTACTAGAACGTTATTACGGTAAAAAAGAGCAAAAGGTAGAGAAACTCATTCCGCTGAGAGCCGGTGCTGAGGAGAAAATATATGAAGTGATGGCGCGATTCCAAAGGGGCTGTAAGCATCCCATTATTATCGAACGGAATGGTGTGAAAATGAGCCAGCTCGATGAAAATGAATTGCTCCATGCTTATTTTTCAGATCGAAGAACCACCTCTTCCATGGAAGATCTTCTTTTGCCGTACTAATGGTGAAAATACATTGACATTCAGCGTCTAATTTGATATATTTTTTAATGTTATGGATATGTAGCACCCGTGCTACAACCGCGCGGAGCAGGTGTAAAGAGCCTATTGGCCCCCTGTATTCGGCGAGTCTGAGTTTATTAGGAGGTGCAGAGATGTACGCAATTATCGAAACTGGTGGTAAACAAGTAAAAGTTGAAGAAGGTCAAACTGTTTATGTTGAAAAACTAGCTGCTGAAGCAGGTGAAACAGTTACTTTCGAAAACGTATTGTTTGTCGGCGGAGACACTGTCAAAGTGGGTAACCCTTCAGTTGCTGGAGCAACAGTAACGGCTAAAGTTGAAAAACAAGGTCGCGGTAAGAAAATTACTGTGTTCAAGTACAAACCGAAGAAAAACAACCACAAAAAACAAGGTCATCGTCAACCTTACACTAAAGTTGTTATCGAAAAAATCAACGCTTAAGGCGTGTGAGTGATATGATCAAAGCAACCATTACTCGGTCGCCAGCAGATGAAAGCATTACGTCTTTTCAGATGACTGGACATGCCGAGTTTGCTGAAAAAGGTCAGGATCTCGTTTGTGCAGGTGTATCTGCTGTTGTTTTCGGATCAGTCAATTCAATTATTGCACTGACAGGAATGGATCCACTGCTTGATATTGGAGATGAAGGCGGGTATTTCTCTTTTGAACTGCCAGCTGATACAGATCCAGTCACCTTTGAAAAAGCCCAGTTGCTTTTAGAAGGCATGGTCGTTTCCTTAGAAACAATTGAACGAGATTATCACGATTATGTGAGAATATCTACAAAAAAATAGGAGGTGAACTTCATGCTTAGATTAGATCTTCAATTTTTCGCATCTAAAAAAGGGGTAGGTTCTACAAAGAACGGACGTGACTCTGAGTCTAAACGTTTAGGCGCTAAACGTGCTGATGGTCAATTCGTAACTGGTGGTTCTATCCTTTATCGTCAACGTGGAACGAAAATCTATCCAGGTGAAAACGTTGGACGCGGAGGCGACGACACTCTTTTCGCTAAAATCGACGGAACAGTTAAATTCGAACGTTTCGGTCGTGACCGTAAAAAAGTGAGCGTATATCCTGCGGCACAATAATTGCTAAAAACTCCGGTCATTGACTGGAGTTTTTTTCACTATTCAGGGAGCTTTTGCGCTTTTTACAAGTAGTACTGAAGATGATAAAAGAAGATGCACTCCATAGATTATCAAAGAATGTTTGCTGACTTTGCCTCATTTTCTCCTATACGATCAGAAAAAACAACCTTTCCTCACATAACTAGTGTTTTTCTAAGCTGTCTTCTCTGTTATAATTCAGGGAGACATATTGATGATAAGACTCCTAAAAGAGAGACCAAACGATTGGGAGTGCGATAATGGAAGAGATACCAAGTAAACAAAACGAAAAATTAACTCACGTTGCATTAACGAATGAATTGATCCATTTGCTTAGTCGTTCAAGACACGACTGGATGAATAAATTGCAGTTAATCAAAGGCAACTTGACATTAGAAAAATATGACCGAGTGTTCGAAATAATAGAAGAAATGGTCATTGAAGCACAGCATGAATCCAAACTCTCAAATTTAAAAATTCCCCAATTGGCCTATTACTTTCTAACCTTTAATTGGGAGTCGCATTTTATCACCCTAGAATATGAAGTGCTTGGTGAAACCCGAGACTTATCAGCATATGAATCGCAGCTGCTAACGGTATCACGGGAGTTGTTTTCGATATTCGATCAATCAGTTTGCCAAAAAACTGAAAATCATTTAACGGTCACTTTCCAAACGGATCATGAAGAGAATGATGTGATCTTATATTTTGATTTCAAAGGAAAATTAACAAGTTTGGATGCGTTAAATGCGTTTCATGACGCAAACTATCCATGTATGAGTATAACGCAATTTCATGTGACGAATCACGAGTCCATGATTGAGCTTTGTTTGAGGCAAGAACGAGATATGTGATGCAGAGAAACGGAGGAAGTTATGTTTGTAGATCAGGTTAAAGTGTATGTTAAAGGCGGTGACGGCGGAAACGGTATGGTGGCGTTCCGTCGTGAAAAATATGTGCCAAAAGGCGGGCCAGCAGGCGGCGATGGCGGAAATGGTGCAGATGTAGTATTTGAAGTAGACGAAGGACTCAGAACGTTAATGGACTTTCGTTATAAGCGTCATTTCAAGGCGGACCGCGGTGAGCATGGAATGAGTAAAAACCAGCATGGCCGAAATGCGGAAGAAATGATTGTTAAAGTTCCGCCGGGTACAGTGGTGACAGATGCCGAGACGGAACAAGTACTAGCTGACTTGACAGAGCATGGACAGCGGGCTGTGATTGCCAAAGGTGGACGTGGTGGACGTGGAAATTCACGCTTCGCAACACCAGCAAACCCTGCACCACAGCTGTCTGAAAACGGTGAGCCAGGTAAAGAACGTGACGTCATCTTAGAATTAAAAGTACTTGCAGATGTTGGACTTGTTGGTTTCCCAAGTGTCGGGAAGTCAACACTGCTTTCGATTGTCTCTTCTGCGAAACCAAAAATTGCGGATTATCATTTTACAACGCTTGTGCCAAACCTCGGAGTTGTTGAAACAGACGATAACCGAAGCTTTGTCATGGCGGATCTGCCAGGACTGATCGAAGGAGCGCACGAAGGTGTTGGCTTAGGTCATCAATTTTTACGCCACATTGAACGTACACGTGTCATTGTCCATGTCATTGATATGTCTGGACTTGAAGGGCGTGACCCATACGAAGATTACGTGACGATTAACGAAGAGCTTGAGCAATACAATATGAGATTGACAGAGCGTCCGCAAATCATTGTAGCGAACAAAATGGACATGCCGGATGCAGCTGACAATCTAGCGGCATTTAAAGAAAAATTAACAGATGACTATAAAGTGTTCCCAATTAGTGCGATCACAAGAGAAGGGCTTCGTGAGCTCTTATTTGAAATCGCCAATCAGCTTGAAACAACACCGGAATTCCCGCTCTACAATGAAGAAGAGCTCTCTGATAACCGTGTGATGTACAAGTTTGATGAAGGAGAAGCAGCATTTGAGATCTCAAGAGATCCTGATGGTACGTTTGTCTTAACTGGTAAAGCACTTGAGCGACTGTTTAAGATGACAGATTTCTCAAGAGACGAGTCAGTGAAACGATTCTCTAGACAGCTGCGCGGAATGGGCGTTGATGATGCCCTGCGTGAACGTGGTGCAAAAGATGGAGACATCATTCGTCTGCTTGAATTTGAATTTGAATTTATCGATTGATCAAAAGGAGGGTCCAGTTCATGGGCTCTCCCGTTTTTAAAAGGGGAGAAAACAGGTGAAAGAAGAAACGTTCTATTTAGTAAGAGAGGATGTACTTCCGGATGCGATGCGAAAAACGCTTGAAGTCAAAAAGCTTCTCGATCGCAAAAAAGCGGATTCAGTTGCTGATGCTGTTCAAAAAGCGGATTTAAGCCGCAGTGCTTTTTATAAATATCGAGATGCTGTTTTTCCATTTTATACGATGGTCAAAGAGCAGATCATCACATTGTTTTTCCACCTGGAGGATCGGTCTGGGGCTCTGTCTAGGCTGCTGCAAATTGTGGCTGACTCTGGCTGTAATGTGTTATCCATTCACCAAACGATTCCGCTGCAAGGAAGAGCGAATGTTACCCTGTCGATCAGTACGGCCGGCATGGCAGATGATATCAATACAGTCATGAATCAATTAAGAAAACTTGAATTTGTCGAAAAAGTTGAAATTCTAGGTTCTGGGGCGTAAAAGGAGAGATCATAGCAGATGAAGCAATTAACGGTAGGTTACTTTGGACCAGAGGCCACATTTACTCATTTGGCTGTCTGTTCTTGTTTTCCAAAAGAAGCAGAGCAACGGGCTTATGCAACCATTCCGCAATGTATGGATGCCGTGTCAAAGGGAGAAGTAGATTTGGCGGTCGTTCCACTTGAAAATGCACTCGAAGGATCTGTGAACTTAACGATTGATTATTTAATTCATGAGGACGCTTTGTCCATTGTGGGCGAAATGACAGCACCGATTCGCCAGCACCTGCTTGTCCATCCATCGAGAGCGGAGAGCTGGGAGACATTAGATGTGATTCAGTCACATCCGCACGCCATTGCGCAGTGTCATCAATTTTTGAAGAGGCAGTTCCCTGATATTCCGCATCGGCCAGTGGAATCAACAGGCTATGCAGCAAAATACATCAGTGAGCATCCAGATGAAGCTGTTGGTGCGATTGCGAATGAAATCGCCGCAAAAACGTACGGATTGACGATTGCGAAAAAAGACATTCATGATTATCCGCACAATCATACACGTTTTGTTATTTTACATAAAGAGGCGAAGGCATCGTTCCCAATGAATTCTGGTTTTTCTTCAAAGCCAAAAACGACCATTGTTGTCAGCCTGCCAAAGGATGATCAGTCTGGTGCATTGCACCGCGTGTTATCAGCTTTTTCATGGCGGAATCTCAATTTGTCTAAAATTGAATCGCGTCCGACAAAAACAGGCCTTGGACACTATTTATTTATCATTGATATCGAAAAAGAGATGGATGATGTACTTGTCCCTGGTGCCATTCAAGAATTAGAAGCGATTGGCTGTGAAGTGAAACTACTCGGCAGCTATCAAACATATGAATTAACGAATGAAAAATAGTGTCCTGCAGGGGACACTATTTTTTTAGTCTTTAATGAGAAATCCAGCGTCATCAAGCGCTTGAATGGCTTGGTCAAGCTGTTTTTGGCTGTAGGAAGTAAGGGTATGTAAGTGTACGCCGTCTGTCAGCTCTGATAAGTAGGAGGCGCCTGTATTAGAAATATGATGAACGAAGTCAGCCACTTGTTTGCGCGTACTCACTCGAATAGAGGCCGTTAGCTCCCCGTAGACAGGGTGCTCAATCATCACGTCTTTCACCGTTACACCGTAGTCTACAATCAGTGTGAGCTCCTCTTCTGTACGATGAGGATCGTGCTTGCAAGCGATAATCTGTTCAATTTCAGTTTCCGGTGTATGCTGCGCCATATACACATAGCCTTGGCTTGTGGCAATAATGGGTTCGTTTTTTGCTTTGAGTAATGAAATATCTTGTACAATGACTTGTCGTGAGACAGCGGCTTTTTTGGCTAAAAAACTTCCGGTGAGTGGTGTATCTGTCTCTTTCAGCCACTTTAAAATGGCGTTTCTTCTTTCTTCGCCAATGAGTTTTCTCTCTTGTTCCACGTTTTATGCTCCTTTCTTCTCCTTTTGCAAGCGCTCAAATGTATGCAAAAGCTGATCGATGTCATCCTTTGATGATCCTCGTCCAAATGATAGTCGAATGAATTGAAGGGCATCACGATCTGATACATGTAATGCCTTTACAGCAGGGGAAGGGTGATGATAACCAGAAGCGCATGCACTTCCAGTAGATATACAAATTCCCTGCCGGTTACAAGCTAACATTACATATTGTCCTTCAAACCCTTCAAAAAAACAACCAATAATATGAGGCAGCGTGCGGCGCTGGTCATTTTCTTGCAGCATGCGGACAGGCAGCTGCCTTTTTTTTAGCTGCTGAAGAAAATAATCACGAAGCTGAATATCTAGCTGTTGCTGTTGATCTATTTTCAGCATGATTTGCTCGCTCGCGGCCACAAAAGCACCAATGCAAGGTACGTTCACTGTCCCTGGGCGTAGACCATTTTCCTGTACAGTATGTTGATATATAGGCTTCCAAGGGACATGAGTTCCCATATAGACAGCACCGGCGCCCTTAGGTGCATACACTTTATGACTCGAAATGGAGAGGGCATCAACCCCAAGTTCTTTAATCGACACATGCATTTTTCCGAATGTCTGCACTGCATCTGTATGAAAAAGAATATCTCTTTCTTTTAAGAGCGTCGCTAATTCAGCTAATGGCTGAATAATCCCAGTTTCTGAGTTGGCATGCTGGATGGATACTAGTCCGGTTTCAGGCAATAGAGCCTGTTTGAGAATCTCCTTTGTGATAATTCCTTCTTGATTCGGTTCTATGACCGTCACCTTCACACCGAGACGCTTCAAGGCATTGACCGCATGATGAACGGAAGGGTGCTCTACTGATGTGGTAATGACATGCTGTTTATGTGGAGGGAGCCCATTTATGATCGATTGAATCGCAAGGATATTGGATTCAGTTCCGCCACTTGTAAAGTAAATGCCATCAGGTTCGCCCTCTAGAATCGCTGCAAGTGATTGTCTGCTGTAAGCCAAGATTTCATTTGCTCTTCCTCCTGCATCATGCAGGCTGCTCGCATTTCCGTAACATTCTTTGCTCAACTGCTGAAATACATGCAGTGATTCCTCAGAAACAGGTGTAGAAGCTGCATAATCTAAATAAATCAAATCCATCCATCTCCTGTGTGAAAATTTTTTCTTGTATTTATTGTAGTGTTGTGTAATGATATGTGTCAAGACAGGTGTAAATGACAGGAGGGGCAATTGTGTCATCTATCAAAAAAGTCATTGTGGTGGGGTCGGGCATTGCGGCTCTTTCCTTTGTGAATACGATCTCAGAGAACTGCCAAGTCATCATGATGACAAAAAAACAATTTTCCTCTAGTAATTCCATGCTTGCACAAGGGGGAATCGCTGCAGCTTTTTCCGCACATGATTCTGTCGATCAGCATGTGCAAGACACTTTAGCTGCGGGGTGTGGTCACAATGATGACAAAACTGTACAGGAGATCGTCCGTCATGGAAAAGATCTTGTAAAGAAGCTCGTAGAAGAGGGCTGCCCATTTGATCGAGATGAAACGGGAATCCCGCAGTTAGGTAAAGAGGGAGCCCATACGACCCATCGTATTCTGCATGCAGGGGGAGATCAAACGGGAAAAACCCTCGTGCAGTTTTTGAAAGGGAAGCTCGGCTCACACATTCATGTATACGAAAACCATCATGTCATGGATCTATTGGTTCATGAAGGGATATGTACCGGTGTTGTGTGGAAAGACGAAAAAGGTCATGTACATACAATGACCGCAGATGCAGTTGTATTATCCACTGGCGGCTGTGGATCCTTATATGAGACAAACACAAATGATCCGTCTGTGACAGGAGATGGTCTGATGATGGCCTATCGCGCAGGGGCACAGCTAGTAGATCTCGAATTTGTGCAATTCCATCCGACCCTTTTGACCACTTCAGGTAAAGCGATCGGGCTCGTATCAGAGGCAGTCAGGGGAGAGGGCGCCTATTTAGAAGATGAATCAGGCAGGCGGATCATGAAAGGAATCCATCCGCAGAGGGATTTAGCGCCTAGAGATGTGGTGGCAAGGACCATTTTCCATGAGCAGCAACTCGGTCATTCCATTTATCTGAACATCCGTGATATTCCGCATTTTTCTGCACGTTTTCCTGCGATTGCTTCGATGTGTCAGCGTGCGGGAGTTGATATGGCAAGCGGAAGGCTGCCAGTTTCACCCGGTATGCATTTTTTAATGGGGGGAATTAAGGTGAATGAACATGGAGAAACAACAGTTCCATCACTTTTTGCCATTGGTGAAGCAGCTTGTACAGGTTTACACGGCGCCAATCGACTGGCAAGTAATTCGCTCTTAGAAGGTCTCGTTTTAGGAAACAACGCAGCACGGTATATTGAGCGGTTGCAAACCTGGCAAGATAAAAACCTTGCTCCTTCCATTCAAGAAGTATGGTCTGTCCCAACGGTGTCACTGGCTCAGCTCAGAAAATGGATGACGGCATATGCCGCAATTGTGAGAGATGAGAAAGGCTTACAGACTTTGCTCAATCATTTAGAACAAGTCTCTTTTCAGCAAATCAATGTGAAGAATATCACAAATGAACAGATCGAAATAACTAATCAATGGGCTTTAGCCATATGCCTTGTCAAATCTGCATTACTCCGAACAGAAAGCAGGGGCGGTCATTATCGCACAGATTATCCTAATCGGCATGATGCTTCGTGGCGAGCAAAACAGATTGTACATGAACAGGGCCATATTTATATCGTAAAAAATGAAAGGATTGGTGCCAAATGGAACGTTTACAGTTAAAGCAAATGCTCACTCATTTTTTAAAAGAAGATATTGGGTTTGGAGATGTATCCGCTGATGCCATCTTTGGAGACAAGAAAGGAACAGCTTACATCATGGCGAAACAATCAGGCGTATTGGCCGGGACGCAAGTCATTGATATGGGATACAAACTGCTGAATGAACAAGTTCAAACTGAGCTGTTTTTCCAGGAAGGTGATTGGATTCATGAAGGGGCTGTACTGGCACAAATAACAGGCCCCGTCAACGACTTGCTGAAAGGGGAGCGGGTGGTGTTGAATATCCTGCAAAGAATGACAGGGATTGCTACACTAACGCATGAAGTAGTAGAGCGATTAGCTGATCCATCTATTACGATTTGTGATACGAGAAAGACGACACCCGGTTTGCGCATGCTGGAGAAGTACGCAGTAAAAGTCGGAGGCGGAAAGAATCATCGTTTCGGCTTATCCGATGGGGTGATGATTAAAGATAATCATATTGCGGCTTGTGGTTCTATCAGGGAAGCTGTGGAGAAAGCAAGAGCATACGCCGGTCATATGGTGAAAATTGAAGTGGAAATTGAATCAGAAGCACAGCTGATGGAAGCCATTGATGCCAAAGCAGATGTCATCATGTTTGACAACTGCTCTCCAGACGAAGTGAAGCGCTTTAAACAAATGACCCCTGAAACCATATTGACAGAGGCATCAGGCGGTATCACGTTGGAGAATGTGGCTAACTACCGGGGGACAGGTGTAGACCTTATTTCACTTGGATTCCTCACACATTCTGCTCCATCATTCGATTTTAGTATGAATATGGAATTCAGCCATAAAGGGGGAACGACTCATGTCCATGCTTGATGTGTTAGCAGCGCAGCATACAGCCATGATGCCAGATGAATATAAACAGCGCTCTTATGATGAAATGAAAGAGAGAGTATTAGAGATTAAACGCGCCTTTGGATCAAAGCTTTTTATACCAGGTCATCATTATCAAAAAGATGAAGTCATCCAATTTGCTGATGTGACAGGTGATTCATTGCAGCTTGCACAAATTGCTGCTGACAATCACGAAGCAGAATACATTGTATTTTGCGGGGTTCATTTTATGGCAGAAACGGCCGATATGCTATCAAAAAAGAATCAGCACGTCTTTTTGCCAGATATGAGAGCTGGCTGTTCAATGGCAGATATGGCGAATATGAAACAAACAGACAGGGCGTGGGATAAGCTCACTGAGCTGTTTGGAGATACGATCCTTCCGCTGACTTATGTAAACTCAACGGCTGATATTAAAGCATTTGTCGGCAAACATGGCGGATCGACTGTCACATCTTCAAACGCTAAAAAAGTATTGGAGTGGGCGCTGACCCAAAAAGAGCGGATTCTTTTTCTTCCTGATCAGCATTTAGGGCGTAATACGGCCTATGATTTAGGGATTCCGCTAGAGGAAATGGCTGTCTGGAATCAAATAGAAGAAAAGCTCATCACCGACCAACCGCTTCATCGAATCAAAATGATTTTATGGAAAGGTCATTGCTCTGTTCATGAGAAATTTACCATTGAGAATATTGAACAAACGAGAAAACGAGACCGTGACATACAGATTCTTGTTCATCCAGAGTGTACACATGAAGTTGTAAAGGCTTCTGATCTAGCTGGTTCAACGAAATTTATTATTGATACGATCAAGCAGGCACCAGCAGGAAGCAAGTGGGCCATTGGAACAGAAATGAATTTAGTGAAACGCATCATTGACCAGCACCCTGACAAACAAATCGAATCCCTTAATCCAGATATGTGTCCATGTTTGACAATGAACCGTATTGATCTGCCTCATCTACTATGGTCACTTGAAAGCATTGAAAAAGGGGAGCCGGTCGGTTTGATTCAAGTGAATGAAGAGACGACAAAAGAGGCATTGCTCGCTTTAAATAAGATGCTCACCATTAAATAATGAAGTGTCCCCTCCTATCAGAAAACAAGTTTTTATCATATCGGCTTGTAAATAGGCATAAATTTATGTTGAAACATATTGTACTTCTGACATAACCGCTACGTTCACGTTTTGCATAGGAGGGGAAAACGTTGAAAATTCATATTGTGCAAAAAGGAGACTCCCTTTGGAAAATTTCAAAGAAGTACGGAGTCGACTTTCAAGAATTGAAAAAATTAAATTCGCAGCTCAGTAATCCAGATTTGATCATGCCAGGAATGAAAATTAAAATTCCATCTAGTGGTGTTCCTGTGAAAACCGATCATCACAAAGCAAAAGAAATGCCAAAAGCAAAAGAACACCCGTATGTAAAAGAAAAGCCAAAGGATGTCGTGCAAGTTCAAGATACGAAGCCGAAGGAAAAGCCGAATGAACCGGTACCTTATGTGCCACCAGTACCAAAGATTGAACAGCCAGTTTTTCCACAAGTTGATGTAAACTATTATCAGACGAATCTCTACCAGCCATTCACGCCTCCTCCCAAAAAAGAACATCATGAGAAAAAAGATCACGTTCATGAAAAGAAAGATCATGTTCATGAGAAAAAGGATCATAAAGATCACAAGGACCATTTTCATCATGAAAATAAGGATCATTTCAAAGATGAAGTGGCAAAGGGATATGATCCATTCATTCATATCCCACATCAAAAAGAGGAGGGAAAAGATATGGAACATAGTAATTACCCAAACCTTCCTAATTTCCCGCAAATGCCGAATGTTGGAGGGGCAGCAGTAGGGGGCATGGCTGAAAATAAAGAGCATCACCACCATCATCAAGAGTCATATGATCCTTATTATGGTTATGGTCATTACATGCCAGCAATGTATCCATATCCGCAGCAAATGGTACCCGCTTCTCCTATTTTACCGGGATCAGGCCTTTGTTATCCGGTACAGCCGTATTATCACCATCACATGATGCCGTATCCTTACCCGGCGACTCAGCCTTATTATCCTGCGTATCAAGCACCGGCTTATTACGGTGAACATCATGAGCATCATGCAAACGATGGGCATCACTGGCACCACCATATGCATCCAAATGCAGGCGCAAATGCAAATGCCAATGCAAATGCCAATGCCAATCAAGGCTTTTATCCAAACGCTCCAAATGAAGCATATGGCAAGGAAGACTGCGGATGCGATGATGGCATGAAGCATCATCAACCATGGCCTGGACATTATCCAAACCCTGTTCCATATGGTCAAATGGGTGCTTATCCAGCACAGCCTTATATGCAGCAGCCTTATCAAAACCCATCTGTCTTTGCAAGACCAGAAGAAGACGAAGAAGATTAATGACACAAGGGACGATCTCAATCGTTCCTTTTTTTGTTTATAACTGACAGCTTGTTTTTGTCCTCAACTGTACATGCTAAAACAGAGCCTGTTTTGCGCTCATGAGATTCAATTTGTACAGGGGGTTTTTCGTTTGAGACAAAAATGGCAAAAAACAATCGCCTTAGTGCTTCTACCTATTGGATTAACGGCATGTGGTACAAATAACAATGCAGGTGTAGATACACGTCATAATCAATCAGGTCAGCCAGTTGGATACCACTCCAATCAACAGGCAACAGACAACAACCAAGATCATCAAGGACCGGTTTCTGAGCTTATGGAGGGAATGAACGGAAGAAATACAACGAATGTTGATTATCGTTCACGCCCTACACAGGATCAAGTGAGGATGCCACTTACTGGTGGAGATGGACGCTACAGTCATGGAGATATGAACTATCATAACCAAATGTCGTTCTCTGGCTACGATAAACAAGAGAACATCCAGCGTTCAAGAAAAATCGCTAACCGAGTGAACAAAATGAACCATGTGACAGACTCACAAGTTATGGTGACGGATGAAAATGTGTATATTGCTCTTAAAACAGATGGGCGCTTGACATCAGAGGGTGTATCACAAGTAGAAGAAGCAGCGACTCGTTATGCAGATGGAAGAGCTGTCCAAGTCATTAAAGACGAAGGCGCATTTTCACGCTTCAGAGATATGAGAAAAACGCAATTTGAAACAGGTCAGACAGGCATGACCCGATAGGCTGGAATAAAAAAGGCTAAAGTTCATGACGAACTTTAGCCTTTCTTTAAAAATAAACTTTGATCCCGATATAAAATTCATAAAAGAAATAACAGCCAAATCCAAGTAATAAAATACCGGCAATAATGGATGTCCACTTAATCATTGTTCGGTTCATCACTTTTCTTGTTAGGGAAACAATCGTGAGAAGACCGATGTCATGAAGAAGAATCCCTGCCAAAATACCCGTAGCAGCCAATATAAATTCAGATGAATTTGTATTTTTATAAGCATCTGCCAGTACAGCACCAAACACAGATACCCAGAACACAAGGTTTCCAGGGGATACTGCGACGAGCAGCCCATTTCGGTATGTTTTAGCGAATGATTTATTCACTTTTTCTCCTGCTAAATGGATGTCTTGATCCGCATTTTTAATCGAATCGTAGGCAAGAATCATTAAAAAGATGGCACCGATCAGCCAGAGCGGAATTTGGATAAAGGGCAAAGATAAAAATTGAGCAAATCCAGCATATAAAGCCAAGATGAGTAATATATCGATGGTCATACCACCAGCGCCTACAGTTAATCCATGAAAGAATCCGTTTTTTAATCCCTGCTTTGTCATTTCAACCGTGATCGCTCCAACAGGTAGAGCAATTGAGAATCCAACGACGATAAATGTAAGAAATGTTTGCAATCGACTAGAACTTCCTTTGAATCATGTTTGTATAAAAATTCTCCGTTTAGATTAATTATACATAATAGGAGAAAAGGATCAATGATTATTTCTGATTTAATCGAAATGAGAGAGGTAGATCGTGTATAGAAAGATGTATATCGTGAAGATCGTGTATTCATTGTAGGGGAAAGGAACTATTTTCCTGAAACTTCTTTTTTTCATTTCTCAGCTATGCTACACTGTTGTGGAAATCAATATAAGTGACTAGGGGTGCCCGGAAATGCGGGCTGAGAGAGAAGACAAGCATCTTAACCCTTTGGACCTGATCTGGCTCGTACCAGCGTGGGGAAGTTGAAGATGATACGTGTGCCATATGAATGGCATACATGTTTTTTTCTGACGACGAAACCAGGTTCTTTACATAGAATCTGGTTTTTTGCTGGTGCTGATTCCATCCTGACCGGTCACACGAAAAGAAGGAGAGAACAGCAAATGAATGAAAAGACAAATGTTCCATCAACGCAATCTTTATTATCAAATTTTGAAGGCAGTCGAAAGGTATATGAACAAGGCTCAAGATCTGACATTTTGGTGCCAAAAAGAGAAATCGTGCTCACAAATACAGTGACACAAGCAGGTGATATCCAAAATGAACCGATTCGTGTGTACGATACAAGTGGACCGTATACAGATGAGGAGGCTCATATTGATGTCACAAAGGGATTAAAGCGTCTGAGATCAAAATGGATTAAAGAAAGAGAAGATACTGAAAGCTATGAAGGGCGTCAAGTAAAGCCAGAAGATAATGGATATCGCTTGAATGGGAAAGAATCCTTTCAAGCTGCCCATACAGATTTTCATCATGTGCCGCTCCGCGGGAAACAAGGTGCTTGTGTGACGCAAATGCATTATGCAAAAAAGGGGATCATTACGCCTGAAATGGAGTTTATCGCTTTGAGAGAACAGCTAAGTCCTGAGTTTGTTAGAGAGGAAGTGGCTAGTGGAAGAGCGGTCATTCCAGCGAATATCAACCATCCTGAAAGTGAGCCGATGATCATCGGGAAGAATTTTCACGTGAAAATTAATGCGAATATTGGCAATTCAGCTGTGACGTCGTCCATTGAAGAAGAGGTGGAGAAGATGACATGGGCAATTAGATGGGGGGCAGATACGATGATGGACCTGTCTACAGGAAAGGATATTCATACAACGAGAGAATGGATTATCCGCAATTGCCCAGTCCCAGTAGGAACTGTCCCGATTTATCAGGCACTTGAAAAAGTGAATGGAATCGCAGAAAATTTGACGTGGGAAGTATACCGAGACACATTAATTGAACAGGCAGAGCAAGGGGTTGACTACTTCACCATTCATGCGGGCGTCCTGTTAAGGTATATTCCGCTCACAGTCGACCGGGTCACAGGAATTGTTTCAAGAGGCGGAGCCATTATGGCAAGATGGTGTCTCGCTCATCATCAAGAGAACTTTCTGTATACCCATTTTGAAGAAATTTGTGAAATCATGAAAACGTATGACATTGCCTTTTCGCTTGGGGACGGGCTCAGACCGGGATCCATTGCGGACGCAAATGACGAAGCGCAGTTTGCAGAGCTGGAAACGTTAGGGGAATTGACAGAGATCGCTTGGAAACATGATGTACAGGTCATGATTGAAGGACCTGGTCATGTTCCAATGGATAAAATCAAAGAGAATGTCGATAAGCAGATGGAGATATGCAAAGAGGCACCTTTTTATACGCTAGGTCCTCTAACAACAGATATTGCACCGGGATATGATCATATTACATCCGCGATCGGTGCGGCGATGATTGGCTGGTACGGAACCGCCATGCTGTGCTATGTGACACCAAAAGAGCATTTAGGTCTGCCGAACAAAGAAGATGTAAGAGAAGGCGTCATCGCCTATAAAATTGCCGCACATGCAGCTGATGTAGCAAAAGGACATCCTGCTGCTCAAAAGCGTGATGATGCCTTATCGAAAGCGAGATTTGAATTCAGATGGCGGGATCAATTTCATCTGTCTCTTGACCCAGAACGTGCGCTGGCATTCCATGATGAAACATTGCCTGCTGAAGGTGCTAAAACCGCTCATTTCTGTTCCATGTGTGGACCAAAGTTTTGCAGTATGAAAATTTCCCATGACATCCGCAACCAATCAGAAGAAGTGAAAAGAGAGATGGAGAAGAAGGCAAAGGAGTTTATCAATCAAGGCAGCCAAATCTATCAATCCTAAAAAAAACCTCGCACTCCTCTAGTGCGGGGTTTTATAAAACGGCTGAAATGGCTTTTCTTACGAGGTGCAAAAATGCTCTTACTGCAATCGCCATCGTTTCAACACTTGGGATGAGGGCATCTGTTAAATGAAACAGGACTGTTTGTCTCTCTGGAGATGTTCGTTTTTTCTTTTGTTTCATAAAGGTAGCCTCCTTTTCATTCAATATACTTCTTTTGAAGAGTACATAGATAGATATGTTGTGCGAATTTAAACAAAATTTAAACTTCTTGTGTTTAGAAGGAAAGAAGCAGGGGAAACGGATTGAATAGAGAATGAATGAAAAGAGCTGACCGATTCGGTTAGTGAACAAGACAGAGTGGAAGGTGATCTTATGATGAAAGTATTTAAGGTAACATTTCATATGAACAATGGGGAAGTGCTCGATTTCGAGCTGAAACGTCCAGCTACCTATGATGTGTATAAAAAAATTGAGGAAGCCAATCATTGGTTTAAGCTGAATAATGAAATCATTAACCTATTAAATGTGAATAGTATCCATGTAGAAACAGAATAAAACAGAAAGCCGCTCAAAGAGAGCGGCTTTCAGCGTGTAGACAAACCCTCGCATTCGGTGTCAGTCCTGCGTGCCGGTGCTCACGAATGTCAAATTCGCTCCGCGCCGGTACTCGTCCTTCCTAGAATTCAAAGGTTTTCTATCACGCTGAAAAGAAGACAAAGGGCTAAAATAAAGTTCATTTTAGCCCTTTGTCAACAATCTGAAAGCCGCTCTTTTCGAGCGGCTTTCATTATGCAGTAAAATCATTTCGGTTGTTCAGCTGACCTCGAGACAGCCAGTTTTTCTTATACAAATAGGCAATCACTTCAAGCCACAGACGCGGCGCTTTTTTAGGGAAAAAAGGTTTTTGATAATAGGCGTATGCAGCTTTTAAATCATCCCATTGATGACATGTTTTCGTTTGCGTGAAGCGGGCGACGTCAATGACCCTGACGCGGCTATCCTTTGTTAAAATTAAATTTCGCAGATGAATATCAGAAGGATTTAAACCTTTCGCGCGTGCTTCTTCCAATGCATCATCTACTTGTTCAATCATTTGTTTTTTGATCGGAATTCCTTTTGTCAGGCATTCATAGAAAGTATAACCTTTAATATATTCCATTAAAATATACTGATCCCCAGACTCATAAATCTCAGGATAATAGGAGGAGCCGGAAAGTTTTTCATAAATTGCAGCCTCTTTGCGGGCGATGTTTCGATAAGAAGGAAAAAAGACTTTTAACGCCATTTTCTTGCCGTCTTTTTTGTATGAAAATACATAGGCACTTCTTCCTTTGCCGCACAGCTCAAGCTCAGCCGGTTTAAAGACGAGCTTATTAAAACGCTTTTCTTCTTGATACTGAATCGATTCGGCTAATCTTTTGACATCTGACATTGACTTCACCTTCTTTGGTTTCAGTTTATGCGGCTGAAAAACGAATGATGAAAAAACCATGTAATTCGGTAGAGCAATGGATTGTATAAAACATAACATTTACGCACGAAGGATACAACGAAAGACTCTCAATATGTGTCAAGACATCGATTTGGTTAATGTGTAGCAAAATGGGTCAAACTACATATGTCATGCATCGATCTTATGTTCTAAAGAGGTGTAAATAGTGAAAGTGAAAATAAAGTATTTCGTTACAGGACTTATCATGACAAGTGTACTCTTTTTCGCTGTTGATATGGAAGCAGCAGAACACTTGCAAAAAGAGTCAAAAACCATCAACGTTCAGCTTGAAAAGGTCTATCTAGACGGCGATGTAAGTATTGAAAGACAGCGGGCATCATTAGAAGACAAAGACACATTTTGGGCCCAGTATAAGGGCTGGACATTGGTAGAACAGCGAGAGGATTTTGCCCTTTTTAGAAAACAAATTGACGATATATCACCTTTGAGTAAAGCAAATGGATATATCGGATTATCAGAAGACGGCGTGATTTCTACGTTTCATGGAAGGCCTGACGGGTGGGCGGAGCCTATTCATCTCTTTTTTCAAATTGATACGTCCCGCTTGGAAAGTCATGTAGAGCAGCAGCTTGCACAAGGCATTCCATTTCGAACAAAAGATGAATTTGAGCATGTGCTTGAAGTCATGAAACCTTACCGAAATGAACAATCGTTTTAATCGTATGACAGCTTGCTGGTGTGAAGACCGCAAGCTCTTTTTCATGGGTTAACTATGAAAAAAGGCTGAGCGAACGTATGTTAACTTTTATTACGGTTTTCTCTTCGATTTATGTTACAATGGAGAACAGTCAAAGAGGTGAAAACGGTGATAGAGTTTGTAAAAGGGACCATTGATTATGTGTGCCCGCAATATGTTGTCATTGAAAACGGCGGAGTGGGATATCAAGTCTATACCCCAAATCCGTTTATCTATCGAGTAACAAAACAAGAAACGATTTATACGTATCATTACATAAAGGAAGACGCTTTTTCGTTATATGGATTCCAAACACGAGAAGAAAAAGCGTTGTTCACAAAACTGTTAAATGTCACAGGGATTGGACCGAAGGGTGCGCTTGCGATTCTTGCTTCCGGTGACCCTGGCGCTGTCATTTCAGCGATCGAACGAGAGGATGAAGCTTTCCTCATTAAATTCCCGGGTGTTGGCAAAAAAACAGCACGTCAGATCATTCTAGATCTGAAAGGGAAGCTCGCAGATGTGGTGCCTGAAATGATAGGAAACTTATTTAACCACGAGGATCATATTCAAATTGAAACGCAGCAAAGCGCTTTAGATGAAGCGGTTGAAGCTCTAAGTGTCCTTGGGTATGGTGATCGTGAAATCAAAAAGGTTCTTCCTTTATTAAAAGAAGAGAAGAATCTTACAACCGATCAATATGTGAAAAAAGCTTTACAAAAAATGTTGAAATAGGGTGATGTCTCATGGATGAACGGCTCGTCTCAACTGAAGCAGACAACCATGAATCAGCCATTGAGCAAAGTCTGCGTCCACAGACGCTTAGTCAATATATTGGCCAGCAGAAAGTAAAGGATAATCTCAGCGTATTTATTGAAGCTGCCCGGATGAGGCAGGAAACACTGGATCACGTCCTTTTATATGGACCGCCGGGACTTGGGAAAACAACGCTTGCGTCGATCATTGCCAATGAAATGAATGTTCAGCTGCGTACAACATCTGGACCAGCGATTGAACGCCCTGGCGATTTGGCGGCAATCTTAACATCTCTTGAACCTGGCGATGTTCTGTTTATTGATGAAATTCATCGCTTGCAGCGTTCAATAGAGGAAGTGCTATATCCAGCGATGGAAGACTTTTGTCTAGATATCGTGATTGGAAAAGGAGATACAGCACGCTCTGTGCGGCTTGATTTACCGCCATTTACGCTTGTAGGTGCTACAACCCGTGTTGGGCTTTTAACAGCGCCGCTTCGTGATAGGTTTGGAGTTCATGCAAGATTGGAATACTATGAGCAAAGAGATTTGGCTCACATTGTAGCAAGAACAGCCGAGCTGTTTGAGATTGGGATCGACATTCGTTCAGCTGAAGAGATTGCAAGAAGATCTAGAGGCACACCGAGGGTCGCCAATCGTTTGCTCAGAAGAGTAAGAGATTTTGCGCAGGTGCTCGGAAATCATGCGATCACACAAGACATTGCAGAAGATGCTCTTGAGCGTCTGCAAGTTGACAGACTCGGACTTGATCATATCGATCATAAGCTGCTTTTAAGTATGATTGAAAAATTTAGAGGCGGTCCTGTAGGACTTGATACGATCTCAGCGACAATTGGAGAAGAATCACATACGATTGAAGATGTGTACGAACCGTATTTACTGCAAATTGGTTTTCTGCAAAGAACACCAAGAGGGCGGGTCGTCACAAGAGAAGCGTATGAACATTTTCATATGGAGGTTCCGATTCGTGACTGAATTCCCTAAAATGTTGATGATTTTAGGTGGTGTCCTTTTTGCCGCAGGTTTAGTGTTTCAATTGGTTGGGAAACTTCCAGGCGATATTTTCGTGAAAAAAGGGAACGTAACGTTCTTTTTTCCTGTGATTACATGCATTGTCATTAGCATCGTCCTAACCATTTTACTCAATGTCTTCGGACGGATGAAATAACGTTAACTAGTTAACTACAGAATAGGTGAAGGAAATGAAGTTAGAACTATTTGATTTTGATTTACCAGAAAGATTGATTGCACAAGTGCCGCTTGAAAAACGAGATGCATCAAGACTGATGGTGTTACATAAACAAACAGGTGACATCACACATGATACATTCTCGCAAATCACAGATTACTTTCAAAAGGGTGATTGTCTCGTTTTAAACAATACTCGTGTATTGCCTGCACGTCTGTTTGGAACGAAAGAGGATACGGGTGCTAAAGTGGAGCTGCTTCTTTTGAAACAAGAAGAAGGAGACAAATGGGAAACGCTCGTAAAACCAGCAAAACGTGTGAAAAACGGAACAGTCATTACATTTGGTGATGGACGATTAAAAGCAGTATGTACAGAAGAACTGGAACATGGCGGAAGAAAAGTTGAGTTTCAGTATACAGGCATTTTTTATGAAGTACTTGAATCTTTAGGTGAAATGCCGCTGCCTCCGTACATTAAAGAGCAACTTGACGATCGTGAGCGTTATCAAACCGTTTATTCCAAAGAGGTTGGTTCGGCTGCTGCGCCTACTGCCGGTCTTCACTTTACAAATGAACTGCTGGATGCACTGAAAGCAAAAGGAGTGCATATTGCGTTTATTACGCTCCATGTAGGGCTTGGCACATTTCGGCCGGTCAGTGCTGAACGCATTGAAGAACATGAAATGCACGCAGAGTTTTACGAAATGAATGAAGAAACGGCAGAAGAACTTAATCGCGTGCGCAAAGAAGGCGGGCGGATTATTTCAGTCGGAACAACTTCGACAAGAACGCTTGAAACCATTGCAAGTGCTTATGATGGTGAATTCAAAGCGTCAAGCGGCTGGACGTCGATTTTTATTTATCCAGGCTATACATTTAAGGCAATTGATGGCATGATCACGAATTTCCACTTGCCAAAATCGTCTTTAATTATGCTTGTCAGTGCATTAGCTGGACGAGAACACGTCCTAAAAGCGTACAATGAGGCTGTAAAAGAGGAATATCGATTCTTCAGTTTTGGCGATGCCATGCTGATTCAATAACATCATACAACAAAGACAGGAGGGCTCATTTTTGTCGCAATTACCGATACGTTATGAGTTCATTAAATCATGCAAACAAACAGGTGCACGTCTTGGGCGCGTTCATACACCGCACGGCTCCTTTGAAACACCTGTATTTATGCCAGTTGGTACACTGGCTACAGTGAAAACAATGGCGCCTGAAGAGTTAAAAGCAATGGAAGCAGGCATTATTTTAAGCAATACGTATCATCTATGGCTGCGCCCGGGGCATGACATTGTCAAAGAAGCAGGCGGCCTGCACAAATTTATGAACTGGGATCGAGCGATTCTCACTGATTCAGGCGGTTTCCAAGTGTTTTCTTTAAGTGAATTTAGAAAAATTGAAGAGGAAGGCGTTCACTTCCGTAATCACTTAAATGGAGATAAGTTGTTCCTTTCTCCTGAAAAAGCGATGGAGATTCAAAATGCGCTCGGCTCAGATATTATGATGGCATTTGACGAATGTCCTCCGTACCCAGCAGAGTACGATTATATGAAACGTTCTGTAGAGCGGACAAGCAGATGGGCAGAGCGCTGCTTAACAGCGCACCAGCGTCCAGAGGATCAAGGACTGTTTGGCATTGTACAGGGCGGAGAATACGAAGAGCTTCGTAAACAAAGTGCAAAAGATCTTGTTTCACTTGATTTCCCAGGCTATGCCATTGGAGGTTTATCTGTTGGTGAACCAAAAGACGTGATGAACCGAGTGCTGGAGTTCACAACGCCATTTTTACCGGATGACAAGCCAAGGTACTTAATGGGTGTCGGCTCACCAGATTCATTAATTGACGGCGCGATTCGCGGTGTCGATATGTTTGACTGTGTACTGCCAACGCGAATTGCCAGAAACGGTACGCTCATGACAAGTGAAGGACGCCTTGTTGTGAAAAATGCTAAATATGAGCGTGATTTCAGACCAATCGATGAAAACTGTGACTGCTACACATGTAAAAATTACACACGCGCTTATATTAGACATTTGATCCGTACAAATGAGACGTTCGGAATTCGATTAACAACTTATCATAATCTTCATTTTCTGTTAAAATTAATGGAGCAAGTGAGAGAAGCTATCCGTGAGGATCGTTTAGGTGATTTTAGAGAAGAGTTTTTTGAGCGTTATGGCTTTAACAAGCCGAATGCGAAAAACTTTTAACGCATAAACGAAAAGCTTTACAATGCTTTAGAAAGGGGTGAGATAGAATGGATGGTGGTATGGGTTCAATCATTATGATTGTTGTCATGTTTGCTGTGCTTTACTTCTTGTTAATCCGTCCACAGCAAAAGCAACAAAAAGCTGTGCGTCAGATGCAGCAATCTTTATCAAAAGGCGATAAAATCGTCACAATCGGTGGTTTACACGGTGAAATCGACTACATTGATGAATCAAAAGTGGTCATCAAAACAAGCGAAAACAACCGTTTAACTTTCGACCGACGTGCTATTAGAGAATTAGCTGACAAAGGTTAATCCTCCAATACATAGCGATAAAAAAAGAGCGATATCATTCGCTCTTTTTTTATTTGCCCCGAAGATTAACGCCAATCATTCCCCCTAGCATACAAATTCCCAAAAAGGCTGCATGATAGATGAATTGTTCTGGTGAAAAGGTTTCTCCAAACCCTAAATATTGAAATAAAAAAACAGTGAGTGAAAAGATAAAAGAGGTCATGGCGCCAATGAGCCAGCCCCGTTCCTTTGCTTTCCCTCCAGAAATCATTCCTCCTAGAAAAAGTGCCGCAAAGGACAAGATCATGATCATCCATTTAAACGATGATTCCTGCATACTTGTGAAGGTAAGCATCAGTGATACAAGTAAGCTTGTGACAATCATCACGACAAAAATAGCAATTAAGCCAGATAAAATGCCTTTTCCTATTTGTTTCGTTTCCTGCATGTGATTCGTCTCCTCTCCAATTGACCGAAGCTTGTCTTTTACTAAAATGTATTCACGGAGAAGAAAAAATAGACATGTTTCTCGTGATAAAAACCGAGGCTTTCTTTTCTACATAAATAAAGTGTTTTGACACAAGCTATGGTGGAGAAGGAGGGTTTACATCATATGCAGGACATCTTAATTATCTCCATGAGAACGATCATTTTATATTTTCTCATTTGGTTTATCTTTCGTTTAATGGGCAAAAGGGAGATTGGGGAACTGAGTATTTTAGATCTTGTTATCTTTATGATGATCGCTGAAATTGCGGTGCTCGCCATAGAAGAAGTAGAGGATCACATGTTACATACAGTATGGCCGATCCTGCTGTTAACCTTCATTCAAATCACCCTTGCCTATTTGTCATTAAAATTTCAAGGTGTCCGGCGTTTTCTCGACGGTAAGCCGGCCCTGCTCATCATCAACGGAAAAATAGACGAGGGTGCGATGAGAAAACAGCGATACAATTTTGATGATTTGCTGATTCAATTAAGAGAAAATAACATCGATAGTATCCAGGATGTCTCATATGCCATCTTAGAGCCTTCAGGAAAGCTCGCCGTTGTTGAAAAAGAAAACAAGCGCAAACATGCAGCGCTTGAGCTCCCGCTTATTGCAGACGGTGTGGTTCAGCATGATCATCTCAAGCAGATCAACCATGATGAACAGTGGCTGATAAAGGAGCTTGCCAAAAGAGGCTATCATGATATCGAGCAAATCTCTTACTGTAGCTTTAATCAGAAGAATTTTTATATTGATTTGAAAGATGAAATTATAAAGAAAAGATGAGCTACAGCAGCTTCCCAATAAACGGGATGCGGCGCAGCTCTTCTCGTTTCACTAGCCCAAGACAGATTAATAGAATGACATACAGCACGCACGTCAAAAAGATCATCATGACAAGCTCTAAAGGTGCGGAAAAGAGTCCGCTCGCTTGATGTTTCATCCATAAGCTGACTGCCCCAGTGCCGATGATCACAAGGACGCAAAGTCCATATTCTTTTAATGGTAAATGAATAGGCAGCACTTTACCGACAGTTGCCGCATGGAGCAACGTGACAAGAACGATGCCAATGAGGATCGCAAGCGCTGCGCCCATAATGCCAAAGCTTGGCTGTGAAGCAAGAACAAAGATCATGCCTGTTTTCACAACAGCTCCTATCAAACTGTTGGTCATCGCTGCCCCCGCTAAATTTAATGCTTGCAGGACAGCCTGCAGCGGCCCTTGAAAGTAATAGAGCAAAAAGAAGGGCGCCATGAATTTTACATAGACAGCGGCATGAGATGAACCATACATGAAGAGGGTTAAATTTTCTGCATACACGAAAAGGATAATACATGAAATGCCCCCGCTTAATAAACAAAGGCGCATCGCCTGCTTGAGCCGGTATTCGACCGTTTTGCGTTTGTTCTGTTCCATCCCTTCACTAATCGCTGGAACTAGTGCGGTGGAGAGAGAATACGTGATAAAACTAGGAAGTGTCAAAAGGGTGAGCGCAAGTCCCGTCAATTCTCCATACTGCCTTGTTGCTTCCACAGCTGCATAACCGGCAATCGCAAGGCTTTGCGCGACTACAATCGGTTCTAAAAACCAAGAGATATTGCCGATGAAACGGCTGCCTGTCGTTGGCAGGGCAATACTCATGAGCTGCTTAAACGTATCCTTCCCATCATGAATTGCCTTGAAAAAACGTTTTCGGATACGGATGGTCTTTTTATAACGAAAGGCAATCAGTAAGTAAGCAAGTGAAATCATTTCCCCGATGACAGATGAAATCATAGCGCCTGCTGCTGCGTATTCAATTCCATAAGGCAGGAACGCTGTTGTACATACTGCCACGAGTGAAATTCTTGCGACCTGTTCTAGTACTTGCGACATCGCAAGCGGGCTCATTTGTTGTCTTCCTTGGAAATAGCCCCTTAACACACTAGAGATCGCAATAACGGGTACGACGGGTGTAATGGCAAGCAGAGGATAGACCGTTCTAGGATCTGTCAGCATATTTTCCGCCATAATAGGGGCAAACCATAAAAAGAGCGGCGTGAAAATCAGGCTGAGTGTTCCTGTTATTGCAAGGGACATCACTAGAATGCGTTTTGTTTTCTGTTTGTCACCACGGGCTTCTGCTTCTGCGACTAGCTTACTAATAGCAACAGGAA
Organism: Bacillus sp. FSL W7-1034; assembly: GCF_038593365.1. Lineage (NCBI taxonomy): Bacteria > Bacillati > Bacillota > Bacilli > Caryophanales > Bacillaceae > Bacillus > Bacillus sp. FSL W7-1034. The sequence continues at coordinate 2,464,575 of NZ_CP151989.1, read as the reverse complement.
GTCCGAATTGTGTCAGCGTCACGGCGAGAAAAAAGGTAGGCGCTGCCATCATATAAAGCCCTACGCCTTCTTCACCAATGAACCTTGCAATCACAATTCGATTGACAAAACCCAATATTCTTGTAATAAAACCTGCTAAAATTAAAATAATCGTCCCTTTTAAAAACGTTTGCTTCGTCAAATCACAGATCACCTGCCTTCTCAAACGACATAGAATCATATACAATAAGATATGCGTGTATATCGTCCAAGCATGACAAGTCTCTCGATAAAAAACTGAAAAGGGGGAGCCTCACAATGACACAACATCCGGCTGCTATATACAAAGACCATCTAAAGCCTTTTCTGTTCAGTAAGCTTGAAGAATTCATCGTTTTGGGCTATAAAGATGTAGATTTAGAGGAATTATGGTCATACTTAGAGAATAAGAAGTGGAAGAAAAAACAAGAGTATCCGATTCATGAAATGGTTGCAGATATTTTATCTGTGAAAATTGGCGAATTTATGAACTATGCAACCGTTCAGTCGTTTAAAACGTCTGCTTTTTTGGACAGTGAAGATGGCAAGAATATGCTGGACGAACTGTTGAAATAAGCCATCTAAATGGATTCAGGTGTTTAAGGAGGAAATACATAATGAAAAAAGGGCGCATACTTGCGTTTTTCTTAGTGGTTCTGTTAATCGGAACTGGTGTGGGCTTATTAACGAAGCCCGTTGCGAAAGATATGACGCTAGGGCTGGACTTACAGGGTGGATTTGAGGTTCTGTATGATGTACACCCAGTGAAAAAAGAAGACAAGATCACAAATGGTGTTCTCGTCAGTACAGTAGAGGCTTTAAACCGAAGAGCCAACGTGCTTGGGGTCAGTGAGCCGAACATTTCGATTGAAGGAAACAACCGTATCCGCGTACAGCTTGCGGGTGTAAAAGATCAAAACAGAGCACGGGAAATTCTATCGACTGAAGCACAGCTTTCCTTCAGAGATACGAATGACAAAGAGCTTCTAAACGGATCTGATCTTGTTGAAAATGGTGCAAAACAAACATTCAATCAAACGAATGAGCCGATCGTGACGGTCAAACTAAAGGATGCGAAAAAGTTTGGTGACGTGACAAAAAAAGTAGCAGCGATGGCACCAAACAATCAGCTTGTCATTTGGCTTGATTATCATAAGGGAGATTCCTTCAAAAAAGAAGTCTCTAAATCAAATCATAAGTATGTATCTGCGCCGAATGTAAACCAAGAAATTAACAGCAGTGACGTACAAATCGAAGGAAACTTTACGGTTCAAGAGGCAAAAGACCTTGCGAGCATTTTAAATGCCGGCGCATTGCCAGTAAAATTAACCGAAAAATATTCAACATCTGTGAGTGCACAGTTTGGTGAGCAAGCACTAAACGAAACAGTCTTCGCAGGAATTGTAGGAATAGCATTTATCTTCTTATTCATGCTGTTTTATTACCGATTACCAGGTCTTGTTGCTGTCATTACACTGTCAGCTTATATCTATATCACATTGCAAGTCTTTGACTGGATGGGTGCAGTCATGACACTGCCTGGAATCGCTGCATTGATTCTTGGGGTAGGGATGGCTGTCGATGCCAACATTATTACGTATGAGCGGATTAAAGAAGAGCTCAAGCTCGGTAAATCTGTCCGTTCTGCTTTCAGATCGGGTAACCGCAGATCGTTTGCCACGATCTTTGATGCAAACTTAACAAGTATTATTGCCGGCGGGGTTCTATTCTTCTTTGGAACAAGCTCTGTCAAAGGGTTTGCAACCATGCTTATCCTATCAATTTTGACAAGCTTTATCACGGCTGTCTTCCTATCAAGATTCCTTCTTGGCTTACTTGTAGAAAGCCGCTATCTCGATCGCAGAAAAGGCTGGTTTGGTGTTCGTCAGAAAGACATCATTGATATTCATGAAACAACTGAAAATACTGAACCGAAAACACCATTTGATAAATGGGATTTCGTCAGCAAACGTAAAGGCTTTATGATTTTCTCAGCAGCCATTACCATTGCTGGAATCATTGTGCTGTCGATCTTCAAGCTCAATGCAGGTATTGACTTTGCAAGTGGTACTAGAGTTGATATTCAAAGTGACCATAAACTGTCAACAGAACAGGTGGAGCAAGATTTTAAAAAGCTAGACCTTGAGACAGACAGTGTTGTGTTATCGGGGCAAAAAGAAAATCAAGCAGCAGCTCGATTTGTCGGTGTTCCGAATAAAGAAAAAATTGCTGAAGTGAAAGATTACTTCAAAGATAAATACGGAACGGAGCCTAACGTAAGTACAGTGTCTCCGACAGTCGGAAAAGAGCTTGCGCGTAACGCATTATACGCTGTCATCATTGCTTCGATCGGGATTATCTTATATGTATCCGTCCGATTTGAGTATAAAATGGCGATTGCAGCGATTGTCTCTCTGCTTTACGATGCATTCTTTATCGTTGCCTTCTTTAGTATTACGCGCTTAGAGGTGGATGTCACCTTCATTGCAGCGATACTCACGGTCATTGGGTACTCGATCAATGACACGATTGTCACCTTCGACAGGGTGCGTGAGCAAATGAAGAAACGCAAACCGAAAACGATCGAAGATTTATCGTACATTGTGAATTTAAGTTTACAGCAAACCTTTACGCGTTCTGTGAACACTGTACTCACTGTACTTGTAGTGGTGATTGCACTTCTCATTTTCGGTTCAGCATCTATTACAAACTTCTCCATTGCCTTACTTGTCGGTCTATTAACAGGGGTGTATTCATCCCTATACATTGCGGCGCAAATTTGGCTGATATGGAAAGGTCGTGAGCTGAAAAAGCCGACTAAAATCGACACAGAACAAGATATTTAAACAAGAAAGACTGCCAGCTTGGCAGTCTTTTTTTCATGCATCATATTTGTCATCGTCACAACAATAAGATGATATGTAAAAACATTTCGGGTTTCATTGATCTTGAAATGGTCTTTTGCTATAATGACATACGTTTAGATCAGTATAGAAAGCAAGTGTCCGTTTGGGGCATTTGGCTTTTATTCATTGGAGGGGCTGTTATGAAGGTTCGGGAAACTGAACTGCCAGGTATCGGTCACAAAGCCGAAATGATCACAAGAAATAATGAGAAGCTTGCCATTATCACACATGATGACGGCAGAAGAGAGATGTATCATTTTCAAGAAGATGATCACGAAGAATGTATTTCTGGTATCTTGCTTAGCGATGAAGAAGCAAGACAAATCTCGGCTATTTTAGGCGGCATGGTCTATAAACCAAAAGCGCTTGAGACAGTGGAGGTGGCCATTGATGAACTCATCATTGAATGGTTTAAGATTGAAAAGAACGCACCGGCTGTTAACCAGACGATCGGAGACCTGAGTGTTCGCCAAAATTATCAAGTAACAGTCATCGCCATTGTGAGAAAATCACATGAGAAAATTTTAAACCCAGGACCAGATACGGTGATTGAAGAAGGAGACACCCTTGTCATCTCTGGAGAAAGAAAAGAATTAAAGAGCCTTATTAAAGAAAAACTCAGCAGCTAAGCGCCCATGCTGATAGAAAACCTTCCACCATGTTCTTTCTGTGTTTAAAAAGGACAAGAAAGAGGGAAGAATAAAAGAAAAAGCTTGGGGGATTTGTAGATGAATAAACAACAATGGACCATCATACTCGCATTTATTTTCGTATTAATTGTCTCAGTATTTGCTGTTATTAACGTGCGGCCTGTACAGGTAGACTACTTATTTGGAACGGCTGAATGGCCGCTGATCCTTGTCATTATCGGTTCTGTTCTGATGGGCGGACTCATTGTGGCTTTTGCGGGGATTTTCCAAATTGTGAAACTAAAACGTGAATTAAAAGCATTAAAAGCTGAACGTGCAGCCACTGTGACTGCCCCTACTGCTTCTCCAAAAAAGGTAGACAAAGACGTTCAAAAGAAAACGAATGTCACACCTTTAAAAGAACAGCCAGCGTCTTTTGACCGGAAGGAAAAATAATCTTCCAGTACAATTTCATAAAATAAAAATTGAAACCCCTCAGTCCACTCTAGTATAATAGTGTGGTTGAGGGGTGAATTTATGTTATTATCCAAAATGCGTTGGGAATATGAACATCCTAGCGAAGAAAAAGTGAAATCACTCTCTGAAAATCTGAATATTTCAGCGCTGACTGCATCACTTCTTGTACAAAGAGGGCTCGAAGAAGTAGAAGAAGCGAGGTCTTTTTTATTTGATCAAAAAGCCGAATTTCATGATCCATTCTTATTAAAAGGAATGAAAGAAGCAGTAGAGCGCATCAACAAAGCGATCGAAGAGCAGGAATCGATTGTGATCTTCGGAGATTATGATGCAGATGGTGTGACAAGTACTTCTGTACTTTTACATACACTTAAAGAACGATCTGCGAAGGTAGACTTTTATATTCCAGATCGATTTAAAGAAGGATATGGGCCAAACGAACAGGCTTTCCGATATATCAAAGAGCAAGGAGCATCGCTTGTCATCACTGTGGATACAGGGATCGCTGCTGTAAATGAAGCACGTATTGCAAAAGAAATAGGATTAGACCTGATCATCACAGATCACCATGAACCAAGCGAGGAACTGCCTGAGGCACTTGCGATTGTACATCCTAAGCAGCCAGGGTGTGAGTATCCGTTTAAAGAGCTGGCGGGTGTCGGTGTGGCGTTTAAAGTGGCACATGCACTCCTCGGTAAACTCCCAGTAGAATTATTAGATCTTGCTGCAATCGGTACAATTGCAGATCTTGTCCCGCTGCATGATGAAAATAGATGGCTTGCCAAAAAAGGCCTGATGCAGCTTCGTCAATCTAGACGGCCTGGGTTAAAAGCGTTATTAAAAGAAGCAGGCGCCACTCTTGAAGAAGCAAATGAGGAGACGGTCGGCTTTCAAATTGCGCCAAGGCTGAATGCTGTTGGACGAATTGAGCAGGCAGATCCGGCTGTTCATCTTCTCATGACTGAGGATATGGATGAAGCAGAAGAACTCGCTCGTTTTGTACAAGAATTGAACAAAGAACGGCAGAAAATTGTGAGTACGATCACGGAAGAAGCCATTCAAATGGTCGAAGAGACAGGCGCTGACCAGTCTGCTATCGTCGTAGCAAAAGCTGGCTGGAATCCAGGCGTTGTCGGCATTGTTGCTTCAAAATTGACGGATACATTTTCTCGTCCGGCGATTGTGCTTGGAATAGATGAAGAAACGCAGATGGCGAAAGGGTCAGCCCGAAGTATTCCTGGCTTTGATTTATTTTTCCATTTGAGCAAGTGCCGTGACATCCTGCCGCATTTCGGTGGACACCCGATGGCAGCAGGAATGACACTTCGAGCGGATGATGTTCCTTTACTTAGGGAAAGATTGAATCAATATGCAAACGAAACGTTGACTGAAGAAGATTTCATTCCAATTCAACGGGTCGATGCAGTATGTAAAGTGGACGAAATGACGGTGCAAGCCATTGAAGAAGTGGGACTGCTGTCCCCGTTTGGCATGCAGAATCCTAAGCCGTTCATTATGATTGAAGACGCCCAGCTTGAAGACATCCGAACGATCGGGGCCAATCAAAATCACATTAAAATGTCACTAAAAGACGAAGACAAGCTGCTCGACTGTGTCGGTTTTCACCAAGGCAAGCTAAAAGAAGAACTTGTCCCAGGGAGTCAAATCTCTGTCGTTGGCGAGGTCTCGATTAATGAATGGAATAACCGAAAGAAACCTCAGCTCATGCTAAAAGACGCTAGAGTCGATGAATGGCAGCTGTTTGATTTACGCGGGAAAAAAGATTGGGAAAAGAAAGTATCAACACTTGATCCCGCAAAAACGATGGTCTTCTGTTTTGACGAAGAAACAAAAAGGCAATCGGAGCTGGTCGATATTCCGATTCACCTTATTGATGCAGAAAATGTATCCACGTTTGATGTGCAGGAAAAGTATGTGATCTTTGCCGATGTTCCTGCCGATGAACACTTGCTCAAGCTGCTTTTAGAAAATCAACAACCAGCAAGAATTTATACGGTGTTTCAGCGGAAAGAAGATCACTTTATGTCCTCATTCCCGAGCCGTGATCAATTCAAATGGTTTTATGGGTTCTTGTTCAAACGGGGAAGTTTTCCTATTAAAGAACAAGGCATGGAGCTTGCCAAACATAGAGGTTGGACAAAAGATACAATCATTTTTATGACAAAGGTGTTTTTTGAACTCGGTTTTGTTAAAATAGAGAATGGTGTGCTGTCAATAGTGCGTGATGCCCCTAAAAAAGATTTAACCGCATCATCGTCTTATACAGCAAAACAACGATTGATGGAACTCGATCAAACACTAACATATTCCTCAGCCAAAGAGCTGAAGGAATGGCTGAATAGCATGATGAGCGAAGTCTCACCTGTGCTTTGACGTACGAGGAGGAAAAGGAAAAGATGGATTTAAAACAATATGTGACAGTTGTACCTGACTACCCAAAGGAAGGTGTACAATTTAAAGATATTACAACGTTAATGGATAAAGGCGAAGTGTACCGTTATGCAACGGATCAAATCGTTGAATACGCGAAGGAAAGAGACATTGATCTTATTGTTGGACCTGAAGCGCGTGGATTCATTATTGGCTGCCCTGTAGCATACGCACTTGGTGTAGGTTTTGCCCCAGTTCGTAAAGAAGGAAAGCTTCCTCGTGAAGTCATCAAAGTCGATTACGGTTTGGAATACGGTAAAGATGTATTAACGATTCATAAAGATGCAATTCGTCCTGGTCAGCGTGTACTGATCACAGATGATTTGCTTGCGACAGGTGGAACGATTGAAGCATCCATCAAGCTGGTTGAGGAATTAGGCGGCGTTGTGGCAGGGATTGCATTTTTAATTGAGCTGACGTATCTTGATGGCAGAAAGAAGCTTGACGGTTACGACATCTTGACGTTAATGCAATACTAATGGAGTTTTACGCAAAAAGCACTCAGTAAGAAGGGTGCTTTTTTCCTATCAAAAATCTTTTAGCGGACTTCTTCTCTTTACATCTATCGAATTTTTCTTGATAATAAACTACAATACAGTTTTCATTTAAAAAGGTGATTCCATGGCGAACGAACAAGTTTTAACGGCGCAGCAGGTCATTGATAAGGCAAGAGAATACCTGTCCGCTGAACATATTCAATTTATAGAGCGTGCATACGAATATGCTGAAAATGCTCACAAGGAGCAATACCGGAAATCCGGTGAGCCCTATATTATCCATCCTATTCAAGTGGCGGGAATTCTTGTTGATCTTGAAATGGACCCTTCGACCATTGCTGGCGGCTTCTTGCATGATGTTGTCGAAGACACGGATGTGACATTAGAAGATTTAAAAGAGCATTTTAACGAAGAAGTAGCCATGCTTGTTGATGGTGTGACAAAGCTCGGAAAGATTAAATATAAATCACAAGAAGAACAACAGGCTGAAAACCATCGTAAAATGTTTGTTGCAATGGCGCAGGATATTCGCGTCATCTTAATTAAGCTGGCAGACCGTCTTCACAATATGAGAACACTCAAACACCTTCCGCAGGAAAAGCAGCGAAGAATTTCAAATGAAACCCTTGAGATCTTTGCACCGCTTGCGCACAGATTAGGGATTTCAAAGATTAAGTGGGAGCTTGAAGATACAGCCCTCCGCTATTTAAATCCGCAGCAATACTACCGAATTGTGAATCTCATGAAGCGTAAACGAGCGGAACGTGAGGAATACTTGGACGAGGTTGTCAATGAAGTAAAAGACCGCGTGTCTGAGGTGAACATTAAGGCTGAATTCTCCGGCAGACCGAAACATATTTATAGTATTTATCGAAAAATGGTCATGCAAAATAAGCAATTTAATGAAATATATGATTTGCTGGCTGTACGTATTTTGGTTGACAGCATTAAAGACTGCTATGCGGTACTTGGTATTATCCATACATGCTGGAAGCCGATGCCAGGCAGATTTAAGGATTATATTGCGATGCCAAAGCCGAACATGTATCAGTCTCTTCATACAACGGTGATTGGTCCAAAAGGGGACCCGCTTGAAGTTCAGATTCGTACAGTGGAAATGCACGAAATTGCGGAATACGGAATTGCGGCACACTGGGCGTATAAAGAAGGCAAAGAGTCAGCAGAATCGACGGAAGAAGCCGTTTTCCAGAAGAAGCTGTCTTGGTTTAGAGAAATCCTTGAATTCCAAAATGAATCCACAGATGCGGAAGAATTTATGGAATCGTTAAAAATTGATCTTTTCTCTGATATGGTGTTTGTATTTACACCAAAAGGAGACGTCATCGAGCTACCGTCTGGTTCCGTACCAATTGATTTCTCATACCGGATTCATTCGGAAATTGGGAATAAAACAATCGGAGCCAAAGTCAACGGTAAAATGGTCACACTTGATCATAAGCTAAAAACAGGTGATATTATTGAAATTCTGACTTCTAAGCATAGCTATGGACCAAGCCAGGATTGGGTCAAACTTGCCCAAACCTCTCAAGCGAAGCACAAGATCAGACAGTTTTTCAAGAAACAGCGCCGTGAAGAAAATGTCGAAAAAGGCCGAGAACTTGTGGAGAAAGAAATCAAAAACCTTGAGTTCGATGTCAAAGACATTTTGACCGCTGAAAATCTGCAAAAAGTGGCCGATAAATTTAATTTCTCAAATGAAGAGGACATGTATGCAGCTGTCGGTTATAACGGAATTACGGCACTCCAAGTGGCGAATCGTTTAACGGAAAAAGAAAGAAAACAAAGAGATCAGGAAGAACAAGAGAAAACCGTTCAAGAAGTGTCTGTAGAGTCAAAACCATATCACGGGAAAAAACGAGAAGCTGGCGTGCGAGTGAAAGGCATTGATAACTTGCTTGTCCGTTTATCTAAGTGTTGTAATCCTGTTCCTGGTGATAGCATTGTTGGCTTTATTACAAAAGGCCGTGGCGTATCTGTTCACCGTGATGACTGTCCGAACGTAAAGACAGGAGAAGCGCAGGAACGGTTAATCCCGGTTGAGTGGGAGCATGAACAGCCTGCTCGAAACCGTAAAGAATACAATGTGGAAATCGAAATATTAGGATATGACAGACGCGGCTTACTTAATGAGGTGCTTCAAGCAGTCAACGAAACCAAAACGAACATCTCATCGGTTTCTGGTAAGTCTGATCGTAACAAAGTGGCGACGATCCATATGGCGATCTTTATCCAAAATATTAACCATTTGCACAAAGTGGTAGAACGCATTAAACAAATCAAAGACATTTACTCTGTTCGCCGATTCATGAATTAGAAAGGAAGTATATCGTCTATGAGGCTTGTTGTTCAGCGTGTGACGAGTGCATCTGTGAAAGTAGAAGAAGAGATCACAGGTGCCATCAATGAAGGCTATATGGTGCTCGTTGGGGTTACACATGAAGACACAGAAGAAGATGTGCATTACTTAGCTGAAAAGCTCGCACACTTGCGTATTTTTGAAGATGAAAACGGGAAAATGAATCATTCTTTGTTAGATGTAAAAGGAAGTGTACTGTCTGTATCTCAATTTACTCTTTATGGTGATACGAGAAAAGGCAGACGGCCGAACTTTATGAAAGCTGCCAAACCGGATGTGGCGAATTCACTTTACGAATGCTTCAATGAAACGCTTAGAGAAAAAGGCATCCATGTTGAAACTGGACGTTTTGGGGCGATGATGGACGTCTCATTGACCAATTCGGGGCCTGTCACCATGTTGATGGACAGCAAAGAATAGAAAGACATTAGACTGTAGATAAACTCTTGCTGAGAGTTTGTTTAGAGTCTTTTTCTTTTGCGATCAAACAAAAAAGAGGCGCAGCGGCCTCTTTTTTCTATCGGAAATATTGTTTTAATCCTTCTGTCATTCCTTCTGTCACTCGTTCTTGGTAAGAGGCGCTATAAATGATCGCTTCTTCTTGAGGATTGCTTAAATAGCCGAGTTCATATAAAAGGGAAGGGCGCTTGTTTTCTCTTAAAACAAAATAATCTCCAAATTTGACTCCTTTATCAGGGATCTGTGATCGTTTTGCGACTTCCGTATGAACGCTTGTCGCCAAACGTTGATCTTTGGATGCTTGATAATAATATGCGGTGCTCCCTCTGATACTTTGGTCCATAAAACTATCATAATGAAGACTAATAAATGCATCTGCATTTCGGTAATGTGAAGTGGCAACCCTCGATTGAAGGCTGATGAATGTATCATCACTTCTTGTTAAATAGACATTTGCTCCAGAAGCTCTTAACTTACCCGCCAGCAAATGAGCGGTTTTGATCGTGATATTCTTTTCAAATGCACCGTCTGCGCCGATCGTGCCGCTGTCTTTTCCGCCATGCCCAGGATCAAGAACAATTGTTTTGCCTTTTAAAGATCCAGTGCCAGACGATGAATCCTGCTGAGGTCTTGGTGCTTCGCTGCTATTTTTCTTTGTTTGAACGACCCAGCTCGCCACGTAGCCTGTTCCGCCGTTTGATAATGTCACCTCGTACCAGTCACCTTGCGTACGAACAATTTGATAAGCAGCTCCTTTTGTTGCTCTTTCTGCAATTCCAGCGGAGGTAGAAGCGCTTTTTCTAATATTCGTTCCATCATAAACGATGTACGCTTTCTGATGAGATGACGAAGAGGATGAATTCTTTTCAGGTGCTGCACTTGCTCCTTGGTTTGAGACAATATAATAACTTGCAACCCAGCCTTTAACGCCTTTTGCTTCGATTTCATACCAGCCATTTTGCTCCCGTAAAATGGTGACTTGAGTGTTGCGGGAAAGTGAAGCGGCCACTTGTGCGTTCGGTGCCGCCGATTTTCGAACATTCAAGCTTGATACGCCAACTGTGCCGGACTGTTTAGAACGAGCGGGCTCAGCTGAACTGGATGAAGAAGCGTTTTGTCCGCCAGAAATATAATCAGAGTGGACCCAGCCTTCTGCTTGTTTGTACGATATTTTTGTCCATTCACCGCTTGTGTCCAGCTTTTTAGCGGAAGCGCCCTGCGGGAAAGTGCCAATGACTTGATAGGAAGTCCCTGGGCCTGTCCGAATGCGAAGGTCAGAGGCTGTTGACGTAATCGAACTGCTTCCTTGCGTACTTTGACCTTGTGTCTTTTGCTTAGCAGGCTTTTGTGCATCAGATGACTTGGTAATCAGCCATGAGACGACCCAGCCTTTTTGTCCGTTCGATAGCCCGATCTGTACCCATTCTCCTTGTTCAGTGAGAATCGGGTAGCTTTCTCCTCGTTTCACAACTGCTGCGATCCCGTAGCTTAAACCAGGTCCGGTTCGCACATTGATTTCATCTGTTGCAACGACAGCTTGATCTGTTTGAGCCGTCGCATGTGTCATTGGCCAAGTGCTGGCAATGAGGACAAAACAGGTGAGCAGCAACATCATGTGATGGTGTGTTTTCAGATTCAAAACGGTGTTTTCCCCTCCCTTGTAAAACCGATGAATGTTAATTCGTTATGTAATGGATGAATTCCTTGCAGTTTCCCTAATAAAATTGAATCAATCTGTTTATACTAAATAAAAATGTGATAAAAGGATGTACAAACATGAGATTAAGCAGAAAATTAGGACGAGTGCAATATAATGGACATCGTGATATCGACCGCTGGCAGCACGACGAAATGGATCAACCAGGCTTCCTTGAAGAAACGGCATCTGAATACGGATGCACGTCAAAAGAAGAGCTGGAAAAGAAAAAGAGACACGGCAAGGGTTGACAGAGTGGCAGCACCGACCTTATTATAATATAAATCAACACACTTGAAAATTTAAAATGTGGAACTGATGATAGAGAATAGTAGGGTAAATTGCGTGAGCAGAGAGGAATCGCCTTAGGCTGAAAGCGAATCCGCATGGCATTTATCACGAAAGAACACTCTGTAGGTTTCCTGCTGAACACTCAAAAAATGAGTCAATAGGCGGAGAACGTGAATCTGCGTTAAGGATTTGAGCGGGAACATGGCTAGATCATGTTCCAACTAGGGTGGCACCACGGGTATAACTCTCGTCCCTACTATACACATAGTAGAGGCGGGGGTTTTTTATATGTCCACATAAAAAATGAATGATGGTCGTAGGAGGACGAAAAATGAGTTTTAATATTCCAAGAGGCACACAGGATATTTTACCGGGAGAATCAGAACGCTGGCAGTATGTTGAACAAATTGCGAGAGATACATGTGCAGCCTTTCAATACAAAGAAATCCGCACACCGATTTTTGAGCATACAGAACTGTTTGCACGAGGAGTAGGCGAGTCAACAGATATCGTTCAAAAAGAGATGTACACATTTGAAGATAAAAAAGGACGTAGCATCACACTTCGCCCAGAAGGAACAGCTTCGACTGTCCGTTCTTATGTTGAAAATAAACTGTTTGCACAGCCTGCACAGCCTACAAAGCTGTACTACATTGGACCAATGTTCCGCTATGAGCGTCCACAAACGGGAAGATATCGTCAATTTTATCAATTCGGAATTGAAGCGATCGGTTCAAAAGATCCTGCCATTGATGCAGAGGTCATTTCATTAGCGATGAGTGTGTATGAGAAAGCAGGTCTTTCCAACTTAAAACTCGTTATTAACAGCCTTGGTGACAAAGAAAGCCGTGCAGATTACCGTCAAGCACTTGTCGAGCATTTTGAACCAAGAATTGATGAATTCTGTCACGACTGCCAAATTCGTTTACATCAAAATCCATTGCGTATTCTTGATTGTAAAAAGGACCGCGATCACGAACTGATGGCAACGGCACCATCCATTCAAGATTACTTAAATGAAGAATCACGGACTTATTTTGAAAAAGTAAAACAATACTTAACCGATCTAGGCATTGAATATGTCGTCGATCCGAACTTAGTGCGCGGTCTTGATTATTACAATCACACTGCCTTTGAGATCATGAGTAATGCAGAAGGCTTTGGCGCGATCACAACATTAGCCGGCGGCGGCCGTTATGATGGACTTGTTGAAGGAATTGGCGGTCCTGAATCACCAGGTATCGGCTTTGCGATGAGTATTGAACGTTTCCTATCAGCGATTGATGCAGAGAAGATCGAGCTTCCTGTTCAAGACGGCATTGATTTATATATTGCGGCATTAGGAGATCAAGCAAAAGATTATGCTGTTGGCTTATTGAATCGCCTAAGAAAAGAAGGCATTTCAAGTGAAATGGACTATACAGGGAAAAAGCTAAAAGCACAATTTAAAGCGGCAGACCGCTTGAAAGCCAAGTTTATTGCAGTTCTTGGTGAAGATGAGCTAGCGCAGCAAATTGTAAACGTAAAAGATACGACAACGGGTGAACAAATTGAAGTGAAGCTTGATGAGCTGATTCAAATGATGAAAGCCCACCAGAAAGCGTAAAGAAGGAGTGGAATGTTTGTGTTTGGTAGAACTTTTTATTGTGGAGAAGTAACAGAAGACCAAATCGGTCAAACCGTTGTATTAAAAGGATGGGTACAAAAACGTCGTGACCTTGGCGGATTAATCTTTATTGACCTGCGTGATCGTACAGGCATTGTGCAAGTTGTCTTTCATCCAGACCAATCAAAAGAGGCTCTTGAGACAGCAGAATCGATTCGGAATGAATATGTCCTTGATATTAAAGGGACAGTGGTCGCAAGAGAAGAAGCTACGATCAACCCAAATTTAAAAACAGGCAAAATTGAAATTCAAGTCGACACAGTCACTGTTTTAAATGAAGCCAAGACGCCTCCATTTGTGATTTCTGATCAAGCAGATGAGGTATCAGAAGATGTGCGCTTAAAATACCGCTACCTAGATCTTCGCCGTCCTGCGATGTTTGAAACGATGAAAATGCGACATGAAGTCACAAAAGCATTCCGCCATTTCTTAGATGATCACGGCTTTCTAGACATTGAAACACCAATTTTAACAAAAAGTACGCCAGAAGGTGCGCGTGACTATCTTGTGCCAAGCCGTGTACACGAAGGAGAATTCTATGCGCTGCCGCAGTCTCCGCAATTATTTAAGCAATTGCTCATGGTGTCTGGGATGGACCGCTACTATCAAATCGCTCGTTGCTTTAGAGATGAAGACTTGCGTGCTGACCGTCAGCCGGAATTTACACAAGTCGATATTGAAATGTCCTTTATGAGCCAAGAAGACATCATGACGCTTGCTGAAGAGATGATGGCAAAGGTGATGAAAGATGTCAAAGGCGTTGACCTGACATTGCCATTACCTCGTATGACGTACGATGAAGCGATGAATTCCTATGGTTCTGACAAGCCAGATACCCGATTTGACATGAAGCTTGTCAACATTTCAGACACGGTAAAAGACTCAGATTTCAAAGTCTTCAGCGGTGCTGTAAACAATGGCGGAGCTGTCAAAGCCATTAATGTCAAAGGGGCTGCAGCAAACTACTCAAGAAAAGACATCGATGCACTTGGTGCATTTGCAGCGAACTATGGTGCAAAAGGTCTTGCTTGGCTAAAAGCTGAAGGGACAGAGTTAAAAGGACCAATCGCTAAATTCTTTGATGAGTCAAAACAAGCAGAATTAAAAGAACAGCTTCAAGTTGAAGAGGGAGACCTTTTACTTTTTGTCGCTGACAAAACGTCTGTTGTCCATGATGCGCTTGGCGCACTTCGTTTGAAACTTGGCAAAGAGCTTAAACTCATCGATGAGTCTGTCTTCAATTTCTTATGGGTAGTCGACTGGCCGCTGCTTGAAAAAGATGAAGAAGAAGGCCGCTTCTATGCTGCTCATCATCCTTTCACAATGCCAGTTCGTGATGATCTTGAATTAATTGAAACAAGTCCAGAAGATATGAAAGCTCAAGCGTATGATCTTGTGCTGAACGGCTATGAGCTTGGCGGAGGTTCTATTCGTATTTTTGAAAAGGACATTCAAGAGAAAATGTTTGGTTTACTTGGCTTTTCTAAAGAAGAAGCGTACGATCAGTTCGGCTTCCTTCTTGATGCATTTGAGCATGGTGTGCCTCCGCACGGCGGAATTGCGCTTGGACTTGACCGCCTAGTGATGCTGCTTGCCGGCCGATCTAACCTAAGAGATACCATTGCGTTCCCGAAAACGGCAAGTGCAAGCTGTGTTCTCACAGATGCTCCTGGCACTGTAAGCGCAGCGCAGCTAGATGAACTGAGTTTGGCTATTAAAACAAAAGTAAAACAGTAAAATAGGCGCATGTTTATAGGCATGTAAACGCTTGAAAAAGGGACATGCCTATGATATGCTTTCATCAACCAATAAATAAAGTCCTGATACGTACGGTGGTTACCTAGTTTTGACCGAACATTTTTTTCTACGGGAGCTTGCCTTTCCTTTCTGCATAAATGCCTCTTCTGAGGACTTATAAAGTGAGGAAGAAAGCACCCACCTGCATGGTGCGGGGTTCAAAACGAAGGAAAAGCTGGCGGCGTGATCGGGACTTTTTTGTGTTTTTTTCTATTTGAGAAGGATGACGGAGAACGCTGAATATGATATGATTCTTTCGATTCATTTTAAATAAAGGTGGAGTGAGGCACTTGTTACATCAGTTTTCAAGAAACGAGCTTGCCATTGGCAAGGAAGGCTTAAATATATTAAAAAACAGTACAGTTGCAGTGCTTGGAGTAGGCGGCGTAGGTTCTTTTGCAGTAGAAGCTCTTGCTCGTTCAGGTGTTGGCCGTATTGTTCTTGTTGATAAAGATGATATTGATATTACAAATGTAAATAGGCAGCTGCCAGCTTTGCTATCAACGGTTGGTCAGCCTAAAGTTGACTTAATGCAGGCAAGAATTGCTGACATCAACCCAGAATGTGAAGTTGTTGCGCTCAAAATGTTCTATACAGAAGAAACATATGAACAATTCTTTGAGTATCCACTTGATTATGTCATTGATGCATCAGATACAATTCATTATAAAATTCATTTAATGAAAGAGTGCCTGAAACGCGATGTGAACATTATTTCGAGTATGGGTGCTGCAAATAAAACAGATCCGACACGCTTTAAAATTGATGACATCTCGAAAACACATACAGACCCAATTGCGAAAGTCGTCAGAACACGCCTGCGGAAGGAAGGCATTCGTAAGGGAATTGAAGTTATTTTCTCTGATGAAAGTCCGATTGTCATTCGTGAAGATGTGAGAAAAGAAGTTGGAAATGATGAAGCGAAAATTCGTAAGGCACAAATGCCGCCATCATCCAATGCATTTGTTCCATCTGTGGCTGGACTGATTATGGGTGGTCATGTCATTATGAAACTGTTAAAAGACATTCCGATTACACGTGTGAAAGATAAATAAACAGCCCGCCTGCTTAGAGCAGGGGGCTGTTTTTATTTTTGCCGTCTTAAATTTTCATACACTTGCTTTAGTGCACCTTCAAATTTTCCAGTTTGCTTTGGTTCATAATATTGTTTGTTTTTCAGCGGGTCAGGTAAATATTGCTGCTTCACCCAGCCATTTTCATAATCGTGCGGATATAAGTAATCGGCGCCCCTTCCAAGTGCTGCTGCTCCTTTATAGTGGGCATCTTTTAAATGAACGGGAACTTCACCAATTTTCCCCGTGCGAATATCATGCAGTGCCGCATCAATCGCTTGGTAAGCGGAGTTTGACTTTGGAGAAAGACACAGTTCAATCACGGCATTAGCGAGTGGAATTCGTGCTTCTGGAAAACCAACTCTCTCAGCTGTTTGAACAGCGCTTAACACACGTGGCCCTGCCTGCGGACTGGCTAGGCCAATATCTTCATAAGCCATCACAAGTAATCGTCTCGAAATGCTTTCAAGGTCTCCCGCTTCAATGAGTCTTGCAAGGTAATGCAGCGCAGCATCTGCATCAGATCCTCTAATGGATTTTTGAAAAGCCGAGAGGACATCATAATGGGCATCACCGTTTTTATCATGCGAGAAGCTCTTTTTTTGTAAACATTCTTCTGCTGCAGCTAGAGTGATCGTGATCTGTCCAGATTCATCCGCTTTTGTCGATAAGACGGCTAGTTCAAGCGCATTTAAAGCGGAACGCACATCTCCTCCGCATCCATTTGCAAAATGATTCATTGCCTCCTCATCAACTTTGACCGAATAACCGCCAAGCCCGCGATGTTCATCCTGTAAAGCTCGAGATAATGCAGCTTTAATTTGCTCTGTTTCCAGCGGCTTCAGCTCAAATATTTGTGTCCGGCTGCGGATGGCTGGGTTAATCGCATGATACGGATTAGCTGTTGTCGCGCCAATTAAAATGATCATGCCATTTTCTAAATACGGAAGAAGGAAATCCTGCTTCCCTTTATCGAGTCTGTGGACTTCGTCTAAAATCAGGATGACCTGACCACTCATTTTCGCTTCAGCGGCGACAGCTTCCATATCTTTTTTGTTATGAATCACCGCATTCAATGTACGGAAGGCAATGCTTGTACTGCCAGCAATTGCAGTTGCAATGGATGTTTTGCCGATTCCCGGCGGTCCGTATAAAATCATCGAGGACAAATGTTTTGCCTCGACCATTCGTCTAATAATTTGACCTTCCCCAACGAGATGCTCCTGCCCAATAATGTCTCCAATATGACTTGGGCGCATCCGATACGCTAAAGGTTTCATGATTATCTCTCCTAAAGCAATGTCTTGTTTGTATAGAGTACCGAAATTTCTTCAAATAGAAAAGGGATGCGTCCTCGTTTTGAGCTCAGAACCCGCAAATGAAAGTTGGCTAAAAGTATGATATAATTGCTTTTGGTCTATATAAGCGTATATGAAATCAGAAAAATAATTGATGACATAGAAATAGAAAACGCAGAGGTGTTTAACTTGAAAATTTCTACTAAAGGCAGATATGGTCTGACGATCATGATCGAATTAGCCAAAAAACATGGCGAAGGCCCTACATCATTAAAATCAATCGCTCAAAACAATGATTTGTCTGAGCATTATTTAGAGCAGCTTGTATCACCACTTCGCAATGCACGTCTTGTGAAAAGTATCCGCGGAGCGTATGGCGGCTATGTGCTTGCCCATGAGCCAAACGAGATTACAGCCGGTGATATTATTCGTGTATTAGAAGGACCTATTAGTCCTGTTGAAGTGATTGAAAACGAAGAACCAGCAAAGCGTGCACTTTGGATTCGTATTCGTGATGCAGTAAAAGACGTACTGGACAATACAACTCTTGAAGACTTGGCAAGCTATAAAGATGACGAGGATCAAGAGGCGTATATGTTCTATATTTAGATCAGAGGTGTACCGTAAATGGAACGTATCTATTTAGATCATGCAGCCACAACGCCTATGGATCAACGGATTGTGGACAAGATGATGCCTTACTTTACAGAGATATTTGGCAATCCCTCTAGTATTCATTCATATGGGCGCGAGGCAAGAAAGTGGCTCGATGAAGCAAGGGAAGTCATTGCAGGAGAATTACACTGTAAGCAGCAGGAGATCATCCTCACAAGCGGAGGAACAGAGGCAGACAACTTGGCCATTACAGGTGTGGCAATGGCAAGGCAGCATGAAGGAAAACATATCATCACAACAAAAACTGAGCATCATGCAGTGCTGCATACATGCGAACGCTTAGAGAATCTTGGTTTTGATGTGACGTATTTAGAT
Organism: Bacillus sp. FSL W7-1034; assembly: GCF_038593365.1. NCBI lineage: Bacteria > Bacillati > Bacillota > Bacilli > Caryophanales > Bacillaceae > Bacillus > Bacillus sp. FSL W7-1034. The sequence continues at coordinate 2,445,950 of NZ_CP151989.1, read as the reverse complement.
GTGGATCACACTGGATTGATTCATCTTGATCAATTAAAACAAGCACTAAGAGACGATACAATTCTTGTGACTATCATGTACGGCAATAATGAAACGGGTGTGATTCAGCCAATTAAAGAAATTGGTCAACTTTTACACGAACACACTGCTTATTTTCATACAGACGCAGTACAGGCATTTGGGACAATATCAATTGATGTCACAGAACTTCATATCGACCTCTTATCTGCGTCCGGTCATAAACTAAATGGCCCGATGGGAACAGGCTTTTTATACGTGAATGAGCGTGTAAAACTTTCACCGCAGCTATTCGGAGGAGAACAAGAGAGAAAACGCCGTGCTGGTACTGAAAATGTGGCGGGAATCATTGGACTTGCAGAAGCAGTTCAATTAACAAAGCAAAATAGAAGAGAAAAAGCAGTGCATTATGGTAAGCTCAAAGAAGCGATGCTGCAAGTATTCGAAGAGGAATCACTCAATTTCTCTATCAATGGACATCCGAAAGAGACATTGCCGCATATTTTAAATGTCCACTTCCCGGGCGTTTCTATTGAATCGTTACTTGTGAACTTAGATATGGAAGGGATTGCTGTTTCGAGCGGGTCAGCATGTACGGCTGGATCTGTCCTTCCTTCGCACGTATTAAGCGCCATGTATGGTGAAGAAGCAAAAGAGCTGACATCCTCAGTCAGAATAAGCTTCGGTCTTGGAAATGAAGAGGAACATGTGAAGCAGGCGGCGCATAAGATAGCGGCTGTCGTGAAACGCCTAGCCAAATAAATGGCTCCCCTTTTGTTCGTGTGTGAAAAATGAAACAGCTAGGCACCTGAAGAACGAAACGCGCACGTTGTTTCATTGAAATTGGAGTTGATGAAGATGACAAAAAGACCTGAAGACACAAGAGTTGTGGTCGGTATGTCTGGAGGCGTCGATTCATCAGTTGCTGCGCTCATGCTAAAGGAGCAAGGCTATGATGTGATCGGCATATTTATGAAAAACTGGGATGACACAGATGAAAATGGTGTATGTACAGCAACGGAGGACTATGAGGATGTCATTCGTGTTTGTAACCAGATTGGAATCCCATATTATGCAGTGAATTTCGAGAAACAGTATTGGGACAAAGTGTTTCAATATTTTCTTGATGAATATAAAGCAGGCAGAACGCCGAATCCAGATGTCATGTGTAATAAAGAAATTAAGTTCAAAGCATTTCTTGAGCATGCATTGTCGCTTGGAGCGGATTATTTGGCAACAGGGCACTATGCCCGTGTCGACAGAACCGGCGATGAAGTGAAAATGCTAAGAGGTCTTGATACAAACAAAGACCAAACTTATTTCTTGAATCAGCTGACTCAAGAACAACTTGATAAAGTATTGTTCCCAATCGGCGATTTAGAGAAAAAAAGAGTGCGTGAATTAGCGAAAGAAGCAGAGCTCGCAACAGCAACGAAAAAAGATTCTACGGGCATCTGCTTTATTGGGGAAAGAAACTTTAAAACGTTCCTTAGCCAATATTTGCCTGCACAGCCCGGTGTGATGCAGACAATGGACGGAGAAGTAAAAGGTGAACATGATGGACTCATGTATTACACGATCGGTCAACGCCAAGGACTTGGCATTGGCGGAAGCGGTGATCCGTGGTTCGTTGTTGGGAAGGACTTAGAGAAAAATATCTTATTTGTTGAACAAGGCTTCCACAATCCGCTTTTATACTCTGAAAGTATTTCAGCTGTTAACATCAGCTGGACGCGTCCTCATATTGTCGGCGAAAACGGTGAACTCACATGCACAGCGAAATTCCGATACCGTCAAGAAGACCATCATGTAAAAGTCAAAATGACAGGTGAGCAGGAAGCAATGGTGATCTTTGATGAACCCGTTCGTGCTGTCACTCCAGGACAAGCTGTTGTTTTTTATGATGGCGAAGAATGTCTTGGCGGCGGGACCATTGACGATGTCTTTAAAGATGGCCAAAAGCTGTCGTATGTGTAACATGTGTTAAAAACCTCAACGTCGCTGTTGAGGTTTTTTAATGAAAGGATGAAGAGAGCGAATGAATCATAACGAAATCGGTATTGAAGCTTTAAATCAAGGGAACATCGAACAGGCAGCTGAAGCTTTTACGAAAGCCATTGAAGAAAGCCCAAAGGACCCGGTTCCATATATTAACTTTGCGAATTTACTTTCAAGTGTTCATGAATTTGAACGTGCTTTGAACTTCTTTCAAAAAGCCATTGAACTTGATCATACAGCAGCTGCAGCCTATTACGGAGCAGGAAATGTTTACACGATGAAAGAAGACTTTATGAAAGCGAAAGACTATTTTGAGCAAGCGCTACAAGCTGGAATGGAAAACAGTGATTTGTTTTATATGTTAGGGCAGACACTGATGAAATTAGAGCAGCCAAAGCTTGCGATGCCTTATCTTCAGCGTGCAGTTGAGCTAAACGAAGAAGATAACGAAGCAAGATTTCAATTTGGCATGTGCTTAGCGAATGAACATCTGCTGGAGGAAGCGGTCGCAGTCTTTACTGAAGTGATTACGCGAGATCCGCAGCATGCAGACGCTTTTTATAATGCGGGCGTTGCGTATGCGTATTTAGAGAAAAAGGACGAAGCGCTTGAAATGCTAGGAAAAGCCATTGACGTGCAGCCTGATCATATGCTTGCATTGCATGCGCAAAAGCTGATTCAAGAGGCAGAATAACCGGAAGGAGGGAAGACCTGTGCAGGAACATCCAGATCAAATGAAGCTTGAAGATGAACCGTTTTTAAAAGGGACGGTTCAAGCCGTTATTTTCCATAACGAAGGTAATTTATACTCGGTGTTAAAAGTAAAAGTCATTGAAACATCAGAGAATTTAGAGGAAAAGACAGCATCTGTCACAGGGTACTTCCCAGCGCTTCATGAGGAGGAAACCTACACCTTCTATGGCAAGGTCACAAGTCATCCGAAGTTTGGCGAGCAGTTTCAAGCCACTCATTTTCAAAAGGAAGTCCCTACAACAAAGCAAGGCATCATTCATTATCTCTCTAGTGACTTGTTTGAAGGGATTGGGAAAAAGACGGCGGAAGAAATCGTCGGCAAGCTTGGCAATCAGACGCTTCATCAAATTATGCGTGATCCGTCTGTGTTGTATGATGTCCCTCGCCTGTCAAAAAAGAAGGCCGATAAGCTGGCTGCCGCACTTCAAGAGCATCAAGGGCTTGAGCAAATCATGATCAGCCTGAATCAATATGGTTTTGGTCCTCAGCTTAGCATGAAGATTTACCAAGTTTACGAGAGTGAAACGTTGCAGAAAATTGAAGAAAACCCTTATCAGCTCGTCAAAGACGTCGAGGGGATTGGCTTTATTAAAGCAGATGAACTCGGCGCTAGAACAGGGATATCTGGAAATGATCCAGACCGCATTCGTGCAGCCCTTTTGTATACCGTTGAGACAGCAAGCCTGCAGGACGGTCATACGTACATACAAACGAAAGATCTGATCGTCGAAACCCGTAAACTGCTGAATCAAACCGGCAATGACTACAAAGTGACTGAAATGGACGTTGCCAATCAGATCATTGCACTTGGTGAAGGGAAAGAAATGATTATTGAAGATGAGCGCTGTTATCATCCGTCGCTCTTTTATGCGGAGCAAAGTGTGGCAAAACGCATTCAAAAAATTGTCGCTCAAACGGAATATGCAGATCAATTTCCTGAATCAGAATTTCTGCTTGCACTCGGTGAACTGGAGGAACGGCTTGGTGTCCAGTATGCACCAACCCAAAAAGAAGCCATTCAAAAGGCACTCATGTCTCCAATGCTGCTTTTAACAGGCGGACCGGGTACAGGGAAAACGACGGTCATTAAAGGGATTGTCGAGCTTTACAGCGATCTTCACGGCGTATCTCTTGACCCGGGTGATTATAAAAAAGATGAAGCATTTCCGTTCGTGCTTGCCGCACCAACTGGACGTGCTGCGAAACGAATGACAGAATCCACTGGACTTCCTGCTGTGACCATTCACCGGTTGCTAGGCTGGAATGGATCAGAAGGCTTCTCACATGATGAAGACCAGCCGATTGAAGGGAAGCTTGTCATCATTGATGAATCGAGTATGCTGGATATTTGGCTGGCGAACCATTTGTTTAAGGCGATCCCAGATCATATTCAAGTCATTATGGTTGGAGACGAACATCAACTTCCATCTGTCGGACCTGGTCAAGTGTTAAGAGACCTGCTTGCGTCACAAGCTATACCGGCAGTTACACTAACTGATATTTACCGGCAGGCAGACGGTTCAACAATTGTTGAGCTTGCGCATGATATGAAAAATGGTGTATTGCCAAAGGATATTACTGCGCGCTCGAAGGATCGATCCTTTATTCAATGCTCTAGTGACCAAATGAAAGAAGTCATCGAGAAAGTGGTCAGCAATGCTGCTCAAAAGGGTTATTCAGCAAAGGACATTCAAGTGCTTGCCCCGATGTATAAAGGAAAAGCAGGCATTAATGAACTGAATAAAATGCTCCAGCAAATTTTGAATCCTAAAAAGCCAAAAGGAAGAGAGATTCCATTTGGTGATGTCGTCTACCGGACAGGCGATAAGGTACTTCAGCTTGTCAATCAGCCCGAGAATAACATTTTTAATGGAGATATTGGCGAAATTGTCTCGATCTTTTATGCGAAAGAAAACACGGAAAAAGAAGATATGGCGGTCATCTCCTTTGATGGAAACGAAATCACGTTTACGAAAAAAGATTTTCATCAATTTACACACGCTTATTGTTGCTCGATTCATAAATCTCAGGGCAGTGAATTCCCAATCGTGGTGCTGCCAGTCGTGAGAAGTTATTATCGAATGCTTCGAAGAAATTTGCTTTACACGGCCATTACACGAAGTAAAAAGTTTTTAATTTTGTGCGGCGAGGAATCAGCATTAGAGTGGGGCGTGAAAAATAATGAAGACTCCCTCAGACAAACGTCTTTAACCATGCGTCTTACTGAAACGGAAAAAATCATGGACGCTGAGCTAGCAGCCCTCCAAAAAGAACTTCCTTTCAGTGTACACGATGCCAATATTGGCATGGAGGGAATCACTCCGTTTGATTTTATGCAAGAGTAAATGGCTTCCTTCATGGAAGCCATTTCTTCGTATGAGTCATAGAGGAAACGCACACGATAAGACTGTTCCGAAAAGGTGGTTGATCACATTTTGAGAACATGTCGAGAGCTTGAAGGACTGACGATCTATACAGACGAGCTGTCTCATTCACTTGGGGCGATCAAAGATATTTGCTTTTTAGCCGGCGGCAGCTGCGGGGGATATGTTTTAGATGGGAAAAAGAAAGACTGTGCTTTCATTCCATTCTCAGCTGGCGACAAACTGACAGACAAAGGTCTATATGTGAGCTGCCAGAAGGGCATCGAGATAGATAACTCCGCCCCATCCTTCTTCTTTTCGAAATTAAAAAAGAAAATGATCCGTACGCCAGATGGTGAAACATTAGGTGTTTTGGAAGATGTATACTTTTGTACAAATTCGGGCACAATCGTAGCATATGAACTCTCGGACGGCTTCTTTACAGAGCTATCAGGGATTCGAAAGCAGCTGCATGCTGCCGGAACCTTGATGGATGTTCAAAAGGAAGCACTTGTTCTAAACCGAACGTAAAGAGGTGCTGAGTATGCTCATTTGCCCAAATTGCAAATGTAAAGACATCGGAAAAATTGGGGTCAATCAATATTATTGCTGGGGCTGTTTTATTGAATTGACACTGTCAAAAGGCAAAATATCTACTCACCAAGTGGAGGAAGACGGTACACTAAGCAGTTTAGATGACCTGTTTAGTGACGATGAACGTTCAATTCAACTATAAGTGTTAAGGGGGAATTTCGAATGGGCAAAATGACTTCTTCACTATTAACGCTTGGTGCAGGTGCACTCGCATATCACTTTGCAAGTCGATATGATATGCCATCTAAGCGGGATATGAAAAAGATGAGAAAACGAGTTATGCGAATGCTTTAAACAAAAAGGGACATCCACCATGAGCGGATGTCCTTTTTTTATGCCTGCCTGTACTCTAATCTCCGTGCAAGTATAGACAAGCTGAAGTTCACAACAAAATACATCATGGCGGCCAAGAGGAAAATAGGAAGTAAATAAGATTGGCTTTGACCATTTAAAATCTGCGCGTGATGCAATAACTCTGGAAGGGCAATCACAACGGCAAGCGATGTATCTTTTAAAAGAGAAATAAATTGACTGACAATCGGGGGGACCATTCGGCGTAACGCCTGTGGCATGATAATCATTTTTAATGTTTGAATATAGGTTAAACCAGAGGATCTGGCCGCTTCGATTTGTCCTTTATCAATTGATTTTAATCCACTGCGAATGATTTCTGACAGCATGGCGGATTCAAACACGGTTAAAGCCGCAATGGCAGAGGCTGTAATGCTCAGCTTAATGCCGATTTCAGGCAGGGCGAAATACGTAAAAAAGATGATCAGCAAAAGCGGCAGGTTCCGAACGGTTTCCACAATGACCGCAAGCACCTTTGATAAAATAGGGATTTGTGCGAACCTCAATGTGCCAACGACTAATCCGATGATAAAGCTTAAAATGATGGAGATAAAAGCCACTTTTAAGGTGACAGCAAATCCTTCAAGTAAAAAGGCGAGATGATCGGGCTGGTAGGCACCTATAAAATCCATTGTGTTTCCTCCTTTCTAGTGGCTTCGGGCTAATCTTTTTTCTAAATAACCAACGCCTAGACTAAGCGGAATGGTCAATAGAAGATAGAACATGGCAACAAAGATGTATACATCAAATGTCACAAACGTTCTCGAAGCGATAAGGTCTCCTTGGTACATCAGATCAAACCCTGCAATGACACCTAAAATAGACGAGTTTTTCACAAGATTGATAAATTGATTCCCAAGTGGTGGAATGACAATTTTGATTGCCTGCGGCAGAATAATATATCGCATCGTTCCGCCATATGACAGACCAGAAGCTCTAGCTGCTTCCATTTGTCCAAGCGGTACAGCTTGTATACCTGCACGAATGGCTTCAGCGATAAAAGCAGACGTATAAATGGAGAGGGCAATGGTTCCTGCTGTAAAGCCATCTGCCACAATGCCAAGTACCGGTAAACCAAAAAAGAACACAAAGGTGATCAATAATAACGGAATATTCCGAATAAATTCCACGTAAGCCGTCCCTAACCAGTTGAGCGGTCTTAGTGGCGCAATTCTCATAATGGCAATGAGTGTACCGATGAAAAAGCTTCCAATCAACGCAATGACACTTGCACCAATCGTATATTTAAACCCTTCTAAATAAAGATGGAAGTTCTCAGTTAAAATGGAAAATCGCAGCAATCAGTTCACTTCCTTCCTAATCAACAGAGGAGCCGGCAAGCGGCTCTCCTGAGGGTGTTGAGATTGATCGAGTCAATTGATTATTCTTTGATCCATTTTTTATGAATCTTGTCATACTCTCCATTATCTTTTAATGCCTTTAACGCTTTATTAATAGCTTCTGTCAATTCTTCATCGCCTTTTTTCACAGCGATGCCATAAGGCTCATCGGTAAATGTTCCGCCAACGACTTCATAATTTGAATCTTCGTCTGCCATGCCAAATAAAATTGCATTATCAGTTGTCAGAACTTGCCCTTGATTTGATTTTAAGGCTGTAAAGGCTTCTTGGTAATTTTCAAATTCTAAAACGGATGCTTCTGGTGCTTTTTCGCGAATGTTTTGAGAAGAAGTGGACCCTTTCACTGCAAGCACCTTCGTACCTTTTTTAAGATCATCAATCGATTGAATGTCGCTGCCTTTTTTCACAAGCAGTGATTGTCCTGCTTCAAAGTAAACATCTGAGAAATTGACCTCTTTTTTACGCTCTTCTGTGATCGTCATTGTGGCAACAATGGCATGAATATCTCCTTTTTGCAGTAAAGGAATCCTTGTTTTAGATGTCACTTCTTTGAATTCTGCTTTTCCTTCATCACCGAGCATTTCTTTAGTGATCGCTTTTGCGATATCAATATCAAACCCTTCAATATCCCCGCTACTAGGATTTTTTAGACCGAATAAACGAGTATCGTTTTTCACACCGAAAACGATTTTTTTGTCTTTCTTAATGGCTTCTAATGAGCTACCTTGTTTTGCATCGGTTGAGCCTTTCTCGGTAGATCCGCAAGCAGCGAGAGCGATCATACAGCAAGTCATCAACAGTAATAGGCCAAAGCGTTTCATTTTTTTCATCAAATTCATTCCCCCTAGTGATTTAAAATACGGCTTAAAAAGAGCTGAGCGCGTTTCTCGCGCGGTTTTTCATAAAAGGCAGCTGGTGTAGATTCTTCAAGAATTCTTCCTTCATCAATAAACACAATACGGTCCGCGACTTCACGGGCAAACCCCATCTCGTGCGTGACAACGACCATTGTCATCCCTTCCCTTGCCAGCTGTTTCATCACATCTAGCACCTCACCGATCATCTCTGGATCAAGAGCTGATGTTGGTTCATCGAAAAGCATGACCTCAGGTTTCATTGCAAGTCCTCTCGCGATTGCCACACGCTGCTGCTGTCCTCCTGAGAGTCTAGAAGGGTAGGTGTCTGCTTTTTCAGGAATGCCAACTTTATTTAAATAAAATTCAGCTGTTTCCTTTGCTTCTTCTTTGCTCACTTTTTTAACCTTCATCGGCGCAAGCATAATGTTTTCAAGCACCGTCTTATGCGGATAAAGATGGAAGTGCTGAAACACCATCCCGATATTTTGCCTGATGAGATTGATGTTGGTTTTCGGATGCTGAACAGACACTTGATTGACAAGGACTTTTCCTTCATCAATGCTTTCAAGACGATTGATACATCTGAGCATCGTGCTTTTTCCAGACCCTGAAGGACCGATGATCACAACAACCTCACCTTTTTGAATATGTAGGTTAATGTCCTTAAGTACATGGAACTGGCCGTAATGCTTGTTGACTTCTTCGAATGTGATCATGAAGAACCTCCTCTTCTAATGATTGAGCTAAAGTGGATTCTAGCATAAATGAGGCGGAAATAAGAAAATAATGGAATATTTTCTAACGAGATTTTACAGCAAACAGTGACTTTGGATGGAGCCGTATGTTTCATGTGTATTCATTTTTAACAAAGTTAGGACAAATTTTATTTACATGGATAATTGCAGAAGTTGGTTAAACAATAAGAAGAGAGGTGAAAAAGGTGAAGAAACGTCCGATCGAGTTTCTAATATATGCTGCAGGTGTACTGCTTGTCCTTGCGTCTTTACTCATTTTGGTTCAGCTCGACGAGTTATGGATGCCTATTTTTTTATTGCTCAAAGCGGTTTTGATCCCGCTTCTTATCGCTATTTTTATTTCTTATCTTCTTTATCCAATTGTTGAAAGACTACATAAGCGAGGTTTGCCAAGGACGGTCAGTCTCTTATTGATATATGTGCTGTTTTTTGGCGGCATTGGTTTGGCTGTGTATAAAGGGGCACCGGTTTTAATCGCTCAGTTAAATGAATTGTCGGAGCAAATTCCCATGCTTGCCGAAACGTATAATGGTGCTTTATCACATGTTCATCGTCATACAAGCCACTGGCCTGATGGACTACATGAACGGCTGGATCGTTTTATTGTCCAATCTGAGACGTATGCCGCAAATGGGGCAGAGCGGATGATTCTTAGCTGTAAAGTACTGCTTGATTACGCCTTAGTTGCTGCACTCATCCCTTTTCTTGTCTTTTATATGGTGAAAGATATGAACACGATGAAGCGGGCAGCATGGTATTTAACCCCGCCAAGCTTTCGAAAAAGGGGACATGCCTTTGTGAAAGCAGTGGATGACTCACTTGGGGATTATATTAGAGGACAATTGCTTGTCTGTTCTTTAATTGGGGGAGCTGCTGCCATTGTTCTTTGGCTTTTTCATATTCCATATCCGCTTGTACTAGGTATGTTAATCGGTGCAACGAATGTCATTCCGTATTTTGGCCCGATTATTGGAGCGATTCCAGCTGTCTTTATCGCTTTTACCATCTCAGTGAAGTCAGTGATCATTGTGCTAATTACAGTAGCCGTGCTTCAATTTTTAGAAAGCAATGTACTGAGTCCGATCATTGTCGGGAGAAGCCTGCATATGCATCCTGTCGTAATCATGCTGGTGTTACTCGCTGGAGGTGAGCTGTTTGGCTTGATTGGAATGATTTTAGCCGTGCCGTCCGCAGCTATTATGAGGGTCATCATTGTGCAATATATTCACATGAGACGAAGCGTTCATTGACAAGACGAGCCGAGTTGTCTATAATAATTTCGATTCATACATATTGAATTCAATGACGGACCCGAGTACGTTAAAAAGCTGTTGCAGAGAGAGGCTTTGTTTGCTGAGAAAAGCCTTATCAGACCTTTAACGGAAGCTAGTCCCGAGTGCAGATAAACACTGCCGCTCTCTTCCGGCGTTATCGGATGTGAAGGTGATAGACGCATATGTCTATAATCAGGGTGGTACCGCGAGAGCATCTCGTCCCTGTGTAAGTAGTTTTTTGCTTGCATAGGGCGGGATGTTTTTTCGTTTGTGTGAAGATTGAGAATAAAAAAGGGAGGATTTATGATGAAAACTTTAACTTCAGCTCAAGTACGTCAAATGTTTTTAGATTTTTTTAAAGAAAAAGGACATGCTGTCGAACCGAGTGCGTCCCTCGTACCGCATGACGATCCAACACTTTTATGGATTAACAGTGGGGTGGCAACATTAAAGAAATACTTCGATGGCCGCGTCGTGCCTGAGAATCCGCGTATTTGCAACGCACAAAAATCAATTCGTACAAATGACATTGAAAATGTAGGGAAAACAGCACGCCATCATACGTTTTTTGAAATGCTGGGCAACTTCTCTATTGGAGACTATTTCAAAGAAGAGGCAATCGAATGGGCTTGGGAATTCCTCACAAGTGACGAGTGGATTGGCTTTGATCCGAATCTGTTATCTGTAACGGTACATCCAGAGGATGAAGAAGCGTATGTTCTTTGGAGAGATAAAATTGGTGTCCCTGAGGAACGAATTATTCGTCTAGAGGGCAACTTCTGGGATATTGGCGAGGGGCCAAGTGGTCCGAATACAGAAATTTTCTATGATCGCGGAGAAGCATATGGCAACGACATGAACGACCCTGAATTATATCCAGGCGGAGAAAATGAACGTTATCTAGAAGTATGGAATCTTGTTTTTTCTGAATTTAACCATAATCCAGATGGTACATACACACCGCTTCCGAAGAAAAACATTGATACAGGAATGGGTCTTGAGCGTATGGTCTCTGTGATTCAAAACGTACCGACGAACTTTGATACAGACCTGTTCATGCCGATTATTCGTGCAGTAGAAACGATTTCTGGAGAAAGCTATGGGGAGTCAAAAGAAAAAGACACAGCATTTAAAGTCATTGCTGACCATATTCGTACTGTTGCCTTTGCCGTCAGTGACGGAGCACTTCCTTCTAATGAAGGCCGAGGTTATGTGTTAAGACGTTTGCTGCGCCGTGCTGTGCGTTATGCAAAAACGATCCATATCCACCGTCCATTTATGTATGATCTAGTTCCAGTTGTTGCGGAGATCATGAAGGATTTCTATCCAGATGTTCAAGCAAAAGAAGAATTTATTGCAAAAGTGATCAAAAATGAAGAAGAGCGTTTCCATGAGACACTGAATGAAGGGTTAGCCATTTTATCAGAAGTGATCAAAAAAGAACGTGACAATGGCAACTCACAAATTTCCGGTAAAGATGTGTTTAAGCTTTATGACACATATGGATTCCCGGTCGAACTTACAGAAGAATATGCAGAAGATGAGAACATGACAGTCGATCGTGAAGGCTTCCAGCTAGAAATGGAGAAGCAGCGTGAACGTGCAAGAAATGCCAGACAAGATGTAGGTAGTATGCAGGTTCAAGGCGGGGCTTTAGGCGATATTAAAGCAGAAAGTACGTTTGTGGGCTATGAAAATTTAACTGCAGATGCTCGTATTATCGAATTGCTTCAAAACGGTGAAATTGTCACAGAAGCTCACGAAGGGGAAACGGTGCAAATTTTATTAGATGAAACACCTTTCTATGCGGAAAGCGGCGGACAAGTGGCGGATAAAGGAACGTTAAAAAGTGCCGAAGCGATCATTGATATCAAAGATGTGAAAAAGGCACCAAACGGCCAGCATGTCCACGAAGGAGTCGTCGTAAGTGGTACGGTTCAAAAAGGCATTGAAGTCACTGCAGAAGTCGAATCAGCACTTCGAAAAGGCATTGTGAAAAATCACACAGCGACACATCTTTTGCACCAAGCGCTAAAAGATGTATTGGGCAGCCACGTTAACCAAGCGGGTTCACTTGTGAATGAAAACAGACTTCGCTTTGACTTTTCTCACTTTGGACAAGTAACAAAAGAAGAATTGTCACAAATTGAAAAAATCGTCAACGAAAAGATTTGGGAAGGCATTTCGGTTGCCATTGACCTGAAACCAATTGCTGAAGCAAAAGAAATGGGCGCAATGGCGCTGTTTGGCGAGAAGTATGGCGATATTGTCCGTGTGGTGCAAGTGGGTGATTACAGCATCGAGTTATGCGGAGGCTGTCACGTTCAAAACACTGCGGAGATCGGATTGTTTAAAATTGCATCTGAATCGGGTATTGGTGCTGGAACACGCCGTATTGAGGCTGTAACAGGTAAAGGTGCTTATGAAGAATTAAATGATCAGCTTGCGATTTTAGAAAAGGCAGCTAATGAACTGAAATCAAATACAAAAGATGTACCAAAACGCATCGCTTCCTTGCAGGCTGATTTAAAAGAAGTTCAAAGAGAAAACGAATCACTTCTTGCGAAATTAAGTCAAGCAGAAGCTGGCTCTATTTTAGAAAAAGTCATCGAAGTTGGCGGAGTGAACGTGTTAACTGAAAAAGTAAACGCCAAAGACATGAACCATTTAAGAACGATGGTTGATGACTTAAAAGCGAAATTAGGTTCAGCTGTCATCGTACTTGGTGCCGTTCAAAATGGAAAAGTCAACATTTCAGCCGGTGTGACGAAAGACGTCATTGAAAAAGGTCTTCATGCAGGAAAACTTGTGAAGCAGGCAGCTGAAATTTGCGGCGGAGGCGGAGGCGGACGCCCAGATATGGCACAAGCAGGCGGTAAACAGCCAGAAAAGCTTGAAGAAGCACTGGCAACTGTCGAAGAATCTGTCAAATCCGTTTTATAATCAGTCAATGTAGTGTAGAATAATGGTATTAGATGAGCGGTTAGAAAAAAGCTTGCTAGTAGAATGTTGGAAGAGAGGTGCAAGAAGCAGTGAGTTCATTTGATAAGACAATGAAGTTTAACTTCTCTGATGATTCAGCTGAAACCAATGTGAATGAAGTGCTCATAACAGTTTATGACGCACTCCAAGAAAAAGGATACAACCCGATTAATCAAATTGTCGGATACTTGCTGTCAGGCGACCCTGCTTATATTCCAAGACATCAGGATGCACGCAACCTAATTCGTAAACTAGAACGAGACGAATTAATTGAGGAATTGGTTAAATCGTACTTAGAGACACATAAAGAGGCGTAAAACATGAGAATTTTAGGCTTAGATTTAGGCACGAAAACCCTTGGTGTGGCAATCAGTGATGAAATGGGATGGACAGCTCAAGGGATTGAAACCATTAAAATTGATGAAGCAGGCGGAGACTTTGGTCTCAGCCGCCTGTCTGAGATCGTCTCGCAATATGGAACGGATAAAATTGTACTTGGTTTTCCAAAAAATATGAACGGTACGGTCGGTCCAAGAGGCGAGGCCAGCCAATCATTTGCGAAAGTGTTAGAAAACACGTACAATGTTCCTGTTGTGCTTTGGGACGAGCGTCTGTCAACGATGGCAGCAGAAAAAATGCTCATCTCTGCAGATGTGAGCAGACAAAAGCGTAAAAAAGTCATTGATAAAATGGCGGCTGTTATGATCCTTCAAGGATACTTAGACAGCTTAAATTAAAATGAGGTGAATCAAATGGAACACGGAGAAAAGCAAATTACAATCGTTGATGATAATGGAAATGAGCAGCTTTGCGAAGTACTATTTACTTTTGAAAGCGACCATTTTAACAAATCATATGTTCTTTACTACCCAATTTCTGAACAAGATAACGAAGAAATTGAAATTCATGCATCAAGCTTCACACCAAACGAAGACGGTGAAGATGGCGAATTAGAGCCAATTGAAACGGATGAAGAGTGGGACATGATTGAAGAAACGTTAAATACGTTCTTAGATCAAGAAGACGAAGAAGAATAGAACGAATAAAAGGCCTGTGAACATGATCTCTGTGATCTTTCTTCACAGGTCTTTTTTTACATTCTATATGTAAACTATTATTGAAATTTAGTTGACATATATCACTCGACCTTTTACGCTATTTTTATCAAAAACATCGAGTGAGGGGTATGAAAATTGAAAATTCACGATATGATGCAAATGGCATTCATGACAGCAGTTATTGGGATGTTAGGATTGATTCCGCCTATTTTTCTTGCGTTTACACCTGTACCAATCACCTTACAAACCGCAGGTCTTTTGCTTGCTGGAGGGCTGTTAAAACCAAAGCAAGCCCTGATTAGTTTACTTCTGTTTCTTCTAATAGTGGCAGCAGGCGCACCTCTTTTATCTGGAGGGAGAGGCGGAATAGGGGTCTTTTTTGGGCCAAGCGGTGGTTTTTTACTTGCTTATCCAGTGGCTGCCTTTATGATCAGTCTGTGGCTGAACCGGCTGAAGAAAGTGACGGCCTTACGACTATTTTTAATCTATGCGGTATGCAGTATCGGGATATTATATATAGGCGGAATTCCCTTTCAAGCCATGATGATGCATATAAAGATCACGCAAGCAGCTCTGTTCAGCGTCATTTATTTACCGGGTGATCTGATCAAAGCAGGGATATGTGCCGTCTTCACGGTGAAAATCATTCAAGCGATGTCATATCGAAAAAGGGACTTACATAGAGGGAGGCGAGCAGTTTGATGAGAATAACGGAAAACTATGCAGCTCATGCAAAAGTGAAGCCAGATCAGACGGCGATCAGAGATGAAAAAGAGAAGATCACTTATGAAGAATGGCATGAGCGTGTGCAGTCATCTGCACAATGGTTAAAAGAAACGCCTCATCAGCAAAAAAGAGTCGCTTTTTTAGTATCAAATGGTGTTCCGTTTCTCCAACTATTTGCTGGTGCAGCTTCTGCAGGATGGACAGCGGTGCCTCTTGATCCGCGGTGGAGTGACAAGGAATGCGCGGAAAAGCTCTTATTAAGCGAGGCAGACCTTGTCATTGTGGAAGATCGATATATCAAAAGAATTGAAAGGTACAAGCTGGACATGCCAGTGCTCTCTTTATCTGAATGGAAAGAAAGAATCAGCCTCAGCATAAACGTTCAATCGAACAAAGGTGAACCGGAGGAAGATCCTGCTTTTTATATGGGATTTACTTCAGGATCAACGGGATCGCCCAAAGCCTTTATAAGACGCCAGCAGTCATGGATCCAGAGCTTTCAAATGACAACATCCGTCTTTGGGATCACACATAAAGATCATGTACTGATTCTGGGCACACTTTTATCCTCTCATTTTTTATACGGTGCGATCAGCACACTTTATTTCGGGGGCACCGTGACATTGTTAGAAAAATTTGTGCCAGAGAAAGCAAAGAACATCTTAGAAAGAGGAGACATCACGGTTATTTATACGGTTCCGACCATGACAGAAGCGTTACTGCAAATGGATGCTTTCGGAAAGAATCCGCTTCTTGTCCTGTCTTCTGGTGCAGATTGGGGAAACTCTTCAAAAAAACAGCTCGTCAACCGCTATCCTCACATCACATTTTTTGATTTTTATGGAACATCAGAATTGAGTTTTGTCTCCTATTTATCTTCAGATGACTTTTTGCAAAAGCCTACTTCTGTCGGAAAGCCTTTTCCTTCTATTCAGGTTGAAGTCAGGAGGGCAGATCAAACCGTTTGCAAGCCAAATGAAATAGGGAGAATTTATGTGAAAAGCCCAATGTCTTTTTCAGGCTATTTACAAGATGAAAAGCCGCCCGAAGAGTGGCTGACCGTATATGACATGGGGTGGCTCGACGAAGATGGTTACTTGTATATGAGCGGCCGCGAGAATGGCATGATTGTCTATGGGGGGCTGAATATTTTTCCAGAGGAAATTGAGCGTGTGCTGAATGAACAGCCAGAGGTGAATCGGTCAATCGTGATGGGACTTCCTGATCCATATTGGGGCGAAATCCCTGTTGCCATTATTGAGAATGTACAGCAAACAAAAACCATTCGGCAAGCTGTAAAAGAAACATTAGCGGCATACAAAGTACCAAAAAAATGGCTCGTCACGGACAAAATGATCGAAACATCAGGAGGGAAAATCGCTCGTGCCAGTATGAAAAAGTGGGCGGAGGAACAATTATCATGCAAGCCGTGATCGTACAAGCGAAGCGGACGCCCTTCGGTGAGAAAAATGGAATGTTGAAGGATTACCGGCCAGAGCATCTAGCTGCGCCCTTGATCCAGCATTTTTCAAACGTGACCAAGCCAGATGACATCATTTTAGGCAATGTCGTCGGGGGTGGTGGCAACATTGCCCGTCTGTCCTCGTTAGAAGCAGGGCTTTCATTACATATTCCGGGTATGACCATTGATAGGCAGTGTGCTTCCGGTCTTGAAGCCATTAGAACGGCGTGCATCATGATTCAGTCGGGGGAGGGATCAATGTATATCGCTGGTGGAACGGAAAGCATTTCTCGGTCACCAATGAAAGAAAGGGCCCGCTTTTCTCCAGAGTGGATAGGGGACCCTCATATGGGGGAAGCGGCAGAGCTGACGGCGTCGAGATTTTCAGTTGCGAGACAAGAGCAAGATGACTATGCACTTTTAAGCTGGGAACGAAGTATAACCGCATTCAAGCAAGGAACGTATTCAGAAGAAATTGTTCCGATTAGCGGGATGAGTACAGATGAAGCGGCAGCTAAAATAAGACCGATTGCAAGCTTGATAAAGCGAGCAAAACCTGTCTTTTTACCAGGCAAAGGTACTGTGACTGTGACCAATAGCTGTAAAGAAGCAGATGGTGCAGCTGCCGTCGTTGTGATGGAAAGAGCAGAAGCGGAGGCAAAAGGCTTCAGCCCTATGCTGCGGTATATCGGGAGTGCCGTGATCGCTATGGACCCGCATTATCCTGCTGCTTCACCAATTGATGCAATCAAGAAACTTTTACATAAAGAACAAGTGAAGATAGAAGATGTTGCACTTTTTGAAATCAATGAAGCGTTTGCGCTCAAAGTAGTGCTCATTGCCCGGACACTAGGTATTCCTTATGACCGTATCAATAAAAGAGGCGGTGCGCTTTGTCTTGGGCATCCATATAGCGCCTCGGGAGCTGCTATGATGGTGAGACTGTTTTACGAAGCCCGCGCCTTACCGAATGGAAGCTATGTCATGGCTGCAATTGGCAGTGGAGGCGGTGTCGGTTTAGCCACACTATGGCAAGTTCTGTCATGACATGCATGAGCAAGTAATTGCCGAACTCCGTCGAATCATGTACTATAAAAGCTAGATGTGAGGAGGGCCATGCATGTTTTCAGAACAAAAGAAACGACCATTTTTTAAACGAAAAATGGGGATCGTCCTGTTATCTGTACTTGCTGTGATCATCATTGCAGCATTATCAGGTTTTTTATATGTAAAATCAGCACTCGGGCCGGTCGATCAAAAAAGCAAACAAACCATTAATATTCATATTCCAAATGGGACATCTGTCAGCGGAATCGCGAGCATTTTAAAAGAAAAAGAGCTGATTTCAAATGACACGATTTTCACTTACTATGCAAAGTACAAAAAAGCGTCAGGCTTTAAAGCGGGCTATTTTCATCTCAAACAAACAATGGATGCGGATCAGCTAATTCAAAAGCTGACATCTGGCGGGACAGACTACGCATTTCAGCTTGTGATACCTGAAGGGAAACAGTTGTCTGATATTGCATCTATTATTGCAAACCAGACGAATTTTTCAGCGAAGGAAGTTGAAGCGAAGCTGGATGATCCAGCCTTTATTAAAAAATTAATGAAAAAATACCCGAAAACGGTGACATCACAAGTGAACGGGAAACAGGTCAAGCATCCGTTAGAGGGATATTTATTCCCGGCGACGTATCCGTTTTATCGTGAGGATGAATCACTTGAAACCATCATTGACACGATGATTAAACAAACAGATCAATATGTGAAAACGTATGAAAAGGACATGAAAAAGAGAAAGATGTCCATCCATGATGTCCTAACGATGGCATCCCTGATAGAAATGGAAGCAACCGAAAAAACAGACCGGTCAAAAATCTCAAGTGTGTTTTATAACCGGTTGAAAAAGGACATGCCGCTTCAAACAGATCCAACCGTTCTTTATGCGCTTGGCGAGCATAAGTCCCGTGTTTATTACAAAGATTTAAAAGTGAAATCACCTTATAATACGTATACAAACAAAGGGCTGCCGCCTGGACCTATTGCCAATGCTGGAGAATCTTCTTGGAAAGCAGCACTCCATCCAGAGAAAACAGATTTTGTTTACTTCCTAGCAAAGAAAAATGGGGAAGTCGTCTTTACGAAAACGTTAAATGAGCACAACAAAGCGAAAGCGAAATACATCACAGGCAGCAACTAGCGCTCATGTGAAAGGAAAAAGACTGTAGACAATGGTGAAATTGCCTGCAGTTTTTTTCGTTGTTATATCCATTTTATAGGTTCGCAATTACCACATCTTTGTGGTAAAATATATCGGGTTGTTTTTACTTAGATGAACGAAAGATTGACGAGAAAGAGAGCTGCAGCAGGCAGGACTCTTCTTTTTCAGGTCATGAAGGAGCTAGACATATAATGACAATCGAAGATGATCAAATAAATGATTATATTGAAGATTTAATTGAGCCGAGTCCTAATGCCATCGCTCAATTAGAGGAGTATGCGAAAGAGCATCATGTGCCAATCATGGAAAAGGTGAGCATTGAACTGTTATTGCAGCTGCTTTCTTTGAAAAAACCGAAGAAGATTCTTGAGGTTGGGACAGCGATTGGCTATTCAGCGATTCGAATGGCAGAAGCTCTACCAGATGCTGAAATCTATACGATTGAGCGAAATGCGAAACGTTATGAGGAAGCGACACGAAATATTGAAGAATTACATTTCAAAGATAGAATTCACGTGTTTTTTGGCGATGCGATCGAATCAGCTAAAACGGTTCAGACGATGGCGCCCTATGATGTGATCTTCATTGATGCGGCAAAAGGCCAGTATCAACGCTTTTTTGAGCTGTTTGAACCGATGCTGTCCGATGACGGAATGATTATTACAGACAACGTATTATTTAAAGGCTTAGTTGCGACAAATTATGAAGAAGAAATTGAAGATAAACGAAAAAAACAATTAATAGGCAAAATTGATCGATACAATCAATGGCTGATGTCAAATCCTGACTACCAAACGTGTATCATTCCGGTTGGAGATGGGATCGCTATTAGTACAAAAAGAGGTGACCAATCATGAAAAAACCAGAATTGCTTGTGACGCCAAGCAAGGTGTCGGATGTACTGCCGCTCATTGAAGCAGGTGCTGACGCATTTTTAATAGGTGAACAAACATATGGAATCCGTCTTGCAGGTGAGTTTTCAAGAGAAGATGTGAAACAAACGGTTCAACTTGCACATGCACATCACAAAAAAGTATATGTCGCCATGAATGCGATTTTTCATAATGACCGTGTGGCACTGCTTGGAGATTATTTAACCTTTCTCGATGGGTTAAACGTGGATGGTGTCGTTTTTGGAGATCCGGCAGTGATCATGGCCGCAAAAGAAACAGGTGTCAACTTGAATCTGCACTGGAGTACAGAAACAACTGGGACAAACTATTACACTTGTAACTACTGGGGCAGAAAAGGCGCAACACGTGCTGTTCTTGCCAAAGAACTCAATATGGATAGCGTGATTGATATCAAAGAAAACGCTGAAGTGGAGATTGAAATTCAAGTCCACGGCATGACCTGTATGTTCCAATCCAAACGGACACTTGTTGGCAACTATTTTGAATATCAAGGCAAACAAATGGACGTGGAAGGCAGAAATATGGAAGAAGGTCTATTCCTTCACGACCAGGAGCGTCAAAACAAATATCCTATTTTTGAGGATGAAAATGGCACACACATTATGAGTCCAAATGATGTATGTATGATTGATGAATTAGAAGAATTTGTCGACGCAGGCATTGACTCATTTAAAATTGACGGAATTTTAAAGTCACTTTCTTATATGACAGAGGTGACATCCCTCTATCGAAAAGCCATTGATTTACTAGTGACTGATAAGGAAGCCTATGAAGATCAGAAAGATGAATGGGTGGAGCGTATTGAAGAGATCCAGCCTGTCAACCGTTCAATCGATACAGGGTTCTTCTTTAAAGAAACGGTTTATTAAGATAAAAGGAGGCAGAGGAAATGGCACTTTTAAAAGATGGAATTTCTGAAGTGATCGATGGAAAACGTGTCATTACAAAAAAACCAGAACTGCTAGCGCCAGCAGGAAACTTAGAAAAACTAAAAATTGCTGTGCATTATGGAGCAGACGCTGTTTTTATTGGCGGGAAAGAATTTGGACTTCGTTCAAATGCAGATAACTTTTCAATCGAAGAAATGGCAGAAGGTGTCGCATTTGCGAACAAATACGGTGCTCGTATTTATGTGACAACGAATATTTTCGCCCACAACGAAAACATGGACGGGTTGGAAGAATATCTTCAAGGGATTGAAGGAGCGGGTGTAGCGGGAATTATTGTCGCTGATCCACTCATCATTGAAACATGCAAACGAGTAGCTCCAAAGCTTGAAGTTCACTTGAGCACACAGCAGTCACTTTCAAATTGGAAAGCGGTGCAGTTTTGGAAGGAAGAGGGGCTTGAGCGTGTGGTCCTTGCACGTGAAACAAGCGCCCTAGAGATTAAAGAAATGAAAGAAAAAGTGGATATTGAAATCGAAACGTTCATTCACGGGGCCATGTGTATTGCTTATTCTGGCCGCTGCGTGCTCAGTAACCATATGACAGCGAGAGATTCAAACCGCGGGGGCTGCTGCCAATCTTGCCGCTGGGATTATGATCTTTATAAACTAGAAGGCTCTAAGGAAGCGCCTTTATTCAGTGAAGAAGACGCACCATTTGCGATGAGTCCAAAAGATTTAAAACTCATCGAATCCATACCGCAAATGATTGAAATGGGAATTGATAGCTTAAAGATCGAAGGACGAATGAAGTCCATTCATTATGTAGCAACAGTTGTCAGTGTCTATCGTAAAGTCATTGATGCTTACTGTGCGGATCCAGACAATTTCGTCATTCAACAAGAATGGCTCGATGAATTAGACAAATGTGCCAACCGTGACACGGCTCCTGCCTTTTTTGAAGGTGTACCAGGAACGGATGAACAAATGTTTGGCATTCACGGAAAGAAAACGACCTTTGATTTCGTCGGTCTTGTACTTCATTATGATGAACAAGAACAAATTGTCACATTACAGCAGCGTAATTTCTTTAAAGCTGGCGACGAAGTTGAATTTTTCGGTCCAGAAATTGAAAATTTCACATGCAAGATTGAGACGATTTGGGACGAAAAAGGGAACGAACTCGATGCCGCTCGTCATCCACTGCAAATTGTGAAATTTAAGCTTGATCAAAAAGTATACCCTAGCAACATGATGAGAAAGGGGAAATAACCGGCACATGGGGAAAAAACCAGTGGTGATTGGAATCGCTGGCGGCTCGGGTTCAGGTAAAACGAGCGTCACCAATTCCATTTACGAAAAATTTAAAGGACATTCAATCCTCATGCTTCAGCAAGATTTATATTATAAAAATCAAAGTCATATGCCATTTGAAGAGCGCCTGCTGACCAATTATGATCATCCGCTTGCATTTGACAATGACCTGATGATTGAGCATGTAGAAGCGCTGCTAAAGTACGAGTCCATTGAAAAACCAATTTATGATTTTAAACTAAACACACGTTCAGAAGAGACGGTACATGTTGAACCCAAAGATGTCATCATCGTTGAAGGAATCTTTGTCCTTGAAAATGAACGTCTAAGAAACTTAATGGATATTAAACTGTATGTGGATACAGATGCAGATCTTCGGATCATTCGCCGTATTTTACGTGATACGAAAGAAAGAGGTAGATCGATTGATTCCGTGATTGAACAATATGTATCTGTCGTCAGACCGATGCACAATCAATTCATTGAACCGTCAAAACGATACGCGGATATCATCATCCCAGAAGGCGGTCAAAATCATGTGGCCATTGACCTCATGGTGACAAAAATTCAAACGATTCTTCAAAACCGCGGAGAGTAAATGGTGGAGAAGAACAAAGACCTTTACGACGTAAAGGTCTTTTCAACATCATGCTCTTGTAGTCAATACTTTAGTAATGGCTAGTCCGAAATCATCGGTGAGCATTGTAAGAAGCAGTCCTCTGAATAAAAGATTTGATATGATAGGAAAACAATGCTGCGAAATGGAGACAGGAAAATCACGATGGGATGCTGAAAGTTTCAGTTATTCCTGCTTTGTAAAAGTATATTAAAAAAACGACAAACAAATCATCACAAATTTTCAAACAATTCTTGATCAAAATGCAATTTTGTAATAATATAGCATAGACATATCGTACACTGACCATATTATGTATTGGAAGATGGAGAATGGATAAGCTATTCTTCTACATATGATCGAAATGGCCGAACGAGGTACAGGAGCTTCCTGTGCCTTTCCACAGTTTGTGCGATGAAGATAATATATCATCATGAGACCGCTGCTGTTCCTGCCTAATAAAAAGGCATAATAGTTGCATCTAAAAGGGACGCCATGTAAGATGGACTTTTACGAATATGGGACAGAAGGAATGAGGGCCGGAATATGTCCTCATTCTTGTATATTTCAGTCGTCACTCACATGCAGAAAGCTTGTATGATGAGGATTAATAGAAGGAGTGAATGATTCATGGCACAAGAGAAAGTATTTCCAATGACAGAAGAAGGAAAGCGCAAATTAGAAGAAGAGCTTGAATATTTGAAAACGGTTAAACGTAAAGAGGTTGTAGAGCGTATTAAAATCGCTAGAAGTTTTGGAGACCTCTCTGAAAACTCGGAATATGATTCTGCTAAAGAAGAGCAAGCGTTTGTAGAAGGTCGTATTACAACGCTTGATAATATGATTCGTAATGCCAAAATTATTGAAGATGAAGGTAACTCAAATATTGTTTCACTCGGTAAAACGGTGACATTCGTTGAATTACCGGACGGTGAAGAAGAGTCTTATACGATTGTAGGAAGTGCAGAAGCTGATCCGTTTGAAGGCAAAATTTCAAACGATTCTCCAATTGCAAAAAGCCTTTTAGGCAAACAAGTAGACGACAAAGTCACGGTTCAAACACCTGGCGGAGAAATGTTCGTCCAAATTGTAAAAATTTCATAATTACGTTTATACGATCAACACCTCGTCCACAATAGGGACGAGGTGTTTTTATGCTGAAAACAAGAAGAATCCAATGGACAGGTGTCATTATTTTTATCTTATTGCTCGGTCTCCTATTTAGACTAGCAGAAATTCAGTTGTTTTTCACAGAATCTTTTTCAAAGCTTGATATTAATTTGATCCAAGAAAGTGTCAGGCAGCGGACAGAAGAAGTAGTCATTTCAGACGGACGCGGCGAATTTTTAGATCGAAACGGCGAGGCACTTCTCACAAAAGAAGAGCCTGCGGTCATCATATTTCCTTTCCTACAATATGACCTCCCTCACTTAAAACAAACCGCTTCTATACTTGAGATGGAAGAAGATGAATTGAAGAGCCAGCTGACAGAAACGAAGAAACCACTCATTTTAAAAGATGATATCACGAAAAAAAAGCTAAAAGACATCAATGATATGAAATATTCAGGTGTTTACGGCGTATATATGAAAGAGAAGGACAAAAAAA
Organism: Bacillus sp. FSL W7-1034; assembly: GCF_038593365.1. NCBI lineage: Bacteria > Bacillati > Bacillota > Bacilli > Caryophanales > Bacillaceae > Bacillus > Bacillus sp. FSL W7-1034. The sequence continues at coordinate 2,421,836 of NZ_CP151989.1, read as the reverse complement.
GACTTGCCCTCCACACATTAGGTTTCACAAGCGAGAATCCAGAACTCTTGAGAAAACGTTATCCGGACAAAAAAGAGCTTTCAATCCGCACTGAGATCGGTACATTCGGTTTGGAAAGTACATTTGACGAATTTCTATTACCAGAGCAAGACACAAAATTGTTATATCATGTGGACGGAAGGGGAAACCCTTTGTTTGGGATGGACGTCAAATATACAGCAGAAGCTCATTCGTTTTATCCGCTGCAAGTGCAGACAACCATGGACGAAGACATGCAAAGGGAAATGGAGAATGTTCTCAAAGCACAAGGTGTTGAAAAAGGCGGAGCGGTTCTGCTCGACATTCAAAATAGCAGTGTGCTGGCGATGGCGAGTGTTCCAAATGTGACCAGCAAAAACCGGCATGAGGCAAGAAATTACATGCTGACCGCAATGGCTCCCGGTTCTGTATTTAAAACGGTCGTACTTGCCGCAGCGATTGAAAAAAACTTGAACCAGCCACAAACGATGTATGATTGTCGAAAGAATTTATATGGAGAGCCAGAAGGAAAGCAGGAAGTACTGAATCTGTCTGAAAGCTTTGCGCAAAGCTGTAATTATACATTTGCGACACTCGCTGAGCAGCTCATCCAAACAGATGATCAAATCCTTGAAAAGACAGCTTCAAAGCTTGGGCTTGTGGATCGAGCCGGCTGGGAAGGGGATGTATACCATAAGCAACAATTCAAACAGTTTGATCGTGAAGAAACAGGCAGTGTGTGGGGAGATAAAAGAGACAAGCATGTCAAAAAAGCCATTGCGCAAACGGCGATTGGTCAAAAAAATGTCAAAACAACCCCCTTACAAATTGCCAATATGATGGCAACGATTGCAAGGGGCGGAGAACGAAAAGAAGTGAGGATTGCAGATAAAGTGATGTATCAAAACGGAACAACGATGCTATCCTTTCAAAACAAACGACCTGATGGTGACAGTATTGACCGCTATACAGCTCAAACCTTGCAAAAGTACTTAAGGCAGGTGGTGACGTCTGACAAAGGAACAGGAAGAAGATTTCAAGACCTGCCGTTCCATATAGCAGGGAAATCAGGCACTGCCCAAACCGGCAGCAAAGATAAACAGGGGAATCCACTTTATCACAAGTGGTTTGCCGGATACTTTCCGGCAGAAAAACCAACATACGCTCTCGTCGTTGTTCACCTTGATGAGGCAAGTGGCCGGGCTAAGACAAATGAAGCGTTTTATGATATTGTAAAAAAGGTCAATGAAATTGAAAAGAAACAGACATAGAACATCCCTTCATGTCATGTTAGAATAGTAACGACTTAGGGAACAGAGGCAAAGGAGTGCAGAGATTTTGAGTAGAAATTCTCGATTTGAACATCGTGATAAGCGCAGAAAGGCGAATATGGTGCTTAACATATTAATTGGTATCGTTGTGGTGCTTATTTTGGTTGTCGCATCGAGTTTGTTAATTTTTAATAAACCGAAAGATACAAATGTAGCAGACGAACCATCCAAAACAGCACCTGCATCGAGTGAAAATAAACAAAACTCAGAAGAAGATGTGAAAGATCAAAAGAAAGATACATCCGATGATGCGGATGCGAAAAAAGACGATTCATCTGACAAAAAAGACGATACAAAGAAAACAGATGATGAAGAAGAGCCAAACAAAGATGCGTTAAAAGATGCCACAGAAACAGATGGCGGTAAAACAAGTGACGTAGACAAAACATATGAAAACGATAACTGGGAGCCTGTAGGAACAGAGCAATCGGGATCACATACAGCAACCTATGATGCTAACTCAAAAGACTGGAAAGAAATGATCAAAGCCATGTCCTATGCGACAGGAATCTCAGAAGATCAAATGACTGTTATTTGGTTAGGAAATAACGGAGGACCTCAAGATGCAAAAGGAACCATCCGTGATAAATCAACAGGTGAACGCTACCGTGTAGAAATTACGTGGGTGGACGAAAAAGGCTGGAAACCTGTGAAGGTTGAAAAATTAAAATAAAAAAGATGCATGCAAAAAGGCTAAAATGAACTTCATTTTAGCCTTTTTCTTCTTTTCAGCGTGATAGAAAACCTTTGCAGTCTAGGAAGGACTAGCACCGGCGCACAGACCTGACTGCCTATACGCTGATCTTTTTTTATGAGACATTCGCTTTAAAATGAACAACTGCTGTATACAAAATCTTATCATCAATGACAGTCGTTTGATGACTCACAGAATGAACAGTCAGCAAGATCGCCTGATTATGTTCAATTTGTTTTTGGATCTTTTGTTCAAGCTCTTTTAAAGACGTTGCTTCAAAAAATTCAATTTTGTCCTTTAAAAAATCCAGTTGAAAATCCATTTCATTCATCCCTCCATGCTCTAGATTCATCATAATCTCTCCCATTCAAAAGGGCAAATATTTTTCCACCCCACTCAGTATTTTTTAGTAGGAAAGAATCAGAAGATGTGGTAGGATAGGAACTGTTCGACGGAATAAAACATACTATACGGATAGGAATAAATAGATAAAGTGGAGGGAAAGAAAAATGGGACGTGAGTTTCTTTCTTTATTTGATCATTGGGCTGAATCTTATGATGACACTGTAAGTGGTCATGACGAGCAGTATAAAGAAGTGTTTCGCCGGTATCCGGCCATTCTAAAAGAGATTACTCGCCGTGCAGGTCAACATGTCATTGAGTTTGGAAGCGGCACAGGAAACCTAACGGCGGCACTGCTTCAAGCAGATAAGAAAGTGTTTGGCGTTGAACCTTCAGAGGCCATGAAGAAAGCGGCTCTTCAAAAAGGAATACCAAATGTATTTCATGACGGAGATTTTTTATCGTTTCCATCCCCACCTTTTGAGCCTGATACGATCGTCAGTTCATATGCTTTCCATCATTTAACGGACGAAGAAAAAAAACAAGCCATTCACACCTATGGCAACATCCTTCCCTCAGGTGGTAAAATAGTCTTTGCTGATACAATGTTTCAAAATCAAGCAGCACATCAAGCTGCAACGAACAAAGCGAAAGCCGCTGGGTTCGATCAGCTTGCAGAGGATTTAGAAACGGAATATTATCCATCCATAGGTGTGTTAAAGCAAATCTTTGAAGAAGAAGGTTTTAGCACATCTTTTCATCAAATGAATGATTTTGTGTGGATCGTAGAAGCGAAGAAAAGGGAATGAAAGGATGTTTTTGATTTGAAAATCGCAGTGATAGGTGCAATGGAAGAAGAAGTGACGATTTTAAGAGACCAACTAAAGAATGCCACACAAGAAAACATCGCTGGGTGTGAATTTACAACAGGTGTTTATGAAGATAAAGAAGTGATTTTATTAAAATCAGGGATTGGAAAAGTAAATGCAGCGGTCAGCACAACACTTCTGCTTGACCGCTTTCAGCCAGATTATGTGATCAATACAGGATCAGCTGGCGGTTTCCATCACTCATTAAATGTAGGTGATATTGTCATCTCTACTGATGTTAGACATCATGATGTGGACGTGACGATCTTTGATTACGAATATGGACAAGTGCCAGGATTACCAGCTGCTTTCATCGCAGATGATCAGCTTGTGAAGCTGGCAGAGGAATCTGCTTCAGAAATCGATCATATTCAAGTGGCAAAAGGAACGATTGCAACAGGAGATTCATTTATGGATGATCCTAGTCGTGTCGCGTTTGTGAGAGAGAAATTTCCAGAGCTGTATGCAGTGGAAATGGAGGCAGCAGCAGTTGCGCAAGTTTGTCATCTATTTGAAACGCCATTTGTGGTCGTTCGAGCGTTGTCAGATATTGCTGGGAAAGAATCCAATATCTCTTTTGATCAATTTCTAGAGCAAGCAGCGATTCACTCAACAGACCTTGTCCTGCGTATGATAAAGCAAACACAATAAAAGAAGGGGTTTCCCCTTCTTTTCCATACAAAGGAAGGGATTTATATGGCTGTCATACATGATATTACGGAATTAATTGGCCACACACCGCTTTTAAAACTGTCAGGGATGGGTGTGCCGGCAGGTGTTGATGTTTATGCAAAACTTGAAATGATGAACCCAGGCGGAAGTATTAAGGATCGCTTAGGTGATATGCTGATTAAAGAAGCGCTGGCATCGGGCAAACTGCGCCCAGGCGGAACCATTATTGAAGCAACTGCAGGAAACACAGGCATCGGGCTTGCGCTAAGTGCAAGAAAACATCAATTGCATCCGATCTTCTGTGTACCAGAACATTTTAGTCAAGAGAAACAACAGCTCATGAAGGCGCTTGGTGCAGAGATTATTCATACACCAAGAAAAGATGGGATGAAGGGTGCGATTGATCGAGCCCTTGAACTAGAGGCAAGCCTTGACAATGCTTATTGCGTCTTACAATTTAAAAACCAAGTAAATCCATTGACTTACTATAAAACGCTCGGGCCAGAAATATGGTCTGACCTCCAAGGGAACATAGACGTGTTTGTAGCAGGAGCGGGCTCTGGCGGAACGTTTCAAGGCTGTGCTGCCTATTTAAAAGAGCAAAAAGAAGCGCTAAAAACAGTGATCGTGGAACCAGAAGGATCTATTTTAAATGGCGGAAAGCCGGGACCGCATAGAACGGAAGGAATTGGCCTTGAATTTATTCCAGATTATATGGAATCGACTTTATTTGACGAGATTTATACCGTCAGTGACGATGATGCTTTCCGAATGGTGAAAGAAGCAGCTGAAAAGGAAGGTGTTCTGCTCGGAAGCTCTTCTGGAGCCGCTCTATTTGCCGCTTTAGAGGAAGCGAAAAAGGCATCACCTGGGACAGTGATCGTGACCATTTTTCCTGATAGCAGTGAACGTTATCTAAGTAAAGGTATTTATGAGGGAGGAAAATAAAATGAAGCCAAAAACAATGATGATTCATAGTGGAATCACTGGTGATGAAAAAACAGGAGCGGTGTCGGTTCCTATTTACCAAGTCAGCACCTATAAGCAGCCTAAAGCAGGCGAGCACACTGGATATGAATATTCCAGAACTGCGAATCCAACAAGAACAGCACTGGAAACAGTCATTCGTGATCTTGAAGGCGGGGCAAACGGCTATGCATTCGGTTCAGGGATGGCTGCAATTACAGCTGTGATGATGCTGTTTAACAGCGGAGATCATATCGTACTGACTGACGACGTGTACGGCGGAACCTATCGTGTGATGACAAAGGTGCTCAACCGGATTGGCATTAAAGCCACATTTGTAGACACAAGTGATCCTGAAGCGGTGAAAAAAGCAATTTTACCAGAAACAAAAGCCGTCTATATTGAATCACCAACCAATCCATTGCTGAAAATGACCGATCTACAAGCCATAAGCCGGATCACAAAAGAAGCTGGCATCTTGATGATTGTCGATAATACGTTTTTTACCCCATATTTTCAAAAGCCGATTTCATATGGGGCTGACATTGTCTTGCACAGTGCCACAAAATATTTAGGCGGCCATAGTGATGTGGTGGGCGGACTTGTCGTGACAGCTACTGAAGAGCTTGGTGAAGAACTGCACTTTGTTCAAAACTCTACAGGCGGTATTCTTGGACCGCAAGATGCGTGGCTTCTAATGCGAGGGATGAAAACGCTCGGACTAAGAATGGAAGCACATCAACAAAACGCACAGAAAATTGCTGAGTTTTTAGAACAGCATCCTGCGATTACACGTGTCTATTACCCAGGTTTAACCGCTCACCCAGGTCATGAGCTTGCAAAAACTCAAGCAACAGGCTTTGGCGGTATGATTTCTTTTGATATTGGAAAAGAAGAAAATGTCGACGTGTTTTTAAGCCAATTGAAATTGTTTACAATCGCAGAAAGCCTAGGGGCGGTTGAAAGTTTAATCTCTGTTCCTGCTCGCATGACCCATGCATCCATTCCAAAAGAGCGCAGAGAAGAGCTTGGTATCACAGATGGTTTAATCCGTATTTCTGTCGGTATTGAGGATATTGATGACTTATTACATGATATTGAACAAGGGCTCGACGCAGTAACGAATGGATAGATTTACATGCCCCTCGCTTTCTCTCACTATGGTAAGCTATCAATAGACATTGATAACGGGAAGGTGAATCAAGTGAAGAAAAAGTGGGATGGTTTAGTGACAGATTACAAGCAATACGCTTTTATTTTGCTTGCTGTCAGCACCTTTTTATATATTGGTACGATTTTACCGAATCAGCAACTGCCAGCATCACCAAAAATGCTGATGCTGGCAGTTGATTGTGTTTTCCTATTGGCTGCTTTCCTTTGCGTGAAACGTGCGATCTTTTTTCAAAAAAAGCTACAAGAACTAGATGAAGATTAAGCAAAAAGTCTCCTCATATGATGAGGAGACTTTCAGCGTGTAGACAAACCCTCGCATTCTTTGTCAGTCCTGCGTGCCGGTGCTCACGAATGTCAAATTCGCTCCGCGCCGGTACTGGTCCTTCCTAGAATTCAAAGGTTTTCTATCACGCTGAAAAGAAGACAAAGGGCTAAAATCAAGTTCATTTTAGCCCTTTGTCAACATTCTGAAGTTTCCTCATGTGATGAGGAGACTTTTTTTAATTGCACTGGATAATCGGACAAGAATCACTGTAGAAATTTAGTCAAACACACAAAAATCATCTAATTTACTAAAAACAGGTTTACAAAATGGTGCTTGCTGGATATACTTACAAAGTAATTAAAAACGTAAAGGAGGCTGAAGAATATGTTATTCGTATCTACTTGTGATCAATTCAACAACCAATTTCATCATGTCATCAGCCTGTGGAAGAGCTCGTGTCCTTCCTTTACCTTTTACGGTTCACGCTACAAAACTGTTTAAGTAAACGAGGATTTCACGTATCATCCATCGCAGGTTAGAAGACACTGTCTTTTGATCTGCATTTTTGTGTGCCCGCAGGTCAACTGATAAAGAAGATCTGCGGGCTATTTCGCGTGCTGCGAACTGAAGGGAGGTGAGCGTATATGACAATCCATTTATTTTTTATTACTTTGACGATCCAGCGTAAATACAAGGACATTGAAACCGTTCTTTATGAACAACAAGTCGAAACGTTTTATGAAGAAATGAAGCAGAAACAACTAAAGTACATGAACTAAAAAGGACAATAAAAACATGAAAAGGAGGAGATTGACATGTTTATGATGCTTGCAATGCTTGATTGTTATACAAGGGAGAAGGACCAGGTTTAGACACGCTCCACATTGATCACCTGCACATATGATAACCGTAAAAGGAGATTGTGAGGTGATCAATGAATGTCGATGTCACCATATATGAGGTTTCCGTCAGTGGGGCACGGGTATGCGTCTATTCCGCATTCTTTAAAGCACGGGTACGGCAATCCATACAGAATGCAAAGAGAGCAAGAAGAAATGCTCAGACGCTATATGTACAATTATCCAACCTATTGGTATTAAAGAAAAGGAGCAGGAAACGTTATCGTTTCCTGCTCCTTTTACATTAGCAAATCCAGCTTGCACCGATGATGATTAACAAAATGAACAGTACAACAAGCAATGCGAATCCGCCTGCAAAACCGCCACCGTAGCCACCGCAGTAGCCTCCAGAATAACCGCCAAAGCCCATAATCTAGCACCACCTTTATCTAATCAAGATACATTCATAAAATATGCAGCTCATGCAGAAAACGAAATCAATCTGAGCACAATTAATGAAAATGCCTATTTGTTTAAATATTTTTCATTACGTGCGAAACATTTTCAGAAAAGGTGCCGTCTAATAAAAGACAAAGAAATTAGGACTAGGTCTTAACTTTTGTTAGGCGAGAGCCGATATGAAAAGTAAGAAAATTCGTAAATAGTTTTATTTACTGGTGCAAAGCAGGTGTTGACATTGATTCAAAGCTGGATTGGAAAACAAATGAGGGAACCAAAGGGCTTGTTCTCAAAATGGGTTGCCCGCTATATGGAGAAAAATCATCATAATATCAATCAATGGACGATTCAACTCTTAAATATACAAGAAAACGACCGGATTTTAGAAATTGGTACTGGAAGAGGTATGACATTATCTAAAGTAGCGGAAAAACTTGATCGAGGGAAAGTATATGGAATCGATGCTTCGCGTCATATGGTAAAATACGCGAAAAGAAAACATAAGAGGCTTGTCGAGCAGGAAAAAGCCGTTATCACACTTGGAAAAGCTGAGCAATTACCTTTTGAAGACAGATCATTCAATAAATTGTTCACAGTGCAGACCATCTATTACTTGCCAGATATCGAACAAGTCATGAAAGAGGTATATCGTGTTCTTCAAGTGGATGGAGAAGTATTCTTATCTTTTCAAAAGCAGGAACTAATGAAGGAACAAAAACGCTCACAGTCTCTTTCAACGTACAGTGAAGAAGACATCAGCTGTCTTTTTTCAGCGTATCACTTTAGAGACGTCTCTGTTTACCATTATGATACATACATCTGTATCAAAGCCTTAAAATGATGAAAATATTTCCCAGGTAATGAACAAGCACTCAAAAAAAGGCTCTTCGCCAGAAGGGCCTTTTTTGCATGTGGGAATTGATCATTCATCAATAAAAAAGACTCTTCACAAGAAGAGTCTTTTGCATTCATTTCATATGTAGGGGCCAGCCAGGTGTGTAAGGAATGATAGTATATATAAGGAATTTGTTTGTCGATTAAGGATACCTGTCTGGCTTATTCCTTATATCGACAATGTTCTGCAAATGTTTAGCTTTTTTTTCAATATTTTCTTTTTTATTTGACTGGAAAATACATTTTTCTCTCCTAGATAGACATTTGTCACTTATTTTTTGAGTCAATGTGCGGTTAAAAGAAGGAAAAAGCCCGAGAAAGAGAGAATTTTGGAGAGACTTCATTTTTAAACAAAAAGGGAGGAATGAAAACATGTCGGGAAACAAAGGTGTCGTTTACAAAGGAGCAGGAAATGTAGCAGTTGAGGATATTGGATACCCTGATTTGGTTTTAAGGGATGGCCCTGGTGTACCTAAAGCCAATGTTGGACGTAAGTGTGAGCATGGCGTCATTTTAAAAGTGGTGACAACAAACATTTGCGGGAGCGACCAGCACATGGTAAGAGGGCGTACAACTGCGCCTGAAGGACTTGTCCTTGGTCATGAAATTACTGGTGAAGTCGTTGAAGTTGGACGAGATGTAGAGTTTATCCAAAAGGGTGATCTCGTATCAGTTCCATTTAATATTGCCTGTGGTCGCTGCGTCATGTGTAAAGAACAAAAAACCCATGTGTGTTTAAATGTGAACCCCGATCGACCTGGATCAGCTTATGGATATGTAGATATGGGCGGATGGGTTGGCGGCCAATCAGAGTACGTCATGGTGCCATATGCTGATTTCCAGCTACTCAAATTTCCGGACAAAGATCAGGCGATGGAAAAAATACTTGATTTGACGATGCTTTCTGATATTTTCCCGACAGGTTTTCATGGTGCGTATTCGGCTGGCGTAAAACCAGGCTCTACTGTCTATATTGCTGGTGCAGGGCCAGTAGGTCTTGCAGCAGCGCATTCCGCTCAGCTCCTTGGCGCTTCTGCTGTCATCGTCGGCGATCTCAATGAACAAAGGCTCGAGCAGGCGAGAAGCTTTGGCTGCGAAACGATTAATTTACGAAAACATGATCGAATCGGTGAACAAATGACAAACATCCTTGGAGAGCCAGAAGTCGACTGTGCGGTCGATTGTGTCGGTTTTGAAGCTTCGGGTCATGGAGATCAAGGAGAAGCACCAGCCACCGTTTTAAATACAATTATGGATATTACCAAAGTTGGCGGTAAACTTGGAATTCCAGGACTTTACGTCACAGAAGATCCAGGTGCTGTGGATGAAGATGCAAAAGTTGGATCTCTGAAAGTGCGAATTGGACTTGGCTGGGCCAAAGCCCATACCTTTGTGACAGGCCAAACCCCTGTCATGCAATATCACCGCAGCTTGATGAAATCTATTTTAAGCGGAAGAGCACAAATCGCCAAAGCCGTTAATGCGACAGTCATTTCCCTTGATCAGGCCCCTAAAGGATATAGCGATTTTGATTCGGGTGTGGCGAAGAAATTTGTGATTGACCCGCATGGCATGATTTCTAAATAATGATCCATCGAAAAAAACTTACAGGATTTTTCCTGTAAGTTTTTTGTGTTTTTAAATATAAAAAGGTGTTGCTATTTCTGATGCATTTCATGCTAAAAGCACAATCATCATAAAAGATTATGAAGATAACAAGTATTAAAAAGTGCCTCACTTGCTTTATTAGGGCCTAATGGTGAAGTAATTGATTGGCATGGTTCAATAAGTTGACTAGGTATCATGTATACATGAGTGGTATGATAGACGACAACATCTCAAGAGAGAAAGGATAGGATAAACGATGAACTTTCACAATAAAACAGTTGTCATCACTGGCGCAGCCAATGGAATTGGTGAGTCGATCGCGTATGGCTATGCGAAAGAAGGGGCGCGTGTTGTGCTTGCGGATATTGACGAAGAGAAGGGCAAGCGCTTGGAAGATCAGCTGAAAAAGGAGTCCTTTGAGGCTTTTTTTAAAAAGACGGATGTGAAACAAGAGAAGGGTATTCAAGACATCATGTCGGCTGCTGTGGCTCGTTATCAAACGATCGATATTCTCATCAATAATGCAGGGGTTATGTGTACAAAATCGCCTTATGAGCTAACGGTTGATGAGTTTGATCATGTGCTGCATACAAACCTACGAGGTGCTTTTTTATGTGCAAGGGAAGCGGCACGTTATATCAAAGAGAATCCAAACGGCGGTTCCATTGTGAATATTTCATCTACCCGTGCGACCATGTCAGAGCCTCATACAGAAGCGTATGCTGCATCAAAAGGCGGGATATCAGCACTTACTCATGCGCTGGCTGCTTCTTTTAGTCAGGATCACATAACAGTAAACAGCATTTCCCCTGGATGGATTGAAACGAAGGATGAGAAAAGCCTGCGAGAAATTGACCATCAGCAGCACCTTTCCAATCGAGTAGGAACGCCAAAGGATATTGTCAAAGCTTGTTTTTATTTAACAGATGAAGACAATCAATTTGTGACAGGAACCGATTTGGTTGTTGATGGCGGCATGACTAGAAAAATGATTTATGCGGATTAACATGAAAAAATATTGACGCCTTGACGGAGGCGCAGTACAATATAGAACAATTCAGCTGAAGATCGTGATGAAAAAAAGATAAAGCGCAAATAGAGAAGAGTATGTAATGGCTGCCTCACACAGAGAACTCCGTGAAGCTGAGAAGGAGCTGGGAAGCGTTACAGAACCAAGCCTCTTAGCTCTGCACCGGATTCATTGTGATGGTGATGCAGCGGCATTCTCCCGTTATAGAGAAGGGTTAGCGATAACCTGCTAAGGTTCATCTGGTAACAGGTGAATGAACTGAGGTGGCAACGCGGAGTCAATCCCGTCCTCAAGACAGAAATGTCTTGGGGGCGGGATTTTTTTATGACAAAAAGGAGGGCACCACGATGAAAAAACATTGGCGGGATATGAGCATGTTACTTGGAGCGATTGGTATTGCGAACATAGGAGAATGGATTTATATAATTGCTCTCCATCTGCTGATTTTTCAGGAAACGGGCTCCGTTCTTGCTGTAACAGCCGTCTATATGTTAAGACCTGTCTCGGCTCTTTTAACAAATAGCTGGTCTGGTAGTTTAATAGATAGACTGAATCAGCGGAATGTCATGATCAGTCTAGATTTATGCCGGGCCATTCTGATTGCTTGTTTACCCTTTGCCTTATTTTCAGGCCACTTATTGATCGTATATGTGATGCTATTTCTCATTCATATGGCACAAGCCATGTTTCATCCAGCTTCGATGGTGTATATGACAGCACTAATCCCGGCGGATAAACGAAAACGGTTTAATGCCATTCGATCTTTGCTTCAGTCTGGTGGATTTTTATTCGGACCCGCCGTAGCAGGGTTGCTTTTTCTCATTGGTACACCAGTCCTTTCAATTTATGTAAATGCAATCTGCCTTTTGATATCTGCTGTTTTGACGATGTGTTTACCGATTTTGTCAAAAGTAGCCGGGGCACAAAAAGGCTTTTCTCTCTCAGTATTAAAGGAAGATGCAAAACTTGTGTTTCGTTTCAGTCTCTCATCCCGCCAAGTGATGGTGGTGTATTTATTATTTAGTGCCGCTATCACAGTGCTGCCGACTGCCATTGACTCACTTGAAGCAGCTTTTGCAAAGGAAGTGCTGATGTTGACCAATACCGAATATGGGTTTCTTGTCAGTGTAGCTGGAGCAGGGATTATCGCAGGGGCATGTCTCAATACGGTCATTGTCGAAAGGCTGCCTATCTCAGTGATGCTTGGTGCGGGAAGTTTGTTTGTGGCTTTTGGATACTTGATCTATGCTTTTTCAAGCACATTGACTGTCGCAGCAGCTGGCTTTTTTGTTCTCGCTTTCTTTTTAGCATTTGCAAACACCGGTTTTATGACTTTTTATCAAACGAATATCCCGGTAGAGGTTATGGGGAGAGTGGCAAGTTTTTATGCGTTATGTGAAGCTGTTCTGACGATGATGATGACAGGAATATGCGGCGCATTGGCGCATGTTTTATCGATACGTACTTCTGTCATGATTGGCTGCCTATGTATGCTTCTTATTTGTCTGTTGCTATGTTTTGTCATTTTTCGTCCATTGACTGTCAAAAAAATAGTGCATCTTACTTAGAAAATTAAAAAAATTATGTTATCATTATTTAAGTAAGTTAATTAAATTGATGAGAAAAGGAGTCTTACAAATGAAAGCACTACGCTGGCACGATCAAAAGGACATTCGACTAGAGGAAATTGACGAACCAACAGTTGCTCCAGGAAAAGTGAAACTGAAAGTAAAATGGTGCGGCATTTGTGGTAGTGATTTACATGAATATTTAGGCGGACCGATTTTCATTCCTGTGAATGAACCTCATCCACTTACAAAAGAAAAAGCACCCATTACACTGGGACACGAGTTCTCTGGTGAAATTGTAGAAGTTGGAGAAGGCGTGAGTAATTACAAAGTAGGCGATCGAGTGGTTGTTGAACCTATTTTTGCAACTCACGGGCACCAAGGTGCTTACAACTTAGATGAAAACATGGGCTTCTTAGGACTTGCTGGTGGCGGTGGAGGATTCTCTGAATATGTATCTGTCGATGAAGAATTACTTCATTTGTTACCAGACGAAATTTCATATGAGCAAGGTGCACTTGTTGAACCTTCTGCAGTTGCTTTATATGCGGTTCGTTCTAGTAAAGTGCAAGCTGGGGATACAGCAGCTGTGTTTGGCTGTGGGCCAATCGGTTTACTTGTCATTGAAGCATTAAAAGCAGCTGGTGCTACTGACATTTATGCAGTGGAATTATCAAAAGAGCGCCAAGAAAAAGCAAAAGAACTTGGAGCGATCATTGTAGATCCTTCTCAGTATGAAGATGTTGTTCAAGAAATCGCACGCCGCACAAATGGTGGAGTCGATGTTTCTTTTGAAGTGACAGGTGTACCTGTTGTATTGAAGCAAGCAATCCAATCAACTAGAATTTCAGGTGAAACAGTCATTGTAAGCATTTGGGAAAAAGGCGCAGAAATTATGCCGAATGACATTGTCATTAAAGAACGTACAGTCAAAGGAATCATCGGCTATAGAGACGTATTTCCATCTGTATTAAACTTAATGAGAAAAGGCTATTTCTCTGCAGATACACTCGTCACGAAGAAAATCAAGCTGGACGATGTGATCGAAGATGGCTTCCATGCATTAATCAATGAAAAAGATCAAGTGAAAATTTTAGTCAGTGCTGAATAAGTAGGACGATAAAGAGAATGGCAGATGCCGTTCTCTTTTTTTAACGTCCAAGAGATTTTCCGTACACGCTGACTCGTTTCTCTAACAAAGCAAAAGCGAGTTCAAAGAAAATACTAAGCATCCAATAGATCAAAGCAGAGACAAGATACGTTTCTAAAAATTTGTAGCCGTCATTTGCAATGATGCGAGAGATCCCCATGATTTCCAGTACACCAATTGTAAACGAAAGGGATGTGGCTTTTAACAGCTGAATGAGCTGATTCCCTAGGTTTGGCAGGGCAACCACAAACGCTTGCGGTAAAATAATGCGCATCATCGCCTGTCTGGTGGTCATGCCAACGATTTTCGCCGCTTCAAGCTGTCCTCTGTCTACCGCAAGGAGTGCGCTGCGGACCACTTCTGTTAAATGTGCGGCTGAATGCAGGCTGAAGGTGATAAGGGCAACGGTAAGTGGGGAGACCATATCCGGGTGAAAGGTCAACCCAAAAGTGCTATTCATTTTGGTCAGAACAAATGGAATGCCATAAAAGAAAGCAAACAACTGAACAATGAGAGGTGTTCCTCTAAAAAATGAGACATAGAGCGTGACCAGCTGGCGGAGCACAGGGATACGAAAGAGGCGAATGAAAGCAAAAACAGATCCAATCAAAAGGCTCACAGCCATAGAAACAAGTGCAATCAATAAGGTAAAGGGAACGCCTTTTAGAATATGTGGTATTTGGTCAATCGCAAATGATATATCAATGGTTTGCATCAAATCGCCTCCTTAGCGTGACAGGCTGGTGCGGCCTTTCACAAATTTTCTTTCCAGTAGCATCGTGATCAGTTCAATACTGATGCAAATCAGCCAATACACAACTGCAATGATGACGTACACTTCAAACATCCCTATCCCGTAGTTATTGCCTAGGATGATTTTGACCTGTCCCATCATATCAATGAGTCCGATTGTAAATGCAATGGCGGTATCTTTTACGAGATCAATGGTGTAATTTCCGAGGTTCGGAAGTGCAATGAGAAAGGCTTGCGGAATAATGATCCTCATTAATGCCTGCGTATCTGTCATCCCAACAATGTAAGCTGCTTCAAGCTGATCTTTCCCAACAGAGGAATATGCACTGCGAAAGACTTCAGATAAATAAGCGCCCGTATGTAACGAGAATGTGATCATCACAAATAACACACGATCCCAATGATTGATTTGAATTCCGGCCATGAGTAAAAGCTGAGGCAGGCCAAAATAAATCAGAAATAACTGAACAATGAGCGGCGTACTTCGTGTAAATGACAAATAAATGACCGCCAATTGTTTCAGCACTGGAATTTGTTTGATTCGAATGCAAGCAAACAGCAATCCGATGATGATGGCAAAAAACAATGACACCACAATCATCAGAAATGTGAGTGGCAGACGATCCACCACTTGTAAAAAGATTCTTAGCCAATCTCCAGCTGTAAACGTCATGGCGTTTCCTTCCTTTCTTCATATTGATAGCCTTGCTCTGATATATAGTCAATATCTTGAAAGAAATCAACGCCAAACCATTTCTTCGCAAGGTCAGGTAATGTTCCGTCTTCTATCATCTCTTGTGTCACTCGGTCCAATTGTGATGCTAGTTTCTTTTGACTAGGCTGTAAGACAAGATAAATAGGTTCCTTTGAGACAATGCCGCCCACTTTGACTTTCAGGTGAAGATGTTTTTGAATCGTATCAAAGGTCGAAATATTCATAAAAGCCGCATCGGACCGTCCACTTTCGACTCGTTTTAAATTGAGTTCGTTTGAAGGGCTTTCAATGGTCGTGAGCGGAATTTTCCGATCATTTTCTTCATTATATTGATTTAATATGGAACGAAGGCCGCCGCTAGGACTGACGGGAGCGAGCTTTTTTGATGTCATATCGTCTAGAGATTGAATATCTTGCTCTGATTCATTCACAATTAAACCTGTCATCGAATAGCCGTATGGAACCTTAGGATAAAGAAAGCGTTTTTCACGTTCAGGATTACTAAAAAACCAATTAGCCGCCATTTCAAATTTCCCAGCGCCGATCCCAATTAAATTGGATTCTTCCTCGCCAAAGATATAATCAAAATGAATGTGTGGCAAACGTTTCTCGACTTCATTTAAATAATCGATGTTATAGCCAATCGGCTCGTTGCGGTCATTTGTGGCTAAAAAAGGCGGATTGACTTCTGCGCTTAGTGCGACTTTGACAATTTGTCTGCCGTCATCTGTTGTCGTTTTCACACTGCTGCAGCCAATGAGAGAGAGGAGAAACAGAAGGATACTAGCGGCGGTGAATAAAGTCTTGCGCTTCATCTGTCTTCCTCCAATCCTTGCCACATCCCGCGATGAATTCTTGATAAAAATTGTTTCGTCCGTTCATGCTGAGGCTTCATCAAGACGTCTTCTGGTGAGCCTTTTTCAACGATTTCCCCATCTGCCATAAAGATCACCGTATCCGCTACATCCTTTGCAAACGAGATTTCATGTGTCACAATGACCATCGTCATGCCTTGGCTCGCAATATCTTTCATCATTTCAAGGATTTCTCCGACCATCTCTGGGTCTAGTGCAGACGTTGGTTCATCAAACAAAAGCACCGCAGGATTCATGGCAAGAGCACGGGCAATCCCAATCCGCTGCTGTTGACCGCCGGATAATTCACTTGGAAACGCATCTTTTTTATGAAGCAGCCCAATTCGCGTTAACAATTGCTCTCCGATTTTTTCCGCCTCTTTTTTAGACATGTTTTGAGACACAATCAATCCTTCTGTGATGTTTTCAAGTGCTCGTTTATTTTGAAACAAGTGATAATGCTGAAACACCATAGATGATTGCTGTCTGAGTTTTAGAAGATCTTTTTTTCGATATTGTTCAAATTGAATCGTGGCTTCTCCAACTGTCAGCGTTCCTTTGTCTGGGATATCAAGGCTGTTTAAACTGCGGAGAAGGGTTGTTTTTCCTGATCCGCTCGGTCCAATAATGGCGACCACTTCACCTTCGTGTACAGTGAAATCAATTCCTTTTAACACATGAGTTGACCCATAGGATTTATGTAGATTAGTAGCAGAAATCATAAAAGCATCACGTTCCTTTGACATATGTACTTAATATTGATAAAATTTAACACATTAAATCCTATAAGTAAAGTGTGTTTTAATAATACCTATTGGATAAATCGGATATGATAGATTGCGAGAAACAGAGGAGTTGGATACGTTTTGTCTAAAGCATTATTTGTCGATACAGATTTTCAAAAAAATTGGCTAGATCAACTAGAATCCCTTCGTGAAACGATCGAACAATCTGCAAAAGAACATGATGAGGGTGCCTATTTTCCTAAACAGAATATCGAATCATTAGTTAAACTGGGCTATACAACGTTGTCTCTGCCTGTTGAGTACGGGGGCGGGGGTCAATCTGTAAAGGATATGGTCCTTTTTCAAGAAACACTAGGAAGTATGGATGGAGCAACTGCCTTATCGATCGGCTGGCACCAAGGAGTTGTTGGTGAAATTTATGAAAAGAAACTATGGAATGAGAAGCAGCTGCAATTTTTTGCTGAAGAAATCAAAAATGGGGCTCTTGTGAACCGGGCCGTCAGTGAAGCGCAAACAGGGAGTCCAACAAGAGGAGGCAAACCTGGAACAACTGCAACGAGATCAGGAGATCAATGGGTGATCAGTGGCAGGAAAACATTCACAACGATGTCACCAGCACTCACATATTTTCTCGTCGGTGTATGGATCGAAGAAAAAGAAGCGATGGGCTTCTTCTTAATTCACCGTGATACAAAAGGTGTTTCTATAGAAGAAACGTGGGATGTTGTTGGCATGAGAGGAACAGAGAGCCATGATTTAATTCTAGATCATGTGGAAGTTCCAGATGACATGTTGGTTGAAGTGCAAAAAGGACCTCGGGGCGGTACGTTAAACCCTTGGATCGCACATATTCCTTCCTGTTATTTAGGGATTGCACAAGCGGCAAGAGACTATGCTGTTCAGTATGCCATCACCCATTCACCGAACAGTATTAGCGGAACGATTAGCGAACTGCCAAATGTCCAAACACTGATTGGCGAAATTGATTTACTACTAAAGCAAGCACGCCATGTCATCTATTCAACGACAACATTATATGAGCAGCCAGAGAAAAGAGAGCTGTTAATCAATGAATTCGGTGCTGTGAAGCATACAGTCGTTAATGATAGTCTGCAAGTGGTCGATAAAGCCATGCGTTTAGTCGGTGCAAAAAGCTTAAGCCTTAGCTGCCCGCTTCAACGTTACTATCGAGACATTCGTGCTGGCCTTCATAACCCACCAATGGACGATATGACGATTTCGAAAATTGCAAAGCAAGCGATAGAAGAGAAAAAATTGAACGTACAATAAACAGAAAGCCGGATAAAACCGGCTTTTTTTATTGAAAAAGAGGACGAGCGGCTCTTATTTCTGATCAGTCAGCATGCTACAATCGATTGCAATCATGAGCAAAGAGGGTGATTGTTTGCAAAAAAAGAAGATGAAATGGCTGATTGCTGGCGTGATGCTTGCAGCACTTTGTATGAGCAAGCCTGCATCAAGTGAAGGAACATCTCCAAAATGGTCCGTCGATGAATTCATGAAAGAGCAGGAAGGCACATTTGTGATTCAAGAAGTAAAAGAAAAATTACCATGGGTGTATAACAAAAAAAGAGCGAACAAGCGCTTTGCACCTCAATCAACGTTTAAAATAGCAAATGCCTTAATTGGACTTCAAACAGGTGCAGTTAAAGATGAATACGACATCAAATATTGGGACGGAGTAAAAAGAGAGATTGATAACTGGAATAAGGACCATACACTGGGCTCTGGCATGAGAGATTCAGTCGTCTGGTATTATCAAGCCATGGCACGTGACATCGGGGAAGAACGCATGGGCCATTGGATAAAAGCCATTCATTATGGGAATCAAGACATATCTGGCGGAATTGATCAGTTTTGGCTAAGCAGTACGTTGCGCATTTCTCCAGTAGAACAAGTCCATTTCCTTAAACAGCTATATGAAGAAAGTCTCCCATTTGACCTATCTGTTATGAGAACCGTCAAGCGAATGATGATACAAGAAGAAGAGAAACACGCCACGCTATACGGAAAAACAGGCTCCGGATCAGGCATCGGCTGGTACGCAGGCTTCATCAAACATGAAAACAAAACCTACATCTTCACCACAAATATAGAAGGCACCGGACTAGAAGCAAAAGAAATCACCTATCGTATTTTGAAAAAATATCATTTGGTAGAAGCATCCGTTTAGGATGCTTTTTTTATGAGTGAATTTGGGGATATATTGATAAAAAGATGATACTTGGTTTAGTTTGAAAGAATGATATATTTTTAGAAAAATATTGAAACGATATCTTAAATATATTATGATATATGACGTATTGTTACAAATGTTACAAATATATGATAAGGAGATTAATATGAATCTAAAAAGAAAAGTAAATTGGAAAAGAAATATTGCAGCGCTTCTAGCCTTTGTGATGCTTATATCAATGTTACCTTCTGACATTTTTGCAGAAGAACATGTAGAAAATACAAAATCAAGTCATAACAGCATGCCAGAAACAGACGATTCAAAAACCCTTGAAATAGCAGGGATTGATGAAGCTGAAATTGGAAAAGACGGAGAAGTTCTTTCGGAAAGAACAGCCAATAGCAAACTTTTCTATGAAGGAGAGGGAGTATTTACGCAAGAAGTATATCCTGACCCCATTCATATAAAAGAGTCACCAGATGCTGAGTGGGAGGACATCTCTCCAGAGTTAAAAGCAACTTCGAAAAAAGAAATAGAAACGGAAAATGCAAGGTTAGATTCAACCTTTCAAAAACAAATGAAGCAAGGGCTCTATGCTACATTCGAACACAAGAAGCATCAAATTGAATTTTCAATTTTAAAAGCTTCAGGAACAAACAAATCAGAAATTCGTTCCAAAGATACCTCTGCACAATTTAAAGAGAACACCAACGAACTTACATACGAAGAGGTATTTCCACATATTGATTTACGATCATTTACTTTTAATGAAAATATCAAAGAAGATATTGTACTCAAACGATATGATGGCTACAATTCTTTTATTTTTAAAATAAAGACAGATCTAACTGGAGAAATTGAGGAAGATGGTTCTATTAGATTTTTTGATCAGAAAAAACAGACCATTTTTCAAGTTCCAAAACCGTTTATGACCGATTCAAATCTAGATGAAAAGTCAGGCGAAGTGGCTCGATCAGAAGATGTGAGCTTTGAATTGCAAAAAGAAGATGATGGCTATTTACTTCGTGTAACTGCTGATGAGAAATGGCTCAAGGATCCTGAACGAGTTTATCCTGTGTCTATCGATCCATCGACTTCTTTATCTGTTTCATCAGACACATTCATTATGAGTGCATACCCAACAACAAACTATTCAATATCTACGCAAAAATGGGATGCTAATCTGAAAAGTTATGTCCTGAAAACCGGCTATTATGATAAAACAACTGGTACAAACTACGCGTTCATGAAGTTTAATTCATTCAAACCGATTCAAAATATGAATGTAACAAAAGCGACGCTCAAAACGTATGTTGCTCATTCATATTACGGGACGAAAGCAACTGGTCTTTGGCTTGATACAGTGAATGCCAACTATGATCATACAAAGCTAACATGGAACAATAAACCAAGTTCTAAAAACATCGGTAAGGCCAACGTATATAAAGGACAATGGGCGAGTTATGATGTGACATCGACCATCAAAGCTTGGAATAGCGGAACAGCTAACTACGGCTTTAAATTACATGCTAATGGAAATGGACAAGACCATTGGAAAAAAATAATCTCATCAACAAACTCAACCAAAAAACCAGTCATTGAAGTCACGTATACCATTCCACAAGCAAATGCACCAACTGTAAAAGGTTTTAGTAATGGAAATGGGACAGGTTACTTAAACTTAAGTTGGAAAAAGGTGTCTGGCGCAAAAGGTTACAAAGTGTGGCTATACAACGGAAAAGAATATGAAGCCATTTCAGTTGGGAATGTGGCATCATGGAGTACAAAAGGAAAGAATATTTGGCCGACAGCAAGTGAGATTGCAGCTAAGAAATATAAACTTCATTTAGATGGAAAAGGGGGGACAGAATTAGCAGTTGATCCTTCCCCGGTTTACAAAAACTCAGGTGGTAATTATGCGACAAGCAAAAATTATTGGGTAGCTGTAAGTGCGATTTTTGACCAAGGTGAAGGCGCAATGTCAGCAAAAGTAAAACCTGTCGTGCCGAATGTGGCTAGAGCGAAAGCACCTAGTACAAAAGGATTCAATAATAATAACGCAACAGGTTACTTTGATCTTTCTTGGACTTCAGTTTCCGGTGCGACCGGTTATAAAATACAAATGTTTAATGGGAAAAGCTATGAGACATTGGATCTTGGGAATCAAACATCATGGTCAACAAAAGGAAAAAAAGTATGGCCAACAGCTGCTGAGATTAAAGCAGGTAAATTTGCATTGCACCTCCAAGATGGAAAAGGGGCTGAGCTTCCAATTCATCCTGGTGCGACTTATAAAAATGCTGGAGGAGATGCGGCTCAAAAACATTATTCCTTCAGAGTGATTGCCTACAATAAAGATGGAGAAGCTATTGCTTCACCGCCATCTGGACCTACTTTACCTGATCTATCTAGACCGAAAGCTTTATCTGGATATGCTTATACGAATACGAAAGAGAGCCAAACAGGTTATATCAATTTACATTGGGACAAAGTAAAAAATGCAAAAGGATATAAAATTAACATCTATAATGGTAAGGCATATCAATCATTTGATGTTGGTGATGTCGATCATTGGACAACACAAAATAAGAATATTTGGCCGACTCCTACTGAAGTTAAAAGTGGGAAATATGTGCTTCATACAGATGGTAAAGGCGGGGAATTAGCGCTAGACCCATCACCAGTTTATGAAAATGCGAATGGAAATTATAAAGGACGCAAGAACTACTCCTTTACCCTTTCCGCCTACGATGCAAATGGAGAAACCATTCCGACACCAGCCTTTAACCCGACATTCCATGAAGGTGCCGAATTCCTTGGGACAGAGGATTACTGGTCGATTATTGATATACCAGACGGCCAGCTGAATGGTGCAACTGGTAATGTGATTGTCAGTGAAGAAGAAATGTCGATTGATGGAAGAGGACCAGGACTTGGAATTGGTCGAACTTACAACAGTTTAGATGCAGCTGACCACTTGTTTGGACAAGGGTGGTACGCAGATGTAGAAACTAGTATCACGCCAACAAAAGAAGGTGCCATCTATCTTGATGAGGATGCTACAACTCATATTTTTACAAAAAAAGCAGATGGTACGTATCAACCACCAACAGGTATTTTCCTTGAATTAACGGAATCAAAAGATGAATACATGTTAAAAACGAAGGATCAAACCTTTGCACACTTTAGTAAAAATGGTGGGAAAATCACCAAGATTGTAGATGGACATAAAAATACAACGACATACAAATATAACGAAAACAATCAGCTCACTTCAATGGAAGATGCATCTGGCCGAAAAATAACAATGGAATATGATGAAGATGGTCATATCACCTCGGTTCAAGGACCAAAATGGAAAAAACTTTCATTTGAGTATGATGCAGGCTTACTAGTGAAAGTCATTGATTTAGATGGAACGAGCATCTTGTATGAATACGACAAAGAAGGCAGATTGATTAAACAATTCTCTCAAAACAGCACAGAAGATCAGCCTGTTTTTACAGAATACCAATATGAAAATCACCGTTTAGTTAAGGCGATCAATGCAAAAAAAGAAACTTTTGAGTATGCATATGATATGTCTAAAAAGACACTCATGCTGACGCAGCCAAACGGCCGGAAAATACAGTATACGTATAATGAAGCAGCTAATCCAATTCAAGTTGTAGATGATACGGAAGGGCTTAAAATTACTACTAAAACGAAATATGAAGGCAACCAAATCGTAGAAGAAACTGATCCCAATGATGTAGAAAAAGGAAAAGCTACAGAAAGCTATTCGTATGACAAAAATGGCAACGTCATTCAAGCTAAGGATGCTTACGGGACAGAAACCTACGAGTATAACAAAAACAATGATGTTACTAAAGTGAAAGATACAGAAGGAGATATTACAGATATCGCCTACGATGGATTAGATGCTGTATCTGAAACGGATCAAAGTGGAAATATGTCTTCAGCAAGTATTTATGACTCGTACGGGAATTTGGTACAAACGAGTAAAGAACTTGCTGCAGGTGCGAGTATATTGAAAAATGGCAGTTTTGAAGATACGCTAACTGGCTGGAAGCTTACAGCATCTAAGGATGACGGGAAATTAGCGCAAACAGCTGGGAAAAGTGGTCCGTTATCTGGCGGCAGAGTATTAGAGGTCAGTTCACAGTCGACAACTGAAGGAACTGAACTTGGCTATTCTTCTGCTACTCAAGAAGTGACACTAGAGCCAAATACGACGTATACACTTAGTGGGAAAATAAAGACAGAGCTAACAAAAGCAAGAGCATTTTTTAACATCGATTTAAGAGATACAAACAACAAACGAATTCAATGGATCAGCAACGGTTACAGCACATTATCAGGCAAAAACGATTGGACAAAACGCCAAGTCACGTTTACGACGCCATCTCATGCAGGCAAAGCTGTGATTTATATGGAAGTGGATCATCGAGATAAGGCTGGAAAAGGAAAAGCCTGGTTCGATGAGATTCAGCTAGAAAAAGGCGAAGTTTCATCAAGTTATAATCCTGTCAAAAATAATTCCTTTACGGATAAAACAACAAGCTGGAGCGGAACAGGTGGTTCATTAGATAATGAAGAAGGCTTTAACGATGACGTTTCGTTAAAAATGACAAGAACCTCTTCAACTCAAGCAAATGCCATCTATAAACAATCTGTACCGATTGAACAAAGTGCGAATGATCAATCTGTATATGTCACATTGACTGGGATGTCTAAGGCTGAAAATGTCAAAGCCTCAAATGAAAATGATTACTCACTTCAAGCGTTCGTTACGTATACAGATGGCACAACAGGAACATTTAATGCGAAATTCCCAACCGGTACACAGGAATGGAACCGAGCAGCGGTTGTCATACCAAAAACAAAACCATTGAAAAAAGTCGACGTACAGATCGTTTTCCAAAAAAGTGCGACGGGAACGGCTTGGTTTGATGATATCCGACTAGTAGAAGGTAGTCTTTTAACGAAAACCACTTACGACGAAAAAGGGAACTATGCAGTTAAAGAAGAGGACGAGCTTGGTTACTCATCTCAATCTGCCTACGATGAAACAGGCAAAAAACTTTCTGAAACAGATGCGAAAGGCGAAAAAACAACATTTGAATATGACCAGGCTGATCAGCTGAAGAAAATCACTTTATCTAACGGGACATCCATTGTGAGAACGTATGATAAAGAGGGCAATGAACAGTCGAAAACCATTCGTGCAGAGTCAGATCAGACGTATCAATTCGAATACGACCTAATGGGCAAATTGACAAAAACCATTGATCCATTAGGGAATGTGTTGAAAAGTGAATATGATGCGAATAGCAACTTAATCAAAACAATTTCTGCAAATGGACATGAAGTGTCTCTCACGTATGATGGAACAGACCGAGTGAAATCCAAGTCATACAATGGGACAGAAAAATATAACTTTAGCTATGATAAAAACGGAAACGAAACAACGGTTGTTAACAAAGAACAAAACACAACCAAAAACAGAACGTTCGACCAACAAAACCGCATCACAAAGTTAACAGAGCGTGGCAGCAGCCAAACTTGGACGTATCCAGCCAATTCAGATAAACTGAAATCCTTTGAATGGACACACGGAAATCAAAAAGGAACGAACCAATTCAGTTACAATAAGCTTGATCAAATGACGCAGATGAAGGATTCGAGTTCTACGTATTCGTTTGATTATGATGAAAATGGAAATGTTCAGTCCTTTATTACAGGTAACGGCAGTGGTGCTAGCTTTGCTTATGATGAGCGCAATTTAATTAATGATTTGCACATTGGAACAAGCCAAGGGGTAACGATCTTAAACGAAGCTTACGAATATGATCAAAATGGAAACAGAATAACGGTTGATCAAGGAAGCAACGGGAAGATTCGTTATGAATATGGAAAATTAGATCAATTGATCAAAGAAACTTATCCAGATGGCACGGTCATTGGGTACACATATGACGGGTTTGGAAACAGAAAAACCGTCACGACTGAAAAAAATGGCACTAAAAAAACAATCAACGCATCATTCAACATCATGAACCAACTGACAAAGGTAAATGATGAGACTTTAACTTATGACAAAAATGGCAACCGAACGTCTGACGGGCAATTCCTTTATAAATGGGATGCAGAAGATAACATAACGGCCATCACGAAAAAAGGGGAAGACAAGCCATTTGTCACTTACAAATATGATGAGCGTGGATATAGAATTCAAAAAACAGTGAATGGAAAAGTCACCAATTATTTTTATGACGGTGATAGTCTGAATGTTTTATACGAAACAGATGGAGACAACGAAGTCACAAAAACATACACATACGGTGAGAGTGGACAACTCCTTGCATTCACGCAAAATGGAAACAAATATTTCTATCACTACAATGCACACGGTGATGTCATAGCCATCACAAATAGTGCAGGAAAAATCGTTGCTGAGTACGAATACGATACATGGGGCGTTCCAACAAAAGTAAAAGAAAATGAAGAAGTAAAAGGAAACCCATATCGCTATGCTGGTTACCGCTTCGACGAAGAAACAGGACTTTACTATCTAATCGCCCGCTACTATGAACCAAAAAATGGCGTATTCCTATCACTTGACCCAGACCCAGGAAGCGATGGAGATGCACTAGATCAAAACGGATATACCTATGGAAACAACAACCCAGTCATGAATGTTGACCCGGATGGTCATTGGGTATGGTTTGTTGTCAATGCAGGATTTGCTGTATATGATGGATACAAAGCTTATAAATCGGGTAAAGGCTGGAAAGGTACAGCAGTTGCAGCAGCATCAGGATTTTTGGGTGGTGGAAAGTTAAAGGGAGCGAAAAAGGTATTTAGTGCTGGGAAGAAGTCTTATAAACTTTCAAGGAAGAAAGTTAAAGCAAAAAGAACATATTCTAGTTATAGAAATGTAAAAAAGAAAACAGCTATAGTTAATAACAGGGCTACTAATGTAACAAAAAGGAATTTTGAGAAAAATCTTAGAAGGCAAGGATGGAAAAAGTCAATAAGTAAAGATAGGCAAGTAATCATTATGAGTAAAAAAGGATCAAGATATACACTGAGAAATAAGTCAAGAGATTATGATGGCCCTTCTGCTGATTACATTCCAAAAGGAGCCAAGCGTCCTTCTCTTAAAATAAGATTAAAGAAGTAGGTGTTCTTTATTGGTTAACAGTAAAGCTTTATTTATTAATTCAGATAATGAATTCAAGAAATATAAAGTTATGATTGAAAAAGCTTTTTATACAAAAAAACATTTGCCTCATCAAGTATTTCGAGAGAATTTTAATTATTTTTTGTTTCAAGAGTTTGATTGGGCATTGAGTGATGAGGTTTTAACAACAATAAAAAAGCTATCAGTTTTAACACAAGATAAGGACTTTTTAACGGCGGTCCTTAAGCCAGATCCAGTAGAATATTATTTGAAGGAATTTGGTTATTATAATTGGCTAAGAACAAGTGTTGAAATTTCTGGTGAGGATTATGTAAATGCACTTTGGACTAGCCCAGAAGATTCTATAGCTGATGATATTTTCACTAACTCAAATATCGTTGTTTGGTTATCTCATTCTTTGGATTGGGCAATTTGGGGAGATAGGGATTTGGAAATTTGTATTTTAGCCACAAAATCTAAAAAATATTCTATGCAAAATTTATTATCAGAAGATGGTTGGAAACCTCTGAATAGTAATTTGAAAGAGTGGTTAGCGCTACTATTTAGTGATGGAAAAAAATTTGACGAGTTTTGGGGAGAGTTAGCCAGTAATTATTCCTGAATTAGCTTTTGATTAATATACAAATTTGGGAAATCTAAGAAAAGTAACTGTTTTTCATTTGACAATTTGTTGAGAAACTTTTTTGAAGCAACCATTGTTAGCTGTCAAGGAAACTTGGCAGCTTTTCTTATTATCTAATTGGAAATATTTTAAGCGGTATCACTTATTATGTTTTGGTTTTTATATGAAAAAATCCAGAAACAAATCCCTGATTTCAAAATCAATCATCTAAAGCAAATCAATGAATTTCACTACTTTAAAGAGTATAATGAACATAACGACTTGATCTATTGTATTGACGTGCACAACCCATTTGAATCTGTGATTCAAGCCGACATACATCTAAAATTCACCAATCTACCTTCTGTTTAAATCAAAGGTTTGTACTTAACAGACGATTCTAGTTTTTATTGGACATTCAGTCTTCCCCATCCCAACACAGAAAGGTGCAATGACATTGAATCGAATCATGAAATGGCTCTTATTTGCGGCAGTCATCGCTGGCTTATTGGTGTGCGCATTTTTTGTGTTCCGCTTCAACCAGCCTAAGCCGACGACGAACATCCATTATGCAGACACACAAAACAAACAGCAAACACTCGATATGTATATGCCAAAGGGAAAAGATGAAGACAAGAAGAAGCATCCAGTCATGATCTATCTCCATGGCGGCGGCTGGACAGGCGGCGATAAGAATAGAGTCGCTTCAAAGGCTGATTATTTTACGGGTCAAGGGTATGTGTTTGTTTCAATGAATTACAGGCTTCACCCTTATGCCAATTATGAGCAGATGGCAGATGATACGGCAAGCGCTATTAAATGGGTCAAGGATCATGCAGATGAATATCAAATCGATTCGTCAAAAATCAATGTCATGGGTCACTCAGCGGGTGGTCATTTGACAGCATTGGTTGCTACAGATTCGACTTACTTAAAACGTGTGGGGCTGTCGCCAAAAACGATTAATTCTATCGTGATTTTAGATGGGCCGTTAAACATCAATCAATTTATACAAGCCATTCCATCGTATAAAAAAGTGTTTGGCAAACAGGAGAAGAACTGGACAAAGGCATCACCGGTCACTTATATGAATCAAAAGAATGTACCGCCTGTTTATTTGGTCACAGGCTGGGAAAATCCAGAGGTGTACCGATTTGCAGAAAAACTGAACCATGATCAAGGCTCACGGTTTGTGTTTCGGGTTCATTCGCTGAGCCACAGTGATTTAAATAAATGGTTTGGATCTGACAGAGCGCCAAAAGAAGCGCAAGAGATGACAAAGGCTGTGATGGCTTTCGTCAAAAAACAAAATCAATAACAAAGACTGTATGCTAGGGCAATCCATTTTGCCGAAGTATATGATAAAGTGGTTTGAAATTAAAGGAGTGTATGTTGTTGTCATCACGTATGGAAAATAAAGTGTTCAATTGCGAAAAAGAGCTGACGCTGAATATTATCGGCGGTAAGTGGAAAATGTTGATCTTATGGCACCTTGGCAGAGAAGGGACAAAACGGTTTGGTGAGTTAAAGTCGTTAATGCCTGGAATTACGCAAAGAATGCTTGTCAATCAGCTAAGAGAATTAGAGGAAGATCACATTGTGCACCGGGAGGTTTATCCTGTCGTTCCGCCAAAGGTTGAGTATTCTCTCACAGAACTCGGAGAAAGCTTAATGCCAATTTTAGAGGCGATGTATGATTGGGGCAAACAATATCTCGACAGCAATTTTTTAAAGGACGATAAATAGAAATACCTACAAATAGATACTGAACGAGAGACAGTATCTCAGATTGTTGACAAAGGGCTAAAATGAATTGATTTTAGCCCTTTGTCTTCCTTTCAGCGTGATAGAAAACCTTTGCAGCCCTAGGAAGGACGAGTACTGGCGCGGAGCGAATTTGATATTCGTGAGCACCACCACGCAGGACTGACACCGAATGCGAGGGTTTGTCTACACGCTGAGATACTGGTCGAAAGACAGTATCTTTTTTGTGCCCATATGCGAAAAAGTATAGTATGTAAAAAAAAAGTGCGTACTAGGATTGCGCCATTCCTGTTGTTATACTCGTTTCATGCAAGAAAGATTCAAGATGCATCATCCGCGGAGCTCTTGAAGATGACATGATGAAACAGGAGTGAATGTAGATGAAATTACAATTAGCGTTAGATTTAGTGAATATACCAGAAGCGATCGAGCTGATCAAAGAAGTAGAAGCGTCTATTGATGTGGTGGAAATTGGGACACCTGTTGTGATCAACGAAGGACTTCGTGCTGTAAAAGAAGTTAAACAGGCGTTTCCGAATTTACGTGTGCTGGCGGATCTCAAAATTATGGATGCTGCCGGTTATGAAGTGCAGCAGGCATCTGAGGCTGGAGCGGATATCGTGACCATTCTTGCGGCAGCGGAAGATATGTCTATCCAAGGAGCGGTGAAAGAAGCAAAAGCAAGAGGGAAACAAATTTTAGTCGATATGATTGGGATCAAAGATATCGCCGGCCGCGCGAAAGAGCTTGATGAGCTTGGGGTAGATTATATTTGTGTGCACACAGGTTATGACCTGCAAGCGGTTGGTCAAAACTCATTTGATGACCTCATGACCATTAAACAAGTGGTCAAACAGGCAAAAACAGCGATTGCAGGCGGTATTAAGCTTGATACGTTACCTGAAGTCGTCAAATTAAATCCAGATTTGATTATTGTCGGCGGCGGCATTGCGAGCCAAGACAATAAAGCAGAAGTGGCTGCGCAAATGAAGCAGTTGATTGCACAATCATGAAAACAAGTGACTATGTGAGAGCGATTCTAAGCGAGCTTTCTGAGCACTCGCCCGCGATTCAAGACGAACAAGCAGAGCAGCTTGTCAAAAGCATTTTAGCGGCTCGAAAGGTCTTCGTCGCAGGGGCTGGCAGGTCTGGTTTGATGGGGAAATCGTTTGCGATGAGACTCACGCATATTGGTGTCGAAGCTTATGTGATCGGTGAAACGAATACGCCTGCTTTTACATCTGAGGATTTATTGATTGTAGGGAGCGGTTCTGGCCGAACAGAGACGCTGCTTGTGCTCGCGAAAAAGGCAAGGGCGATTGGCGGAAGCGTGGCGTCGTTCACACTTTCAGCTGAGTCACCTATAGCTGATCTATCGGATGAAGTCATCTTACTGTCAGGTGCGCCAAAGGATCAACATGAAGGAAACCATCATACGATTCAGCCGATGGGCTCATTATTTGAGCAAACTTTGCTTCTTATGTACGATGCGGTCATCTTGAGATTGATGGAAATGAAAGAGCTCGACACCCATAAAATGTACGGTCACCATGCGAACTTAGAATAGCCGTGATGAAAACCTTTCCTTTTTTGAAGGAAAGGTTTTTTTAATACATGGTACTTAAAAAGAAGGATCACTTGACATAAAGGATAAGATGTAACTATAATAGTTACATCTCGAAAGAAAAAACGTAAGCAACGGAAGGAAGATGAAGATGAAAGTGCAAATTTGGTCAGATATCGCCTGTCCTTTTTGTTATATAGGAAAAAAACAGTTGGAAACAGCGCTTGAGCAATTCCCTCATAAAGAACAGGTAGAAGTAGAGTTTAAAAGCTTTGAGCTTGATCCGAATGCACCTGTTGCAGTGGATTATGATGTGCATGATATGCTTGTCAAAAAATATGGCATGAGCCGTAGCCGGGCCATCGCAATGAATGAACAGGTGAAACAGGCGGGCAAGGAGAAAGGAATCGATTTTCAATTCGATCCACTCGTTTTGACAAACACCTTTGATGCCCACCAGCTCGCACAATATGCTGGAAAAATGGGAAAAGGCGATCTTGTCATGGGAGAGCTGTTTCAAGCGTATTTTACAGATGGAAAGCATGTTGGTGATCGTCAAACCCTTTTAGATATCGCAGAAAAAGCAGGTCTTGATCAGAACGAAGTACAAAAGGTTCTAGACGGGCAAGAATTTGCAGACGATGTACGAGAAGATGAAAAAGAAGCAAGACAGCTCGGGATTTCTGCTGTGCCTTTTTTCTTGATCAATGATCAATATTCGGTTGCTGGTGCACAGCCAGCAGATACGTTCCTTCGTGCACTTGAAACGGCTTGGACAGAAGAGGCAGCGCAAACGGAGAAAGCGGCTGATGCTTCATTTGAAGAAGCATGTGCAGATGGCGTATGTGCAGTACCTTCACCTAAAGAAGAAGTATAATCGGCATTTTCCCTATCTTTGATAAAAGATAGGGATTTTTGTTGATTAATAATTAATATACCTTTATGCTTAAGTTATCTTAATTATGAAGGTGATGACAGTGACATCCAAAACAACGATGATCCAAGAGTTAAACCAAATCGAAGCGCGCATCCATCAAAAGCTCCGATTAGAGTTTGAAGAGTTATTTGTAGATGAGTTAACTGATAAGCAGCATATTGTCCTTGATTTCGTAGAGCGAAAAGGGGGAAGCTCACCTATTCAAATTGCTCAGCAACTAGGCATCACCCAAAGTGCTGTGAGCCAGTTGTTAAACACGCTTGAAAAAAAAGAATGGGTTCGCCGCACCATCAACCCGCAAAATCGTCGGGAATTGCACGTTGAACTTTCTGAAAAGGCAAAGACGTACTTGGAGAATATGAGAAAGATAGAACTTGCGATCATTGAAAAATACTATTCAAAATTAAGCCTCGAAGAGATCAACACATTGACATCCATTTATACAAAGCTTGATCAATTGATTGTAGATCAAAATGAAGGGGAAGGATGATGATCCATTGATGATGCTCAAACAAGAAGTACAGCGAATTGCCTCTTCTTATACGGAGAAAAAGAAACAGGCACTGCTTGTGATCGGACTGATTCATCAAGGAGAAAGACACGTTTTTCATTTCGGAGATCACCCCATACAGCAGCGCGTGCAGCCTGAGGAGGTCATTTTTGAAATCGGCTCTATTTCAAAAGTCTTTACGACAAGTATATTAGCAAGCATGATTCAAAAAGGGCAGATGAAGCTAGACGATTCCATTTCACTGTATTGTCCCGAAATAAGAAAGAATCACCCTATCCAATTGGAACAGCTGGCAACCCATACGTCTGGACTTCCTTCACATCGTTTTCTCAGAGATTTACAACTAAGGTTCCTTCCAAAAGTGAGAAGAGATATGTACTGTCAATACTCCCTTGATGAATTAATGAAACTGTTACACTCGAAAAAATGGAATGAGCGAAAAGAATACCCATCTCGTTACTCCAATGTAGGGATGGGACTTCTCGGGTTGATCATGGGATGGTCTCTTCACAAAACATATGAAGAGCTGCTGACTGAATATATCGTGGATGAGCTGAAACTATCGAACACCTTTATTACGATCAAGGAGGATGTCAAAGAGAAGATGATCCTCGGTCATCAAGAGAATGGAAAAGAGGTTCCTCCGCTTCAGATGCATGACTATCAAGGGGCTGGTGCGATTCGTTCGACGATCACTGATTTGCTTTCATTTCTCTCTGCGCATATGAGTGCAGACGTCGCTTCTCCATGGAAATTGACCCACGAGCCAAAGGTGAAGATAGGGAAAAACATGTCAATGGGACTTGGGTGGGTCATAGATGATACGGGATTGATTTGCCATAATGGTGCAACTTCTGGTTTCTCCAGCTTCATGGGCTTCCGCCCGCATTCAAAAACAGGAGTGGTCGTCTTGTCTAACTATCGCAATCGTATCACGCAAGATTCTCCTGACCGAATTGCCTATGATGTGATGAATATGGTTGAACAAGAGCCTAAAGCCAAATGAGCCTCCTATGAAGAGGGCTCATTTTTTCTTGCGTTAAGCGCTTTAATCGTTTCACCAGGAACGAGTTCAGGCTCATAAAATGTTTGATCAGGGAGATTCTTTTTCCCTTGTACTTTTTTAATCATCCAGTCTGCCGCATCTCGTCCCATTTGCTCTTGAGGGTGTGTCAGCGTTGTCAGTTTCACATGGGCATTTTTTTGGGCAATATACGAGTTATCCTGTCCAATAATGGAAAGATCATCTGGAATAGATAAACCCATTTCACTACATACATTTGCTACTTCTAATCCGACTTCATCGTTATAGCAAACAAGGGCGGTCAGCTCAAGCTGGTGCGCTTGTAAAAAGGTTTTGATATGATCCCCCAAATACTGCTTCGATTCTGTATCGAAAAAAAGGACATGCTCTGGCAGGAAATTGAGCTTGGCTTCACCAAGTGCCTGAATATAGCCCTTCATTCGATATTTCCCTTGTAAATCATCTGTTTTTGAAATCAGTCCAATGTGCTGATGTCCAGAGGTGATCAGCTCCTTTGTCGCTAAATAGCTGGACTTCACATCATCCAAACAAAGGAAGGGAACCTCTAACTGCTCATAGTAGGCATTGATCATAATAAGCGGGACATCCTGCTCTTTAAAGGATAGGTAGTACGAAATATTTGGATTATATAAATTGCTTTTTGTCGGTTCGACAATTAATCCGTCCACACCAAAGGACAGCATCATTTCAAGCGCTTTTTTCTCCTGTTCCACATCGTTATTTGTACTCGCCAGTAACAAAGAATAGTTCTCTTCATTTAATCGGCTTTCGATGCCCCGAATGATCGACGGGAAAATGTAATCTGATATGTATGTGGTGATGACACCAATCGTTTTCATATGAGCATGTCCAGCAGGTTTTGTTTGATATTGATTGGTGACAAATGTGCCCGAGCCTTTTTCGCTTCGTAAAAAACCTTCACTTGATAATTCCAAGATGGCTTTTCGCACCGTATGCCGGCTTACTTGATACATCTCTTGTAAGCTTGATTCGGTTGGAATACGCTCCCCGATCCGGTAATCCCCTGTCAGTATTTTGCTTTTTATATCATCCATAATGATCTGGTACTTCTTTTTCATCGTTTCACTTCTTTCACAGTTGATCCTCTACTCGGATTGAGAAGAACTTGTATGGACATATTTTAACATGGTTGCTCAATCAAAAACAGGCGCTTGCAGTGTCTACCGTCTAATCCTTAGAGAATATGAAAGTTTTTGTCTGATTGTGTATGCACAACTATATTTATTATTGACATATGTACGTACAAATATTATATTGTTTTTGTGCACAGGTAAAGATGGATCAAACGAAATAGATATTTGAAACCGCTATCATTATGGGGGTGAACAAAATGAATCGTGAAGAGACGGCCAAAGCCATTAGAGAAGGCAGGACATCTTTGGGCATTGAGTTTGGTTCGACACGAATTAAAGCCATTTTAATAGATGAAGAGTTTCAGCCAATTGCGCAAGGTGCATTTGAATGGGAAAGTTCTCTTCAAGAAGGAATATGGACGTACAACTTAATTGAGATCATTACAGGTCTTCAAGTGGCGTACCGACAGATGAAAGAACAGGCTGCACAATTGTATGGGGTGACGATTCAAACCATTGGCTCCATCGGGATATCTGCGATGATGCATGGCTACGTCGCCTGTCATCATACAGGAGAGCTCCTCGTCCCGTTTCGAACGTGGCGGAATGGAACAACGACCGAGGCGAGTCAAAAGCTAACAGATGTATTCCAATTTCATATTCCAGAAAGATGGAGTATCGCTCACTTATATCAAGCGATACTAGGAGAGGAAAAACATCTGTCCCGGTTAGAGTATGTGACCACTTTGTCCGGCTACATTCACTGGCTGTTAACAGGGAAGCAGGCCATCGGAATTGGCGATGCGTCGGGAATGTTCCCCATTGATGAAAAAACGAAGGATTACAACGAAGTGATGCTTCATCAATTTGAAGCATTGATTGCAGAAAAAGGCTACCCGTGGAAGCTTCGTCATCTTTTGCCGCGCATCTATTTAGCAGGCGAAGAAGCTGGTGTGTTAACAGCAGCTGGAGCAGCGATTTTAGACCAAGGCAAACAGTTGCAGCCAGGTATCCCTTTTTGCCCGCCAGAGGGTGATGCAGGAACAGGAATGGTCGCAACAAACAGTGTGGAAAAAAGAACTGGGAATATTTCAGTTGGGACATCTGTATTTGCCATGATTGTGTTAGAACATCATCTAAAAGGTGTGTACCCAGAAGTGGATCTTGTCACGACACCAGATGGCCTGCCAGTCGCGATGGTTCATGCCAACAATTGTACAAGTGACCTCAACGCTTGGATGAATCTATTCAGAGAAGCGTTTGAAGCAATGGGTCAGCCAGTTGAAACAGAAAGATTGTACGAAACTCTATTAAATCAAGCTTTAGAAGCAGATCATGATGGGGGCGGGCTTTTAAGCTATGGCTATTATTCTGGTGAAAATATTACGAGACTAAAAGAAGGAAGACCCCTTTTTGTTAGATCTCCTCAAAGCCGGTTTACCCTTGCTAATTTCATTCGGACGCATCTCTTCTCTGCATTTGGCGCAATGAAAATCGGGATGGATCGGTTAAAAGCACATGAACAAGTCAAGATTGATCGCTTACTAGGACATGGCGGTTTATTTAAAACACCGATAGTTGGACAAAAAATGGTCGCTGCTGCACTCGGGACACCTGTATCCGTCGTATCAACGGCGGGAGAAGGCGGTGCGTTTGGGATGGCGGTCCTTGCTTCATATATGATCAATCACCAGCAGCAAACACTGAGCCATTTTCTCAAGCATCAAGTATTTGCCCATACATTAGAAGAGCTTATTGATCCTGATCCACTGGATGTTAAAGGTTTTGAGGAATTTATAAAGCGCTATCAAGAAGGACTCCCGATAGAAAAAGCGGCAGTAGAACATTTGACGCCACAGAAAGGAGCGGCACCTGTATGTTAGAGCGGTTAAAAGAAGAAGTGTTTCAAGCAAATCTAGATCTACCAAAGTACGGACTTGTGAAATTTACATGGGGCAATGTCAGTGCGTGCGATCGTGACAGTGGACTGTTTGTCATTAAGCCAAGCGGCATAGCGTATGACAAATTATCAGCAAAAGACATGGTCGTGGTCG
This sequence comes from Bacillus sp. FSL W7-1034, assembly GCF_038593365.1. Classification (NCBI taxonomy): domain Bacteria; kingdom Bacillati; phylum Bacillota; class Bacilli; order Caryophanales; family Bacillaceae; genus Bacillus; species Bacillus sp. FSL W7-1034. The sequence continues at coordinate 2,385,916 of NZ_CP151989.1, read as the reverse complement.
ATTTTGACGGTCAAGTGGTCGAGGGAGAATTCAATCCTTCTTCCGATACTGCCACACATGCTGTTCTTTACAAACACTTTGAGGAAATTGGCGGCATTTCACATAGCCATTCAATGTGGGCAACGGTATGGGCGCAAGCTGGACTTGATTTACCAGCAATGGGCACAACACATGCAGATACATTTTACGGACCTGTTCCGTGCGCTCGATTTCTCACAGAAGAAGAGGTGAATCGCGGGTATGAGGTGGAAACAGGACACTTGATCATTGAAACGTTTGAGAAAAGACAAATAGATGTCATGGCGGTTCCTGGTATTTTGCTACAAGGTCATGGTCCCTTTACGTGGGGAAAAGATGCAAAAAGTGCGGTAACGAACAGTGTCATTTTAGATGAAGTAGCGAAAATGAACCTGTTTGCAAAGCAATTGAACGAATATGCAGAGCCTCTTCCGCAGGTGATTTTAGATAAACATTATTTAAGAAAACATGGAACACATGCGTATTACGGACAAAAACCTTCAAGATAAAGAAAAGAGGGATTTCTATGTTAACAAGTCAGAAGAAAGAATGTTGGTTTGTCGTCGGGTCACAGCACTTATATGGGGACGAGGCACTGAAGCAAGTGAAGGCAGATGCGCAAAAGATAACAGATGCCTTAAATGAGAGCGGTTTGCTGCCTTATCCAATTATTCTGCAGGAACTGGCGGTCAGTGCGGATCAAATCACACAGCTGATGAAAGAGGTCAACTATCGTGATGAGGTCATCGGTGTGATGACTTGGATGCATACGTTTTCTCCAGCAAAAATGTGGATACGTGGTACGTCTCTTTTGCAAAAGCCTCTTTTGCATCTCGTCACGCAATACTATGAAAACATTCCATGGGACACGATTGATATGGACTATATGAATCTCCATCAATCGGCACATGGAGACAGAGAGTACGGTTATATCAATGCACGTTTAAATAAGCAAAACCAAATCGTTGCAGGTCATTGGTCGAAGCAGGAGGTGAAGCAGCAAATCGCTGATTGGATGGACGTTGCGGCTGCCTATCATGAGAGCTTCCACATTAAAGTGGCTCGGTTTGGTGACAATATGCGCCACGTTGCGGTGACAGAAGGAGATAAAATTGAAGCGCAGATCCAGCTGGGATGGACCGTTGATTACTTTGGAATTGGCGATCTTGTGAACTATGTAAATGCTGTGGAAGAAACAGAAGTTGATGCTCTGTTTGCTGAGTACTTAACATTATATGACGTGGATTATGGGAGCTATTCGGCGGAAGAATGGGAACAAAGTGTGAAAGTGCAGGCACGATATGAAATTGCCATCAAACGTTTTTTAGATGAAGGCGGCTACAATGCCTTTACGACAAACTTTGAAGATTTACATGGCATGAAGCAGCTTCCGGGTTTAGCCGTTCAGCGGCTGATGGCAAAGGGATATGGCTTTGCGGGTGAAGGGGATTGGAAAACCGCCGCACTGGATCGTTTATTAAAGGTGATGAGCCATCATCAATCGACTGGTTTTATGGAAGATTACACATATGAAATGACTGCTGGTCAGGAAGCAGTGCTGCAATCTCATATGCTAGAAGTAGATCCTGCGCTTGCACATACAAAACCTGTCATTGTCGTGTCTCCGCTAGGCATTGGAAACCGGGAAGACCCAGCACGTCTTGTGTTTGATGGAAAAGCAGGCGAGGGCGTTGTTGTCTCCATTGCTGATTTTGGAACACATTTCAAATGGCTGATTCAAGAAGTAGAAGCCTTTGAGCCGCAGGAAGCAGCACCACATTTACCGGTGGCACGAGTCCTCTGGAAAATCAAACCGAACTTTCAAGATGGCATCAAAGCATGGATTAAGCACGGCGGAGGTCATCATACAGTCGTATCTCTCAATTTAACAGTTGATCAAATTGTTCATTTTGCAAAGCTTGTGAATGCAGAATATGTGGTTTTATAAAGAAGGGTGAAATGCATTCTACTGTGAACGGTAGAATGGCAGGGAGAAATGAAAGCGGTTTATTAAGTGAGGGGGGGTCATCCACTTGGAGAAAAAAGTATCAAGTAAATTTATCTTCTTTTTCGGGTCCTTTGCAGGTATCTTATTTGGATATGATATTGGTATTATCGCAGGGGCAGAAGGGCACATTCAGGAAGAATTTCAGCTCAGCCCGTTATGGCTTGGCATCGTCGTTTCTTCATTAATGGGCGGGGCGATCATTGGTTCCATTTTAAGCGGTCTGATGGGGGATAAGTTTGGCCGCAGAAAGCTCATTTTGGTGTCATCGATTATCTTTTTTGTCGGTGCGCTTGGCTCAGCCATTGCACCAGAAGAAATCTCATTAACCATTGCCCGGATTTTCTTAGGAACAGCTGTAGGGACAGCCTCATCGCTCGTGCCTGCTTACATGTCTGAAATCGCTCCAGCTAAAATTCGCGGGAAATTGTCCGGCCTGAATCAGCTGATGATTGTGAGTGGATTATTGCTTAGCTATATCGTCGCATTTGTGTTTGAACCAATTCCAGACAGCTGGCGTTGGATGCTGGGAAGTGCTGCTTTATTTGCGATCGTGCTTTATATTGGCATGCTGAAACTTCCTGAATCTCCAAGATATTTAATTAAACACGGAATGGCTCATAAGGCACGTGAAGTATTAGGATCACTTCGTTCATCACGTGAAGAGATTGAAGCAGAAATGCAAGAAATTTTAGAAGTGGCAAAAGAAGAACGCTCAGGCATTCGTGAATTATTTCAAAAGAAATTCCGAATGGCTCTCTTTATTGGGGTCGGAATGGCGACACTCCAGCAAATACAGGGGGCGAACTCCATTGTGTATTATGCAACGAGTATCGCAAGAAATGTAGGTCTTGCTCCGCAAGTTGCCGCAGGTTTTACCGTCATTGTTGGTGTCATATTTGTTGTGACGACCGTAATCTTTTTACAATTCGTCGACCGGTTCGACCGCCGAACGATTCTCACAGTTGGGGGAACGGGGATGGCCCTGTCTTTCTTTGCACCAGCGGCATTAGGTGCGCTCGGAGTGAGTGAAGGCATATTAAACTGGGTCACATTGATTTCACTTTGCTGCTTTATTTTGTGCTATGCCTTCTCATGGGCACCGATCACATGGATTATCATCGGTGAAATTTTCCCACTTTCTGTCAGGGGTATTGGAGCGGGCATTTCCTCTGCCTTTAACTGGACGGGATCATTAGCAGTTGGCCTTGTGTTTCCTATCTTGGCTGACCAATTCAGCTTTGGCGTCATTTTCTCTTCATTTGGGGTCATCTGCTTAATTGGCCTGTTGTTCACGCGCTTTGTATTAGTCGAAACAAAAGGAAGAAGCTTAGAGCAAATCGAAACCGATATGGCTGCACGTGTCTAAAGGAAACCATCTATCCTGTGTGGATAGATGGCTTTTTTAATCAAGTATTTGTTTCAGTTCATCTGGCAGTAAATCCATTAATTGATCAGATGAGGATACGTCCAGTACTTCAAGAAGCGCATAATATTTCGCATAAATTTCACTCAGCTGATCAGGATGATTTGCTTCATATCGATTCAAATGCAATTGCGTCAGTTCAAGTGCAATGTCCAGTTTGTTTCGTTCGATGGTTTGTGTTGTGTTGATCAAATCGTTCACCTCTAATTTTAAAGTTATTGAAAAATGTTATGGTGCAGTTCCGCAGCTGACCTTATATTCATGGTCTTCTATCTTTTTTGAATAACAGACGGAAGGTGTCATTCCTGTCTCGCTTTTCCAAGCCTGCCAATACACATCATACAGCTGACCATATTGAGGGTCTACATCGTCCTTTTTTTGCAAAATAGCAAAATAGCTTTGGTAAGGGTAGCCTTCTTGATAAATGGCCTGCCGTATCGCTCCTCTTTCAGTCGCATTTGTAAAAATCATAGGCGACAGCAAGGGAAGGGTGATAACTACGACGAGCAGGATGAAAAATGAAAAAAGTTTATGTCTTGTCGTCATCAATGAATGTCCTTTCCTTCACAAGAGATCATTTGTATAATATGTTAAAATTGTCCTATTGTAAAGAAAGAGACTACTAGATCACAAGCGGATTTTTTCAAAAATAGACAAGCATCTAATCACTGATCGTGCCTCTGACATACGATAGAGTGTAAGTGAAAGACAACTTGAAGGGGTGTTGAGAATGAGCCGGAATCGATTAGACAATTTTTTCTTTGGGCCTCGCAGAGGGAATCATGGAGAAGTTGAAACGGTTGTATCCCCTACACGTCAAATTGTCAACACGACAACAAATGAACAAACGATTAGAAAAATTCATCCAACTCATATCACAAACGTCAATAAAAACATCAAAAGAATTGAAAACTACTACCCTGTGACGCAATCTACTCGAAATGAGTATATTGTGGAAGAATATGACTGTGGCAGCGATATCAAAAATCCTTGCTGCCGCCCGGTCAAACGCTGTAAATGGTAAGATAATGGTATAAAGAAGTGAGGCATCCTGTGATGGGATGCCTTTTGTATGTTTAACGCTCATTTAGTTGTCCGTGATCAAGCTCGAAAAAACGATTTCCTAATTCTGAATAAAGGTAGCGCTGATGGCTTGTAAATAAAACACATTGATCAGAGAATTCTTCTTTTAATAAAGAAATAGACTGCATTTGAGATGCCTCATCAAGAGATGTAAAAGGTTCATCAAGAATGATTAGCTCTGGTGATCTGGCCGCCATACAATTAAAGAAAAGCTTATATCTCATACCTAGTGAATATTGTTTGACAGGCATCTTAAGTGCATGAGTTAAATCAAATGCATCACAAAGCGAGAGAAAGGTCTTTTTGTATACCTCTTTTTCTGACTGATTCATTTTCCATAGCGACTGTATAAGAGTCATATGCTCGATACCAGTCAGCGCATCATAAACCAAAGGCTTATCTGGGATGTACGCGACCAACCCTTTATAAAGAGCTGACCCAGGATGATGCTGTTCATTGAGTAAAACCGTTTCGGATACTGAAGGAAGCAGACCTGCGATGATCTTTAAAAGTGTCGATTTACCGCTGCCGTTTTTTCCGATAATACAAGCACGATCACCTTCTTTCAGATGAAAGGATACTTGATCAAGGAGGGGAGAGCTTTCTTCAGTTGTTTCATAACGAAAAGATAGCTGAGACACTTGCAAACTAGCCATTGATAAATCCTCCAATAACAAAAACAGTGGTCACCAGCATATACAAGATGACGGTCGCAAGGGCGGCTTTTTTTGACCCTTTAGCATAATAAATGATCCCATCATATAGGATGCGTAAAAGGTACAAGTTGATCAAAAACGAAACCGCTTGGATGAAGATAAAATAATGATCTAAATCGAGTACCATCACACAATAGATTGCTGCGCTATTCACTAATAGAAGAAACGCATTATAAAGCAAGATGACAAAATACATTTTGCGCAAAATAAACGTTTTATGAAAAAAGTACATATAAATTGAAGTCACGACAGTACCGAGAAAATTCAATATGAAATAAAGTGGGATTGTCAGTAAAAAGATAAACACAATGCTGGCTAATTGTTTTCCCGCAGATAATGGTTCCTCTACTAACAAATCAATAATGAAAAATGTTAAAAAAACAGTTGAAACAAATAAAGATAGTAAGACTAAGCCTATAACAGTTTTGGTCGATTGATGTTGGTTGAAAAATTGCTTAGGGCGTAGAAGTAGCTCCATAGAACCACATTCTCCTTTCTTCTAAGATAGATGTACATGGCTGACATATTCCTCTAAAAGAGAGGCAATCAACAAGAGCACTACAGCGGCAAAGATTAACTGAATCACAGTCCGAGTCAGCTTTCTTACATCAATGGCCTTACCTTTCATAAACCGGTAAAGATAAATAAATGGAAAAGCACTGACGATTGAAAATAGGATCAAACCAAGAACCTCAACAAAAGCATGTGGCATGAGGCCAGTGAATAACTGCTGCACTTCATGCTGAGCTATCAAAAACTGAATGAGTTTTCCAATGATATAGCCATTATAAAAAAGAATGCCAGCAGACATAATGCCGCCAGTAAAAGCCCCGATACCTAGAATGGCAAGCCCAACCTGTAAATTGTTTGAAAAAATAGAGAGAAAAAACATGTCTTCATCCTTTTTTAAATAAGGAATCTGATCATAAGGAAGGAGACTTCCAATGAGCAAAGCTACAATAAATACACTGGCATAAAGATAGCCGAGGCGTAGAATCAATCTATTCTCCGATAGAAAATATCTTATTTTTTTCAACATACTCAATTCCTTTATAAATGGTCTTGCGGCATAATATCCAGCAAATCACTGAAACGATCACAAAATATATAGCGAACAGCACGTTTACGAGCCCTGAGGATTGCTGCAATATAGGGAGAAAAGAGGTCAAAATCAAATAGTACATAAAAGGCAGAACAAGAAAGTTTCTTGCAAATGCCTGACCTTTATCGATGATCTCTAGTTCCTCATTTGTTGTCCCTATTTCATGCTCATGAATAAAATTGAATTTCGTTGTGAATGGAAACAAGTAAAGCTGAATCAAAGGAAAAATGAAAAAGCCAACCCCTAATACCACCAGTTGAATGAGCATCTGAACATGAAACAGTTGATACACAGTCATAATAGATAGATTAATGAATAGTAAAAAGAGCGCTGGTATGGAAAATAAACAATAAAATAACTGGATTTTTGATAAGAAAAATTGCAAAAGAGATATTTGAGAAAGCTCGTAAAGCCAAATGTTCTTTTTTTCAGCACTTAAAGCAAAAATAGAAGGTGTCAGCATTCTCATCTCATAAGATTGATTCGCTAGTATCATAATATTGAGTGTGAATAGCAGCTGAATTTGCAAGGCTTGATGATCGATGATCGAGATCAATCCGGTAAAAACACCAATATAAAAGAAGGCTTCATATGACATGAACATATAATTAAAAAATTCTTTAGATAAGAGCCACCTTTTTTCTTTCAGCAGCTTGATGTCTTTTTGGATCAACACATTTTGTCTAAACAGCGAACCCTGAATTTTATGCAGTACTTGAAAGTACCAATAAAATAAATCCCGAAAATGCTTTGAGCTTTGGTCTTGATCTTTTTCCGTTGGAATCCATCGAACAGGACTTCTCATGACAAGCGCACTACCTAATAGCACAACAATCAATGTAATAGGTGAATGGAACAGAGCTTGAAATTGTAGAAAAACAGAGCCATCTGAAAATAAAGCATGATGCATTTGCTGAAGATCATGTTGATATAAAGAGATCAGCTTGTTTGAAAGAGTGATCCAAAACGAATCCTCTGCAAGCGATGAGATCGATTGAAATAGTTGCCGGAAGGTGTGATAAAAAGGGAAAATGATGTTTAATATGAGAACCCTTCCGAAAAAGAAAAAAAGCAAAGCGATGCTTGCAAAAAAGAGGACACGAATAGCCCCGATTTTTTTCACGACGATGTTATAGATATAAGCACCGAATATCTTATTGCTGATGATAAATAGGAAGATACTTGTCAGCATCACATTGACATGTTTTAACCAGAATGCCAGATCGTGTGTTTGAACAATATCATATTGGAACAAAAAATAGATCAAATAAGTGCTCAAACTCGTAAACACAAGCCAAATCAATTCTGAAAACAGAAGCGTTTGAAAAAGTTGTCTAGAGGAAACAGGTGCTAGCTGTATCAATTCTTTAAAAGGAAGAAGATGAGTTCTTCTATAAGATTCAATTCCTTTGACGATAGAAAATAGAAATAAAAACATCACAAAAGCACTTTCCCATTCTATTTGATAGACGGGGGAGTAAAGAAATGAAGATATAACGAATACAATCATGCATCCGAATATGATATCAAGAATACAAGAAAAAAATATGTACTGTTTTGATGAAAACGACTTGAGAAATGGAATTTTTCGTATAACGAACTGAGCGATATTAGAATACTGTTGCTCCAGTCTAATGGATAGAAGTAGTGATAATAATGGATATAACATCTTCTCACCTGCACTAAAATTTAAATAGAAGGAGAACAGAGTCTCCTTCTATTGAGTCGTTAAATAAATTACCAAGCGATAACGGCTTTACGGCCTTTTTTCTTAATTTCGTTTTTAAGGTATTGACGAATTGTCTCTTTACCAGCCGCAGCAATAAGAGAAAGACCGCCTGAACCTACAGCAGTTAAAATGGAGACAATTGTAGTGACAGCTCCACCCGCTTCAACCACATTAAGAACTACAGCGGCAACACTGCCTGGAATACCAAATTCTTTTGCTAGATCAGCAACTGGCAGTACTTGTAGCGAGAAGGAAAAAAGAGCTAGCATAAGGAATCCTACTGCTAAAGCACCAAAAAGAACATGTAGTTTGATTTCATTTCTTGTTTCTGTCATATCAAATTCCTCCCTTTTTTGTCTTTTTATTACTATTCTATCTTATGATATGTTTTTGTTCATATCAATCCTTTTTTTTCTTTTTTTTATGAATTAGTTATAGGTTAATATAAAAAAAGTGAAAAGATAAGTGAGAAAAGAATCGTTTTGGATAGGAAATATCGAGTGAACATGATCAAAATGACCTTGTTTTCACAAAAACGAAAGAGAGCCTAAAAGTCTATAAGAAATGTGCTATATGTAAATGAACCAATATTCTTTGATCAAAAGCGCCTTTCAAGATAAAATTGGAAGTATCAATTCATTCTGATGGAGGCGATTTTCTGAATATTCGATTGTTAACACCAGAAGATGCTCAAGAATATGCGAACTTGAGATTAGAAGCACTCCGATTAAATCCAGAGAGTTTTGCTATGAGTTACGAGGAAGAGAAGCTAGATACGAAGAATAAATATAAGGCTCGTTTTGCCTCTACACAATCTATGTGGACATTCGGCGCCTTTCATCAAGGTCAGCTGGTCGGCTCGGTTACACTCATACAAGAAACCTTGCAGAAATTAAAGCACCGTGCCAATGTGGCAGCGATGTATGTAAAGGCTAATGGCCGTGGAAAAGGAATTGGGAAAGCGCTCCTGACAAAAGTTCTTTCTTTTGCGCGCGAAAGAAAAGATATCGAACAACTGTATTTAACAGTGGTCACAACAAACGACTCAGCCAAACATCTTTACAAGTCTGTTGGATTTAAGTCGTATGTGGTAGAGGAAAAAGCACTAAAAATAAATGGTGCTTATGTAGATGAGGAAAAAATGGTGCTATGTTTATCATCGTTTGGAGGGGATATAAATGAGCCAGCCAGTCATGCGCATCACATTGGCAGCCGGACCAAATAGTGAGCTGGAATCCTTTGCGCTGCGTGCAGCACTTGAAAACTTTGGAGCAAAAGTCGATATGCATTGGATAGGCAGACCGAATGACCTGATTGATGTATTATCCGGGAGGAATAGAGGCGAGACGGATTTCATTCTTTTATCCTTTCACGGAGAAGAAGGAGCGTTTCTCATGCCGGAGTTAGGAGAAGATGTATACGAAGAGGGTGAGCCGAGAGGTGCTGCTTTTGATGCAGATGACATAAAGCGGTATGCTTCGTTAAATGGAGTCCACATTATATGTACAGGCTGTACACTAGGCGAAAAAAAGGTGGCAGAAGCTTTTTTAGAAACAGGGGCGATATCCTATACAGCGCCCGATGACTACATTGATGGAAATGCGTCATTTATTTTTGTTCTCACCATGCTGTATGAGCTGGTGAACAACTCAAAGACAGTCAGAGCAGCTTTTGACCAGGCACGCTCTATTGATGAAGAAACTAAGTTATTCCAACTGTATATGCAAAAATAAGGGCTGAGCGATCAAGCCCTTTTTATATGTCTCTCGTAAAATATGTCGAAAATGTGACAAATGTGTTTTTTGCAAACTAAAAAGGGGCTGCGAAAAGTCTATCCTACAAACACACGTCATCCAGACAGGACGGCATCACGAGAGGAGAATCATTGTGCCAACGAAAGGGAAGATCAGCCTCGTCCTATGTGGACTTGCGATCGTCATCGGTATCGCTGCGTTTTATCATAACCAGCAAGCAAGCGGGACAGAGAGAAAAAAAGTAGAACAAGATGCGAGCTACAAACAAGTTGAAATTGTCACACTTGTGAATGACGGGAAATTCATGAGATATGCTGTCAACTATCCGCTGTTTCATCAAGAAAAACTAGATCAGGAGATCAAAAGATTTGCAGAGACAGCGTTAGAAAAGTTTAAAACATCATTTAGTCAAGCGAGTGATGTCAATGAAGAAAAACGATACGAATTAAACATTGATTATGAGATCATTCATTATGCCAAGCAAACAGTCGCAATCAAATTCAATACATATGAAGTGAAGGGCGGAAAGCAAGGCGTCAATCAAACGAAGGTGATGAACTTTGATTTCAAGAAACAGACATTTTTATCAATCAACGATATCTTTCTATCAAAGAAGGACAATCTTCAAAAATTATCTCATATGACTTTTGAGGAATTAAAAAAAGATCGAACGCTAGCTGAAAATCAGCCGCTGCTCAAACAGGGAACGTCTCCTGCGGCGAAGAACTATCAGTATTTTGCCATCAAGGATCGCTATATCGAATTCTACTTTCCAAGAGGACAAATCGCTCCAAATCATCAAGGGCCTCAAGTGTTAGCGATTAAGAAAACACTGCTGAAAGGAATATTAAAACCTGAATATATGAAGAAAGAAATGAACAAAAACGAGAAAAAAGAACCGATTCCAACAAGAAAGATTGTGAAACTGCCGAAAACATCCACATTTCATCCGAATCAAAAAGCCATTGCACTCACATTTGATGATGGGCCCAATCCATCAACGACCTCAAAAATTTTAACAGCATTAAAAGAGAACAAAGGACATGCCACATTTTTTGTATTAGGCAGCAGGGTTCAGTATTATCCCGATATGTTAAGTGAAATCAGAAAGGGTGGAAATGAAATTGGAAACCATTCCTATAACCACCCTTTGCTCACAAGACTCCCTTTAAAACAAGCCATCAAACAAGTAGAAGACACGCAGCAAATCATTGAAAAAGCGAGCGGGTTCACACCGACTCATTTTAGACCACCATATGGCGGGACAAATGGACAAATCAACGAAGCTCTTCACATGAAAGTGACCCTTTGGGATGTGGATCCTGAAGACTGGAAATATCGAAATAGCCAATACGTTGCGAACTACATTCTAGCCCATGCATCTAGCGGTGAAACGGTCTTAATGCACGACATCTATGACACCTCAGCCAACGCAGCCGTCACGATTATCAAAGAACTCACCAAACAAGGATATCAATTATTGACGGTATCTGAGCTTGAGCAGTGGAAGGAAGCGCGTGAGAAGAGAAGTGAGTCGAATAAGTAATACCCCTTTTGGTGTGAATCTTAGCGGATTCGCATCTTTTTTTAGGCAGGTCATGAAAAAAAGGGAAAATCTGTTATGGTGAATATGAAGGGGGACTTCAAATGGTATTGATAAGATTTATAAGTCTCGTTATGCTGACAGTGGTTGGTTTGGCTTTTGTCATAAACAATGTACCTCGTTTGATGCTGCCCATCTATATACTTTCAATGATCGGGCTTATGTTCTGTCTCGTTCACATTGCGCTCCATTATCTACAGCGGATCAGATATTTGTTATACGATGAGAAACAATTGAAAGAGAATCAAATAAACAAACCTCCTGCTAAATGAAGGAGGTTTTTTACTTGTCTGTTTTTCAATGATTTTCTCGTTTGACTCCTTGAATTGTCTCAAAAGAGAGACGATGTTCCTCGTAAATCTGATTTGGACAATCAATAAGAGCATAATGATCCACGAGCTAAGCCCTCCAATCTTTCGTAACAAGGATACAGTATAATGAGAAAAGATTGATATGAACAGCTCGTTTTATATTTTCGACAATGGGTGAGGAGGATTCAGTTGAAGAGAGTAGACGTGGTGTCAGCTTTGATTTATGACATGGATGAACATATTCTCATGGTGAAAAATGTGAAAGGTTATTGGGAGTTTCCCGGTGGTGCAGTGGAAAAAGGAGAACATCTGCAGCAAGCTGTGATCCGTGAGGTGAGAGAAGAAACAGGATATGTGATCAAAGTAAATGAACTTCATTCTGTTAGAGAAATACTTTTTCAAGATAACATGCATCATGCACTTATTTTTACGTTTTTTGCGGAAATCATCGGGGGAGACATGAATATTTTAGATCCTGATCATGATATTGAAGAAGTAAAATGGGTAAGCATCCAGGATGCTGAAAAATTAAATCCACAGTTATTCAGCATGCTAAAATTAAATAAACAGACGCGTGCATTTTACACATTTGAAGGAAAGAGAACAAGGGATCAATAAATGAATAAGGAGAGAATGGAATGTTTTTGTATTATGGACCAACCGGTGCTCCAGTGGAAAATCCAGGAGAAGAATGGATGAAAGAAATCTTCTTCCATAAGGGTGAAGACTATTGGAAACAAGGGAATGGAGAATCTTCTATTGAAGTGGATGAAGATTGGGAAACGGAAAGTCTTGTTTTCTTTTATCATGAACCTTATGGCTTTTTTCTCATGAGATATCCAGATTTTTTGGTTCCTTTTAAAAAAGTAGAGAAGATAGAAACGATCAAGCATGTCGTTGCAGGCGCACCATTGTATGTACCTTCATGCAGCTACGTCGATCGACATCAAGCTTATGAAATCGTTCAACATTTTCTAAAAACAAAATCGATACCTGATAGTGTTGAATGGGTGGAGTTGAGGACGATTGATTTTCAGCAAGATCTATAAATTCTTACGGGGAACGAGAAGGAGAATAAAATGTGTCGTTTAGATGATACCATGCATGTACATGTTGGCTATTACGAACAGGGTCTTGATGTTGAAGGAGTGTTTTTTAAGAGTTTAGAAACAGGAAAGTGGCAATTATTCTTTGATCATACATGGTATGGGATAACGCTTTTAAAGCATTATGAAAAATATGAAGATTTAGGGCTGTTGATTGGCGAGTATTCTATTGAAGATGACAAAATTGAAGAGGAAGGAAATCAGCTGTTTGAGCGTTTTTTAAAAGAAAACGGGGTAGTGAGATAAATACAGAATGTGAAACATCACTCAATGAAAATGACGAGTGATGTTTTTTTATGTTGGATACTGTTTTTCTAAAATTTTGCTCTATGTAATCTAAAGAGCATCTAATACAAATCTGCATTGATTGTTTAAAAATTCAAAAAATAGATAGACAAATGCTTGCAAGAATTGTATAGTGTTCTCATAAATTACTTGTCATACAAGTGAACAAGTAACTAAGAATATAAGATTGGATTTCAAATAATAAAATGAGGTGATCCAGTGAAAGATGTAAGTTTGGCGAATTTAAAAGCAAAAGCGATTGAACTTAGACAAACGGCGATTACGATGATTTATGAAGCGCAATCGGGGCATCCTGGCGGCTCTTTATCAGCTGCTGATATCATCACGGCCCTTTATTTCAAAGAGATGAATATCGATCCTCAAAATCCTAACTGGGAAGATCGAGATCGTTTTGTTTTATCGAAAGGCCATGTTGCACCTATTCAATATGCTGCCTTAGCGCTAAAAGGTTATGTCCCTTTTGAAAACGTATACAAATTGAGACAGTACGGTTCACCGTTCCAAGGTCATCCTGATATGAAGAAATGCCCTGGAATTGATATTTCAACAGGTTCATTAGGCCAAGGACTTTCTTGTGGGGTTGGTATGGCGCTTGCGGGTAAACGGGATGAAAAAGATTATCGGGTATTTGCGATGGTAGGCGATGGCGAATGTCAAGAAGGACAAATTTGGGAAGCGGTTCAAACCGCAGTCAAATATCGTCTTGATAATTTAATTGTTTTTGTTGACAATAACCGTCTGCAAATTGATGGTTTCTGCGAGGAAATCATGCCGCTGCAAGACATAGAAATGAAGTTTGAAGTATTCGGGTTTGAAACAAAGCGAATTGACGGACATTCGATGGAAGAGATAGTCGAAACATTGAATCAAGTGAAAAACATGAAAAATGGAAAGCCGAAATGTATTGTAGCAGACACGATTAAAGGCAAAGGCGTTTCCTACATGGAAAATATCTGCTCATGGCACGGTGTTGCGCCAAATGAGAAAGAGTATGAACAAGCATTAGAAGAATTAGCAGGAGGTTTGAGATCATGAGCCAAACTGAAAAAGCGGTCATTAAGAAAAAAGCGACACGTGAAGCCTTCGGTGATGAAATTGTTAAGTTAGGAAAAGAGAATCAACATATTTACGTGATTGATATTGATATCGGCAAATCATGCAAAACAGGAGAATTCATTAAGCAGCTTCCCAATCAGCATGTGAACGTTGGAATTGCCGAACAAAATGGTGCCGGGCTGGCAGCTGGTCTTGCGACAACTGGAAAAATTCCATTTGTAAGCACTTACGCAGTTTTTGGCTCGCTGCGCATGGCAGAGCAAATCCGCCAAGAAATATGCTATCCGAATTTGAATGTAAAGATTGCCTGCTCGCACGGAGGATTGACACCGGGAAATGACGGTGGAAGTCATCAAGCGATAGAAGATATGGGCGTTTTAAGAACATTTCCCAACATGACGGTCATCATGGGCTCTGATTACTATTCGACGAGAAAATTGATCAAAGAGGCAGCGAATACGTATGGCCCCATGTATTTGCGCTTTACCCGAGATGCTGTGCCGATGATTTATGATGAACATGAGGAGTTTGTGATTGGAAAAGCCAAAAAATTAAGGTCTGGCAAAGATATTGCGATCATTGCAAATGGTGATACAGTATATCTTGCTTTGGAAGCGGTTAAAAAATTAGAAGAACAAGGGATTGAAGCATCACTTTTAGATATGCATACGATCAAACCTCTAGATCGAGAGGCGGTTGTGGAGTGTCTTGATATTGGACGTATGATCACTGTAGAGGATCATAACATTTTGAACGGATTAGGCAGTGCTGTATGTGAAGTAGCAGCAGAAGAAGGTCGAGGAAAAGTCAAACGGATCGGAGTGCAAGACCGTTTTGGAGAATCTGCACCTTACGAAAAACTTTTAGAAATAAATGGAATAACAATCGAAAACATCATAAATACAGCAAAAGACATGCTGAACAATCACATTTGAAAGTAGGTTATTTACAATGTTTACATTAAACAATCAAGTAGCTATTGTAACAGGGAGCGGTTCTGAAAAAGGAATTGGCCGAACAATCGCTCTAACACTTGCTAAACAGGGTGCTGCTGTCGTGGTAGCAGATATCAATGAAGAAGGGATTCGCTTCACAGTAGAAGCCATTCAAAAAGCCGGAGGAAAAGCGTTAGGCGTAGTAGTAAATGTAACAAATAAGGAATCAATTGATCAAATGGTGGCTGTAACGCTTGAGGCGTTTGGCCGCATTGACATATTGGTGAATAATGCAGGTATTTCTCAAAAAGTAACCGTTCAGAACATGACACTTGAAGATATGACAAGAGTATTTAATGTAAATATGTTTGGTTTGTTCTTGTGTACACAAGCCGTGCTAGAACCAATGATCAAGCAGCAATATGGGCGTATTATCAACCTGTCTTCTGTATCGGCTAAAAGGGGAGGAGGCGTATTTGGAGGAGCACATTACTCAGCTTCCAAAGCAGCAGTATTAGGTTTTTCTAAAAACCTTGCCCGTGAAGTAGGGAAAGATGGTATCACAGTGAATTGTGTGGCACCAGGCCTTGTGAATACGGATATTTGGAAGTCACTTCCTATCGATGAAGCCGAAAAAGTAATTGATAATATACCACTTGGCCGACCAGGTGAAACGAAAGAAATCGCAGCCGCCATTACATTTTTGGCTACTAAAGAAGCATCCTACATTACAGGAGAAGAAATCGATATCAATGGTGGTTCACATATGGACTAGTAGAAAGAAATGGAGCAGGCACATGAACATGCCTGACTCTATTTTAAATAAAAAGGAAGTAGAGTCACAGTCAAAATGATTGATGAAATGATATTTTGTAAGCGCTTAATAAAAATATGTCATGCCATTTAGACATCTTCACGCAGTTGGACAAAGCAACTTGAAGGGGGAATCATGTTGAATCAACAAGCATTAGAAAAGTCGACGACTCGTAAAGTTACACTTCGCCTTATCCCATTTTTATCCTTATGTTTTGTTATCGCTATTTTAGATCGTGTGAATATTGGATTTGCTGCTCTTCAAATGAATGAAGATTTGGGATTTTCAAATGCTGTATTTGGACTTGGGGCTGGAATATTCTTTTTAGGGTATTTTTTATTAGAAGTTCCGGGAAGTGCCATTATGGCAAAGATCGGTGCGAGTAAATGGATCAGCCGAATTATGGTGACATGGGCAATTATTGCGATTTTAATGGCTTTTGTCCAAGAACCATGGCAGTTTTATACAGCACGTTTCTTATTGGGTGCAGCAGAAGCTAGTTTTTATCCATGTATGGTGTTTTATTTGAGCGGTTTTTATCAAACCAAACATCATGCCAAAGCCATTGCTGGATTTATGCTGGCGATTCCGGGAGCGAATGCCCTAGGTGCACCACTTTCTACATTTCTATTAGGTGTTGATTGGCTGGATATGTCTGGATGGCAGTGGCTGTTTATTTTAGAAGCGATTCCAGCACTCATTCTTGGAGTAATTGCATTCTTTTATTTGGATGACAAACTTGAAGATGTAAAATGGCTGAATCAAGATGAAAAAGAGTGGCTGATTCATGTCACAACAAAAGAAAAGCTTGAAAAAGAACAGGTCAAGCGATATACATTTACTCAAGCTTTAAAAGATCGAGATGTACTCATTTTATCGGCAGGCTATTTCTGCTGGATGGTTGGGTTTTACGGCATCAATATGTTTTTGCCGACAATCTCTAAAGGATTATCTGACACCATTTCCTTAAGTACGCAGGGAATGGGCTGACTGTTAGGTTTCATGTATACCGTCGCTATCATTGTAATGGTGCTGGTCGGGAATCATTCTGACAAGAAAAACGAGAGGCGATGGCATGTATCTGCCTGCTTAACTGTCAGTGCGATGGCCATGATCATTAGCAGTTATATAGCAAATTCCAGTGTGATCTTATCCTTTGTGTTCTTAACCATTGCCTTGTGCGGAGCCTTTGGTGCTTATTCTCCATTTTGGGCCATTCCCCCTTCTTTTCTAACAGGAGCAGCCGCCGGTGGAGCGATCGCACTAATCAACAGTATTGGCAATCTTGGCGGTTTCTTTGGGCCATATATAGTCGGATACATTAAGGATGTCACAGGTTCTTTTCACATCAGTATGATTTTTTTAGGTATTAGTATGATACTGGCTTCTTTTATTATTGTGTTTTTAGTTAAACAGTCAGGAAAAGCACTAGTTGTAAAAGCAAGTACAGAAAAATCCAGTATAGAAAAGTCTATTTAAACGAGGGTCATAAAAAAAACTATGATGGAAGTAGTAAGGGGAAATATTGTGGTGATTTAGCTGTCAGGAGAAGTTCTGAAAGAAAACGAGACAATACATGAGGATAAAACGATTGGAGCTGAAATTTTCATGGAAAAAGAGACAAATGTACCACAAAATACGATCGTTTGCCGGGAATGTGGAGAAATCATTGACATCGCTTACGGCTCTGAAGGGGTTAAAGTCTTATACGGAATATGCGAAGGGTGCCGAGCATCGGAAAATAAATGAATTTAAAAAGACAAAGACGCATAACAGCAAGGCTTCTACTTGTTGTATGCGTCTTATTTGGAAGTGGAAGATCCTAGCTTTTCCAATATCGATCATATAGGTTTTGCATGTGGGCAGTCATACGTTTCACAGCTTCTGCTGCGTTCCGTTCTTCGAGTGCTTCTATAATCAGTTTATGCTCCTGAAAGTTGACCTCACGATAGTCAGAACGGGTAACGGTTCGATCACGTATAAACCTCCACATTTCCTGCTGCTTCATAGCATTCGTAATGGAAGACATAAAGGTAATGAATAAATCATTATGTGACGCTTTTGCAATTCCCATATGTAGCTGCTCGTCAGTTGCCGGGACGTATACACCTGAATGTGTTTCTTCTTCCATTTTTTTAATGGTTTGTTTCAGTTCTAAAATATCTTCGTCAGTCGCTCTCAAAGCAGCAAAATGAATAATTAAAGGCTCGATATGCATTCTAGCTTCCACGATATCCTCAGGTGATGCCGATGTCATAGAGATGGACCCTTCATTGTGTATGGTCGTACTCTTAACGAAAACACCTTCTCCTTGACGTGAATAAATAATACCATTCATTTCTAGTGCACTGAGGGCTTGTCTAACAGGTGCGCGGCTGACACCAAATTGTTCGCATAATTCCCTTTCTGAAGGAAGTTTATCTCCTATTTGAAAAGAGCCTAACTGTATTTCAGAAAGGATCTGATTATAAATTTGTATGTATAATTTTTTATTGGAAACAGGATTGAATGTAATAGAAATCACCCCTCTTTATTTGTCATACAAGTATATTAATTATATACTTTTCAGATTTGAAGGGCAAAAAAATATACTGAAACCATTTTTAAAATTAAAAGATAATTCATAAATGGTAAGAGCCTAAACAAATAAAAACAGACCTTATAAGGCCTGTTCTGTTGCAAAATGTTTTCTATTAAAATTCCCTGCTCATTTCGCCTTCTCTTTCTTTAACTTCAAACCGGACCGGTCATGTAGAGCTGAATGGTATCAGTCACATCTTCATTTTCAGATGTTAAGAAGGCAATTAATGAAATTTCGTTGCCTTCTTTATCCTGACCGATGGGGTCATGCAGAGAGACGTCTTTTTTTGTTTTTTTAAGTGCGCGTAAATGCATGAGGATTTCATTATTAAAGTCAAAAGGGGGGTGCAGAATTTAAAAATCGAATTTCACTTTTGCCCCATCATGCAATAATTCAGGTTCGTCATTTAGAAATACATCTCCTAAGTGAAGTGTGATTGAGCTCAAATCTGAAACATCATCTACAAGTAAAGGAACTACAACCATACCTTCATTTTCGACTTTACCATAAAAAGAACCAACACCTTTATCCGTATACAAATTAGACTCATTGACTTCAATTTGTTTTTTTGTATTAGTGGTAATAACTTTAACACCAGAAAACAAAACATCTTTATCGGAAGTGTTTTCAGTCGTGTAAGTAATTTGTATTCTATGATATTTATCTTTTTCATATTGATTATCAGAAAGAAGCTCTTTATCGTCTTCACCTAAATTACTGTATTCAAAAACTTTAACATCTTGTATTTTCATCTTAATAGGACTTAAATCTATTTCTTTTTGTTTGTCGTTTATCTTTTTCAAAGTCAGTGTAGAACCATTTTTATCTTTCTTCCACTCCCCAATCTTTGATAAGCGTCCTGACGTTGGTTTATTCTCTTTTTGTGCTGATTCTTTTGAAGCCTCTTTGCTCGTTTCTTCTTTTTTTGCTGGATCAGTTGAACTGTTAGTGTTACCGCAAGCAGTTAGAACTGCCATAAAGCATAAGAATAAAATTAGTTTAGCTTTTTTCATTAGTCTGCACCCTTCTATATACACATTTTAGTAATACAGGAAACATTATAATATAAAAAATATTAAATTGATGATTTTCGACAAAATAAGACAAAATAATTCATGACTTATAGCATGGGTTTAAAGTCACGAAACGTTCGGTGGTGAATTCGTATGTAACATTAAAAAGTGCTGATATTTCATTTGTGAAATTATTATAAGTCTGAATAGCTATTATTTTTCTAAACATAAAAGTTGAAATACAAAACTTATATGCAAACCGTTTGTCCTTCATTTTCCACAATTCTCTAAACAGTGGGGTGTAATCAGTTGATTTCCTTCATGTCTAAGTGCATGACCCAAAATTCATCACCAAAATCTTGCCATTGTTCTTGAGGGCTAAGGCGGCAGCTATTATCAAAAGAAATGCAGCGAGACAGTAGCTTAGTGCCGAAATAAAAAACAGACCTAATAAGGTCTGTTTTTGTTAGAAGTTAGGGGAAGTTCATTTTCACTTCCCCTTCTCCCGTTTCCGCTTCTCCTTCTCTGCCCGGTAAAACTCATGAAACATCTTCATCAGCGCTCGCTTCTCAATCCGGGACACATAGCTCCGCGATATTCCGAGCTCCTTGGCTATTTCCCGCTGCGTTTTCTCTTTCTTTAAGTCCAAACCGAACCGGCCGACGATCACTTCTTTTTCCCGGCCGTCGAGAATGTCGATATATTCTTTTACTTTTTCAAGCTCCATGTTGAGCTGAATGGTATCAATCACGTCCTCATTTTCTGATTTTAAGACGTCAATTAATGAAATTTCGTTGCCTTCTTTATCCTGACCGATGGGGTCATGCAGAGAGACGTCTTTTTTTGTTTTTTTGAGTGCGCGTAAATGCATGAGGATTTCGTTCTCAATACACCGCGCCGCATATGTTGCCAGCTTTGTTCCTTTTCCAGAGGAATAGCTTTCGATGGCTTTAATGAGTCCGATCGTCCCGATGGAGATGAGGTCTTCAGCGTCTTCCCCGGTATTTTCAAATTTCTTGACAATATGGGCGACGAGCCGAAGGTTATGTTCAATCAGCATGTTTCTTGCGTGTTCATCGCCCTCTGCCATAAGGGCTAAGTATTTTTTCTCATCATCTCCCGAAAGGGGTTGTGGAAAGGCATTGTTTTTGACATAGGACACTAAAAACACCAATTCTTTGACCATCAATCCCATCGCTGTAAATACTCCTGTCACGATTTTCACCTCCACCATGTTTAGGCCGCTGCCTATATCCTCAAATGTATGTGAAGGAAGGATTGTCTGTGTCTGTACGATGAAAAAATCATCTTATTTGAAAGAAACGTGCTTCTGTGCGTATGTTTTTGCTGCCCCTCTCATATGTTTGCGGTTTCTTTGCGGTGCTTGGCGGCCTAGAAGCGTGCTAAAATATGTAATATTAGACCGAAAAGGAAGGGGTTTTTTCGGAACATGGGGAAGGTTCTTTCTTCACATGTCGGTATGAAAATTAATGAATGGTATCGAATGATACGGCAGTTCAGTGTTCCAGATGCGGAAATCTTGAAAGCGGAAGTAGAAGCGGAAATTGAACGTATGGAAGAGGACCAGCATTTACTGATTTATTATCAGCTCATGTGTTTTCGGCACCAAATTATGCTCGACTATATACACCCTTCAAAATATCAACCTTTCTCAGTATCTAACCTTGTCGATAAAATCGAAAATTCCAATCATGAGTTATCTGATATGCTGCATTATTACCATGCATTTTTTCGTGGCATGCATGAGTTTAGTCAAAAAGAATATTTGGAGGCCGTCAAATATTATCGCATGGCAGAAAAACAGCTGTCTATGGTATTTGATGATATTGAGCAGGCCGAGTTTCATTTTAAAGTAGCAGAAGCCTACTATATAATGAAACAAACGCATGTCTCCATGCACCATATTTTAAAAGCGCTTGAAATATACGATCAGCATGATGCATATTCCATTCGCATTATTCAGTGCCTCTTTGTCATTTCGGGAAATTATCAAGATTTAAAACGTAAAGATCGAGCACTGCCTCACTTGAAAAAGGCGAAACAACTCGCATCCGAAATTGATCACCCGCGCATTTATAGCTCAGCACTCTATAATTTAGGGAAATGTTACGGGGAGTTAGGTTATCGAGAAGAAGCAGAACGATATTTAACCGAATCGGCTGACCTCGCCAAAAAAGAGCTGCTTCCCACGCTGCCTCATACACTTTATACACTGGCCAAGCTGCTTTTTAGACAAAATGAGCAGACTGAAGCAAGGCGCATATTAGAGGATGGGAAATTGGCCGCAAAGAAGCATGAAGACCAGCTGTTCTGTCATATGTTTGAGTATCTGGATGCTTTATATGTTCAGGAAATCAATGAAGAACAACTGCAAAAAACCATTGATTATTTGGAAAAACTTAGCCTATACTCTTATATAGAGGATATCTCACTAGAAATTGCGACAGCCTTAGAAACCTCTCAACAATACCAGAAGTCCAACCAGTATTATCAAAAATTGCTATGGGCTCAAAATCAAATTCAAGAAGGAGAGTGTCTGTATGAATTCTAAGCAACGTTCGACAGTTGAAGAGAGAAACCAAACGTGAGACAAAAAGCGGGCCTAATGGGCCGGCTTTTTTTATGTGAAAAAGAAGCGTAGACGATCACGAAACTTGAATGAATTCATCAGAAAGCGGGCAATTTAATGTGAAATGATGTTCTGTGGAGGCGGTCTGATGAAAGGGTTGCATATCTTGTTATGTATATTGGTAATATGCGCTTTTGTTCCTGGTAACATAGAGGCGCGTACATTAAAAAGAATCGACCTAGAAAAAACGGGACGAGCCTTTTGGGACATGAGAGAGGAACGGAAAAAGATTGCGTTAACCTTTGATGATGGGCCTCATCCGGTATACACAAATCAAATACTAGATGTACTGAGAGAGCATGAAGTGAATGCCAGCTTTTTTGTCATCGGAAGCCGTATTCATGCATATCCCCTGCTCGCAGAGCGGATTGTGAGCGAAGGAAATGAGCTTGGCAATCACACGATGAACCATACGTATTTTGACCTTTTGTCATCGAAAGAAATCAAACAAGAATTAAAAGAATCAGCGGCTCATATCGCTTCTCTCCAGCCTGGCGGACCCTTATTATTTCGTCCCCCGGGCGGGCGCTTGACGATGAAGTCATTCCGCATTCTTTCTAAGCAAGGATACGATGTCGTGATGTGGTCCTTTACGCAAGATCCGAAGGACTGGTCAAGGCCAGGTGCACACAAAATTGCCAGCCGTATTATTGAGAATATTCAGGGCGGTGATATCATCCTTTTACATGATGGCGGAGGAAATCGTAAGCAGACAGTAGAAGCGCTGAAGCAAGTCGTACCTGAACTAAAGAAAAGGGGCTATGAGTTTGTGAAAGTAAGCGAACTACTGCACCATGACAGAGATTATCTGCCGGTTCAATTACAATAAGAAACAGTCATTCATTGAAACCAAAAGTCTTGTCGTTTACTATATGAAGAGGGCTTTTGGAGGTGAATGTTGTGAAGAAATTTGTTTTCCTTTTCATTCTGTTATGTGTTGCTGCTGGATGCTCGAAGCAGGCGCAGGAAAGTGTGATTGCATTTGGTGACAGTAACACAAGAGGATCGAACTGGGATTTTCGAGATTATCCCACATCTGAAAAATGGGTGAATCTCATGAAAAACGTCGAGCGCGGCCAAATCAAGGTACAGAATGCCGGAATTGGCGGGCAGACAACAGAAGATGCGAAGCTTCGCTTTGAGCAGGATATTTTAAAACAAAAACCAACTTACGTCCTCATCATGTTCGGTACAAATGATGCGGCGATTCTAGACGGGAAACATCCCCGTGTGACCAAAAAACGATTTAAAGAAAACTTATCCTACTTCATTTCTGAAAGTAGGAAAGAGGGAATTACCCCGATCCTCATGACGTGCGTGCCTGTGGTGGAAGGAGGCAAAAAGGGCTTGTATTATTATTCTAGATATAAGTCATCTTATTTTGCTGAGAGAGGCGGGGCGAGAGCTTGGCAAAACTCATACAATGACATCACAAGACAAGTAGCTGAAAAACAGCAAGTGCCGCTTGTCGACAATTGGAAAGCGTTCATCCGAGAAGCAGGTGAAGATAGTGACAACGCCTTGATTCAGTCTGGCCTCATTGACCCTTCTGGCAATCATATGACACCAAAAGGGGCAAGAATCATTTATAACGAAATCAAAGAGCGTGATGTCATTAAACATTTTTAAAAGCAGGCCATCTGCCTAAACAAGACGATCCATCCAGCATAGTCTAACAGTATATCTTCTTAGAAGGAGGTAACTGATATGTGGGGATGTCCTTATCCTTACCCTGCGTGTTCGCCTTATCCAGCTCAAGGAGCAGGAATCGGTTACGCTTTTCTTGTTGTGTTCCTTGTCGTCATTTTGGTCGTAGGTGGAGGGTTATGGTTTTGGAATGAACAGCCTTGCAAATAAGACACCTCTTCTTTGATCAGAAGGGGTGTTTTTTACGGAAAATAGTAGTAAGCCTATAGCGCAAGTGATATAATATCAGTCACCTGAGTTTAAAAAAGGAGAGTGCTCGGGAGGCATGGTTCCTGGATATATGGAATTAAGAGGAAACAGAGAGCATATGCCCGAGCGAACGTCTTTTCATTTCTGTCTCAATTAATTCAATGAAGTCGCGATTTAAGTTCATTTCATTTGCTTTATAATACGATTCTATAAGTAAATCATCTGACAGCTTTTTCATACTAGAAACCCATATGATGGGAAAAACACCTCCCCTGAAAAAGTTGGCATAAAACTTGAGGAAAAGACATATCATCATAGGTTGATCGAATGTCTTTGAAGTACCTTTAATCTACCATGAATGGGAAACAAGAACAATCGTTCTGTTATCCACATGGTTAAGTGGATAACTTGTGGGTAGAGTGTTTATAATTGAATGAAAGCGTGATGAAATATAGGTGGATAATGTGTGTAAAATTATCCACACCTGTTGAAGGTCCTCATCATATGTCGAAAACTTTTTCATTGTATTCGATAGACAGACAAATTGTGATTTGATTCGACACAATCGCTGAAAAACCAATGGAAGAAAGGGTGCAAATTGTGCTAAAGAAGTATTTCTTACCGGATGAATTTGTGAAAAGTATTTTCCACATTTCGCCGCAAAAACTAAAAGAACGAAATGTAAAAGGAATTATTACGGATTTAGATAACACACTAGTAGAATGGGATCGTCCAAGTGCGACCCCGCGTTTAATTGAATGGTTTCAAGAGATGAAAGATCACGGGATACAGGTGACGATTGTATCGAACAATAATGAAAAAAGGGTCAAGCTTTTTTCTGAGCCGGTTCATATCCCGTTTATTTATAAAGCGAGAAAACCGATGGGAAGAGCCTTTAATAAGGCCGTCGCTGATATGCAATTGAAGAAAGAAGATGTGGTTGTCATTGGCGATCAGCTTATGACAGATGTGCTTGGCGGAAACAGGCATGGCTTCCATACCATTTTGGTTGTACCTGTTGCGGCATCGGACGGATTTTTCACGAAGTTTAACAGGCAGATTGAACGTAGAATTTTAGGAGCCTTAAAGCGTAAGGGCCACATTCAGTGGGAGGAAGAGTAATAATGGAAAAGGTTGTTTGTATTGGCTGCGGTGTAGCCATTCAGACGGAAGATAAAGATCAATTAGGATATGCGCCGGCAGCATCTCTATTGAAAGAAGATGTGATCTGTCAGCGCTGTTTTAGGTTAAAGAACTACAATGAAATTCAGGATGTATCTTTAACAGAAGACGACTTTTTAAATATTTTACACAGCATTGGCGAGACTGATTCTCTGATCGTCAAGGTCGTTGATATTTTTGACTTTAACGGAAGCTGGATTAATGGACTGAGCCGTATTGTTGGTGGTAATCCCATTTTACTTGTCGGCAACAAGGTAGATATTTTACCGAAATCCGTGAAAAAAGACCGTCTCGTTCAATGGATGAAGCGGGAAGCAAAAGAAAATGGGCTCAATCCGATTGATGTGTTTTTAATCAGTGCGAGCAGAGGACAAGGTGTGCCTGAGGTTATGGAGGCCATTGATCATTACCGTGAGGGCAGAAATGTCTATGTTGTCGGCTGTACAAATGTTGGGAAATCAACATTTATTAACCGCATTATCAAAGAGGTGTCTGGAGAAGAGAATGTGATCACCACATCCCAATACCCAGGGACAACACTTGATGCGATTGAAATTCCGCTTGATGACGGGTCTGCTTTATTCGATACACCGGGGATCATCAACCGCCATCAAATGGCGCACTATGTCGGCAAAAATGACTTAAAGATTTTAACGCCGAAAAAAGAATTGAAACCGAGAACGTTCCAGTTAAATGAAGCTCAAACGCTTTACTTTGGCGGACTGGCTCGATTTGATTATGTAAAAGGCGGCAGAACATCCTTTGTTTGCTATATGCCAAATGAACTCAACATTCATAGAACGAAGATGGAGAATGCAGATGACTTATATGAAAAGCATGCAGGTGAACTGCTTTCACCGCCATCAAAAGAGGGAATGGAAGATTTCCCGCCGCTCGTTCCGCACACTTTCACCATCGATCAGCCAAAAATGGACATTGTCTTTTCAGGATTAGGCTGGGTGACTGCGAATGATGCTGGGAAACAAATCAAAGTGTATGCGCCAAAAGGCGTGCACGTGTTTATGAGACGTTCGTTAATTTAAATGTTCAGAGGGGGAGAGACTTTGAAACCTTTATACGGAGTAATCGGTAACCCTGTTGGCCATTCAATGTCTCCAGATATTCATAATGCAGCATTAAAGGATGCTGGAATTGATGGACATTATCATGGCTTTCAAGTAGAAGAAAACGACCTGAAAGATGCCATTAACGGTATGAAAGCCTTAGGAATCAGCGGCTTTAACGTCACTGTTCCGCACAAGGTAGACATCATGCAGTACCTTGACAAAATTGATGTGACAGCTGAACGCCTGCGTGCCGTCAATACGGTTCGCCTCGAAAATGGTCAGCTCGTTGGGTACAATACAGATGGAGAGGGTTTTCTTCATTCATTGCTTGAAGCGTTGGATCAGCCGTTATCAGAGCTGTCATTTCTCCTGCTTGGTGCTGGTGGAGCAGCAAGAGCAATTTACACGACAATTGCTGAGTATGCACCGAAACAATTTGATATCGCCAACCGCACCATTGAAAAAGCTGAGGCTTTAATTGAAAGTGCCGATGGGAAAATCACCTCTCGTGCCATTGCATTAAATACAGCAGAAGAGCGGCTTGGGGAATATGATGTCATCATCCATACGACCTCGATTGGTATGTATCCGAATGTTGAAGAAACACCCATTTCTTTAGCGAACGCAAAAAAAACAGCGGTCGTTTGTGATATTGTGTATAATCCAATAGAAACAAAGCTGCTAAGCGAAGCAGCCGGGTTAGGTTTGAAAACAGTCGATGGCGTCGGCATGTTTGTTGGTCAGGCGGTAAGAGCCTTTGAACTGTGGACTGGCATTACACCTGACGCCCGAAAAATGAAGTCAATTGTCATAGAGAAATTAGGAGGAACACCATGTTAAAAGGTAAGCAAAAACGTTTTTTACGTGCGCAAGCACATCATTTATCACCTATTTTTCAAGTTGGAAAAGGCGGGGTAAATGACAATATGGTCAAGCAAATTTCCGAGGCGCTTGAAGCAAGAGAACTTTTGAAAGTTAGCGTATTGCAAAACTGCGACGAGGACAAAACAGAGGTTGCAAAAGCACTTGTAAAAGGTGCAAAAGCTGAACTCGTTCAAACGATCGGAAATGTGATTGTCCTTTATAAGGAATCAAAGGAAAATAAACAAATTAAGCTGCCGTAAAGGTGGATATGATATGAAAAAAATAGGATTGTTCGGCGGTACGTTTGATCCCCCGCATAATGGGCATTTGCTGATGGCAAGTGAGGTGCGTTTCCAAGTAGGGCTTGATGAAATTTGGTTTATCCCAAATCACCAGCCCCCTCATAAAACGGACCGAAAACGAGCAGAGAGTCATCACCGCGTAAAAATGGTGGAAAAAGCGATTCAGACAAATCCTCATTTTCGAGTTGAGCTTATTGAAATGGAGCGGGAGGGCCCATCTTATACAGTAGATACGGTTGAGCTGTTAAAGAAGCGCCATCCTGAAGATGAGTTCTTTTTTATGATTGGAGCGGACATGGTCGAGTATTTGCCGAAATGGCACAGAATCGATGATTTGCTTCAGATGATCACCTTTATTGGGATGAAAAGACCAGGTTATGAAGGAAATACGGCGTATCCTCTTTTGTTTGCAGATGTTCCGGCTTTTGATGTATCATCGACATTGATTAGGCAGCGAATGAAGCAGGGGCAACCTGTTGATTATTTGATTCCGAAAGCGGTTGAGTGTTATATAAAGGAGCATCATTTATATGAATCGTGAAGAAGCTTTAAACTGTGTCAAACAGCAGTTAACAGAGCATAGATATACACATACAATTGGGGTAATGGAGACGGCCATTTCATTAGCTGAACGTTTTGGTGCAGATGTGAAAAAAGCAGAGGTCGCGGCTATTTTCCACGATTATGCTAAATTTAGACCGAAAGAAGAAATGAAGGGCATCATCCAGCAAGAACAGATGAACCCTCTATTGCTTAAATATTCATCTGAGCTTTGGCATGCCCCAGTTGGTGCCTATTTGGTCAAAAAAGAAGTTGGAATTGACGACCAAGATATTTTAACAGCCATTGAATTCCATACATCCGGCAGACCGAACATGACATTGCTTGAAAAAGTTATTTATGTCGCCGACTATATAGAGCCAGGACGCCATTTTCCTGGTGTGGAGGAAGTAAGAGAGTTAGCAGAGCAGGATTTGGACCTTGCCTTGATTCAATCTTTAAAAAACACCGTCAGCTTTTTAATGAAAAAGAATCAGCCAGTTTTCCCAGATACACTTGCTACTTATAACTCACTTGTGCAAAAGAACAACTAAGGAGGAATTTTGATGGATGCATCATCAATTTTAAACATCGCAGCAGGAGCGTGCGATGATAAACGGGCAGAGGACATTATCGCCCTGAATATGCAAGGGATCTCACTTGTTGCAGATTATTTTCTCATTTGTCACGGGAATTCTGACAAACAAGTACAGGCCATTGCAAGAGAAGTGAAACAACTTGCAGAAGAAGGCGGCATCGAAGTTAAAAAGATGGAAGGCTTCGACGAAGCAAGATGGGTCTTGATTGATCTAGGAGATGTCATTGCTCATGTGTTCCACAAAGAGGAAAGAGGATACTATAACTTAGAGAAGCTTTGGGGAGATGCGCCGAGAGAAACACTTTCGCTTGGCATTAACTCATGATTTATCAAGGGTTTGCAGGTGTGTATGATGAGCTCATGACACATGCTCCTTATGATGAATGGGTTCAGTGGATACAGCGGTATATCAAGCCAAATAGTGCCATTATCGATGTTGGTTGTGGAACTGGAGAAATCTCTCTTCGGTTAGCTGCAAAAGGCCACATGGTCACAGGAATTGACCTAAGTGAAGAGATGCTGGCATTTGCGCAGCAAAAAGCACAGGCTCATAAGCAGTCTATTCAATTTTTACATCAAGATATGAGAGAGCTTGAGGGGTTTGAACAAACTTTTCAAGCAGCGGTTATTTGCTGTGATTCTTTGAATTATCTAAAAAACGAAAATGACGTCAAAAAAACCTTTAAAAACATGTTTCAGCTTTTAGAGACAGGTGGGGTTTTATTGTTTGATGTTCATACCCCTTATAAAATGGAAGAGGTATTTCCTGGCTCTACTTATGCCGATCAAGATGAAGAAATCAGCTACATTTGGCAGAGTGATAAAGGGGATGACCCATATTCGGTTATTCATGATTTAAGCTTTTTTGTAAAAGACGGAGACGTGTATGAGCGTTATGATGAAACGCACGAACAACGTACATTTCCTTTTGAAACTTATGCAGCGTTCCTTGAGTCCGCTGGCTTTGAACAGATTGAAGTGACCGCTGATTTTACAAATGAAGCACCTCAGGAATGTGCAGAAAGATATTTTATTTCAGCGAAGAAACCAAAAACCATCGTTTAATGGACGATGGTTTTTTAAAACCCTTTTTTCGCTTGTTGCGAACATGTTTAATTTCTGAGATCATCAGTAAACACACTCGGTGGGTATTGATGCGCAACCGCTTCTACATCCTCATCGAACTTGTCATGAGTGTTCTGGAAAAGCTGATGGAACATATCTTGAACACCTGCTTCAAGTGCTTTAATGCCCTCGCCGGTGACGCCGCCTTTTACACACACCTTCTCTTGCAGTGTCGGCAGGGTATACACCCTTTTTTCAATCAAACGGCCAAGTCCTACAAGCATATCTTCTGATAAGGTGGTGGCTTCTTCTTTTGAAATATCCGTTTCTTCAACAGCGGCTTCAATCATTTTCTGAACAAGAAAGCTAATAAAGGCAGGACCGCAGCTGACAATATCTGAGGCTGCCCGTGTGATTGAATGATGAATTTCTATTGGTGTTGAAATGCGGGAAGCGAGTTGTCTGAGCGCTGCTTTTGTCGTGACATTGCATGAAGAACCAAATGTTAAAAGTGATGCGCCTGATAATGCGCGGTTGGTGATGCTTGGGATCAGTCTGGCTGTTTGACAAGGAACAATGTCTTGAAGCTGTTCAGGATGAACCGGACTTGTAATGATGACAATGGTTTGCTGTTCTTTTAAAAGTGGGCTCAGCTCTTTTAAAAGCGGATAAATATCAAGTGGTTTGACACAAACAAAGATGAAATCTTTATCCGTTACAGCTCCTGAAAGCTGTTTCGTCACTTCGACCTCTGGGTGATTCTTTTTTATATTGAACGCTTTTTCGATGGTCCGATTTGTAATGGTGATGGATGAGGGATTGACTGCTTTTGATTCAATAAATGCCTCAGTAAGTATGGTACCCATGTTTCCTGTACCGATTAACCCTATATTCAAACGTTCTCCCTCCTTAGACGCATAGGATCTGTTATCTTCTAAACACTATGTGAAGCAGCGTGAAAATATGATTGAAAGAAGCGTGAACAAGTGAAGCAGCTCAATTCGTTGAAAAAATACCGTCTTTATCTGATAGCGGGCATCATCATCCTTATCATCATCTGTTTCTGCTTTTTAGTAGGAAAAGAGAAAGGCAGCGCCGAGCCAAGTGTATTGAAAGAACAACATGAAACGCGGGTCACATTAGAAGAAAAACAAGAGAGTGCAGAAAAAGAGCCAACATCCATCGTAGTAGAGGTCAAAGGAGCTGTACGGAAGCCGGGCGTTTATGCATTTATGGCTGAGGACAGAGTTGAAGAAGCGATTAAAAGAGCAGGTGGTTTTACGAGTAAGGCAGATACAGTTGACATCAATCAAGCAGCAAAATTAGAGGACAGTATGATGATTTATGTACGAAAGAAGGGGGAAGGTGACAAGCAGGGACAAACAGCAGCGGCTAATACGCCGCCGGGAAATGAACAGAGTCAAGGGGTGAATGTCAATCAAGCTGATGCAGCGGAATTGCAGACCATTAACGGAATAGGCCCAGCCAAAGCGGAAGCCATCATTGCGTATAGAGAAGAACATGGAGTATTTCAGCAAATTGAAGATTTGCGGAATATTTCGGGTTTTGGAGAGAAGACCATTGAACGGCTGAAAAATCAACTGACGGTTAAGTAGAATTGACGGTATAGAAGAAAGGCATGTAAACTTAATACCATACATCATTCTGGAGGGATCAGCTCGTGGAGAGAATTTCATGGAATCAATATTTTATGGCTCAAAGCCATCTGCTTGCTTTGCGAAGCACCTGTGAGCGGTTAGCTGTTGGGGCAACGATCGTAAGAGACAAGCGCATCATCGCAGGTGGATATAATGGATCCATTGCCGGCGACGTGCATTGTGCAGATGTAGGGTGCTATGTCATAGATCATCACTGCGTTCGTACAATCCATGCGGAGATGAACGCTATTTTACAATGTGCCAAATTTGGTGCACCAACGGCTGATGCTGAAATATATGTGACGCATTTTCCTTGCTTGCAGTGCTGTAAAGCGATTATTCAAGCAGGTATTCGAACAGTGTATTATGCGAAGGATTATAAAAATCATCCATATGCTGTTGATTTATTTGAACAGGCCGGAGTTCAAACAGAACAGGTTGAACTAGATGAGATGATTATTGACTTAAAAAACCAAGAAAAATTAGCCTTTGTTGCGGATTTAATAGGCAAACTAAGTGAATCAGGACGTAGCGAAACAGAAATTCGTCAAATGCATGAAAAGGCGAATCAATTATTTACTTCCTATGTTTAAGTATTTGCCGTTCGGGGCGATTTCAGCAGCTGTTGGAATTGCTCTGGCCGCATATCATCTTCATTTGTATTTTCTCCTTTTTCTTCTTGTATGTCTTCTTTTCAGTTTGCTGAAAAAAACACCCCAGCTCTTTCTAATGGTCAGTTTGTGTGGAACGATCTATATGCTCATTTTTATGGTGCATCAGTCTTTTGAAACGGATCATCCCGTACAAGAAAAATCATTTTCTCATTCGGTTGTGATTGAAACGATTCCGAAAATAGATGGCAATCGCTTTTCAGCGACTGTTTCATCAGAGAATCGTCGACTAGCGGCATTTTATACGATTCAAACGGAGCGTGAAAAAGAAGCGCTAAAAGATGTTGGGCCAGGTATGAGCTGTCATATGACAGGTGAGATGCGGTTGCCCAAACATGCAACCATACCGAATGGCTTTCAATATGATCAATTTCTAAAAACAAAAGGCATTGATGCTATTTTCCTAACGCAGTCTATGAAAAGCTGCACGAAACATGACAGCCCTTCACATTACCTTTCATCTATTAGGCAGAAGGGGTTGAAATTTCTAGAAGATCACGTTCCGAAGAGTTCTGTTGGGATTGTGCAGGCACTTATTTTTGGCGATCGTGATTTAATAGACCCTGATACATTAAGAGATTATCAAATGCTTGGCATCATTCATTTATTAGCCATTTCAGGACTTCATGTTCAAACATTGCTCGCTTGTCTATTTTGGTGTCTACTCCGCGCTGGCGTGACAAGAGAGACAGCACGTATTCTTTTATTATCCTTTTTGCCGGTTTATGCTTGTTTAACAGGTGCTGCACCGTCTGTGTTAAGAGCCTGTCTCATGGCTGGAATTTATTTAGTCATCACAAGCCTGCCAAAAGAAATGAAACAGCCTTCTGCGGTCGTGTTAAGTGCAGCGTTCTTGCTTTTATTAGCCATTCAACCACTTTATATATTTGATGTCGGTTTTCAACTGTCATTTGTGGTGACCTTATTTATTTTGCTATCCACTAGTATTTTATCAAAAGCAAAAAGTTCGGTGATGCAGTTATTCCTCATTTCCTTGATTGCACAGCTTGCTTCGCTTCCTGTTCTTTTATATTATTTTCAGCAATTTTCCTTGCTGAGTGTTCCTTTAAATATGATGTTTGTTCCTTTTTATACAATGGTTGTCCTGCCTCTGTCCTTATTCTTTTTTCTTTTATCTATCATTTATCTTCCGCTTGGACAAACACTGTTTCAGCTGCTTGATTGGGTGATCCAGTTTAGTCATCAATTGTCTGCACACATGGCTGCTTACGATAGTCTTACTCTCATTTTTATGAAATCGACATGGTGGCATGTGCTCCTAGAGGTTTCCTCCATTGTTTTTCTATTCATTGTGATGGAATGTAAAACTTCTATCAAATCTTATCTTGTGCCTATTTTGATTCTCGTTTGTGTGCTGGCTGTACACTATTTCACGCCGAATTTTCTTCAAAGAGGAGAGGTCACAATGTTAGATGTAGGACAAGGGGATAGTTTGTTTATTCAGCTACCTTATCGAACTGGGCATATATTAGTCGATACAGGAGGCAGACTTTCTTTTGAAGAAGAGCCATGGAAAAAAAGACGTAAAGTATCTACAATTGGGGATCAAACGCTTATTCCATTTCTGCATTCTAAAGGCATAGCAAAACTTGATGTCCTCATCCTTACCCATGCAGATCAAGATCATATGGGAGAAGCGATGCGGTTAATAAAGCGAAATAAAGTCAAACGCGTTGCAATCCCAAAAGGCTTTGCTCGAAATCCAGAGGATGCGCAGCTTTTAAAGGAAGCGGCTGATCAAAGGATTCCTGTAGATGAGTTAGAAAGAGGGGATCAGCTGAGAATTGGAGGACAAAAATTCGACGTTCTGCATCCCGCACGTGACCAGGTGACGAGTAAAAATAATGATTCACTGGTCCTCACCTTTACGCTTGGCGGCAAGCGTTTTATGCTGACTGGGGATCTTGAACAAGAAGGGGAACGAGACATCATTCAAGCTTACCCCAAGCTACGAGCGGATGTCTTGAAGGTTGGGCATCACGGGAGTAAAGGATCAACAAGTGAAGAATGGCTTCAGCATTTGAACCCGTCATATGCACTGATTTCAGCAGGTGAACGAAATCGGTATCACCATCCTCATCAAGAAGTTTTGAAAAAAT
The DNA here is from genome assembly GCF_038593365.1 of Bacillus sp. FSL W7-1034. Classification (NCBI taxonomy): domain Bacteria; kingdom Bacillati; phylum Bacillota; class Bacilli; order Caryophanales; family Bacillaceae; genus Bacillus; species Bacillus sp. FSL W7-1034. The sequence continues at coordinate 2,351,745 of NZ_CP151989.1, read as the reverse complement.
TAAATGAGCATCAAACAAAGGTGTATCGTACAGATATCAATGGAAGTGTGACCTATGAATTTCTTGAAGAGGATGGAACATTTTACGCTCATCCTCCATATGATATCTTACAAAATCAATAAAAAAACTGCCAAAACGGCAGTCATCTTGCATTCATGTAGTTAAGATCCAACGAGGTGTATCACTGTTGCCAAAATAAACATTGAGGCGAAAAATCCGAATGTGACGATAAAACCAACAGCTGAGTCGGTCACATCATTCCGCTTGCTTTGAACATTCTTTTCAAATTCATTCATTTTCATCCCTCCTGGCTATTTTTAGTATACTTGAACTCATTTGGAATTGCTAGAAGGTAAAGTAACCGTTTTCCATTTTCATGATCATTTTGTGAATATCGTCTGACTGTAAGCTGACCCGGGAGCTTACGTGAGACGTTTACTATAAATGAGGAGGCGGCACTTTCAGCTTCCTCTTTACTAATGTCTCTACACACTTTAGGATAGAGGAGGAAGTGAAAGAGAGGGATTTAAGCGAATGGTCTTTGAAGTATGGAACAATTTAAAAAAAGGGGATATCCATCCCGTTTATTGCTTATATGGAAAAGAAACGTATTTACTTCAAGAGACAGCTGCAAAATTGAGACAAGCTGTCGTCGACGAAGAAACAAAGGATTTTAATTACTCTGTCTTCGATATGGAAGAGGTGCCGCTTGAGCAGGCTGTGACGGACGCAGAAACATTTCCGTTTATGGGAGAGCGGCGTCTCGTTGTGATCAAGAACCCTTATTTCCTCACTGCAGAAAAGAAAAAAGAAAAGATCGAGCATCAGCTTTCTGTGTTAGAAGCTTATTTAGAAAAGCCAGCACCCTACACGATTCTCGTGTTATTAGCACCATATGAAAAACTGGACGAACGTAAGAAAATCACCAAATTGTTAAAAAAGAAAGCGGCTGTGGTTGAGGCGAAAGAGTTAAATCCGAAAGAAACAACAGATTTCACCATCACGCTGGTGAAAACAGAAGGAAAAACAATCTCGGCTGAAGCGGCAGAACAGCTTGTCATGTTATGTGGCGGGAGCCTGTCCTCACTTTTTCAAGAGGTTCGAAAGCTAAGTACATATATTGGGCAGCGAGAGGAAATTGAGCTGGCGGATGTCAATCAGCTCGTTGCACGAAGTTTGGAGCAGAATATTTTCGAACTGATTAACCAAATTGTGAACAGGCGCCGGTCTGAAGCGATGCAAATGTTTTATGATCTCCTAAAGCAAAATGAGGAGCCCATTAAAATATTGGCACTCATTTCAAATCAATTTCGGTTGATATTGCAGACAAAGTACTTTGCTCAACAGGGATACGGGCAAAAACAAATTGCGTCAAACTTGAAAGTCCACCCATTTCGGGTCAAACTCGCGATGGATCAGGCAAGACTGTTTTCAGAAGAAGAGCTAAAGTACATCGTCAAAGAGCTCTCCACGATTGATTATGAAATGAAAACGGGTAAAAAGGACAAGCAGCTATTATTAGAATTGTTCCTGCTTCGGTTATTAGGGGCTTGAACATAAAAAAAACGACCTTCTCAAAAGAGGGTCGTTTTTGTTTAGATGTATAATTGCCAGTCTGTCCTTATGGCTGAGCCGTTCAGGACGGACGTACAGTTAAACAGGTGCCTCATCACTGAGGCGTTGCAAACATTATGCAGAAAGTCCGTTTACTTGTTTAGCAAGTCTTGATTTGTAACGCGCAGCTGCGTTTTTGTGTACAAGACCAGTTTTAACGGCTTTGTCAATGCGTTTTGCAGCAGAAGCAAGAGCAGCTTTTGCTTGCTCAGCATCGTTGTTAGCTACAGAAACTTCAACTTGTTTAATCGCAGTACGCATCGCAGACTTGATTGTTACGTTATGTGCACGGCGTTCGTTATTCGTTTTTGTACGTTTGATCGCTGATTTAATATTTGGCATGTGTTTCACCTCCTAAGATACAACCTAAACACAATTGTCTTAAGGTTAAATCTTCACAATAGAACAAATTGTATTCTATCAAACACACCTTTAGAATGCAATATAAATGTAAAGTATTTTTCATTGATGACGTGCTCGAATGTTTCTTTAAAGAGATGGAAAGACTACTGTTAATTACTTAGTGGAAGGAGTCTTTTTATGGAGAAACAGAAACTCGATTTAAGCGTTTATCAAATCCGGACCGATTTGGCCGTTGAAACAAAAGAGATACTAGAACAAGAGAACGATCCGAATGTGGTCAAAAAGGACGGTATTCAAGGAATTGTTGAGAAGGAGAAGGAAGAGCACGGCATCCGCATCCGCACTGTGGAGATTACGACAGAAGGAGAAGAGTTGACCGGAAAAAAGGCAGGGACATACTTGACGCTTGAGGCGCAAGGAATTCGGGAGAAAGACTCTGAGATGCAAGAAAAAGTGGTTGAAGTTTTTGCCCATCATTTTGCTCAGTTTTTAAAAGATCACGGCATTCAGGCAGATGCGAGCTGTCTTGTCGTAGGACTCGGAAACTGGAATGTCACGCCGGATGCTTTAGGGCCGCTCACAGTTGAGAATTTGCTGGTGACACGCCATTTATTTGAATTACAGCCTGAGAATGTGCAGGAAGGCTATCGCCCAGTGTCTTCATTATCGCCTGGTGTCATGGGGCTGACTGGTATAGAAACAAGTGACATTATACAAGGTGTCATTGAACGATCTAAACCAGATTTTGTGATCGCCATCGATGCACTAGCTGCACGCGCAGTAGAACGGGTGAATACGACGATTCAAATTTCTGATACAGGTATACATCCAGGATCGGGTGTCGGAAATAAACGAAAAGAATTAAGCAAAGAGGCCTTGGGGATTCCAGTCATTGCCATTGGTGTACCGACAGTGGTCGATGCAGTGACGATCGCAAGTGACACGATTGATTACGTGTTAAAGCATTTTGGTAGAGAACTGAAAGATGATAGACCTTCCCGATCTTTAGTACCAGCGGGTCTGACATTTGGGAAGAAAAAAGTGCTGAATGAAGAAGATTTGCCAGATGATGAAACGCGTCAATCCTTTTTAGGAATCGTCGGAACGCTTCCTGAAGAAGAAAAAAGACAGTTGATCCATGAAGTGCTTGCACCGCTTGGACAAAATCTAATGGTCACACCGAAGGAAGTGGATACATTCATTGATGACATGGCGAACGTACTCGCCAATGGGTTAAATACAGCACTTCATCAAAAAATCTCTCAAGACAACATGGGTTCCTATAATCATTAATCAGTTCTACTTTCTCTAGCTCGCTCATAGTGTAATTACTAGAAAGCGTGCTGGAGGGAGTAAATCATGAAAAAAAGACCTCGCCGTCCTCGACAGTTGGTCGTTGCGATTAATGGAACAAAAGTAGTGAAGAGTATTTTTTTGTTTATTGTCTCTCTGGTGGTTGTGTTTGTCATGTCAGGGGCTTTGACGTCTTTAAAACCTGAGCTTAGGCCTCAAGCATCATTATATGGTGTGGCAGATGAGCTGTCAGGGGCATTCTTTGCAACTCTAATGGGGATGGAAAATCAATATTTTGCCTCAGCAGTCCCTGAAGATCAAAAAGGGTTTCATTTCTCTGGGCTGTCACTCAAACTTGCCACAAGTATCAATTTAGAAGACCCCCGCAGTTTTCTAGGAAGAGAGCTGCCAGGCTTTGAACATTTTGATACAAAAATCATCCTAGCAGGTGAAGGTACAGACTATACGAATATGCCAATGGAATCGCCGCCTCCAAGTGAAGTCATCAAAGATGAAAAAGAAGCAAATCTAGCTGAGCTGGACAAGCTTGATGAAGATGAACCGAAAACGCCTGCAAAAGAGCCGGACCAGTCGACAGGAAAACGAAAAGCTGTATACATTTATCACACACATAATACGGAATCATATTTACCATTTTTAAAAGGAGAAACAAACCCAAACAATGCGCGCCACTCAAAAGTGAACGTCACCCTTGTCGGGGAGATGTTTGGTAAAGCGCTCGATCAGCAAGGAATCGGCAACACAGTGGATAAAACAGAAATTGAAAAAAGACTGCTGAAAAAAGGGTTGAAGTACCCACAATCGTATAATGAATCCAGATTGGTTGTAAAAGAAGCTCTCGCTAAAAATGATGACTTAGATTACTTAATCGATATTCACCGGGATTCAAGAAGAAAGAAAGATACGACAGTAGAAATCAAAGGCAAGAAATATGCGAGAATCGCGTTTGTTGTAGGGAAGAAGAATCAAAGCTATGAGAAAAACTTAAAGCTGGCGACAGAGTTCCACCATTTGATGGAGAAAAAATATAAAGGACTTAGTGTCGGTGTGTTTGCCAAAGGAGAAATTGGTGATAATGGAATCTATAATCAAGATTTATCTGATAAAGCCCTCCTATTAGAATTTGGCGGTGTGGATAATAATATGGAAGAACTGAAAAACGCATCCAATGCAGCAGCTGATGTGTTCAGTGAAATTTTCTGGGACGCAGAAAAGGTAGACGGCAAAGCAAAGGATGAGAAAAAACGGTCTTAAGGTGGTGGAGGACATGGGCTCATTTATCGGAAAAACCATTATTTTATCGCTCGTATTGCTATTTGGTGTCTTTTTAGGAATGCAGCAAGCCAATAATGGCATGCTGCAAATGAAAGGGTATCATGATCCGCAATTAAAAGGTGCCTTCACTGTCCAAACGAATGATGATCAAGAAAAAGAAGCTTCTATCCTCGGAACAGCTGTCACACAAAAAGACTTAGCAGAAAAGCAAAAGCAGCTAGAAGAAATGGAGAGCTTTAATGCCTTCTCTAAGGCTGGAAAAGCATTATCAGATGGTATGACACATGCAGCCCGTACACTTTATGATTGGGTGAATGGTAAATAAACTGTTGTAAGCATCATGTTGGATGTTATTTCATAAGATATCACACCTTTTCGTGAAAGCCGCTAACCGATGAGCGGCTTTTCTTGATTTCGATTGAATCTTTACAGCCCTATTGATATAATCTAACCTAGCGCAACCCGCGTTTTATAGTAGGAGTGATAGATTGTGACAGATAAAGAAAAACGATTAGAACGGCAATCAAGAATTCGAAATTTCTCCATTATCGCCCATATTGACCATGGGAAATCCACATTGGCTGACCGTATTTTGGAAAAAACAGCGGCGATTACGCAACGAGAAATGAAAGAACAATTACTTGATTCCATGGACTTAGAGCGTGAACGCGGCATTACGATCAAATTAAACTCTGTCCAGCTGAAATATCAGGCGAAGGATGGAGAAGAATATATTATGCACCTGATTGATACACCAGGGCATGTCGACTTCACCTATGAGGTATCTCGAAGCCTAGCTGCCTGTGAAGGTGCAATTCTTGTGGTGGATGCAGCACAAGGCATTGAAGCACAGACACTAGCGAACGTTTATTTAGCTCTTGATAACAACTTAGAAATCCTGCCGATCATTAACAAAATTGATCTGCCGAGCGCAGAACCTGAACGTGTAAGACAAGAAATTGAAGATGTCATCGGGTTGGATGCATCTGAAGCTGTTCTTACCTCTGCTAAGGCGGGCATCGGGATCGAGGATATTTTAGAACAAATCGTCGAAAAGGTGCCGGCACCAGCTGGAGATCCAGAAGCACCACTTCAAGCCCTCATTTTTGATTCTCTCTACGATGCGTATCGTGGCGTCATTGCTTACATACGAATTGTCGAAGGAACCGTCAAACCGGGTCAAAAAATCAAGATGATGGCGACAGGCAAAGAATTTGAAGTGCTTGAAGTCGGCGTATTTACACCGAAAGCAATGCCAACAGACGAACTCACTGTTGGAGATGTTGGCTATTTAACAGCTGCTATTAAAAATGTTGGCGATACACGTGTAGGGGATACGATCACAAGTGCGGTAAACCCTGCGAAAGAAGCTCTACCTGGATATAGAAAGCTGAACCCAATGGTGTACTGCGGCCTTTATCCAATTGACACAGCGAAATATAACGATTTGCGTGAAGCGTTAGAAAAGCTTGAATTAAACGATTCTTCACTTCAATATGAGGCAGAGACATCCCAAGCACTGGGCTTCGGTTTCCGCTGCGGCTTCCTTGGCATGCTTCATATGGAAATCATCCAAGAACGGATTGAACGTGAATTTAAAATCGACCTTATTACGACAGCGCCAAGTGTTATTTACGATGTGTATATGACAGACGGAGAAAAAATCGTTGTAGATAACCCGTCCAATTTGCCTGATCCGCAAAAGATTGAGCGAATTGAAGAGCCATACGTGAAGGCAACAATGATGGTGCCAAATGATTATGTTGGTTCTGTGATGGAGCTTTGCCAAGGAAAGCGCGGCAATTTCATTGATATGCAATATCTTGATGCAAACCGCGTGAGCATTGTGTACGAAATTCCTCTGGCAGAGATCGTATACGAATTCTTTGATCAATTAAAGTCCAATACAAAAGGGTATGCATCCTTTGATTACGAGCTGATCGGCTATCGCCCATCCACTCTAGTGAAAATGGATATCATGCTTAATGGCGAAAAAATTGACGCACTTTCCTTTATTGTTCACCGCGATTATGCATATGAACGCGGAAAGATCATTGTAGAAAAGCTGAAAGAACTGATTCCGCGCCAGCACTTTGAAGTACCAGTTCAGGCAGCGATCGGTCAAAAGATTGTTGCTCGGTCTACCATTAAAGCAATGCGCAAGAACGTACTAGCGAAGTGTTATGGTGGAGATATTTCCCGGAAAAGAAAGCTTCTTGAGAAGCAAAAAGAAGGGAAAAAGCGCATGAAGCAAGTGGGTTCTGTAGAAGTCCCACAAGAAGCATTTATGGCCGTGCTGAAAATGGACGACAGCACACCGAAAAAATAACATCCTCAAGGCAACCTGCTTTACAATGCTCGCCTTGACGTTTATAGTCGAAAACAAACGAAGAGGCCGCAGCGATAAACTGCGGCTCTTTACCTGTAAAGAAGGTGTCAACAAATGAAAGCAGCATACATTCACATTCCATTTTGTGAGCACATTTGTCACTATTGTGATTTTAATAAATTTTTCATTAAAACCCAGCCGGTCGATGAATACTTAGCCGCTCTTGAAAAAGAAATGCAGCACACGATCGATCAAAAAGGGGAGCAAGAACTAAAGACGATCTTTATTGGCGGGGGAACCCCGACATCACTGACAACCAGCCAGTTAGATCAGCTTATGGACAGCATTCACCGCGTATTAAAACCAACCAAAAACTTAATCGAGTTTGCAGTAGAAGCAAACCCAGACGAACTATCGCTTGAGAAATTGAATGTCTTAAAATCAGCAGGCGTTAATCGGCTGAGCTTTGGTGTTCAAACATTTGAAGATGACCTGCTCAAAAAAATCGGACGGGTTCATCAAAAGAAAGATGTTCTCACATCTTTCGAGCGAGCAAGAGCAGTTGGGTTTGACAACATTAGTCTTGATCTTATGTTTGGTTTGCCTCATCAAGAGAAGCATCATGTCATGCATTCACTAGAGACCGCTTTTTCATTAGGTGCAGAACATTATTCGGTTTATTCGCTGATTGTCGAGCCAAAGACGGTCTTTTACAATTTGATGCAAAAAGGGAAACTGCATTTACCACCGCAAGAACGTGAGGCTGAAATGTATGAGCTCGTCATGGATGAAATGGAGCGGCACGGACTCAAACAATATGAGATTAGCAATTACGCCAAACCAGGTTTTGAAAGCCAGCATAACCTCACCTATTGGAGCAACGAAGATTACTTTGGTTTTGGCGCAGGAGCGCACGGGTATGTAGATGGCGTCCGCAATGTGAACGCTGGACCAGTGAAGCATTACTTAGAGCTCATTGAACAAACAGGGTTTCCATATAAGGAAACGCATCAGGTGACAAAAGCAGAACAGATCGAAGAAGAAATGTTCTTAGGTTTGCGGAAAATTGAAGGCGTGAAAAGTGCTCACTTTCAAGCGAAATTTGGAGCATCACCAGAAGCACTCTTTCCCGCCATTCTTGAAGAATTAGCAGAAAAAGGTCTCATTGAACAGGATGAGATTGGCATTCGTTTAACAAGAAAAGGAAAATTGTTAGGGAATGAAGTATTTCAAGCGTTTCTCGGTGAGTTATAATTGACATTTTAATTTGAGTTTGGTAATTTTGTTTATACAATTAGCACTCGTTGAAAGAGAGTGCTAACAGGGGTGATGATGATGTTAACAAATCGTCAGCTTTTGATTCTACAAGTCATTATTAATGACTTTATTCGTTCGGCGCAGCCAGTTGGATCAAGGACTCTTTCCAAAAAAGAAGACATTACATTCAGCTCTGCGACGATTAGAAACGAAATGGCTGATTTGGAGGAACTCGGTTTTATTGAAAAGACCCATTCTTCATCAGGAAGAATTCCTTCCGAAAAAGGATATCGTTATTATGTAGATCATTTGCTCTCTCCGCGAAAACTGTCATCTAAAGAGCTTGTGCTCATCCAGTCAGTATTTCAGGAGAAAATTTTTGAGCTGGAAAAAACAGTTCAAAAATCGGCGGAAATTTTATCAGATCTCACAAACTACACATCGATTGTCCTTGGTCCAAAGCTAAGTGAAAATCGATTGAAGCAAATTCAGCTTGTCCCTGTCCAGCCTAATAAAGCAGTAGCGATTATGATTACAGACAGCGGGCATGTTGAAAACAAAACCATTACCTTCTCTGAGCATCTTGATGTCTCCGATATTGAGAAGCTGATGAATATTTTAAACAGCCGCTTAGCCGGAGTCCCGATGGATCAGCTGAAGGACAGGATGTATAAAGAAGTAGTGATGCTCCTTCGTACGCATTTAAAAGACTATGATCATATTTTAGATGCGCTTGGTAACACATTCACTTCAACACAAAATGAATCAAAACTTTTCTTTGGCGGGAAGATTAATATGTTGAATCAGCCAGAGTTTCATGACATTGACCGTATTCGTTCACTCATGATGCTGATTGAACAAAAGAATGATGTCATGCAGCTGTTTCATCCAAATCAGCAAGGAATCACCATTAAAATCGGTTCAGAAAACAATTTGGAAGCAATGGAGAACTGCAGTTTAATCACAGCAACTTATGCGATTGATCAAAAATCACTCGGCTCCATCGCTGTCATTGGTCCAACCCGTATGGATTACGGGCGAGTCGTTAGTCTTTTGCATCATGTATCAAAAGACTTGTCAAACGCACTTTCCAATTTGTATGATGAGTAGGGTGATAAAAGGTGGGGGCACAGCCCCTTCGTATAATTGAATCTTTTGAGGGAGGTGAACACAATGTCAGAAGAAAAACAGACACCTGAGCAAGCAGCAGAGGTTGAAGCACAAGAAGAAGCAGTTCAAGCAGAAACTGAGGAAGTAAAGCACGATGAACAGTCTGCCTTCCAAGAGAAGATTGATGAATTGCAGCAGCTTCTAGATGAAAAAGAAAACAAAATTCTGCGTGTTCAAGCAGATTTTGAAAACTATAAACGCCGTGCTCGAACTGAAGTGGAGACCGTGCAAAAATATCGTTCTCAACATGTTGTCAGCGACCTTCTCCCAGCTCTCGACAACTTTGAAAGAGCGCTTGGAATCGATCCAGACAATGAGCAGACGAAAAGTTTGTTAGAAGGTATGCAAATGGTTTACCGCCAGCTGGTAGAAGCGTTGAAAAATGAAGGCGTTGAACCAATTGAAGCTGTCGGCAAAGAGTTCGATCCAAACCTTCACCAAGCCGTCATGCAAGTTGAAGATGAAAGCTACGATTCAAACATCGTTGTAGAAGAATTGCAAAAGGGCTATAAACTCAAAGACCGAGTTATTCGTCCATCAATGGTAAAAGTAAATCAATAACTACATAATGGGAGGTCATCGAATATGAGTAAAATCATTGGTATTGACTTAGGAACAACAAACTCATGTGTTGCAGTACTCGAAGGCGGCGAGCCAAAAGTTATTGCAAACGCTGAAGGAGCACGTACAACACCATCTGTTGTCGCTTTTAAAAATGGAGAGCGCCAAGTAGGTGAAGTAGCAAAACGTCAATCAATTACAAACCCAAACACCATCATGTCTGTTAAAAGACATATGGGTACAGATTATAAAGTAGAAGTTGAGGGCAAGAACTACACGCCGCAGGAAATCTCTGCAATCATCCTTCAACACCTTAAATCTTACGCTGAAGCTTATCTTGGCGAAGAAGTAACAAAAGCGGTTATTACAGTTCCTGCTTACTTCAACGATGCAGAGCGCCAAGCAACAAAAGATGCTGGTAAAATTGCTGGTCTTGAAGTAGAACGTATCATCAACGAACCAACAGCAGCTGCACTTGCTTATGGTTTAGATAAAACAGATGAAGATCAAACGATCCTTGTATATGACCTTGGTGGCGGTACATTTGACGTATCAGTCCTTGAGCTTGGAGACGGCGTCTTTGAAGTACGCTCAACTGCTGGGGACAACCGTCTAGGTGGAGACGATTTTGACCAAGTCATCATCGATCATCTAGTGGCTGAGTTCAAAAAAGAAAACGGCATTGATCTTTCTAAAGATAAAATGGCGCTTCAGCGTTTAAAAGATGCTGCTGAAAAAGCGAAAAAAGATCTTTCTGGTGTATCTTCTACACAAATCTCACTGCCATTTATCACAGCTGGAGATGCAGGTCCTCTTCACCTAGAATTAACGCTAACGCGTGCTAAATTCGAAGAGCTTTCTGCAGAACTTGTAGAGCGTACAATGACACCTGTACGTCAATCACTGAAAGATGCTGGTCTATCTGCTAGCGAGATTGATAAAGTTATCCTTGTTGGTGGATCAACTCGTATTCCTGCAGTACAAGAAGCAATCAAAAAAGAAACAGGTAAAGAGCCTCATAAAGGCGTAAACCCTGATGAAGTGGTTGCACTTGGTGCGGCAATTCAAGGTGGAGTTATCACAGGAGATGTCAAAGACGTTGTTCTTCTTGACGTCACACCACTTTCTTTAGGAATTGAAACAATGGGCGGCGTATTCACAAAGCTGATTGAACGTAATACAACAATTCCAACAAGTAAATCTCAAGTATTCTCAACGGCTGCTGACAACCAAACTGCTGTAGACATTCACGTCTTACAAGGTGAGCGTCCAATGGCAGCAGACAACAAAACATTAGGTCGTTTCCAATTGACTGACATTCCACCAGCACCACGCGGCGTACCACAAATCGAAGTATCTTTTGATATCGATAAAAACGGTATCGTAAACGTACGTGCGAAAGATATGGGTACTGGAAAAGAACAAAACATCACAATCAAATCTTCTTCAGGTCTTTCTGATGATGAGATCGAAAAAATGGTCAAAGAAGCAGAAGAAAATGCTGAAGCAGATGCAAAGAAAAAAGAAGAAATCGAAGTGCGCAATGAAGCAGATCAATTAGTGTTTACAACAGAAAAAACATTAAAAGATCTTGAAGGCAAAATCGATGAAGAGCAAGTGAAAAAAGCAAACGACGCGAAAGATGCACTAAAAGCTGCGATCGAAAAAGGCGAGCTTGAAGACATCAAAGCGAAAAAAGATGAGCTGCAAACAATCGTTCAAGAACTAACGACAAAGCTCTATGAAGAAGCTGCAAAACAAGCACAAGCTCAGCAAGAAGGCGCTGAAGGTGCTCAAAAAGCAGATGACAATGTAGTGGATGCAGAATACGAAGAAGTAAACGACGATCAAGAGAAAAAATAATCACCTTTACTTTTGAAAAAGACTGCTGAAACGTACTCGTCAGAAAGTCAAAGTCAGGATCTCTTGGCTTTGACTTTTTTCTTTTCAACGATGAAAAGGAATTGAAAAAGATCAATTTAAAATGATACAATCGTATTTATGTGAGAAAATCGGGAGTGTGAAGAGATGAGTAAGCGTGATTACTATGAAGTGCTTGGCGTGAGTAAGAGCGCCTCAAAGGACGAAATCAAAAAGGCATACCGCAAGCTTTCAAAAAAGTATCACCCTGATATTAATAAAGAAGCTGGCTCAGATGAGAAATTCAAAGAAGTAAAAGAAGCCTATGAAACCCTTTCTGACGATCAAAAACGTTCACAGTATGACCAGTTCGGTCACACCGATCCAAACCAAGGATTTGGTGGCGGCGGATTTGGCGGTGGAGGAGACTTTGGCGGCTTCGGCGGATTTGATGACATCTTCTCTAGTATTTTTGGCGGCGGAGCCAGAAGAAGAGATCCAAATGCACCGCGTCAAGGAGCGGACCTTCAATATACAATGACCCTTTCATTTGAAGAAGCGGCATTTGGGAAAGAAGCAACGATCGAGATTCCCCGCGAGGAATCATGTGAAACGTGTCATGGATCAGGTGCAAAACCTGGAACACAGGCGAAGACATGCTCACATTGCGGCGGATCAGGTCAACTAAATGTCGAGCAATCCACGCCATTTGGTAAAGTAGTCAACCGCAGAGTATGTAACTACTGTAGCGGAACTGGTAAACAAATTGAACATAAGTGTTCAACATGTGGTGGATCTGGTAAAGTGCGTAAGCGTAAGAAAATCAATGTGACGATCCCAGCAGGTGTGGACGATGGTCAGCAGCTTAGAGTATCTGGTCAAGGTGAACCAGGTGTAAATGGAGGACCTCCAGGCGATCTATTTGTTGTTTTCCATGTGAGGGCGCATGAATTCTTCGAACGAGATGGAGATGACATCTACTGCGAAATGCCGCTTACCTTTGCGCAGGCTGCACTAGGTGATGAAATTGAAGTGCCGACATTACATGGGAAAGTCAAATTAAAAGTTCCTGCGGGCACACAAACGGGCACGAAGTTTAGACTCAAAGGAAAAGGTGTAAAAAATGTACGCGGTTATGGTCAAGGCGATCAGCATATCGTTGTACGCGTCGTAACACCGACGAATTTAACTGAAAATCAAAAAGATATCATTAGAAAATTTGCTGAAGTGAGCGGAAATAAACCGGACGAACAAGAAATGAGCTTTTTCGATAAGGTGAAACGCGCATTTAAAGGCGAGTAAGACGGATAAGGAGTTGGTAGTATTGAAGTGGTCAGAAATAAGCGTCCATACAACAAATGAAGCGGTGGAACCGATCACCAATATTTTGCATGAAGCAGGTGCAAGTGGTGTCGTGATTGAGGACCCGCTTGATTTAGTCAAGGAACGTGAAAATGTATACGGTGAGATCTACCAGCTCGATCCGAATGATTATCCTGAGGAAGGGGTCATCGTCAAAGCCTACCTTCCGATGAATAGCTTTTTGATGGAAACGGTAGATGAGATCAAAGAAGCCATCAATAATCTTCTTCTATACGATATTGACCTTGGACGAAATACACTGTCAATTTGTGAAGTAAACGAAGAAGAATGGGCGACTGCATGGAAGAAATACTATCATCCTGTGAAAATCTCTGAGAAATTTACCATCGTCCCAACATGGGAAGAGTACACACCCGTTCATTCTGATGAATTGATCATCGAAATGGACCCTGGAATGGCATTTGGAACCGGTACACATCCAACAACGGTTCTTTGCATTCAGGCGCTTGAGCGCTATGTGAAGGAAAACGACACGGTGATTGACGTTGGAACAGGATCTGGCATTTTAAGTGTTGCCGCTGCAATGCTCGGTGCAAAAGACATTCATGCATTTGATCTCGACACCGTTGCAGTGGAAAGTGCAAAGCAGAACATCGAATTAAATGGTGTGAGCGAGCAAGTAACGGTAAAACAAAATAATTTACTTGATGGGATTTCAGGTGAACGCGATGTGATTGTGGCCAACATCCTTGCAGAGGTCATCATGCGCTTTACAGATCAAGCGTATGATCTATTGAAGAAAGACGGTTACTTTATTACATCAGGCATTATCGGACAAAAGAAATTACAAGTCAAAACTGCTTTAGAAGAAGCCGGTTTTGAGATTGTTGAAGTGCTGTCAATGGAAGATTGGGTCAGCATAATAGCGAAAAAATAAAGCGAGTAGGTGTCAGGACACGTATGCAACGATATTTTATCGACCTCACAAAAGAAGAAGTGACGGAAAAGGGAAACATCGTCATAAAGGGTGAAGATGTTCATCACCTTGCAAACGTCATGCGGATGAAAGCAGGAGAAGACATCCTTTGCTTAACGACAGACGGCTTTGAAGCGCTCAGTAAAATTGATACAATAACAAAGGAAGAAGTGATTTGTCACTTGGAAGGCTGGACGAATCAGAATCGAGAACTTCCGATCAAGGTAACGATTGCAAGCGGTCTGCCAAAAGGGGATAAGCTTGAATGGATTATCCAAAAAGGCACCGAGCTTGGCGCAAGTGCTTTTATTCCGTTTCAAGCGACTCGTTCGATTACAAAACTTGACCAAAAAAAGTCATTAAAAAAACGAGATCGCTGGGAAAAAATTGCGAAAGAAGCTGCCGAGCAGTCTTACCGGAATATCATTCCGCGCGTTCATCCAGTATCAACATTTAAAGAGCTGATTCAACTGGCCGGTGAATTCGATAAATGTGTCGTTGCATACGAAGAATCATCGAAAGAAGGCGAGCAAAGCCGGTTTCAAACGGTGCTCCAACAGATGAAGGGCGGACAAACCGTATTAGTGGTTTTTGGTCCAGAAGGCGGTTTAGCAGAAAAGGAAATTGAAGAACTTGAAGCGCATGGTGCAGTCATTTGCGGGCTTGGACCACGCATTTTAAGAACAGAAACAGCTCCTCTTTACGCGCTTTCTGCTATATCTTATCAAACAGAGTTATTAAGAGGTGAATCATGATGGGAACAGTAGCGTTCCATACACTTGGCTGTAAGGTCAATCACTACGAAACAGAAGCCATCTGGCAGCTGTTTAAAGAAGCTGGCTATGAAAGAAAAGATTATGAATCAAAAGCAGACGTATATGTCATTAATACATGTACCGTCACCAATACAGGCGATAAAAAAAGCCGCCAAGTCATTAGAAGAGCCATTCGTCATAATCCGGATGGTGTCATTTGTGTAACAGGCTGTTACGCACAAACGTCTCCGGCAGAAATCATGGCGATTCCTGGTGTTGATATTGTGGTTGGCACACAAGACAGACATAAACTGCTTGGTTATATTGAAGAATACAGAAGAGAAAGACAGCCGATCAACGGAGTTGGCAATATCATGAAAGCACGGGTCTTTGAAGAACTAGATGTTCCTGCGTTTACTGATAGAACACGTGCTTCATTAAAAATCCAAGAAGGCTGTAACAATTTCTGTACATTCTGCATTATCCCTTGGGCTCGCGGATTACTGCGTTCTCGCGATCCAGAAGAAGTCATCAATCAAGCGCAGCAGCTTGTCGATGCTGGCTACAAAGAAATTGTATTAACAGGTATTCATACAGGTGGATACGGTGAAGATTTAAAGGATTATAACTTTGCTAAGCTTCTGAAAGAATTAGATGAACGTGTGGCTGGATTAAAACGAATCCGCATTTCATCCATTGAAGCAAGTCAAATTACAGACGAAGTGATTGAAGTGCTCGATCAGTCAGATAAAATTGTGAGACACTTGCACATTCCGCTTCAATCTGGCTCTAATACTGTACTGAAAAGAATGCGCCGTAAATACACAATGGAATTCTTTGCAGAGCGTTTAACGAAGCTCAAAAAAGCATTGCCAGGTCTTGCTGTCACTTCAGATGTGATCGTTGGATTCCCAGGAGAAACAGAAGAAGAATTTATGGAAACATACAATTTTGTCAAAGACCATCAATTCTCTGAGCTCCATGTGTTTCCTTACAGCAAACGGACAGGTACGCCTGCTGCAAGAATGGAAGAACAAGTAGATGAGAATGTGAAAAACGAACGCGTTCACCGCCTCATTGCTCTTTCTGATCAGCTTGCAAAAGAATATGCATCGGCATATGAAGGCGACGTCTTAGAGATTATTCCAGAAGAATCCTTCAAAGAACAAGACGGAACGCACAATCTGTATGTAGGATATACTGATAACTACATGAAGGTCGTATTTGAAGGAACAGAGGACATGATCGGCCGTTTGGTAAAAGTGAAGATTACGAAAGCAGGCTATCCTTATAACGAAGGACAATTCGTCCGTATAAGTGATGACGTGCAGACGGATCAAGTGAGAATGACCTCATAATGAATGAAAAACCGGCAGCCATTAGGCAAGCCGGTTTCTTTTATGTTGACTGATTTGGAAGAAGGAACAAAATCAAGGCGTGAAAAGGGCGGATGAACGGGAAAAAGAGGAGAGAACTTGCAACATTAAACAGCAGACTAAAGTGCGCAATCTGCTGGGCAGGAGAGCTTGCTAAAAGTGCAACAAACTCTGTGATAAAGGTGAGAAAAGGAAGACATAAAAGAACACCTAGAACATTAAACACGACGTGTGCATACGCGGTTTGGCGGGCTGCATAACCGCCAGAGATAGCAGCCATCACGGCAGTAATACATGTTCCGATATTGGACCCTAAAACAAAGCTGATGCCTTCTTTTAGAGCGACAGTCCCTTCATTCATAAATCCCATCAAAATACCGATACATACAGAGCTTGAATGAACAATCGCCGTGAACACTGTACCAGAGAGAAGAGCTGTCCAATCGGAATGCTGCATCATTTCAAGGAAACGCAGTGTCTCTGGCTGACTGGTCATCATACCTGCAATTTTTGAAAAACCTTGAATACAAAAAAAGATCATGCCAAGCCCAAATAAACTTTTTCCTGCATATCGAAAAGACTTCCTGCCCAAAATGATACATAAAAGACCAGCTGCAATCAGAACCCACATAAACACGTCCATCTTAATGGCAATAAATTCTGTCGTAAATGTTGAGCCGATATTCGTTCCAAGAATCATGGGTATGGATTTTTTAAACGTGAGAATGCCTGTACTCACAAAGCCGATAACGATGACCATAAACGCCGAACTGCTTTGAAGAACCCCTGTAAACACAATACTGACCAAGAATGCTTTGACTGGATGATCTGTAAAGAGAAGAAGTGATTTCTCAATACGAGACGACGTGAGTGCCATTAATCCTTTCCTAAGCAAACCCATTGCCCATAAAAAAATGAAAATAAGTGCACAAAAATAAATGATCGCCATCATAGAAAAGTCCTCCTCTTACCAATGAATATATGGACTTGTCTACCTGCTCATGACGAAAATATATTTCCAAATCACTTAGTTGACCTCAACCTAGGCTTATATTATAATGTCTAGGTACATGTTTTGCATATGTATATCTTTTTTTAATGCAGTCGATTGGTGTATTCGGAGGGAGGGAAAGAGAATGTCAAAAACGGTCGTTAGAAAAAACGAATCGCTTGAAGATGCTCTTCGTCGCTTTAAACGCAGTGTATCCAAAACTGGAACATTGCAAGAAGCAAGAAAGCGTGAATTTTATGAAAAGCCTAGCGTAAAGCGTAAGAAAAAGTCTGAAGCTGCTAGAAAACGTAAATTCTAAAGAGGGTGGATTTTATGAGTCTTCTTGAGCAATTAAATTCTGATATGAAGCTTTTTATGAAAAACCGAGAGAAAGACAAGCTTATTGTCATTCGTATGGTAAAGGCTTCACTGCAAAATGAAGCAATAAAGCTTAAGAAAGACAGTTTGACCGGAGATGAGGAACTAACCGTCCTTTCCCGCGAGATTAAGCAACGTAAAGACTCCCTCCATGAATTTTCGAAAGCTAATCGCTTAGATTTAGTAGATAAAGTTCAAAAAGAGATTGACATTTTAGACGTTTATTTACCTGAACAGCTTTCTGAAGAAGAACTGCAGGCGGTTGTGAAAGAAACAATCGCCGAAACCGGTGCTTCATCGAAAGCTGATATGGGTAAAGTGATGAGCGCTATTATGCCAAAAGTAAAAGGTAAAGCTGATGGTGCTGTGATTAACAGACTTGTCAGCGAGCAACTGTCTCAATAAAAAAGTATCCTTCTCATGTTAGAAGGGTACTTTTTTTATGCCTCCATAAACCTGTCATATAAAAATGAAACCTATGATACATTTGTAACGTATGTAAAGGAACGGTAAAATGAAAGAAAGAGAGGGGGGATCACCAAATAGATGAAAAAAATGAAAATTTCTATTGCTCTCTTCAGTTGTTTTATAATATGCTTGTTATTAGGGGTTCAATTGACCGCGAAATCAGCAGATCAGAAAGTTCATGTAATCCCAATTGAAGATACAGTAGAAAAAGGACTTTCTAAATTCATTGAACGATCATTTGAGCAGGCAAAGTCGGAACGGGCGAAGCACATCATTCTCGACATCAATACACCAGGTGGTGCAGTCGATGCGGCACTTGAAATAGCCGATACCATTCGTGCATCCGACATCCCAGTGACAGCGTTTGTGAATCATAGAGCGCTTTCAGCCGGGGCATTCATTGCCCTAAATGCCGATCAAATTTATATGACCCCAAACGGAAAGATGGGGGCTGCTGCGATCATTGACGGTGAAGGCAACGCTGCCGATCAAAAATCTGAATCTCTATGGCTTGCTGAAATGAGTGACGCTGCTGAAAAGCAGGGGCGTGATCCAAAATATGCTCTTGCGATGGCAGATGTAGATATAGACGCAAAAGAAGCTGGTGCACCAAAAGGAGAATTGCTGACCTTTAACACAGATCGGGCGCTTCAGTTCGGTTATGCAGAAGGAGAAGCGAAAAATATGGATGACTTGGTTCAGAAGCTGAACTTAGCAGATGCCTCTGTTCAATACGATGAAGTGAGCTTTGCTGAAAAGGTTGCGCGTTTTCTCACGCATCCGATCGTCATTCCTATCCTTTTATCCATTGCGAGCTTAGGATTAATTGTTGAATTATATTCTCCCGGCTTTGGGGTTCCAGGCACCATGGGAGTCACAGCGCTTCTTCTATTCTTTTATGGTCATCTCGTGGCAGGTTTTGCAGGATATGAGACATTGTTCCTGTTTTTGGCAGGGATTGTGTTGATCATTCTGGAATTATTTTTGCCAGGGGGAATCGTGGGTGTCATTGGACTAATCTGTGTCGTTGTCAGCTTATTTTTAGCAGCTGGAAGCTTTACAGAAATGGCGATTTCCATCTTGATTGCCACTGCTGTTTCAATCATAGCAGTTATTTTATTGACAAAGGTGTTGGGGAAACGTATGAAATTTTTTAAAAAGTTCATTTTAACCGATTCAACCAATAAAGAAAGTGGTTATGTCTCAAATGAAACAAGAGATGATCTTGTAGGACAAATCGCAGTGACAGCAACAGCACTTCGTCCATCTGGTACGATTGTATTCGGAGACGAGCGCATTGATGTTGTGTCAGAAGGTGCTTTTATCGATAAGGATGAACAAGTAAAAATTGTGAAAGCGGAAGGCTCACGCATTGTCGTGAGGAAAGTATAGATATACTGATTTTATAGGAGGAATAAAATGGATCCATCTACTTTACTATTATTTGTGATTATCGCAGCAGGTTTGATCGTTCTATCGATCTTCTTCACCTTTGTACCGGTGATGCTGTGGATTTCTGCCCTAGCGGCTGGCGTAAGAGTGAGCATTTTTACACTTGTAGGAATGAGGCTTCGCCGAGTGATTCCAAACCGAGTGGTCAACCCGCTCATCAAAGCGCATAAAGCAGGTCTTGATGCGACGATTAACCAATTAGAAAGCCACTATCTTGCAGGTGGTAACGTAGACCGCGTGATCAACGCACTGATCGCAGCTCAGCGTGCGAATATCGAATTGAACTTTGCTCGCTGTGCGGCAATCGACCTAGCAGGCCGTGACGTACTTGAAGCTGTCCAAATGAGTGTAAACCCTAAAGTCATTGAAACACCATTTATCTCAGGTGTTGCGATGGACGGGATTGAAGTAAAAGCAAAAGCACGTATTACAGTTCGTGCAAACATTGACAGACTTGTCGGTGGTGCAGGGGAAGAAACGATCATTGCTCGTGTAGGTGAAGGGATTGTTTCGACAATCGGTTCATCAGATAATCATAAAAAGGTTCTTGAAAATCCTGATATGATTTCTCAAACGGTTCTTGGTAAAGGATTAGATTCAGGTACAGCATTTGAAATTCTCTCGATTGATATCGCAGATGTTGATATCGGTAAGAACATCGGGGCAATCCTGCAGACAGACCAAGCAGAAGCCGACAAAAACATTGCACAGGCGAAAGCAGAAGAACGCCGGGCAATGGCTGTTGCACAAGAACAAGAAATGCGTGCGAGAGTTGAAGAAATGCGCGCGAAAGTAGTAGAAGCAGAGGCGGAAGTACCACTTGCAATGGCCGAAGCACTACGTGAAGGTAATATCGGTGTCATGGACTACATGAACATTAAGAATATCGATGCTGATACGGATATGAGAGATTCATTTGGCAAAATGACAAAAGGTCCATCTGATAATGAAAACAAATAAGCATCCTCTCACGCTTTAAGGAGGGAGCCCATTGGACATTCTATTTGAAAATCCGCTATTAATCGCGATTATCATCGGTATCATTTCTGCGGTTTTTGGGAAAATCGGTAAACAAGAGGAGAACGAACAAAAGAACCAGCAAAACAAACCGGCTCCTCAGCGTAAACCAGTGCCGCAAAAGCAAACAAAACAAACAAGTCCAGATCCGGTCGTAACGGACCAGCTTGACGATTTTGGCGATGTACATGATCATGGCGGGATGAAAAAACAAGGTTCACAATCCTTACAGGATCGTTATACAGCTACACTTGCCGAAATGGAAGAAAGAAAAAGCGAGCTGAATAAAGAGTTTCAATCGCTTGAAAGAGAACTTACAAGGCCAAAAGCAGCATCTGCTGGAATGAAGCCGAAAATGATTGAGAAACTCAACCAAGATACGGTCGTTCAAGGGATGATCCTTGGTGAAGTATTTGGAGAGCCTCGTGCGAAAAAGCCGCATCGAACGATGAAACGACCATATAAAAGATAAAGAAGTAAGCCCCCTCATCCTTAAGGGGGCTTTTTTGTTGTGTAATGGAGACTTTTCTTAGTCAAAATGATGAAACGGCTGTTTTACGGGATTCATTAGCATGATATGAACCGCTGAGGAATAGGATGATATAGAGGCTTTCTCATCAGTCTCACCATCTTTCAGTTTGATCTCATACACATGAGGTGGGAAGGGGTTCTTATTGAATGGGAAAAAGAAAAAATCGACTTAAAGCATGGCTGACAAGAACACTTGAAATCCCTCCGGACGTGATGATGGATCTTCCCCGTATTACGATGGTTGGCAGACTCCATATTTACATAGAGAACCATAAAGGGCTTTTACTTTTCAGTGATCAAGAGGTAAGGCTGATGCTCAAGCAAGGACAGTGCATTATTTCAGGAAAAGACTTTGTGATTAAAACGATTTTGCCAGAAGAGATCTTATTAGAGGGGAAAATCGATGAGGTCCGTTATATTGATTCTTAACTGACGGAGGGGAGAAACGTGAAGAACAAATGGTTTGCTTATTTTATTGGCAGAGTGGAAGTGGAGATAAGAGGAAGCGGTATTGAGCGGTTAATCAATGAGTGCACGAGACAGGGGATCACAATTTTTCAAGTGAGCCGCCGTCAAGACAGCGTGCGCTTATTTATTCGCCTCTCAGATGTACATGCCTTTAGAAAAGTGCGCAGACATCATGAGGTGAAATGTTCATTTCATCAAAAGAAAGGGTTCCCGTTTCTTCTTCTATGGTCGAGAAGAAATATTGGATTTACCCTCGGGATGGCTTTTTTCCTAGTGACGATATTGGCTCTTTCAAATATGGTGTGGAAAATTGAGATTAAAGGTGCGAATCCAGAAACAGAACACCAAATGAGAAAGCATCTGGACGAAATAGGGGTACAAAAAGGGCGTTTTCAGTTTCTTATGGGGACACCTGAAAAAATACAAAAGTCATTGACGACCAATATTCAGAGCATTACATGGGTCGGAGTTGAACTGAACGGAACGACGTTTCAAATGAAAGTGGTCGAAAAAAATGAACCTGAAAAGGAGAAATATACGAGTCCTCAGCACATCGTTGCCAAGAAAAAGGCGGTCATTACGAGAATGTATGTAGAAAAGGGGGAACCGCTTGCCCAAGTCGATGAACATGTGAAAAAAGGGCAGATGCTCGTCTCAGGTTTAATTGGGAGTGAAGATCAGAAAAAAACGGTCGGAGCAAAAGCGAAAATCTATGGTGAAACATGGTACCGATCTGAAGTTTCTGTCCCTCTCCGAACATCTTTTGATGTCTTTACGGGTAAAATGAAGACAAAGCACAAGCTATCCTTGTTTGGAGGCTCCATCCCATTTTGGGGATTTTCCTTTAAAAAAGATGATTTTCAGCAGCCGAAAACAGAAACAGAAGTTCACCCGCTTCATTTTTTGAATATGCAACTACCGTTCTCCTATGAAAAGGAAATCACACGAGAAAGTGAAAAAATAAATCGAGAATACACAAATAAAGAAGCGGTTCAAGCAGGGATTAAAATGGGTAAAAAAGAATTAGAAGAAAAGCTAGGTCAAACAGGTGAGGTGAAAAGTGAAAAAGTTTTGCACGAGACAACAGGGAATGGTAAAGTTAAGTTAATCATCCTTTACCAAGTAATAGAAGATATTGTTCAACCAACACCTATTGTTCAGGGAGACTAGAGAATGACAGAACATTTACTTGAGATTCAACAAAAATTGGATAGCCCAAACGAAGCCATTGCTTTATTTGGCAATCAAGATGCTTATCTGAAACTGATGGAAAACGAGCTGAATGTCTCCATTATCACACGTGGAGAGAAAGTGTATGTTTCTGGTCAGGAAGCATCGAGAGATACTGTGAGCCGTTTGATAACATCTCTCTTACATCTCATTCGTAAAGGAATTGAGATTTCTGAACGGGATGTCGTCTATGCCATTAAAATGGCGCAAAAAGACAAGCTCAATTATTTTGAAAATATGTATGAAGATGAAATTACGAAAAATGCCAAAGGAAAGTCGATCAGAGTCAAAACGATCGGCCAGCGTGAATATGCTGCGGCAATGAAAAAAGATGATCTGGTCTTTGGGATTGGCCCTGCTGGTACAGGTAAAACGTATTTGGCAGTGGTCAACGCAGTACATGCCCTCAAAAATGGACATGTCAAACGGATTATCCTGACAAGGCCAGCTGTTGAAGCAGGGGAAAGTCTTGGCTTTTTGCCAGGAGATTTAAAAGAAAAAGTCGATCCTTATTTAAGACCTCTATATGATGCTCTGCACGATGTGCTTGGCAGTGATCATACGGAACGCTTAATTGAGCGCGGTGTCATTGAAATTGCCCCTCTTGCTTATATGAGAGGGCGGACGCTTGATGATGCATTTGTGATTTTAGATGAAGCGCAGAATACAACACCAGCTCAAATGAAAATGTTTTTGACGAGACTAGGCTTTGGTTCTAAAATGGTCATTACAGGAGATATTACACAAATTGATCTGCCTAAAGGTATGCAGTCAGGCCTTGCAGCTGCAAAGGACATGCTTGCTGAGATCAAGGGTATCTCATTCATTGAATTAGATCAGACAGATGTGGTCAGACACCCGCTTGTGGCGAAGATCATTGGAGCATACGAAAAGCAAAAATGAACTGAGTGACCCGATCGCCTTAATCGGGTCATTTTGTTTCGATCGTGGTTTAAAGTAAAAAAGGAGGTACTTTCCTTGAGAAAGAATCAGAAAGGCAGTAAGCGAAAAAGACTGCTGTCTAAAAAAGAACCTCAAAAAATGGAGCGCTCACGCTATTTAAACGTACTGCTATACGCTGGTTTAGCAGCCATTCTGTTTGTGGTGCTCTTCTTCCATGTAAAGCCTGAATCGCTCGACCTAGATTTGTTTTCAGTGAGCGAGCAGACCATCTATTCTCCGTCTACCGTTGATGATCAAGAAGCAACAGAAGAAAAGAAACAAGAAGCAACGGATCAAGTAGAAGACCAATATACACTCAAAAAAGCGTATTCTGATAATCGTGTTGACCTCATTTCATCCCTCTTTGAAGCCATTAAAGAAGAGAAGAAAGCAGCAGCTGATGATAAAGAGAACCCGCCAACAGATCAAGAGATGGTGAAGCGTGTAAAAGAGAAACTCACAACTGATATGCAGGAAGCTGTTTCGGATCAATCGATTAAAGCACTGCTCCAAGCAAGTGACGAAAACCTTTCTTTTACAAAGGATTCCATCATCACAGTGGTCAATTCTCTCATGGGTAAAGAAATCACAGCTTCTAAGCTGCAAGATGAAAAGAAACAAGTGAAAGCAGAGCTTGAAAACAATTCGATTCCATCAAAATATTTAAATGCAGCGAAAGAAATTGGTGAATTTGCGATTATTCCAAACTATGTATTTGACCCGGTCGCAACAGAGAAGAAAAGACAAGAAGCAGCTGATAATATCCAGCCGGTTCAAATCAAGCAAGGGCAAATTTTAGTAGAAGAAGGCGAGCTCATTGACCGCGAAGTTTATCGCAAATTAGAACTGACCGGCCTTTTAAACAGTTCCAATTTGTTTAAGCCTGTAAGCGGTCTTATCATCTTAATCGGTCTCTTCTTAGCGGCGATTGTCCACTCACTGGAATCGAGGAAAAAGTCGCTCGTCCATAAGAATAAATCGTTACTGCTGTACTCGCTCATTTTCACCATTATTTTAATCATCATGGAAGTATTCAGTCTCTTCCAGGAAACGAAGTATACGACCATAGGCTATGTCGTGCCTGTGGCACTTGGCACGATGCTGATTAAGCTGCTGATCAATGAGCGGCTGGCGATCTTCTCCGGCCTTGTATTTGCCCTTTGCGGCAGTATGATGTTTAATCAAGGAGTAACAGGTGTCTTTAACTATGTCATCTGTGCTTATTATCTAATAAGCGGGATGGCGGGAATTTTATTTTTGAGAACACATAATGCGAGATCGAAAATTTTGCAGGCCGGGCTTTGGGTGGCTTTAGTTAATGTACTTGTCGTGCTGTCCATTACGCTGATTCAAAATTCTTCTCCATCAGGGCTTGAAATAGGTGTAAACCTCATCATGGCGATTGTGTCAGGGTTTGCATCGGCTATTCTGGTTATTGGGTTAATGCCAGTCTTTGAGAGCATGTTTGGCATTCTTTCGACCATGAAGCTTATTGAATTATCGAACCCGAATCATCCGCTGCTGAAAAAGATCTTAACAGAGACGCCAGGTACATATCATCATAGTGTCATGGTGGCGAATTTAGCGGATGCTGCATGTGAAGCAGTCGGTGCAAATGGATTGTTAGCAAGGGTTGGAGCTTATTATCATGACATTGGGAAAACGAAAAGGCCACAATACTTTATTGAAAACCAAATGAACATTGATAATCCGCACGACAAGCTTTCTCCTCAGCTGAGCAAGAATATTATTATTGCCCATACGACAGATGGTGCTGAAATGCTGAGAGAAAAGAAGTTTCCAGAGGAACTTGTGGACATTGCAGAACAGCATCACGGAAAGTCCCTGCTGAAGTTCTTTTACTATAAGGCAAAAGAACGGGATGATCAGGTGACAGAAGAAGAATTTCGTTATCCTGGTCCAAAACCGCAATCGAAAGAAGCGGCCATTATTTCTGTAGCTGACAGCGTGGAAGCGGCGGTTCGTTCGATGCATAATCCAAACCCTGAGCGGATTGAAAAGCTTGTCAAAGGCATTATTTCAGATAAGATGCAGGATGGACAATTTAGTGAATGTGATCTGACATTTAAAGAATTAAATATTATTAGCCAAACAATTTGTACAACATTAAAGGGGATTTTCCATTCTCGGATTGAATATCCAGATGCCCCGAAGCAGAAGGTGAAGTAAATGACATTGTTAATCGATTTAATAGATGAAACAGGACAAGTATCGAAAGAGCAGCTTGAAGAAGTGGAAAAACTTCTTCAATTTGCTGCGGATGCTCTTGAAGTAAAAGATCAAGCAGAAGTATCAGTATCGATCGTTTCAAATGAAGAAATTCATCAAATTAATAAAGAATACCGAGGAAAAGATGCACCAACAGATGTAATTTCATTTGCCCTTGAGGAAGAAGGCGAAGGGGAAATTGAAATCATTGGAGCTGATGACATTCCGCCTGTACTTGGTGACATTATCATTAGTGTTGATCGTACGAAAGAGCAAGCAGAGGAATATGGACATTCCTTCATGAGAGAGCTAGGATTTTTAACGATTCATGGTTTTCTTCATTTGCTTGGTTATGATCATATGACAGAAGAAGATGAAAAAGAAATGTTCGCCAAACAGACAAAAATCTTGGATGATTATGGCCTTTCGAGATCATCGTAAGAAGCGAACGCCGCTTGTCCGTTTTTTTCGGAGTTTTTATTATGCATTTAGAGGAATATGGCGAACTTTCTTGAATGAACGGAATTTTCGGTTTCACACAGTCGCAGCCATCATCGTGGTGATTTGCGGCTTTTGGTTTCACATTCATCCGGTTGAATGGATGATCATTCTGCTTTTATGCGGCGGGATGTTTGCGTTAGAACTTGTGAATACAGCGATTGAACATACAGTAGATCTTTTCACAGAAGAGAAGCATCCTCTTGCTGAGAGAGCGAAGGACGCGGCAGCAGGCGCTGTTTGCGTTTACGCCGCCATTTCGGTTATGATTGGGTTGATGATCTTCTTACCGAAGATCATGCAATAGAACAATATTACTATTTATTAACATTTTTAGAAATGGGCGTGAAAATGTCACGTGAATTATGTAAAATATAAATGTGACAGTGGTACCATTTCTTCTGAAAGTGGGAACTAGAATGAACAAACAAGAGTTGATTTCAGAAGCAGTCAAAGCAAGAGATTTTGCATATGTACCCTATTCTAAATTCAAAGTCGGTGCAGCATTATTATCGCATGACGGAAAAGTGTATGGCGGCTGCAATATTGAAAATGCAGCATATGGTATGTGTAATTGTGCAGAAAGAACAGCACTTTTTAAAGCTTACTCAGAGGGCATCACATCTTTTCAAATGCTTGCAGTAGTGGCTGATACAGATCGACCTGTTTCACCATGCGGCGCATGCAGACAGGTCATTTCAGAGCTATGTGCACCTGATATGCCAGTGATTCTAACGAACTTAAAAGGACATATATACGAAACGACAGTAAACGAACTATTGCCAGGCGCATTTTCACCGGAGGATTTAAATGACTAACGAAAGCTTCAAATCAGGATTTGTATCAATTATTGGAAGACCAAATGTAGGGAAATCGACCTTTCTTAATCGTGTGATTGGGCAAAAGATTGCGATTATGAGTGATAAGCCCCAAACGACTCGAAACAAAGTGCAAGGTGTTCTGACAACGAACACGTCACAAACGATTTTTATCGATACACCAGGAATTCATAAACCGAAGCACAAACTTGGCGATTTTATGATGAGGGTGGCTCAAAATACACTCAAGGAAGTTGATCTGATCTTGTTTATGATCAACGCACAGGAAGGCTATGGAAAAGGTGATGAATTCATCATTGAACGACTAAAGCAAACATCGACACCGGTGTTCCTTGTCGTCAATAAAATTGACCAAATTCATCCGGATGAACTGTTCCTTTTAATTGATGAATACCGCACACGTTACCCATTTAAGGAAATTGTGCCAATTTCAGCACTTGAAGGCAACAACATTGATACGCTTCTTCAGCAAATTGAAGGTTATCTTCCAGAAGGCCCTCAATTTTATCCGGCAGATCAAGTAACAGATCACCCAGAGCGATTTATTATTTCTGAATTAATTCGTGAAAAAGTGCTGCATTTAACGAGAGAAGAGATCCCTCACAGTATTGCGGTTGCGATTGAATCGATCAAGCCAGATGAAAACGGCAAGATTCATGTTGCAGCGACCATCGTCGTCGAACGTGATTCACAAAAAGGGATTGTGATTGGTAAGCGCGGCAGCTTATTAAAAGAAGTGGGACAAAAAGCGCGCAGAGACATTGAAGCACTTTTAGGCTCAAAGGTGTATTTAGAGCTTTGGGTAAAAGTGCAGAAGGACTGGCGTAATAAATCCACACATCTTCGTGATTTCGGATTTAGAGAAGACGAATATTAAAAACCGATACAGTTGTTAGTAGATCTGACAATGGTGCGGTTCGATTAGTAAAAATTGTTTATCATGAAATGGAGGTAGCCTGGTCAAGATAAAGTTAATATGTTGGATGTAGCGTTGCTGCTTCTAATAAAGAAAGGTGGGGTTTTTATGTTGAATTTTACATGGAACGTATTTTCACAAACAGGAAGCGTTGACACGTATCTGCTTTTCAAAGAGTTAGAAAAGGAGAACCTGGAAAGACCCGATGTACTTGAAGAAGAAATAGCACGACTTGATTTTCCAATCTTATAATTCTTGACCCCCTCCAACGCTCGGAGTGTAGACAAATGCTCATTAAAAGTGAAGGAATCGTCCTTAGAACAACAGATTATGGCGAAACAAACAAAATTGTCACGCTGCTCACTAGAGAACATGGGAAAATTGGTGTGATGGCAAGGGGCGCTAAGAAATCGAACAGCCGCCTGTCAGCCATAAGCCAGCCGTTTTTATACGGAACCTTCCTGATCCAATCATCAACAGGACTTGGAACGCTCCAGCAAGGTGAAATGATGGAAAGCATGCGAACCATTCGGGAAGATTTATTTCTGACCGCATATGCCGCATATATGACAGAATTACTTGATAAAGGAACAGAAGAAAAGAAGCCAAACCCTTACTTGTTTGAACTTCTTCTTCAATCTTTACGCCATCTCAATGAAGGCACAGATGCTGATATTATTTTATTTATCGTAGAGGTTAAAATGCTGTCAGTGATGGGGTTGAAGCCTGAACTGGACCAATGTGTACACTGCGGTCAAAAAGAAGGGCAGTTCCATTTCTCAATTAGAGATAACGGATTCATCTGTAAGCAATGCTTTTCTAAAGATCCATATAAACTGCCCTTATCCCCAGCAGCAGCAAGACTGCTCCGTTTGTTTCATTATTTTGATTTATCAAGGCTTGGTCAGGTTGACGTGAAACCACAAACGAAACAAGAAATTCGTCAAGTGCTCGATCATTATTATGAAGAGTATTCAGGTCTTTATTTAAAATCAAAAAAATTCATGAATCAAATGGAATCCATGAAAAAGCTAATGGACGGTGAAAACAAAAGTTGACATCTCTCGTGACTTTTTGTAAGATCATCTAAGATCAAATATGTTGCATTGACAGAAAGAAGTACTTACGTATCAGCCATAAAAGCGACCTTAGGGCGGTGTGAGCTAAGGATGGACACGTAACGAAAGGCATTCTTGAGCAACGTAAAACAAAGCGGCTGGGTGCTACGACACCAGCAAATAGGGTGGAACCGCGGGAAAAACTCTCGTCCCTATGTTTGCAAGGAACCTTGTGAGCATAGAGACGGGAGTTTTTGTGTTTTGCAAAAAGGTTCTAGGCCCCACCGCCATACATAGCGGATGGTGTAAAAAAGATGGAGGTGCGATCATTGAATATTCAAGACATGATTTTGACACTGCAAAAGCATTGGTCAAATGAAGGCTGCGTATTAATGCAGGCATATGACACAGAAAAAGGTGCTGGAACGATGAGCCCATACACGTTCCTCAGAAGCATTGGGCCAGAGCCATGGAAGGTAGCCTATGTAGAACCTTCAAGACGCCCGGCTGACGGCAGATATGGAGAAAACCCAAACAGATTGTATCAACATCATCAATTTCAAGTGATCATTAAGCCATCACCTGACAATATTCAAGAACTGTATCTGGAATCATTGAAGGCGCTTGGCATTGACCCGCTGAAACATGATATTCGTTTTGTTGAAGACAACTGGGAGAACCCATCTCTTGGCTGCGCAGGACTTGGCTGGGAAGTTTGGCTTGATGGAATGGAAATTACGCAATTTACGTATTTCCAGCAAGTCGGCGGTTTAGAATGTAAGCCAGTTTCTGTTGAAATCACATACGGAATTGAGCGTCTTGCTTCTTACATCCAGGACAAAGAAAATGTATTTGATCTTGAATGGACAGATGGCTTTACTGTAAGAGATTTATTCTTAATGGCTGAATACGAGCATTCTGTGTATACGTTTGAAACATCTAATACGGATATGCTGTTCGATTTATTTACAACATATGAAAAAGAAGCACATAGCCAAATGGACAAAGGGCTTGTTCACCCGGCATATGATTATGTACTCAAATGTTCTCACACATTTAACCTGCTTGATGCCAAAGGCGCGATTTCTGTGACTGAGCGAACAGGCTATATCGGAAGAGTACGTCAGTTAGCGAGAAAAGTAGCCAAAACGTATTACGAAGAACGAGAAAAACTAGGATTCCCTATGCTAAAAGAGGAGGCGGCTTCTCATGAATAAACAAGATGTATTACTTGAAATCGGCTTAGAAGAGATGCCGGCTCGTTTCATGCCAGAAAGCACAAAGCAGCTAGGTGACAAAGTAAAAGCTTGGTTCGTAGCGCAAAATATTTCATTCGAAGACGTTGCTTTATTTAATTCACCAAGACGTCTAGCTGTACTCGTCAAAGGTGTTGCAGAAAAACAAGAGGACATCAAAGAAGAAGCAAAAGGACCGGCTAAAAAGATTGCTCAAGATGCTGAAGGCAATTGGACAAAAGCTGCCGAAGGTTTTGCCCGCGGACAAGGCGCTTCAACAGATGATCTGTATTTCAAAGACATCAAAGGTGTGGATTATGTTCATGTCCAAAAGTTTCAAGAAGGTAAGCAAGTCAAAGACCTTCTTCCAGCATTGGGGGACATTGCCGCTTCATTAAGTTTTCCAAAGAACATGAGATGGGGAAGCGAGGATTTACGCTATATCCGTCCAATTAAATGGATTGTTTGCTTATTTGGTCAAGAGATCATTCCTGTCGAAATTGCAGGAGTGAAAAGTGGACGGGAGACTAGAGGACATCGTTTCCTAGGGACGACAGCCAGCATTGACACACCAGCTTCTTATGAGCAAACATTAAGAGATCAATTTGTCATTGTTGATTCAGATAAAAGAAAACAATTAATTACTGAGCAATTACATGACCTTTCTTCCAAAAAAGGCTGGGTCATTCCAGTTGATCCTGAGCTTCTAGAAGAAGTGAACGATCTCGTTGAATATCCAACCGTTCTATTTGGTTCTTTTGAAGAAGAATTTCTTGCGCTGCCGGAAGAAGTGCTTGTCACGACAATGAAAGAGCATCAGCGTTATTTCCCAGTGAAAAATGAACAAGGGGAATTACTGCCGCACTTTATTACGGTCAGAAACGGAAACAGTGAGGCACTTGAAAATGTGGCAAGAGGGAACGAAAAGGTCCTTCGTGCACGTTTATCAGATGC
Organism: Bacillus sp. FSL W7-1034; assembly: GCF_038593365.1. Lineage (NCBI taxonomy): Bacteria > Bacillati > Bacillota > Bacilli > Caryophanales > Bacillaceae > Bacillus > Bacillus sp. FSL W7-1034. Next base: position 2,320,366 of record NZ_CP151989.1, on the reverse strand, counting down.
GGCATTTTTCTATAAAGAAGACGAAAAACTCGTCATTGAAGACAACATTCAAAAGCTTGATAAAGTCGTATTCCATGAGAAACTTGGCACGATTGGCGACAAGCTGAAAAGAGTAACAGACATTGCCGTCCGCCTTGCTAGTCATGTGGGTGCAGATGAAGAAACGTCTAAACGCGCTGCAAGAGCAGCTAGTATCTCTAAATTTGACCTTGTGACTCAGATGGTCTATGAATTCCCAGAACTGCAAGGAATCATGGGTGAAAAATATGCTAGAGCACTTGGCGAGCATGAAGAAGTGGCAAAGAGTATCAACGAGCACTATATGCCGCGTTTTGCCGGTGACGATGCGCCGTCAACACTTATTGGGGCGATTGTTGCAGTGGCGGATAAGTTAGATTCTATTTGTTCATTCTTCTCAATTGATGTCATTCCAACGGGCTCTCAAGATCCTTATGGATTAAGAAGACAAGCGAGCGGTATCGTTCAAATCCTGCTCGACCGCCAATGGAATCTTTCATTTAAAGAGCTTTTAGCACTAGCTCAAGTAGATGCAAAACATGAAGCGGCTCTCATTGAATTTTTAACACACCGTTTGAAATATGTTCTCCAAGCAGAACATATCCGTCATGACGTGGTGGAAGCAGTCCTTGATGTTGAAAATATTGAACCATATGCGGTTGTGAAAAAAGCGGCTGTTCTTGAAGAGAGCGTGAAACAGGAGAGTTTCAAAGAAACGGCTGAGGCACTAGGCCGCGTCATTTCAATCAGTAAAAAAGGGGAAGACGCACAGATTCAGCCTGAACTGTTTGAAAATGAACACGAACAAAAGCTATTTGAAGCGTATCAGCAAGCGGAAAAAGCCGTCAGCGAGTATATGGCAAAAGGTCAGTACCAATCAGCACTTGAAGCGTTAGATACGTTAAAAGCACCAATTGTTCATTATTTCGACCATACCATGGTTCATGCCGATGATGAAAAACTGAAACAAAATCGTTTGGCACAAATGGTCAAACTTGCAAAAGTCATTCAATCATTTGCGAATATGAACAATTTAATTGTAAAATAAATACCTAAGAACGGTTGCCTTTTTCGAAGGGCAATCGTTTTTTACTCATTTAATTCACGGTTTTTGAGTGGATTTTTGTTTCATTCGGACGAAGATGCGCTATAATATGATGAGTTATGAAATTGATATACATAAAGTAAGGATTCGCTCTCTCTATTTAAAGGTGGTGAGTACAATCGAGTTAAATAAACGGCAAGAGCAGATTTTACAGATTGTCAAAGAGAATGGTCCGATCACTGGAGAGCATATCGCCGATCGGCTGAACTTAACAAGGGCTACCCTCAGACCGGATTTAGCCATTTTAACGATGTCTGGCTTTTTAGAAGCAAGACCAAGGGTCGGCTACTTTTTTACAGGCAAAACAGGCACGCAGCTTCTGGCAGATAAGCTGAAAAAACTTCAAGTGAAAGATTTTCAGTCCATTCCGGTCGTGATACACGAGAATGTTTCGGTTTATGATGCGATTTGTACGATGTTTTTAGAGGATGTGGGCACATTATTCGTTGTGGACGATCACTCTATTTTAACAGGCGTGTTATCAAGAAAAGACCTCCTTCGAGCAAGTATTGGGAAACAAGAGCTTCCATCTATACCTGTCCATATTATTATGACAAGAATGCCGAACATTACCGTTTGCCGCAAAGAAGATTTTATTATGGATGTGGCCAAGCACTTGATTGAAAAGCAAATAGATGCACTTCCTGTTATAAAAGATACGGATAAAGGCTTTGAAGTGGTCGGCAGAATTACGAAAACAAACATGACGAAAATACTTGTTAGCTTATCAGAGAACGAAATTATCTAATTACAGAAGACTGCGAGGGGATGTTATGAGTAATCGCGTAATTTTTGTTGTATCAGATTCAGTAGGAGAAACGGCAGAGCTCGTGGTCAAAGCGGCACTTAGCCAATTTGATGGCGGCTCATCCGACCATTCAAATATTAGAAGAATCCCATATGTAGAGGATGTCGGTACGATTAAAGAAGTGATTTCATTGGCGAAAGCAGATAATGGGATCGTTTGCTTTACTCTTGTTGTGCCAGAAATGCGCCAATTCTTAATAGAAGAAGCAGAAGCGAATGGCGTCGTGTACTATGACATTATCGGTCCACTTATTGATAAAATGGAGACGGCATATGGAAATGAAGCGAAACATGAGCCAGGTCGTGTACGTCAATTAGATGAGGACTATTTTAAAAAGGTAGAAGCCATTGAGTTCGCTGTGAAATATGATGATGGCCGGGACCCAAGAGGTATTCTAAAGGCTGATATTGTGCTGATTGGTGTATCGCGTACGTCTAAGACACCACTTTCTCAATACTTAGCACATAAACGCTTGAAGGTAGCAAACGTTCCGATTGTTCCTGAAGTTGATCCGCCAGAGGAGTTATTCTCAGTTGATCCAAAAAAATGCATCGGCCTGAAAATTAGTCCAGATAAACTAAATCATATCCGTAAAGAACGTTTAAAATCACTCGGTTTAAATGACCGTGCCATTTATGCGAATATCGAGCGGATTAAAGAGGAACTAGAATATTTTGAAAAAGTGGTTGACCGCATTAACTGTCAAGTTGTTGATGTATCGAATAAAGCAGTTGAGGAGACAGCAAATGTCATTCATCAAATGCTGACCAAAAGAGGTTCCGAATAAACTCAGGATGCTCCTCCTGGGTTTTTCCTATGGTGGGAAACGGGTAAACAAAAACAATGGCATATTTGCTGCATTTGTATTATAATAAAAAATTGTGATAAAATGATTGATTTTAGGTTTAAGTTAAGTCAAGAACGAATAAACTAATATTGGCAGAAGTCAAGTGATTCTGAACATAACTTTTCGACAAAATGAGTTTTACTGTTGATTGCTTTATGGGGGAAAAGTATGGTCTTTTTGCTTCTCTAAAGCAGGAATAAGGTGGAGGGATGGAGAATTAGTCACCTGAATGAACGTAAAAAAGAAAGGACGATTTATGTCGATGCAGATGCTTGTCCTGTAAAAGACGAAATCCTTTCTGTCGCATCTCAATTTCAAGTACCTGTGACTTTCATTGCTTCATATGAGCATTTTCAAACCAAACGATCACCACTTGAAGATTGGCGGTTTGTTGATACACATAAGGAAGCAGCAGATTTAGTCATTGCGAACTTAGCTGTCAAGCACGATATTGTTGTCACCCAGGATATTGGTCTGGCCTCCTTACTGCTTCCAAGACAAGTCATTGTTCTGTCTGAAAGAGGACGAATGTACACAAACGAAACAATTGATTTTGATTTGGAACGCAGGCATGTTTCCAGTAAACAGCGAAGAAAAGGTGTATACGGAAAAGGTCCCAAAAAGCTTTTAGAAGAGGATAAAAAGCGATTTATTGCCCAACTACAAAAAATCCTGTCGAATCATGAAGGATTTTTGAATTAAAAGGCGAATAATGTACGACGGAGTGTTATTAGGATGAGCAAACGTATACCAGATGAACTTTTGGAGCAAATCCAAAAAAACGCAGACATTGTCGAAGTGATTGGAGAATACGTACAGCTTAGAAAACAAGGTCGGAATTACTTCGGTCTTTGTCCATTCCATGGTGAAAATACTCCTTCATTCTCTGTTTCAGCAGATAAGCAAATCTTCCATTGTTTTGGCTGTGGTGCAGGAGGCAATGTATTTTCGTTCCTCAGACAAATGGAAGGCTACTCATTTATTGAAGCCGTTTCACATGTTGCTGATAAGTACCATATTGATTTGCCGGATCATGTAGCGAATGCGCAGATCAGTTCCTCACAGCAAGAGGATACAGCAGATCATAAAATGATTGAGGCACATGAGCTTCTTAAGAAATTTTACCACCATTTGCTGGTAAATACAAAGGAAGGTCAAAACGCACTCGATTATTTAAGGTCCAGGGGCTTTACGGATGAAACAATTGCCAAGTTTGAGATCGGGTATGCTCTCGACTCGTGGGATTTCGTGACCAAGTTTTTAGAAAAACGAGGGTTTGATCCTGCGATGATGGAGAAGGCTGGTCTTTTGATTCAACGAGAAAACGGCACAGGTTTTTTTGACCGCTTTAGAGATCGTGTCATGTTTCCAATTCATGATCATCACGGGACGGTCGTCGCTTTTTCTGGAAGATCACTTGGTGATCAGCAGCCAAAGTATATGAATAGTCCTGAAACGCCACTTTTTCATAAAAGTAAGCTGCTTTATCACTTTCATGACGCGCGTATGCATATTAGAAAACGCGAACGTGCAGTCCTTTTCGAAGGATTTGCTGACGTCATCTCGGCTGTCACAAGTGGTGTTGGTGAAAGTGTTGCAACAATGGGTACGTCTTTAACAGAAGAGCACGTAAAGCTTCTTAGGCGGAACGTTGAAGAGATCATTTTATGTTATGACTCTGACACGGCCGGGTATGAAGCGACCATGAAAGCATCAGATTTGCTTGGAAAAAGAGGATGTAAAGTTCGCGTTGCCATGATACCAGATGGACTTGATCCAGATGATTACATTCGTAAATATGGCGGCGAGAAATTTAGGAATGACATCATAGATGCAAGTGTGACATTAATGACATTTAAGATGAATTTTTTCCGAAGAGGAAAGAATTTGTCTGACGAAGGAGACCGCCTGACTTATATGAAGCAGGTTCTCCGAGAAATTAGCCGATTAAACGGTTCCTTGGAACAAGAGATTTACATGAAGCAGCTGGCTGGGGAGTTCTCCATTTCACTTGACTCATTAAAGGAGCAATTGGAGCTTTTTGAAAAGCAGCAGCGACAAGAGGCCAAGAGCTCGCAAGAAGAAAATGGACTTGAAAAGCGGCGTGCACATCTGTCAACACAGGTAAGACGAAAACGTCTAAGGCCGGCATATGAAAACGCAGAGCGAATGCTCCTTGCACATATGTTGAAAAATGATGACGTGATCCGAAAAGTGCTTGATAGGATAGGGTTTGAATTTAATATAGATTCGCACAGAGCGCTGGCAACATACATTTATGCATTGTATGAAGAAGGCAAGGAGCCGACCCCGCAGCATCTGATGAACCGTATAGAAGATGATGTGATCAATCAGCTCCTGACGGATATATTCATGATTCAAGTTGGAGACGAACTAAGTGAAGCTGAATTAAGTGATTATGTAAAAAAAGTGTTGAATCATCGGAATTTGTCAATGATAAAGGAAAAAGAACTAGAACGTGCAGAGGCGGAGAGACAAAAAGATTTCTTCAAAGCGGCAACACTTGCAAAAGAAATTATTCAGTTGAACCGTTCGCTGAAGTAATACGTCTACTATTTATGACAAGACTTACGGCTGGCAATGAATCCTTTAATGGGAGGAGCATAAGACCGCAAGCATCTTGCCTTCATCATTATTTATTTTATTCCTATTTGCTCATTCTGTTTGATAGAGAGAGAAAGGCAGAGCAGAAGCAAATCGCAAGTTACTTTAGAATTCGTTGCAAGCTTTGGAAGGAGGGATCCATAATGGCTGATAAACAAGCCCACGAAACTGAAACTGAATTAACCTTTGAACAGGTGAGAGATAAGCTCACTGAAACGGGTAAAAAACGGGGCGTTTTAACATACGAAGAAATTGCAGAGCGTATGTCTAGCTTTGAAATTGAATCAGACCAGATGGATGAATACTATGAATACTTAGGCGAACAGGGTGTAGAACTCATCAGTGAAAATGAAGAGACTGAAGACCCAAATGTTCAGCAGCTGGCTAAGGCAGAAGAGGAATTTGACCTGAATGATTTAAGCGTACCACCAGGTGTCAAAATTAATGATCCTGTTCGTATGTACTTAAAAGAGATCGGGCGCGTCAATTTGCTATCTGCTAAAGAAGAGATTACGTATGCTCAAAAGATTGAAGAAGGCGATGAGGAATCAAAAAGAAGATTAGCGGAAGCGAACCTTCGTCTCGTTGTCAGCATTGCGAAACGTTATGTTGGTCGTGGTATGCTGTTTCTTGACTTGATTCAAGAAGGAAACATGGGGCTCATGAAGGCGGTTGAGAAGTTTGATTACCGCAAAGGATACAAATTCTCAACATATGCGACTTGGTGGATTAGACAGGCGATCACACGTGCGATTGCCGATCAGGCGAGAACAATCCGGATCCCGGTTCATATGGTGGAAACCATTAATAAATTAATCCGTGTTCAAAGACAGCTTCTACAAGATCTAGGTAGAGAACCAACGCCAGAAGAAATTGCGGAAGACATGGATTTAACACCAGAGAAAGTAAGAGAAATTCTTAAAATTGCGCAAGAGCCAGTATCTTTAGAAACACCTATTGGTGAGGAAGATGACTCGCATCTTGGTGATTTTATCGAAGACCAAGAGGCGACTTCTCCATCAGACCATGCTGCCTATGAGCTCTTAAAAGAGCAGCTTGAAGATGTATTAGATACGCTAACGGACCGTGAAGAAAATGTGCTGAGACTGCGTTTCGGACTAGATGACGGAAGAACACGCACATTAGAAGAGGTAGGAAAGGTGTTTGGCGTAACAAGGGAGCGTATTCGCCAAATTGAAGCGAAAGCTCTTCGTAAATTAAGACACCCAAGCAGAAGTAAACGATTAAAAGACTTCTTAGAATAGAAACCGGACGGATCTTGAGAGAGATCCGTTCTTTCTTCATCAAAATGAAAACGCTTTTTTGATCTGATTATATTTTACTGAATAACAAATGAATTTGCAACGTTCTTAGAGAAAAGATGTATAAAAAATACATCTAAATGTGCTGAAGGCTTCTTTTCTCATTTTGAATCATTTTTGTCTAATCTGTGAACTTGACCAAAGTTTTGTATCATAATTCGTTTACTTTTTGTAAAATTAAAGTAGAATTAGAATTGTTTGCATAGTCTCAAAGGGGTTTTTCACAAAGGGGAGGATGAAAGAAATGAAACGGAATCCACTTATACCATTCTTATTGATTGCCATTTTAGGTATTGGACTCACTTTTTTCTTATCAATGAAGGGGCTGAAAGATGAAGACAAAATTGCCTCTGGGGGCAAAGAGCAAAAGCAAGAAGAGACCGCAAATGCAACGCCGGAAGAATTGTATAAGCAGAACTGTATTAGCTGTCATGGGGAAAACTACGAAGGTGGCGCTGGTCCTGCATTAAAAGGTGTTGGCGACAAGCTTGAAGTAGCAGACATCAAGAAGAAAATTCAAGAAGGCGGAAATGGGATGCCGGGCGGGCTAATTCCGAATGAAAAGCTCGATGAAATGTCAGAATGGGTATCCAAAATTAAATAATAAAGCGCAAAAAGCTCTTTTTCATCAGAAGAGCTTTTTTCATTTGAAAACGACTTTTAAAAAGTCCATAATTTATATAAGATAGACAAGTATGAACATTAAAGAAAAGTAGTGATATGGATGAATGAAATGAATTTGTCAAAACGATTAAAAAGAGTCGCAGACTTTTTACCAAAAGAGGCGGTCTTTGCTGATATCGGCTCAGATCATGCCTATTTGCCATGTTATGCGATATTACATCATAAAGCATTGAAAGCCATTGCTGGTGAAATTACTGATGGACCGCTTCAATCTGCGAAGCAGCAAGTACATAGGCTTGAATTAGATGAGCAGATTTCAGTCAGAAAAGGCAATGGCCTTGAAGTGATTGAAAAAGGCGAGGTAAATGCTGTTACAATTGCAGGAATGGGCGGGGCACTCATTGCAAGCATTCTAAATGAAGGTAAACACAAGCTCACAGGGCAGGAGCGGCTTATTCTTCAGCCTAATATTCATGCCCACCATATTCGTTTATGGCTCTATCAAGAGGGGTATGAACTGATGGATGAAGTGATTTTAGAAGAAGATGGCAAAATATACGAAATCATCATTGCCGAAACTGGCGACAAAGATAAAGCTTATGAAGGCATGTCGATTGAAACAGGCATGCTCGTTGGTCCGTTTCTTGCCAAAGAGCAAAATGATGTCTTCCGGCGCAAATGGATGAATGAGCTTCAGCACATGGAGCATATAGAAAGCCAGATTCAACAAGCAGCGCCGACGGAAGAGAACAAAGAACGTCTGAATGAGCTGAATGCGAAAATAAAAATTCTAAAGGAGGTTTTGACTGTTGGCTAAAACAGTGAACGGGCATGAAATCATCCAATTATTTGAGCAATTCTCACCAAAGGCATATGCGGTGGAAGGTGATAAAATTGGGCTCCAGATTGGAACGCTGAATAAAAAAGTGACCAATGTCATGATCACCTTAGATGTATTAGAAAATGTGGTAGATGAGGCAATTGAGCGGAAGGTGGATCTCATTATTGCCCACCATCCGCCAATTTTCCGTCCATTAAAACATGTGGCGACAGATCAGCCGGCAGGACGGATCATTGAGAAATGCATCAAACATGATATTGCGGTGTATGTAGCACATACAAACCTGGATGTGGCTGATGGAGGAGTCAATGACTTGCTTGCAGAGGCTTTAGAGCTCGGGGAAACAAAAGTGCTAGTTCCAACATACGAAGATCCAATTAAGCAGCTAGCATTGTATGTCCCCGTGGAATTTGAAGAGGCCATCAGGACGGCTTTAGGAAATGCGGGAGCTGGCCATATTGGCAACTACAGTCATTGCGCTTTTTCAAATGAAGGGACAGGCAGTTTTCTGCCATCAGAAGAAGCTGTGCCATTTATTGGTGAGACGGGTAAATTGGAATTTGTGAAAGAAGTACGAATCGAAACCATTTTCCCAGCAAGTATTGAAAAACAAGTGATTCGTGAAATGATCAAAGCACACCCTTATGAAGAAGTGGCTTACAGTGTACACACGACAGATCTTCCTCCTATTCAAAAAGGCCTTGGCCGTATTGGTGAATTAAAAGAACCTATGACACTTAAAGACTTCACTCAATTTGTGAAAACGAAGTTAGATGTGAATGGAGCGCGTTTTGTAGGAGATCAGGAAGCGGTCGTGAAAAAAGTAGCTGTGCTTGGAGGAGACGGAAATAAATATATCCATCAAGCGAAAAGAATGGGTGCAGATGTGTATGTGACTGGCGACCTTTATTTCCATGTCGCTCACGATGCCATGATGCTCGGACTGAATGTAGTGGACCCAGGTCATTACGCAGAAAAGATCATGAAAGAGGGCGTGAAGACAAAGCTAGAATCACTATGTACAGATAAAAAATATGATGTGCAGTTCTTTGTATCAGAATCAAACACAAACCCGTTTCAATTTGTGTAAGCAAAAACGTCAGAGCATAGCAGCTCTGACGTTTTTTTATTTCTTTGTTTTCACACGAGGTAATATCTTAGAAAGAGGAACCGTCCGTTCAATTTTCCATGTTGATTCATCATCAGGTTCGTAGTTTTCTAAGAAACGAATGACTTCTTTTGTAATAGGTGTTGGTGTGGAAGCACCTGCAGTAACGGCAACTGTTTTTACCCCTTGGAGCCATTCAAGCTTTAACTCACTGAGATCACCAATTCGGTAAGCCTGCGTTCCTGCAATCTCCATTGACACTTGCGCCAGACGATTTGAGTTATTGCTTTTTGGATCGCCGACCACAATGGTCAGATCGGCTTGGCCTGCTTGCTGTGACACAGCTTCCTGACGTACCTGTGTCGCAAGGCAGATCTCTTGATGGTACTCGACGTGAGGATATTTTTCTTTAATGAGCTCCATCAGATCATGAACATCCCACTGAGACATTGTCGTCTGATTGGTGATGAGCAGTTTATCTGACGTTAAATCGAGCGCTTTAATATCAGCTTCTGTTTCGACAAGGTGCACTTTGTCAGGTGCAACACCGACGGCTCCTTCTGGCTCAGGGTGACCCTTTTTCCCGATATAAATAATGTCATATCCATCAGCTGTTTTTTCTGAAATGAGTTCATGTGTTTTCGTGACATCTGGACAGGTCGCATCAATGGCGACAAGGCCTTTTTCTTCTGCAATTTGACGGACTTCAGGAGATACGCCGTGAGCGGTAAAAATCACTGTGCCACTTTCAACCTGTTTTAAAATATCCAGACGGTTTGGTCCGTCCAGTGTGTATATTCCATCTTCTTCGAAGGCATCTGTGACATGTTTGTTGTGCACAATCATACCTAATATATAAATTGGGCGTGGCAAGTTTTTATCAAGTGCGGCATTTTTAGCAATGACCATTGCATCTACAACGCCATAGCAATAGCCACGCGGCGAAATTTTAATTACATTCATTTATTCGTCCTCCTGTAGGGAAGTGCTGCTAGAGAAGAACAATATAAAAAGCCGTGAAAAACGGCTTTTGATCATTCTCTTCCTTCATTATAGCCAAAGTAAGCGCATATATCAAAGATTGTTATACATGGGAAACACTTCGCCTTTAAAAGATCACTAGACATATAGTTTCGGAATGGAACTACCCGATCTTTTTTTCGGTTTTGCTTCAGGAGCAGCTGATGTGTGTACAGTCCCTTTTTTGACAAGGATGTCCTCTGGTTCTTCTTCGTTTCCTTCTTCTATTTCATCATCAACTGGTTCGTGCGGAACATCTGTTTCTGCAGTGATTTCTTGTGGTTCTTCGTCTGCATCATTCGTATTTGTTTCATCATCATCCGCACTGCCAAGCTGGCTATAGAGTTTAATCATGGCAGGCAAATTTCTGACTAAAGGACCGTATTGCTGAATCATAGGCGTGAATTGCTGCGCCATTCCGAGTACTTTTTGAACATTTCCTAACATGCTTGAAAGGTTCGCAGGGTTTGCGAAGCTCTGGATTCCTTGTAATCCCGCACCACCTCCAGCTCCAGAGATCCCTGCTCCTCCAGCTCCAGGAAGAAATTTTGCCAGCATGCCCTTAATTCCGGCTCCGCCGCCTAGTGCACGGCTTTCGCCTCCAGGAATGCCACCCATCCCGCGTAGACCGCCGCCTTGTACAGACGGAGAGCGAGGCATCATTTGTTGAAATTGGTTGCCTTGCCCTTGAAAAGGCTGTTCGATCGGAGCCTGCTGTCTCCGTTGAAAAATCCCGGGCTGTCCGCCATTTCCAAGGTGCCGGCGTGAGGGGCGATGCGGCTGAAAATCGCCCATAGGCCTTTGCCCTAACATACTTGTACCTCCCTTACTGCATTCTCTTTCTCTTCATAGGTTATGCAGGGAAGTATCATTTGGTTTCCTGTGAGAAAAGCGGACATGGTTTTTTTGCGGGAAATCAGCTATAATGAGGAGATGAGCAAAAAGGCATTGCCTTAAGGAGTGAAAACATGAAAGAAACGAAATTTACGACATATGAATTAAAGTCTTTTATTATAGATGCTATTCATGAACTGGGCTTTTATGAGCCGACTGATATTCAAAAAAGAATCATACCTGCTGTTTTAAAAGGTGAAAGCGTGATTGGACAGTCTCAAACAGGGACAGGGAAAACCCATGCGTATTTATTGCCGCTTATTCATTCAATTGATCCAAGCAAAGAGCAAGTACAAGTGGTCATTACTGCACCGACACGAGAATTAGCGAATCAAATTTTTAAAGAAGCACAAACGATCTTAAAAAATACGCCTCCAGAAGAAGAAATCAAGGCAAAGCTTTACATTGGCGGAACGGACAAGCAGAAATCCATTCAAAAGTTAAAGAATCAGCCGCACTTAGTGGTCGGCACTCCTGGACGTATTGCTGATCTTATTCATGAGCAAGCGCTGAATGTGTACAAAGCAACATCTCTTGTCATTGATGAAGCCGACCTTATGCTGGATATGGGCTTTTTAGAAGATGTGGATCGTATTGGTTCACAAATGCCAGAACAGTTGCAAATGCTTGTGTTCTCAGCAACTATTCCAGAAAAATTAAAACCTTTCCTCAAAAAATATATGGATAATCCGAAATATGCACATGTTGAACCGAAACGCATTACGGCTGAAAACATTCAGCATATTTTAGTTCCATCTAAACAACGTGATAAATTAAAATTACTTCATGAAATGGTGACGAATGTACAGCCTTATTTAGGGATCATCTTTGCCAATACAAAATCAACTGTTGATGAAATTGCCTCATTCCTACAGGAAAAAGGAATGAAAATTGGGGTACTTCATGGTGGTTTAACGCCTCGTGAACGTAAAAAAGTGATGAAACAAATTGAAGATTTGGAGTTCACATATATTGTGGCATCTGATCTTGCTGCCCGTGGGATTGATATTAAGGGTGTCAGCCACGTGATTAACTATGAGCTCCCATCCGATCTTGATTTTTATGTTCACCGTGTGGGAAGAACGGCTCGCGCTGGTTCATCTGGCATTGCGATGACCATTTATGATCTTGCTGATGAGGATGCACTCGTTCAAATTGAAAAAATGGGTGTTGTGTTTGAAAACAAAACGATTGTTCATGGCGAATGGCGAGATGCAGATGATCGTTTGAAGCGTCAAAGACGTAAAAAAGCACCAAATGAAATTGAAGAAAAAGCAAAACGTCTTGTCAGAAAACCGAAAGCCGTCAAACCTGGATATAAAAAGAAAATGACACGTGAGATGGATAAGATCAAAAGACAAGAACGTAGAAAGTCAAAGCGTAACGGAAAGTAGGGGGACACATTGTTGAAGATTGGATCACATGTATCCATGAGCGGAAAACATATGCTACTTGCAGCGAGTGAGGAAGCTGCCTCTTATGGTTCAAATACTTTTATGATTTATACAGGTGCACCGCAAAATACGCGCCGTAAAAAAATTGAAGATCTCAATATTGAAGCTGGACAAGCGCATATGAAAGAGCATGGTATGACAGATATCGTCGTTCATGCACCGTATATTATCAATATTGGGAACACAGTGAATCCAGCGACATTTGAGCTTGGAGTGGACTTCCTTCGCTCTGAGATAGAGCGTACAGAAGCGCTAGGTGCAAGACAAATTGTTCTTCATCCAGGTGCGCATGTTGGAGCAGGTGCAGATGCTGGAATTCAAAAAATCATTGAAGGTCTCAATGAAGTCATTGTGAAGGGGCAGGAGGTTCAAATTGCGCTGGAAACAATGGCGGGAAAAGGATCAGAGTGTGGAAGAAGCTTTGAAGAGCTTGCCCAAATTATTGACGGTGTGACACATAACGAAGCACTTTCTGTTTGCTTTGATACGTGTCACACGCACGATGCAGGTTATCCCATTGTGAGTGATTTTGATGGAGTATTAGAAGAATTTGATCGAATTGTCGGGATCGACCGAATCAAAGTTCTTCATATTAATGATAGTAAAAATGTACAAGGCGCAAGAAAAGACCGACATGAAAATATCGGTTTTGGAGAAATTGGTTTTGATGCCCTGAGCTATATCGTTCATCATCCACAGCTTCAAGATGTGCCGAAGATTCTAGAAACGCCTTATGTAGGTGAAGATAAAAAGAACAAGAAACCACCTTATAAATTCGAAATTGCGATGCTGAAAGAAAAGCAATTTGATGAAGGTTTACTAGATAAGATTACGGGTCAATAAAAAGTGCATGCAATGTGATGAGGTGCCGCTAAATGCGGCCCTTTTTTGCCTAATTTGTGAATTGATTAAACAGATCATTGACGGTCTGTGCTGTCTGTTTAGACGTAATCGCTTCCACTTGCTTAAGCAGCCGGTTGCGCTCTGCATCGTTAAAAATATTGACGTTTTTCCCATTCATAAGTTTGGCGACCTCTGCAGCCTGATTGGATGTTAAGCTGACCCCATACTGTTTTGCATACCTTAACAAGTCATTTGCTGTGATCTGATTCAGACGCTGCAACACAATTTTTTGAATTAAAATCAATTCCATTCCTCCCCTCTGTATCAATGTATGGGCGAAAACGGAAAATGTGCAAAAAATTTTATTTTACTCTGTGAAATGATAAAATAGTAAAGTGAATAAAATGTTCATTGAAAACTAAACATGTGTAGAAGGGAGAACGTATGGCAAATAGTAAACAGCATAAAAAGGAATCAGTGCCTCATTTTATTTTGAGAATTTTTCTGATTCTAGTAGGAGCTGCATGTGCAGCAGTCAGCATTGAATTATTTTTAGTGCCAAACAATATTATTGATGGAGGCATCATCGGTATTTCGCTTATTTTGGATTATCTTTTTACGGATAACCCATTCATTAATTTTGCGACGATTGTTGTCATTTTAAATATTCCATTTATGATATCAGGATACAAACATATTGGGAAAACCTTCTTGATTTCCACTGTGATTGGGATAGTCAGCTTGGCCGTGATTGAATCTTCACTCCATCATGTAGAAGCATTTACGACGCAGCCGATTTTAGCTACTGTATTTGGAGGGCTGTTACTCGGGTTTGGCGTTGGGCTTGTGATACGGAATGGAGGCTCAATGGACGGAACGGAAATCTTAGGAATTCTTCTGACGAAAAAAATTCCTTTCTCCGTCGGTGAGTTTGTCATGATCGTCAATGTGTTCATTTTTATTTGGGCGGGCTTTGTCTTCGGACCGGAGCAAGCTATGTATTCTGTCATGACATATTATTTGGCAATGAAAACAATTGATGCTGTTATTCAAGGGCTTGATGAAACAAAAGCAGTCATTATCGTTTCGGATTATTATGATGAAATTTCAGATGCGATCCTTCATCGTCTCGGCAGGGGAACCACCAAGCTTAGAGGAAAAGGTGGCTATACCGATGAAGAAAAAGATGTCATTTACGCCGTCGTGACAAGACTTGAAATTACGAAGCTGAAATCTATCGTGTTTGAAATTGATGGTCAAGCCTTTATTACGATTATGGATACGCATGAAACAAAAGGCGGTAAATTCAAAACAGCCATTCATTAGCTTTTATTTTACTTTTTTATCTTTCTTTTATATAATGAAATATATGTATTGACAAAGAAAATGGCTTTTGCCATTTTCTTTTTGTTGTATAAATCGTAATCATTCTTTTTATATTGGATTAAAGGTGGAAAGATTTATGGCAAAGCCAATTATTGAAATGAAGGACATTTCGTATTCATATGGACAGCGAAATGTCATCGATCACATTCATTTAACAGTAGAGGAAGGAAACTTTCTAGCACTTGTTGGACCGAATGGATCTGGTAAAACAACCTTATTAAAATGCCTGCTTGGCTTGATTAAACCCCAGCAGGGAGAATTGAAGCTCTTTGGCACACCAGCTCAAAAATTTAAAGACTGGGATCAAATTGGATTTGTTTCTCAAAAGGCGAATAGCTTTAATACAGGGTTTCCTGCTTCTGTATACGAGGTCGTGGCAAGTGGTTTAACGGCGAAGA
The DNA here is from genome assembly GCF_038593365.1 of Bacillus sp. FSL W7-1034. Lineage (NCBI taxonomy): Bacteria > Bacillati > Bacillota > Bacilli > Caryophanales > Bacillaceae > Bacillus > Bacillus sp. FSL W7-1034. The sequence continues at coordinate 2,305,073 of NZ_CP151989.1, read as the reverse complement.
TTGGTTTATTCAAACGCATGAGTAAGCAGGATAAGCTTCAAGTAGATGAGGCGATCCGCTCAGTTGGCATACAAGACTTAAAACATCAAAACATTGGTGAGCTTTCAGGCGGTCAGCAGCAGCGTACATTTATTGCCCGTGCACTCGTCAGTCAGCCGAAGCTGCTTATTTTAGATGAACCGACTGTAGGTGTAGACCAAAGAACAGTAGAGGGCTTTTATCAGCTGTTAGAAACATTGAACAAAGAAAAAGGAATGTCTTTAATTCTCGTTACACATGATGTAGGAACCGTTTCTGACAAAGTCACGCATGTGGCTTGTTTAAATCAGACACTTCATTTTCATGGAGATGCGGAAACGTTTGATTCGATGGATGATCAGGCGCTTTCTCAGTTTTACGGACATGACATTCAAGTGATTCATCACGATCATCACCATCATGGGGGACATGAATAATGCTATTTCCATTTTTTCATTATGAATTTTTACAAAATGCGTTTATCGCAGGTATGCTGATCGGCTTTATTGCGCCCTTACTTGGTGTATTTATTGTCGTGAGAAGGCTCTCTCTCATCGCAGATGCGCTTAGTCACGTGTCACTTGCTGGGATAGCGGCAAGTTTATTCCTTGATAAAAAGTTTGGACTTTTGACAGGGGTTAGCCCGCTTTACTTAGGAATGGCTTTTTCTGTGGCTGGCTCATTGTTTATCGAACGTCTGCGCTCTGTGTATAAACATTATCAGGAGCTGGCGATTCCCATTATTTTATCGGGTGGTATTGGGATCTCTGTTATTTTCATTTCACTTGCAAATGGTTTTAATACAGATTTGTTCAGTTATTTGTTCGGAAGTGTCAGTGCGGTTTCAAGACTCGATCTTTGGATTATTGTTGGGATCTCACTGGTCGTTGTATTAGTGGTTGTGCTCTTGTATAAAGAATTGTTTTTGCTTTCTTTTGATGAAGAACATGCGAAGGCTTCTGGTATTTCAGCTAAGTGGATTCATTTTATTTTTATTTTAGTCGTTGCACTTGTCATCGCAGCATCGATGCGTATTGTCGGTACACTCCTAGTGTCCGCACTCATGACACTGCCAGTTGCGGCAAGTATTCGGATTGCCAAAGGGTTTAAACAGGCGATTTTCCTTTCCATCTTATTTGGGGAATTGTCTGTCATGGTCGGCTTGATTTTAAGTTATTATCTTGATTTAGCGCCGGGTGGAACCATTGTGATGCTGTCTATCTTGATTTTAATCGGGTGTATTAGTATTGGGAAATTCAGAAGGGGGAATCATCATGAACGTACAAGAAGCGCTTGATTTATTAAAGGAAAAAGGCTATAAATATACAAGCAAACGTGAAGATATGCTTCAATTGTTTTCTGATTCTGATAAATACTTGACCGCTAAAAATGTATTAACAGCATTAAGTGAAGATTACCCAGGGCTTAGTTTTGATACGATTTATCGAAACCTGTCTTTATATGAAGATCTTGGGATATTAGAGACAACGGAATTATCAGGGGAGAAACTGTTCCGTTTTAAATGTTCGTTTTCCCACCATCATCATCACTTTATTTGTTTGACGTGTGGTAAAACAAAGGAAATCGACGCTTGCCCTATGGACAAGCTTGATGCTGATCTAGAGGATTATCACATTAGCGGACATAAATTTGAAATTTACGGAACGTGTCCTTCTTGCGAACCGAAAGAAGTTCATTCATGAAAGAAGCCAGCCGATGGGCTGGCTTTTTGTTTTGTGATCTTGAAAACGTTTTACAAAGGATAGCTGTTTCATTACAATGAGAACAATAGATCATCTATTGAAACATCATTGAGTCTTTTGAAATAGGGGAGTGGTCAAAGGTGGCGTATTATGTTGTTTTCGATGTAGGCGGAACAAAAACAAAGCATGGGGTCATGGATCGAAATGGTGAGCTGATCACGAGCGGCGACTACGTAACAAACTGCCGACAACTTGAGCCGTTTTTAGAGGACATGGAGAACGTGGTGAAAGAGTATCAAAGGACTTGGGATATCAAAGGGATTGCGATGAGTCTTCCGGGTTTTGTTGACAGTCAAACGGGTTATACGGAATTTGCAGGAGCGATTATTGCTTTAAATGGCCAAAATGTCAAAACGCTTTTGGAAGAAAAAACATCACTTCGTGTAGAAGTAGAAAATGATGCGAACTGTGCAGCTCTGGCTGAAAAATTTAGTGGTCATGCGAAAGAGTGTGACAGCTTTATATGTATGACGCTTGGGACTGGTGTCGGCGGTGGTATTTTTGCTGGTGGCGAGCTTGTGCGCGGTGCCTCTTTTCGCGGCGGTGAATTTGGTATGATGCTGACAGAAACAGAAAATGGTCAGTTTACCACACTCAACAGCAGTGCTTCGACAGCTGGATTGATACGAAGCTACAAAGAGCAGCAGGGCATTCCACAAAGTCAGCAAATCGACGGTCAAGAAATCTTTGAAAAAGCCAAGCATGATCCGGCCATTGAGAAGATGATCGATCAGTGGTACAAACGAATCGCAATTGGTATTTACAATGTGGCAACAGTTCTCAATCCAGAGAAAATCCTCATTGGCGGGGGCGTGAGTGCAAGGCCCGATTTGATTCCAAACATTGAGAAACATTTACATACTTTGCATGCATGGAAAAACATACAGGTGACACTGGAAACGTGCTATTACTTCAATCAGGCAGGTATGATGGGTGCACTTTATCATTTTTTAATAAAAGAAGGACATTATCGTACAATCAAAAAGTCGATACATTAAACGGATCGGCTTCAGCGTGTAGACAAACCGTCGCATTCTTTGTCAGTCCTGCGTGCCGGTGCTCACGAATGTCAAATTCGCTCCGCGCCAGTACTCGTCCTTCCTAGGGCTGCAAAGGTTTTCTATCACGCTGAAAAGAAGACAAAAGGCTAAAATCAAGTTCATTTTAGCCCTTTGTCAACAATCTGAAGCCGATACATTAAAAACGTATCGGCTTTTGATCTGTTTTAGTAAGCAGTTTGCAGTCGCTTTTCATACTGTTTGATCCATTGGGATGCTTCTTGCCAGTTATTAACGCGAATGATCCGTTCATCAATTGGCATTTGATTATACGGTGAGTTAAACAGAATCACTGGAATGTCAGCTTCTTTTGCAATCATTGTGGCATTGCCATGGTGATCTTCAAAAAACACATCGATCTTATGTTTTTGAACAGCTTCCACCTTATGATGTCCGCCAACAAGCTCGATATCGTCGTAATGGACATGGTTCTCCTCAAACCATTTGTAGGTGATGTCTGAGTGATGCTGCCTTCTGGCTGTGATATAAATCAATTGATGATGATGTTTCATTTGATTGAGGATTTCTTTTGCACCCTCGGCAGGCTTTGCCTGTTTATAAATAAGAGGCTCATACTCATTCATCCAGCCCCAAAATTCTTCATTTGAAATCTTTAAAAGCTTCGTCAAATCATATTCCGTCATATCATCTAGTGTGATGTCACATTGAAACGACTCATTTAAGTAGGGGACAAAGGTGTCCTGCGCCGTGACTGTGCCATCGATATCAATTCCTAAACGTAACATGCCCACACTCCTCATATTTATCCTCTTAAAGTGTAACATAATCAATTCACAATTCCAGCAAGTTTTAGCAAACATGAAACAGACATTTTTGCTCATACTAAAAAAGCTCCTTTCTATTAACCAAAAGGGGGAATTGATCATGGAAAGAGACGAAGATTTCAGAAGAAATGATCGTGAAATCGACACACACTTTAGTAATGATGATGGCTATTTAGAGGAAACAGCTGCTGAAATAGCAGAGCCATATCAAGCATCAAGAGATCGTGAAGACAGAAGAGAACGTGACCATGTAGGTGACGATTCAGGCAGTAAGGGGATAGGCTATACAGCACTCGCGATTGCGATTATCTCATTATTTGTCTTGCCGGTGCTATTAGGCGTAGCGGCAATCGTCGTTGGTTATATTGCAAGAAGAAAAGGAGCACATGCGCTTGGCGCGTGGTCAATCGGGATCGGAATCGTTTCCGTCATCCTCGGCATCTTTATCACCCCGTTCTTTTAACAGGACAGGAACAGAAAACGCCTGACAGTGATGTCAGGCGTTCTTTTTTATGCGTTCGCTTGTTTTGCTTTTTCAGCTTCCATTTTTGCATAATGTTCTTCAGCGATTTTATCGATTTCTTTTTTCAGTTCTTCGACCATTGTTTCTTCTGGCACTTTCCGAACGATTTCACCTTTGCGGAATAAGAGGCCTTCACCTCTAGCGCCAGCGATGCCGATATCAGCTTCACGCGCTTCACCTGGACCGTTTACAGCACATCCGAGAACAGCTACTTTGATCGGTGCTTTAATTTTAGAAATATATTCTTCGACTTCATTTGCAATGCTAATGAGGTCAATTTCAATTCGTCCACAAGTTGGACATGAGATGAGTGTTGCTGCATTTGATGCAAGGCCAAATGATTTTAATAATTCACGTGCCACTTTGACCTCTTCGACCGGGTCAGCACTTAATGAAATACGGAGTGTGTTACCAATCCCCATATTCAAGATTGCGCCAAGACCAGCTGCACTTTTGACCGTACCTGCAAATAACGTACCTGATTCTGTAATCCCAAGATGAAGAGGATAATCAAAGGCCTTTGCTGCTTTTTCGTATGCCTCAATCGCAAGGTTTACATCAGATGCTTTCATACTGACAATGATGTCATGAAAGTCTAGGTCTTCTAAAATTTTAATGTGATGCAGTGCACTTTCAACCATACCATCTGCTGTTGGATAGCCGTATTTATCAAGAATCTTTTTCTCGAGCGAACCAGCGTTTACCCCAATACGAATTGGAATGCCTTTTTCTTTTGCAGCTTTCACAACAGCTTCGACTTTTTCTCGTCTTCCGATGTTTCCTGGGTTGATACGAATTTTGTCTGCACCTGCTTCAATCGCTTTCAGTGCAAGCTTGTAGTCAAAATGAATGTCGACAACAAGGGGGATGTTGATTTGTTTTTTAATGTCCGCAATCGCATTTGCTGCACGCTCATCTGGGCATGCGACACGCACAATTTGACAGCCAGCTTCTTCTAAACGTTTAATTTCAGCTACTGTCGCTTCGACATCATGTGTTTTGGTTGTCGCCATACTTTGAATGACGACTTCATTGTTTCCACCTATAGTTAAAGGTCCCACTTTGACGGGACGCGTTTTTGTACGATGTGTGACTTCACTCACTTGTCAATCGCTCCTTAGTGTACATGCAATTCGTTTGCAGTGTACGACGTGTTTTACATCTCATATTGTAACAGTCTCTTTGTATGAATGACAAGGAATTAACGTTTTATCTCTTATAGACCGGAAACTTGTATGTGCTGCCTGCCCGAATTTCGTTCGCTTTGACGCCTTGATTCAGTGCTTCAAAGTCTTCGATCACTTCATCTAATGGCTTACTTGTATGCACGATAGAGACGACGGTTTGTCCTTGTTTAACAGTGACAGTTTTATATGCCTGTTTTTCAGCTGTTTGAAAGGCGCTGGCGGGAACAGCAGGGCCTTCCTGAACGGGGATCGTTCCATTTTTTAAATCAAAAAAGATAATAAAGAGGACAAACAAACTGACTAGTAAAAAAATAATTCGCCGCATTTTACTCACCGCTTTTAAGAGTTTACTTCAGATTATGCATGTCCCTGAGTTGATAGAACAAAAAAGAGTGAAAAAGCTAGGAAGGGTGGTTCTAGTGAGTTCTAGTATGACTTGTAAGTGAAAAAAGTTTGGAAAAAGCAATCCTAAGCCCTTTCTTTATTATGATAAAATCAAAACAGGGGGAGAGTATATGAAGAAAATCAGTCAGCATATATATGTAAGAACACTAACAGAAAGTGATGCAGAAGCACTATTAACACTTGAACGAGAAAACCGCACCTATTTTCAGCAATTTACACCTTTGGTTCAGGATGATTTTTTTACTGTACCTCGTCAAAAGGAACGGATTAACCGCAGTATGCAAAGGCGTGCAAAAGATGAAGCCTATATGCACGGTATTTTCTTAAATGAAACAGATGCATTAATTGGAACGATCTCACTCAATTCTGTTGAAAGAGGACCCATTCAAGGGGCTTTGCTTGGATATGTACTTGATGAAAAGCAAGGCGGGAAGGGGTATATGACAGAGGCGATTCGTTTGATTATCAATTATGCCTTTTATGAACTGTACCTTCACCGCATTGAGGCTGGCGTAAAACCATCTAACATTGGTTCCATTCGTGTGCTTGAGAAGACAGGGTTTGAAAATGAGGGACTTCATCGTAAAAAAGTAAAGATCAATGATAAGTGGGAGGATCACTATTTGTTTGCGATCATCCATCCAGATGAGTCATAGGGTCAAAACAAATAAAAAAGCTCCCCAAAATGAGGGAGCTTATTTTTTTGCAGGTATTTCTTTAACGACAAGATATAAGAAAATAAAGTTAATCACCCAATTTAATAAAAATGAGTTTGCAACCGGCGTGTTTAATGCACTCATGATGGCGAAAAAGACGGTTGTTAATGTGAGTGAATAGGCAGAGAGCTTCCAAAGCATTTGAAAGGACAGCTCTTTTTGCTGCATTCGTTTAATAAATGTGCCAAGCATGGCTAGGAATGTTGCGCTGATGAACATGAGAGCAGCAGTAGATAGGTACAGCAGGACACAAATGACAGGGATAATGATCGCTTGATTCTGGCTTGTGACGCTGGCAAGTTCATCTTTTGTGAGTGTTCCGCCAAGCAGCTGGTATGGAATATCTGTCATTTGTCCGTCAATGGCAATCACTGCTTTTTCTTTCAATAACGCAATGGCTGTTTGTTTTGATTCAAGCTCACTTGATTTTATTTTTTCAGCGGGATCAAAGATAATCGTGATGCCATTTTCTTCTTTTTCGATCGGTGTGCTTTGATCCGCTTGAAGCGTTCCTTTTTCAATGGAAAAGTCGGGTAAATCTTTTTTAATCACATGTTGAAATCCTGACATCGCATTTGAAATCTCTTGGCTCATATGATAGCCCTGGGGGACAGCTGCGATGATCGAAAGGATAAAGATGAATAAAATGGCCTTTCCAATCCCAGTAAAACGTGCTCTGGCAATATCTTTTGGTGAATAAATTCCTTTTAACAATAAACTAAATACGTTCAACCGATTCACTTCCTACATGCTTTTCTATTTCTCACATTGTATCAATGTCTATCCATCCAGTACAAGTACGGCCTTCATTACTGGTTAAGATAGAAGGAATGAGGCATAATGTATACAGCATATAAAAAGGAGGCGGCAGCGGATTGGACGTGCTGTATTGGATTTTGATCGGCTGTGCATTTATCATTGCGTTTGTGGGACTTGTCTATCCAATCATTCCTAGTGTGGTTTTCATGGTTCTTGGGTTTATTTTATATGGGCTCTTTTTTAGCTTTGAGAAATTGACGCTCACCTTTTGGCTCATTCAAGCCATGTTTACAGCTGTGTTATTTGCCGCGGATTATGTCTCCAATCTGATTGGGGTGAAACGCTTTGGCGGCAGCCGGGCGGCCATTTGGGGAAGTACCATTGGGCTTTTAGCCGGTCCTTTTGTGATTCCGATTGCTGGAATTATCATTGGTCCATTTATCGGCAGTGTCATCGCAGAGCTGCTCGTTCATCAAAAAGATCTGAAGACAAGTGTGAAAGTTGGGCTTGGCTCATTAATTGGTTTTGTGTCAGGCGTATTTGCAAAAGGGTTGATTCAAGCACTGATGCTGGGAATCTTTTTGTTTTATGTGCTTCGCTAAATGGAAAATCGGTGTTTAACACTCTTTCTGAAGGGTTAAATACAAAATAAACACTGAAATGTTTCAGATCATGAGCAATAACGTTGAAACAAGCCGTTTCTTTTGATACTCTTTGATTAGGGTGAATTGCTTGCTTACTAAGGAAGCATTTCAGTACATACATTTCTAAGGAGGAATTTAACCATGGCTTTTAAACTTCCAGAATTACCATATGCTTACGATGCATTAGAACCACATATTGACAAGGAAACAATGACGATTCACCACACAAAACACCATAACACTTATGTAACAAACTTAAACAAAGCAATCGAAGGTGTATCAGCTCTTGAAGATCAATCAATTGAAGAGCTAGTGGCTAACTTGAACTCTGTGCCTGAAAACATTCGTACAGCTGTACGTAACAATGGCGGAGGACATGCGAACCACTCATTATTCTGGACGCTTCTTTCACCAAACGGTGGCGGCGCACCAACTGGTGAACTTGCAGATGCGATCGAAAAAGAATTAGGCGGATTTGAAAAATTCAAATCTGATTTCGCTGCAGCAGCTGCAGGACGCTTTGGTTCTGGTTGGGCATGGCTTGTTGTGAACAATGGCAAACTTGAAATCACAAGCACACCAAACCAAGATTCTCCTTTAACTGAAGGAAAAACACCAATCCTAGGACTAGACGTTTGGGAGCATGCTTACTACCTAAACTACCAAAACCGTCGTCCTGATTACATTTCAGCATTCTGGAATGTTGTGAACTGGGATGAAGTGGCTCGCCTTTACAGCGAAGCTAAATAAATGATTTGATTTGAAAAGACCTGCTTCTCTCTGAGAGCGGGTCTTTTTATATTTTCCCTCCTTTTTTTACATATCTGCCTTTTGATGAGACAGACTATTGTGTAGAAAAGGAGAATGAATGATATGAGCAGATTAAAGAAAATGTTCGGGGATATGGATGTCACAAGAGATTTATTGCTCCTCCTCACGATTGGCGGATTATACGCACTTGCGATTGCGCTTTCGAATACGTTTGTGAACGTGTATTTATGGAAACAGTCTGGGCGATTTACAGACCTTGCGATTTATAACTTGGCGATAGTTGTCCTTCAGCCCATTACCTTTTTATTTGCTGGTCGGCTCGCTAAAAAAATAGATCGTGCATTTGTCCTTCGTTTCGGTGTCATCTTCTTAGCCGCTTTTTACTTAATTGTTCTCATGGCAGGAGAGCAAGCGGCAGCTCGGCTCGTGTTATTAGGCAGTGTGCTTGGAATCGGCTATGGTTTTTACTGGCTTGCCTTTAACGTGCTTACTTTTGAAATTACTGAACCTGAAACAAGGGATTTCTTTAATGGATTTTTAGGAGTGCTTACCTCTACAGCTGGTATGATTGGGCCGCTCATTGCAGGAATTGTGATTTCTCAATTAACGGATGATACAGGCTATACAGTGATTTTCACTTTATCGCTTTTTTTGTTTTCATTAGCGGTTGTGATGAGTTTTTTCCTCAAGAGGAGACAATCAAAAGGAAAATTTATCATTAAGCAAATTTGGAAAGAGCGCCATGCGGACGAGAATTGGCGTAAAATCACAACTGCTCACTTTTTTCAGGGGCTCCGTGAAGGCGTGTTTGTCTTTTTAATCAGTGTCTTTGTGTTTATTGCAACAAACAGTGAGCTTGCTTTAGGCACATTTGGTCTAGTCAATTCAGGTGTTGCCTTTTTCGCCTATTTTTTTGCTACCCGTTTGATTAAGAAAAAATGGCGCAAAAAAGCGATTATGTTTGGCGGGCTTATTTTATACGGCGCTTTATTTTTAATCGTCTTTCACTTGTCCTATGTATCACTGCTTATGTACGCTGTAGCCATTGCGATCGGCTACCCGCTTCTGCTTGTTCCGTATGTCTCTTTAACTTACGATGTCATCGGTCATGCCAGATATGCAAGAAAAGCCCGAATTGAATATATTGTCGTCAGAGAACTATTTTTAAATGCAGGGCGTATTTGTTCGATTGTCTTTTTTCTTTTATCTGTCACCTTACTGGGCGATCGGCTTGGGATTCCTGCGTCACTTGTCGTACTCGGAGCGGGGCACACCCTTATTTATTATTTTGTAAAGGACATTCATTTAAAAGAGAAAACAGCTGATATAGAAGAGGCTGACGGTCAAAAGCCTGTTTCTCAAACGAACCTTATGAAGGGAGAAAGGTAAAATTTCTTACCAATGGAACATCAAATTTCTAGATAAATGATAGAAAAACCGCTAAAATGATGATGGCACCTTTTATACACAAAAAGGGGTGCCATTTCTTTCTTGATAGAAAAGGTGATGTGATGAGAAACAAGAAAAACAAAAAAGACGCGAAGGAAGGGCGCAAAACACTTCCGATCCGGCTGAATTTATTATTTTTAGCTGCGTTCATTATTTTTACCGGTGTTGTGGTCAGACTCGGTTTTGTGCAGATTGTGAATGGAGAAGATTATAAAAAGCAGGCAGAAAAACAAGAAGACGTAAATGTCAGCTCATCTGCTCCGCGCGGAAAAATTTATGATCGAAACTATAACACGATTGTCAGCAATAAAGCGCTAAATGCCATTACATATACGAGAACCTCGACGACTTCACAAGAAGAGCGGCTCAAAGTGGCAACAAAATTAGCGGATATGATTCACGTAAGTACGAAGAAAATCACAGATCGTGATAAAAAAGATTTCTGGATCTTAACCCATCCGAATGAAGCGAAAAAGCTTGTTCAAAAAGAAGCCGATTTAAAGGGTGACGATAAGGTCTCTGATGATAAACTATACGAGCTCCAGCTGAAACGCATCACAGACAAGGAATTAAATCAACTGACGAAAAAAGATTTGCAAGTGCTTGCGATTAAAAGACAAATGGATGCAGGCTATGCACTTACGCCTCAATTCATTAAAAATGAAGATGTAAAACCAAGTGAAATTGCTTACGTCTCTGAGCATTTGGACGAGCTGCCAGGTGTAGATGTCACAACAGACTGGTCACGCAGCTATCCTTATAAAGGACTGCTCCGCAGTATGCTCGGCAGTGTGTCTTCAAGTGATGAAGGTCTTCCGTCGTCACTGCTTGAACATTATCTATCACTCGGCTACAGCCGAAATGATCGTGTAGGAAAAAGCTATCTTGAATATCAATATGAAGATGTCCTGCAAGGTCAAAAAGAAAAAGAACAAAGTACAACGGATAAAGAAGGCAATGTCACAAGCTCTAAAGTGTTAACAGAAGGAAAGAGCGGGAAAGACCTTGTGCTGACGATTGATATTCAGCTGCAAAAAGCGGTGGAAAAAATCATCGAAAAGAACTTGAAAAGTGCGAAGCAAAGAGGTGGCACAGAACTTCTTGATCGTGCGTTTGTTGTCATGATGGACCCGAGAAATGGGGAAGTGCTCTCGATTGCGGGTAAACAGATTACCAATAAGAATGGGACATACAAATTTGATGACTATGCACTAGGAACGATGACATCATCATATGCGATGGGATCAGCAGTAAAAGGGGCAACTGTGCTGACAGGTTATAAAACAGGCGTCCTTCATATTGGAAGCACCCAATACGATGAACCGCTATATATCGCTCAGTCACCGCCGAAAAAATCCTATCAAAATATGGGACTCATTAATGATTTAACCGCACTAGAACGTTCATCAAACGTGTATATGTTTAAAACAGCGATTGCAATTGGGAAAGGGGAATATCGTAAGAATCAGCCGCTCCCAATTGATACAAAGGCGTTTGATACGTTCCGTTACAATTTTAGTAAATTTGGTCTTGGAGTGGAGACAGGTATTGACCTGCCAAACGAAGCAACTGGCTATCGTGGAACGTCTACACAATCCGGTCTCTTACTTGACTATGCGATTGGACAATATGACACGTTTACACCGCTGCAAATGGCGCAATACGTCTCAACGATTGCCAATGGCGGCTATCGTTTACGTCCTCAGCTCGTAAAAGAAGTGAGAGAGCCAGATCCGCAAAGAGGCATTGGGGCTGTAACAGAGTCCATCAAGCCGGATGTACTGAATAAGCTCGATATGACAAGTGATGAGATCAAACGCGTACAGCAAGGATTCAAGCTTGTGATGCAGAACCCAAGAGGGACAGCATATTCGAACTTTGGCAACAAAAAATACAATCCAGCTGGCAAAACAGGGACCGCTCAATCATTCTATGACGGCCCGATTAAAAGCAAACGCGGCACACCAACGTATAACACAACACTTGTTGCGTATGCGCCTGCTGATAATCCAGAAGTAGCGATTTCAGTTGTCGTGCCTTGGGTGTATCAAGATTACAACCAGCGCTATCCGATTACAAATGATATTGGTGAACAAGTATTAGACAAGTACTTTGAACTGAAATCAAAACAGGAAAGCAATGATACACAAGCGAAGAACAAAAACAAAATTGAAAATGAAGCAGAAACAAATAACTAGACCTTTTCTAGGTAAAAACGCTCACTTTTTGTGGGCGTTTTTTTATATTTTCTTCAAACTTTTCGATATAAATTGACAAAAATCATAAAAAACCCCGCAATTTCTCTACAAATCTTCGACATTTACAAAACCTTAACATTCCATTTAAACGAAATTAATAAAGAACCTTTAATGTATTACTCGTAGGACAAATTATTCAGGGGGTATTCTTGAAATGAAAAAGAACAAATTATGGCTGCTTACTTTCCTTACTATCGCATTGTTAGCATTCGTCACAGCATGCGGAAACAGCAGCTCAAGCGGAGATTCAAAAGACAGTAAAGGAAATGCTTCAAACAAAGATGAGGCATCAGGTTCCATTACCATCTCAGGATCATCTGCGATGCAGCCTTTAGTTCTTGCGGCAGCAGAAAAATTCATGGATAAACATCCAAAAGCCGATATTCAAGTACAAGCCGGCGGTTCAGGAACAGGACTTTCTCAAGTATCAGAAGGATCTGTACAAATTGGGAACTCAGATGTATTCGCAGAAGAGAAAGACGGAATCGACGCAAAAGCTTTAAAAGACCACAAAGTAGCAGTTGTTGGAATGGCGGCAGCTGTTAACCCTGAAGTTGGTGTCAAAGACATCACAAAGGACGAATTGAAAAAAATCTTCACTGGTAAAATCAAAAACTGGAAAGAGCTTGGCGGGAAAGACCAAAAAATCACACTTGTGAACAGACCAGACTCATCAGGAACTCGTGCAACATTTGTGAAATATGCACTTGACGGCGCGACACCTGCAGAAGGAATCACAGAGGATTCTTCAAACACAGTGAAAAAGTTGATTGCAGAAACACCAGGTGCGATTGGGTACCTAGCATTCTCCTATTTAACAGATGACAAAATTACACCGCTTAGCATTGATGGTGTGAAACCAGAAGAAAGCAATGTAGAAAGCGGTAAATATACAATTTGGGCATACGAGCACTCTTATACAAAAGGTGAGCCAGAAGGTTTAGCAAAACAATTTTTAGATTACTTGATGAGTGACGAAGTACAAAAAGAAATCGTTAAAGACCAAGGCTACATCTCAGTCTCTAATATGAAAGTAGAAAGAGACGCAACAGGCAAACAAACAGATAAGTAAAAGGTCTTGAATTGATGATGAAGGAAAAGTGGAGCTTTTCACTTTTCCTTTTATGACATTCATAGGAGTGTAGAAAAAGATGAAACAGATAGAACATACAGAAGCGAGCGATCGACTGATCAGCTCGAAAAAAAATAGGCAAATGGATGAAGTAAGAGGAAGTATTTTGGTGAAATTTTGCGCATTCTTAATGATTGCTGTATCAATTGCCATCACAATCTTCCTTGGCATTAAGGGTTTACAATCTTTCATCGTAAATGGTGTAAGCCCAATTGAGTTCTTAACCAGTATCAATTGGAACCCTACAGCAGAAAATCCGCAATACGGCGCATTTCCATTTATCTTTGGATCAATCGCTGTCACGCTTCTATCAGCACTCATAGCAGCACCGCTAGGCATCGCAGGAGCGATCTTCATGACAGAAATTGCGCCTGCATGGGGACGGAAAATTCTCCAGCCAGTGATTGAACTGCTTGTAGGGATTCCATCCGTTGTTTACGGATTCATAGGTCTTACAGTATTGGTGCCGTTTATTGGACACTTTAAGTCAAGCGGTTCAGGGCACAGTGTGTTAGCAGGAACGATTGTCCTGTCTATTATGATTCTGCCAACTGTTACATCCATTGCAACTGATGCAATGGCTTCACTTCCAAAAAGTTTACGTGAGGGATCGTATGCATTAGGCGCAACAAGATGGCAAACGATCAGACGTGTTCTTGTACCGGCAGCGCTGCCAACATTAATGACAGCGGTCGTGCTTGGAATGGCAAGAGCATTTGGAGAAGCCCTTGCCGTTCAGATGGTCATTGGAAACACGCGTAATCTACCAGAAAGTATTATGGACACAGCTGGTACATTAACAACCATTATTACGTTAAACATGGGACATACAACGTATGGAAGTGTTGAAAACAATACACTTTGGTCAATGGGACTTGTCCTTCTAGTTGTATCATTTATGTTCATACTCATTATCAGATACTTGTCATCTAGGAGGAAGATTTAATGAATAGCAAAATGACCGATCGTTTTGCCACAATCGTTTTTGGATTATGTGCCGCCATTATTACGGCGATACTTGTTGGCTTGTTTTCTTATATCATCTTCAACGGTGCCAAAGAATTAAATTTTGACTTTTTGACCACCCGCTCAAGTGCGATTGGCTCTGGTGGCGGTATTAGGGATCAGCTGTTTAACTCGTTTTACATTCTATTTATTACGATGCTGTTTACCGTGCCTCTTGGCGTGGGCGGCGGGGTGTACATGGCAGAATATGCACCTCAAAACAAAGTGACTGATTTTATTCGTACATGTATTGAAGTGTTATCGTCTCTGCCATCGATCGTCATCGGTATGTTTGGTTTGCTGATGTTTGTTAATTTAACAGGATGGGGCTATACGATTATCGGAGGAGCCCTTGCGCTGACTGTCTTTAATCTGCCAGTGATGGTCAGGGTGACAGAAGATGCACTTCGATCTGTACCGAAGGATCAAAAGGAAGCATCGCTTGCGCTCGGTGTGACAAAGTGGCATACAGTGAAGACGGTTCTGATCCCAGGTGCGATTCCATCCATTATTACCGGAGCGATTTTAGCATCGGGAAGAGTTTTCGGTGAGGCGGCTGCTCTTCTTTTCACAGCAGGTCTTTCAACACCGCGTCTTGATTTTACAAACTGGAGTCCTTTCTCCGATACGTCACCACTCAATATTTTTAGACCGGCAGAAACATTAGCCGTTCATATATGGAACGTCAATACACAGGGGATTATTCCAGATGCAGAGGCCATTGCAAATGGTGCATCAGCCGTACTTGTGCTCTCTGTATTAGTATTCAACTTAGCAGCTAGATGGCTTGGTTCATTTATTCATAAGAAGCTTACGTCAAAATAAATAGTGAGAGGTGTGAAGGGGATATGGTTCAAATGCTAGCAGAAAAAAAAGAGATTGCAGCAAAAAAGGCTCCACTTCAAGCGGAACAGATTCTACAGGTGCAGGATTTAAGTATTTATTATGGTGAAAAAAAAGCAGTCAATCAAATTTCATTTGAAATTGAAAAAAATGCAATTACGGCATTAATCGGCCCATCAGGGTGCGGAAAATCGACTTTTTTACGCAGCATTAACCGCATGAACGACCTAATTCCAGGTGCACGAAGTGAAGGGGCGATCATGTACGAAGGGTTAAATATTTTGGATGACCGTATTAATGTGGTGAATTTAAGAAGAGAAATCGGGATGGTCTTCCAAAAGCCAAATCCATTTCCTAAATCTATCTACAACAACATTACGCATGCGCTAAAATATGCGGGTGAAAAAAGGAAATCAGTGCTTGATGATGCCGTAGAAGAAAGCTTAACAAAGGCAGCGCTATGGGATGAGGTCAAAGATCGCTTGCACCGCTCTGCTTTATCATTATCAGGCGGCCAGCAGCAGCGCCTCTGTATTGCACGTACCCTTGCGATGAAACCTAGCGTGCTTTTATTAGATGAACCGGCTTCTGCCTTAGACCCGATCTCAAATGCAAAAATTGAAGAACTATTATCGGAATTAAAACATGATTATTCGATTGTCATTGTCACACACAATATGCAGCAAGCGTTACGTGTATCTGATCATACAGCCTTTTTCCTGAACGGTGATCTAGTGGAATACGATGCGACTGAACGTATCTTTACACGTCCTGCGCAGCAAAAAACAGAAGACTATATTAATGGTCGATTCGGATAAGGCGGGTGGATTTTGATGAATGCAGTAGCAACTGAAACAGCCAAAAAAGAAGTGTTTCGTGTGAATGATATGAACCTTTGGTACGGACAGCATCACGCACTGAAGCATATTGATTTAGACATTAAAGAGCATGAGGTCACAGCGATTATCGGTCCGTCCGGCTGCGGAAAGTCAACATTTATAAAGACCTTAAATCTCATGGTCAAAACAGTGCCAGGTGTGAAAATCACCGGGGATATGATGTATAACGGTGACAATATTTTAAAAGGCCGTGTCGATCTAGTGGAACTGCGTAAAAACGTCGGGATGGTCTTTCAAAAAGGAAACCCATTCCCTCAATCTATCTTTGATAATGTCGTCTACGGGCCAAGAATTCACGGGGTGAAGAGCAAGCAGCAATTGAAAGAAATCGCTGAAAAAGCGCTTCGTGATGTTGCCCTTTGGGATGAAGTGAAAGATCGATTAAATGCGCCTGCATTAGGTCTTTCCGGCGGTCAGCAGCAGCGTCTTTGTATCGCAAGAGCCATTGCCACAAGCCCGGATATTCTATTAATGGATGAACCAACATCTGCGCTTGATCCTGTTTCAACATTAAAGATTGAAGAATTAATCATGAAACTGAAAGAGAAATATACGATTGCCATTGTGACGCATAATATGCAGCAAGCGGCAAGGGTATCAGACCGAACAGCGTTCTTTTTGATGGGCGAGCTTGTTGAGGTCAATGATACGAATGTGATGTTCTCAGAGCCAAATGATCAAAGAACAAATGATTATATATCAGGACGATTTGGATAATCAAAAACCCCCTGGAGGTCAATGCCGCCAGGGGGTTTTTGATGTTATTTTGTTAAGGCTTTGACAATTTGTTTAAATGTCATACCTGTTTTTAAATTGAATTTGCCGGCACGAATTTCTTTATGGTAGCCTGCGTCTATCACGTAATCATTAAAATCTTTAGACGAGTTGATGATTCCGTCCTTTTCAAGCATGTCTGAAACATCACTTGTGCTCATACCGTTTTTAATCACGAATTTAACCGTTTTGCCTTTTGGTTTGTCCGTTGTTTGTTTATCGTTCTGAGAATCGCCGTCTTCATTTGCTTTCAGCGCTTTTTCTTTATAATCAAGAAGTTGTTGATATGTTTCACGGCTGACGGAGACTTCTTTTTTAGAGTCTAAGTAATTTTTCACGTCAGTGTCTGTCACTTTCGCTGCGAGGGTTTCTTTTGTTGTAGAATCAGCTGCCGCTTCATCTTTTCCAGTAAGGAAAAAGACGATCGCCAGAACACCAGTTGCAAGAATCATACCTGCTGCAAACGTTTGGATGCTTTTTTTCGTCATACAAGCACCCTCTCGTTGTCTTTAATGATCATGTTCACATCTTCTACAGATACATGCTCAGCGCGCGCAATCGCCTCAGGAGACATGCCATTTTGATGCTTTGAAATGATTTGTCTTGCAATAGATGGATCAATTTCTGAATGCTTGCGGACAACGATGTTTGTTTCAAGCAATTCTTCTTCAAGAACCTTCATTTTCTTTTTCAGTTTATAGATTTCTTGCATTGCAGATAGTTGAAGTGTTTCAAGTTCCTGTTCGACTTCTTTAATCGGCTCTCTTTGAAAATATGAGAATGCGATCAGTACAATACTGACAACAAGCAATCCGATAATTGCAATTTCCATGTTTCATCACCTTTTATTCATATTTTAATGCTGAAAGCCAAAAAAGGCTCTCATGATTGTTTCAGACAGTTTTCGACCCTTCTTTTTTATACCATAAAAAAGCTAGTTTCAAAAGGAATTGCTGAAAAAATCACCTTTTTTTCATCATTTTTCTTTTTATAGGGAAACCAAGTATGAAAACCTTGCCCGCTGTTAAAATAAAAGAAGACGGATCAGATGAAAAAAAGCTGTGGAACAAAGAGGGGGTTCTCATGTATACAGTACGACAAAGAACGTGTTTTTATAGGGGAGAAGGCGATTTTTCATCACATGACCAGACCAATATGGATCAGGATGCGGGTGGAATGCATTGAAAAATGAAATTGGTGAAAAAACATTCTAGCATTCCTTAGCTAGAAGTGGTATTATAGTTAGGTCTGAATGTGAATTGATTTTAGTTTGGAGGGAAAAACATGCGCGTAAATATTACTCTAGCTTGCACTGAATGCGGTGAGCGTAACTATATTACTAAAAAGAATAAGCGAAACAATCCAGATCGCGTTGAATTCAAAAAGTATTGCTCACGTGATAAAAAACAAACTTTACATCGTGAAACAAAGTAAGCAGCAGGGAATTTTCCTGCTGTTTTTTTATGATGGGAGATGAACCTGTATGAAAAAGGAGCTCCGCCTTCAAACATTGGCCATGCTTGATCAGATAAGCGCTGAAGAGTTCAATCGCCACGCTTCTCTACTTCATGAACACGTGTTGCAACTGCCAGAATGGAAACAGGCGAAAACGATTGCTTTGACTATGTCTAGGGGAAAAGAAATACCGACAATGCCTCTGATTGAAAAAGCGTGGGAAGAAGGAAAAACAGTTTGTATTCCCACCTGTTTTCCGAAAACAAAAGAGATGGTGTTTTATGAATATACACCCGAAACAAAGATGACATCCAGCTATTTTGGGCTATTGGAGCCAGACCCTCTTGAGTCTACAGCTGTACATAAAGAAGCCATTGATTTGATCATTGTCCCTGGGGTGTGCTTCGATCAACGTGGTTACCGGATTGGGTTTGGTGGGGGCTATTATGATCGCTACTTAGCGGACTACCACGGCGTAACCATTGCCCTTTGTTTGTCTTTACAGCAGACGAGTCATATTCCGGCTGAAGCGCACGACATACCGGTGTCTATGATTGTCAGTGAAAAAGGTACGTTATATCAAAAGTGAAAGCCCGCTCATTGTCCAAAAACGGGCTTTTTGTGTTGAGATCGTTTCATTAGCTCATGGCATTTTAGCTAGCAGGAGTCATATATGAAAAAATTTCGAGGAAAGAAAAGATACTTCCGTAATTTGTGGGAGGAAGTGAATACTTTTGACTTACAACTTGATCATGATTATTGGTTCGATTTTTTTCATACCCATCTTGATTTTTGGGGTGTTGGGAAAAATAGCTTGAAAATAAGAAGAGAGCATATTAAAGCTCATGTCGCCTTGTACAATAGAACACTCAAGCTGCTTGAAGGTTTTGAAAAGCCATATCAAACATGGATTAGTATTTACGAACAAGATCCTGCATTAGACGCAGTATATATCCATACACCAAATCCAAACGATCACAACTTCCCGCATAAGATCGAAGAGTTAGAGTGGAATGGTAAACTGCCTCATACGTTCAAGGATTTGATTGACCTTCAACAATTTGATGTAGCTTATCTTCAAACAGAGTATGGAGAAGAGTTTTATATTCAATCAAAAGAACATGGGATTAGGCTGTGAAAACTGATTAATAAAAGACGCGCCATTGTCAGCGATAAAAATGATGGTTCATGCATAAACAAATCCTATTTAAGCCACGATACGAACATAGGAGGGAATATGATGAATAAAATGATTTGGAGCATTGTGTTCACACTGTTTGCATTCGTTCTTGTGCAAAATCGTTATCGGCTCATGAATTTGATCTTAGGTCAAAACCAAGTGCGTCACTTTTTTATTAAATGGCTGATGAAAATCCCATATTTTCGGACGAAATTTATTCGCCAAGCATTCTAATCCCGCAAAAGCCGGGATTTTTTTGTTGAGAAATGCGTATAAGAGTAATTCTTGCTATAATAATGTAAAAAATGGAGCGCGAATGAATGAATGTCATAGATAGTCTATTTTGGCGAGTGATTGATGAACTCAGACAAAAAGGATACGAGATGATTCAAAGTCCGTACCCAGAAGATGAAATCTTTTTTGAAGCACCACGAAACTCAGGATATGATCTCATCCGTCTCTATAGAAGAGATGTGAATTTTAGACAGGAGATCGTTCGAGATATGGAAGAGCAGGCCTTTCGGATGAATCAGTTGAGAGAAGCCATGCGTAAACGTTCTCTCCATCTCCTGCAGCTACAATTTACAGCTGATCATCCAGTAGATGATTGGGAAGACATAAACGGTCAACCGCAAAAACAACAAAAGGTGACGGTGACACCTGTTTTACTGAATGAAGAAACCCTTCAAAACGATGGACACGAGCTGCAAAAATGGCTGAATACATCACTCTCGATTGATGTAGAAGAGGCGAAGGCAGATACAGCCGAAAATGTGATGCAGCTTAAAATGAACGTGCTTCAGGCATTTCAAGATCAGGAAAAGCAACGTGAACGAGAACGGGCCGTTTTTCAAAATGGCAGACCGATTTTTACCTACTTGTTAATCGCAGTTCAAGTGGTGATGTTTCTTTTACTTGAATTATCTGGTGGAAGTACAAATACAGCCACTTTAACAGCATTCGGTGCGAAAAATAATGTGCTGATTTTAGAGGGTGAATGGTGGCGTTTTGTGACACCTATGTTTTTACACATTGGTTTGACGCATTTACTCTTTAATACATTTGCTCTTTGGTCCGTTGGAGCAGCTGTTGAGAGAATTTATGGTTCAGGAAGATTTTTGCTGATTTATTTAGTTTCCGGCATCTTTGGCTCCATAGCGAGTTTTGTGTTTAATACAGCCATCGCAGCAGGAGCATCAGGTGCGATCTTTGGCTGTTTAGGCGCATTGCTATATTTAGCGATCTCTAACCGGAAGCTCTTCTTTCGTACAATGGGGACAAATATTATTGTGATTATCCTCATCAATTTAGGGATAGGTTTCACTGTATCAGGGATTGATAATGCAGGGCATCTTGGGGGGCTCGCTGGGGGATTTTTAGCCGCTTTAGCGGTCCGTCTTCCTAAACAGTTTCAGCCTGTCAAAATGCTTCTTGCTAGTTTTCTTCTCCTCCTTATTGGCGGCTTTGGATTGTATACAGGGTTTCATTCAGACGATCAAAAAGAAGCGGCGGCAACTAGCGAGGCAGCGAGTTTATTTGATGAAAAGAACTATAGCGAAGCAAGTCAGCGTCTAGAGGAATATGTAAAGCAAAAGGATGCCTCAGCTGAAGCACTTCATATATATGCGCTTTCCGAAGCACAGCTTGGACATCTTGACAAGGCCATTGAGTATTTGCAAAAGTCGCTTGAAAAAGATCCAAATGAGCCGAATAAATTGTATCACTTATCGTTGTTGTATGTAGAAAAAGGCGAGACAGCGGAAGCAGACGACTTCATCGAAAAAGCATTAAAACAAGATCCGCAAAATGACCAATTTTTAAAGTTGAAACAATATATTGAAAACACTCAAACACGTTGAATGACTTGACTGAAAGCGTATTTATGAATACGCTTATCCTATCTGTTGATTTAGAGAAATGGTGAAAATAATGAAAACGTTATATGATGTACAGCAGCTGCTCATGAGATTTGGAAATTACGTGTATTTCGGAGATCGTGAAGTGGAATTAGAATTTATGGCAGATGAATTGAAGGAAATGTACACATCGGGCATCATCGATCGAACTGAATGGTCAAACGCAATGACCATCCTTCAAATGGAACTAGCTAAATTAAATCGAAAAACAATGTGAAGGTGGAGGACATATGACAGGGGATTGGTTTGTAGGAGTTGATCTTGGCGGTACGACAATTAAGCTTGCGTTTATTAATCTTTATGGTGAAATTCAGCATAAGTGGGAGATTCCTACGGATAAATCTGGGCAGACAATTACAGTCGACATTGCCAAGTCAATTGACCATAAACTAGTTGAGATCAGCATGCCGAAATCAGCCCTAATTGGGATCGGTATGGGGGCACCTGGACCAGTGGATAAAGTATCCGGAATTGTCTATAAAACAACGAATCTGGGCTGGACAAACTATCCCTTGAAAGACCATTTAGAGGCAGAGACAGGACTTCCATCTGTCATCGAAAATGATGCGAACATTGCTGCACTCGGTGAAATGTGGAAGGGTGCAGGTGATGGCGCCAAAAACATCCTGATGGTTACACTGGGCACAGGGGTTGGCGGCGGTATTATTGTCAATGGAGAAGTGGTTCAAGGCGAAACAGGTGCTGGTGGAGAAATTGGTCATATTTGTGCCGTTCCATTTCAAGGAGCACCATGTAACTGCGGGAGAACAGGCTGTATTGAAACCATTGCGTCTGCCACAGGGATCGTCCGAATCGCAAAAGATACATTACAAACAAAGAGCCATACATCATCACTTGGCTCACTTACTTCGCTGTCTGCAAAGGATGTATTTGAGGCAGCAGAAAACGGAGACGAACTTGGGATGCATGTCGTAGATGAAGTAACAACCCATCTTGGTCTTGTCCTTGCGAATCTAGCCAGTGCCTTAAACCCAACAAAAATCGTCATTGGCGGCGGTGTATCTAAAGCGGGCGAGCTTCTTCGCAGTAAAGTAGAGCGTGTCGTCAAACATCATGCCTTCCCGCCATGTGCTGAGGATGTTGAAGTGGTGATTGCCTCACTAGGAAACGATGCAGGCGTGATCGGCGGTGCATGGATGGCAAAAAACAAGTGGCTGTCTTGAACAAAAATGTCATAATGATGTCATTTTTATTAAAATCAGCGATAGATAGGCATGAAATTGAATGTTTAGCATATTCATAAGTTTGTCATGGGGAAAAAGACATTGATTTTCCAGCATAGACAGGATAAGATATACTTTAGTTATTTTTGAAGAAGCACCAATAATTGGGGATGTCCCTAACCTGAGTGCGTTTTTAGCATAAGGAGGTTACAATGCGAAAGAAAAGATTAAAGGCGATTTCATTTTTACTGATTGCGACTTTGTTAATGTGGGTGAAAACCTATGTTATCTATAAATCTAGTTTTAATATCAAAATTGAAAATTTCATGCAGGAATTTATCCTGTTTATTAATCCGCTTAGCTTTCTCTTGTTTATCTTCGGTATCGGTTTATTCTTTAAAGAAAAAAATCGCAATCGATATATCATCGTGACGAGTTTTGTTCTGACATTTATTTTGTTAGCTAACATTGTATTTTATCGATTCTACAGTGATTTTCTAACCATCCCCGTCCTATTTCAAACAAACAATATGGGTGACCTCGGGTCAAGTATTACCTCTTTAATTGAACCAGTTGATTTTCTGATGTTTGTTGATATCATCATTTTAATTTGGCTCTATAAAAAACAGCCTTCCTTTAGAACAGATGTAACGATTTCACGTAAGGGACGTGCAGCTTATTATTTATTTGTGGCAGCCACTTTCTTTTTTAACCTTGGTTTGGCTGAAACAGAAAGACCAGAGCTGTTAACTCGTTCATTTGACCGTGAGATGCTAGTGAAAAACATCAGCTTATATAACTTCCATATTTATGATGGGGTTCTGCAATCGAAGCAATCCGCTCAGCGAGCACTTGCCGACAGCAATAGCTTAACTGAAATTGAAAACTATGTAAGCGCAAATCAAACAGACCGTAATGAAAAGACGTTTGGTCAAGCAAAAGGACGAAATGTCATTCTAGTATCGCTTGAGTCTACCCAGAGCTTTGTGATCAATGAAAAATTGAATGGGAAAGAGATCACGCCGTTCTTAAACAAATTGATCAAGAAAAGCTACCATTTCAGTAATTTCTATCATCAAACGGGTCAAGGGAAAACATCGGACTCCGAGTTTATTGTTGATAATTCACTCTATCCGCTTGGAAGAGGAGCTGTATTTTTCACAAATCCAAGCAACGAGTTCAAAGCCGCACCTGAGTTGTTAAAAGAGGAAGGCTATCATTCTTCTGTTATTCATGCGAATAACAAAAGTTTCTGGAACCGTGACCTGATCTATGACAGCTTTGGCTACGACAAATTTTTTGATATTAAATCATTCGATGTAAATGAAGAAAATTCAGTTGGCTGGGGACTAAAAGATGGTCCGTTTTTTGAGCAGTCAGTAGATTTAATGAAAACGATCCCGCAACCGTTCTATACGAGATTGATTACATTAACGAACCATTTTCCATTTGACTTAGATGAAGAAGATAAGCTCATTGATGAATATGACTCAAAGAGCAAAACGTTGAACAAATACTTCCCTACAGTGCGTTATCAAGATGAGGCACTAAAGCTTTTCTTTAAAAAAATGAAGGAAGCAGGGTTATACGACAACTCCATTTTTGTGTTATATGGTGATCACTACGGGATTTCTGAAAACCATAACGAAGCAATGGGACAATTCTTAAACAAAGACATTACACCTTTTGAAGAAGTTCAGCTTCAAAAAGTACCATTTGTTGTACACATTCCAGGTATCACGGATAAACATCCAAAAGAGATTGATACAGTTGGCGGGCAAGTAGATATCCGTCCAACAGTCATGAACCTTCTAGGAATCGATACAAGCAAGCAAATTCAATTTGGTCATGACCTATTATCAAAAGATACAAATGACTTCACAGTGCTTCGAGATGGAAGTTTTATTACGAAGGACAGTGTTTTCACAGCTGGTGTGTGCTACAACAAAGAAACGGGTGAGCCGAGAGAAGATGAGTCTGTTTGTCAGTCTTATGAAGAAAAGGCAAAACAAGAGCTTCAATTCTCTGATCAAATTATCTATGGAGATCTCCTTAGATTTTATGACCGAAACAACTCGGACCATTCACCATCTAAAAAAGAAGATGACACTGAGCTAAAAAAGGCGTCTTAATTTAAAAGAAAACCTCTGCTATTTACATGCAGAGGTTTTCTTTTTTTACTTACTGGTTCATATAGTGTAAGAGGAGGGATGTAAATGAAAAAGTCGTTTGGCACAATTGAATGGCATCTGGATGAGGCAAGGAAGGAGGATGTGGCAAAGCAGCTTGGTATAGGGAAAGAAGCTTTCCGTTTGTCCAATCAGTCAAATACGGAGCACCTCCTTTTACCGGGGTATAGACTTCCAGAAGGGACCCATTCATTTCAATCGGTAGGTGAGGTGCAAAGCTTCATTGCGCCTTACCGGCTCCAGCAATCAGATGATTGGATCAGCGGCACATTTGAATATGATAGCGCTCACTTAGAACGAGAGCTTCAATATTTGAAAGCTGTTTTTCCTTTTCTTCAGATGAGTGTGATTGGTCAATCAGTGCTTGATACGCCCATTTATGAAATCCGTACGGAGCCTGTACAACATTTACATTCCATACATGTTAATGCCTCTTTTCATGCAAATGAATGGATCACGACCTCTGTTTTATTAAAATGGCTTAAATCACTTTGTTTAGCGGCCTCGGACCCAGTGCAAGCAAGACATCATGAAGCGGTTCGTATATTGCAGACCACTGCTTTGTCTATTGTCCCGATGGTAAATCCAGACGGTGTTGATTTGGTTCGCAATGGTCCAGAATCTTTAGGGTTGTGCCGTGAGGAGTTCGCGCCGCTAAATGGTGGATTTTCCGATTATCGAGAATGGAAGGCGAATATTCGAGGAATTGATTTAAACAATCAATTTCCTGCTTATTGGGAAATCGAATATTATCGTAATAAGCCGAAGGCACCGTCTTATAGGGATTTCCCAGGGCATCAGCCGTTAACAGAACCAGAAGCGAAAGCAATGGCACATCTCGCCTTACGAAAACGCTTTGATCGGCTAATTGCCCTTCATACACAAGGAGAAGAGATATACTGGGGTTTTCTTGGCCACGAACCGGCCATTTCAAAAGAGACGGTCGAACGGTTAGAACGGGTGAGCGGTTACAAAGCGATTCAATATCTTGATAGCTATGCAGGTTATCGTGATTGGTTTATTTATCAATGTAAAAGTGAGGGATATACGGTGGAACTTGGGCGAGGAAAGAACCCGCTTTCTATGAGTCAATTTGATTCGATCTATGAAAAAACAAAGCGGTTATTGTGGGAAGCATGTAAGTATTAAAAGCACCTAATCGGTGCTTTCAGCGTGTAGACAAACCCTCGCATTCTTTGTTAGTCCTGCGTGCCGGTGCTCACGAATGCGCCAGTACTCGTCCTTCCTAGGGCTGCAAAGGTTTTCTATCACGCTGACAAGAAGACAAAGGGCTAAAATCAAGTTCATTTTCGCCCTTTGTCAACAATCTTTTAATACGTTCAAACCAATCAATTTCTTATGGTCAATAAAAACCGTGCTGATGTGATTGACGAGAGCATTCCTGTAAGCTATTGTGAAAGAGTGGATGTAAAAAAAAGGATATGAATTAGGGAGATGTCGATGATTGAATGCTCAAAGCCTGTGGAAACGGAATTTTACTTATCTATTTGTTTCTAAAATGTGTAAAATTACTGCTGATAGTTTATCTTTTAACTCCATTTTGTGGCTTTTAGTGCTAGGGGGAAAAGGAGCAATTGGAACAGCATTTTTTATTGCCGTTAGTTTTGTCCCTCAAGCCATTATTGGGCCGTTTATTACCCCAATGATGAAGCCGCATCAATTGAAATTTTGGATGTGCTTTGCTGATTTAACTCGGGCGGCGATTATACTTGTGATTGTGGTGAGTTACTTTTATGATTTTTCTCCTTTGGCACTCATCATTGGCGGTATGTTGCTGCATTCAGCGACTGGTGGTTCCTATGAACCAGCTTCGGTGTCCATTATTCCAAAGCTTGTGCATGAAGATGTGATACAAAAGGCGAATGCAACCATTCAATCAGCCAGTCATGTGGTCAGGCTTGTGACTGTGACGATTTGTGGTGTCATGATTGCATTTGTAGGGGTAGGATATACAATGCTTGTGATTATTCCTCTTTACCTCATGTCCGCTTTGCTGGTTTTGCTGATTACATATAAAACGGAAGCGATCATGGATAAAGGTAAAAAAGGATTATCATACGGAAAACGATTAATAAGAGGATTTTCACTTGTGAAAAGTCATCATATTTTGTTTCCATTAGCCATTTTTTGTGTCTGCTCCAATTTTGCTGCGGCACCGTGGGAGGCATTGTCGGTTATTTATTTAACAGAAGATTTACATAGTGGACCAGTAGTATATTCATTCATCAAAGTGACCACGGCATTAGGTGCATTTTTGATGGGATTCGTTTTAACAAAGGTGAAAGTGAATCGATACGGTCTGTTGTTTATCGGGGCAGGGATCGTTGATGGAATTGCATTTTTCATTACAGGGATGAATGCCTTATTACCACTTGTGTTTATATCTGCATTTGCCTTAGGTGCAGCCATCAGTGCAGTCAATGTACCTGAACATACGATGATTCAATTGTCAGTAAAAGCGGAGGATCAGCCGCAAGTGTATGCGATTATTAACATGATCTCGTATTTAATGATACCGTTAGGCGCTCTCATTGGTGGTTATATGGCGACGTTATTCGGTTCAGGTTATGTCATTGCAGCTGGTGGACTGATCGAAGCCATTTCAGGTATATGCTTGCTCCTTTTCACAAATATTGGGAAGGTAGAGAGAGCAGATTTGACGATAGAACGGGACAAACCAAGCTTAAACGCCACATGATCATGGCATTTTTGAATCACGATGGGTTACAATGAGAACGAGAAAGAAATAGGATGTCATTGAAAGGAGCAAGAACCATGGCAATAGCAGATGTCACCATCATTCCAATAGGCACTGAGACACCAAGCGTGAGTGCATATGTAGCAGACGTACAAAGATTGTTAGAGGGTTTTCAACAAGAAGGGAAAATCAAATATCAGCTCACACCAATGAATACATTAATTGAAGGGGAGCTATCCGTGTTATTTGAGGTCATTCAGCGAATTCATGAAGCTCCATTTGAAAAGGGTTTACACCGAGTAGCAACCAATATCCGCATAGATGACAGAAGAGATCAAACGACCACCCTTTCAAGCAAATTAGAAAGCGTGAATAAACATTTGAATCAATAGAAAAAGCCTGCTTATTGCAGGCTTTTAATGTGCAGTTGGATAACCGCTATAGATGATGGTCATGACGGTAAACCATCCAAAAACCAAAAATGTGGCGCCAGCGAAAGCAATGGCCAGTACGTTCACTTTTTTGAGTGAGCGATAGATGCCGAGAGCGGCTAAAATCGTGACTAGACCAAAAATAATGACGAGCATCATATGAAAGTCCCCCTTTGTCATCAATCCCCTTGATTTCCTTTCTTTTCATTTTAACCGTTTTCATAAAGCTTGTCGAGTACATTCAAGTTGACGATTGTTTGAATTTTTATTGAATAGCCTTCATAATAAAAAAGAATGAAAAAAGTAGTAGGTGATGAAAATGAATTGGAGAAGAATGCCGCTAGGCTATGTGCAAGCGAACGCATATATTTGGAAAAATGAACAGGGAGAATGTTTAATTTTTGATCCAGGCGGCGAAGCGCAAAAGCTAATTTCTTATGTGAAAGAAAAACAGCTGAAACCACTTGCTGTCTTATTGACACATGCCCATTTTGATCATATTGGTGCAGCAGATGAGGTGCGTCAAGAATGGGGAATTCCGCTTTATGTCCATGAAAAGGAAAAAGAATGGCTGACAAATGCTCAGCTAAACGGTTCAGCTCGACTAATTGGTAACGGAATTACGGTCAAAGAAGCTGAACAATTGATTACGTCAGAAGGACCTCTTCAAATTGGATCGTTTACATTAGAAATGTTCCACACACCAGGTCATTCACCTGGCAGTGTGTCTTACTATTCAGCGGAAGAGGGATTTGTGATTTCTGGTGATACTCTATTCCAAGGTGGTATCGGGAGAACTGATTTAACGGGCGGTAATCAAGACGTGCTGCTTCAATCGATACATGACAAATTGTTGTCATTGCCAGAATCAACTCTTGTGTTAAGTGGACATGGCGAGGAAACAACTGTGCTTACAGAACAGGAGCAAAATCCGTTTATCAATGGGTTTTCTTTATAATAGCACGCACGAAAAAAGCATCTCTTTCAAAGGAGATGCTTTTTTCTATTAATGTCCGGTACCGGGAACCATGATGAAAATCGAATAATATGTAAATCCGGCAAAGAAAATCGTCAAGTACGCTCCGAAAATGTAAATATACATTCTTTCGGATAAATTCAAGTAGGATAAAAATACAAAAAGAACGGTTTGACCGAAGAACAGCAAGGATGCATCTTTCATATGTCCTAAATAGAACATGACAGCAAAAATACCCGTCCAAAACCCAAGAACGCGGAACATGCGATTCATTTCTTTCCCTCCCCTTAAAAAACCCCTTTGATTCATATTATAGCTGATGATCACTTGTTATGTAAACATTTACATTTTTGACAACGTGTGAACATTCATTCTTTCGTTAGAAAAAATTTTTTTGAAAAAGTGATGAAAAAGTGTTTATGCCTAAATGCATGAGGGTACTTAGTCCATAAGAGAAAAGGTTAACGACCTAAGGAGGAAGACTAATGAGTGACATTACTTTTTATTCATACCCAAGCTGCACGTCTTGCCGCAAAACAAAACATTGGTTAAAGGCGAATCAAATTGATTTTAAAGAGCGTCACCTTTTCAGAGAAACGCCAACACTAGACGAATTGAAAAAAATCCTGTCCTTAACAACAGAAGGAATGGATGAAATTTTAGCTACTCGAAGCCAAGCTTTTAAAAGCTTAAATTTAAATATTAATGATCTAAAAGTAAATGAGGTACTTCAGCTTCTCATTGAAAAACCAAAGCTGCTCCGGAGACCTATTATCATTGATGGAAATAAATTAGTGGTCGGCTATAATCCAGGGGAACTCATGAAAATTTCAAAAAAGAAAGCGATTCATCAATCGGTTTCCTAATCAAAAACGAAGATCAGCTGAATGATGTTTCAGCCGTCTTCGTTTTTGTGCTGAACTGGGCTAGCTGGGTTCGAACCAACGATCACGGAGTCAAAGTCCATTGCCTTACCACTTGGCTATAGCCCAATATGAAACGTGTAATGCTATTGTTCACCATCTGCGGTCATTTATACATAAAAAGTTGGTTGTCACTAGTTGTAAGTGAAAAAGGAGCGAACGACAGAAATGAAAAATGAAAAATCTGAGCAATTATATGAATTTATTCTTAAAGAAGCCCCTGTCATGACCGAAGAATGGCTGAAAACAAGAACAGAAGAAGGCTCATTATATTCCAAACATGCTTCAGAGGAGACAGAAAAGAAGCTGAAAGAACAAAACACAGCATTTATTCAAACGATTGCAGCAACGTTAGTCACGCTATCAGATAAAGTAGAAGACCATCTAAAAAAGTGGTCAGTTGATATTGCCCGCGATCGAGCTGTTCATGAAGTACCTTTATATGAAATCATCGGACAATTTAGGGTGTTCCGCCACATTTTTTGTTCCAGAATTGAGACCTTCACACAACATACGGAGCTTGAAGTGACACTCAAAGATGTGTGCGATTGGAATCAGCATTTTCACGCCACATTTGATGACATGATTGCACGTTTATCAGAAGAGTATGACCGCGTGACAATCAATCAGCTTAATGCACAAAGAGAAATGATTCAAGAGCTTAGTGCGCCTGTTATTCCAGTTTCAAAAGAGATCGGTATTTTGCCGCTGATTGGTGAAATTGATACGTACCGGGCGAAAATCATTTTGGAATCAGTACTAGAACAGGCATCTAGACTGCGTCTAACCCATTTATTTATTGATATATCTGGCGTTCCCGTTGTTGATACGATGGTTGCTTATCAGCTGTTTAAAGTGGTTGATAGTGCGAAGTTGCTAGGAATTGAGACGATTATATCAGGCATTCGCCCAGAAATCGCTCAAACTGTAGTGAAACTCGGCATTGATTTCTCAAAAGTAAATACTGAACACAGCCTTGCAAAAGCTTTAGAAAAAAGAGGCTTTCGTATCTTTGAAGAGCAGCAGCAAGAAGCAACGTGAACCAAAAAATGTTACTAGTAAAAGTAACGGGTCTGTTGACAAGGAGAAACAATATAATGAGCATATGAATGAGATGACCAATTCGCATACAGATTTGGTCTCTTTTTTTATCCATAAATCAGACACGAAAGGATATTCTTTATCTTCAAATCAGTAATCTATTAAGGAGGATTAAATTTGAAGACACCTCCTTGTAACAGATCATCCATAATGAAAGAACCAAATGAAATGATCATCAAAAAAGAGGTGCCAATAGCACTTCTTTTTTATTTTCTCCTCTGAATGGAACCCGCTGTTGTAAAAGTCAAATTTTTTGATATGTCCTTCTGTTATTTATAGATGAAATACACCTCTAATTGAATATTTTCACACCTTTTCAGTCATGAAAATCATGAAATGCGTTTTTGTCAGGCACGTTCCGCCATCATACAATATGGTCACTGAAAGGAGTGAACCACTTGTATGGTATTGAATATTTGGGGCAAGAGCTGCTAGAAGAGGCGTGCCGCATGAGAGCATCTGATGTGCATATTGTTCCGAGAGAAAAGGAAGCTTCAGTCTCTTTTCGTGTAGACGCTGACCTCATTCAGCAGCGGATCATTGACAAAAAGAGCGGAGAGCGGCTCATTGCTCATTTCAAATTTTTATCTTCTATGGATATTGGTGAAAGAAGGAGACCACAAAATGGATCATTGGCTGTGATGTTAAGACGCGGTCAAGTGTTTGTTCGGCTCTCTACACTACCAACTGTAAATGATGAAAGTCTAGTGATTCGGATTTTACCGCAGGATCATGTGCCGAAAACAAAGTATTTGTCACTGTTCCCGAAGGCTTCAACGAGATTATTATCGTTTCTGAATCATTCGCATGGGCTCATTTTATTTACAGGACCAACAAATTCAGGGAAAACGACAACACTTTATTCATTGATTCAGTTTGCCAAAAAACATTTTAATCGGAATATTATTACCCTTGAAGATCCTGTGGAAACAAGAAATGAAGAAGTGCTGCAGGTTCAAGTAAATGAAAAAGCTGGTATCACGTATGCGGCAGGTTTACGCGCTATTTTAAGACATGATCCAGATATGATTGTGCTTGGAGAAATAAGAGATGCGGAAACAGCCAGAACAGCTATTAGAGCAGCTTTGACAGGTCATTTAGTCATGAGCACATTGCACGCAAAGAATGCAAAAGGAGCTCTTTATCGAATGCTCGAATTTGGTGTGACGATGAATGAACTCGAACAAACAATGGTTGCTATTGCTGCTCAGCGGTTAATCGAACTCGCATGTCCATTTTGCGGCGAAACGTGTGAGCTTTATTGCAAACTAAATCGGCCAGTCAGACGAACAAATGTATTTGAATTGCTTTACGGAAAGGAGCTTGGTGAGTGTATCAAAGAGGCAAAAGGAGAATACGCTCATTCGTCATACGAAACACTGCAAAGGTTAATTCGGAAAGGAGTGGCACTCGGCTATTTATCAAAAAGCACATATCATCGCTGGGTTTATGAAGAAGCGAACCTCTAAAGCCTGGTCCAAAAAAGAACAAGCTGAATTCTTATCGAAACTGGCTCAATTGATTCAAGCTGGATATACATTGGTTGAGGCATTAACAATGGTGAATATTCAGTTATCAAAAAAACAGCAGCAGCGATTAACGCCAGGCATTCAGTGGCTGCTTGAAGGGGAGCCTTTTTACGTTGTACTTGAGCGACTTCATTTTCAGCGGGAAGCCGTCGCTATTCTTTGTTTTTCAGAGAAACATGGCAGCCTAGCGCGAGCTCTTGAACAAAGCGCCCGTTTTCTAGAGAAAAAAATCATGCAGGTTGACACATTCAAGCGTATGTTACGATATCCGATTTTTCTTATGTTTACGGTTTTTGTTGTGCTCATCATTGTTCAGCAAATGATCGTCCCTCAATTTTCTTTATTATATTCATCTATGAATACAAGCATGACATGGCTGATTCAAGGGATGTTTGGCCTCTTCCAATTCCTACACGCTTTGTTGCTTATGATCGGTTGTATATGTATCTGTCTTTTTGGATATTATGAGCTCTTTTTTAAGAAAAAATCGACCCTTGAGAAACTGAAAGTCATCAGCAGGCTGCCGGTGGTATTTAAAGGGGTGCAGCTGATGCATACGTATCTTTTTTCCCTTCAGCTAAGCGGACTTCTTCAAGCTGGGTTATCGATTTACGAAAGTTTGCAAGCTTTTAAACAGCAGACCTATTTACCCTTCCTTCAAGAAATGTCTGAACAAATGATAGGGGAGTTAAGAAAAGGTGAGAGTATGGAACATCAAATAAGCCGGTCTCCTTTTTTCGAAAGGCATTTTGCGGCTGTCATTAAGCATGGGGAAGCAAGTGGGATGCTAGCAAGAGAGATGTACACATATAGTCAATTTCTTTTAGAGAATGCAGAATTAAAAATTGAAAAATGGGTTTCATGGCTGCAACCTGTCATCTATGGCTTAACAGCATTTCTTATACTCATTGTGTATTTATCTATTCTTTTACCAATGTATCAACTAATGGAACAAGTGTGAAAAGGAGGACTAAGGCATGAATGATAAAGGATTTACACTGTTAGAAATGTTAATTGTCATGCTTGTGATCTCCATTCTTTTATTGATCACCATTCCAAATATCACTCGGCATCATCAAAGCATTCAAGCAAAGGGCTGTGAAGGGCTGAAATCAATGGTGAGTACACAGGTAATGGCATATGAATTAGAGCATGACGGCAAGACGCCATCTTTAGCTGAATTAGAAAAAGAAGGCTATGTCAAAAAAGGATTAACTTGTCCAAATGGAAAGGCAATTTTCATTCAAAACGGGGATGTGAAAAATGAATAAATCGCTTTTCCAGGAGAAAGGATTTACACTCATTGAACAGCTCTTGATCGTCATGATTTTCTCTATCTTATTATCGATAATAGGTGGAAAAGTGCCCAATATATTAGAAAGTGCTGAAGCAAAAAAGCAAGTGAACTTGCTAAAACAAGATCTTCAATTGGCATCTTATACTGCATTTATTAAAAAAACACGAGTAACTGTTGAGTTTCACCCGCCCAATGTATCTTATCAAGTCATCGAACAGAATAGTGAGCAGATCATTGCTTCTAATCCACACAAAAAAGGCACCATCAAGCAATCCACATTTCAAAAAGGCCTTCACTTTAATAAAAACGGACATCCAAATAGCGGCGGTTCTCTCATTGTTCAATTTGGCAGTCAAATATATAAACTCACGATTTACTTAGGGAGCGGGCGGATTCATGTTCAGCAACAATAAAGGATTTAGTACGTTTGAGATGCTCTTTTCTTGCCACCTCTTTCTATTTGCTGCTCTTGTGCTCGTGCCATCCTTTGAAAAACTGACAATTGGGAAAGAAGAATTAAGGGCTAAACTGGAAGCTTATCAAATCTTACATGAGTATATGAATACAGCTTTTATAGAAGGTCAAAATGAATCAAGTACAAAGAAACGAGGCGAGATCACATATGAATTCATTTGGGGTCAGGAGAAGGGATGTGTTTCATACAAAGTACAAAAAAAGAAGACGATTTGCTTTCGACATTTGGAGCGATGAACAAGGCTTTACACTCGCTCAAGCAATATGGCAATTGCAGCTATTTTTGCTGCTTTCTTTTGGCTGCATGCTGCTTTTATCAATTGCTGAAAAAGCTCATCCGTTTGCAGAAATCAACAAATTTTCGCAAATGGAGTGGAAACAAACGGTCCTGCAATTAGAGGAGGAGCTAAATTGTGCTGTCGCTGTAAGAGCGGTGAAAAATGGAACAGCACTGGAGTATATTTCAAATCAAGGGCGAGTGGTGACGATTGAGCCGTATCAAGAGATGCTTCGTAAACGAACGGATCAGGCAGGTCATCTCCCTTTATTACAAAAGGTGAAACAATTCCATGTAAGAACAAAAGAGCAAACCACCACTCTCCAAGTCACAGATGTATTTGGTCAAGTACATGAAGCTGTTTTTTTCACTTACAAAGGAGTGATTCCTAAAACGTGAAAAGAGAAGATGGATTTATTTATCCATACGTATTTACTGTCATTCTTTTATTTTTATTGATTCTAGGTTCAATGACCATTGGGTTTCAAAAAGAGTTGAAAAGTGCAGAGCTCACGATTTCTTTTTACCAAAAACAACAGTTATTTCGAATGGGTCTAAATGAAGCCGCAAACAAATTAAGTCGTATTTGTGATCAGCCATTGAGCCCAATTGTCACAGAAGAAGGTCGAGTGACGTTGAAGCGAATTGGGTGCGATGACAGAAAAAAGCTAGTCCGGCTCTTGGTTAATATCGAGACAAAGGGTGGTGTAACTGACGAGCGGGAACTAGAGATGAATAAGGAGACAGGAGAAATCAATCAATGGATCAGCACTTATTAGCGAGTGTATAAAACGATACTCTTCTTGGTAACACTTTAAGGAAGAAGAGGTGAGTGTTCGATGAAGACAAATGATTATGTAAAATATATGACGCAGGAAATTATTAAATACATGAATACACCACGTGATGAGCGGAAAGAACATAAACAGGAAAAAATGGAGACAAAACCACCATTTTCTCAGCGTTTATTCGGTGTTCTGCCTTTTGGCTTCTCAATGATGCTAAAAAAACGTCAACGTCATCGACAAAAGTAAAAAGCCGCCAGCAGGCGGTTTTTTTCATGCCATTTTAGCTGTATTCTTCCACAACAATGACTTTATTGACCTTGTTCGAGTAAGGGTTATAGGAAATGGTGACATATACCCCAAATTCTTTGGCCTGATCTTTCAACGTAATATGATATTGCTTCACGGATTCTTTCTCCCGGTGCCGATCCCACACTTTTTGTTTGAATAAAACATGTGCTAACGGATACCGTTTTTTTGCTTCTTTGACTGCCCTTGTTTCCCATTGATCTGCGGCAGCAGTGATTCCTTTTGCCTCAGCTAGATGGGCGCTTTGTATCAAGGGGCTTAACAGTAAACTGAGCATGATCATGATTCTTCCATATTTCAACTAACATCACCTCACCAATTATTATCCTGACCAAATCCTGCACTTTTATGTAAATTTTTAAGAAGTACAAATGTCACAGAAAAAAATATTGAATATGGCGAAAGAATGAGAAAATGGAAGAATTTTCTCGGTAATGTTCTTGTTTAAGAACAAAATGGACTAATTTGACGTTTTGGATTTTATAGGTAATTCCTTATACTGAGTGTAATCGTTCTTTTTAAAGAACAATTGTTCAAGGAGTTGAAAGATTCAATGAAACAGCCGCTCTTTGTACTATTTTGTGCTATTTGTTTGATTTTCACTTCTTTTTTTATTACGTCTACTAACGCTTCTTTTAACGATGTCGAGCATTCGAATTTTGTCATGAAAACATGTGAAAATTTCGAAGAGACAGATCGGCATTGCCAGCCAAAGAAATGGGATAGAAGTCATTTGAAACTGATCGATCAAACGATCATTGAGGGGACAGTCTGTGCGCCTCAAAAGCTGAGCATGTCACTAAAAAATATTGGACAACCCATCGCGCACTCTGAATGGAAGTGGGAACTACATAAAGTAGAGAGTGTTCAGGTGCCATTACAAGATGGCCATGTTATTGAAAAAGGTGCTATACAGTCCCTCTCATCAGAAGAAATGACGACTGTCACGGCAGTTAAAGCAAAAACAAATGGAATCTATGTGTTTAAAATCTATTATCCTAAAGGGTTTGGTGGTGCTGAAAAGCCATTCTTTACGTCTCAACATATGCAGCTTTCAAACTGTCAAGAAAAGGCGTCCTAAATAGGGGTTGCCTGCTGAATGAAATATGATATGTAAAGGGGAGAAAGGTATGAAAAAGTGGATGAAAATGTCTGGGAGTATTCTTTACGCGCTGGTCTTCACGATGATGATTGTGTGTATTATTGTCGTGTTGTCATCAAGGACAACAGGCGGAGATCCTCAGATCTTTGGTTATGAGTTCAAGCAAGTATTATCTGGATCAATGGAACCGGAATTTTCGACTGGTTCATTGATTGTTGTGAAACATGTCACCTCACCTGAAACACTCAAAAAAGGGGATATTATTACGTTTCAAACGAAGCAAGACCAATCCTTTGTGACTCACCGCATTGTTGGGGTGAAAGGAAAAGGAGTAAATAAAGCCTTTGAGACAAAAGGAGACCACAATATGTATCAAGACGGCACGCTCGTCAAAGCGAATCAAGTGACTGCGCAGTATACGGGCGTGAACATTCCTTATGCAGGAAAGCTTCTTTCGTATGCAGGAACTTCTGCTGGGACCGCTCTTTTGCTCATTATTCCAGGGGTGATGCTGCTTGTTTATTCAACCATTCATTTTGTTGGTGCTGCCAAACATCGAAGACATACGGCTGAGTTACACATGTCAGAGGAACAAGCATAAATTTTCGTTTGTAACCTAAATCAGGTTTCAATAAAACAATTTATTAGGGGGTTCAATCATGGCAATGAAAAAATCAATTCGTTTAGGTGTTTTATCGGGAGCGTTAGGTCTTGCTTTAATTGGCGGGGGAACGTGGGCTGCATTTAATGATGTTGAGACGGCAAACGCGGTCTACTCTACAGGAGAGCTGAATCTATCTGCAAAAGAGAATTCCGGCGCCATCAACCTTGCGAACATAAAACCCGGTGACCGTATAAAGAAGGAATTTAATTTTGAAAATAAAGGGTCTCTTGCAATTAATCAAGTGCTGATGAGTCTTGATTATAGCCAGTTTCAAGATGGAACATCAGCGAAAAATGGCGGGAAGAATACAGCTGAAGAATTCCTCAGCCAATTTCAGGTGAGTGTTCTAACGGTTGGAGCCGAAGGTGGGAATGGATACCCGAAAAATATTATTTTAGACCATGCAAACCTGCTTGACCTGCATCTATTAACGTCAAAGCAGGATCAGACCGCATTTGAAAAGCTTCGTCATGCCGTCGATGAGAAGTTTTTACATGAAAGTGGTAAAATTAATGTTGCCACCGTTGATGGATCAACAGCTCCAGAGTATGACGGCATTCCAAAGAATCCGTTTGATTACGATAAAATGGAAATGATCATTGAATTTGTCAATGACCAGACGAAGGATAAAGCGGGTAACTATATCCAAAATAAATACCAAGGCGATGCGATTCAAGTTGATCTTTCCTTCGAAGCGACTCAGTGGAATGGTTTAACGATCAATCCAAAAAAGCATACGGATGAAAAAGGCTACGTGAAAGAAAACGAAAAAGCACACAGCGAAGATAAAAAATAAAGTCAGTCTTTAGACTGATAACAAGATCTGCATAGCAATTGGAGGAGTATGCGCTAAAATATGCGCATTACTCCTCTTCTTGCTTTTTTTTCCAGATTTGATAATCTAAAAATTCACGAAATTGCTTTTTCGAAACCCCTGATGTCATTGCATCTCGAACTAGTTTTTCCCATTCACTATCTAATTGACCATCGTATTCGGTTTCATCATTTTCGTTTAACAGTGTATGAACCGAGACGTCCAGAACAGCGGAGACTTTTTCAAGAAATTGAATGGAGGGGTTTGTTTGCAAGTTTCTTTCTATTGAACTTAAATAAGACTTCGCTACCCCAGCCTTTTCGGCCAGTTCTGATAGTGAGTAGCCTTTTTCATTGCGGTATTGTTTAATACGCTGGCCAATCAATGTCATCACCTTCCTTTCGATATTATAGCACATTCAGAAAGGTTTGATAGAATGACTTCTTGCCATAGGGGGAGACTCAGAGGACTTTTCGCGTGATTTGAGAAAATGACGGACTTCTTCTACTGTTAGTCCTGCTTTGCGCGCTTCGCGTAATAATTGAACCCATTCACTGTCTAATAACTTCGTTTTCTTTTCCATACAAATACCCTCCTAAAATACTGAATCGTGTATTTCAGGCACTTAACGCATGAAATGGAAAAACACAGGTGATAAGACCTCATAGATTGCTTGCGTCATGTTTCCGCCCAATACAAACAGACAAACGTTGCTTTTGATTGATCGAAAATTTGATATCACATGAAAGGGAGGGAGACTCGCTAAGTCAGCCTCCTCTTTTTTGCTGTAAGTAAAAAAGTCCGCCATTTTCAATCGTAAGACTGATTTTTGGTTCGTATAAAGTTTTAAGTGCTTGTCTTTCTATTTCATATTCTACAGATGTGTCTGAAGTCCCTTCATAAAATTGGTTTAAAAGTTCCGAGTCTTCTTTCCACTTTTGAACAGCTCTTACAGCCCAATCATCCGGCTCTTCATTGGCATAACGTTCCATCAGGCTGTAAAGCCGTTTGACGCCGCTCTCTGGCTTAATCATCGTACTCATTGTGAAGCAATAATCAGGAATTTGAGACGATAGCTCACGCGCTTCCAGCTTCTCTTGAAATTGTTCGATGACTTCTCCGCGTATTAGATGAAGTCCAAGAGACATCAGTTTGTCTTTTTTACGGTCTGCCAGATAGGATATTTTGACATTGAGACCAAGCCACGGCTCCAGTGCGATCTGGCTGTTTGTGAGCGGTCTGACTTTTTCGTACAGCCGAATAAAACGGCCTTGCTGTTTCACAACCTCGAATATTTGGAATAAACGAGGGGAGCCGAAGTGGACAAATTCTCCTTCGACCGAGTCATCAGCTTTTTTTTGATCGGTGATCAAAGTCAATTGCCGCGGCTCAGGTACGCCTCCCGTTTTTTCGAGCCAATGCCAATAAAAAGGACGGTTCATGATCAATTTATCCATTTCGATTGTCAGCTGTACGGTCATGTGTCCTGCACTTTCTTCAAGTATGTCGCATTGATTTGCCTGAAAGAAACGGAGAAGAAATGTGTGAATCTCGCGCTGCTCCATTGGTCAACTCTCCTTTATGAACCTTGCTGTCTTTCTTCTAAAAGCGGTGTTTGTGCTTCTGTTAAATAGGAAGCAAATTGGGTTAATTTCTTTTTCATGTCTACGTCAGACTCGTGCTGGAAGAGAATTTGATGCAATTCTGTTTCAGCATCTTGGATATCAATTCGGGTTAAAATATCATCTAGATCACCAATGACGTTTTCAAACAGCTGAATTTTTTCATATAAAAGTTTTAAAA
Organism: Bacillus sp. FSL W7-1034; assembly: GCF_038593365.1. Classification (NCBI taxonomy): domain Bacteria; kingdom Bacillati; phylum Bacillota; class Bacilli; order Caryophanales; family Bacillaceae; genus Bacillus; species Bacillus sp. FSL W7-1034. The sequence goes on along the minus strand of NZ_CP151989.1, from coordinate 2,264,956 downwards.
TATGTTCTTCAACTGTCCCGCTAGTTGCCATATTGTAAATGTGGACATCCCGCTCTTGACCTAGCCTGTGAATACGTCCAATTCTTTGTTCCAAGCGCATTGGGTTCCACGGAAGGTCGTAGTTGATGATTTGGTTGCAAAACTGAAGGTTGATCCCTTCGCCGCCTGCTTCTGTCGCAATGAGCACTTGCGCCCGCTCTCTAAATAAATCTTTCATCCAGTCTTTTTTACTCCGTTTAAACCCGCCTCGAAAAGGAACCGAACTGATGCCGTTTTGCTGGAGAAACCATTGCAAATAAATTTGTGTCGCACGGTATTCAGTGAAGATAATGACTTTTTCATTTAATTGTTGAATGAGTTTAACGACTTCAAGTGCTTTAGAATTTTGTTCTACCTGGTTGATTTTCTCCATGATGTGCATCATCGCAGAAGCACCTAGAATGTGTTTTTCCTCTTCTTGCATTTTTTTAATGGTCATATAGACGGCCTCACGACTCGAACAGCATTCTCGTTCTAAGGTCATAATTGAAAACATGTGCTTCGTATAGGAAGGGTTTTCTTTTAACTTACAAATTTCATCATATAGTGCTTGTTCTGTCGGGGAGAAATCAATAGAAATCGTCTTTACATGCCGCTTTGACCATTCGATGCCAGTGTCTTGTCTCCGGTTCCGAATCATGACTTTATTGACTAACTGTTTTAGCCGGTCATGGTCCTCAAGTTGAAGGTCTTTTTTGGCAAAGAGGTCTTTAAACTGTGTTTCATTACCTAAATGGCCTGGCTTCAACAGAGAAACGAGATTAAAAATTTCTCCTATTCGATTTTGGATAGGTGTGGCTGTGAGCAGAAGGCAGAACTTTTTATTCAAATTTCTTACAAACTCATAGTTTTTCGTTTTATTGTTTTTCAGTTTGTGTGCTTCATCAATAATGACCATATCGTAGGAGATGGATAAGATCGTGTCTCGATGTGGCTGTCTTTTGGCTGTATCAATTGAGGAAACCACAACATCGCACTGCTCCCACACATAGCTCTTCTTTTGCTCGACAGCATCTATGTAAAATTTCGTCCGCAGTTCTTGTACCCATTGGGAAACAAGGGAGGCGGGTACGAGAATGAGAATCTTCTTGGCAAGTCCGCGAATCATGTATTCTTTGATAATCAGTCCTGCTTCAACGGTTTTTCCAAGACCCACTTCATCTGCTAAAATGGCTTTCCCATTCATCTCTTCTACGACTCTTCTAGCGACTTCGAGCTGGTGTTTTAAAGGAGTAAATGCAGGCAGGTGCGCAGGTGCTTGCAGTCCTTCAAATGAATCAATGGCTGTCACTTTTTGTACTTGTGCTGCTAAACGGTACATATCCCAATTCGCCCAGGGACCGTCTGCTGTAAGCCGCTTTTGAAATTCACTTGCCCATTTTTGATCAAAGATCGTTTGAATATTCAATGTGACCGCCTGCCTTTCTGGTAGAGTGATGATAAAATCGTTCTGTTTTTAAACGCTTCATTTTTTCATAGCGATTTAAAAGATGTTATATATCAATAAAAGCGAACGATAATGAATGATTATTTTAAAAATGTTAATGATTTTTCTGTTGCTCTTCATCCATTTCTAATGGTAGGATGTTGGTAAGTGATCTAGAGAATAAGTCACCCATTTTGATAGTATGTCCAATAAAGGTGAAGAATATGAGCGGATGATGGTATGGGGAGAGACCTAGCGGTTATTTTGCACTGACAGGCGCCGAAGGAGCAAGCTGAATTGGTTCAGTGAATCTCTCAGGCAAAAGTACTCTTACCGGACGCAACTCTGGAGAGTGTTTGCGTAGCGATTTTTAGCAAACCACCAAAGGGGAAAACGCACAATGATGTTGTGCTGTAAACTTTCAGGTGCAAGGACAGAGACTTCTTTTTGATAAAAGGGAGCGCTCTGTCCTTTTTTGCTGTGATTTTTTTCTGAAAATTCAGCTTGTGATGCACTGTAAGAAAAAAGGGGGAAACGATTGATGTTGAAACGAACACCGCTTTTTCATGCGTATGAAACGTTTGGCGCAAAAACCATTGACTTCGGGGGCTGGGAATTACCTGTCCAATTTTCTTCCATTAAAGAAGAACATGAAGCTGTTCGAACAAAAGCAGGGCTGTTTGACGTGTCTCACATGGGTGAGGTGGAAGTCACAGGTCAGGGAGCCCTTCCTTTTTTACAAAGGTTATTAACCAATGATCTGTCAAAGCTGACAGACGGTAAGGCACTATATACAGCCATGTGTTATGAAGATGGCGGAACGGTGGATGATCTGCTTGTCTACCAAAAAGAAAAGAACAACTATTTGCTTGTGATCAATGCTTCAAATATTGAAAAAGATGTGGATTGGCTGCTGAAACATCAAGGTGAGGAAGACGTTTTCATTAAAAATGTCTCTGATCAAACCGCCTTGTTAGCCCTTCAAGGACCTCTTGCTGCTGACATCATCAAAGATGTTGCGGATGAAGAGGTAACATCACTGAAGCCATTTACGTTTTTATCAAAAGCGATAATTGCGCAAAAAGAGGTGCTTGTATCAAGAACCGGCTACACAGGAGAAGATGGCTTTGAAATCTACTGCCAGTCAGAAGATGCTGTTCACCTTTGGACCGCTTTATTAGAAGCCGGACAGCCGAAAGGACTGATCCCATGTGGACTCGGTGCACGTGACACCTTAAGATTTGAAGCAAGACTCCCGCTTTATGGCCAAGAGCTCACGAAGGATATTTCTCCTTTAGAAGGCGGCATTGGTTTTGCTGTTAAAACGGATAAAGAAGCAGATTTTATCGGAAAAGATGCACTTAAAAAACAAAAAGAAGAAGGACCGAAGCGAAAGCTTGTCGGGATTGAAATGATAGATAAGGGGATTCCGCGGACAGACTATCCGGTCTTCTCAGGAGATAAGCAGATTGGTGTAGTCACAACCGGTACACAATCTCCAACATTAAAGAAAAATATTGGGCTTGCCTTGATTGAAACATCAGAGGCGCAGCTTGGGACAGAAGTGGAAGTGCAAGTTCGCAAAAAACGTCTAAAAGCCAAAATCGTCGCCACACCATTTTATAAAAGAGCCAAATAACGAGGAGGAATAGAGGATGAAGCACAGGTATTTGCCGCAAACAGAGCAAGATCAAAAAGAAATGCTGGATGTCATCGGTGTTCAGTCAATTGATGAGCTTTTCTCAGATATCCCAGAGAAAGTCAGATTCAAAGGTGCGTACAACATCAAAGAAGCCGCATCTGAAACAGAGCTAGTGCGGGAATTGTCTCGTCTTGCTGCAAAAAATAAAGATACAGTGGCTTATGCCTCGTTTTTAGGTGCTGGTGTGTATGATCATTACCAGCCTGTGATTGTCGACCATGTGATTTCACGTTCTGAATTTTATACAGCGTACACACCTTATCAGCCTGAAATTTCTCAAGGTGAATTGCAGGCAATTTTTGAATTCCAAACAATGATTGCTGAGCTGACTGGCATGGATCTTGCCAACTCCTCGATGTATGATGGCGGAACGGCATTAGCTGAAGCGGCGATGCTGGCAGCAGGACATACAAAGAAGAAAAAGATTGTGGTATCTGAGACGGTTCATCCTGAATCAAGAGCGGTGCTGAAAACATATGCGAAAGGACAGCATATTGAAGTCGTCGAGGTACCTGCGCGAAAAGGTCAGACCGATCTAGCTGCATTAGAAGAAGCCGTCTGCGACGAAACAGCAGCGGTCCTTGTACAATACCCAAACTTCTTCGGTGTTGTTGAACCATTAAAGGACATTGAACCGATTGCACATAAAGGGAAAAGTTTATTCATCGTCTCAAGTAACCCGCTTGCACTTGGTTTACTGACACCACCAGGAAAGCTTGGGGCAGATATTGTCGTTGGTGATGCGCAGCCATTTGGCATTCCAGCTGCATTTGGCGGACCTCATTGTGGATATTTCGCTGTGACGAAAAAATTAATGCGGAAAGTGCCGGGGCGTTTAGTCGGGCAAACAGAAGACGAGAACGGTGTGCGAGGATTTGTGCTGACCCTTCAAGCGCGAGAGCAGCATATCCGAAGAGACAAAGCGACTTCAAATATTTGTTCAAACCAAGCATTAAATGCGTTAGCCGCTTCTGTTGCGATGACGGCGCTTGGGAAAACAGGTATCAAAGACATTGCCTATCAAAACGTACAAAAAGCCCATTATGCCAAGACGCAGGCAGAAAAACATGGGTTACAGGCTGAAATAGAGGGCGCTCATTTTAATGAATTTGTGTTGAAACTGAATGAACCTGTGAAAGAAGCGAATGAGCGATTGCTTAAAAAAGGAATCATCGGCGGATATGACTTGGGACGGGATTATCCAGAGCTTCAGCAGCATATGCTCGTCGCTGTGACAGAACTAAGAACAAAAGAAGAAATTGATACGTTCATCAAGGAATTGGGGGATCGTCATGAATAAACAAGATCAGCCGCTTATTTTTGAATTATCCAAAGAAGGAAGAATTGGTTACAGCCTGCCTGATTTAGACGTACCTGAGGAGAAGCTCCCAGATTTATTTGATGAAGCGTATATCCGCCATGAAGATGCGGAGCTGCCAGAGGTTTCTGAACTGGATATTATGCGTCACTACACAGCATTATCTAGGCGTAATCACGGGGTCGATTCTGGCTTTTATCCTCTAGGCTCTTGTACGATGAAATATAATCCAAAGATTAACGAAAAGGTGGCACGTCTTGCAGGTTTCTCGAACGTGCATCCACTTCAAGAGGCAGACACTGTGCAAGGTGCATTAGAGTTACTTTATGATTTAGGTGACCATTTAGAAGAAATTACAGGAATGGACGCCGTGACATTACAGCCTGCGGCAGGAGCACATGGCGAATGGACGGGGCTCATGATGATTCGTGCATACCATGAAGCAAGAGGAGATCTTAAACGAACAAAAGTCATCGTGCCTGATTCTGCTCATGGAACAAATCCCGCATCTGCAACAGTAGCAGGATTTGAAACGATTACGGTGGCATCTAATGAACATGGGCTTGTCGATTTAGACGACCTGCGCCGTGTTGTCAATGAAGAAACAGCGGCTCTCATGCTCACAAATCCAAATACACTCGGCCTTTTTGAAGAAAATATTTTAGAAATGGCTGAAATCGTCCACGGAGCAGGCGGGAAGCTTTATTATGATGGAGCGAACTTAAATGCTGTATTAAGCAGAGCAAGACCGGGGGATATGGGATTTGATGTGGTTCACTTAAATCTTCATAAAACCTTTACAGGTCCACACGGAGGAGGAGGCCCTGGTTCAGGTCCAGTTGGCGTGAAAAAGGATTTGATTCCATATTTGCCAAAGCCAGTGCTTGTGAAGAAAGAAGGTCGTTATTTCTTTGATTACGATCGTCCAGAATCTATCGGCCGTGTGAAACCGTTCTATGGGAACTTTGGTATCAATGTCAGAGCGTATGCGTATATCCGCTCTATGGGACCAGACGGCTTAAAGGCTGTAACGGATCATGCGGTGTTGAATGCAAACTATATGATGCGCCGCTTATGTGCTCATTATGATTTGCCATTTGACCGCCACTGTAAGCATGAATTTGTCCTTTCAGGTAAACGTCAAAAGAAACTAGGTGTGCGGACACTTGATATTGCCAAACGATTACTTGATTTTGGCTATCATCCGCCAACGATTTACTTCCCGCTAAATGTAGAGGAATGTATCATGATTGAACCAACTGAAACAGAATCAAAAGAAACCCTTGATGCATTTATTGAAGCGATGATTCAAATTGCAAAAGAAGCGGAAGAGAACCCAGAAATCGTACAGGAAGCACCACATACAACCGTTGTGAAACGAATGGATGAAACAAAGGCTGCACGGAATCCAGTGCTGGTTTTTGAAAGAAAATAAAAAGACTCATGGGGGCATTAGCTCCCAGAGTCTTTTTTGTTAGTTCTTTGTTTTAATGCGGCCGCCCCATTTTTTAAAGCCGCCCTTTAAATTATAAATCTCACGACAGCCATTTTTACGTAACGTTTGAGCAGCTTTTCCGCTTCTCAAATTATTTTGGCAATAGAGATAAACAGGCTTGTCAGGGCGTATTTCATTTTTGCGCTGCTTTAATTGTGAAAGGGGAATGTTTCTTGCGCCTAAAATATGTCCACCTTCAAACTCATTTGGTTCTCTCACATCAATGAGTTGGGCTTTGCGGTAACCTTTGATAAATTCTGCTTCCGTCAGCGTTTTCATTATGCGCTGCTGATAAATGTAACTGCCGATGGAATAAAGAACGAAAAGTCCACAAAGTGAGAGGACGATATAGTTGAATATTGGCAATACGACTCGACTCCTTCTTGAGCATCAGCACAGTCACCTGTCTGATGGTACGTTTTAGACAAATACTATTATAGTAAAGCAAAAGAAACTTGTCATCATAAATGGTAAGAATTATTTTCAATTCCTTCCCTATTTGATAGACTGATGAAGAGAGAAAATCGGTGGTCACCACCATTATCTAACATTGACTACGTAAAAGAGAAGGGATTTTATATGCAAAAAGAGAAATGGTGTTTCATTGATACAGGAAACCAAGACCCAGCCTTTAACATGGCCATGGACGAAGCCTTGCTTTATTGGCATAGCGAGAAGCTGATCCCGCCTGTGATCCGTTTTTATGGTTGGAATCCAGCGACATTATCTGTTGGATATTTTCAACATGTTGAAAAAGAAATCAACATGGAAGCGGTTGAGCGCTATGGTCTTGGATTTGTTCGCAGGCCTACAGGAGGCCGCGGCGTTCTTCATGATCAGGAATTGACCTACAGTGTCATCGTGTCAGAAGAGCACCCAGAGATGCCGGCGACGGTGACAGAGGCATACCGCGTCATTTCAGAAGGGATTTTAGAGGGATTTAAAGAACTGGGACTCGATGCGTATTTTGCCATTCCTCGTACAGAAAAAGAAAAAGAAAGCTTAAAAAATCCAAGATCGTCTGTATGTTTTGATGCGCCTTCATGGTACGAGCTTGTCGTAGAAGGCAGAAAAGTAGCAGGCAGTGCGCAAACAAGACAAAAAGGTGTGATCCTCCAGCATGGCTCGATCTTAATTGATCTTGATGAGGACAAATTGTTTGATTTATTTCTGTATCCAAACGACCGGGTGAGAGAGCGGATGCAGCGCAGCTTTAAAAACAAAGCGGTGGCGATCAATGAAATTTCAGATCGAACATGTACGATAGACGATGCGCGTGTTGCATTTAAACGAGGGTTTGAAAAAGGATTAAATATCGAGCTTGTGCCTTATGAGCTGACAGATGAAGAGTTGGCATTTGTTCATCACCTCGCCAAAACGAAATACGCCACAGATGATTGGAATTACAAGCGTTAAGACGAAGGACTCTTCTTGTTTTTTAATGGGCGATGGTGTAGAATTGTTATGATTATTAAGTAAAGGTGCATTTTGGAGGGGTTTTATGACTACACCTAGTATGGAAGATTATATTGAACAAATTTATATGCTGATAGAAGAAAAAGGATATGCAAGAGTATCTGATATTGCAGAAGCCCTCGCTGTCCATCCCTCCTCTGTAACAAAAATGGTTCAGAAGCTAGATAAAGATGAATACCTCATTTATGAGAAATATCGTGGTCTAATTTTAACCCCGAAAGGCAAAAAAATTGGAAAACGTCTCGTATACAGACATGAACTGCTAGAGCAATTTTTAAGAATCATTGGTGTAGATGAAGAGAAAATTTATGATGATGTAGAAGGTATTGAGCATCATCTCAGCTGGAACAGCATTGACCGCATCGGCGACCTCGTCCAATTCTTTGAAGAAAACGATGAGCGATCCGTTCAGCTGAAAGCGATTCAAAAGAAAAACGAACAAACAAATCAAGAATCTTAAGAAAAAGGACACCTGGCGAAGGGTGTCCTTTTAAATTGTTGACAAAGGGGTAAAATGTACTTTATTTTAGCTCTTTGTCTTCTTTTCAGCGTGAAAGAAAACCTTTGCAGTCTAGGAAGGACGAGCATCGGAGCGGAGCGAATTTGACATTCGTGAGCACCGGAGCGCAGGACTGACACCGAATGCGAGGGGTTGTCTACACGCTGAAAGGACACCTGGCGAAGGGTGTCCTTTTTGAATATAGTTCTAATGAAAGGCAAATGCTCCTACACTATTAATAGTGTGACAGAAAAGGGGGCTCCTTGATGAAGATAGATGGTGTGTTCTCAGGTGGAGGCATTAAGGGTGCAGCACTTGCAGGCGCCTATGAAGCGCTTGAAGCAAGAGGATTTCAATTTGTCCGTCTCGCTGGAACAAGTGCGGGAGCGATCATTGCTTCACTCATCGCAGCGGGTTTTACGAGTCAGGAGATTCGGGAGCTGTTAGACGAAATGGATGAGCATCAATTGCTTGACCGAAGGTGTCAATTCATCCCGTTTAAAATGCTCAGATGGGTGTCTATTTATTGGCGTCTTGGCCTTTACAAAGGTGACCGTCTAGAAAAATGGCTGACAGACGTGTTAAAACGAAAAGGCGTCACCGTATTCGGAGATCTGAAAAAAGATACGCTCAAAATCGTCGCTTCTGATTTAACAAATGGCAAAATCCTCGTCCTTCCAGATGACCTTCCTTCCTATGGGTTAAATCCAGAACGGTTTTCTGTTGCCAGAGCCATTCGGATGAGCTGCAGTTTGCCGTATTTTTTCGAACCTGTCAAACTGAGGTCTTCAAAAGGAATTTGTACCATCGTGGATGGCGGCGTGCTCAGCAACTTTCCGATTTGGCTTTTTGCTGAAGAGAAAAAAAGACCGTTTGTCGGTGTCACATTAACCCCAAACGAAAAAGAACGCCCTCAACATTCCATCCGCAATGCGTTTGAACTGTTTGGCGCTCTATTTGAAACGATGCGTGGTGCTCATGACGAAAGACATATTGCCACAAAACACGAACGTCATATTATTTTTATCCCTGTAGAACACGTCATTGCCACTGATTTTCATCTCATGACAGAAAAGAAAAAGGCGCTCGTCGATCTAGGCAGACAGAAGGCCGAGCAATTTTTAAAGAGCTGGACATTTTAAAATAAGGCGCGATTTTTCTTTTTGTTTTTCTTGCCTTCAATGACTGTCAAATGTGTTTGGCTTTTCTTTTTGAGAAGGACGGGCTTAGACTTGTGGTCAGTCGGCACGCTTCGCAAATGAGTGACCCGGTTTTTCATCTGGCTTTTCGTTTTTGGTTTAGGCTGCTGGTAGCGACGTTTTGATTGTTTGACTGCTTTACGATAAAGATTTCCTTCTGTTCCAGTTCTTCGATTCATCAGCCATCTAAATAAGAAAAATAGAACCGCTCCAATGATCACAACTGATAGCAGCATCGTAAAGAGTCTGCCTGGATTCGTTGTGAGTAAATACACAAATCCCAAAACACCTAAAGCGAAAATAATGGTAAAAGCAGGATGTACTCGGCGATTCATAACTGTCCACCTCCGAAAGAATTTACCGGATTTATAAACTAGATCACTTGATGAGCAGAATCTGATGCTTGTTTCGCAGATGCTTCCTCTAAACGAAGAAGTTCATTAAAACTTGCAATGGCTACCTCGACTTGATCATCAGAGGGTTCTTTTGTTGTGAGCAATTGCAGCCAAAGGCCAGGATAGCCAAGCACTTTAAGCACTGGCACGTCACGGAGTTTGTTTGTGAGCTGAAGCACTTCAAATGAAATGCCCAGAACAACCGGAATAAGCGCCAAGCGATTCAGAACTCTCACCCATAAAGGATCTGTCGGTACGAGTAAATAGACGAACATGCCGACAATGACAGTGAATAAAATAAAGCTGCTGCCGCATCGATAATGCAGGCGAGATTGGCTTTGGACATTTTCCACTGTGATGTCAAGATTCTGTTCATAGCAGTTTATGACTTTATGTTCTGCCCCATGATATTGAAATACCCTTTTAATTAAAGGGGTCATGGAAATAAAGTAAATATAGCCTAATAACAGGATCAATTTAAAGAATGTTTCCACTGCAATTTGTGCGAAGTTTCCAGAAAACACCGGACGCACAAGTTCGGCTAAAAAGACAGGCACTAAAGTAAAGACAAATTTACTAAAAAGAAGAGAGAGAACTCCGATCACAGCAATGCCAAAGATCATTGATAATTTCGAGCTTTTTTGTTCTTTTTCAAGAGAATGATCTTCAGAAGGATCTAAGTCATAGCGCTCGCTGGAGAAGTTTAAGTGCTTACTGCCGTTTGCGCTTGCTTCAACAAGTGCAGCAACACCCCTGACAAAAGGGATTTTCTTAAGAAAGGTTGTTCGTTTATTGGAGGTCCGGGGAAGCTTTAAAAACTCAATCGACTCATCCTTACGCCGAATCGCTGTCACATAGTTCTTTTCACCTCCGAACATGACACCTTCCACAACTGCCTGCCCTCCATATGCTGGAGGTTTTGTTTGATTGGACATATTTCATCAACCTGCCTGTTTCCTGTAATTTACATGCATTTCCTTATACCTTTATTGTACAGGAAAAGAGGGGAAATCACTAGCTCACAGGTCGATTATCTACTAGAATTCTATCTACCTCTTTTTAGCCAGTATACCCTGTTATAAAAATTTTACACTCTCGCACGGAAATCCTTTTTTTTCATGACATTTTGGACATACTACTTGCTGGAGGTGTTCATATGAAACGTGATGAAAAGAAAAACCAAGAAGAAAAAAATCAATCAGTACAAACGTCATCAATGGTGGCAAGGGCAGCAGCTACAGGTTTTGCCGGCGGAGTTTTTTGGGGCTTTATCGGATTTCTGACCCATATGTTTCATTTTTCAGAGGTGAGTCCAAATATGCTGTTGCAGCCATTTGTGCTTGGTGAATGGAAAAAAGGCGGACTTGGTACATTTATGAGTATTGTACTTTTAGGGATTTTATCTATTGGAGCAGCCTTTATTTATTATGGACTGCTCAAACGGATCAAAGGTTTTTGGATGGGGCTGATCTATGGCGCGATTTTATGGCTGCTTGTTTTTTATGTATTTAATCCTATATTCCCCGATGTGAAGCAAGTGCAAGATTTGCAGCAAAGCACCATTGTGACGACATTTTGCCTATATATTTTATATGGCATGTTTGTCGGATACAGTATTTCATTTGAATACAATGAATTAACGAGTCAGAAGCTTGCAAGGGCACTCGGGAAAAAGACAGAATAAAGTGTAAATCCACCATTCATATGATAAAATTATTTTTGGAAACGAAAGGTTTCTAAGGAAAAAGAAACAGACATCGATATAGAGTGAATTAGGGTGAAGGAGTGGTCATATATGCCTCATTTTCTAGTGCTGAATGGGCCCAACTTAAATAGGCTCGGCAAGAGAGAGCCAGGAGTTTATGGAAGTAAAACACTAACAAATTTAGAAACGGATTTGTTTCAGTTTGCAGAAAGAGCAAATATTCAATTGACGTTCTTTCAATCGAATCACGAGGGAGATTTGGTCGATGCGCTCCATGAAGCAGAAGATCAGTACGATGGCGTCGTGTTTAACCCGGGTGCTTTTACCCACTATAGCTATGCACTGAGAGATGCCATTGCAAGTATTACGTTACCTGTCATCGAAGTACATATCACAAATGTTCATAAGAGAGAGGAATTCCGCCATCATTCGGTTCTTGCTCCAGTATGCCAAGGTCAAATCGTTGGACTTGGTTTAGAAGGATATAAATTGGCGATTCGTTATTTAGTCAGTGAAGGGGGAGCAGTATCATGAAACTTGAAAAACTAAGAAAACTTTTAGCCGAATTAGACATAGATGGTTTAGTGATTACAAGCAGCTTTAATTTACATTATATGACGAGTTTTACTGGATCAGCCGGTCTTGCCATCGTTTCAAAGGATCGAGCCGCCTTTATTACGGATTTCCGTTACACGGAGCAAGCCAAGGATCAAGTAAAGGGTTATGACATCATTGAACATAAAGGAAACATTGTGGAAACTGCTGTCCAAACGGCAAACGAATTTGGGGTGAAACGTCTTGGTTTTGAACAAAACCATATGACGTTTGCCACCTACCAGCAGTACTCGGGGAAAGCAAGCGGTATCGAGCTTGTTCCAGTCTCAGAATCAGTTGAAAAGTTGCGCTTGATTAAGTCTAATGAAGAGATTAAGATATTAGAGGAAGCTGCGAAGATTGCAGATCATGCCTTTGATCATATTCTCACGTACATCAAGCCGGGCCTGACAGAAATTGCGGTCATGAACGAGCTTGAATTTTTCATGAGAAAAGAAGGGGCAGAAGGATCTTCATTCGATATGATTGTTGCCTCTGGCGTTCGTTCAAGCCTGCCACACGGGAGAGCGAGCGAAAAGGTGATTGAATCTGGCGACTTGGTGACACTGGATTTCGGTGCCTATTATAAAGGCTATTGTTCAGACATGACAAGAACCATTGCTGTAGGAACACCAAGCGACAAATTAAAGGAAATTTATCATATCGTATTAGAAGCAGAAAACGCTGGTGTGGATAAAATCAAGCCAGGCTTAACAGGAAAAGAAGCTGATCGCATCACACGAGACATCATTGAAAAGTATGGCTACGGTCAATACTTCGGGCATTCGACTGGACATGGGCTTGGTATGGAAGTACATGAAGCACCTGGCCTTTCCTCACGCTCAGATGTCGTGTTAGAAGAGGGAATGGTTGTGACAGTTGAACCAGGCATTTACTTGCCGGATGTCGGCGGCGTGAGAATTGAGGATGATATTGTCCTGACAGCTGACGGCAATAAACGATTGACCCACTCACCGAAAGAACTTATCATATTATGATGGTGAAATGTAGGAGGATGACAAAATGATTTCAGTAAACGATTTTCGTACAGGCCTGACAATTGAAGTGGACGGCGGTATTTGGCGTGTAGTGGATTTCCAACACGTAAAACCAGGAAAAGGCGCAGCGTTTGTCCGTTCGAAACTGCGTAACCTGCGTACAGGTGCGATTCAAGAGAAAACATTCCGTGCAGGTGAAAAAGTAGCGAAAGCTCAAATTGAAACAAAAACAATGCAATATTTATATGCAAATGGCGATCAGCATGTATTCATGGATACAAGCTCATACGAACAACTTGAACTAAGCGAAGCGCAAATCAAAGATGAGCTGAAATATTTGCTTGAAAATATGTCTGTTCAAATCGTCATGTACGGTGATGAAACACTTGGAGTAGAACTTCCAAACACTGTAGAACTAGAAGTAGTAGAAACAGAGCCTGGTATTAAAGGTGATACGACATCAGGTGGATCAAAACCTGCAAAAACAGAAACTGGTTTAATCGTGAACGTTCCTTTCTTTGTGAACCAAGGTGATAAACTAGTGATCAATACATCTGACGGTTCATACGTTTCAAGAGCGTAATGAACGGAGAGAGACTGTAAACCTCGTGTTTACAGTCTTTTTTTATTTGAAAAATAGGACGCCTCGTTATGACACCCCTTACTCTATTCTCTCATCCATCTCTCTTCCTTTTGAAAAACAAGACTACTTCTAGCTAGTGAAGCATATAGTGTAAAAAAAGCTGGAGGTTCTATATGAAACAATTTCTCCCGGGTATACACCCATCAGTCGCTGCCATGGCAGGGATGAGGTTTTTATCTGCCACGATTGAACTGACGGCCGCCATCCTCATTTTAGTAACAAATGATGTGCGTAAAGCGGTTGTCATCAATAGTATATTAGCGATCATCGGGCCGCTCATTTTTATTATTACGATGACGATTGGAATCTACCAAATTGCAGGGCAGTTATCCTATGCGAAGCTTGTGTTTATTTTCATTGGTGTCGTATTTATTCTTGTTGGAATTTATAAGTGAAATGGCTTGGCATAATTAACGGCATGCATCATACATTTTAGAGAAGAAAAAAAGGAGGGGAATTCGTTGCGGAGTTTGTTGGATATTCTCCCGCACTCAATTGGACAAGAACTCAGCATGTTAAAAGAAGCAGAGTGGGCGCAAATAGAAGAAATCCGCATTCGCACCGATCGCCCAATTGAGCTGATGCAAGGAGGAAAACCCCGCTTTCTTTCCTATTATACAACAGGTGAAGATGCGGCTCAGCTATTAGGCAGGCTCAGTAATTACAGTATGTACACACTGGAGGAAGAGTTAAAACAGGGCTATATCACCATATCTGGCGGACATCGGGTTGGGCTTGCTGGAAAGGTCATCGTCGAAAATGGATTCGTCAAAGGCTTAAGAGATATTTCTTCATTTAATATTCGTATCGCAAAAGAGAAGATCGGAATTGCTCTGCCGTTTCTCCCTTATTTATATGAAAAACATTGGTGTAACACACTGATTATAGGTCCGCCGCAAACCGGGAAAACGACATTGCTGCGTGATCTAGCACGTCTTGTCAGTACAGGAACAACAGCCATTTCTCCTAGAAAAACAGGGATTGTAGATGAACGCTCTGAAATCGCAGGTTGTATAAGAGGAGTGCCGCAGCATTCTTTTGGGCACCGGATTGATGTACTTGATGCGTGCCCAAAGGCTGAAGGATTAATGATGATGATCAGATCCATGAGCCCAGAAGTCATCATTGTCGATGAAATCGGAAAAAGTGAAGATGTACAGGCACTGTTAGAAGCAATCCATGCTGGAGTCACCATTATCGTCTCAGCTCATGGGTATTCTCTTGAAGACTTATCTAAACGGCCATCATTTGAACCGTTATGGCAGCTTCGTGTGTTTGATCGATATGTGGAATTAAATAGAGAAAAAGGGCCTGGCACGATCGGACGGATATTTGACCAAGAGGGACAAGAGCTGAAGCGGAGGCGGGGAGTGGACGTATGTTAAAGCTTATTGGTGCTATTTTCATTGTTGCGGCTACGACATGGGGAGGATTCGAGTTTGCGAAGCGGTACAGTGATCGGCCAAAGCAAATCCGCCAGCTCCGGTTTGCACTCCAATCTCTTGAAGCTGAAATTATGTATGGTCAAACACCTTTAGCTAGAGCCGCTGACCAAATTGCGTCCCAAGTAGGACCGCCTGTGAATCGGCTATTTGAACAATTTGCAGAAAAACTCAACGTCGGAACCTTTTCTGCGAGGCATGCATGGAATGAAAGTCTAGAGGATGTATGGAAAAAAACCGTATTAAAAAAAGGCGAATATGAGGCGCTGAAGCACTTTGGAGAAACCCTTGGTCAGCATGATGTGACGGCTCAGCAAAAATATATCAAGCTAGCTTTAGGCCATTTGGAATCAGAGGAAAAAGAAGCTGAAGTTGCCCAAGCGAAAAATGAAAAAATGGTGAGAAGTCTTGGTTTTCTAAGTGGGTTACTACTGATTCTGTTATTGATGTGAGAGGAAGGGAGTCGAGAGCATGGGCGTTGATGTAAACGTCATTTTCCAAATTGCGGGAGTGGGTATCGTCGTGGCTTTTCTCCATACGATTTTAGATCAAATGGGGAAAAAAGAGTACGCACAGTGGGTCACACTGCTTGGATTTATCTACATTTTATTTATGGTTGCTACCATTGTGGATGATTTGTTTAAGAAGATTAAAGCCGTATTTCTATTTCAAGGATAGGGGAGGGCTTACAAATCGAAATTATTCAAATTGTTGGACTTGGTTTAATCGCTACTTTTCTAGCATTAATCGTCAAAGAACAAAAGCCAACCTTTGCCTTTATGCTTGTTGTGTTTACTGGGTGTGTCATTTTCCTTTATTTAATCGATCAAATCTATGCCATTATCTCCATGATTGAAAAAATTGCAGCAAGTGCAGGCGTCAATATGAAATACGTTGAAACCATTTTGAAAATCATTGGCATTGCCTATATTGCAGAATTTGGAGCCCAGCTTACAAAGGATGCGGGCCAAGGCGCCATCGCTTCAAAAATAGAGCTTGGCGGCAAGATTCTTATTTTGGTCATGGCGGTACCGATTTTAACGGTCATCATTGAGACGATCCTAGGTATGATCCCGTCCATGACTTGATGGAAAAGAGGTGATGATGATGAAACGGGTGACAGCTGTGCTGGGGTT
This sequence comes from Bacillus sp. FSL W7-1034, assembly GCF_038593365.1. Taxonomy (NCBI): domain Bacteria; kingdom Bacillati; phylum Bacillota; class Bacilli; order Caryophanales; family Bacillaceae; genus Bacillus; species Bacillus sp. FSL W7-1034. The sequence goes on along the minus strand of NZ_CP151989.1, from coordinate 2,248,889 downwards.
TATGATGTTCTTTTGGATGATCGTTCCGTATGCAGGTGCAGAAGAAAGTGTGCCTTTATCAAGTGAAGAACCGGTCGCAGAAGAAGTTGCGGGTGGACAGGCTGATGCCTTAGAGCTTCATTCTATCAGTGACTTTTGGGAAACGATATTGGACGAGTATGGTGGCTTTCTGCCTGAAAGCCAAAAAGGTACTGTGAAGGAAATGATTGATGGCGATAAAGAGCTGTCTCCCCAAACGTGGCTGAAGGCTTTTGTTCATTATCTGTTTCATGAGCTGATTGCCAATGGAAAGCTCTTAGGCACACTTATATTACTCACCATCTTTTGTTCGCTTTTACAGCTTTTGCAAAATGCGTTTGAACAAAGCACTGTTAGTAAAGTTGCATACGCTCTTGTTTATATGGTGCTTATTATTATTGCATTAAACAGTTTTCATGTTGCGATCTCTTATGCAACAGAAGCCATTCAAACAATGACTAGTTTTATTCTTGCTCTTATTCCTCTTTTATTAGCACTTATTGCCTCATCAGGCGGGCTTGTCTCAGCCGGATTCTTTCATCCTGTGATTTTGTTTTTAATGAACACGAGCGGTGTTTTTATTCAATATGTCGTTCTTCCGCTCATCTTTTTATCAGCGATCTTGAGCATAGTCAGTACATTGACCGAACAATACAAAGTGACCCAGCTTGCCCAGCTGTTAAGAAATGTCGCCATTGGCGGGCTCGCTGTTTTTTTAACTGTATTCCTCGGCGTCATTTCTGTACAGGGGGCATCTGCTGCTATCACTGATGGAATCGCTCTTCGCACAGCCAAGTTTATTACCGGAAATTTCATCCCTGTCCTTGGCAGAATGTTTACTGATGCGACAGATACCGTTATCAGCGCCTCTGTGCTGCTGAAAAATACGGTTGGCCTTGTAGGCGTCGCCATTTTGATTTCAATTGCGGCTTTCCCAGCGATTAAAGTGCTGTCGCTCGCTCTGATTTATAAACTGGCCGCTGCGATTCTTCAGCCCTTAGGGGGCGGGCCGATTATTAGCTGCCTTGATGTCATTTCAAAAAGTGTTCTTTATATATTTGCTGCATTAGCTGTTGTATCGCTTATGTTCTTTTTAAGCATTACCGTTATCATCACAGCTGGCAACCTCACCATGATGATGAAGTAAGGAGGGGACACCATTTGAGTTTTCTCACAGAATGGATCACAAGTATTATCCTATTTATTTTATTTGCGATTGTGATTGATCTTTTGCTTCCCAATTCAAGCATGCAGAAGTATGCAAAAATGGTCGTCAGCTTATTGTTAATTGTCGTGATGCTCAATCCGATCTTTGCGTTATTCCGGGCAGATCCGGACCAAATTTTCTCAGAAATCATGAAAGGGAAGGACCAAGCGCAATCAGAAGAAATAAAAAATCAGATGAATTTAGAAAAAAAAGAAATACAAGCTTCACAGCGTGCATATATTTTAAAGCAAATGGCTGTCCAACTAGAAAAAAGCGCAAAGGAGCCACTGGAGAAGGAGAGCTATGAAATGAAACACGTAGAAGTGTTGGCAGATGAGGAGCACCTTGATCAGAATATGGAGGCAGATCAATTTCGCATCAAAGCAGTCCTTGTCCCGCTCACAGGTGATGCTGTAGAAACGGTGGCAAAGGTCGACATTGATCTCTCCAGGCAAAAGGAGGAAAGCGCCGAGACGTCAGCAAAAGAGATGGCGAGGGTGAAAGAGACGCTTGCAGATGTTTGGAATACACGGCCTGAACACATTGCGCTCAACATTGAGGGAGGTGACGCAGCAGATCATGAATAACAAGGACTGGAGACAAAAACTGAAATCAATGTTCCAAGCACCTGAAAAAGGTGAAGGGAAACCAAAATTAACGAAGCACCATTACTTACTACTTGTCTTCATCATCGGCGTGTCATTCATGTTAGTCAGTCAAATTCTGTCACCGCCATCAAGTAAACAAGAGGCTGCTGTTCCTGCGTCTAAAAAAACATCCTCAGAAGAGCAGGCGGTGTTCAAACCATCCTCTTCAGGTAAGTCAAACAACTCGATAGAGGATGTTGAACAAGAATACGAAAATCAGCTGAAAGAGATTTTAGAAACGATCATTGGTGTTGAGGATGTATCCATCGTGGTAAATGTAGACGCAACTTCTTTAAAAGTGTTTGAAAAAAACAAATCCAATAAAAGCACTACGACCGAGGAAACAGACAAAGAAGGCGGCGTGCGAAGTGTCACGGATCAAACAAAAGAAGAAGAGATTGTCATTATTAAAAATGGCAATGAAGAAACACCTGTTGTTGTCCAAACGAAAAAGCCAGACATTCGAGGTGTCCTCGTTGTTGCTCAAGGAGTAGACAACGTTCAAATAAAGAAAACCATCATTGAAGCGGTTACACGAGTGCTTGATGTACCGAGCCATAGAGTGGCTGTTGCCCCTAAAAAAATCAAGGAGGATTCGGAATGATGTTAAAAAAACAAACGGTTTGGCTATTAACGATGCTAAGTTTAGTTGTCGTATTAAGTGTGTACTATATCATGTCCCCACAAGGTGAGAATGCTGTGACAGTAGAAGATACAAAATCAAAAGGAATGGAAGAGAAAAAGGCTGAGCCAGAAAAAGGGACTGATAAAGGAACCGAAAAGAACGCAGAAGAGAAATCAACTGACAAAGAAACCAATGCGAAACAAGAAGATGTTGAAACAAGTGGAGAAGAAGGAAAGGCTGTATCAGAGCAGACCGACGATGAACTTTTCACAACCTACAGACTTGAACTGGAAGATAAGCGCAGCAAGCAGCGTGAAGAGTATAACGAAATCGTGTCTAGCGATGATGCAACAGCGCAAGAAAAAAGTGAAGCTTATGATCAAATGACAGCGCTTAGTGAGGCCGAAGGAACAGAGCGTCAGCTGGAGACATTAATCAAAACAAAAGGGTATAAAGATGCGCTCGTCAGTGCAGAAGGAGATAAAGTGAACATCACGGTTCGTTCTGATAAAAAATCAAAGTCCCAAGCAGCAGATATTATTGATTTGGTCACAAAAGAAATGAGAGGGCTTGATAACGTAGCCGTCACTTTTGAGCCATCGAATCAATAAAAATGCACAAGCGCCCTTTTCTGAAAAGGGCGTTTTTTCATGCGGGTTGACGCCCTTTTTCAGGTGCTTGCGCGAGGTGTCTCATCACATTAATAGTTGAATTCAACGAAATCCTCCTGTAAGATGGTTATAGTATGTACTTTTAGTACTAGCCTATAAAAAAAGATAAATCCATACATAGGGGTGCAAATCCATGTTAAAAATTGAAGAGATTCATGAACTGATTAAATTAATTGACGAATCAACAATTGATGAATTTACGTACGAAAATGAAGGCGCAAAAATCAAGTTAAAGAAAAATAAAGAAGTCGTTCAGCAAGTTGCGGCACAAGCACCAGTGGCTCCTGTCCAAGCAGCTCCAGCTCAACAAGCTCCTAAAGCACAAGCTCCAGCTCAGACCGAAGCCCCTGCACAAGAGGAAACTGCGTCTGAAAACCTGCATAAAATCACATCCCCAATGGTTGGCACATTTTACGCTTCTTCTTCACCAGAAGCAGATCCATATGTGACAACAGGTTCTAAAGTGAAGGAAAACTCAGTTGTATGTATCGTTGAAGCGATGAAACTGTTTAATGAAATCGAAGCAGAAGTAAAAGGCGAAATCGTCGAAGTATTAGCTGAAAACGGTCAGCTTGTAGAATTCGGACAACCCCTCTTTCTAGTGAAAGCAGAGTAAGGAGTACGATCATGATTAAAAAGCTATTAATTGCAAACAGAGGAGAAATCGCAGTTAGAATCATCCGTGCTTGTAAAGAGCTTGGAATTGAAACAGTTGCGGTATTTTCTGAAGCGGATCGTGATGCGCTGCATGTTCAAATGGCTGATGAAGCATATTGCATCGGACCGACTGCTTCAAAAGATAGTTATTTAAATGTGACAAATATTGTCAGTGTCGCAAAACTAACAGGTACTGATGCCATCCATCCAGGATATGGTTTCCTTGCTGAAAATGCAGACTTTGCAGAGCTTTGCGAGGAATGTAATGTCATCTTTGTTGGACCAACTGCGTCAGCAATTTCCAAAATGGGAACGAAAGATGTGGCAAGAGAAACAATGAAGCAAGCTGGAGTTCCAATTGTCCCTGGTTCTCAAGGAATTGTAAAAGATCTTGATGATGCTGTTTCAACAGCAGCTAGTATTGGGTATCCTGTCATTATTAAAGCAACTGCAGGCGGCGGTGGTAAAGGTATCCGTGTGGCTCGCACAGAAGAAGAGCTCATTAACGGTGTCACCATCACGCAGCAGGAAGCAGCACAAAACTTCGGGAACCCAGGTGTCTATTTGGAGAAATTCATTGAAGACTTTAGACACGTTGAAATTCAAGTCCTTGCTGATCAGCATGGGAATACCATTCACTTAGGTGAACGTGATTGTTCTATCCAAAGAAGAATGCAAAAGCTTCTGGAAGAAACGCCATCACCTGCACTAAATGCAGATATTCGTGAGCAAATGGGTGAAGCTGCCGTAAAAGCAGCCGAAGCTGTTGAATACACAGGTGCCGGAACGGTTGAATTCATTTACGATTATAATGAAGAGAAGTTTTACTTCATGGAAATGAATACACGTATCCAAGTAGAGCATCCTGTAACGGAAATGGTTACTGGTGTTGATTTGATCAAAGAACAGATCAAAGTAGCTTCAGGTGAAAAGCTTTCCCTTACGCAAGAGGATGTCGTATACGAAGGCTGGGCGATTGAATGTCGTATTAACGCAGAGAACCCTGAGAAAAATTTCATGCCTTCTGCTGGTGAAATTAAAATGTACCTTCCGCCAGGCGGTTTAGGAGTACGTATTGATTCTGCCGCTTACCCTGGTTATGTGATTCCGCCATATTACGATAGTATGATTGCGAAAGTGATCACATATGGTAAAACGAGAGAAGAAGCAATTGCAAGAATGAAACGTGCGCTTCAAGAATTCGTCATTGAAGGAGTCTACACAACGATTCCATTCCACCTCAGATTACTAGAGCACGAAACATTTGTGAGCGGTAATTTTAATACGAAGTTTTTAGAAACGTATCAAATTATGAAATAATAACAGCTTTCGGAGGTGAATGATCGTGTCAGAAAACAATTTGCTTGAAATGAACCTTGATGAAGATCAATTGGGAAAAGTGCAAATTGCGCCAGAAGTGATTGAAGTCATTGCTGGGATCGCTGCATCAGAGGTCGAAGGAATTGCGGAAATGCGCGGCAACTTCGCTGCTGATGTGGCAGAACGCTTTGGGAAGAAAAATCACCGTAAAGGTGTGAAAGTAGATGTCTCTGATGAAGGCATCACAATTGATGTGTATTGTGTGGTTGAATTTGGCCTATCCATTCCAAAGGTATCCACTGCTGTTCAAGAAAATATCCGTCAAACCCTTTTAAACATGACGGCCTTAACGATTAATGAAATCAACATTCATGTCGTTGGCATTCAATTTGATACAAAAACAGCTGAAGCTGAAGTTGATCAAGAAATGTAAAAAGGGTTGAAGTGAAACCAAGGAGGCATTGCCTCTTTGGTTTTTTAAAGCCCATTTTTGGGAAAATTCCGCATGATGATTACGTCACGCATGGAGTGATTCGTTTTTCGTCACAGCTCGCATGGATCTTGGTGCGACTACGGTCAAAATATGTTATGATCTCTGTATGGCTTAACGACAAGCGGATAAAGTGGTTAAAGGAGTAAATAATGAAAAGAAGAACTGCAAGAGAAAAGGCGCTACAAACATTATTTCAAATTGATGTCAGCAATATTGATCCGAAAGAGGCCATTACACATGCGCTGGATGAACAAGAATCAGATCCTTTTTTCGAGGAACTGGTTTTCGGTGTGCTCGAACAAAAGGACAAGCTCGATGACATGATTTCACAGCATCTTGTAAATTGGAAACTTGATCGTATTGCGAACGTAGACAGAGCCATTTTAAGGCTGTCTGTGTACGAAATGGTATATCAAGAAGATATCCCGGTGAGTGTTTCAATGAATGAAGCCATTGAACTGGCTAAATTGTTCGGTGACGATAAGGCGCCGAAATTTGTAAATGGTGTACTTTCAAACATTAAAAACGACCTAAAGCAGCAATAGGAGGATTTGACATGACAGCAACAATCATCGATGGGAAAGAAACAGCAAAAGAAAAGCGTGAACAATTAGCAAAAGAAGTAGAAGAGCTAAAACAAAAAGGAGTCACACCTGGTCTTGCCGTTATTCTAATCGGTGATGATCCGGCTTCACTTTCTTACGTACGCGGGAAGAAAAAAGCAGCAGAAGCCATGGGCATGCATTTCCAGCTTGATCATTTAGATGCTTCTTTAACAGAAGAGGAATTGCTAAAGATGATTGATCAGTACAATGCGAATGATCAATTCCATGGAATTCTTGTTCAGCTTCCACTGCCAAAACATATTTCTGAAAAAGCCGTCATTGAACGAATTTCACCAGAGAAAGACGTAGATGGTTTTCATCCGCTGAATATCGGGAAAATGCTACTTGGGGAAGACACATTCCTCCCTTGCACACCAGCAGGTATTGTTGAATTATTGAACAAAACAGGTGTGGATCTCTCTGGCAAAGAAGTGGTCGTTGTAGGACGAAGCAATATCGTCGGCAAACCAGTTGGACAATTGCTATTAAACGAAAATGCAACCGTCACCTACTGTCATTCAAGAACGGCGAACATTTCAGAACATACGTTAAAAGCGGACATTTTAGTTGTTGCCGTCGGTCGAGCAAACTTTATTAAAGCTGACCAAATTAAAGAGGGCGCTATTGTCATCGATGTAGGAGTCAATCGTCTAGAAACAGGGAAACTTGTAGGGGACGTTGACTTTGAAGCAGCAAAAGAAAAAGCTTCTTACATCACACCAGTCCCTGGCGGAGTGGGCCCAATGACAATTACGATGCTTGCACACAATACGGTTAAATCAGCAAAACGTACATTATCATAAGCTTGATCCATTCATCCACCTGCGTGCTGCCGGTGGATGAATGTGCGTTTTTGAAGAGGAGGAATACGTCATGAGTGAAAAAGCCTTTGTGACGGTCACAGCCCTTACAAAATACATAAAAAGAAAATTTGATGTTGACCCTCATTTAGAAGATATTTGGATCAAAGGTGAGTTATCAAATGTGAAGATTCATTCAAGAGGTCATGTTTATTTCACCTTAAAGGACGAAAATGCACGTATGCAAGCTGTTATGTTCCAGCGCTCCGCGTCCAAGCTACCTTTTTCACCAAAGAGCGGAATGAAAGTGTTCGTACGTGGCGGAATTCAAGTCTACGAACCGAGCGGAAGCTATCAATTATATGCAAAAGAAATGCAGCCTGATGGTGTTGGTGCTCTTCATCTTGCCTATGAAGAGCTGAAGAAGAAACTAGCAAGTGAAGGCTTATTTGATGAGCGCTATAAAAAAACAATTCCTGAATATCCAGAGGTTGTTGGTGTCATTACATCCCCAACAGGAGCAGCTGTTCGAGATGTCATTACCACGATCAATCGGCGCTATCAGCAGGCCAAGATCATTGTGCTTCCGGCATTAGTCCAAGGAGAAAATGCTCCGCGTTCGATTGTGGAACGGATTAAAGAAGCCAATGAAAAACAACTTTGTGATGTCTTGATTGTCGGGAGAGGCGGAGGATCGATTGAAGAACTTTGGGCCTTTAATGAAGAAGCAGTCGCAAGAGCGATCTTCGCATCAGACATTCCAATCATTTCTGCAGTTGGGCACGAAACAGACTTTACTATTAGTGATTTCACTGCAGACATGAGAGCACCCACACCAACAGGAGCAGCAGAACTAGCTGTTCCAAGCACCGCTGATTTAATTGAACGAATCAAATCAATCGACATTCGGTTAACAAGAGCAGTAAAAAATCGAACGTCACAAGCAAAAGACCGTCTTGTGGCACTTCAATCGTCTTATGCTTTCCGTTTTCCAAAACGATTACAAGAGCAAAAAGAGCAGCAATTCGATATGATATTTGATCGTTTTCAAAAACAGCTGACAAGACAAATGGAACAAAAACGCAGTCAACTTGACCGCCAAACATATAGACTGAAGCCGCTTCATCCAAAAGAGCAGCTGCTTCAGGCGAAAAAACGTCACGCCAATGAAACAGAACAGCTCGTTCGGAGCATGAATGTGCAAATGAAAACAATTCATTCGCAGTTCCAATCGGTTCTTGGTAAACTAAATGCATTAAACCCGCTTCAAGTCATGGAAAGAGGCTATAGTTTAGCTTATAAAGAAGATGAGCTCATTAAAAGTGTGAATCAAGTAGAAACGAAGGATCAACTGACGATTACAATGAAGGATGGACGTCTGATTTGTGAGGTTATTGAGAAGGAGGGCAATTATCATGACAGAATCAAATAAACAAAAAGAAGAACAAATGACATTTGAAGAGGCCATGAAAGGACTTGAAGAGATTGTGGGAAAGCTCGAAGAAGGCGATGTACCGCTAGAACAAGCTATCCACTATTTCCAAGAGGGTATGACGCTCTCAAAACTTTGCCATGAAAAATTACAGCATGTTGAAAAGCAAATGGATTTCATTTTAAAAGAGGACGGTGAACTGGCTCCTTTTTCTGTGAAGGAGGCAGATGCTGGTGACAAGTAGCTTAAACGAATTTTTAACAACACGAAAACATGCAATTGAAGACTATTTATTTACATATGTGCAGGAATTGTCTATTCCAGAAGAGCTGAAATCATCTATGCTTTATTCTCTGAAAGCTGGCGGAAAAAGACTGCGTCCTGTCCTTGTTCTTGCTCTTTTAAATGCGTATGGGAAAAAGGAAGAAGACGGTATACCAGTAGGTTGTGCAGTGGAAATGATTCATACGTATTCCTTGATACACGATGATCTTCCTTGTATGGATGATGATGATCTGCGCCGAGGAAAGCCGACCAACCATAAAGTATACGGCGAGGCAACAGCTGTTCTTGCAGGTGATGCGCTGCTCACTGAAAGCTTCCGTCTCATTACATCGCAATTATCTGACGATGTACCTGCTGATCAAAAGCTTCGAATCATCGATGAACTTGTTACATCAGCAGGTGCACTCGGAATGGTTGGCGGGCAATTTGATGATATGGAAGCAGAACAGAAACAAATCTCTCTTTCTGAATTAGAATCGATTCATGCCCGCAAAACAGGAAAGCTACTCACCTTTAGTGTGGTTGCAGGTGCGATACTGGCAGGTGCATCTGATGATGAGATCGAAAAGCTGAGAGAATTCAGCTATCATATTGGCATTGCTTTTCAAATCCGTGATGATATTTTAGATCTTGAAGGCAGCGAAGAGAAAATAGGAAAGCGGATCGGCTCCGATACAGCAAATGAAAAGTCGACATATCCTTCTTTATTAACGCTTTCAGGAGCAAAAGAAAAGCTGGATGAACATATCACTCGTGCGAAAGAAATTGTCTCAAATCTTGAGTTGGAGCAAAACTTGCTGCATGATTTATGCGATCTGATTGCCTCACGAGATCACTAAAAACAGCCTAGATTTGAGGGTCCTCGAGCAATTGTGGTAAACTGTAAACAGTTTATCATGATGAGACAACTCTTATTCCTGAATTGGTTTTCGTAGGAATAAGGCATTATATATGTAGATAGAAATTTTGTTGAAAGCGAGTTGATCCTGATTGGATCTTTTATCAATAAAAAATCCAACGTTTCTAAAAGGAATGTCAAATGCAGAATTAGAGGAGCTGAGTGCGGACATTCGCACGTTTTTAATTGAGTCGTTAGCGAACTCTGGTGGGCACATTGGTCCAAACCTTGGTGTCGTTGAACTTACTGTTGCACTTCACAAAGTATTTGACAGCCCGAAAGACAAATTTCTTTGGGATGTTGGACATCAGTCTTACGTTCACAAGCTGTTAACTGGAAGAGGCGCCGAGTTTGATACGCTTCGTCAATATAAAGGGCTCTGCGGTTTCCCAAAACGAAATGAAAGTGAACATGATGTTTGGGAGACTGGACACAGTTCAACCTCATTATCTGGTGCAATGGGAATGGCGGCAGCGCGTGACATTAAAGGAACAGATGAATACATTCTCCCGATTATCGGCGATGGTGCACTAACCGGCGGTATGGCGTTAGAAGCACTGAACCATATCGGGGATGAAAAAAAAGACATGATTGTGATCTTAAACGACAATGAAATGAGTATTGCGCCAAACGTTGGTGCGATCCATACAATGCTTGGCAGACTACGTACAGCTGGTAAATACCAATGGGTAAAGGACGAGCTTGAATACTTATTCAAGCGTATCCCAGCAGTAGGCGGGAAGCTTGCTGCAACAGCAGAACGTATCAAGGACAGTCTGAAATATTTGCTTGTCTCTGGTATGTTCTTTGAGGAAATGGGCTTTACTTACTTAGGACCAGTAGACGGACATTCCTATGAAGATTTGTTTGAGAATCTTGAGTACGCAAAGAAAACAAAAGGCCCGGTTCTCCTTCATGTCATCACGAAAAAAGGAAAAGGCTATAAGCCGGCCGAATCTGATAAGATCGGCACATGGCACGGAACAGGCCCATACAAAATCGACACAGGTGACTTTGTAAAACCGACAGCAGCTGCACCGTCGTGGAGTGGTCTCGTCAGTGAAACCGTCAGAAAGCTGGCACGGGAAGATGAGCGGATTGTCGCAATTACACCTGCAATGCCCGTTGGCTCAAAGCTTGAAGGATTTGCAAAAGAATTCCCTGAGCGAATGTTTGATGTTGGAATTGCAGAGCAGCACGCTGCAACAATGGCAGCTGGACTTGCTACACAGGACATGAAGCCATTTTTAGCGATTTATTCAACGTTCCTTCAAAGAGCCTATGACCAAGTGTTGCATGATATTTGCCGTCAAAATCTCAATGTGTTCATTGGAATTGACCGTGCAGGTCTTGTCGGTGCAGATGGAGAAACACATCAAGGTGTGTTTGACATTGCTTTCATGCGTCATATGCCGAATATGGTTCTCATGATGCCAAAGGATGAAAATGAAGGACAGCATATGGTCAACACAGCCATTCAATATGATGATGGTCCAATCGCCATGCGCTTCCCGCGTGGAAATGGACTAGGCGTCAAAATGGATGAACAGCTGAAAACCATCCCAATTGGTTCTTGGGAAGTTCTTCGTCCCGGGAAAGATGCTGTCATTTTAACATTCGGTACAACCATTAAAATGGCGCTGCAGGCAGCAGAAGAACTGCAAAAAGAAGGAAAATCAATCCGTGTTGTCAATGCACGTTTCATTAAGCCTCTTGATGAAGGCATGTTAAATGAGATACTGTCTGAAGGTTTGCCAATTTTAACAATAGAAGAAGCGGTGCTTCAGGGTGGATTTGGCAGCAGCGTATTAGAATATATTCACGACAAAAAAGCGTCTCATATCAAAGTAGAACGTATGGGCATTCCAGATGAATTTATTGAGCATGGAAGTGTCGATGCGCTACTTGAGGAAATTGGACTGACGAAAACACAGGTTGCTGAAACGTTACGTGACCTGCTTCCCGCAGCACCAAGAAAAGGAATTGGATCATGACATCAAAGAAAGAACGACTTGACGTTTTATTAGTCGAACAAGGACTAATGGAAACGAGAGAGAAAGCAAAACGCGCCATTATGGCAGGGATCGTTTACTCAAATGAAAACCGTTTGGATAAGCCAGGAGAAAAAATCGCTCGTGATACCCCGCTGACTGTGAAGGGGAATCCGCTGAAATATGTCAGCCGAGGTGGGCTAAAGCTCGAAAAGGCACTTCAGGAATTTGATTTAACCGTTGAAGGAAAGCTTTTAATTGATATCGGCTCATCAACAGGGGGATTTACAGATTGCGCACTCCAAAATGGAGCAGTCAAATCCTATGCTGTGGATGTTGGTTACAATCAGCTTGCGTGGAAATTACGACAGGATGATCGGGTGATCGTCATGGAACGCACCAACTTCCGCCATTCTGTTCCGGCAGATTTCACCGAAGGATTACCAGAGGTTGCATCTATTGATGTATCATTTATCTCGCTCAAACTCATTCTTCCCGCACTAAAGCATATTCTTATCCCAGGCGGCGACTGTATTGCGCTAGTGAAGCCGCAGTTTGAAGCGGGCAGAGAGCTTGTTGGAAAAAAAGGCATTGTGCGAGAACCTTCTGTACATCTTGGTGTGCTAGAAGAAATGAATCAATTTGCTGCAAAAGAAGGCTATGATGTAAAGGATGTTTCGTTTTCACCGATTACAGGCGGAGATGGAAATATCGAATTTCTCCTCCACTTGGTCCTGCATCCCGATCAAGAAGAGAATACGGCACTTCCAGTATCTGAACTTGAAAAAGTCGTCAAAGAAGCCCATGCCGTATTGAAAGAAAAGAAAAACAGTCCTGAGCCGGCTGACACATGAATTATTGAAACAAAAGGAATAATAGCTCGCTATTATTCCTTTTTACATGGTCAAAAGATCAGAATTAACCGTTTCTCACGTAATGCTTGTTTTTTGAAGTGTGCATCATATAACATAGAACGTAAAGACAAACTGAGATTCTAACGCCTAGGGGGGTCAAAATGAACAAAGGTCAAAGACATATTAAGATTAGAGAAATTATCGCAAGCCAAGAAATCGAAACACAAGACGAATTAGTCGATATTTTGAAAGCGGATGGATATAACATCACACAGGCGACCGTATCAAGAGATATCAAAGAACTGCATTTAGTCAAAGTGCCAACAAATAATGGAACATATAAATACAGCCTTCCTGCAGATCAGCGGTTTAACCCGCTATCGAAATTAAAGCGTTCCTTAATGGACGCATTTATTAAAATGGATGCTGCCAGTCATTTAATCGTTTTAAAAACAATGCCTGGGAACGCTCAAGCCATCGGTGCTTTAATGGATAATTTAGATTGGGAAGAAATTATGGGAACCATTTGTGGGGATGATACCATCTTAATCATTTGCCGCACGCCAGACGATACGGATACCGTTTCGTCCAAAATTTTAGAGCTTCTATAAAGAGATCAGGTTTACAAAAAGAGGTGTCAAATGAGTGTTAGCAGAACTGACCATTAAAAACTTTGCAATCATTGAGGAGTTAACGGTTTCGTTTGAAAAAGGACTCACAGTTCTAACAGGGGAAACAGGTGCCGGAAAATCAATCATGATTGACGCTGTCTCACTTCTCGTAGGGGGAAGAGGATCATCCGAATTTGTCCGTTATGGCGAAAAAAAAGCAGAGCTGGAAGGTCTTTTTCTTGTACCAGCAGATCATCCTGTATTTGCCCTTTGCGAGGAGCAAGGAATTGATGCATCTGATGAAATGATGATTCTTCGCCGTGATATCAATCAAAGCGGGAAAAGCATTTGCCGCATTAATGGGAAGCTTGTCACCATCTCGCTTTTAAGAGAAGTTGGCCGGCTTTTGCTTGATATACATGGACAGCACGATAATCAGCTGTTAATGGAGGATGAAAATCATTTGCATTTGCTTGATCAATTTGGAGCAGAAGAAATTGTACCTGCTCTCTCGCAGTATCAAGAAGCGTATGATCAATATATGAAGACGGCGCAAAAACTCAAACAGCTGTCTGAAAATGAACAAGAAATGGTTCACCGGTTAGACTTATTGCAATTTCAGCTGGAAGAGATTGAAGCGGCACAATTAGAGCCTGGGGAAGATGAGAAGCTTCAAGAGGAACGTCATCAAATCAGCAATTTTGAAAAAATCTTTTCCTCGCTTCAAAACGCATATAATGCTCTGCGTAATGAGCAGGGAGGACTTGATTGGGTTGGAATGGCTTCAAGCGAGCTTGAGCAAGTTTCTGAGATCAACGACGATCTGAAAACACTCTCTGAGCAAGTGTCAAACTCCTATTATTTATTAGAAGATTCTACTTTTCAAATGCGCAGCATGCTTGATCAATTAGAATTTGACCCAGCCCGTCTTGATTTTATTGAGTCTAGGCTAAATGAGATGAAGCAGCTGAAGCGAAAGTACGGCACAACCGTTGAGGAAATTTTAGAATATGCGGCTAAGATTGAAGAGGAGATAGACCAAATCCAAAATCGAGACAGCCATTTGCAGACACTTAAAAACAAACTTGATGCGATAAGCCGGGATGCATTGCTTGAAGCGCTTAACGTGTCAGAGCTCCGTAAAAAATGGGCGAAAAAACTGGCGAAGCACATTCAAGCTGAATTGAAGGATTTATATATGGAGAAGTCTTCTTTTGATACCGCTTTTACAATTCGATATGCACCTTTTGGCAGTACGGACTGCCCGCTTTTAGATGGAAAACCCGTACAGCTCGGGAAAAATGGCATAGATCAAGCGCAATTTGTCATTTCTACAAATCCGGGTGAACCGATGAAATCTTTGTCAAAAGTAGCATCTGGAGGAGAAATTTCACGTGTCATGCTGGCAGTGAAAAGTATTTTCTCAGCGAAACAAGAAGTGACGTCCATTATATTTGATGAAGTGGATACGGGCGTTAGCGGCAGAGTCGCACAAGCCATTGCTGAAAAAATTTATAAAGTAGCAGCAGGCTCACAAGTACTCTGTATTACCCATCTGCCGCAAGTTGCAGCAATGGCTGATACACATCTTTTTATTTCTAAACGCGCTAAAGCTGGTAGAACAATGACGAACGTCAAACCACTTAGTGATGATGAAAAAGTGAGTGAAATTGGCCGAATGATTGCTGGTGTAGAAGTCACTGAGCTCACAAAACAGCATGCAAAAGAATTACTGCACCAAGCAAATGATGTCAAAACGACAGGGTAGCTGAAACAACAGCTGCCTTTTTTATATTGTCTCCTATTCGCCGTATATACGCATGAAATCGTCTTTTTCTTTTATCAATTTATCCAATCATTTTCTAAAGGTGTCGGTTATAAATCCTCGCTAAGAAGGCAAAAGTAAAGATGTAGCCAAAACATTAATGTTCTGGTGTGGGTAAGGAGCGAGGAGAGTGAAAAATGAATGCCCGAAAAGATGAGAAAAGCCATTGGTGTGATTCTCCTTGTTTCTTTAATAAGTACAGGGTTTATGAGCATAGTGAAGGAATATATCAGCATTCCAACAACTGTCGCAGTATTTGAACACGAGAAGCATTCGATTGATACATCCATTGAAGCGTCAGCCAATGCTTCTTCACCAGCCTTTAGTCTTTCAGAGAAAAAGAATCAACTTGAAGTAACGGGACAAAAGGCGGGAAAAGCCGAAATTGTTTATGATTTTAAAGGATTTCCTATTAAGAAAACAAAAGTCGATGTTCTTCCCGAATTAAAAGTCATTCCTGGAGGACAATCCATTGGCGTCAAACTCCATTCTGTCGGAGTTCTCGTTGTCGGTTTTCATCAAATCACAACAGCAGACGGCAAAAAATCACCAGGTGAAGCTGCAGGCATTCAATCAGGGGATATGATCATTGAGATCAATGGTCAGAAAATGGAGAAGATGAATGACCTCACCCCATTTATTCAGAAAGCCGGAAAAACGGGGGAAACCCTTCATTTACTCATAAAAAGAGACCATAAAACCTTTCAAACGACATTAACACCCGCGAAAGATGCAAGTGAAGGTACTTATCGAATCGGTCTTTATATTCGTGATTCCGCAGCAGGAATCGGTACGATGACCTTCTTTGAACCATCTTCTAAAAAATATGGTGCCCTTGGGCATGTGATTTCTGACATGGATACAAAAAAACCAATCGTGGTTGACAATGGTGAAATTGTCAGATCAACTGTCACATCCATTGAAAAAGGGACAGGAGGCAACCCTGGAGAAAAATTGGCCAGGTTTTCTTCCGAAAGAAAAACGATAGGTGATATTTCACGTAACAGTCCATTCGGTATATTTGGTACGTTAACCGAAAAACTTGAAAATCATGTAGCAGACAAACCACTTCCAGTCGCATTATCAAATGAAGTAAAAGAAGGTCCAGCCGAAATATTAACGGTTGTGGACCATGATAAAGTAGAGAAATTTGATATTAAAATCGTCAGCACAACACCGCAAAAATTCCCAGCAACAAAAGGAATGGTGCTTAAAGTAACAGATGAACGCTTATTAAGCAAAACGGGCGGGATCGTTCAAGGAATGAGCGGAAGTCCGATCATTCAAAATGGCAAAGTCATTGGAGCGGTCACTCACGTGTTCGTCAATGACCCGACAAGCGGATACGGCGTACACATTGAATGGATGCTGTCAGAAGCAGGAATTGATCTTTATCAAAAAAACAAAAAAGCAAGCTGATGAAAAACTGCCGCGAATCTTCCGGCAGTTTTTTTCTACCCTTTCTTTCTCTTCCATCATGTTATAAAATAAGGAAAAAGAGATTTTTCGACAAAATGGAAAACAGTTTGTTGTCAAATTGCAATAATCGTCGATTCATTAAGAAAAACGTAGAAAAAGCTAGATAATGCTCTATTATTCGGAAAATTAAACTTTTTTAAAGGGGATAGCATGGTTTTGTCGAATTGAACACTCAGAAGAGAAATGCAAAAGACTAAGGAATCGACATTGGGGAGGAAAGAACGTGGAGAAAATTAAAGTGTGTGTAGCTGATGACAATCGAGAACTTGTTGGCCTTTTGACAGAGTATATTGAGGGACAGGAAGATATGGAAGTACTTGGCGTGGCGTATAATGGTCAGGAATGTCTGACATTATTTAAAGATAAAGAGCCCGACGTTCTCCTCTTAGATATTATCATGCCTCATTTAGACGGTCTTGCTGTACTGGAACGCCTCCGTGAAAACAATGAAATGACGAAACAGCCAAGTGTCATTATGCTGACGGCTTTCGGACAAGAAGACGTAACGAAAAAAGCAGTCGATTTGGGCGCATCCTATTTCATTTTGAAACCATTCGATATGGAAAACCTCGTAGGTCATATTCGTCAAGTCAGTGGAAACGGCACACAAGTCAGCCATCGATCTTCATCTATCCAAAACAGTGTCCTTCGCAGCAAACCTGAACCGAAACGTAAGAACTTAGATGCGAGCATTACGACGATTATTCATGAGATTGGCGTGCCAGCTCATATTAAAGGCTATTTATACTTAAGAGAAGCCATTTCGATGGTGTACAATGATATTGAACTACTCGGCAGTATTACAAAAGTATTGTACCCAGACATTGCAAAGAAATTTAACACGACAGCCAGCAGGGTAGAACGAGCGATTCGTCATGCTATTGAAGTGGCTTGGAGCAGAGGGAATATTGACTCCATTTCGTCACTCTTTGGTTACACAGTCAGCATGTCAAAAGCCAAACCGACCAATTCCGAATTTATTGCCATGGTGGCTGATCGTCTGCGTTTAGAGCATAGAGCAAGCTAAGTCACCTTCCATAAAAAAACGTTTCTTCAATGAGGCGTTTTTTTATTTTTGTAAAATATTGCTAAAAAATGGTTATGTTGATAAAATCATCTTTAATGTTTAAATTGGACAAACGGGTCGCTTTATTTTCAGAATAAAATGAAAAATAAAGCATGAAAGAAATGAATAGGACATAAAATAGTGGTAATCAGCTACGCTAATCAATTGGCTTATAGAAGAAGAAAACGCTCATTCGTAAGAAAAAGGATGAGAGGAAAAGGTCTTATGTAATTAGTAAATAAAGTAAATGAGATCGAAAGTTCTATTTCTATTGACCTGATTGGTTGGCGTTTTAAAGTCACTGGCTTCTTAGAGATTGTGCCATTTGAACTGAATATTCCCATTGTCGAATTTAATAATTTTCACATTCTTTTACTATGCTATAATAATGAAAAGAAGAGGGTGAGGTTATGGGAAAGCTGAAAATCCACTCTGCTGAGGTTGCGAACGAAATTAGCAAGTGGACGAGGGTCATTTCTCAGAATGACCTAGAAAAATCTGCTGTCTATAAAGAGAAAATTCAGAATTTGCTAAAAAATACAGATGAGGATCGAGAAGTTCTTCTTTATTATCAGCTAGTCGACGGCAGACATGAAATGTTACTTGGAAATATTGAAAAAGCCAATCAGATTATGAAAAGTGTCGGAACGCTGGATGAAAAAGCAGATGACATTATTAATTTTTATTTTTACTTTTATAAAGGCCAATATGCTGCC
Source organism: Bacillus sp. FSL W7-1034 (assembly GCF_038593365.1). Taxonomy (NCBI): domain Bacteria; kingdom Bacillati; phylum Bacillota; class Bacilli; order Caryophanales; family Bacillaceae; genus Bacillus; species Bacillus sp. FSL W7-1034. Next base: position 2,230,689 of record NZ_CP151989.1, on the reverse strand, counting down.
TATGTCAAAAAATATGATGAGGCGATTAGTTTTTATAAGATTGCTGAGCAGCGGCTAAAACGTGTGAATGAAGATCTTGAAGTCGGAACTTTTCATCATAAAGTCGCTTCCATTTATTACGAACTGAAGCAAAATTTCATTTCCATTAATCATATTAAAAAAGCCATTGATACGTTTAAAGCGCATGAGGAATATACCGCACAGGCGATTGACAGCTTAATTTTACATGCGAGCAACTGTATTGATTTACTACAGTTTGATGAAGCTGAGGAAAAGTACCAAGAGGCACTTGAGAAAAGTAAGCGCATTAACAATGAAGTGCTGATTGGGAAGTGCTATCACAATTTAGCGGTTCTTTATTACGCAAAACCTGATTATGAAAAAAGTGCGCAATACGCCAAAAAAGGGATGAGCATTCAAATTCATCGCGACAATAGCCATTATTTCATCCAATCTTTATATGTTCTCGCAAATGCCTTAGTTCATTTAGGAGATCATGAGGCGAAAGAATATATTAAAGAGGGGATTCAATATAGCTGTGATATCCAAAATAATGAATATATAGTAAAATTTGAAATTTTGGATTTGATGTGCGAAAATAGTGGAGCAGCAGACGTATTCTCTGAAAAATTAGACTACATAGAAAAAAATAGATTATATGTGGAGCTTGAGGATTTGTCTGAACAAATATCGAAATACTTCAAGGAACGAAATGATTATCAAAATGCCATTCGTTTTCTTGAAAAGAAATTCGATGCACAAATACTTCAAAAGAAAGTGGAGGTTATCTTATGAAAAAGTTGTTGTTAGGTGTAACAATCGTTACAGCAGTCGCAGTTGTTTCTTCCCTTTTTGCTCTTGACGCAGAGACGACAGAGCAAGCCATCAGAGCGATTACGTGATCGAATTTACCTGTCAACCTCTTCTCTCTTATTAGAAGAGGTTTTTTTATGTGCTCAAACTGGAAAAACGAAAAAAGACACGTCATAATATAGGTAATCATCATATTTAGAGGTGGCATATGACGAAAATTTTTGCACATAGAGGCTTTAAAGGAAACTATCCAGAGAACACCATGATTGCCTTTGAGCACGCACTCCATTCTGGAGCGGATGGGATTGAGCTTGATGTTCAGCTCACCAAAGACGGCAGACTAGCTGTCATTCACGATGAAAAGCTGAACCGAACGACCAATATGAAAGGGTTAGTGAAAGACTATACATATGAAGAGTTAAAAAGAGGAGATGCCAGTCATTCTTTCTATGAAGAAACGGGTGCGGTCTCCATTCCTCTTTTAGAAGAAGTATTAGAGCTAGTGACGCAGAGATCATCCTTTATGATCAACATTGAATTAAAAAACTCTATTTATCGATATCCAGGGATTGAAGAAAAAGTAAAAGAGCAAATTGAGCACTTTCAAATAGAGGATCGAGTGCTTGTCTCATCATTTCATCACGGCAGCTTAGCTCTTTTTCACAAGCTGATGCCGCACATTGAACTGGCGGTCCTCACAATGGATGTGATTCATCAGCCGGACATGTATTTAAAAACAATCCCGGCAAAGGGCTACCATCCGAATATAAAGGGCGCTGGGGTGACAAAAGAAGTAGTAGCCGCTCTCCATGCGGACCAACAAGTGATTAGACCGTTTACTGTAAACAGTGAGAAGCAAATAAAAAATATGTTGAGATTGGGTGTTGATGGAATCTTTACTGATTTTCCTGATCGAGCCGTCAAAATAAGAGAAGAAATGAAATAAAGACCCGCTATCAACAGCGGGTCTTTTTCATGATTACCTTTGCTTAAAACGAGTTGTTACTTTATTTCGTTTACGGTCCCTATATAAAATAAATCCTGCAACAACGTAAAGACCTCCCCCTAAAAATAACAACCCTGCAATTCCTTGCAGCCATAAATATGGAAATGGTGCAATGATGATGCCGAAAACAGTGTCACGCAGCAGCTTAATGCCAAGTGCTGCAAAGGCTCCAGGTATTAAAATAATCACTAATGCCAGTATTCTCCCCATCAAATGTCCCCTTAAACGTCATTTACTTCCATTGTCTAATTCAAAAAATATTTTGTCAAGAAAGGAAAACGTGGTAATATAGGTGTTGTGCAATTTTTTGCAACGGAAAAATATGGTGTGCAAAATTTTTCATATAAAGGGGTAACGGGATGCAGAGAGTCTTGATTGTCGGTGCAGGACAAGGTGGATCAGCACTGCTTGAAACATTGCTGAAAACAAATACGGTTCAAATCATTGCGATCGCCGACTTTGATCTCGAGGCACCGGGGATGGATGAAGCGAAAAAGAATGGAATTGAGACGACGACGGATTGGAAAGAATACATAAAAGATGACATTGATATCATCATTGAAACCACAGGCAGTTCTGCTGTACTGAAAGAATTAATTGAACAAAAACCAGAGCATGCTGTGATTGTGCCAAGCTCGATGGCATACGTCATTTCAGAATTAATGGCAGAGAAACAACAGCTCATTCAAATATTGAAGGAACAAACCTATAAACATGACCGCATTTTTAATGCAACGAACGATGGCATGATTTTTATTAATATGGATGAAGAAGTGGTCCTGTTTAATCGATCGGCTGCCAAAATGGTGGGGTGTTCGCAAAAGGATGCGATTGGCCGTCACATTCGAGAAGTGATTCCGAACACGAAACTTCCCGATATATTAAGGTCAAGGGAGCCGGAATTTAACCAAAAGCAATTTTTGAATCAGCAAATTCAAATTGTGACCACCCGTCTGCCGATTATTGATGATGCGGGGAGAATGTTAGGTGCATTATCTATCTTTAAAGACATTACAGATGCGGTGGAGCTTGCGGAGGAAGTAACGAACCTCAAAGAAGTAAGAACGATGCTTGAGGCTATTATTCAATCATCAGATGAAGCCATATCGGTTGTCGATGAGCAGGGGAAAGGTATTTTGATCAACCGTGCTTATACGAAAATGACTGGTTTAACGGATAAAGAGGTCGTGGGTAAACCAGCAGGAGCTGATATTTCCGAAGGGGAAAGCATGCACTTAAAAGTGCTTGAAACAAGAAGACCTGTTCGAGGCGTCAGAATGAAGGTTGGTCCAAATAAAAAAGATGTCATCGTCAATGTAGCACCTGTTATTGTGGACGGCATTCTAAAAGGCAGTGTCGGGGTCATTCACGATGTATCCGAAATTCAATCATTGACGAATGAATTAAATAAAGCAAGACAGCTCATCCGAACACTTGAAGCAAAGTACACATTTGAAGACATTATTGGAGAAAGTGAACAAATGCTTGTCGCACTTGAGCAGGCAAAGCTGGGCGCAAAAACGCCGGCAACCATTTTACTCCGCGGAGAATCAGGTACTGGGAAAGAGCTGTTTGCGCATGCCATTCACAATGAAAGTGATCGCAAGTACAACCGCTTTGTCCGTGTCAACTGTGCTGCCTTATCAGAAACTCTTTTAGAGTCAGAACTGTTTGGCTACGAGGAAGGAGCGTTTTCTGGTGCAAGGCGTGGCGGGAAAAAAGGGCTGTTTGAAGAAGCCAATCACGGCAGTATCTTTTTAGATGAAATCGGTGAAATGACGCCAAGTACCCAAGCGAAATTGCTGCGTGTCATGCAGGAAAAAGAAATTGTTCGGGTAGGCGGAACGAAAGCGATACCGGTTGATGTGCGTGTGATCACAGCGACAAATGTCAATATTGAAAAGGCGATGGCAGAAGGAAAGTTCAGAGAGGATTTATATTATCGAATGAACAGATACCCGATATCGATCCCACCGCTCAGACAGCGCCTCGAAGATATTGAATCATTAAGTAAACGCCTCATCCAGAAGATCAATTTAGACTATGGGCGAAATGTCAGCGGCTTAACAGATCGTGCGCTTAATAGACTTCGATCATACAGCTGGCCAGGCAACGTGAGAGAGCTTGAAAATGTGCTTGGACGAGCGATGATCTTTTTGAATCCGCAAGAAGAATGGATCGATGAAGCGCATATCGCCTTCATGGAGTCAGACGAGCATGAGGAAAAAGAGCAGCAGGAACTGGCTGTTAGTCAATTTGAGGGGGAGACGCTCTCAGATGCTGTAGAAGCATTTGAAGCGCAGCTGATCAAACAAACCCTTGAAAAACATCAATTCAATCGCACAAAAACAGCGAAAACGTTAGGGATCAGCATTCGAAATCTTTACTATAAAATGGATAAGTATCAGCTTGCAAAAGATAGCATGCAGTAACATGCACGTAACCTGCAAGAAATTGCATAATTTCTTTGCAAAAAGGCTAATTTTTCACACATTTCAAGCTGGCACGGAACTTGCATATAAAAAGAGGAACCGAGCACAAGGAAAGGTGGGCAAGTATGAAGCTTGACGATCTGATTATCAAAGCCTCGCAGCTGCAGAATAAAACAGCGGCTGTGGCTCATGCAGAAGACGAAGAAGTGCTTCATGCCATCAAAATGGCAATCGAACGAAAAGTCGCTCGCTTCCTGCTGGTTGGAAACAAACGCAACCTAAAGGAGCTAGTCAAACAGCATGAGATTAATGAAGACTGGATAGATATTATTCATTCAGATTCACCCGAAGAATCTGCCAAAATTGCCGTTCAGGCAGTAAGTGAAAATCATGCAGATATTCTCATGAAGGGTCATGTCCCGACAGCCGTACTGTTAAAAGCTGTCCTAAATAAAGAATATGGGCTTCGGACAGCGAGTGTCCTTTCACATGTTGCAGCCTTCGAAGTACCTGGCTTTGACCGTTTTATCTATGTGACGGACTCTGCGATGAACATTGCGCCTGATTTAAATATGCTGAAAGAAATTACGGTGAATTCCGTTCAAGTCGCACAAGCTGTCGGAAATGATATGCCCAAAGTGGCGGTATTATCAGCGGTAGAAGTCGTAAACCCAGCGATGGATTCGACGCTCACAGCTGCAAGCCTTGCGCAAATGAATCGAAGAGGTCAAATTTCTGGCTGTCTGATTGATGGGCCGCTTGCTTTAGATAATGCCATTTCTCAAACGGCAGCTTCTCATAAAAATATTACGAGTGATGTGGCTGGTCATGCAGATATTTTGCTTGTGCCAACCATTGAAGCAGGCAACATTCTTTATAAATCTCTCATCTACTTTGCTCATGCAAAAGTGGGAGCTGTGGTGGCAGGAGCGAAAGCACCGATTGCTTTAACAAGCCGGTCTGATTCAGCTGAAAGCAAGCTCTATTCAATTGCACTTGCCATCTGTACATCTAATTAAGCGAAAGTATTAGGAGGAATAGAAAATGGAACTTTTTAAATATATGGAACGATACGATTATGAACAGCTTGTATTTTGTCAGGATGAACAGTCTGGTTTAAAAGCCATCATTGCCATTCATGATACAACACTTGGGCCGGCACTCGGCGGAACAAGAATGTGGACATATGAAAATGAAGAAGCAGCTATCGAAGATGCCTTGCGTCTTGCGAGAGGTATGACTTATAAAAATGCGGCGGCAGGGCTTAACCTTGGCGGCGGTAAAACGGTCATCATCGGTGATCCGAGAAAAGACAAGAATGAAGAAATGTTCCGTGCTTTTGGCCGTTACATTCAAGGATTAAATGGCCGTTATATCACCGCTGAAGATGTCGGTACAACGGTAGAAGATATGGATCTTATCCATGAAGAAACAGACTTTGTCACAGGCATCTCTCCTGCATTTGGTTCTTCAGGAAATCCATCTCCAGTGACTGCTTACGGTGTATATAAAGGGATGAAAGCAGCTGCAAAAGCAGCATTCGGTACAGATTCATTAGAAGGAAAAACAATTGCCGTTCAAGGTGTTGGAAACGTGGCTTACAACCTATGTAAACACCTGCATGAAGAAGGCGCACAGCTCATCGTCACTGATATCAACAAAGACTCAGTTCAGCGAGCTGTAGAAGACTTCGGTGCAAAAGCGGTAGACCCTGATGATATTTATGATCAAGAATGTGATATTTACGCACCATGTGCACTCGGTGCAACCATTAACGATGTGACGATTCCTAAATTAAAGGCAAAAGTCATCGCAGGTGCAGCGAATAACCAGCTGAGAGAAACACATCATGGAGATCTTATTCATGAAATGGGCATTGTGTACGCACCGGATTATGTGATCAATGCAGGCGGTGTGATTAACGTTGCAGATGAGCTTTATGGCTATAATGCAGATCGTGCAATGAAAAAAGTAGAAGGCATTTACCAAAACATTGAGCGAGTGATTGAAATCTCTAACCGTGATGCCATTCCAACTTATAAAGCGGCAGACCGATTGGCTGAAGAGCGAATTGAAAGAATGCGCAAATCAAGAAGCCAATTCCTGCAAAATGGTCAACATATTTTAAGTCGTCGCTAAATGGATGAATGAGTTGAAACGGAGGTTTTGTTTTTGCTGACAAAAGAATGGCGTATTCTCACTATTAATCCTGGCTCTACTTCAACAAAAATCGGTGTGTTTCATAATGAACGATCTATTTTTGAAACGACATTAAGACATACAGATGAGGAAATCAAGCAGTTTCCTCATATCATTGATCAATTTTCATTCCGCAAAGAAACCATTTTGAAAACACTGCATGAACAGGGGATGAACATCTCAAAGTTTGATGCAGTTTGCGCACGCGGTGGTCTTCTTCGTCCGATTGAAGGTGGCACATATGAAGTAAATGAGCAAATGGTTGAAGATCTAAAAGAAGGGTATGCTGGCCAGCACGCCTCTAATCTAGGCGGAATTATTGCCCGAGAAATTGCACTTGGCCTTAACATCCCAGCTTTTATTGTTGATCCCGTAGTCGTAGATGAACTTCAGCCGATTGCTCGTATTTCAGGACTGCCAACAATTGAGCGAAAAAGCATTTTTCATGCGTTAAATCAAAAAGCAGTCGCAAGAAAAACGGCTGCTTCGTTTGGAAAGCGTTACGAAGATTTGAACATGATCATTACCCATATGGGCGGCGGAATTACGATTGGTGTACATCAAAAAGGAAAAGTCATTGATGTGAATAACGGTCTTCATGGCGAGGGTCCTTTCAGCCCAGAGCGGGCAGGTACTCTTCCAACAGGTGACCTTGTTAATTTATGCTTTTCTGGTGAATATTCGCAAGAGGAAATGCTCAAACGCATTATTGGCGAAGGCGGTCTTGCGGGCTATCTTGGTACGACAGATGCAGTAAAAGTAGAGCGCATGATTGAAGCAGGCGATGAGCGTGCGGCGCTTATTTATGAAGCGATGTGCTATCAAATTGCCAAAGAAATCGGTGCGGCTAGTGCGGTTTTAAAAGGAGCTGTTGACGTCATTGTGTTAACAGGTGGCCTTGCGTACAGCAAACAAATTACGTCAAGCATTAGAGGATACATTGACTGGATTTCAGATGTTGTTGTGTACCCAGGTGAAAATGAATTGCAATCCTTAGCAGAAGGGGCGCTTCGCATTTTAAAAGAAGAAGAATCACCAAAAGAATACCCAAATGATCAAAAGGCGGAGAAAGGAGTGACAAGTCATGGCAACTGAATATGACCTCGTCATTCTTGGTGGAGGCACAGGCGGCTATGTAGCGGCCATTCGTGCCTCTCAACTTGGATTGAAAACAGCAGTCGTAGAAAAATCAAAGCTCGGTGGAACATGTCTTCATAAAGGCTGTATCCCATCTAAAGCGCTTCTTAGAAGTGCAGAAGTCTATCAAACGGTCAAACGTGCCGCTGATTTTGGCGTTGAAGCAAGCGGAATTGCCTTACAATTTGCCAACGTACAAAAAAGAAAAACAGAGATTGTCGACAAATTAGCAGGCGGCGTCAAACACTTAATGAAACAAGGGGAAATTGATGTATACGAAGGAATAGGCCGTATCCTAGGCCCTTCGATCTTTTCGCCAATGCCAGGCACCATCTCGGTAGAAATGGCGAATGGCGATGAAAATGAAATGCTGATTCCAAAGCAGGTCATCATTGCGACTGGGTCAAGACCGAGCGTCCTGCCTGGGCTTGAAGCGGATGGAACACACATCCTTACATCAGACGAAGCACTTGAACTGCAAGAACTCCCTCAGTCCATGCTGATTGTCGGCGGAGGCGTGATTGGGATCGAATGGGCTTCCATGCTTAACGATTTTGGCGTAAAAGTCACAGTGATCGAATTTGCAGATCGCATTTTGCCAACAGAGGATCAAGATATTTCTAAAGAAATGGAAAAGCTTTTAACGAAAAAGGGCATCACCTTAGTGACAAATGCGAAGGTTCTGCCAGATACTGCCGAAAAGCACGAGAATCTCGTCAAGATCCAAGTCGAACAAGGTGGAGACACTCAGTCGTTTGAAGCAGAGAAACTGCTTCTCTCAGTTGGCCGAGTGCCAAACGTGGAAGGCATAGGACTTGAAAACACGGACATCCAGACAGAAAAGCAAGGCATTGTCGTGAATGAGCATTATCAAACGAAAGAGTCGCATATTTACGCAATAGGTGATGTCATTGGCGGTCTTCAGCTGGCACATGTCGCATCACATGAAGGCATGATTGCAGTGGAACATATGGCTGGTCAAGATCCAAAGCCGCTTGATGAAACGCTCGTGTCTAAATGTGTGTACTCTCACCCAGAAACCGCTAGTGTTGGACTGACTGAACAGGCGGCAAAAGAGCAAGGCTACGAAGTCAAGATTGGGAAGTTTCCCTTCATGGCCATCGGAAAAGCGCTTGTATTTGGAGAGTCTGATGGATTTGTTAAAATCATTGCTGACCAAAAGACAGATGATATCTTAGGGATTCATATGATTGGTCCTCATGTAACAGATATGATATCTGAAGCTGGATTAGCCAAAGTACTAGATGCAACTCCGTGGGAAGTGGGGCAGACGATCCACCCGCACCCAACCTTGTCAGAAGCAATTGGCGAGGCAGCACTGGCTGTTGACGGAAAGGCGATCCATTTTTAATCAAGGAGGGAAACATGATGAGTAACATGCGTCATCAGGAATTAGGATTATCAGATGAACAAGCGATTGACATATATAGAACCATGCTTTTAGCAAGAAAAATTGATGAACGGATGTGGCTGTTAAACCGTTCTGGAAAGATTCCATTCGTCATCTCTTGTCAAGGACAGGAAGCGCAGCAAGTCGGTGCCGCTTTTGCCCTCAATAGGGAAGAGGATTACGTTTTACCTTATTACCGTGATATGGGGGTTGTCCTTGCATTCGGGATGACGGCGAAAGATTTAATGATGTCTGGTTTTGCGAAAAAAGACGATCCAAGCTCAGGCGGGAGACAGATGCCAGGTCATTTTGGGCAAAGATCAAACCGAATTGTGACTGGATCATCACCTGTGACAACACAGGTTCCTCATGCGGTTGGAATCGCACTTGCTGGGCGTCTAGAGCAAAAGAATTTTGTTAGCTTTGTCACGTTCGGTGAAGGCTCTTCAAACCAAGGGGACTTCCACGAAGGCGCCAACTTTGCTGCGGTGCATAAGCTGCCTGTTATTTTCATGTGTGAAAACAATAAGTATGCGATTTCTGTCCCGTATGACAAACAAGTGGCATGTGAGCGTATTTCAGATCGTGCAATAGGGTACGGAATGCCTGGTGTGACGGTTGATGGAAATGATCCGCTCGAAGTGTATGCAGCGGTCAAAGAAGCGAGAGACCGTGCGGCAAGAGGCGAAGGCCCAACATTAATCGAAACCATTTCTTACCGGTTAACTGCGCATTCAAGTGATGACGATGATTCTAGCTATCGAGAAAAAGAAGAAGTGCTCGAAGCAAGAAAGAAAGATCCGCTCATTCAATATGAAATGTACTTAATCGAAGGAAATGTCATGACTTCTGAAATGAAAGAAGAGATGACAAAAGAAATCATGCAAATCGTAAACGAAGCCACTGATGAAGCGGAAAACGCAGCTTATGCCGATGCAGAAAGCGCACTTCGTTACGTGTATGCGGAGTAAGGGGGAAGAAAAATGCCTGTTATGTCATATATAGACGCTATTACACTAGCGATGAAAGAAGAAATGGAGCGAGATCCGAAAGTGTTTGTGCTCGGAGAGGATGTCGGGAAAAAAGGCGGTGTATTTAAAGCAACAGCGGGTCTTTACGAGCAATTTGGAGAAGCGCGCGTCATGGATACACCTCTTGCCGAATCAGCGATTGCAGGTGTAGGTATTGGGGCTGCTATGTATGGAATGCGTCCGATCGCAGAGATGCAATTTGCGGATTTTATTATGCCAGCCATCAACCAAATCATTTCAGAGGCTGCAAAAATTAGATATCGTTCCAATAATGATTGGAGCTGCCCAATGGTCATTCGTGCTCCTTACGGGGGCGGCGTACACGGGGCGCTTTATCATTCACAATCGGTCGAAGCCATTTTTGCCAATCAGCCAGGCTTAAAGATTGTGATGCCTTCTACACCTTATGATGTCAAAGGGTTGTTAAAAGCCGCAGTGCGTGATCCAGATCCTGTATTGTTCTTTGAACACAAACGTGCATACCGTCTCATTAAAGGAGAAGTGCCTGAAGAGGATTATACGCTCCCTATTGGAAAAGCGGATGTGAAACGAGAAGGCGATGACATTACGGTCATTACATATGGCCTTTGTGTTCATTTTGCCCTCCAAGCAGCAGAGCGCCTTGCGAAGGACGGAATTTCTGCTCATATTCTCGATTTACGTACAGTGTACCCGCTTGATCAAGAAGCGATTATTGAAGCGGCATCAAAAACAGGGAAAGTACTCTTGTTAACAGAAGATACAAAAGAAGGAAGCATCATGAGTGAAGTAGCTGCCATCATTTCAGAGCACTGCTTGTTTGATTTAGATGCGCCTATTAAACGTCTAGCAGGACCTGATATCCCTGCAATGCCTTATGCACCGACAATGGAGAAATTCTTCATGGTTAATCCGGATAAGGTAGAAGCTGAAATGAGAGAACTAGCGGCGTTTTAAGAAAGAGGAGGGTTTCAAAGTGGCAACTGAACAAATGAAAATGCCTCAGCTTGGTGAAAGTGTAACAGAAGGAACCATTAGCAAATGGCTCGTTTCACCTGGCGATCATGTGAATAAATACGATCCGATTGCGGAAGTCATGACAGATAAAGTAAATGCAGAGGTTCCGTCATCCTTTACAGGAACAATCACTAAACTAGCGGCTGCAGAGGGTGATACACTTCAAGTAGGAGAAGTGTTTTGTGAAATTGAAGTAGAAGGCAGTGCGCAGCAGAGTGCGAAAGCAGAAGAGGCGCCTGCGCAAGATGAAGCACCAGAACCTGACCAAACAAATGTGGATCAGAGTCAAAAGAAACGATACTCTCCGGCAGTCCTGCGTTTAGCAGATGAACACGGAATTGATTTAACGGCTGTTCAAGGAACGGGAGCTGGCGGCAGAATCACAAGAAAAGATTTGCTGAAGCTTATCGAAAGTGGAGGCGTAAAAGAAACGGCAGCACCTGTGAGTGAAGGTGCGGGTCAAACAGAACCTGCGAAGCCGTCACAAGCAAAAGCGGCTCCTTCCATCTCTTCAATGCCTGGAGATGTTGAACTGCCGGTCACTCCGATTAGACAGGCGATTGCCGCAAACATGCTAAGAAGCAAGCATGAAATTCCACATGCCTGGACGATGATGGAAGTGGATGTGACAAACCTTGTGACAAGAAGAAATCAGCTAAAAGATCAATTCAAAGCAAAAGAAGGCTTTAATTTGACGTTCTTTGCGTTCTTTGTCAAAGCAGTGGCTCAGGCCTTAAAGGAATTCCCTGAAATGAACAGCATGTGGGCTGGTGATAAAATTGTTCAAAAGAAAGCGATCAATGTCTCCATTGCTGTTGCGACAGATGATGCTCTTTTTGTCCCAGTGATCAAAGATGCGGATGAGAAAACGATTAAGGGAATCGCCAAAGAAATACATGAACTTGCTTTCAAGGTCAGACAAGGCAAACTGAAGCAAAGTGACATGGAAGGCGGCACTTTCACTGTGAACAACACAGGATCATTTGGTTCGGTTCAATCAATGGGGATTATTAACTATCCGCAAGCAGCCATTTTACAAGTAGAATCTATTGTAAAGCGCCCGATGATTGTAAATGGAATGATTGCCGCAAGAGATATGGTGAATCTTTGTCTTTCATTAGATCATAGAGTACTCGATGGTCTTGTATGCGGTAGATTCCTGCAAAGAATCAAACAAATTCTTGAAGGCATTGACGAAGAGACGTCCGTCTATTAAGCTCATTTATATGTCCCCTTCTCACAATGAGAGGGGGATTTCCATATCAATCAGAAAGGAGCGATGAGATGTCTGGACTAGATTTTTTTGCTTTTCTTACGATCGGTCTGATGTTTATCACAGCCATTGCGTTCGCTTTTCTTCGGTATATTTCCAAATCACGCAATCATCCTGAACGCTTACTGCTCATCATATCGATCGTTTCAATCATTCAAATCGCCTATTGCTTGTTGATGATAGGTGGATTTAAAGGAGTCGCCAATAGTTTATTAGGCATTTCCCTTCTGATAGGTACACTGCTAGGGTATGCACTTGAATATTTATACAGACGTTATATCAAAAAAACGCCCGCATCGAAATGATGCAGGCGTTTTCTTTATTCTGCTGGAACAATAAAGGTCAAATGCTGTTTTAATACTTCAAGGGAAGAAGGAGCGGTCATGTATACTTCACCATCTGTATCTGCATCCATTTCCTCTTTAGTATGAATATGAATGCGGGATGCTTGTATAAGAGACAGGTCACCTTTAAAATCTTCTAGCTCTTCGCGATTCATTGAAAAAATCTCTTTTAAAGCAGAGAAACTCGTATTTCTGCAAATTAAAATTTCGGCTTTTCCATCATCAATTGAAGCATTTGGCAGATCTATTTTATTTGTACCGATAAAGTGCCCATTCATGACAAGGACAATCACAGCTTCTTCTTCCCAGTTTTCCTCTTCGGTTTCAATGCGTACGTAGAAAGGTTCTGTCTGCTGAAGGGTTCGAAGAGCGCTCGTGAAGTAGCTGATTTTTCCGAGGACGGCTTTTTCTTTATCATTAATATTGTTTGAGGTATCTGCGATGAGACCAATCCCCCAAAAATTTAAAAGGTATCGATCCTCTGCTTTGATTAAATCGACCTTTTTTTCAGTGCCATCTATCACCATTTGAGCGGCCTTTGGCATCTGCTGAGGGATGCCCAGCGTTCTAGAAAAGTCATTGCACGTCCCGCCAGGTAAGATCGCTACAGTCGGCCTTTTTTCTAAACCGCCAATTCCATTCATACATTCATGGACGGTTCCGTCTCCGCCTAGTATAATCAGCAATTCAACCGACTCATCCATTTCACGGCAGAAATGATAGGCATCATTCGGCTGTTTTGTAGGCTTAAGGATGAGTTCATCAATATGTAAAGAAAGAAGAGGCACTGTTTGACCTAGTGTTTTTTCCATGTTTTTTTGACCAGCATTTCCGTTATAAATGAGTATTGCTTTTTTGAATTGTGCCATCACGCAGTTCTCCCTTTCATCACTTTACTATCACTTTTCCCCAATTCCACAGGTCATAAACGACGTTTGAAAAAAGTGAAGGGGGCGAAACAAGACATTTGCCCGCCGGCGTTTTCCTTGATATGATGTAGTTAAAATGGTTTGGTACGTAGAAGGAGTGGACGGTTATGAATATTGATTTTAATTTATTTATGAATGATATTGTGAAACAAGCACGAGAAGAGATTAAACAGGCAGGTTATACGGAACTGACAACAGCTGAAGAAGTCGATGAAGCGCTGACGAAAAAAGGAACGACACTTGTCATGGTGAATTCAGTGTGCGGCTGTGCAGGCGGTATTGCTAGACCAGCGGCTGGTTATTCTGTTCATTACGATAAGCGTCCAGATCAATTGCTCACAGTGTTTGCTGGACAGGACAAAGAAGCAACCGCAAGAGCACGTGAATACTTTGAAGGCTTCCCGCCATCTTCACCATCATTTGCTCTATTAAAAGACGGGAAAATCATGAAAATGGTCGAACGTCACGAAATCGAAGGACATGAACCGATGGAAGTGGTGTCAAAACTTCAAGCCGCTTTCGATGAGTATTGCGAAGAAGTGTAACATGTTACTTTTGAATGAATCATTTAGAGGCAGTCCGGTCTTTTGATCGGTCTGTTTTTTTTGTTTTATATGACATACGAATCAAAATAATTTTAGCAAAATACTATTGCATATCAAAAAGAAAGTGTTTAAAATACATTATAGTGAATAAATATTCAAATCTACTCATGATTTTAAATACTAGGAGGCATTATCATATGAAAAAGTGGTTATTATTACTTATGACAGCTGGTCTTGCAGCTGCATTAGCAGCATGCGGAACTTCTTCTAATAATTCAAACGCATCAGGAGACGACAAAACACTCATTATGGCGACTTCAGCAGATTATCCGCCATTTGAATCAAAAGACGGTGATAAAATTATCGGTTTTGATGTCGACCTTGCTACAGCTCTAGCGAAAAAGAACGGCTATAAGCTAGAAATTCAAGATATGGACTTTGCAAGCCTCGTGTCAGCTCTTAAAACAAATAAAGCTGATATTGTGCTTGCAGGCATGACACCTACTGAAAAGCGTAAAAAACAAGTTGATTTCTCAGATGTTTACTACAATGCTGAAAACTTGGTTGTATCAAAAAAATCTAGCGGTATAAAAACAGAGAAAGATTTAAAAGACAAAACGGTTGGCGTTCAATTAGGTTCTATCCAGCAAGATGAAGCAAACGGATTGCAAAAGAAATATAACTTAACGGTTGAAGATCGTAATAAAATCTCTGATATCATTCAAGAAATTAAAGCAGGCCGTTTTGATGCAGCCATTATTGAAGATAAAGTAGCGGCTGGCTACTTGAAAAAGGAAAAAGATTTCCAAGCATTTGGATTGAATAGCTCAAACGAAGGTTCAGCCATTGCATTCAAAAAAAATAGCGACTTAACAGCGAAATTCAATAAATCATTAAAAGAAATGAAGGATAATGGCGAACTTGATAAACTCATTAAAAAATGGTTTGCTGATGAAAAGTAAGTCAGGAAAAGGATCAGCGTCATTCATGAAAATCAAGTAGAAAGCGCTGAAAAGTTCAACATGTGTTGAACTTTTTTCCTGTTTATTCTTTGATTTTATCTGAAGGAAAAAAGGAGAATATCATGATGGATTTTAAAGAAGTAATACCTCAGATGCCCTTTATTTTAGAAGGTCTTAAAGTAACGCTTTCTATTGTTGTGGTATCACTGTTCCTTGGTTTTATTTTAGGAATCTTATTAACGCTCTGTAAAATTAGTGTATTTAAGCCGCTTATCTGGCTAGCCGATTTTTATACGTCAATCTTCCGAGGCACACCGCTTGTGCTTCAGCTTTTGATCATCTATTTCGGTCTTCCGCAGCTGCTCGGCTTTCAAATTGATCAATACTGGGCAGCTGTAGCCGCCTTTTCACTAAACTCGGCGGCGTACGTTTCTGAGATCATTCGTGCAGGAATCAATGCCATTGATAAAGGGCAAAAAGAAGCAGCCGTTGCTTTAGGTATCCCGTATGCTAAAATGATGAAGGACTTATTGCTTCCGCAAGCATTCAAAAATATTTCCCCAGCACTAGTGAACGAAACGATTACACTGACAAAAGAATCAGCGATTGTCACAGTCATTGGACTGGGCGATGTCATGAGACGAGCCTATCAAGCAGGTGCCGTCACCTATAACTATCTTGAACCGCTTATTTTTGCGGGTCTCATCTATTATGTCATCGTGCTTATTCTCACCTTCGTCGGCAAATCGGTGGAAAGGAAGTTAAAATCAAATGATTAAAATAGAGAAACTCACAAAATCTTTCGGTAAAAATGAAGTGTTGAAAGGGATTGATACCACGATTAAAGAAGGCGAAGTGGTAGCTGTCATCGGGCCGTCTGGTTCAGGAAAATCAACATTTCTTCGCTGTATTAACTTACTTGAAAAACCGACTTCTGGAATGATTACGATTCAGGGGACGGAAATTACCAATCCAAAAACAAATGCACTAAAAGTGCGCGAGAATATTGGTATGGTGTTTCAACATTTTCACTTATTCCCGCACAAAACAGTGCTAGAAAATATTACGTATGCGCCAATGAATGTAAAGAACCAATCGAAGGAAGACAGCATCAAGCAGGCAGAGGATCTTTTAAAAAAGGTCGGACTTTTAGAGAAAAAAGATGATTATCCAAACCGGCTGTCAGGTGGTCAAAAGCAGCGTGTCGCCATTGCACGTGCCCTTGCGATGACACCAGACATCATGCTTTTTGACGAGCCGACGTCTGCTCTTGATCCAGAAATGGTAAAGGAAGTATTAGAGGTCATGAAAGAGCTCGCTCAATCTGGGATGACGCTGATGATCGTCACACATGAAATGGGCTTTGCAAAAGAAGTAGCAGACCGTGTGATCTTTATGGATGATGGGAAAATTGTAGAGGATGCAAATCCTGTAGAATTCTTTGAATCTCCGTCTTCACAGCGTGCTCAAGATTTCTTGCAAAAAATATTATAATGAAAAAAACGAGGGGGAGACTTAACATCTCCTTCTTTTTTTGATTATAATGGGGAAAGTAAAAAAAGTTCATCATTTCACAAAAGTAGACAGAAAAGAGTGAATCACATCATGTTTAAAATCGGCTACCGAACGCTGAAAACAGCATTAGGAACAGCTCTAGCCATTTATATTGCACAAATGCTCGGTCTGCAAAACTATTCAGCTGCCGGCATTATTACGATCCTTTGTATTCAGGTGACGAAAAAAAGGTCACTCCTCGCATCGGGGGCTCGCTTTGCCGCATGCAGTCTTGCCATCTTATTTTCTTATTTGTTTTTTGATCTGATTGGGTATCATCCTTTCGTCATTGGACTGATGCTGCTCGTCTTTATTCCAACAACGGTCTTGCTTCGGATTAAAGAAGGGATTGTCACAAGTTCAGTGATTATCCTTCATTTGTATATGTCTGGAGGCATTACGCTTCATCTCATCTGGAATGAGCTTTTACTCATCACCATTGGTGTAGGGGTCGCACTCATTATGAACCTGTATATGCCTAGCGTTGATAAAAAGCTGAAACAATACAGTGAACAAATTGAAGCGAATTTTGCGAAAATCTTTGAAGAAATCGAGCAATATTTAATGACCGGAAAACAAGACTGGACAGGAAAAGAAATTCCAGAGACGCATCAATTGATTAAAGAAGCGAAAGCTCTTGCATACCGTGATGTTGAAAACCATGTCTTAAGACATGAAAATCTGTATTATCATTATTTCAACATGAGACAAAAGCAATTTGAAATCATTGAGCGGGTGCTTCCGAAAATTACGTCCATATCTGTTACAACGGAGCATGGGCAAATCATTGCAGAATATATTAGAGATTTACGAGAACATATTCACCCAGGGAACACGGCGCATAAGTTCTTAAGACGCCTGATTGATATGAAAGAAGAGTTCGATGCACTGCCGCTTCCACAAACACGTGAAGAATTTGAAGCTAGAGCCGCACTCTTTCATTTTCTCGGGGAAATGGAACAATATTTGGTACTGAAAAGCTATTTTAAAGGGATGAAAGAATAAAGACGCATGAGTTCCTCCTTCATTGGTCAATCTAATGAAAAAGGAGGAGCCTATGCGTCTTTTATTTTATACTGTGCTGACCATGTCCCTTTCACCCATCTGGCCGCTCGGGCAAAACCCGCTTCCAGGAGATCCGTATGTCATTATTAATAAACAAACGAACGAGCTTGCGTATATTGATCATGGGAAAATTCAAAAAGTCTACCCGGCTTCTACTGGCAAAACAGCTGATTTAACGCCAGAAGGGGAATTTACGATTATGATCAAAGCGAAAGATCCTTATTACAGAAGAAAAAATATTGAAGGCGGCGCAAAGAATAACCCACTCGGCCGAAGGTGGATTGGATTTGATGCGCGAGGAACCGACGGGAGAACCTATGGCATTCATGGAACAAGTGATGAGACATCGATAGGGAAATTTATTACGGCAGGCTGTGTACGTCTTCATAATCAAGATGTAGAACGGCTATTTGATCAGCTTCCAGTTGGTACAAAGGTATGGATCACGACATCAAGCGATGCATTTGAAAAGCTGGCCAAAGACAAACAGGCCATTCGTTAAAAAACGAATCACCTGCTTGTCTGCTTTTTTATCAACACTTTATAAAAAGGCTGCCGCTCCTGCTAAAAGTGAAGAAATTAACAGTAAGCTAATCATGAGCAATACCATAAATTTCATGAATTTCTGAGACATATCGCACCCCTATAATCAAATGTTTTTGCGACGAGCGCACCTTTCTTTATTCTAGCTCGTTTTTACGCAGGCGACAAGTGATGTACAAAGGAAGTGAACGGATGAATCAAATCGATCATATAGCCATTGCCGTTTTTTCTATTCAAAAAACAGCACGTACGTTCTCTAGGCTGTTTAACTGGGAATTTTCAGACATAGAAGTACTTCCGAATCAAGGGGTCAAAGTATCTTTTGCTTCCCTAGGTGATCTGCACATTGAGTTGATTGAACCGATGTCAAATCACAGCACATTACATACCTTTTTAATAAAAAGAGGAGAGGGGCTTCATCATATTGCATTAAAGTCAGGTGACATTCAGGCTGATCTCAGTCAACTTGACGAGCTCGGTGTACAGCTCATTCAAAAAGGCGCACAAAATGGTGCGAACGGAAAGCGCATTGCGTTTATTTCACCAAAAGAAACGTCAGGTGTGCTAATTGAATTGTGTGAGCCTTTGAAAGGAGAGAAACAGGAAGATGCATGAATCGTTCAATGACTTGTCTGAATGGCGCGAGAAAGCTTTAAGGGGAGGCGGTGAAAAACGAGCAGCGGCTCACCGAAACAAAGGAAAGCTGACTGTTCGTCAGCGGCTTCATGAACTTCTTGATGAAGGCAGCTTTATGGAAATCCAGTCATTTGCTAAAGGCTCCCGCTCAGAACATTTAGGGGATGGCGTTGTCACTGGGACGGGACTGATTCATGGGAGACAAGTAGGCGTTTATGCACAAGATGCGACCGTGTACGGGGGTTCGCTAGGGGACATGCATGCGAAAAAAATAGCGGCTTTAATGGATTTGGCTGCTAAAAATCAAATGCCTGTTATCGGTCTAAAAGACTCAGGTGGTGCGAGAATTCAAGAGGGTGTGGTATCATTAGAGGGATACGGTCAGATTTTTAAACGGAATGTGCTGTACTCTGGTCAAATTCCGCAAATATCCGTTATTTTAGGCTCCTGTGCGGGAGGTGCAGTATATTCACCTGCATTGACGGATTTTGTATTCATGACGGAGCAAACAGCTCATATGTTTTTAACTGGTCCGAAAGTGATAGAAAAAGCAACAGGAGAGACGGTCTGTCCTGACCGACTTGGAGGTGCAGCGGTTCAGCATCAAACAAGCGGGAATGTGCACTATACAGGGAAAGATGAGAGAGACGTGTTAAAAGCAGTTCGAACGCTTTTAACGTACATACCAACGAAACGACGGCCTGTCATTCATCGTAAGGTGCAAAAGCATGATGCGAGCGATCTTGGGAACATCTTGCCAAAGGAGCCATCACGTACTTATGATGTCAAACAAGTGGTGACAGCGATCACCGACCACGGCTCATTTTTTGAAACGCAGCGTTGTTTCTCCAAAAATATCGTCACAGGTTTTGCCAGATTACAAGGGTCTTCCATTGGTCTTGTAGCCAATCAGCCTAAGGTGCTGGCAGGAAGCCTTGACCTCAATGCTGCTGATAAAGCGGCTCGGTTTATTCGATTTTGCGATGCATTTCATATTCCCATTTTAACCCTTGTGGACGTTCCTGGTTTTTTGCCAGGTGAGAAAGCTGAGCATGCAGGCATTATCCGCCACGGCGCAAAGCTTCTGTATGCGTACGCTGAGGCGACCGTTCCAAAGATCACTGTGATTTTGCGAAAGGCATTTGGCGGTGCATACGTTGCGATGAATAGTAAGGGCTTAGGTGCTGACTTTGTGTATGCATGGCCAGAGGCAGAAATTGATGTCATGGGAAAATCGTTTGCAGACGAAATTGTTCATCCTGCTTTGCGTGAGGTGGACAATGAACCTAGTGTCATGAAGGCAGCACAATTAGGATTAATCGACGATATTTTAATGCCAGATGAAACGAGAGAGCGGCTCATTCGCTCATTTGACCTGCTTCGCAGTAAGGAAGAAGATAGACCGTTAAAAAAGCATGGAAACATGCCGCTATAAGAGGAGGAACATCATCATGATCAATGAGAAACGCTTATTAGACGAATTTTTAGAACTTGTTCAAATCGATTCAGAAACGAAACATGAAGAAAAAATTGTTGAAGTCCTAAAAGAGAAATTTACTGGTTTAGGGCTTAATGTAGTCGAAGATGATTCAAAAGAGACAACCGGTCATGGAGCAGGCAATCTTATTTGCACACTTGAAGGGAATCAAGAGGCAGATACGATTTATTTTACTTCTCATATGGATACAGTTGTACCAGGTAATGGTGTCAAGCCAGTCATTGAAGACGGTTATGTCAAGACAGATGGCACAACCATTCTTGGTGCTGACGATAAAACAGGGCTTGCTGCAATGTTTGAAGCGATCCGTGTCCTAAAAGAGAAAAATGTACCGCATGGCAAGATTGAATTTGTCATTACAGCTGGTGAAGAATCAGGACTTGTAGGAGCAAAAGCGTTAGATCCGAAACTGATGACAGCAAAATATGGTTATGCGCTTGATTCAGATGGCAAGGTCGGTACCATCATCGTGGCTGCGCCAACACAGGCGAAAGTACGTGCAACCATTTACGGAAAAACAGCTCACGCAGGTGTGGCACCTGAAAAAGGCGTCTCTGCGATTACGATTGCATCAAAAGCGATCGCGAGCATGCCGCTTGGCCGTATTGATGAAGAAACAACGGCGAATATCGGCCGCTTTGAAGGCGGAACACAAACGAATATTGTCTGTGATCAAGTGGATATTTTGGCAGAGGCACGTTCTTTAGAACCGGCAAAAATGGAAGCGCAAGTAGCGAAAATGAAAGAAGCCTTTGAAAAAACCGCTAAAGAAATGGGCGGAAGTGCCGATGTACAAATTGACATCATGTATCCAGGCTTTAAATTCTCACACGGCGATCAAGTCGTTGAAGTGGCGAAAAAAGCGGCTGCGAAAATTGGCCGTCCTTCAGAACTACAGACAAGCGGGGGAGGCAGTGATGCAAACGTCATTGCTGGAAACGGCATCCCGACCGTCAACCTAGCTGTTGGATATGAAGATATTCATACGAAAAATGAAAAAATGCCGATTGAAGAATTAGTCAAGACAGCTGAAATGGTTCTCGCCATTATCGAAGAAACGACAAATCCATCGTAAAGGCAGGAGACTCTGTGAGCACGCAAAAGATCATTATTTTCCAAGTGGGACAAGAGGATTTTGGTATCAGCGTAGAACATATACGCTCAATTGAGAAGGTCCCTTATTTACAAGAAGTATCGAACCTTCCAAAAGAGATTAAAGGACTCATGTCGTTAAGAGGAGAGGTCATTCCAGTCAGTGACACAGGTGTCATGCTGCACGGAAAACCTCTGGATGTAACCGAACAGTCTAAGGTTCTACTATTTGAATTAAACGATCAAATGATTGGCTGCCTTGTTTCTGATGCAAAAGATATCATTGATATCGAGCTAAGTGAGATCAAGCCATTTCATATGAACACAAAAGCATCTGAATATTTCTTCGGCGTCGTTGAGAGAGAGAGCAAGATGATTTTACAAGTGGACCCTAATAAGTTTCTAGGGAAAATTGAGGATCTTGATCAATTGCCTGAGCGATTGAAAGAGGAATTAGCATAAACAAAGGCCCCTTATCCATGGATAAGGGGTCATTTTGCGTGCCGGAGCTCACGCATCTTTTATTTGTTGCGCTCTACAGAAGACAAATAAAGCCCCCTTATCATGTTCGGGTAAGGGGGCTATCATTTATTCAGCTGCTGGGTTAATTGAATCGTTTGCCGCAGCTTTTGTTTTTGATTTTTGGTACATCACATTTAAAATAATCGTTTGAATGGTGAGTAAAAGTCCACTTGTCATCCAATATAAAGGAAGAGCAGCGGGAGCATTAATTGATAGAAACAGCATCATGACTGGGAAAATCATGCCCATGATTTTTGCTTGTTTCAGTGCGGCTTCTGTTTGGGTGCCTGATTGCTTTGCGAATTTTTGTGTGACATAAAATTGCAAGAAATACATGGCCCCTGCAAAGATCGCCACCAAAAGATCAGTTTGTCCTAAGTTAAACCATAAGAACGAATGTGTTGCGATCTCAGGTGTTGAGCGGATTGCTGAGTAAAAGCCAAGAACAATTGGGATTTGAATCAGCATCGGCAGACAGCCCATTGCCAGCGGGTTCACATTGTTGTCTTTATATACTTTCATCATTTCCATTTGCAGTTCTTTTTGTTTTTCAGGTTCTTTCGTTTTTTTCAATTTGCTTTGTATTTGGTCAATCTGAGGTTTAACGAGTGCCATTTTCTCTTGCATCACTCTCTGCTTTTTAAATTGGTTTGCAAAAAGTGGGAAAATAAGCAGCCGGACAATCAATGTCACGAACATAATAGATAAACCGTAGTCATCATGGAAAAAGTTCGCAAGCCAGATAATCAACTCAGAAAAAGGCTGAACAAAATAATGATGGAAAAACCCATCAGAGCTTGTATTTGTTTGCGCACTTGCAGCAAATGCCGGTGACGCTACCATCATAAAAAATAAAGTCGTACAAATAGTCAATAAACGTTTCAATTCATTTCCTCCTCAATAATAAAATCTAATAAGAGAGAGGAAGCGAATGGTCTTCATCATCATTTGATGATCTTTTCATTCGAATGACTTTACTAATCCAAGTTGTAATGCGATCATATATGATAAACAGAAAGTCTGTTCGATTCAAACAAGATGCATCCAACTCTTCTAAACGATGTCCTCCGAGGTGCTCGTTCATTCGGCAGTCTTTTAATAAGAAGGCAATACCGATGGCGGTCAGCGCTGGAAGAATAATCGTAAAGAATTCAACAAGGAAAAAGACTTCATTGAATGTATCAATAATCATGATTATCACATCCATTTCATTACTCACAGTGTACTATACACCATATGAAATGTCTAATGGAACAAACAGGTGAAATCACGGTGAAGTGAAGGAAAGTAGATCACCTAAGGGGGCAAGCGAATGGCTGATTCTCAAAAGAAGGGGCGAATCATTTTTCATATTGATATGAATAGTTTTTATGCATCGGTAGAAATGGCGTATGATCCTTCTTTGAGAGGGAAACCTTTAGCCATTAGCGGAAATGCAAAAGAGCGCAAAGGGATAGTTGTGACTTGCAGCTACGAGGCAAGAGCACTCGGGGTGAAGCCGCCGATGCCACTCTGGGAAGCGAAGCGGCTATGTCCGGGACTGATTGTGCGTACACCCAACTTCGACCGGTACCGCAGCTCCTCACAAGAAATGTTTACCATACTAAGAGAATATAGTGACTTAGTTGAACCCGTTTCAATTGATGAAGGCTATATTGATTTAACCGATACACCTTATGCTGAGCATGCCGTGAAAACCGCTCATGATATTCAAACGAGGCTCGTAGAAGAGCTCATGCTTCCATCGAGTATTGGCATTGCACCGAATAAATTTCTAGCGAAGATGGCGTCTAATTGGAAAAAGCCAATGGGCATTACCATTTTGCGTAAACGAGATGTCCCGACAATGCTCTGGCCGCTCCCTGCAGGTGACATGCATGGGGTTGGACAGAAAACGGCAGATAAGCTGAAAACCATCGGAATTCATACAATTGAAGATTTAGCGAAAGCGAATGAATATGCGCTGAAAGAGTTATTAGGCATCAATGGACCGAGGTTAAAGCAAAAGGCAAACGGAGAGCATGACGGCATTGTCGACCCAGAAAGAATATACGAATTTAAATCTGTCGGAAATTCTTCCACTCTTCCTCACGATTCTGATGATACAGATGAACTCGTCTCATTAATAGAGAAACTGTCGCAATCGGTGAGTGCCAGATTACGAAGAAAAGAAGTGATGGCAAACCGGCTGCTCATTATGATTCGGTATGCAAGCTGGAAAAATATCACACGGAGCGTCACACTCACGAATCCAACTGATCGAAAGGAAGATCTATTTGAGGCGGCAAAGCAGCTATTCCTAAAGCATTGGAATGACCAGCCAGTAAGACTTTTAGGTGTGACGGGGACCGATCTTGTGGAACGAAAATCAGCCGTCAAGCAGCTTGATTTATTCTCTTATACAGAAGATGCAAAAGACGAACCGCTCCAATCTCTTTTAGACGGACTGAAAGAAAAATATGGTAAACCACTCATCCAAAGAGGAGTGACCATTAAGGAAAAAGAGAGCAAAACAAGTGGTACAAGTTTTAATAAAGACTTTTTTCAGGACGAAAGAGGAAATGACTAGCCTGAAAACTTGATAAAAGAGGTGATGTTGTGGTAATTTCAAAGGGTACATCATTTCAGCAGTAATCAATATAGTGTGTTAGAAGGGACGTCAGAATTATGTCAAAACAACAAATCGGTGTCGTTGGACTAGCCGTTATGGGGAAAAACCTTGCCCTAAATATTGAAAGCCGCGGTTTCTCCGTGTCCGTTTATAACAGATCTAGCAGCAAAACAGAAGAGTTTCTTCAAGAATCACAAGGGAAAAACGTTGTAGGCACATACAGCATTGAAGAATTTGTTCAATCGCTTGAAACGCCGCGTAAAATTCTTTTAATGGTAAAAGCAGGTGCAGCAACAGATGCAACCATTCAATCATTACTTCCTCACCTAGAGAAAGGTGACATTTTAATTGATGGTGGAAATACATATTACAAGGATACACAAAGACGTAACCAAGAGCTTGCGGAAAGTGGTATTCACTTCATTGGTACAGGTGTTTCTGGCGGTGAAGAAGGCGCACTTAAAGGTCCTTCTATCATGCCTGGCGGTCAAAAAGAAGCGCACGAGCTAGTGAAACCAATTTTAGAAGCCATCTCTGCGAAAGTAGATGGTGAGCCTTGTACAACGTATATCGGTCCAGATGGAGCAGGACATTATGTCAAAATGGTTCATAACGGTATCGAGTACGGAGACATGCAATTGATCTCTGAATCATACTTTATCTTGAAGCATGTCGCTGGTTTATCAGCAGGGGAGCTTCATGAAGTATTCTCAGAGTGGAATAAAGGCGAACTTGACAGCTACTTAATCGAAATCACAGCTGACATTTTCACAAAAGTGGATGAGGAAACGAACCAGCCGCTAGTAGATGTCATCTTAGATAAAGCTGGCCAAAAAGGAACTGGAAAATGGACAAGCCAAAGCTCACTTGATTTAGGTGTCCCGCTTCCAATCATTACGGAGTCTGTTTTCGCTCGTTTTATTTCTGCGATGAAAGATGAGCGTGTGGAAGCAAGTCAATTAATTCAAGGGCCTGAGCCAACTCAATCAGCTGAAGATAAACAAGCATTAATCGAAGCTGTTAGAAAAGCTCTCTTCATGAGTAAAATCTGCTCATATGCACAAGGTTTTGCGCAAATGAAAGCAGCATCTGATGAGTATAACTGGGATTTGAAATACGGTGAAATTGCGATGATCTTCCGTGGTGGATGTATCATTCGTGCAGCCTTCCTGCAGCAAATCAAAGAAGCATATGACCGTAACCCTGAATTGAAAAACCTATTGCTTGATCCTTACTTCAAGGATATCGTAGAAAGCTATCAATCATCACTTCGTAAAGTGATTTCACTTGCAGTAGAACAAGGTGTTCCTGTTCCTTCATTCTCAAGTGCACTAGCTTACTTTGATAGCTATCGTACAGCTGTCCTTCCAGCTAACTTAATTCAAGCACAGCGTGACTACTTCGGCGCACATACGTATGAGCGCACAGATAAAGAAGGCGTCTTCCATACTGAATGGATGAAATAAGTATAAAACCTCAAAAGACCTTACCTTTGGTAAGGTCTTAGATTGTTGACAAAGGGCTAAAATGAACTTGGTTTTAGCCCTTTGTCTTCTTTTTAGCGTGATAGAAAACCTTTGCAGGACTGACACCGAATGCGAGGGTTTGTCTACACGCTGTGACCTTACCTTTGGTAAGGTCTTTTTTGTGTTTACATCTATTCGGCTAAAAATCCGAAAAAGAGGGATGCTAAGTAAAAAAGAACAGAAAGTAGGGATAGAAGTGGGCATTTTATATGCACTTCTCCCAGCGATATTTTGGGGAAGTATTGTTCTCATCAGTGTCAAACTTGGCGGTAATGCCTATCAGCAAACACTCGGCATTACCCTCGGCGCTTTTTTGTTTTCAATCGGCGCCTATTTGATCAAAATGCCGGAACTGACACCGCTTATTTTTGCGGTTTCCGTTATCTCTGGGATCTTTTGGAGTATTGGGCAAATGAATCAGCTTTCAAGTGTCGCCTTTCTAGGGGTGTCAAAGGCTGTTCCTTTATCAACGGGTATGCAGCTTGTGAGCACGACATTATTTGGTGTCATCGTTTTCAAAGAATGGCAAACCATGACGGTCATACTTATTGGTTCTTGTGCCATTTTATTTATTATTGCTGGCGTTGTCATGACATCCCTCGGTCAAAAAAAGAGTGGCGGAAACGAAGGCGGCAATTTTAAAAAGGGAATTATCATTTTGCTCATCTCAACCGTAGGCTACGTCGGATATGTCGTCATTTTAAGATGGTTTCATATAGATGGCTGGTCTGCGCTCGTTCCACAATCTGTCGGCATGCTGCTTTCATCGTTAGCGATTAGTCTAAAGCAAGACCCGTTTAGCAAATATACGTTCAGAAATATCATTGCTGGTCTTGTGTGGTCGACAGGAAATCTAGGACTTCTTTTGGCGATTCCACTCATTGGCGTAGCAGTAAGTTTTTCCATGTCTCAAACAGGAATTGTCATCTCGACTTTAGGCGGTATTTATTTATTAAAAGAGAAAGCATCAAAAACAAGCTTTGTCATTGCAGGCTGCTTGATGATTATCGCAGGCGGTGTGCTACTAGGTTTTACAAAATAGGAGGTTTAAGCGAATGTATCCAGATTTGGAAGGAAAAACAGTTCTCATCACAGGAGCAGGTACAGGGATAGGTCAGGCGATGGCACGCCGGTTTGGACAAGAAAAAGCCAATGTAGTGATCAATTATTTCTCAGATAAAGAAAACCCGGACGACACGATTGCTGAGATTCAAAAAAGTGGCGGACAGGCTGTCAAAATTCAAGGGGATGTTTCAAAAGAAGAGGACATGAAGGCGATGATTGATCAAGCTGTTGATACATATGGCAGTCTTGATGTCATGATCAATAATGCAGGAATTGAAAATGAAGTTCCTTCAACTGAAATGACGCTAGATAACTGGAACAAAGTGATGTCCACCAATTTAACAGGTATGTTTTTAGGGTGCCGTGATGCATTAAAGTATATGACAGAACACGGGATCGAGGGGTCGATTATTAATATGTCGTCGGTCCATCAGCAAATTCCGTGGCCTCATTTTGTCCATTATGCAGCAAGTAAAGGAGGCGCCAAGCTTTTGACGGAAACGCTGGCACTAGAATATGCGCCTAAAAAAATTCGTGTAAACAGCATTGCACCAGGCGCAATTGATACCCCGATCAATGCCGAAAAATTTGATGATCCAGCATTGAAAAAGGGCGTCATTGAGCTGATACCGATTGGTTATATCGGAAAACCGGAAGAAGTGGCAGCATGTGCTGTCTGGCTTGCATCAAAAGAGGCGAGCTATGTGACAGGGTTGACGTTATATGTAGACGGCGGTATGACCAAGTACCCTGGATTCCAAGCAGGAAAAGGATAATCGTGATAATCACGGGCTGGGCCCAGAGGATAACACAACATCAAATTATGATCTAGTATGTGCATGTGAAGACTAGTGAAAAGCGTGTGTATAAACATTCACACGCTTTTATTCGTTTATACGCCTTATTCAAATATGGCTTCTTTGTTGTTCACGATGATGCCTACTTTGGTTTTGACACGAGGAACGCCATCTTTTTGAAGATAATCATATAAAATAGGTTCTATTTCATTTATATCTGTACGAAGTATTTTAGGAGAAAACTCCTCGATAAATGGATCGTTTTTAACTGCTAGACAGTTCGCCATTGTATCGAGTGCAATTAAACTGAAAGGTCTTCCTTTGTTTAGCCATGATTTCATTCTGAGCCATGTTGGAAAGCATGCTGATGCCAACCTGCCCCAACTGTCGTTAAAAGAGGAGCAATGAGACTCCATCCAATCAAGTATGTGATGTGAACGGAAACGATATAGGCTGGAGAGAGCCGTCATTGGCAATTCCTTTTCACTTACACATTTCAATTGATCAAAAATACGTCTCATTCCTTCCTCGGCTGGTAAACTACTGGCTGCTGCCCAAGAAAGCGGATGAAAAAATTTATCGGCATCATTCTCCCAAAGCTCTCTTACCCAATCCGAAGCTGTAGTACCTAAAACATCAGCTGCGATCTCCAGCATTCTTGATTTAACTTCATGATTTTCCGTTCCATAAAATCTAGATTTTACAGACATCAAAATTTTTTGTGTATCGTGTTTTTTCAGGGCATTGATGACATCGTATTGAAGAAACCATCTTGTGATTGAGAAATCTAATAAAGACTCCAAATCGTGTTGAAGCGCTTGTAATGTGGGTATTTTCTCTTCTGCTGTGACCAATACATCTTCTTCTGGCTGACAACCCTCTCCGTCTTCTTCATAAAAATCATCGTGCAATAAAAATTTCTTTGGAGAGTGGATGATCGCTAAGTGATACCATTCAATTGGACGTAAAGAATAGGTTAAGAGCCGCCTGTGACAATCATTGCATAAACGATAAGGCTGAGCTGGTTCATCAGAAGTTTTTACAACATCAATCTCGTTTCTTTTACAGGCTTCACACAAATGAGTGACTGCCATGATATCGACTCCTTTTGATTGCAAAGATATGAATAGACTCGAAAAGTAGCAGCAAAAGACGTTTACCTATCTATCAAATTGAGTGGGAATAGCATCTGTTTCCATCTCGGGGCAGTTACTTCTCATGATTTATGGGTTTTTGAATGAGCTAAGTCATTAGCACTTATTTTAACAAAGTTCTCAAAGACTGTCTTCTGAAGAAGAAGCTACTTTATGGTTCATTCGGAGAGTATTTTTTAAAAGAAAAGGGGCCTCGTTCATATCTGGATGAGATCTCTTTTGTTCTGAAAGCTTGTTATGAATAATGATACGGTCATTTTTAAAATAAAATACATACATATAAAATTAAATGTCTAGACATTTAAAAATAAAAATATATAATATTAACTGGAAGCGCTTTTATTACAACAATGGGGTGAGAGAAATGAAACGTATTTTATTAGCATGCAGTTCAGGTATGTCTACGAGTTTACTAGTCACAAAGATGAAAGCACATGCTGAGTCTATAGGGGAAGAAGCAGAGATTTGGGCAGTCGGACAAGACCAAGCGAAAAAAGAAATGGCACATGCCGATGTTGTATTAATTGGACCGCAAATGAGCTTTTTAAAAGGGGATCTTCAAAAAGAAGCTCAAAAATATGGGATTGAAGTAGAGGTCATCGATATGCAGGCGTATGGGCTAGCAGATGGACAAAAAGCGTATGAACAAGCGGTTTCATTGATGGGGGAATCTTAAAGGATGGAAAAGAAAACGCTCGAAGGACTCACGGAAGAACAAATCAGTTTTCAATTGATCTTACACAGCGGAAATGCACGAAGCAAATTGCTTCAATCTCTTAAACAATTTAGAGAAGGTCATGAAACAGTAGCATCTGACCTTCTCAAAGAAGCGGAAGATGATTTGCGGAATGCACATGATATCCATTTTCAAATGGTACAGCAAGAGGCAAGCGGAGAAACGATTTCATTCTCCTTGCTGCTCATGCATGCCGAAGATCATTTCATGTCAACGATGACAATAAAAGAGCTTGTGGGAGAGCTCTTACCGATATTGCAATCACTGAAACAATAAAGGGTGTAAACAAGGGGGGAAACCAATGTTTGATAAAATAAGTGCGATTTTGGTTCCGATTGCTGGGAGATTGAACAACAATCGCTATCTAGGGGTATTAAGGGATGCCTTTATGCTTGCGTTCCCATTAACAATTTTTGGTTCCATCATGGTCGTATTAATGAATTTGCCATTTTTAGATAAGATCATGAGTCAAACAGCACTGGAAGGTGTTCAGTCTGCACTGAATATTGCACCTAGTGCGACCATCAGCATTATGAGTGTGTTTGTTGTATTTGGGATTGGCTACTATTTATCGAAAAGCTATGATGTGGAAGCTGTCTTTGGCGGTGTGATCGCTTTAGCCTCTTTTCTACTCCTTACGCCATTTTTACTAGAACAAGAGGGCGGTGCATCCATTGCAGGCGTCATCCCAGTCGATCGTTTAGGCGCAAAGGGAATGTTCCTTGGAATGATCACAGGCTTTTTGTCTGCTGAAATTTATCGCTATTTTGTTCAAAAGAAATTTGTCATCAATATGCCGCAAGGGGTTCCGCCAGCTGTCTCTAAGTCTTTTGCTGCACTTATCCCGGCTACTTTGACACTTACAACCTTTTTACTGATCAATATCATCATTACACAAGGGTTCAAAACCAACATGCATGACTTGATTTACAATGCGATTCAGGCGCCGCTTGTCGGACTTGGAAGCGGTATCATTCCGACCTTGATCGCTATTTTCTTTATACAAATTCTTTGGTTCTTTGGGCTCCACGGCCAAATTATTATCAACTCTGTCATGGACCCGATTTGGAATACATTGTCCATTCAAAATCTAGAAAGCTACACAAAAACAGGTGAGGTTCCAAACATTATCAGCAAGCAGTTTATCGAAATCTATACAGTGGGTATGGGTGGAACCGGTATGACGCTAGCTGTTGTGTTTACGATTTTAATTTTTCTTAAAAGTAAGCAATTGAAACAAGTAGCAAAGCTCGGCTTAGGACCAGGTTTATTTAACGTCAATGAACCCATTATCTTCGGTTTACCGATTGTGATGAACCCGCTTAT
This sequence comes from Bacillus sp. FSL W7-1034, assembly GCF_038593365.1. Lineage (NCBI taxonomy): Bacteria > Bacillati > Bacillota > Bacilli > Caryophanales > Bacillaceae > Bacillus > Bacillus sp. FSL W7-1034. The sequence goes on along the minus strand of NZ_CP151989.1, from coordinate 2,199,486 downwards.
TCTCATTCCATGGATTTTGGCGCCAATGGTGATTACTTGTATTTCTTATTTTGCGATGGCCGCAGGTATTGTGCCGCCTCCGACAGGCGTGAATATACCTTGGACAGTACCGATCTTTATTAGCGGAGTCATGGCAACAAATTCATTAGCGGGCGGTCTGCTTCAGCTGTTTAATTTAATGATTGTGTTTGTCATTTGGTTCCCGTTCCTAAAATTTATTGATCGTATGAATGTGAAAAATGAAAAAATAGTCACGACAGAAAAAACGAAACAAACAAACATCAAAGGTGAAGGAGACTCAATACATGTCGATGGAAACTAACAGTCAATTATATACATTTCCAGAAGGTTTCTGGTGGGGATCTTCTGCCTCTGCTACGCAAACAGAAGGCAGTTATCCAGGAGATGGAAAGGGGCCGAACATTTGGGATCACTGGTTTGAAAAAGAGCCGAATCGTTTTTTTCAGGGCGTCGGTCCAGGTGTAACCTCACAATTTTATCGTAAATACAAAGAGGATATCCGCCTCATGAAGGAGATTGGGCACAACTCGTTTCGTCTATCTATTTCATGGTCACGCCTTTTACCTGAGGGAAAAGGGGCTGTTAATGAAGAAGCTGTGGCTTTTTACAATGATGTGATCAATGAACTGATAGCGAATGACATTGAACCGTTTGTGAACTTGTATCATTTTGATATGCCAATGGCGTTGCAGGAGACGGGAGGATGGGTAAACAGGCAGGTTGTAGACGATTATGTCAGCTATGCGACATTGTGTTTTCAGCTATTTGGCGACCGGGTGAAAAAATGGTTTACCCATAACGAGCCGATTGTCCCTGTAGAGGGTGGATATATGTATAGCTTCCATTATCCAAACGAAGTTGATTTCCAAAAGGCAGTACAAGTTGGATTTCATGAGATTTTATCAAATGCTAAGGCCATTGCGGCTTATAAAGAGATGAAGCAGGATGGGAAAATAGGCATTATCCTGAACCTTACTCCTTCGTATCCACGAAGCCAGAATCCGCGGGATGTCGAAGCAGCTGAGATGGCTGACGCCTTCTTTAACCGGTCCTTCCTAGATCCAGCAGTGAAAGGACATTTCCCTGAAAAGCTAGTGGACGTGTTAAAGAAAGAAGGATTGATGCCGGCTATGGAGGAAGGAGACCTTGAACTCATTCAAGAGAACACGATCGACCTTCTCGGCATCAACTATTATCAGCCAAGAAGAGTGAAAGCAAAGGAACATATGCCTCACCCTGATGCACCATTTATGCCAGATCATTATTTTGATTCTTTTGAAATGCCGGGCAGAAAAATGAATGTGTACCGCGGCTGGGAAATCTATGAAAAGGGTATTTACGATATATTGAAAAAAGTCCAGACAGACTATGGGAATATTGAATGCTTTATTTCTGAAAATGGAATGGGTGTCGAAGGAGAAGAGCGGTTTCAGGATGAAGAAGGAATGATTCATGACGATTACCGCATTGATTTTATTTCTGACCATCTTAAATGGGTGCATCAAGCCATTCAAGAAGGAAGTCATGTAAAAGGCTATCATCTGTGGACGTTTATGGATAATTGGTCATGGTCGAATGCCTATAAAAATCGCTATGGATTTGTCTCAGTGGACCTTGAGGAAGACGGGAAACGTACCATCAAAAAAAGTGGCTACTGGTTTCAATCGGTTTCAGAGAATAATGGTTTCTAATCAAGATACTTGCTCTTTCCTTGAAAAGGGCAAGTATTTTTCTTATGTAAAGATGAAAGGGTTGAAATGAAAGTGGCTCGAACCTTTTAAGCGCACTAGGCTTAGTGTAGAATGAGAGGAAGGCTAGAAAGCGCTATAATAGGATATGAAAAAACAAGTCAGTTGGTGGTGTGAGATGACAAAGTACGAACTCATTTCAGAAGAAATTAGAAAAAGAATAGGAACAGCATATTATCCAGAAGATCAACCCATTCCAGATGAAAACTCGCTTGCCGCTGAATTTAAATGCAGCAGAATGACGATGAAGCGTGCGCTCGATCTTTTAGTGGCGGAAGGTCTGCTCTTTAGAAAAAGAGGTCATGGCACATTTATTGTGAAGGCAGCACTAAATCAAGGTGCGATCAACGTATCAGGTCATGAAAATAAAGGGTTCACGAAAGTGATGGCAGATAAAAACGTGACGAGCCAAATCATTCGCTTTGATGTGCATTTTCCAAGTGAAGAGGTGGCAGCTCATTTATCCATTGACTCAAGCACACCTGTCTATGACATTATTCGGCTCCGTTTGGTAGAAGAAGAGCCATATGTATTAGAAAAAACCTTTATGCCTGTCAATGTCATTAAGGGAATAGATGAAGAGGTTTTATTGGGTTCCATCTATAGCTACATTACAAACACACTGCAATTAAAAGTAGCAGGAGCGCACAAAAAAATTAGAGCGGCTAAATCAGATCAGCTTGATCAGCAATATTTAGGCTGTGACCCTACGGATCCGGTGCTAGAAGTGGAACAGGTGGCTTATTTAAACACAGGTCGGCCGTTTGAATATTCCTTTAGCCATCATCGCTATGATAAATTTGATTTTTCAACGGTTGAAATTACGAAAACACGACTTTAAAAAAAGAGCAGAACCCCCTCAATCGGGAGACTGCTCTTTTTTTGTTGATTTTATATATTCCACCAGTGATATCCATCTTTTTCAAGAAGCTGATCTGCTTCTTTTGGTCCCATAGAACCAGCAGGATAATTTGGTTTTAACGTTTTGGTTTCAGCCCATTTTTCTGAAATTGGATCAACAAAGTTCCAAGACAGTGCTACTTCATCCCAGTGGGCAAAGTTTGTTGCGTCACCTAGCAAACAGTCATGAATTAGCTTTTCATACGCTTCTGGTGTATTCATGATGTCGTTGTAATTTGTTTGATAGTCAAGCTTAATTGGTTTAGCATACGTTCCGCCATCAAGCTTGCGAGCATTCAGGTGAAGGGTGATGCCTTCGTCTGGCTGAATGTGAATCACAAGTAAGTTTGGATGCATGGAATTCCCGTTTCCGTAGTACAGGTTCATCGGAATGTCTTTAAATTGCACCACGATTTGAGTGGATTTCTTTTCTAGACGTTTTCCTGTACGAATGTAAAATGGTACCCCGGCCCATCTGAAGTTATCGATGAGAAGTTTTCCTGCAACGAATGTTTCTGTGTTGGAGTTTGGGTCGACATTTTGCTCTTCAAGATAGGAAGGAACCATATTGCCATCAATCGTTCCTGCATCATACTGTCCGCGGACAAAGAATTGATCCACTTCATCTTTCGAGAATGGACGAAGCGCACGCAATGCTTTCCGTTTTTCGCTACGGATTTCCTCTGTATTGAGCTTAATCGGTGGCTCCATGGCTAGTAGTGCAACCATTTGAAGCATATGGTTTTGTACCATATCTCTCAGTGCACCAGAACTCTCGTAATATCTCGCACGGTCTTCGACACCTAATGATTCACTCGATGTGATTTGAATGTTTGAAATATAGCGGTTTGTCCAAAGCGGTTCAAAGATCGCATTCGCAAAACGAATTACCTCAATGTTTTGCACCATCTGTTTACCAAGATAGTGGTCAATACGATAAATTTGATCCTCTGTAAATGCATCTCGGATCTCTTCATTTAATGTTTTGGCACTAGGCAGGTCATGACCAAACGGTTTTTCAATAACAAGTCGAGACCATCCAGTCGTTTCTGATACGCCTTCACTTTTTAAAAACTTCGCAATGGTTCCGAAGAATTCTGGTGCCATCGCTAAATAGAACATCCGGTTATTCGGGATACTGTATGTATCTTCAAGACCAGAAAGAAGCGTGTTCAGTGCTTGATAGGAAGCAGGGCTTGAGACATCAAAATCATGGTAATAGAAATGAGAAATAAATTCCTCTGCTTTTGCTTCTGCATCATCAGAAGAGACCGATTCTTTTACCACAGCTCTTAGGTCTTCATGAGACCAAGGACGACGTCCAACACCTACAACGGCGAATTGATCTCCAAGCTTTCCGCTATGATAAAGTCTATGTATAGAAGGGTAGAGCTTGCGTTTTGCAAGGTCTCCTGTTGCGCCAAAAATGACAATGACTGCTTTTGGATAGTTAGTTTCTGTATTCACGAAAAGTACCTCACTTTATTCGTAGCATTGTTGTAAAAACCGAGAATGTATGTACATTTTCTTTATTTTAAAGGTTCATTGTTCGTAAAGCAAACATTTGATTCGACTTTTTCTGCCCGAGTTTGACTTTTTTCAAAAATTCCGCTGAATTCACATTTATCCTGTCTTCATGTATTCTATATGAATGAAGAGATTGTATACCGGCTGTAGGAGGAAATCGTAATGGAACTGCTCTTTTTAGGAACAGGTGCAGGCATTCCTGCAAAAACAAGAAACGTCACTTGCACTGCGCTGAAGCTTTTAGAAGAGAGAAAAGCCGTGTGGCTTTTTGATTGCGGAGAAGCGACGCAGCATCAAATATTACATACAACGATTAAACCAAGAAAAATTGAGAAGATCTTTATCACGCATATGCACGGTGATCATGTATATGGTCTCCCGGGTCTGCTTGGCAGCAGGTCCTTTCAAGGCGGAGAGGATGAATTGACGATATATGGTCCAAGCGGCATTAAAGCTTTTGTAAACGCGACACTTTCAGCGACACAAACGCATTTGACTTATCCGCTGCATATCATAGAAATAGAGGAAGGGATCGTTTTTGAAGATGAGACCTTTCAAGTAGAAGCAAGACGAGTGTCTCATGGGATCCCAGCTTACGGTTATCGGGTCGTGGAAAAAGATGTACCTGGTGCACTAAAAGCCGAAGACCTAAAAAAAATCGGTGTAAAACCTGGACCTTTGTATCAGAAGTTGAAAAATGGGGAAACCGTTACACTCGAAGATGGAAGAATGATTGATGGAACCGATTATTTGGAACCCCCTAAAAAAGGGAGAATCGTTGCATTTTCAGGAGATACCCGTTTGTGCGAGAATATAACAAGGCTTGCCAAGAATGCGGATGTGTTAGTCCATGAAGCAACATTTGGGAAAGAAGATGCAGAACTAGCCTATAATTATTATCACAGTACGACAGAACAGGCAGCAAAAACAGCGCAGGAAGCAGGCGCAAAAAGACTGATTTTGACCCATATTAGTGCACGGTACCAAGGGGAAGAGTCACTGAAACAATTACTCAAAGAAGCCCGCGATATATTCCCGCTGACTGAAGCTGCACATGATTTCTTTTCTTTTCCTATTGACCGTACCCTGTAAAAATTGGATGAATCGTCAAAAAAAGTTGTGTGATTTTTTTGATATTTATGATGACGCTCTTTTTCAGGTAGTGGTAAAATGGTGAAGAAAAAACAAATGACGAATTACACTATGAAGAATACGGGAGGCACAATCAAAGATGAGCGGTTTTACAGCGTTAAGTGAAGCAGAATTAAATGACCTATATGCAGCACGACAAAAAGAATATGAAACGTACAAAAGTAAAAACTTACACTTAGACATGTCTAGAGGGAAACCTTCACCAAAACAGCTCGATTTATCTATGGGCATGCTCGATGTCGTGACATCAAAGGATGCAATGACAGCTGAGGATGGTACAGATGTGCGAAACTATGGCGGCTTGACAGGCCTTCCTGAAACAAAGAAATTTTTTGCAAGTGTGCTCAATCTGAAGCCAGAACAAATCATCATTGGCGGTAATTCTAGTCTGAATATGATGCATGACACAATTGCACGTGCTATGACTCACGGCGTATATGGCAGCAAAATACCTTGGGGAGAGCTTCCAAAGGTAAAATTCCTTGCACCAAGCCCAGGATATGATCGTCATTTTGCCATTTGTGAGCATTTTAACATAGAGATGATTACGGTAGATATGAAGTCGGATGGACCTGACATGGATCAGGTGGAAAAATTGGTTGCAGAAGATGAAGCCATCAAAGGGATTTGGTGTGTACCGAAATATAGTAACCCTGACGGCATTACGTATTCAGATGAGGTTGTTGACCGTCTTGCTTCCATGCAGACAAAAGCAGACGACTTCCGTATTTTTTGGGATGATGCTTATGCAGTCCACCATCTAACAGATACGCCTGATACGTTAAAAGATATTTTTCAAGCAGTAGACAAAGCAGGACATGCAAACCGTGTGTTTATGTTCGCCTCTACTTCTAAAATTACGTTCCCAGGCTCAGGTGTTGCACTAATGGCATCTAGTCAGGACAACGTCAGTTTTATTCAAAAACAGCTATCAGTTCAAACCATTGGGCCAGATAAAATCAATCAATTAAGACACCTTCGTTTCTTCAAGAATCCAGAAGGATTGAAGGAACATATGAAAAAGCATGCAGCGATTATTAAGCCGAAATTTGACCTCGTTCTTTCGATCCTTGATGAAAAGCTTGGTGGAAAGGATATCGCTGAGTGGCACAAACCAAATGGCGGATATTTTATCAGCTTAAATACACTCGATCATTGTGCAAAAGCTGTTGTGCAAAAAGCGAAAGAAGCCGGTGTGACACTAACGGGTGCAGGGGCGACATATCCTTATGGAAACGACCCGCTTGATCGTAACATCCGTATTGCGCCAACGTTCCCAACACTTGAAGAACTAGAGCAGGCGATTGACATCTTTACGTTATGCGTTCAGCTTGTCAGCATTGAAAAGTTGTTGTCTGAGAAAAGTCAATCAGCACCAACGGTATAATGAAAAAACTCCTTGACTGATGTCCGGTCAAGGAGTTTTTGTTTTTAGTTGGCTGTTTGATAATAAGAGACAGGCTGTTTTGCTGCACACCATACATCATAAATCGCAAGCTGCACAATATGTGGTTCATCGTGATGAATATAGTGCGAGCTGTTCTGCGCCTGAATCCATCCGCTTTGGGATGACAATGTGAGCATTCGTTTATGAAGCCTGAGCCAAGCTTCATGTGCTGGATGAAACAAGCGGCTTTTGCCTGATGAAATGACAAGAAGGGGCATCATTCCATAATGCGTTTGCTCCTCTTTGATCGTACGCAGCATTTGCTCAAAGTCCTCATGTGTACATTCTGCTGTGAATTGCGCCATATATGAAGTGCGTTCTTCCTTTGATAAGAGCGGCAGAATGACCTGCTCTTGCTCCTCACTTGCTGGGTCTAGAAGGACCATACCGATAACATCTTCTTTTCTGCGGCTTGCCCATAAGCGGCTGACAAGAGAGCCAAATGAATGCGCCACAATGAGAAATGGCGGCTGAATATTGGCTTGATGTAAGAGTGTATCTAAATCATCCGCAAGATCATGCAAAGTTCTTCCTTCTTTGCTTTCACTGCTTTTTCCATTGCCTAAACGGTCATATAAGAAAACACCAAGCTCTGGGTCAATATCACGAGCGATATTCGCCCACGTATCGCCTGAAATTCCATATCCTGCTTCAAAAATAATGGTGGCTTGCTTTTTTCCTTGACGATGCCTTGTATAAAAGTGATGTCCATCTATATGATACGTTCTTTCAATCAATGCCGAGTTCATTCTTCCATCTCCTCTAAGTGGTTCTTTAGCTAAAAGACGGCACAAAAGGCAAAGATGTTTCTCTTAAAAACAAAAAAGATGCCTATTTCAAAAAATAGACACCTTTTTGCTTAAAGATGTTACCAAGCGCGATCGTATTGGCGCGGGCTTTCGATGGATGTACGAAGCTCTTTAGCGGCTGTTTTGGGGAAATACGGATCCCGTAAAAATTCTCTGCCGATAAAGATCAAGTCAGCACGCTGATTTTGTAAAATTTCTTCGGCCTGTACACCAGATGTGATCATACCGACAGCGGCTGTTTGGATGCCGGCACCTTCTCTTATTTTCTCAGCAAAGGTGACTTGGTAGCCGGGGAATGTTTTAATACTGGCTTGCACCACAGCGCCTGAGCTCACATCAATTAGATCGACTCCTTGCTCTTTCAGCCATGCGGCAATGCCAATATAATCTGCAATATCTAGTCCTTTTGTTGTGTAATCAGAAGCGGATACACGGACAAATAATGGTCCATCCCACACTTCATTGACTGCATCAACAACTTCTCTCAAGAAGCGATAACGATTTTCTGGTGAACCGCCATATTCATCTGTCCGGTGATTGGCAAGCGGTGAGAGAAATTCGTTAATCAAATAGCCATGCGCACCATGAATCTCAATGATGTCAAATCCAGCTTTCTTGGCGCGGACAGCGGCATCTTGAAACGCCTGAACTGTGTCTTTTATTTGATCGATAGACATCTCAAGAGGTGTTTTAGATTGCTCGTCAAATGGAATGCTGGATGGAGCAAGAATGTCACCATCTAGCTCAGCCTTGCGTCCTGCATGGGCTAGCTGGATGGCCGTTTTTGTTCCGTACGCTTTGATTTGTTCGTTTAATGAGGCAAATCCTTCAATGTGCTCATCACTCCAAATTCCGAGGTCCTGATCACTAATTCTTCCCTCAGGTGAAACAGCACTTGCCTCGACCATAATTAATCCGGCCTGACCTTGCGCACGGGAAATATAATGTGCAAAGTGGAAAGGCTGTAATTTTCCATCACGGTCATGGGATGAATACATACACATCGGGGACATGACGATGCGGTTTTTGAGTGTGACACCTTTTAATGTCCAAGGTGAAAAAAGCTTTGTTTCCAATTACTTTCGCCTCCTCATAGAATGGTATAGCCGATTATAACAGTCATTCAAACATTCGTCATAAAAGGTGCTCAAACCATATAGCTTTTGAACATGATTTTGTATAATGAAAGATATGGACATCAAAGGGGGATAAACGGATGAAATGGCAAACGGAAAGTGAACTAAAGGAGCTACTCACAGCTCTGATGCAGTATGAAAGCATATCTGGTACAACGGGAGAAGTCGCATTAGCGGAATATTTATATTACTTGCTGAGGGAGCGGCCATATTTTGAGCAGCATCCTGATCACTTGGCTTTGCATCCAATGAAAGATGGCCGGTATTTTTTAACGGCACTTGTCAAACGAAGTACGCTGCCACGTACTGTTTTACTCCTGAGCCATTTTGATGTCGTCGATACAGAGGATTACGGAGAATTTCAAAATATGGCGTGTAAGCCCGAAGAGTTAATGGCGTCCTTTTCTCAAAAAAGTGCACTTCTTCCAAAAAGGGCAAGAGAGGATTTAGCTTCAGGTGACTGGCTGTTTGGACGAGGGTCCATGGATATGAAAGCAGGCCTGACTGTCCAGCTTTCCATGCTGGAAAGAGCGATGGCGGGGAGGTTTGAAGGAAATATTCTGCTCGTCACAGTGCCAGATGAAGAAGTGAATTCACAGGGAATGCTGGAGGCTGTTCCGAAACTAAAGGAACTCAAGCAGAAGTATGACCTTGAGTATACCGCGTGTTTAAACAGTGAGCCGATGTTTGAAAAGTATCCCGGGGATGCGCACCAATACATCTATACAGGTAGTATAGGGAAGGTACTTGCGGGATTTTTCTGCAAAGGAATTGAAACACATGTAGGTGAGCCCTTCTCAGGATTAAATGCAAATTTTATGGTATCTGAATTAAACAGGCTGTTAGAACTGAATAGTGATTATTGTGAGGAAGTAGATGGTGAAGTGACACCGCCTCCGACCAATTTGATGCAAAAGGATTTGAAAGAAGCTTACTCTGTTCAAACGCCTCACACGGCTGTTTCTTTATTTAATGTTCTGATGATGAACCGCTCTAGTGAAGAGCTTCACGGGCTCCTCTATGAAACTGCGAAACAAGCAGCAGCCCAAATCGAAGCCAATCTCAAACAGAAAACCGCTGCATTTCAACGCTTTAAACATTTTACACCCATCGATACAAACATCACGGTGTTAACGTATCATGAGCTGTACGAAAAAGCTGCTGAACGATCCGGCAAGCAGGAGGTCGAGCGAATTGTCAACTACGCCTTTGCCAACCGGGGTGAGCTTGGGGATCGTGATTTTTCAACCAAAATTGTATCGGAACTGACGACCCTTTGTAAGGAAGATGGAGCACTGATTGTGTTGTTTTATAGTCCGCCATTTTACCCATCAGTTTCTTCAACAAACGATCTGCATATTCAAACGACCTTAAAGAAGATTCAAAGAGAAGCAAAAGAGATCTATGGAATCGAAGTAGAAGAAGTCAAATATTTTCCTGGTTTATCTGATTTAAGCTACTTACAGCTTGAAAATCAAGATATAGCCGATTATACAGCCAACATGCCGCTATACCAAAAAGGCTACTCGTTACCACAAGGAGAAAAAGAAGCTCTTAACGTTCCTGTCATCAACGTTGGTCCATTAGGAAAGGATGCGCACAAATGGACAGAACGGCTGCATGTCCCATTCTCTTTTGGCGTTTTGCCGTCGCTCTTAGAATCAACAATTCATGCTTTACTAGAAATGAATTAAGTGAAAGCCCTATCGCCATGATAGGGCTTTTCTTTTTGATTTTAATCACCTTCTGTCTAAAGAAATAGAGTATGATATAGAATGATACTTACATATATTTGAAGGGGGATTGTGAGAGTGAAAACAGGAGTACTAACAAAAACAGAGATCATGACATCACTTCAAGAGAGTTTGCGTAAGCTTGAGGAGTTATTATGGACATGTGATGAGGCTACATTAGATGAATCTTTTGGGGAAGGCAAGTGGTCGATTAAACAAATTGTTGGACATTTGTATGATACAGAAGAAGTCTGGTCAGAGCGGATAGAGCAGGCAATATCAAATGAGCACACGCTTTTCGCATCATATGATCCAGAGATATATGTGAAGGGAAGAGCTTATGAAACGTATACCGCACAAGAGGTCAGTGCATTGATCGAGCGCTTAAAAGAGAGCAGAAACAAAACACTACAACTATTAGAAAAGGATACATGGGATTTTTCAGGTCTCCATCCTGAAGAAGGGATGATGACAGTCCAAATATTAGCTGAAACCATTGCTTTACATGAAATTCATCACCTCGATCAAATCAAAGCCATCATGTCCATGAGAGCATCGAGTGATAGATGAAAAGCACCTGTCATCAAGGCAGGTGCTTTTCTATATTATTTATACGTACTCGCTGAAAACATGTCGTTTAATTCTGCTGCGCGTTTTGTCGCTGTTTTCACACAATCGACAATCGCTTCTTCAAATTGATAGGAAGCAAGGGTATTCAGTCCTGCTTCTGTCGTTCCACCTTCGCTCGTAATTTCTTTGCGCAATTCAGCAGGTTCCTTACCGCTATCCTGAAGCATATTTGCAGCGCCTGCAATCATTTGACAAATGAGCAATTTCGCTGTCTCTTGGTCCATCCCAAGTTCCGATGCACCTCGCTCCATTCCTTCAATCAAGTGATAAATAAAGGCAGGACCGCTGCCTGCAATGGCTGTGACCGCATTCAGCTGTGATTCATCTAAAACCGTCACATGACCGATCGTTTCAAACAGCTGAACTGCTTTTTCCTTTTGCGCCTCTGTGACTTCATCACTGACAGCAATGCCAGTAGCTGATTGTTGTATGGCTGCTGATGTATTTGGCATCGCACGAACCACCGCCGTTTTTGCGCCAGCATAATGCTGAATGGTTTCAATAGAAATGCCCGCTAAAATAGAAATAATCAGCTGTCCATTTAAATGGGGCCTTACTTCAGAAATGCCACTTTCCGCATCTTTTGGTTTTAAAGCAAACACCAGCATATCGGCTTCTTCATAAATAAAGGAACGCGCGAAATCTGTTTTGACTCCATAACGTGCATTTAATTCTTCTAATCGTTTTTCATTTGTTTTATTTGTGACAATGATATCTTCATTTGACATAATGCCGCTCTTTAAAAGACCTTTAATCATAGACTCGGCCATTGAGCCTGCACCAATAAATCCAATTTTACTCATAAGCTGCTCCTCCTTGTAGAAAATAAAAAAACCTCTCGTCTGCAAAGGACGAAAGGTTTTTCGCGGTACCACCCTCAATTAGCATGCAATCATGCATACTCAGCTCTAGTCCCTTAACGCGGGAAACGTTTAGGTTTGCCTAACAGCTCAAAGGGCAGGTTCAGCAAATAAGAGGATGGTGAAGTCTTACAGCCGGCGGACCTCACTCTCTTGCATCGTTATTTTGCTTACTAATCCTTGTCATCGCGCATCTTATATTTGTTGTTCATTATGCAACGATGGACAAGTTTGTGTCAATAGGGAGAGATAAAAAAATTGACCATCTAAACCGCATGACAGTCTGCCCTTTGCAAGATACAATGAATAAAGAAGAGTGAGTTCAGATGATCTATGAGTCAAAAATCAGGAGATGACGTATAAAAGTGAAAGAAGAAATGATTCAATTATCCATCCCCACACCGTTTGCGGTGGGGGATGTCCATGCATATGTATTAAAAGGCGATGCCGTGACCTTAGTCGATTGCGGACCGATGACACAAGAGGCGCAGCATGCCTTTGTCACGCAATTAAAGGAACATCATTTATCAATAGATGATATTGATCAAGTGGTTTTGACACATCATCATGCAGATCATGTCGGTCTTTTAGATCTGATGAAACCTCATGTCCGTGTCATCGGACACGAGTTAAATGAGCCCTATATTAGTCAGGATGAAGCGTTTAAACAGCGTCAAATCCATTTTATGAATGATTTTTTTCAGCAGTTAGGTGTGCCGCTTCGTCAAGGTGAGTGTGAAAGAATTGTGATGCAGTCCTATACATATTCATGTACGGCACATGTCGATGACGTCATAAAAGAAGGCGATCGTTTGAAGGGACATGAGCACTTCCAAGTGCTAGAGACCCCGGGACATGCACAATCTCATCTTTCTTTTTTAGATGAAACAACAGGGAATTTCATCGGCGGTGATCTGCTGCTTACGACCATTTCTTCCAATCCGTTAATGGAAGCGCCAATGAAAGGAACAGAACGTCAAAAATCGTTGCTTCAATATAAAGCATCACTCAAGCGTTTATTGCATTTGCCCATTCAGGCGATTTATCCAGGGCATGGCCAGCTCATTACCTCTCATCACGAATTGATCGAAGAAAGATTTAAAAAACAGGAAAAACGGGCCAATACGATGTATCAGCTGCTTCAACGAAAGGAAATGACCGCCTTTCATCTTTGTCGCACCCTATTTCCGGGCCTGTATGAAGAAGCATTATTTCTGACAATGTCTGAGACAGTCGGACAGCTTGATGTGCTTTTAGCGGCTGGACAAATTGAAGAAGTGCAAAAAGACGGAACCCTCTACTATCGAGCAAATGAAGGAGTGAAATAAATGGGGCGACTAACAGGAAAGAGAATATGGATTACAGGTGCTTCAGGCGGTATTGGTGAAAAGATGGCGTACTTGGCAGCAGCCGAAGGAGCAGAAATCATTGTGTCGGCAAGACGAATTGAAAAGCTCACAGGTGTACAAGAAAAGATTATAAGTGCTGGCGGCGTATGTCACATCGTTCAGCTTGATGTCAGTCAGCTTGAGGACATTGATCAAGCCTATCAACAAGTGGGTGCTGTTGATATTTTGGTGAACAATGCCGGCTTTGGTGTGTTCGATCTCGTCGAAGACGCATCCATTGAGGAAATGGTGTCGATGTTTGAGGTCAACGTCTTTGGTTTAATTGCCTGCACAAAAAAGGTCCTTCCTGAGATGAAACAAAGAGGGAAGGGACATATTATCAATATTGCGTCACAGGCAGGCAAAATTGCCACCCCTAAATCCGCCATCTATTCCGCATCAAAGCATGCGGTTCTCGGTTTTTCAAACAGCCTGAGAATGGAGCTGGCAGACAGCGGAATTCATGTCACAACCGTCAATCCAGGACCGATTGCGACAGACTTCTTTACCATTGCAGACCGCAGTGGTGAATATGTGAAAAATGTTGATTTTATGATGCTCAGTGCTGACAAGGTAGCAGGGAAGGTCGTTTCCGCCATGATGACGAAAAAAAGAGAGATTAATTTACCAGGATGGATGAATGCTGGCAGTAAATTGTATCAATTATTCCCGTTTTTATTTGAAAAAGCAGCACGTAAAGCGATGATGAAAAAATAACAAAAAAAAGAAACCGGTCACAGGCTGGTTTCTTTTTTTGTTTGATGGAGCTTAATATTGGTGACGCCAAAGACATTGTCATCAACATTTTCGAAGCTTAAACCGCCTAAGTCTGGGTCAGCTAATATTTGAATATCCGATACGGTCACTTCATGCTCGCTTAAATACTGGTGAAAGTTTTTTAAATCCTTCACAAATAGATCAATCATACTATGCCGAACTCCTGTAAAAGAGTTCATAAAGTAGATTCGTTTCTCGTGTTTTGTTTTGACGAGATAAAAAGAAGGTCCCTCGCCATGAGTAAAAGTGAGCATGGCGGCTTCTTCTGATTGATGTAGAACGATCATCTCTAAAATCTGTTCATACCAAGAGACAGCCCGGGGGATATCAGTCACAGGAATTTCAATAGTAGCATTTTGTTGAATGGTCAATGGCTTCACTCCTTTTTCTATATTCGTCTTGCCGCTTGCTGAAGTGGATCCCATACACTGTTAAAAGGAGGGGCATAGCTAATATCTAAATCTTCAAGGTCTGTCACAGTCAGCCCTTGATAAAGAGCAGTTGCCATGACATCAATTCGTTTATCAACACCTTCTTTACCGATGATTTGTGCGCCAAGCAAGGTGTGATCATCGCTTCTGTAAATCAGTTTCACTTTTATTTTCTCTGCATCTGGGTAATATCCAGCGTGGTCAGTGCTGTCGATGGTGACGGTGGAGAAAGGAAGGCCCGCGTCTTTTGCTTCTTTCTCTGATAAACCCGTTCGCCCTGCTGTCACGTCCATAAATTTCATCACCGCTGTGCCGGTTACGCCTTGAAACGCACGGTTTGTTCCTGTCATATGAAAACCTGCGATTCTTCCTTGTTTATTTGCTGTCGTGCCGAGCGGAATATAGTCCAGTTCCTTTTTGATACGGTGATAGGTTGCTGCGCAGTCACCCGCCGCATAGATATCTTGTACATTGGTCTGCATGTATTCATTCACAACAACTGCACCATTTTGAAGACGCTGAATTCCTGTGCTGTCTAAAAAGGATGTTTGCGGAGTGACGCCAACGGCAATGATGACCATATCTGTTTCAATGGTCTGTTTGTCTGTTTGAACAGCTGTTACATGTGTTTTGCCCTTTAACTTTTGCACTGTTTCACCAAGTACTACTTGAATGCTTTGATTGTCCGCTTCTTCTTTCAGATATTTTGCCATATCGGGATCAAAGCCTGGGCCAAGTGTTGCACCCCGCTGAATGATATGAACGTCTTTGCCTAGCCCTTTTAAATTTTCTGCCATTTCTAAGCCGATATATCCTCCGCCGATGATCGTGATATGTGTGACGTCTTTTTTTAGATTGTCTAAAATAGACAGCGCATGCGGGATTGTTTTTAATACGTGGACACCTTCTAATGAATGACTGTCTAGATCAAGTGTGACGGGGCTTGCTCCTGTCGCAATTAACAGACGGTCATACGTTTCTGTAAAGGGCTCTTTTGTTTTAGAATGAATACCCGATACTGTTTTTTGCTCCGGGTCAATTGAGGTCACTTCGTGTAAGCATCTGGCATCAATTCCGTATTTGTCACGAAAAGTTTCAGCGCTACGTGCGATGAGTTTTCTGTGATGATCAATGAGACCGCCGATCAAGTAGGGGAGTCCGCACTGTCCATATGAGAAAATCTCTCCTTTTTCAAAAGCTACAATTTGCGCGTCTGGATCCTCTCTATATATTTGCATAGCGCAGCTCATTCCTGCTGCATCTCCGCCAATCATCACATATTTCATTTGGTGTGCTCCCTTCTATCTATCAAACTGAATACTCTTATTTACCCTCATTTTCCTTTATTTAATGCTTTTTTTTTCGCAAAAGAAGCAAACTTTCGTTGAAAAATAAAGACAGCGCCTTCATTTTAAGCTACAATCGGATTATCGTCTTTTTGGTTATGAGTTTAGTTTAGATTGGTGGGAAAGACTTTGGGTGACGAACGACTAGATTTTAATACACTATATACACGCCATACGAGAGAGGCATGGGCCGCTCTTGGAGAATATATGCCGGTATCTGTTTCAGAAGAAGAAGTGAGAGCACTTCAAGGATTAAACGACTACTTATCGCTAGAAGAAGTGCGAGATATTTACATACCGCTTATTCGGTTTCTGACATTACATGTCTTTGCAGAAAAACAAAAAAATCAGCATGTCAATGCTTTTTTAAACTACCCGCATCATGCGAAAATCCCTTTTTTAATTGGGATTGCAGGAAGTGTGGCCGTCGGAAAAAGCACGACAGCACGTATTATTGAAACACTTTTATCAAGGCTTGGAGATGGGCTGAAGGTGAGTCTCGTAACAACGGACGGCTTTTTGTATCCTCAAAAAGAGTTAAAAGATCGGGGGCTGATGGAAAAGAAAGGCTTCCCGGAAAGCTATGATGTTAAAGCGCTACTTTCGTTTTTAAATGAATTAAAATCAGGGAAACAAACTGTGCATGCACCTGTATATTCACATCTGACCTATGACCGTC
The DNA here is from genome assembly GCF_038593365.1 of Bacillus sp. FSL W7-1034. NCBI lineage: Bacteria > Bacillati > Bacillota > Bacilli > Caryophanales > Bacillaceae > Bacillus > Bacillus sp. FSL W7-1034. The sequence continues at coordinate 2,182,902 of NZ_CP151989.1, read as the reverse complement.
TTGAAGGGGTGTATGAAACAGTAGAAGATGCAGATATTGTGATCATTGAAGGGATCAATGTGTTGCAATCACCGGCACTGGATGATCTGAAGGATGAGCCGCGCGTGTTTGTATCAGATTACTTCGATTTTTCGATTTATGTAGATGCCGCTGAGACGCAAATTCAATGCTGGTATAAAGAACGGTTCCGTTTGCTGCGGGAAACAGCCTTCCAAGACCCTGAATCCTTCTTTCATCAATACAAAGATTTGACGGATGAAGAAGCAGATCAGATGGCAAGCACGATTTGGAATACAGTGAACCGGCCAAATTTATATGAAAATATTTTGCCGACAAAATATAGAGCCGATTTGATTTTAAAAAAAGGCGATCAGCATAAGGTGGAAGAGATCGCCATCCGCAGGGTATAAAGAAAACCGCTCAATTGAGAGCGGTTTTTTTAATGACCTCCACTTACTTTCACAGCCACGGCAGCCGCCGTTCGTTTTTTTAGGCGGTAGTATCCGATAAGTAAAAACGGAACGCCTGCAGCGGTGACAATCGCCAAGACTGAAAAAATAGAAAGGGGATGGGCTGCGCCAAATAAGTCAATACACAATCCTCCGACAAACGGTCCGACGACGCTGCCGAGCTGAGAAAACCCCATTGCGCCGAAGTATGATCCTTTCACTTCAGGTTTTGCAATATTGTCTACAAACAGATCCATCATCGCAAAGAGCAGCACTTCACCAATCGTAAACACGACAATGATGAAAGCAAGCGTACCGAGACTTTGTGAAAAAGCAATGGCAAACAAACTGCCTGCTAGAAGCACGTTCCCAGTCGTTAATGACAAAATCGTTGAATAGCGCTTAGCGATCATAATCAGCGGGTACTGAACGACAATGACAACCACTGCGTTTAAGGATAAAAGATACCCAAACAGTTTAGGGCCATCCTCAATCATAGGGGATGCCGATAAATATTGAGGCAGTGTTGAGCTTAGGTGTGAATAGCCAAATGAACATAAAGTAACGCCAATGAGGATGATGCTAAAGACCGTATCTTTCTGAATAATGGAAAGAGCTTTTTTGACGCCGATTTGTTTGGTGCTTTCTGGAGCAGCCACTGGATGCTTTTGAAATTGCCATGCCAGCGTTAACCCGTACAACAAGTAAATGAGGGCAGCGACGAGAAATGGAAAAGTCGTTTTTGATGACCCGAGATATAAGCCAAGCAGCGGGCCGAAAATGACACCAATGTTAATGGCCGTATACCGTAAGTTAAAGACAAACAACCGAATGCTCGATGGGGTGACATCGGATAAGAGTGCTTTAGACGTTGGTTCAAACAGCGCCCGGCACAGTCCATTTAAAGCATTCATAAAAAAGAAGACCCAAATGGCATCTGCAAATGCGAAGCCAACAAAGACAAGTGTCCAGCCAAAGATGGATAAAAGCATGACCTTTTTTCTGCCGATTCGGTCGGAAACATAGCCGCCGTAAAAACTCGCAACAATCCCAATAAGAGAGCTGACGGCAATGATCAATCCAGCTGAAGAGGCTGAGGCGCCTTTGACTTGTGTCAAATAAACGGCTAAAAAGGGAATGCTCATGGATGTCGCCATTCGGCCAAATATCGTGCCGATGATGATCGTCCAACTAAGTGGATGTAAAGTGCGTAAGTTATTTTTCATGCTGTGTCTCCCCTGAGTTTGTAAGATGTTCCAATCATACATGAAAAATTGTGCAAATTAAATACACAATTTGATGGAGGAGTCATCCGTCAAATGACAGAGAAGCTTGAACCGTTCCGTTCATTCGAAGAGCATATGCCTCGTTTTCAAGGTTTTAAGCCTTGATGGGTCATAATTTTTTCGGAAAAACGAAGCGTGTTTTTCAATGATCATGTTTTCGTTTTGCGAAAATCAATTGAGATCGATGGCAATAATTTGATGTAAGGAAAGGTTTAGAACATCTTCGTCATTCACGATTTTCATTTGGCGTGTTTCATAATGAATGGCTTTCACCCAGCCCCAAAACTGTGCTTTCATGCCTGATGAGACATATGTCACGCAAATCGCTTGATCCTCGGTAATCGACTGTGTGATCAAAACATTCATTTCCTCTAGTTGATCGGAGCTGAGCGGTAGAGGTGTATATTCTTTTTTCTTTCGTTTTTGAGCAAGTAGTTGCTCTCGGTGCTCTGGTAGCATCATTCGGCTTGATTCCCACATGATGTTGTATCCAGGTGTTAATTTATTGGGATTCATGCTTGTTCGCCTCCGTTATTTGTAATGCCCGCCAATTTTTTCGGCGCGGTGATATGCCTGCCCAGCGCTTGTCAGTGACGAAGCATGTAATAATGCCGCAGGTCCATATTTCAGATGGATTTCATCAAATACTTTGCTGAGTTGATCTTTCTTCAAATGATGATCAAATAAAGTCAGCTGATAGTGGCTGTCAGGCTGCAGCTGTGAGAGGGTAATGCCTACACTGCGAATGGGCTGGCCATCCCAGTGCTGCTGGCATAGCTGAATCGCTGCCTCTGCAATATCTGAGCCATACTGTGTCGGTGAATGAAGCTTCATTTGTCGATGAAAGCCTGTTGGATGTGAAAAATCAGCCCCTCTTACACCAACAGACACCGTTTGACCGAGATAATGCTTAAAACGTGCCCGCCTAGCGACTTCCTCACTCAATTCAAGAAGAGCGACTTTGATCTCCTCAAAAGATGCGTAATCACGGGGAAGGGTCATATGATGCCCAACGGCTTTTTGCTGATCATGTGTGTGAATAGTGACTGGGGAGGGATCGTGTCCTAAAGCTGTTCGCTGCAGAAGCTCCCCATTGATTCCCCAGCGTTTTTTTAATCGGTCTAACGGATAAGTAGCAAGTGTGCCAATAGTACTGATGCCCATTCGTTTCAAATGATGCTCCATTCGTTTGCCGACGCCAAATAATTTTCCAATTGGAAGCGGCCATAAATCAGCAGCAACCCGGTCGGCACTCAGTTCATAGATGCCGGATGTGTTTTTTTTGGCAAAATGGTCACAGGCCATTTTAGCGAGCACTTTATTAGGGCCGATGCCCACACGTGCGTAAATGCCAGTCTGGTTCATAATCGTTGTTTGTATATGTTGAGCGATCTCATGTGGAGAGCCGAATAGTGTAAGACTGCCTGTAATATCAAGAAACTGTTCATCAATGGAATATGGCTCGACAAGGTCTGTGTATTGTTCAAGCAGTTCTGTAATCATGACAGAGACATCGAGATAGCGCTGCATACGTGGACGTACAACCACTGCTTCAGGACATTTCTCCTGTGCTTCCCATAACCTTGATGCATTTTGTACGCCACGTTTCTTCGCGAGAGGGCAGGCTGCCAGGACGACTCCGCTTCTTCGTTCTGGATCTCCAGAGACAATGAGCGGTACATTCTCCAAATGTGGCGCCTCCACCTTCTCGACTGATGCATAAAATGACTGCATATCCACAAGCAGAATGGCTCGTTCATTCATTGTACTTCACCTCTTAGAACGTATGTTCTGTATCTATTGTAAACAATATGAGGTGAAATTCATACTGGTAAATCATTCAAAAGCTGTCCATACAAAAAAGACGAAGTGGTGAACACTTCGTCTCGTCTGCTGCAACGATTGTTAGGCATGTGCCATGTTGTGGAATGTTTGGAGCGGTTCAGAACGCAGACGATAAGCCATCAGCTTTTTCTTTGGCTTATGTGTAAACTGCCGAACCACATCCACATGGTCATCATAATGGAACAGATAAAGGGTGACATCATGTTTCCCATGCTTTGTTTGCATAGTAAGCGGCGCTGGCCCTTCATTCGGATGAAGAAAGCGTTCTTCATCACCAGGGTAAATATAATAGCGTTCAATAAAGATCGCATCATTAAAATGTTGAATGATTTCAGATGCTCGCTGCTCATCAAGCGAACGACCTTGAAAAGTAATATTTGTTTGCTCACTTGTTAATTTAGCATGTACGGCGTAGCGGCTAAAAAGGCGCTCAACAACACCAGAAGGCAAAGAGGTGACAAGCAGCTTTAAAAGACTAAACACAACAAGCGAAATAACAACCCAAACCAATCTCATCATCTCCAATAAACATTTGTACCATTTCCTATATGAACCATCTTAACATAACAAATGAATGAAACTTTCGCACAAAAAGTGAACTTTTTGAAATAAGTGTGAAGATTTAAAAGGAGATGACGGCTGAAAGACGAAGAACCAACAAATGAACATGAAAAAAGACGTGCATACTGTCTTTACAACCATTTGATCAGACAGTAGACTATTGAAACAATCGCATTTTTGAGAAAAAACGAATCAAAGGAAAGCCAAAATGGAAAAAGGGGCGAGGCCATCATGATACGTCAAGTGAAACCGTCAGATTTTTACGCAGTCACATCCGTCATTCAAAGCTGGTGGGGAGGCAGAGATTTGCGTGCAAAATTGCCAAAGCTCTTTTTTGAACATTTCCAGCAAACAAGTTTTGTTGTCGTTGAAAAGGGAGAGCTGATCGGCTTTTTGGTTGGTTTTTTATCGCAATCTCATTCGGATGAAGCCTATATTCACTTTGTTGGCGTCCACCCAGATCACCGTAAATTAAAGATAGGTAAAATCCTCTATCAAGCTTTTTATGAAGCGGCTGAAAAGGAAGGAAGAACAACAATTAAAGCTGTCACAGCTCCTATCAATAAAGTCTCCATTGCTTACCATACAAAACTCGGGTTTCAGATAGAAAAGGGAGATAAAACAGTAGATGGCATCTCAGTCTTTTCAGATTACGATGGCATTCATGAAGACCGTGTGTTATTTGTGAAGAAGCTGGAGGCAATGAAATGATTGTTCATTTAGATCACACAATAATTGATGTAGCAAAGCAGATTTTACATATTCAACTAGCTGCATACCAACAAGAAGCTGAACAAATTGGCTATGCTGATCTTCCGCCATTAAAAGAGACCATTCAAGATGTCATGAAAGCAAAAGAGCAATTTATTGGTTTTCAGCAACATGATCTCTTATTAGGTGTAGTCTCTTATGAAGAGCTGAAAGATTGTCTGATCATAAGTCGATTGGCTGTGCATCCAAAAGCGCTAAAGCAGGGTATTGGAACAAGACTTATGTCCACAATCATAGAGAAGAATGTGCCGATAGAACTGACCACAGGGCAGGAAAACACCCCTGCAAAAAGGCTATATGAAAAATTAGGGTTTTTTGAAACAAATGTCATTCATGTGGCAAAAGAGCTCACCCTATCAAAAATGAAATGGACACCGCGACGCAGGGTTGAGGTTGTCGAATTCAAAAAAGAATGGCATGAAGAATTCCGTCAAGAAAAGCAGCGACTCAAGCAAATCATTCAAAAGAGCTGGATAGAAGGCTACCATATAGGCAGCACGTCAGTTACAGGACTTGTTGCCAAACCAATTATAGATATATTAATAGAAGTAAGCGATATAGAAGAGATCGATAGAAAAAAAGAGAGATTTGAACACCTTGGATACGAAGCGCTCGGTGAAAATGGTATAAAAGGGAGACGCTTTTTTCAAAAGGGTGGCTTGAATCGTACGCATCATGTCCATGTGTATGAAAGAAATCATCCTGATGTGAAAAGACATTTATTGTTTCGAGATTACTTAAGAGTCCACCCAGAACGAGCTGAAGCGTATGCGTCTGTCAAGGAACAATTAGCAAAGCAGTATCCGGAAGATATACAAAGCTATATGGCAGGAAAGAATGAAATCATAAAAAAAATAGAAAATGAGGCATATCGCTGGGATAAAGAAGGAAGAGAGGAAGCTCTTAAATAAGCTGCCTCTTCTCCTCGGTTAATTAGGAAGCTGAACATTGCCTTTTACAATATAGGCCTGTGAAGCAGCAGTAGATGGAAGAGCGGGTAATTGATCCTTTACTATGACCCCGCGAATATCTGTGATTCGAACAGGAAGAGATGTAGACCCCATATGAAAGCCAAGGAAATGGTTGTAGTCGGTCTTTTCCATGTTCACCCATTGTCCATCTTTGTAATATTCCATTTTTATAACCGGATATTTATGATTGCGCACTTGAATCGCAGCCCACCACTCACTGCTACCTTCTTTTATTCTGTAAGCTACATTTCCGCTAATCGGTGCTTTTATAATTTTCCAACTAATTAGGATTTTCCCATCTTCCATATTGCCAATTTTGGCAAAGGCATTAGGAGAAAGATCAAGAGCTCCTTTTGCTCCTTCTGGATATTTATCGGTTACATACACAACGGTTTTTCCTTTTGGCCCCGTTACTTCAAGGTAAGCCCCTGCAAGTGCCGCATTTACCCCTTTATAGTTATAGTCATGGGGATTTAAAGCTGTAATTTTCATGTCAGAGGGAATAGGATCTAATAAAGCGGCGCCCCCTGAGTAACCAGATCCCGTATAAGTCGCATAGCTTTCTCGTACTTCATCAAGGATAGATGCCGCTTTCATGTTGGGCATAGTGAAACTCAACATCAATATCAACGCCCCGATAAAGCAGAGAGATAATCTTTTTTTCACGATCTAAAACCTCCTGTTTCTTCTTTTAAAATTGATAGCGTCATCAGTATAATTCTAAAAAACAGGATGCAGAAAGAGCCAATAGATAGATATAATCCTAGTGAGAAGAGCGTGTATTTCAAAGAGTATGACTTTCGGATTTAGTCGTGTGTCATGTTTTATGGTGTTTTATGTGTTACAATGTAAGCATCAATTTAAAAAGGATGTTCGCCATGTATATTCACATCACAGAACTGGCTAAAACGTATATAGAAAAACAGCAAACAGGAAACGGAACGAAGGAATTACTGCTTCGCTACGATTCAGAAGGTTGTGGCTGTGCAGTGAGTGGCGTACCGATGCTTTGGTTAACAAGTGAAAGAACAGGTGAATGGGAACCACTTAAAAATAGCCAACATTTAAAACTATATATACACACAGCACAAAAGGTGTTTTTTGACGAGGAAATGACGATTGATTTTAATGAAAAAGCCAATACACTTATGTTGAAAAGTCCTCAACAAATACTCAGCCCGAGAATGGGTATACTTGTAAAGTAAGGTGGAAACGTAGTGGATCAAAAGCTGAAAGTGATACAAAATACGGCACAAAATAAAACGTGGGTGTCGTTTTTAAATAATAATCATCCATATAGCCTTTTGCACTGGTCAATCGGTGGAATGGATTCAGTAAAAAAGGACGTCTGGCTTCTCCAAGATGAAGTCACATTTGAAACGGAAGAATTTCCAACGCTTGAATTAGCAGTCAGTTGGATAAAAGAGAATATGGAACACGTAACAGATGTGTTATAAGCCCTTTGCTGAAGAGGGCTTTTTTTGTGCCATCATCATCTCATCAAACAGGAGAACTGTCTAATTTGAAAAATGAGATTTTTCAACGATAAAAAGTCATTTTTAACAAACATTTAGACAAAATGAGAAAAATAGAAAGAGAAAAATAGAGACTGTAAATGCCGAAAAATCGGCAATGAAAGCGGTTATTGCGGGATACCGAAAACTTTACGAAAAACGACATTTCATATTTCTTCCATTCGAGGAAATATGATAGAATACAACATGTATCGTACATGAGGAGGGAGGTGCTAAGGTGAATTGAAGCTCAAGCTGTCATCGCCTCAGGTTGGAATCAAAATAAACGAATGGTATAGGCAGATTTGCGGATTTCATGTCATGAAAGCAGAGAAGCTAAAGGCCGAGATCGAGCAGGAAATCCTTGAGATGGAGCAAGATCAGAACTTGCTGCTTTTTTACCAGCTGATGGATTTTCGACATAAGGTCATGCTTGAATATTTTGAACCGGCAAAAAAAGCCTCGAATGATGAGGAGATTAAGAAGCTTCTAGAAACAATTGAACATTCGCAGAACAAATTAACAGATATGCTTGAATATTATGTTCATTTTTTTACAGGGATGTTTGAATTTGAACAGAGAAACTATTTGAGCGCCATTGCTTATTACCGTTCCGCAGAAAAAAAGCTCAATCTCATATCAGATGATATAGAAAGAGCAGAATTTTATTTTAAATTAGCAGAAATATACTACCACATGAAACAAACCCACTTTTCGATGCACTATGCTTTGCAAGCGTTAGATACGTACTCTGCCTACAGAACGTACACGCTGAGAATCATCCACTGTGAATTTGTCATCGGTGCAAACTATGATGATTTGAAATGCTATGAACATGCATTGCCCTACTTTAAAAATGCTCTAAAGCGAGCACGCTCAATTGGAAACCCTCGAGTCATAGGTTCGGCCCTTTTCAACTTAGGTAACTGCTATTACCAAATGAACGATCTTGCTACAGCAAGTCGCTATCTCAAAGACTCTCTTGAAGTGTTTGAAAAGGAGAATTTAACCCATCTGAATCGCTCTCTAGACCCACTATTTATGCTGACCCAAATCCTGTTTAAACAAAAACAAATAGAAGAGTCGTTAACTCTCTATCAACAAGGTATTATGAAAGCCTGTGAATTAGAAGATGAAATTTACATCTGCAAGTTTCAGTTTTTAAAAGCATTATACGTTGATGCAGAAATAAAAATCATAGACGATACATTAGATTTGTTGGAGGACAAGCGTTTATACCCAGATATTGAGGAACTGGCACTTGATGCGGCTCATTATTATAATGAGCTTGGATTATTTGAAGTTTCTACCCGGTATTACGAAAGGAAAATTCAAGCCATATCAAAAATTCAAAATGGAGGTCATTTATATGAAAATGAGTTTGATAGTTCTTTTATTGGCAGCAACTGCAGGGTTATCGGTCATGAGTCAGCAGCAATCGGAAGAGAGCCATATGGAGCTGGCGGGCAGACACCATACAACAGTGGTGACTATCGTATAAGTTAGCAAAAAGAGGAGACGAACGGCTGTTCATTCTCCTCTTTCATTTTGATTGAATTGAAATGCTTCCAGAAATGCTTCGACCTCTTGTTCATAGACTTCCTTATTGTCACTATAAGACATCGCATGCGCACCATGTTGCGCAATAAATAGCCGTTTATCACCTTTTTTGCGTGCGTATAACTGCTCGCTTTGCTCACAAGGGATATAGTCATCATGGAGGCTATGAATAAAAAGGATAGGTTCTTTCACCTGATCGATGACATCAAGTGGAGAAACTTGCCGAATGCTGTATCCGTCCCGCCATTTCAACACTTGATCACTTAGTGGAAGAATCCACTGTCCTGAAAGACGAAAATCTGTTTTTAATCGATACAGAAGCTGATCCTCAAAGGAAGCAAAAGGACAATCAGCGATGTAAAAATTGGCGTTTGCATCCGGTTTTGCAGCATATAATAAAGTTGTGACTGCGCCCATCGATTCTCCGTGTATCCCAATGATTGCTTTTTCCCCAAGCCTTTTTCTCAGCCACTTGACGACTTGAGCCAAATCTTCTTTTTCATAATATCCATAGCTCGTTGTTTTTCCGCCGCTCATCCCATGTCTTCTATGATCATAAAGCAGTACATTCCATCCAAGCTTTTGGAATAATTTCATATACTTCACGGAATTGATCAAACTGACTGTAACCCCGTGACAAAGAACGATGGTACGTGTTGTATGAGGGATCGGTACAAAATAGCCATGAAGATCATAACCAAATGCTGAAGGAATACAAACTTTCTCTTTTTGCAGCTGTTGAAACTCCTCGTGATGATAGTGCCCTTCATCTGATTCTCGTTTGATGAGCTCTTCATCCGTTAATTTTCGTATATACATCATTTTATTGGTAAAAAAAATGCCGATTGCAGCGAGTGGAAATAATACCAAGGCGAGTATAGCGAGCCATTTCTTCTTCAAGCTGATTCTTCCTTTCCGAAGGGTTTCTATGAAGATCATACCACATGTTGGGAGTTTGGCGTGACTCTTGCTGAGCAAATAAAACGGATGATACACTAAAGCAAAAGGAGAGAGGCAAAGTGAAAAAGACCAATCAAGATCAAGCAAAGCTAAAGGACGGCATAAAGGATGATGTGAAACAGCAGCTCCTTCAAATGAAGCAGAATCTGGCCGCCGAGACAGAAAAAAGAGAAGAACAAAAACGACAAGACCTCCTTCGGCAACAGAAAGAAAAAGAAAAAAATAAAAGCTTCTCAGAGCTGCTAGATGAAAGTCATTTAGACTGGAGAAAGTATAAAAGTTAAAAAAGGGAGCTATGGTGCTCCCTTTTTTATGTTATATCATTGAGATGAATACATACTACATGAGCTGAGAGAAAACACGTCTGACTCCCTCGTATCACTTCATTTCAGAATCGCACCAATAGGGTTGTACATTAAAACAAAACATAAGTGGCAAGCTGTTCTTCCATTTGTCTTCTATTGATTCAAACGATGCGTCTCATACACAGACTGTTTTGTGAAATATGACAAAGCTTTAACTTCTTGGTCGCTTAATGAACGTGCATTTGCCGCTGCCACATTTTCTTTTAACTGTTTCACCGAGCTTGCGCCAAAAACAACAGAGCTGACTGCAGAATGCTTGAGCAAGTATTGAATGGACAGCTCTGTCAGTGATAGGTCATAAGCGACTTTCTTTAACGAAGGAATGATTTGCTGGAGCTCTTCAAATGAATATTCAAGATACCCGTTCTTTTGAATCGCCGCACTTGCTTGCGAAAGGGGTTTTTCAGTTAATAATCCTTTTGCTAAAGGACCTCTTGCCACGACACTAATGCTTTGTTCTTCAAGAAGAGAGAACCATTCTTCTGGGCGACGATCGAGTAAACTATATTGCATCATCACGCTCACGATATTTGATTTTTTGGCGTATTCTTTAATGACATTCGGACGGATCGACGATATGCCGTAATAGCGAATGACACCTTCTTCAACCAATTCTTCAAATGCCTCGATGGTTTCGTCAATTGGATCGTCAATTGTGCCGCCATGCAATTGATATAAATCAATATAATCTGTTTGAAGTCGTTTCAGGCTTTGTTTCACTGCCTCTTTTATATATGCTTTTGAAGGATCCCAGTCCCAGCCAGGTTTGCCTTTTTCAAAGCGGTTGCCGCCTTTAGTGGCCAAAATCAAATCTTGGCGTCTGTTCTTAATGGCTTCCCCGACGATTTCCTCATTTGTTCCAAAATCATATAAATCAGCTGTATCCAAATAGTTAATCCCAAGATCAATGGCTTCATCTAATAAAGAGAGCGCTTTTTCTTTTTCAGTCCCAAGGGACATACATCCTAGTGCCGCCTCACTAACCAAGAGATCAGAGGTGCCAATTCGTCTTTTTTTCAATTCAATCACACTCCTATCCTTTCACATTAAGTGAAACAATTCTGGAATTCAAGCTAGGTGATTTCAAAAGGCGCATTGAAGCAGGCATCCGCATTTTGGCTTCTCTTAAAACATCTATGTTAAAATGAATGAAGTAAAAAGTGAAAGTAGAACGAGGAGCTGACAAAATTGAAGGACTTTGAAGAAAAAACATTATCGTCAAAAACATTATATAACGGAAAAATCATTGACTTGGTTCTTGAAGATGTAGAATTGCCGAACGGAAAACCAGGCAAACGCGAAATCATTAAACATCCAGGTGCAGTAGCCGTCATTGCACGTACAGACGAAAATAAAATCATTTTGGTCAAGCAATACCGTAAAGCACTGGAGAGAGCCATCGTTGAGATTCCGGCTGGAAAACTAGAAAAAGGGGAAGAGCCGGCACATACAGCACTGAGAGAATTGGAAGAAGAGACAGGCTATACTACTCAGGCGCTCCAAAAACTGACCGCCTTTTATACATCACCAGGGTTTGCGGATGAAATTGTTCATATCTACCTTGCCGATCAGCTGGTCCCGCTTGAAGAGAAACGAGAGCTGGATGAGGATGAATTTGTCGAAGTGATGGAAGTTTCATTAGAAGAAGCGCTGCACCTCATCGAAAAACAGCATATTTATGATGCAAAAACAGCCTATGCCATTCAATACTTACAATTGCAAGAGGTACTTAAGTCTACAAAATGAGGGAATTCTTTGCAGATATCCATATTCATATTGGTCGAACAAGAACAGGCAGGGCTGTCAAAATTACAGGTGCAAGGTCACTGACCATTGACCAAATTCTCATTGAAGCGTCTCAAAGTAAAGGGATGGGGATGATTGGTGTCATTGATGCACAATCTCCCGAAGTACTAGAAGAACTGATAGAAGGTGTAGAGGAAGGCACGTACACTGAACTAACCGATGGCGGTTTATCATTTGGAAAGACCGTTTTGCTTTTAGGCAGTGAGCTAGAAATCAATGATGACCAATCAAAAGGTCCGATTCATGTGCTTGCCTTTATGCCCACGCTTCGTAAAATGTCTGAGTTTTCCGCATGGCTTTCTCTTCATATGAAAAATGTGCATTTGAGTTCACAGCGGTTATATGTGGATGGGAGAACGCTTCAGCATAAGGTGAAGGAACTAGGGGGATTATTTATTCCTGCCCATATTTTTACGCCGCATAAAAGTTTATATGGCAAAGGGGTCAATACGTCTTTAACCGAAGTATTCGATCCAGAACTCATTGATGCTGTTGAGCTTGGCCTTAGCTGTGATACGTCTATGGCCTCCCAGCTAAGTGAGCTAAACCGCTATCCTTTTTTAACAAATTCAGATGCCCATTCTTTAGGGAAAATTGCGCGGGAATATACTAAGATCCGAATGGATCATGCCTCCTTTGCTGAATTCGAGCTAGCGCTTCAAGGAAAAGATGGCAGAAACATCACTGGAAATTATGGGCTCGCTCCGCGGCTCGGAAAGTATTATCATACGACCTGTGAGAAATGCGGGGTAAGACCTGACAGTCAGGAGCAAGAAAAGTGCCAAGCATGCGGCCATACCCGAATGACAAAAGGGGTGAGTGAGCGGTTAAAGGAGCTTGCTGACCAAGAAAGTGACAAAGGAATAAGGCCTCCTTATGTTCACCAGCTTCCCCTTCAATTTATTCCGGGTGTTGGAGCCAAAACGTTAGAAAAGTTAAAAGCTGTCTTTCATACAGAGATGAATATTCTTCATCAAGCAACAGAACAAGAATTAAAAGCGGTCCTGCCTGAGAAAACAGCCGATTACATCATCAAAGCAAGAAGAGGTGAAGTTGGACTGATCGCTGGAGGAGGCGGGGTCTACGGTAAGGTGGATATCAATCATGAATCAACTTAAATGGACATGTCACACATTTGAACAACTGTCTAAAGAAGACCTTTACCTGATTTTAATGGAAAGAGTGAATGTGTTTGTTGTAGAACAAACATGTCCTTATCCTGAAATTGATCATCGTGATCAAGAGGCGCTGCATGTAATCGCCAAAGAGAACGGCACGATTGTGGCTTATTGCCGCATTTTCCAAAGCGGGATCATGTACAAAGAGGCATCCATTGGCCGTGTCCTTGTGACGAAGACCGGCCGAAAAAAAGGTTACGGGAAGATCCTGCTCGATCAGGCGATAAAAAAGCTCAGTGAATTAGGCGAAACAAAGATTAAAATCCAAGCACAGGCTTATTTGAAATCGTTCTACGAATCGTTTGGCTTCGAAGCTGTCTCAGATTGTTATGATGAGGATGGAATTCCGCATCTTGATATGATGAGAATAGAAAGATAGGCGTGTATACGTCTATCTTTTTTAGGTTCTTTCATGTATCATAACGACAACGAAAGGGGTTTTGCGAAATGGGAAAAAGCAAAGCAAAGAAAAAGAGAGAACACCTTCAAAGGCAGCACAGTCGAACTCCAGAACAATCGAGAGGAAATATACCGCATTTTAGTACACACGAAAGAAAGACAAAAACAAAACAAGAAGCCTTGCAACATATGATGAAAAAACATAAAGATAGGAATGCTTATGATCGCTATGAACAGGATCATAAGCATTTTTATTTTGCTTTTTTGTGACAAGTAGATCAAATAATTGGAAAAATTTTAAAAAATAGGACAAACGGTCGTTTCTTTTTGTCTAAAAATGTAGTTAAATGACAAAAAGAAATGAAAGGGAGAGTGGGTATCGTGAAGGTCAAATCATTTGGAGCAGGGCTTTGTATGGCAAGTATGCTGCTGGCATCGATGACATTCGGCGCATCAGATGTATCTGCAAAGGATCAAGCAAAAAAAGAGTATATGATCGGTTTTTCTTCTTCCGTTCAAGACAAAACACAAAAACAGCTTGTTGAAAAAGCTGGCGGTCATGTGAAAGAATCAATAGATAAAATAGATATGATGAAAGTTTCGTTGAACGAAGCATCAAAAGAAAAACTACATCAAGCAAAAGAAGTTACTTTTATTGAGGAAGACCAAAAAGCAAAAACAAGCGGTCAAAGCGTCCCTTATGGTATCAAAAGCATTAAAGCACAAAAGGTACATAAACGAGGATATGCCGGACAGAATGTCAAAGTAGCTGTTCTTGACAGTGGAATCGACGGCAAGCATGAAGATTTACATGTAACTGGTGGTGTCAGCTTTGTTCCAACAGAGTCCGATCCGCTCGTTGACCCGCATGAACACGGAACCCACGTTGCAGGCACGATCGCAGCATTAGATAATAAGGTAGGCGTCGTTGGTGTGGCACCAAAAGCTTCGATCTATGCGGTGAAAGTGGCAGATGAAAATGGTGACGGCTACTATAGCTGGATCATTAAAGGCATTGAATGGGCGATTGAGAATGAGATGGATGTCATCAATATTAGTATGGGGGGAGCAAGTGAATCGGAGGCGCTGAAAGAAGCGGTCGATCGAGCATATGACAACGGGATTCTCATTGTCGCATCTGCAGGAAATGCTGGGAGCTACGGGTCACTTAATACGATAGATTACCCGGCCAAATACAGCTCTGTCATGGCAGTCGCATCAGTGGATCAACGAAAGCAAAGAGCCTTTGATTCCTCTGTTGGGGAGGAAGTGGAAGTATCAGCACCAGGCGTTTCAACATTAAGTACCATTCCTCATAACGAATATGGATATAAGAGTGGAACGTCTATGGCATCACCTCATGTAGCTGGTGCTGCGGCAGTCATTCTATCAAAACATCCGAATCTCACAAATGATGAATTGCGTGAAAGGCTGACAAAAACGGCAACAAAACTTGGCGAACCTTTTTATTATGGGGCTGGGCTTGTGAACGTACAAAAAGCTGCACGATAAAGGAAACGAGAAAGCAGTGTGCAGCTGCTTTCTCGTTTTTTCTTTTCATAAAACTGTCATGTTTCGTCTGCTCTCTCATAGAATCTAGTAACCTTTACTATTTGGGAGGAAGGCGCATGCGGAAAAAGTCTTGGAAAGAACATCTTCTTCAGCACGTGAAAGATCATTTATCGATTTATTTGTTTGTTTCTGTACTATTTTTAATGGGCGTCATTTTTGGAGCCATTATCGTCAATAGTATGACAATGAGTCAGAAAGAGGATTTATTCTACTATTTAAATCAATTTTTTGGTCAACTGACGAATGAGAAAGCAGCAGAATCAAAAGAAATGTTTTTGCAAAGCTTTTTGCATCATATGAAATATTTGGGCCTCATGTGGATACTCGGAATTTCCATCATTGGCCTGCCGCTTATTTTTCTGATGATCTTTTTAAAAGGGATTGTAGTTGGGTTTACTGTCGGTTTTTTGGTCAATCAAATGGGGCTTAGCGGTTTTTTTCTATCTTTTGTCTCGGTGCTTCCTCAAAATATCTTGCTCATTCCTGCGTATTTAGTGATCGGAACTTGTGCGATTGCGTTCTCCATTCGTTTAATTGGTCAGCTTTTTATGAAAAAAACCATCAGTCAAGCGCCAATCCATTGGTTTGGCCGGTATGCTTCTGTTCTACTGATGATTTTAACCCTCGCTGCTCTTTCGTCCTTTTTTGAATCATACTTATCATTTATGCTGATGAAAAAGCTGGCAGGTGTTCTGTTTTGATGATTTTGTAATCGTTATTAAATAATAATCAATTTATTTATCAATTTAAAATGATTATAGTTGGCTCTCTGCACATCATTTGATATAATGATCAAGTAATGTGGCGTAGGAGGGAAAGTCAATGGAAAATCGGATTGATCGAATTAAGAAACAGCTTCATTCTTCCAGCTATAAGCTCACGCCACAGCGTGAAGCAACAGTAAGAGTACTGCTTGAGAATGAAGAAGACCATTTAAGTGCAGAAGATGTATACCTCCTCGTAAAAGAGAAGTCTCCTGAAATTGGTCTTGCTACTGTTTATCGGACGTTAGAATTGCTTACTGAACTGAAAGTTGTTGATAAAATTAACTTTGGAGACGGCGTTTCGCGATATGATCTTCGCAAAGAAGGAGCCGCTCACTTCCATCACCATCTTGTCTGTATGGAATGCGGAACAGTCGATGAGATAGAAGATGATTTATTAGAAGATGTTGAAGAAATTATTGAACGCGACTGGAAATTTAAAATTAAGGATCATAGATTGACATTCCATGGTATTTGCCACCGGTGTCATGATGATGAATCCGGCAAATAATCCGAATTGGAACCTTTTCATTTAAAATGAAAAGGTTTTTTGCATGTTCGCTGTATATTCCTTGTCCCACCTGGCATATGCTGAAGTAATGAGAACACGAGAAAGGACATGAAGAACATGCGAAAATGGCTCAAAACAACAGGTGAAGTAATGAAAGTATTTATCTTGTTCACTGGTTTTACCGTCCTGTTCTATTATGCTATGATATGGATAAATTCAGAATATGAAAGCTATCATCGTTACGATAAACCAGAAGGTGCAGCGATAAAAGTGATGGAAATGGATCAGCCGAAACAAGACAGGTGGCAGGATCGATTGATTTATTTTTATCAAAACGGGGAGTAGAAACCATTGAAGGATCAATTATCCGACTTTATTCATTTTATGACAGTAGAGAGAGGACTCTCTGAAAATACCATTGTCTCTTATAAAAGAGATTTACAGAACTATTTGTCTTTTTTAATGACGCATGAACAATTGACAGATGTAAAAGACGTCACACGCCTTCATATTATTCATTATTTAAAACAGTTAAAAGACGAGGGGAAATCGAGTAAAACGTCCGTCCGTCATCTATCATCGATACGCTCCTTTCATCAATTTTTGCTCCGTGAAAAAGTGACAACAGATGACCCGTCATGGAACATTGAATCACAAAAAACAGAGCGGAAATTACCGAAAGTTCTATCATTAGATGAGGTAGAAAAGCTGCTCGATACACCTAAGCAGCAAACACCATTTGACTACCGTGACAAAGCCATGCTCGAACTTTTATATGCAACAGGTATTCGCGTAAGTGAAATGCTTGATCTGACTCTTGCAGATGTGCATCTGACCATGGGGTTTATCCGCTGTTTTGGAAAAGGAAGAAAAGAGCGAATCGTGCCTATTGGTGAAGCTGCTGCAAGTGCGATTGAAGTGTATATAGAAAAAGGCAGAAACAAGCTGCTCAAAAAACAGCCGGCCGATGCTTTATTTCTGAATCATCACGGAAAAAAAATGTCGCGGCAGGGCTTTTGGAAGAACTTAAAGAAACGAGCCATAGAAGCAGGTATTCAAAAAGAACTGACGCCTCATACGCTCAGACATTCATTTGCGACACATTTGCTTGAAAACGGTGCGGATCTTAGAGCCGTACAGGAAATGCTCGGACATGCCGATATTTCTACTACACAAATTTACACACATGTCACAAAAACAAGATTAAAAGACGTGTATCACAAATTCCATCCAAGGGCATAAGTAAAGCATGGCACGGTGAACGTGTATCATGCTTTTTTATGTTTGGACCGTTTATGGTTGTCAATTGACTTGAAAACGGTTTATACTTGAGATGTCTGACCTCTCCAGTTGTGAAAGGTGAAAGGACAAGAATATTGAAGGAGGCGCTTTTTTATGCCTGATTATCAGTATAAACGTATTTTCCTCATTGTGATGGATTCAGTAGGAATCGGGGAAGCACCTGATGCTGCTGATTTTAATGATGTAGGTGCAGATACACTTGGACATATTGCTGAAAAAATGAACGGGCTTCATATGCCGAATATGGCGAAGCTTGGGCTAAGTCATATTAAAGAAATTAAAGGAATTCCAGCGGACGAAAAACCGCTTGCGTATTATGGGAAAATGCAAGAAGCATCCAACGGGAAAGACACAATGACAGGGCATTGGGAAATCATGGGTCTTTACATCGACACACCATTTAAAGTCTTTCCAGACGGCTTTCCAGATGAACTGTTAAATGAATTAAAAGAAAAAACAGGGCGCGGCATCATTGGAAATAAACCAGCGTCTGGTACAGAAATTCTGGATGAGCTTGGCGAAGAGCATATGAAAACAGGCGATTTAATCGTTTATACTTCAGCAGATTCTGTGCTGCAAATTGCTGCACACGAAGAAGTTGTGCCATTAGACGAACTTTACCGCATTTGCGAAATCGCACGTGAACTGACTTTAGATGAAAAATATATGGTAGGGCGCATCATCGCTCGTCCATTTGTCGGGGAGCCGGGGGCATTTGTTAGAACACCAAATCGTCATGACTATGCATTAAAACCATTCGACCGTACCGTCATGAATGAATTGAAAGATGATGGACTTGATGTCATTGCGATCGGAAAAATCTCTGATATTTATGATGGTGAAGGAATCACCTCTTCACTCAGAACGAAATCCAACATGGATGGAATGGACAAGCTAGTGGAGACGCTGAAAACAGACTTTACTGGGCTGAGCTTCTTAAATCTTGTCGACTTTGATGCGCTTTATGGACATAGAAGAGATCCAGAAGGCTACGGTAAGGCACTAGAGGAATTTGATGCACGTCTACCTGAAGTGTTTGATCTATTAAAAGAGGATGATCTGCTTGTGATCACAGCAGATCACGGAAATGACCCGGTTCATCACGGAACAGATCATACAAGAGAATACGTTCCGCTTATTGCTTACAGCAAAAAGCATCAAGAAGCGAATGAGCTGCCAACAGCGAAAACATTTGCTGATCTTGGGGCAACGGTAGCAGATAATTTTAAATCAACGCTGCCAAAATACGGCACAAGCTTTTTATCTAAACTCAAATAGGGGGAAATCACGTGGGAGCACAGTTTTCAGAAGCGGCGGCATATATTAAACAAGCATCGACATATGTACCAACAGTTGGATTGATTTTAGGTTCAGGTCTTGGCATTTTAGCCGATGAGATTGAAAATCCAATCAAATTGAAATATGAAGATATTCCTGGATTCCCTGTTTCAACAGTAGAAGGGCATGCAGGCCAGCTCGTCATTGGAACGCTGCAAGGCACGGTCGTTTGTGCCATGCAAGGACGTTTCCATTACTATGAAGGGTATGATATGAAGCAGGTGACATTTCCTGTCCGTGTGATGAAAGAAATCGGCATTGAGACATGTATTGTGACAAATGCAGCGGGCGGTGTGAATACGTCCTTCCATCCTGGCGATCTTATGTTGATTACAGATCATATCAATATGATGGGGACCAATCCGTTAATTGGACCAAACGACAGTCAAGGGGTTCGTTTCCCTGATATGTCTGCACCGTATGATAAAGATTTGTTGGCACTTGCAGAGAAAACGGCTAAACATTTAGGCATATCTGTGCAGCAAGGGGTTTATGCAGGAATGACAGGCCCTTCATATGAAACACCGGCAGAGGTTCGTTTCCTCAGAACGCTTGGCGCTGATGCAGTCGGTATGTCGACTGTGCCAGAAGTGATTGTGGCACGTCATGCAGGCATAAAAGTACTTGGTATTTCATGCATCTCTAATGCGGCTTCAGGTATTTTAGATCAGCCGCTTTCTCATGATGAAGTGATCGAAGTGACGGAAAAAGTGAAAGCAAGTTTCCTTGATTTAGTGAAAGAAGTTGTCAAACAACTCTCATAGATCGTGTGAAAAAGCCTTCTGTTCATAAACAGAGGGCTTTTTTTTATGGCAATCAAACGATCTCTGAATAAAACAGCCTTTATGAGGAAAAAATAGAAAGGATTACGATAATGGAGGTCTGCCACTTGAAACGTCATATATGTGCATTGTTTACTTTAATGATCCTTATCTCAATGGTTTCACCATCAGCGATGGCAAAAGAAAAGATTGAAAAGCCAGGAGAAAAACAAACATCAGAATTGGCGCATGAAGCCAAATCAGCGATTTTAATGGAACGTGACACGGGAAAAGTGCTTTACAACAAAAACAGTGATGAAAAACTTGCCCCTGCAAGTATGACCAAAATCATGACGATGCTTCTCATCATGGAAGCGATGGATCAAGGGAAATTAAAAATGACTGATAAAGTAAGAACGAGCGATCACGCAGCATCTATGGGAGGCTCACAAATTTTCCTTGAACCGGGAGAAGAAATGACGGTTAAAGACATGCTAAAAGGCATTGCGATTGCGTCAGGAAACGATGCTTCAGTTGCCATGGCAGAACATATTGCTGGATCTGAAGAACAGTTTGTTGAGCAGATGAACAAAAAGGCAAAAGAGCTTGGACTCACCTCAACGGTCTTTCAAAATCCAACAGGACTTCCTGAAAAAGATCATTACAGCACGGCTCATGATATGGCAAAAATGGCGAAAGAGCTGTTGAAATATGAAGAGATCACCAAGTTCACAGGTGTATACGAAGACTATCTTCGTCAGAACACGGATAAAAAATTCTGGCTTGTGAATACAAACCGTCTCATTAAATTTTATCCAGGTGTGGATGGGGTGAAAACAGGGTTTACAGGCGAGGCGAAATACTGTCTAACTGCATCCGCTAAAAAAGGCAACATGCGTGTGATTGCTGTTGTATTCGGCGCAAGCACACCAAAAGACAGAAATGCTCAAGTCGTCAAAATGCTGGATTACGCCTTTAGTCAATATACAACGCATCCTCTGTACAAGCGTGGTCAAGATGTAGCAGAGATCAAAGTGAGCAAAGGGAAAAAGAAAAAAATTCAGCTTGTCACGTCTGAACCGATTTCTCTTCTAACGAAAAAAGGCGAAAATGTCGATCAGATCAAAAAAGAAATTAAATTAACTCAAGATGTCACAGCCCCATTTTCAAAAGGAACGAAACTTGGCACCATCATCTTGAAAAAAGATGGAAAAGTGCTTCATGAAAGTCCTGTTGAAGCGAAAGAAGATATGGAAAAAGCCGGTGTTTGGACGTTCTTCAAACGGGCTATGGCCGAATTTGTTAAATGGAAGTAAAAGGTGAAAGACTGCTGCAACTGGCAGTCTTTTTTGCTATGAACGAAAAGAACATCTAAATGTGACGAATGATCACTAGTTTTGTCATGGTGAAGGATTTGCATGTGAAGAAAGAGAAACATTCTTTATCCGAAAATAGAGCAAGGAGGAAGAAAAGATGAGCCTTGATATTGATTTTCAAATAAAAGAGAGCGTACTTTGCATTCGGTTGACAGGGGAGCTTGATCATCACTCCGCAGAGACATTGAGACAAAAGGTGACGAATTATTTGGAAACAGAGGACATTCGCCACATTGTGCTGAATTTAGCTGATTTATCGTTTATGGACAGCTCTGGGCTCGGAGTGATTTTAGGAAGATACAAAGAAATTAAACAACTTGGCGGTGAAATGGTCGTCTGTGCGATCTCGCCAGCGGTGAACCGTTTATTTGATATGTCCGGCTTGTTTAAAATTATTCGTATGGAGCCTTCAGAGCAAACTGCGCTGCAAACATTGGGGGTGGCATCATGACAAATGAAATGAATCTGACTTTTTCTGCTTTAAGTCAAAACGAATCCTTTGCGAGAGTAACGGTGGCAGCATTCATCGCTCAGCTCGATCCAACATTAGATGAGTTAACAGAAATCAAAACCGTTGTATCAGAGGCGGTAACGAACTCGATCATTCACGGGTATGACGGGAATCCAGACGGCAAGGTGCACATTAGCGTTACGCTGGATGACCATATTGTGTATCTGACGATTCGAGACGAAGGTATGGGCATTTCAGATCTTGAGGAAGCAAGGCAGCCGCTTTTTACGACGAAACCAGACTTAGAGCGCTCCGGGATGGGTTTTACGATCATGGAGAACTTTATGGATGATGTCATGGTGGACTCATCTCCAGAAATGGGCACAACAATCCGCTTAACAAAGCATCTATCAAAAAGCAAAGCGCTTTGTAATTAAGGAGCTGCTCATATGGATGTGGAGGTAAAAAAGCAAGCAAAAAAAGCACAGCTGTCTAATGATGAAGTGAAACAGCTCATCAAAAAAAGCCAAGACGGAGATCAACAAGCAAGAGACCTCCTCGTAGAAAAAAACATGCGTCTTGTTTGGTCCGTTGTTCAGCGCTTTTTAAATAGAGGATATGAACCAGATGATCTGTTCCAAATAGGCTGTATTGGCCTGCTGAAATCTGTTGATAAATTTGATTTGTCTTATGATGTGAAGTTTTCGACCTATGCCGTTCCAATGATCATTGGTGAAATTCAGCGTTTCATTCGTGATGATGGAACCGTCAAAGTCAGCAGGTCTTTAAAGGAACTTGGAAATAAAATCAGGCGGGCAAGGGACGAATTGTCTAAATCTCATGGCAGAATGCCGACTGTTCAGGAAATCGCTGAATATCTGGACATCACACCTGAGGATGTCGTCCTTGCTCAAGAAGCGGTCCGCTCACCATCATCTATTCATGAAACCGTGTATGAAAATGACGGCGATCCGATTACGTTGCTCGATCAAATTGCCGATCATTCAGAAGAAAGATGGTTTGATAAAATTGCGCTAAAAGAGGCGATTAAAGAATTAGAAGAGCGTGAGAAACTGATTGTCTATTTAAGGTATTATAAAGACCAAACACAATCAGAAGTAGCAGAAAGACTCGGAATTTCCCAAGTGCAAGTCTCACGGCTTGAAAAGAAGATTTTAAAACAAATCCAAATGCAAATGGATCAAAAAGACAGCTAGCCAATTCGGCTGGCTTTTTTTGTGTGGTAATTACCGGTAAATCAAGTTCTTTCAGTATGAGAACCATTTTTCACCACATACTA
This sequence comes from Bacillus sp. FSL W7-1034, assembly GCF_038593365.1. Classification (NCBI taxonomy): domain Bacteria; kingdom Bacillati; phylum Bacillota; class Bacilli; order Caryophanales; family Bacillaceae; genus Bacillus; species Bacillus sp. FSL W7-1034. Next base: position 2,159,862 of record NZ_CP151989.1, on the reverse strand, counting down.
TTTTTAACCCATCGTATAGGAAGTGACTTGGATGGACGGACAAATCTTTATTCGGCTGCGCCATCGGATTAAGACTGGTAATGATCAGCTTATTTATTTAGAGGATATCGCCCAAATCACTGGAGATGACAGTGCTGTGCAAAAGCTGAGCAAAATGCCGATATACCATGTCAGCAAAAAGGATCGTCACATCGTTGTGTTAGATATCATGCATGTGGTCAAAACGATCAAAAAAACATGGCCTGACATTGACATTCAAACGGTCGGAGGCTCAGAAGCCATTGTTGAAATAGACACAGGCAAACGCCAGCTGTCCCCCGTATTATTCGTGTTTGTATGGCTCCTCTTATTTGTCGGAGCGGCCCTTGCCATCATGAATTTCCATGAGGATGTTAGTATGCGGCTTGTTCATATCCGCCTTTACGAGATGATTACTGGAAACACGGTTGAGCATCCGTATTTATTACAAATTCCATATAGCTTTGGACTCGGTTTTGGCATGATTTTATTTTTCAATCATGTGTTTAAAAAGCGTTTAAACGAAGAGCCAAGCCCGCTTGAAGTGGAAATGTTTAAATATCAGCTCGATCTTGATCATTATGTCGCACTCAATGAAAACAAAGAAACATTGAAAGATATCCATGATCGGTAAATGGCTTTTTGTGGTGCTTGTTGGGCTCGGCGGCGGTTTAACGGTAGGGGCAGGATTCGTGGCGTTTCTCACAGTGCTTGGTATTATCCCTCGATTAATGCAATTAACGAAAACGCAGCGTTTTATTCAAGGATATGAGGCTGCCGTGATAAGTGGAGCGGTCGTTGGCGGCTGGGCTACTTTAAGTCAAGTCCATTTGCATTTATCCAAATGGCTGGCGCTACCGATCGGTCTTTTATCTGGCATTTTTGTCGGCATGCTTGCTGCCGCACTCACTGAAGTGTTAAATGTACTTCCTATCTTAACGAAAAGAATTGGAATGGACGGCAAAATTGTGCTGCTGCTCATGGCCATCGTCTTAGGAAAGGTGTTTGGCTCACTATTTCATTGGCTTATTTATATTTAAAAATGTGGAGGGAACAACACGTGTCAAGTTTAAAAGAGAACTATCCATCTAAAGTGAAAACGTATCAGCCGAAACCTCCTTATGTACTGAACTGCATCAAGGCTTTTCTTGTCGGCGGTTTGATTTGTGCGATAGGCGAGGGATTGCAAAATTTCTATATTACTTTTTTTGATTTTAATGAGAAGACAGCAGGGAATCCAACGGTGGCGACCCTTATTTTAATTTCTTCTATTTTAACTGGTATTGGTATTTACGATAAAATCGGCCAGTTTGCTGGAGCGGGATCAGCTGTCCCGGTGACAGGATTTGCAAACAGCATGACAAGTGCGGCTCTTGAGCATAAAAGTGAAGGGCTTGTGTTAGGTGTAGCGACCAACATGTTTAAACTGGCTGGGAACGTCATTGTGTTTGGTGTCGTCTCGGCATATGTCGTAGGGATTATTCGATACGTCTTGGAAAAGATGTTTTCGTAGGAGGAATAAAACGTGAAACTAACAGGTAAGCAATCTTGGGTATTTGAACACAAGCTTTATGTGAATGCGGAAGGAACAGCTGCAGGACCGAAAGAAAAAGAAGGCCCAATCGGTCATCTCATTGATAAAACCTATGATGAAATGCACTGTTATCAAAAGAACTGGGAAATGGCTGAAAGGCAGCTCATGGATGATGCCATATCAATGGCCTTATCAAAAGCGAATTTGCAAAAAAGTGATATTGACCTTTTGCTGGCAGGAGATTTACTAAACCAAAACGTGACAGCCAACTATGTGGCAAGAGAACTCAAAATCCCGTTTCTTTGTTTATTTGGTGCCTGCTCCACATCTATGGAATCAGTCGCCATTGCCTCAGCGTTAATAGATGGTGGGTTTGCCAATAGAGCACTTGCTGCGACAAGCAGTCACAATGCGACGGCAGAGCGGCAATTTCGTAATCCAACAGAATATGGCGGGCAAAAACCAGATACAGCCACAAGTACAGTGACAGGGAGCGGTGCTGTCGTCATCAGCCAAGAACCTTCCCAAATTCAAATTACAAGTGCCACCGTCGGACGGGTGATGGATCTTGGGATTACAGATCCATTCGATATGGGTTCTGCTATGGCGCCTGCAGCGGCAGACACAATCAAACAACATTTAGAAGACTTAGGAAGAACAGTAGATGATTATGATCTCATCCTAACAGGAGATCTATCTGGAATTGGATCGCCTATTTTAAAGGATCTTCTGAAAGAAGATGGCATTCAGCTTGGACGGAAGCATGATGATTGCGGATTAATCATATACACACCTGATCAAAATGTATTCGCTGGAGGCAGCGGCTGTGCCTGCTCAGCTGTCGTGACATTCAGTCACATCTTTCAAGAAATGAAAGCAGGGAATTTGCAAAGAGTATTGGTTGTAGCAACCGGGGCGCTTCTCAGCCCAATGATGGTTCAGCAAAAAGAGACCATTCCAACCATTGCGCACGGAGTTGTATTTGAGCGTGCAGGAGGAGAAAGCTAATGGATTATTTGATTGCTTTTGTTGCAGGCGGACTGATTTGCGTAATCGGCCAGCTTTTACTTGATGTACTGAAACTCACACCGGCACATGTCATGACGACCTTTGTTGTGGCGGGGACGATTTTAGACGGGTTTGGTATTTATGATAAATTTATTGAATTTGCAGGAGCGGGTGCTACCGTCCCTATCGTAAGCTTTGGTCATAGCTTGCTTCATGGGGCGATGCATCAGGCCGATGTCCACGGATTTATTGGAATCGGAATTGGGATTTTTGAGTTAACCTCTGCTGGAATATCAGCTGCGATTTTATTTTCATTTATCATTGCACTTATCTTTAAACCGAAAGGATAACCTAATATGGGGCAAAGACGCAAAGTCATTTTAGTGACAGACGGAGATATATATGCTGCCAAAACGATTGAGCTTGTCGCAAAGAAAGTCGGCGGAAGATGTATTTCCAGCTCAAAAGGGAATCCGAGCAAACGAACAGGACCAGAACTGGTCCAGATGATTTTAAAAACGCCGTATGACCCAGTGTTTGTCATGTTTGATGATTCTGGCTTAACAGGTGAAGGAACAGGGGAGACGGCTATGAAGCACGTAGCACGTCACCCTGAAATTGAAGTGATTGGCGCCATTGCAGTGGCATCTAAAACCCATCAAGCGGAATGGACAAAGGTACATGTCTCCATTGACCGGGAAGGTGAACTGACAGAATACGGCGTTGACAAACATGGACTTCCAGAAATGGAACCACACAAAATGAGTGGAGATACAGTGTATTGTCTCGATTCACTACAGCTTCCGATTGTTGTCGGCATTGGAGATATTGGCAAGATGGGACGGAAAGATGATCTAAGCAAAGGGTCCCCCATCACAATGAAGGCAGTCGAATTAATTTTAGAAAGGAGCGGTTTCCATGAAGAAAGACAAGGTGCACGTGTACCGAGATCCGAAGAAAAATGAAGATTTTTTCAAAGACAATGTCGGGATGGGTCTCAGCTTTGACCTTGGCGTTCGGAAAATTTATGTCCATGATCAGGAAATCCAGCTTTACTATGTAAATGGATTATGTGATACACAATATGTGATCTATTTATTAAAAGAACTGATTGAAATCAATGACAACGAACCTGAATCAGATGATCTTGCACGTGTGGTAGAAAACCGTCTTGTCAATCAGCAAGTCTCAAAAGTTGAAACACTTGATGAAGCAGTGGATCAAGTGTTGTCTGGACTTGTGGCAGTCGTTGTCGAAGGTGAAAATTACGCATTTATTATTGACGTCAGGAGCTACCCTGGCAGAATGCCGGAGGAACCGGATACAGAAAAGGTTGTCAGAGGTGCAAGAGACGGCTTTGTTGAAAACATCATTGTGAACACAGCACTCATTCGCAGAAGAGTGCGGGATGAAAAACTGCGATACAAAATGCTTAAAGTAGGCGAGCGTTCTAAAGCAGACGTTTGTGTTTGTTATATTGAAGACATAGCTGACCCTGATCTTGTTGATATTATCGAAAAAGAAGTGTCTGGGATTAAAGTTGACGGACTGACGATGTCTGATAAAACAATAGAAGAATTTATCATTAAGCAAGGATATAATCCCTTCCCGCTTGTGCGATACACCGAGCGCCCAGATGTAGCCGCTAACCATATATTAGAAGGGCATGTCATCATCATTACGGATACATCTCCTAGTGTCATCATTACACCAACCACTATTTTTCATCACGTTCAACATGCTGAAGAATACCGCCAGGCGCCAGCAGTTGGGACTTTTTTAAGATGGGTGCGTTTTTTAGGCATCTTATGTTCTACTTTTCTTTTGCCGATCTGGTTTCTTTTTATTCTAGAACCGAATCTTCTGCCAGACAATCTAAGCTATATTGGATTTAACAAACCCTCCCATATCCCTGTCATTCTCCAAGTATTCCTTGCTGATTTTGGGGTGGAATTTTTACGAATGGCGGCGATTCATACGCCGACCGCCTTGTCGACTGCCATGGGCTTGATTGCAGCCGTTTTAATTGGACAAATTGCAATTGATGTCGGTTTATTTACACCAGAGGTCATATTATACGTCTCGCTAGCAGCCATCGGTACATTCACCACTCCAAGTTATGAACTGAGTGTCGCTAATAAAATCATCCGACTGATCATATTAGCACTAGTAGCGATCTTTAAGCTGAATGGACTGATCATCGGTTTTACACTGTTACTTATTTACTTAACATCCATTCGTTCCTTACAGACGCCTTATATGTGGCCGTTTATTCCTTTTAATGGAAAGGCTTTGTGGCAAGTGCTCATTCGGACGTCTGTTCCTGGCTCAAAAGTAAGACCAAGCATCGTTCACCCTCAGAACAGATCAAAAATTCCGCCAAATTCTTAACGCTCGTTGAAAGTGGCTGAAGATTGTGATATTGTATTTTTAACTTTGAGAAACGGCAAAAGGCAGCTTGTGCAGCTGTCTTTTTTCAGCCGAGGCGGAGAAAGAGGGAATGACATTGTATTTACACGGCACTTGCAGACAAAATGAACTCGGACATTTAGAAATTGGTGGTGTTGATGCCGTTTCTTTAGCTGAAACGTATGGGACACCACTTTATGTATATGATGTGGCTTTAATACGGGAGCGTGCAAAAAGCTTTCAGAAAGCATTTATTGAAGAAGAACTAAAGGCTCAGGTGGCATATGCGAGTAAGGCGTTTTCTTCTATTGCCATGTTCCAGCTGGCAAAAGAAGAAGGCTTATCACTTGATGTCGTTTCAGGCGGGGAGCTACACACAGCCATTTGTGCCGGGTTTCCAGTAGAAAAAATTCATTTCCATGGTAACAACAAAAGCAGAGAAGAATTAAAGATGGCATTAGCGCATGGAATCGGCTGTATTGTTGTTGATAATTTCTATGAAATCAACCTCATTGAACAGCTTGGGCAAGAGCTGTCAAAACAGGTGAAAGTACTCCTCCGCATCACGCCGGGCGTTGAAGCACATACGCATGACTATATTACAACAGGTCAAGAAGATTCAAAATTCGGTTTTGATCTTCATAATGGACAAGCAGACGAAGCGGTCAAACAAGTGCTTAAATCAGAAGTGATCGAGCTCTTAGGTGTTCATTGTCATATCGGCTCACAAATTTTTGATACAGCTGGTTTTGTCCTTGCGGCAGATAAGATTTTCTTGAAGCTAGATGAATGGAGAGAATCATTTGGATTTATTTCCACAGTGCTGAACTTAGGCGGAGGCTTTGGCATCCGTTATACAGAAGAGGACGAACCACTTCCAGCAACTGAATACGTGGAGAAAATTATTCAAGCGGTGAAAGAAAATGTAGCCCGCTATGAGTTTAAGATGCCTGAAATTTGGATTGAGCCAGGCCGCTCCCTTGTTGGAGATGCGGGAACCACTCTTTATACGATCGGCTCATCCAAACATGTACCTGGCATTCGCGATTATGTAGCCATTGACGGCGGAATGAGTGATAACATTCGACCTGCTTTATATCAAGCAAAATATGAAGCAGCGAGCGCCAATAAAATGAGCCAAACGCATGATCAAACTGTGTCCATTGCAGGCAAATGCTGTGAAAGTGGAGATATGCTCATTTGGGATATTGATCTGCCAGAGTTATCACAGGGAGACTTGTTAGCTGTCTTTTGTACAGGAGCTTATGGCTACAGCATGTCAAACAACTATAACCGCATCCCGCGCCCGGCTGTAGTATTTGTAGAAGATGGGGAAGCGCAGCTTGTCGTTGAGCGTGAGACATATGAGGACATTGTCAAATTGGATTTACCTTATCAATCAAAAGTGAAATCATCGACTTAAAAAAAGCTGCCTGATCATCAGGCAGCTTTTTCTATGACATTTATTTTCCACCAGTAAATACAGAGACGATCGCGTTCCAAATGGAGACAAAGAAATCCCAAATCTTCTGTAGAAGGTTTTTCCCTTCATCTGATTCTATGAATTTTGTAATCTTGTCTTTTGCTTTATCAATTTGAGATCCGACTTGTTTCCAATCGATATTGATATTTTTCATCTTATCAAAGAGAGAGACAAGTTGATCTTTTTGGTCTTGTGTTAGATTTAAGTTCAAATCAGAAGCGGCTTGATCTACTTTTTCTTCCACTTCTTTTGTTGTTTTAGGAACTCCATTTTTGGCAATGTCATCTTTGATTTTTGCAATCAGGGCAGAAGCATTGTCTTTTCCAATAGAGTCTCCCAGTTTAGATGTTGTTACAAGTTCTTCGTTTGCCACCTGTTTCACATCTTCGGGAATGGCTTTGTCGCTTGACACTTCATAGGCTTTTAATAGACCTGTCAGTGCTGCTGTACCAGATACTTCAAACGGCGCCGTCACGACAACCTTTGCATCTTTCACGCCTGCGGTCATTAAAGCATTTAAATACATCTCATCTGTAATGGTCTTAATGTTATGTGTATCCACGGTCAGACCCGTACCTGATTTTTCAATGGTGATGGATGAAGATGATAATGCTCTCGTCCCGATAGAAGAACGAGGGATATACTTTCCTAAATATTCGTGCTCTTCTTTATTGGTTACTTCAATTTTTGTCGCATTTTCAGGTGGATTCAACTCGTCAAGCACCTTCTGACGATCAGCCGGTGTTAAGTCTTGCCCGAGTGTGACGATGACATCGCCGACAGCTGCATCCGCTAAGCTGACTTTTGGCGCACCAATCAGTAAAAGGAGCGCTGCCATCATACCAAGCATTGTTTTTTTAAACATGTTGACCTCCTTCAAGTCGAAAGCGTTTCTCGAGGGTGAGAAACTCATCTTTTGAGTACATGATTTGAATCGTACTCCATCATATAGACGTAACAAATCAGTCTGACGTTTCAATTTTCTTTTAAAGATGTTTGAAACCTCCAATATGATGAAGTGATTTGCTCAGTCTGTGATCATTTCCTTAGGAGAAAAGGATCAAGCTCTTTTATTTTATCAATGATGGCAAAAGAGGTAAATCACATTCGACAAGCAGGGGATGTTTAACATCACTGAAAATGTGCTATAATGAGCGTTGTTTAACCTGAAAGGAGAATGTGAAAAATGGCGAAAAAAGGATACATACAATTAACGAATGGAAAGAAAATTGAGTTTGAACTTTACCCAGAGGCTGCTCCAGGTACAGTAGCAAACTTTGAAAAATTAGCGAATGAAGGCTTCTACGATGGATTGAAATTCCACCGCGTGATCCCAGGGTTCGTAAGCCAAGGCGGCGATCCAAACGGTAATGGAACTGGAGGACCTGGTTACACAATTAAATGTGAAACAGAAGGAAACCCTCATCAGCACGAGAGAGGTTCATTATCAATGGCACACGCTGGTAAAGACACTGGCGGCAGCCAATTCTTTATCGTACATGACCCACAGCCGCACTTAAACGGTGTTCACACTGTTTTTGGCAAAGTAACATCTGGTATTGAAGCTGTTCTTGATATGGAACAAGGACAAGGCATGGAAAAAGTCGAAGTGATCGATGCTTAATCCAAAACACCGCTTAATTGCGGTGTTTTTTTTATTTTACATCTGATGTTCCTGTGATCTGTGCCGTGAAGCGGTAGGTGATCATCCAATATAAAAGGGCTAAGGCGCTGATAGAGGCTCCAAATAGACATACCCCATTCCAGCCAGCGTTTGCGTATATGTTAGTTGATACAATAGAACCGAGCGCACTGCCAAGTGAATAAAAAATCATATAAGCAGCAGTCAGCCGGCTTCTCGCCTCAGGCCGGACCATGAAAATCATACTTTGATTGGTCACATGAACGGCCTGCACAGATAGGTCAAGAATGACTATACCAACGATTAATAAAATGAGGGAATATTCATTGAAAAAAATAAAACACCATGAAAAGAGTAATAGGACAAGGGCGATGCACGTTGTTAACTGTCCTAAGCCTCGATCAGCAAGGCTTCCAGCTCGAGCGGCACCTAATGCTCCGGCAACTCCAGCAAGGCCAAATGCACCAATTGCCGTATGTGACAGATTGTATGGCGTAGTGCTGAGAGGCAGCACAAGTGAAGTCCACAGCGTGCCAAACACAACAAAGATCAGAAAACCCAGTACGCCACGAATACGTAGAATTCGTTCTTGTCTGAACAATATAAACATTGAAGCGAGCAAGTTCACATAGGATATGGAGGCTCTCTTGCTGTCAGCACGCGGAAGATACCGGTACAACACGCCAGTTATGATCAGCATCATCACGCCGGAAACGAGATAGACTGATCTCCAGCCGGCGAGATCGGTTAGTACACCAGCAAACGTTCGTGCGAGAAGAATACCAATCACAATTCCACTTTGAACCAAGCCCACTATGCGGCCACGTTCTTCAGGAGCGGCCCATGTCGCTGCGAATGCTACGAGTACCTGAGTGACTACAGCGAGCAGTCCCACCGCAGCTAGTCCTATGAACAGGACGGTGGCGGTAGGGGCGATACCGACTAGAATGAGAGATAACACGGATACTAGCATTTGAGCTACGATGAGCCGCCGTTGGTTGAACAGATCACCAAGTGGTACGATCAGTAGCAGTCCTAGCGCATAACAAAGCTGAGTAATCGTAATGACCATACCAACGGATGAATAGCTGATACCAAACTCGGCTGCGAGGGAGTCTAATAATGGCTGTGCAAAGTATATGTTTGCAACTGCCATCCCTGAGGCTGTCGAAAACAGTAGAGCCATATTGCGAGTCATCGTTGATCGGGTGTTTATTTGTAAATGAGTCGTTTCCAGATTAGAATGTTCAACGGCATTCATTTTTTCTTTTTTCATGCATGTCATCCTCTCCTTTTGTACTAAATAGTATAATATACTGTTTGGTATAAAATGATTCCTGTTAAGGATAACCAGAGAAACGTTTTAAAGTCAAGATGATGTAGTGAAGATCTTGAGAGAGGCAGTCGGTTTGACAATGATATGTCAATAAAATAAAATGATAATGTACCGATGAGTAAAAAACGTTATAAGAAATAGATGATTGATTTAGTGAAGAGGTTTTTATGATAGAAATGAGGGTTGATGATGGTTCGACAACGGGAATTTGATGAGGAAAAAGCATTAGATGAGGCCTTGTTGCTTTTTTGGGAGAAGGGGTACAGAGCCACTACATTAAGCGACTTAACTGCAAAAATGGGAATACAGCGGCCAAGCTTATACTCAGCGTTCGGTGATAAAGAGGAATTGTTTGAAGCGGCATTACGCAAATATACAACTCAGCATGCTGCCCACATTCGAACAAAACTTCAAAACAATCTATCTGTAAAGGAAGCATTTCATACATTATTTGCTGAATTAGTAGAAGAGGAATATGGACATGGGCCGAGTAAAGGGTGCTTTTGCATCAATACAATAGTCGAGCTTGCCCCACACGAAGAGAAATTTGAAATTCTCACAAGAGAGCATCAGATGTATCTTTCGGTCATTTTTGAAGAAAAAATTGTACAAGGTATTCGCTCGGGTGAGCTCGAAAGCAGTCTGAATGCCAAAGCCTTAGCACAGGCGCTGGTTGTTTCTTTTATTGGACTTACAGTTCTCATGAAATCTCGCCCAGAGCGTTCATTTGTAGATCATTCTGTAGCGACGATCCTATCCATATTGAAATAAATAGTTTATATAAAGAAAGCGTATTTTGATCCATTGATTAAAACACGCTTTTTCTTTTAGGGTGTGATGGACACGTTTTTGTGATATGATAAGAGAACAAACATTCGTATTCGTGAGTGTCACCATATGTAGCTCTAAAAATAAGTGAAAGTGCACATCTAAAAAGCGTTTGATCATGCTGTAAGAAAGCAGGAGATACTTTGAAACCATTAACAAAAGAAGAAAAAAATCAGATGATGATTGCCATTCAGCGTTACTTTGCTGAAGAACGAGAAGAGGAGATTGGTGAATTAGCAGCCATCAATATATTAGAATTTATCACAAAACATCTTGGAAGCTACTATTATAATCAAGGGGTTCGTGACAGCCGAAATATCGCTGTTCAAAGATCTCAATTGTTAGAGGAAGATCTATTCGCATTAGAGAAAAGAATATAATCAAAAAGCTCGTCTTTCTTGTTTACCCTGCTAACAGATAAAGAGGAAAAAAGACCCCCTTAATAAAGAACGCATATTCGTATCATATGTAATGATGAAAAGGTGGAACCAAAAGTCCATTTGAATCGTTATATAAGTAACCATTAATGAAAATCAGCTTTTTTGGTTTTATTTCATCAAAAGAAGGAATAGAACATACAAATAGGCGAAGTGCAGATGATGGAGGTTCTAAATATGGGGAAAATTAAATTGAAAATCGCAATCTTATTTGTTTTACTGCTTTGTTTAGGCGCAGGTTATTTATACATGAATGGCATGAAAATTGAAGATGTGCCAACAGCCATTGGCGAAAGTTTAACGAATAATGATAAAGATTACACCATCTATGAATATACCATTACAAAAATTGATGGTGATGAGTATTACGGTCAAGCCAAAAATGGCACGAAAATCATTTTTAACGGAAAGAAATTTGAAGATGATGTGGCCGATCTGAAAAAAGGCGATCGTATTAAAGCATACTTTAGTAATGAAAAAAGAATAGACGGTCTTATAAAAGTAGTAAAAGTCGTCAATTAACAAGTCTCCTTTCCTATAGGGAGGCTTTTTTTATGAACAGGTGATAAATCTTGATTGTTGCATTTGACCACAAGGATCGCTATAATAGCCCCTAAGGACAGCTAAATATCGATTGTATCCTTCGGGGCAGGGTGAAAATCCCGACCGACGGTAATAAAGCAAATGCTTTACAGCCCGTGACCCGTTAATTTATTAACGGTTGATTCAGTGAGAAGCTGAAGCCGACAGTGAAAGTCTGGATGGGAGAAGGATAACGAGAGCTATGTATGAACAAAAAATATGTGTTGATCATAGTTTTATTTCTAATGCAAAAAAACCACAGCCCCGGAATTTTTCCGGGGCTTTCTGTATGTCAATATAGTCATCGCATGCAGTGTTTATTAGGTGATCCCTCATTTACCTTGTATGGACCATAAAAAGCGACGAAGGTGTTCAATCGATCACATGTCCCAAACATCGCTTTTTCATAAAGTGAGAAATACAAAAGAAAGAGAAAGGGAGGATCACATGTTTACGGGGATTATTGAAGAAGTGGGTACAGTCCAGTCATTGAGCAAAAGATCCGCAGATGCCATGGAAATTATCATCAAGTGCAGTCGTGTACTAGAAGATGTTCACCTAGGCGATAGTATCGCCATCAATGGCGTTTGTCTCACTGTCACAAGCTTCACAAAAGAACAGTTTGCGGCAGATGTGATGCCTGAGACGGTCAAAGCGACATCACTTGATCAGCTTGCGCCAGGTAGCCAAGTGAATTTAGAGCGAGCGATGTCATCAAATGGACGATTCGGCGGTCATTTTGTTTCAGGTCATGTTGATGGAACGGCTGTGATTACCCGTGTAGAAAAGAAGAGTAATGCCATTTACTATGATTTGAAAATGGACAAGACCCTCACAGATATGCTCACAAAAAAGGGATCGATCGCAATAGACGGCGTCAGCTTGACTATTTTCGATTTGCTAGATGCTCATGTGACAGTTTCTATCATTCCACATACGCTTGAAGGAACTATTTTCCCGACTAAATCTATGGGGGATGTAGTAAATATTGAATGTGACATGATCGGTAAATACATTTATCGCTTTTTAACAAAAGAGCAAAACGAAAAGCAGCCATCACGATTAACCCCATCATTTTTAAAAGAGCACGGATTCTAGGAGGCGATTGTATGTATCATTCAGTTGATGAGGCAGTAAATGCCCTGAAACGAGGAGAAATCATTATCGTAGTAGATGATGAAGACAGAGAAAATGAAGGAGACTTTGTGGCACTTGCTGAGCATGCAACGCCGGAAGTCATTAACTTCATGGCTTTACATGGAAGAGGTCTTATTTGCACACCAGTTCATGCCTCGATTGCGCAACACTTGGATCTGCATCCCATGGTCGAGAGAAATACGGATGCACATCATACAGCATTTACAGTGAGCATCGATCATACGTCAACGACAACTGGTATAAGTGCTTTTGAGCGCTCAACGACCATTTTGGCCATGTTAAATAAAGAGTCAAAACCAGAAGATTTTGCCCGCCCAGGTCATGTTTTCCCTCTTATTGCGAAAGAGGGAGGCGTAGTAGAAAGACCAGGTCATACAGAAGCGGCCGTTGATCTTGCTAAACTTGCGGGTTCAGTGCCAGCGGGTGTCATATGTGAAATTATGAATGCAGATGGAACCATGGCCCGCGTACCCGAACTACAAAAAATTCAAAAAGAACACGATTTAAAGATGCTGACGATTGAAGCATTGCAGGCATATATAAACAAGCAAACAACGACAATGAAAACAAAATAAAAATCACAAAAAAGGATGATGAACATATGAATACAATACAAGGGAATGTAGTAGCAGAAGGATTAAAGTTTGGAATCGTCGTCGCTAGATTTAATGATTTTATTACAAGTAAATTGCTAGATGGGGCAGAAGATACATTGCTCAGACACGGAGCAAACGGTGACGATATTGATGTCGTGTGGGTGCCGGGGGCTTTTGAAATTCCGTATATGGCAAAAAAACTAGCAGAAACAAAAAAATATGATGCAGTCATTACACTTGGAACCGTGATTCGCGGGGCAACATCACATTACGATTATGTTTGTAATGAAGCGGCTAAAGGAATCGCACAAAGTGCCATCTCGACAGGGGTGCCGATTATCTTTGGTGTACTGACAACAGAATCTATTGAACAAGCCATTGAAAGAGCCGGTACAAAGGCTGGAAATAAAGGCAGTGAATCGGCTGCAGCTGCTATTGAAATGGCCAACCTAAATCGAACGTTTCGTTAATTTGATGAAAAAGAGTTTAAAAACAACCTAAAAGTGTTTATAATGTGTGATGAGCAAGTGATTCATAAGACATTTGCTGTAAAATAGGATAATTTTAATATTGAGGGGTATATATGTTAATTCGTTACAAGAGGTCTTTTGAAAAAATTGCCATGGGACTCCTGTCCTTTATGCCGGGTGAGAAAGACGTCAAACAGCTTCAGCAGACGATAAAGTCGTATGAAATGGATGAAGATCGGCAGCTGTTCCTTTGGAAAGATGGCGAGGATATCGTCGGTGCGATTGGTGTGCTGAAAACAGACGACCAAGTACAAATCGAACATATTAGTGTCAATCCGTCCCATCGTGACCAAGGCATCGGCAAGGAAATGGTATTAGCCGTGGAAGAAGTATTCAAAACGAAAACACTCATTCCAAATGAATTAACGCAAGGCTTCTTTCATAAGTGTCACAATGAAACAAACTAAATATCACACATGTAAAAGCAGAGGTTATATGCCTCTGCTTTTTTTACGTTCCATCTGTTTTTCACGTTCAAGCAATACGTCCGTCCGATCACGCAGTCTATGCTTTTCAATTAAGAATGTATGGGATAAGTTGCTCTCCTGTCCGAAGGTTAAGCCTTCTTTTTCCGCCATCTCTTGGCATAAAGAAAGAAGCGTTTCATCTCGGATTGGCAGCATCACACTTTCGTAGGGCATGTCTTCATCGATTTTCTTTTTCAGTGTTCTCAGCAGCAAAAGAAATGCCTCTTCATCAAGACCTAATTCTGTTAGTACGTTCCGGTCCGAATCTAATATATGAAGGCTGTTTGAAATCAGCCGTTTTGCTCCTTTTCCATTTCCTCGTCTTTGATGATACAAAGCAACAGCAAGCTGAATGAGACCCACCCAGTACTTTTTGCGCTGATGAGGAGGATCTTCTTTCCAAAATTCTTCAAGAATTTCATGACACTCAAAATAATCTCTTGTCGTATGAAATTCATGTAAAAAAGCCACGTACGCTTTAGGATACACAGCGGTCATCTCCTTTTCCACTATCAGTCTAACATACCGAAAAGAAAAGAAGAAAGAGCGCCCCTTTATGAAAGGACGCTCTGTTTCTTTAATAAACCCAAGCCGCGCCAACGATGATCAGCAAGATGAACAGCACAACAATAAGCGCAAATCCTCCGCCGAAGTAATAACCATCTCCCATAATGTTACGGCCTCCTTTTTCATCAGTTCTGATTACAATGGTATTCTATGTATAAATGCCCTCATTGGTATGGGCGAATCCACTGTTTTTCTTTTTTTGCCTGCTGCCTCATGGTCGAAATTATATTGGACGAGAGCTTTATCGTGTCTTATACTAAAGGTTAGCCGATGAAAACGGTACTTAGAAGACAGTAGAAATGGTGAGAAAAGAATGCTGGAATATCAGGTGAAAATAGATTCGTTTGAGGGTCCTTTGGACTTGCTTTTACATTTAATTAACCGTTTGGAAATTGATATTTATGATATTCCCGTCGCTAAAATTACGGAGCAGTATTTATTATATGTCCACACGATGAGGGAGCTTGAACTGGATGTTGCAAGTGAGTACTTGGTGATGGCTGCAACTCTCCTGAGCATTAAAAGCAGAATGCTTCTTCCAAAACAAGAGGAAGAGCTGTTTGATGAAGACCTGATGGAAGAAGAAGAGGACCCTCGTGATGAGCTGATTGGCAAATTAATTGAATACCGCAAGTATAAAAATGCAGCGCAAGAACTGAAGGAACGTGAAGAAGAGCGGCAAAACGCCTTCACAAAACCACCAAGTGATTTAAGTGAATTTGCAAAAGAAGCAGAAGCGAAGGACACAAACTTACATGTCACGGTGTATGATATGTTAGGTGCGTTCCAAAAGGTATTGAACCGCAAAAAAATAACAAAACCAGCACCATCAAAGATTACAAGACAAGAAATCCCGATTGAAGACAAAATGAATGAGATTATGAACCATTTAAGAAAAACAAAAAAGCGAACCAATTTCATGACTTTATTTCAACATGATCAAAAGGAACACCTTGTCGTGACGTTTCTTGCTGTTCTCGAATTGATGAAAAGCCATCAAATCATGCTGGAGCAGGAAGGAAACTTTGAAGATATTTATATCATAGGGAGTGAAACGATTCATGACGCTTGATATCGTGAATTGGAAAGCCATCTTAGAAGCGCTGCTATATGCAGCAGGTGACGAAGGCTTAACAAGAAAACAGCTCATGTCTGTTCTTGAAGTTGATGAGGCAGCGTTGCTTGATATTATGTCTGCCGTAAAGGAAGAATATCAAAAACAAGAACGAGGGATTGAGCTTATTGAATATGCAGATTCATATATGCTGCTGACGAAAAAAGAATACAGCGTATATTTAAAAAAATTAGTAGAGACACCATCGAAAGGTTTGTCACAGGCAGCGCTAGAAGTGCTCGCCATTGTCTCGTATAAACAACCGATTACACGCAGCGAAGTCGAGGAGATCAGAGGCGTTAAATCAGAACGAGTGCTGCATAGTTTAGTTGCCAAAGCACTGCTCTGTGAAGTAGGACGTGCCGATGGACCGGGACGAGCGATCCTTTATGGGACAACACCTACCTTTTTAGAGCAATTTGGTTTAAAAGCCTTAGATGAATTGCCGCCACTTCCAGAGAATGTGGAATCAGATGGGGTGCAAGAAGAGGCTGATCTCTTTTTTGAAAACTTCAATCAAACATTTGAAGAGATAAAATAGTTCAAAATAAGGAAAAATGTATGATAAAATATAAAAAAGATTTTAGGTCTAAAATCTTCGTTTGAAAGATAAAATGGTGACAAAGCCATGAGGGGAAGGTAAACACGAAACAAATGGCACATATGAATGTAAAGGCTCAAGTTGATCAAGCAGGCGTTTTTTTATCAAAGGTTGCAGTTGAAGTGAATGATTTTCTGAACGAAGCTACCTTATCAAGCTTGAAACGATTAAACCCGGAAGCGGAAGCCTATTATTGTGACATATTAAGTACATTGCGGAAGCTTGCAGTTTATAGCGAGGATGCCGCGGCGGTTTGTAGGAAAATCAGGCAGCAGCAGACATTCCCGCAGCAAGCCGCACAGCAGACGCTTCATCGTATTTATCATCAATGTATTGAAGAATTTTTTACACCAAAAAAGGATACATGGTATGAAAATAGCCGTTCAGCCTACACAGGAAAAAGCTGCATTGTTTTCCATCATGAAGTATCGGCTGAGGTCAAACGTTTGTTTTCTTCATTAGAAAAAGATTTTTTAACGATGAGAGAAGAGCTGGAATATACAACATCTCATCAGCAAATGAAAATGGTATAAAGAAGACAAGGCAACTCTCACATGAGAGTTGCTTTTTTTTATGGACGAGGCATCATAACTTTTTCAACCGCGCATACACTTGTACAAAACGGACAAGGACGTGAATGAACATGCCCTATTTAAAAATTGGAACAGCAGTCCTTCTTCTATTAACACTCTTACTGCCTTTTTCCTCACACGCTCAAGCAGACGTCTCATTATCGGTGAGTGCGAGAAGCGCCATTTTAATAGATGGACAGTCAGGCAGAGTCCTATTTGGAAAGGACGAGCACAAAAAAAGAAGAATCGCCAGTATCACAAAAATTATGACGGCTGTATTAGCCATTGAATCAGGAAAAATGAACGACATGGTCAAAGTGTCAAAACGTGCGATTCAAGCGGAAGGTTCTTCGATTTATTTAAAGGAAGGACAGAAGGTGAGTTTAGAAGACTTGACATACGGGCTCATGCTGCGCTCTGGAAATGATGCAGCTGTTGCCATTGCAGAACATGTTGGCGGCAGCTTAGAAGGGTTTATTTTTATGATGAACCAAAAGGCCTCTGAACTAGGCATGGAGAATACGAATTTTCAAAATCCGCATGGACTCGATGATCATAAAAACCATTATTCATCAGCTTATGATATGGCGATCTTAACGAAGTACGCCATGAAGCATCAGCAATATCAAAAAATTGCCGGTACCACCTTTTATAAAGCAAAAACAATCGAGGGTTATTGGAAAAATAAAAACAAGCTGCTCACGGGTTTGTATCAATATTCGACTGGAGGGAAGACAGGATATACAAAACTTGCAAAACGCACACTTGTCTCCACAGCTGCAAAAGGAGATGCTGCGCTCATTGCTGTGACGATTAATGCACCGGATGACTGGAAGGATCATATCTCAATGTTTGAGTATGCATTTGATCACTATAAAACGTATGTGCTTGCTGAAAAAGGCAGGCTCGCTTCGTTAAAAGGGACTTTTTACGAAAAAAAAGCGTTTATTAAGCGGGATGTGGACTATTTACTAAATGAGGATGAGAAAAAACTAGTGGAAATCGAAACGGAAATGCTGACGCCTGAAAAGAAATGGGAAAAAAACAAAGAAGCGATCCCAGATGTAGTAGGGAAAATGACGTTCTTACTGGATGGTCAGGTAATTGAGCAAGTCCCCATTTTTTATGAAAACAAACGCAACCGAATGCCCCAAAAAAGCTTTCAAGAAATGTTTAAGTCTGTCTTTCAGACATCGATAGGCGGATCTTCATGGTCAATCTGATTTGGGTATTCCTTACGGTCATCGGTCTTGTCTATGCAATGTTTAACGGAACGATGCATGAAGTGAATGAAGCGGTCTTTAAAGGATCAAAAGAAGCGGTCACCATTTCAATAGGGCTGATTAGTGTTCTTGTATTCTGGCTAGGATTGATGAAGATCGCAGAAGAAGCGGGGTTGTTACATTTCTTTAGTAAATTATGCCGGCCCTTTATCTCAAAACTATTTCCTGAGATTCCTGCGAATCATCCAGCGATGGGGTATATTCTGTCCAATCTCATGGCAAATTTCTTTGGCCTTGGGAATGCCGCTACACCACTTGGGATTAAGGCGATGGAGCAGATGAAAGTATTAAATGGCGGAAAAAATGAGGCGAGCCGGTCTATGATTACGTTTTTAGCAGTCAATACATCTTCTATCACACTTGTGCCAACGACTGTCATTGCCATTCGTATGACCTATGGCGCAGATCAGCCAACAGATATTGTAGGCCCAACCATTTTGGCGACACTTATTTCAGGTATCGGTGCGATTATGATTGATCGCTATTTCCACTATCGCAGAAGCAGGCGGGGGTGATCTTGTGGCATTTATTAACTGGCTGTCACTTGCTTTGATTCCACTGATCATCGCAGGAATATTGATTGCAGGGACGATTAAAAAAGTACCGACGTACGAAACATTTGTAGAAGGCGGGAAAGAAGGCATTCAAATTGCCTTTTCAATCATTCCATATTTAGTCGGTATGCTTGTCGCCATTACGATTTTCCGAGCATCAGGTGCCCTTGATTTTGTCATGGAATTATTGAAACCTGTGTTTACAGCGATTGGTGTTCCTACAGAAGTGGTGCCGCTTGCGCTTATTCGTCCTATATCAGGAACAGCGGCGCTTGGTATGACATCAGACTTAATTGCGACTTATGGTCCAGACTCTTTTATCGGCAAGCTTGCCGCCGTTATGCAAGGGTCAACGGATACGACCCTTTATGTTTTAACCGTCTATTTTGGAGCAGTTGGTATTAAAAAAATGGGAGATGCACTGAAAGTGGGGCTGCTTGCAGACCTGATTGGGATCATTGCATCAATTATTATCGTCAGTTTGTTATTTAGCGGCGCCTAATCAGGTGCTTTTTTTATTTCGTGGATGGAAAACAGCTTTTTTGTCGAAATTAGACAGATGAAACGCTTATTTTTCCACGAATGCTTGTTTGTTTCAAGCCAAGCAAGTAAGATAGTACATGAGGTGAAAGACAAATGGAACGTTTACAGAAAGTAATTGCCCATGCCGGCGTCGCTTCTAGACGAAAGGCTGAAGAATTAATTAAAGAAGGACGAGTTACCGTTAATGGTGAAACAGTGACAGAGCTCGGAGTAAAGGTGGGCTCTTCAGATAAAATTGAAGTCAATGGCTTAAAACTTGAAAGAGAAGAACCGGTTTACTTTATGCTTTATAAACCGCGCGGCGTCATTTCAGCTGCCGAGGATGATAAAGGACGCAAAGTCGTGACAGACTTCTTTGATGATGTTCCGCAGCGTCTGTATCCGATCGGCCGGTTGGATTATGATACGAGCGGTTTAATTTTGATTACAAATGATGGCGAATTTGCCCATAAGCTCATGCATCCGAAATATCAAATTGATAAAACGTATGCAGCGAAACTAAAAGGCATCCCTTCAAAAGAATTGCTTAGAAAGTTAGAAAAAGGAATCATGTTAGACCATAAAAAAACAGCACCTGCCCGTGCCAAAATGCTTTCGATTGATAAACGAAAGCAAACATGTATTGTGCAATTAACCATTCATGAAGGCAGAAACAGACAGGTTCGCCGCATGTTTGAAGCAATCGGCCACGACGTTTTAAAACTCAAAAGAGAGCAATATGCTTTCCTTCATATTGAAGGCATGAGACCAGGAGATCGCAGAGAATTGACGCCGCATGAAGTAAAACGCCTAAGAGCGATTGCGGATCATGGGAAAAGCGCTTTTTAATTTTCACATAAACTTCAAAAAATGAAGAAGCATCAAAAGAAGGAGAATGCTATAATTTACCTGAATGTCTATGGGGAAGGGGTACTTCAGATGAAGAAAAGACGATTTTTCATACGGACGGGCATTCTCCTCGTGATGCTTGCTGCACTGTGTTATACGATGTATAACTCAGTATTTGCCAAACAGGATCAAATCAAAGAAGGATCTATTGCGCCGAACTTTGTCCTTCAATCGGTAGATGGGGAACGGATTGAATTAAAGGACTTAAAAGGCAAAGGCGTCTTTCTCAATTTTTGGGGTACATGGTGCGGTCCATGTAAGCAGGAATTCCCTTATATGGCAAATCAGTATGAAGTGTTCAAGGATCGCGGTGTCGAAATTGTTGCCGTGAATGTGGGGGAATCCAATATTGCTGTGAAGAACTTTATGGATGCTTATGGCGTGAATTTTCCTGTTGCCATGGACAAAGATCGTCAAGTGACAGAGGCATATGATATTACGCCGCTGCCAACCACATTTTTAATTAATCCTGAAGGCAAAGTAATCAAAGTCATAAAGGGGACGATGACAGAACGTAATGTCTATGAATATATGAATTTGATTAAACCAAAGGGGTCATAGAATGAAAGAGGTAAAGTGCGAGTGTGGACATATTAATCCAATCGGTACTGTTCTATGTGAATCATGCGGGAATCCCATTTCAGTAAAAGAGAAAAATTCATCAAAACTGCTTGATATGAGATATGACGGCAGTGCAAGACGCTCGCAAACATACAACAAAACGATTGTTGATAAAGTATGGAACTTTTTTTCTTCCGTAAAAGTGGGTGTGTGGCTCATTGTCATCACACTGTTAGCTTCTTCGCTAGGAACTATTTTTCCGCAGGAGCGGTTTATTCCGCCAGGTGCATCAGCTTCCACTTATTATGAGGAGCAATATGGGTCGTTTGGCAAGTTATATTACATTCTTGGATTCCATGATCTTTATAATTCTTGGTGGTTTTTAGCCCTTGTCGCATCTATCGGAATTTCCCTTGTGATTTGCAGCCTTGATCGAGTGATTCCACTTTATCGTGCACTCAAAAATCAAGGGGTTGTCAAAAAAGAAGGCTTTATGAGAAGGCAGCGTCTTTTCAGCGAAACAAATCAAACATTAGATCAACATACATATGAAGGCATCCTTAGTAAGATGAAACAAAAGCGTTACCGCGTAAGAGAAGAAGATGGACATATTTTAGCTGAAAAAGGCCGCTTTTCCCGCTGGGGACCTTACGTCAATCATATTGGATTAATTATATTTCTCATTGGATCCATGCTTCGGTTTGTCCCAGGAATGTACGTGGATGAAACATTATGGGTAAGAGAAGGCGAAACGGCACCAATCCCAGGAACGGGAGGCCAATACTTCTTAAAGAATAATGCGTTTTCAATTGACCGCTATGAATCTGAAAAAGAAAAAGAAGTCTTTGAAAATGCTATTGAAAAGGCTGGCGATGGTCAAGTCGTCAAAAGTTATAAAACCGATGCCGTTTTATACAAACGTGAAGGGGAAGTTGTTTTTGGTGAAAAGCCAAAGCTGAAGCAGGTAACAGAACACGATATTAAAGTGAATGAACCGCTTAAGTTTGACAATTTCTCATTATATCAAGTGGATTTTAAACAAAATGAACTCGATCAAATGGTCTTTCAGCTGATTCGAAAAGATACTGAGAAATCTTTCGGAACAGTGAAGATTAATCTGCTGGAGCCTAAGTCAGAATATGATCTTGGTAGCGGTTACAAAGTCAAGGTGATGAGTTATTTGCCTGATTTTTATTTTGACGAAGATGGCACACCTAGTACGAAAACGAGGAATCCGAATAATCCTGCGTTCGTCTTTGAAATGATCTCTCCTGAAAAACCAAAAGGTGAAAAAAGTTTTGTCGCGATTCAAGAGACAGTAGAGGGTTCTGATAACAATCTTTATAAAATGAAATTTGACCGGGTTGAAACAAAAAACGTGACAGGTTTAACGGTTCGAAAAGACTTAACACTCTGGGTACTTATTGTTGGCGGAATGATCTTTATGATTGGTGTCGTACAAGGGATGTACTGGCAGCATAGAAGAATCTGGCTGTCGGTAAAGGATGGAAAAGTGTTTGTGGCAGGACATACAAACAAAAACTGGTTCGGCTTAAAGTCTGATCTCAAGGTGTTACTGCACGGCAGTGGCATCAAACAGCCAGTGGATCAAAAAGAACTGCCTGATACAACAAGTATCAGCAAAAGCAAGGGGGAAGGATTAGATGGCGGCAGTCAGTGAAAACCTGTTATTTGCAGCTTTTCTATTGTATTTAGCGGCAGTTCCTTTTTTTGGAGGGGCCATTAAAGGAAAAAAGAAAGAAGAGGGTCCGCGCAAAAACAAGGCGGCACTTATCGGCATAACGCTCACCATCATCGGTTTTTTGAGTCAATTTGGCTATTTTATTTCAAGGTGGATCGCGTCTGGTCACGCACCAGTCAGTAATCTGTTTGAATTCACCACAGCCTTTGGCATGATGCTGGTGCTCGCATTTATTATTTTATATTTTGTCTATCAAGTGTCTGTGCTAGGTTTATTCACACTTCCAATCGCTTTATTAATCATTGCTTATGCAAGCATGTTTCCATCGGATATTTCACCGCTGATTCCTTCGCTTCAAAGTAATTGGCTATATATTCACGTCACGACAGCAGCGCTTGGTCAAGCCATTTTGGCGATCAGTTTTGTGGCAGGTGTGATTTTTCTTTTGAAGCATGTCGATCAAACAAAACCGGGGAAGAAAACCTTTGGCTTAGAGCTGGTCATGTTTATGATTGTGGTCACCCTTGCATTTATCGCAGTCACGTCCATTTTTAGAATGACAGGGTATGAAGCGAAATTTAATTGGGTAGATAAAAATAAAGAAGAGAGCGTCATGGTCTATGAGCTGCCTGCTTTAGTAGGACCTCATAAAGGAGAACTTATCACAAAAGATCGTTTAGAGCCTGCGGTTGATCTGCCGCCTGTTTTTTCAGGTAGAAAGGTGAATACAGTGCTGTGGTCATTTGGCGTTGGGCTAATTATTTATGGACTGCTAAGATTGATCATTCGCAAACGACTAAGTGCGCTGCTTCAGCCGCTCGTAAGACAGGTGAATCTCGATTTAGTCGATGAAATTGGGTACAGGGCTGTTTCCATAGGATTCCCTGTATTTGCGTTAGGCGGTCTTATTTTTGCGATGATCTGGGCACAAATTGCATGGACGAGATTCTGGGGATGGGACCCGAAGGAAGTATGGGCTTTAATTACATTTTTATTTTACGCCGCCTATCTCCACCTTCGGTTATCACGAGGCTGGCATGGTGAAAAGTCCGCTTGGCTTGCTGTAATCGGATTTGCGATCATTATGTTTAACCTCATCTTTGTCAACCTAGTGATTGCGGGGCTTCATTCTTACGCGTAATCGCATGAAAAAGGCCAACTTTTATGATTCGATTCGGCTTTTTGTTAAAATGTATGTAACAACGGAGAAAGCAGGAGGATTGTCTAATGGAACACACAACTCAAACGAAAATATTAGTCGTCGATGATGAGGCAAGAATTCGTCGCCTTTTAAAAATGTATTTAGAACGGGAAAATTATGAAATTGATGAAGCGGAAAATGGGGATGAAGCCATTCAAAAAGGACTTCAAACCGATTATGACCTCATTTTGCTTGATTTAATGATGCCTGGGACAGATGGGATTGAAGTGTGTAATCAAATCCGAGATAAAAAAGCCACCCCAATTATTATGCTGACAGCAAAAGGTGAGGAAGCTAACCGTGTGCAAGGCTTTGAGGCAGGAACGGATGATTATATCGTCAAACCTTTCAGCCCGCGTGAAGTGGTTCTTCGTGTGAAAGCACTGCTAAGAAGATCGTCTCAAACGTCATACCTTAATACTGGAACAACCACAAAAGATGTTCTCGTGTTTTCTCATCTATCCATTGATCATGATGCACACCGGGTCACAGCAGATGGAAAAGAAGTCAGCCTCACGCCGAAAGAATACGAACTTTTGTATTTCTTGGCAAAAACGCCGGATAAGGTCTATGACAGGGAAAAGCTTCTCAAAGAAGTGTGGCAGTATGAATTCTTTGGGGATCTGAGAACAGTGGATACCCACGTCAAAAGGCTTCGTGAAAAACTGAATAAAGTGTCACCAGAAGCAGCGAAAAAAATCGTGACAGTATGGGGTGTCGGGTACAAATTTGAGGTCGGCGCTGAATGAAGCTGTGGAAAAGTGTCGTAGGAAAGCTATGGTTAACCATTCTTTTCCTCGTGCTCATTGTTTTATCGATTTTAACTGTGCTTCTTTTAGAGTTCATTGAGAATTACCATGTGGAAGAAGCAAAGTCTGATTTAACACAAATGGCCAACAAAGTAGCAGTCATTTTAGAAAGCCATGAGGATCAATCACTTGCAAGATCGATTACATCAGAACTAGCTGATAAATTGACAAGTATCGCGATTGTTCAAGAGGATGGACTAGAATGGTATTCGTCTGAAAAAGGCGGGAAGCTTCCTGCGATCACAAAAGAACAAATTGAAGCAGACAAAGATTTGAACAGGGCACTGACAGAACGAAAAAAAATCAGTAAACGAGCTGAATCTGATACAGGCAATCAGAAGGATGAGCGCATTGTAGTAGGTGTTCCTTACGAGGCGAACGGAAAGAAAGGGATGGTCTTTCTTTCTCAATCCCTCCTCGCAGTAGAGCAGACAACAAAACATACGACGCGTTATATCTTCCTCGCAGCCGGAATTGCGATTGTGCTCACCACGATTTTCGCTTTCTTCTTATCCACTCGTGTCACCTATCCTCTCAGAAAGATGAGAGAGGGAGCACAAGATTTGGCGAAAGGGAAATTTGATACAAAGATTCCTATTTTAACGCAAGATGAAATTGGGGAACTGGCGATCGCCTTTAATCAAATGGGTAAGCAGCTTAAATTTCATATAACCGCTTTAAATCAAGAAAAAGAACATTTGTCCAACATTCTCAGCAGTATGGCAGACGGTGTTATCACGATCAATATTGATGGAACGATCCTCATGACAAACCCTCCTGCAGAAAGATTCTTGCAGGCTTGGTATTACGAGCAAAATATGAAGATCAAAGATGGGGATGAACTGCCGCCGGAAGCGCGTGAATTGTTTCATACTGCCGTCAGTACGGAAAAAGAGCAAATGATCGAAGTCACGCTGCAAGGGCGTACTTGGGTTCTTCTCATGTCTCCGCTTTATAACCAGCAAGATGTCAGAGGGGCGGTAGCGGTACTTCGCGATATGACAGAAGAGAGAAGACTGGATAAGCTAAGAAAAGACTTCATTGCAAATGTCAGCCATGAACTCCGCACACCTATTGCTATGCTCCAGGGCTATAGTGAAGCGATTGTCGATGACATTGCCGGATCAGAAGAGGAAAAGAAAGAGATTGCCCAAATTATCTATGATGAATCACTTCGAATGGGGCGTCTTGTGAATGATCTTCTCGATCTCGCACGTATGGAAGCTGGTCATATTACACTGAATCTTGAATCAACTGATACAGAAGAGCTGACTGAAAAAATCTACCGTAAATTCCTTGGAATTGCGAAAGAAAAACAAATCAACCTGACGTATGAAATTCAAGTAGAAGAACCGTATTTTGTATTTGATCCAGATAAAATAGAACAGGTTTTTACAAATCTCATCGATAATGCCATTCGTCATACACCAGAAGGCGGAGAAGTTCACTTCTCAGTTCAATCGGTGGAAAATGGGCTCAAAATGGATGTGAAAGATTCGGGAAGCGGCATTCCTGAAGAGGATCTCCCGTTTATTTTTGAACGGTTCTATAAAGCAGATAAAGCAAGAACAAGAGGACGTTCCGGTACGGGGCTGGGCCTTGCGATTGTGAAGAACATCGTAGAAGCGCATCAAGGCTCCATTCATGCACATAGTAAAGCTGGAACAGGTACTCACTTCACTTTCTATATTCCGAAAAAAAAGCAGGAACTCGTCTAATCTTGACGAAGAATCTTGTTACATGAGAAACACTTCTTTTCGAAAGAAAATGAAGTGTTTTTTCTATTTTCATATTTTTAAGGAGAAGTTAAACTAAAAGCCCTTTCCAAATTGTCGATCTTGTAATATATTTGTCATAAAGTTGTAATGTAACGTTTTGTGAGAGTCACTCGACAAAAATAAGTGAACGGAGGGGTTTCCTATGCATGAAACCTTTCAAAAAATATATGATTCGTACCATCAAGATTTGTACCAATTTTTATTTTATATGGTAAAAGATAAAAATCAGGCAGAGGATCTCGTGCAGGAGGTTTACATTCGGGTACTTCACTCATATAAAACTTTTGAAGGAAGAAGCAGCGAGAAAACATGGCTGTTTTCAATTGCAAGGCATGTGGCAATTGACTGGTTTCGCAAACAGCAAACCATCAGACAACGGGTGCTCGGCACGTTTGATTGGGATAAACAGGATGTAAAAGATCCAGACCTGCTCCCAGATGAATTGGCTGTACAGGATGAAAATATCAAAGAAATTTATGCCGCACTTGATCATTGCACCATTGATCAACGAGCCGTCATCATTTTAAGGTTTATCCAAGGCTACTCAATCATGGAGACGGCCAAGGCGCTAAAGTTCTCGGAAAGCAAAGTCAAAACAACGCAGCACCGAGGCCTGAAAGTGCTCCGAAAACATATGGAGCTTTTGAAGGAGGAGCTAGTGAATGAAAACGAACAGGTCCAATTGGAGCGAAGAACGAATTAAAGTATTACTCAGTCAGCTTCCAAAGGTGGAGGACAACCGTTCATCTAAGCAGATTTACCAGCAAATGCTGATGGCAAGCGGGAAGAAAAAGAAAAGTGCCAGATGGATCGGTCCAGCGGTCGCAACCGTTGTGGTCTTATTTATGGCGTTTTTGATTTCTCCTCATTTATTTCAGCCGGCTGCTCAAGATATAAAGAAAGTGAAAATGGACTCGAGTGCTGAAAAAGGACAGGTGAATGCTACATTAGAGGCGGTAAAAAACACAAATGATCCTTCACATGTTGCTTACGCATCTGACAAAGAAAAGTATATGACGATTTCATACATAGATGAATCGACTTCTCAAGTTGTCCCAATCAGTATTCAAAAAGAAAATAAGCATGACGATGTGCAGGCGCTTCTTGATACATACGAAAAACTGGAGCTGCCTGAAATGACAAAACCTCTTCAAGCCTATATGGATATGGTGGATGTGAGTGAAAAAGGGGACACACTGATTTTTCAGCTGAAAAGTGATTTGTCTCTTGATACATTAAAAGAAGCCAATCGTTTTAAAGACATGGTCAAAGAAACGTTAAAATGGAGCCAATATAAACAAGTACAGGTCAAGTCTGTCAATGGCTCGCACCTTCAATTAGGGACGAATGGCCGTCTTGGTACCATTTCAATTAATAAACAAACAAAGCACGCTTACTACGTTTTAGAAAATAAGAGCGGGACATTTTTGGTGCCGTCAAAAGATAATTATCCTTCTTATAAAGATGCGGTAGAGGCGATGAAGCGGGCGAATGATGCAGGACTCGATCCACTCATTAAAGAAGAGCCTATACAAAAGGTGACATCAAAAGGAAAACATGCAACCATCACGTTTGGAGCATCAGCACAATTAACGGACTCAATTGATCATATTTTACTTATTGAAGGACTGCTGCTCACAGCGAAAGATTTCGGTTTTACAGATGTCACGATACAAAATGCAGGAACAGATCAAGTAGGCCCATATGAATTAAAAGAACCGCTAGAGGTACCGGCACTGCCAAACCCAGTTGTTATCAAAGAACGCTAAAGGACGCAACTTATTGCGTTCTTTTTTCATGTATAGAAAAGGGCTTCCTTGAGGTATACTATGCTGTCATGAAAAGAACTTCAAAGAAGGGAAGTCACTGATGAAAAGGTATTGCTACATATGTGCTAGCTGTTTCTTGTTCTTGACCTTATCACCGTTTGCCCGTGCAGAGAAAACAACCGAGTGGGTGGAACCAATCAGAGGTGAAGTCACTGATTTGTTTGGGACAAGAGGGGGTTCGCATAAGGGGTTAGACATTGCTGCACCGGAAGGAGAATCCATTTTGGCTGCTAGCGAAGGTGTGGTCACTCGTTCCTATGTATCTGCTACATATGGTGAAGTTGTATTTATTCGGCATCCAAATGGATATGAAACCGTCTATGCGCATTTAAATGCGCGTTTTGTGAAGAATGGTGACCATGTACAAACAGGACAGCCGATCGGCATCATAGGCAACACAGGCGCTTCTAGGGGCACTCATTTGCATTTTGAGGTGCACAGGGGTAATTGGTCAGTCAGTAAAGAAGATGCAGTAGATCCGCTCACAATCATTGCAAGAGATCGTTTCCAAGAGCCAGCCCTTCATGTAGATGGATATGAGAAACATACATATGTCATACAACAAGGGGACACGCTCTGGTCCATTGCTAAAGCACATCAAATGACCGTTGATCAATTGAAGAAAATCAATGCACTGACAACGCATCTCATACGTACAGGTGAACGTTTAATCGTTTCAACAAAATAAACCTCATGCTTTTGCATGAGGTTTACCATTTTTTATAGGTCAATCAGACGCACAGAAAGAATATCGTTTACTTCAGTTAAAGTTTGGACAATTTCATCTTCAAGGTGCTTGTCAAAAGATAGCATCATGATGGCTTCGCCGCCTTTTTCTTTACGGCCTACTTGCATTGTCGCGATGTTCACATCGTGGTCGCCTAAAATCTTTCCAACTTGACCGATCACACCAGGTGCGTCAGTATGCTGAATATAGACAAGATGCCCATCTGGGTAAAAGTCAATATTGAAACCATTAATAGAAACGACACGTTCACCTAGATGCGGGATATACGTTGCTTTTAATGTAAAGGTGGAAAGGTCACCTTTGACTTCAATGGAAATGCTGTTCTCATAGCCAGATTCGCTTGAAGAAATTTTTTCGCTAAAGCTAATGCCGCGTTCTTTTGCCACCATACCTGCATTGACTTCATTTACAGTCGAATCGACGCGCTCTTTCAAAAAGCCAGAAAGCAGACTTTTTGTAATAAATGATGTTTCGAGTTTTGCGATAGATCCTTCATATGAAATGCTGACTTCTTTTACAGGTTCTCTCATCGATTGAGAAACAAGACGTCCAAGTTTTCCCGCAAATTGATGATAAGGCTGGATTTTTTTGAACTCGTCTTTTGTCATCGCTGGTAGATTAATAGATGACATGACCGGGAGTCCTTTTGCAAATTGAAGAACTTCTTCAGAGACTTGTGCCGCCACATTTAATTGTGCTTCTTTTGTAGATGCACCAAGATGCGGAGTGGCAATGACGTTTGGATGATCCACAAGTGGATTCTCAGTAGGTGGTTCTACTTCAAATACATCGAGAGCTGCCCCTGCGACATGACCATTTTCAAGTGCTTCAAGAAGGTCTCGTTCGTCAATTATGCCGCCGCGTGCACAGTTCACTAGACGAACACCTTTTTTCGTTTTTGCGATTGTTTCTTTATTGAGAAGTCCTCTAGTTTCTTTTGTTAAAGGTGTATGTACCGTAATAATATCTGATACTTCAAGCACTTCATCAAGTGATTTTGCATTGACACCAATTTTTTCGGCACGTTCTTTTGTGAGGAAAGGGTCAAATACGTTGACCGTCATGCCAAATGCTCTTGCACGCTGGGCGATTTCACTTCCAATTCTGCCTAAGCCAACAATCCCAAGAGATTTTCCGTAAAGCTCAGCACCGACATATGCGCCTCTGTTCCATTCTTTTGATTTCACAGAAATATTGGCTTGAGGAATATGACGCATGAGAGATGAGATCATCGCAAACGTATGCTCTGCCGTTGAAATCGTATTCCCATTTGGTGCATTGATGACAATCACACCGTGTTTTGTCGCTTCATCAATGTCAATGTTGTCGACTCCCACACCGGCACGGCCAACAATTTTTAATGAAGTCATTTTTTCATAAAGTTCTTTTGTCACTTTTGTGGCACTTCTGACAAGTAAGGCATCAAACGTGTGTAATTCATCTTCTGCTTCTGTTACATTTTTTTGAACAATTTCAACAAAATCTGATTCTAATAGTGGTAAAAGACCATCATTGCTCATCTTATCTGAGACTAATACTCGAAACATCGTAAGATTTCCTCCTAAAATAAACGTCATAAATATCTGATAATTTACCATATTCCTTTTCACTGTGTCAATCAAATTAAAGCAGTAAAGCGAAAAAGAAAACACGAACATTTTTTAGTGTCTTGATCGAGAATGGACACCTTTAAACAAAAGATAACCAATTTTTACGCATTTGTCATTATAAATTTTAGGTTTTTTACGATTTCTTAAAACTGATGAATTTGCTCAGGATTTTTATCTGTACAAATGCTCATATATCATATATAATGATGTCGAATTGAATAATGATCAATCTTCGGGGCAGGGTGTAATTCCCTACCGGCGGTGATGAGGCATAGTCTCTAAGCCCGCGAGCCTTTTTTGGCAGGATTCGGTGTGATTCCGAAGCCGACAGTATAGTCTGGATGGGAGAAGATGGAGGTTCGTAAACGTTGAAAACATGTCTGTTTATACGTTTATTTGTGTAGCCTAAATTTCCCGCTCCTGTGTATGTATTCAGAGCGGTTTTTTTGTGGCTAAAATTGAACAATCCTCTTTTCGAAAGATTTGATCGAAAAGGAGAGAGAATATTGAATCAAAGTAAAGTAAAACGTTTAGTTGTCATCAGCATGCTTAGCAGTATCGCATTTGTATTAATGTTATTGAATTTCCCTTTCCCTGGGCTTCCTGGGTATTTAAAAATTGATTTTAGTGACATTCCTGCGATTATTGCGATTTTAATTTATGGGCCAGGTGCTGGGATTGCTGTTGAAGCTTTAAAGAATCTACTGCACTACCTCATTCATGGTAGCATGTCCGGTGTTCCTGTGGATCAAGTAGCGAATTTTACAGCAGGTGTACTATTCATCTTACCGGTGGCTTTTATTTTTAAAAAGATTAAATCAGCAAGAGGGTTAGCGTGGTCCATGATTCTCGGAACATTACTCATGACAGTCATGATGAGCATCTTAAACTATTTCTTGTTCCTACCTGCTTATACATGGTTTTTGAATGCACCCGTCCTGTCAGATCATGTGCTAAAGGCAACCATTACAGCAGGGATCTTGCCTTTTAACCTGATTAAAGGAATCATCATCACCATCGTTTTTAGTTTCATTTTTGTCAAAATGCGTCCATGGTTTGAAAATAAACGCCGACTTCAAAATAGTTAATATAAAAAAAGCCCCTTTTAAAGGGGCTTTTATCCTATTCATGCTTAAGTGGATCACCATCGAAAGTTTCGTCCGCAACTTTAATTGAGTCAGTTGGGCAACCTTCAAATGCATCAAGCATATCTTCTTCAAGTACTTCTGGAACTTCTACAGTCCCCTGATTGTCATCAAGCGTGACAAATGCAATGCCTTCATCATCATAATCATAAATGTCTGGAGCAGCTGCACCGCATGCGCCGCAAGCAATACATGTGTCTTTGTCTACAATTGTATATTTTGCCATGTTAAAAAAATACCTCCCAGATTGTTCGATGGAACAAATGGTTTAACCTTTTTAGTTTCACCGATAAAAAACCAATTTCCTCAAACCTTATTGTAATGATTTTAAATTCACATTTCAACTGTAAAGTGATTGAGAATGCTTATCACATAAGGGTTTGTTCATAACTTTCCCCCATTAATTGAGTTTAAACATTTCTTCTTCAATGAAATCTGTTAAAATAAAGGGAGAAAATATTCGAATTTTGTCAGGAAGACAGGTGCTTTGGTCAATGACGATTCATTACTTGGATGTCATGTTGATGGACAGCGTACATAAATTGAACGGCGAACGCTCCATTAGTGCTGTCTACCATCTTTTTAAAGGAAAAAAATCATCACAAACGATACAGGATGCAAGTTTGTTTCAGCTTTCTAGCTACTTCGGCTGCTATCCAGCTTTTACGAGGGATCAGCTGAATCGCTCTGTAAAAAGGCTGCTAGAGCAACACTTTATCAGAAAGACAGAGGATACATTCATTGCCACAGATGAAGGAATAAGTATGCTAAGTCAGCGTTTTGCTGAAAAACCGATGCCAGTTTATTTTGATGGTGCCAAGTATCATGATAAAGCAAAAATATTATGGATGAGGCTGTCTTTACTTGTGCAGGTCCTTTCACATCATGCAGCGCGGTCACAACACTATGTGCCGATTCAAAGAGATATATCGGTTCAAAACTGGACGAAATCCTTCTTCTCGCAATATCACCAGAAGAAAAAGCTTTCTGAAGATATCCATCATGAGCTTGAAACACTTCTTGCTCATTTAACTGATCAAGAGGCACTGCTTTTTGTTTATTCATTGACTTCAAATGAAAGAATCGGACGGACGTACCAGCAAATGGCGGAATGGATGAAAGAAGATGTATGGTATGTTTACTTGCTTTTTTGGAATGTGCTCCATTATTTTATTCAATGTGCGCAAAAAGGTGAGGCACCGATCATCCAGCGAATGATAGATGATCTTCAATTCAAACGTGTGCTGACCACCTCTACCCATAAAACGCTTGAGCTTGTACAAAAAGGGTTCAGTATTGATCAAATTGCTCATATTCGTTCATTAAAAAAAGCGACAATTGAAGATCATATTGTGGAGCTCTCGATACATGAGCCGAGCTTCTCGATCGAACCATATGTCAGCAGTGAAGCTCAAAAGGCGATACATGAGGTAGCCGGTCAGCTCCAAACCAACAAGATGAAGCTGATCAAAGAAAGTCTCGAGCATTCATTTACTTATTTTCAAATACGATTGGCATTGACAAGGATGGTGAAAGCAAGTGGATAAGCTTCATCAGACGCTGATGCGATACTTTGGTTATGATGCCTTCAAAACAGGTCAGGAGGACATTATTCGAAGTGTACTTCAACAAAAAGATACGGTTGCCATGCTTCCTACTGGTGGCGGGAAGTCACTTTGTTATCAAATTCCGGGCTATTTGACAGACGGGTTAGTGCTGATCATTTCACCTCTTTTATCACTCATGGAAGATCAAGTGGAACGCATGAAAATGCGCGGTGAAAAGCGAGTAGCTGCGCTTAACAGTACACTGTCTTTTCAAGAAAGAAGACATATTATTCGGCATTTGCCATCATATAAATTTTTATTTGTCGCACCTGAGGCGCTTATGTCAGAGGTATTGTTAGAGCAGCTCAAAGCGATGCATGTGGGGCTATTCGTTGTAGATGAAGCCCACTGTATATCGGAATGGGGACATGATTTCCGCCCTGAATACTCCAAGCTTGGGGAATGGAGGGAAGCGCTCGGCAATCCTGTCGCCTTAGCACTAACGGCAACTGCGACGAAACAAACCTTAAAAGATACTGTGCAAACGTTGCGGCTAGAGCATCCAGATGTTCATATTCATTCAGTCAACCGGCCGAATATTGCACTATTAAAAGAGGCACATGAAACGAAAGAAGCAAAAGAGAAACGAGCACTGGAGCTTGTGGAAACCCTTCAAGGGCCTGGGCTGATTTATTGTCCGACCCGGCAAATGACAGAAGATATTTCACGTTTGGTGAAACAAAAAACGCATCAACGTGTAGAGTTTTATCATGGTGGAATGGAGTCAGGAGACCGCATGCTGATCCAGCAGCAATTTATCAGTGGTCAAATTGATCTCATTTGCTGTACAAGTGCTTTTGGAATGGGAATTGATAAAGCAAATATACGCTTTGTGATTCATATGAGTCCGCCTCAGTCAATTGAAGCATTTATGCAGGAAATTGGAAGAGCTGGACGGGACGGGAAAAATAGTGTGAGCGTTCTTTTATATACAGAAGAGGATGCGGATATTCAAAGTCATTTGATTCAAGCAGAAGGTTTTGATGATCCAGAAATTGATTTTTTCTTAGCTCGAGTATCACATATGCCGATAAATGATGAAAAGAAATTACGTGAACAATTGATGGAAGCAGGGCTTCAGGAGACGCGTGCGCGAATGCTCTCGCATTATTACAAGATGTACCAAACTGAACAGCCCCGTTTGCTCATGAAGAAGCTGAAAGAAAAGCTGCAGGATAGACAAACAGAAAAGCTAAAAAAAGTGTGGCAGTTTAAAGAGCATATCACTGGCCATCGCTGCTTTAGGCAATCTCTGTTATCATACTTTGATGAGCAGCTTGATCTAACGGAGGACGCTTCCTTTGGGAACTGCTGCTCTTCATGCGGACTTGACCTGTCTGATTACGAAAAAAAAGATCAACCATTGGAGCTGAATGAAATGAAACACTGGAAGACCGAGCTGGATCGTCTGTTTCACCTGACAAAAGAGGCGCAGCATTGATTGAACAACATCGCCGTATTATTGAAAAATTAACCGATCGACAAGTAGTAGAACAGTTGTATTTCACACAGCTGCTCATGCTGATTGTCTCTTTTTTACTAGGGATGTTTATGTTTGATCATTGGACTGATTTTACAGCCTTATGGCAGATCCGAGATATGCGTATCCTGACTTACGGAATTGGCGGCGCTTTGCTTGTGATTATTGTCGACGCTATTGTCATGAAGGTGTTTCCGGCTCATATGTATGATGATGGCGGATTAAATGAAAAAATGTTCAAAAACCGCAGCATCCTGCATATTGTTTGGTTAACGCTGCTCATTGCCTTTTCAGAAGAAATTTTATTTCGCGGGATCGTTCAGCAGCAATTTGGACTGGAGATTGCAAGCATTGTGTTTGCACTTCTTCACTTTCGCTACTTGTCAAAAATACTCTTGTTTATCCTTGTGGTTTCTATTAGTATTTTTTTAGGACTTTTATACGAGTGGACAGGAAATTTATTCGTTCCTGTCATGACACACTTTGTCATTGACCTAGTCTTTGCATGTCAAATTCGTTTTAAATATTGGGGGAGGGATGAACATGGAAGAAATGTCGAGAATGAAGAGAAAAAAGCAGCAGCTGACAAACATCCATGATGATGTAGAGGAAAATCTTGAAGAAGAAAAAGTGCATCCTTCAGATGACTCTCACTTTCCTACACGAGAAGATTTTCATGAATATAAAAAGCAGCGAACCAAAAAGGTGCGTAATCCATTGTTTACGACACTGGCTATTATCTTTCCTATTATTGTCGTCACGGTTTTCTTCCTGTTGATTTATTACACATCAAAGGAAATTAACGATAACAACAATCAAGGTGTTTATATTGATAAAACATCGAGTGCTGACACAGATCCAGTCCCGTCAGCACTTGTTGACACAAAAAATGATTCAAGCGCTGACAAAGCGGATGCGTCTGATGATGAGAAGAAAAAGAAAGATGCTGATAAAGAAAAGCAGCGTTCAAAAGAAAAAGCAGAGCAAAAGAAAAAAGAACAAGCTGCTAAAGAGAAGGCTGAGCGTGAAAAGGCCGAAGCTGCAAAAAAGCGTGAGCAGCAACAGCTCGCTCTTCAAAAACAGCAGGAAGAGAAAAAGCGAAAAGAAGCAGAAGAGAAGAAGAAGAAGGAAGAAAAGCCTGTTCGTGTCGTGCAGCATACTGTTGGACCAGAGGAAAACTTGTATCGAATTTCCATGAAGTATTATCAAAACCGATCAGGGGAAGAGAAAATTCGAGCTTACAATCATTTAAAAGGAAATAGCGTGTACAGCGGACAAGTATTGAATATCCCATTAGAAAATTAATATTTGACATGAATGAATCGAAAAGCACATACATATGTAGAAAAAAGGGACAAGGGTGTATGTGATGACTTTGCACGCAATCAGCCGCTATATGGATCAGCCGACACAGAAAATGATTGAAACATTGATCAAAAGGAAACGCAAATACGAGGGATTTGCAAAACAATGCAAAAGGTGGCAATGGACAGCCCTTTTATCACTTGCGATTCTTCTGTTTTATTTTGTGATAACAGCTAATAGCGGGGGCTCCCTGCAGCCGGAAGCGATGATTGC
Source organism: Bacillus sp. FSL W7-1034 (assembly GCF_038593365.1). Taxonomy (NCBI): domain Bacteria; kingdom Bacillati; phylum Bacillota; class Bacilli; order Caryophanales; family Bacillaceae; genus Bacillus; species Bacillus sp. FSL W7-1034. Next base: position 2,123,664 of record NZ_CP151989.1, on the reverse strand, counting down.
CACATTGCTTGGCCATGAGGTGTTTCTGTTTTGGATCATGGCTGAAGTGTTTGCTTTTTACGCATCGTATTATTATAAGAAAAAAGAAGAAAAGGCTGAGGATGAATATCATAAGCTCAGATGTGAAATTATACAGAAAAGCACAGATTTATGGCCTCAATCAAATCAGTGGAAAGAGCGCGAGGCCGTTTTTCACTTCATGCAGACGCAATATGACATCAACCTCTATTATGAAAGTAAATAAATGAGCAAAAGACGTTTAAACAGTTGAAACGTCTTTTTTCATTCAAGCGTCCTATAAAAGAAAGCTGATACAAGGGAGTCATTCATAATGAAATATGCCATCGGATTTACTGCTGCCATAGCGGCTGTGACAACAGGTGTGTGTGTAACAGCGAAAATGGTGAAAACGGCAAAACAAAACAACATCAAAAAGCATTACTTTACAATAGAAGGACTTCAGTCAGATCGACCTGCAGTCATTTTCTTTATTTCTGATACCCATCGCCGTCTAATTAGTGATACTTTATTAGCGGAAGTGGAAGAGCAGCAGCCTGATGTCATTATGATCGGCGGGGACTTAGCTGAAAAGGGAGTCCCATATGCTAGAGTCGAAGAAAATGTGAAACGTTTAGCAAGGATTGCCCCGGTGTATTTTGTGTGGGGGAATAACGACCATGAGCTGCATCAGCAAAAACTCAAAGACATCCTCCATACCTATCAGGTGACGACATTGCAAAATGAGACGGCTGTGTGGAATTTTGAAGGACAGCCCATTAAAATAGGCGGAATTGATGATATCCGGCTTGAAAAAGCAGATTATGAAGCGATACGGCCGGAGTTTGTCAAAGAAGACGTGAATATCCTTTTATCACACAACCCAGATGTGCATCACTTGATGAGTGAAGAAGAGGGAATTGATCTCGTTTTGAGCGGTCATACCCATGGGGGTCAAATTCGCATTGGGAAATTTGGTCCGTATGAAAAAGGAAGAACAGGCCAAGTCAAAGGTGCTTTCTTTCTGATTAGTAATGGTTACGGAACAACAAAGATTCCGATGCGTCTTGGAGCAGAACCAGAAACCCATCTGATCTATTTAATGCCGCTAAAAACGCGCTAAGTTGATGCCCCATCAATATTTTCCATAAAAGTCACCGTAAGCATAGCTTCATGCTTGTCTTCCGTCTTGACACAGTGTAAACTGAATACAAAATTAAGAACCTATGACTCATCATCTCATATACTACAGTATGATGTGTGTTAGAAGAGGCAGGAGGGAACGTTATGCGGCTAGAGCGTCTGAATTATAATAAAATCAAAATTTTTCTCACACTAGATGATCTGACAGACCGAGGTCTTACGAAAGAAGACCTTTGGAAAGATTCGTTCAAAGTTCATCAGCTGTTTAAAGACATGATGAACGAAGCGAATCAGGAGCTCGGTTTTGAAGCGAATGGACCGATTGCTGTTGAAGTATTTTCTCTTCAGGCGCAGGGGATGGTCGTCATTGTGACAAAGAGTCAGCAGGAAGATGCTGATGATGAGTTTGATGAAGATTACATTGAGATGCAAGTCAAGCTCGACGAGAGCAAGCATGTGCTCTATCAATTTGCCTCGTTTGAAGATGTGATTCAACTGTCCCATATTTTAAGTCGTATTGGACTTTTAGGGGGTACAGTTTACCATTATGAAGGTCAATATTTTCTCAGTCTAGATGATTTCGAAGAACTGTCTGCAGATACGGTCATTTCTATTTTAGCGGAGTTCGGTTCACCGACGACATTAACCATTCACCGGTTAAAAGAATACGGAAAAGTGATCATGCAGGAAGATGCAGTGAAAACGATTCAACTGTATTTTTAATCACTTTTTTCTATTATATTTAATACTGTTGTGATGAAACAACAGTATTTTTTTATATCCATTTTTATATTTATAAACGCTGATATTTTATTTTGATAAAAAACGCTTTTTACCTTTGCTTTACCAGTACGAAGGTGTATACTATTGCTTGAAAGGGAGCAGTAGATCATGAAAGATTTCTAGGGGGTTTATTTTAATGGCAGCCGATCAAAACGCCGCTCATAACGCAGAAGATAAGCTAGATGTTTTAAAGTCAACTCAAACCGTCATACATAAAGCGCTTGATAAATTGGGCTATCCGCAAGAAGTGTATGAATTGCTGAAGGAGCCAATTCGCCTATTAACGGTCAAAATTCCAGTACGTATGGATGATGGATCGGTGAAAATTTTCACTGGTTATCGTGCGCAGCATAATGATGCTGTCGGTCCAACAAAAGGCGGAATTCGATTCCACCCGAACGTTACTGAAAAAGAAGTAAAAGCGCTTTCAATTTGGATGAGTTTAAAATGTGGTATTGTGGATCTTCCTTATGGCGGAGGAAAAGGCGGTATTATCTGTGATCCAAGAGAAATGTCATTTAGGGAGCTTGAAAAACTAAGCCGCGGCTATGTACGCGCAATTAGTCAAATCGTTGGACCAACAAAAGATGTTCCAGCACCAGATGTGTTTACAAACTCTCAAATCATGGCATGGATGATGGATGAGTATTCTAGAATTGATGAATTTAACTCGCCAGGATTTATTACAGGAAAACCAATTGTTCTTGGAGGCTCACATGGACGTGATACTGCAACGGCAAAAGGTGTAACGATCTGTATCAAAGAAGCGGCGAAGAAAAAAGGAATTGACATCAATGGGGCTCGTGTTGTCGTTCAGGGATTCGGAAATGCAGGAAGTTACTTGGCTAAATTTATGTATGATGCCGGAGCGAAAATCGTAGGAATTTCAGATGCTTACGGCGGTTTGTATGATGAAGATGGTCTCGATATTGACTACTTGCTTGACCGACGTGACAGCTTTGGAACCGTCACTAAATTATTTAATGATACAATTACAAACCAAGAGCTGCTTGAGCTAGATTGTGATATCTTAGTACCTGCAGCCATTGAAAATCAAATTACAGAAGATAATGCGGCGAACATTAAAGCCAAAATTGTCGTAGAAGCAGCAAATGGACCAACGACATTGGAAGGGACAAAAATTCTTTCAGATCGTGGTGTACTGCTTGTTCCAGACGTACTTGCAAGTGCGGGTGGAGTGACTGTTTCTTACTTTGAATGGGTTCAGAATAACCAAGGGTTCTACTGGACAGAAGAAGAAGTAGAAACTCGTTTAGAAGATATGATGGTGAAATCATTTAATAATATTTATGAAATGGCGCAAAACCGCCGTATTGATATGCGACTAGCAGCATATATGGTCGGTGTACGTAAAATGGCTGAAGCTTCTCGATTCAGAGGCTGGATTTAAGCGACTTATTTGCATCGCGCCTTAAAATCTCCTATCCTTAAATAGGAGATTTTTTTATGGAATCATGCAAAGAATCAAACAGCCCAGCAATTGTTATTGCAGTGAAACGACAGGAGTGGAACAAATGAAACAAGAAAAAGCGATCATAATAGGAGGCGGCCCGTGCGGTCTATCAGCTGCCATTGCATTCAAGCAAATTGGGATTGATGCACTTGTGATTGAAAAGGGCAATGTGGTCAACAGTATTTATCATTACCCTACACACCAAACCTTCTTCAGTACAAGTGAAAAGCTTGAGATCGGTGACGTCGCTTTTATCACTGAAAATCGGAAACCCGTTCGTATTCAGGCGCTTTCCTATTACCGAGAGGTGGTCAGACGAAAAAGCCTTCGTGTGAATGCTTTTGAAAAGGTAAACGCTGTGACGAAAAAAGATGGCCGTTTTACGGTAAATACATCAAAAGACGACTATACATGTGAATATGTTGTGATTGCGACTGGCTACTATGATCATCCTAACTATATGAATGTAAAAGGGGAAGACCTTCCTCATGTGTATCATTATTTTAAAGAAGGACACCCCTACTTTGATAAAGATGTGACGGTGATCGGCGGGAAGAACTCTAGTGTTGATGCTGCCCTGGAACTTGTGAAATGCGGAAGCAGGGTGACGGTTTTATATAGAGGAACTGAATATTCATCCAGCATCAAACCTTGGATTTTACCAGAGTTTGAAGCGCTTGTTCGAAATGGCACCATTCGAATGGAGTTCGGTGCAGAGGTGAAGGAAATCACAGAACAGGATATTGTCTTTACAAACCAGCAGGGCCAAACGGATCGAGTGAAAAGTGATTATGTGTTTGCGATGACAGGTTATCATCCTGATCATTCATTTTTAGAAAAAATGGGTGTAACAATCGATCCAGAATCAGGCCGCCCAGCATTTGATGAACAAACAATGGAAACAAATGTAGAAGGTATTTTCATTGCAGGGGTCATTGCAGCTGGTAACAACGCCAACGAAATTTTCATTGAAAATGGAAGATTTCATGGCGGGTTAATTGCAGAAGAAATCAACAAAAGAATCAACGGGTAAAAAAAGAACTGGGTCCTTCTAAGGGATTCAGTTCTTTTTTATGTAAATTGGGATTATATAGAAGATTATTTTTGGGAAAATGGGCTCGAGTCATATAAAAAAGGGGTGATTCGTGGTACGATAATAAAGGATAATGTAGGGAAAGAGGTCTGATTATGATCGCAATCATTTCAGCAGGTTTAGCTCCCGGCATCGCACTTTTAAGTTATTTTTATTTGAAAGATCAATACGACAATGAGCCGGTTCATATGGTCATCAGATCTTTTATGCTAGGTGTCATACTTGTGTTTCCAACCATGTTTATTCAGTATGTCCTCCAAGAGGAAAATATCGCCACGAATCCTATCGTGATTTCATTTGTGACATCGGGTTTTTTAGAAGAATCATTAAAGTGGTTTATTTTAATGGTCAGTGTCTATGCGCACGTACAGTTTGATGAACACTATGACGGGATTGTCTATGGAACAAGTGTCTCACTTGGATTTGCGACACTTGAAAATATTTTGTACTTAGTGGGTCATGGGGTAGAGTACGCGTTTACACGTGCCTTGCTGCCTGTATCAAGCCATGCTTTATTTGGTGTGGTGATGGGATTTTATATAGGTAAAGCTCGCTTCTCTGATAAAAAAGAGCAGCGAAAATGGCTGATTCTCTCTTTAATACTTCCTATCCTTTTTCATGGCTTATATGATTTCATTCTTCTCGGCATGAAAAATTGGGGATATATTATGTTGCCGTTCATGATTTTTTTATGGTGGTTTGGTCTGCGGAAAGCCAAAAAAGCCCGTGCGGTGAAGATGGTACAAATTTAAATTGGAAAACGTCCTATACGTCTTTAGGGCGTTTTTTGTCTTTTCCATCCAATTCCCTCCTGTGATGAATGTATAAAAATAGGGATCGGAAGAAACATATATTCAAACATCAAAAGTACAGGAGGATCAAATATGGACAAAGCTCGTTTCATGAAACAAATCGTCCTTATCTTCTCAATTGTTCTGCTCGCGTCTTCATTGATGACAGCTGAAAAAAGTGAAGCTTTCACGAATCAAGTGATTCAGCGGGGAGCTACAGGAGAAGATGTCGTCGAGCTCCAGGCAAGGCTCCAATACAATGGTTTTTACAATGGAAAAATAGACGGGGTGTATGGCTGGGGAACTTACTGGGCCGTGCGCAATTTTCAAAGCCAGTTTGGTGTAAAGAAAGTCGATGGACTCGTAGGGGAAAAAACAAAAAACCTATTAGTTCAAAAGACGAAATACTATAAAGAGTTTGTGCAGCAGCAGCTGCAAAAAGGGAATCAGTTTACGCATTATGGCGGGAAACCTCTTGATCAGCAAACAAAGGCTCCTGCGCAAAGAAACACGCAAAAAAAGACAGCACAAGGTGCAAAAGAGAATCAAAAAAGTCAAAGCGGAGGAAACAGCTCGACTGGGAAGTCTGGAAAGCAGTCAGGAAATGGTCAAGCAAATCAAACGCCGAAACAAACAGCAGCCAACATGCCAGGTGGTTTTTCAAGCAATGACATTCAGCTTCTTTCACAAGCTGTTTATAGTGAAGCGAGAGGTGAACCTTATGAAGGACAGGTAGCGATCGCAGCCGTCATCTTAAACCGTTTAAACAACCCGACCTTTCCAAACACTATTGCTGGTGTCATTTTTGAACCGCTTGCGTTTACTGCTGTAGCAGATGGACAATTTTATATGGCGCCAAATGAAACCGCTAAAAAGGCAGTATTTGATGCCATTAATGGCTGGGACCCATCTGAAAGCGCCGTTTATTACTTTAATCCTGATACAGCAACAAGCCCATGGATTTGGGGAAGACCACAAATTAAACGAATCGGGAAACATATTTTCTGTGAATAAAAAGAGGTGTAAATAAATGATCAGAGGAATATTGATTGCTATTTTAGGAATTGCTGTCATCTCAACAGGATACTGGGGCTATAAAGAGCATCAAGAAAAAGATGCAGTACTGCTTCATGCAGAGAACAACTATCAAAGAGCCTTCCATGATTTAACGTATCAAGTCGATCAGCTGCACGATAAACTTGGCGCAACACTTGCGATGAATAGCCAAACATCTATATCTCCAGCACTGGCAGATGTATGGAGAATGTCATCAGAAGCGCATAACAATGTCAGTCAGCTTCCGCTCACATTGATGCCTTTTAACAAAACAGAAGAGTTTCTAGCGAATGTCGGTGACTTTAGCTACAAATCGTCACTTAAATCTTTATCAGATGAACCATTAAACAAAGATACACACAAAACCATTACCACTTTATATGATCAAGCGGCAGATATTCAAAACGAACTTAGACAAGTGCAGCATCTCGTACTCAACAAAAATTTAAAATGGATGGATGTTGAAATGGCACTGGCTGATGGAGATCGAAAAAACGACAACACCATCATTGACGGATTAAAAACCGTTGAGAGAAATGCTGATGCGTTTGCAGATGTTGATCTTGGCCCTACAAATGTGTCAACTGAATCAGAAACGCAAGGCTACAATCACTTAAAAGGGCAAAAGATTTCAAAAAAAGAAGCGATTCGCATCGCCCAGCAATTTGCGCCTGACCATAACAAAGATTTTAAGGTGAGAAAAAGTGGGAGTAAAACGAACCGTGATGTCTACAGCCTGTCAATGTCTGACCCAGACAACCGGGCAAACTTTTATTTAGACTTGACTGAAAAAGGCGGCCATCCTGTCTATCTTCTTCAGAACCGTGAAGTGAAAAAACAAAAAATCAGTTTAAATGATGCCTCAGAAAAAGCACTAAGTTTCTTAAAGAAGCATGGATTCGATACCGAATCATTTCATTTAGATGAGAGTGCGCAATTTGATAATATCGGCGTATTTACCTATGTGCCTTTACAGAATAACGTATTGCTTTATCCAGATAGTATTCGAATGAAAGTCGCTTTAGATGATGGTGAGGTTGTGGGATTCTCAGCGAAAGACTATTTAATGAATCACAGAAAACGTGACATAAAAGCACCAAAGATTTCTCGAAAAGAAGCTGAAAAGACCTTAAATAAACATGTGAAGATCGAGGATACACATGTAGCTCTTGTTCAAAATGATATGTCAGAGGAAGTTCTCTGCTATGAGTTTTTAGGAACCATTAAAAACGACACGTACCGAATGTTCATTAATGCAGATACTGGAAAAGAAGAAAGAGTAGATAAACTAAAAAATGCAGAACCTATATATAAAGACCTATAGAAAAGGAAGCGAGGAAAAGGCGAATAAGCCTTTTCCTTTTGTTTTATACATGGTTTAATATAAGAGAGGATACGATTTCACAGATGAAAAGAGTGATGAGGAATGTTACAAATAGGGGATGCAATCACAATTGAGTATGTCAATGAGAACAAAGAAGTGAAAACTGCAAAATCGAAAGTTTTGGAAAATAATAACGATGATATTTGCATTAATTATCCAGCTGATAAAGAAACGGGGCGCACGATCTATTTAAATCAAGAAACAGAAATCACCGTCTTCTTTTTCGATGAAAATCAAATTCCATACAAATGTACAAGCAAAGTCATTGGGAAAAGAAAAGAAGATATCCCGATGATTGTCGTTTCGATTCCGCCAAAAGAAGAAATGATTCGGCTTCAGCGAAGAGAATATCTTCGAGTGGATACGATGGTGAAAGCGTCCATTACGCAAAATGGTGAAGAAACCTTCGACACATTTATTGTCAATATGAGTGCTGGCGGTGTAGCAATTGCTGTTCCAGAAGGTGTCTCACTAAAAGAATATGGCGAGGTCGTCACAGAGTTTGAACTTTCACTTAAAGAACCAGTGAAAATTAAAGCGATTGCAGAAATGAATCGTGTTTATCAAGATGAACAGACGGGGAAAACAAGAGCGATCATGGAATTTACTGAAATCACAAACGACCACCAGCAACACATCATGAAGTATTGCTTCCAGCAGCAGCTTCTAACACGTGTGAAAAAAGTATAAGAATAAAGGTTGTCAAAAGCTTCCATACTAGAGAGAAAGAATCTAGCGTTGGAGGCTTTTTGTATGAAAACAATGGAAAGATGGCTATTCAAAGCAGTGCTCATTCAGCTCATTCTGCTTTTGGCGGTTCAGGTCACCCTTCACTTGACGAAAGGAGAACTATTTTTGTCAAAAGTCGTACAATACGAGGGTGTGAATAACATGAGCATTGAAGATTGGATTGAGACATTTAAGCAAAAGGATTGATAGAAAATTCCCCCGTTTGAGCGGTGATCGTGTTACAATTCATAAGGGAGATTCAATCAAGGAGAGGTATTATGAAAAAGAAATTATCTATCGCAATTGACGGTCCTGCTGCAGCAGGAAAAAGCACTGTGGCAAAAATTGTCGCAGCGAAAAAATCATATATTTATATCGATACAGGTGCGATGTACCGCGCAATTACACTTGCAGCACTCAATCAAGGCGTAGACCTTGAAGACGAACAGGCACTTGATGCGTTATTGAAAAACACAGTCATTGAACTTGTGTCAACTGACGAAGGTCAAAAAGTACATTTAGACACGATCGATGTCACAGAAGACATCAGAACAGACCGCGTAAGCAATCAAGTCTCTGTTGTTGCAAAGCATAGAGCTGTCCGGGAAGAAATGGTCCGCAGGCAGCAAGAGCTGGGGAACCGAGGCGGTGTCGTCATGGATGGAAGAGACATTGGCACGCATGTTCTTCCAGATGCAGAAGTGAAAATTTTCTTGCTTGCGTCAGTAGAGGAAAGAGCAAAACGTCGTTTTGAAGAAAATCAGAAAAAAGGCTATGATGTCAATTACGATCAGCTGATCGAAGAGATTGCAAGACGTGACAAGCTTGATTCTGAGCGGGAGGTATCACCGCTGAAGAAAGCAGATGATGCCATTGAAATTGACACGACTTCCCTTTCTATTCAAGAGGTTGCAGGTAAAATTTTAGATGCAGCAGAGCGTGTAGAAAAACAGTAAGAAATTTTAGAAAACTTTTATAAGTTAGAGGTTTATCTCTTGACAAACAAGGTCTTTTATTAGAAGTTTATACTAATACTATTTTTATTGATCATTCAAGCAATTCTGTTGATTTGAATGTTTCTATAATACATATTCGGCTGGCAATCATCATGCTAAGGACACATATTCACCCAGTCGTTTTAACTAAGCTGTGTAGGTTTGGACCAAGGAGGTTATCGAAATGACAGAGGAAATGAATCAAATCGATGTTCAGGTACCAGAGGTTGGAGATGTAGTGAAAGGGATTGTTTCTAAAGTTGAGGACAAGCATGTCAATGTAGATATCGTCAATGTGAAACAACCTGGGATCATCCCAATCAGTGAATTATCAAGTCTTCACGTTGAAAAAGCATCAGATGTCGTGAAAGATGGCGACGAGTTAGAGCTTAAAGTAACAAAGGTCGAAGACGATGCTTTGATTTTATCGAAACGTGCTGTTGATGCAGACCGCGCTTGGGAAGACCTAGAGAAAAAGTTTGAAACAAAAGAAGTATTTGAAGCAGAAGTAAAAGACGTTGTCAAAGGTGGTCTAGTGGTCGACATTGGTGTTCGCGGATTTATTCCTGCGTCTCTTGTTGAGGCACACTATGTAGAAGACTTCACTGACTACAAAGGAAAAACACTCTCGCTTGTTGTGGTAGAGCTTGACCGCGAAAAAAACCGCGTGATTCTATCGCATCGTGCAGTCGTTGAGCAAGAACAATTAGACAAGAAGCAAGACTTCCTGCAAAAGCTTGCAGTAGGCAGTGTGATTGATGGAAAAGTGCAGCGCCTGACTGACTTTGGTGCATTTGTTGACATTGGCGGCATTGATGGATTAGTTCACATTTCTCAACTATCCCATGCGCATGTCGAAAAGCCATCTGACGTTGTTGAAGAAGGACAGGAAGTGAAAGTCAAAGTTCTTGCTGTTGACCGCGATAACGAACGTATCTCACTATCTATTAAAGAAACATTACCAGGACCTTGGAGCCAAATTGGCGAAAAGGTAAAACAAGGTGATGTTCTTGAAGGAACCGTTCAACGCCTTGTGAGCTTTGGAGCATTTGTTGAAATTCTGCCAGGTGTAGAAGGACTTGTGCATATTTCCCAAATTTCACACAAACATATCGGTACTCCTCAAGAAGTCCTTGAAGAAGGGCAGACTGTGAAAGTGAAAGTGCTTGATGTCAATGAAGATGAAGAGCGCATTTCACTTAGCATTCGTGAATTAGAAGAGAATCCTGAAAAACAAATCGAAGAGGATTACCGTCAATATCAGGCGAAAGAAGAAAATACCAGCGGATTCCAGCTTGGTGACCTGATTGGTGATAAACTCAATAAACTAAAATAATTTGGTGATCAAAATTGACGCGAGCAGAAAGAAAGAAACAGCATATTGAGCATGCTTTGTCGACTGGCCAGCATGCAGCAACAGGTTTACAAGATGTTTCCTTCGTTCACGCCAGTTTACCAGATCTTGCGACATCACAAATTGATACACATACGACAATTGGCGGACTGACTTTCGGTTCGCCAATTTTTATCAATGCAATGACTGGTGGAGGCGGAGAATCGACCTATGAGATTAATCGCTCTTTATCTATCGCAGCGAAGGAAACCAATATTCCAGTAGCAGTCGGATCACAAATGGCTGCACTGAAAGATGCAGACGAACGTCGTACGTATGAAGTGGTTCGAAAGGTGAATCCAGATGGACTCGTTTTTGCCAATTTGGGCAGTGAGGCGACAATTCAGCAAGCGCGGGAAGCCGTTGACATGCTGGGGGCAAACATGCTTCAAATTCACTTAAACGTGATTCAAGAGATCGTCATGCCTGAAGGAGATCGTGATTTCAGAGGTGCTGTTGAGCGGATCTCAGCCATTGCTGAATCAATTGAGGTGCCTGTTGTCGTCAAAGAAGTTGGATTTGGGATGAGTAAGGAAACAGCAAAGAAATTATTTGATGCTGGAGTTGCTACTGTTGATGTAGGTGGATTTGGGGGAACGAATTTTTCTAAAATCGAGAACCTGCGCCGTCAAAAAGCACTTCGCTATTTTGACCAGTGGGGAATTCCAACTGCAGCGAGTCTGGCTGAAGTACATACAGCCTTTCCAGATCAAACCGTCCTAGCTTCTGGAGGCATTCAAGATGCACTTGATGTGACAAAATCAATTGCTCTTGGTGCGTCTGCCGTTGGATTAGCCGGCTTTTTCTTAAAATCCCTGACGAGTGGAGGAGAAAAGGGCCTCATCTCTGATATCATTGATCTACAAGATGATGTGAAGATGTTGATGACAGTACTTGGCATGAAAACAATTGAGGAGCTAAGGCAAGCTCCGATTGTGCTTACAGGGGAAACAAGTCATTGGCTGAAAGAAAGAGGCGTGGATACTACGTACTATAGTTTAAGAAATAAGAAGACAAAGGACTAAATGAAATGTAGCCCTTTGTCTTCTTTTCAGCGTGAAAGAAAACTTTTTTTGTCTATGAAAGACAGCTACTTTTTGCGGAGCGAATTTGACATTCGTGAGCACCAATGCGCAGGACTGACACTGAATGCGAGGGTTTGTCTGCACGCTGAGACATGTGGTAATCACATGTCTTTTTTTTATTGATTTCTTTTGCGAGCGTCTTCCGGGCCTTCTAAAGTTGTTGCCCCTTTGTGATGAATGGATTGATCGCGATCAGATTCAACTCTTCTTGACGCCTTTAGGCGTTTTTCCTGTCTATCCTTACCCATCATACATCCCTCCTCAACTATTAGGGTGTCACCTCTTGTTTATTTCATGCAAATCCCGCACCTTCTCATACGTTTAAAAACTGGAGATTTTCCCATAATGTAATTGAGGTGATGAGGGTTGGAGGCATTGTACTATTATTGGTCAATATGGTTCGTTTGGATTATGGTGACATTTATCATGGAGAAAAGCACGTGGCGCAATGTGCTGGGCGTATGTGTTCTCATTCATATTATATGCAGTCATGTCATGGTTTCTATTTTAGACATTAGGATCAATGCAGGATTTTTGATGACCTTTTTATATGCTTGCATGTCATTCGTGATCTTTCGGCCTGCTCATCGAATCATGCGAATCATGCAATTAGGTTCCATGGTCAGTGCGTATGCCTTTTTTATGATTTTTGCATTATATGATCCAGTTTGGTTCACGATAATAAAGGTGGACTGGGTTGTATTTGCCTTGCTGATCTTGATGTGTTTAACATATGGGCATCAGTTAACGGAACGGATCACTTTATGGATGATGGCTATATGTCTGGGGGAAGCCCTTTATGCGCTTACGATTCATCGCCTCACATCTTCCATTGTCATAGGAGATCTCTCGTTTCTTTCCATGACTGTTCAAGGAGCTGTCTTTCTATTAGGTGTAGGTCAGCTTGAAAAACTCTTGAACACCCGTTCATCTAGAAAACCAGTAAAAGGGGCTGCAAAATCAACATGACGGATTACACGTTTCCTGTGATTATTGGTGTCATCTTTGGGATGGCGGCTAGGCTTTATATGCTAAGAACTGATTATCGGCAATATCCCACATATATTCATGGACAAGTGATTCACATTGCGCTAGGTTTTATCGCATCAGGGCTTGGTGCTATTATTATGCCTGCGCTGATCCAGGAAGAATTCACTGCCATTACCTTTCTGACGCTTGCAGCCACGCAATTTCGTGATGTGCGTAATATGGAAAGAAATACATTGACCCAAATGGATTCGTATGAGCTTGTCTCACGAGGCAGTACATATATCGAAGGCATTGCGATCGCCTTTGAAAGTCGAAATTATATTGCCATTCTTACTGCCCTTATTACAACGACCGCCTGTATTTTCTTTTCGCTCGTCGTTGGGACCGTGGTCGGTATTCTTTGTTTTTTCATGGCAAAACTATTAATGTCAGGGAGCCAATTAAAGGATATCGTGAATATTCAAAAAGGGGAACTTCGTTTTGACGGCGCAGGACTTTACGTAAATGATATTTACATTATGAATATCGGGCTGCCTGAAAAGCAAAAATTGATATTAGAGCATGGAATGGGGTTCATCTTGACTCCGAAGAATTTTAACTCGGCCACAACCATCGCAAACCTTGGGCAGCGGCAAGCTATCTTATTTGATTTATCCAACGTGCTTGGTGTATACCGAGATTCTGGTGAACCATCGCTTTGTCCGCTCGCAAAACGTGATCTGAATAATGGCACACTTGGCGTATTCATTTTACCGCAATGGCAGCGTGAAGATTTAGCTGTCCGTGTATTAGAAGAGGTGCCTATTTTAGAAAATGCCATTAGAATGCCGACAGATTTCATTAAAAAGAAAGTGAGGTAATAGGGCATGGCGAACACCATTGAACAATTTATATTGGCTGTGGCGACAACAAATAAAGAGCGGGTCATTGGCGGAACAGCCGTTTTTTTCTGTGAAAATAAAGAAGAGCTCGACATGTATGCCATGAATTTAGAGGCCATTTTAGATGGAATTGCACACGGCATTGGAGAAGATCTTTACTTGATCGTCAAACATTTTTAAGTTATTCATTGTGGTCTGATTAAAAATTGATATAATATATAAGTTGAACCCTTCATGTTTGAAGGGTTTATTTCATAAAACTGAATGAAAATTATAAATCCCGGTTGAAACATGATGATGAACATATTGAATCGCGGCTGGATTGAAAGGAAGGGTACTATGGGTAAACCTGTCGTAGCCATTGTTGGAAGGCCCAACGTTGGAAAATCTACAATTTTTAATCGAATCGCAGGCGAAAGAATATCGATTGTAGAAGACACACCTGGTGTAACAAGAGATCGAATCTATAGCTCTGCTGAATGGTTAAATTATGACTTTAATTTAATAGATACTGGTGGAATTGATATTGGAGATGAGCCGTTTTTGGCGCAAATTCGCCATCAGGCTGAAATCGCAATGGATGAAGCGGATGTTATTATCTTTATGGTCAATGGAAGAGATGGCGTCACATCTGCGGATGAAGAAGTCGCAAAAATTTTATATCGCACGAAAAAACCTGTCGTACTTGCTGTCAATAAATTGGACAACCCTGAAATGAGAAGCGACGTGTATGACTTTTATGCACTTGGATTTGGCGAACCGTATCCGATTTCTGGAACGCACGGGCTCGGTCTAGGTGATTTGCTTGATGCTGTCGCAGAGCATTTCAAAAACTTACCAGATACACAGTATGATGAAGAAGTGGTCCAGTTCTGCTTAATCGGCCGCCCAAATGTAGGGAAATCCTCTTTGGTGAATGCGATGCTCGGTGAAGAACGTGTCATTGTCAGCAACATCGCTGGTACAACAAGAGACGCTGTAGATACAATGTTTACGTACAATCAACGTGACTTTGTCATTGTCGACACAGCCGGTATGAGAAAAAAAGGGAAAGTATATGAAACAACAGAGAAATACAGTGTACTCCGTGCGTTGAAAGCCATTGATCGATCGGATGTTGTCGCTGTTGTTCTTGATGGTGAAGAAGGCATTATTGAACAGGATAAACGTATTGCCGGCTACGCACACGAAGCGGGTAAAGCCGTTGTGATCATTGTGAACAAGTGGGATGCTGTTGAAAAAGACGAGCGTACAATGAAGGAATTTGAGCAAAACATTCGCGAGCATTTTCAATTCCTTGATTATGCACCTGTCTTATTCATGTCTGCTCTTACGAAAAAGAGAATTCACACGTTAATGCCAACAATTATTACCGCTAGTGAAAATCATGCGATGCGCGTTCAAACTAACATTCTAAATGATATTATCATGGATGCCGTAGCAATGAACCCAACGCCGACCCATAACGGACAGCGTCTGAAAATTTACTATGCAACACAAGTGGCGATCAAACCGCCGTCCTTTGTTGTGTTTGTAAATGATCCAGAACTTATGCACTTTTCTTATGAGCGTTTCCTAGAAAACCGAATTCGAGATGCATTTGGTTTTGAAGGAACACCAATTAAAATATTTGCGAGAGCGAGAAAATAAAAAGGGTGAGCAGGATGAAGAAAATTTCAGTACTTGGAGCAGGGAGCTGGGGAACAGCTCTTGCGCTTGTATTAGCTGATAATCATCATGATGTACACATGTGGGGACATAGACAAGAATTAATTGATCAAATCAACGAGAAACATGAAAATCATGATTACTTGCCTAATGTTGCATTGCCAGCGTCTATTCAAGCGACAACAGATATGAAACAGGCACTAGAAGGGACAGATGCGATTATTGTCGCTGTGCCAACAAAGGCTATTCGAGAAGTATTGAAACAGGCAAATGAGTTCATTACGTCAAAGGTGCCATTTGTTCATGTCAGTAAAGGAATTGAACCAGATACGCTTCTTAGAATTTCTCAAATGATTGAACAAGAAGTCCCAGAAGCGAAAAGGGAAGCAGTGGTTGTCCTGTCAGGACCAAGTCACGCTGAAGAAGTTGGCTTGCGTCATCCGACAACTGTGACTGTCTCGTCAGAAAATATTGAAGCAGCTCAATTTGTTCAAGACTTGTTCATGAACAATCATTTTAGAGTGTACACCAACCCTGATGTGATTGGGGTGGAAATTGGCGGGGCGCTGAAAAACATCATCGCTCTTGCAGCAGGGATCACAGACGGACTCGGATATGGCGATAATGCGAAAGCAGCGCTCATCACAAGGG
The DNA here is from genome assembly GCF_038593365.1 of Bacillus sp. FSL W7-1034. Taxonomy (NCBI): domain Bacteria; kingdom Bacillati; phylum Bacillota; class Bacilli; order Caryophanales; family Bacillaceae; genus Bacillus; species Bacillus sp. FSL W7-1034. The sequence continues at coordinate 2,107,551 of NZ_CP151989.1, read as the reverse complement.
GTCTTGCTGAAATCGCCCGCCTCGGCACAAAAATGGGAGGAAACCCTCTTACGTTTGCCGGATTAACAGGTGTTGGAGATTTGATTGTCACATGTACAAGTGTTCATTCGCGTAACTGGCGCTGCGGGAATTTACTCGGTAAAGGATTTAAGCTCGAAGAAGTGCTTGAAAAAATGGGGATGGTTGTCGAAGGCGTCCGCACAACAAAAGGCGCTTATCAGCTCTCCAAAGAATACAAGGTCAGCATGCCGATTACAGAGGCTCTTTACGGCGTCCTATTTGAAGGGAAAAAGGTAGACGATGCTGTAGAATCCTTGATGGCACGTGTGAAAACACATGAGATGGAAGACCTTGTGAACATGTTCGAAAACCAAACAAAGTAATTGGAAGACTGAACTTAGGCGTGTAGAGGATGCAAGAAGGGGAAGACTTGCATAACATAACAATGAAGTTTGAATAGAGCTTTGCCTCTACAGAATGAGGAAAAATAGTCGACCTAATGACTGAAGCAGAGTCCCCCTCTTTGCTTCAGTTTTTTTATTCACTTTTTTCTGAATGATTGGAAAAATGATTGATATTTTACTTAATTTTGGTTTAGAATGAAATATAAACGCTTACAATTCGTTTATATTAAAGGGGGACAGGCACGATGAGTTTTGCTTTAATCAAGATGTGGTTTGCGCTTGGTTCAATGGGGCTCATGTTTTTAGCCGTTGTAACCATTTATTTGAGTAGGTTTAAGTTGAAGAGCCGATTTCTGAAAATAACAGCTTCGACTGTTGCGTACAGCTTGATGCTCATATCAGGTATCATTGTGTTTTTAGTTGTAGTTAGCGGGCCGGTCAATGAATAAAGAAAAAGGAAGAATGTGATGATCAAAGCAAAAATCAGTGTCATGCTGTTAACACTTATTTTACTTACGGGGTGCTTCTATCCAGAGAATCGCAAAGCTGAAAACCGCGTGCCATATAAAGAGCAGCTGCAAAGTGTGCAGACAGCGATTGAAGACTTTCAAAAAGCGACAAATGGCCTTTTACCGATTGAAACAAAAGAAGGCGACACACCTATTTATCAGAAGTATGTCATTGACTTTAAGCGTCTGTCACCAAGATATTTACACGATGTACCGTCGACATCTTTTGAAGGCGGGGGCGAATATATCTATGTCCTCACAGACGTCGAACAAAACCCAACGGTGAAACTGCTTGATGTCAAAATGACACAAACGATCAGTGAATTACGCCTGAGGATCAAAATATATCAAGATGAACATACATATCCGCCATATGGCAAAGTAGTATCCAAAGATTTATATACGTTAAATGAAAAAAAACTAGGGTTAAAAGCACCGCCTACAGTGACGAGCCCTGTCACGGGTGAATCACTTCCATTACTGATTTCCTCAAATGGCGAAATCTATGTTGACTATCGCAGTGATTTTGCCCAGATTTTGAAAAATACGAAACAAAAGCTGAAACCAGGTGAAAATATTCAAGATGTCTATTGGCAGGAAACTCCGTTTGTACCAGCGTTTTCTGTTCCATATACGATCAACAAAAAAGGTGAGCCGGCTTTTTTAGAAAAAAAGACGTCATAAACAAGAATGAACCTTTCTCCTCTGCATATAAATGAGGAGAAAGGTTTTTTTATGGCTAAACATACTCTCAAAACAAAAAAGGTGTCATATTCAAATAGGACAACGTCATACACATATATTGTCCTGACACCTTTCAAGCACCGTTTGATTGAAGTATAGAGTATTTTATTTGAAAACGAGGATAGCAAGTCCGGGAGGGGATCACTTGGAAAAAGTCGATATTTTCAAGGATATCGCTGAACGAACAGGAGGCGATATATATTTAGGAGTCGTTGGAGCTGTTCGTACAGGGAAATCTACGTTTATTAAAAAGTTTATGGAGCTCGTGGTGCTCCCGAATATCAATAATGAGGCAGACCGTGCAAGAGCACAGGATGAATTGCCGCAAAGCGCAGCAGGAAAAACCATTATGACCACAGAGCCAAAATTTGTGCCAAATCAAGCGGCATCCATTCACGTGAGTGACGGCCTGGATGTCAACATTAGGCTTGTCGATTGTGTAGGCTACACCGTGCCTGGTGCACGCGGGTATGAAGATGAAAATGGTCCGAGAATGATTAATACGCCGTGGTATGAAGAGCCAATCCCGTTTCATGAAGCAGCGGAAATTGGTACACGCAAGGTCATTCAAGAGCATTCAACCATTGGTGTTGTGATTACAACAGATGGATCAATTGGGGAAATCCCAAGACATGACTATATTGAATCAGAAGAACGTGTCATTGACGAACTCAAAGAAGTTGGAAAGCCTTTTATTATGGTGATCAACTCTGTGAGACCTTATCACCCTGAAACAGAAGCACTGCGGCAGGAGCTTAGTCAAAAATATGATATTCCTGTACTCGCGATGAGTGTCGAAAGTATGAGAGAACAAGACGTCCTCAGTGTACTTCGTGAAGCATTATATGAATTCCCAGTGCTTGAGGTGAATGTGAACCTGCCAAGCTGGGTCATGGTACTAAAAGAAGATCATTGGTTAAGAGAGAGTTATCAGGATTCAGTGAAAGAAACCGTCAAGGATATTAAGAGATTAAGAGATGTTGACCGAGTGGTAGGTCAGTTCAGTGAATTCGATTTTATCGAAAGAGCGGGCTTAGCAGGCATTGAAATGGGTCAAGGGATCGCAGAAATTGATCTGTATGCGCCGGATGATCTATATGATCATATCCTAAAAGAAGTGGTTGGTGTGGAAATTAGGGGCAAAGATCACCTTCTTGAGCTCATGCAAGATTTTGCACATGCGAAAACGGAGTATGATCAAGTGTCTGACGCTTTAAAAATGGTGAAGCAGACTGGTTATGGAATTGCGGCACCAGCTTTGTCGGATATGAGTTTAGATGAGCCGGAAATCATTAGGCAAGGATCAAGATTCGGCGTCAGATTAAAAGCAGTCGCGCCATCTATTCATATGATTAAGGTAGATGTAGAAAGTGAGTTTGCACCGATTATCGGAACAGAAAAACAAAGTGAAGAGCTCGTCCGATACTTAATGCAAGACTTTGAAGATGATCCGCTTTCTATCTGGAATTCCGATATATTTGGACGCTCACTCAGCTCGCTTGTCAGAGAAGGCATTCAAGCAAAACTTTCGCTAATGCCGGAAAATGCAAGGTATAAACTAAAGGAAACGCTTGAACGAATTATTAACGAAGGATCAGGCGGTCTGATCGCGATTATTCTATAGGATGTGAGACCTCTCATTGATGGGGGTCTTTTTTTGCGTGCGGGTGAAGTCATAAAAAGACAATTGTATAAAGATTAGTCAGATTCAGGCTGAAATTAGGAATATTCGTTCGCAAAAGTGCCCTTAATCCTTGACGAATAAGGATTCTTCCCTTTAAAATGCTTGATATGGTATTTCATATGTGTTAATCTACTTACAGAAAATCTTCACTTTGTTGGACAAACATTCCTTCAAAGAGAAGTTTTCTAATGAAAAGCCATGTATGACGCTTTCTAGACGCTCTTTTTTTCAAAAAAAGTGTATAGAAAGAAGATGAATTGTGAAGAAATGATAACAATCTATTGAATGCATATTTTTGGGAGGAGGTGAAAGGCATGAACAAGACAGAACTTATTAACGCGGTTGCTGAAGCAAGCGAGTTATCTAAAAAAGACGCGACAAAAGCAGTTGATTCTGTTTTTGATACAATTTTAGATGCACTTAAAAATGGTGACAAAATCCAACTTATTGGTTTTGGTAACTTTGAAGTACGTGAGCGTTCAGCTCGTAAAGGACGTAACCCACAAACTGGTGCAGAGATCGAAATCCCTGCAAGCAAAGTACCTGCTTTCAAACCAGGTAAAGCACTTAAAGACGCGGTGGCAGGTAAATAATCGTTATGTGTAATGATCCTATTGAAGGAGTTATACATATACAGTTTCACACTGGTCTAGAAAAGCCCCTTTGATAAGGGGCTTTTCCTTTTGAATCAAATGGTTTGTTTAGAACGCTCTCCTTTGCTTTTAGGATCTGAAGTGTGCTAGAATCTGAATGAAATGTAATCGCCTTTGGAGGATATAATACATGAGTGAAATAAATAAAGAATTAATCGAACACGCGGTACGCGATATATTAAAAGCAATCGGAGAAGATCCAGATCGTGAAGGACTTCTTGATACCCCAAAACGAGTAGCAAAAATGTATGAAGAAGTGTTCTCGGGATTAAATGAAGATCCAAAAGAACATTTTAAAACCATTTTTGGTGAAGATCATGAAGAACTTGTTCTTGTGAAAGATATTGCTTTTCATTCAATGTGTGAACACCATCTTGTGCCATTCTATGGCAAAGCCCATGTCGCTTATATTCCGCGCGGCGGAAAAGTAACGGGACTCAGCAAGCTGGCGAGAGCAGTAGAAGCCGTGGCAAAGCGCCCGCAGCTTCAGGAGCGCATTACATCAACGATTGCAGATAGTATGGTGGAAACTTTAAATCCACATGGTGTGATGATTGTCGTTGAAGCAGAGCATATGTGTATGACGATGCGCGGAGTGAAGAAGCCCGGCGCTAAAACAGTCACTTCAGCCGTACGCGGTACATTTGCAAATGATGCGGCAGCAAGAGCAGAAGTGCTTTCATTTATTAAAAACGACTAATCCATAGATGGAAGGTGAACAGATTGAGTGAAAATAAAGCATCTGATTTTGTGGTGATTAAAGCCATTGATAATGGTGTCAATGTGATCGGCTTAACTAGAGGTTCCGATACAAGATTTCACCATTCCGAAAAGCTCGATAAAGGTGAAGTCATTATCGCACAATTTACTGAGCACACATCAGCCATCAAAGTGCGGGGCGATGCTGTTATTCAAACAAGCTTCGGTGAAATTCAAAGCGAAGCAAAGAAATAACGCCCGACTATGCACTTGATAGCATGAAAGTCAGGCCTGATATGGTATAATAAATCTCTATACAATGTAGAGAGCTACATATGAAACTGTAATTTTTGGGACAAGGGTGATATCTTTGCAAGACATCTACGGAATTTTATCTAATCTGAATATAAAATTAAACAAAAAGCTTTCTCATCCTTATTTGGCGAAGCATTTGCGTGCGCCGCTCATCGATGAAGATAAGCTCCTTCTTTTTCATGCAATGTTTGATGAAGCTCAAATCGATGCTGAGAAAAAAGAAAATTATATTTTAACGGCGATGCTTGTGCAAATTGCCCTTGATACCCATGACGAAGTCACAACTGCTGCAGCCATCAAACAAGACGAGTTCAAAAATCGTCAGTTGACCATCCTAGCAGGAGACTATTTCAGCGGTCTCTATTACTCTCTTCTCTCTGACATGAAAGATATTTACATGATCCGTACTCTCGCCACGGCGATCAAAGAGATTAACGAACATAAAATTAGACTATATGATCGATCCATTCAAGATGCAGCCCACTTTTATAAAAGTGTTGCTACAGTAGAATCTGCGCTATTCCAAAGAATTTCTGAGCACTTTCAATTGACGCATTGGAATGAAATTGCAAGTCGCTTCCTTGTTTATAAACGTTTTATGAAACAAGCAGAAGACGACAAACATTTAAAACTTTTTTTGAACGATAGCTATACGGACGCCTATACATGTTTTGACAACTTTGAAAGTGAAGGCTATGAAAAGGCCAAACGATCAATTAAGGAGCATCTAGTTTCATCTCCGATCGTTCAAAAAGAGCTATTAAATCGCTTGGATCATATGAAAAATGAGCCTGCGTACCATCAGAAAGTGGAAGAAGGGTAAGTCATGCAGCAATCAAAAGAACAGCGAGTACACGGTGTATTTGAAAAAATTTATAAAAACTATGACCAAATGAACTCTGTCATTAGCTTTAAACAGCATAAAAAATGGCGCGATAAAACAATGAAGCTCATGAATGTTCAAAAAGGAGCCAAAGCACTAGATGTATGCTGCGGAACTGCCGATTGGACGATTGCGCTTGCAGACGCTGTTGGAGAAACAGGCGAGGTCAAAGGTCTTGACTTCAGTAAAAATATGCTGAGTGTTGGCGAAACGAAGGTGAAAACAGGCGGCTACAATCAAATTGAGCTGCTCCACGGCAATGCAATGGAGCTTCCTTTTGAGGACAACTCATTTGATTATGTAACAATCGGTTTTGGCCTTCGAAATGTCCCTGATTACTTAACAGTGCTAAAGGAAATGACACGAGTGGTAAAACCCGGTGGAATGGTTGTCTGCCTTGAAACATCACAGCCTGAGATGATTGGGTTTAAACAAGGATATTATGTCTATTTCAAATACATCATGCCGCTCTTTGGCAAGCTGTTTGCCAAAAGCTATCAGGAGTATTCATGGCTTCAAGAATCAGCCAAAACGTTCCCTGGCATGAAAGAACTGGCGTCTCTTTTTGAAGAGGCCGGTCTGTCTGATGTCTCGTATCATCCATTTACAGGCGGTGTAGCAGCAACACATATCGGAAAGAAGCTTTGAATAAACGATATTTGGGTGAAAATAATGAAACTAAAAGCAATGATTTCTTTTCTAAATCATGATATCGATATAATTGAAAAAGAGCTTGAACAAACCGTTCGCTCTGATTATGCATTATTAAGTGAAGCCGGTCTTCATTTGCTGCAAGCGGGCGGAAAACGAATCCGCCCCGTTTTTGTTCTCCTTTCAGGCATGTTTGGTGACTATGATATTAATAAAATTAAATATGTAGCCGTAGCGCTTGAATTAATCCACATGGCATCACTTGTCCATGACGATGTCATTGATGATGCAGAACTAAGAAGAGGGAAACCGACGATTAAAGCAAAATGGGACAACAGAATTGCGATGTACACGGGGGATTACTTATTTGCAAGGTCACTCGAGTACATGACGAAAATCAATCACCCAATGGCACATGAAATTTTGTCAAAAATGGTCGTCGAGCTCTGTCTTGGGGAAATAGAACAAGTCAAAGATAAATACAACATGGACCAAAACCTTCGTACATATTTAAGAAGAATTAAACGAAAAACAGCCTTGCTTATTGCAGGTAGCTGCCAATTAGGTGCGATTGCAGCTGGAACAGATGAAAAAACACATAAAGCCCTTTACTGGTTTGGGTACTATGTTGGTATGTCGTACCAGATCATTGATGATGTCCTTGATTTTACAGCAACTGAAGAAGAATTAGGTAAACCTGTTGGCGGGGACCTTTTACAAGGAAATGTCACTCTTCCCGTTTTATATGCGCTTCAGAACCCGACGTTAGAAGGTCAGTTGAAGCTGATCAATAGTGAAACGACGGAAAAGCAGCTGAAACCTGTGATTGAACATCTTAAACAAACAGATGCGATCGACCGTTCCATTCGAGTGAGTGAAATGTATTTGAAAAAAGCATTTGAACAGCTCGATCAACTTCCGCGCGGGCGGGCTAAATCTTCATTAGCGTCGATTGCAAAATATATTGGTAAACGAAAATTCTGATCAACGTTTCGTTGATTGGTTTTTTTGTGAAATTTTTTGTCAAAAATTGATTATTATAAAAAAAAATGATACGATCACTTTGTAACAATGTAAGCCTATACATACATAACGACGGGGTGGAAAACGTATATGGACAAAACATTTCTTATGGTCAAACCTGATGGTGTGGAAAGACAATTAATCGGTGAAATTGTGTCAAGATTCGAAAAAAAGGGGCTTCAGCTTGTTGGAGCAAAGCTCATGAGCATTCCAAAAGAAGTAGCAGAAACACATTACGGAGAGCATAAAGAAAAACCATTTTTCGGTGAATTGGTTGACTTTATTACGTCAGGACCTGTATTTGCGATGGTATGGCAAGGTGAACAAGTCGTAGACGTAACAAGGCAGATAATTGGAAAGACAAATCCGAAGGAAGCGCTTCCAGGAACAATAAGAGGCGACTATGGATTAACTGTTGGCAAAAACATTATCCATGGCTCAGACTCACCAGAAAGTGCCGAAAGAGAAATCAACCTGTTCTTCAAACAAGAAGAACTGACAAACTGGGATCAAACGATCTCAAGCTGGATTTATTAATGTTCAAGCCAAAGTGTTCATCAAATGATCACTTTGGCTTTTTTATATTGAGATTTCTATCCGAATTTTCGCATGAGATGATACAAATTTATGATAAAAACAGCTATACTAGGACAAAGATAGATGAGACAGGAGAGGACATTGATGGATCAGTATCAAGTATTTGTTGGGAAATGGAAAAAACTAACTGGGGTAGATCTGAATTTATATAAAGAAGCACAAATGAAACGAAGATTAACATCTCTTTATGATAAAAAAGGATATAAAGATTTTGAGGCATTTGCGTCTGCTCTTGAAAAGGACAAAGCGCTATTAGATGAAACGATGGATCGAATGACGATCAATGTGTCAGAATTTTACCGAAATTATCAGCGCTGGGAAGTACTTGATCAAAAAATCCTGCCGCTGCTTTCAAAAAACAGCGGCACCCTAAAAATATGGAGTGCAGCTTGCTCTACTGGAGAAGAGCCATATACACTCTCAATGTTGCTATCAAGCCATCCGCTTGTGAAGGACTTCCAAATTATTGCAACGGATATAGATGATAAAGTCCTGCAATCTGCGCAAAAAGGAAGATATCATGAACGATCTTTGCAAGAGGTGCCAGATCAAATCAAGCAAAAATATTTCACCAAAGAAGATTCTTCATTTTACACGGTGAAGGATGAGATTCGAAAGCACATTCAATTTAAGAAACACAACCTTTTAGCAGATCCATATGAAAAACAGCTGGATCTCATCGTGTGCAGAAATGTCCTCATCTACTTTACAGAAGAGGCGAAAGAAGAAATTTACTTAAAAATGAGCAGCAGTTTAAAGCAAAACGGCGTATTATTTGTTGGTTCTACAGAACAAATTTTTCACCCAGAAAAGTTTGGACTAACCTCTGCTGATACTTTCTTTTATCAAAAGAAGGGGTAGTAGCTGACTTTTTAGTAGGAAGTGTGTTATTATAGTTTTACTTAAAAGCGTTAATGCGATGAAGGGAGAATAAGTCATGAGGTACTTAACAGCAGGTGAATCACATGGTCCACAACTGACCACAATTATTGAAGGAGTTCCAGCGGGACTTTACATAGAGCAGGATGACATCAATTATGAACTGGCTAGAAGACAAAAAGGTCATGGCCGCGGAAGAAGAATGCAGATTGAAAAAGACCAAGCGAAAGTGTTAAGTGGAGTCCGCCACGGGAAAACATTAGGTTCTCCTATTGCACTTGTTGTTGAAAATAATGATTGGAAGCACTGGACAAAGGTCATGGGTGCAGAGCCAATTACTGAAGAAGAAGAGAGTGAAATGAAGCGTCAAATCTCTCGTCCAAGACCAGGGCATGCGGATTTAAATGGTGCGATTAAATATGGTCACCGTGATATGAGAAACGTATTAGAGCGCTCATCAGCACGCGAGACAACGGTTCGTGTAGCAGCAGGTGCAGTAGCGAAACAAATTTTGGCTCACCTTGGAATCAAAGTGGCTGGTCACGTCCTTGAAATTGGTGGAGTAAAAGCTTCCCATACCGCTTATGCATCTATTGAAGATTTGCAAAAAGTAACAGAAGAATCACCTGTTCGCTGCTATGACAGTGAAGCTGGTCAAAAAATGATGGATGCCATTGACGAAGCGAAGAAAAACGGCGATTCAATTGGTGGTATTGTCGAAGTCATCGTTGAAGGGATGCCAGTTGGGGTCGGCAGCTATGTGCACTATGACCGCAAACTGGATAGCAAGCTTGCAGGCGCAGTACTGAGTATCAACGCTTTTAAAGGGGTTGAATTCGGTATTGGCTTTGAGGCGGCTTCTAAAAATGGCAGTGAAGTTCATGATGAAATCATCTGGGATGAAGAAAAAGGCTATACGAGAAAAACAAACCGTTTAGGTGGTCTTGAAGGCGGAATGTCAACTGGCATGCCAATCGTCGTAAGAGGGGTTATGAAACCAATCCCAACCTTATACAAACCATTGCAAAGCGTGGATATTGAAACAAAAGAACCTTTCTCTGCAAGTATTGAGCGTTCTGACAGCTGTGCTGTTCCAGCCGCAAGTGTTGTAGCAGAAGCAGTCGTTGCATGGGAAATCGCCAATGCAGTGGTTGAGCAGTTTGGTCTTGATCAAATTGACCGCATTAAAGAAAATGTGGACAAAATGCGCCAGCTTCAGAGGGAGTTTTAATGAAAACACTGGAAGTGAAGACGTCTTCAGCCACTTATCCTGTATATATCGGTGATGGGATTAGACAAAATATCGTAGACTTGATTACTTCCACTGGGCGATCCTACACGAAGCTCTTCATCGTGACAGATTCAGCCGTCGATGCCCTTTATGGAGATGAAATGGTTCAATTACTTAAACAGAAATGGTCTGTACAAAAAGTAGTGGTGCCAAACGGAGAACAATCAAAATCTTTTGCGCAGTTTGAGCAGATTCATACGAAAGCCATCCAATTTCAACTCGACCGCTCCTCATGCATCATTGCATTAGGCGGCGGGGTGATTGGAGACTTGGCTGGCTTTGCTTCTGCCACTTATATGAGAGGCATTGATTTTATTCAAGTACCGACCACGCTGCTTGCACATGATAGTGCAGTCGGCGGAAAAACCGGAATCAATCATCCGCTCGGCAAAAATTTAATTGGTGCGTTTCATCAACCGGCTGCTGTCATTTATGATACAAGTATGCTAGAGACACTCTCACCAATAGAGCTGAGATCAGGCTTTGCAGAAGTGATAAAACATGCACTGATTTCAAGTGAAGTCTTTTTATCAGAACTGATGTCCATTCGTTCGTTGACAGAATTATCAAAGGATGAACTGGCACATATGCTTTATCAAGGGATTCAAGTGAAGGCATCCATTGTTCAAGAAGATGAAAAAGAACAAGGTGTGCGGGCATACTTGAATTTAGGTCATACACTAGGGCATGCCATTGAAGCGGAGTATGGATACGGTGCGATCACGCATGGAGATGCCATTGCAATTGGCATGCAGTTTGCTTTATATGTCAGTGAAAAAGAGCAAGGACTCAGCCTAGATCGTGAGAAACTTAAATTGTGGATGAAAGAACTAGGGTTCCCAGTACAAGTCACACAAACGATTTCAACCAAAACATTTGTCGATCGCATGATTGGTGATAAGAAGGCAAGAGGCGGGAGTGTTCAGTTTGTTTTGCTAAAACAAGTTGGAGACGTCACCCTGCAATCTTTCACAAAAGATGAGCTGTATCACTGGCTCGAAGAATGGAAACGGGAGGAGGGCTGTCTATGATGTTTCGCGGGATACGCGGGGCTACAACTGTGACAGAAGATACAGAAACAGAAGTGTTAACCAAAACGAAGCAGCTGCTAGAAGCGATCATTTCAAAAAATCAAGTAGATCCAGAGCGTGTCGTGCAGATCTTGATTTCAGCTACACAAGATATTCACTCTGTTTTTCCAGCAAAAGCACTCAGGCAGTTTGAAGGATGGACCTATGTGCCTGTTACTTGTATGCAAGAGCTTGACATTGATGGAGGTCTAAAGAAGTGTATTCGCGTTTTAATGACCGTTCAGACAGATGTCAAGCAGGAAGACATCCAGCACGTATACTTGGAAGAGGCTGTCACGCTTCGGCCTGATTTACAGTTGACAAAAAACAAGGAATTATAATACGATATGAACAGCCGAAGTTTACACACAGGTGTGAACGGCATTGCAAGCTTAGAGAAGATGAGAATGAGACTAGGGTAGTTGAGATGAGTAGAGTTGAGCAGAGATACGATACTTCTATTTAATCATACTGCCTAAAAGAGCGAAGCCTCTTTTAGGCTTATTTCGTATACTCAAACAAATCCTCAAGATGTCCCCTCATTCTCCTTAATTCCATTTAAGGAGTGTGCTTATGAAATCCCAATCAAACCTTACCCAATTTTTAAGAGACAGTCAGTTTTACAAAACCATCCCGATTGTTGAAACCATTACAGTTGATACGCTCTCACCCATTCAAATTGTTGAGAAACTGAAACAGGATATTGTGTATTTGCTAGAAAGCAAAGACGAATCTTCTAGCTGGTCGAGATATTCCTTTATCGGATTACATCCTTTTTTAACATTACATGACGAGCAAGACCATTATATTGCTCGTGACGCTGCGGGAAAGTCAGTGATGCAAAAAGCGGAGCTGAAAGAGTTGCTTGACTGGATGAAAGAGCAATATCAAATCAAGACACCTGAAATTGATATCCCATTTACTGGCGGAGCCGTAGGGTACTTAAGTTACGACCTCATTCCCAACATTGAGCCGTCTGTCAAGCCGCATCCGAATGCATCAACAACAGATAATTGCACATTATTTGTTTGCCAAACAATGATCGCATTTGATCACGAAACAAACCAAGTTCATTTTATTCAGTACACGCAGCTGAACGGTCATGAAACAGAGGAAGAAAAAATTCTGGTTTATCGAGAAAATCAAAAGCAGCTTGAACTGATGATACAGCAGCTTCATACAAAAATTGATATGAAAGAACTGATTATCTCAGGGAATATGAATGAACCCCCTTCGTTTGAACAGGTGACGTCTACCTATGAAAAAGCAAAATTTTTAAAGGATGTCGAAAAAATCAAGGAGTATATTCGAGCGGGTGATATCTTCCAGGGTGTACTTTCTCAGCGTTTTGACATTCCAGTGACAGTGAGCTCATTTGAATTATATCGTGTGCTTCGGATCGTCAATCCATCACCGTATATGTATTTTATGAAATTAAAAGATCGAGACTTAGTCGGAAGCTCGCCAGAACGATTAATCCATGCGAAAAACGGACACTTAGAAATCCATCCAATTGCTGGTACAAGAAAACGAGGAATGACAAAAGAAGAAGATGATGCACTAGCAAGAGAGTTACTCGATGATGAAAAAGAAAAAGCAGAACATTACATGCTGGTGGATCTGGCTCGAAATGATGTGGGACGTGTGGCAGAATACGGCAGTGTGTCTGTCCCAACTTTTACAAAAGTCGTGAATTTTTCGCACGTCATGCACATTATTTCTATTGTGACAGGGAAGCTGAAGCAGGATACACATCCAGTAGACGCACTTATGTCCGCTTTTCCAGCAGGCACATTGACAGGCGCCCCAAAAATTAGGGCGATGCAATTATTAAACGAAATGGAGCCTGAGCCAAGAGAGACGTATGGCGGCTGTATTGCCTATATTGGTTTCGACGGCAATATCGATTCCTGTATTACCATTCGCACAATGAGCGTCAAACATCAGACTGCTTCTATACAAGCAGGTGCCGGCATTGTAGCTGATTCCGTTCCAGAAAACGAATGGGAAGAGACATGTAATAAGGCAGGAGCACTTCTAAAAGCCATTCAGCTTGCTGAACATATTTTCTCAGAAAAGGAGAGTGTGCCAAATGAATCAACGACTATCAGCTCTTGTTAATGGAGGAAAACTATCAGAAAAAGAAGCGAATGACCTGATGCATGATATGATGAGCGGCTCGTTAACAGATGCTGAAGTCGCTGCTAGTCTATCTATTTTAGCGCATCGAGGAGAAACCGCTGAAGAAATGACAGGCTTCGTGAAAGCCATGAGGCAGCATGCAGCACCAGTAGAAAGGTCACTTGATGTTGTTGATACGTGCGGGACAGGAGGCGACGGTTTATCAACATTTAATATATCAACAGCCGCTGCCATCGTTGCTTCGGCTGCTGGGGCGAAAATCGCCAAGCACGGAAATCGTTCCGTCTCCTCTAAAAGCGGGAGTGCTGACGTGCTAGAATGTCTTGGTATTCAAATTCAATCCACACCTGAAGAAACAAGACGGCAAATACAGCAGAAAAACATGGGCTTTTTATTTGCACCGCTCTATCATTCTTCTATGAAACAAGTAGCCACCGTACGCAAGCAGCTCGGATTTCGGACGGTATTTAACTTATTAGGACCGCTTTGCCACCCGATGCAGGCCAAAAAGCAAATCATCGGTGTGTATGCAAAGGAAAAGGCAAAGCTTATGGCGAAAGCTCTTGCTCCTTTAGAGCCAGAACATGTCCTGTTTGTTTGCGGAGATGATGGGCTGGATGAATTAACCATTACAGCAAATTCATACATCATTGAACTCAAAAAAGGTGTCATGACAGAATATACGTTAAACCCAGAAGACTTCGGACTTGAAAAAGGGCATTTATCAGACATTCAGGTCCAATCACCAGAAGAAAGCGCCAAATTGATTCAGAATATATTGAATTATCAAGCGGGTGGAGCACCGCTTCATATTACAGCTCTTAATGCTGGGGCCGCATTATATGTGGCAGGAAAAGCAGAGAGTCTGATGGCAGGCACAATGAAAGCATTAGAAACGATCAAAAATGGATCAGCTAAAGAACAATTAGCCCGTCTAAAACAAAAAACGAAAGAGGAAGAGATCTATGCTTAATCAAATTATCGCCCGTAAAAAAGAACATGTGCAAACCTTGCAATTACCTGAGGAAGGACATTATGAAAGACAATCATTTAAAGAAGCCCTTATGAATCCTCACCGCTCGATCGGACTGATTGCTGAGGTGAAAAAAGCGTCTCCTTCCAAAGGCATCATTCAGCCTCATTTTGATCCTTTACAGACAGCAAAAGCATACGAAGCATCAAATGCAGATTGTTTATCTGTCTTAACGGATGAACCGTTTTTCCAAGGGAAAAACGAATATTTGTCTCTTATTAAAGAACACATCACACGTCCTATTTTAAGAAAAGATTTCATTATTGACTCTATACAAGTAGAAGAATCGAAACGGATAGGGGCAGATGCCATTTTATTAATCGGAGAGGTACTTGAGCCGCAAAAGCTGTATGAGCTCTATACAGAAGCGAAAGAAAAAGGACTGGATGTCCTCGTTGAAGTACATGCAGCACATACACTAGAAAAGATCTTACACCTATTTACTCCTGAGATTATCGGTGTGAACAACCGGAATCTCAATACGTTTACAACAACTGTTGAACAAACAAAAGAGATCGCGCCACTTGTTCCAAAAGACGTATTACTAGTAAGTGAAAGCGGGATAAAGACATTTGATGATCTGACCTTTGTGAAACAGCACGGAGCAAATGCCGTTCTTGTTGGTGAATCTTTAATGAGGGAACAATCACAGGAGAAAGCCGTTCAGGCATTGTTCGGAGAATGAAGAAAAGTAAGCCTTACTTAAAATATTGCGGGGCTGTCTCACAAGAGGATGTCGCATGCATCTCGCAATCTCAAGCGGATGCCATCGGTTTTATTTTTGCGCCGAGTAAAAGACGAGTTGATCCAGATCAAGTGAAACACTGGCTGTCAAAAGTAAAATGCAAAAAAGAGATAGTGGGGGTATTTGTGAATGAAAAAACACCAAAAGTGTGCGAGATCACAAACAACCTCCCCTTAGATATTGTGCAGCTTCATGGCGATGAGACGCCAGAAGATGCAAGCGACATCAAACAACAAACGAAGGCGCTCGTTTGGAAAGTGTTCCATCACGAGCCCGATGTAAACGACACACTTGAACATATGACGGCATTTGCTCCAAGTGTCGACGGCTTTCTCATTGATGCGAAAGTAAAAGGCATGAGAGGCGGTTCTGGAACAGCTTTTGCATGGGAGGCGGTGCCTTCATATGTTCAGCATGCAAAACAACTGGGGAAAACTTGCGCCATTGCTGGCGGGATCACGCCAGACACCATAATAGATCTGCTTGCTTTTGGTCCAGACGCCATAGACCTTTCAAGCGGTATAGAAGAAAACGGGAAGAAAAGCAGTACAAAGATGAAAGTGCTCGAAGAAAGGATGTTGAACCATGTACGCATATCCAAATGAGATTGGCAGATATGGAGAATTTGGAGGGAAATTCGTTCCTGAAACGCTCATGCAGCCACTAGAAGAGATCGAACAAGCTTTTCGTGAATTAAAAGAAGACCCTGCTTTTCAAAAGGAATATATATCGCTTTTGAAAAACTATTCAGGCAGACCAACTGCACTCACATACGCTGATCAATTATCGGCATATCTCGGCGGTGCTAAAATCTATTTAAAAAGAGAAGATTTAAACCATACAGGCGCTCATAAAATTAACAATGCGCTTGGGCAGGCACTGCTAGCGAAAAAAATGGGAAAATCAAATATCATCGCCGAAACAGGAGCAGGTCAGCACGGTGTAGCTGCTGCAACGGTGGCCGCAAAATTCGGTTTATCCTGCACTGTATTTATGGGAAAAGAAGATGTGGAAAGACAATCACTCAATGTGTTCCGAATGAAACTGCTCGGCGCTGAAGTCATACCTGTCACAAGCGGGAACGGAACATTAAAGGATGCAACCAATGAAGCCATCCGCTATTGGGTCCAGCATTGCAGTGACCACTTTTATATGATCGGCTCAGTCGTTGGACCTCATCCGTATCCTCAAATCGTCAGTGAATTTCAGCGGATGATCGGAGATGAGGCGAAAGCGCAGATACTTGAAAAGGAAGGGCAGCTTCCTCATAAAGTCGTTGCCTGTGTTGGCGGAGGGAGCAATGCGATAGGAATGTACCGGGCGTTCTTAGATGAAGAGGTCGATATCATTGGTGTAGAAGCTGCTGGGAAAGGAATCGACACTCCGCTTCATGCAGCGACCATCACGAAAGGGACAAAAGGTGTCATACATGGATCTTTGACATACTTGATTCAAGATGAATTTGGTCAAATTATTGAGCCTTATTCGATTTCAGCTGGATTAGACTATCCGGGGATCGGGCCAGAGCATGCGTATTTGCATGCGAGCGGCCGGGTTCAATATGTGAGTGCGACAGATCAAGAAGCACTAGATGCGTTAAAGCTGCTCACAGAAAAAGAAGGAATCCTGCCAGCGATCGAATCTGCACATGCTTTAGCGAAAGCGTTTGAAATGAGCCAGAACATGAGTGAAGACGACATTGTTCTTGTCTGCTTGTCAGGCAGAGGAGATAAGGACGTGCATACATTAATGAATGTGCTTGAAAGTGAGGGTGAAACAAAATGATCACATTTCAATTAGAGCAAGGTCAGAAATTATTTATTCCATTTATTATAGCGGGTGATCCATCAGAAGAGATCACCATTGATTTAGCCCTCACGCTTCAAGCAGCAGGGGCACATGCGATTGAACTAGGTGTTCCGTATTCCGATCCGTTAGCGGACGGCCCCGTCATTCAAAGAGCTTCTAAAAGAGCACTTCATCATGGTATGAATATCGTAAAAGCGATAGAATTAGCAGGAAAGATGAAAAAAAACGGCGTAAAAATTCCTGTAATTCTATTTACGTATTATAATCCTGTGTTACAATTAGACACAGAATACTTTTTCGCTTTACTGCGCAAAAATCATATTTCGGGGCTCTTAACACCCGACTTGCCTTTTGAAGAGAGTAGCGAGCTGCAGAAGAACTGTCAAGTACACGACATTTCATATATATCACTCGTTGCACCAACAAGCAAGGAACGATTAGAAAAAATTGTAGAGCAGGCAGAAGGTTTTGTGTATTGTGTTTCATCTCTCGGCGTCACAGGTGTCAGACAATCTTTCGACGCATCGATTACAGATTTTATTCAACAAGTAAAACAGTTGAGTCAAATACCAGTTGCTGTAGGTTTTGGTATTTCAACAAGAGAACAAGTAGACTCAATGAATAAAATGAGTGATGGTGTCGTTGTCGGCAGTGCGCTTGTCAAAAAAATTGAAGAGCTTCAAGAACAATTAGTAGCAAGTGATACACGCCAAGAGGCTTTAAGAGAATTTGAAACATATGCAAAAACATTTAGTCCCCTCTATTCATTCAAATGAGGTGAAACATTTTGCAAATCAAAGATCAATTAAAACAGCTAAAACCGTATCAACCTGGGAAACCAATTGAAGAGGTCAAAAAAGAATATCAATTAGACAAAATTGTGAAATTGGCTTCAAATGAAAACCCTTTTGGATGTTCCACACATGCAAGAGAGGCCATACAAGCTGAACTTGAACATTTAGCGATTTATCCAGACGGATACAGCGCAAGTTTAAGAACGGAACTGGCTGAGTTTCTTCAAGTAAATGAAAAACAATTAATATTCGGGAATGGCTCAGATGAACTTGTGCAAATTATTGCTAGGGCATTCCTTGATCAACATACAAATACGGTGATCCCATCTCCGTCATTCCCGCAATACCGTCACAATGCAGTGATTGAGCATGCAGAGATTAGAGAAGTACCACTTCTAAATGGAGGAGCTCATGATCTAAAGGGAATGCTGAATGCGGTGGATGACAACACAAAAGTCGTTTGGGTGTGTAACCCGAACAATCCGACAGGAAATCATTTGTCAGAGTCTGAGCTCGTATCGTTTTTAGATCAAGTGCCTGCTCACGTGCTTGTCGTTCTAGATGAAGCATATTTTGAATATGTTCGCGCGGAAGACTTTCCGAACAGTTTATCTCTATTAAAAGCCTATCAAAATGTCATTGTACTGCGCACGTTCTCTAAAGCATATGGACTTGCGGCACTTCGAGTAGGTTATGGGGTTGCCTCAGAGGAGTTGATTACTGCCATTGAACCTGCGAGAGAGCCTTTTAATACAAGTCGTATCGCTCAGGCAGCTGCACGTGCAGCCATTAAAGATCAAGACTTTATTCAATCGTGCAGACAAAAAAATGAAGCAGGTCTCAAACAATATCAAGATTTTGCAGACCGTTTTGGATTATTTATCTATCCATCTCAAACAAACTTTGTGCTGATTGATTTTAAAAGAGACGCAGATGAGCTGTTCAATGCACTTTTGAAAAAGGGCTATATCGTTCGATCTGGTCAAGCTCTCGGATTCCCAACCTCTTTACGTATTACTGTTGGAACAAAGGAGCAAAATGAAGAAATCCTAACTACACTTGCCGATTTATTACAAGGCATTCGTGCGTAGCATAACAATGAAGTCATATCCTGTTTATGGGATATGGCTTTCGTTGTAACTCATCCAATATACATATAAGCTATTGAAACAGCTTGTTTAATTTACGCGAAAAATCAGGTGATGAACATGAATGAAGCAAACGAAACCATATTAATCGCTGGGCTTGGTTTAATTGGTGGTTCTATTGCACTGTCGATTAAAAAAGAATTTCCACATAAAAAAATTGTAGGCTATGATGTCTCTAAAGAACAAATGATTGCTGCAACAAAACTAGGAATCATCGACGCGACTGCTGAGTCCTTGATGGAAGGCTTAAAAGCATCAGCAACGATTATTTTGGCAACGCCAGTACAACAAACCGTCAAAATGTTAAGTGATATTGCGGCATCTGGAATTGAAAGAGAGCTCACGATTACGGATGTAGGGAGCACAAAGCAAAAGGTCGTTCATTTTGCTGAAAAAACGTTGCCTGATCATTACCAATTTATTGGCGGGCATCCGATGGCAGGGTCTCATAAATCAGGTGTCATTGCAGCGAAAGACTTTTTATTTGAAAATGCATTCTACATTTTAACGCCAGCAAAAGTAACAAGTCGTCAAGCTGTTGACCGTTTGAAGGATCTACTGAAGGGAACCAATGCTCATTTCATTGAAATGACACCCGAAGAACATGATGCTGTGACAAGTGTGATTAGTCACTTTCCACACATCGTCGCTGCCAGTCTTGTGCATCAAGCGCATCATTTTGAAGAAGAATTTCCTCTTGTAAAACGGTTTGCTGCTGGAGGCTTTCGAGATATTACCCGTATTGCATCAAGTAATCCTGCAATGTGGCGCGATATCCTTTTGCACAATAAAAACAAGATTTTAGACCGATTTAATGAATGGAAAAAAGAGATTGACCGCATTGAATCCTTTGTGCAACAAGAAGATGCTGAGGGGTTATTCTCTTATTTCCAAGAGGCCAAGGAATATCGCGACGGCCTGCCTCTGAGGAAAAAAGGAGCGATCCCTGCTTTTTATGATCTTTATGTCGATGTGCCGGATCATCCTGGTGTAATTTCGGAAATTACTGGATATCTAGCAAATGAAAACATTAGTATTACAAATATCCGTATTATTGAAACGCGAGAAGACATTAACGGGATTTTACGTATTAGTTTTCAAACAGATGACGATCGAAAGCGGGCAGAACTCTGTATAAAAAATAGAGCAAATTACGATACATTTTATGCTGATTGAGGTGAGGAACATGAAAATTCATAAAAGTGCTCCTATGAATGGAGAAATTCATATTCCAGGAGATAAATCCATTTCTCATAGATCTGTGATGTTTGGCGCTATTGCTGATGGGACTACAGTAGTAAAAAACTTTCTTCCTGGCGCTGATTGTTTAAGCACGATTGATTGTTTTAGAAAAATGGGTGTCGACATCGAACAAAAAGGTACAGATGTTGTCATTCATGGTAAGGGACTAAAAGGACTTAAAGAGCCGAGCGATATTCTCGATGTTGGTAACTCTGGCACGACCATTCGTTTAATGATGGGAATCTTGGCTGGCTGTGAGTTCCACAGTACGCTGATCGGAGACGAAAGTATTGCCAAAAGACCGATGAAACGGGTAACAGGTCCGTTAAGACAATTAGGAGCCAAGATCGATGGTAGAGCAAATGGCGAGTATACACCGCTTTCTATACGTGGGGGTAATTTAAAAGCTATCTCTTATGAGTCTCCAGTTGCCAGTGCCCAGATTAAGTCGGCTGTCCTTCTAGCTGGACTGCAGGCAGAAGGAACAACGACGTTAACTGAACCGCATAAATCAAGAGACCATACCGAAAGAATGTTATCAATGTTTGGTGTCTCGCTACATGAAGATGCACAAAGTGTTTCAATTGAAGGTGGACAAACGTTAAAAGCAACAGATGTATTTGTCCCTGGAGATATTTCTTCAGCTGCATTTTTCTTAGTGGCTGGATCTATCGTTCCAAACAGCCGGATTGTATTGAGAAATGTCGGTTTGAACAAAACGAGAACTGGTATAATAGATGTGCTAAAACAAATGGGTGCAGACCTCGACATTCAAGAAGTGGATGCTAAAGGCGGAGAACCGTACGGTGATTTAACGATCTCTACCTCTTCATTAAAAGGGATCGACATTTCAGGTGATATGATCTCTAGACTCATCGACGAAATTCCTATTATTGCGCTCCTAGCTACTCAAGCAGAAGGAACAACGATCATTAAAGATGCCGCTGAATTAAAAGTGAAAGAAACCAATCGGATTGATACAGTCGTTTCAGAACTTAAAAAACTAGGTGCTCATATTGAAGCAACAGATGATGGAATGAAGATTCATGGTAAAACGAGCCTTAAAGGCGGCGCAGTCGTCTCAAGCTACGGAGATCATCGAATTGGTATGATGTTAGGAATTGCGGCATGTATAACAGAGCAAGCAATCGAGATTGAAGATACAGATGCAGTACGTGTATCTTACCCAAATTTCTTTGAACACATTGAATACTTAACGCAAACAGTCTGAGGATTTCCTCAGGCTTTTTCTTTCCTTTTGCATATTTGAAAGAACTATAGCATAGCTTGTCTCAAGGTGAAACCTTGAAAAAGAGCATTTTGCTGATTCAAAAACAATTTTTTAGCGTATTCGGTTTACAAATCATCAGTTTAGTAAAGTATTGATTGAAAAAGAGTCTTCAAAACACAAAAATGGCTTCATGTTAAAAGAGCAACATATTTGCTGGATATGCAGCTGTCGATTATGATATGAAGTAACAACAGTTTAGGTTTTTGGAAACAGAAAGGAACGGTTTGATTTGAATAGTTCATTACAAGAAGCCATAAAATTAGTTGAGGCGGGTGAGACTGAAAAGGGACTCCAAACACTTGCTCAAGCAGAGAAGCATCTTCATGATGAAGAAAAAGCGCAGGCAGCTCAGTTATATTATGACTGGGGAGATATTGATAAAGCACGGAATCTCATTAGTGATTTACATGATTTATATCCAGAAGAAACAGGATTAACCTGTTTTTATGCAGAGCTGTTAATAGACTCTGATGAAGAAGAGAAGGCAATAGCAGTTCTTGAAACGATTCCTGAAGATGACGATGCGTATCCAGAGAGTTTATTGTTAATGGCAGATTTGTATCAAATGCAAGGACTATTTGAAGTTAGTGAACAAAAGCTTTTAAAAGCGAAAGAGTTACTACCTCATGAAGCCGTCATTGATTTTGCTTTAGGGGAATTGTATTTTTCTCAAGGTCTTTCAAAGAAAGCGTCCGACTATTTCTACAAAGTGGCCGATCAACAAAATGAAATTGGTGGTGTCAATGTATATCAGCGGCTCGCTGAATCATTAAGCACAGCTGGAGAATTTGAAGATGCCCTTGAATGGTATGAAAAGGCTGTAAAGGATCAAGTGGATCCAAATACACTTTTTGGCTACGGATTTACAGCGATGAGGGCTGGCAGAACGAAAACGGCTATTCAGCAGCTCTCTGAACTAAAAGATATTGATCCTTCGTATTCGTCACTTTATATGCCTTTAGCCAAAAGCTATGAGGAAGAAGGACTATATCATGAAGCTTTAGAGATAGTAAAAGAAGGAATTAAAGTGGATGAGTATAACAAAGAGTTATACTTATATGGGGCAAAGATTGATTTAAAAAATGGCCATTCGGAAGATGCGAAAAAATTGCTTCAAGAAGCACTTGCTCTTGATCCAGGATATATTGAAGCGGTTCAAACGCTGCTTGCGATCTATTTAAATGAAGAGCTGTTTGATGAAATTCTGGATGTGATTAAAGAGGTTAAAAGCTTTGGGGAAGAAGATCCAAAATGGAATTGGTATGCTGCTTCTGCTTCTGTCGGACGAGAAGAATACGATGAAGCCGCTGAGTATTTCAAACTTGCTCTGCCTGATTTTGATGAGGAACGTGACTTTTTATATGAATATGCTTCGTTCCTTTTAGAAGAAGGTAGACAAAAAGAAGCCTTGCCGTTATTACGAAAAGTTCTTCAGAAAGATGGCACGAATGAAGAAATTGAAGAAACGATTTTAAGAATTGAAGACGAAATTTCCTTATAGTTTGCAGGAATGAAGAACTGGTTTGTTGAATAATTCATGTATAGAAATTTAATTTACGATAGAGGAGGGAATAACATGCAGACCCCTGTTTCTGTCAATGAAAAGAAGGAATTTATCCGGTGGTTCTTAAACCATTATCAGTTAAAGCGAAGAGAGTGTGTTTGGATATTAAATTATTTAATGAGTCACGACTCTTTGATGGAAAAGGTTCATTTTGTAGAGCAAGCAGAATTTTGCCCAAGGGGAATTATTATGTCAACACACTGTGTGGATGAAGTTCCCTTTAGATTTTATAAAGAAAATATCATGACGACAGATGCAGAAAAATCATTTCATGATATTCGTTTGAATAAACAGCAAGATTTGTTTATTCAATTGAATTTCCGATCTGCATATCGTTCGCCGGAATATGCCGCTGTACTTGAAACAAATCCTCATATTCCTAAAGATCTTTATGAAAATGAAAAAGATAAAGATCTTGCTGAGAAAGTGCTAGAGCATTCTATCGCTACTTTCCAAAAAGAACGGCTGATGAAAGAAATCGATGAAGCGCTTGACCGTCATGATCAAGAAACATTTAATAAGTTAGCAAAAGAATTAAGCCTATTATCATAAACCAAGCCAATAAGCCTTGCCCTATACAGGCAGGGCTTATGTGATGAAAGAGGGGAACTAGATGAAGTTTCAGGCGGAGGACGCGGATCTCTTTTTACAATCTAAAGATTACATTGATACCGCTATCATTCCATTAGTTGGGATAAATGCAAGCCATATCAAACAAACCGTGTCTTTAGGTGAGTTTACAATGCTTGTGGCTGAGGATCTTGAAAGGCAACTGAAAGGCAGAGTGTTTCTTTTTCCTCCATATACATATTTAGAAGTAAATAATCGTAAGCAAGAAGACATACTTGCACTAAAACAATCATTGCAAGAACATTTTCAGCATGTTGTGTTTATCACATCTGATAACAAATGGAAAGAACAGCTAGAAGTGAGCGAATCGGCATTTATATTGCAGTCTGTTCCGCTTGAGCATTTAAAGGTCAATTTAAAGCAAAAAGTCATTCAAGACAGTGTAGAACAAATTTTGAACTTTTTGTTACAAAAATGGAACCCTTCATAAAAACCCTTACATTTGCATTGTACATAGCTTTTTAGGCTGTTGACCTTGTGAATAGATTGATATATTATGAGGGTGTCCTAGTTTTATGAAATTTTTTCTAATTCAGTTATAAAGTAGCTGACGACCTGAGGGGGGGAGAAAAAAATGAGCGAGAAGAGACATGGAGTGTCCAGGCGTCAATTTTTGAATTACACGTTGACCGGCGTGGGGGGATTTATGGCCGCTGGAATGCTCATGCCTATGGTTCGCTTTGCGCTTGACCCAGTGCTAAAAGGAACAGAGGATCAGGATATGGTTCAAGTTGTCAGTGTAGATGAACTGACAAAAGAACCGAAGCGCTTTGACTTTAAAATTGATCAAGTAGATGCATGGTATGAGTCAAAGGAATCTAGGTCTGCATGGGTGTACAAAGAAGGGGATGAAATTGTCGCTTTATCGCCAATCTGTAAACATTTAGGATGTACAGTGAACTGGAACAGTGATCCGAAAAATCCAAACAAATTTTTCTGCCCATGCCATTATGGGCTGTACGACAAGGATGGTACAAACGTACCCGGAACTCCGCCGCTTGCTCCGCTTGACCATTATAAGCAGCAAGTGAAGGACGGATACCTCTATCTTGGAAAAGCTGTGCCGAAAGGGGAAGGGTAACGATGCTTAACAAGATTTACGATTGGGTAGATGAGCGGCTGGACATCACACCGATATGGAGAGACATTGCGGATCATGAAGTGCCAGAGCACGTCAATCCAGCACATCATTTCTCTGCTTTTGTGTATTGTTTTGGCGGTTTAACGTTTTTTGTGACGGTCATTCAAGTCCTTTCGGGCATGTTTTTAACGATGTATTATGTACCGGATATTAAAAACGCATGGGAATCTGTCTATTATTTGCAAAATGAAGTGGCATTCGGACAGATTGTAAGAGGGATGCACCACTGGGGTGCGAGTCTAGTCATTGTTATGATGTTTTTACATACGCTGAGGGTCTTTTTCCAAGGGGCGTATAAAAAGCCTAGAGAGCTAAACTGGATTGTCGGTGTGCTCATTTTCTTTGTGATGCTTGGACTTGGTTTTACAGGATATCTTTTACCGTGGGATATGAAGGCGCTATTTGCGACGAAGGTTGGTCTTCAAATTGCAGAGGCGACACCTTTCATTGGGAAAGAGATTAAAACGCTGCTTGCAGGTCATCCTGACATTGTAGGTGCACAAACGCTGACGAGATTTTTCGCTATCCATGTCTTTTTCTTGCCAGCGGCATTATTTGGGCTGATGGCTGCCCACTTTATTATGATTCGTAAGCAAGGAATTTCTGGACCGCTGTAAAATTTTGCGTTTGATGAATGTTCAATGAGGAGGGGATGACTTTGCATAGGGGAAAAGGGATGAAGTTTGTCGGAGATTCCAGAATACCGGCAGAAAGAAAACCTAACATACCTAAAGACTATTCCGAATATCCGGGAAAAACCGAAGCCTTTTGGCCGAACTTTCTTTTAAAGGAATGGCTTGTAGGTGCTGTTTTTTTAATTGGATTTCTTGTCCTAACTGTTGTTCATGCACCTCCGCTTGAGCGGATGGCTGATCCGACAGATACGGGCTATATTCCGCTGCCAGACTGGTATTTCTTATTTTTGTACCAGTTGTTAAAATATGAGTTTGCTGCAGGGAGCTATACAGTAGTTGGCGCAATGATTATGCCTGGAATTGCGTTTGGTGCTCTTTTACTCGCACCATTTCTTGATTCTGGTCCTGAACGCAGGCCATATCGAAGACCAATTGCAGTTGGGATGATGATTCTTGCAGTTGGTGCAGCAACCTATTTAACATGGGAGTCTGTTGCTACTCATGACTGGGAAGCAGCAGCGAAGCAAGGTGAAATCAAGAAAGAAGCAGAGATTGATACCTCAGCTGAAGAGTATAAAATTTATCAAGAGCAGACATGTATCTCCTGTCACGGAGATAATATGCAAGGCGGGGCAGCTGGACCGTCACTTGTTGACAATGGCTTAGCACCAGAGGAAATTGCGAAAATCGCTGTAGAAGGAAAAGGCAACATGCCTAAGGGCATTTTTAAAGGCAGCGATGAAGAACTTGAAAAGCTCTCGAAATATTTATCTGAGGTCAAATCTAAATAATTCAGTTGTTTAAATGCAAGTACAAGGATATACTCAAAAGGAGAAAAAAGCTGGCGCTGTCAGCTTTTTTCTGATTTTAACAGATCGTGAGTGAAGAGAAATATGAGATGGATTCAATATCTGCTAGCCACACGCTACATGCTTGTGCTCGTGCTCATTGTCAACTTTCTTGGCACTGCGTACGGCTATTACTGGTATATTCCGCAGCTCGTAGAGACGCCGGCTGTCTTTTTACCTTTTGTACCGGACAGTCCGACGGCAAGCTTTTTCTTTTTATTTGTATTACTAGCCTTTCTAATGAAACGCCATGCTCCTTATTTTGAAGCACTGGCCCTTGTCACCTTGATCAAATATGGATTATGGGCTGTAGGGATGAATCTTTTCGTGCTCGTTTCTGTTGATGATTTTCCGTGGGAAGGATATATGCTAATTGGTTCGCACTTTGCGATGGCGTTACAGGCTGTGTTATTTGCGCCGTATTATCGTTTTCACATGCGTCATTTGGTTGTAGCAGGCATATGGATTTTACATAATGATGTGATTGATTATGTGTTTGGAATGATGCCGCGTTATTCTATGCTTTCTGCCTATTCAAATGAGATCGGCTACGTGACGTTTTGGTTAAGTATTGCCGTTCTTCTTGTTTCGTATTATCTTGTCCTCTCGAAAAAATCGGTCAAGCTTGAACTCCCTTAACAATGTTGGTCTAACCTTGTCCTTTTCTTCATACGCTGTATGGAGAAAGGCTAGGAGGGACTTGCATGAAACGAAAGTCAATCGCGATGATTCTATTATTATTTCTCGTCTTGCATCCAGCTGCTGCAAAAGGTGAGGAAACAACAGCTGCTAAAGTGCTGCAAGAATTAACGGAACTATCAGATTCAATCTTTCAATTAACGAGACAAGCTAAATATGATGAGGCATTACAAGTCGCATTATATGCTGAAAAGACATTTAAAGCTGAGAATTGGCGTGGAACTCTGACGAATACGCAGGTTCGGCAAATTACACTTGGCTATCAAGATATCATTAAAGGACTCCCGCAGGAAGACTTAAATGAGCGCGAAAAACTTCGGTATGCCTCTCAGTTTAGAATGCTTCTTGATGCGATACAATCAAATTCGGAACCTCTTTGGGGTTCGCTCGAGAAGCCGATTATGGGGTCTTTTCCGACATTAAAGAAAGAAGTAAAAGATCCAGAATCGACGACGTTCTATGAAACTTGGAATGAGCTGGTTTCATTGTATGATATGATTTATCCGAGTTTAACCATTGATATCTCGCCTGAAAAGCTGCAGACGATTAAGCAGCACATGGAAGTAATTGAACAAGGTGAATTTTTAAAAGCATCGAGTGGGACAAAGCTTGAGCGTCTCACGAAACTTGAAGAAGATTTATCAAGTGTGTTTGCGAACGTTGATCAAGATGAAGCGGATCCATCGCTTTTATGGGTCATCTTAACAACAGGAAGTATGATTTTACTCACTCTAACGTATGTTGGGTTTAGGAAATACCGTGCTGAAAAAGAAAAAAAGCAAAAGCGACAAGCCGATTATCCAAAATCATAAAAAAAGAAGCACCGTTATCGGGCTTCTTTTTTTAGTGGGGATTGAGCGGCTTTTTATGTTCATCTAATGTGAAGCCTTCACCAAGTACGTCATGCACGTCACTCACTGATACAAAGGCATGAGGATCGACGGAAGTTACGACGCTCTTGAGGTGGACAAGCTCATTTTTTGGAACGACGCAGTAAAGGACGTTGCGTTCCTGTTTCGTATAGGAGCCGACACCCTTTAAAATGGTCACTCCGCGCTCCATTTCCTCTGTGATTTTCTTTTGAATGATGTCATCCTTTTCAGAAATAATCATCGCTCCTTTGGCAGCGTAAGCGCCTTCTTGCATGAAGTCGATGACTTTTGCAGCAACAAATACGGCAACAAGTGTATACATGGCTTCTTTGTAATTTAAATAGGTGAGAGAGATGGTAATGACGCATGCGTCGAAGATAAACATCGTTCTTCCCATTGCGACTTGATAATGTTTGTTGATCAGTCTTGCAATAATGTCCACGCCGCCTGTTGTCCCGCCGAATTTAAAGATGATTCCGAGGCCTGTTCCGATAAATACACCTGCAAAGAGTGCGGCTAAGGCTAAATCGTGCTGAAGAGGCATATGTATTTGAAAGCGCTGGAAGATGGCTAGAAAGACAGAAAGACTGACGGTTCCGACAATTGTATATGTAAACATGGTTCTGCCAAGCATTTTCCAGCCGATAAAAAAGATCGGAATGTTTAAAACAAGGTTTGAAATAGATGGGTCAATGTGAAATAGAAAATATAAAAGCAGTGTGATACCTGTAAATCCGCCTTCCGCCAAGTTGTTCTGCATATTAAAATGAACAAGGCCGAAAGAAAAAATCGCAGATCCTATTAAAATAAATACGATATTTTTAAGACGAATTTCTTTTAGCAAAAGATCACTCCTTTTTTTGCTTAGACAGCGATAATATTATATGGTATGGAAGAGAAACAAGCAAACTGAGTTTTAAACATTTGTCAAATATTTATGATTTCGCTAACATGTAAGAGATGGATAGGAGGATGAGCTTCATGACGAATGAAAAAACGCTGCGTCACGTGCAGCAAGAAGTCGATGATTACATAGGACAATTTAAAGAAGGCTATTTCAGCCCGCTTGCCATGATGGCCCGTCTGACAGAAGAATTAGGTGAGCTGGCAAGAGAGGTCAACCATTACTATGGAGAAAAGCCGAAAAAAACATCAGAAACAGAAAAAAGCATGGAAGAAGAAATTGGCGATGTGCTGTTTGTGTTAACATGCCTTGCCAATTCACTCAATATATCACTTGAAGAAGCCCATGATCGTGTGATGCATAAATTCAATACAAGAGACAAAGACCGCTGGACGAAAAAAGAAGGGAAGTAGAGAAGATGACGAATCAAACCATCAAAGTAGTAATCGCTGGAGCAAGAGGAAGAATGGGGATAGAGGCTGTCAAGCTGGCAGAAGAAACAAGCCACTTCGAACTAGTAGCAGCACTTGATCACACACATGAGGGGAAAAAGCTATCAGATGTGCTTCATACAACATCTGATGCGCCCATTTATACAGATATTGACGTGTGTCTTTCAGAAACAGCACCGGATGTATTAATTGATTTGACGACCCCAGAAATCGGGAAAGTACATACAAAAAAAGCCCTTGAACATGGCGTACGTCCAGTCGTAGGCACAACAGGTTTTTCAGAAGACGACCTAAAAGAACTTCAGCAATTAACAGAAGAAAAAGGGATAGGCTGTATTATTGCGCCTAACTTTGC
The DNA here is from genome assembly GCF_038593365.1 of Bacillus sp. FSL W7-1034. Taxonomy (NCBI): domain Bacteria; kingdom Bacillati; phylum Bacillota; class Bacilli; order Caryophanales; family Bacillaceae; genus Bacillus; species Bacillus sp. FSL W7-1034. The sequence goes on along the minus strand of NZ_CP151989.1, from coordinate 2,077,845 downwards.
TGTTGGTGCTGTTTTAATGATGAAGTTTGCCAAAATGGCAGCAAATTATTTTCCTGATGTTGAAATCATTGAGCTTCATCATGATAAAAAATTGGACGCTCCGAGCGGTACAGGACTAAAAACGGCTGAAATGATTGCTGAAGTAAGAGAAAGCAAAAAGCAGGGGCACCCTGAAGAAAAAGAACTAATCGAAGGTGCTCGAGGAGCAGATTATGATGGCATCCGTCTTCACAGCGTAAGGCTTCCAGGCATGATTGCTCATCAAGAAGTGCTGTTTGGAATGGACGGACAGACGCTCACGATCCGTCATGATTCTTATAACCGTGCATCCTTTATGTCAGGTGTGAAGCTTTCTGTTGAACAGGTGATGCATATTGATCAACTCGTCTATGGCTTAGAAAATATTATCGACTAATAAGGAGTGGATCCCTGATGAACATTGCTTTAATCGCTCACGATAAGAAAAAAAGTGACATGATTCAATTCGCCATTGCGTATCGAGATCTTTTGGCAGATCATACACTTTATGCAACAGGAACCACAGGTTTAAGAGTGAAAGAAGCGACTGGGCTGCCCATTCATCGTTTCCAATCAGGACCACTTGGAGGAGATCAGCAGATCGGTGCTATGATTGCTGATAATGCAATGGATCTTGTGCTCTTTTTTAGAGACCCTCTCACTGCACAGCCGCATGAACCGGATGTATCTGCACTCATCCGGCTTTGCGATGTGTATGCCATCCCATTAGCAACCAATATGGGGACTGCCGAAATTTTAGTCAGGAATTTAAATAAAGGTACGTTTGATTTTCGAGATGTAGCAAAAAACGGAGGAACGCATGAAACCACTTGATATCCTTGCATTCGGTGCCCATAGCGATGATGTAGAGATCGGTATGGGTGGAACGATTGCAAAATACGTAAAAAAAGGGGCACGTGTTGGGATTTGTGACTTGACTCAGGCTGAATTATCTTCAAATGGAACGGTTGAAAGCCGAAAAGAAGAGGCCAGAGCAGCCGCTGCCATTTTAGGCGTCACGACTCGAATCCAGCTCACGCTGCCAGATAGAGGACTTTATCTGAATGACGAAGCGATGAAAGAAATTGCAGGTGTCATCCGAACATACAAACCGAGACTTATTTTTGCCCCGCACCACCAAGATCGGCATCCTGATCATGGTCATGCGGGTTCACTTGTAGAAGAGGCCGCTTTTTCTGCAGGTATACATAAATTTGAAGATTCATACAAGCAGCCAGCGCATAAAATAAGCCAGATGTATTATTACATGATTAATGGCCACCATCGTCCAGATTTTGTGATCGATATCTCAGACGAGATGAAGCAAAAAATTGATAGCTTACATGCGTATAAAAGCCAATTTGTCAAAACAGAGAGTTCAGTGGAGACACCGCTTGTAAATGGTTATATCGATTTTGTCAAAATGAGAGAGTCGATGTATGGAAGGGAAGTCAATAAACCTTTTGCAGAAGGGTTTCTGACAAAGAAGCCACTTTTGATGGACGATGACTTACTTGGGGGGTAATTATGAAAAAATTGAAGATCGGAATCACTTGTTATCCGAGTGTTGGCGGTTCGGGCATTATTGCCACAGAGCTTGGAAAACGTTTAGCTGAAAAAGGGCACGATGTTCATTTCATTACCTCAAGTATTCCGTTTAGACTCAATAAAGTGTATCCGAATATTTATTTTCATGAGGTGGATGTCAATCAATATGCTGTATTTCAATATCCGCCTTATGACCTTGCACTGGCAAGTAAACTCGCAGAAGTCGCAAAACGAGAGAAGCTTGATATTATTCATGCGCATTATGCGGTCCCTCACGCTGTCTGTGCGTTCTTAGCCAAACAAATGACTGGACAGTCTGTCAAAGTCGTCACCACCCTTCACGGGACGGATATTACGGTTTTAGGCTATGACCCATCTTTAAAGGAAGTCATCCGGTTTGCGATCGAATCATCTGACCGCGTAACAGCTGTATCACATTCATTAGCTGCGCAGACATACGATCTGATTAAACCGAATAAAAAAATTGATACGATCCATAATTTCGTCGATGAGCGTGTATATTTGCGTGAAGATCACGAAGTGCTGAAGACGCATTATGGTCTTCTGCAGGATGAGAAGGTCGTCATCCATGTATCAAATTTCCGTAAAGTGAAGCGGGTGCATGACGTAATCCATGTGTTTAAACAGATTTCTGAACAGGTGAATGCAAAACTGCTACTGATTGGGGACGGACCTGAAAAATCGGTTGTTTGCGAGCTTGTGAAAAAGCTTGGATTAACGGACCGCGTGTTATTTTTAGGAAAGCAAGAGAAGGTGGAGGAGCTCTATTCGATTAGTGATTTGAAGCTGCTGCTTTCTGAGAAAGAGAGTTTTGGTCTTGTACTACTTGAAGCAATGGCATGCGGAGTACCTTGTATAGGAACAGACGTTGGAGGAATTCCAGAGGTGATTGCACATGGAGAGACAGGATTCCTTGTTCCGCTTGGTGATGTAGATGGAGCAGCAAAACATGCCATCTCTATTCTGAAAGACAATGCGCTCCATAAGCAAATATCGATGGCAGCCAAGTCTAGTGTTGAAGCCAATTTCTCTTCTAACAAAATTGTGAGAGAGTATGAAGAGCTTTACTTAGAATTGATCGAAGGTGATGTTGAAGATGAATGAACCATTCACACATGCGATCCCTATTTTACATACACTGCATGAACATGGGTATCAAGCTTATTTTGTCGGCGGTGCGGTGAGAGATGTCCTTTTAGGCAGGGAAATTGGAGATATCGATATTGCGACAGATGCCACACCTGATGTGGTGGAGTCTTTATTTGATAAAACAGTAGATGTCGGCAAAGAGCATGGCACTGTTATTGTGTTACTTGACGGGGTCAGCTATGAGGTCACTACGTTTCGGACTGAATCAGAATATGAAGACTTTCGCCGGCCTAAAGAAGTGGCGTTTATTTCATCACTAAAAGAAGATCTTTTAAGAAGAGATTTAACGATCAATGCAGTGGCCATGGATATTCATGGTGACATCATTGACCATGTAGGCGGCAAGCGGGATATTAAGCGAAGACGAATTCAAACGGTTGGAGATCCTGCATGCCGCTTTCAAGAAGATGCGCTTCGGATGATGAGAGCGGTGCGGTTTTTAAGCCAGCTCGGGTTTGAGCTTTCTAAAGAGACGGAAGAAGCAATGAAAAAAGATAAACATCTGCTTGCTAACATATCTGTTGAACGCAAAAAAATCGAAATGGAAAAACTTTTAAAAGGCCGCTACTGTGAACAAGCCATCAAGGTGCTCATCTCCACCAAATTGTATGAAGAATTGCCCGGCCTCAAAAAGGAACAGCTGAATGAAACGTTCCAAGCTTTCCCGTATTATTTATTGGATGGGTTAGATGAGGTGTGGGGAGCCTTTATCCATTTACTTGGTCTAGATGAGGCGGAGGCAGTGTCCTTTTTAAAAGAATGGAAGTTATCAACGAAACTTTTAAAAGAAGCCGTTGCCATTAGCAAATATGTTGATTGTGACTGGGATGCGGAAAAAATGTTTGAAGCTGGTGAACATGTCCTGCTTTCTAGTATGAAAATCACGCAGCTCAAACATGAGCGCCGCATTTTCTTTGATGAGCTGGAGGCGGCGAAACGTTCATATGATGCGTTGCCGATTAAACAGCTTCAAGACCTTGCAGTGTCAGGAAAAGATTTGATGGCCTTTCGGCAAAAGCCAGCTGGTAAATGGATTGCAGAAGAGCTTTCTTCTGTAAAAAAAGCCGTATTGCAAAACCAGCTTGAAAACCGAAAAGAAGCCATAGAGGAGTGGCTCATAGCGTGCGATCAGCGATTAGAAAACGATTAATTGAACTATTTACAGCATCTGAGCAAGATTTTGTCTCAAGCCAGCAAATATGTGATGAGCTTGGCTGCTCCCGAACGGCAGTATGGAAGCATATAGAGGATTTGCGAAAAGAGGGATATGAGGTCGAAGCGGTCAGAAGAAAAGGATACCGGCTGCTTCGTAAACCGGACAAAATTAGTGAAGACGAAATTCTGTTTGGTTTGGAAACAGAGCTGTTTGGCAGGCATATTTACTTTCAAGAAGAAGTCGCCTCAACTCAGCTCATTGCCCATGACCTCGTCAATAAAGGAGCCCCGCACGGCTCGCTTGTTGTCAGTGATCATCAGACAAACGGAAAAGGCCGCCTTCAAAGAACGTGGCATTCACCAAATGGGACAGGCATTTGGATGAGTTTGATTCTCCGGCCGGAAATACCGCTGCACAAAGCGCCGCAAATGACGCTTTTAGCATCTGTCGCCATCGCTGAAGCCATAGCGCAGCAAACGGGTCTCAGTCCATCAATCAAATGGCCAAACGATATTTTGCTAAACGGAAAAAAGGTCGTTGGTATTTTGACTGAATTAAAAGCAGAAGCTGACCAAGTTCACGCAGTCATTATTGGTCCAGGCATTAACGTGAATCAGACGGCAAATGATTTTCCTGAAGAATTAAAGGATGTTGCGACGAGTTTGCAAATGGAGCTGGGTGAAAAGATAGACAGAGCGGCATTGATTCAAACCATCATGTCCACCTTTGAAAAAAGGTATGATGAATATATGACTTATGGTTTTGCTCCGATCAAACAATTATGGGAAGCGTATGCGATGACCATTGGAAAGCGTATCATCGCACGCACCGTCAATGGACAATATGCTGGAACGGCGCTTGGGATTAATGATGAAGGGGTCCTTTTACTCGAAACGGAGGGCGGAATCCAAAACATCTACTCCGCTGACATTGAGATCAAGTCAACTTAAGTGGAACACCCGGCACATTTTTGATATACTTCGTGTGGACAGTATCTGAAAAAGAACTGTACCTGTTAGGAAGAAAAATTCGATAAATTTCTGCCTTGATCCTAAGGGACTTGGACAGAGGGATGATTCGTCTGCACATGAGAGATAAAAGCGTGTGAGATCAGACAAGCCATCTCCTCTCCAGAATGAGGAGGAACAAATGAAGACAAAGTTAGATTTTTTCAAAATGAAAGAACAAAACGAACCTATTGTGATGCTGACAGCATACGACTATCCAGCTGCAAAGCAAGCGGAAAAAGCGGAAGTCGACATGATCTTAGTTGGTGACTCACTTGGGATGGTTGTCCTTGGACTTGATTCCACAGTGCAAGTGACGATGGATGATATGATTCATCACACAAAAGCAGTCAAAAGAGGCGCAAAAGACACATTTGTTGTGACGGATATGCCATTTATGTCTTATCATTATTCTTTAGAAGAAACGATGAAAAATGCAGCACGCATTATGCAAGAAAGCGGTGCTGATGCCTTAAAGCTTGAAGGTGGAGACGGAGTATTTGAATCTATCCAAGCACTTACAAGAGGCGGTATTCCTGTTGTAAGCCATTTAGGGCTGACCCCTCAATCAGTCGGTGTCCTTGGCGGCTATAAAGTGCAAGGAAAAGACAAAGAGAGTGCACAGAAATTGATTGAAGATAGTCTGAAATGCGAGGAAGCAGGCGCCATCGCTCTTGTGTTAGAGTGTGTACCTGGTGAACTGACAAAACGGATTACTGACATGCTAAAGATTCCTGTGATCGGAATTGGGGCAGGGGCTGAAGCAGATGGACAAGTTCTCGTTTACCATGATGTGGTAGGGTACGGCGTGTCTAGAACACCTAAATTTGTGAAACAATACGCGCAAATCGATGCTGTATTAGAAGAAGCGCTCATACAATATACAAAAGAAGTAAAAGCACGCACATTCCCAGAGGATGCTCATACCTTTCATATGAAAGAAGAAGTCCTTGATGGTTTATATGGGGGGATCAAGGAATGAAGGTTGTCTCCCATATTCATGAACTAAAAGAAATGATCAAGCAGCATCAAAAGAAGCAGCATTCCATTGGATTTGTCCCTACAATGGGTTTCCTTCATGAAGGACATCTTACGCTTGCAAAAGAAGCAAGAGATCAAAATGACATCGTAGTGATGAGCATCTTTGTTAATCCATTACAATTTGGACCGAATGAAGACTTTGAATCCTATCCAAGAGATATGAAAAGAGACCAGCGTCTTGCCGAAGAAACTGGAGTAGATATATTATTTACACCTGATGTGAAGGAAATGTACAAAGATGAGCCATCGATTACGATGACTGTTCAAAAGCGTACAGACGTCTTATGCGGGAAGAAACGCCCAGGACACTTCGACGGCGTTGTCACGGTGCTGACAAAGCTGTTTCACCTTGTCGCACCAACCAATGTATACTTTGGTCTAAAGGATGCACAGCAAGTCGCTGTTATCGATGCGATGATCAAGGATTTCTTTTTTGATCTTCACCTTGTGTCTGTTCCTACTGTTCGAGAAGAAGACGGTTTAGCGAAAAGTTCAAGGAACGTGTATCTGTCTGAAACAGAAAGGCAAGAAGCACCTGCTTTATACCGGGCATTAAAAAAAGGACAGACAGCTGTAGAAAATGGTGAACATGATGTAAATCGTATTTATCAATTAGTGGAAGAGGAGATTCTTCAAACGAGTGGAGAAATCGATTATATTGACATTTACTCCTACCCAGAGCTTGAACCCCTTCAGCACATAACGGGCCAAGTGATCATTGCCATTGCTGTGAAGTTCTCCCGGGCAAGACTGATTGATAATGTGATTTTCCATGTTCCTGAAAGCGGTGAAAAACATGTATAGAACTTTTATGACCTCGAAACTTCATAAAGCGACAGTGACTGAAGCAAACTTACACTATGTAGGCAGTATTACTATCGACGAAGATTTGCTTGATGCGGCAGGCATGATGGCAAATGAGAAAGTGCAAATTGTTAATAATCACAATGGTGCTAGACTTGAAACATATATCATCCCTGGAGAAAGAAAGAGCGGTGTCATTTGTTTAAATGGTGCGGCAGCAAGATTGGTTCAGCCAGGAGATGAAGTCATTATTATCGCTTATGGGATGTTGTCAGAGGAAGAAGCGAAATCGCACACACCTAAAGTGGTCGTGTTAAATAAACAAAATCAAATTGAACAAATGATTGGGCAAGAGCCTGCGAGAACGATTTTATAACGCACGCTCACATGGAAACAGAACAGTTTCATCATAAGGAAGCTGTTCTGTTTCAGCTATATTGCCCAGAGTGTGTTTCACTATGAGTGGAACGAGGAATTGAGGTGTCCATTTTATGACCGATCAAAGGTTTGTTGTCGTTGATATTGAAACCACCGGGAATTCACCAAAAAAAGGTGATAAAATCATTCAAATTGCTGCGGTGGTCATTGAAAATGGACAAATTGTCGAACGGTATTCAAAATATGTGAACCCAGGGAAAACGATTCCTGGATTTATTGAACAGCTGACAGGTATTAAGCAGCACATGGTTGATGACGCGGTGTTTTTTGAGGACATTGCCCAAGAGGTGTATGATCTCATACAGGGCGCTTATTTTGTTGCGCACAATGTTCATTTTGATTTGAACTTTTTAAACGATGAACTAAAAGCATGCGGGAAAAATGAGCTGGATGTGCTAGCGATTGATACGGTTGAAATTTCTAGAATTCTTTATCCTGAGCTTGAAGGTTATAAGCTAACTGAATTAAGCGAAGAGCTCATGCTTCCACATGACCACCCGCACAGAGCGGATAGTGATGCGGAAGTTACTGCCATGTTATTTTTAACCTTATTACATCAATTAAGGAATACACCGCCAAATGTGTTAAAACAGCTGCGCAGATTATCCTCTTATCTTCTAAGTGATATAGGACTTTTAATTAAGCAGCTTGAAACCAATCACTCTAGTCAGGATGATTCGCTTGTAGAAGTAGGATCTTTTGCTGTGAAAGATGTGACCAATCCTATCACTGAATCGACATATGCAGTAGGCGCTGACGACGAGCAACTGTTTGAGGAGATAAAAGAGAAACTTCCTCAAACATTAGAAGGCTATGAAGTAAGAGAAGGCCAGCTCACGATGATGAACAAAGTAAGAGATGCGTTCCATGAAAGAGCTTATGCGTTAATTGAAGCGGCGCCAGGAATCGGGAAAACACTCGCTTATCTTATACCAGCTGCTTTAGAAGCAAAGAAATCAGGAAAACCTGTCATTATCAGTACATATTCAATTTTACTGCAGCAGCAAATGCTTCAGCGCGATGTTCCGCTACTCAAGCAATTGCTCCCATTTGAGCCAGCCGCCTGTGTGTTTAAAGGGCGGGCACATTATATTTGTTTAGATAAGTTTGAGCATGTCTTGCATGAGGAAGATGATAACTATGATGTTGTCTTAACAAAAGCGCAAATTTTAATGTGGCTTCTTGTCACTGAAACAGGTGATTTGTCTGAACTGAATTTACCGTCAGGAGCTGCAAATATAAAAGACCGTATCTCTTGTGTGCACATGCCATTTACATCGAAAAAACGCCGTTTTAAAGAACATTGTTTTTATGAACGGGCTAAACGAAAGGCTCAAACCGCTGATTTAATTTTGACGAATCACCGTCTGCTTTTATCTCAAACAGAAGGAGCTTCTATCTTTCAGCATGCAGATGTCTATGTGATTGATGAGGCCCACCAATTTGAAAAAACAGCCAATGAAACGCTAGGTGACAGTGCGTCTTATATCCAGCTTCATGCGAAATTAACGCAGCTTGGCTCTTTGCATGGCGGGCTGCTTAAGAAATTGAAAAAGAGATTTCATGGGGCAGGTTTATCAACTGACACCTTTATTGAAATGGACGAGTATCTTCAGCAGCTTCAGATGGAAAGTGACGCATTTTTTAGTACCGTACATTCTTTTGTCAAAAGGACAAAACCAAAAGCGGACATCAATCGTCTCATTCATAGAGTCCGTCATCATTCAAAACATGCTCAGTGGGTCCGAATTAAAGAATCAGCGAGTAAGCTTTGTTCGTTATTGATTGCTTGTGAGAAACTGTATGAGCAGCAAAAAAATGAGTTACTTCACAAAAGTGATCAGTTCATAGAACACTTTGCATTTGAAGCAGAAGAATACGATCAAGTGATGTCATTTATGCAGACATTCTGCAGTACGCTGTACCGGTTTATCTTTGAACCAAACAATGATGAAACCGTTTGGATTGAGATTGATGCAAAGGGTGCCAAGAATGCTGTCTTTATGCACGCGCAGCCGCTGGATACAGGGGAGCTGCTAGCTGATCGGTTCTTTATGAACAAAAAAAGCGTTGTCCTCACATCAGGGACGCTTACCATCAATCAACGCTTTGATTATTGCTTGGAACGTTTTGGCCTGCAAGATTTTTACCCACACCTTGTCCAAATTGATTCACCTTTTGAACTTGAAAAACAGCTTAAGGTCGTTGTACCTGCTGACATGCCGCCGATCACAAACCGTGATGAACGCGAATATGTGAAGCAAGCTGCAAAATATATTAAGATCATGGAAAAACAGGATCAAGCGAAAATATTGGTGTTATTTAATTCACATGAGATGTTAAAAGCAGTGTATGAAGAGCTGAAATCAGAAGGTATGCAATCGGCATTGTTTGCTCAAGGTTTGACAGGCGGGAGCCCTGTAAAATTGACAAAAATGTTCAAATTGGCTAAGCAGGCCATCTTGCTAGGAACAGGGAGTTTCTGGGAAGGTGTGGATTTTCCTGGCTCAGAGCTAACGACCGTCATTATGGCAAGGCTTCCTTTCCGACCACCCGATTCACCGCTCATTGAAGCAAAATGTGAAGCTGCAAAAAAACAGGGGAAGAATCCCTTTAAAGCCGTCGCTCTCCCGGAAGCTGTGTTAACTTTTAAGCAAGGAGCAGGCCGCTTGCTGCGCTCGGAAAAAGACATCGGAACATTGCTGATTTTAGACCGCCGAGTGAAAACCGCTTCGTATGGAAAACTATTTTTAGAATCACTTCATCATGCGCCAGTTCACGAGATGTCCAAAGAGTCGCTTGAGGCGTATATAGAAAAGCTTAACAACGAAAAGCCGCTGTCATAAGCGGCCTTTCACTGGTGTGGGTTTGGAGTTAATTTATCGTAACGGCTTTTTATGTTCCGTTGTAAAAATAGTATCGGTTCTCACATTGAAAAGTATGACTAACAATATTTACGTACCGAGGAGGAATTAGAAGTGGAAAGTAAAATAGAGGTACTTTCAACTGTTCAAATTAAGCATTCAGAAGACCTATACAAAATCGTCGATTTGCTGAACAGAACGCTTAAAAGGGAAGATCTTATGTTTGGATTAGCATTAGATCAAGAAGATCAAAATCAAGCGATATTTACCATATATCGCACATAGGGGAAGCTTGACATGAAAAAAATAGTTTGGATTATTTCATCCATTGCTGCGCTCGTTTTACTCATTGGCATCATTAGCTTTTCGTGGATTTATCAAATTGCCATGGGACAAAAAGAAGAAGGTCATGAGGCAGCGATTGAACGAGCAAAAAAGCAAGCATCAATAGAACAAGTAGAGCAAGTGGATACCTTTGTTGGGAAAGAAAAGCAATTTATTGTGGAAGGTAAAAACAAACAAAACGAAGCGATCTATGTGTGGGTACCTGCCAGCAAAAAAGAAAAAGTCATTGCTAAAAAAGCAAAAGAAGGCATTACTTCAAACCAAGCAGTACAAGCCGTTCAAAAGGAGAACACCATTTCTAAGCTAAAAAATGTTCAATTAGCACGAGAAGGTGACGTCCTCCTTTGGGAAGTAACGTACTTAAATGAGAACAACCAATATAGTTTCAGCTATGTTGATTTTACGACAGGACGAGTGGAAAAAAATTTAACACCATAGTTTCTTCTGTCTTGCGTTGACCATGCTGATTTAGAACGGTTATAATAAAATGTATGAAAAAAGAATCACACCTATCTAAACAAGGTGAGTTTCTTTCTGGCTTTGGAGGGAAATATGTTGAAAACAACTATTAATCAAGTGTTCAAACACGTCGATGAAGAAGTAACAATCGGCGCATGGATTGCCAATAAACGTTCAAGCGGGAAAATTGCATTCTTGCAGCTTCGCGACGGGACAGGCTTTATTCAAGGAGTCGTTGTAAAAGCAGAGGTGGAAGAGGAAGTCTTTAAGCTTGCGAAATCAGTGACACAAGAGACATCGGTCTATGTCACAGGACAAGTAACAAAAGACGAACGTTCACCACTTGGTTTTGAATTACAAGTGAAATCCATTGAAGTGATTCACGAAGCAACAGATTACCCAATTACACCAAAAGAACATGGAACAGAATTCTTAATGGATCACCGTCATTTATGGCTGCGTTCTAAAAAACAGCATGCCATTATGAAAATCCGTAATGAAATTATTCGTGCTACATATGAGTTTTTCCATCAAGAAGGCTTCGTGAAAGTGGATCCGCCAATCTTAACAGGAAGTGCTCCAGAAGGAACAACAGAGCTGTTTGCTACTAAATATTTTGATGAAGATGCGTACCTTTCTCAAAGTGGACAGCTTTACATGGAAGCTGCTGCAATGGCACTAGGAAAAGTATTCTCATTTGGTCCAACATTTAGAGCAGAAAAATCGAAAACAAAACGTCATTTAATCGAGTTCTGGATGATCGAGCCTGAGATGGCATTTGTTGAATTTAATGAGAACCTTGAGTACCAAGAAAATTATGTGTCTCACGTTGTTCAAAGTGTACTTGAAAATTGTAAAGTAGAACTGCACACACTTGGCCGTGATACAGCAAAATTAGAAAACATCAAAGCACCATTCCCGCGCATCACATATGATGAAGCGATTAAATTCTTGCAGGATAAAGGATTTGATGACATCGAATGGGGAGATGATTTCGGTGCGCCGCATGAAACAGCGATCGCTGAAAGCTATGATAAACCAGTCTTTATCACTCATTACCCAACCTCATTAAAACCATTTTATATGCAGCCTGCACCAGACCGTGATGATGTCGTCCTTTGTGCAGATTTAATTGCGCCAGAAGGCTATGGAGAGATTATCGGCGGTTCTGAACGTGTTCATGATTTAGATCTGCTTGAAGCAAGACTAAAAGAACATGGGTTAGATCAAGAAACGTACAAATGGTACACAGAATTAAGACAGTATGGTTCTGTACCACATTCAGGTTTTGGTCTTGGACTTGAACGAACAGTTGCTTGGATTAGCGGAGCGCCGCATGTGCGTGAAACAATTCCATTCCCAAGATTATTAAACCGTTTATATCCTTAAGACGTGAAAGCCTCCAACATATGGAGGCTTTTTCAAACGTCTTAAGGGCAGCACGTATGAGAAAACGTGATATACTGAAAGTGAAGAGGTGTATCCGATGAAAAGGCAGCAATTTATAGATATGCAGAAAATGGGTTCGACCAGTTTGCCTAATTTGCTGATTGCCCATTATGAGCAATTAGGACTGAATGAATCACAAATGATGGTCATGTTAAAGATTAAAATGAATGAAGAACAAGGCGTCTTTTTTCAAACATTTGAAGAGCTTTCACATGGTATGACCATTTCGGCCGAAGAATGTGCTTATATGGTGCAGTATTTGATTCAAAAAGGGTTTATTTCGATCCAGCCGTTTGAAGACAGGTCTGGTATTCAGCATGACCGGTACTCGGTAGAACCCTTATGGGGTGTGCTGTATGACTTTTTAGAAGCAAAACAGGCGAAAGACCTGCAAAAAAATCATGTGCAGGCTGAAAAATCTTTATATGCGCTATTTGAAGATGAGTTTGGCAGACCACTTTCTCCTCTTGAAGGGGAGACACTCTCGATCTGGATGGACCAAGACCATCATGATGCTGAGATGATTCGTCTTGCTCTAAGAGAAGCCGTTTTATCAGGAAAATTAAATTTTCGCTATATCGATCGAATATTGTTTGAGTGGAAAAAGAAAGGGCTGAAAACAGTGGAAGAAGCGAAAGAGCATAGCCAGCATTTCCGTTCGCAGCAAAAAGCCCCACCTTCAAAAGAAGAAACATCTTCATATAAAAGACAAGTTCCTTTTTATAATTGGCTGGAACAATAACCAATAAAGGAGAAGGCATGTTATCAAAAAAACAAATCAATGAATGTTTATATATTATAGGAGATATGTTTCCAGAAGCTGAGTGTGAGCTTGTTCATTCCAATCCATTTGAACTAGTGATTGCTGTCGCACTCTCAGCGCAATGTACAGATGTTTTAGTGAACAAAGTGACCAAACATCTATTTCAAAAATATAAAACACCAGAAGACTATTTAAGTGTGCCGCTTGAAGAGTTGCAGCAGGATATTCGTTCGATCGGTCTTTATCGTAATAAGGCAAAAAACATTCAAAAATTAAGCCAAATGCTGATTGAAGATTATGGCGGTGAAGTGCCAAGAGATCGAGATGAGCTAATCAAGCTTCCAGGGGTTGGACGGAAAACAGCAAATGTCGTTGTATCTGTCGCTTTTGGAATTCCCGCCATTGCAGTAGATACACATGTCGAGCGCGTCAGCAAACGACTTGGGATTTGCCGCTGGAAGGATTCTGTTCTTGAGGTAGAGCAAACCTTAATGAAGAAGGTGCCAAAAGAGGATTGGTCCGTGACACATCATCGTCTCATTTTTTTCGGCAGATATCACTGTAAGGCGCAGCGGCCACAGTGTGAATCTTGTCCACTTCTTGATATGTGCAGAGAAGGGCAGAAGAGGCTGAAAAAAGGGCTGGTGAAGCTGGCATGAGCGGAGCAGCTGTTTTCACCTCATATGTCGAAAAGCTAAAAGAGAAAAAGGTAGAGATAAGCGGCGAAAAAAAGGATATATTAAGAATGAATCCACTCGCATTTGATCTATCTTCAGAACCTTTACTAGATGAGCAACCGTGGCAGAAAACGGAAGAATTTGTTCCTTTGATGTTTGATCTGTGGAATGAATTAAAAGACAACATGCTTCCTCGCTTTCAAACGAGAAAATCTCGGTGTGAAGAGGATGATATGCTGCAAGGCATTGTCAGTATGATTGCAATGTTTTACTGGATCAAAGGAGAGAAGCTTCAAACCTTTGATTGGGAGGAAATCAAACAACAGACGTTTCCAGTAGCCCCCATTAACTGGACAGAACGATTAGAGTTTATTTTACTTAAACCTACTCAATATCATTGCTTTATTCAATTGGACGAGTTATACACAGAGCTCAAAAAGCAGTATGGAAAATACGAAGCACTCAGAAAGTTAAAACAAAATCGTTAAAAAAGCACTTGCCACATACGGCAAGTGCTTTTTTGTTATTCGTCTTCTTTGCGAGAAGTAGAATTTGACTGAGTATTTGAGCTTTGAGAATTGGCTTTCTCGTCGTCTTTCTTTTTATCTTTATTGGCATCGCTCTGTGAGTTGCTATTTCCATTTGTACTGTCTGAGCCATCACCATTTTCGGTATTTCCGCCTTGATCTTTTTTATCATCAGGCTTCTGCTCATCAGTGCCGCCTTGGTTTTGATTATCATCTGTTTGATCTGTTTGCTCATCATCAGGTTGCTGTGGCTCTTCTTCTTCTTTGTTCTCATCATCTGCTTTTTCTTCCTCTTCTTCGTCATCTTTAATGGTGAGGAAGGTAGAAGCAGCTTTACTTGTGACATCGTCTACAGTCGCTGTCACTTGGAATTTATAGGTGGATCCTGGCTTCACATCAGAGATGACGGCTTCTTTAGAAGAGCTGTTTTGAATGTCTTTATAGCCTCCATCATCGACCGCTTGCTTCACATTAAATGTTGCATCTGCATCGTCATCATAACCCCAAGTGAGTGTAATCGACTTTTTCTCTTCATCATACACCGCTTTTAAGTCAGATGGTTTGTCAGCTTCTTTCTTTTCATATGTGTCAGAAACTTTTGTTGGGACAGTTCCTTTGACGAAGTATTCCGTTGTCTTCTTATCACTTGGTGTGTTTGGTCCAGCTAACTTCGCTGGATCTGATCCTTTTTCAACCGTTGCTTCAACGACACTGTCTGGCTTTTCAAATGAGCCGCTTCCATCATCAATTTGAGAAATTAATTTCTGGAAGACAACTTTGGCAACACGTTGTTCATAATCCGTGAGCCACATTTTGCCGTCTGCATCTTTTGAGTTGCCGATTCCGGTCCACACAGCTGCTGTGTATTGCGGCGTGTAACCGACAAACCATGAATCTTTCGCCCCGCCAGAAGGGATGTTGTATTTATTAATATCATCTTGTGTAAAGTTGGTTGTACCTGTTTTACCAGCTACTTGAACATTCGGTACTTGTGCGAGTGTACCTGTTCCAGATTGTACAGCAGTTTTCAGCATATCTGTGATCATAAATGCAGTGTAATCACTCATGGCTGCTTTAGAGTCTGGTGTTAAGTCAAGCTTCGTCCCGTCATTAAATTCAACAGACGTTACGGCATGCGGTTCATTATAGTATCCGTTGTTACCGAATGCACTAAATGCACCAGCCATTTTAAGAGATGAGACACCTTCGTCAAATCCGCCGATTGAGTAAGACTCAGGAATGTCAGAAGGTAAGTCCAAACCTAAGTTATTGGCGAATTGAACAGCATTATCTGTACCAGCTTCTTGGAAAGCTTTTAAAGCAGGGATGTTTCGTGATTGTGCCAAAGCACTTCTCATCGACATTTTCCCTAAGTGTCTTCTGTCAAAGTTGTTAATTGGTGTACCGTTAGAGTACGTATAAGGCGCATCATCAATTTGCTGATATGTTGACCATTTTTTGTTTTCAATTACAGGACCGTAATCTAAAATTGGTTTAATTGTAGATCCCGGCTGGCGTTTTGCATCAGTGGCATAGTTAAAGCCGCCGGCTGGCACATCACGACCACCACCAATGGCACGAATTTCACCATTTTTTGTATCCAGCAGGGTGACTCCAGCTTGCATACCTTTCGTAAATCCGGCTGAATCCCCATTGATGATGTCATCCAGATGATCCTGAGCTTTTCGATCAAGAGAAGTATAGATTTTTAATCCATCTGTTGATACATCTACTTTGGCTTTTTTCTGTACTTCTTCCATGACTTCTTCAATATAAGCAGAGTACTTACTTGAGTTTTGACTCTTATATTTATCAGCTGAAACAACTGTTTTGCTGACAGGTGTTGCTTTTGCTTCCTCATACTCTTTCTCTGAAATATAGCCTTGTTTTTTCATTAGGCCTAAAACGATATTACGGCGTTTTTCCGCAGCCTCTGGATGTTTCACTGGGTTATAGGCAGATGGACTTTGCGGCATACCTGCAAGTGTGGCAGCCTGTGCAACAGTTAGTTTATTTAAATCTGTCACTCCGAAAAATTGTTCAGCCGCTTTCCCAACACCATAAGCATAAGGAGAGAAGAAAATACGGTTTAAATACATTTCTAAAATTTCATCTTTAGAGTATTTTTGCTCAAGTTGAATCGAGAGCCATACTTCCTGTACTTTACGTTTTAACGTCTTTTGATTGTTAAGCAGGGAGTTCTTCACAACCTGCTGTGTAATCGTACTTCCACCTTCTGCTCCAAAACCGTCCTCGACGTTTGCGACAAGAGCACCGCCAATACGGATAGGATCAATCCCGTGGTGTTTATAAAAACGTGCATCTTCAGTTGCAATAAACGCGTCTTTTACCACGTCGGGTATATCTTTAATCGAGACATACGTTCTTTTTTCCGCCCCGACTTCTGCAAAGACTTTTTTGTCTTTATCGTAAAGTTTTGAAGAATACGGCGTTTTTAGCTTGCTATCATCAATAGAAGGAGCGCTTGATGCAAAAACGGCAAAAGTTGTGATTCCGGCTACTAAACAAAGAAGACCGATCACGAGTAAAGATAAAAATATTTTTTTAAATAGACCTGCTTTCTTTTTGCCTTTTTTGTTCTTTTGCTTCTTATTGTTTTCTTGACTTGCTTTACGTCGCTGTTCACGACTTGTAAATTGATCAGACATCACATCTCAACCTTTCGTGTTAAACCTTTTTCGAACGTAAATGTTGCTTGCTGTCATCCGAAAAATGAAGTGTCTCCACTACTTTAATATAATCAATTCTTGGCGAATATCCAAGTGTCATGAGGTGACCTGCTTCCATTAATTCATCTTTGCTAATGGATTTACGGCCGTTTTGCTGCTGCCGCTCCCAAAAGAAGAAGAGGTCAGTAGCGGACAAATAATAAACGGAACCAAATGCGGATATAATAACAAAACAAATACCGCCTTGCTTTTCAACCTGTTTCATATGCTCAATTTGATGGTCGTGGAAATTTTTGAGCGGAAACGAGGTGGTGCTTTTGGTTTCCTTTGCTTCAAAATCGATATAACGCCCTTTGTATACCCCGTTGTAGTCTGTTGTGGAGGATTGTTTAAAATAGGCTTCTTTAATGACAGCAGCGCTTCTTTTTGGATAATCCACATTGACAATTTGAACAGGGGTAGGCTTTTTATGAATGACTGCGATCCCGTTGACCAAATAGTACTGGTTCGTTTCATTTAAGTCAGCTTCAAGCGTCATCCCGCGGTTACTATAAGATGATTCGCCGCTGATTCTTTTTTTTGTCCCAATTTGTTGAATGGGCTGATACGATTTTCCGTTAGGATACCGAATCATCAAGTTTCAGCCTCCTTTTAATGCATTTTGTATTGGAGAGATCACCATGTTGTCACAACAAGAGCACATGATTACCCAGCATATTTTACATGAAACGAAAGCGAAAAATAAGGATAACCTGACAAGGACAAATGCGTACAAGCGCTTTTATGACCGTCATCCAGAGATGAAATGGTCTCTGCTTGCTTCTTTTGTCTCCAGAAATGCTGGATGGTCGATGACAGATTTAAAAGGCGAGCTCTTTCATCCGGGTTTAACGGATCAGCAAGGGCATCTGTTCTTTACAGCATATGAAAGAGCGAATTGGTTGATCTTTTCAGATGCTTACCCGCAGCTTCTCTTGTATGAATGGTCAAAAAGGTGCCGTAAACCTTTATTTCATCTGCTGCCCCATTTCGGTGTGTCTCGTTTTATGAGCGCTGAGTGGGAACGATTTTGGCAAACGCGTGACACAGAGCGACTGCTGCATGCACTCATCATAAATGAACAATATACTATACAATCTCCTATTATACAAAATCCTCTCCTGAAAAAGAATGTTTTTCACTCGATTCAATATCTTTTCAGCGAGTGGGCACATTTTCAAACCGTCGTTTTTCCGACAGTAGACGGGCATTTGTATGGGTTAACCATACGAAAGTTTTCCCAAGTAAAAGAGCGCATTACGTTAGGGAAAAAACTAGCAAAACTATTGTTTCGAGCCGATTTGTTTTCGGATTTTTATCATTTTTTGCATACCGTGCCGCATACGGGATCTCGATTTGATTTTGAACCGTTTTTAGGGATTGCGCGAAGGTCAAGCCCTTTCCTCAGAACGGTGTATCCAGTCATGACACATTCATTAGACGATCAAAGGGAAGATTGGTTTCAAAAGAAATTGAGTCCAGCCTTGTTTGAAGCAGAGCGTTTACCAAAACAAATTGAGCTGACCGACTGGTATTTTCATAAAAAAAGGCAGCTTCGTTTTCTTTTCTCATTAGAACACTATTTTTTGCATAAATAAAAAGCAGGGGGTACCTGCTTTTTTTACGTGGATGGACGGTTAGGGCCGCCGAGCTTTTTATCAAGCTGATCTGTACTGTTTTCTTTCCCTTTTGTTTTTTGCTCTTTTGGTGCTTGCTGCTTTTTCATGACATCTACCTCCTTTGTCCTTAGAATTTACACAATCGGACGCGATCATACAAAGAAGGACAAGCACGTGTCGAAATGGAAGAAATTGCGCTTATCTTCACTTAGATTGGCGATTTAGTTCTAGTTTTGTCATGTATGAAGGAGGGGGCAAAAGAAAAGAGAATGTAACGAGAGATGATAAAGGAGGAATCTGATGATGAGCGAATTTGTATCAAAAGAATCCATTATGCAGTTGTTAGAGGAAATTGAGCGAAAGATTGATGCGGTGGAAGAAGAACTGTCTTTAGCTGTCAAAAAAACAAAAAACGCTGCCGTAGAGGAGCAAGAACAAATCATTGACCGTCTTGAATCTGAAGTGAAGGAATGTGAATTGAAAATTCATGCAGCAGAGTATAAGCTGCAGGCAAGACCCGCATATCACGCCGGATAGCTTTTCTATTTGAGCAATAAGTAAACGTTTGATAGGATGGTTCATAGAGGTGAACACTTTGGATAATCAAACATTACTTAAACATACACAAGAGTTGATCACGTGGATCGAAGAAGCATACGAGCAGTACCTAAAGGGAAAGGCAGAAGAGGAATACCCAGTTTATGATTTTTACAACGATATTCAACCGGCCGTTGTCAAATTTGATCAGCAAATGGAAGAGTGGCTTACTGCTGCTACCTCATTTATTCATCAGGCCAAACCTAGATACTTACATCAAGAACAGCTTGAAGCCGTCCAAGAAAATGGAAAAGAGGTTGTGCTGCAATCTTATTTTGGCAAACAGCATGCACCTCGTGTGAAAAATTTAGTTGAGTCAGTGATTTATACACTGAACCTTTTAATAGAAGAAATCAACAAACGCAGCTGATGAAACAGGCTGCGTTTTTCTTATGGCTGCTGTAGGCACATCTTCTGCTTCCTGAACATAATATATCATTGACTTCAATATGTTTTCAGAGCGAGAGGAGCGAGATGCATGTTCCCTTATTCAAACCAACCATCTTATGAAATGAATCAATTTCAGCAACGGCCTTTTCCGTATCCAGATATGCAGCAACCTCCGCAGCCTCCAGAATATTTCATGCCCCCATATCAAGGTGAAATGAACCAGCCGCCTTTTGGATATCAGGAAAACTTCCAGCCTTATCAGCCGCAGCCTGAAGCAATGAATCAGCCGCAAATGCAGCCGCCGGGCATGATGCCTATGCAGCAGCCTATGAATCCTTATCCTTTGCCAAGGCCGCAAAAACAGCAATCATCTCAATTTAAAAGTGTGCTGTCACAATTTAAAAAAACGAATGGGCAATACGATTTTAATAAAATGTTTGATACTGCTGGACAAATGATGAGTACAATGAATCAAGTGGGCTCATTGGCGAAAGGATTTACTAGTATTTTTAAAGCATAGCAAAACCCAATAGATATACATCTATTGGGTTGTTTGTTTTGGCGCAGTCACACGAAGTGATTGATCTTTCCAAACGCTCTTCATATTGGTTTCATCTATTTTTGCAGGCATTAAAATGGTTTTGGTAAAACTTGAATAGGAGGAAGTCGTGTCTGTTTTGATTTTTTCCTGTACCGATAAGTGTAAATATTGCGCTTTCACTTCTAGTGCGATATCACCTTCGACAAAATGGTCTGGAAATCGAATCTCAATATATACATATTGATCATCTTCTGTCACATCAGTTGTAATGGATGCAAGTGAATGGCTCGTGGTCATCAGCGCCTCTGCACTATTTAAAATGTCGTGAAACGGCGATGATGCAAAAAATTGTTCAATTGCTTCATATAGAATGTCTTCATTTGCTAACAACTCGTGTTTCTTTTCACTTTCATGTTTCATTTGAATCACCTCTCATCTACAGCCTATGCAAAAGGGGCTCAGGCGGTTATCAATTGATGAGAGGAAAAAATTATGATTAAATAGTGTTGAATGAAGCAAGGTGTATGGGCGTGAAAGTTTATACGCTGAATAGATCTAGAAGCAAAGCTTGAAGGGAGCAAATGAACATTGCTGAAAAAATTATTCGGTTTCGGAAAAAACCAAGATGATGTAAAGGAAGAAGTCATTTATTCTCCAGTTGATGGAGAGTTAATGGATATGACCGATGTACCAGATCCCGTTTTTTCTCAAAAGATGATGGGAGACGGCGTAGCTGTAAAACCAAAAAACGGAACCATTGTGTCGCCAGTAGATGGTGAAATTATTCAACTCTTCCATACAAAACATGCAATTGGGATTCGAACACTCTCGGGGCTTGAGCTTCTGATTCATATCGGACTTGAAACGGTTGGATTAAATGGTGAAGGCTTTGAAGCACACATAAAAGAAGGGGATAAAGTGAAAGCAGGTGATCCTCTCATTACATGTGATTTAGCGCTGATTGAAGAAAAAGCGGCAAGCACAGTGACACCAATTGTCATCATGAATGGTGATTTAGTAGAACATCTTGACAAAGAACCTAAGGGCTCTGTAGAAAAGCAGACGTCCAAGCTTTTTACAGTGAAAATGAAATAATCCAAAAAAACTACCCTGAGTTGATAGGGTAGTTTTTTTATTGAGGAGATTAATCCTCCATTGGAACCCAGCCTTTACTTGCTTCCATGACAGTCCATAAACCCTCTGGAATCATGTACTTGTCTTTTTGACTGCGTTTAATGACGGTCTCAATCTCGTTTTCTCTGCCTTCTTTAATCTTTACTGCCCAATCGGGATCAACAATGACTTCTCTTGCAACAGCGATGAGTGGAATCCCTTGATTGTATGCATTCAGTGCATCCTCAGCTGTAATGACGCTGCCGACGCCGATGAGTGGAAGCGTGTCACCACAGCGCTCTTTTAATAACTCCATCCGCGTCTTACTTGTATCAGCACCACGTCTTGCCTTAGCGTCAATCTCCATTAAAGAAATATGCAAGTAATCAAGGTTTTTTGTCTTAAGTACGTCCACTAAAGTAAATGTTTCTGTCATGGTTAAACCAGGTGTTTCTGGTTCTTCAGGTGATAATCGATACCCAAAGATAAATGGTTTTGTTACATGCTCTTTGATTGCTTCTTTCACCGCATCTACAACTGCAATTGGAAATGCGAGACGTTTTTCTTCGCTTCCGCCCCATTGATCTGTACGCTGATTACTATGTGGGGAGTAGAATTGCTGTAATAAATATCCGTTCGCTCCATGGATTTCGATCCCATCAAATCCTGCTTGGATTGCGCGCCTTGCTGCTTCTTTAAATGAGTCGATGATGTGAGGAATTTCTTCTTCTGTCAAAGCTCTCGCAATTTGTTTTCCATCTTTAAATACATCACTTGGCGCAACGACATCCCCGTTTGGGACTAAATGAGGGAGAGCCTGAGAGCCGCCATGATGAATTTGCATAATGGCTTTTGTTCCTTTCGCTTGAATCGCAGAAGCAAGCTTTTGAAGGCCAGGTATATCTTCATCCCTTGCAATAGAAGGCTGTCCTTCAAACGCCTTACCATCTGGCGTTACGTTTGCACATGCGGTGATGACCATGCCCATTTCGCTTGATCTAGCGGTAATAAAATCAATTTCTTCCTTTGAGATCGTGCCATCCTCATGAGAACCGAAGTGTGTCATTGGTGCAACGACTAAACGGCCATCAATAGAGGCACCCCCTGGGAATGTAAAAGGTTCAAATAAAGGCTTAAATTCGTTTTTCAATCTGATCATCTTCTTCCTTGATAAAATCATTTCACTATAGAAGTGTAATAGATATTGTTACAACACATCAAAATATTTGCTCACAAGCGGTGCATCAAAAAATTGCCGCCTAGTCATGCAAACAAATATTCGGTACACTAGAATGAGAGGTGGATACCAGATGAAGAAGAAAACAATGAACGAACTCATAGAAGATTTAAAAAAAGATGAACAGATTGAGCATTGGCATGAAATTGAAGCGAAGCCTGCACTGACTTCTTCAATTCCTGAAAGAGTAAATGACAGACTCAAAGTGGCGCTTGAAAAAAGAGGTGTGAGCGAACTGTACATTCATCAAAAGGAAGCCTTTGAACGTGTGATGGATGGTGAAAATGTGGTGACTGTGACACCTACAGCTTCAGGTAAAACGCTTTGCTACAATCTGCCAGTTCTTCAGTCGATCGCAGAAGATCAGACAAGCCGCTCCCTCTATTTATTTCCAACAAAAGCACTTGCGCAAGATCAAAAAAGTGAATTAAACGAAATCATTCATGAGATGGATGTTCCAATTCACAGTGAAACCTATGACGGGGACACCTCCTCAGCGATTCGCCAGCGCGTCAGACAGGCAGGACATATTGTCATCACAAATCCAGATATGCTGCACTCAGCGATTTTGCCTCACCATACGAAATGGGTCAGTTTATTTGAGAACTTAAAGTATATTGTCATTGATGAACTTCATACATACCGAGGCGTGTTTGGCAGTCATGTCGCCAATGTCATTCGTAGACTAAAGCGAATTTGTGCATTTTACGGAAGTGACCCGACCTTTATTTGTACATCAGCGACCATTGCGAATCCGAAAGAGCTCGCAGAGCAGCTGACCGGAAGCAAGGTGCATCTCATTGAACGAAACGGAGCACCTAGCGGTAAAAAGAATTTTGTCTTTTACAACCCGCCAGTCGTCAATAAGCCTTTAAATATTAGACAAAGTGCGGCCACTGTTGTGAATCAACTCGCTAAAACATTTTTAAAAGAAAAAATTCAAACGATTGTTTTTGCTAGAAGTAGGGTAAGAGTTGAAGTCATCCTAAGTCATATTCAAGAACTAGTGAAAAAAGAAATTGGTCCTAAATCGATCCGTGGTTATCGCGGGGGCTATTTGCCGAAAGAGCGGCGTATGATTGAAAAAGGCTTAAGGGAAGGAGACATTCTCGGTGTTGTCAGCACAAACGCACTAGAATTAGGAGTAGATATTGGACAGCTAAAAGTCTGTATCATGACCGGATATCCTGGCAGTGTAGCGAGTACGTGGCAGCAGGCTGGACGAGCTGGAAGGCGTCATGAGGAAGCACTCATTATCATGGTCGCAAGCTCATCGCCACTTGACCAATATATTGTCAGACACCCTGAATACTTCTTTAACAGACCACCTGAATCGGCAAGAATCAATCCTGAGAACCTTATCATCCTAGTCGATCATCTAAAATGTGCGTCCTACGAGCTACCGTTTCGAGAAGATGAACAGTTTGGCGGTATGGAAGTAGAAGAAATCTTGCAATACTTACATGAAGAAGGGGTTCTTCATTTCAGCGGGAACCGTTATTATTGGTCAGATCAATCGTTCCCGGCTCATGGCATCAGTCTGAGATCTGCAAGTCAGGAAAATGTCGTCATTGTCGATCAATCTGATGTAGCGAACGTTCGAATTATTGGGGAGATGGATCGATTCAGTGCGATGACCTTACTTCATGATGAAGCGATTTATTTACATGAAGGGGTTCAGTATCAAGTGGAAAAGCTAGATTATGAGCATCTTAAGGCTTATGTGAAACAAGTCGATGTAGAATATTATACAGATGCGAATTTAGCAGTTCAGCTCAAGGTGCTTGAAATTGATCAAACAACAGAGAAAGAGGCGGTATCTGTTCACTACGGTGATGTGACCGTCAATGCAATGCCGACTATTTTCAAAAAAATTCGATTATCAACCGGGGAAAATATCGGTTCCGGCCCGATTCACTTACCTGAAGAAGAGATTCATACGAGTGCTGCTTGGTTTGAATTACATGAAGCAGAGCGGACATTTGAAGAAAAAACACTTGAACAGCTCTTGCTCGGTATTGCCAATGTTCTTCAGCATATTGTTCCGGCGTTTGTCATGTGTGACCGTTCAGACATTCATGTCATTTCTCAAATAAAGGCAGCCCATACCGGGAAACCGACCGTATTTTTATATGATCATTACCCAGGTGGAATCGGTTTAAGTAAAGAGGTGCAGGCTCGCTTTGATGAAATTGCCCGTGCAGCCACTCAGCTGATTGAGCGATGCAGCTGCGAGAACGGCTGTCCATCTTGTATTGGCATGGAAATGAAAGAGATCGATGGAAAAAGCAGTATCATTCAATTGATGGCAGGATTTTAAGGAAAGGGGGAAAAGACCTACTCATGTCATTAAAAGGAAAATTAAACAGAATGAAAAAACACCTGTCGCACAATCAGTCAGATGAAAAGCGTGGGGCAGTAAAAGAGGGACAAACGCCCACTGTGACGGCTGAAACCATTCCATTTCTAAAAGAGTGGGGGGAATTAGGTGCAGCTCCTTACTACTTTGAAGACTCTTTCTGCCTCGTTCGGGAAGTGACCTATCCACTTGACCATCAGCATGGGCGATATTCATTTGCAGAACTGCCGGAGATGGTGAGTGCATGGAACAAAAGTGAGATTCAGCATTCTCTTTCTGCAAAAGGCTACAAGCCTCACGAGCTATTTTTCTTCGATACAGAAACAACAGGACTATCTGGCGGAACGGGAAATATGATTTTTCTACTTGGGCATGCGAGAGTTTATTCAGATAAAGTGGTGGTAAAACAACATCTGCTCACGAATCCAGGAAATGAAGCGGCACTTTACAATAGCTTTCTTAGTGAGGTGGATGTTGAATCGCTAGTGACATATAATGGAAAATCATTTGATTGGCCTCAAGTCAAAACGAGGCATACATTATTACGCGATCAAATACCTGCTCTACCTGAATTTGGTCATTTTGACCTTCTGCATGGGTCAAGGAGATTGTGGAAACATAAATATGAGCGTATGGCTCTTTCGGTTGTAGAAAAAGAGGAACTGCACGTCAATCGAGAGGGAGATACACCGGGGTTCCTCGCACCAATGATCTATTTTCACTTTTTAAAGGAACAAAACCCGAAACTGATTGAAGGAATTTTGACTCACAATGAACTTGATGTCTTATCGTTAATCAGTCTCTACATTCATTTGTCTAAAAAAATCTTATCCAAAGATGCGGTGAAGGAAGACGATGAGAAATATGCATTAGCTAAGTGGCATCTTGCTCACCGTGATGTGCAGGAAGCAACAAAGCACCTGCAAGAATTAACGGGAGCAGCGTTTGAGCATGCGGATCAAGCAGCTTATGATCTATCGTTACAGTACAAGCGATTAAAACAATGGGATGAAGCGGCATGCATATGGAGACGTCTATTTGAATCAAGTGATGTTCATTTAAGATTAAAAGCGGGTGTAGAGCTTGCAAAGTATGAAGAACACCGTCAAAAAGATCCAAAAGCAGCCCTTTCCATTACCCAAACATTGTTATCACAATCGTCTTTAAGTGAACGAGACATTGTGGAACTTGACAAGCGAGAAAAGCGGCTCTTAAGAAAAGCTGGGCAATGAAATTATTGCCTGGGAAAGCGCAAAAAAAGACAACGTTCGGCTCTCGGCCGAAAATAAAAATTGTTTAGCACTTTTATTGTAGAAAAGTCACGAATCCTGTAAAATAACGTTAGATATTGAATGAGGAGCGTAGAGCATGTATAAGGGTCTTTTCTACTTGTTTTTTCTTGTTGTCATATTGGTCGCGTTTGTGTTTTCAAACTATAAAGATGTTTTTCTTGCAAACTTTTAAAATAGGTTAATGCATTAGTACATGTACACCTCTTGATTCATACATTATTAATGTAAGAAAATCAAGGAGAGGGGAATGCTACATGTACCATCATCATCATTGCAATCCAAATGTTACACAGCCAATTGTACATCCAACGAATCACTGCTGTACGCACAGTGAGTCAACTACAATTGTGCCGCACATCCACCCGCAGCATGTAACAAATGTTCATCACCAAAATTTCCAACATGTTCACTACTTCCCGCATACGTTTTCTCAGGTGGACCCGGCAACACATCAACACTTTAACTGCGGTGGACCTTGCTGTAACAGATAAAGTGAAATGGGACTTTTATAAGTCCCTTTTTTTAAAAGCAGGTGAAAAAATGAAAATTATTGCTGTCACAGGGTACAAGCCATTTGAGCTTGGGATCTTCAAACAAGACGAGCCTGCACTTCAATACATAAAAGCGGAACTTCGGAAAAGGCTGACGGCACTCATTGAAGACGGGCTGGAATGGGTGCTCATTTCAGGTCAGTTAGGGGCAGAAATATGGACAGCTGAAGTGGTCTTTGAGCTTCAAGAGGAGTTTCCAGATTTAAAACTTGCTGTCATTACACCATTTTATGAACAGGAAGAGCGCTGGAATGAACAAAATAAAGAGCTGTATGAAGGCGTTCTTGCACAAGCTGATTTTGTAGAAAGTGTCACGCATAGACCGTATGAAAGTCCGGCACAATTTAAACAAAAGAACCGCTTTTTTATTGAAAAAACGGACGGCCTTCTCGTCTTATATGATCCCGAGCACGAAGGCTCGCCAAAATATATGATCAAAGAAGCTGAAACCTATACCGACTACCCAATTATGTATATCACAATGGATGATTTAAGAGCACAGGTTGAGGCGGAAGATCCGTTTTTTGACTAAAAGCAAGAGAAAATTTGACAACGTCACGTATTTCTGAAAAAATATACTATGAATTCACGATATGAGGTGAAAAAGATGCTTGCTGATAAAGTAAAGCTTTCTGCGAAAGAAATTTTAGAAAAAGAATTTAAAACAGGTGTCCGAGGGTATAAACAAGAAGAAGTCGATAAATTTCTAGATATGGTCATTAAAGACTATGAGACATTCCATCAAGAAATTGAAAAACTCCAACAAGAAAACCTTCACTTGTCAAAACAGCTTGAAGAAGCGGTTGAACAAGGGAAAAGACAGCCTGCACAGTCCAATACAACAAACTTTGATATTTTAAAAAGACTATCTAATCTTGAGAAACACGTTTTCGGCAGCAAACTTTATGATTGAGTAATACCAAAAAAGCTTGTGTCAGATGACATTGTCGTTTATAATAACGCATGTTGATTAACGTTCGGGTAATCGCTGTAATGCTTTGACATTGCAGAGGAAAGTCCATGCTCGCACGGTGCTGAGATGCCCGTAGTGTTCGTGCCTGGCGAAAAAATAAGCCAGGGCAGCCTGGGAAAGGCTGACGGCAGGAAAAATGCCTACGTCCTTTTAGGATATGGCAAAGTATCCTTGAAAGTGCCACAGTGACGAAGTCTCACTAGAAATGGTGAGAGTGGAACGCGGTAAACCCCTCGAGCGAGAAACCCAAACTTGGTAGGGGAACTTTCTCAAAGGAACCAAACGGAGAGAAGGACAGAGAATTCTGTAGATAGATGATTACCACCTGAGTACGAGGCTTTTGCCGTTTGCAGTACGATGGAACAAAACATGGCTTACAGAACGTTATATCCGTTATCATAAACATGATGAAATCAAAGCTCTCCTATTTCTACATATGGAGAGCTTTTATCTTGATTAAGAAAAGAACGAGAAAACAGGTGATAAACAAATGAAAACCTATACACTCATCGCAACAGCGCCAATGGGAATTGAAGCGATAGTTGCAAAAGAAGTAAGAGACCTCGGGTATGAGTGCACCGTAGATAACGGAAAAGTTATTTTTCAAGGGGATGCGCTTGCCATCTGCCGTGCGAATCTATGGCTGCGTACAGCAGACCGGATCAAGGTCCAAGTTGCTGAATTTTCGGCTAGAACATTTGATGAGCTTTTTGAACAGACTAAAGCCATTGACTGGGCCGCATTTTTACCGAAAAATAGCACATTTCCCGTCATTGGTAAATCTGTTAAATCTCAGCTTGCCAGTGTGCCGGATTGTCAGCGCATCGTCAAAAAGGCTATCGCGCAAAAACTTAGATCATCTTACAACATACAGTCTGAATGGCTAGAAGAGACAGGCCCTGAATACAAAATCGAGGTAGCGCTTTTAAAAGATAAAGTATTGCTGACGCTTGATACGTCTGGTGTGGGTCTTCATAAACGTGGATACCGTGCAGATCAAGGGGGCGCTCCGATTAAAGAAACCCTTGCAGCGGCGCTTGTCTTATTAACGAACTGGACACCTGACCGTCCGTTTGTCGATCCTTTTTGCGGATCAGGAACAATTGCTATTGAAGCAGCGATGATTGGACAAAACATTGCTCCTGGATTTAACCGTGAGTTCGCATCTGAATCATGGGAATGGATCGGTGAGGACGTTTGGAACAAAGCACGCCTTGAAGTAGAAGAAAAGGCGAATTATGATCAGCCGCTTCACATTATCGCGAGCGATATTGATCATCGTATGGTAGAGATTGCGAAACTGAACGCAGAAGAAGCTGGTCTTAGTGAACTGATTCAATTTAAGCAAATGCAAGTGAAAGACTTTCAAACTAAAGATGAGTATGGTGTGATTGTCGGAAATCCGCCTTACGGTGAACGTCTCAGCGATAAGCCAGCTGTGGAAAAAATGTATCAAGGCATGGGCGAAGCATTGAAAAACCTAGATACGTGGTCCATTTACATTTTAACGTCACATGAAAAATTCGAAGAGTGTTTCGGAAGAAAAGCGACGAAAAAGAGAAAACTGTTTAATGGATTTATTAAAACAGACTATTATCAATACTGGGGAAAACGCCGGCCTAGAAAGCAAACAACTGAATCGTAACAAATGTCCACACCACGAGAAGGTGTGGATTTTTTATGCTAAAAAGGTATAAGTCTTGACGGGACGGAATAAACTGAACTTGATTTTAAAAAAAGAGGTGTCTTCATGATTCATTATGATCAATTTCAGTTAATTCAAAAAGCACTCGCTTCGACGGCCCGAGAAATAGAGGGGATTGAAACGGGACAATCTGCTAAACTTACGGCAGCCATCGAGAACTTAGCAATGGCTCAAAACTACATAGACCATTCAGAGCACGCATTTTTAATGAAGGAAAGCTACCAGCATCGCCTGCGCTCTTAAAAAAAGATTGTCATACCCCAGCATAAATGTTACTATTGAATGTCTGAATGATTCAAAAGTTGGGGGTTGAAGCAGGTGACAGCATCTCGTTTGCCTTTTTCATTAACAAAAGAACATAATTTTTACGAAGAACTGGGCAACTGGATTGGTGATGTGTTTTATGACATTTTGCCAGAAAAGGGCTTTGATCTTCGAGATGAACAAATATTTATGGCTTTTCAGTTAGAAAGAGCCTTTAAAGAAAAAAGTGTGATGTTTGCCGAAGCTGGGGTAGGCACAGGCAAAACAATCGTTTATCTTTTATTTGCGGTCACATATGCAAGATATACAGGGAAACCTGCGATCATTGCATGTGCAGACGAAACGTTAATTGAACAGCTGGTCAAACAAGAAGGTGATATCTATAAAATTGCCAATCACCTTGATATTCAAATAGATGCGAGATTAAGTAAATCGCATGATCAATATTTATGCTTAAAGAAACTAGAGAAAACGATGCAACGTGAAGATGATGAGAAGTGGCTCGACATTTATGAATCGCTTCCTTCATTTGTTCATGAATCTCATGGGATGCAGACATTTTATCCGTATGGTGATCGAAAAGAGTATCCAGAATTAACAAATGATGAGTGGTCAAGAATTGGATATGACTCTTTTCAGGACTGCTTAACGTGCGACATGCGGCACCGCTGTGGCTTGAATTTATCAAGAGACCATTACCGAAAAGCAACAGATCTCATCATTTGTTCTCATGACTTTTACATGGAGCATGTATGGACAAAGGAGTCACGTAAACGTGAAGGACAGCTGCCGCTCCTTCCTGAGCATAGCTCTGTTGTATTTGATGAAGGACATCTTCTTGAGTTTGCAGCACAAAAAGCGCTAACATACCGAGTGAAGCAATCAACACTTGAGACGTTTTTGGAGCGTCTTTTGCAAAATGATATTCGTGAAGAGTTTGCAGAGCTTGTTGAAGATGCACTTGCAACAAACGATCAGTTCTTTTATCTCTTAAAAACGAATGCCAAAGAAATCAAAGGATCACACCGTCTTGAAATTGGTCGTGTAGATGAGGTAAAGCGTTCAGCAAGTGAATTATGTGATTTGCTTGAGAAGATTGGAGAAGCGCTCGTATTTGAATCAGAGATGTACACAATTGATCAATACGAATTGTCTGTTGTGGAAGAGTACATTGAACAGATGGCGTATTCTTTGTCGCTTTATCAGAAAAATGCCATTAGCTGGCTGGAGAAGCAGGAATTAGATACCACCTTTGTCGTCATGCCAAAAACGGTAGCAGAAGTTCTCGGTGAAAAGGTATTTTCGCAAAAAATCCCTTATATTTTCTCATCTGCTACGTTGTCTGAAAATCAATCATTTGATTATTTAGCTGAAAGCCTTGGGATCAAAGATTATTTATCCATGAGTGTGGCTTCGCCATATGATTATGAGGAGCAAATGCAAATGTATTTCCACGGAATTCAGCAGCCAATGACAGAGTCAGCTGTAAAAGGTCAGCACGTGCTATCTCAGGTAAAAGAAAATGGCGGTCGCTCTCTTATTTTATTCCCTTCATTTGATGAACTGCATGTATTTAGAAAGCAGCTCGATGCATCAAATGAATCACTGCCTTTCCATGTGTATTTTGAAGGAGACGAGGAGATCAGTACCATTGTTCAAAAGTTCCAAGCGGATGAAACATCTGTGTTATGTTCCGTTCACTTGTGGGAAGGGCTGGATATTCCAGGACAGTCTCTAACAAATGTGGTCATTTGGGGACTTCCATATCCACCGCATGACCCAGTATTTGAAGCAAAACGGAATGAAGCGAAAGATGCATTTACTGAAGTGGATCTTCCGTACATGTTGCTTCGTCTAAGGCAGGGCATTGGGAGACTGATTCGGACAAGCCAAGATGCTGGCAGCATTCATATTTACTTTGGCAGTCAGAAAGATATTGAGCTACAAAGTAAAATTGAATCCGTTCTTCCAGTAAAGCCAGTGATCTCTTAATGATAGAAAACCATTCAATAAGAGGAGGATACGATCAGCGTATCCTCCTTTTTCATTGACAAAAGAACATTTATTGAAGTAGCCTTGAAACGTACATACATATTTTATTGATTGGGGGAACGAACGCATGAGTCTTGAATCAAAAGAGAAAGCGTTTTATCAATTACTAGGAAAAATCGCCCATTATACAGAGGCGCTTCATTTACTTTATTGGGACTCTCGAACACAAGCGCCTAAAAAAAGCGCTGATTTCAGAGCAGAAACCATCGGTCAATTATCCAGCGATATCTTTAATATGAAGACTTCTGATGAAATGAGAGATCTTCTTGATGCATTAAATAAAGAGAAAGAAAAGCTGTCAAAAGACACGCAGAAGGCACTCGAATTATCGCAAAAAGAATATGATGAAAACAGTAAAATTCCAAAAGAAGAATTTAAAGAATACTCTATTCTACAATCAAAAGCAGAACATGTTTGGGTAGAAGCAAGGGAGAAATCAGATTTTTCACTCTTTGCACCCTATTTAAAACAACTGATTGATTTTAACAAGCGTTTCATCCAGTATTGGGGCGTGAAAAAAACACCATATGATGTGCTGCTCAATAATTATGAGCCGGATATGACGGTTGAACAACTCGATCAAAAATTCGGTGCACTTCGAGACGCCATCGTTCCTCTCGTGAAAAAAATTGAAGCTTCGCCAAATAAACCGGATACTTCGTTTTTATCGAAAAGCTTCCCGATCGACAAACAAAAAGAGCTGAGTCTCTTTTTCTTAAAAGAGTTAGGGTATGACTTTGACGCAGGACGACTTGATACAACGGTTCATCCATTTGCTGTGACATTAAGCAGAGGGGATGTACGTGTGACGACGCGTTATGATGAGCACGATTTTCGCATGGCGATCTTTGGCACCATTCACGAATGTGGCCACGCCATTTATGAACAAAATATTGATGAGGCACTGAGCGGAACGCTCTTATGTGACGGCACATCAATGGGTATTCATGAATCACAGTCTCTTTTCTTTGAGAACTTTATCGGCAGACATGAAGATTTCTGGAAAACGTATTATCAAAAGCTGCAAGAGGCATCTCCTGAACAATTTAAAGATGTCACTTTAGAAGAATTTGTGCATGCGGTGAATGAATCGAAGCCGACTTACATTCGAATTGAAGCAGATGAACTCACGTATCCACTTCACATTATTATTCGCTATGAAATTGAAAAAGCCATTTTCAATGAAGAAGTAGCCGTTGAAGATCTGCCAGCGTTATGGAATGAAAAATATAAAGCATATCTTGGCATTACGCCGCCTAACGATGCGCTTGGTATTTTGCAGGATGTTCACTGGTCTGATGGTAGTTTTGGTTATTTCCCTTCATATGCACTTGGTTATATGTATGCGGCGCAATTAAAACAGCAAATGATCAAAGATTTACCGAATTTTGATGAACTGATTCAAAATGGGTCTTTTGCACCAATAAAAGAATGGCTAACGGAACATGTCCACAAGCATGGAAAACGGAAAAAGCCATCTGAGATCATTCAAGACGCAACTGGTGAAGAATTAAATGTTCAATACTTAATTGATTATTTAACAGATAAGTACACGAAACTGTATTTATCATAAATGAAAGGCACCCTTTGATCAGAAGGGTGCTTCAGCGTGTAGACAAACCCTCGCATTCGTTGTCAGTCCTGCGTGCTGGTGCTCACGAATGTTAAATTCGCTCTGCTCCGGTGCTCGCCCCTCCTAGACTGCAAAGGTTTTTTATCACGCTGAAAAGAAGACAAAGGGCTAAAATAAAGTTCATTTTAGCCCTTTGTCAACAATCTGAGGCACCCTTTAATCAGAAGGGTGCTTTTTTGCTGGTTGAATATTCTAAAAACGAACGTTTAAAGCTTAATGATTATTTAAGTTCGGTATTTTTCTAGAAAAGTGCTTTCCAAGCGTCTGAAATCTTGTTATAATTTGAACACTATAACACTCATATAATCGCGTGATGAAGGCACGCAAGTTTCTACCGGACACCGATACCGTCCGACTATGAGTGAGCAAAATGAAACAGCTTTTGTATGAGCTGAAGATCCCGTGGATCGTTTTCGCATTGCTTGCTCCTTAATGGACAGCAATGCTTTTTTTATGCAAAAAAATGAAAGTTGCTAATATGCTGGGAGGAAGAATGATGGAATTGTTACGTCAAAAGATCGAGAACGAAGGAATCGTTCTGTCAAATCAAGTGCTAAAGGTAGATGCTTTTTTAAATCATCAAATTGATCCTGTGTTAATGCATGAGATCGGTCAAGAGTTTGCTAGATTATTTAAGCATGATGGAATTACTAAAATTATCACAATCGAATCTTCTGGTATTGCACCTGCTGTCATGACTGGACTTGCCCTTCATGTGCCAGTTGTTTTTGCCCGAAAGCGGCAATCACTGACTTTAACGGATAACCTTTTGACAGCAAGTGTGTATTCTTTTACCAAAAAAGTAGAAAGTACGATCGCTGTCTCTAACACGCACCTTGGTGAGGACGATTGTGTGTTAATTATCGACGACTTTTTAGCAAATGGAGAAGCCGCTAAGGGACTAGCTGCAATCGCAAAGCAAGCGAAAGCAAAAGTAGCTGGTTTTGGAATTGTTATCGAGAAATCATTCCAGCCTGGAAGAAAAGAGCTTGTGCAAATGGGCTATAGAGTCGAGTCACTCGCACGTATCGAATCGCTCGAGGAAGGAAAAGTCACGTTTGTACGCGAGGTACAATCATGAGTGCCGCTAAAAAAGCCAAAACCCTTTCGCTAGGGATACAGCATGTACTGGCGATGTATGCAGGTGCGGTTCTTGTCCCGCTCATTGTTGGAGATGCGCTTGGGCTCACGCCAGCCCAGCTGACGTACTTAATTTCGGCAGATATTTTCATGTGCGGTGCCGCCACACTGCTTCAAGTATGGAAAAACCGCTTTTTTGGCATCGGTTTGCCTGTTGTACTAGGCTGTACATTTACTGCGGTATCTCCTATGATTGCGATTGGCTCTAAATATGGAATTTCGTCTATATATGGAAGTATTATCGCCGCAGGGTGTATTGTCATTGCTCTTTCATTTTTCTTTGGGAAGCTTGTGAAATTCTTCCCGCCCGTTGTCACAGGTTCCGTCGTCACGATCATTGGAATTACCTTAATTCCGGTAGCCATGAACAATATGGCAGGTGGTGAAGGAAGTGCAGACTATGGTTCTTTTGAGAATCTTGGACTTGCTTTTCTAGTGTTGTTTATTATTGTCCTTCTCTACCGATTTACAAAGGGATTCATGAAAGCCATTGCTATCTTAATCGGCATTCTACTTGGGACAGCAGTTGCTGCTTTCTTAGGGAAGGTGGAGACGGCAGAAGTGGCGAATGCACAAGTTTTCCGCATCATTGAGCCTTTTTACTTTGGGTTGCCTACTTTTGAGTTTGCACCAATCATGACGATGACATTAGTTGCCATTGTGTCATTAGTCGAATCAACGGGTGTATACTTTGCGCTCGGAGATTTAACGAATCGTTCATTAAAAGAGAAGGATTTAGCAAAGGGATATCGTGCAGAGGGAATTGCCGTCTTATTAGGCGGTATCTTCAACGCTTTTCCATACACAGCCTACTCCCAAAACGTTGGATTGATCCAATTAACAGGTGTGAAGAAAAATCAGGTCATTGTGGTGACAGGTGTATTATTAATGGTATTTGGCCTTTTTCCTAAAATCGCGGCATTTACAACGATTATTCCTAAATCCGTTCTAGGCGGTGCAATGGTCGCCATGTTTGGCATGGTCATTGCGTACGGGATTAAAATGCTCTCACGCGTCGATTTTGCAAAACAGGAAAACTTACTCATTGTCGCATGCTCAGTTGGCATCGGGCTCGGAGTAACGGTGGTACCGCAAATGTTTGATCATTTGCCAGAATCGATTAAATTGTTAACAAGTAACGGAATCGTCGCCGGAAGCTTTACCGCTATTTTGCTTCATATTATTTATCACATGATTCCTTTTAAAAAAGAAACAGAGCAGGAGCTAATGGAAGAACCTAAGCAATCTGTTATGTAAACACTTCTCTTGGAGAGGTGAAAGCCCGCATCCTTTGGATACGGGCTTGTTGTGATTAGTGCTATTAATGTTGTACCGGCGGCATTGTTTCGTTAATGACTGCAAATGTATAGCCCCTTGCTTTTAGTTGTGTAATCAGGCTATCTAAATAGTTCGTGGTAGAGGGTTGATCATGCATTAAAATAACTTTTGGTTCCCATGGTTTATTTTTCTCAAACATTTCCAGTTGATTCAATACCTCTGGAACATATTGTGAGTTTTTATATCTCCAGTCAAGGCTATCAATCGTCCAATCCCAGTAAATAAAGCCATTTTGGTTTAAACGTACTTTTTGATCATATGTTAAATTTGGAACACTGCCATAAGGTGTTCTCACAAGACGGGTGTAAACGCCTGTAACAGAAGCAAGAATGAGCTGAGCTTCTCTCATTTCATTTGCGGGAGACTCACTGTTTTGATAAAAGCGGTTTATATCATGCGTCATGCCATGAAGCCCTAATTGATGTCCTTCTTGATAAAGTCTTTTCACAGCTGCTTGGTGAGCTTGGATTTGCGGTCCAAGCATGAAGAATGTCGCCTTCACTTGATGTGCTTTTAAGACATTTAACAGCTGATTTGATGTAGCAGAAGGGCCATCATCAAATGTTAAAAAGACCGTTTTATTCGTTGTCTGTTGGTTTGGATTGGTCCTAAATTGTTGATCCAATGTTCTTGTAGAATGATCTTTTGCTTTCAGACTGATACTTGTGTCTCGGAAGTCACTGTTAGTAACAATTTTTGCTTGCCCATTTGTCGCCTGCAAATGGGGTTTAGACATATCCCAGATAAAAACGAGAAACAGTGTAAGAAGCACTAAACCAATTATCTTCGAGAGAAATATCGTGTTGTAGGGTGTCTGTTTTTTGGACACCTTTTTCATGACAATCACTCCAGTCAATTAAATTTTGTGCCGAATCATGTAGTAGATTCTGTCTTTTTTCACTGTTTTTCATGGTGTTCATATTGATTAAGTATACAGGAAAAAAACACCTTTTCATATATAATCATCAAATAAATTAGCATTTTATGGTTATTTATTTGTGTTGATCAGAAAAAAGGTGATCCATTCATGTTTAAATGAAAAATAATGATCGAAACGTTGGTATTTATACGCTAAGGTAGCAACAGATTTAACCATTAATGCGAAGTGAAAGGAGATCCCGTATGAAAGTGTTGTAAAATGCCGATTTCATTGAAAAAAAGGATGCTCATGTGGATATTGGAGATAGAGGCTATCAATCGCGAAATACATAGAGAAAAGCTCTTACCGTACAAAATAAAGAAGAAACAAAAGAAAGCAAAGTCAGTACAACTGAATCAGAGATTGGCTACTATGTAAAAGGTGTACGTGAAAAGTCATTTGCTTATTCCTTTCATACAGCACTTTTACTTGAAGTAAAGGTGGGTTTGTCTACGGTCTGCACTTCTCATTTGAGAGGTGTTTTTTTGCATAAAGCTATGTTAACTAATTCTATTAAAATTGCATAAAAAAAGCAGGTTCGCTTGGCTTGGAACGAACCTGTGAAGGAGGAAAACTACATCATGTTTTCACCTATATTATCCAATATTTATCAATTGTCGTCAAGACAAAAAGTTAGACGGAGGAAAATATTTTGACTGAATTGTGTCGTTTTGGCATGTATATCCTTTTTTTGATTGGGGATATTAACCGAAAAAAGAGGTGAAGCCGATGGCATACATTCTTTCAGTTGGAACAAGTCTGCCAAAACATCATGTGGATCAGCAAGCAGCTGCTCAATTTGCAAGGTCTCAATTTAAACGATCGTTTAAAGATATTGATCGGCTATTAAAAGCTTTTAATAATGGCGAAATAGAGAGCAGGCAGTTTGTACAGCCTATTGATTGGTATCAAGAACATCACTCTTTTGAAGAGAAAAATAATCTCTATGTCGAAAAAGCATTGGCTCATGCGAAAGAAGCCGTTTTTCACTGTCTGCATGAAACAGCGTTCCTTACAATGCCAGTTCCTTTTGATGAGATTGATGCTTTGTTTTTCATCTCCAGTACAGGGTTATCAACGCCAAGTCTTGATGCAAAGCTGATGAATGTTCTTCCATTTTCTCCTTATACGAAACGAGTGCCAATTTGGGGGTTAGGATGCGGGGGCGGGGCGGCAGGCTTATCCCGAGCTTATGAATACATCAGGGCGTATCCAGAAGCAAAAGTGCTCGTTGTTGCCTGCGAGCTTTGCAGCCTCACTTTTCAGCCGCAAGATCAATCAAAAAGCAATTTAATTGGAACCTCGCTGTTCGGTGACGGGACTGCGGCCGTTCTTTTAACTGGAGAAAAGGCTGCCTCTAAGTATACGCGGTTAAAAACAGTACCTAAAGTGCTTGGCACGCAGTCAGTGACCATGAAAGATTCTGAGGATGTGATGGGATGGGATTTTACCGCCGACGGATTTCGGGTCATCTTCTCACGTGACATTCCGTCCATCATTTCTGGATGGTTAAAAGAGCAAGTGGATCAATTTTTACATCAGCTAGGGTTTTCAACAGAGGATGTATCCGTTTTTCTTGCTCACCCTGGAGGAAAAAAAGTGATTGATGCCTATCTTGAAAGCCTATCTTTACAAGAGCATCAGCTATTTTCTTCAAAAGAGGTTCTGAAACAGAATGGAAACATGTCCTCTGCCACCGTTTTATATGTCATGAAGCATTTTCTTGAACATCAGTCACTAGATGCAGGACAGGTGGGGCTTTGCGGAGCACTTGGTCCAGGCTTTTCGTCAGAATTATTGCTCATGAAATGGGAGGGGCTCTCGTGATGATTTTCTGGATAGTGATTGGCATTTTCATTTGTCAGCGCCTCATTGAAGTGCTTGTGGCGAAAAGAAATGAAAAGAAGGTGAAGGCGATTGGAGCAATTGAATTTGGTGCAAGCCATTATCCTTATATGGTCGCTATGCATGCAGCTTTTTTCCTCTCGCTTATTGGAGAGACATGGCTGCTGCATCGTCAACCGTCTCGTTTTTTCCTATTGCTGCTTGTGTTCCTGCTTGCTATCCAGGTGATTCGGTACTGGGCACTATGTTCACTTGGGACGTTTTGGAATACAAAAATCTTAGTCGTTCCAAATGCGATGATTGTAAAAAAGGGGCCGTATCGCTGGTTGAAGCATCCTAACTATGTGGTGGTGGCGATTGAACTGATGTTCATTCCGCTGCTATTTAACGCATTTATTACTGCCATTTTGTTTACGTGTTTAAATGGATGGATGATGATGGTCAGAATACAAACAGAAGAAAAAGCACTGAATCAGTATTTACTAAATTAATATTGAAAATCATTATCAATTGTGCTACACTTTCATTAATGATAAACATTCTCAATCATGAAGGATGGACGGTGATCACATGACAATGATTTTCTTACTCGGTACGGTCTGTGTATAC
Source organism: Bacillus sp. FSL W7-1034 (assembly GCF_038593365.1). Taxonomy (NCBI): domain Bacteria; kingdom Bacillati; phylum Bacillota; class Bacilli; order Caryophanales; family Bacillaceae; genus Bacillus; species Bacillus sp. FSL W7-1034. Next base: position 2,038,673 of record NZ_CP151989.1, on the reverse strand, counting down.
AGCTTATTGATTGGCTTCGTATTAAAAGGTGTTTCAAAAAAATCTGCTTCCTGATTGCAGTCCATTGCGACTGATCGGGCAGCAGATTTTTTTATTTCCTCAGATGAGAAGAAAAATCTCTTTATTTTGTGTAAAATGGTACACATACATAACTGACTTTTCTAAAAACAAAGGGGTTTATCGTCATGAAAGACTTGTCTATTCAAGATTCGCTCGTTCAAACTACAGGTGCTTTATATCAAAGCCTTCTGAAAAGGGATGATCACGAGCGCGCAGCCAAACTTGCATCTATTATGAAAAAGGAAGCTGAAGAAGAAGTATATATCGCATTTACCGGTCACTATTCTGCTGGTAAGTCATCACTAGTGAATCATCTTCTTCATGATCACATCCTGCCCACAAGCCCAATTCCAACGAGTGCAAACTTGGTTGTTGTCAGGAAAGGGGTCAGTGAAGTTCAGCTCCATACGTCTGATGGACGTTTTGCAAAAATGAGCGGCTCTTATGATAAAGAAGCGGTGCAGCGTTTTTGTAAAGATGGGGAACAAATTGAGATGGTGGAAATTAGCGGTGATTATAGTGGACTTGAAGAAAAAGTGGCACTCATTGATACGCCGGGAATTGATTCAACGGATCATGCGCACTTTTTATCCGCTGCTTCTATTCTTCATCAAGCGGATGCGCTTTTTTATGTCGTTCATTATAACCATGTCCATTCTGAAGAAAACATTCGCTTCATTCGCTCGATTAAGGAGAAAGTGCCCAATCTTTATTTCATCGTCAATCAAGTGGATCGGCATGATGAACAAGAGACAACTTTTGAAAACTACAAAAAACAAGTCGTTGAGATGCTTTTAAAAGAAGGCATTGAAGAAGAACATCTATATTTTACTTCTGTGACGGATGAGGCACACCCAAAAAACGAAATGATCCGTTTAGTGAAGAAACTACAAGAATTACAAACCATGCCTAAAGCATCACTTCGAGCCTATACAGAGCAGAAAATCGAACATGTTTTAAAAGAACATATAGACTCGTTAAAAGAAGAACTGCATGAAGAGGACCTTGACGCGCAGCTTCAAGAAAAAAGGAATGAAGTGAAAGAACTAGAAGAGAAACGCCGATTTATTGAAAATGGTGCAAAGCAGGTAGAAGATGAAGTGTCTTCTGAAGTAGAGAACATCTTAAAAAATGCAAACCTCACGCCATTTAAGATGCGAGAGCTTGCAAGTGACTATATCGAATCGAAAGCACCTGGCTTTAAAGTAGGTTTACTTTTTGCCAAAAATAAAACCGAGCAGGAAAAGGAAAAGCGGGCAAATGATTTCTTAGCAGATGTAAAAAAGAGAATGAAAGCGGAAGTTGACTGGCACATTGCCGAGCTCCTCAAAAAAGAAATAAAACAGCATCAGCTTGGGGAAGCGTTATTAGACAAAGCCATGGCATTTGAGACACCTATTGAAGAATCCCTGCTTGAAAAGGTCATTCACCAAGGGGCAACTTTTTCTAACGAATATGTTCTTCAATATGCGAAAGATGCTGGTGAAGCATTGAAAAGACAGGCGAAACAGCAAGCGCTTCAATTGATTGAACAGATGATTGAAACCTTGAAAGACCAGCTCAAAAATGAACAGGAGAAGCAAGAGAAAAAATGGGAGCAAGCGAAACAAGAGCTTCAGAGCCTTGAGGGGTATAACGAAAAAAATGAACAAATAAGACAGGATATTCAGCATTTATGGGATATTTGGCAAAACGGAACGGATGAGCATATCCCAGGTGACTGGTTTTATGCGAAAAAGCAATGGATGCAGCACGACCAACTGGAGAAGAATCGCGCATCAATTCATGTTGAAGAGAGCGATCAAGCTGCTGAACGGACAAAGCGCGATCAATACCGTCAATCGCAGCATTTAACAACAGCACAATCGATTGCACAATTTAAAGAGCTTTCCCGCATTTTATCGCCTTTAGATATTCTAAAGTCTCAAAGAGATTCCTTTGAAAAACGAACAGAACGGCTACAGGCAAAAGAATTTACACTCGCTTTATTTGGCGCTTTTAGTTCTGGAAAATCTTCTTTTGCCAATGCGCTTGTTGGACGGAAGGTGTTACCATCATCTCCTACGCCAACAACTGCAACAATTAACAAACTGACACGACCTACGGAAGATCATCCTCATGAAAGTGTCAAAGTGGTGTTTAAAACCAAGCAGGACATTCTAGAGGAACTCGATCAGATTCTTGGATTTTCGATCACAACAGAAAAAGGAGATTCGTTTAAGGCAAAGCTGGAAAGAGTACTGAAAAAACGGCAGCTCGAACAGGATCACCGAATCATTGTAGAACATTTTCTACAAGCCTATGCCAAGTTTCATGATGACATTGACAACCAAACCAATTTACATGTCACACTTCAAGAATTAAAGCCTTATGTAGCGGAAGAATCTGTTTCTTGTGTGGTGAAGGAAGTGACGGTGTATTTAAGTACACCTCTGACAGATAAAGGACTGACGATTGTCGATACACCAGGTGCTAGCAGTATGAATAAGCGTCATACAGAAATCGCCTTCCAGTATATGAAGGATGCAGACGCCCTTCTTTATTTAACGTATTATCAGCATTCTTTCTCAAAAGCTGATCGCTCATTTTTACGGAAGCTTGGACTCGTAAAAGATTCCTTTAGCATGGATAAAATGTTCTTTATCATCAATGCAGCTGATTTGGCTAAGGATCAAGCAGAGCTTGAAACCGTATTTGACTATGTACGAAGCGAGCTCACAAAAGAAGGTATCCGCAATCCAAACCTGCATCATGTGTCTAGTAAGGAAGAGATCGAAGGGAAAGAGCCGACATCTTATAATCAATATGCAACACTGAGAAAACAGCTCGACTATTTTATTGAGGAAGAATTAACGAAAGATGCCATTGAACTTTTGCATTTTGAAGCTAATACATTATGTACAACGGTCGATAGACTACGTGCGACCTTGCATCAATCAGAAGATGAGAAAGAAGCTGAAAAGAAAAACATCAAGACATCCTATGAAGCCATTCTCGAAAAAATGCAAGATGTGAAACGGTCTAAACTTGTGACCGAAAGCGTAAAAAAAGACGTGCATGAACAGCTCTATCATATTGTACAGCGGCTTTCATTATTTGCGAATGATCTATTAAAGTCGGCTTTTTATCCTGGCATATCTCAAGGGAATTTTGGTCAGCAGTTAAAAAAGGCACTTGAGAAAGCGTTAAAGGAGTATGAATTTGAATTTGTGCAGGAGCTCAAGGCACTTGATATCCGAATGGAATCGTTTATCCATCATTATTTCCAGGAGGAGTGGGAAAAAGGGATGCAGGCTGCATGTGCGGAAGATCCTTACTTTTCTCTTAGCCTGTCAGCCCCTGAGGAGAAAAATGCTGAGCTAAAACAAATTGAAGTTGAAGCAGAGATTACACCATTTGAGCCGCTTTTAAAGAAACAAAAATCAGCGAAAGCCTTCTTTGAACAAAATGAAAAGGCTACGTTTATTGAAGCCATTCGAGATGTTCTACATCAAATGACAACACGTTGGGCAGATAACGAAAAAGAAGAGTTGCTGAGCAGATATGAAAAGCTAGTGAAGACCTATACGGAAAGGTACGAACAAGATGCTCTCCAACAGCTCAATGAGCAAAAACAGACATTTATGACGAGCCTTACAACAGATGCTGAAAAACAGGCGGTCATTGAACAAGTTTATGAACAAACAAATGAATGGAAGAACCAGTTGAAAACGATATGATTCATGGTAGACTATATAAAAAAGAAAGCAGTTGATAGACGATGACGAGCGTACACGAAGAAATTTCTGCACATTCACAGAAACAACATGCCCACATCCAATCTTTTCTTGCACTTGAACAAAAAAGAGAGCAGGCGATTGAATCGGCTGTGAAAAAATGTGAACACAATGAACCATTTTCAACAGATGACATCAATGCCATTACGTCTAAAATGAATGAGCTTGCTCGAGGCGGAATTGTTCCGCTTCGTAAACATGTCACGATTGAGATGGTGGAGGAATACACCCAGCGTAAACAGAAGTAAAGAGTAACTTTCTCATTTTTGGTCATCTTAACAAATGAACCAGAAAGGGGAATGTTCATGGCAAAAAAGCAAAACGTAAAGCAGCAGGAGGAGCGCATGCCGAAGGAAAAAGGCATGCCATCCTACGCAGAAGCGGAAACGAAAAAAATGCAATATGGTAAAAAGTAATCGGGCTGCCTCTTCTTTATCAAAAGAAGAAGGCGCCTTTTTTATGTTCGTTTCGATGTTCTATGATAGAATAGGAGTATTGTTTATAAAAAGGGAGTTTAGATGAATGAATAAACACGTCTTACTTGTAGATGGCATGGCACTTCTTTTTAGGTCGTTTTATGCGACGGCCGTCCATCGCAATTTTATGATAAATGATCGTGGTGTGCCGACAAATGGAGTGAATGGTTATTTGAAGCATTTGTTAACAGCTGTCCAAACATTTGAGCCGACTCATATCGTATGCTGCTGGGATATGGGGAGCCAGACATACCGGAACGAATTGTTTCAAGATTATAAAGCCAATCGAGGCGAGGCGCCTGTTGAGCTTATCCCGCAGTTTGATTTAGCAAAAGAGGCGACAGAAGAACTGGGGATCATGAACATTGGTGTGAAAGGTTTTGAAGCAGATGATTGTATTGGAACGCTTGCATCAATCTATCAAAACGAAGCACATGTGACCGTCTTAACAGGAGATAAAGATTTGCTGCAGATCTTGCATGAACAAGTGACCGTGGCTTTAATGCAAAAAGGCATCGGGAATTATAAGCATTATACAAAAGCCCTTTTTGAAGAGGAAATGGGCATATCTCCAAAGGCGCTGATTGATATGAAAGCGCTGATGGGTGATGCTAGCGATAATTACCCTGGTGTAAAAGGAATCGGCGAAAAAACAGCATTGAAATTTATCCAAACGTATCAAACGATTGATCGACTGTTAGAAAATGTTCATGCATTAACGGCAGCTCAGCAAAAGAAAATGCAAGCAGGATTAGAAGATCTGAAGCTTTCTCGTATACTGGCAGAAATTAAATGTGATGTACCACTCAGCTGTCCGATTGACGAAACAAAAATAAAAATGGACCCAGAGCGGGCAGCGGCAATGCTTCGCTTGCATCAAATCAAAGGGATCGAACCAATGGTTAACCGCTTAAGTCAATTTGGAATCAGTTAAGGTTGTTCTTATGTAGAAAAGAAACAAAGGGCTACATGTATTAGCCCTTTGTGTTGCTTTTTTTCGCCTTATTTTCTAATTGCGATATTGGCTGTTTATCTTTTGTTTGCGCATCACCTTGAGGAGTCGTTCCGTTTGTGACACGGCCTCTGTTCTCTTTATCCAATTCGTATCACCTCACACATTAGCATAACCAAAAGAAAAGCGATTCATCCTTTTGAAAGGTGAATCGCTTTTCTAGCGAGCTGATCAGCCACTTGATTTTCCTTGCTCGGAATCCACTTAATGAAAAATAAATCAAATTCGCTTTGAAGCTGCAGCATTTCTTCGATAAAATGACGAAAAGATGGATTTTTAGCAAATCCTGCATTGGCTGCACGATCCACTACTTGTGAATCAGTGCGGAATGACACGGTCCGTAATCCTTTTTCTACGCAAATTTTCATGCCTTCAATGAGCGCGGAAAACTCTGCTTCATGATTGCTCATGATGCCAAGAGGAATGGAGAAAGACTCAGCTTTTCCGTCATATTTCAAGAAAATGCCGATGCCAGATGGACCTGGGTTTCCGGCACTAGCACCGTCAATATATATTTCAGCTGGCAATTTATTTCCCCCTTTCATCAATCGGAACCATTTTTTTCGCCGCATAGGCATAAGGTGTGCCAATGGCAGCGACGATAAATTTAATCACATAAGTCGTGATGAAAATTTCGATCCATATATGGAATGGGTAGGTCCCAAGAAAGGCAATGGTTGTGAAAACGAGTGTATCAAGTAGCTGGCTAATCATTGTACTCCCCGCATTTCGCAGCCAGAGCGCACCATCTGAAGGAAATATCCGGCGAATAAACGAATATACATAAACATCTAACATTTGACTGATGATATAAGCAGCAAGACTACCAAGAGCGACCCTTGGCATAAAGCCAAATATCGTTTCTAATGATGATTGGGAAATGTCAGATGGAGCGGGATGGAAAAGCAAAGCCTCCTGCATGACAACAGTTAATGTTAAAAGGGTGGCAAAGCCAATCCAGACAGCTTTTTTCGCTTCGGTTTGTCCATATTTTTCATTGAGGACGTCCGTTGCAAAGAACACACTGCCATATAAAATGTTGCCAAGTGTTGCTGTTAAGCCAAATAATTCAACGGTTTTGACCACTTGTAAATTGGCAGCAACTGTTGCAAAACCAATCCAGACGAAAAGCCCCATCTTGCCAAATCCTTTATAAAATAGAAGAACAATGATAAAATTAATGATCGCAAATAAGATCCAAATACCTTCATTAAACAAGTGACATGAACTTCCTTTCTAAATGTAAAATGTAACTTTTTGATTATAGCATAACGAACGTTTACCTTAAAAGTATGGGAAGGCGATGTGATCAATGAAACTAAGAGCGCACTATACAATGAAAGTGAAATCGATTGGGTCCATTGCTTTTTTCCAAGAAGATTGGATGGAGCTCAAAGAGGCCTTGCTTTTAGCAAAACATATAGACAAAAAAGAACCGCAGTCACTTCTAACATTTGAAGATGAAAAGGGTGCGATGTGGTCGATGAAAGAACTTGAAAAGCTAAACGAAGAACTTAGGCTTGAACCCGATCAGCTTCAGGTCTATTTTGATGCGAGTTTTCGCAAAGAAACAGGTGATGCTGGGCTTGGAATTGTCGTGTATTATCAGCTCGGACAGGATGCATACCGGTTAAGGAAGAATCAGCCTTTTCAGAGCACCACGAACAATGAGGCAGAGTATGCGGCTTTATTTGAAGCGGTAAAAGCTTTAAAAGAACTGGGAGCCAGCAGAAACTCTGTTACGATTAGAGGAGATTCTCTTGTTGTGATGAATCAGCTCAAAGGGGAATGGCCTTGTTATGATGATATACATAACAAATGGCTCGACCGAATTGAGGCTGCGATCAAAGAGCTGAAGCTCACGCCAACATATGAAGTCATCGATCGTAAACAAAATGCAGAAGCAGATCAGCTTGCCAGACAGATACTTGCAGACGTCCCTATCGAAAGTAAGTTGAAATTAGAAGCAGACGGAGCTGAATAAAGTGGATAAAAAAACAGCAGTAAAAGAATTAACAGATCTTCAAGACACGTATTGTTCAGATTGCTTGATTAAGAAGCACTTTCGTAAAGAATTTGGCAAAAAATACGCGCACTCCTTTTGTATACAGCAATGCACGGTAGGAGAGAAGATCAAACAATACGGGAATGAATTACTCAAAAAATAAGCGTACACTCCGGTTTTCCCCTAGATGTATCACACGTTCACGAAAAAAAACGAATAGAATGTGTAAAAAAAGAACATATTCTGAAAAATGAGCCGATATAACTATAGAAAGTTTTGGTTGAGTTACTTTTTGACTAAGTGACGGATAATAGAGGAAAAGGGGAAGGCCGGCATGGATAATAAGGATTTTGAAACGGTATTACATCGGACATTTCAAGAGGTGTACAGTGATCTAGAGCAACTGGTAGATGTAGCAAAGAAGGGAAGACCTTTTCTCGAAAAAGATATCTCTGAAATCGAACAAAGATTAAAGCAAAATATTTTAGCGATTGAAATTCAGCTGAAAATCAAATAAGAGAGGCATATGCCTCTCTTTATTTTGTCGTTTCATCATTGATTGAGTTGATTAGATTTTTGTTACGTTTGCAGCTTGAGGTCCACGATTACCTTCAACGATTTCAAAAGAAACTTCTTGTCCTTCTTCTAGAGATTTGTAACCGTCACCTTCGATAGCTGTGAAGTGAACGAATACGTCGTCTCCGCCTTCAACTTCAATGAAGCCGAAACCTTTTTCATTATTGAACCATTTTACTTTACCGTTTTGCATATTGCTTTTTCCTCCTAGTACTGTAGCACACCTTTCGGCATACTAAAAAAAATTTTTCATCACCTAACGACTTAAGAAGTTGTTAAATGATGGTTCCACTATACACCATCAAAAGTAAAGCGTCAAGCAGGCAAGCCAAATTTTGAGCAGAATGTTTGATTTTTTTGTTTTTTTAGTGAATGACATTTATCTATAAAACGTCCTAATCTCATGAAACCTAACGTATAACTTGTCCGTATATAGTAAAAATACAGAAAGAGGTGCGTCATGAATCGTTACACAATTGAGGAGTTTGTTCAGAATACGCAGCAAGAAGACAAAGGGGAAGGGGTTTTTGAACTTGAAACACCAAGATTGTTAGAAATTAATTTAACGGATACCATTTGGGCAAAAACAGGCTCCATGGTTTCATATCGCGGGAAAATAAAGTTTGAACGGGAAGGTGTGTTTGAACACGGTGTGTCAAAGATGTTCAAAAAAATGTTATCAGGAGAAGGAACTTCTTTGATGAAGGCCACAGGTGATGGGAAATTATATGTAGCAGACCAAGGGAAAAAAATTTCGATTCTTCGATTGGCTCAAGGGGAGTCTATTTTCGTTAATGGAAACGACTTGCTCGCATTTGAACCGTCTGTTCGGTGGGATATTAAATTAATGAAAAAGGTGTCTGGCATGCTTGCAGGCGGATTATTTAATGTCAAACTTGAAGGACCAGGTCTTGTGGCAATCACAAGTCATTACGAACCGCTGACGCTGATTGTTCAGCCAGGTGATTCTGTTTATACAGATCCGAATGCGACGGTCGCATGGTCAGGAGATTTGCAGACTGAATTTGTGACAGATGTATCGTTCAAAACGTTTATTGGCAGGGGAAGCGGAGAGTCTATTCAAATGAAGTTTAGCGGAAGCGGCTTTGTTGTCGTGCAGCCGTTTGAAGAAGTGTATACAACGAATGGGAATCAAGGTTAAAAGAAGAAAGGTGTCCGTCAATGACGGACACCTTTTTATGATAATGCTTGAGCATACGATTTGTTGCTCATGATCAGATCTGATTGTTCGACGATATCTTCTAAAATGGTTTGAGAAGACTGTTTTAAGTGTAATTTTTTGATGTTTTGTTTCATGGATTCTAATTTTTCTTCGTCTTGCAACAAGTTGGTGACAGATTCTAAAATGTCTTCGTGTCTGTTGATGACAATGGCAGCACCGTAATCTTCAAAGAAAAGAGCATTTTCTTTTTCTTGTCCTGGAACAGGTTTGTAAAGAATAACTGGGACACCAATTGCTGTTGCTTCTGTTAATGTAATTCCGCCCGGTTTTGTAATCATACAGTCCGTTACTCTGAACAATTCATCAATTTGTTCCACATATCCAAGCGCCTTCAATTGATTTGGGTGTGCTTGTTCAAGTTCGCTAAGCGATTGCTTCAGCGCTGCATTCTTACCGCACACAACAACAATTTGTACTTCACTGTCAAGAAGTAGTGCTTCACACAGTTCCTTCACATTTTTTAGTACACCATGGGCACCCGCCATAATGAGAAGGACTTTTTTGTCTGATGATAATCCATATTTTTTATAGATGATCGATTTAGGCACGTCTACTTCAAATTGTGGTCTAATCGGAATGCCTGTTACCTTGACATCGCTTGGATGTGTGCCGATTTCTACTAGCTTTTGTTTCACATAATCGGTTGCAACATAGTATCGGTCAATGTTTTCATGTACCCAAATTTTATGAAGACAAAAGTCTGTCATCACATTAAATGTTGGAATGACTTTACCTGTTTTGTTTCGGTATTCAGGTACAACAATCATCGGGAATGTAATGATGATGATATCCGGATTGTGTAATTGAATTAATTCATCTAGACGCTTATTTCCCATCTTTAAATAAATGTTAAATTTGCGTTTATTGTAAATTTTATCTACACCGTAATAAAACAAGCGATAAAATTGTTTCCCAATGGAGAAGCTCTTTAAATATAAATATTGAGTCACTTCGGACACAATGGGATTTGATTCTTGATACAAATTAGAAACTATCACATGTTCAAACCCTTGGGATTTGCATTCATCATACAGTGTTTTTGCAACCTGCATATGTCCATTTCCATAATTTGCGGTCAAGATTAATATTTTTTTATTGGTATTCAAGAATATTCACCTCAAATGTAATCAACAACAACAAAACTTCGTACGAAACTATAAATCTCATAGGTCTACATATACATAAAGATAACATATAAACAGCGAGAGCATATCATTCGTTACGAAAGAATTAAACTAATTTTAAAAAACAAACAGACTAAATTGATAATGGAAGACAGAGCCATTTGTATTTTAACACATTTTAAGCATTTATCATCAGACTACAGTCTATTTTATTCCCACACATATGGTGTTTCTTGATAAACATAGTAATTAAGCCAATTCATAAACAGCAAAGTAGCATGGGCTTTCCAGCGGTTCACTGGAACTAATGTGTCTCCATCTTCGATGAAATAGTGGACGGGTTTTTTGACTGTATCATGTTTCAACAAATCTCTTTCATATTCCTGCTTCAATGTATCTGTATCGTATTCAGGATGTCCAGTTAAAAATACTTGTTTATCATCATCTGAAACAATTAAACAAACACCAGCTTCCTCAGACGTGCTCAATACTTTTAGATTCGGCGTGTTTTTTAATTGTTCTGTATTAATATCTGTATGCCTAGAATGTGGGACATAGTATACTTCATCGAAACCTCTTACTAATCTTTCTTTTTTCTCTTTGACAAGATGCTCAAAAACACCGAATTTTTTCTCTGGAAGCTTGATTTTTTCAATGCCATAATGATGATAAAGACCAGCCTGTGCCCCCCAGCATATATGGAGAGTAGACGTCACATTCGTTTTACTCCAGTCCAAAATGTCCTGCAGTTCTTTCCAATAGGAAACTTCTTCGAAAGCTAAATGCTCAATTGGTGCACCTGTAATGATCATGCCATCAAATTTTTTATGGCGAATCGAGTCAAAGGTCGTATAAAATTCATCTAGATGCTCTCTCGATGTATTCTTCGGTGTATGTGTACTTGGAATCAAAAATGTAAAATACACTTGCAAAGGAGAATTTCCGAGCATTCTCAGCAGCTGCGTTTCAGTTTGTATTTTTTTTGGCATTAAATTTAAGATCACGATATTCAAAGGACGGATATCTTGTTTGAATGCCCTTGTCTCATCCATGACGAAAATGTTTTCGCTCTCTAGTATTTGTTTTGCCGGCAGATGAACTGGTATGTTAATAGGCAACTCGCCACCCCCTGAACCAAAGCTAATTTCACTTCATTATAGGAACTTTCTGGCGATATTTCAATGTTTCAATTATGTTACAATGAAAAATAGAGCAAAAAAGAAAGCTGTTTCTGTCAAAAAAGGAGGCCATTAATCATGATCACAAAGCATTTATCAGATATTGACATTGCCCAAAAGGCAGAGCTGAGACCGATTCAAGACATCGCAGCAAAATTACAAATACATGACGAAGAATTAGAATGCTATGGTTTCACAAAAGCGAAAATATCTTTGACTATTTTTGACCGTTTAAAGGAACAAAAAGAAGGAAATGTGATTCTTGTGACTTCGATCAACCCAACGCCAGCAGGTGAGGGGAAGTCCACCGTAACAGTTGGCCTAGGTCAAGCCTTCGAGAAAATTGGGAAAAAAGCGATCATTGCCATGCGTGAACCTTCACTAGGTCCCACAATGGGTATTAAAGGTGGTGCAGCTGGCGGCGGATATTCACAGGTGTTGCCTATGGAAGAAATCAATCTTCATTTCACAGGGGATTTTCATGCGATTACATCTGCACATAACGCTTTATCTGCTTTTATTGATAATCATATCCATCACGGAAATGAGCTTGGGATCGACGCACGCCGAATTGTATGGAAACGAGTGTTAGATTTAAACGATCGTGCTCTAAGACAAGTGGTCGTAGGACTTGGCGGTCAATTAAATGGGTACCCTAGAGAAGATGGATTTGATATTACGGTTGCATCCGAAATGATGGCCATCCTCTGTTTAGCAGACGACTTAAACGATCTAAAAAAACGTCTTTCTTCTATTGTTGTTGCCTACAATCAAGAAGGTGAACCGGTCACAGTTGGAAATCTAGGATATGAAGGCGTATTAACCTTGCTTTTAAAAGATGCGCTGAAACCAAACCTTGTTCAAACGATTGAAGGAACTCCAGCCCTTGTTCATGGTGGTCCTTTTGCCAATATTGCACATGGATGCAATAGTTTAATTGCCACAAAAATGGCGGCAAAACTAGCAGATTACGTCGTAACAGAAGCGGGATTTGGTGCAGACCTCGGCGCGGAAAAATTTCTTCACATTAAAACAAGAGCCGGTGATTTTAAACCAGGCGCTGTTGTCATTGTAGCAACTGTCAGGGCGCTTAAAATGCATGGCGGAATGCAGAAAACAGAGCTCAAGGAAGCAAATGCACAGGCTGTATTAGAAGGTATACATAATTTAGAGAAGCATATTGAAACAGTGCAAGCCTTCGGTCTACCATACATCGTTGCAGTGAACCGTTTTATTACCGATACAAAAGAAGAAATTCAAGCAATAGAAAACTGGTGCGAAACGAATGGACATCCAGTCAAAGCCGTCAATGTATGGGAAGAAGGAGGAGCTGGCGGCGTAGCACTTGCCGAAGAGCTCACGACACTCATTGAAAAGAATGAAAACAGCTTTTCTTATTTATATGAGGAGCAAGATTCCATTGAAGAAAAGTTGTCAAAAGTCGCCAAAGTGGTTTATGGTGCAGACGGCGTCAACCTTACATCAAAAGCAAGAAAGCAGCTAGCTGCAATTGAGAAAAATGGCTGGGCCCATTTGCCGGTTTGTATGGCAAAAACGCAATATTCACTATCGGATGATCCGGCTTTAATCGGCAGACCAAAAGGCTTCACCGTTACGATTCGGGAGTTAAAACCATCTGTAGGAGCAGGTTTTATCGTTGCACTAACGGGAAGCATTCTGACCATGCCAGGTCTCCCTAAAAAACCTGCGGCACTTGAGATGGATTTATTAGAAGACGGCAGTGTGACTGGACTCTTTTAGCAGGAAGCATAAAAAGCGATTTTCTAAAAGAAGCATGTTACGATAGGAAAAAGTGAATCCTAGGAGGCTATGAGATGTCAATTTATGATATTCAGGTCAAGACCATTAACGGTCAGGAAAAATCAATGGCAGATTACAAAGGGAAAGTACTGATCATCGTGAACACAGCGAGCAAATGTGGACTGACCCCTCAATTTAAACAATTACAAGAGTTATACGATCAATATCATGAAAAGGGCCTTGAAATTTTAGGATTTCCGTGCAATCAATTTATGAATCAAGAGCCAGAAGGGGAAGAAGCAATTCAAGAATTCTGTTCGTTAAACTATGGTGTGACCTTCCCGATGTTTGCAAAAGTAGATGTCAATGGTGACAATGCGCATCCGCTTTTCAAATACTTAACGAGTCATGCGAAAGGTGTGCTTGGTACAAAAACGGTGAAATGGAATTTCACAAAATTTATCGTTGACCAAAACGGAGAAGTGACTGAACGATTCTCTCCTAAAACACCACCAAAAGAATTAGAAAGCTCCATTATCGCTCTTTTGGAGAAATAAGCATGTATTCGAGTAAGCAGCAAGAACAATTGGAGGCAGCTGCCTCCTTTGTTTCAAAACAGCTAAAGAATGAACCGACTGGACACGATGAAGCTCATATCAATCGTGTTCGCCAGCTTGCCGTCCATATTGCACAACAGGAGGGCGGGTCGCTTTTTGTCATTGAAATGGCAGCGATTGTCCATGATGTAATTGATGACAAGCTGTCTAGTGAATGGAAGCTTTCACCGCATGATCTCAAGCAGCAGCTCCTTTTGTGGGAAGTGGACACGCGAGATATTCGCTATATCATGGATATCATTACAACGATGTCTTTTCGTCACCGGCATATGCAACATAAGCCAGTGACATTAGAAGGGGCCATTGTTCAAGATGCAGATCGACTGGATGCAATAGGTGCAACCGGAATTGCAAGGGTGTTTACATATGCAGGTGCAAAAGGGGAGCCTCACTATACAGAGGGTGCTCACCAAGGCACAGTACTTTTGCATATGCAAGAAAAGCTGCTTCAATTAAAAGACTTGATGAACACACGTGCTGGAAAGCAGCTGGCTCATGAGCGACATGAGTTTATGTGTCTATTTATTAAGACATGGAAAGAAGAATGCGGCCTTACAGATGAGTAGGGTCTTTATGTGTGTAAGGAGGATGTATAGATGAAAATAACTGCCATAGAACCAACGCCAAGCCCGAATACAATGAAAGTCATTTTGACAGAAGCGCTTGCAGGCGGTAAAAGCAATAACTACAAAAAAGATCAAAAAGACGAAGCGCCAGAGATGATCAAGCGCATTTTAACCATTGAAGGTGTAAAAGGTGTTTACCATGTAGCCGATTTCTTAGCGGTTGAGCGTAATGCGAAATTTGACTGGCAAGGTATTTTACAGCAAGTCAGAGAAGCCTTTGGACAAGAAACAGAAGGGCTTCAGGGAGAATCGCAGTCAGGTGATGACACATTTGGAGAAGTCAAAGTGTTTGTTCAAATGTTTAATGGGATTCCGATGCAGGTGAAGCTGACAGACGGTGAAAGAGAAGAACGATTTGGAATGCCTGAACGTTTCCAGGCAGCGATTTTAAAGCTAAGAAGCAGTTCAGATAATGTTGTATTTGAACGTGTGTGGAAAGAACATGGCGTACGTTTTGGAGAATTTGCTGATATCGGTCAAGAAGTCACAGAAGAGCTGCAAGCTGCATATGACGACGAGCGTTTATCCCGTTTAACAGAGGCAGTGAAGGAAGGTCAAGAGGCTGTAGATAAACAAGTGAACCGAAAAGCATATGATGTGACAGAAGAGATGCTGCGCGATGAAGATTGGAAGAAACGTTTTGCTCATTTAGAGCAAATGCAGCCAGAGAAAAAAGATATACCTGTTTTAATGAAAGCGATGGAGGATCCAAAAACATCGATTCGCAGACAAGCTGTTGTGAATGCTGGCATGATTGAAGATCCAGCCATTTTGCCTATTTTGTATAAAGGGCTTGAAGATAAAACAGTGACGGTTAGAAGAACTGCTGGAGATTGTATTTCGGATCTTGGTGATCCTAGTGCGATTGAAGCGATGATCCAAGCCTTAAAGGACCCAAGTAAGCTTGTCCGCTGGCGTGCGGCCATGTTCCTTTATGAAGAAGGTGACGAAACAGCACTAGAAGCTTTAAAAGAAGCGGAGCAGGACCCTGAATTTGAAGTGAGTCTTCAAGTGAAAATGGCCATCGAACGAATTGAGCACGGAGAAGAAGCAAAAGGCTCTGTGTGGAAGCAAATGACAGAAAGTAGAAAAAATGCATCAGAATCATAAGAAAGACGAGCGGGCTGCCAATAAAAGGCAGCTTGTTTTCTGAAAATGGCTTTTTTATTGGCAGAAAAATTTTTTTAGAAAAATTATTTTGAATATTGTTGAAATATGAGAAAAAACTCTATATAGTAGTACCAATATAGAATATTGGAGGTCAGATTTTATGACACAATCCTTGCTGAGCACTTGCTTCAGCAGAGAAATCAGTCACTATCTATTATAGGTGGCTAAATAAACAGAAAATTTGTAAAATAAAATGAACTCAAAATCATACAGTCAACAAGACTAGTAGTATAGGAGGCTTTTTAAACAGATGGCAGAACTTCGCAGTAATATGATTAAACAAGGAATTGACAGAGCACCTCACCGAAGCTTACTAAGAGCAGCTGGGGTAAAAGATGAGGATTTTGGCAAACCGTTTATTGCCGTATGTAATTCCTATATTGATATTGTCCCAGGGCATGTCCATCTTCAGGAATTCGGAAAAATTGTGAAAGAAGCCATTCGTGAAGCTGGCGGTGTTCCATTTGAATTCAATACAATTGGGGTAGATGATGGTATTGCGATGGGGCATATTGGGATGAGATATTCATTGCCAAGCCGTGAAATCATTGCTGATTCAGTAGAGACCGTGGTGTCGGCACACTGGTTTGATGGCATGGTTTGTATTCCTAACTGTGATAAAATCACGCCAGGTATGATGATGGCTGCCATGCGTGTGAATATCCCAACTGTATTTGTCAGTGGTGGACCGATGGAAGCTGGTAGAACAAGTGATGGCAGAAAAATTTCTCTTTCTTCTGTCTTTGAAGGCGTAGGCGCATACCAATCAGGGAAAATTAATGAAGAGGAATTAAACGAATTAGAGCAATTTGGCTGTCCAACATGCGGATCTTGCTCTGGTATGTTTACAGCAAACTCAATGAACTGTTTAGCAGAGGCGCTAGGGATTGCTCTTCCTGGAAATGGAACCATTTTGGCGACTTCACCAGAACGAAGAGAATTTGCGAAGAAGTCAGCAAAACAATTGATGGAGCTAATCAAAAAAGACATTAAACCACGTGATATTGTCACTGAAAAAGCGATTGATAACGCATTTGCTTTAGATATGGCACTTGGTGGTTCAACAAATACAGTTCTTCATACATTGGCGATTGCAAATGAAGCAGGCGTTGAATATTCACTTGAGCGTATCAATGAAGTCGCAGAACGAGTGCCTCATTTATCGAAACTTGCTCCAGCTTCAGATGTTTATATTGAAGATTTACATGAAGCTGGCGGAGTGACCGCTGCACTAAATGAATTGTCCAAAAAAGAGGGGGCTCTTCATTTAGATACCATGACCGTCACAGCGAAAACGTTAGGTGAGAACATCGCGGGGCATGAGGTAAAAGATTATAACGTCATTTATCCAATTGACAAGCCATTTACTGAAAAGGGCGGTTTAGCCGTTTTATTTGGAAACCTTGCGCCAGATGGAGCGATCATTAAAACAGGCGGTGTACAAGACGGCATTACGCGTCATGAAGGACCTGCGATCGTATTTGAATCCCAAGAGGAAGCACTTGAAGGAATCATTAATCGAAAAGTAGAAGCAGGACATGTTGTCATTATTCGTTATGAAGGACCTAAAGGCGGTCCAGGCATGCCTGAAATGCTTGCACCAACTTCACAAATTGTTGGAATGGGACTTGGTCCAAAGGTTGCTTTAATTACAGACGGACGATTCTCCGGTGCTTCTCGCGGATTGTCTATTGGACACGTTTCTCCAGAGGCAGCAGAAGGCGGCCCGCTTGCCTTTGTTGAAAATGGTGATCATGTCGTTGTTGATATCGAAAAACGCATTTTAAGTGTAGATGTCCCGGAAGAAGAATGGGAAAAAAGAAAAGCAAACTGGAAAGGCTTTGAGCCAAAAGTAAAAACAGGTTACCTTGCCAGATACTCAAAACTTGTGACATCAGCCAATACAGGCGGAATCATGAAAATTTAATGTGAAATTGAACATTTGAAAATTGGCTCTCTCTATAGTATCCTTTATTCACAACATAAGGATTATAGAGGGGGCTTTTTTATGTCAATGGCATATGAAGAATATATGCGTCAGCTCGTCGTACCAATGCGCCAAGAACTGACAAGTGCAGGGTTTCAAGAATTGACGACTGAAGAAGAAGTAGAAAAAACGATGCAGGAAGCAGAAGGAACAACATTTGTTGTCGTCAATTCCGTATGCGGATGTGCTGCCGGTTTAGCACGCCCTGCTGCTACTCAAGCTGTCATGAAAGCAGAAAAAGCACCAGATCGAATGGTGACGGTCTTTGCTGGTCAGGACCGGGAAGCAACGGCTAAAATGAGAGAATACTTCACAGGTGAGGAGCCATCTTCTCCATCTATGGCACTTTTAAAAGGAAATGAACTTGTTCATTTTATCCCGCGTGACGAAATTGAAGGTCATGAAATGGAAGATATTATGAAGAACGTCTTATCTGCATTTGAAAAACATTGCTAATACAAATGTTGAAATGTCCTGTGATCCATCAGGGCATTTTTTCTTGATTATGATGGAGGAACGTCATGCTCATTACAACAAGCTTTAGAGCAAATGAACAAACAATTGAAACGGCAAAGGCCCTCGCAAAGGACTTGCATGGTGAGTATATCGAGCGGCGCAAACAATCTGTCAAACAGCTTGCGATCAAGCGGGGGGATGTACTGGTTGTTGGGAAAGAACGATTTGAATGGTATCAGCCAAATGGTGAAAAATTCTTTTTCCATCCAAGCTCAGCGATGTTTAGGGTGAAGCGGGTTATGCGAGGGGAAAAAGATCCATTAATAGAAGCAGCACAATTAAAGCCGGGCGATTCCTTTTTAGATTGTACGCTTGGCTTAGGATCTGATGCGATTACCGCAAGCTGCGCTACAGGAGCCAATGGAAAAGTGGCCGGTATTGAAAAAAATCCAATGACGGCATTGCTTGTTCGAGAAGGACTCAGCACATGGGAAACGGGTGTGAAAGAGGCAGACGAAGCGATGAAACGGATATCTGTCATCAGCGGGGATAGTATTGAGCAGTTAAAGAAGCTCCCTGATCGATCCTATGATATCGTCTATTTTGACCCAATGTTTGAAGAAACCATACAAGAGTCTGCTAGTATGATGCCGCTTCGTCATGCAGCTGAGCATCATTTTGACCATGAAACCGCTGTGAAAGAAGCAATGAGAGTGGCTAGAAAAAGAGTGGTTTTAAAAGATCATTGGAAAAGCACACGATTTACCACTGATTCCTATCAATTTCAGGTGATGAAACGTAAAACCGCCCAATTCCATTACGGATATATCTCAATAGAAGAAGACAAATCAACAAAACTTTAATCACTCTTAACAATTAAAAAAGCCCTATTTCAGGGCTTTTAATCGGTGATCTCCATATAGACAAAATAAAATAACGTCAGCAAGGAAGCTGTGATGAAAAATCCTTCAAGCATATCCATTCCTCCCAAATTTTAGTCGTCGTTACTGTCATTGTAAACGTTTTATCATGAAAAAGAAAGTCTCAACTCAATGACCAAATTGAATGACTGAAAATTCATTATATGCTAGAATAGCAGTATGATAACTTATGGAAGGAATTAGATATCATGAAAATGTGGATGAGAAAAACGCTCGTTGCACTCTTTACGATTGCGACTTTTGGCTTAATCTCTCCTCCATCAGCTTTGATGACAGACAAGCCATCTGAACTTTCTTCATCTGATAAATCACCTTATACAGCAGTTTATGATACATCAGATGATACGCGCAGCTGGGAATTATCGCAAGAAGACAACAAAGAGCGGGTAGACCCCTTTGAGCAATATAAGCAAGAGGTTCTATCAAGTGCAGAAAACCAATCCTTTCTCAAATTTGGTCGTAAAATCACACCTGTCATTGAGGACGAGTATAGAGAAGAGATTCAACCAAAAATTGAACAAGTGTTAACCGACTTTTTAACAAATTTCAAAGATGACGAAAAATTTCAAGATGTTGTTTTAACTGATCAGCCTTCAAGCGGAAATGGGGAAAAAATCTTCCACATTTATAATAGAAAGACTGGAGAAGATTTGCTTCGTTTTCATGTCAGGAGAGATCAGCCGCCTCACAGCGGATATTGGTTTAACTTTCACTACCATACAGCAGAAGATGGATTCCAGACGCATCATGAACTCGGTAATATTTACTGGGATAAAAACACCCCGCCGAGCTGGATGAGCCACTAGAAGGAGATGTCATGCCAATTGAAAAAGTATACAATGAACGAAATGGTTCGCATTACAAAACAGATGTTAAACGAGCGTGGAGTGAAAATAGAAGATATTGCACACATTGTGCTGAAACTCCAAGAGAAATACAACCCAAATCTTCCACTTAGTGTCTGCATTGAAAATGTTGAAAAAGTGCTGAATAAAAGGGAAATTGTCCACGCAGTTTTGACAGGACTTGCTCTTGATCAGCTGGCAGAAAAAAAGCTTTTGCCAGAACCTTTGCAGCATTTAGTTGAAACAGATGAACCGCTATATGGAATTGATGAGATTATTCCGCTTTCCATTGTCAATGTATATGGATCAATCGGTTTGACCAACTTCGGTTATCTAGACAAAGAGAAATTTGGTATTATTAGAGAATTAGATGAAGGTCGTCCTGGTGAAGTACACACCTTCCTCGATGACCTTGTCGCTGCGCTTGCCGCTGCAGCAGCAAGTCGCATAGCTCACTCTCACCAAGATATTAAGGACGAAGAGCAGGATCGAGTGAATCAAGCATAAAAAGAAAAACATGTCTGCTCATCTTGCAGACATGTTTTTTTGGTTTCAACAAAAGCAGAAATAAGGTAAACTACAACAAGAACATAAATAAAGGATGAAAAAAATGAAACAATACAAAGAGTTATGCCGTCATGTATTACAGCACGGGGATGAAAAAGGTGACAGAACAGGAACAGGCACTATCAGCACGTTCGGTTACCAAATGAGATTTGATTTACAGGAAGGGTTTCCTTTATTAACAACAAAGAAATTACACCTGAAATCAATCATTCATGAGTTACTGTGGTTTTTAAAAGGTGATACAAATGTCAAATATCTTCAAGAAAATGGTGTCCGTATTTGGAATGAATGGGCAGATGAAAATGGAGAGCTAGGGCGTGTGTATGGTGCGCAGTGGAGATCATGGGCGAGTGGAGACGGAGAGACAGTAGATCAGATCAGCAAGCTGATCCATGATATTGAGAATCATCCTAATTCGAGAAGATTGATTGTCAGTGCGTGGAATCCAGGAGAAATTGATCAGATGGCGCTGCCTCCTTGTCATTGCTTGTTTCAATTTTACGTATCAAACGGTAAATTATCGTGCCAGCTCTATCAACGTTCGGCAGATATCTTTTTAGGTGTGCCTTTTAATATTGCTTCGTATGCACTTCTAACGATGATGATTGCCAAAGTGACAAACCTTGAGCCAGGAGAGTTTATTCATACGCTAGGAGATGCTCATATTTATCAAAATCATCTTCCGCAGGTCAAAATGCAATTAGAGCGTGAGGAGCGCACACTTCCGCAGCTTCGCATCACTAGAGATGTCAAAAGTATTTTTGATTTTACGTTTGATGATTTTGTGCTTGAGAACTATGATCCACATCCGCATATTAAAGGAGAAGTCAGTGTATGATTTCCATGATAGTGGCGACAGGAAAAGACAGAGTCATTGGCAAAGATAATCAAATGCCTTGGCATTTACCCGCTGATTTAGCGTATTTTAAAAAAGTCACAAGTGGACATACCATTGTCATGGGCAGAAAAACGTTTGAATCAATTGGACGAGCACTGCCTAACCGCCGGAATATCGTGTTAACCACAAGTTCCTCTTTTCAAGCTGAAGGATGCGAGGTAGTTCATTCAATCGATGATATTTTAACCATTGCGAAGACCGAGGAAGAATTATTGATCATTGGCGGGTCTAAGCTGTATGAGGAAATGATGCCATATGCAGATCGTCTATATATCACGCACATTCATCATTCATTTGAAGGCGACCGTTTCTTCCCTTATTACGATGAAGAGAATTGGACGGTTGTATCACGTGAAAAAGGCCATCGTGACGAAAAGAACCCCTACAATTATGAATTTGTCGTCTATGACAGAAAAGAAGGATAAGTGAGTAGGAGGAGTACGGTTGTTTCGTTATTGGTTTTTAACGATTTATGTTGTTGTATCCTTTTTTAAAAGTATAAGGCATTTGTATGATCATGAATTAACGGATCCACGCATTTCCTATACGAAACGAATGCATCTCATCCATGAGCATGCAAAAAGGTTTGCCAGAGGGTGTATTGATCAATCAGGGTCGGTCATGACCATTCATCAGCAAAAAAAGCTGCCAGATGGTCCTGTTATTTATGTCACAGAAGCACATCATCCAGTGACGACGACATTGCTGATTGGTCACTTAGAGAAGCCATTTGCTTTTATGGCAAAACCGCATCTGTTTCGCTATCCCATCTTAAAACAATGGTTGAAGAAGATGGCGGTGATCAAGCAGAATCAATCTGATGAGGCGTTATTAGAAGAAGCAAGAGAAAGAGTTCTATCTGGCCAGAGTCTGTTGCTTTCTGAACAGTATCGTGTCATGGCAGAAACGCTTGCTGAAGAATGTAACTGCTCACTTGTTCCGGTTGAAACAAGCGGCACAGACCGTCTTTTAACAGGGAAGATCGTCAAAAGACTTCGTCCAGTTAATGTCGATATCCATATAAAAGCACCGGTCAAGATGAGTGATTACGCACAAAAGCGCGCATAGAAAAAGCCAGCATCCACATTCGGATGCTGGTTTTTTGATCATGCTGGGATGTTGACGCAATAGAATAGAATGCAGAAGAACATGGATGCACTTCCGCCGAGAACAAAGCTGTGCCAAATCGCATGATGATAGGGAATTTTCCGCCAAATATAAAAGATCGTTCCGACTGAATACAAAATACCGCCTAATAGTAAGAGGCTGAATCCAGCTCCTGTTAATTGAATGTACAGAGGTTTAATTGCGATGATAATCATCCAGCCCATTAATAAATAAACAAGGGTGGATACAATGATAAACCGTTTGACGAAAAAGATTTTAAAAACGATACCGCCTGCAGCAAGCGCCCATACAATTGCAAGAAGAGTATAGCCAAGTGCGCCTTTTAATGGGCCAAGCAAAAATGGCGTATATGTACCAGCAATCAATACATAAATCGCAGAGTGGTCAAGGATTTCAAATACATCTTTTGTTTTTTTGTGCCGAATGCTATGAAGCAAAGTAGAGCTTAAATAAAGCAGCAGCATCGACGCGCCAAATATCGAAAAGCTAATAATGTCAGTGACAGTGCCGTATTGAACAGCGAATAAAACGAGAAAAACAATGGCGGGAATGGATAAAATGACGCCAATGCCATGTGTAATTGCGTTGGCAATTTCTTCTTTTACAGTAAACAATGGATGTCCTCCTTTATTGAACCGGTATATAACCATCAAGCGACTTCAGAAATGAGAGACCTTCAAGTGTAATCTTCGTTCCAGCTCTGCCTTTCCCTTTTGTCACATAGGCTTTTTTCTCAAGATCATCTAATCGACTCCTGACTTGCTGAGGGGTCAGCGGGATGTCGCCTTGTTTGCTTAACTCAGACAAGATACGTCTGCTGGCTGCTTCTCCTTTTTCATTTAGAGACTTAATGGCTTCGAGTAAGAAAACAAATTCTTGTTTCTCCATAAGCGTGAGCTGGTGTTCTTCTTTTTTTCCTTTACCAGCTGTTTGTTGAGGTAATAATACAAAAGGTGGCAAGTGATGCAAGAAAACTGTTTGCCCTTCGAGAATCGCGGCTGCATAATGAACGATATTTTTGAGCTCCTGGACATTTCCTTCAAACGAATATTGCTGTAAGACTTCCCACACACTTGAGTCGATATCAGGCGTCATGTTCAGTTCTTGAAAGAAAGCAGCGGTTAAAATAGGAATATCTGTTTTTCGATCTTCTAAAGGCGGGAGAGGGATATGAAGCACATTGAGCCGATAAAACAGCTCAGGTAAAAAACTGGACGAAACGCTCATCGCCTCTAATGATAAAGACGAAGAAGCAATGATTTTTGTTGCAGGAGAATCTTCGAGAAAACGAATGACCTGATGCTGCATAGGAATACTGAGTGCGCTGACTTCGTCTAAATAAAGCACATGATTTGCCGCATGAGTAAATGCTTCCTGCAAAGTCACTTCATCTACAATGGGGCAATAGATATATTTCATCGAAGCCTGCGCAGCAAATGAATGGGCCATTTCTTGTGCAAAGCGTGATTTGCCTGTTCCAATTTCACCTGTGATCAACACAGGCTGATCGTTTTTCGTGAATTGTTTTGCCAAATGAATGGCGTGTTTTATATCTTGGTGTTCTCCATATATATTAGCAAACGGATGTGTGGTCATCGAGCGATTCCTTTCTTTTGGTTCTAATTGGTTTTATTATAACACCCAATTAGAACAAATGTATAGAAAAACGAAAAAGTTCATGAAATTTATCTCCGATCCATGATCTATTGGTTTATTTTTTGAATATTCATGTTATAATGACAAATTAAATAAGGTTAAAGAGAAAGGATCTTGTACATGAAACCGTTGCTCAAAGAAAACACGCTAATTCAAGTGAAAGACATCTTAAAAGCCCATCAAAATTTGAAGGATGTAGTGATTCACACACCACTTCAAAAAAATGAGCGACTTTCTGAACGATATGAATGTAATGTCTACTTAAAAAGAGAGGACCTGCAAGTTGTTCGTTCTTTTAAATTAAGAGGCGCTTTTAATAAAATGAGCCAGTTGCCAAAAGAAAAACTAGAAAACGGCATTGTTTGTGCCAGTGCAGGAAATCACGCACAAGGCGTTGCCTATTCTTGCAAATATTTAGGTATCCACGGGAAAATCTTTATGCCTGCTACCACACCAAGGCAAAAAGTATCTCAAGTGGAGCTGTTCGGAAAAGAATATGTTGACATTATCTTAACCGGAGATACCTTTGATGATTCGTATCATGAAGCAGTCAAATGCGGAGATAAGGAAAAGCGGGAATTTATCCATCCATTTGATGATTTAGATGTCATGGCAGGACAAGGAACAACTGCTGTAGAAATATTAAATGATATCGAAGTGGAGCCTCACTTTTTATTTGCAAGTGTTGGGGGCGGAGGTTTGTTATCTGGCGTTGGCACGTATATTAAAAATATCGCACCAGAAACAGAAATTATTGCAGTCGAGCCGCTTGGTGCCGCCTCACTTCATGCTTCCCACGAGAAAGGGGAGGTTGTCACACTTGATTCAATAGATAAGTTTGTAGATGGAGCAGCGGTTCAGCGGATTGGCGAAAAGACGTTTACGTCGCTTCAGTCTGTTGTCGATAAGATTAGTCTTGTACCAGAAGGAAAAGTATGTACAACCATTTTAGAGCTGTATAATCAATGTGCAATTGTAGCTGAGCCAGCGGGTGCGTTACCGATCGCGGCTTTAGATGCACATCGTGAGGAGATTAAAGGGAAAAATGTCGTTTGTATTGTCAGCGGAGGCAATAATGACATTGGCCGAATGCAAGAAATCAAAGAACGCTCCATGATTTATGAAGGACTCCAGCATTATTTCATCGTTAATTTTCCGCAAAGAGCAGGTGCTCTCAGGGAATTTTTAGATGAAGTGTTAGGGCCAAATGATGATATCTCACGCTTTGAATATACGAAAAAGAATAACCGAAGCAAAGGACCTGCGCTTGTTGGGATCGAATTGAAAGAAAGAGATGACTATGCAGCGCTGATTGACCGAATGAATAAAAAAGGCTTCCACTATGTTGAAGTGAATAAAGATCAAGATTTATTCCACCTATTTATTTAGGCTTAACAGATAATTGGAAAAGAGGATTGATCGTTTGTGCTGCTCAAAACAATATGTTTTAGACGGATGGATGGAGCTCAGATCAAGGTAACAGAAGTCCCTGTTTTAAAGGGAGATGAATCCTATGGTTTCATGCTCACCTTTAGACTTGAAGCTTTCTTGAAAAAAGTCTATGTATCTAAGGGAAAGAGGCATGTGTACTCTTTCAGGGAGGATGTGAAACGTAACGTCAAGTGGAGCACATATGAACAGATCTACCAAGAGCCTACACTAAAACACAATGCGTAAATTGGAATCTTTGCCAAAGAGAGTGAGCGGCCATTTTCAAATGGCGGCTACTCATCTTGGCAAGGATTTTTTACATGAAAAGAAGAAAATGTGACAATTTCAAAAACGTTCTGACAGTTGTTTTCAAGTATGCACGAAATAAGGTAATATCATATGTAAAGACTAAGACAGCAAGGATGAGACGATAGTGAAACAAATTAAAATTGTAACAGATTCAACTGTGGACCTTCCGCAAGAAAAAATCAATGATCTTTCCATTCATGTCATTCCGCTCAATATCTCCATTTCTGGGGTTGATTATATTGACCGAGTGAACATACAGCCAGATGAATTTATTGAAAAAATGGAGGCCGCTGAGGAACTGCCGAAAACGTCTCAACCTGCCATCGGTCAATTCGTCGAATTATATGAAAAACTGACGGCAGATGGAAGCGAAGTTATTAGTATCCATTTAACTGGTGGGATGAGTGGTACGGTTCAAACTGCTGAAAGCGCTTCTAAAATGGTAGACGGACATATCACTGTCATCGATTCGAATTTTATTTCCTATGGTTTAGGGTTTCAAGTCACCAAAGCAGCAGAGCTTGCAAAAAAAGGGGCAAGCCGTGATGACATCCTCAAAGAAATGGACAAAATTCGTCTTAAAACAAAGCTATTTGTCACAATCGATACATTAGAAAATCTCGTGAAAGGTGGACGAATTGGAAGAGGAAAGGCGCTGATCGGTTCACTTCTTCATATTAAACCAATTGCCAGCTTAACAGACGGCATATACACACCAGAAGCGAATGTGAGAAGTTACTCCGCTCTTGTCCGCTATTTGACAAAACAGTATGTACAGGCGGTGAAAGGGAAAACCGTTCAGGCCATTGGGATTGCACATGCAGACGCATTAGAACTTGCAGAAAAGCTTAAAGTAGCACTGCTTGATCACACACCTGATGCACTAGTTGACATCGCTTATACAACACCGATTATTTCCTGTCATACTGGTAAGGGCGCTATAGGCTTTACTTTTTATACCGATTGATTGAAAAGGGGATGTAATTGTCATGTATACAAAAAGGGGAGCCTTATTTGGTGCGCTTACGATCATAAGCGTGCTTCTTTTAGTCTCATGTTCAAATGGACAAATCAAGGATGCGTTAAATTATCAAATCCAGCCGTTTGAGTATCAAAACCAGGATGGTCAAAAGGTGTCGCTCGACGATTTAAAGGGGAAAGTCTGGGTGGCAGATTTTATTTTCACAAGCTGTGAAACGATTTGCCCGCCGATGACCGCACATATGACAGAGCTACAAAAACGGTTAAAAGAGGAAAAATTGGATGCGCACATCATTTCATTTAGCGTCGACCCAGAGGTGGATTCACCGAAAAAGCTAAAGGAATTTGCAAAAGCATATCCATTATCCTTTAAAAATTGGGATTTTCTCACTGGTTACTCGCAGTCAGCGATTGAAAAATTTGCAATGAAAAGCTTTAAGACGATTGTGAAAAAACCTGAAGACGAAGACCAAGTGATACACCAATCTCTGTTTTTCCTCGTTGATCAAGAAGGAAAAGTGATGAAAAACTATGATGGTGTTCAAAATACGCCATATGATGAAATCATCAAGGACATCAAAACACTGAATCGAAGCTAGCATGAGGATGTTCAAATGAGCGAAAACATGATACACTTTTTTAATCAGAAAAAGGAGGGACATCATCGTTTGAAGGCTCGTTTGATTTTGATTGTGATGTCTCTAGCTTTTGTTCTTTCTGCATGTTCCGCGCAAGAGGCTGGCATAAAGGATAAACTAGAAGACACACAAAACGTAAAAGAACATATTACGATCGCAGCGGTTGGAGATTCCTTAACAGAAGGAATCGGAGATCAAAATAAAAAAGGGTATGCCGGCATCACCCGTGACAAGATAGAAGCGGTGGACGGTGTACAGTCTGTTACATTAAAAAACTATGCCATTAAAGGCAGTAGAACGGTAGATTTATTAAAAAGATTAAAAGAAAAAAAAGTGCAGGATGGACTGAAAGACGCTGATTATATTTTCTTTACGATCGGCGGAAATGACTTAATGCATGTCGTCCGTCAAAATGTGCTCAACTTGACATTTGCTCCTTTTCAAAAAGAGCAAGGTCCTTTTGAAGAGCGTTTTAAGACCATTCTTGCTCAATTAAGAGAGCATAATGACCATGCAAAAATCATGTATGTCAGTATGTACAATCCTTTTAAGTTCAGCTTGTCTGAGCTGAGAGATATTGATGAGGTCGTCAAAGACTGGAATGCTGCTGCCGAAAAAGAACTAAAAAAAGACGGCAATGCTGATATGATCGATGTAGCAGATTTATTTGAAGATGATAAAGATGAAAAATTACTGGCAGATGATGATTTCCACCCAAACCAAAAGGGGTACTCTCTTATGGCAAATCGTTTATTCTCAGAAGTGAAAAAAGAAGGACTGCCGAAGGAATAGGGTGAAAAGATGAAAAAATGGAAGAGTTTATTTTTTATTTTACTGTCAATTAATCTATTGATTGTTCTTGTATGCGGTATTTTTATGCTGCTGCCGAGCGATCAATCCGCTTCGAAAAAAGAAGTAAACAGCGAGTATGCTTTTAACATTTCTAGTTCAAAAGAGTCGCTTACCAGCTTTGTCAATGATTATTTGAAAAACCAAGGATCAAGCGATATGCCCGATTTTCATGTTGCGATTGACCAAGATGTGAAAGTAACAGGTGCAATCAAAGCTTTTTCTTCAACGATTAATGCAAATGTATCATTTACACCATCTGTTGAAGATAATGGGGATGTTCTGCTGAAAGTAGATGACTTTTCAATTGGACAATTAAGCATCCCAATCAGTTTTGTTTTAAGCTACATGGGTCAATTCTATGAACTGCCTGATTTCGTTCATGTGAAACCAGACCAAAAAACGGTGGAAGTGCGCCTTTCAGAAATGCCGCTGACGAATGATATGTATGTCAAAGCGAACAAAATTGACCTTGAGAATGATGAAATTGAATTCTCATATTATCATCCAAAGCAATAGAACGTGTAAGTCAGGAGTGAAACTATGAAGCGAGTCTATCAATATTTTAGTTTACTGTCGCTCTTATTTGCTGCATACTTTGGCATGACAGCTGCCTCTCATTTAAAAGCAGAAAATATCGACCAGTTTTACTTAAATATCGCCTATTGTGCATTATTTTTAGGTACCATGATTCTTGCTTTTGATTTTCAAAAACAAGAAAAATCTGAAGATGTCTCGTAAATAGCCTTTTCCATTTGGAAAGGCTATTTATCTTATTTTCAGCGTGATTGAAAATCTTTGCATTCTAGGAAGGACGAGTACCGGCGCAGAGTGAATGTGACATTCGTGAGCACCGGCACGCAGGACTGACACCGAATGCGAGGGTTTGTCTACACGCTGAGAGCCTTTTCCATTTGGAAAGGCTCTGTTTACATTTGGTGAGACAAGACGACTTTTGCCATTAGCTCTGGCTCTCCGTTTGCAAATCCATGAAGTAAAATAAGATAGGCCCGCTTTGTTTGCAGGTGAACTTTCGGAATATCAAGCAGTACACTTTGAGTACCGGCAGCTTTTAATTCAAAGTGATACTTATTCGGAGAGAAGTGGTGGGTTTGGGTGCCGTTCACATATCCGAGCTCCTTTGATAACATGCCTTGATCTCGTTCATATATATCAATGAAAGGGAGGTCTGGTGACAGCTGGATAAACGTGAGTGCTGATAGCTCATCTTGCTTAATCAGCGAGTCTTGCTTTTCTGTGAGCAGCGCAAAGCCGGTACGAGCTCCTGTGATACATAGCGTGTAAGTCTCGTTTCCATTAATCATCATACGAGAAGAAAGAATTCTTTCTTTTGTAGCCAGCTTGAATACTTCTATCTCATAAACACCCTCATCCCATTCCATATAAGCAGACAGCTGACCGTATGGCAGCTTTTTTTGGATTGGCTGCTGATTTACAAATACAGCAAGCTCACTTAAATCCGGTGCAGCGTGAAATAAACGAATAATAGCTTTGGAAATGGTGTTTCTCGGATGGTATGGGGGAAAGGTAGCTAATGGACGATATAGAAATTGATTCATCTCGTAGAGCTGCTGCACGTCTTTATCCCTTCTTTCTCTGCAATGTGTTTTTTGTAGCGTATGCAAGAAAGGGACGATCTGTATAGGCAAAAGAAACATAGAAAAAAGCCTGACAAAAAGTGTCAGGCTCTCGTATTAAGAAGGAGATGAATATTGATGATATTCAGCCAGCTTAATGAACGTTTTTTCATCCTCAATTAATCCGCACACGCCGCACTGGACTTTGATTTTCGGTCCTTGATAGTTCATGTGAAAAGGAGAAAGCTGATCTCCTTCATATGTTTCGACAATAGCTCCAGTTGCTGGATCAAGTTTCACAGGTTCTGAATGCTGCTCGATGAGGTTAAAACGCGTTCTGTTGGTTTTGCAGTTCGGACAAAGATATGGACTTGTCATGGTTCATTCCACCTTTTTATCCGTAGCATGTCCTCCACGCTAAAATCTATGCTTAATCCTTTTGACTTTTATCCAGCTTTTTAAATAACTTGATCATCGTTTTCAGTTCTTCATCATCAAATGATTCAAATCGTTCCATGAAGTATTCTGTTTTCTTTTTCTCAAAATGCTCAGTAATTTCCTTACCCTTATCGGTTAAGTGGATTTTGATGATGCGTCGATCCTCTTTTGAACGGATACGAGTGATCCAGCCTTTTTCTACAAGCGTGTCGGTTACAGCTGTAATATGGCTTGCTGATACACCGAGAATTGAGGCGAATTCCGTTACTTTTTTTGCGCCTTGTTCACGCAGCAGATTTAAAATGAGAAATTCATTCCGAGATAATTCGTTTTCAAGCAAGCTGTTAATTTCATAACGTATTTGCTTAAATACGGTTCTCAGTAAAGTATCCATTTCATACATCATTTGTTTTCTTTGTTCCAATCATTAAACCCCCATTATATTTTAAGATACGACAGAATGCTTTCATTTGTTTTTAGGTATACAAGTCGTATCATTTTCATTATTTTTTATCATGTTATAATATGATGATACCATTTTTTAAATGAAGGGGGCACTAATATGTCTGAAAAACAAGAATTAGCCACATTTGCTGGAGGCTGTTTCTGGTGTATGGTTAAACCTTTTGATGAACAGCCAGGCATTATCAAAGTTGAATCAGGGTATACTGGCGGACATACAGTGAATCCAACCTATGAGGAAGTATGTACAAATACAACAGGCCATAGAGAAGCCGTTCAAATTACCTTTGATCCAGACGTTTTTCCGTATGAGAAGCTATTAGAACTATATTGGCAGCAAATAGACCCAACAGATGATGGAGGACAATTTGGTGATAGAGGAGAGTCCTACCGTACAGGGATTTATGTCCACAATGAAAAACAAAGGCAACTTGCAGAAACATCAAAAGAGCAGCTGAGCCAAAGTGGAATTTTCCAAAAGCCAATCGTGACAGAAATTTTAGAGGCTGGTCCTTTTTATCCTGCTGAGGAATATCATCAGCATTATTATAAAAAGAACAAAATGCACTACGAACGATACCATGTCGGTTCGGGCAGAGCAGGTTTTATTCAATCTCATTGGAGTGATAAATAATGGCTAACGAAAAAGAGCAGCGCATCAAAGAATTAAACCGAATGCAGTACGAAGTGACGCAAAATAATGGAACTGAGCCGCCATTTCAAAATGAATTTTGGGATCATAAGGAAGAGGGCATTTATGTAGATATCATTTCAGGCAAGCCATTGTTTTCTTCTTTAGATAAATTTGATGCCCATTGCGGCTGGCCAAGTTTTACAAAGCCGATTGAAGATCAAGAGGTAGAAGAGAAAGTAGATACGAGCCATGGCATGGTGCGGACTGAAGTTCGCAGTAAGACGGCCGACTCTCACCTTGGTCATGTATTCCCTGACGGCCCAGGGCCAAACGGTCTTCGATATTGTATTAATTCTGCCGCTTTAAAGTTTATCCCGAAGGATGATCTTGAAAAAGAAGGCTATGGTCATTTGAAACACATCTTTCAATAATTGATTTTAAAAATCGTCACATGGAAGTCAGCTGCTTCCGTGTGACGATTTTTTTATTTTTTATGGTGGGTATGATGTAATTGTTCAATGATGTGAAACAGCTTCTCTTTTGTAATGAGCGGTGCTTCGTTTGATGTGTAATGGGTCAAATGAACTTTTTGAAAATGAGGGTGAAGATGTGGTCTTGGTAAAATGGCATAAAATTGTTCATGTTCAAACAGTGCATCTGCCTCGTGAGGGAATGTGAGTTCCTCGTGAAGTTTTTCTCCAGGTCTTTTTCCGACAACGAGAATATCAGGAGAAGGAACATTAATCTGACGACCGGCATATTCATGAAATGCTTTCAATAGATCAGCCAGCTGTAATGACTCCATCTTGAGAATGAATGTTTCGCCGCCTTTCATCATGATAGCTGCTTCAAGCGTGAGGGATACAGCTTCTTCGATAGACATAAAAAAGCGTGTCATCTTAGGATCAGTTACAGTTAGAGGTTGTTCATTTAACAACTGTTGAAGCATGATGGGGATGACGGAACCCCTTGATCCAAGCACATTGCCAAACCGGACAGAGCAAAACCTCGTTTTCTGATTTGAAATACTTTCATTCGCTTGAAAAAACAATTTTTCTGAAATTAATTTTGTAGCTCCCATGGCATTTGTCGGAGAAACCGCTTTGTCGGTTGAAATGTTGACAACATGACTGACTTCATGTTCAAGTGCTGCTTCAATGACATGCTGTCCGCCGATGATGTTGGTTTGGACAGCTTCAAACGGATTATCTTCGCAGGTGGGTACTTGTTTGAGTGCAGCTGCATGGAAGATGATATCTACCCCTTTGGCAAGCTGCCTGACGCGGCTGGCATCCCGCACATCTCCAAGTGCAAATACGACCTCTGGATGCGCCGCATATTCGTTTTTCATCATGTATTGTTTACTGTCATCTTTACTGAAGACAATGACCTTTTTAGGAGAGCAGGCTGTTAATTTTTTCACAATCTGCCGGCCAATCGAACCCGTACCGCCTGTGACCAAGATGATTTTGTCACGAAAAAAGGTCTTCAAACTCGTTTCTATTTGTTTGGACATATCTAATCCCCCAACTCTCATTTCTCTACTTTGCATCATATGTGAAAGAGTGGAAGACGTTTGAGGAAAAGAACCACTTTATGCATAAATTAGGTGAACCAATTATAACCATCTGCTTGACGACTTAATAGAATATGTAGAGATAGAAGATTAAGTAGAATAGCGAGGCACCTGAAGAACTTCAGTACGGTGATCAGTTCAGCTCTCAGAATTTATTCTCTGATACTGAGCTGCGCGAGGGGAGAAGATCATACATGTATAGGGGAAATCGTATTTTAGCTATGATACCAGCTTTTAGCAGCAAGCAGGGACATCATGCTGAACACATTCGCGTATTGGCGGAGCGGCCGCTGATCTATTGGACCATTCAGCCATTATTACAAATGATTGAATTAGATGAAGTCATCGTATCTTCAGAGGATGTGAATACTCAAATCATTTCATCTCACTACGGAGCAAATGTGATTGAACTGCCAAGCACACATGTGACGGAACAAACACCTTCTTTAGTAGCTGTGAAGCATGCACTTGCTTATTTAGAACGAGAGGGAAAGACGTTTGATATTGTTTTGTATTTGCATCCAGCATCACCACTAAGGCAGACGGCAGATATTGAGAACTGCTTGCAGCTTCTAGTAGAGGGGGGATATGATTGTGCGGCTTCTTTTACAGAGGCGTTAGAAAATCCAAATGAAACTTGGACACTTCATGACACCAATGAAGCCAGCCTGTATAAGGACAATCATTATTTTTTTGTACCAACTCAGGAGCACCCTTATACGTATGGACGTTTAAATGGAACTGTCTATGCGTTTCATGTTCCATATGCAAAAGAATGCATTCATTCCTTTTTAGAAGGATCTGTTGGTGCATATATGATGGATCATGCGCAATCGCTTGTTGTGAAAAGTGAGGAAGATCGGAAAAAGGCAGAGAAGATTTTATTGGCTCGACAAGATGCAGAAGGAACGGCATAAGATGATGGCAATTAGAAAAAGCGCCCGGTCATAGGGCGCTTTTGACTATTTCATAAAGTCTGTAAGGCAGCGTATCAAATGTGTTCCAGCGAACGACTTGCTCGTAATTGTTCTCTGCAACCGTTTGTCTTTGTTGAGGGTTTTTTACATAGTGCTCGACCTGCTTAATCAAATCGTTTTCATGTGTGTAAAAAGCGAAGCTTGAAAATGCCTGTGACGGTTGTAGATCTGTCAACTGAAAGCCTCCGCTTGCAGCGATATCAAATGCTCTGTTGTTGAGGCTCATATTTTGAACATTGGTTTTGTTTTGATTATAGGCAAATTGCGCGGGCCTGTGCGGATTCAGAACAATGGCTGATGTTTGATAGATGTCTGCCATCTGCTCGGGACTCAGCCAGTGGGTCATCAGTGTGAGATCGCGATATCGTCTGCGTGATTTATTCAACACGCGATGCCACTCTTTTCCTGCTACGAGAATGCGCCATTTGTTTTGATGTAAGAGTGTATCGATGGCTTTGATGCGGTTTGGATAAGGGTAGCCAATGAGTGCAATGTCATAGATGCACGACTCATGTGGTGATTCTTTTTTCTGAAATACGTGTGTATTGGTTGGAATGGGAAAGTAGTGCGTGTGATCAGCGCCCATTTGTTTGTAAAATGACAAAGCACCTTCGTCAATCGTTAAGATCAGCTGTGCATCACTTACACATGCAGCTGACACATCTATATAAAAAGGGTCTTCTGTCATCCACAGTACAACGGGGATCTTTTCTTGTTTGAATTGATGAAGCAGTTCTGTTGGAATATGATCACCGATCATCATGAAAACAAAATCCGGAGAAAATGTCCGGATTTTGTGCATATGAGCGGGTAGAGTTTCCCTTTCCACCTTGACGCATGAAAAGGGGGAATCAATGAAGCTATCTTCTATCCATTGATCGAACATCCGATAGATTCCACCGTAGCCAGAGCTGATATAAAGAAGCTTCATGATGGCCCTCTCACATTAAGATGTGAACGTAACACTTTCTACTTTATCTACATCTAATAGAGTCGTTGCAGAGCCTGTAGGTGTCACAGAGCTTTCTTGTGTGACGAAAACAACACCTGTTGAAGCATCGAATGATACGAATTGTACGGGTCCGATTAAGTCACCTGAGTCCATGACAATGCTAATGACTGTTCCAGGTGCAAGTCTTGCGAAAATCCATCTTGCTGGTTGAGATACGTCGAGTGTTGTAGCAGAATCTGAAGGTGATGCTTCAGCAGCCACCTCACTAAATAAATCGTTCAATTTTTCTTCCACTTGAACTCCTCCTTCTTCGAGATTAACTGTTAACGCATGACTAAGCGGTTTGAAAAACAGCTTTAATAGCTCTTTTTTTAATTCGGCACGCTTTTCGCTCATGTTTTCCCCATCCTTTCTTCATCCATTCAAACACACCACTATGTATATGCCGTTCTCTTTTTTTGGTATAAGCAGAATGCTCATTCCTTGTTCTTTTTTTTATTTAATGACTTCACACATTTTTGAAAAATGTTTTCAAATGCTGATGCTAAATGAAGTGATCCTCATACTCTAGTAAAGATCAAACGAGAAGAAAGAGGGAATCTGAATGGAATTTGAACAACTATTAAATGGCTGGAACGAAGAATTACTAGAAACAGAAGGAATACTTGAAGTTGTGTTGATTATACTTCTTCTTCATCTTTTAGAGGAAAGTGAGGAAGGGAGTGCGTCAGAGATTAAAGAATTGCTGCGCCCGTGGCTTGAGCTCGGCATTCCGCTGCCGCGTGTTCATTTAGTCAATGGAGATGTGCTGCAAAACGTGGTTGTCGTACAATTGTTTGACTCAGTAGCAGTCTTTAAAAATGCGACAAATCAACTAAGAGTAAGTGTTCCTTATGTGAACATTGTCAGCTGGGGGGCTTTTTAATCTATTTAAAAAAGGATAATGGTCATGAAAGTATCAGTGATATTAACAAGCTACAACAAACCTGATTTCATTGAACGTGTGCTAAAGAGTGTGGTAGAACAAACGTATCAGCATTGGGAGCTTTTGATCATGGATGATGGCTCTGAACAAGAAACGATCCAAAAGATGCAGCCTTATTTAGTGGATAAGCGCATTCAATTGTATTCTCATCAAATTCATCCTGCAAACCGGCTGAAGACTGTACGTTATGCAACGCTAATTAATGAAGCATTAACACGTATAACAGGTGAGCTGGTTTGTTATGTAACTGATGATACAGTCTACAGAAAAGATCGTTTAGAGAAAATGGTCGAGGTTTTTCAATCGAAGCCTCACATAGATATCGTCTATTCCTCGCAGCGTGTCGTGCATGTGAATCAGCATTTGGTGGAAACGGCGAGCTTCGTTCGAGAAGCAGATCAAGTGTTGGAGCATGCATCCTTTCAAGTCGACCATTGCTCTGTTATGCATAGAAGCCGGCTGCTTCCGCTTATTCGTGAAAAATACGGACAATACTGGGCCGACGAACCAAAACATTGGCATCATGCTGACTCTGTGTTTTGGATGAGACTGAATCATTTTGCTGCGTTCTTTCCATTAAAAGAAGTACTTGATACCACATATAAAACGCCACAATCATTCCATCATATGTTTGCGAGTATGCCCTACGATTTAATTGACGGAGCTGTGATTGACAGAGAAGGTGCTTATTATCAAATCGCTAGCGGATATCTTCATCGCATTGACAGGCGCTGGGTGAATGAAAAGAACAGGCGTGCGATTCGTGTTCCCTCGTTATGTGCGATGAAATATGAAATGAACGAGCCGCTGACAGTCCCAAATTATACAGTCGTCACCGCAGATAACGGCAGAACATTTTATTATATTGAACATCAGACAAAAAGACGGTTTGATTCAAAACGTGATGTGCAATATTTTCAGTTTCATCAAAAGGAGATATACACGGTCACAAAACAGCAGCTGGAGACGTTTGAGGATGGCAAGATCATTCAAGTATCTCCTATATTCAGCCCACCAAATAGACGGCTGTTTAAATGGAAACAAGATGTCTATTTATTTGTGCATGATACCTTTTGCCGAATTGTTCCTGAGGTAGTGAAAATATTTGCGTTTTACCATCAGCCAATCAAACTACAACCTTCTCAATTTGCATTTTTTCAAGAAGGAAAGCCAATTGTGCCGCTGTATATGGAGTCTCTTCAGGAATTTGACTTGTCTCTTTATCAGATGTCAGGACGAAAGCACTCCTCATAAGAGGGGTGCTTTTTTTTAGAATTGACGAAAAAAGCAGGAGATCGAAAGGAAAAAGCGAAACGTGAAAAGGATAGGGGAACACGTTGAATATCATCAAACCGCTGAAAATTGGGCAATACTGTGCCGGATTTTCGGCATAGAAAGTGAGGGGGAAATAGTGGGGAAGGTTGTCGAAAGAGCGGATTGGTTTGAATTAATTTTAGAAGCTATCGATGAAGCGATTCACGTTGTAGACGATCAAGGGGTCACCATCTTTTATAATCATAATGCAGCGAAGTTCGACTGTTTAGCGAAAGAAGAGGTGATTGGCAAGTACATACTGGATGTGTATCCTTCATTAACTGAAAAGACAAGTACACTCATGCATGTACTTAGAACAGGAAAACCCATTTATCATTCGTTGCAAACCTATTTGAATAAAAATGGAGAAAAAATTGAGACTGTCAACACCACACTGCCCATTATGGAAGGCAGCAAGTTAATTGGGGCGGTAGAAGTAGCGAAGGATGTGTCGAAGCTGTCGGCGCTTTCGAATCGTTTAGATCAAAAAAAACGAACGGATGGTGCCGTGGAGACCACTCAAATGCTCGATTTTTCTTCATTTTTAACAAATGATCCACACTTAAAAGAGATGCTGGAAAAAGCGAAAAAAGCTGCTGCATATCCTTCATCGGTTATGGTCTTCGGGGAAACTGGGACAGGAAAAGAGGTACTCGTACAAGCGATTGTTCATGCATCTGATCGGAAAGATCAAGTCTTTATCCCGCAAAACTGCGCTGCTCTTCCAGAATCGCTGCTTGAAAGTCTTTTATTCGGGTCTGTCAAAGGAAGTTATACGGGCGCAATAGATCGCAAGGGGCTGTTTGAGTTAGCAGATGGCGGTACGCTTTTTCTTGATGAGCTGCAAGCGATGCCGCTTACGCTTCAAACAAAATTACTGCGTGTGTTAGAGGATGGTGTTGTCCGCCGGATAGGTGATGCAAAGGCGGTTCAAGTAAATGTCAGAGTGATTACTGCCCTCAATATCGACCCATTTGAAGCCGTTAAAAAACAAATGTTAAGAGAAGACTTATTTTATAGACTGCATGTGTCATCATTTCATATCCCGCCGCTTCGCACAAGGAAGCATGATATCCAGCTGTTATCCCGCCACTTTATTCAAACGTATCATCAGCAATTTTCTAAAAACGTCAACCGCCTTTCTGAAGAAACCGTCCAAGTATTTATGGCCCATCAGTGGCCAGGGAATGTCAGAGAATTAAAACATACGATCGAGCATGCCGTCTTGATGATGCCAAAGGAAGCAGAAGAAATCACCCCAGCATATCTCCCTGCTCATTTGCGGACGCATCAGATAGAAAGTCATCCGCCAGAGTCCTCATTAAAAAGTCAAGTGACGTCATTTGAACAAACGCTGATTCAAGAAGCTTTAAGACAGCACGCAGGGAATATTAAGCAAACGGCAGCCGCTTTAAAAATTCCTCGACAAACATTGCAGTATAAACTAAAAAAATATACAGATGCCGAAAAGTAGGCACTTCAAACAGGTGAATTTGACGGAAAAGCTCCTTTTGTAAAGAATAGGGGCATTTTCCCATGTTGGCACATAACTTGCATAGTATAAAGTGAATGCTGATAGGGGGAATGGATATGAATCAAAAACTGTATCAACCTGCGCGACATTGGAAGGACATTGAACTTTGGAAGGACGTACCCGAGGAAAAGTGGAACGACTGGATTTGGCAGCTGACGCATACGGTCAAAACGCTTGAAGATTTAGAAAAAGTCGTGAACTTAACAGAAGAGGAAAAAGAAGGGGTGAAGATTTCTACGAAAACCATTCCACTCAACATTACACCCTACTATGCCTCACTGATGAATCCAGACGATCCAAGATGCCCAATTCGTATGCAGTCTGTACCGATTGCAGAGGAGCTTCATAAAACAAAATATGACCTCGAAGATCCGCTCCATGAAGATGAGGATTCACCTGTTCCAGGTTTAACGCACCGCTACCCAGATCGTGTGCTGTTTCTTGTCACAAATCAGTGCTCCATGTACTGCCGCTATTGTACGAGAAGGCGCTTTTCCGGTCAGATCGGGATGGGTGTGCCGAAAAAGCAATTAGATGCCGCCATTGGATATATTAGAGAAACCCCTGAAGTGCGGGATGTGTTAATTTCAGGCGGTGACGGGCTGTTAATTAATGATCAAGTGCTTGAATACATTTTGAAAAACTTACGAGACATTCCTCACGTTGAAATCATTCGAATTGGAACACGTGCGCCGGTCGTGTTTCCACAGCGAATTACAGATGAATTGTGTGAGATTTTAAAAAAATATCATCCTGTTTGGCTGAACACTCACTTTAATACAAGCATTGAAATCACAAAAGAAGCGAAAGAAGCGTGTGAGCGACTTGTCAATGCTGGCGTGCCTGTTGGTAATCAGGCGGTGATCCTAGCAGGAATTAACGACAGTGTTCCAATTATGAAGAAGCTGATGCATGATCTCGTCATGATTCGCGTCAGACCTTATTATATTTATCAATGTGATTTATCTGAGGGGATCGGCCACTTTAGAACACCGGTTTCAAAAGGCCTTGAAATCATTGAAGGTTTAAGAGGACATACGAGTGGTTATGCTGTGCCAAGCTTTGTTGTAGATGCACCAGGTGGAGGAGGTAAGATCACCTTACAGCCAAATTATTTATTATCTCAAAGCCCAGAGAAAGTGGTCCTGCGTAACTTTGAAGGTGTGATCACCTCTTATCCGGAGCCAGAACATTACGTCGCCGGCCAAGCGGATGCGTATTTTAATGAAATCTATGAAGAAAAGAAAGAACCCGCCATTGGCATAACAGCTCTATTTGAGGATGAAGCAAGATCCTTTACGCCTGAAAATTTAAGCCGAATGAAACGAAGAGAGTCTTATGAAACGAATCCTGAACATGATACGCTCAAAAACAAACGCGAAAAACGAGATGAATTAAAAGAGAAGAAATATCAAGCCCAGCTCAAAAAAGAACAAACCGTAAAGGAGGAGAAATAACGTTGCTGACATGTGATTGGTGTGAGGAGAAGAAAGCGAACGCAGGACAGACCACAGTCTATTGGGAACTCATCACGGGCACACAATCGATTGAAATTTTGGAAACGCCTTCGATTTCTTGCACGCATTGCGGGATGACGTATCAGAAGGATGAGACAGTAAAAGAGATAGAAGATCAATTAATTTTAGTCGATCAAACAAAACTTCCAGAAAAAATCTCATATGAAGAATTAATGAGCATGGAGCGGTTATTAAAGCGTAATTACTTTGATTTTTCTTCATAAGTTGTACCTCCGCCTATACAAGTCATCAAATTCCTGTATAATATAACAACAAAATAGAGTGTCGCGGAGGGAAAAACAGGTGAAGTCGTTTTACCATTATTTAATGAAGTACAGACATCCAAAACCGAAGGATGAAATCAGTCATTTTGCAAATGCTGCTTATGAAGATCACAGCTTTCCTAAAGCATCCACTGATTATCATGAGCTATGTGCCTATTTAGAGTTAAATGGGGACTATTTAAGCTCCATGACGACATTTGATGAGGCTTTTGAGCAATACGAAGTAGAAGTCAAAAAAAAATAACACACACAACCGCTTGTTCCGTATGGAAGAAGCGGTTTTTTCATGAAGAAATAAAATGGCGTTTTGCATGGTGTTGTTGCCCATGCAGAATTCCTTGCGCCGGCATACGATACGTTAAGACCAAAAGTCGGGCAAGGGGGAGACAGAATGAAGGCGAAAGCACCAAAATATAAAGTAGGGGATATTGTCGTCGTTGTCATGTACGGCACAGTTGGAACGATAACAAAAGTCCATCAAATTGACCAGCATTATCTATATGAGGTCAATCATAATGAGGTGCTTTATTTTGAAACATCACTTCAGCTTTACGATGAGTACGACGGGGTGATTGTAGATACAGAAAAGCTGGACATTGAATATGAGTTCCTCATTGGCGATGTTGTATATGTAAAGGATTACGGGAAAGAGCTATTTAAAATCATTGGCCATCGGACTGAGATATGGCGCTACCTTGAAGATGGCTGGGAAGATGTCATTTATGAACTGACAAGGTTAAAAGACGGAGAATGGCTGGAAACAGAAGAAGAAGACTTGACGCTTGTCCTAAGGAAATATGAGATGGATCAGTTTGTTCATCAGCTTCTTTTTGTGCATTACGTTGGAGAAACCTCAAAAGAAATAGAGGAAGATATGGTGCAAACCGCTCTATTACAGTTAGAAGAGAAACAAGAAAGCGAAGCATCACTAGAATTTCTCGCTGTATCTATAGTGGATGAGCTTCTTGATATTTACAATGATTATAAAATTCTCTATGAATTTTTCAAAGACCAAGAATATAAGGATATGATGGACTTTATTTTGGAAAGTTTAAACGAACATTTTGGTTAAAAGAAGACTTGTCCTAACACGAATAAAAAGTAAGGAACACAGAAAAAAGCAATCACATAAAACCATCCCCTCAAGATACGGCCCATCACCTGATCAAAAGTATGTCCATCTAAAATGCTTAACCATTTCATTGCCCCATGCCCCTTTTCTTTTCGTTTACTGCATTTATATGTATGGAATGAGCCATTATGACA
The DNA here is from genome assembly GCF_038593365.1 of Bacillus sp. FSL W7-1034. Lineage (NCBI taxonomy): Bacteria > Bacillati > Bacillota > Bacilli > Caryophanales > Bacillaceae > Bacillus > Bacillus sp. FSL W7-1034. The sequence continues at coordinate 1,996,826 of NZ_CP151989.1, read as the reverse complement.
AATTGTAATAAAAATAAGGCGACGTTCATACATCATAAAAAAGGAGGCGGAAAGCAATGAAAGAAGCAGATTTGGTGATTGATACAGAGGAAATTGCAGAATTCTTCTACACGGAGCTGGTCAAAAGAGGGTACATACCATCTGAGCTGGAAACGTTTGAGCTTGCCGATATTACATTTGAATATATGCTGAGGAAAGCAATGATAGTTGAAGAAGAGGCGCGGTAGGCACTATACTTTGAAGAGATTCTGAGTAGAAAGGGAGGGGAATTGTTTCGCGTGTATGTCATCATTTTTTTCCTTTTGTTTGGCGCCATCGCTGCGCTTATGGTGTCTGGCATGTTCCAGGAGTTGGACAACCAGATCATCTTATCGTTTGAAAACATCAGACTTCCTTTTTTAAATGATGTCATGCTGACTTTGACTGACTTTGGTATCAGTGCGCTGCTTGTCCCAATCATGCTCATCTTTAGCGTGGTGCTGTTTATGTATAAACGCTACCACTCTATTATGCTGCTTTTTCTACTATATATAGCAGAAAAAACGGTCAATCATGAACTGAAAGGACTGTTTGCTAGAGAGCGTCCAGCCTTTGATCATCTAGTGAATGAGACCTATTACAGCTTTCCGAGCGGTCATTCTATGAATGCAGCAACGATCTATCCATTTATCGCCTATCTATTAATTGAAATGGTTCCGTGGCTGAAAAAGAGACAAAAAGCAGTCTACATGGTGACAGGATGTTGTGTGCTGATGATCGGCATCAGCAGGATGTATATCGGTGTTCATTATGTCACTGATGTAGCAGGGGGCTTTGCGATAGGACTAGCTTTATTTCTCATATGTAAAAAGATTGACGAAAAATTGTCCGTCATTCGACAAAAATAGAAGAAGGAAATTCATAGATCCCAGCCAATTTTATATAAAAGGGGAGGGATTTGAATGCAATTGACGTTGAGATTTTTTCAAAAGAAACCTTCAGCTTATCACTTAACCATTTATCAAACACCTGAATATGGTGCAGAAAGCGGGCATCAGCCTGTGTACCGGACAAAGATTGGCGGCAGGACACACCTTGATGTACTAGAAAAAGCATTCTCGACATTTAATGTACAAGATACAGTCCCTAATGATTACAATGCACGGTTTATCACAACAGGGGATATCGTTGTGATTGATGACCAGAAAAAAGGGAAGTGCTACTACCAGCTCTTTCCGGCAGGATGGAAACGCAGTGAACGCCTAATGACGATGAGTTAAATATAAACGACGATGCCAGCTTTACTTTCAGCTGGTATTTTCTTTTTTGATCTCAATCGTTTATAATAAATGGGACTAAACACATGTTAAACGTAAGTGGAGGCTAAAAAATGAGTGTACATATTGGAGCAGAAAAAGGACAAATTGCAGAAACGGTATTGCTGCCAGGCGATCCGCTTCGTGCGAAATATATTGCAGATACATATTTAGAAGATGTTGTGTGCTATAACGAAGTGCGCGGCATGTATGGTTATACTGGAACATATAAAGGAAAACGCATTTCTGTACAAGGTACTGGAATGGGCGTACCGTCTATTTCGATCTATGTGAATGAGCTGATCCAAAGCTATGATGTTCAAAGCTTAATCCGTGTCGGTTCTTGCGGAGCGATCAAAAAAGATGTCAATGTACGTGACGTCATCTTAGCTCAAACATCATCAACAGATTCTCAAATGAACCGTGTGGCATTTGGACCGATTGATTACGCACCATGTGCTGATTTTGGTTTACTGAAAAAAGCCTACGACACAGCAGAAGCGAAAAATGTAGCTGTGCGTGTTGGGAATGTATTTACAGCAGACCAATTTTATAATGAAAAACCACTTGAGCTGATGGACCAATATGGAATTCTAGCGATCGAAATGGAGACAACGGCTCTTTATACGCTTGCTGCAAAATTTGGCAGAAAAGCGTTGTCGATTCTGACAGTGAGTGATCATGTGCTAACAGGAGAAGAAACAACTGCTGAAGAGCGTCAAACGACATTTGACGAAATGATCTTAATTGCACTAGATTCTGTTTTATAATAGTATAAAGGGTGTGCTACGATGTAGCGCATCTTTATTTTTTTAGTAGAGCAAAAGGAAGGTATGTCATGAAGAAAAGCTATAAAATACTCTCAATCGCATCGATTCTTGGTTTGACGGCCGCATTATCAGGTTGCCAGTTGCTGGATCAGAAAAGCGGTACCACTGAATCTAACAAAACAAACGAACAAAAGAACGCAGCAAGTTCATCACCCCAGCAAAACTCAAACGATACGGCAGATTCATCTAATCAAGAGCTGACGTTAAAGAGTGAATATTTCAATGACATCAAGGTAGTGAGCGGACTGAAGACCATTCAAAACCCTGAAAATGTGCTTGCTTTAGTGAACAAAGAATATGCACTGCCAGGAACCTATAAACCTTCTGATCTCGTTGTACCAAAAGTGGAATTCTCTTTTTCAGAGGATATTGAAAAACGATATATTCGAAAAGAAGCAGCGGAGGCACTTGCGAAGTTATTCAAAGGTGCTAAAAAGGAAAACTTTGAGCTTGCTGCAGTATCGGGCTATCGTTCCTATGACCGTCAAAAAGTCATTTTTGATAGTGAAGTGAAACTAAAAGGGAAAGAAAAAGCCCAAGAAGCCGTAGCCTTACCAGGGGAAAGTGAACATCAAACAGGTCTAGCTATGGATATTTCCTCAAAAAGTGCCGGCTTTGAAATCTCTGAAAAATTTGGTGAAACACCTGATGGTAAATGGGTAGCCAAAAATGCTTATAAATATGGCTTTATCATTCGTTATCCAAAAGGGAAAGAAGACATCACGAAATATGAATATGAGCCGTGGCACCTGCGCTATGTAGGGAAAGAAGCTGCAAAAGCGATGCATGATCATGATTTAACATTCGAAGAGTACATGAACAAAGTGAAGAAAATATAAACAAATAAAAGGCCTCCCGAAGCTGGGAGGCCTTCTTTTATACGCCGTTTTAAAAAAAGAGCAAACCTGCTAATGCGAAGCCGGTAATAAAACCGAGTCCAATGCCATAAGCTGGACCCCAGCCATAATAGCCTCCGTAATAACCTCCGTAATAGCCAAATCCTAAGCCCCCGCGGGACCCGCCGACTGGTCGGATATAAACTTTGCGGTTTGTCACCCGCTCAATACGTCCAACATGTACTCTGCCATGACGATCAGTAATTCTAGCTACTTTCCCCATATGCTGCTGACAAAGTTTATAGTAGCGCTCCATGTTTTTCCTCCTTATGACAAACTCTTTTCACTCTTATCCTATGCGAAAGACTTCATAGAGTTTGGACAAAACATATAGGAGATTCGCTCATTTTATACTGTACATTCAAATACAAGGTGACTCAGATGTTCTCGGTGTGTTTGAATCAGGTCATAGTGTGTCTGCAATGTATCATAAAGAGAAGGTGGTATTTGATCTGATAATTCCATTTCGGTCGGCTCCTCCTGCACCATGTGCTCATCGAATGAGAGAATCTGAATGTCACGGAATCCTGCGGACGCTAACTGTTTTTTCCATTCAGAAAATGAAAAGAGGGAGTGAAACCCATAAAACTCCCGAATGGCTGCCTGTTCTTTTGAGGAAATCGGCACTTTTAACACAGCCTCATTTGCGATCAATTGTTTTCCAGGAGCAAGCACCCGTTTTATCTCAGCAAGCGCAGCAGGTAAATGGGTGAAGCTTAAAACAGATTCACTGATCAGTAGAGAGAACGAGTCATCCGCAAATGGCAGGTGTTCGATCGATCCTTGCTGTGCACGGAAAGGTAGTTGTTCCCGCTCGAATCGCAGATTGGCTTTTTCAATCATCAAAGGGTGTGTATCAATCGCCTCTACTTCATAACCTAAATGTCCTAAATAGGTGGCTGTTTGTCCTGTGCCGCATCCAACATCCAGTATACGATCGTCAGACGCCAAGTTAAGATGCTCAATCATCGTTTTTGTTAGCTCAATTCCACCAGGATGGGCACCTGATACCCCAAAATAGGCAAGCATTTCTACATAGTCACTCATGGAATCCCTTCTTTCTTTATCATGTTTCTCTCTAAAGATTATGCATTGCAGGGCTAAATGGCTTATCTTTTCAAATAGAAGTTTGATCCTTTGGTTGACGGATGAAGAATCGTCCTTGATAATAATGAAAGGAGATAAAGGTGGTGTTTTTTTGAAAAAACAATTCAAGTTCGTGATAGCCATTCTGGTGACAGCAGCACTTTCCTCAGCGATTACATTTGTGATCACAAAACAAGGTGCTGTCAGCGTTTCAGGAGATGAGAAGTTTAGTAAACTCATGGCTGCATATACGAAGGTAAAAAACGAGTATTACGAAAAAACGGATGATCAAAAACTAGTAGACGGTGCGATTCAAGGCATGATTGCATCACTTGATGATCCATACTCTACATATATGGATCAGGAGGAAGCCGAAGGGTTTAACAACACCATTTCATCTTCATTTGAAGGAATTGGTGCACAAGTAGAAGAGAAGGATGGACAAATTTTAATTGTCGCACCGATTAAAGGCTCTCCTGCTGAAAAAGCTGGTTTGAAACCTCATGATCGTATTTTAAAAGTGGATAGTAAAAGTACAAAAGGTATGTCAGTGAATAAAGCCGTTTCTCTTATCAGAGGGAAAAAAGGAACGGATGTCAAACTGCATTTGAACCGACAAGGTGTTGGAAATGTGGATGTGACAATCACAAGAGATACCATCCCGCTTGAAACGGTGTATGCTAAACTAACAAAAGATAAAATAGGCGAAATCCAAATCACGTCTTTTGCTGAAACGACGTCTAAAGAGTTAGATAAAGCGATTGATGACCTCGAGAAAAAAGGGGCAAAAGGTTTTGTCATTGATCTGAGAGATAATCCAGGCGGCATTATGACAGAAGCAATTGAAATGAGCAATGACTTTATCGATAAAGGAAAAGTCATTATGCAGGTTGAGGAAAAAGGAAAGAAACAAGTGTACAAAGCGGAAAAAGAACGCAAAGTTCATCAGCCGGCAGTTGTTCTTGTAAACGGCGGTTCAGCGAGTGCTGCTGAAATCATGGCGGCAGCTCTGCACCAATCCTCTAGCATTCAACTTGTTGGAGAAAAGACATTTGGTAAAGGGACTGTTCAAAATGCCCAAAGCTACAATGATGGTTCTAGTGTGAAATTAACCATTGCCAAGTGGCTGACACCAGACGGGTCTTGGATTCACAAAAAAGGAATTGAGCCACAGGTGAAAGCATCTCTGCCGAGTTATGCGAAGCTGCCATATTTAAGTCCGAAAAAGACGTATCAACTGAATGATGATGGAGATGAAGTCAAAGCGGCTCAAAAAATGTTCCAAGCGCTTGGCTACAAAGCAAAAGCCAATGGAGAATATGATCAAGCATTCCAGTCGGTCGTGAAAAGGTTCCAATCAGATCACGATCTAAAGGCTGATGGTATTCTGACAGGGGACACAACGACGGTACTGATGACAAACATCCAAGATAAGCTCAAGAAAAATGATACGCAAATGAAAAAAGCCATTGAAGTGTTGAAAAAAGAAATGAAATAGAAAAAGCAGCCCTCATCAGGGGACTGCTTTTTTTCTTGTGTTACGCTTTGTTAGCCACAGGTTCCGTTGTTTTCCCATTCTTTTCAAACAAATCACTTGTCACAGAATTAGATGTGACATTCTTCTGGAAGAATGGATTCAAAATCAGGATGACCACAACGTTTGCTAGTAAACCGAGAAAGCCTTCATAAAGGCCGAATGTCATTTGTGTCATATTCGCTGTAAAGGTCACGATAATTCCTACGATGAGCCCCGCAATCGTTGCTTCTCTCGATTGTTTTTTCCAGAACAAGCTGATGGCAATGGCTGGGAAAATTTGAACCATTCCAGAAACACCGATCAGCTGAAGCGTGACAAGCGCAGTCGGGAACAGCATACCGAATAAAAGAGCAAGCCCGATCACGATAAATACCATCGAACGTGTAATGATCGTTAACCGTTTAGGTGACACATTTGGATGGATTAAATCACGGTACAAATTATTGGCAAATAAATTCGACGCCCCAATGGCCATGATCGAACATGGAATGAGAGAAGCAAGTGCAATCGTTGAATACGCAAGCCCCTGCATCACGCCGCCATATGACGTCTGAATTAAATGAAGAAGAGCAAATCTTGGATTTGTATCTTCCGGTAAGACTAAAAAGGCAATGAAGCCAAGGAAGATGACCAAAATCAATACAATGTTGTAAAGAGGTAAAAACATACTGTTTTTACGGATGGCATCTGCGCTTTTGGCTGTGAAAACACCAGTTGCTGCATGAGCCCACATAAATAATGCGAGTGCAGAAACACCTGATGCGGTAATAAACCACAAAATGCCTTTAGGGCCGCTTTCAGGAATCGTCAGAAGCTGTGGGGCCTCCTTAGCTAACGTATTCATCATTGGTGTCCAGCCGTTAAAATGAATAATCGGGAGGGAAACGACCATAAAGAGCATGATCACCCAAACAAGAATATCTTTAATAATGGCTGTATATGTAGGACCTTTAATACCACTGAAAAATGTATAAAGTGCAACTAAAATAAATGAAATCATAACCACTGCATTCACATTAATATAACTCGTTCCAGCGACAGTTAACGTATCTTGAATCCCGCTTAGCTGAAGACAAATGTATGGAATGAGCATAAGTACACCAACAATGGCAATCAAACTGGATAACAGTTTACTGTCAAATCGCTCACGTGCATAATCAGCAAGTGTTGTCAGCTTGTGATTTTTTGCAACCGTCCAAAGTTTTGGTAAGAAGAAATACGCAATAAAATAAGCAAGAACGGAATAGGGGATAGCGAAAAAAGCAACACTTCCTGCTGTATAAGCTGTACTTGTGAGCCCTAAAAAGGTATAAGCAGTATATAAGTCTGCGCCAACAAGGAACCAGACGAGAAGCCCGCCAAATTTTCTCCCGCCAACAGACCATTCTTCGACTGATTGTCTTGATGATTTATCACGACCAGCGGCAAAACCGATGACCACGACGATGAAAATGATACTTGCAGTAATCAATAAAGCTGTTAAGTTTCCTTGCATTCGTCAGTTCCTCCATTTGAATGTTGCATCCTGTAAATGATAAATGTGCAAACGGGTGTGAGTACAATCCATAGTAAGAGCCAGAAGTGGAAAAAAGGCAGCCCGATGACAAATGGATGAATACGATTCACAAAGGGGAGCAGTGCAAGCTGTCCAATGAATGGAATCGCGATGAGTAGCGCCAGTATCAGTTTTTTGTTCATGTTTTCCTCCTCTAATATTTTGTAATTTCATAATAATAGCAGTTGTCAGATTAGATCACAAGACCATTTTCAGAAAAAACAATCATTTTTATGAATATCATACTAATATAACGCTTTCATTTTTAAAAAGAGGTAAATACTGAAGAATGAGAAAGGAAGACTTGAAAATAAGTATGGAAAAATAATATTTAGAGCAAATAAAAAAGCCCCAGCATGACGCTGAGACTGTGCCGTTTTTTATAGGAAATCAGATACTTCTTCGATGTCAAAACGATTGCTTTTGTGAGCTTCTTTTGCTGCTTTCCCGACAGAAATCAACATCACTGGTTCGTATCGACCACTCACATTGAATTCTTTTACGTACGCTTCTTTGCTGAAACCGCCCATTGCGCATGTATCATATCCCATTGCTTTCGCCGCAATCATTAACTGCATAGCAGCTAACGAAGCGTTTGAATACGCAGCTTCACGTGCATATTGCTCGCTTTGGTATGCACCATTGATTTGCGTCATCAGTGTTTCTTTAATATCTTCTGTGATGAAGCCTTGTTCTGCTAGCTCACTGTAGATTTTTTCACCCTTTAGATTGGCTTCAAGGTCACCTAGCACAGCAATCACAGCTGATGCTTGTGAGACTTGTTTTTGGTTGTAAGCAATTGGAAGAAGTTTTGCTTTTGATTCAGCACTATGGAAAACAGTGAAATGCCAATGCTGAAGGTTCCAAGCAGATGGTGCTTTTGTTGTGATATCAAGAAGCTCTTTTAACTCTTCTTTTGTCATTTCATGAGTTGTATCATACTCTTTTACTGAAGCTCTTTCTTTTAAAATGTCAATCGTTTTTTGATCGCTCGCCATATGGATATTTCCTCCCGTTTTTGCAAATAGTATGGTACAATAAATAAAAAAGTGAGAAACTTACTTATTGTAACTAGAGATATATTTTAAATTGTATACCGTTAGTTTGTCAAACGATTATGAAAAGAAAGGCTGAAATATATGGAATTTCAATTATGTCCAAACATTCAGCAAGCTTTTTTGCTTCTTGGAAAAAGGTGGAATGGTCTCATCATTCATGTATTGCTTGATGGTCCGAAGCGGTTTAAAGACCTGACGGACATTATTCCATCCATCAGTCAAAAAATGCTCGCAGAACGCTTAAAAGAGCTTGAGCAAGAAGGAATCATAAAGCGCACTGTACTTCCTGAAACGCCAGTCAAAGTCATCTATTGTCTAACCGAAAAAGGGAGTGCATTACATGGTGTGTTCGGAGAAGTATCGCGCTGGGCAGGGGAGTATGCTGGATCTCGTGAAAAAAAAGAGCAAGCCTAGTTTTAGGTTTGCCCAAACGTTTTGTCTCCTAATGAATATGCTGATGTTAGGCACATGACAAAGGAGGAGAAATGCATGTACCCTCATACTCCGTATTTTCGAGGCGGTGCCCCTGGCATTCCGCCATATGAATCTAGAGTCCCTTTGTTTTTTGGTTTTGGCGCTCCTTTAGTCGGCGGACTGCTTGGCGGATTTCTAGGAAGTGCGATTTTTAATTATCCTCGTCCATATTACCCGCCACCACCACCGCCTGTTCCACCACCTTATGGCGGCGGATATCCACCATATTATTAAGAAAAAAGAGTAAGCCTGCTTCCATTTCAAAGCAGGCTTTTTATAATGGAATATCAATTTCAGAAATGCCTGGATCATCATGCTTTAAAAACATAATTTCTAAAATACCATCTTGATACGAAGCCTTCGTTCCTTTTCTTTTCACAGCAGCAGGCAGGACAACCTTCTTTTGTTTATTCTCTTCAGGAAAATGATCAATAAACAGCAGATTGGCTGTATGTTTGATTTTTACTTTTTCCGTGTTCGGACGATCGAGCTCTATTTTGACAAACACGTGATCTGTCGTCTCAAATACTTCAACATTCGGCTCTTTCTTTTTTTTATCGTCTGTCTCTCTTGTTTTCTGCTGCTGAGACAGCGGATCCTGAAAGGGGAATTGAGCAGAATAATTGGAGCCGAAAACACTTTCCATGACTTGATTGACATATTGCTCAACGTCTTTAGGATCTGAATTTTTTAACGCTTCTTTTGAAAATTGCTTTTGAAAAGGGAATAATCGGTTCCAGTCAAACATGCAAATCATCCTTTCTAAATGCCCTGAATTAGTATATGCCCATAAAGTGATGTGCGTGCTATAATATACGATAGGTTTAGAAAGGAATGGTTAGATTGAACGAACAACAATCAAAAGGTGTCTTATATACGGCTGCATCTTTTACATTATGGGGGTTGTTCCCATTATATTGGAAACTGATGGAGCATATTTCGTCAGGCGAAATTTTAGCGCACAGAATAGTATGGTCCTTTGTTTTTATGTGCGGTATTCTTTTATATTTAAAGCAAGTCCGTCCAGCGATGCAGACTGTGAAAGGTCTGATGATAGATGGAAAAGCACTTTTTTCATTACTTTTATCGGCTATTTTAATTTCGGTCAACTGGTATGTATACATTTGGGCGGTAAATCACGATCTTATGCTGGAAGCGAGTTTAGGGTATTATATTAATCCGCTTGTATCAGTTTTACTAGGCATCATTTTCTTAAAAGAACGACTGAATAAAATGCAAACCACCGCCATTCTCATTGCCGCAGCTGGGGTCATCATCTCAACTGTTCAGTACGGCTCATTTCCTGTCGTGGCTTTCGTATTGGCTTTTAGTTTTGGGTTTTATGGACTGATTAAAAAAAGGATGAGTTTTACGAGTGCCATTGGATTAACCATTGAAACACTGCTTCTTGCACCAGCTGCGCTTGTTTACTTATTCTTCTTCTTAAAAGAACCTGTTGTCACGATGAATCCGAGCAGCTTCGGCTCTCTTGGGCTATTATTTTTTGCAGGTGTCTTTACAGCTGTACCGCTTCTTTTATTTTCTGAAGGGGCCAAAAGAATTCCTTTATATCAAGTTGGTATTTTGCAGTATATTGCACCGACCATTACACTCTTTTTGGGGCTGTTTGTGTATCACGAACACTTATCTGCAGCAAAAATCGTGACATTCCTCTGTATTTGGGTGGCGATTTTACTATTTACAACCTCTCAACTGCGAATGAAAAAAACAGCGAATTCTCATTAAAGAAACGAAGCAGTTTGCTTTTTTTTGCAGGCGGATCATGTCATAATAAGTTGTTACCAAAACTGTAGAGGTGATCACATGTCATCAGTCGATGAGCTTGCACACGCTTATCAATCTTTATGGAAAAATCGGCAGCTTGATGTAGTGGATATGACTTCATTACACGAGGCGATACGAGATGATTTGCTTGATGCACGCACCCATCCTCGCGCAAGAAAGTCATTGCATCAAAAGTATGTACTCGCTGTGGAAAGAATTTTAGAAAGCACGATTGAACAGGGTCATCAACTACAGCTGATCAGCTTACATACGAAAAAGCTGCGAGAACTAATTCAAAATGAAGGAAGGAACCACTCATGAAACCAATTCAAACGGAAGATGTCACAGCACATCTTGAATCGTTTTTAAATCGGCCAGTCTTCGTTCATCTTGAAACGACAACTGGTTCTTATTCAGCTCATGTGAATGAACAAAATATGACGGTCGTGGCGTATATCCGCAACGCAAAAGTCGTCTATTCACAGGCGAAAATAAAAGGACAAGGTCCATACCGAGTCGGAATGAAAACAGAAGATGGCTGGATTTACGCAGAAGGTTTAACCGATTACGTGTTTGATGAACAAGGCCGCCTGCTGTTAGCAGGTCACCTGCCAGACGGAAAACTAGCGATCTCATTACAAATTAGTGAAACACCATTTCAGGTGTAGGAGAGAGGGGAACAGTGATGAACGAACATGTACTTGTGATGCTGCCTCACCCCGACGATGAATCCTTCGGGGTCGCAGGGCTCATCGCGCAAAGCAGAAAACGTGGAATTCCAGTGACGTATGCATGCGGGACACTTGGAGAAATGGGAAGAAATATGGGAAGTCCAACATATGCTAACCGTGAGACACTTCCTGAATTAAGAAAACAGGAATTAATCAATGCATGTAAAGAAATGGATGTCACAGACTTGCGAATGCTTGGTCTTCGGGATAAAACGTTGGAATTTGAAGATGATGAGTATTTAGCGGATGTGATGGAAAGTATTATTGATGAAGTGAAACCAACCCTTATTGTCACATTTTATCCAGGTCATGGTGTACACCCTGATCATGACGCGACAGGTGAAGCGGTCATTCGTGCTCTATACCGCAAGAAAAAAGAAGACCGTCCCGTCACATACTGTATGGCCATTACGAAAAATCGAGAAGAAGTGCTAGGAAATGCCGATATTGTGATTGATATTACGGATGTAGCCGATATCAAATTAAATGCACTAAGAGCGCATAGAACACAAACAGAAGGCATGCTAAGAGAGCTTGAACAAAAGTTGAAAAACAAAGAACCAGTCGTTCAAAAATGGTTTGATGAAGAAATTTTCTGGACGTATCAATGGAATGACTAAATGAAAGGCAGCTGACTTCAGTCAGCTGCCTTTTCCTGTTGTATCAGAATGCATACGTCTTTCAATCAATCTAAGACGAACAAATAGGACGATGGCACCTGCGGCAAGCCCAGTAATCAGACCAATCCAATAACCGAACGCTCCAAATGAGGTATACGTGCCAATCAAGTAGCCAGCTGGAAGGCCGATGACCCAGTAAGAGACAAACGCAGCAATCAGTGTATAATTCACATCTTTATACCCGCGTAGAGCTCCCTGAATTGGTGCGGCGATCGCATCTGACAGCTGGAAAAAGATCGCATACATCAAAAAGTGCTGTGTCATTTGTAAAACAGCTGATTCAGTTGTATATAAACCAGCGATCTCAGGTCTAAATAACAAGATGAGTGCTGCGGTACATAATGAGAACAAAACAGCTGTTGCAATGCCAATATAGCTGTAGCTTTTTGCGTCTTTATACCGCATGGCACCGGCTTCAAAACCTACAACAATCGTTAAAGCCATTGAGATACTAAGCGGCAGGATATATAAAATAGAAGCAAAGTTCATCGCTGCTTGGTGACTGGCGATTGTCACGGTATCAAAGTGACCCATTAAGAGCGTGACAGCTGCAAAAATACTTGTTTCAAAAAAGATCGCAAACCCAATAGGGATACCGATTTTCAGTATTTGACCCATTCGGGAGACGTTAAAACGAGGTAATGTCTGAAACAACCGAAAGGATGCAAACGGTTCGGCTTTGATGACAATACAAATACTCATGATGAAAATTGCCCAATACGTCAGCGCAGATGCAAGACCTGCCCCTGCACCGCCAAGCTTTGGAAACCCAAAGTTTCCAAAAATAAAGAGATAATTTAAAACAAAATTAATAGGAAGTGCGGTTAACGTAATGAACATCGTCACACGTGTTTTTCCTAATGCATCAATGAACGATCTCATGACTGAATAACCAAAAAGCGGGATGATCCCAATAGCAAGGAAGCTGAGAAAATGACGGGCAATGGTTTCTACGGATGGTTCAAGCCCAAGTCTCCCTAAAATAAAAGGAACACATAACGATCCAATAACAATCACCACGATACTTAAAAGAAAAGATAAATAAATGGCCTGGAAGACTGCACGAGGAACGTCTTCCCTGCGGCCGCCGCCCATCAGCTGAGCCACTATAGGGGTAACAGCCATTAAAATACCAGCGAGACCAGTATAAACAGGTGTCCAAATACTCGAACCGATCGCTACACCTGCCAGGTCTTCTGCACTCACTTTTCCAGACATCACCGTGTCTAAAAATGTGATGAGCGAAAGACCTGCTTGTGTAATTAAAATCGGAATCAATATGGTTAAAAATTGTGCCAACTTTGCTCGAATACTATTCGTTTCTCTCATCATAAGTTCCTCTCTGAACAGAAATAACGAGAGGAATTATATCACGCTATGTAAAAAAATCAATTCTCCGTCGGATTATTTTTCTTTGAGGGCTTCGTTTTTTTGAACATTTGGGCATAAATAAAAGAAAGACTGACAACACCTAAAATGCTGCAAGCATATTGAATCACTTTTTGAATGGTCATATTGAATTCACCTCCATACAAATAGAATGTGCACAATTTGTTATTTTATGACACTAGCGAAAGAAGGAGGGACATGGTGAGATGATCAATCGCACAAATGAAGAAGCGATGTTTAAGTTAGAAATGAAATCTCATTTAACGCAAATTATGATGGATGCAAGGAAAATCGTCGATTCCCTTGACCAGACGGAACAATGCCTTCTTTGTGAACTCGAATCATTGCATGATCAGTTTAATGAAATGCATGCAGAGGCTTCCTCGTTTTATTTACAAGCATATATGGAAGAATTCACACCAGGTTTTGCTCAATTTTCTTTAGCCATTGAGAACTTATCAAAACAAAAGCATGGCGCACTGATTGTGATTCAAAGGAGAGATGAGGTGGAGGATTATATACAAAAAGGGACAAACCTCCATGCGAAAATTAGCGCATCATTAATAGAAAGCATTTTCTATCCTGGAAACCCACTTCATGATGGCGCCCTTTTAGTGAAAGAAAACACGCTTGTTTCCGCTGCAAATGTCCTACCGCTCACCTCGAAAAAAGTCAGCCCTTCTCTAGGCACAAGACACCGGGCAGCCATTGGACTTTCTGGCATGACCGATGCCCTTGTTCTTGTGGTATCAGAAGAAACAGGGAAAATGTCGTTTGCGAAAGAAGGCGTCCTCTATCCGTTAACTGTAAAAGATCAAGAAATCAGAAAGTAAACATGAACACAGCATTCTTCATTGGGAAGGGTGCTTTTTTTATTGAGGAGAAAAAACAGGCAATTAAGTAAAAAGTCATTTGATACAGAAAAATTTGTCATGTAGAATAGAACTATGAAACTAGCAACGTGCTTGTTTTGACAAATTTCTAAACGTCAACTTAAAAATTCCTTAAAAAATGTTTATAAATACAGCAAACAGCCGATAGAAACGATATGGCTTTGTTTTAGCATTTTGAGTTTGCTGCTCTAAAACCTATTTAGTATTGCCCAACGTCTTCATGTCGAGTAATATTATAGAAATAAAGATAAAATAGTGCAAGAGAAGCAGAACCATTAAATGCTAAACTCAAAACTAGTACATAAGTCTTACGGTACGAAATCATGAAAGGCGGAGATTCATCTATGAAGAAAAAAGTAGTAACCGGCCTCACAGTTTCAGCGATCGCAGGCTCAGCTGTTATTGCTGCACCGGCAGAAGCACAGACGATCAAGGTGAAAAGCGGTGACTCACTTTGGAAGATTGCCGAACAGTACAACACAAGTATTTCGGAACTTCAATCTCTTAATCAATTAAAAACGACGATGATTTTTGCAGGACAAAGCTTAAAGATTCCTAGTGCAAAAAGTTCAAAATCCAGCTCATCAACAAGTTCAAAAGCAACGAAATCAAGTGCTTCAACAACATCTAGCTATACAGTCAAGCTTGGGGATTCATTATGGCTGATTGCGAAGAATCACAAAATGTCAGTTGCAAGTTTGAAAAGTTTGAACAGCTTAAACAGTGACCTCATTCGTCCTGGACAAAAGCTGAAAGTGTCTGGAACAGCGAAAACGAGCGGCAGCCAGTCCTCAAATTCAAACTCAACATCTAATTCTAGCTCAAGTAACAAATCAACGAGTTCTAATAGTTCGTCGTCAGCATCTAGTACATATAAAGTGAAATTAGGCGATTCACTTTGGAAAATTGCCAATTCGTTAAATATGTCGATTGGTGAAATTAAAACATTGAACTCGCTAAAATCTGATACGATTTATCCAAATCAAGTATTGAAGGTAAAAGGAACGGTGACGTCAAAACCAAGTCAGCCGAAAGCACCTGCTCAACCTAGCACGCCTTCAAACAGCAATCAGTCTTCAAGTAGTAAAACCACATCTTATACGGTTAAATCAGGTGATTCATTATGGAAAATTGCGAATCAGTTTAAGGTGCAGGTTCAATCAATCCGCACAGCAAACAGCTTGAAAAGTGATGTGCTGAGAATTGGACAAGTATTAAAAATCAACGGAACAGCTTCCGGTTCAACGGGATCTAATGGTTCTACGTCAAATGGTTCAACAACACCGGTCAACAATAATAAAAATGACGTTCCAATGAATGCAAAAATCACGACAATGATTCAAGAAGGTAAAAAGCTCACAGGCATACCTTACAGATGGGGCGGCAATACACCAGCTGGATTTGATTGTAGCGGCTTTGTTTACTATCTCATTAATAAGGTTTCATCAGTATCTAGATTGAGTACAGCAGGATACTGGAATATGATGACGCCTGTCAGCACACCACAAGTTGGAGATTTTGTTTATTTCACAACGTACAAAGCAGGTCCTTCTCATATGGGACTATACCTAGGTGGAGGAGATTTCCTTCATGCAAGTGACAGCGGAGTAGGAATTTCAAACTTAAGCAACCCTTATTGGAAAAAAGCCTACCTAGGTGCGAAACGTTTCTTCTAAAAAAGCCGATTTTCGGCTTTTTTTGTTTGCCTTCTCATCAGTTTGTCCATACTGATAGCAAAAGGGGGCAGTCATAAATGAAAAAGTCAGTGTGGATGATCATGATATGTTTGATCTTTACCGCATCAGCATGTCATGCACCGCCAAAAAAAGAAACGACAGAAGAAACAAGAGAAGTTGCCGCACCTAAACAAGCACCAGTGACAACGTCACTCATAAACGAAAGCGGGCAAAAAATAGGGAGCATTGAAATAAGAGAGTCCTCAGAAAATGGGCTGGATCTGCATGTGAAAGCGAAAGGACTGCCGCCAGGTCCTCACGGCTTTCATATTCATGAAACAGGAATATGTGAAACGCCAGATTTTGAAACGGCGGGGGCTCACTTTAATCCGACACATAGAGAGCATGGCTTCGACAACCCAAAAGGGCATCATGCTGGAGATATGCCTAATTTAGAAGTAGGGGCAGATGGTCAAATTGACGTCGTTGTGAATGTTCCGAATGTGACGGTCAAAGGAGGCCCGAATCAATTGGTTGATCAAAACGGGCGAAGTTTCATCATCCATGCAGAAGCAGATGATTACTTAAGCAACCCTTCTGGCAACTCAGGGAAACGCATTGCTTGCGGAGCCATCACAAAAGAAATGGTAAAATAACAGAAGACGAACCTTTATGTATTGAGTGCATAAAGGTTTTTTTAGTATACTTGGTGAGGAAAATGATCGAAGAGAGGAATTAATCATATATGTTTAACCAACCAGCACTCCCAGAAGAAATTCAAGCAATGATCGAAGCAAAAGGAAAAGTTCTCGAAGAAGAATTTCGTCCGCTTATCGGAACAAGCGGCTATGAATCACAAGATACGTCTATTATTCAAGATGCCATGATTGCACTTGCCCTAGGAAAAAATGTTCTGTTAAAAGGACCGACGGGCTCAGGTAAAACAAAACTAGCAGAAACTTTATCCGCGTTTTTTCAACAGCCGATGCACAGTGTAAACTGCTCAGTTGACCTTGATGCAGAAAGTCTAATTGGCTATAAAACCATCCATAATGATGGACAAGTTGCTTCTATAGAATTCATTGAAGGACCCGTTACAAAAGCAATGAAAAAAGGACACCTTTTATATATTGATGAAATCAACATGGCAAAACCAGAAACACTGCCTATTTTAAACGGTGTGCTTGATTACAGAAAAATGATGACAAACCCATTTACAGGTGAAGTCGTTAGAGCAGAAGAAGGCTTTGGCGTGATTGCAGCAATCAATGAGGGGTATGTGGGGACAGTGCCGCTCAATGAAGCGCTGAAAAACCGTTTTGTCGTCATTGAAGTTCCTTACATTGGCGGTGGCATTTTAAAAGAAGTACTGCACACTCAATCTGTATTAAAGGATGAGCGTTTAATCGATCAATTCGTACAGCTCTCATCAGATCTCATCGTCCAAGCACACAATGGACAGGTCAGTGAAGAAGCCGCATCCATTCGCGCACTGTTAGATACATGTGATCTTGCGCAATATATCCCGCCGCTTCGTGCAATTGAACGAGGAATTGTAGAGAAGCTAGAAGATGACCGGGAAAAAGCAGCGGTAAGAAATATCGCTCAAACATTATTCGAGTGAGGTTCTGACTTTTGAAATTCATCAAATTTAATGACAGCAGAATCGATTCATTTCTATTTATGGAATTAACGGATTTAGCCAAAACACTTGCCAAAAGTGATGATGTGGAGCTTGAATACGGTGTTCAGTCGTACTATGAACCGTTTGAAAAGAAAATTTTC
Source organism: Bacillus sp. FSL W7-1034 (assembly GCF_038593365.1). Classification (NCBI taxonomy): domain Bacteria; kingdom Bacillati; phylum Bacillota; class Bacilli; order Caryophanales; family Bacillaceae; genus Bacillus; species Bacillus sp. FSL W7-1034. The sequence goes on along the minus strand of NZ_CP151989.1, from coordinate 1,979,156 downwards.
ATCAGCCATTTTTGGGATGATCGTCATCAAGAGGATATGATGGCAGGCCTAAAAAGTGATGTGTTCCTGCGAGCAGTAGGGACAGTGTATAGCGATCTTACAGTATTTGAAGACATCATTCGCTATGCCCACACATTATCCATTCCTGATGTGTGCAAACAATTGTTTATGCTGTTTGAAGATATCCGCATTGAAGAGCGGATTAAACGTGACCGCCCAGGAACAAAAAAGGTGTTTAAACGGAGAAGAGAGCTTTACAGACGTCACTTTAAAACACAATTAACGATTAACCAAGAGCGCAGTATTTTAACAGATGCACTCTTTTGTGCGATATACGTGAAGCTGACAGCCGAATCTCCGCTTGAAGAAATTCCACCCCTTCATGAGCGGATAGATCCAATGATTCCGTTTATTGAGTCAAGTCTTGAACGTGTATATGACGCACGCTCGACATCTGATATCGCCATCATTGTGAAGGAATTGACAGAAGGCTTCGATGAGCTCCTTGAAAAGGATATGCTGAACACATACTTTTTCTTCCCAGAATTGGACTATGAAAAAGCGGCAAAAGAACCGCTTTTCCATGACCTCAAAAGAAAGCCTAAGTTAAGTGAGGATATAAAAGTCGATCGGGAAAAAGAGGGGGATGAAGACATCCATAATGAATATATGGAAGTATGGCATAGAGAAACGGAAGCACCATCTAAAAGTTTCCTTCAATTTGATTTAGAACACGGTGGTAAAAGCGATCTCGGTAAAGATGCGGCAAGAGAAGGTGACGATGGAGATCAGGCGCTTGGAACGGTTCAAGGTTCAGCCAAACAAACCCATCGAAAAGACTATTCAAAGCTTGAAGCACTAGAAGAGGCAGAAGGAGAAGAAAGCGGGGCAGATGCGCATGAGAATGGAAAAGAAAACAAATATGCATTTCCAGTCATGATTTCACCAGAACCTCCTTCACCAGAGCAAATAGATGTGTACAAGCAGCACGCAAAGGCAATCGAGCCTTATCAGAAACGCTTAAAACAAATGATTCAAAAAACACTTGAGCATAAAAAATCATGGCCAAAAACAGATCTTCATGCAGGACGTCTCAGTAAAAAGCTCATTCGTTATTTTACAGAGTCTAATCCTCGACTATTTTATAAAAAACAAGCGCCATCTTCTCAAATTGATGCTGTGTTCACTTTATTAGTTGACTGTTCTGCGAGTATGTTTGACAAGATGGATGAGACAAAAAAAGGGATTGTTCTGTTTCATGAAGCTTTAAAATCAGTGCAGGTACCTCATCAAATTGTAGGGTTCTGGGAAGATACAAATGACGCAACTGAAACAAGTCAGCCGAACTACTTTAACACCGTCGTATCGTTCAAAGATTCCTTATTTGACGCAGGACCATCCATTATGTCACTTGAGCCAGAAGAGGATAACCGGGACGGCTATGCGATTCGCCAAATGACAAAAATGATTTTAAAACGAAGAGAAGAGCAAAAGTTCCTCATTGTTTTCTCAGACGGAGAGCCGGCTGCATTCAGCTACGAACAAAATGGGATCGTGGATACACATGAAGCGGTTCTCGAAGCGAGAAAAAAGGGAATTGAAGTGATCAATGTGTTTTTATCCAATTCTCCGATTGAAGAGGCGCAGATGAAAACGATCCAAGATATGTATGGCAAGTTCAGCATTTTTGTACCGGATGTCGATACATTGCCAGATGTGCTATATCCATTACTCAAGAAATTGCTGCATAAAAGCATTGGGGCATAAGGTTTTGCCCCTTTCTTTAAAATATTTTTCGGAATGATTTAAATTTTTTGTTTTTCTTTGAATTTTTTATCTTTAATTGAACAAAGAATGTAGAAAGTAATCCGAAACAGTGGTAGAATATGATTGGAAGCGTTTTATTACATAAATTTGGTCATTGTGTTCTGGAAGTTATATCGAGATAGTGTTCAATCACTTGATGATCAAAGTTGGGGGTAGTGTTCAAAATGTTTCAAAATGATGTGAAACAACCGTTGAGTTGGGAAGAATTTCATGGTCCGAACCTCGGCTACGTGCTCGAGCTCTACGATCAATATGTCCAGGATCCTACTAGTGTTGATGAAGACATAAGAGGCATATTTGATGAACTTGGTGCACCACCGAGTGAAATGAAGGAGGAAATTGGGAAAAAAGAAAATAGCGTAGTTACTTCTGAACAAATCCAAAAGATAGCATCAGTCGTTAAACTGGCAGAAGACATCAGAACGTATGGCCATTTAAATGCTTCCGTCAATCCTCTTCGCAAAGAAAAGGAATTACAAGAGCTGTTTCCATTAAAGGAATACGGTTTAACTGAAGAAGACGTTAAGAATATTCCAATATCAATTATTAGTCCAGATGCACCTAAACACATTTCAAACGGCATAGAAGCCATTAACCATTTGAGAAATACGTATAAGCGTACCATTTCATTTGAGTTTGATCACGTACATGACTTCGAAGAGCGCAACTGGCTCTCTAAATCTATTGAGTCTGGTGAATTATTTAAGAAAAAACCAGCAGATAAACTAGTTTCTGTATTCAAAAGATTAACAGAAGTCGAGCAATTTGAGCAGTTCCTTCACAAAACATTTGTTGGACAAAAGCGTTTTTCTATTGAAGGATTAGACGCACTTGTTCCAGTACTTGATGAAATTATATCCGAGTCTGTTACACAAGGGACTTCAAATATTAACATTGGAATGGCACATAGAGGCCGTTTAAATGTATTAGCACATGTGTTAGGAAAGCCATATGAGATCATTTTCTCAGAATTCCAGCATGCGCCTAATAAAGAGCTTGTACCATCAGAAGGCTCTATCGGCATCAGCTACGGATGGACAGGGGATGTAAAATATCATCTCGGTGCTGACCGCCAAATCAAAGATGAAGATACAAAGAGTGCAAGAGTCACACTTGCCAATAACCCAAGTCACTTGGAATTTATTGACCCGATTATTGAAGGAAGCACTCGTGCAGCTCAAGAATCGCGTACTCAAAAAGGCTATCCAGTTCAAGACGTTGAAAAAGCGTTAGCCATCTTAATTCATGGGGATGCTGCATTTCCTGGAGAGGGAATTGTCGCAGAAACATTAAATTTAAGTCAATTAGTTGGCTATCAAGTGGGGGGAACGATCCATATCATTGCCAACAATATGATTGGATTTACCACAGAAAGCAATGAATCTCGTTCAACAAAATACGCTAGTGACCTTGCAAAAGGTTTCGAGATTCCAATTGTTCACGTCAATGCAGACGATCCAGAAGCTTGTTTAGCAGCTGTTCAGCTGGCGGTAGAATACCGTAAACGGTTTAAAAAGGATTTCTTAATTGACTTGATTGGCTACCGCAGATATGGCCATAACGAAATGGATGAGCCATCTACTACTCAGCCAATGCTGTATGATGCGGTCAGAAAGCACAAAACGGTCAAGAATATCTTCGCAGATAAGCTTGTCACTGAGGGCCTTCTGTCAAAAGAACAAAGAGAAGAAATTGAGCAGGCTGTCACGGCAAAAATTGAAGAAGCTTATAAAAAAGTACCTTCAAAGAAAGAACATACGATTCAAGAAATCGAACTGCCAGAGCCTGTATCTAACGGCTTCCCTGCAGTTGATACATCTGTAGAGTTTGATGTATTAAGAAAGCTGAATGAAGAATTAATTAGCTGGCCGAAAGACTTCCAAGTATTCGGTAAGCTAAAGCGGATCCTTGAAAAACGTGCAAAAGTGTTTACAGATGATCGCAAAGTGGAATGGTCACTTGGTGAAGCACTGGCATTTGCATCTATATTAAAAGACGGTACGCCGATTCGAATGACCGGACAGGATTCTGAGCGAGGCACATTTGCTCAAAGAAACCTTGTTCTTCACGACAGTCAAACGGGAGATGAATTCATTGCTCTTCATGAACTGAGTGATGCAAATGCATCATTTACAGTCCATAATAGTCCACTGTCAGAAGGCTCTGTCATCGGGTTTGAATATGGTTATAATGTCTATTCTCCTGAAACATTAGTGATTTGGGAAGCTCAATTTGGAGACTTCGCAAATGCGGCTCAAGTGTATTTTGATCAATTTATTTCAGCAGGCCGCGCCAAGTGGGGACAAAAGTCAGGGCTTGTGATGCTCTTGCCACATGGATATGAAGGACAAGGTCCAGAACATTCTAGTGGAAGAACAGAACGCTTCTTGCAATCAGCTGCTGAGAATAACTGGACAGTTGCGAACCTGACAAGTGCAGCTCAATACTTCCATATTCTTAGAAGACAGGCGAAAATGCTACTTCGTGAAGAGATTCGTCCTCTTGTCATCATGACACCGAAGAGTCTGCTTCGTAACCCGAACACATTATCCGAAGTCCAAGAACTAACAGATGGACAGTTCCGTCCAGTTCTTGAACAGCCGGGCCTTGTGCATGATCATGAAAAAGTAACACGCCTTGTGCTATCGAGCGGGAAGGTATCGATCGATATTAGTGATCGTTTTACTCAAATGGAAGACTCAAAAGATTGGCTTCATATTGCGAGAGTGGAACAATTATATCCATTCCCGGCCAAAGATATTAAAGCCATTTTATCAAAACTGACGAACTTAGAAGAAATCGTATGGGTGCAAGAAGAACCGCAAAATATGGGCGCTTGGGGATATATTGAGCCATATTTACGTGAAATTGCATCTGAAAAAGTAAAAGTACGTTACATCGGCCGCAGAAGACGTTCAAGTACGGCTGAGGGTGATCCAACTGTTCATAAAAAAGAACAAGAACGAATTGTATCTGATAGCTTGACTCGCAAAAACTAAGGGGGAAATGAAAAATGGCGGAAATTAAAGTACCTGAACTAGCGGAATCAATCTCGGAAGGAACAATTGCTCAGTGGCTAAAACAGCCGGGCGATTATGTTGAGCAGGGGGAATACCTGTTAGAACTTGAAACAGATAAAGTCAATGTCGAATTGACAGCTGAAGAATCTGGTGTTCTAAAAGAAGTACTGAAAGATTCTGGTGACACTGTCCAAGTTGGAGAAGTCATCGGAACGATTGCAGCAGGTGAAGCTGGCGGAAGCGAGTCCGCAGCTCCAGCACCTGAGCAAGATTCTGCACCAGCTTCGAAAGAAGAACCAGCAGCTGAACAAAAAGAAGAGGCAGCAAAAGAAGAGCCGAAATCTGGTAATGGCAGAACGATCGCTTCTCCAGCAGCTAGAAAACTAGCAAGAGAGAAGGGGTTAGACTTATCTGAGATTCCAACCGCAGATCCGCTGGGCAGGGTACGAAAGCAGGATGTAGCTTCTTACCAAAAGAATGAAGCTCCTGCAAGTGCACCGAAAGCCGCGCCAAAAGCAAATGCTGCGGTGCAAAATGATCAAGCAGGGAAACCAGTTGAGCGTGAAAAAATGTCACGCCGCAGACAAACCATTGCAAAACGTTTAGTTGAAGTTCAACAAACGGCAGCGATGCTGACAACATTTAATGAAGTCGATATGACAGCTGTCATGGATCTAAGAAAGCGTCGCAAAGATGCCTTCCTTGAACAAAACGATGTGAAACTGGGCTTCATGTCCTTCTTCACAAAAGCAGTGGTAGCAGCACTTAAAAAATATCCACTTCTCAACGCAGAAATTCAAGGTGATGAGCTTGTCATTAAAAAATTCTATGACATCGGTATTGCTGTAGCCGCCAATGAAGGGCTTGTGGTACCAGTTGTCCGTGATGCAGACAGACTATCATTTGCTGGAATTGAAAAAGAAATCGGTCATCTTGCGAAAAAAGCAAGAGATAACAAATTATCGCTCAATGAATTACAAGGTGGATCATTCACGATCACAAACGGAGGAACATTTGGTTCTCTGCTTTCAACACCAATTTTAAACAGTCCTCAAGTTGGAATTTTAGGTATGCATAAAATTCAGCTTCGTCCTGTTGCAATTGATGAAGAACGCTTTGAAAACCGTCCAATGATGTATTTAGCTCTTTCATACGACCACCGTATTGTCGATGGTAAAGAAGCTGTTGGGTTCCTTGTCACGATTAAAAATCTACTTGAAGATCCTGAACAGCTATTGCTTGAAGGATAATCGAAAGAAAAAGCTAGTACCGATGAGGGTACTAGCTTTTTTGGTCTTTATTTTCTGGGTAGCCTCTTTTTGACCAAAATGTTGCCAGCCAAGAGCCAGATAAATTATGCCATACGCTAAAAATGGCACTGGGAACGGCGGCAAGTGGAGAAAAATGTGCGGTTGCAAGGGCTGCGCCAAGTCCAGAATTTTGCATCCCTACTTCTATTGAAATTGCTCGTTGAGAAGGAATGTCCATTTTACACCATTTTGCAATGAGGTAACCCAATAATAGACCAAGAGCATTATGTAAAACAACAACGGCAAAAATAAGCAGTCCAGATTGCAGAATCTGTTCTTTATTTGCGCTGACAACAGCTGCAATGATGGCGACAATGCCAGTAACAGATACAAGTGGGAGTGCTTGTACAGCATACGTCACTTGTTTTTTAAAAAACAATTTGACGATGACCCCTAAAATAATCGGAATTAAGACAACTTGGACAATCGACAAAAACAAAGCACCCGGTGATACAGATAACCAAGATTTTGCAAAGATATAAATGAAAACAGGGGTCAAAATGGGAGCAAGTAGTGTCGAGATCGTTGTCACGGCAACGGATAAGGCCGTATTTCCTTTCGCCAAAAAGGTCATTACATTGGATGCAGTCCCGCCTGGACAGCAGCCGACGAGAATGACACCAACAGCGATTTCAGAAGGCAAATGTAACCCATAGGCCAATAAAAATGCAATGAGTGGCATTAATGTATACTGCGCTAAAACCCCGATCAATACATAAAGAGGCTTTCTAAAAAGCTCTTTAAAATCTTCAGAAGACAGTGTCAGCCCCATGCCAAACATAATAATGCCAAGTAAAAAAGGGATATAAGGTCCAATCAAAGAAAATGCCGCAGGAAAAGTAAAGCCTAGACAAGCAAAGACAATGACCCATATAGCAAATGTTCTTCCTGCAAAATGACTAATGTGTAAAAGGGTCTTCATACTATCATTCAACTCTCTTTCTTTTCATATCTTTTCTATTTTAAATGAATTTTCTGAAAAAACAACCTATGATTTTGTATTGGGTGTTCATAATATTATTATGTAAACTAATAAAAAACCACATAGTATATGAACTATGTGGAGTATGCGATCAAAAAGGTGTCCATTTCACTTGTTGAGCCTGTTTTAGTCTTGCTTCTGGATCACGCCAGTCAACGACATTCCACCACTGGTCTACATATTGCGCCTTTTCATTTCGATATTGGAGGTAATAGGCATGCTCCCACACATCAAGAGCAAGAAGGGGGATGATGTCCCACTGCGAGAGGAACTGATGGCGCTCTGCTTGTAAAATGTCTAAACGCTGAGATCGCGGGGACCATACAAGGATCGCCCATCCGACACCTTCTACTTGTTTGGCAGCAGCTGAAAAATGTGACTTGAACGCCTCATAGCTGCCAAATGATTGATCAATGAGACGAAGCATTTGACCAGTAGGTTTTCTTTTTCCTGAAGGACTCATGGAAAACCAAAAGATACAATGTAAATAATGTCCTGCCCCATGAAAGGCAAGTTCACGTTCCCAATGCTTGATCATCGTAAAGTCGTTGGTTCTTCTTGCTTTTTTTAGCGCAAGTTCAGCTTGATTTAGACCATCAACATAAGTTTGATGATGCTTTTGATGGTGCAAGTACATAATTTCTTTTGAAATATAAGGTTCGAGCGCGTCATACCGGTAAGGCAGTGGTGGTAACTGATGTTTTCCAGCTGCTATATCGCGCACTTCTTCGTGTGGCTGCATGTCTTCTGCAATCCTTTCGGCTAGTTCGTACCATTCTTGCTCACTCGAATGGTCATCCTCCATTTTGAGTCGTAAATTTTCCACTTTTCGATGAATTTTATCATCTTGCCACACATGTTGAATCGTGCTAAGCCACTCTTTGAGCTGTGAGCGATATTCTTCTTTATTCATGTATACGCCTCATTTCGTCTAAAAATGTAGAACAGGCCATCATCGGAAACACAAATGGGTAGCTATGATAGGTGATGTAAAATTGTTTTGGCAGTCCAATGCCGACTGGATAGTACATGGCTTCTTCAGTATGGTGATGGTTCACTAAAAAGGAGACAGCTTTCAAAATGGCTACGTTATTTGCTTTCTCATATTGGAGGAGCCCCTCGGTCGCCCATGCGGTTTGAACCACTGTGCCAAAGGGAAGCGGAACATAGGTTTTCAGTTCTGCACTTTTACACGATTCTCCGAAACTGCCATCTTCAAGCTGAATCTGCTTTAGGAAACGGCATGCTTTTTGCACAGCAGGGTGTGAGGAGGGGACGCCGGCCGCTTTCAGTCCTGTTAACGCTGCCCAAGTTCCATAAATATAACAAACACCCCATCTGCCAAACCATGATCCGTTTTTCTCTTGGTGGTCAATGAGCCATTTTACACATCGATCTTTTTGCCTGAGAATCGAGGGTGAAGCAGTATCTTTTTCTTCTAAACCAATCAAATGGAGCACACGACCAGTAATATCAGGAGTTGACGGATCAATCGCCGCATCCTCCGCAGATTCAAGCGGAAGGTGACGAAGTAGAAAGTGATCTTGATTTTTTTCAAAAGCAGAAAAGCCGCCATCACGGTTTTGCATGGAGAGAAGCCAGTCATATCCTCGTTTCCACTGAAGTGGAGCGTATTCTTTTGGGATCGCTTTTAACACAATTTGCGTGTCATCACAATCAGGATTATTCGTATTGATATGTGAGAAACCAAAGCCCCCGGGAGCAGCATGACGGTTATGAACTGCCCAATCCGCTTTCTTCATTTGCTGCCGGTCCAGCAAATAGGTGAAGGAATTCATGATCATGGGATCTTCTCGTTTTCTTCCTGCTCTTTGAGAAGCGTAACTGACAAGCGCTGTATCCCACACAGTCGAGGTGGAATTCTCAGCATATATCTTGCCTTGACAGGAGGTGACGAGCTTTTTCATACCTCTGACTGCTTTTTGGATGAGATGATGTCCAGGGGAGTACCCAAGGCTCATGAGGGCATAGACCGTAAAGATGGTTGCACTTAAGTAACTGTACAGCGTCCCATCTTTTTCAAGACGGTCAAACATGTATCGCTTTGCCGCTTCATATCCGAAAAAGTCGAGCCGGCTGTCGAGGGCTGTATATGACCGCATATACATGAGGAAGTGATCAGTCGAACGTTCTTCTCTTGCCATAAACCAGTCAAATGGATTTTTAGACATGTTTTCATCAAGATGGGCTAATGATGGAAACGTAGCATGAGAGGTGTACCGTTTGTTCAGTGCGATCATCATGGGTACAAAATGAATCCTTGCATAGGCACTAAGGTGGTAGAAGTGCAGCGGAAAAGACGTAGGGATGAGTAAAAAGGAAAGAGGTGCATAGAAGTAGGGCCAAGGGTGCATGCCATTTACGGCAAGCATCCACTTTGTCATAAAGTGAACGTTCTTTAGTCCACCTTTTGAGCGAATATATTGTGCTGCTTTTTCCATATGGGGCTCGTCTTTTTGAAATCTGCCAGATGCGAGCATACCGCAATAACCTTGTACTGTAGCTGTGAGATGTCCCGACTGGTCATGATACAAAGAAAAGGAACCATCTTCATTTTGTTTGGCATGTATTGCTTCGGCCAATTGATGGATCAATTGCTGATCAGGGTCACCAACGGCTTTTAACAGCATAATGAAAAAAGCATTTGTCATCATAGGTCCTTCAAAGCAGAAAATAAATGCGCCATCTTCTCTTTGTCTGCGTTCTACCTGCATGTGCAGTTCATCGATATATTCGTTGACTCTCGTTTTAAAATCTTGCATTCGGCCATGCTCCTTTCCTTTATCACTATATTCAGGAGTCGGCCTGTCACATGCCAGCACAAAAAAAGCCGATGACATCGTCATCGGCTTTCTTAAATGATTAGTCTTGCAGATTAATCCACACGCTTTTGACTTCTGTATAGTTGTTAAGGGCATATGATCCCATTTCTCTGCCAAGGCCTGACTGTTTATATCCGCCAAACGGGGAGGCGGCATCAAAGACATTATAGCAGTTGACCCAAATGGTTCCTGCTTCTAGGCGTGCAGCGATATCGTGAGCATGCTTTAAGTTTTCTGTCCAAAGTCCTGCCGCTAACCCATAGTCAGATTGATTGGCCCGTTCGACCACTTCATCAATGGAATCGTAAGGAATCGCAGATAGAACTGGACCGAAGATCTCTTCTTTTGCGATTGTCATTTCATCTTCTACATCTCTAAAGACAGTAGGGGAGACGAAATAGCCTGCTTCATAAGGGCAGTCACCACCGACTACGGCTGTTGCACCTTCTGACTTCCCTTTTTCGATATAACCTAACACACGTTCATGCTGCTCTTTACTCACTAGAGGCCCAATCTGGGTATCATGATGAAGACCAGCTCCTTGTTTTAATGATGTCGCATATTTAGCCATTTGATCGACGACTTCATCATATTGGCTCCGGTGCACAAAGACCCTTGATCCTGCACAGCACACTTGACCTTGGTTAAACATCACGCCGTTTAATGCACCTGGAATGGCTTTCTTTAAATCGGCATCTGGTAAAATAATATTCGGCGATTTTCCGCCAAGCTCTAAAGTAACACGCTTGATGGATTTGGCTGCTTTCTCCATGATCAATTTCCCAACACTTGTTGATCCAGTGAAAGCCAGCTTATTGACATCAGGGTGATCGGTTAATGCTTCACCGGCTGTTTCACCGAATCCAGGAACGATGTTAATTACGCCTTCTGGGAATCCGGCTTTATCCACTAATTCAGCTAAATATAAAGCAGATAGTGGCGTTTGTTCAGCTGGCTTTAAAACGATGGTGCAGCCTGTTGCTAGTGCAGCACCCATTTTCCACATGGCCATGAGCAACGGGAAGTTCCAAGGAATGATTTGTCCCACAACGCCAACAGGCTCATGGCGAGTATAATTAAAATATCCCTGGCTGACAGGAAGGGTTTGTCCAGTCATTTTTGTGGTCCACCCTGCATAATAGCGCATGTGCTCAATGGCAAGAGGGATATCCGCATTGGTTGTTTCATTAATTGGTTTTCCATTATCAAGTGTTTCAAGCTGAGCCAGTTCTTCTTGGTGTTCTTCCATTAAATCTGCCAGCTTAAACATCAAGCGGGCACGTTCGGCTGCAGACATAGAACGCCAAGGTCCATGGAACGCCTTTTTAGCAGCTTTTACTGCCTCATCAATGTCGGCTGCACCTGCTTCATATACATCAATAAGGGTTTCTCCTGTGGCAGGGTTAGGCGTAGAGAATGTTTTGTTATCATGACTTGTGACAAACTGACCGTTAATGTAGAGTTTTTTCGTCCCTTGGAGAAAAGATTCGAGTTTTGAACTGATTTGAAGTGTTGTAGAGCTCATAAATAAACAAACCTCCTTAAAGATATGGGTTGTTCTGCGAGTTCTAGGTGGAAAAAGTGGACATGAAGCCATTTGTATACGCACACACATGTAAACGTATACATTTATCATATTACACGACATCTTTGAAAGCAATCGATAACACTCATTGCATTTCACGAAAAATTGGCTACAATAAATGTATAGATGAAAAAAGGAGTTTTTAAATCATGATCCATCAAAACTGGCAAACGGCTGAAACGGTAAAACAAGTAAAATGTGTACATACAAATGCGAAAAAATATATGGTTGACCGGGCATTAACGGTTGGACACACATATGATGTGAAAAATGAAACAGAGGAATTTCTCTTTGTTGTTGATAATACGGGTAAAGTAGGCGGGTACTACAAAGAGTATTTCGAAGACAATTCTGCTGAATGATTTTGATGGTCATCACTCATACTAAGAAAAACAGTAAAGGGTGATGATGATGAAAAAGCAGCAGCAAGAAGAGCAGAAACATCAAAATGCTTGGCATGACAATGAAGATGCTGATATGGCGATTACACTTGAGCAAATTTCTGACGTGTATGCCGAAGGAACGATTGATACCCCGAAAGATGAATAGTCATTTAAAACAGTGATTTTACATAATCACTGTTTTTTTATGGTCTCATAACGAATGATTTCTTGAAAAAAACTGAAACTTTTTTCCTGCTTTAACAGTCTAAATAAGTAGAGGAAAGAGCATCGGATCAAAAAGAAAAAGTTAAATGAAATTTAATCTATTCGTAATGGAATAACGACGATTTATAGCGTATTCTATAAGTGAGAATAAAACGTACCCACAGAGCCGTGTGGCCGTTTTGTCATAAAGGAATTTGATGCAGGAAGAGGGGGTTTACGTGGGTATTTTTTCTGTCAGTAAACAAAATGATCATAAAAAATTCGAATCCTTATTAATTGAAGGAGAAAGAATTGAGGCTGTTTACAGACTGCGTCACGACCAAATTTGTTTTACCAATAAACGACTGATCTTTGGCGATAACCGCGTATTTTCTAAAAAGAAAGTCAGGGTCTCCTTGCCGTATCGATCAATTGAAAGTTTTGCCATTCAAGAAGCTGGCGTGTTTGATCAGGACACTGGTATGCTGCTTGTTACAAGCTCAAAAGTATTTGAACTCGATTTTTCTAAAGATACAGATTTGAGTGACGTGCAGGCCATTTTAACAAAACATCTTTGCTGATCAACGATGCGATTACATAGATCACATGCACTTTTCTCATTCTTTGTTCTTATTTTTATCTATCGCATATCCCTTGAGCTTTTCCCACTACAGTGGGGAAGGCTTTTTTCTATTCGTGTGTTTGAATCACATCAAAAAAGGATAAAGATGAAACAGATACAGAAAGGAGAATGAACAATGAAAGTATTAGTTGCTGGAGCAAACGGACATACAGGGAGACTTGTCATTCGATATTTAAAAGAAAAAGGACATGAGCCGCTTGCTCTCATTCGAGATGAAAAACAAGCAGATGCTCTAAAAGAACTTGGTGCAGCGCCTGTCATCGGTGATCTTGAAGAGGATGTGACAGATGCTGTGAAGCAAGCAGAAGCTGTCATCTTTGCAGCTGGTTCAGGCTCAAAAACAGGTGCAGATAAAACCATCGCTGTTGATCAAGAGGGAGCAAAACGCCTAGTTGATACAGCCAAAAAAGAAAATATTCAGCATTTTGTGATGCTGAGTTCTTATAATGCCGACGATCCTCATCAAGGAAAAGGACAAGGCAGTATGGAGCTTTATTATGAAGCGAAAAGAAAAGCCGATGAACATTTAAAACAGTCTGGTCTTTCTTACACCATTGTGCGGCCAGGAGCACTGCTGCATGAGGAGAAGACAGGGAAAATAGAAGCGGCTGCTCATATTCCAGACGATCGTGACATTGAGATTTCAAGAGAAGATGTAGCCACTGTCTTAGTGGAAAGCTTAACGGAATCCAATGTGAAAAATAAAGCCTTTGACTTAATCAAAGGTGATATACCAGTAGAAGAAGCACTTCGTAATCTTTAAATGAAGAAAGCTGCTGCCAAAGGCGGCGGCTTTTTTGATGTTTTCATTTCACATGGAGCGGGAAGGTAAAGAGAAAGGAGTGATTGACCGTGAGCTTAACGAAAGAGCAAAAAGCTGATTTATATGAAAGACTTATTCAATTAAAAGAAGATGTGAAAGGATCAAAAAAGAAAGAAGAATCCATGCTGGTCGAATCGAATGAGATTTCAAATGGTGTTGGAAACCATATCGCAGATCACGGAAGCATCTATTTAGATCGCATGACCGAACAGACGCTGGATCAAGTCGATGATCAGCTCGAAGGTGAAATTGATGCGGCGCTTAAGCGGATGGAAGACGGAACATATGGAATTTGTGAAAAAACAGGAAAAGACATTCCATATGAACGTTTGAAAGCAGTACCCTATACTCGTTATTCAATTGATGTAAAGAAAAATGAAGAAACCAATCAAGATCCAAATGAATTTGACCGTTCGTTCTCTGAGCAAATGCGTGATTTAACAAATAGAGAAACAATGGATCAATTACATTCAGATACGTATGAAAGGCTAGAAGAAGAGCAAGATGTTGATGTAGATGAGGAAAAATAACATGATGAGAGGAATTTATGTTTTCTCAACATAATGTTTTCCCACGTCTACATGGACAAAAATCTTGTATACATGAGTATTTTTTTAGAAAAAACATATCTTGAAATTTAATAAACTTTCGTGTAGTATAGTTTAAAGGCTGCGATGCGCGTAATGTTAATTAAGTTTTAACCTTTAAGCTGTAATAGGGAGTTTTATATTGAAGCCGGAATGTCACGCCTCCTTCGAGAGGAAGACAGGAACGTTTCTGCAAACACCCACTTTGAGGAGTGGTGGTTTAAAACTTTCTTACTTAGATTACGGCATCCGCAGCTTTTCCTAGGATGATTCAAGCCATTTTCCATTTTTGGAAAATGGCTTTTTATTTTGTCCAAAATACGATTTTGAACAGACCGAATGTGGATGTACAAATGTATGTTAAAATAGACAAAACAAACGACGGAGAGGGAATTGGATGTTACAACAAGCAGAAGCACTTCTTAAACAATATTATGGCTTTGATGCTTTTAGACAAGGACAAAAACAAGCCATTGAATCGATTGTGAATAAACGGAAGGATACGGTCTGCATTATGCCGACAGGCGGAGGTAAATCGGTTTGCTACCAGATTCCTGCCCTTATGATGGAAGGAACGACAATCGTTGTATCTCCGCTTATTTCTTTAATGAAAGATCAGGTTGATGCGTTAAATGAGATGGGAATACGATCGTCCTTTTTAAATAGTACACTTTCAGCAGGTGAAATGAATACAAGGCTGAAAAAATGTGAACAGGGGGAGTATGATTTGCTTTATATCACCCCTGAACGCTTACAAAATGAACGTTTTTTTCAGCTGCTTGATCGATTGACGATTCCTTTAATGGCTATTGATGAAGCGCACTGTATATCTGAGTGGGGACATGATTTTAGACCGAGCTATCGCTTTATACAAGAATGTGTAAACAAGCTTTCAAAAAGGCCTGTTATTGTAGCATTAACAGCCACTGCTACAAAGAAGGTCCAACAGGATATATGTGAGCAACTTGGCATGGACGAAGAAGAAACAATCTTTACTGGTTTTGCTAGAGAAAATTTGTCTTTTCAAGTGGTGAAAGGACAAAACAGCGACCAATTCATCACACAATATATGAAGAAAAACAGTCTTGAGTCAGGCATTATTTATACAGCCACACGAAAAGAAGCAGATCAAATTTATCATCGTCTAAAAAAGCAAAAGATCAAAGCGGGTGTTTATCACGGAGGATTAGATGATGAAGTGAGAGAAGAACAGCAAAATCTTTTTTTAAATGATGATATTCAAGTAATGGTAGCTACATCTGCATTTGGTATGGGGATTAATAAGTCTAATGTACGTTTTGTCATTCATCATCAAATTCCAAGAGATATTGAAAGTTACTACCAAGAAGCAGGACGTGCCGGGAGAGACGGGCTTGAAAGTGAATGCATTTTACTGTTTTCACCGCAAGGCGTACGCGTGCAGCGCTTTCTCATTGAACAATCAACAGAAGATGAATTGCGGTATCAGCATGAATTGCTCAAGTTGAGACAAATGGTAGACTACTGTCATACGGAACAGTGCCTTCAGCAATTTGTGATGGATTACTTTGACCAATCATCAAGTGCCCCTTGTCAAAAATGCAGCAACTGTCTAGACGAGAGAGAGCGTGAAGACGTCACGAGAGAAGCACAAATGGTTTTGTCGTGTACCGTTAGAATGAACGAACGATTCGGAAAAATGATGATTGCTCAAGTATTAGCCGGCTCTAAAAATAAAAAAGTGCTTGATTTTGGTTTCGACCGGCTTCCTACTTATGCTTTAATGAAACAGCATTCAGCCCAACATATCAGTGATTTCATTGAATTTTTAATTACAGAAGAGTATTTACGCATGTCTGAAGGAGCTTTTCCAACACTAAAAGTGACACAAAAAGGAAAGAAAGTGCTAGTGGGGCAGGAGACCGTCTATAAAAAGCAGGCGATAAAAGCAGAGGCTATTCAAGAAAATGATGCATTATTTGAGCAGTTAAGAATGGTCAGAATGAAGTTGGCAAGAGAGCAGGGCGTTCCGCCATTTGTTGTCTTTTCTGATCAAACATTGAAGGAAATGTCAGCAGTAGAGCCTAAAACAGAAGAAGAACTTTTAAATATTAAAGGTGTCGGTGCACAAAAAAGAGAGAAATATGGAGATGTTTTTTTAGAAGAAATTCGTTTATTTATAGAAAAAGAGAAAAAATAAAGAGTTTGAAGAAGGAAAATAAATTTTTTTCGTTTCACTTGGACGCGTTTTCATCATGATGATTTCCATCCCTTTAAAACCTTGATATGATGCGGAATTGAGCCATTTAGTGGGCTGATTTACCAATGGAGAGAGATGTTTCATGTAAAGGAACTGTAATCTAAAACATATCGTTTTGTTATTGAAATGACATTTACATATGTTACGATAGCACTCGTTAGCCGCCATAAAAAGCTAACAAGGGAGGATTTACTTTATGAAGAAGACTATTATGTCCTTGGTTGCTGTTGCAGCAATCTCAACAACAGCATTAGGAGCACAGCAAGCTTCTGCAAAGGAAATCACTGTACAGAAAGGTGATACACTTTGGGGAATCTCTCAAAAAAATGATGTGTCTCTAAAGGACCTAAAGGGTTGGAACAATTTATCTACAGACATGATCTATGTAGGAGATAAATTGACAATCTCTTCAAAAGAGAAAACTCAGGAGCAGTACAAAGTCCAGAAGGGGGACAGCCTCTGGAAAATCGCTCAAAAATTCAATGTGTCAATTAGCGATATTAAGTCTTGGAATAACTTAAACTCAGATATAATTATGATTGGTTCAACATTAAGTGTTGCTGGTCAAAGCTCAGCTCCGGTAAGCTCAGAACCTGTTCAAAAACAGGCACCTGTCCAAAAAGAGCAAACAACGAAAAAAGCTGCTCCTAAAAAGGAAACAGCTAAAGCAGAATCATCTTCTGCTAGTCAAAGTGTTCAAAAAGAAATGACTGTAACGGCTACGGCTTATACAGCAAATGATGGTGGCATCTCAGGTATCACTGCAACAGGGGTAAACTTAAACAAAAACCCAAATGCAAAAGTAATCGCAGTAGATCCTAATGTCATTCCATTAGGAAGTAAGGTTTATGTTGAAGGCTACGGTGAAGCCATCGCAGCAGATACTGGCGGCGCAATTAAAGGTAACAAAATTGATGTACACGTACCAAGCAAATCCCAAGCTAAAAATTGGGGCGTAAAATCAGTCAAAGTGAAAGTACTTAACTAGTAGTCTATTGTTTTTGGAAGAAAGCATCAGGTGGCGGCCTGATGCTTTTATTATACCTTTTTTTGGCCGGAAATACACATATTTTTCTGAAAAATTCGCATTTTCGACAAAAACCAGCGTATAAGTCTATCTCAACGCTGGTTTTTGTGTCGTTAGCTGTCCACCCAATAAATTTCTCCGCTTTGCTCTTTCCAATTAATTTGGACATCAAACTGGTGTTTTTCATAAAAATGAATCAGGCGGTCCACATGGTTCCAATCTCTTTTGACGAGATCCCCAGTAATGACTGGAATGTTTTGCTCTCTTGCGATTTCTTTTAAATGCTTCATACAGATGGATCCATAGCCATTATCAGGTGGGCCTTTAATATCGGCAATGTGAATCTTTCCTTCTTCAGGATATTCCGCGATCAAGGAAAAATCAGATTGTCCGCGAAAAGCTTTTTCACAATCGCTTAACATGATTTTGCACGTATCTGCATTCTCAATTGCAGAGACGATCATCCATTCATCTTCCTTCGCTTGATCAATGCCAATAATCTTTGCTTTTTTTGAAATATCTTTTATATTTTCTTGCATTCGATACATTTGGAACTGCAACTGCTGTAATTCTTGTTCTAATGTCTTCACATCTTTTGTTGTTTCCTGTAAGATTGACAAGTCTATTGCTCCTTTCATAGAAGAGTTGATAAAAACCACACAAATTCCCATTCTAAAGGAAGTGAGTGGATCTTTCAAGCCGCTAGAAGGCAGGCAATCGGCAAGTTTGTCTAAAATTCGACGAAGACAGCGAATTCATTGACTTTAGAGAGAAAGTTAAATAACATACTCTTAGTCGGAACTAATAAAGAGAGGTTTTCAAACATGAACGAACAGAATCAAAAACCGAAAAATTTCACCGGCATTGTTGTGTTTTTAACAATTGCCATAAACGGCTTAATTGCTTTATTATTTTTCATGCCAAAAACAGATAAATTTAGTCATCTGGATATTACATTTCTGCCGTTACTGAATGCCGTGATGAACAGTTTTACGTTTATCTTTTTACTTTCAGCGCTCATTATGATTAAACAAAAGAACATTAAAGCCCATAGACGATTTATCTTTGCGGCTTTTTCAACAACACTTGTCTTTTTAATTTCGTATGTGACGTATCATTCAATGGCAGCTGATACACACTTCGGGGGAGAAGGAATCATTCGTCCGATTTACTTCTTTATTCTCATCACACATATCGTCTTATCTGCCGTCATTGTACCGCTTGCACTGATCACTCTCTTTAGAGGCGCACAAATGCAAGTCGAACGTCATCGTAAAATTGCCAGATGGACCATGCCCCTTTGGCTCTATGTCAGTCTAACAGGTGTCATCGTATATATTATGATTTCTCCATACTACAGCTAACGTGTGTCCATCTGGGCATACGTTCTTTTATTTACAAGATGAAGTGCTTTGGATAAAATGGGAATTGGGTATCCGACTTGCACGGTATCTTCCCACCTATAGAATCACATCATGTCTGGCCGTTTGCTCGTTTGGAGAACACAATTGAACGAAACGGGGGTTATATGATGACTGAACAATTGCAGTACAAACCGGGGCTTGAAGACATTGTGGCAAGCGAAACGTCAATTTCGTTCCTAGATGTCCAGCAAGAAGAAATTGTGATTCGCGGTTATGACCTCATCGAGCTGGCACAAAGCAAGACGTACTTAGAAACAGCCTATCTGCTTATTTATGGAAGATTACCAGATGCAATGGAATATCACCAATTTCAGCAAGATATTTCCTCACAAACAAGCTTACATCCAACCATTCAAACCATTTTGACAAAACTGCCAAAAACCACCCACCCAATGGATGCCATGAGAACGTGTTTATCAGCTCTTGCAGGGTACGATGAACAATTGAATGATCGATCAGAAGCATGCCAGCAAGCGCGTGCCGTTCGATTACTTGGCCAGCTACCAGCGATTGTTGCGGGAAGCTATCATATTCTCACACAAGACACCACACCTACTCCAGACCAGACCAAATCCTACACTGAAAACTTTCTAGCGATGTTAACAGGCCGCACTCCGGCACAAGACGAAATCAAAGCATTTGACCAAACACTCACGCTTTATAGTGAGCATGAGCTGCCGAATTCCACATTTGCAGCAAGAGTCATTGCATCTACTCATTCTGACATGTATGGTGCTTTTACTGGAGCGATTTCTTCATTAAAAGGTGACTTACACGGAGGCGCAAACGAAGCAGTCATGCACATGCTCCTCGAAGGCAAAACAACAGAAGGTTTCCTTGCGCTCATCGAACGTAAATTAGCCGCAAAAGAAAAAATGATGGGCTTTGGACACCGAGTATACATGAGAAAAATGGACCCAAGAGCGGCTCTTTTAAAACGATCTTTGAAAACGCTTACCGAATCAAAAGGAGACACGACGCTTTATGACATGTGCGTCGCAGGCGAGGCATACATGAAAGAAAAGAAAAACCTCTATCCAAACCTTGATTATTACGCAGCACCTATTTATTACGTGCTCGGCATTCCTATTTCACTTTATACACCGATTTTCTTTGCTGCGAGAGCAAGCGGATTAGCAGCGCATGTCATCGAGCAGCATTCACACAATCGGATTTTTAGACCGAGAGTACGGTATTTAGGACCAAGAGGATTAAAAGGCTCAAATGATGATGGAAAAACGGGGGAATGAATATGAATAAAACAGCAGTAGCCAATCAAACAGATCAACTATTAGAAGATATCGCAGCCTATGCCGTGGATGGAGAAATTACGAGCAAAGAGGCCATTGAAACAGCTCGGTATGTACTCATGGATACACTCGGCTGCGGTATGCTGGCGCTCAACTTTCCAGAATGCACGAAGCATCTTGGACCCATCGTACCTGGAACTGTTGTGCCTAACGGAGCAAGAGTGCCCGGCACTTCATTTGTATTAGATCCTGTTCAAGCGGCTTTTAATATAGGATGTATGATCCGCTGGTTAGATTATAATGACACGTGGCTTGCACAGGAGTGGGGCCATCCCTCAGATAACCTGGGCGGGATATTGGCTGTAAGCGATTATATCAGCAGAACGAGGCTTGCAAACGGAGAAGAACCGCTTTCGATGAATGACGTACTGCATGCGATTGTAAAGGCACATGAAATACAAGGTGTGCTTGCTTTAGAAAATTGTTTGAATCGAAATGGCTTGGATCATGTTCTTTTTGTCAAGGTGGCATCAAGTGCAGTCGTTTGTGCAATGCTTGGCGGAACGAAAGAAGATGTGCAGCATGTGTTATCACAAGCATTTGTGGATAATTCACCACTTAGAACGTACCGGCATGCCCCGAACACAGGATCAAGGAAATCGTGGGCAGCAGGGGATGCCACAAGCCGTGCGGTGAGACTAGCGATGATGACATTGAAAGGAGAAATGGGCTATCAGACGCCCCTCAGTGCAGAAAAGTGGGGATTTGAAGATGTGTTAATGAAAGGAAAACCACTCACACTTGCCCAGCCGCTCGGGTCATATGTGATCGAAAATGTACTTTTTAAAATTGCCTATCCAGCAGAATTTCATGCGCAAACTGCCGCTGAGGCCGCTGTCATTCTACATGATGCGGTAAAAGACCGTTTAGATGAGATTGACAGAATTGAGATTACGACACATGAATCAGCCATTCGAATTATTGATAAAAAAGGACCGCTTTACAACCCGGCAGACCGTGACCATTGCTTGCAGTATATTACGGCCATTGGGTTAATCTATGGTGAGCTGACTGCTGATCATTATGAAGAAGAGACGGCGCAGAATCCGCTCATTGACCGTTTGCGTGATCAAATGATCGTCAAAGAAGATAAACGGTATACAGAAGACTATTTAGATCCGAAAAAGAGATCAATTGCAAACT
The DNA here is from genome assembly GCF_038593365.1 of Bacillus sp. FSL W7-1034. Taxonomy (NCBI): domain Bacteria; kingdom Bacillati; phylum Bacillota; class Bacilli; order Caryophanales; family Bacillaceae; genus Bacillus; species Bacillus sp. FSL W7-1034. Next base: position 1,957,806 of record NZ_CP151989.1, on the reverse strand, counting down.
GTGTTCAAATCTTCTTTAAAGACGGAACGATGACAGATCGAATTGAAATTGAATATCCGCTTGGTCATCGCAGAAGAAGGCAGGAAGGGGTCCCGCTGCTTGAAAAGAAATGGGTGTATCATTTGAAAACGAGATTTCCACAAAAACAAGTCGATCAAATTGTTTCACTTTGTCAAAATCCAAATCAGTTAAAAACAACGACAGTACCAGCATTTATGGATTTATTTGTCATATAAGGGGGAGCTAGTGTGTGGATCGTGAATGATGAAGTAAATCAAGCTGACTTAGCCGCAGCTTTTAAAGAGCAAATGCACAAATCCGCTTTATTTCAAATTCCAGGCGTTCATGATGGAATGTCTGCGCTCTATGCGAGGAAAATGGGATTTCAAGGGCTTTATTTATCGGGTGCCGCTTTTTGCGCAAGCAAAGGGCTTCCTGACCTCGGTATGATTCATTCCACTGAAATGGCAGAAAAGGCAAAGGAAATCATTCGAGCTTCTCAGTTGCCTCTTTTAGTTGATATGGATACTGGCTATGGCGGGGTATTAAATGCAGCCAGGGCAGCAAAAGAAATGGTGGAGAGCAAGGTAGCGGCTGTTCAAATTGAAGATCAGCAAATGCCGAAGAAATGCGGACATTTAAACGGAAAATCACTCGTTTCTGTAGAAGACATGATGGCGAAAATCAAAGCGATCAAACAAGCGGCACCTACACTTCTCGTCATCGCAAGAACAGATGCGAAGTCAGTAAACGGGATGGAGGATGTCATTCACCGGGCGAATCTCTATCTAGAAGCAGGAGCAGATGCCATTTTTCCTGAGGCGCTGATCACAGCAGAAGATTTCACGTATGCTTCAAATAATATAAAAGGGCCGCTTCTTGCAAACATGACGGAGTTTGGAAAAACACCTTATTATCATGCAGACGAATTTTCTATGTTTGGCTTTCAAATGGTGATTTATCCAGTGTCATCCCTGAGAGTTGCTGCAAAAGCGTATGAGCGTTTATTTACAGAGATTAAAGAAAAGGGGACGCAACAGGGAATACTGGAGGACATGCAAACGAGAAAAGAGCTATATGAAACGATTCATTATGATGAATATGAAGAAATGGATCAGCATTTAGCCAAAACGATCCTGCCGGAAATCGGGAAAGAGCATTCATAAAATGAAAAGCACTTCCTAAACGGAAGTGCTTTTTTTACGATGATGGTGTGGATGATGAAGCCAATTTCATCTTTTCTTCAACTGTTTTCGTTTTTTCTTTTACTTTTTCAGCATAAGTGAAATCACCGTAGCAATACGGATAGCGAAAGTTATCTTTGTCGCCCCCGCATGTATAGACTTCAGGGTTTCGCTTCACTTGCTTTTTGGAGTATTGCTTTGCCAATTTTTCGGAATGTTTTCCCCCGTTTTTTGCAACAAAATCAATATAGCCGATTCCCATGTTATAGCTTTGAATAATGGTTTCCAAATCAACGCCTTTTTTCTTCCCATGCTTGTACATGGTCGAAAAATGATGGACTCCTTGTTTAATGCTTTTCTGAGGGTCATTGATTTCATTTCGTTTCAAACCAAGAGATTCAGAGGACTGCATTGGATCTCCGCCTCTGCCTTTTGATTCTTGATACATCATACCGAGAATTAACGCGGTATATTGATCTAAATCTTGATCTCTTAACTCTGTTTCTACAAGCGGTTTGTAATCATCCAGTCTCGACAAAACAATTGATTCCGTATCAATCGGCAGCTTTTTTAACTCCTTTTGATTAAAGGAAATGACAATGGCCGCTAATACGCAAACAAACAGAAAAATCGTGAAACAGCCTGAAATGGCAAAACATCCTGTTTTTTTCTTTTTCAAGGTCAGTTCACCCCTGTTTTGCCCCGCTTTTAAAAGGGAAGTACAGCCTTTATATTATGCCATATCCTGCACAGGATACCAAGTGAAAACCTTATATTCAATCATAGCCAAACGTAAATTCTGTTCTTGTTTTCAGTCTATAGCAGAAATAAACAAAACCGATCATGAGCCACACCATGCCGATGATTAATGCATTTGTACTGATGCTTGTTAAGAGCCAAATACAAAAAGCCGTTCCGCAAAGAGGGATGATGGCATACCTCAGTGTGTTTAATACACCTCTTTGTTTTTGTTTGATGAAATAGTAAGCGAAAACAGACAAGTTAACAAACGTAAATCCAATTAATGCCCCGAAGCTGATAAACGAGTAAATGACCTCAAGCTCACCAACAACTGCGGTTAACGAAAAAACACCAATTAATAAAATATTAAATACAGGCGTTTTCAATGTTGGGTGAATATAACCGAAGAAACGCTTTGGTAATGATTGATCTCTTCCCATCGCATACAAGAGTCTTGCGGCACTCGCATGTGATGATAGGGAGGAAGAGATGACAGCGACCATGGTGCCGGCTAAAAAGAATGAGTGGAGAAACGCGCCGCCCACAAATTCTGCAATTTCAAGTGATGCCGCATCTGGATGCTTGAACTGTTGAAAATTTGGAAACACCTGCTGTAAAAAATAAGAGGTGAGGGTAAACAGCACACCTCCAATAGCGACCGTTAAAAATATGGCGAGAGGAATTGTTCTTTTTGGTTTAATTGTTTCCTCAGACATGGTCGAAATCGCATCAAATCCTAGAAAAGAAAAACATAAAATCGTCGCGCCGGAAAAAATAAGGGCGGGATCTAAGCTCGCTGAATAAAACGGACGGGTTGACAGTATCTCTCCCGTGCCTGCATGCTGCGTGAGCCCATAAATAATAAACCCAACAAATGTCACAGCGACAATCACCTGAAAGGTCACAAATAGCGCTGTAATGTTGGCTGTAAGACGTATACCGATTACATTGACAGTCGTTATGGCGATAGCAAGTATGATGATCCAAATGTAATGAGGTACATCAGGAAAGGCTGCGGTTAAATATGCACTTCCAATTGCAAAATTCACCATAGGCAAAAATAAATAGTCAAGCAATAGTGTCCATCCTACAAGGAAGCCGACGTGAGGATGAATACTTTTTTGCGCGTATGTATATGCAGATCCTGCTTTTGGAAAAGCCTTCACCATATTCCCATAGCTAAGCGCTGTCAATAGTAATGCCAGTAAAGTAAAGATATAAGCTGCAGCAACGTGTCCTTTCGTCAGCTGAGCAACAATGCCGTATGAATCAAATACGACAAGTGGGTCCATATAAGCAAGCCCGATCACAACAAGTGGAAAAACAGTCAGGCTGCGTTTTAGTCTTGGCTCTTCAGTCAATTTGCCTATCAGCTCCTCTAAAAAAATGAATAAATAATGCTCATTTTAAAAAGAATGCTACCACGTGTCAATGCTATTTGAATAAATCTTTTTTCAAAAGGTGTGGAAGCTTTGCATGCTACACGTTTTGGTATATGATGATACATAGAATAAGTCGTGAGTTGACTGACAAGAAAGGTGAAGCGAAATGAAGGAAGAACTGAATACAAATCAAGAACAGGAACGGATGGAGCTGGACGAAGAAAGTCTATTTCTTGTCTCCCAAACATTTAAAGCCTTATCTGATCCGACGCGTATTCGTATTCTGCATTTGCTGTCTCAAGGTGAACATTCAGTAAATGATATAGCAGAAACACTAAACCTTATGCAATCAACCGTATCTCATCAGCTGCGCTTTTTAAAAAATCTTCGTCTCGTGAAATCTAGACGAGCAGGGACCTCGATTTTTTACAGTCCTGAAGATCAGCATGTGATGGAAGTGCTTGAACAAATGATACACCATGCACAGCATGATTGAGAAAAAACCTTCCTACTTTTATATAGGAAGGTTTTTTATGCATGATGTACTTGGGTTGATCGTTTATTTGCTTTCATCATTTGATAAGAAAACACAATATAGTAAGCCGCTAGAAGGAAAAAGCTGAGTATTGTCAGCGCATCATCACTGACAATATGCTGATACAATTCAACGATATCCATTTTGGTGATCGCATGTGTTGTCAGATTGACCGATTTAAATGCAAGCCTAGATAAAAACAAACATAAAATAAAGCTTTCAATCCATTTACTTGTTTTCATATACAGCCGGCCATTTTCTAATTTCATCTGAATCGTCTGATAGGCGTGAACGGCGAGACTGCTCCCGAAGATCATGCCAATGACGGCATAGATAAAAATACTGTGATTTTGCCATCCTTCTGATAAGAGAATAAGGGCAGTGAGACTAAATACATACATTCTCATGAAAAGATTTATCGGGCGCACAAGCTGATAGCGTCTCATTCGATTCATTCGAATGATGATCCAGACGAGCATGACGATCCCGATCATGAACAACTGCCATACGTGATGTGTCATGATGCAACCTCCTCCTGCACAGGCAGGGATGTAAACGAATGCTGGCTGTTACTTATCATTACCATTCTTTCTTTTTTTATCAAATCAAAACCTATATTTATGAAAAAGAGGAAAAGTCATGAAAATCGATCGCATTTTGTCCATTGTGATGATACTGATTAGCAAACGGCAAGTACAGGCGAAAGACCTCGCTGAACTACATGAAGTGAGCGTGAGAACCATATACCGTGACATTGATACGATTAATCAAGCGGGGATTCCAGTTGTCACAAAACAAGGCGCAGGGGGTGGAATTTCACTCGTTGACGACTATCGTCTAGAGAAAAAATTATTCACTGATGATGATATTGAACTGATTTTAACAGCTCTTGAAAGCATTACGAGTGCATACACCTTTAAAGAAAGTGAACATGTACTAAAGAAAATGAAATCCCTGATCCCGCCTCAAAATGAGAAACAGCAACATGTATTTATTGATTTAAGCTCTTGGGGGAAAGACAGTTATTTAGAAAAGAAGCTCCAGCTCATTCATACCGCTGCCTCAGCGCATCAATATATCCAGTTCACCTATCGCAATGCAAAAGGCGAAACACTTCCTAGAAAAGTAGAGCCTTATACACTTGTCTTAAAAGGAAGACACTGGTATTTGTATGCGTATTGCTGCGTGAAAAAAGCGTTTCGCCTGTTTAAACTCAAAAGAATGTCAGACCTTATCACCCATTCAGTATCTTTTCTTCCTAAACGAATAAAAAATGAAGAAAAGCCTTGGAATGATTCTTGGCACGAAGAACCTTCCGTCAGTACACTAACGCTCAGGTTGACTGAAGATTCTGTTGGTAAAGTGAAGGAATGGATAGATGAAAATGAATTCACCGTATGTGCAGATGGTACGTATCTTGCCACAATCACGTTGCCTCAGGATGATTGGTTATATAGCTTTCTTTTTTATTTAGGGCCAGATATCGAGATTGTCTCTCCGCCATCCGTTCGGGAAGCGTTTGATCTCAAGTTGAAACAATTTCAAAAACCAAAAGGAACTTGACACAATGTTGTCAGGTTTCTTTTTATATGATGGAAAAAAGGAGATGAGAATGTATGTACGATATCGTGATTTTACAGAAACAATGGATCAAGGGATTATCTGTTCGAACAACAAACGAAATGGAGCAAACAAACGAGCGGAAGATTGCACCGCTTTGGCAGCAATTTTTCACGCAGCAGCTTCGCGGAGGACATGCGCCAGTCATAGGGCTGTATTCAGATTATGAAAAGGATGAAAATGGTGCTTATTTGTTCACAGCGGGGCAATTGGTTGACCAGCAGCTAGCACAAGATGCAAAAGAGATTCCAGGCTCCACCTACGCAAGATTTCAAACGAGAAAGGGCCCGATTGAAGAGGTTGTGTTTGAAACATGGCAGCAGATTTGGAGTTGGGATCAGCGTTATTTGCGAACATATACTGGCGATTTTGAATGGTACGACGAACGATCGATTGATCCAAAAGAAGCGCAAATTGATATTTATATTGCTGTCGATGAAAAAATAGTTGCTAAAACTAATGATATTAGTTAATATAAAACTAACGACATTAGTTTTAGGGGGAAAACAAGATGAGATTGACAACATTTGACCGTTTGCACCAGCTTACATTAATGCCGCGTATTTTTCCGGTAAATTGTTATGTATTTGAGGAAGAGAATGAACTCATCTTAATTGATGCAGCTTTGAAAATGGCAGCAAGCTCGATAATTGAATTTGCACATCAATTAAACAAACCCATTAAAAAAATTATTCTGACTCATAGTCATATGGATCATATTGGCGCACTAGATGAAGTGAAAAAGGCTTTTCCAGAGGCAGTTGTTTATTTATCGAAACGAGATGCTCGCCTGTTTGCTGGCGATTTCTCTTTACTTCCTGGTGAGCCAGAGAAAAAAGTCAAAGGCAGTTTTTCAAAAGACATTCACACAAAACCAGACGTGCTTGTTGAAGAAGGGGACGAGATTGGGTCCCTGAAAGTCATTGCCACACCAGGACATACACCAGGAAGCATCTCTTTATACGATGAAAAGTCAGGGGTTGTCATTGCGGGTGATGCAGTTGTGACAAAAGTCGGTTTATTTGTAACGGGTGAGTTTCGCTTCACCTTCCCATTCCCGGCTTTTGCCACTTGGGATGCAGAAACAGCACTAAAAAGCGCTGAAAAATTACTGGCACTTCCCTTGTCTTGTCTCGCAGCAGGGCATGGTGATCTCATCATAGAGCCTGAGGCAAAGCTCAGAGCCGCTATCGAAAAAAGGAAGCAGCAGCTACAAAAGGGGGGACAGTAAGCCATGTCTCCAAGAATGGGTATCACACAAGAAAAAATTGTTGAATCTGCCATCGAATTTGTCGATGAAGAGGGCTTTTCCGCTTTGACTATTGCTACATTGTCCAAACGGCTTAACATCAGACCACCATCTCTTTACAACCATATATCTGGTCTTCATGAAATACAGGCAGCTCTTGCTGTCAAGGGGCTGACAATGCTTTGTGAGGCCGGCAAACAAGTAACAGCGGGGCTGGAAAAAGAAGACGCTGTTTTAGCATTTGCAAGACAATATGTTCAATTTGTTCGTCAGCATCCCGGTCTTTATGAGGCTGCTTTTTCACATATGAATGAAAAAGAAGTCAGTGTGGCTGCAGAGAATCTTGCTGATTTTGTCCAATCCATCATGTCTCGTTTTGGTGTAAAAGAAGAGGACATGACGCATGTCGTGAGAGGGCTCAGAAGCTTACTGCACGGTTTTGGAGATATTTCAAACAAAAAAGGATTTCAACGGAAAGAACAGCTTGAAGATAGTGTGAGCTATGCGGTCCGTCTTTATATTGCAGGCATCAAAGAGCAAGAAGATCTGTCTCATTGACAGGTCTTTTTTATGTATCGAACCGATATGATGAAGGAGATGTAAACAAATCAAAACATTTTTTGGGCAAAAAACCAATAAAGATTTGACAGTTTTGTGAAACATGGTATGCTTATTATGTGAAATAATTCACATAGAGGAGTAGAGGCAGATGAAAAGAAAGCCTGTTTATGTGGAAACAACCATTCAAGCACCTATTGAAAAAGTATGGGAGTATACGCAAAATCCAAAGCTTCATGAACAATGGGATTTGCGATTTTCGACCATTTCATTAAATGGACCTAGTGATGAACAGCCCCAATCCTTTTTGTATGAGAAACACCTTGGATTCGGCATTAGTGTAACTGGGACAGGAGCGTATCGAACGAGCGTGAAGGATGAGCGTCATGAAAGAGCATCCTCACTTCAATTTAAATCATCACACCCTTTGTCTTTCATCAAAGAAGGCGGAGGGTATTGGAAATACATGAAAACGAATGATCACATTGTGTTTCAAACGCAATTTGATTATGAAACAAAGGAAGGAAAAGGGTGGAAATGGGCAGACCGTTTGTTTTTTCGACCAATGATGGGGTTTATGACTGCCTTTAGCTTTGGCGCATTAAAGACGTGGCTTGAAAAGGGCACGCATCCCCGGTTGCTGCTAGAGAGAACACTTGCCCATTATGGCATTTGTTTGTTGTTTGCTATCGTCTGGTTATGTCAAGCGATCATTCCTTTTTCACCTTCTGCATTTGAACATAGCACCGGATTTCGATTGTTTTATGCGCTATTAGGTGTATCATGGCTCATGCCTAAACTGCCAAAGAAATATATATTCATCCTTCAAAGCATCTTTCTGTTGCTGATGCTTGGTATAGGGATTTTATCGCCAGAAACGACTCTGCACGAGCCGCTGGTGCTGAGTGCATTTTTGATTTTATCTGTTGCAGGAATGATCAACTTAAAAGATTGTGTAGATGTGTTTTCGATCAAACGAAAAAGGGGAGGTAGACATGGTCGTTCATCATCATCAAGTAAAGGACTACGATAAGCTGCATCCAACATTAAAAGAACGTTATAACCGCGCGTTTACGGCCGAAGGCATCATGGAGGAAATAGGAGGCGGGACAAAGCTCATCCGATTGTTATTCAAAATCGGCCCATTGTTTCGCTGTTTTTTTCCTGAAAGAGGGCGAAATATTCCCTTCCAAATTGTGAACAAGCCTTTTACGACAAGTAAGGGAGAAGAAGGGATGCACTGGTTTCGAACGTTCTATTTTCCTGACAAGGAAAGACATTTTGATGCAGATATGATCATTGATCAGAAGAGCCATCAAGTACTGGACTACTTTGGAAAACCTAGGCTTCTTGTGTCAGAGCTTCATTTTACAGTCACGGAAAAAGGGTTCTTGCACATTCAATCAGGTAAGCAAAAGTTTTTGCTGTTTGGGCGGGAGTGGCCGCTCCCTTCTTGGCTTTATGGTGAATCTGATGTAACAGAAGGGTACGATGAGCGTGCAGGTGAGTATACGATTGATGTTCAAGTGAAAAATCGCCTTTTTGGCACTCTTTTTACTTATAAGGGCCGGTTTACGGAAAGGGTGTCACCTTATGAATAAATGGCATTTGATGTGTAGCATCGTGTTGATGTCCTGCTTTCTCTTTACACGTTTGACGACAGCTCCCATACCAGAATTTTTTGTTTTGATTGCGATTTTATTTTTTCTTCCCGCTTTCTTACACTTTTTTTATCAGGAAGAGAAGAAACCGCAGCAGAAGGGGCTGATCGGTTTCATAATGAAAGCCTTTCCAGTAGCAGCTCTATGTGCAACAGGCGCATTCATCTATCATTCTCTTTGGCTTGCATTGGGATGGCTTTTCTTTACAATGATTCTGGCTTTATTTGGTTTCACCCGTTTGCTGAAAAGAGGGGCTCATCCGCTTCATGAGCTGATGATCGATGGCGCATGTATGTATATCGCTCTAGGTGGGCTTTGGTTCTGGCTGTACATAGCAGATATACAAGTGATGACATTTTCACCGATGATTGTTCTTTTGACAGCTATTCATTTTCATTATTCGGCTTTTTTTATCCCAATCTTTTATGGCTTATTAGGAAGGCAGCTGAAAAAAGAGACGACGCTATACAAAGTGGGTGGCTGGGTTATTTTACTGTCGCCAGTGATGATAGCTGTTGGAATCAGCTATTCTCGCCTGTTTGATACGTTCAGCGTCGTTCTTTATGTGATAGCACTTTATTTGTATGGAATTTTGTGTATGAAAACTTCTTTTCGTTCAACTGTCGCAAAAGGGTTCGTTGTGTTTTCTAGCATTATGTTAATGGGAACGATCGTCCTATCATTCCTTTATTCTGCCGGAATGCTTTTACATGTTACCTACATCAGCATGGATCAAATGATTTGGTTTCATGGCAGTATCAATGCAAGTTTGGTTATTTTACCAGGCCTCATTGGATGGTTGATTGAAAGACCAGCTGATCGATTGAAACAGAAGGATTTTCCGGTATCGAGAGTTCACGGTCGTTTTCAGATCATGTCTTTTCAACATGACGACATGCAGCATGATGAGAAGATTGGTTTAGTCGATTCTCTTGACCAATTAAATGGAAAGGCATTTTCAGCAGAGAGTGTGTCACCTGTTATTCGCAGATTTTATGAGGACCCGATGTCCTTTAAGTTAAAAGCAGCCGTCTGTTTTCATTGGTGGGTAAGGCCGTTTGTCTTTTTGCTTCAACCTGTTTTTAGACAAATAGGACAGCTCTATTTAGGGTCATCACGAATGCCATATGAAATGCCGGGGAGTCTTTCAAGATTTCAACATCCTCTTGAAGAAAGGAAGAATGTACGTGTGTGGATCAGGCGCAATGAGAAAGGCGAGCAAGTCTTTTATGCGCTCTATGCTCAGCACCATGATGAAGAGACAGTCTATATGAATATTGCTTTGCCGCTTCCTTTTTCACAGCTTACGGCTATTTTAAAACCTTTGAATGAAAAGGAAGATTTTCTATTAAAAAGTAAAAGTCCAAAAGGCAGTACGGGTGATGAAGGATTGTATTTGCATACGTCTTTCATCACCATGAAACTGCCAATGGAAGAAAGCTTTCATATGAAACCGGAGACGGAAAAAAGTCTCACAGCAATTCATCAAATGAAGCTATTCGGTATTCCTTTTTTAACGATTCAGTATCAAATCGACAGTGAAAGCCACTCATCTTAATCAATGATGTCACATGGTTCACCGTGACGAATGATGTTCACAATCGCTTGCCCATCACTCGGATGATGATCTGCATACTGTACTGGCAGTAAAGCAAAAAATACATAGTAGACTGAGAAGTAAGCAAATTGATAGAAAAATTGATGTTCTGGCAGGAAATCGTTGGCGATCATTGTGTTCAATATGAGAACACTGAGCAGGTTGCATAATGATCCGCCTAAGTAGACAAGAATGTGTGAGAAACGGTTATTTCTCCTCATTTCTTCATAGTGGCAAAATGCATCTAGAAAATAGATTCTTCTAATTTCAACGACGCCTATTTTCAATACTTTTTTGCCTCTGCCAAGCGCAAACGAAACCTTTGCTCCAAACAGCCAGGCGACTACAATGTGACCCAGCTGATGCAAGATGGCAACGATAGGAAGAATGACGAAAAACGACCAGCAAAACGTCCACATATCTGATAATGTAAACAAGTGTTAACCCTCCCCGAAATATTCGAGAGGAAGCAGTAGGATTATTTGCCATTTTACCGAATTCATTTTCATGATGCAAACATTTAATAGACTACTATAAAATTATTATGTAAACTAAAAAGAATTTTCAATGAATAGGCTTTTTAACCCTTTCTTTTAGAAGAGTAGGGTGTGCTACAATAAAGAAATTAGTGGAAGACAAGTGGTCATCCAGCAGAAGAAAAATGTGACCTTTTTTATGAAAGATTGAAAGGGAGAGAGATTCTAATGGCAGATATTGAACAGTTTTTAGCGTTAGACATTCGCGTTGGGACGATAGTAGAAGCAGAATTTTTTGCAGAAGCAAGAGTGCCTGCTTTCAAGCTGAAGATTGACTTTGGGGATGAGATTGGCATAAAACAATCTAGTGCACAGCTGACAAAACGTTATCAGGCTGAGAATCTCACTGGGAAACAAATTATTGCAGTGGTCAATTTCCCGCCAAGAAGAATTGCCGGGTTTAAATCAGAGGTGCTTGTCTTAGGAGGCATGCCGTCAAAAGAAGACGTTGTCCTGCTTGCCACCGATGAGCCGGTTGAAAATGGCACCAAAATAGGGTAAGAAAAAAGACATCTTCATCAGAAGATGTCTTTTGCGTATTGAGGCGGAATAACCACACGCCACATTCGTGTGTGTCTCAAAGAGACGTGTTACCCGACTTACACAATTCAGCTCATCGCTTGATTAATATAGCATGGGATTGGTATGAATGCAACCATTATTTGAGTTCTCTTTGTTTTTGGAAGAAAAAAAGAAGGTTCATATCCTCATATCATAGAAAAAATGACAAGAAATCAATTATTTGGATTATTTTTTCAAAAAATATTGAAAAGTCAGATCATATTTTATAAAATGAATTCATCTTAGTTTGTTTAATCGATAAACTAAGATGTCGATCATCTATTGATCTATTGTGTAAAGCGAATGATTTGCTGCTATGTGGGCTAAGCTGAAAGAAAGAGATGTTCAGCTTCATTTTTACAACGAATTGAAAGCGCTTTATTTTCGACCTATTGATTGCTGCTGCCCTGCACCATCTGTCCGTTAGAAGAGGCTAAGTGAAGAAGGGAGAAAACTCATGGTGAGTGAGAATTTAAAGAAGATTCGTATGTCTGAAAAAGTGGGGTATGCTTCAGGAGATTTCGCATGTAATTTAATTTATGCAACTGTCTCTACGTATCTATTATTTTTTTATACGGATGTCTATGGATTATCAGCAGCAGCAGCAGGGACAATGTTTTTGGTGGTTCGGGCCATCGATGCGCTTGCAGATCCGTTTATTGGGGCGATGGTTGACCGAACGAACAGCCGTTTTGGCCGGTTTAGACCTTATTTGTTATTTGGTGCGTTACCTTTTGCCGTTCTTGCCATTCTTTGTTTTACGACACCGGATTTTTCCGAAATGGGAAAACTCATTTATGCGTACATCACGTATGTTGGTTTATCGCTTACATACACGTTCATCAATGTTCCTTATGGTGCTTTAACTTCCGCAATGACAAGAAATAACCAAGAGGTCGTCAGTATTACGTCTGTTCGTATGCTTTTTGCAAATCTCGGTGGTTTAGTTGTTGCTTTTTTTGTTCCGTTTCTTGCGACGTTTTTGAGTGATACAACAGGAAATACAGCACTTGGCTGGCAGATCACGATGGCATTTCTCGGTGTACTTGGGGGCGGATTATTGATTTTCTGTTTTAAAAGTACGAATGAGCGCGTCACGCTTCAAAAGCCAGAGGAAAAGATCAAGTTCAGTGATCTCTTTGTCCAGTTACGAGTGAATCGTCCGCTTGTTGTGCTAAGCATTTTCTTTATCATTATCTTTGGTGTGAACTCGATCAGCAACTCAGTCGGTATCTATTATGTGACGTATAACCTCGGCAGAGAAGATTTAGTGAAGTGGTACGGCCTGATTGGCAGTCTGCCAGCTTTAATGGTGTTGCCGTTTATTCCTAAGCTGCACAAGTTGTTAGGAAAGAAAAAGCTGCTGAATTATTCATTATTGCTGAATATTGTTGGCCTTCTTGCATTACTTGTGATCCCGCCGAGTCAAATCACTTTAATACTTGTTTTCAGGCTCGTTGCGGCTGCAGGGAGTATTACAGCAGGTGCTTACATGTGGGCACTCATTCCTGAAACCGTTGAATATGGTGAATATAAAACAGGGAAAAGAATGGGTGGACTGATCTACGCAGTGATTGGCTTCTTCTTTAAATTTGGGATGGCCTTAGGCGGCATCGTTCCAGGGCTTGTCCTTGACCGATTTGGTTATATTGCAAATCAAGTGCAAACACCAGAAGCTTTACTGGGCATTTTAATCACGACAACGGTGATTCCTGTATGCTTACTAATTTTAGCGATGGTTGATATTAATTTTTATAACCTAGATGAAGAAAAACATAAAAAAGTCGTACGAGAGCTTGAGAATAGAGACAAGGTGTATATCGATCATATGGACGACTTTAAAATGTAGTTCTCTGAAAGAGGAGGAAGTTCAATTGAAGATTACTAATCCAGTGCTCAAAGGGTTTAACCCTGACCCAAGTATTTGCCGTGCGGGAGAGGACTATTACATGGCGGTTTCTACATTTGAATGGTTCCCGGGGGTGCAAATTTATCACTCGAAGGATCTCGTCCACTGGCGGCTCGCCGCGCGTCCCTTGCAAAAAACTTCTCAACTCGATATGAAAGGAAATCCTGATTCCGGCGGGGTTTGGGCGCCGTGTTTAAGTTATGCGGATGGTCAGTTTTGGCTCATTTATTCAGATATTAAAGTAGTAGATGGTCCGTTTAAGGATGGTCATAATTATTTGGTCACAGCTGACGAAGTAGATGGCGAGTGGAGCGATCCGGTTCGGCTCAATAGTTCTGGGTTTGATCCTTCCTTGTTCCATGATCCAAGCGGAAAGAAATACGTGTTGAATATGCTGTGGGACCATCGAGAAAAACATCACTCCTTTGCAGGTATAGCCTTGCAGGAATATAGTGTATCTGAAAAAAAACTGGTCGGTGAGCGGAAGGTCATTTTTAAAGGCACGCCAATCAAACTGACAGAAGCCCCGCATCTTTATTACATCAATGATGTCTATTATTTATTAACAGCTGAAGGGGGAACACGTTACGAACATGCAGCCACAATCGCCCGTTCCTCGCGTATTGATGGGCCGTACGAGGTTCATCCTGACAACCCAATTTTAACGGCTTTTCACGCGCCTAGCCATCCACTACAAAAATGCGGGCATGCTTCCATTGTACAAACGCATACAAATGAATGGTATATGGCTCATCTGACTGGCCGCCCAATTCATTCAAGGAAGGAATCCATTTTTCAGCAAAGAGGCTGGTGCCCTTTAGGAAGAGAGACAGCCATACAAAAGCTTGAATGGAAAGATGGCTGGCCGTATGTGGTAGGCGGAAAAGAGGGGCTCCTAGAGGTTGAAGCGCCTGCGATGAGCGTAAAAGAGTTCTCTCCAACCTATCACATAGTCGATGAATTTAAAGATTCATCGTTAAATAGACATTTTCAAACATTAAGAATCCCATTTACGGATCAGATTGGTTCAGTGACGGAAAATCCTCATCATTTAAGGCTGTATGGGCAGGAATCTTTAACGTCTAAATTTACCCAAGCGTTTGTTGCGAGGCGCTGGCAAAGCTTTTATTTTGAAGCAGAGACAGCGGTTTCCTTCTTTCCGAAAAACTTTCAGCAAGCGGCAGGTCTTGTGAATTATTATAATACGGAAAATTGGACTGCACTTCAGGTGACTTATGACGAGGCGCTTGGCCGTATCCTTGAGTTATCTGTGTGTGAAAATCTGGCCTTTTCTCAGCCGCTAATTAAAAAAATCATCATCCCAGACGAGATTCCGTATGTGTATTTAAAAGTGACCGTTCAGAGAGAGACGTACACGTATTCTTATTCTTTTGATCAACAAGAGTGGAAAAAAATAGATATACCGCTTGAATCGACTCATTTATCAGATGATTTTATTCGAGGAGGGGGGTTCTTTACAGGGGCTTTTGTCGGAATGCAGTGCCAAGACACAAGCGGCGAACGTCTGCCTGCCGATTTTAAGTATTTTCGATACGAAGAAACAACTGAATAAAAAAAGACAACACTCTAAAGGCTGTCTCTCTTTAACATGTATTCCATTATGGTGAAGGCGTGACATCACGCAAAAAAGCTTCAGTGACAAGAGATGTCATCCCTAAGGCTGGTGCGTTTTGTCCTAATGACGAAGGAAGCAGCTCCACCCGTGAGCTGAATTGTGCATCCATTCTAGAGGATACTTCATCTTGAATGACACTCAGAACGGCCTGCTCAGATTCAATGACCTTGTTTCGTAAAATAACGGCTTGTGGGTTGAAGGTATGCAGAACGTTTGTGAGACCTACCCCAATGTAAAAGCCAAAGTTACGCAAGGCATTGAGTGTCTTCATATCATTTAACTTCGCCAGCCGCTCAATATCTTGATAGGTGAATGGCTGACCATCTGTTTGGAGCGATTGGAACAGTGCCTTCTCAGATGCATACAGTTCCCAGCAACCACGATTTCCGCAGCTACATGTCGGTCCATTAAAGTCGATCGTCATATGTCCCATTTCACCAGAAAAACCGTTTGTGCCTCTATATAAATGATGATTGATAATGATGCCTATTCCAATACCAGTGCCGATACTTGCATAGATCAGATGGTCATAATGTTTAGCAGCACCGAAGATTTTTTCACCGTACGCACCGGCATTTGCTTCATTCTCGATAAAAACCGGTACTTGGAATGTGTCTTGGAGACTTGTTTTCAGATCGACATTTTTCCATTTTGAATGAGGCGTAAACACAATTTGTTCATCTGCATCGACCAGACCTGGTATACAAATCCCTATACCAATCAGCCCGTATGGAGAAGAAGGAATGTGTGAACGTAACTGCTGAATCAATTCAATTAATATTCGGACGGTCACATCAGGTGTGCTGGATGGGAGCTTAAGCTGCTCATCATGAATAATCGACCCTTCAAGGTCTGTTAAAATGCCGTTGACATAATCAACACCGACATCAATGCCGATAGAGTAACCTGCACGTTTATTAAACATGAGGAGCACGGGTCTTCTTCCGCCGCTAGATTCGCCTTGACCGATTTCATAAACAAGATGTTCTTTCATTAATGTACTCACTTGAGAAGAAACGGTCGATTTATTTAACCCAGTGCGTTCAGATAATTTTGCTCTGGAAATTGGTGCATGGTGCAGAATTTCGTTTAGCAATAGCTTTTGATTTATTTTTTTCACAAAGTTCTGATCCGCAATATCCATTGTATCCACTCCATTTGTTTCGTCTTTAGATTAAGTGAAGAAAAGCCACTTTTTATCGTGTTCATTCTCTATAAAACATGCTTTTCATTTTATTATAACGAAAATATTTCTAAAAAACTAAAAAATATGGAAAATTCAAAGAGATTAGTTGGTAAACTCGTTCGTTCGTTTGTTGAATCAACTTACTAAGTGAATATATAGGGGGAATCACTTATGGTCAAATCAAATATGACTTCGTTAAGTAGTTTACAGGGGATTGGCAACATTCAATATGAAGGAAAACATTCAAAGAACCCATTCGCATTTAAATATTATAATCCGAGCGAAATGATTGGCGGAAAGACAATGAAAGAACACCTGCGATTTTCCGTCGCTTATTGGCATACACTGACTGCTGATGGAACAGACATGTTTGGAACTGGCACGATGAAAAGAGCTTGGGATTCTTATAGTGGAATGGATTTGGCGAAAGCTAGATTGGAAGTGGCTTTTCAGCTCTTTGATCTATTGGATGTTCCGTATTTTTCATTCCATGACCGTGATATTGCACCAGAGGGCGACACGCTCCAAGAGACCAATCAGCAGTTAGACATCATCATAGAAAGAATGAAAGATTACATGCAGCAAAGCGGGGTTCGGCTTCTATGGAACACGGCTAATATGTTTAAGCATCCAAGATTTGTTCACGGTGCAGCGACATCCTGTCATGCAGATGTATTTGCCTATGCAGCCGCACAAGTGAAAAAGGGCATCGAAACAGCAAAGGAACTCGGCGCAGAAAATTATGTTTTCTGGGGAGGACGAGAAGGTTACGACACACTACTGAATACAGATATGAAAAGAGAGCTTGACCATTTGGCGACCTTTTTGCATATGGCGGTGGATTATGCAAAAGAAATTGGATTTACAGGTCAATTTTTAATTGAACCAAAGCCGAAGGAACCGACAACTCATCAATATGATACGGATGCAGCGACATCAATCGCCTTTTTAAAACAATATGGATTGGATACACACTTTAAATTAAATATCGAGGCCAATCATGCGACATTAGCGGGTCATACGTTTGAGCATGAGCTGCGTGTAGCAAGAATTCATGGACTGCTCGGTTCCGTTGATGCCAACCAAGGAAACTCCCTTCTAGGCTGGGACACAGATGAATTCCCAACGGATTTATATGCCACAACACTCGCCATGTATGAAATTTTGCAAAATGGCGGACTTGGAACAGGCGGTCTCAATTTTGATGCAAAAGTCAGAAGAGCCTCCTTTGAACTGGAAGATCTTCTGTATGCCCATATTGCGGGGATGGATGCATTCGCAAAAGGGCTGCGGGTGGCTCATAGACTCATAGAAGACAGTGTGTTTGAAGATGTGATCAAGCACCGGTACCGTAGTTTTTCTGAAGGAATTGGGCGGGAGATTTCAGAAGGAACGGCAAACTTTCATACATTAGAAGAATATGCACTGAAACATCCGCTCATCAGAAACGAATCTGGCAGAGAGGAACAGCTGAAAGCCAGATTGAATCAATATTTGTTAGAAGATTAATGGAGCGGGCTGATGTTTTGAAGGAGTGAACACATGAAGTATGTGATGGGAATTGATCTTGGAACGAGCGGAGTCAAAGTGATATTAGTAGATGAGAGCGGGAAGGTATGCTGCGAGACGACTAAATCTTACCGCCTCATTCAAAGCAAACCAGGTTATTGTGAGCAAAATCCTGAAGACTGGGTAGAGCAGACGATGGCCGCGATGACAGAACTTATGGAGAGAAGGCCTGTTCAGTCAATGCAGGTAGAAGGCATCAGTTTTTCTGGACAAATGCACGGACTTGTTTTATTGGATGAATCCCTTCAGGTGCTCAGGCCTGCCATCTTGTGGAATGACACAAGAACAACATCGCAATGCGGGCGCATGACAGAAAAGCTAGGAGGCAGGCTGCAAGCGATCACAAAAAACCAGGCGTTAGAAGGGTTTACACTGCCAAAGTTGTTATGGGTAAAGGAACATGAACCAGAAATTGATCAACGAATCCATTTGTTTTTACTTCCAAAAGATTATGTCAGATATCGATTAACCGGCGCTATTCATATGGACTATTCTGATGCGGCTGGTACGTTACTGTTGGATATTGGAGAACAAACATGGAGTGAGGAGATTTGTCAAACCTTTGATATTCCGATTCGTATTTGCCCGCCGCTCGTTTCATCGGAGGCGGAGGTTGGAACACTTTTGCCGCAGATCGCAAAGGAAACCGGGATGACAGAAGAGGCGAAGGTTTTTGCGGGTGGCGCGGATAATGCTTGCGGTGCCATTGGTGCCGGCATTTTATCATCAGGTCACACACTATGCAGCATTGGCACATCAGGTGTCATTCTTTCCTATGAAGAAAATCATAACAGAGAGCTGAATGGAAACTTGCATTTATTCCATCATGCAAAAAAAGACGCTTTTTATACAATGGGAGTCACTTTATCAGCAGGTTATAGCCTCGATTGGATTAAATCTTTACTTGCTCCAAATGATTCGTTTAAAGCCCTTTTAGCCGGAGCAAAGGATATAGCGCCTGGCGCAAATGGATTGCTGTTTACGCCATATTTAGTTGGGGAAAGAACGCCTCATGCAGATTCAGTCATTCGTGGAAGCTTCATTGGATTAGACAGCCGGCATGAAAAAGCGCATATGGTTAGAGCTGTGCTCGAAGGAATCACTTTTTCATTAAATGAATCGATCGCTTTATTCAGGCAGGCCGGAAAAAGAATCGATGCTATTGTGTCCATTGGTGGAGGTGCGAGAAGTCATACATGGCTTCAAATGCAGGCAGACATTTTTCAAGCTAAGGTGATTCAGCTTGAAAATGAGCAAGGGCCTGCGTTAGGTGCAGCGATGCTTGCAGCAGTTGGATGCGGCTGGTACCAGTCACTTGAGGCGTGCGCGGATCAGTTTATCCAACAAGCAGCCGTATTTACACCAAATCAACAGCATGTCGATGTATATGATCATCTCTTTCGTTTGTATCAAAGCATTTATACAAACACAAGAGACATTCATGCGGGGCTAGCACAGTATCGATAATCTAGTAGTGAGTGGGGGCATGAAAGGAGGTGATGAATTCGTTTCATCTTAGAGATGACAGAATCAAAAGGATGAAAAAGGAGAGGAATGGAAGATGAATTTGAGAAAATTAAGACTGTTGTTTGTGATGTGTATTGGACTGACGCTTATACTGACGGCTGTACCGGCCCATGCGAGAACCATTACGAATAATGAAATGGGTAACCATAGCGGGTACGATTATGAATTATGGAAGGATTATGGAAACACCTCGATGACACTCAATAACGGCGGGGCATTTAGTGCAGGCTGGAACAATATCGGAAATGCTTTATTTAGAAAAGGGAAAAAGTTTGATTCCACTAGAACTCACCATCAGCTTGGCAACATCTCCATCAATTACAACGCAAGTTTTAACCCAGGCGGGAATTCCTATCTATGTGTCTATGGCTGGACACAATCTCCATTAGCAGAATACTACATTGTTGATTCATGGGGCACGTATCGTCCAACAGGAGCGTATAAAGGATCATTTTATGCTGATGGAGGCACATATGACATTTATGAAACAACCCGTGTCAATCAGCCTTCCATTATCGGGATTGCGACCTTCAAGCAATATTGGAGTGTACGTCAAACGAAACGTACAAGCGGAACGGTCTCCGTCAGTGCGCATTTTAGAAAATGGGAAAGCTTAGGGATGCCAATGGGGAAAATGTATGAAACGGCATTTACTGTAGAAGGCTACCAAAGCAGCGGAAGTGCAAATGTGATGACCAATCAGCTGTTTATTGGCAACTAAAAAAGTCAAAGAAAAGAGCCGGGAGCAAAACGCCTGGCTCTTTCTATCATAATTTTTCAACTTCGACTCTGCCGGAAAAGAACGTCGCACCACCGCCCATATCTGCCAAACGATCAGGTGTGAGGCCATTCACCAAATGTTTTTTGCCTTTTTGGTCTGCCCATAATCCCTGGCTGACAACAACGCCAGATAACACATTTTGTCCGACTGACACGATGAGCTCGCATTCTCCTCGATCATTCAGCACACGAACCATGTCCCCATCTTCAATCTGTCTTTCTTTTGCATCTTGTTCATTCATATGAAGCTTCGGAAATTTCTCAAGCTTTTGATGCTTCTCATGAAGAGAGAAGGTGGAATTAAGAAAATTATGGTTTGGTCCCGGTATAAACGTCAGTGGATAATCACTTTCCTTGAATAAAGGTACATAGGTTGGGAGGGCTGGATATCCATCTTTTTTCATTTGTTCAGAGTAAAGCTCAATTTTCCCGCTTGGGGTAGGGAGCTTTAAATCTTCGAAAGGCCCTCGTTTTGCTTTGATCCACTTTTTCTCTTTTAACGCTTGATATGAAATGTTTTCATAGTGCGGATTTTCAGGATGATGAAGAGCTTGTTCCATTAGTTCCGCATCTGTGTCTTTAAAGGCTTCATCTTCAAAGCCCATCGCATGAGCCAAAAGACGAAACACTTCTGTGTTTGATTTGCTTTCTCCATAACGTTCTATAACAGGTTCTTGAATTTGAATGTAATGATGCCAGTAAGAAGTATAAAAATCCTCATTTTCAAAGGCAGAGGTCGCTGGCAGAACAATATCCGCATAAGAGGCTGTCTCTGTCATGAACAAGTCATGGACAACCGTAAATAAGTCTTCCCGCATCAAACCGTCTCTTACTTTATTTGCTTCAGGTGTCACAACAGCCGGGTTGCAAGAGTAGACAAAAAGAGAATCAATAGAAGGTTCTGCGTTCGTTAGCACGCTGCCCAGCTGATTCATATTAAATGTTCTAGGTTTGCGTTCCTTTAATAATTCCGGCCGCTGAAGAGCGATTTCATTATAACTAAGAAAAGAAGAGTTCGATTTCATCGCACCGCCGCCTTTGTGCAGCCATTGACCGGTGAGGGCAGGGAGGCAGGAGATGGTTCGAATACTCATACCGCCATTATCGTGATGCTGTAGCCCATTGCCAATACGAATGAGAGACGGCGATGTCTCTGCGTACATTCTCGCAAGTGTGATGATGTCTTCTTTCGGGACACCCGTGATTTGTTCAACCGTTTCTGGATCGTACTGCTTCACATGCTCGCGAAGTTCATTGTGACCGACCGTGTAAGCCTCTAAAAATGACGTATCTGTGAGGTCTTCTTTAAAAAGGACATGCATGATCCCAAGAGCTAGCGCACTGTCAGTGCCAGGGCGAAGCGGAATGAACCAATCTGCCATCCGGCCCGTTTGGTTTTTGTGCACATCAATGACGACAATTTTAGCCCCTTGCTTTCGAGCTTTTTGTGCCAACGTGATTTGATGCATATTGGTTGAAACCGCATTGATGCCCCAAAAGATAAATAGTTTCGTATGAATGGTCTCTTCTGGGTCTGTCCCGATGCTTGCGCCCATTGTATATTTATAGCCAGTTGTTCCAGCTGACTGACAAATGGTTCGGTCTAGCTGACTTGAGCCAAGTCGATAGAAAAAGCGGCGGTCCATTCCTTCTGCATTGAGATTTCCCATATTCCCATAGAAGCTGTAAGGCAAAATGCTTTCTGGTCCTTTTTCTTCGATCAGCTTTGTCCATTTTTGACGAATGGTTTCAATCGCTTCTTCCCACGTAATTGGAGCAAACTGCCGGTCACCTTTTTGACCTACACGTTTTAATGGTGTTGTCAGACGTTTTTCATCATATAAACGAGCTGTGACATTCCGCACTTTATTGCAAATGTTTCCTTGAGTGACTGGATGATCTGGATCTCCTTGAACTTTAACGATCTTTCCGTTCTCTTTATGTATTAAAAGACCGCACTGATCAGGGCAATCTAACGAACAAACTGATTTGAATATTCCGTCTTTCATTGCTGTGTAATCGGTCATACGTTTAGCTTCCTTTCCGAATTCCGTGATCACTGTACATATGGATTTTATTTTAGCATGTTCAGACCAGGAAGGTAAGGATAAGCATATGAAAAAAGCCCCTGATGAAAGGGACTTTTAAAAACGGGTGACCTGCACAGGGAATTCTTTGACCCCAAACACAAACGTGCTTTGAATCGGTTTCAGCTGATCTGCCGCACAGGTGATTTCCCGAAACGTACGGAGTAAAATCTCAAGTGCTAGATGAGCCTCAAGCCGGGCGAGAGGGGCACCAAGACAAAAATGGATGCCGAAGCCAAAGCTCAAATGCGGATTTGATTTTCTGTCAAGACGAAACGTATCTGGATCGTCAAACTTCCGTTCATCACGATTCGCAGATGCCACCCAGCTGATAAGATAGTCTCCTTTTTCAATGTGAGAACCGGCAATCTGAACATCCTCTGCTGCAACTCGCCCAATCGCTTGAACAGGCGGATAATAGCGTAGCGTTTCTTCTGTCAATTGAGGAATGAGAGACAGGTCTTGCCGCACTGATTCGGCGATATGCGGCTGCTCTGTTAAAAGTCGTACGGCATTTGTGATTAAATTCGTTGTTGTTTCATTACCAGCAACGAGTAAGAGTATACAAAAGCCAAGCAGTTCATTTTCTGATAAACGCTCACCGTCAATTTCCGCTTGGATGAGAAGGGAGATTAAATCATCGGCTGGCGTTTCTTTTCTTTTTTGGATCAAATGAGCAAAGTACTCTGACAGCTCTTTTTCTGCTTGTTTTTGCATGTCGACAACGGCTTGAACAGCTTCTTTTGAATCATCTTTTGCTCCTGCAACTAGAGCATCTGAATGTTTTTTGATCAGCTCTCTGTCTTTCACTTCTGCACCGAGAAGCTCGGCGATGATCATGACAGGTAGGGGAGCGGCCAGATCTTGCACAATATCGAAGGTCCGTTGATCCTTTACTTGATGTAATAGATCATGGGTCAAGTCTTTGATCTTTTCTTCTATTTGTTTGATCGCTTTTGGCGTGAAGGCTTTATTGACGAGTGCTCTCATTTTGGTATGTTTTGGAGGGTCCATTGTTAAAATACTCGTTTTAGATGTACTTCTTCCTCGCTGTGATGAAAACACTTTTGGCTGCTTCAGAACGGACTGAATATCAGCATATCGAAAGAGATCCCAGCACTTTCTCGTTTCGTCGTATCGAATATCACCCTGCGATCTTAATTCATTGTAGATAGGGAATGGGAAAAGAAGGTCATCTGTAGATCGGATTTCTTTCATTGGGATGACATTGACGTAATTTTCTTTTACTTTCATTATGAACGCTCCTTTTTCACTTGATTTCCCTTTCACGGTATCACCACGAAAAACGCATTTCAACGGACATGTTTTCTAAAATATGTCAATAGTCTAATCGAAAGATTCAAACACATTCTTCCTATAGGAAAATAGAAAGTCATTAAAATGATAGCGCTTTCTAAAAACTAGAATTGAAGTCACCGAAACCAAAAATAAAATGGTGAATTCAGTCGAACGAAAGGGTACTATGATTCAAATCTGTATAGTTCTTTTGATCTAAATTGATGATTTTAAAAAACACGGCTAACATACATACCGCAAGCTGTTCAGCGTGTATTCGGGACTTTTGAAAAGCGCTGGCTCTTTCTTGACACGATTTCTCATCATGTTACGATAACTAACGTGCGAAAAACACGAACAAAAAGCGAACAAGGGAGAGGATCAATATCATTGATCAAAAGAAAGTTGCTTTCATTGGAGCAGGTTCTATGGCGGAAGGAATGATTGCAGGTATTGTGCGATCAGGTCAGATGCCGCTCAGCCAAATTTACGCAACAAACAAGCAAAATAAGCAGCGATTAAACGAACTAACGAAACGCTACGGAATCCAAACAGCCACAATGGATTCATTTCCTTTTGAAGAAATGGATATGTTGATCCTGGCAATGAAGCCAAAGGATGCTGAAACAGCACTTGAATCATTAAAACCTCATATTCAGAAAGATCAGCTCATCCTGTCTGTACTTGCAGGTGTGACATCATCGTATATTGAAGACATGCTGCATGAAGGGCAGCCTGTTATGCGAGTAATGCCAAATACGTCAAGTACGATTGGGGCGTCGGCGACCGCTTTATCTGCTGGACGTTATGTGAAAAATGAACATGTAAGCATGAGTCGGGCTCTTTTATCTGAAATGGGAGAAGTGTATACCATTCAGGAAGAGCAAATGGATATTTTCACAGGAATTGCCGGAAGTGGTCCAGCTTATTTTTATTTCTTAATGGAAAGAATCGAAGAGGCTGGAGAAGAAGCTGGCTTATCAAAAGAAATGTCCCGTCAAATCGGTACACAGACACTTCTCGGTGCAGCGAAGATGCTGCAAGAAACAGCTGAAAATCCTTCTGTCCTCAGAGAAAAAATTACGTCACCTAATGGAACAACTGCTGCAGGACTAGATGCATTAGATGATTTTGGCGGAGGAGAAGCCATCAAACAGGCTGTCAAACATGCTGCCAATCGATCAAAAGAAATAAGTGAACAGCAAAAACAAAAAGTAACGATATAAATAGAGCCTCAATACAGGAGTGATAAGGTGTACGCAGATAAAGAGAGAAAACGAATTGTTGTGAAAATCGGAAGCAGCTCTCTTACTAGCTTTCAAGGTGAGATTAGTTTAAAAAAACTAGAAAACCTCGTCAATCAAATTGTAAAACTCAAAGATGAAGGACACGAAGTCATTTTGGTCTCATCTGGTGCGGTTGCAGCTGGTTACCGAAAATTAGGATTTATTGATAGACCGAAAACACTGCCAGAAAAACAGGCGTCTGCCTCAATAGGGCAAGGGCTTTTAATGGAGTCATATTCTACTTTATTTTTATCGCACGGTTATATTGCTTCACAGCTATTAATTACAAGAAGCGATTTTTCAGATGAAACGCGCTATCAAAATGTGCGAAATACAATGAATGTGTTATTAGATCGAGGGATCATCCCGATTATTAATGAAAATGATACAGTGACGATCAATCGGTTGAAATTTGGAGATAATGATACATTGTCTGCAAAAGTAGCTGGACTGATTGATGCGGATTTCCTCGCTATTTTATCTGATATTGACGGCTTGTATGAAGATAACCCTCATACAAATCCGAATGCGAAGAGAATTCTAGAAGTCACAGAAATCACAGAAGACATCGAAGCAGCCGCTGGAGATGCGGGAAGCAGCGTTGGCACAGGCGGAATGAAATCAAAACTCGACGCCTTTAAAATTTCAATGGCCTCAGGCATCAATGGCTTTTTGGGAAAAGCCGATACGCCTCACATTTTAGACAAAGCCATTAATGGGACAGAGGACGGCACTTATTTTACAGCTGACGAAAATTTAGCGCCGCTGAATTATAAAAAACAGTGGATTGCTTTTCATTCTGGCCCAAAAGGCGAAATCGTTGTTCAAGAGAAAACACAGGAGCTTCTCATGCATCGTGAGAAAAGTCTGGATTCTGACGGCATAGTCGATGTAAAGGGTTCGTTTAAAAAAGGCGATGTTGTCCGTATTTTAGATCAAGATGAAAGAGAAATAGGGCTTGGCATTGTCAATTATGCGTCCGACGAACTCGCACTGAACGGTGACTTGCTACAGGATGAAGTGGTGCATGTCGTAGATCTTGAAGCGTTTGTTTGTCATTTAGATTTATCAATACCAGTTTGCTAATCATAAGGGAGGAATTTCATGACACTGACAGCTGAAGTTGTCACATCGGTCAAAGAAAAAGCGAAAAAAGCAAAGCACGTATCAAAAAAACTAGGTTTACTTCAAACAGAGGAAAAAAATGAGGCGCTGCTGAAAATAGCAGGAACACTCGAACAGCAAAGTGATTTTATTTTACAGGAAAATCAAAAGGATTTAGAGGCAGGAAAAGAAAAGGGCTTCTCTGAAGCATTAATGGATCGATTAATGTTAAATGAAGAGAGAATTCATGAGTTTGCAGAAAGTTTGCGGCTTGTGACGAGATTAACAGATCCTGTTGGAGAAATATTGGATGAATGGACTCTTGAAAACGGCTTACATGTGAAAAGCCGAAGAGTACCGCTCGGCGTGATCGGGATGATCTATGAAGCGAGACCGAATGTCACTGTCGATGCAGCAGGGCTTGCCCTCAAGGCAGGCAACTCAGTGATTTTAAAAGGCGGTTCCTCCGCTATTTCTTCCAACAAAGCCATCGTCCGCGTCATTCATGAGGCATTGGATCAAACAAAGATCCCTCGTGATGCGGTACAGTTTATTGAACAAACAGACCGTTCATCGGTTCAAGCGATGTTTCATCTAAAAGAATGGATCGATGTTTTAATTCCGAGAGGCGGGGCTTCGTTAATCAAAACAGTTGTAGAAGAATCGACCATTCCAGTTCTTGAAACAGGGACAGGGAACTGCCATATCTTTATTGATCAAACAGCGAATGTAGAAAAAGCCATTCAGATTGTCATCAATGCGAAAACAAATCGTCCGGCCGTTTGTAATGCGCTTGAGACTCTGATCGTTCATCGCGATTGGCTGAAAGAAAATGGTGCAGCATTGAATGAAGCACTCCTTCAGCATCATGTCACTGTGCATGGGGATCAAGACGCTCAATCTTTCTTTTCCGAAGCGGTTCCTGCGGAGGAAGTAGATTGGACAGATGAGTATTTAAGTCTTGATCTTGCGGTGAAAGTCGTTGACTCAATTGAGGACGCCATTCACCACATTGATCAGTACGGAACGAAACATTCAGAAGCCATCGTAACAGAGGATGAAAAAAACGCACAAATCTTTCTAAACGAAGTCGATGCGGCCGCTGTTTATCATAACGCATCTACACGTTTTACAGATGGCGGTGCACTAGGATATGGCGCTGAAATTGGCATTTCTACTCAAAAGCTGCACGCAAGAGGGCCAATGGGACTTCCTGCACTGACAACGACAAAGCTGCTTCTGTCTGGTGATGGTCAGATTAGAAGCTAGAATGAATGTAACGAACACTACCTTTCTCCTTGGGGTAGTGTTTTTTTAGTGTATGATAAAAGAAGAGAGAAAAAAGGGGGAACGACATGGAAACGATCAACACATCGATCTATTTAAGAGATTTCAAAGAAAGCGATGCTGAAGCACTGGCAACACTTGAATATGAAAATCGCGAGTTCTTTCAGCCATTTACTTCATTTAGACAAGAGGATTTTTACACCATCCCCGAACAATTGAAGCGAATTCAGACATTTCAGCAAAGCCGCCAAAAAGACGAAACATATGCAAAAGGAATTTTCCACCGCGCGTCACATCAGCTCATTGGCACAATCACATTATCTGGTGTTGTCAGAGATGTTCTTCAAAGCGCCTGGCTTGGATACGGACTTGATCAAAAACATAATGGAAAAGGCTACACAACTGAAGCAATTGCCCTCATGCTAGATGAGGCATTTCATGTGCTGGATCTTCACAGAATTGAAGCAGGTGTTCAGCCTCATAATATAGGTTCCATACGAGTACTTGAAAAGGCAGGTTTTCAAAAAGAAGGTCTATCTAGACAAAATGTAAAAATCAATGGGGAGTGGAAAGATCATTATTTGTTTGCGATTCTTGCGACGGATGAAAGGCCTCACATTATATCAAAATAAAAACTCCCCAGATGAGGGGTTTTCACTGATTTTAATAAAATTTATCTGTTAACTTAGGCTGGACATGGTCCTTTCCATGTCCAGTTTGCTAGCTTTTTGAGATTCATGGCAGCGAAAGTAAGCATCGCCTATATTGAAACTTTTTTGAGTCCACGAAGTTTCGTCCAATTGACTTTGTGTACAGTTATCTAAAAACGAGCAGGACTTGCATATCTCTGAATCAGACGCATATTGCTTATAGCCTTCTCTAGTCGTTGTACGATAATGCCCGTTGGGGCAAATGTAACAATCAAAATATGCATCATACACGTATTCATTCTTTTCAAATAACCAGCTTTTGTTCTTGGCGAATGCGAGGTTTTGTCTACACGCTGAAACTCCCCCATATGAGGGGGAGTTTTTTATGAACTTGAACGGTCTTTTTTCATGACTTTCTCAAATTTGAAAAATTCAAATGTCTCAGGCGCTAAAGGGTCATTTTCTTGATCGTTCTCATGAGGCAAGCTCGGATCTGGATGGTGCAAGTGATAAAACTCAACAATCTGAAACCCGCATTTGTTCACATAAAAATGAATGTTGCGCTTCTCAAAATAAGGAGTGACAACTTCCCACACCTTCGTTTCTGGATATTGCGCCTCAATGGCTTTCCATGCTGCCTGACCAATGCCGCGGCTGTGAGATGATGAAGAAATGTATAATAGGTCCACCGAATTGCGGTGTGTGAGAGGGTTGATTTTTAAAACAACCCCTCCTGCCTTTTGACCGTTTAGTAAAATATGATAGACAAGGTTCTCAGTCGAATAAAAAGATTCATCAATCGATTTATCAGGTGGAATTGGTCCACCTTCTGCATCGCCAAATGCATCAATGATGCCAGCTGTAAAAGCATCTTGCAGTTCTTTTTTCATCAAAGGGAAGTCCTCTTGTTTTGCAAGTGATAATGTGACTTGATCTTGTGAGATTTTGTTCATGTGTAAATCCTTTCTCCACATATGTGGTGTTTCTGCATGTTATCATAAAGAATGGAGTAACTCCATAGTCAAGAAAGGAGCCCTAAAAATGATGAGCGATGTTCAAAAAACATTTTTAACTGGAGAATTTGCGGCATTATTTGAAGTGAAAAAAGATACACTGCTCTATTATGATAAAATCGATTTGTTTAAGCCGACAGGTGTTCAGGAAAATGGGTACCGTTATTATACATTTGAACAGTTTGATCATTTCATGGCCATTCAATCTCTTCGCGCTGTTCAATTTCCGATCAAGCAATTAAAACAATACTTTACTGAGCCTTCTCAGGAAAAATTGCAAAGCCTGGCGGTTGAGCAAGCAGAAAAGGTCGGGGAGGAGATCCAAAAACTACAGGATATTCAATCTTTTCTTTTTCGTGTGATCGAGACAACGAATGAATTATCATCAGTGAAAACAGGGGAGGTCTTGTTTCAAGAACTGCCAGATGAATCGATCGTCCTCAGTACATCAAACCCGATTGATTCAAACACACCTATAGAAGAAATTTCTCGAATTGTAGGAGAATTTCTGAAAGGGATTGGTATTAAAGGTGCCGCGGCAAATGGTTCTGTTTTAAACAAGGAGCAGTTTTTGCAGCGTCATTATCATCAGTCTGATAGGCTGTTTTGCCGAATGGAAGGGCCGGATGCAGTCAAAAAGCCTGCGGGTCTATATGCAGTCATGTATCAACAAGGAACATATGAAGAGATGGAGACTGCCTATTCACGTTTATTAGATCGAATCGAAGCAGAGGATATGATACTGGATGGGGCTGTCTTTGAGGAGTATTTACTTCATTCTCTGATGTCTAAAAATGAAGCGGATTACATGACAAAACTTAGTGTGAAAGTCAGAAAACGGGAAGCTTAAGGCATAACAAAAAGGATAGACAGGCATTTTTACATGCTGTCTATCCTTTTTGGTGCTATTTAACCGACTTGGTTTTCGGCAAATTGACTCATATAGAGGTCTGCATAAAAGCCTTTTTCTTTCAAAAGCTCACGATGAGTTCCTTTTTCAATGATCGTGCCATCTTTCATGACTAAAATGAGATCGGCATCTTTAATCGTTGAAAGTCGATGTGCAATGACGAAGCTTGTTCTGCCGTTCATTAATTCATTCATCGCTTTTTGAATATGCATCTCTGTCCGTGTATCGACACTGCTTGTTGCTTCATCTAAGATTAATATCTTCGGATCAGATAAGATGGCACGGGCGATGGTTAACAGTTGACGCTGACCTTGTGAGAGGTTGCCGGCATCTTCTGTTAAGAGTGTGTCATATCCATCTGGAAGGGTGCGGATGAAATCGTCTGCATAGGCATGTTTAGCGGCCTTCAACACATCCTCTTTTGAAACATTTGGTCTGCCATATGCGATGTTGTCATAAATTGTGCCTTCAAAGAGCCATGTATCCTGAAGAACCATCGCAAATAAGTCACGCACTTGCTCTCGGCTGAGGTCGGTTGTTTTTACGCCGCCAATGCGAATGGAGCCTTGATCTAGCTCGTAAAAGCGCATTAACAGATTAATAATCGTTGTTTTTCCAGCACCTGTTGGCCCAACAATGGCCACCGTTTGTCCTTCTCGGACTTGTAAATTCAAATCTTTAATAATGGGTTGATCTTTCTCATAACCGAAGTGAACGTGCTCAAAGGCCACATCTCCGGAAAGGGATTTAAGATCAATCGCTGCATCTTCTTGCGCATGTTCTTCTTCTTCATCCAGAATTTCAAACACCCGTTCAGCAGAAGCGATAGCAGATTGAACTAAGTTTGCAACACTGGATGCTTGCACAAGCGGCTGCGACATTTGCTGTGTGTATTGGATAAATGCTTGCACATCCCCAACACGAATATTCCCGTTAATGACAAGAATTCCGCCAGCAACACTTACCGCCACATAGCCAAGATTCCCAATAAAGGTCATCATCGGCATCATTAAGCCGGAGATAAATTGTGCTTTTCTTGAAGATTCATATAGTTGTTCGTTTAATTGATCAAATGTATCAATGGCTTTCTTTTCATAGCCATACGCACGAACCGTCTGATGTCCTGTGAACATTTCATTAATATGTCCATTGATCATCCCTAGTTCTTTTTGCTGTGCTTTAAAATGCTTTTGCGAAAATGATGTAATGCCTCGAATCGCAAACAAACTAAGAGGCAGCGTCAAACAAACAAGCAGCGTCAGTAGCGGACTGATGAAAAGCATCATGACGACAATTCCAATGACTGTAATGACAGATGTGATCACTTGCGTGAGTGCCTGCTGTAAAGAAGTATTAATATTATCAATGTCATTCATCACCCGGCTCAGCGTGTCTCCGTGTGTTGTTTTATCAAAATAACGAAGGGGGAGACGTGTGAGCTTGTCATTTGCTTCTTGCCTTAATTCAGCAATGGTCTGCTGCGAGACACCCGCCATCACATATTGCTGCACGAATGAGAAAAGAGATGCCACGACATATAATAGAACAAGCAGCAATAAAATGCGTGAAATGACATCGAATTGAACGCCAGTTCCTTGTGTAAAACTTTCAAATAGGGAAGAGGTGGCATCCCCAAGTAATTTTGGACTGACGACATTAAAAACGGTTGAACCGATCGCTGCAATCAGGACAATGATCAGCTGAAATTTCCTCGGTTTTAAATAGCCCGTTAAACGAAGAAGTGTTTTTTTAAATTCCTTCGGTTTTTGTACTGGGCCCCTTGGGTGACCGCCTTTATGTCCCATTCCAGAAGACATTTTTTTACTCATCCTTGCTCCACCTCCTGACCTTCCTGTGATGCGACTATTTCTTGATAGACAAGGTTATCTTTCAGTAACTGTTCATGTGTACCGATACCTGCTATTTTTCCATCATCTAACACAATGATTTTATCGCTATGCTTCACTGTGCTGATTCTTTGGGCCACAATAATCAAAGCAGCATGCTCTTTTTCAGCTTCTAGCGCTGACCGAAGTTTTGCATCCGTTTTGTAATCAAGGGCAGAGAAGCTATCGTCAAACAGGTAGAATGCGGGTTTTCTTACGAGTGCTCTTGCGATCGAAAGACGTTGTTTTTGACCGCCAGAGAGATTCGAACCCCCTTGGTCTATCTCTGCGTGAATTCCGCCATCTTTTTGCAAAACAAATTCTTCGGCCTGTGCTGTCCGCAGTGCCTGCCAAATCTCGTCATCTGTAGCATCTCGTTTGCCAAAGCGCACATTATCGGCAATGGTTCCGCTAAATAAAATGGCTTTTTGAGAAACATAACCCATCTGACTTCTCAGTTTCTCTTGAGGCAATTCTCTAATATCGACACCATCTAATGTAATTTTTCCTTCTGTTGCCTCGTAAAAACGTGTCATCAGCTGAAGAAGGGTCGTTTTCCCGGAACCTGTACTGCCGATGATTGCCGTCGTTTCACCCTTTTTGGCTTCAAACGTCATGTCTTGAACGGCTGGTTTTTCAGCATTTGAATAATAAAATGACACATCCTCAAAGCGAATGGACTGGGCTGGCTGATCAAGTTTAGTGACAGCTTCTTTTTTGTCTTTAATTTTTGGTTCTAGATTTAACACTTCATTCATCCGTTTAGCTGATGCCTGAGCTCTAGGCACCATAATAAAACTCATAGACAGCATAATGAGTGCCATTAAAATCATCATCGCATATTGAATGAAGGCGATCAGATTCCCGACTTCCATCTGTCCGGCATCAATCCGATTAGCGCCAATCCAGACAATGCCGATATTCGTGAAGTTCATGATAATGAGCATAAAAGGGAACAAGTACGCCATTAATCGATTGACTTTAAGGCCAGTATCCTTATACGATGTATTGGCTTCTTGAAAACGTTCCTTTTCGTCATCTACTCGGTTAAACGCACGAATGACCCGAATGCCTGAAAGCGACTCTCTCATAATCAAGTTCAGCCGGTCCGTTTTTTTCTGAAGCTGGCCAAAGAGGGGGATTGCTTTTCTTGACACCAAATAAATGAACCCGCCAAGAAGGGGAAGAGCTGCTAAAAAGATGAGAGATAACACAGCATCTCTAGATACAGCCAAAATAATTCCACCAACGAGCATAAGAGGCGCCCGTGTCATCATTTGTAAGATCATGATCGTGACATCTTGAACTTGTTTCACATCATTTGTGGATCTTGTAATAAAGGAAGATGTCCCGATTTTTTGAAATTCTTCTAATGAGAATTGTTCGACATGCACAAACAGCTGTCTTCTCATATCACGCCCGAAGCCTAGAGCTGTCTTAGATGACAAGTAGGACTTCCAAATCGTGAGCAAGATTGCAAGTAAAGAACAAGCCACCATCCAGCCCCCAACCTTCCATATATAAGCGACATCTCCTTGGACGATCCCGACATCAACGATATCTGCCGTAAGCGTCGGTAAATACAGCTGGAGCATACTGCTTAAAAAGGTGAGAATCACAATGGACACAACGGATAGCCGATAGGGCTTTAAAAACGATAAAATTGATTTCATACGATTACCTTTCTTCCATATAGTCTGTTGTTCTGTAACTCATCATATACAAAGAGGGATTATTTCTACAAATGAAATGTCTTGTTTTAATGAATTATTTATATTGTTCAATTTTTGAAAAGAAGTCCTTTACAAACATATAAAAATCATGGGCAGAAGGAGACATCTCTCTCGATTTAGAAGCAATAATTCCGACCGTTCTTCTCACTTGAGGGAAATCAATGGGAATTTTCACTGTAAATCGCGGTGTTGTTTCATAAAAAGCACTTTCGGGTAATAAAGTAACGCCCATACCCGCTGACACAAGACCTTTAATGGCATCCAAATCTTCTCCTTCAGATGAGATAGTTGGCTCATAGCCAGCCTGCTTACAGGCATCAACCGCAATTTGTCTCAGCACATACCCTTCAGGAAATAAAACGAAATGGTCTTTTCTCAAATCACTTAAATGAATACTTCTTTGCCCGCTAAAGGGGTGACTAATAGGTAAAAGGGCATAAATGCTTTCGGAAAACAAGATATTTCCTTCTATTTGAGGATCGTTTGTCGGGACGGGTCCTAAAAAGGCAAGATCAATGTCTCGATTTTTGACAGCTTCAATCAGAAACTTATAGGAACCTTGACGAAGTAAAAAATCGACCTCTGGATATTCCAGCTTAAATGCGGAAATGACAGAAGGGAGCACTTGGCTTGCTAGACTTGTAGGAAATCCAATGTTCACTGTCCCTTTGTGGGGGTCTAAGTATTCATCAATTTGTTCTTTGGCGTAATCTATCGCTTTTAGGGCGGTTCTGACATGGTCCAAAAATTGTCTGCCGATTTTCGTTAATTTGATATTTCGTCCTTCTCGTTCGAATAAAGCCACTCCAAGTTCTTCTTCTAAATTGGCAATCTGCCGGCTGATGGCAGATTGGGCAACGTGTAAGTTTTCAGCCGCTTCTGACACGTGTTCACGGTCAGCAACTTCTACAAAATAACGTAATTGACGAAGCTCCATTTTTGCACTTCACACCCATCTATCTCAAAAAGAGATTGTTTTGATCTAAATTATATATTGTTTATATTAATTTGAAAACTTAAAATAAGTTACAGAGTTTGTGAGATTTTATTACTGTGAAAAAACGGATCTTTTAAACGGGGGAGAGAAACGATGACTTATAATCAACTACCACAACCACAAGGTCTCTACCGTCCTGAATTTGAACATGATGCATGTGGAATCGGACTGTACGCCCATTTAAAAGGGGAGGCGACACATAGCATCGTCAAAAAGGGATTGCAAATGCTGTGCCAGCTTGATCACCGCGGCGGGCAAGGCAGTGATCCGTATACAGGTGATGGTGCCGGCTTAATGGTACAACTGCCAGACGCTTTTTTTAGAAAGAACTGTCAAGACTTTGCACTTCCTGAAAAGGGCCGTTACGGGGTAGGAATGGTGTTCTTTTCAAAAGATGATGATGCCAAAACGCGTCAAGCGATCGAACAAAAGATCAACGGCTTCATTAAACAAGAAGGGCAAACATTAATTGGCTGGAGAACGGTCCCTGTTGATGCTGGGAAAATTGGAACGGTTGCAGCGAAGAGCTGTCCGGTTGTCCGGCAAGTGTTCATCGGAGCAAACGACAACGTAACAGACCGTTTGTCATTTGAACGAAAATTATATGTCATCCGTAAGCAGGCTGAAAACTGGGGAACAGCAGAGGAAAAACAATTTTACTTTGTCAGTCTGTCTAGTCAAACCATTGTATATAAGGGGCTTTTAACATCAGATCAAGTTGATGCTTTTTATCTTGATCTACAGGATGAAACATTTGTTTCTGCATTTTCACTTGTTCATTCAAGATTTAGTACAAATACATTCCCGACATGGGAACGAGCGCATCCAAACCGTTACTTAATTCATAACGGAGAAATCAACACATTAAGAGGAAACATCAATTGGATGAGAGCAAGAGAACAACAATTCGTGTCTGAAGCCTTCGGAGAAGATCTAGACAAGATTTTGCCAGTGCTGAATGCAGACGGAAGTGATTCATCCATTTTAGACAATGCCTTTGAATTTTTCGTGCTTGCAGGGCGTACTCCTGCTCATACAGCGATGATGCTGATTCCTGAGCCGTGGACGGAGAATACGCACATGTCTAAAGAGAAACGGGCATTTTATGAATATCATAGTTCGTTAATGGAGCCGTGGGATGGCCCGACAGCGATTTCGTTTACGGATGGTAAACAAATCGGCGCCATCTTAGATCGGAACGGATTAAGACCTGCGAGATACTACGTAACAAATGACGATCATATCATTTTCTCATCTGAGGTCGGCGTCATCGACACAAATGAAGAAGATGTGAAGTATAAAGACCGTCTTGAGCCAGGTAAAATGCTGTTAATCGATTTAGAAGAAGGACGCATTATTTCGGATGAAGAAGTGAAATCTTCGATTGCGAATGAACTTCCTTATCAAAAATGGCTCGATGAAGAAATGGTTCACGTCAATCGCTCTGAAGAAAATTCAGAAAATTCTAGTATAATGAGTGATTTGTTAACACGTCAGCGTGCTTTCCATTATACGTACGAAGACATTCAAAAATATTTAATTCCTTTACTAGAAGAAGGCAAGGACCCAATCGGCTCAATGGGAAGTGATACACCGCTTGCTGTGTTATCAGATCGTGCGCAGTCGCTGTTTTCTTATTTTAAACAGCTGTTTGCTCAAGTGACGAACCCGCCAATTGATGCCATTCGTGAGCAGCTCGTTACATCGACCATGACTTGGTTAGGTGCTGAGGGAGATATTTTACATCCAAATGAATATTCATGCCGAAGAATTAAACTTTATACACCAGTTTTAACAAGCGGGCAGTTCAACGGCTTGAAAACGATTGTTCATAACGCCTTTAAAAGCAAAACGATTCATACACTTTTCACTGATGACCTAAAACGTGGTCTTGATGCGATGTTTGAAGAGGCAGAAAAAGCGATTCGTGAAGGGGTATCTTTACTAATTCTTTCCGATCGTGACATGACGGAAGAAAAAGTGCCGATTCCACCACTTCTTGCATTGAGTGCACTTCATCAGCATCTTGTGCGTCAAGGCTTACGAACAAAGGTGAGCTTAATCGTAGAATCTGGAGAAGTAAGAGAGGTTCATCATTTTGCCGCACTGATTGGCTACGGTGCAGATGCGATCCATCCGTACCTCGTTTACGAAACATACAAACAGCTTATTGCTGAAGAAGCGATTGCGATTAGCTTTGATGAAGCTGTCACAAAGTTTGGGAAAAGTGTGACTGAGGGCGTAGTTAAAGTAATGTCTAAAGTGGGAATTTCCACTGTCCAAAGCTATCGAGGCGCACAAATTTTTGAAGCAGTCGGCATTAGTGAAGATGTCATCCAGGCGTATTTCACAGGAACAGCTTCACAGCTAGGCGGTATTGATCTTGACACCATTGCAAGTGAAGCAAAGCTTCGTCATGAGGCTGGGTATCAGGCATCAACAGATCAAACGCTAGAATCAGGCAGTGAGTTCCAGTGGAGAAAAAATGGAGAGCATCATGCCTTTAATCCAAAAACCATTCATACCCTTCAGTGGGCATGCCGCAACGAAGATTATGATCTATTTAAGCAATATACGAAGGCGGCGGATGAAGAACGAATTGGTTTCCTTAGAAATCTATTTGCTTTTCGTTCAAAACAAAAGCCAGTTCGTCTAGAAGAAGTTGAATCTGCTGAATCCATTGTACGCCGCTTTAAGACAGGTGCGATGTCATTTGGTTCACTAAGTAAAGAAGCGCATGAAGCACTAGCGATTGCGATGAACCGAATTGGCGGCAAAAGCAACAGCGGAGAAGGCGGGGAAGACCCTGCACGCTTCACAGTAGATGAGCACGGGGATGATCGCAGAAGTGCGATTAAACAGATTGCTTCTGGCCGCTTTGGCGTGAAAAGTCATTATTTAGTCAATGCAGATGAACTGCAAATTAAAATGGCGCAAGGTGCAAAGCCGGGAGAAGGCGGACAGCTGCCAGGAAATAAAGTATATCCTTGGGTCGCAGACGTACGTGGTTCTACGCCAGGTGTTGGCCTAATCTCACCACCGCCTCACCATGATATTTATTCAATCGAGGATTTGGCTCAATTGATCCATGATTTGAAAAATGCAAACCGTGATGCACGCATCAGTGTCAAGCTAGTTTCTAAAGCTGGCGTTGGTACGATTGCAGCAGGTGTAGCAAAAGGGACAGCGGATGTCATCGTAATTAGTGGATATGATGGCGGTACTGGAGCTTCTCCGAAAACAAGTATTAAACATACAGGACTTCCTTGGGAGCTTGGATTGGCAGAAGCGCATCAAACCCTTGTCTTAAACGGCCTTCGAGAGCGAGTCGTTCTTGAGACGGATGGCAAATTAATGACAGGACGCGACGTTGTCATGGCTGCGATTTTAGGAGCAGAAGAATACGGCTTTGCGACAGCTCCACTTGTCGTATTAGGATGCGTCATGATGAGAGCATGTCATTTAGATACTTGCCCAGTCGGAGTCGCTACTCAAAACCCTGAACTTCGCAAAAAATTCATGGGTGACCCTGATCACATTGTCAATTTCATGATGTTTATTGCAGAGGAAGTAAGAGAAATTTTAGCTGAACTTGGCTTTACATCAATGGATGAATTGATTGGGCGTACGGATGTTTTATCAGTAAGTGAAAGAGCAAAAGCACACTGGAAAGCAGGACAGCTGAACCTTGAAACCCTGCTTTATCAGCCAGAGGGACCACGCACATTCAGAACGCCGCAAAATCATAAAATTGATGAATCACTGGATATGAATGAGATTCTCCCTTATGTACAGGAAGCGCTCGATCATCAAACACCAGTTGATCTGTCACTAAACATTCGCAACATTCACCGTGTAGCTGGAACGATTACGGGCAGTGAAGTGTCTAAGCGCTACGGCGAAGAAGGTCTGCCAGAGGATACGATCACACTTCGGTTCACTGGTTCAGCTGGACAAAGCTTCGGCGCATTTGTTCCAAAGGGGATGTCTTTATATTTAACAGGTGACTCAAATGACTATATCGGCAAAGGACTCTCTGGAGGCAAAATTGCTGTCAAAACATCTGATCACTTTGTACAAAATGGACATGAGAACGTGATTGTCGGTAACGTTGCATTTTACGGCGCGACAAGCGGAAAAGCGTTTATTAACGGTCGTGCAGGTGAACGTTTTGCCGTGCGTAATTCAGGTGTCAATGTGGTCGTTGAAGGAATCGGTGATCACGGCTGTGAATACATGACTGGCGGACGTGTTGTCATTTTAGGTGACGTTGGGAAGAACTTTGGCGCAGGGATGTCTGGCGGTATCGCTTACGTGCATACATCCGATGCAAAACAGTTCAAAAGAATGTGTAACATGGAAATGATCATGTTTGAAAAACTCACAGATCACGAAGAAGAACAAGAAGTGAAGCAAATGATTCAGGAACACCTTGATTATACAAACAGCTCAAAAGCAGCAGCGCTTCTAGAGAACTGGGCACAAGAAAAGAATCAATTCATTAAGATCATTCCGAGAAATTACAAAATGATGCTTCAAAGCATTGAGGAACAAAAACAAGCAGGCCTCAGCCACGAGGAAGCTGTTATGTTCGCATTTGAAGCAAACACAAAACCGAAAAATAAAGAAACGGCAAACGGGCAAAAAGCAGCCGTCGCTCATTAAGAAAGGGGAGAGGACAATGGGCAAAGCAACAGGTTTTATGGATTATAAAAGAGAAAAGCCAAATGAACGTGACCCTCTCACTCGTCAAAATGACTGGAAAGAATATTCAGCTCCTTATACAGATGAGGTATTGAAACAGCAGGGTGCTAGATGTATGGATTGCGGAACACCGTTTTGTCAAATTGGAATGGAGATCAGGGGCGGCGTTTCTGGCTGCCCGATCTACAATTTAATTCCAGAATGGAATGACCTTGTCTACCGGGGCAGATGGAAAGAAGCGCTTGAAAGACTACAAAAAACGAACAATTTCCCTGAATTTACTGGAAGAGTATGTCCAGCACCTTGTGAAGGCTCATGTACCGTCGCGATCAATGATCCAGCAGTATCGATTAAAAATATCGAACGGACGATCATTGATAAAGGTTTTGAAAATGGCTGGATTACACCAAGAATTCCTTCAAGCCGTACAGGGAAAAAGATCGCTATTGTCGGATCAGGACCAGCAGGACTGGCAAGTGCAGACCAACTAAACCAAGCAGGACACGCTGTAACCGTGTTTGAACGATCTGATCGTCTAGGCGGACTGCTCACTTATGGTATTCCGAATATGAAGCTCGACAAAGAAGTCGTTGAGCGCAGAGTTAAACTTCTAAGACAAGAAGGGATTGACTTTGTGACCAATACAGAAATTGGTGTGGATATCACGGCTGATGAACTGAAAGAGCAATTTGATGCAGTCATCCTTTGTACAGGTGCACAAAAGCAGCGTGACCTGTTAATTGAAGGCAGGGAAGCAAAAGGGATTCATCTGGCAATGGATTATTTAACACTCGCAACAAAAAGCATGCTTGATTCAGGATTCAAAGATAAAAACTTTATTGACGCAAAAGGGAAAGACGTCATTGTGATTGGCGGAGGAGATACAGGCGCTGACTGCGTCGCAACTGCACTTCGCCAAAAAGCAAAAAGTGTTGTTCAATTCGGAAAGCATCCAAAGCTTCCAGATACACGTGTAGGGGATAACATGTGGCCAGAACAGCCTTATGTCTTCTCTCTAGATTATGCTTACGAAGAAGCACAAGCAAAATTTGGAGAAGACCCGCGCCAATATTCGATTCAAACCACAAAGATTGTGGCTGATAAAAATGGGAAGTTAAAAGAGCTTCATACCATTCAAATGGAAAAGGTGAAAAACGAACAAGGGAAGTTTGAATTTCATGAGATTCCAGGAACAGAAAAGGTATGGCCAGCTCAGCTAGTCTTTATTGCGATTGGTTTTGAGGGAACTGAACAGCCACTAGTGAAACACTTTGGCGTGGACAGCAAAAACAATCGGATTGACGCAAAATATGGGGAATATACAACGAATGTAGAAGGCGTATTTGCAGCGGGAGATGCAAGACGCGGTCAAAGCTTGATTGTCTGGGCAATTAACGAAGGCAGACAAGTGGCGCATGAGGTAGACCGTTATTTAATGGGGAGTTCGGTTCTGCCAAAATAGGTCAAACAAAGGGTGTTTACCATATATAGAGAAAAGCCATGACCAAAGAGTGGTCATGGCTTTTTATGATTCAGACATGGTTGGCTGGATAATGACTTTTTTACGTTTGAACTGGGATACAACCAAACAGAGGAAGACAGCAAGAACAAAAAGAGAAATGGTCAAAAAACCAAACGTATAGGAGCCCGTCATTTCTTTTAAACTGCCAAGAACGTTTGGTAAAAAGAATCCCCCAATGCCTCCTGCAGCCCCTACAATTCCAGTCACAATTCCAATTTCCTTATGAAACACTTGCGGCACAAGCTGGAACACCGCCCCATTCCCCATACCAAGACACATCATTCCGACAAATAAAAGCGCAATGACCACTGGTAAAGCAGGTAGACTACTCACTGCCCCTAAACAGATACCAATCAAAGCAAATAAACCGAGCAGTACTTTCATCCCGCCAATTTTATCGGCAATCAAACCGCCAACTGGTCGAAAGAAGCTGCCTGCCGCCACGCAAAGCGTCACAAAATCACCAGCATGAATTTTTGAAATCGCATATTGGTCCACAAAGAAAATACTCAAGAAACTTGAAAGGCCGACAAAACCACCGAATGTAATCGCATAAAGCAGGCAGAAAAACCACGTTGTTTTCACTTGAAAGACTGAAAAATAGGACCGAAGCGGCTGAGGGGCGGGCTGGTTTGGTGCATCTTTTGCTGTGAAAATAAAAAACAAAAAGACGAAACTTAAAGGAATAAGAGCGAGCCCCATCACTGTATGCCAGCCATACATCTCCGCAAGCCTTGGTCCAAAGAGTGTCGAGATCAGTGTTCCGCTGTTTCCGGCGCCGGCAATTCCCATCGCTACCCCTTGTAAATGAGGAGGGTACCAGCGGCTTGCCATCGGTAAAGCGACCGCAAAACTCGCACCTGCAACCCCTAATAAAATCCCGATCAGTACTAGCTCTGAAAGGGTTGTACCACCGAAAAACCCCCATATGAGCGGAATGGTGGTCAAAATCATGCCCATCATCGCTGTTTTTTTAGGTCCCATTCGGTCTGTTAATAGGCCTAGCACAATTCGAAAAAAAGATCCGGATAAAATCGGAATGGCTACAATCATGCCTTTTTCTATTGTCGATAAGGCAAAATCTTGTGCAATAAAAGCACCGAGTGCCCCCAGCAAAACCCAAATCATGAAACTCACGTCAAAATATAAAAATGAACCAAACAATGTCTTAGGGTGACCACTAGAAGTCAATTCTGAGAGTTTCACAAAACCCCTCCTTTATTTTGAATTTTCTGACTTAAAGATAGCGAGTTGATAGAAGGAATGGAAGTATTGTGTTAGAAAAAATGACATGGATAAACACTTTTTTACAAATGTGTGCCATAATCTAGGCAAACATTGCTTTGGCGCAAAAAGCTAGAAAGGTTGATCTCACATGGCAAAACGTAAACTCTTGTTTATCGGAAACG
Source organism: Bacillus sp. FSL W7-1034 (assembly GCF_038593365.1). Lineage (NCBI taxonomy): Bacteria > Bacillati > Bacillota > Bacilli > Caryophanales > Bacillaceae > Bacillus > Bacillus sp. FSL W7-1034. The sequence goes on along the minus strand of NZ_CP151989.1, from coordinate 1,915,691 downwards.
GCATGGCGAGTATGAAATGTATCGAACATATTGTAAAGAAACAGCCAGAACGCTATTCCATCACAATCATTGGAAAAGAGAAGCACCCAGCTTACAATCGAATAAAACTTTCATCGGTTTTACAAAAAAGTGAATCATTGTCTCAGATTGAACTAAAGCCAAAAGAATGGTACACCAAACATGACATCACCATCCAAACAGGCGAAGCAGTTGTCCACATCGATACAAAGCGTCAATTGCTCATGACAGAAGCACGCCGGAATATCCCGTATGACAAACTGGTTATCGCCACAGGCTCATCGCCTCATTTTCTGCCTATACAAGGCGTATCCAAAAAAGGGGTCTATGCTTTTCGTACGATTGACGATTATGAGGCCATTTACGCTGATTCTTTACGCTATGAGCGTGCAGCAGTCATTGGAGGTGGTGTACTTGGTGTGGAAGTGGCCGCTGGTTTACAGATCGCTGGACTGAAGACAACCTTGATTCATCACACGGATTGGCTTATGCAACGCCAATTAGATGAAACAGCTGCAGGGCTCTTGTCTCAACAATTAAGTCGCAAGGGGATTCAGGTAAAAACAAATGCTCATACGATTGCATGTTTAGGAAACGAGAGAGTAGAAGGCGTTCTGTTAAAGAGTGGAGACATCGTGGATGCTGATCTCGTGGTTTTCACAACAGGGGTCCGTCCGAATATAGAGCTTGCAAAACAGCACGGCATTCATACAAGAAAAGCCATTGTTGTAAATGATGTCATGCAGACAAACGTTGAGAATATTTATGCTATTGGAGAATGTGCAGAGCATAAGGGGATGGTGCACGGTCTTGTGCAGCCTATTTATGAACAAGCAAACGTGCTTGCGAATCATTTATTAGATGAACTGGTCACGAATTTACCTCCTGCCATTTGTTCAACAAAATTGAAAGCAAATGACATATCTATTTATTCTGCTGGCAGTATTGTAAACCGATCCCCCTCCGCTTCAGTGGTGACTTACTTAGATGAAGAACAAGAAGTATATAAAAAACTAGTGTTTGAACATGATGTGCTCACAGGCGTTGTATTAGTTGGTCAACTTGAGAGAGCTGAGCAGCTTTTGCAGGATGTAAAAGTGGGGCGTGATAAAAGCGTAGTCATGAAATCACTGAATGAAGAGCAGATATCCCCTTTAGATTCATTAAAAACAGAGGACCTCATCTGCCAATGCCACACGGTGACGAAGGGAGCGATATTCAAAAGCATATCGGCCCATCAGCTGACAAATTTAGAAGAGATAAAAAAACAGACAGGGGCCGCAACGGGCTGCGGAGGCTGTCAAGAGCTTGTTCGTGCCTGCTGCCATGTCTCATCAAATCAGCTAACGGAAGCACTGGACACGTTTTGCTCGTGCACAAATGTAGAGAAACAGACCATTTTTTCGTATATCAAAAATCAGCAGCCGCTGAATGAAGAGCAAGTAAGAAGACAATTTAATTGGATGACAGATAACGGCTGTGACAAGTGCCGAGCAGCCATTCCATACTATCTTGAGCAGTTTCAAGATCTTTTCGTAAAAGACAGCCCATCAGATCATGAGCACATACTAATGCCTCAGTTATATGGTGGCCGTCTTGATCTGACATTTTTACAGATGATAACCGGATTATTAGAGCAAAAGCAAATTCAGCACGTAGAACTAACGGAGAATAAACGAATTCGGCTGATCGGTATTTCACAAGAGGCCGCCCATATTGTAAAAGAACATGGACACATCATGCCACAGGAAAGCAAGAGACTTTCTCATGTTCTTTCATGTGATTGTCGTCACGATCCATCTGTCACAACACTTGTCATGGAGATCGAAAGACAACTAGAAAACACGCTTTTACCTGCAGTCACATCGATTCATATCGCTGGTCCTTCCTGCGTATGTCATTTCAGCCCCATCTATGACATCTGCATCAAGAAGCAGCTGGATGAATGGGACATTTATATAGGAGGCAGCATACGTCAACCTAAGGCAGGTCAGCTTTTTTATTCTGTGAGCCGAACGGATGAGCTGATTCCTTTTTTAAAAGCACTGCTTGAAGACTATAGAAAACGTGCATATTTTCAAGAATCTATTGGAGACTGGATCCAAAAAAACGGCATCATTTCCATCCGAGAAAAATTGCTCGATGAGGAAATGAGAGAAGAGCTCTGCGAACAATTTGAGCAAAGTAGACAAAAGGGTGTGAATGTATGAATCAATCTTTCTTACAATATGTGCAGCAAACATCAGAGCAGCAAGAGCGAAAAAGGGTGTTCCCATCTCAATGTCCGTTTTGCAGTATGCAGTGCAAAATGCAATTAGTCGAGCAGCACGCAGAAGGGCGAACACGCTACCAGACGATAGGTATTCATAATCCAACCACGTTCGGCAGGATCTGTATGAAAGGGCAGCATGCCCACCAGCACGCACTGCACAAGGAACGATTAAATCACCCCCTCATCAAAAGAAACGGTCAATTTGTCAAAGCGACTTGGCAGGAGGCTCTTGATGAAATCAAAAAACGCACTCAAACCCTTCAAGCGGCGCATGGACACGATGCTATCAGTGTGTATGGTAGTGCATCGATTACAAATGAAGAAGCTTATTTACTCGGAAAATTTGCAAGGGTCGCCCTTAAAACGAAATACATTGATTACAACGGAAGACTGTGTATGTCTTCAGCAGCAACAGCAGCTAACCAAACATTTGGACTTGATCGGGGTCTAACCTTTCCGCTTCGTGACATCAAGCATGCCCGGGTTTTACTATTGGTTGGAACCAATATAGCGGAATGTCAGCCGACCCTCATGCCGTACTTGGAAGAAGCTAAAAAGAACGGGGCATTTCTCATCGTGATCGATCCGCGAAAAACAGCAACAGCCAAACTAGCTGACTTACATGTCAGCTTAAGGCCTGGGTCAGATGCTGCACTCGCAAATGGAATCTTACACGTCATGCTTCATGAACAGTTACTAGACGAAGAATTTATTAAAAAACGAACATCAGGTTTTCAAGAAATGAAACAGCATATTTCACACATGTCCCTGCAAGACATTACGCAGCAAACCGGTGTATCGATGAAAGTCATTCAAAAAATAGCGAGAAAATTCGCCCGCGAAAAAACAGGCATGATTCTGACTGCAAGAGGCATTGAGCAGCAAATAGACGGGACAGCATCCGTTCGCAATTTCCTGAATATTCTGCTTGTTACTGGGAAAATTGGCCGGATTGGGTGTGGCTATGGCGCGATTACTGGGCAAGGAAATGGACAGGGTGCAAGAGAGCATGGACAAAAAGCAGATCAGCTTCCTGGTTACCGTGATATCACAAACCCAGTACATAGAAAAGAAATGGCTGAAATATGGAAGATCGATGAAAAAGAACTGCCTGGAAAAGGTGTATCTGCTTTTGAAATGTTTGAAAAAATGCAGAAAGGAGAGATAAAAGCGCTCTTTTTAATGTGTTCTAATCCCGTTCAATCAGGTCCGCATGCAAGTTTTATCAAAAAAGCCATCGAGCAGCTGTCCTTTTTTGTCGCAATTGATTTATTTATCTCTGAGACGGCTGCACTCGCAGATGTTATTTTACCAGCTTCGTCATATTTAGAGGACGAAGGGACCATGACGAACATAGAAGGACGCGTTACGCTGAGAGAAGCAACCTATCCACTCAAACACCAAAGAAAGCACGATTGGCAAATCATTTGTGATATAGCAGCAGTATTAGGCAAAGGCGGCTCTTTTTCTTTTTCATCTGCAGAAGACATCTTTGAGGAATTGAGAACAGCAACGAAAGGAGCCAAAGCCGATTATTCCGGTATGACCTATGACAGGTTAAGGAAGACGCAAGGCATATTATGGCCCTGCTCTCATTTGGAAGACCGAGGAACAGAAAGACTATTTGAGCATCAATTCTCACATCCTGATCAATTAGCAAAATTTGCAGTCGTTGCACATGGACAACAGGGTGCAAAAGAACCAGTCAGTCCAGAATATCCACTCTATTTAACGACCGGCAGGGTGATGGCTCATTACCAAACGGGCGTTCAAACAAGAAAAAGCACCTCTCTTGTTGCCCGGCAGTTTGAAGCTTATGTAGAGCTTCATCCTGATACAGCCAAAGCTTACGGGATTCAGCACGGGGAACTCGTCACCATCCAGTCAAAACGAGGTAGTGTCATCATGAGGTGCCACATAACAGATAGCATCCGAAAAGATACTGTGTTTGTTCCGTTTCACTGGAATAAACATCAATCAATTAACCTATTAATTGGTAAACAGTTAGATCCACACAGTAAAATGCCAGGTTTTAAATATTGTCCTGTACAGCTGTCAGCCTACAAGAATTGAAAACTATGTGAGAAATTTTAACATGTATTTTCCATCTTTGTTTAGATTATGGTACTTTCTAAAAAACGATCACATGAGGGGTGTTTTTCATGAAAGAAAAACTCGTATTAGTAGGGAATGGTATGGCTGGTATCCGAACGCTCGAAAACATTTTAAAAACAGACAATGAACGATTCGACATGACTGTATTTGGAACTGAGCCGTATCCTAACTATAATCGGATTCTTTTATCGAAAGTTCTCCAAGGGGATACAAAGACAGAGGATATTACGTTAAACGATTGGAATTGGTACAAGGAACATCATATTCAGCTGTTTACAAATGAGACCATTGTGAAGATCGATCCAGACAATCAAACCGTTATGAGTGATCAAGGACGGACCGTGCATTATGACCGTTTAATTTTAGCGACAGGGTCACTCCCGTTCATCCCGCCCATTCCAGGGAGCGATAAAAAAGGGGTAACAGCTTTTCGTACATTACAAGACACAGAGGAAATGGTCAAAGCATCTATGATGTACAAAAAAGCAGCCGTCATTGGAGGCGGGCTCCTTGGACTTGAAGCCGCGCGTGGTCTACTAAACTTAGGAATGGAAGTGACCGTCATTCATCTTGGCTCTCATCTAATGGACCGGCAGCTCGATCCGGTGGCAGGTCAGCTTCTGCAAGCAGCTTTAGAAAAACAAGGCATGAGCTTTCTATTAGGAAAACAGACAAATGAGATTTTAGGAGATACAAGGGTAGAAGGGCTAACATTTTCAGATGGTTCTACATTAGAGACAGATATGGTGGTCATGGCAGCAGGAATTAAACCGAATCACAAGCTTGCCGAAACGAGCGGCATTGAAGTGAACCGGGGGATTATCGTCAATGATTTCATGGAAACAAGTGTCCCGCGGATTTACGCAGTCGGAGAATGTGTTGAACATAGAGGACAAACGTACGGTCTTGTTGCGCCATTATACGATCAAGCAAACGTGCTTGCGAAGCATGTTTGTGATATGGCCCCGACGCCTTATGAAGGATCTGTACTATCGACACAGCTAAAAGTATCAGGGGTTGATGTATTTTCAGCTGGAGATTTTATCGAAAACGATGAGAAAAAAGCAATTAAAATTTTTGATGAACAGCAAGGTATTTATCAAAAACTAGTCTTCCAGCAAAACCGATTAGTCGGCGCCGTCATGTTTGGAGAAACAAGCGATGGACCACGTTTATTCTCGTACATTAGAGAAGGTGTTGATATGTCAGATATGGAAAAAGTATCTGTCTTAACATCAAATGAGCTGGCGCAAGAAAACACGATTGAACAAATGGCAAACGACCATATCGTTTGTGGCTGTAATGGTGTCTCAAAAGGTCAAATAGTGGCAGCTATTCAAAAAGAAGGCCTAACGACTATACAAGAGGTCAAGCAATGTACAAGTGCTTCTCGGTCATGCGGAGGCTGTCAATCTGTTGTGGAAGAGATTTTATGGCACACTTTAGGCGATGATGCAAACCGCACTGCGCAAAAAGAAACCATCTGCGCCTGCACCACCTTATCAAGAGATGAAGTGATTCATGAAATAAAAGAGAAAGGTTTGCAGCATGTCAAAGAAGTGATGAATGTACTTGACTGGGAAACAGAAGAAGGCTGTTCAAAGTGCCGGCCTGCACTGAATTACTATTTAGGGATGATGTATCCTCTTGACTACAAAGATGAAAAAAGCTCGCGATTTGTGAATGAACGAATGCATGCCAACATCCAAAACGATGGTACCTATTCGGTCGTTCCACGTATGTACGGGGGCGTGACTAATGCTAATGACCTGAGAAAAATAGCGGATGTCGTTGACAAATATGAGATACCGCTTGTGAAAATGACTGGAGGTCAGCGAATCGACCTTTTAGGTGTCAAAAAAGAAGATTTACCAAAAGTATGGGCTGAATTAGATATGCCGTCTGGTTATGCTTACGGAAAATCATTAAGAACTGTCAAAACATGTGTTGGAGAACAATTTTGCAGATTCGGAACGCAGGATTCCATATCTCTTGGGATCGCGCTTGAAAAGAAATTTGAAGGACTTGCCACACCGCACAAAGTCAAAATGGCCGTATCAGCCTGTCCAAGAAACTGTGCTGAATCTGGGATTAAAGATCTTGGCATCGTAGGTATCGATGGGGGATTTGAATTGTACGCTGGCGGGAATGGAGGGACACATTTACGAGCTGGAGACTTATTAATGAAAGTAAGTACAGCAGAAGAAGTAGAACAAATGGCCGCAGCCTACCTTCAATATTACAGAGAAACCGCAAATTATTTAGAGAGAACATCCGCTTGGGTTGAACGGCTTGGATTGAATCATATCCAAACGGTACTGCTAGATGACCAGAGGCGTGCAGCACTCATCGAAAGAATGGACATCGCACTTTCAACTTATGAAGAACCGTGGCAAGAGATTCGAGAGAACGAAACAGAAACAAGACAATTATTTCAAAAGGCAACTGCTTCCGTCTAAATCAATTGAAGGGATGAGATCAGATGACAGTTTCAATTGTAAAAGTTCATATTGGTACAATATCAGATTTCCCGTTGCAGCTAGGGAAAACAGTCGCAGCCGGTCCACTTGAATTAGCTGTTTTTCAAACCTCTAACAAGCAGTTCAAAGCCATTGAAAATCGCTGTCCTCATAAAGGCGGTGTACTAGCTGAAGGAATGGTGAGCGGAGATCATGTCTTCTGTCCAATGCATGATTGGAAAATCAATCTTTCATCAGGAAATGTTCAAGAACCAGATCATGGATGCGTGAAAACATATGAAGCATTGGTTGAGGGAGACGACGTCTTTATTTTACTGCCTTCATAAATGGTTTAGAACCTTCCTTTCCTGTACATGCTGTAAGTACATGCAGTGAGAAAGGAAGGTATATGTGTGCCATTTTTTAATATTTTGATTGAACTCTTTATCGGATTTTTCGCTTTATTTTCCATTACAAAGCTATTAGGGAAAACACAATTTGCACAAATCACGCCGTTTGATTTTATTTCTGCACTGATTTTAGGGGAGATGGTCGGTAACGCCATTTTTGATCCAGAAGTCAGCGTGCTACATATCCTTTTTGCAGTTGCAGTCTGGGGCGTTTTAATCTACACAGTTGAATGGCTTTCACAAAAATTCAAATCCATTCGCGCTTTTTTAGAGGGAAGACCCACTCTTGTGATTGATAAAGGAAAGATTCACTACAATCGATTAAAGAAAAATATGCTCGATTTAAATCAGTTGCAGACACTGATTCGAGCGAAAGGGCATTTTGCTCTTAATGAAATTGAATTTGCCATTTTGGAAACGGATGGGTCTGTGAGTGTGCTTCCGAAAATGAAATATGCACCAGCTACAGCCGAAGATGTGAACGTGAAAGGAAAAGAAGTCACATTGCCTAGAACGTTTATTATCGACGGAGAGATTTTAAGAAAAGATTTAAAGGAAGCTGGATTTGATGAAGCGTGGCTGAGAGAGCAATTGAAAAAGCAGCACATTTCCTCCTATAAAGACGTCCTATTTTGTGAATGGATTGAAAATGAAGGAATTTATGCGATGAAATATGAAAAAACATCCACAACCTAACACAGTGGATGTTTTTTTGTGTTTTTTTGTTTTATAAGTGAATAGGATCAAAAAGAATACGTCAATGAAAACGTTCACAATATAAGGGGGAGATGTGTGATGAAGTATGGAAAACGACTGCTGATGATGGTATTGGCCTTACTGCTTTTTGACTCAGCTTATGCGCAAGCAGCTGGACACAACCATCAAACAAACCGCGTGCTTATTGTCGATCAAAAAGGAAATGGGACATTTCGAACGGTTCAATCTGCCATTGATGCGATACCAGTGAACAATCAACAGCAAACGACGATATATATTAAAAATGGTGTGTATAAAGAAAAGATTCTCCTTCCGCAAAATAAGCCGTATGTGTCCTTTATTGGAGAAAATCAGTATCAGACGATTCTGACGTATGATGATACAAATGCAAGCAGCGGGAGCACAACCAATAGCTCTAGTACAATGATTCGGGCAAATCATTTTTACGCAGAAAATATCACGTTTCAAAATACAGCTGGCCGAAACGCAGGGCAGGCGGTTGCCCTTTATGTATCCGGGGACCGGGCTGTGTTTAAACACGTACGTGTTCTCGGTTATCAAGATACACTTTATGCCACAGGCACAGGGAGACAATATTATGAAGATTGCTATATCGAGGGCACGGTTGACTTCATCTTTGGTTCAGCAACGGCTGTATTTAAAAGAGCTGAAATAAAAAGTCTTGGAAATGGGTATATTACAGCGGCATCCACAACAGAAGCGCAAAAGTATGGCTACGTTTTTATTGATTCCACGTTAAATAAAGGAACGTCTGCGTCTCAATCTGTGTACTTAGGCCGTCCGTGGAGACCTCATTCGGCTGTCACGTTCCTCCAAACAAAAATGGATGAACATATTAAAGCTGAGGGATGGCATAACTGGGAGAACAAAGACAACGAAAGAACGGCTAGATATCAAGAATATGGATCAACGGGCGCAGGGAGTCATGTGGCAAACCGGGTGAAGTGGTCAACGATATTAACAAAAAACGAAGCAAGTCAAATCACCGTTCAAGCCGTGCTTAGCGGAAGCGATGGCTGGAATCCTGAAAAAAGGTAAAAGAGGCTTGTCAGTTTTCGTCAAAGAAAGCTGACTTTTCTGTTTAAAAAACCTTTGAGAACAAACGTTCTTTTGTGTATAATGAACATAATCTGCTAAATTTGGCTGCTTTTCTAAAAAGGAGGGATTGCGTGAAACGTTTCTCACAGGTCATGTTTTTACAACTATGTATTTTGTCGATGTTATTTCTCCCTTTTTCAGTGAAAGATGAACAACTAACAGCTCATGATGATCAATCAAAATGGATCACTTCTTTAGACGAATTCATTCGAACAGCACCTGATTTAGAGGGCGCAATTGCTGGCATCAGCGTACGCGATACTTCTGACACTTCTCTTCTTTATGAACATCAAGCGGACATCCGTCTGACTCCTGCTTCTAATATGAAATTACTCACATCTGCTATCGCACTCGATCTACTGGGTGAAACACACACTTTTCCAACAGACGTTTGGATAGATGGTTCAATTCACAAAAAAACATTGCACGGCAATCTTTATCTCCGAGGCACTGGAGACCCGACATTGTTAGAAAGCGATTTTGCCGCATTAGCCAAACAAGTCAAAAAGGCCGGAATACATACGATTCGTGGACAGCTTGCAGCTGATGATACTTGGTTTGATGACACAAGGTATTCCATCGATCTGCCGTGGAGTGATGAAGATCAATATTACGGCGCTCAAATATCTGCTCTTACTGCTTCACCGAATGAGGATTATGATGCAGGGACGATCATTCTCGAAGTTAAGCCGGGAAAGAAAGCAGGGCAGAAGGCCAGCTATGAGATGATCCCGAAGACTGACGTCGCTCAAGTTGTCAATCAAGTGAAAACTGTGCCAGAAGGCGGAAAGAAGAAAATATCTTTTAAACGCTCTCACGGTACAAACAAAATTACACTGACTGGAACGATTCCGCTAAAAGCATCCTCGTCTAAACAATGGGTCGCATTATGGGAACCGACAACGTATGCTTTAGACTTAATGAAACGAGCATTAAAGGCTGAGGGGATTCAGCTGAAAGGACCACTCAAAACAAAACAAGTTCCTAAAAAAGCGAAAAAAATCGCTTCCCATACATCAATGCCTTTATCCGATCTTCTTGTTCCGATGATGAAATTAAGCAACAATACACATGCAGAAATTCTGTTAAAAGAACTTGGGAAGCGGGTAAAGAACAAAGGGAGTTTTGACAAAGGGCTTGACGTGCTGAATGAACGTCTTCCTGCCTATGGCATAGATGCATCTATGACTGTGTTGAGAGACGGATCAGGCATATCACCGATTAACCTTGTTTCTGCAAATCAATTCACGTTATTTTTGACAAACATTCAAAAGGAAAAATGGTTTAACACCTATGTCCATGCACTTCCGTTAGCTGGGGCAAGTGAGCGTATGGTGGGAGGTACATTAAGAAATAGATTGAAAGAACCAGCTACACTAGAAAAAGTGCGTGCAAAAACAGGTACACTATCAACGGTCAGCACACTATCTGGATATATTGAAACGCAGAGTGGAAAAACGCTTGCTTTTTCCATCTTATTGAATCATCTCGTTGATGACGAAAAAGGAAAAGAGATAGAAGACCGCATTGTCAGCATGTTAGCTGAGGATCTTTAGACAGAGAAGGAGAACCATCATGACGTTAGATAATAATCAATCTTTAGTAAAAACCATGTCGATCTTTCTAATTCCACTTTTATTAAGCAATATTTTGCAATCAATTGGACAGCTTGTTTCCATTGTGCTTGTCGGTAGATGGATTGGAGAGGATGCAGTAGCTGCAATTTCGGCATTCTTTCCACTTTTCTTTTTACTTGTTTCTTTTTCCATTGGGATTGGATCAGGGAGCTCGATCCTTATTGGACAAGCATACGGAGCAAAAAATGAGCAGAGGTTAAAGGAAATTATCGGTACAACGCTTTCGTTCACCTTTTTAATCGGACTTTCTTTAGCTGTCATTGGAGGTTTTTTTGCCACAGATATTTTACATCTGATGGGGACACCTGCAAATATTGTGGAGGAAAGTGCGGCATATGCCAGAATCCTATTCATCTCCATGCCCATCTTATTTCTTTATTTTGTCTATACAACTTTTTTACGAGGAACAGGAGATTCAAAAACACCATTTTATTTCTTAATGATTAGTACAGGAACCAATATTTTATTGCTGCCAATTTTATTATTCGGCTGGCTTGGTTTACCGGCATTTGGTTTATATGGTGCTGCGTATTCTTCTGTGATTTCTACAATCGTTACGTTTATCATTCTTCATATCTATCTTTATAAAACAAAGCACCCGCTGCGCATTGATGCGTCGGTTAGAAAGCATTTATTGATGAAAGGGGATTTATTAAAAACGCTATTAAAGTTAAGTATCCCTTCTAGTATTAATATGATTCTCATTTCTTTATCAGAAATTGCTGTCATTTCTTTTGTCAACGATTATGGATCACAGGCGACCGCAGCTTATGGCGTTGTCAATCAAGTCGTAAGTTATGTACAGATGCCTGCAGTGAGCCTTGGTATTGCGGTTTCTATCTTCGCCGCACAATTCATTGGCGCAGGAAACATGAATCGTTTGAAGGATGTCATTAAAATTGGGCTGGGGCTAAACTTTGCAATAGGCGGATTGATTATTATTTTCGTCTATATTTTCGCACCGCAAATTTTATCTATCTTTTTAACAGATCCTGCAACGATTGACATTGCATATAGTTTGGTCGTGATTACCCTATGGAGCTATCTCATTTTCGGAACAGCACAAATCGTTGCAGCCACAATGAGAGCAAGTGGCACAGTTCTATGGCCGACCATCTTTAGTATTTGTTCCATTTGGCTTGTTGAAGTACCAGTGGCTTATGTGCTATCACATCATACATCGCTTGGGATCAAAGGAATCTGGATAGGATATCCTGCAGCCTTTTTTGTAAACTTATTGCTCCAATACGGCTATTATCGACTGGTATGGAAGAAAAAGCAGATCGTTGCACTTGTCCAATCATAATGTGAGCCTATCATCTGGCATATATATACGAAGATCAATTACTTTGTAGGGGGTCTGATCTTCTATGTTTTTAAACCAAAGAAGTGAGCTCAGTTCGTATGATATCGGTGACTTCACTTATGCTGGACCAGATTTTCAAGTCTTGACGTGGGGAGAAGGAACAACGCTGAATGTAGGAAAGTTTTGTTCCATCGCAAACGAAGTAAAAGTTTTTCTTGGTGGTGAACACCGAACAGATTGGGTCACCACATATCCCTTCAATCAAATTTTCACAGATGCTGCCCACATTGAAGGACATCCACGATCAAAAGGGGATGTGTGTATAGGGCACGATGTTTGGATTGGATATGGAGCAACAATCATGTCAGGGGTACAGATAGGAAACGGGGCAGTCATTGGAGCAAATAGTCTGATTACAAAAGATGTGCCTCCATATGCGATTGTCGCAGGGAACCCACAGCGGCTCATGAAATATCGGTTTTCTTCTGATATCATTGAAAAACTTCAGTTATTAGAATGGTGGAATTTAGAGTTTTCGATCATACAGTCTATTTTTCACCTTTTGCAATCTCCTGATATTGACCGTTGTATAAGCGTAATTGAAGATAGAAAAAAGAAAGGCTGACAGAGCCTTTCTTTTTTTAGCTTAGCTGAGTCTGATGATGGTAAGCGATGCACCGGTTGCACCACCACCTATTAGAATGGCTGTTACAACCGCTCCGAAAAATTGTAATGAAATTGTATTTCCTGCTGTTAAATTGACAATAACTGTATTGCTCATAAAAGTTGTAGATACGGCAGACGACTGAATTGAACCTGGAATAGCAGTTGATCCATTCAACCATAGCCTTGTGCTCACTAAAAGTGCAGCAGTGGTATTTACTTGATATGTGATATAGTATTTACCTGTTTGCTGGACTGTGAATGTATCATTTAAACCATTCGGCGTAAATCCATTAATATTTTGATTACTTGGTAAAGCAATGTTCGTACCACCAGCAATAGTAATGATTGTAGGACCTGTTGTATTTCCAGCATAAAGTGACGTATCAGTTGGACCGCTAGCTCCAGTAGGACCAGTGCTTCCGGTAGCTCCAGTTGGGCCAGTGCTTCCAGTAGCTCCAGTGACACCAGTGCTTCCAGTAGCTCCAGTGACACCAGTGCTTCCAGTAGCTCCAGTAGCTCCAGTGGCACCAGTGCTTCCAGTAGCTCCAGTTGGGCCAGTGCTTCCAGTAGCTCCAGTGACACCAGTGCTTCCGGTAGCTCCAGTGACACCAGTGCTTCCAGTAGCTCCAGTGGCACCAGTGCTTCCAGTGGCACCAGTAGGTCCAGTATCACCAGTTACACCATTGGCACCGGTAGGACCAGTGGGTCCGGTATCACCAGTTGCACCAGTCGCACCGGTTGGACCAGTATCTCCAGTTGCACCAGTCGCTCCGGTAGGTCCAGTATCACCAGTTACACCGGTAGGCCCCGTATCTCCAGCTGCACCAGTGGCACCGGTAGGTCCAGTATCTCCAGTTACACCAGTGGCACCAGTAGGACCAGTATCACCAGTTACACCAGTGGCACCAGTCGCACCGGTAGGTCCGGTATCTCCAGTTGCACCAGTTGCACCGGTAGGTCCAGTATCACCAGTTACACCAGTGGCACCGGTAGGGCCAGTAACTCCAGTGGCACCAGTAGGTCCGGTATCACCAGTTACACCAGTGGCTCCAGTAGGGCCAGTATCTCCAGTTACACCAGTAGCTCCGGTAGGTCCGGTATCTCCAGTAACTCCAGTTGCACCGGTTGACCCAGTATCTCCGGTTGCACCAGTCGCACCGGTTGGACCAGTATCTCCAGTTGCACCAGTCGCTCCGGTAGGTCCAGTATCACCAGTTACACCGGTAGGCCCCGTATCTCCAGCTGCACCAGTGGCACCGGTAGGTCCAGTATCTCCAGTTACACCAGTGGCACCAGTAGGACCAGTATCACCAGTTACACCAGTGGCACCAGTCGCACCGGTAGGTCCGGTATCTCCAGTTGCACCAGTTGCACCGGTAGGTCCAGTATCACCAGTTACACCAGTGGCACCGGTAGGGCCAGTAACTCCAGTGGCACCAGTAGGTCCGGTATCACCAGTTACACCAGTGGCTCCAGTAGGGCCAGTATCTCCAGTTACACCAGTAGCTCCGGTAGGTCCGGTATCTCCAGTTACACCAGTGGCACCGGTAGGGCCAGTAACTCCAGTCGCACCGGTTGGACCAGTATCTCCAGTAACTCCAGTTGCACCGGTTGACCCAGTATCTCCGGTTGCACCAGTCGCACCAGTAGGTCCAGTAACTCCAGTCGCACCAGTAGGTCCGGTATCTCCAGTTACACCAGTGGCTCCAGTTGGACCAGTATCTCCAGTAACTCCAGTCGCACCGGTTGGACCAGTCTCACCAGTAGCACCAGTGGCTCCAGTAGGACCAGTATCTCCAGTTACACCAGTGGCTCCAGTTACTCCAGTAGCACCGGTAGGGCCAGTATCACCAGTTACACCAGTTACACCAGTTACACCAGTGGCTCCAGTAGGTCCGGTATCACCAGTTACACCAGTCGCACCGGTAGGGCCAGTATCTCCAGTAACTCCAGTCGCACCGGTAGGTCCGGTATCTCCAGTTACACCAGTGGCTCCAGTAGGACCAGTAGGCCCGGTATCTCCAGTTACACCAGTGGCTCCAGTGGCTCCAGTGGCTCCAGTAGGGCCAGTATCTCCAGTTACACCAGTAGCTCCGGTAGGTCCGGTAGGTCCGGTATCTCCAGTTACACCAGTGGCACCGGTAGGGCCAGTAACTCCAGTCGCACCGGTTGGACCAGTATCACCAGTTACACCAGTGGCTCCAGTTACTCCAGTATCACCGGTAGGGCCAGTATCACCGGTAGGGCCAGTATCACCAGTTACACCAGTTACACCAGTTACACCAGTGGCTCCAGTAGGTCCGGTATCACCAGTTACACCAGTGGCTCCAGTTGGACCAGTATCACCAGTTACACCAGTGGCACCAGTAGGTCCGGTATCACCAGTTACACCAGTGGCTCCAGTTGGACCAGTATCTCCAGTAACTCCAGTCGCACCAGTTACACCAGTCGCACCGGTAGGTCCGGTATCTCCAGTTACACCAGTGGCTCCAGTAGGTCCAGTATCACCGGTATCACCAGTGGCACCGGTTGGACCAGTGGGTCCGGTATCACCAGTTACTCCAGTTGATCCTGCTGCAGCCAGCAATGTGTAGTCTGGGGAAGTATCTGGTGTACCTGTCGGTGGTGCAGTATTTACTACATACGTACTGCCATTAAAGGTCACTACTTGCCCTACTGGGTAAGTAGGACTTACTACCGGATCAAACGCTTCAATTCCTGTTAATCCTGCACCGGTAGGTCCGGTATCTCCAGTAACTCCAGTCGCACCAGTAGGTCCGGTATCTCCAGTTACACCAGTGGCTCCAGTTGGACCAGTATCTCCAGTAACTCCAGTCGCACCGGTTGGACCAGTATCTCCGGTTGCACCAGTCGCACCGGTTGGACCAGTATCTCCAGTAACTCCAGTTGCACCGGTTAACCCAGTATCTCCGGTTGCACCAGTCGCACCAGTAGGTCCAGTATCTCCAGTAACTCCAGTCGCACCAGTAGGTCCGGTATCTCCAGTTACACCAGTGGCTCCAGTTGCACCGGTAGGCCCCGTATCTCCAGTTGCACCAGTGGCACCAGTCGCACCGGTTGGACCAGTATCTCCAGTTGCACCAGTCGCTCCGGTAGGTCCAGTATCACCAGTATCACCAGTTGCACCAGTAGGTCCGGTATCACCAGTTGCACCGGTTGGACCAGTATCTCCAGTAACTCCAGTTGCACCGGTTGACCCAGTATCTCCGGTTGCACCAGTCGCACCAGTCGCACCGGTTGGACCAGTATCTCCAGTGGCTCCAGTAGGTCCAGTATCTCCAGTTACACCAGTGGCACCGGTTGGACCAGTGGGTCCGGTATCACCAGTTACACCAGTGGCTCCAGTGGCTCCAGTAGGTCCAGTATCACCAGTCGCACCGGTAGGTCCAGTATCTCCAGTTACACCAGTGGCACCGGTTGGACCAGTGGGTCCGGTATCACCAGTTACACCAGTGGCTCCAGTGGCTCCAGTAGGTCCAGTATCACCAGTTACACCAGTAGCTCCGGTAGGTCCGGTATCTCCAGTTACACCAGTGGCTCCAGTTGGACCAGTAGGCCCGGTATCACCAGTTGCACCGGTTGGACCAGTATCTCCAGTAACTCCAGTTGCACCGGTTGACCCAGTATCTCCGGTTGCACCGGTTGGACCAGTATCACCAGTTGCACCAGTCGCACCGGTTGGACCAGTATCACCAGTTGCACCAGTCGCTCCGGTAGGTCCAGTATCACCAGTATCACCAGTTGCACCAGTAGGTCCGGTATCACCAGTCGCACCAGTCGCACCGGTTGGACCAGTATCTCCAGTAACTCCAGTCGCACCAGTCGCACCAGTAGGTCCAGTATCACCAGTTACACCAGTGGCACCGGTTGGACCAGTGGGTCCGGTATCACCAGTTACACCAGTTACACCAGTGGCTCCAGTAGGTCCAGTATCTCCAGTTACACCAGTAGCTCCGGTAGGTCCGGTATCTCCAGTTACACCAGTCGCACCGGTAGGTCCGGTATCTCCAGTTACACCAGTCGCTCCGGTAGGTCCAGTATCACCAGTTACACCAGTGGCACCGGTTGGACCAGTGGGTCCGGTATCTCCAGTTACACCAGTGGCTCCAGTAGGTCCAGTATCTCCGGTAGCACCAGTGGCACCGGTTGGACCAGTGGGTCCGGTATCTCCAGTTGCACCGGTTGGACCGGTGGGTCCGGTATCACCAGTTACTCCAGTTGATCCTGCTGCAGCCAGCAATGTGTAGTCTGGGGAAGTATCTGGTGTACCTGTCGGTGGTGCAGTATTTACTACATACGTACTGCCATTAAAGGTCACTACTTGCCCTACTGGGTAAGTAGGACTTACTACCGGATCAAACGCTTCAATTCCTGTTAATCCTGCACCGGTAGGGCCGGTATCTCCAGTTACTCCAGTAGCACCGGTAGGACCAGTATCACCAGTTACACCAGTGGCACCGGTAGGACCAGTATCACCAGTTACACCAGTGGCACCGGTTGGACCAGTATCTCCAGTTGCACCAGTTGCACCGGTAGGTCCAGTATCACCAGTTACACCAGTGGCACCGGTAGGACCAGTATCACCAGTTACACCAGTGGCACCGGTTGGACCCGTATCACCAGTTACACCAGTGGCTCCAGTTGGACCAGTATCTCCAGTAACTCCAGTAGCACCGGTAGGGCCAGTATCTCCGGTTGCACCAGTTACTCCAGTAGCACCAGTTGCACCGGTAGAACCCGTATCTCCAGTAGCACCAGTTACTCCAGTCGCACCGGTAGGTCCGGTATCTCCAGTAGCACCAGTTGCACCGGTAGGGCCAGTAACTCCAGTAGCACCAGTTGCACCGGTATCTCCAGTTACACCAGTGGCTCCAGTTACTCCAGTAGCACCGGTAGGTCCAGTATCTCCAGTTACACCAGTGGCTCCAGTAGGTCCGGTATCACCAGTTACACCAGTGGCTCCAGTAGGACCAGTATCTCCAGTTACACCAGTAGCTCCGGTAGGTCCGGTATCTCCAGTTGCACCAGTGGCTCCAGTAGGTCCGGTATCTCCAGTTGCACCAGTGGCTCCAGTAGGTCCAGTAACTCCAGTTACACCAGTGGCTCCAGTAGGTCCGGTATCTCCAGTTGCACCAGTGGGTCCGGTATCTCCAGTAACTCCAGTTGCACCGGTAGGCCCAGTATCTCCGGTTACACCAGTAGCACCGGTAGGTCCGGTATCTCCAGTAACTCCAGTTGCACCAGTAACTCCAGTTGCACCAGTATCTCCAGTTGCACCAGTGGCTCCAGTAGGTCCGGTATCACCAGTAACTCCAGTTACTCCAGTTACACCAGTCGCACCGGTAGGTCCGGTATCACCAGTTACACCAGTTACACCAGTCGCACCAGTAGGTCCGGTATCACCAGTTACACCAGTCGCACCAGTAGGTCCGGTATCACCAGTTACACCAGTCGCACCGGTTGGACCCGTATCACCAGTCGCACCGGTTGGACCCGTATCACCAGTTACACCAGTAGCACCGGTAGGTCCGGTATCTCCAGTTGCACCAGTGGCTCCAGTCGGACCAGTATCACCAGTTACACCAGTCGCACCGGTTGGACCCGTATCACCAGTCGCACCAGTAGGTCCGGTATCTCCAGTAACACCAGTAGCTCCGGTAGGTCCAGTTGCACCAGTTGGACCTCTTTTTACAATCTTAGTATTTGTTTTTTTTCGTCCTTTTGCTTTAGCACAAGTGTTGTGATGTTTAACAACTTTTTTCTTTTTACATTCTCGTTTAAGAAGAGGGCAATCATCAAATAAAGGTCTATCGTGACGAGATTTTCTGTAATGAGGTTGCCAATCATGCTTTTTTCCGCAAAAGGGACATTTGTTATCGTACTGATTATACAAATTCCCCATCTCCTAAAAGTTAATATTTTATTCTATGTGGAAATTTAAAAAGCGGAATTCAGCTAAATGATATTTTTTAGTTCGAAGTTCATCGAATCAAATCATTTAAAAGTTAAATCGTTTTATGTTATGGTGTTGAAAGAATGAAACTAGTATGATTTTTGAAAGAAATGGGGCATCATGTATGAGTCAATCAGTTTTACAACGTGCAGCATATTCCGTGTTAAATTTATCCTCTGTAACAGAAGGTGGCACAATCAAAGAGTCATTTGAACATAGTATGGATTTAGCAAAAAAAGCTGAGAAGTGGGGCTACCATAGATATTGGCTTGCGGAGCATCATAATATGGAAGGGGTTGCGAGTTCAGCAACATCCGTCTTGATTGGACATATTGCTGGAGGGACTGAAAAGATCCGGGTTGGTTCTGGGGGGATTATGCTTCCAAACCATTCTTCACTCGTTATTGCAGAACAATTTGGAACACTGGAGACTTTGTATCCAGGGAGAATTGATTTAGGTCTTGGCAGGGCACCAGGAACAGATCAGTTAACGGCAAGGGCACTTAGACGTAATCTTCATAATGGGGAGGATTTCCCTGAGCAGCTTGAAGAACTTCGGCAATATTTCAAACCGACTGGTCAGGTCAAAAAACATGTAAGAGCCGTTCCGGGAGAAGGATTGGATATACCAATTTGGCTTCTTGGTTCAAGTGGTTTTAGTGCAAGGCTTGCAGGAGAACTGGGACTGCCATTTGCCTTTGCGGCACATTTCTCCCCTAAAAATACCATTCCTGCTTTAGAATTATACAGACAGGCATTTCAACCTTCAGATGTGTTAAAAGAACCTTATGCGATGGTTGGTGTGACGGTTTTTGCTGCTGATCAAACAGAGCGGGCTGAATATTTGGCGACGTCTCATTATCAGCGCTTCTTGAGCCTCATTCGCAATACACCAGGAAAACTCAAAGCCCCTGTTGAAAGTATGGATGGGCTATGGAGTCCATATGAGAAGGCGATGGTGGACGAACAATTAAGTTCGACGATGATCGGGGATAAACAAAAGGTGAAAAAAGAGTTAGAAGCCTTTATTGAGGCGACTCAAGCAGATGAAGTCATGATTAATTCTGATATGTTTGACCATCAAGAAAGAATGCGTTCTTATGAAATCATTGCAGAGATATTTCAAGAGGAACAAGAACAAGAAAAATAAGAATAAAAAAAGAACTGCCAAGAGCAGTTCTTTTTTATTTATGCTTTAGTAAACACGCGAAATGGTTGTCCAACTGGCAGTACTGTACGACCAAAATGTGTATTCAGCACAACAGCTGCAGAACCATAAAATGAAAGAAGAGAAATAATCAATTCTGCAATACCAGCCATCGTATGAGTCACATCGTACATCACACCAAACGAGCTTAGGGACAGGCCAATGAATAAGAAATCAATAAAGACGAAAATCAAAAACAATACTTTATGTGTTTCCATTGCACCGATCGTCATAAATAAGCTGAAAATCAAATAACCAATAAAAGCAAAACCTAGTTGTTTTGGGTCCGCAGCTCCCGCAAGCGTTTTCCCAAAAACGCCCGCTTGAATGAGCCAAGTGGTTCCAACGCCCATCCAAAAAAGACCGAATGCGCCGAAGGCAGTGGCTCCAAAAATATTATGATGCTTTGAATCTTGTATGGACGCAATCAGCTGCGCGATTCCTCCAAGGAAGATAGCCCAAGGTAAAATAAGGGATGTGCCATCTGTGATTCCTAGTTTTTGTGAAGACGCAACAAGCGTCACCATTGCTAAACCAAACAAACCAAGTGGTGTTGGGTCTGCGATTGATAATCGAATTGCTTGAACATTCTGTTTTTCCATAATGACCTCCTACAATTTGCACTTACAAAAGATACTCGAATTCGATAGAAACGTCAAGCTCTTTTTTAGTAGACACTTGCAACGTCTTCCAAATAAATCTATATTTAATACAATACATCATACATGTGATAGAAAAAGAGGGATGAGAATGAGTAAAGGCTTAGCTGGAAAGACCATTGCCATATGCGGAACAAGAAAAACAGAAGAAATGCGTACACTTGTTGAAAAGCAAGGAGGACAAGCTGTTATTCGTTCTCTTCAGGGCACTGTATTTTTAGCCAAAGAGGAATTGAAGCCAGGCATAGAAACCTTTGTAAAGAAGGGAGCTGACTGGGTCATTTTAACAACGGGTATCGGCACAGACACATTAATTGAAAGTGCAGAAGAGCTGCAGCTTGGAGAAGCTTTTATGAACATTTTATCAAGTGCCCATATCGCTTCAAGAGGATACAAAACGTTCGCGGCTCTAAAAAAACACGGCATTCAGCCAGATGTTTCTGATGAAGATGGAACCGTTCGTGACCTCATTTCAAAGTTAGAAGACAAAGAACTTCAAGGTAAACGGGTCATGGTACAGCTTCACGGCGAAAATGCACCAGCTCTCATTGATTTTTTACATCACAAGGGAGCAGACGTTTTGCAGCTCATGCCATATCAGCACACGCCCCCTGAACCAGAGGCGGCGGCCACTTTGCTTCAAGAAATGAAAGAAGGGAAGGTCCATGCCGTTTGTTTTACAACCGCTGTTCAGGTTCATGCCTTTTTCAAACTAGCAGAAGAATGGGGCAAAAAAGAAGAACTGCAACATCTATTCGAGCAGCATGTATTAGCTGTAGCTGTTGGAAAAGTCACAGCTGAAGCTTTAAAAGAAGAGGGGATAAGCCGCATTCTAGCCCCATCACTTGAAAGAATGGGTGCAATGATTATGGAATTATCTCAATATATGAAAAAACAATCGACGCACGCATAGAAAAAACGCCTTTCACATGACGAGTGAAAGGCGTTTTTGTTAGATTGTCCGTTTTCGATTTGTGCGAATTTTTTTCAAAACGAAATACAGTACGATCAGAACGATGGCAATGACCATAATTGGTGTTGTATACGTGTGAGCGACACTTTGAATGTGGTCCCATTTTGTCCCAAGCTGCATTCCAAGATAAATAAATAGAATGGACCAAGGGATGGCGGCTAATCCGGTCAAAAGAACAAATTTGAGAAATGGCATCTTTGCAATACCAGCTGGAATCGAGATCGCGTGGCGCACGACTGGGATAAAACGAGCTGTAAATACGACACCAGTTCCATATCGGTCAAACCAGCGTTCTGCCGTGGCAATATGATGCTCATGGATGAATAAATACTTCCCATACTTTGTTAAAAAAGGTCTTCCGCCATAAAGGCCGATCCAGTAAATAAAGCACTGGGCAAGTGTTCCTCCAATAACCCCAGCGATGACAGCTCCAACAAATCCAATGCTTCCTGTTGACACCATATATCCGCCGTAGGCAAGTACAATTTCACTCGGAATAATTTCAATCATCAGTCCAAGTGCAACACCTGCGTAACCAAGGCTTGTCAGCCAGGTTAAAATTTCATTAAACAAGGTTCCCATTCATTTCACTCTGCCTTTAAATACGAATTTTCTTCAAGCATCCTTATAAGAGCCTATGCTTGTTTTGCTTCTCTCATGAGTATGCTTTGCATATATGCTAGCATGGCTGGCCGCATATCATGACGCATTAATCCAATTTCAGCCGCTGCCTTAAATGAGCCCAGCTTATCACCAACGTCAAATCTCATCCCATCTAATTGTTTTGCATAAATGGGTGATTCATGTGCAATGATTTTCAGGGCATCTGTCAGCTGGATTTCGTTCCCAGCACCTCTCTCGATTCCTTGTAGAATAGGAAAAATCGATGGTGTTAACAGATACCTGCCCATCACGGCTAAATCGGAAGGAGCTTCATGAATAGCTGGCTTTTCCACTAAGTCTGTGACTTCAAACACTTGACCGTCTACTCTAGCTGGTCTTATCATACCATACTTACTGACATCTAGACGATCCACTTGCTGGACGCCAATGACCTCTCTTTGTTTGTCTTCAAAGACTTCCATGAGCTGAGAGAGTGCAGGTCTTTCTGACACCATGACATCATCACCTAAAAGCACCGCAAAAGGATCGTTGCCAGTAAAATGACGTGCACATAATACCGCATGTCCAAGACCTAAGGGCTCCTTTTGACGAATATAATGAATATTGGCCATATCCGCAATATGTTTGATTTCAGCCAGCTGTTCTTTTTTTCCTTTTTCAAGCAAATTCTGTTCTAGCTCAATCGAACGGTCAAAGTGATCTTCAATCGATTTTTTATTTCTTCCTGTGATAATTAGTATATCTTCAATGCCTGATTGAACAGCCTCCTCAACTATGTATTGAATGGCGGGTTTGTCGATAATCGGCAGCATTTCCTTTGGCTGTGCTTTCGTTGCGGGTAAAAAACGTGTGCCTAATCCGGCTGCTGGTATAACGGCTTTTTTGATATTCATTGAATCATCGCTCCATTTCTGATCGTTTGTTTTCTGATGGAAACACCCATAGGCGGCTTCCAGTAAAAGTGATCATCATGCCAAGAAGGGTACCAATCGCTTTACTAATGAATAATGAGAAGCCTGCTTGCTGCATGACATATAAGACAACATAGGTGAGGAGACACGCGACGCCGTTGACTGTGGCCCACTTGATCCATTCCCACCTATCCGCTTTCTTTTTTACTTGGAACGTCCATTTTCGATTCCAAACATAACTGTTCAGCATTCCTGCTGTATAGGACAGGCACTGTGCAAGAAAAGAGGGAACAAAGCAAGCAGTGAAAAAAAAGAAGAATAGAAAGTCAATCATCGTATTGCTTGCGCCTATAGTTAAAAATGTGGCATAGGTCCGAATATTTTTCTTTGTCATGCGAAGGATCATCACCTCCTAGTGTTTGAGTGGGTGTATGAATACTGTACAAAAGCGAGTTGACGAATCAGTGAAGAAAAGATGAAAAAAACATGAACAAGCGATATCTGTTTTTTCACCAGCTCGTGATATAATTTGTAAGATGAAACGAACGGTGGTGCACATGCATGTATTTAACAATTGGAGAAACAGCTGAATACTTAGAAGTATCAGAAGCATATGTTGAAAAATTAATCCAGCAAAAAAAGATTCGTTACGTATTTGACGGGGAATCGTATCTCATTTATCAAGGGCAGTTTCAAACCCATATGAAACAGCTAGAACAATATAAAGAGCTCATTCAAGACATCTTAAATGAACCAATCCCTGAGGACCCGGACGTAAAAGATGAAGATTAAAAAAGACTGTACGAGAAGGGAGGGCCTTTTCATACAGTCTTTTTTATTGGCTGACACCCGTTTGGACAATGTTCATATGACAATTCACTTGGACATCTGCATCAGGGTAGAGTTTTTGCCATTCCTCCGGTGTCATGGCTTTATCTTTAGAGCGATACCTCAAACCAAGTCCAAGTGGATCAATTTTTTGCTTTTTAAAGGATTGAACAAGTTCTCTTCCTTGCTGGGCCACACGCTTCTCCACTTCTTTTTCAACATGCTGCAAGATAGAAGGCGTATCGATTTTTTTTGATTTCATGAATTCTTTTAACTCACCTTTCAGCTTGATATCAATGGTGATATGAGGCTTTTTTGAAAGGTTTTCAGTTGGTTTAATGTGATAAGACACATGTGATTTGATATTTTCAATGACAACATGGGTTTTCTTTCTGTCATTAAATCGAAACTCATAAATCCCATTTTTATGATTTTCAATCATCGCTTTAAACGTAAACGTATCTTCCCCTGGAATATGCCCAACCATTTTTTCTTGATCAAAAAGAGCGACACCTGACACTTTAATAGAGTTGCTTGTATTTTTAATGTAAGGGAGGTAGGCATCCACGCCTTTTGCCATCATCTGGTTCATAAAAATATGCTGATTGGTCACAGGTTGATTGCCGTTTCGCATGTTTTGAGCCAGTAAATCTGAAAGATATACACCGATATTTAAGTTGGTTTGATTCATTTTTGTATGCAATAAATCTTCAACTTCTCCGTCTACTATGGCAAATACTTGACGAGACCCAATGATCGGATCACGATAGATGTAATTCATCAAATCAATCATACCCACTTCTTTCGCCAGCTTTTCACTTATTAAAATCACGAGTACTTGTCCCATGACAACGGGGAAAGGCGATTTTTCCGAAACAAGAAACTGAATATTACTAATGGTATTTGACTTAGCACTTACAATTTGATAGCTTCCTTGTTCTTCGCTTTTAAAAACAGGGAAAACAAAGAAGCCCTTCATTTCTCCATCTTCCAATAAGTCAAATCCCGCCGCCTGCGAGATACTTAATTCATCTAAGAGACGAGGCTGTGCACAGCTCGTTAAGAAAAGACTCAATAACATGAGACATATCAGAATAGAATGTTTCATGTTCGTTTTTTCACCCACCTTTTTTTCAGCAGCAGCCCAATGATCATACATCCAATCAATCCATAGATGAGGATGTATCCGCTATATTCCACCCATTTATTAAATGTCTCAAATGAGGTAGCTCTGATAAAAAATGAAAACATGACGAGAATGAGAAGGCTGAGAACTATTAACGTGGTGCGCTGGCTCGTGTGAAACACTTGTTTTGCCATTCTGCTGGCTGCCCATAATGGAATAGCGATATTTGGAACGATAAGCAAAAGCCATAGCGACACTTCAATAAATTCAAAGCGCTGGATAAACGGAAGTTTGACAATGCTGGTTAATGTCAATGTTGGCCATTTCGTTAGTTCGAGCTGAGCACTTGAGTAGTACGCTATAGAGACGAGAAATACAAGCAAATTCAGGCATGTAGTTAGCAACACTCCCATATGTGCAAATTTTTGCGACGTTTGTGCTTTTTTAATAAAGGGATAATAGACAAGCAATGTTCCAAAACCAAACATGGATAAAGAGGCATCTTTGACCCCCATCATGAGTTGTGAAAATGAATGATCAAACATTGGGAACATAAACCGGATGTGACTATATTTCATGACATAAAAACAGATAAAGGTCATCCAGTACGTTAGAACAATGCTAAAGAATGCCCAGCCAGCGATTGTTCTAAATCCGCCTGTGTGAATGTAATAGACGAGGATGAGCAGCACTGATGCAAATAAAAGACCAGGAATTTCTTTAAACAGCCAAACATGGATCACATCCATATAATGAACAAGCACGATCAAAGATAATGAAGAAAAATACAAAATGTAGAGAATGTTGATGAATTGTCCAAGCCATTTACCAAACACAGATTGCGTAATGTCACTAAATTCGTCAGTAGGTGCTTTTTTAAACAAAAAGTAAATGAGGAAAATCATCAAATTGACGCTAGCACCAGCAATTAAAATGGCAATCCACCCATCATTATTAATCGTCCGGACAAGATTCGTCTGGAAATTTAAAATACCAACACCTACTTGATTGGCATTGATCAGAAAAAACACAAAAAAAGGGGATACTTGAAATTTTTCTTTCACAGAAGAAGAGCTCATGCCTTCACTTCCTTATTCATAAAAATCATTTTTCCCCTTACGGCCTTGCTTTGGCTTTTGGCGGTGTATCGTTTCATTTTGCGGGCGTAAATTTTCTGGACGCTTTTTCAAAAAGCGGAGCTGGGGACGAATTAAACTCCCCTTTAAATCGGCCAATCGAAGTGGAAAGATTGGCTCTAAGTAGGGCTGGCCTATAGACGTTAATTTCATTAAATGTGTAAGAAGAAAAGCCCCCATTAGCGAAATCCCTAGCGCTCCCCACACTTGTGCAGCAAAAAGGAATGGGAAACGTAAGAGACGAATGGTTGTCCCCATTTTATAAATAGGGGTGACAAAAGAGGCAAGAGCTGATAATGCAACTATAATGAGCAGGATATTACTTGTTAATCCCGCTGCAACCGCAGCCTGTCCGATCACAATACCTCCAACAATCCCGAGCGTCTGTCCGACTTTTGCAGGAAGGCGAGACCCGGCTTCCCTAAGTAGCTCAATCGATATCTCTAAAAATAATGCTTCAATAATAGGCGGAAAGGGAACGAGATAGCGTGATGCTACTATCGTTTCTAATAAGTCCTTAGGAATCAGTTCATAGTGAAACGTTAAAACAGCTACATACAAAGGGGTTGCAAAAATAGAAAATATCACTGCAAAAATGCGTAACAGCCGAAAGGAGGATGCTGCGATCCAAGACATGTTATAGTCTTCCATTGTAGAAAAATACTCGAGTAAAATTGTAGGTGCAAGCAGGGTATGAGGCGAACCGTCAACCATAATGGCTATTTTTCCTTCCGTTAGACCTGAGGAAACCCTGTCTGGCCGTTCTGTATTTAAAAACAATGGAAAGATTGTATTGGACACATCATAAAGCATTTGCGCAAGATAGTTAGAATCTAGAATTTGGTCATAGTCAACATCTTGAATCCGCTGAAGAACGGTTTCAATGTTCTGTGGGTTGGCGATATCCTCTATGTATACAACGGCTACTTTCGTTTGAGAAAGGGTACCAACTGTGTGTTCAACTACTTTAAGGTCAGGAGTGGGCAGCCTGCGTCTGAGCAAGTTTAAGTTTGTATCCAGCCCTTCCACAAAGGCTTCCTGCGCACTGATAATCCCGAATTCAATCTCAGGTTGGCTCACTTGTCTGCCTTTCTTTTCTTCAATCGGCAAAAGGAGCGCTTTGCCCCAGTCTGTCTCAATTCGAACAGCAATACTGCCTCGATGAAGAGCTTCTTCCACTTTTTGAAGGTCCCTCGTAATCACAGCTTGTTCGATTGGGATGTGTTCTTTCAGCTCTTCAAGGGTGGGTGTCAGATGCAATTGCTGAATAAAAGGCAAGATTTGTTCATGAAGGAGATTGCCATTAATTAAAGGACGAAAAAAAGAAATTCTATAAAGGAAACCTCCGGAACTTGATAATTCATTGATAAAATCAGAGGAACGCGATAGTGCCTCAAATACTGAATTCGGGTCTTTCTGTTTTGATTTGTTTTTCTTCAGCACTTGAACCATCTCCTTCCGCGATTTTCCTCTATTATCCAACCAATCGTCTGAAGATATGCATAAAAAAAGCGTTCAGCTTCATGAGCTGGACGCTTTTTTTCCATATTGAACGGCTTCTAATAAAAAGTCAGCCAGATGAATCGCTCTCATGCTAGGCGTATGTCCTGCCTTTTTGACGCCTGCTGCCATTTGTAATTGACAGCCTGGATTCGACGTCACAATGGCAGCTGCAGCTGTGTTGCTCGCTTCCGTCATTTTATGATCTAAAATTTGCATCGACATGTCTGGCTGCAAGATATTGTAGATTCCTGCAGATCCGCAGCAGCGGCCGGCATCTTTCATTTCTTTAAACGTTACCCCTTGAATGGCTTTCATGAGCACCCTCGGCGCCTGTTGTACATTCATCCCATTTCGTAAATGACAGGAGTCTTGATAGGTGATCACTTGCGCTGGCAAAACCAGTGGCACGCGGCGGTGAAACTCCAGCTCTACAAGGATACTTGATATATCTGTTATTTTCTGTGAGAAAGCTTTACTTCGTTTTTGAAAATCTGGGTCATCCTGAAGCAAATGATCGTAATCACTTAAAAAGGCACCGCAGCCGCCCGCGTTCATGATGATCGCATCGGCATCTGTTTCCTCGAATGCTTCAATATTCCGCTTAGCTAACTGTTTTGCTTGGTCTTTTTCTCCGCTATGACCATGTAGCGCACCGCAGCACGTTTGTATAGGAGGAACGATCACATCGCAGCCTGCCAGCTGCAAGAGATGAATGGTCGCTTTGTTTGTGTTTGAGAAAACTGTATCCATTAAACAGCCAGTAAAAAACGCCACCCGTTTTTTTGCCTGACCGATGGCTTTATATTCATTCAAACGTTTTTTCTTTTGAGGCGGCACCTTTGGAAGTGCCTGTTCCATCAACTGTAAATGGGAGGGAAGCACCTTCAGTATGCGCGTCTTCCTGGCGGCTGTTTGCAGACCAGATGTTTGATAAAATCGAAGGAAACTAGCAGCTTGTCGCATACGACTTTGTGACGGAAAGAGACCTTTAAACACAACACGTCTCATCAATTTGACAGGAAATGATTGTTTTTTATGTTGTTGAATAATGTCTCTGGCATCTTCTAGCAACTGTCCATACTTGACGCCAGAAGGGCAGACTGGTTCACATGCACGGCAGCCAAGACAAAGATTAAGGGAATGTTCAACATCTTCATCTGGCTCAATGACGCCATCTCTTACAGCTTTCATTAACGCAATTCGGCCCCGAGGAGAGTGCGTTTCTTGTTGTCCAGATTCAATATAGGTAGGGCAGGAAGGGAGGCAGAATCCGCAGCGCATGCAATTAAGCAGCTCCTTTTCATCCATTTGCTCCTGAAACTGCTGCTGGATCTCTTTTTGCTTAGAAGAAGAACTCATGAGACCACCACTCGCTTTCTTGAGGCTTTTCCAAACACTTTATCTGGGTTCATGATATTTGCCGGGTCAAGTGCCTGTTTAATCGCCTTCATGGCAGCGATTCCTTCTTTTTTGACCTTCAGCTCCAAATAGGGGGCTTTCATGAGACCCACGCCATGTTCGCCTGTAATGGTGCCGCCAAGTGCAACGGCTTTTTCAAAAATGGCCTGAAAGGCAGCTTCTACACGTTTCATTTCTTCTTCATTTCTTGCATCTGTCGCACAAGTGGGGTGTAAGTTGCCATCACCTGCATGACCAAACGTACAAATGTTCACCTCGTACTTTCGTGCAATGTCTTCGATTGCACGAACCATATTGGCAATTTCAGACCGGGGAACGGTAGCATCTTCTAAAATCGTTGTAGGACTTAATCGAGCGAGGGCAGATAAAGCAGAGCGTCTCGCTGTTAAGAGCGCACTTGCCTCTTCTTCTGAATGTGCAATCTTGACGCTTTTAGCCCCGTGCTGCTCACAGACTTCTGCGATTTTTTGGATATCACGAGAAACAGCTTCAGGGTTGCCGTCCTGTTCAATTAATAACACAGCTTGAACGTCGGTGGGCAGGCCGATGTTTGCAAAATCTTCAACGACTTCAAGGGTCGGCTGATCCATAAATTCTAATGTAGCAGGAATGATACGCTCAGCAATGATGGCCGATACAGAAGTCGCAGCTTCTTCAAGGCTTTCGTATAAACAAAGCATTGTTTGTTTCGTTTCTGGAAGCGGCAGGAGCTTTAGCACTGCTTCTGTGACAATCCCGAGTGTTCCTTCTGAACCAACGAACAATCGAGTCATATCATACCCAGCAACATCTTTTGCAAGCTTTCCGCCTGTTTTGATGATGTCACCATTTGGCAAAACCACTTCAAGCCCAAGGACATAATCTCTTGTCACTCCATACTTTAACCCCCGCAGTCCCCCTGAATTTTCGTTAATATTGCCGCCTAATGTGGAAATTTTCATAGAGCTTGGATCAGGCGGGTAGAAGAGACCTTTTTCCTCTACTTGATGAATCAATTCCTGCGTAATTAAGCCAGGCTGCACCGTTGCGGTTAAATTTTCTTCGTCTATTTCTAATAATTGATTCATTCTAGTAAAGAGAATCACCAATCCGCCCTGAGTAGGGCATGTTCCTGCGCACAGATTCGTCCCTGAGCCTCTTGGGACGATCGGCACTTTGTAAGAGGCGCACAGTTTCACAATTTGCTGCACTTCTTCTGCTGTGCGAGGTGTCACGATGGCATCTGGCATCTGTTGAAAATTTGGTGTCGCATCATAAGAGTAGGCAAGACGATCCGCCTTGCTGTCTTGGACATTGGGCGCACCGACAATCTCTTTTAATTGATTTGAAAATTCTGAATCTAGCATATGCAATCACTCCCGCTCATTTAACGTCTCGTTTCTACCAGTATAAAAAAAGAACCGTCACATGACTATAGACGATTCTACAAAATATCAGGCTGTTTTATCGTATTTTTTGTATCATGATCTAAAAGCAGCAAGGCTAAATAAAAAAGCATCGCATCTTGCATGCGCTTTGGATCAAGTGTCGTTAAATCCTGGATCCGTTTTAATCTGTAATGAAGTGTATTAATATGGACATGCATAGTTTCTGCTGTATGTTTCAATGAGTAATCCGAAGCGATGAGCACCCGCAATGTTTTCACTAGTTCAGGATAGGGGAAAAGAGACGCAATCGTTCGATCAAGAAACGTATCTTTTGTTTCCTGACTGATTTCCTCCATAAAAAGTTCAAGCGTCAAATCTTCATCAAACACAATGGGTGTTTCAGCATGTGCCAATTTTAAAGCGCGAAAAGCTTGATGAAAGGACTGCTTCATGACATGAGAAGCTGCTGGTTTTCCTGCCCCCATTAAAATCCTCGATGGTGACAACGCTGTGAGCGCAGCATGAATATGGAACAAGCGCTTGTGCCATGTATCACGACCATCTGGTGTGGCTTGTAGCATGAGCAAAAAACGTGCATGCCCCCAGCGCACAATGATCTCCTGATTGGTGAGGTGCAATTTGTCCTTCATCAGTTTGTATTGATCCTGCTTCATAAACGATTCGTCTTGACAATCAATGAGAATAGCGACACGCTGCTTGTTGACATCAAAGCCAAGCCGCTGCGCCTTCTCGGTCATACCAACCGCTGTCTCTGGCAGATGAAGCCAGTCGAATACAAATGCTTCAAGCTGCCGTTCATCTGTTTCCGTTTCTTGAAAGAATTCATGCTCTTGAATGAGCAGCTCCGTCATTTTACGTAAAATGTCGCCAAAAGGGGAGACATGCCTTGGATCACCTGTCATTCCAATGACCCCAATGACTTCTTGTTTGAAATAAATAGGCAGATTGATACCGGCTTTGACGCCTTTCATCTGCAGCACATCATCCTTTGTGAGAATTCGTTTCTGCCCTTCTAAGGATGTGACATATGCTCCTTCATGAAATTGACCAATGCGTGCTGGATCTGTTGCAGCAATAATGGTACCGTTTGTTTGTGTGATGATGATTTCTTCCGTCAGTACCTTTTTGACCTCATCTACGATTTTTTCTGCCAGTGTCATTGTGAGCAAAACGGTCCCCTCCGAGATGTTTCTTTTTACACTATCATACCATCATATGCTCAGGCATATCTTTCTTTTCATGTGTTATGCTAAAATAAAAAACGCATATGAAGTAGATGAAAGGAGATACAGTCATGTCACTGCAAAATCGCTTACAAGATTTATTGAAAGAAGGGCAGGCGCTCACCGACTTTGAATATAACAAAGCCGCAAGTCAAAATTGGCCGCTAGAAGGGGCAAAAATGACAGAAGAAGCACGCTTTGCAGATGTTTATATAGAACGTGTAGACAAGGAATCGGAGGAAATGATTCAAACAGAAAATGCTTCCTTTTTAAATACACCTCTTACATACGTAAAAAAACAACAAAAAGAATTCATTTATATCGAGTCGAAGTGGTTTGATGTGGTGAGAGCCGACGGACTTGCCATAGAATGGGATGAAGTATTTCAGACGTATACCGTGTTATTCGGATTGAAGCGTCCTAAAAAAGATACTGGATTACTAAAAGAGATGCTCTCAACATTAAATGGTGCTCAGCTTCAATTTAATGGACAAGACGGGTTATTTGATATCAACATTCCGCTTCTTGAACTAGAAGACATCAAAGAAGATACGCCTTTAATTGGTGTGATCTCAGCAGTGTACCGCTATTTATTCAACTTGCTCATACAGCTTGAAAATAAATGAATCAAAAAACGGCTCACACTCCTGAGCCGTTTTTTAAAGCCATCCTCTTATGAATTGAGCCTCACCCATCCCGAAGCTCCAATCGGCGTCTCCATTTTCCACGATGGAGATCATCACATCCGTCTTGGCAACCCCGCATTCTTTTTCTATACGTTCTGCGATTTGTGCATAAAGCTGTTCCTTTTGTTCTTTCGTCCGCTGTTTACTGACAACACTAATGACAACAAGATCCTTTGTTCTCGGATAACCAAGCCCAGTGTCTTCAATGATCATCTCTTCAGGGCGGTGCTGATGAACAATTTGATAGCGATCTCGTTCAGGTACCCCAAAGGCATCAACCATTGCTTCATGGCAAGTGTCCAGCAGTTTCTTTAATTCCTCTTTTGAACGGCCCTCTATCACGTCAAATCGTAACAACGGCATCAGGTCAACCTCCAAACATGTGTTAAATGTACAATCATAATGTAACCAACACTTCGCCGTTTCACTCTTTTGCGCATAAGAAAAAAGCCAAAACATTGACGCTTGGCTTTTTTGCTCTGGACTAAGGCGTGACAAATTTCACATCATGCTCTTTTCCATATTGAAGGTAATCTTCATTTGGTTGTTCATTCGTCACGACGATGTCTATGTCTTTTAAGTCACAAAACGTGGTCAAGGCATAATGGTCAAACTTACTATCATCGACTAATAAAAAGGTTTTGGCGTTTTTTTCAACGAGCGTTTTTTTAATATCTGTCTCAAGCGGGGAGGAATTCGTGACGCCGTGATCAATGGATAAACCCGTTGACGCAATAAATGCTTTATTGACATTGTATGCTTTTAGACGCTCAACACTTTGATAACCAACGAAAGAATTTGTTTTTCGCTCTAGCATACCGCCGGTTGAAAAGATGGTGAGGTGTTCATAAGGCATAGCCTGTGTAATGAAATCCACGTTATTTGTCACAACGGTAATCCGTTTCTCCTTCAAATAGGGAAGCATCTCCAGTGTCGTTGTACCAGAATCAACAAAAATCATATCACCATGTTCAACAAAAGCAGCGGCAGCCTGTCCGATCAATTGTTTTTTACTCAGCTGACGAGTCTTTCGCTCCTGATACACCACCAATGTTGAGTGATTCACAGCGACGCCGCCGTACACTTTCTTTAGCACGCCGGATTCTACCAATGCTTGTACATCTCGGCGTATGGTGTTTTTTGAGACGCCAAAATGCGTCACAAGCTCATCAAGAGAGGCAGATTCCCGGTCAAATACATACTCTTTTATTTGCTGAATACGTTTTGTTTTTATCATGCTACAATCTCCAATCAATACGAATATGCTGATTCTATTATAACAATAATTCCACGTAAAAGATGTCACTGATCAACATGGGAGAATCGAATGATCTTTTTCTCTTATCTTTTCTCATTTTTCATAAAAGCGTATGATAGGGAAAAGAGGATAGAAAGGATTTTCACTTCTATGAATCAACACAACATACAATTTTCAAAGCTTGCAAATTTTAGAGAGGTAGGGGGACTCCAAACAACGGATCAGATGGTCATCAAACAAGGAATGATTTATCGCTCTGCCGATTTATCACGTCTCACGAAGCAAGACATATTGACGTTCTCAACACTTGGAATTCAAACGATTTGTGACCTACGTACAAGCTCAGAACGAAAATCACACCCACCAAAGATCATGGAACATGACAAAATTGTTCATATCCCTATGCAGC
Source organism: Bacillus sp. FSL W7-1034 (assembly GCF_038593365.1). Lineage (NCBI taxonomy): Bacteria > Bacillati > Bacillota > Bacilli > Caryophanales > Bacillaceae > Bacillus > Bacillus sp. FSL W7-1034. The sequence goes on along the minus strand of NZ_CP151989.1, from coordinate 1,881,648 downwards.
CTGACAGCATGATGCCTAGCAAATGGACCATGTTTCGTATGCTGATAGCAGAAGGAAAATCTCTATCCTTTACACCGATCATGAAAGATGTATATCAAAGCATGCTCTATGAGCGAAAAAAAGAGATTCAGCAATTGTTTACATTACTGTCCGATGAAAAAAATTATCCGCTTATGCTTCACTGTACAAGTGGAAAGGACCGTACAGGCTTTTTATCTGCTCTTATTCAATTAGCAGCGGGTGTGCCGGTGCATACCGTTTTAAGTGAATACATGCGTTCCAATGAAGGCGTGAAAATGCTAGTGAAAAGACAAGAACGATTTGTTCGCATGATGAGTTTATATCGGGTGTCAAAAGAACAAATTCAGCCCCTCCTCGGCGTTCAGCAAGATTATCTTGAAGATGTACTGAATGAGATGATGGATACATACGGAAGTGCAGAGCGGTATTTAGTAGAAGCCTGCGACGTCCCTAAAGCTCAGCTGCTTAAAGTAAAAAACATCTTGCTTACACCATCTGCTGGCATTCCATCACAAAACGCAGAATAAACTTAATATGAGGTGATGCAAAACATGCTGAAAAAGATCAGTATGACGGTTCTGACACTAGTTTTCATGGGTGTCTTCTTATTGATTCCGTCTAGTAGTCTAGCTCGTTCGATGCCAAAAGGGAAGCTTGAGAGCACAAGAGAGATGCGTGCAGTGTGGGTCGCATCAGTTTATAACTTAGATTGGCCTTCAAAGAAAGGACTGCCCGCAGATGAGCAGAAACAAGAGTTCATTCAACTGTTAGACGATATCAAAGCGATGAATATGAACGCCGTCATCATGCAAATTAAACCAACAGCAGATGCCTTTTATCCATCGAAATTCGGGCCATGGTCTGAATATTTGACTGGTACACAAGGGAAAGACCCTGGATATGACCCGCTTGAATTTATGATAGAAGAAGCACATAAACGCGGTCTTGAATTTCATGCTTGGTTTAACCCTTATCGAATCACCATGAATCATACCGATCTCAACCGGTTATCAGCCGATCATCCTGCAAAAGCACATCCTGAGTGGACCATCGCCTACGGAAATCAGCTTTACTTTAATCCAGGCATTCCAGATGCTCAGGACTTCATTGTTGACGGGATAGAGGAAGTAGTGAAAAACTACGATATTGATGCGGTGCATATGGATGATTATTTTTACCCGAATAAAATCGCTGGTGTGCCATTTCCAGATCAAGAAACGTATGAAACTTACGGGAAGAAGTTCACTCATATAGAAGATTGGCGAAGGGATAATGTGAACGAGCTAGTGAAGCAGATCAATAACACCATTAAGAAAGAAAAGCCGTATGTGAAATTTGGTATTAGCCCATTTGGTGTATGGCGCAACATAAAAGATGACCCAACCGGTTCAAACACAACTGCAGGGATGACCAATTATGATGATTTGTATGCTGATACAAGAGAGTGGATACAGCAGCACCATATTGATTATATCACCCCGCAAATTTATTGGAGTATCGGCTTTCAGCCCGCTGCCTATGATGTGCTGACGAAATGGTGGTCAAATGAAGTGAAGGGGCAGCCTGTTCACTTGTACATTGGTCAAGCGACGTATAAAATCAATCAAAACAGTGATCCTGCTTGGTCTGATCCCGACGAGTATTTTCGCCAGATCGAGCTGAACAGGCAGTCACAGCTCGTACAAGGAAGCATGCATTTTAGTCTGAAAGATATCAATCGGAATCCCTTGAATGTAAAGAAACGATTAATAGAAGAAACCTATAGCAAACCGGCTCTCATACCAGAGATGCCATGGCTTCATCAAAAAGCGCCTAAAAAACCAATCATTCAATCTGTGAAAAAGACAGAGGATGGTGCAGTTTTACAGATACAAAATGATCCGCGCTCTAGTGCATCCTATTATGCAGTCTATCGATTGTCGAATAAAGGGACATACGAATTTGCGCAAACGGTCAGAAAAGAAACAGGTTCCTTCACACAAACGAAAGACATTTTAGCAAATCAAAAGAAGAGCTATACCTATAAAGTGACTGCACTCAATCGCCTTCATCATGAAAGCAAACCTTCTACAAAAACAGTAAAATAACAAAGACAGCATAAATGAGGGGTTTCCTCCATTTATGCTTTTTTGCTTTCTCTATTTTTCTACTATTTTTATTTTAATTTTCTGAATTCAATCAAGCTTGGCATGAAGCAGCTATTTCAATAATAAATATGATAGAAAAGCGCCAAAGGGGGAAGCAAAATGGATTTTGAATTAACGAAAGAGCAGCAAATGATCCGTCAGATGGTCAAAGAATTTGCAAAAACAGAAATTGCACCACACGCCCAAACAGTTGATGAACAGGCAGCATTTCCGATGAACACATTTCAAAAAATGGGGGAGCTCGGTTTTATGGGTATACCCTTTCCAGAGAAATATGGAGGTTCTGGAGGAGATACGATCTCGTATGCACTGGCAGTAGAGGAAATTGGCAAGCAGTGTGCCAGTACAGGTCTAAGTTATGCCGCAGCGGTTTCCTTAGGCGCAAGTCCACTTTATTACTTCGGCACGGAGGAGCAAAAGATGGACCATCTTGTTCCATTAGCCTCTGGAACAGCGCTTGGCTCCTTCGGATTAACAGAGCCAAACGCCGGATCAGATGCAAAAGGAACAAAAACAAAAGCCATTAAAGACGGACAAGAATATGTCATCAGTGGGGAAAAGTGCTGGATCACCAATGCCAATTATGCCAGAACGATTATTGTCACCGCTGTGACGGATCATGATGAAAACGGACGTCCGATCATCTCCGCCTTTATTGTGGAGAAAGGACAAAAGGGACTTTCGATTACAAATCCATATGACAAAATGGGGGTTCGCGGTTCAGATACCGCTGAAATCATTTTAGACGAAGTGCGTGTACCAGCGCATCATATATTGGGAGACAAATCGAAAGGATTCAAGCAATTTTTATATACATTGGACGGCGGACGAATTTCCATTGCAGCCTTATCTGTCGGAATTGCACAAGCTGCACTTGATGCTTCACTTTCCTATGCAAAAGAAAGAAAGCAATTTGGAAAGACGCTCTCATCCTTCCAGGCCATTCAGTTTAAGCTGGCGGATATGGCGATGCAAATAGAGCTTGCAAGACAAATGGTCTGGAAAGCCGCTTGGCTGAAAGATCAAGGCAAACCATTTACAAAAGAAGCGGCCTATGCCAAACTGTTTGCTTCAGAAATGGCGACAAAAGCAAGTCTTGATGCGGTCCAAATTCATGGCGGAACAGGCTATATGAAAGAATGCGGTGTTGAACGGCTTGTGAGAGATGCCAAGCTCATGGAAATCGGAGAAGGGACCTCTGAAATTCAGCGGCTCGTGATCGCAAGACAGTTGTTAGCGTAATACCTTAATGAAAACGCTTACTACACATGAGGGAGGAAAGCAATGATGTCGATTCACCCGCAAACGATTGGCTCCCTATTAAGAGAAAAAAAAGAACAGCATCCAGCACATGAAGCCGTTGTTTACCCAGAACGTTCTTTACGTTATTCGTACGAAGCGTTTTATCAAAAGGTCAAGGAAACAGGTAAAGGTCTCATGGCATTAGGGGTTCAAAAGGGAGATCACATCGCCATTATGGCACCAAATATACCTGAATGGCTCATTCTTCAATTTGCCTGCGCCTCCATTGGTGCTGTTCTTGTCACTGTGAATACCAATTTTCAATCACAGGAACTCGCCTATTTACTCAAGCATTCTGACAGCAAAATGTTGTTTATTGTAGACGGCTTTAAAGAAACGTCCTATGTCAACATGCTTGAAGAGCTAATTCCAGAACTTCAAACCGCTCATCAAGAGGAGATCACTTCCACACAATTTCCTTATTTAAAAAGATGTATCTATATCGGTCAGCATGTACCAAACGGCATGCTCGGCTGGGGTCGTCTTCAAGTGGCTGCCAAAAGAACCGAAGATCATGAATGGGAGAAGCGAATGAATGAGCTCACGCCTGATGACGTTATTAATATGCAGTACACTTCAGGCACAACCGGCTATCCAAAGGGCGTCATGCTCAGCCACACAAACATCGTCTGTAATGCGAGTCAGATCGCAGATTGTATGAAATTAACAGAGCAGGACCGTATGTGTATCCCAGTGCCGTTTTTTCATTGCTTCGGCTCTGTTCTTGGTGTACTTGCTTGTCTCACAAAAGGGGGAACGATCATCCCACTTGAATCTTTCCATCCAGAACGAGTCCTTCAAACAGTAGAAAAAGAAAAATGCACCGTTCTTCACGGTGTACCAACCATGTTCATCGCAGAGCTCGATCATCCAAATTTCCACTCTTATGACCTGTCCACATTACGAACGGGGATTATGGCCGGTTCACTCTGCCCATCCCACGTCATGAAAGCAGTCATTGAAAAAATGGGACTAAGAGAGCTCACGATTGCCTATGGTCAAACCGAAAGTTCACCCGTCATTACCCAAACAAGAACCGATGATTCGTTTGAAAGACGCGTTCAAACGGTCGGACGTGCGCTTCCTCAAATTGAAGTCAAAATTGCCTTACCAGGAACGTCAGAAGAAGTGCCAAGAGGACAGCAAGGGGAGCTTTGTACAAGAGGCTATCATGTCATGAAGGGCTATTATAAAAACGAAGAAGCAACTAATGAAGTCATTGATGAGGACGGATGGCTTCATACAGGGGATTTAGCTGAGATGGATCATGACGGTTATGTGAAAATCACAGGCCGGCTCAAAGATATGATCATCAGAGGCGGAGAGAATGTGTACCCAAAAGAGATTGAGGATGTCTTATACACTCACCCTGCCATTCTTGACGCACAGGTCGTTGGTATTCCTGACGAGACATACGGCGAGGAAGTAGCCGCATTCATTCGGCTGAAACAAGGGAAGTCGGTCTCAATTGAGACATTAACGAGCTATTGTCAGTCGCAAATGGCACGCTACAAAATCCCGAAATACTTTTTCATTACAGATGAGTACCCAATGACCGCCTCAGGCAAAATTCAGAAATTCCGCTTGAAAAAGCAGGCGCTTGATCTAATAAAGGAGTGAAGGCAGCGATGTTTGAACAAGTATTGATCGCCAATCGAGGCGAAATTGCCCGTAGAGTGATTCGGACATGTAAACGGCTCGGAATCAAAACCGTTGCCGTTTATTCAGAGGCTGATCAGCATGCACTTCATGTGCAAGAAGCAGACAGCGCCTATTATATCGGCGGCGCTAAAGTTTCTGAAAGCTATTTAAACATGGAAGCGATCATTAAGGTTGCCAAACAAACAAATGCTGATGCTATCCACCCAGGGTATGGTCTTTTATCAGAAAATGCGGCATTTGCTGAACGCTGCCGGAGCGAAGGCATTGCCTTTATTGGACCATCTGCACAAGTCATTCAGCATATGGGAAATAAAATTGAAGCGAGAAAAACGATGGAACAAGCGGGCATCCCAATCGTTCCTGGTGTTTCAGCCCCACTCCATGATGCAGACGAAGGTGTTCATAAAGCACAGACACTCGGCTATCCCATTATGCTAAAAGCATCGAGCGGTGGCGGCGGGATTGGTATGCAGCTCGTCCGCAACGACGAAGAACTGCATCGAGCGTTTGAAGGAAATCAAAAAAGAGCACAAAGTTTCTTTCAAGACGGAACTTTATACATGGAAAAGGTGATTGAACACGCACGGCACATCGAAATTCAAGTTCTTTTTGATTCGTTCGGTCACGGCGTTCACTTATTTGAAAGAGATTGTTCACTCCAAAGAAGACATCAGAAAATTGTTGAAGAGGCACCAGCCGTCTGTCTTGAAGAAACGGTGAGACAGCAAATGGGACAGATGGCCGTCAAAGCTGCCAAAGCAATTGGGTATGAAAATGCGGGCACGATTGAATGTTTAGTCGATCAAAACCAGCAATTTTATTTCTTAGAAATGAATACGAGATTGCAAGTAGAACACCCTGTCACAGAAGAAATTACCGGGATTGACCTTGTCGAGGAGCAGCTAAAAATTGCCGCATTAGAGCCCCTGTCCTTCAGCCAAGAGGATATTCATCAAATTGGGCACGCGATTGAAGTTAGAATATACGCTGAAGACCCTGTGACATTTTACCCTTCGCCAGGCACGATCACTCGGCTTTCTACACCTGATGCCCCATATATCCGTCATGAGTCAAGCGTCACGAGCGGAAGTGTCATTACCCCATTTTACGATCCAATGATTGCGAAAATGATTGTGTACGGTGATACTCGAAAACTCGCCATAGAACGATTAAAAGCAGCATTACAAGCATATGAAATAGAAGGGATCAAAACCAATGTACCGCTTTTAAAGGAAATGGCCGAATCAACTGCCTTTTTACATGGCCGCATCACAACCGATTATCTGATGAAAAAAAGGGAGGAAAACCGTTCATGAAAACTGTCACGATACAAATGGCCGGAAACTTATGGAAGCTTCTTGTGAAACAGGGTGATGATGTGCAAAAAGGACAGGAAGTCGCCATCTTAGAATCGATGAAAATGGAGATTCCCATTGTTGCAGAAGAAGCAGGTGTAATCAGTAAAGTGTATAAAGCGGAGGGGGAATTTGTTGACGAGGGAGAGATACTTTTGGAGCTGACAGAATAGGGGGAAAGCCGCATGGCATTACCAAAAAATGTGCTCATTAGAGAGGTCGGCCCGCGCGATGGACTACAAAATGAATCCGTTTGGCTGGACACAATGAAGAAGCGAACATGGATCCATTTACTCGAAGAAGCCCATCTTCCTTATATTGAAGTCACCTCATTTGTTCATCCGAAATGGGTTCCAGCCTTAAAAGACGCCAAAGAATTAGCCCAATCATTAAACAAAAAAGAGGATATCACCTATGCCGCACTCATCCCAAATGAAAAGGGGTTAGCTCATTTTTTTGAAGCAAACCTTGAGGTAGGGGCTATGTTTATCTCATCGAGTGAGACACATAACAAAAAGAATCTGAATCGATCTATACAGGAAACATTGCCTGTGATCAAACAAATGACAGCCGATTTAAAAGCAGAAGGACGGCAAACACGGGCCTATATTTCAACCGTGTTTGGATGTCCTTATGAAAAACAAGTGCCGATGGACCAAGTGCTGCGATTAACGGAACAGCTGCTGTCCTTCGGCATTGATGAAATATCACTTGGGGATACCATTGGGGAAGCCCATCCGTTGCAAGTAGAAAGACGGTTAGACCTTTTACTTGAACGCTTTCCTGCTGATAAAATCGCACTTCATTTTCATGATACGAAAGGAATGGGGCTTGCCAATATTTATACAGCATTAAAAGCCGGCATCACCATATTTGATGCCTCTAGTGGGGGGCTTGGCGGATGTCCTTATGCACCTGGCTCCAGCGGAAACGTGGCGACAGAAGACGTGGTGCACATGCTTCACAAACTCGGGATCGAAACAAATGTCGACCTCCCTCGCTTGATTAAAGCGGCTGAATGGATTGAAGCAAAAGTGGATCGAACCCTGCCAAGTCACTGTTTACGCGCTTTTCAGTCTCACACTACTTGATAAAGGGTGAATCACATGACTTCATTGATCAATTTTTCAATACAAGATGATCATATTGGCATCATGACATTAAATAGACCAGCGCAAGCCAATGCTCTCTCCGCTGCTATGCTAGAGGAAATCAACCAAACGATTCAAGAAATCAAACATGATGCAAACATGCGCTGTTTGCTCATGACAGGAGCTGGCGCTAAAGTTTTTTGCGCAGGAGCAGACTTAAAAGAACGGCGATTGATGACAGAACAAGAAGCGAAAGAAGCCGTTCTGACCATTCAGCAAACCTTTACAGACATTGAATCTTTGCCAGTTCCTGTAATTGCCGTGATAAACGGACACGCACTTGGCGGAGGTCTTGAGCTCGCGCTCGCCTGTGATCTCCGCATCGCAAGAGCGGGTGCAGCGCTCGGCCTGCCGGAAACAGGACTAGCTATCCTGCCGGGAGCAGGGGGCACACAAAGACTTTCGCGCCTGATCGGACCCGGGAAAGCGAAAGAAATGATCTTCACAGGCACTTCTTTACGAGCAGAAGAAGCCGTTCAAATTGGGCTGATTGAACGTATCTCTACAGCCGATTCACTGATGAATGATGCCATCACACTCGCAAAACAAATCACCAAGAATGGACCGATCGCTTTAAAAGAAGCAAAACAAGCCATTCAATCCAGCCTTGATCACGATTTACAAACAGGTCTGACGAAAGAATACGAAGCTTATCTGCGGCTTATTCATACAGAAGATCGACTAGAAGGTCTCAAGGCTTTTCAAGAAAAACGAACGCCTTATTACAGAGGGAAATAGCAAGAAAGGGGAATGTTTATGATCGAAGAATATGAATTAAAAAAACAACGAATTGAAAAGGGCGGGGCAGAACGCTACCATCAAAAAAACAAAGAAAAAGGAAAATTATTTGTCCGTGATCGGCTCCATTTGTTATTAGATGAGGATTCTTTCATTGAAGATGCCATGTTTGCAGAGTGCAAAGATGAACATTTACCAGCAGATGGTGTCGTCACCGGAACCGGTCGTATGAATGGGCAGACTGTTTGTGTCATGGCAAACGACTCTACGGTTAAAGCAGGATCGTGGGGTGTCAAAACAGTAGAAAAAATCATTCGAATTCAAGAAACGGCCGAGAAGCTCAATTGTCCGATGCTGTATCTAGTCGATTCAGCGGGTGCAAGAATCACCGATCAGATCGCAATGTTCCCAGGCAGAAGAGGAGCAGGGCGCATTTTTTATAACCAAGTCAAGCTGTCTGGGCGCATTCCTCAAATTTGTTTACTCTTCGGTCCATCTGCAGCCGGTGGTGCGTATATCCCTGCTTTTTGTGACATTGTCGTCATGGTCGAAGGAAATGCCTCTATGTATTTAGGCTCGCCGCGAATGGCTGAAATGGTGATCGGTGAAAAAGTATCACTTGAGGAAATGGGCGGTGCGAAAATGCATTGCAGCATTTCTGGATGCGGAGATATATTAGCCAAAACAGAGGAAGAGGCCATTCAAATTGCACGTGATTATTTAACCTATATGCCTGCCAACTATACAGAAAAACCAAAAACGACAGCAGCAAAAGCACCTAAACCATCTGAAATCACTATCCAAGACTTAATCCCTAAAGGCCAGAATACCCCATTTGATATGTATCAACTCATCGATTTACTGATTGATGAAGGGTCATTTTTTGAAATCAAAAAGCTGTTTGCCGCAGAGTTAATCACCGGCTTTGGCAGAATGAACGGTCAGCCTGTCGGTCTCATTGCCAATCAGCCAAGAGTAAAAGGCGGCGTATTATTCCACGACTCAGCTGATAAAGCCGCCAAGTTTATTCAGCTCTGTGATGCCTTTCATATCCCGCTGCTCTTTCTTGCGGACATACCAGGATTTATGATTGGAACAAAAGTGGAACAAGCCGGCATTATTCGTCATGGGGCAAAAATGATCTCCGCTATGTCAGAAGCGACCGTTCCGAAAATATCCGTCATCGTCCGTAAAGCATACGGAGCAGGACTATATGCAATGGCAGGCCCTGCTTTTGAGCCAGACTGCTGTCTCGCTCTTCCATCGGCGCAAATCGCTGTGATGGGTCCAGAAGCCGCTGTAAATGCCGTCTATGCAAATAAAATTGCAGAACTCCCGCCCGAAGAGAGGGCTTCATTTATACAAGAGAAACGGAAGGAATACCAGGAAGATATGAATATCTATGAGCTTGCCTCTGAAATGATTGTCGATGGCGTCATCCCATTTGACCGTCTCAGAACGGAACTTTGTCATAGATTACTAGCCTATTCATCGAAAGACATGACATTTACAAAACGAAAACATCCGGTCTATCCGGTCTAAAGGGGGCAGACCTCATGATCAACCAGAAACCAGAATGGATACCGGAAGAAAAGCAGAGCCAAAAAACACGTTTGCATCAGTGGATGAAATCTCTTGGTTTTTCTACGTATGACTCATTCTATCAAGCCAGTATTGCACGCACAGACTGGTTTTGGAGAGAAGCGGAAAAGGCGGTCGGCATTCAGTGGAAAAAACCATATGAAGCGGCATTAGGTCACCACTCATTGATGTGGCCGAAATGGTATCAGGGCGGCACACTAAACATCACCGAAACGGCTGTGGACAAATGGGCTGAAAAAGAAGAGACGAGGCATCAGCCCGCCATCATTTGGAGCAATGAAGCCGGTGAAGAAAAGAAATGGTCATTTCTCGAACTTCAAGAGAAAGTGAGCCGTCTTGCAGCTGGCTTTTTGAAAGAAGGGCTTCAAAAAGGGGATGTAGCCATCATCTATATGCCAATGCTTCCAGAAACGGTCGCCGTCATGCTTGCCTTTGCAAAGATTGGTGTTATTTTCAGCCCAGTCTTCTCAGGCTATGGAAGCGAGCCACTCGCTGTACGCATTCGTGCGTCAGGCGCATCCATTGTCGTCACAGCGAATGAAATGATGCGGCGAGGGAAAACGATCAACATGCGGGAATGTGTGGCGGATGCCATCAACAAAACCACAACTGTGCAAAAAGTGATTGTGCACACTTCCTCTCATACCGGATATCAGGACGATGTCCTGCTGAATGATTTGTTAAAAGAACAGCCGTTCACCGGCGCGACCTATGTCACAAATGAAGACCCGCTGATGATCTTGTATACGTCAGGCACAACCGGCACACCTAAGGGAGCCGTTCATACACACGCAGGCTTTCCGATAAAGGCAGCTTTTGATGCCGGGCTATGTATGGATGTGGCAAAAGGAGACCGGCTGTTTTGGCTGACTGATATGGGCTGGATGATGGGGCCATTCCTCGTCTTTGGCGGCTTGATCAATGGAGCTGCCATCGTTTTATATGACGGCGCTCCCGATTATCCAGATGAGCAGCAGCTCTGGTCATTCATCCACGAGAAGAAAGTCACTCATTTTGGACTTTCCCCTACATTTGTTCGTTCTGCGATGCAGCAAACGATTGATGGGGTCGAGCTATCTCATGTCAAAGCCATTATTTCTACAGGGGAACCATGGAATGAAGCTCCGTGGCAATGGTTATTTCACACCATTGGTCAAAAGAACATTCCAATCTTAAATTATTCAGGAGGAACCGAGGTTTCTGGTGGCATTGTAGGCAGTACGCTGCTTCGCCCCATCAAACCGATTCTCTTTAATGCGGCAATCTTAGGAATGGCGGCAGATGTATACAATGAAGCTGGGCAAAGCGTGATGAATGAAGTAGGGGAGCTTGTGGTGAAAAAGCCATGGGTCGGCATGACATGTGGTTTTTGGAACGAACCGGAGCGTTATGAAGATACGTATTTCAAACGATTTGATGGTGTATGGACACACGGAGATTGGGTCATGCAAACAGAGGACGGAGAATTCCACATCACCGGCAGATCGGATGATGTCATTAATACAGCAGGGAAACGCATCGGGCCAGCTGAAATTGAATCCATCCTTACCTGGCATCCTGCCGTGCATGAAGCCGCTGTGATCGGGGTAAAGGATGAGGTGAAAGGGGAGGCGCTCGTCTGTTTCATCGTGACCAGTCCGCATGCTTTTGAAGAAGCTGCCCTTATCCAAGAGCTTTCAGCCCATGTTGGTTCACATGCCGGAAAAGCGCTCACACCAAAAGAAGTTCATCTCATTTCAGCTTTGCCGAAAACAAGGAATGGAAAAATCGTACGGCGTTTACTTAAAGGGGCGTATGAAAAGCAGCCTTCACCCGATCTATCTTCATTAGACAATCCAGATGTGTATAAGAGTCTGACCGAATACTTGAATAAAAAACAGAAAAAATAAAAAAAGACAGGATGGTTCCTGTCTCTTTTTTATTGCACATGAAAATTCGTTCCATCTGTTGTCTCTTTCACAATCCCTGCCCGAATGACAAAATCGCCGAAATGTTCATTTTCTTCTCGTTCTTTTGCGTAGCGGGGGAGAATAGAGCCAAGTTCTTTTAGAATGTCTTCCTCACCCACATTTTCACGGTATAATTTACTTAATCTGCTGCCATCAAATGCGGCACCAAGATACATATTATACTTACCAGGTGATTTTCCGATAAATCCAATCTCTCCAAGCGCATGACGAGCACAGCCATTTGGACAACCAGTCATTCGAATGGTGATTTCTTTATCACTTAATCCGTTTTCTTCAACGATGTCTTCGATTTTATCAATCAATCGAGGAAGGTAGCGCTCTGCTTCAGCCATCGCTAAGCCGCAAGTTGGCAAAGATACACAAGCCATTGAGCTGCGGCGCAGGGCAGAGTGCTGCTGGCCGTCTGATAAACCAAACTTCTGAATGAGCTGTTCGATTTGTTTCTTTTTATGAGTTGTCACATTCCCAATGATTAAATTCTGATTGGCTGTTAAACGGAAGTCACCTGTATGAACCTTGGCGATTTCGCGGATGCCTGTCATCAGCGGATAATCATCATAATCTGTGATGCGTCCGCCTTCTACAAACATCGTATAATGCCATCTGCCATTAATGCCTTTTACCCAGCCATAACGGTCACCGTTATGATCAAAGTGATAATCCTTTGCCTCTAAAAGAGTAAACCCAAGACGGCGCTCAAGCTCTTCTTTTACATTCTCAAGACCAAGGCGGTCCACCGTATATTTAAAGCGGGCATTTTTTCGCACGGAACGGTTTCCGTAGTCACGCTGAATGGTGATGACTTGTTTGGCAATTTCTACGACCTGTTCAGGTGTACAAAAGCCGATGACCTTTGCAAGCTGCGGATAAGTCGCTGTATCACCATGCGTCATACCCATTCCGCCGCCAATTGCGACATTAAAACCGACCAGTTGATCGTTTTCGATAATGGCAATAAAGCCTAAATCCTGCGAAAAGACATCAATATCGTTAGCAGGAGGGACCGCCACACCAATTTTGAATTTCCTTGGCAAATAAAGCGGACCATACATCGGTTCAACTTCCGTATCTGGCGTTGCCGCAACCTTTTCCTCATCAAGCCAAATCTCATGATAGGCTCTTGTTTGTGGGAGCAGGTCATCACTTAATTTTTTCGCCAGCTCGTATACATCATGGTGCACTTCTGATTGATAGGGGTTTGATGTACACATGACATTCCGGTTCACGTCGCCGCAAGCAGCAATTGTATCAAGCATAGTAGAATGAATCTCTTGAATGGTTTTTTTCATATTCCATTTTAAAATACCGTGAAGCTGAAAGGTTTCACGAGTCGTCAGCTTTAACGTACCGTTTCCGTATTTGTGAGCAAGCTCATCCATCACAAGCCACTGCTTAGATGTGGCGATTCCGCCAGGCAGACGGACACGCAGCATAAATTGATAGGCAGGCTCAAGCTTTTGTTTTTGTCGTTCATTTCTCAGGTCACGATCATCTTGTAAGTAGCTGCCGTGATGCTTCATCAGACGGTTGTCATCATCCGGAATTCCCGCTGAAATCGGATCAAGCATCACTTCTTTTAACGTACCCCGTAAATAATCACTTTTTTCTTTGATTTCCTCTACGTCGCTCGGAGGTCCATCCGGCGCTGTTAATGCTGTCTTCACCATGTAAGTAAAAGCTCCTTTCTTTCAAGCATCAAATCAATAAACGTCACGCTGATAGCGTTTTTGCTGCTGTAAGTTGGCAAGATAGCTTTCTGCTTTTTCTTTGCTCATCGCACCTTCTTCTTGAATGATGGATAGAAGGGTATTGTGAACATCATGCGCCATATGCTTTTCATCTCCGCAAATATACACGTAAGCACCTTGCTCAAGCCATTCAAATAATTCTTTGCTTTGTTTCTTCATTTGGTGCTGGACATATACTTTTTCCTCAGTATCTCTTGAAAAAGCCACGTCCATTTTCGTTAAGACGCCATCCTTTAACCACTTTTGCCATTCTGTTTGGTATAAGAAATCCGTCACAAAATGCTGATCACCGAAGAATAACCATGACTTTCCGTTTGCACCCAGTTCCTCACGTTCCTGCATAAATGAACGGAAAGGGGCGATGCCTGTGCCTGGTCCTACCATAATGATCGGTGCATCTGGATCTTGAGGAAGCTTAAAGTTTTGGTTGTGCTGAATATAAACAGGTAACGTATCACCTGGCTGCAGGCGCTCTGCACATAGAATCGAACAGACACCTTGGCGTTCTCTGCCGTGCGCATCATATCTGACAGCCCCTATCGTCAAATGAACCTCTTCGTCATTTGCTTTGAGACTGCTTGCAATGGAATAAAGGCGTGCAGGGATTTTTCTTAAAAGGGCTGTGAAATCTGCGGCGGTTCCTTCAAAAGGACCGAAATCACGAGCCGCATCTACTAAGTCCCGGCCTGCGATATATTCTTTCAGTTTTTCTTCGTTTCCTTCTTCTAAAAGGGCATGCAAGGATTCGCTTTTTGTCAGTTCAGCGATCTTTTGAAGAAGTGGTTTTGTTAAAACCGTGATCTCAAAATGCGAGGTGAGTGCTTCTTTTAAAGGAAGAGTGTCTCCATTTTTATGAACGGTGACGGATTCTTCTGCATTCCACCCGCATGTTTGAATCAGTTCGTCGACAAGCGCAGGATCATTTGTCGGGTAAATGCCAAGGCTGTCACCTGGCTCATACACGAGACCTGAACCTTCAAGCGAAAGCTCTAAGTGACGTGTTTCTTTATTAGATCCACGCCCATTTAAGTTGATATTTTCAAGAACTTCAGCATAAAAAGGATTCGTTCTTGAATATTCAGAAACGGCCGTACTGTTGGCTCCCGCTGATTCTTGCGGCAGTGAGACAGCTTCACCTTCACTCAAAGAAGAGGCAACACCTTGAAGCCATTCTGAAAACGGCTCATCATAATCAAGGTCACAGTCCACTCGGTCAAACAGGCGAGTACCGCCAAGCTCTTGGAAGCGTTCATCAAATTCTTTTCCTGTCTGACAGAAGAATTCGTATGAGCTGTCACCTAATGAAAGGACAGAAAAGCTTAAATGATCGAGCTTTGGCGCACGTCTGCCGTGAACATATTCATGGAACGAAAGGGCATTATCCGGCGGATCTCCTTCGCCATGTGTGCTGACAATGACCAGTAAATTGTTTATTTTTTTCAGATTATTCGGTTTAAAATCGGACATAGAAGAGAGCGTCACTTGAAAGCCTTTCTCTTCAAGATGCTGGGCTGTCTTTTTTGCTAACCCTTCGGAATTGCCTGTTTGCGACCCATAAAGCACGGTCACATCTTTGCTCACAGGCTGTACAGGTGCTGCGGCAGAAGGCGCCGGAGTGACAGCTTCTGAGCCGGCAAGCGCTGCCTGCGCTGATAAATAACCAGTAAGCCAAATTTTTTGCTGATCTGTTAAAGTCGGAAGCAGCTGATTGAGTAACTCTGCCTGCTCCTGGCTAAACGGACTGTTCAATACATGAAGTTGCAACAATATCCACCTCACAAGGAATATAAACATAGATTAATTCGATAGGAATTATATATATAGGTTCAATTTGAACTTTACCGAAAGTTTGCCATTAAGTAAAATATATAATATTGATTGTCATGATTAAGATTTCTAATGACAAAACACGGATGAATAGGGGAGAGGGCACAAAAAAAGGAAAACGGATCACCGTTTTCCTCTTTTTCGCCTGACTTACGCCGTTGGAAGCCCCATCACAGCTTTCACTTCTAAATATTCCTCGATACCGAAATCTCCCCATTCTCTTCCGATACCAGACTGCTTAAAACCGCCAAATGGGGCAAAGTAATCTGTTTCAGCATTGTTAATGGTGATTTGACCGGCACGAATATGTTCAGCGACATATTTTAATGTTTTTTCATCTTGACCAACAACATACCCGGCAAGACCATACACTGTATCGTTGGCGATCTCAAGGGCATGATCGAGGTCTTGATACGTGATCACACTCATGACTGGCCCAAAGATTTCTTCTTGCGCAATGGTCATATCATTTTTCACATTGGTGAAAATGGTATGCTTGGCGAAATATCCTTTATCGATTCCGTCTGGCTTTCCAGTTCCCCCAGCAAGAAGGGTAGCACCTTCTTCGATTCCTTTTTCAATATAAGATTGCACCGTATCCCACTGCTTTTTAGAAACAAGCGGGCCAGTAGCGTGATCTTCTCTCGGATCACCAACTGTAAACTTCGGCAGGGCGTTCAGCAGCGCTTTTTCAAACTTGTCTTTCATTGATTCTGGAATCAGCACACGTGTAGCTGCAGAGCATACTTGACCTGTGTTCATTGCAATATGATGAATAGCTGTTTCTGCTGCTTCGTCCACATCTGCATCGTCTAAGACGATAAGAGGGGATTTTCCGCCAAGCTCAAGTGCTACTTTCTTCACATTATCCGCTGCGTTTTCCATAATTTTAGAGCCGACGGCACCTGATCCTGTAAATGAAACGAAGTCAATATCAGGATGTGAGCTAATGCCGTCACCAATCACGTCACCCGTTCCGTTTACTAAGTTGAAGACTCCTTTCGGTACACCTGCTTCATCAATAATGTCTGCAAGAATCATCGCAGCAAAAGGGGTAATTTCCGCTGGTTTTAAGACAACTGTTGAGCCTGCCGCAATGGCACCCGCAATTTTAAGAGATGTCTGATTCGTCGGGAAGTTCCACGGTGTAATCAATCCGCTGACACCAATCGCCTCTTTTATAATCGTATGTCCACCGCGGTCTTCGGTAAATGTATAAGATTTCAGTGCTTCCGCTGCTTTAGAAAAATGTTCATAACCCATTTTGTAATGAACTTCTTCGGATACTTTCAGCGGTGCACCAAGCTCTTTTGTCATCACTTCTACAAGTTCATCCTTGCGTTTTTCGTACCCGCGCACAATGTTTTCCAACATTTCTACTCGTTCATTTCGAGATGTTTTTGAGAAAGAAGGGAAGGCGGCTCGAGCTGCTTTGACAGCTTGATCTAAATCTTCTTTCGTTCCTAAACTAATGGTGCCAATGACTTCCTCTGTCGCAGGGTTAATGACCTCCGTCGTTTCGTTTCCTGTTGATGCGACCCATTCTCCATTAATAAAGTGTTTCTCTTGATTTCTCATTCTGACATGTCTCCTTTTTGTATGTGATTGAATCCAATATTCTGTTTTCAGCTCATATAAAACTGTACCCACTGTGAAAAATCTAAAACGGAGAAACTGCATGAGAAAAAGTTTCTGATATAATACGCAAAGTGGGACATATGTCCTTTTCAACATGAGGGCATCTATCATTTAATGAAACTAGACTGAAAAAAGAAGGAGCTTTTGAACGAATGAAAGGTGTTATTTTTGCATTATTAGGAGGCGCTTGTATTACACTGCAAGGCGTAGCCAACGCCAGAATTAGTCAAGATATCGGGACGTGGCAGGCGGCAACGATCACGCAGCTGACAGGGTTTATCATCTCTCTCGTCATTTTACTCATCGTACGGGATGGCCACTTTAAGGAATACAAAAAAGTGCAGCCTCTTTATTTAATTGGAGGTGCATTTGCAGCCATTATTATCTTTAATGAGGTCACTGCCATTCAAATCATTGGTGTGACACTCACCATCGCTGCTTTACTTATCGCACAGCTTGCGTTTACCTTTGCCATCGATGCAAAAGGATGGTTTGGTGTTCAGAAGAAAAAAATGAAATGGCCCCATTATGCAGGTATCTTTTTAATGATTGCAGGCGTCATCATCTTAAAACTATAAAGGAGGGCATCAGATGGAGGAGCTGCATGATGAATCTCTTTTTTCCTCTTATATGAAGACGCATCAGTTACAGAATGTCTTTCATCAAAAACTCATCTCACATGTGAGCTTGTGGCGCTATCAGCAAGGTGAGCTGATTTGTTCAAAAGGGGATAAAAGGGAGTATATGTACTTGCTGGTGAAAGGAAAATTAAAGATTTTCACCACCACAAAAGAAGGAAAAACATTTATTCTTTGCTTTAAAAACCCTCTTGAAGCGATTGGAGATATTGAATACGTTCAGCAGACAGATATGGTCAATACAGTTGAAGCCGTTACAGAAGTACATATGCTCAGGATTTCTCATCAAGCCCTCATGCGTCATGCAAAGGACGATCCTCGAGTTTTAACCTTTTTGCTTAAGGGCATCACAAACAAATTTTATACAAAATCAAATGATCTAAGCTTCCACCTTTTATACCCTGTAGAGGTCAGGCTTGCAAGCTATTTATTGTCTGTTTTAACAGGTGATGATGACGCGCACGCACGCACGCTTCGCCTCACGGATGCAGCGAGCTTAATTGGAACAAGCTACCGCCATATTAACCGGGTCATTCAGCAGTTCCAAGAAAAAGGGCTGATTGAAAGGCGAAGAGGAAAGATTACGATTTGTGATCAAAAAGGGCTTTTAGAAATAGCAGAACACAACATTTATGAATAGAAGAAACGAAAGGACTTTTATATGATCATAGGAATAATATTAGCTGTCACTGCTGGGGCACTTGTCAGCTTACAAACCATTTTTAATAGTAAAGTCAATGAGCATACAGGCTCTTGGTCAACAACGACGCTAGTTCTAGGAATGGGCTTTATCGCTTCACTTTTGATGGGTCTTTTGTTAGAAGGAACCGGCATGTTTCAATTAAGGCATATGGAAGCCTGGTACTGGATAAGCGGAGCCATCGGGGTAGGCGTTGTCATCTGTCTTGTTCAGAGCATCAAACGTCTCGGTCCCACTTATGGAATCTCGATTGTTCTCACCTCCCAGCTAGGTTGTGCGCTTCTATTTGATTCGCTTGGCTGGCTTGGGTTAGAAAAAGTAACATTTTCTTTTACAAAATTATTAGGTGTACTTGTCATTGTGGCAGGAATCCTCGTATTTAAGTTAACCAAGCTTGAACCAGTAGAAGAGGAGCAGTCCAGAGAAAAAGGGCTGCCACAAAAGTAGCTGCCCTTTTATTTAAATCAACCGCCGCCATAAAACCGTTATGGTAGATAAACCAGTTAAAAGGAGCCTTTTCATGAAAGGCTTTTTTTTCTGTCCATAGTCGCTTGCTTTATATTCTGTTCGATCTTTCGCTACGAGAACACTATAAGCGATTTTTCGTTCGATTGCTTCCGTAAGAGATAACGCAAATGGTGCACTATCAATCACCAAAATCGATTCAGTATTTAAAAAGCTGGATCTTGCATCTAGATTATATGTTCCAATAATACTTAAGTTATCATCAATGACCATTGATTTGGCGTGAATTGAATACGGACCTTGATATTCATACAAATGAACACCTGTTTCCATCAATTCCTTTTTCGTGCTTAAATATCCTGCAAATGCTAAAGGGTTTGGTGTCGCTGTAAGAGAATTCGTCACGATCGTCGTTTGAATATCACTTGGTAATGGCGTGAGTCCGTCTTTCATTGGCCGTGTCGGTATGACATAAGGCGTCTGGATAAGAACCGAACGCTTTGACCGCTGTGCGAGATCGTTTAACTTTTTCAAGACGAGCGGACGTTTATTTAAGCGTTCCACTGGATTTGTGAAAAATGCAATCTGTTTTGCACGAATGGCGTCTTTTGCCCAATCATATGTGGACATGACAAAGGGTTCTTTTGTACGAATGGCTTCCTGATAAGATCGAAGTAGCTGTTTTCTTAGCTTTTTTCCTTTTTTCGCTTTTGCCTTGGAAAATACATCTTTCGTTCTTTTCGTAAAATCATGATTCCACAAATAAACGAA
The DNA here is from genome assembly GCF_038593365.1 of Bacillus sp. FSL W7-1034. Lineage (NCBI taxonomy): Bacteria > Bacillati > Bacillota > Bacilli > Caryophanales > Bacillaceae > Bacillus > Bacillus sp. FSL W7-1034. Next base: position 1,861,913 of record NZ_CP151989.1, on the reverse strand, counting down.
ATACTGTTCCATTTCATCTAATACTTTTCCCTTTTTGGCATTGTAAAGCAGCACATCTCGGTCATATGCAAAGTCTTTCGGCGGCTGATCTGCAAAGTATTTATCACCAATATTTCTGCCGCCCATGACAGCGACCCTGCCATCTGCCAAAAGAAGCTTATCGTGAAGGCGGTTATGCCACGTCCATGGCTTGAACAAACGAAAAGGCTCATAAAAACGAATGGCCATATTCGGGTGATTCGCCACAGCATAACGCAAATGCTTTAGCGGTCCACGCAGGCTATGGCAAATGCCATCTAACAACAGCTGAACTTTTACTCCTCGATCAGCCGCTTCAATTAAAGCACCAAGCACCCATTCGGCGGTTTTTCCTTTTTGAATGGAATAATAACTCAAACGAATGTTCTTTTTAGCCTCGCGAATCATTTGAACTCTCACTTGACCCGATTCAAATCCGTCATCAAGCAGCATGACTTGATTTATGCCTTGGTCGTCTCCTGAGATGGAAGAAGCTTTATAGATGCAATGTTCCTTACAAGTTTTTTGAAACGGTAAATAAAACAAGACAAATGCGGTCAAAAATACATACACCACATATAAAAGGATCAGAAAAAACAAGAATTGAAGCACAGTGATCAACTCCTTTCACACAAACCGTTCTTTTTGTTAGCTTATGTTAAAAACAAAATTTCACTCATCCAGCTTTCTAATAAAAAATACAGGATAAAAGAATCACCTTGTTTTCATAGGGCATTTAATTATAGTATGAAATGAGTAAGGGGGAATCGCATTGAATGAACCATTATTTAATATACCAAGTGATGTGTACCAAACGTTAAGTGAAACAGAACGTTATTTACTGCATTATATTCACCAGCATTTAGAGGATATCTCCACCTTATCCATCGTCACATTAAGTGAAAGAGCCAACGTGTCGACGGCGACCATTGTCAGACTGATGAAGAAAATCGGATACAATGGCTATACATCCTTTAAATATCGATTGAAACAAGAAAAGAAAATGACAGATGATAGTGATCAACTAAAAAATATTGACGAAGACATCAAACTAGCCATTCGAAAAAATGAAGAAGAGGTCTTAAAGACGATTCAACTGCAAAGTATTGGGCAAATTGAGGATGCGGTTCAAAAGATCCATGATGCAGACAAAATTTATATTTTTGGCAGAGGCTTTTCAGAGATGATCGCCAAAGAGATGACCATCAAATTGCAGCTCATCGGAAAAACATGTGAAGTTCATGACGACCCGAATATCATTCGGCTCAAATCGCGTGACATTGATAAAAACGAGCTTGCCATCTTTGTTTCATTAAATGGAGAAACGTCGGAACTAGTGGAAGCCTGCCAAAACCTCAGTATGAAGCAGGTCACGACCATTACGGTCACAACTAGAATTGATTCTACATTAAGTAAAATATCAGATATGACACTCGTCGGATATAAAGGGGAACAATCATTCTTCCCAGATTATGAAGTCAGGTCCCGCCTGTCGCTTCATGTCATTGCCCGCATTTTACTAGACGCCTATGTGATTCGGATGAAATAAACACTCAAAAAGCCTTCCACACTTTATGATGGGAGGCTTTTTACCGTGAAAACCTTTACACAATCTGAAAACATTTTCACTGAATCGTATGAGATACTTTCTTTAGAGAAAAGAAAGAAGGTGAAACCAATTGATTTATACCTGCACCTTAAATCCTGCTATTGACCTATATATTGCATTAAAAGAAATGCGGGCAGATACAGTCAACCGCACTGAAGATGAGGATTATCAGCCGAATGGAAAAGGTGTTAATGTGTCCATTATGCTAAAGAAATATGGCTTCACCAGCACTGCATTAGGATTTATTGCTGGGTTTTCAGGTTCATATATTGAACAATCGTTAAACGATCTCTCCATTCAAACTGATTTTATCCCAGTGGATGGGATTACACGCATTAATGTATTTATTAACACAACGGAAGAATACAAGCTTGTGAATCAAGGACCTGCTATTGAGGCAAAAGCGCTTGATGCCTTTCGCGAAAAAATCTCGACCATTCCAAAAGGCAGCATCTTCATTATGTCAGGCAGTCTGCCTAAAGGCGTTCCTGCTAGCATTTTCTCAGAGATAGCCGCTATTTGTCATCAAAACAACGTGAAATTTATTTTAGACACAAGCTCTAAAGCGGTTTTAGAAACACTTCAATACAAACCATATTTACTAAAACCAAATGAAGAAGAGATTGCCGCATTTTTTGGGAAAACCCACCGTTTATCAGAAACAGAACTCGTTGAATCAGGACGAAAGCTGATCGAGATGGGTGCAGAGCAAGTACTCATTTCCCGAGGAGGAGAAGGTGCACTATTCCTTACAAACGAAGCCGTATTAAAAGGAAATGCACCAATAGGAACGGTCGTAAACACGGCTTGTTCTGGTGATGCCATGCTCGCTGCATTCCTAAGTAAACAGCTGGAAGGACAACCTCATGAAGAATGCTTACGATACGGCATTGCAACAGGGGCATCTACCGCCTTTTCAAAAGGGTTAAGTGATTTACATGACATTGATTCATTAATTGAGCAAATACACATTCAGAACATATAAGGGGGAGTTCACATGAGCCGCAAGAAAATTGTCGCTGCCACTGGCTGTCCAACAGGCATTGCGCACACATTTATGGCAGCTGAGGCATTAAAAATCGCAGCTGAGCAATTAGGGGTCGACATCAAAGTTGAAACGCATGGTCAAGTAGGAATTGAAAACGCTTTAACGGATCAAGACATTTTGGAGGCCGATGGGGTCATTGTCGCTGCTGACAAAGATGTGAATACAGATCGCTTTCACGGCAAACCACTCATTGAAGTGCCTGTAGCAAAGGGGATTCGCACACCAAATGAACTGATTCAGGGCATTATCAATGGAGAAGCCCCCGTTCATCAAGTGAAAGGAAGAGCTTCTGGAACAGAAAAAACATCTGCGCCTTCATCAGCTCAACAAAAGTCAGCGAATAAGTGGATACACACCATCTACAAACATTTAATGAACGGTGTATCACATATGCTTCCATTTGTTGTTGGAGGCGGGGTCTTAATTGCTTTATCTTTTCTATTCGGTATTTACTCAGCTGATCCTCAGCATGAAACGTATCATCCGTTTGCTGCCTACTTGAAAAACATTGGCGGACTCGGCTTTAGCTTAATGGTGCCTATTTTAGCAGCATTTATCGCTGATTCAATCGCCAAACGCCCAGGGATGGTTGTCGGATTTATCGGTGGCTTGCTTGCAAACGATGGAGGCGCTGGATTCTTAGGTGGTATTATCGCAGGTTTTGCAGCAGGGTATATCATCGTACTTCTTCAATTCCTGCTTCAAAAATTACCAGCATCACTTGACGGATTAAAATCAATTTTCATCTATCCTGTCATTGGTATTTTCTTAATTGGGGCTGTCATGACCCCGCTATTAGTTCCAATCACAGGGCTAAATAATTCATTAATGGATTTTCTCTCCTCAGTTCAATCCACAAATCCATTGCTTTTAGGTTTAATTGTTGGAGCCATGTGTGGATTTGATATGGGAGGACCTTTTAACAAAGCAGCCTATGTCACAGGAACGGCTTTACTCGCAGAAGGTAACCTTTACTTCATGGCAGGGGTGTCAGCAGCATGTATCACACCGCCGCTTATCATTGCGATTGCCACAACGATTTTCCGAAAACATTTTACACCACAAGAACGAAATGCTGGGATGATCAACTATATTCTCGGAGCGACTCATATTACCGAAGGAGCCATTCCATTTGCAGCAAAAAACCCAGTCGTTGTCCTTCCAATTATCATGTTTGGTTCCGCCATCTCTGCTATATTGACGTATCTCTTTGGCGTACAGGTTCCAGCTCCGCATGGCGGATTCCTTGTCCTTCCAGTCGTCACAGGCGCATTCCAGTGGGTGCTTTCCATACTCATCGGCTCACTTGTAGGTGCGATTCTATACGGACTTTACCGCAAGAAAATAGACAAACCCGCAGTTTAATAGGGAGGAAGAGAAATGATGGAACATATTTATATGAATCTACATGAAACCGCTTCTTCACAGGCTGGCGTTTTCGCAGCCATAGCTGACATTGCCTCTGAAGCAGGGATTTGTACATCTCCTGAGGCAGTCAAAAAAGGACTAGCTGAAAGAGAAGCTCTGAGTACAACCGGCTTTCAAGATGGATTTGCCATTCCGCATACACAGTCAGACGCCATTCAAGTACCGGCACTCGTCATCGTTCGTACAGAAACCGGAATCGAATGGGACGCTTTTGATGGGAAGCCTTGCTTTTTCTTCTTATCCTTACTCATTCCAAAAAGTGAAGCAGGAACCACTCACTTACAAGCACTTTCTGCTCTTTCACGCGGATTAATGGATGAAACGAAACGGCAAAAACTGCTCGAAACAAGAACAAATGAAGAAATGCTCGCTGTATTAAAAACAGATATTTTGACGAGAGAGGATGTTTGACCATGCCTTTACTTTCCACAACACCTATGCTTGAAGCAGCAAAAAAAGAAAAATACGGAATTGTCGCATTCAATGTACATTCCTTTGATAGTATTTACTGGGTACTCGAAACGGCAGCTGAATTAAAATCACCTGTCATTTTGCAAACAACGGTTGGCACGGTCCAATCGCTTGGCGCAAAAGCCATTGCAGATACAGTAAAGGCGGCAGCTGATCAATACCAAATACCAATCGGCCTTCATCTTGATCATTGCACTGATTTTGATGTGATTCTTACTTGTATACGAGCGGGATATACATCCGTTATGATCGATGCTTCCATGCATTCATATGAAGAAAATGTACGCCGCACAAAAGAAGTGGTGGACCTTGCCTTAAAAGTAGGTGTGAATGTAGAAGCCGAGTTAGGCAAGGTAGGCGGGGTAGAAGATGATATTGTCGTGGATGAAAAGGATGCTCAAAAAGCCATTCCATCAGAATGCCGTCAATTTGTAGAAGATACTAGTGTACCTACTTTAGCACCTGCGATCGGCACGGCCCACGGCATTTATAAAGGGGTGCCGGATATCGACTTTGACCGCATTGAACAAATTGCAGCGCTTGTCGATGTGCCGCTTGTCCTTCATGGTGGTTCAGCTGTACCAGATGAGGATGTCAAAAGATGTGTCGCACTCGGTATGGCAAAGGTCAATGTGTCCACTGAACTGAAAAATGCATACTCTGAAGCGATTCGTGATCATTTCTCAAACGAACCTGAAAGCTTAGATCCGCGTATGTATTTACAAAAAGCAAAACAAGCAGCCAAAGACATGGTCACATCTAAAATAAAGATCGTTGGCAGTGAAGGAAAAGCCCAACTTTTATATCAATAAGATGAAAAAAAGCAGAGCCGCATCACTCTGCTTTTTTCACATTATTCGCTTTCTTTCATTTCATTTGATGTACGTACTCGTGCATTTCCCATAAATACGACCGTAATCGCCGCAAGTGCAATCGGGAATAAAGCAATCATAAATACATACGTAATACTTTGTGACATCGCATCAATCACTTTATTTAAAATATCAGGCGGAATTTGTGAGCGTGCCCCCTCTTGGAAAATGGCTTGTGGATCACCAACTTGAGAAGAAGCTCCTTTCATTCCGCTAAAAGCATCTGCTAAACGATTTGTCAGGACATTGGTTTGAATCGTTCCAAAAATCGTCACGCCTAAAGTCATCCCAAGTGATCTCATGAACGAATTGGTAGAATTAGCACTGCCGCGGTAGCGCGGAGAGAGATCATTCATTGAAGCAGATGGCAGAAGGGAGAAGCTAAATCCAACGCCAAAACCTGAAATCATCATAAAGAGCGTAAGCCACAATCTTGCTGTATCAGGCGACATATTGGCAAGCAGCAGCATCCCAGCAAAAAATGAAATCACAGAGATGGTCATTAATCGTCTAAAAGGTACTTTCGTCTGCATCGTTCCGCCAATCATACTGCCAATCACGGAACCAATCATCATCGGTGTTAAAATGAACCCGGCACTTGTTGCAGATTCACCGTACACCGCCTGGACGAAGATAGGAATAAAGACAGCTAGAATAATAAACGTCCCGCCATATAAAAACGCCAAGATTTGAGATGTCGCAAACAGACGATTTTTAAACATCCAAAATGAAATAATCGGTTCTTCTGCCTTCCGTTCAACAATGAAGAAGATGGTGCCAAAGACAACAAACACAGCAAATAGTGTCAAGATTTGAACAGAATCCCATGCATACGATTTACCGCCAAGCTCAAGAGCGAACATTAAACTGACAACCGCAACGACAAGTGTAATGGCACCTGACCAGTCAATTTTCTGCTTACGATGCTCGAGCGATTCTTGATAAAATTTGGCGATCAAGAACACACTGACGATACCAATTGGTACGTTAATATAAAACACCCAATGCCAGCCGATCGAATCCGTAATAATTGCTCCTAACAGCGGTCCTAATACACTGGATAGACCAAAAACTGCACCAAACATACCGGACATTTTCCCGCGCTTTTCTGGCGGGAAGATATCAAAGATAATCGTGAAAGCGATCGGAAGAAGAGCACCGCCTCCAAGTCCTTGAATCGCACGGTAAATAATAAGCTGATCCATCGTTTGTGCGATGCCGCACAGCGCAGATCCAATTAAAAAGAAAATAAGTCCAAACAGAAAAAAACGCTTTCGACCATACATATCTGAAAGCTTTCCATAAATCGGCATACCGGCCATCACTGCCACCATATAAGAAGCAGTCACCCAAGCAAATTTATCAAAACTGCCCAAATCGGCGACGATGCTTCCCATTGCTGTTGCGACAATGGTGTTGTCCATCGCTGCCATAAAAATCCCTAACAGCAACCCGATGACAACAAAGCGAGTGGATGCCTTGCCTTTATGATCCACGTTATTCATTTCATTTACCCCCTGCTTACGTTCTCTTCACTTTTTTGCTATGATCAAGTTAATTATAAAGTAAGAGAACATTTATCTTGATGATCAAGATAAATTGATTTTAAAGGGAGGAGAACAAGTTGTCAACAAAGAACGAGGCAGAAGATCGAGCGGACCAGATCATTCATACGATGAGACGCCTTGCTACACGAACAGTCCTATTTCACCAAGCAGCCGCTCAATCGCTCGGCCTTTTCCCAACAGATCTCAAATCAGCAGATTTGTTAAACGAACTTGGACCACTCACAGCAGGTGAATTAAGTGAAAAAACCGGTCTCAGCTCAGGTGCGGTCACAGCTCTCATTGACCGGTTAGAAAAAGCAGGCTACGTCAAAAGGGAGAAGGACCCAAAAGACAAGCGAAGAGTCATCATTGTTCCATTAACGGCTGGGAAATCACAGGTGAAGGAACTCTTTCAATCTTTATCGGCATCAACTAAACAGCTCACAAACGAATACAAACAAGAAGATTTAGACTTGATCATTCAATTTATTAACGAAGCAGCAGATATTATGGACCAAGAGCTACAATTGCTTAAGTCTAAGTCTTAAGAGAGCACAATGTTAAGGGGGTGCTTTTCTTTGAAAAATAAAATAGCGAGGATATGCTTCTGATCATTTACATATTAAGTACTGTTTTTGTATCTTTATTCCTATTTAATGACAAACTTCGTGTTGGTAAAATTGACCTCGTCAATGAATAGGAAGGAGTGAATTCTTCTGGGCAAGATACTTGATGCAAAAGCACTAACCAGTGCCATGGATACAAGGGCAAAACACTATCAGGAACTCCGCGAACAAATGATAGATTTAAAAAAGGCATTACAAGGTGTTGCCAATCTCGGTGACGACTTCACTGGAAAAGGTGCCGATAACATTAAAAGCTTCTACAAAGAACTCGCCGGAAATGTGGACATGTTTATTAGCTTCATTGATAAACAAAAAGCCTTTCATGAAGGTGTTTCTGGAACGCTTGATGATACAAATTTTGGCGGCGACACCTTTGTAGAAGAACACTTTTTAGACAACGCTGTACATATGGGAATCAAGAATGCCAAAAGCATCGTGAAGGATCAAAAAAAGGCACTCAAAACGATTTTTCAAGATATTGATGACCTCATTTCTCTGGAGGTATTTGATAGTAAAACCTTTGACGAAAAGATTGCAGATGCGGAAGATGAACGGAAGAAAACGGTTAAAGATTTAATAGAACTTGATCAAAATCTAAAAGATGAATATGCTTTGTCAGAGACTGAGGAGAAGGCTACAATGGCATTGTACGCAGAAATGATGAATGCGACAAATGACGGAAAATCCATTTTGCCTATGAATTTTGACAAGAAAGCGTATCAAAATAGCGAAATCTACAAGGCAAAAAGCGATATTGAGAAGCAAACTTCTGAATATCTAAAAATCAAAAAAGATCAAGAAGAAGCCCGCAAGATCGCAAAGGAACAAGAAGCGCTCGCCAACCGTCCTTGGTATGAAAAAGCTCTTGATTACGGAGGAAATATCGTCAATGAACTGACAGGCGTGAACGATGCAAAACGTGCCGCAACAGGTGTCGATCCGATCACAGGTGAAGAACTCACCGCAGGCCAGCGAGTCGCCGCAGGCGGCATGGCAGCAGCAGGCTACATCCCGATTGTCGGATGGGCGGGCCGGATTTTCAAAGGCGGAAAAGCCGTCTATAAAACGACTCAAGCCACGTCCGCCGCAGTCAGAGCAGTAGACATTTACAAGACATCACAGAAGTCTTTCGATGCGTTGAAAACATCACAAAAAGGCTTATATGGACTCACCGCGACCAACGGCTTTAGCGAAGCGATTACGGGTCGAGATATGTTTGGGAATAAAATCTCGAAAGAACAGCAGGAAGCGAGTATGAATGCGGCTTTGGGGATGCTTTTGCCATTTGGGGCAAAAGGGTTTCATGGGAAGATAGGGTTAAGTTCTCAAAGTCCAGAAGGATTTAATCGAAAAAGGGCTTTGCGACACGCTAAGGATTTAGGGGGGATACCTAGATCTCAACAACCTACTCGTCAATGGCAAGTAGGAGATAATGTTTTTAAGAAAGGGCAAGAACATCGTAATTATGAGTACAGTTCTAACCATACTCACCATGGTCGGTACTATGAATTTGATACCCCAAAAGGAAAAAGAGTTATAGTACAACATACTAATGATGGAAAATTACACACTCATGCAGGGAAACCAAAAGAGGGTGCCGATCCATTTAATTATGATTTTAAAAAAGAAAGATATTCAAATATATATGGACCAAATGGTGATCACCATATCTATTATAATGAATAACGAGGAATGAAAAAATGGTATATAAAAATGAAAAAATACAGAAAAAAATTGCTTTGATGAATGCTAAAAAGAAAATACAACAATTAGCATATATTGAGGTAATTGATTTTGAAGATGATGCTTCTCAATGGCTAAAATTATGTGAAACAGTATTAAAACAATTTCGTCAAATAGATTCAACACCTTCCGAAATATTAACAAATACAGACAAAGACTCGATTATGACTTGGTTAAAAAATTCATTAGATTTTCTCAAAGAGAAAAAAGAATGGTTTATTTTAATTGAAAATGACCCTTTTCCTGTTTGGGCAAATGTAAAAGCTTTAGATTTCGATAAGGCAATTGAAGAAATTTGGCTATTTTCAGAGAATCATAGCATCATTGTAGCAGATAAAATAACAGGTAAAATTGCTCAAATATTTTCAGAAGAAAAACACTTTGAACTTCATATTGGAAACTGCGCAATTTAATTGTAAGCAAGATTAATTAATCAAAGAGCAGAGCCACAACCTGAAATCTCTCGTTTGACATTAATTAGGTTAGCAAACACCACTACATTGTTTTCTATGAGATGAAGGTTTTTAAATTCGACTATTTAAACTGATAATTTTAATTATGATAGGTGATTCAATGAATGAGAGCTCCAGTTATTTAAAGAAGTTAAAAGATTTTTTAGGTGGTTCATTTCATCAGGATATCGTGTCACCAGAAGAAGCGTTAGATGAGTTTATTCATGAAGCTAGCAAAGAATGTCTGCTGTCCACTATAAAGGATTGTCAGGATTTTTCGAATAGTCCTTTAACAATACAGGAAAAAGAAAGCTTTATCGAAAATAATGCAGAAATCTACTTTCCGGCGATCTCATTAAATCCTCTACAGTGGTTTGATAAAGTAATAGAGGAAATGAAAGAAGCAGTGAAAATGAAGTAACAAAATGAATCTTGATTGTCTTTATGCCTTTTAAGGTTTTGGGGTTTGTTGCGCATCAAACCGAATAAAACCGAAACAAAGGATATTGGCCCTGTGATGAATGTCCGTTTTATGCAGTATATATGGGTGAATCAAGAACGCGAAAGGCATTGAGAAATATTAAAATATAGCATTCAAAAAGATTTACCAGGACATTCATGACCTCATTCCTTTCATAATAAAAGAAGACAAAGAACTCTTTGGATATAAGTTTAAAAGCACACTCATACGGGTGTGCTTTTTTGACGAAAAAACAGCATCCAAAAGCTGCACAGCATTTACTGAAGACATTTGGACTTCTTTGACACATGTGAGTTGATTAGACTTATAACCAAAGGGAAGAAGGGAGGGATTCCAACTGCACTTAACCAAGAGGGGCACGACTTTATTATCGATGCTGCTTCACACGACCACTTATCTATCAATTGAAGATTTACAGAATCGACTGAATGTCTCTACTCGAACGGTCTACGCTGAAATCAAGCGAATGAATAGCTGGCTGGAAACCCATCAGCTTAGTGGCGTCCAGCGAAAAGATCAACGAGGCTACTATTTAAATCCACACGAGAAAGAAGTCATTATCGAAAAAGCTGACACCGTTCTAGTCGGTCATGACTATGAACCATGTGTAAAAGAAAGACGTGCCATCTTGCTCCTATCCATTACATGCAGTGAGAAGCATCTAAAAATTGATGATTTTATGGAGATGACGAAGGTAAGCCGCAATACACTGCTTGAAGATATGAAACAACTAAAAGAAGCACTTTCAAAACAGCAGCTTACACTTCATTATCAGGCGGCCAGTGGCTATTTAATTTCAGGAGAAGAAAGAACAATTCGGTTGGCGCTGAAACCTTATATTCATTTCATTCGCAACATGATAAAAAATGAAAAAACATTTCCATCGGTTTGGTTAAAGGGTCCTATCTCATATAAGAGAATACATGCTCTCCTTCAACAGTCCGAACAAGATCTGAAGCTTGAGTTTGCAGATGACATGCTGGATCAGCTGTCTATGGATCTCTTTTTCTACTTCAAACGGATGAAGCTAGGACGTGCTGTACACATTTCAACAGAAGAAAAACGGACATTGCAGGAAACAGATGAATGCTTGGCTGCTATTCGTTTCATGGCGCAAATTCAAAAAGAAACCAGTCTTTTGGTTCATGATGATGAAATCTATTTTCTTAGTACGCTATGGCTCAGTGCCAAAAAACAAAAACTTCCATCAAGTCAAAAACCAGAAGAACATCTCATTCGAACCATTGCGAGACAAATGATCATTGACTTTCAGCGTTATGCGTGTATTTCCTTCCAGGAAGTAGAAGTCTTGGAACAAAACTTAACCATGCATTTAATTCCTGCCTATTATAGACTCATCTATCACATTGATATCATCAATGAATTAACAGATTCCATGAAACATGCACAGCCAGAGGTGTTTGACATCACGCAAAAGGTTGCTTGCCATTTAGAGAAGGCGGCCTGTTCAAAGATGAGCGATCATGAAATTGCCTATGTGGCGATGCATTTTGGCGGCTGGATGAGAAGAGAAGGGATTTCGTCGATTGCGAAACGTTCTGTTTACATTGTCTGCGGAGAAGGAATTGGCACAAGTCACATGCTGAAAACGCAGCTTCTTGAATTAATCGGCTACATCGACATACGCGGACTGTTATCAAAACGTTCATATGAAGAATTAACAACCATTGATGCCGACTTTGTTGTATCAACGACACCTATTTCGTTTAAAGGAAAACCTGTTCATCTCGTTCACCCTATTCTCACTGCTTATGAGAAAAAAACATTGCTTCAATATGGAGAAGGCTCAGAACCTAAGCTTGATGAGCACCATGTGAATGCTTTATTCAATATCATTCAGCAGCATACCATCGTTCAAAATGAAAAAGCATTGCTTCATGACTTGAAGGAGCTGCTTCATTCCACATATGTATCACACCAGAAAGGGTGGAAACCAGTGTTAAACGATTTATTAACAGAAGAAACCATTCAGCTCCAGCAAACAGCAGACACATGGCAGGAGGCCATTACAAAAGCAGCGCAGCCTTTGCTTGATCAACAAGCGATTCAGGAAAGTTATGTGAAAGCGATGATCCAGTCTGTTCATCAAAATGGCCCTTATATTGTGATTGCGCCACAAGTGGCGATTCCGCATGCCAGGCCAGAGGATGGCGTGAACAAATTAAGCATGTCACTTATGTCATGTCATCAGCCCGTTTTCTTTTCAAAGGATGGAAAAAAGCAAGTTCGGCTCATCATTGTATTAGCTGCCATTGACAGTATGACCCACCTGAAAGCACTCAAACAGCTGACGATGCTGTTAAGTGAAGAAAAACGGGTGAGACAATTGATTGAAGCAGAGGAATTAGCAACCATCCAACAACTAATCAATCAATTTTCACAAGTTTAAAGGAGGAAAAAGAGAATGAAAAAAATTCTAGTTGTATGCGGAAACGGTTTAGGAAGCAGCTTTATTGTTGAAATGAATGTCAAAAAGGCTTTAGAAGAATTAGGACTTTTAGCGGAAGTGGATCACACCGATCTCAGTACAAGCAAAAATGAACAAGCAGACCTCTATATCGGAGCAACAGACATTATCGATCAGCTGGATGACGGCACAAGAAAGGTCGCTGGATTAAATAACTTGTTAGACCAGGAAGCCATTAAAGACGTCCTTCGTAAACACATATAATCGACGGAAAAAGGGGGATTCACATCATGATAGAACTGATCATGAACGATATATTGGGCACACCCGCAATTCTCATCGGTTTGTTTGCCCTGGCTGGTTTACTTTTGCAGAAAAAGTCAGCTGCCGATACTGTATCAGGCACCTTAAAAACAACAATGGGTTTTTTAATATTAGGAGCGGGCGCCACAGTCGTATCTGATTCACTTGGGGTTTTCAGGAAGATGTTTGAAGCAGCGTTTCACATTCAAGGGGTTGTCCCAAATACAGATGCCATGGCAGCCATTGCCCAAAAGGAATTCGGTACACAGACAGCGCTCATTATGATTTTTGGTATGGTGGTCAATTTGCTTTTGGCAAAATTCACACCCTTTAAATACGTCTTTTTAACTGGTCATCATACGCTATATATGGCGGCTATGCTTGCAGTCGTTCTGTCAACAGCCGGCATGCAAGGAACGCTGCTGATCATCACTGGTTCAATCGTATTAGGTGCAGCGATGGTCATTGCTCCCGCAATCCTTCAGCCGTTTACAAGGAAAGTCACTGGAAGTGATGATCTGGCGCTCGGTCATTTCAGTACGTTCGGCTATTTTACAGCGGGAATGATCGGCAAATGGGTCGGGCGCCCAGAGAAATCAACGGAAACCATTCAAGTGCCTAAATCACTCGGTTTTCTAAGAGATACATCGGTGGCCATCTCCATTACGATGGCTTTGCTTTTCTTTGCGATTGCACCGTTTGCGGGAATTTCATATATAGAAAACATTAGTGGTGGTACGAACTTTGCTGTCTTCATTCTCATTCAGGCCATTACCTTTGCTGCTGGGGTGTACATTATTTTAGCAGGTGTACGGATGGCAATCGGGGAAATTGTGCCTGCTTTCAAAGGGATTGCCGATCGTTTCGTCAAAGGGGCAAAGCCGGCACTTGATGCGCCAACTGTTTTCCCATTTGCTCCAAATGCGGTGATCATCGGTTTTTTATGCAGTTTTGCTGGAGGCATCGTGTCTATTTTCCTTCTTCCTTTGTTTGGTTTAACTGTCATTGTTCCTGGACTTGTGCCGCACTTTTTCTGCGGTGCGACAGCGGGCGTATATGGCAATGCAACAGGGGGAGTGAGAGGTGCAGTCGCCGGTTCCTTTGTGAATGGAATACTCCTTTCATTTTTACCAGCTTGTTTACTTCCTGTGTTAGGCACTCTTGGCTTTGAAGGGACAACATTTGGCGATACAGACTTCGGTATCATCGGAATCTTGATTGGATTGATCAAATTTATATTTCATCTTTAAAAAGGAGGCATTTCAGGATGACAGCTATTTTCTCACCTTCACTGATGTGCATGGATTTAACGCACTTCCGTGAACAAATTCAGCTGCTGAACACAAGGGCAGACCGTTATCATGTCGACGTCATGGATGGTCACTATGTAAAAAATATGACCTTATCACCCTTTTTCATTGAACAACTTCGGAAACTGACAGACGTTCCGATTGATGTTCATCTAATGGCCGAACAGCCTCAGGAATTTTTAATTGATGCATGTATTGATGCAGGCGCAACGATGATTTGTTTACATCCAGAAGTGGTGCAAAGAGACGTTTTTCGAATCATTCGGCATATCCACGAAAGAAAGTGTGAGGTCGGCTTTGTTCTCAATCCCGCCACACCAGTTGCAGCATTAGATGCTTTTATTCATTTAATAGACCGGGTGACGATCATGACAATTGATCCAGGGTTTGCGGGTCAGCCTTTTATCAAAGAAATGCTTCCGAAAATGAAAGAGGTGAAAGAAATCAAAGAGAAGGGGGGATACTCATTTTCAATTGAGGTAGACGGCTCTTGTAATGAAAGCACGTTCCGATTGCTTGCTGAGGCAGGAAATGAAATTTACATCATCGGCACCTCAGGTTTATTTGGACTTCACGAAGAATTAGATAAAGCATGGGAAATAATGAAGCAATTGTTCGCAAAAGAAACAGCCACAATGAAATCACCTTAGTAAAAAAGAGGATGAAGCCCATCCTCTTTTTTACGCAATTTTACTAAACAAACTATCTCCTTATCAAAACATACTCAAAAACTTCATAAAAGCACAAATTTATAATTGAAAGCGCTTTATTTATGTGTTATTCTTCAAATATCTTTAGTAAACATTTAGTCAAAAATGATGAGGAGTTTGCCTATGACTACACTCAAAGATATTGCTCATGATGCAAAAGTATCCGTCTCTACTGTATCCCGTGTGTTAAATGGCGACCAAACGCTTGCCGTTTCACACGCAACAAGACAAAACATCCTCGACATAGCCAAGAAATTAAACTATACCCCAGTCAGAGCAAGAAAAGCCGATCAAGCAGAAGTAAAAAGCCCACCCGCATCCCCAGTCATCGGTGTCGTTGTCGCCCAATCCATTGACGAAGAATTAAATGATCCTTTTTTTTCATCGATTCGAAAAGGAATTGAAAAAGAATATGCCAAACAAGGTCTGTCTACTCTCCACACCTTTCGCCTAAGAAACATGGATAAAGGGGCGATACTAAAGGATATTGACGGTTTGATTGTCATTGGACGAATCAGCCCTGATACGGTTGAAAAGATGACAAACCGAATGGAACATATCGTTTTTATCAATCATTATGCGGATGAAGATTTGTATGATTGTGTACATGTGGATTTTGTCAGAGCGGCAGATCGTGCCATTCGTCATCTGCAATCTCTCGGCTACACACATCTAGGCTATATTGGCGGGAAAGAGAGGGAGCATTATTTCGAAGGAAATGCTGTGATTGAGGACGAAAGACAAACAACTTTTATCAAAAGAATGCAAGAAGCGGGAACTCTTCATATGAATGACATCCACATAGGCGAATATTCGATGCAAGAAGGCTACTCGCTTATGCAAAAAGCCATTCAGAAAGGAAAGCTTCCAGAAGCCTTTTTTATCGGAAGTGACTCTATGGCAATAGGCGCTATGCGAGCGCTACATGAAGACGGCCTTCGTGTACCTCAAGATGTCTCAATCGTGGGGTTTAATGATATCGAAGCCGCTTCCTTTTCAAGCCCGCCGCTCACAACGGTTAAAGTATATACAGAAGAAATGGGGGAAGTAGGTCTAAAGCTTTTGCTTGAGCGGATAGAAGGAAGAAAGCTTCCTTTAAAAGTCGTCGTGCCAACAAAACTCATGCAAAGAGGCAGCACATGCCCAATCCATGAAAGGGGGTGAATAAGCATTTCAGTAAACAAAAAAGAGACAAAAAAGCAGGAAGGGAGCTGCTGAGCATGATGGCCAGATCATGCTGAAAACAACGCAGTTCACCCAATTGCTCTCTTATCTCTTTGAAAAGAATAGAATTCCAGTATAATGGACTTCTTTTGTTTCCGCAACTGCATGAATTCTACCGATAATCGTCTGAATTTTCAGTGATCAAAAGGAGGAAACGATGAATAAAAAAATTTTGATGCTGTGTGCAGCTCTAGTTTTGTCGATGATCTTGTCTGCTTGTGGCAATAACGGTGCGTCTGAAGCAAACGGAAAAGTGACCTTGACTCTATTCTCTACAATGAGCAACAGCGGGGAGAGAAAGGCATTTGAAGAAGTGATCCGTGACTTTGAAAAAGAACATCAAAACATCCGAATTGATGCCAACTTCCCTGGCAACAGCTATGAAGATATGATACGCGTCAAAATGGGCGCAAACGACATGCCAGACCTATTTGATACACACGGCTGGGCCAAGCTGCGATATAGCGAATACGTGGCTGATCTAAAGGAGATGGACTGGGTAAAACAACTCGATCCTTCACTCGATCAAATTTTAAAAGACAAAGATGGCAAAGTCTATGCTTATCCGCTGAATCAAGCAAAAGACGGACTTAGTTTTAATGCCAATCTACTAAAAGAATATGGCATAAAAGTTCCTAAAACACTGAATGAACTGAAAAGTGCTTTACAAACTGTCAAAGAAAAAAGTAAAGGAGACGTTGTGCCGCTCTGGATTCCAGGAGGCGATAATTCAAATATTGCCCAAGTCTTTGATGAGCTGGCAACGCCTTTACTCATTACCGATCAAAAACATCAATACGGAAAAGACCTTGAAAATGGATCATTTGATTGGTCTCACTATACACCGCTTGCACAGTTTATGAAGGAGCTGAAAGATCAAGACCTTTTAAACAAAGATGTACTCACGGCGAAACTATCCCAAGCACCTGAGCTGATGGCACAAAACAAAATCGCTTTCACCTTTGTGGGAGGATCTTTAGGACCTGAGGCGACTGAACTCAATCAATCGATCAAAGTAGGCACCATGCCCGTACCAGCGATTCATGAAGGAGATGAGCAAAGCTGGATTGGCGGGGAACGCTTTACTGTCGCGGCATGGAAAGACTCCAAGCATCTAAAAGAAGCAAAACAATTCATTGACTTTCTAGCAAAGCCTGAAAACGCAAAAAAAATCGCAGAGGGCACTTCCTCTGAAACGGCTTTAAAAGAAGTCAAAGCCAAAAACTATTACTCTACATTTTACGAGCAATATAAAGATATTAAGATTGAACCATATTTTGATCGGAAATACTTACCGAGCGGCATGTGGGCTGTCATGGCAACGACCGGTCAAGAATTATTAGCAGGCTCCATCACACCGGAACAACTATCGAAGAAAATGGAAGAGGAATATAAGCGTCTGAAAAAACAATAGCAGGCTCATGCTGAAACAGGAGTGAAGCCAATGAGTGACATCACAAAAGAAAAACAGGCGGCGACATTTACCTCTTTTCCAAAACAGAAGATGAAAAATAGCCAAAATTCTTCACTTTGGTGGATGTATCTGCCTGCTGTTCTCGTTGTCAGTACCTTTATCATTTATCCCTTTTTTAACGGGATTCAGCTCTCTTTTACAAATTGGAACGGTTTCTCACAACAGTATAAGTGGATCGGACTGGATCAATACAAACGGCTACTACAAGATCCAACTACATGGCTTGTTGTGAAAAATACCCTTATTTACGGCATCGGGAGCACCATCTTACAAAATATGATTGGTCTTGGATATGCACTCTTATTAAATCAAAGTTTAAAAATGAGAGCCATCACAAGAACGGTGATCTATTTACCCGTCATGATCAGCCCGATTGCCATGGGCTATATTTGGTATTTTGTCTTTGCGTACCAAGGTGGTGCTTTAAACGACGTTGTTACCCTTTTTGGATTTGATCCAATGAACGCACTTGGTAATCCGCAGCTAAACACTTGGATCATCGTGTTTGTGAATACGTATCAATTCGTCGGGATTGCCATGATCATTTATTTAGCAGGACTCCAAAGCATTCCTAAAGATTATTATGAAGCAGCACAACTCGACGGAGCTTCAGGTCTTCAGCAATTTTGGCGCATCACATTACCGCTTTTAATGCCATCTATCACCATCAATGTTGTGCTCAATGTGATCGGTGGACTTAAATTGTTTGATGTCATTGTCGCGCTCACTGGCGGAGGACCCGGAGATTCCTCGCAATCGATGTCGACTTTTATGTACGATTTGTATTTCAAACGGCAGGATGCAGGCTATGCAGCGACGCAAGGTGTCTTTATGGCTGTCATCATCCTTGTCGTTAGTGTTGCAGCGCTTATTTATTTCAAACGAAAGGAGACCGAGGTGTGATGGATAACGCCTATAAACGAAAGAAAAGATGGTACTCCTTACTCGCCCTTTTGATAACATTGCTGCACCTGATTCCATTTTATATTTTAGTCACGACCTCTCTAAAGGGGATAGGAGATTTTAGCTCAAAATGGTTGTTCCCATCAACGCTTCATTTTGAAAACTTTCGCATGGCATGGACAGATGCTCAGCTTGGCCAGTCCTTTTTGAATACAGTGATCATTACGTTCAGCTCGGCTGCCCTACTCATCATCTTTGGATCACTTGCCGCCTATCCGCTCGCAAGAAGAGGAACAAAGCTGAATCAAGCGGTCTATCTCTTATTCATTGCCATTATGGTGATACCGCCGCTCACAGCCCTTGTCCCTTTATACAAAATGGTTGTACAAATTGGCATGATGAATACTTATCAAATCGCTATTTTAAACAATGTTGCTGCTTTTTTGCCACTGACGATTTTTCTATATGCCGGTTTTATCCGGTCGACGATTCCAAAGGAGCTTGAAGAAGCAGCTCGTATTGATGGTGCGGGAACACTTAGAGTCTTTTTCACCGTCGTTTTTCCGCTGCTGAAGCCGATTACCGCTTCTGTTTTAATCATTGCCTGTGTGTATATTTGGAACGACTATCAATTTGCCATCTTCTTCTTGCAAGATAAAGAGATGCATACACTGACAGTCGCCTTATCCAATTTCTTTGGTCAAAATCAACACCAGCTCCAGCTCGTTGGCGCCGCTGCTCTCATTGCGATGCTGCCAATGGTCACGATGTTTTTACTTTTGCAAAAATACTTTATCGCAGGGCTGTCTCAAGGCTCTGTTAAAGGGTAATCCAACCTTGATGTAAAAAGGAGTGTCGTCTATGTCTAAAATTACATTTATCGGTGCAGGAAGTACCGTGTTTGCTAAAAATATATTAGGAGATTGTCTGTTCGTTCCCGCACTTGCCGGCTTTGAATTTGCGTTATATGATATCGACCACAACCGGCTGAAAGAATCAGAAACGATGCTGCGTCACTTAAAAGAGAACTACGGTGCACATGTGACTATTCAGTCGTATCACAACCGGAAAGAAGCCTTAAAGAATGCGAAATATGTCATCAATGCCATCCAGGTGGGAGGCTATCAGCCAAGCACTGTCATTGATTTTGAGATTCCAAAAAAATATGGATTAAGACAAACGATTGCGGATACAGTTGGCATCGGCGGCATTTTCCGTTCACTTCGAACCATTCCCGTGATGCTGGACTTCGCAAAGGATATGGAAGAGGTGTGTCCACACGCCTTATTATTAAATTACACGAATCCAATGGCCACACTGACTGGCGCTATGCTCCGTTATACTCGGGTTCAAACGGTTGGTCTTTGCCATAGCGTACAGGTGTGTACGAAAGATTTATTTCAATCACTTGAAATGGACCATGAAGGCATTGAAGAAAAAATTGCCGGCATTAATCACATGGCATGGTTATTAGAAGTAAAACGGGACGGTCAAGACTTGTATCCAGAGATCAAAGCAAGAGCAAAAGAAAAACAAAAAACGCGGCATCCAGATATGGTTCGTTTTGAACTAATGGATAAATTCGGCTACTATGTCACCGAATCCTCAGAGCACAATGCAGAATATCATCCGTATTTTATCAAATCTCGTTATCCAGAACTGATTGGACAGTTTAACATTCCGCTCGATGAATACCCAAGACGCTGCGAGGAACAAATCAACAATTGGAATACGATGAAACATGACCTTGTGGGAAACACACAGATCACGCATACGCGCTCTAAAGAATATGGTTCACGTATCATTGAAGCGATTGAAACGAACGTTCCCTTTAAATTTGGTGGAAATGTACTGAACACAGGTGGACTCATTCACAATCTTCCTGAAAAAGCCTGTGTCGAAGTGCCATGTGTTGCAGACCGGAGCGGTATCATGCCATGTTATATCGGAGAGATACCTGAACAATTGGCTGGACTCAACCGGACCAATATCAGCTCACAGCTCATGACGATTGAAGCTGCAATCAGCGGCAAAAAAGAACACATTTACCAAGCGGCATTATTAGACCCGCATACAAGTGCTGAATTATCAATTGATGACACCATCAAACTATGTAATGAATTAATTGAAGCACACGGGGAGATGCTCCCGGCTTATACAGAGCCGAGTCAATACGCAATTTCTTCTAAATAACTAACATAAATAGTCTTAGCCTGATGCACTTGGCATCAGGTTTTTTTAGATCAACAAACTGATCATTGACTGGAAGTGTTTTTAATATTATGATTTTTCTAAAGTTAACCAACAGTTAACCAAAAATACACCATCAATTAGTTAACATGATCATGCCACACATTCAAAACGACCTAAAAGGGGGACAGATCTTCGGAACCAAAAGAGCTAGAAGGTATAGACTTCACATGTTTTATCAGAACGTAAAGCAAAACTGTGGTTTCATTTGACAAAGAGTGTATACAGATGAAGGCCCCTTAGATGAGACAATGACGATAAATCAACACACGATTGCATCACAATCCAAACAAAGAGGAGAGAGGGAACATGACCAAAACAGATGTACAAACGTTGAAAAATTATATTGGTGGACAATGGGTGGACGCCGAAACGAACCAAACGGAAGCTGTTTATAATCCAGCTACTGGCGAAGTCATCGCAGAAGTACCGCTTTCAACAAAAACGGATGTAGAACATGCAGTCCAAGCAGCACAGGAAGCGTTCACCACTTGGTCTAAAACAGCTGTTCCCCGGCGGGCACGTATTTTATTTAAATACCAACAGTTACTCGTTGAGAAATGGGATGAGTTGGCTGAACTCGTCACGCTGGAAAACGGAAAAAGTGTAACAGAAGCAAAAGGAGAGGTGCAGCGAGGAATTGAATGTGTGGAATTTGCCGCTGGTGCACCAACCTTAATGATGGGGAAACAACTGCCTGATATTGCGACTGGTCTAGAGTCTGGCATGTACCGCTACCCAATTGGCGTCATCGGCGGCATTACCCCGTTTAACTTTCCGATGATGGTCCCATGCTGGATGTTCCCGCTTGCCATCGCTTGTGGAAATACATTTGTTTTAAAGCCTTCAGAACGGACGCCAATCCTTGCTGCACGGTTAGCAGAACTATTTGAAGAAGCGGGACTTCCAAAAGGTGTGCTCAACATTGTCAATGGCGCTCACGATGTAGTAAACGGTCTGCTTGAACATGAAAAGGTAAGAGCCATTTCGTTTGTCGGCTCTCAGCCAGTCGCAGAATACGTCTATAAAAAAGGGACAGCACATGGTAAACGTGTACAAGCACTTGCCGGTGCAAAAAATCACTCCATCGTCTTGAAAGATGCTGATTTAGAATCGGCAACAAAACAGATCATTGGTGCTGCTTTTGGATCAGCAGGTGAACGCTGCATGGCAGCAGCCGTTGTCGCAGTGGAAGAAGACGTGGCGGACGACTTGATTCAACAATTGGTCGATGAATCCAACCAGCTTGTCATCGGAAACGGAATAAATGAAGATGTCTTTCTCGGACCAGTCATTCGGAAAGAGCATAAAGAACGAACTCTTCAATATATCCAATCAGGAATTGAAGAAGGCGCAAGCCTGATTCGTGATGGCAGACAAGATAACGAAACAAATGGAGAAGGGTATTTTGTCGGACCAACGATCTTTGATCATGTCACAAATCAAATGAAAATCTGGCAGGACGAGATTTTTGCCCCAGTCTTATCCATTGTCCGTGTCTCATCACTCGCAGAAGCAATCGACCTGTCCAATCAATCAAAATTCGCAAACGGTGCCTGCCTATACACAGACAGCGCTTCAAGCATAAGAGAATTTCGTGAAAACATCGAAGCCGGCATGTTAGGCATTAACATTGGTGTTCCTGCTCCAATGGCTTTCTTCCCATTTTCCGGCTGGAAAGATTCCTTCTACGGAGACTTACACGCCAATGGAACAGACGGAGTAGAGTTTTACACGAGAAAGAAAATGGTGACCGCTCGGTATATGTAGAAGTACATTTATTGAACATTGAGAAAGAATGCAGCTCCAAAATGGAGACTGCATTTTTTTGTTGTCTTCTAGTTAAAAAGTAAGGGTTTTCATCGCACTCTTTACAGGGTTTCACAGGGAGAAATCATTCTTTGTATTCATTCTTCATCACGAAACATCAACATAATTTGAAATTGGGCCTAAACCCCAATATCAGGAAGATGAAAACAGGAGGAAATGACACGATGAGGACGAGGATGAAGTGCAGCGTTTGTTTATTGATTTTCACTTTGGTACTGAGTTGTTTGCCGGTATATGAAGCGAATGCGGCAAGCACTCCTATTGCCAAGCAAGTAGGAAATGCAAACCCGCTCATTGACCATCACTTAGGAGCAGATCCGTTTGCGCTTACCTATAACGGAAGAGTGTACCTTTATATGTCGAGTGATGACTATGAATATCAAAGCAACGGAACGATTAAGGACAATTCATTTGCAAATCTGAATAGAGTATTCGTCATCTCTTCGGCGGATATGGTCAACTGGACCGATCACGGAGCGATTCCAGTTGCGGGGGCAAATGGGGCAAATGGCGGCAGAGGCATTGCCAAATGGGCAGGCGCATCATGGGCCCCATCAGCAGCGGTAAAGAAGATCAACGGAAAGGATAAATTTTTCCTTTATTTCGCTAACAGCGGCGGAGGGATAGGTGTCCTTACAGCAGACAGCCCGATCGGCCCATGGACTGATCCGATTGGAAAACCACTCGTTACGCCAAGTACACCTGGCATGTCCGGAGTTGTATGGCTTTTTGATCCGGCCGTATTTGTAGATGATGACGGTACTGGTTATCTATATGCCGGCGGAGGCGTTCCAGGTGGTTCCAATCCAACGCAGGGACAATGGGCAAATCCTAAAACAGCAAGAGTTTTGAAGCTAGGTGCTGATATGACAAGTGTGGCCAGTAGCGCATCCACCATTGATGCTCCTTTTATGTTTGAAGACTCAGGGATGCATAAGTATAACGGAACCTATTACTATTCCTATTGCATCAATTTTGGCGGCTCACATCCTGCTGATAAACCACCTGGTGAAATCGGCTATATGACGAGCTCAAGTCCGATGGGACCCTTCACGTATAAAGGACACTTTCTGAAAAATCCGGGTGCTTTTTTTGGTGGCGGCGGTAACAACCATCATGCGGTATTCAATTTTAAAAATGAGTGGTATGTGGTGTATCATACGCAAACCGTTAGCTCTGCATTATACGGAAGCGGCAAAGGCTATCGCTCTCCACATATTAACAAGCTTGTGCATAATGCAGATGGCTCCCTTCGAGAAGTAGCAGCCAATTATGAAGGAGTGAAACAGCTATCTAATCTGAATCCATATCAACGTGTTGAAGCTGAAACATTCGCTTGGAATGGACGCATTTTGACAGAAGCCTCGTCAGCACCAGGAGGACCAGTGAATAACCAGCATGTCACCAATATTCAAAATGGCGATTGGGTCGCTTTAGGGAATGTAGACTTTGGTTCAAATGGCGCTAGAACATTTAAAGCCAATGTCGCATCGACAGTAGGCGGGAAAATAGAAGTACGCCTTGGCAGCGCGAACGGCAGACTGGTCGGTACACTGAATGTCCCTTCCACCGGTGGAACACACAACTGGCGGGAAATAGAAACATCGATTAACGGCGCATCCGGAGTGCACAACGTATTTTTTGTCTTTACCGGAACAGGCGGGGGAAATCTATTCCAATTTGATTCTTGGCAGTTTACTCAAAGGTAGCGAATAAAGGTGCTTAAATGTTTGATAGAGGAGTGGGGAATTTGATGTCAAGTATAAAAAAACCAATGCTTGCTTTATTGGTGTGTTTCACCATGCTATCTGTCATGTTCATAGGGCCCGGAGTAGCTGAAGTATCAGCAGCTGACGCAAACATTAACCTCAACGCAGAAAGACAAGTGATTCGTGGTTTTGGCGGAATGAACCATCCAGCTTGGATTGGTGATTTGACAGCACCACAAAGGGAAACCGCCTTTGGCAATGGACAAAATCAGTTAGGGTTTTCCATTCTTAGAATTTATGTAGACGAAAACAGAAACAATTGGAGCAGAGAAGTCGCGACGGCCAAACGAGCGATCGAGCATGGTGCTCTAGTCATTGCTTCCCCTTGGAATCCTCCAAGCAGTATGGTTGAAACATTCAACCGGAATGGATCACCTGCCAAGCGGCTTAAATACAATCAATACGCAGCATATGCTCAGCATCTGAATGATTTTGTCACTTACATGAAAAACAACGGAGTCAATCTTTATGCGATTTCTGTTCAAAACGAGCCCGATTATGCACACGAATGGACATGGTGGACACCTCAGGAAATCCTGCGATTCATGAGAGAAAATGCCGGCTCCATTAATGCACGTGTGATTGCACCTGAATCCTTTCAATACCTTAAGAATATCTCAGATCCTATCTTAAACGATCCGCAGGCGCTTAGAAATATGGACATTCTCGGCGCTCATCTATACGGAACCCAAATTAGCCAGCTTCCGTATCCTCTTTTCAAACAAAAAGGGGCAGGGAAAGAGCTATGGATGACAGAGGTCTACTATCCGAATAGTGATAACAATTCAGCGGACCGCTGGCCTGAGGCATTAGGGGTATCAGAGCATATTCACCATTCAATGGTGGAAGGGGACTTTCAGGCGTATGTGTGGTGGTACATCCGGAGATCATACAGTCCTATGAAAGAAGATGGAATGATTAGCAAACGTGGATACAACATGGCGCATTTCTCCAAGTTTGTGCGTCCAGGGTACGTCAGGATTGATGCAACAAAAAGCCCCGAATCGAATGTTTTCGTCTCAGCCTACAAAGGAAACAATCAGGTCGTCATTGTGGCGATTAATAAAAACAATGCAGGGGTCAATCAACACTTCGTCGTGCAAAATGGCTCCGTTTCTCAGGCGTCTAGATGGGTGACGAGCGGCAGCAGCAACCTTCAGCCTGGAACTGACTTAAACATATCAGGAAATCAATTTTGGGCTCATCTCCCTGCTCAAAGTGTGACAACATTTGTGGTCAAACGCTAAAGAAACACGAAAAGCCAATTTTCTCATTAAAAAAGAAAATTGGCTTTTTTCTGTGTAAATAGAAAGTTGATTTTTCACGACGTCAACACTTTGGGTATAATAATAACAATGACTTCAGGAGAGTGATCATCATGCCAAAGGTTCAAAGCAAAGTATTGATTATAGATGACGAAAAAGAAATTTTAGAATTAATTAATACAGTATTAACAAGAGAAGGCATTGACCAGGTGTTAACAGCTTCAACTGCCCGTGATGGACTCACGCAATTTCATCAAGAACAACCAGATCTCGTCATACTGGATATTATGCTGCCAGACGGAGAAGGCTACGATATTTGCAAACAAATTAGAGACGTCTCGCATGTTCCGATTATCTTTTTATCAGCAAAGGGAGAGGAATCAGACAAAATTGTAGGACTTGCCATTGGCGGCGATGATTACATTACAAAACCGTTCAGTCCAAAAGAAGTCGCTTACCGGGTAAAAGCCCAGCTAAGACGGTCATCATACTTACAGCCTTCTCAAGCGGAGCCCGTGATCAAAAAAGGCCCATTTGAGTTAAACGAGCAGCAAGCCGAACTGACGAAAAACGGAGCGGCAATTGAGCTCACTCCGAAAGAACTTATGTTGATGACTTATTTCTTGCAGCATCCGAATCGCGTAATCAGTAAAGAAACGCTTTATCAAACGGTTTGGGGAGAGGATTTCTTCGGTTCTGATAATACGGTAATGGTTCATATACGAAGACTGCGGGAAAAAATAGAACATTCCCCATCTACACCAGAATTTCTCGTGACGGTCAAAGGGCTTGGCTATAAATTTGTTGTAAAGGATGCGTAAAGATGAAATGGCGATTAACAGGCAGATACATGGTCTCTGTCATTATCGTGACCATTATCACGGTCTTTATTAACTTATTTGGATTCATGATATGGCTTGTACTACAAGCAAGCAGTCAGCAAAACGAAGGAAATACGCCGGAAACCTTCACAAGAACATTTGAACAATACATCATCTTGTCTGATCAAAATATCACTGTGAGTAAAGAAGGACAGCAAGCCTTAAAACAACAAAATGCGTGGATTCAAATATTAGACGAAAATGGACAAGACGTCTATCATGCACTAGCACCTAAAGGCATAAAGAGCAAATACACACCTATAGAAATTGTAAACTTACATAAATATAAAGATAAGCAATTGATGTCGACGATCTATGCTGGGGGGAAAAATGGAAAGGGTAAGGAATACAGCTACTTCATCGGATTTAAGGACCCTTCCATCGGAAAATATTTATTTTCTTTTGATACGAAAGAATTAATATCGCAATTCAATATCGGGACGATGATTTTATTATCGATTGATGCCATCATTGCCTTATTCATTGGATACTTATTCAGCCGGCAACTCATCAAACCGCTCGGCCGTGCCATTTACGGCATTCAGCGGCTCGCAAACGGAGATTATACGACGAATCTGCCAACTAAGGGAATATATAAAGATGTGTTCTATAATGTCAATCACTTATCCGAGCAGCTCGCTTCAAGCCAAAAAGAAAAAGACAAATTAGAGCAAATGCGGGAAGAGTGGATCAGTCATATTTCTCATGATATTAAAACACCATTATCCTCTATTCAAGGCTATGCAGAAATCATGAAAGATCCAAATTATCCTCTTTCAGAACAAGATATCAGACATTACGCTGACATCATTGAGAATAAATCACTGTACATCAAAGATGTGATGGAGGATCTCAATTTAACAACAAGGCTGAAAAATAACGACGTGATGCTGCATAAAGAGCTGGTGAACATTGTGCCATTGCTGCGTGAAACGTTAATTGATATCCTCAACGATTCGAGATATGCAGATCAGACCATTGAGCTGCAAACGAATGTAGACAAGCTTATGCTGAATATTGATACGATCCTCATACGAAGAGCGGTCACCAATCTTATTTTAAATGCCCTTGTTCACAATGATGCTGATGTGAACATCATTGTACAGCTTGAACAAAAAGAACATACCCACATCACCATTCAAGACAACGGCAAAGGAATTGAAGAGGCAGAGCTAGAAAAAGTGTTTGACCGCTACTATAGAGGGACGAATACAGGAGGGACACATGCAGGCTCAGGTCTTGGAATGGCGATTGCAAAAGATATCATCCAAAAACACGGGGGAGATATTACAATACAAAGTATGATAGGAGAAGGAACAACGATTGATATCCAATTACCCGCTTGAACGGACATACAAAAAAAAAACGGTTCTGCTCAATCACAGAACCGTTTTTCCATCTATTATTCTGAAAACACTTTAATGCCTTTCACAATGTTCCAAATGAAAAAGTAGATCGCCACAAGGAATGTCACAGCATACGTTGCAATTAAGAACGGACCAGCATGACTGATATCGTTCATGCCAAGTAAACCTGAACCGGCAATCCCAAGACCGAAAATCAGATAAGGAATAACATGCGTCCATAGTGACTTTTTCGCATGGTATTTCACTTCGTCTTTTCCTAAGAAATAAACGATAATCGGAAATAGAAATGGTGCAAAAAAGATGCTGAAGTAACATAATGAAGACAAAATTTTATTTTCTCTCAAAACTTTTCACCTCTATGATTGATTTAGAAGAGGGGACCATTTGACTCATCCCTCAATTCCTTACAAACTCATTGTACAACCTCAACCTTAACTCGTATTAATCCGAACCTTACAGCAACCTTAAATTTGTTAAACTGTAGAATGATCAATGCAAGATAAAATCATTATAGGTATTTCAATCTATTTTTTCTGAAAAAATAGTTGACTTTGGTCATTCCCTCTGTATAAAATAAAGTCGTAACCGATGCAGGAGTGTTACTGATATGATCAGGCACCACCAAGTCAGGTAAACAGATTGTACATTTGTACGTTGTTTGCTGAGATTTTGGTGTTTTTTTATGCTTTTTTTAGCATTTTAGTTAAGGTGGGATGAGGATGTTCACCGTCGTTAAAGTTTTAAATAATAATATTGTATTAGCTCTAACAGAGGCTCAAAATGAAGTCGTTGTGTTTGGAACAGGAATAGGTTTTAAAAAGAAGAAAGGTGATACCCTTGATGAGAGCGCTGTCAGTAAGACATTTTATTCTGATCAGACGTCTCCATTAGAATCTCAACTTGCCGCTATCCCAACTGATATCCTTTTATTAACTGAAAAAATCATTCGCGTAGGCGAAGAGATGTTGAATAAGAAGTTAGGTTCCAGCGTGCTCTTTTCGCTATCCGATCATCTCACTTTCGCTATTCAAAGACACGAAGAAAAAATGGCGTATGAAAACCCCATTGTGTGGGAAATTCCACATCTCTATTTTCAAGAATATCAAGTCGGGAAAAAAGCACTGACAATTATTCAAAAGATGATGGGCACTTCTTTTGAAGATACTGAAGCTTCACTCATTGCCCTGCATTTTGTAAACGCTCAAATAGATGGTCAGTCTATGGGAGACACCATTAAGATGACTCACCTTACGAAAGAAATCGTCAAAATTATTCAAAATATTTTCGAGATGATATTGGATAAATCATCCATTAATTATTCGAGGTTTATTACCCACTTGAGATATTTTATTGTCAGGCAGGAAACCAATCAACCACCGCAGCAGATGGATGACTCGTTAAAAGAATTAATACAGGATCGTTATATGAAGAGTTATGCCTGCGGATTGATCATCAAAGAAATGTTAAAACGAGAATTCAATTGGAATGTGACAGAAGACGAACTTGTTTTTTTAGTCATCCATATTGAGAGAATCACAAAGGAACACCAAAAAAATAAATAATTTCATTTAGGCGTGTTATGAAAAAGCATTAACCTAAACAAATCTCCATGAGAAAGAATGATCTTTTCTATGGTGGATTTTGTTTAGGTTTTTTTTGTGAAAATGAAGGGGTGAAGGCATGAAAAACAAAGAATTGGCTGGAGAAATTGTGAAATTAATTGGTGGAACCGAAAATATATCTCAAAGTTGGCATTGTATCACACGGCTAAGATTTAATCTCAACGATGAAAGTCAGGTAAAAGTAGATGAGCTGAAAACATTAGATGGTGTTTTAGGTGCTCAATTCCAAAGTGGACAGTTCCAAGTCATTATTGGAGCAAAGGTAGCAGAGGTTTATGAGGAAATCGATCATCTGGCAGGTCATAGCAGCAATAATTCGGCTCCTGTTAAAAACACGTCAAAGATGAATCCAATTGAAGTCGTATTCGATGTGATCAGCGGGATTTTCACACCTATTTTGCCAGCGATTGTTGGTAGTGGATTGATCAAAGGGATCATGGCACTGTTCGTTAGCTTAGGCTGGCTGGCGGAGACAAGCTCTACCTATCAAGTACTTCAAATTTTTTCAAATGCTGTCTTTTACTTTTTACCTTTCCTCATTGCTTATTCAGCAGCGAAGAAATTTAAAACGCGAGAATCTCTCGCACTCGCATTAGCAGGAATTTTACTATATCCAACGATGCTCGAAGGTGCAGCAAAAGGAGCAGACCCGTTAAGTTTTTTAGGGTTAAGTATTCCACTAAATAATTACACATCTTCTGTATTACCTATTATTTTAGGTGTGCTATTACTAAGTTTTGTCGATAAGTGGATAACAAAAGTGATCCCAAAATCCTTAAGTATCGTATTTACACCGGTACTGAGCCTGATGATCACAGCTCCTCTTACACTGGCTTTTATCGCTCCTATTGGGAACGTTTCTGGGCAATATTTAGAAATCTTTTTCACTTCTTTGTTCAATTTCGCTGGTCCGATTGCCGGTTTATTAATGGGAGGCTTGATGCCACTCATTGTGTTAACTGGAATGCATTACGCATTCTTCCCAAGCACGTTAGCCAGCTTTGAAAAAGTGGGTTACGATATCATGCTGCTTCCGATGAATTTCATTGCGAATATGGCACAAGCAGGCGCTGTGTTAGGTGTCATCATCCGCACCAAGCGGGTAGAAACAAGGTCATTAGCGCTTTCAACATTGCTTCCTAGTTTCTTCGGGATCACAGAACCAGCCATTTATGGAGTCACACTTAGACTAAAAAAACCTTTTTATGCTTCATTAATTGGCGGCGCAGTCGGTGGATGTTTTTACGGTTTATTTTCAGTTAAAACGACAGCCTTTTCGATCCCAGGCATTACTTCACTGCCAACTTACATTATGAAAGGGACAAATAATTTTCAGCTGGCTCTGATTGGAATCGCCCTTAGCTTCATCGTGTCACTTCTCATCACCATTCTCCTTGGATTTCAGGAGTCTGTCACGGCCGCTAACGAGCAAACAGCAGAAAAGCCAAATCACACTGAGAGTACAGAGAATCAACAAATATCTAAGCAAACAACCCCTTATGAAGTTCAAGCACCTATGAGTGGAAAGATCATTCCTTTATCTGAAGTGAATGATTCCGTGTTCTCAAGTGAAATGATGGGGAAGGGAGTCGCAATTTTGCCTGATAAGGGGGTGGTACAAGCACCGTTCTCAGGAAAAGTAGTGACTGTTACACCTACTAAACATGCCATCGGACTCGTTTCAGATGATGGGATTGAATTATTGATCCACGTGGGGATTGATACCGTCAGCCTAAATGGCCAATTCTTTGATGTACTCGTAAAAGAGGGCGATGAGATGAAGACGGGGGATCATTTATTATCGTTTGATATAGAAGGAATTCAATCAAACCATTTAGATGTAGTGACACCTATTATCGTCACAAATTCAACGCAATACCTTGATGTGATTCATACAGGTGACGCTCATGTCACCGCAGGTCAAAATAAGCTCTTAATGCTTATTCACTAATATAAAGAGAAGGGATGATTGAAATGAAGAATGTAAAAAAAGGATTTTCAGATGATTTTTTATGGGGTGGCGCAACTGCTGCCAATCAAATAGAAGGCGCATACTTAGAAGGTGGCAAGGGCCTGTCGACGTCAGACTTTGCTGCATATAAAGATCCTTATGAAAAAGGAAAAGTGAACAACTTTACTTTCGATGTGAGTTCAGCTGAATTAACAAGATACAAGGAACAACCCGATGAATTTGATTTCCCGAAAAGACGCGGAATCGATTTTTACCATCGATATGAAGAGGATATTGCATTATTTGCAGAGATGGGCTTTAAAGTGTTTCGCTTGTCTATTTCATGGGCAAGAATCTTTCCAACTGGTTTAGAAGACAAGCCGAACGAAGAAGGATTGGCTTTTTACGATAACGTATTTGATGAGTGTGCGAAATATGGAATTGAACCGCTAGTCACGATGTCTCATTACGAAATGCCGATTACTTTAACAGAGAAATATAATGGCTGGATGAGTAGAGAGCTTGTCCCGTTGTTTGAAAAATATGCCCGTGCCATTTTAGAAAGATATAAAAATAAAGTGAAGTATTGGATTACATTCAATGAAATGAATATGAACCTGAACAGCCTTTACACCGGTGCTGGAATTTTAGAGGACCTAGTAGACCATAAATTACAGGCTGCGTATCAAGCATCACATCACCAATTTATCGCCAGCGCTCTCACAGTGAAGGCTGCAAAAGAAATCATTCCACATGCACAAATTGGCTGTATGATTAACCAAATAGAAGCCTATGCAAAAACAACGAAGCCAGAGGACCAGCTGCAAGCGGTAAAATCGAACCAATTGAATATGTTCTATCCGGATGTTCAAGCTAGAGGTGAATATCCAACATACATGGTGAAATATTTTGCTGATAACGACATAAAGCTGGATATCGAAGAGCAGGATGAGCAAATTTTGAAAGAGGGCATTGTTGATTTTGTGGCGATCAGCTACTATATGTCGCACGTAGCAGAAGCGCGAGAAGATGCAGCTGAGCTAGCGGGTACATTTGATAGTCCAATCAAAAATGAGCATTTGGAGTTATCACAATGGGATTGGCCAATTGATCCTATGGGTCTGCGCATTTCATTAATTAAACTGTATGACAGATACCAAAAACCTTTATTTGTTTGTGAAAACGGACTTGGCGCAAGAGATACATTGACACCAGACGGAGAAATTCACGACGATTATCGAATTGATTATTTAAAACAACATATTGAACAGATGAAAGAAGCAGTCAAAGAAGGTGTCGACTTAATGGGGTATACACCATGGGGTTGTATTGACTTAATTAGCTGCGGAACATCTCAAATGAGTAAGCGCTATGGTTTGATCTATGTAGATCAGGACGACAGAGGGAATGGTTCATTAAATCGTTACAAAAAAGATTCCTTCTACTGGTACAAAAAAGTGATTGAAACAAATGGGGAAGATTTATCATAATCCAGATGGAATAATGATGACACCATTGCATCCGCCTTAATTGGCCGGGTGCGATGGTGTTTTATTTGTTTACCGAAAAGTAACCTTAATGATGTCATAGCAAGCACTAGAGATCTCTTCGCTACAATCATTTGATAATAAAAGTTAGCCGAAAAATGTTTCACCTTGACCTTGAAGTGTAGTTCAACCTTTATAATGTACATATAGTAAAACAAAATAATAAAAAAGGAGTAACGATGGAGTTGATGACTAGAGGAGAACTTGCCAAAAAAACAGGAGTGAGTCCTGCCGCAATTCGTTACTATGAAGAGCACAACATATTACCTGCTCCAAGACGACGTTCAAACGGTTACAGATTCTATACAGACGACTATGTTGTGAAAATTCAATTGATCAAAGATGCGAAAACGCTCGGTTATTCATTAAAGGAAATAGCTGAAATTATGGACATGCTAAGTCAAGACATAGACCTTGATACCCTAAGACAAATTGTCCATCTTAAACATGAAGAAATTGAAAAGAAAATTAAAAGCCTTCGTCTCATTCAAGACCTTTTATCTAACTTATTAAAAACCCCTGAAAAAAAAGTACAAGTCTACCTGGAATCATTTCGTGTTCCAATGCAGGATGATCAATAAACCTATTGAGTGAAGGAGAGAAAAAAATGAGTGTAGAAATGTATCATGGTGAACGTTCTAAAGAAAGTATTCAATTTGAAACATTATTCGCTTCGCAAAGTAATAAAGAGAGTTTTTCTAGTATCGAACAGACAAAAAAATTTCTTAAGCAAAAAGGAATTGAAAATACGCAGCCTTATGCCATTGGGGATGATGTGAAGTTAATCAGTGAGGTACAAGAGCAGACATTCGAAGGCATGCAAGTTTTCACATTGAATGAACAAGCATCACAAAATCAAAAAACCATTCTCTATCTACATGGTGGTGCGTGGACAAATCAGCCTTTGAATGTCCATTGGTGGTTTATGGATAAAATGGCGCAATCACTAGGTGCGAAAGTAGTCGCTCCTATTTACCCAAAAGTACCTCATTATAGCAACCAGGATACGTATCCGAAAATGCTTAACCTATATAAAGACCTTCTGAAAACTGCCGGAAGTGCCAATCAATTGACGATCATGGGAGATTCAGCTGGGGGAAACATCTCACTTGGTCTTGCGCACCTTTTAAAGAAAGAGGATCTGCCGCAACCGAAGGATATCGTGTTACTATCTGCGTGTGTGGATATGAGCATGAGCAACCCTCTCATATTTGAATATGCAAAAAAGGATCCGATTCTAGGTCATGAAGGGATGGAAGTCATCACAAAAATGTGGGCAGCTGATCAAAGTCTCACAGACCCATTGATTAGTCCCATTTACGGTGACTTTAAAGGGCTCGGGAAGATCACTCATTTTATCGGAACACATGATATGTTATATCCAGATGCCATAAAACTTGATGAAAAACTATCAGAACAAGGAATGGACATCAAAACCTTTGTTTATCCTGAAATGCTACATGTGTTTGTTGTCATGCCAATTCCAGAAGCGGCAGATGCTCTGAAGAAAATCATTCAAGTGATCAATCGTTAGGGATTCAGTTCACACCTAGAAAGGGTACATGTTCTGATGTAAATAGGCGAAAAGGCTGCTTACTTGAAAGCAGCCTTTTTCAATTGAATATGAAATACATTCAGAATGGCAATTCACTACAGATTAAACGGTCTTTTGGCTGGTTTGTAAAGGAGAGTGAAATTCAGTTCATCACCTCATGTTTGGTATAATACATACGAGCAGTGAGGTGAAAGGGGAACGCAATGAAAACGTTTGATCTATCACAAGAAGATATCGAATTAATAGACGAAGCAAAAAAGAAGATTATCAGTCTTTATGAAGATGACAAGCATCATGTAGGGGCAGCGATCCGCATGAAAACAGGAGAAATCATATCAGCTGTCCATATAGAAGCCTATATCGGACGGGTAACTGTTTGTGCAGAAGCCATTGCGATTGGTAGCGCTTTATCGAATGGATACAAAGATTTTGATACAATTGTTGCAGTGAGACACCCTTATTCAGATGAAGAAGATAGAAGAATTAGGGTAGTCAGCCCTTGCGGCATCTGCCGAGAGCTCATTTCAGACTTTGGGCCAACATGTTTTGTCATCCTTGATATGGATGGGGAGCTGGTCAAGGTGAAAATCGAAGAACTCATTCCGCTCAAATATACTCGAAACTGATGTACCACATAAAGATAAAATAGGAAAAGGGATGTAGCAAACGTTATATGTGATTCTTGCTACATCCAAGATGACTGAAAAAGCGGTCAACAAAAGCGGCCCCATGTATGTTCTCCATATATTTCGTGTTAAAAATATACTGTTCCATTTGTTCAAGCTTCCGCAGACTCCGCACTAGTATTTTCCGATCATGGTCAGACAGAGTAGGATCATCATCTATCTTCTCTAAGGCCTTTTTCACACGTGCAGATACATGTTCAACATATAAATGGTTTTTGGATGCTGGCGGAATACATGCCGCTAGGTCACAGCCTATAAAACGAACACCATCAAGGGTGCAGTTTTCAAAATTGGCGATCAGCTTTTGTTTGCCATTTCCCTCAAACGTTATATCTATTAGCTTACCAGCAAAGGTACAATTGACGATGTTCGCTGCCTGTAAACCACGGTCATTGAATCTACAATTAGAGAAAGTACAATCGATAAACGTAGCATTCTCCAATGTCATTCCCCTCATATCGCAGGAAGAAAATTCGCAATTGGTGAAGACGGCTTCGTTATTGCCAATGCCCACAGAGCGCAAGTCTGAATGACTAAAAGTACAACGATCAATCGTACTACCGGCAAAAAATCTCGCATTCGTCAGATCACACGTATCAAATACAAGATGATCCAAGTGACAGCTCCAAAAAATAGGAGAACGAACATTTGAGTTGATGATCGTCGTTCTGCTGATTGTTTCGTTTTCATACCTGGCAACATCAGAAAATGTTTCGTTGTCTACTGATATACCAGACTCAAGTCTTCTCATCGCTATCACCCTATCATTTCTTCAGAATTTTTCACAATCATGATGTCCATTCAGCCAGTTCATTTTCTCTTAGCGCTTTTCTTTGACTCAAGATTATATCACAAAACGATATGCGTTTAATGGACCTTTTGTGATATGAGGAATGTCAGAATTCATATTAAAGATTTTCGCATTTGATGTCTATTATGCCAAAGCTAGTGATTCGTTTAGCGTGCATATCGTGATATGTTTCAGCGGTTTCTTTTGTTTTGAATAAGTAGATTCCCTATCGGGGTCAGCTTGTATACATTCTTTGACTGAACACTAAGGTAAATCACAAAAACCTAAACAAAATCCACCGTCATAAACAATGGGTATTTGTTTAGGTTTTTTAGCGATTGAATCGTTTTCGAAGAACTAGGCATGAGACAGCAAATACTGCGAAAGCGCCCGCTGATCCAGCAGCAAACACCAGCTCAAATTGTTCTGGTTTCGGTTTGAATAACAAAGGGACTGAAAGAATGAGCACAGCACCACTAAAGCTCAATCCTAATATCAACATGGCCAATAATTTATTCATAGAAACACCTCTTACACTTAGAGTGAGAACAATGGAGACCTACTGATCTAAGTATCATTGTTATGATTCGACAACCTTTAACCGTCCTAAATGGAGTGTATCATATGATGGTAGGCGATTGGTTTCTTTTCATGAAAACACAATCATACAACAAACAATTTTAAACGAACACTGTTCTTTACGAACGGTGTTCGTTATAATATAAATGAAATGAAATTTAAAACGCTTTCCACAAAGGGATGAGGAGATACAGAAGATGACGTCATTATCTAAGAATCAAAAGCAAATCGCTATCATTGGAGGAGGACCTGGGGGACTAACACTTGCCTTAATTTTGCAAAATTACGGTATACAAACAACCATCTATGAACGGGAGATGCATGACAAGAGCCTTGAACGAGGGGGCTCACTGGATATTCACGAAGAAACAGGTCAAAAAGCCTTAAAAGAAGCAGGAGTTTATGAGAAATTTCAAAGGAATGCCCGCTATGAAGGGGAAGATTTCCGATTACTTGATAAATCAGGAAGAATTTATTTAGATGAAGAAACGGAATCAGATCAAAAAGGTACTCGCCCGGAAATTGATCGTGGTGTGTTATGTGAACTACTATTAGAACAAATTGATGCTGAAACCATCAAATATGGATATAAACTAGAAAGATGCGTTTCATTAGAAAGTGGTATGACCGAGCTTCATTTTGAAAACGGAGTTGTCGAAACAGTTGACCTTTTGATTGGGGCTGATGGTGCTTTTTCTCGTGTGCGTCCTCTGTTAACAGATATTGAGATTGAATACTCTGGGCTCACGATGCTAGAACTGAATGTCTTAAGCGTAGAGGAGAACCACCCTGATTTAGCTGAATTTAATAAACGAGGTAAGATGTTTGCTTTGGCAGACCACAAAGGACTGATTGGGCAGTTAAACGGAGATGGCCGAATCAAAGTGTACGCAAGCTTCATGGTAGAACGCAATTGGATCGAGACTTGTGGTATACCATTTCATCAAGCGAAAGAAGCAAAAGAACAATTATTAGCGTTATTTAGTGATTGGGATGATCAGCTAAAAAACTATATTCGTTATGCAGAAGATGCCATCATTCCAAGGCGGATTTATACGCTTCCTACCAGTTTTAAATGGAATCGTCATAAAGGAGTAACGCTTATCGGTGATGCAGCGCACGTCATGTCGCCATTCGCAGGCGAGGGTGTGAACATGGCGATGTGTGATGCAAGGGAGCTAGCACTTGCTATTGTCCGACATCCTCATCATATTGAAAAGGCGATTGAAGAATACGAAGACATGATGTATGAATATTCATCGGAAAAAGCGCATGAATCGGAGAATAGTTTAAAACTGTGTTTTTCAAATGACGCTGCGGTCAAGCTTGCAAATATGATGAATTCTTTTCAAAAGGATGATGATTGATGCTCAATTTACTATTTTACTTTGACATGTTATAAAGAGAGTATGAACAATTCAAATCGTCGTATGATCAGTCGCCGGTCTCGGCCGGCTAAAGAACCCTTAAGCCGTGAGCTGATTGTGAAAACGGCCTATGAGCTTCTTAAGGAGCAAGGAATAGAGGGCATGAGTATGCGTAAGGTGGCTAAATCATTGGATACGGGACCTGCATCCTTGTATGTCTACGTGAATAATGTTCAAGAACTCAGTGCTTTCGTTTTGGATTATGGTCTCGGACAAATGGTTTATCCAGATTCAGAGGATGGCACATGGAAAGAACAGTTATTCGACATATTGCATACTTATTTCCTACTGCTATTCGAAAAACCGGGTCTCGCTGAAATTTCTCTTTCCACCATTCCACAAGGAACGAACTTTCTTCAGTTGACCGAACGTATTCTCGCTGCATTGCATGAAGGTGGGATCAAATCTACATCCGCAGCATGGGGAGTAGACCTATTGCTGTTATACGTATCTTCTGTAGCTTACGAAAAGGTCTCTTGGAAGAAACAAGGCTCTTCACAGATTTCAGACACAAAAAAAGCATTTCTTCAAGCAGACAAAACGCAGTTTCCTTTCATTCATCGTGTAAAAGAAGAAATGTTTGCAGGTGATACCGTATCAATGGAACGATTCCGATGGGGAATTGACGTCATTTTGTATGGAATCCAGCAGGAAGACAATTAGAAAGGAGCATAAGCAAAAAGCAGTCAATGGCTGCTTTTTTTATGTGGTGATTTTCATATTTGTGATCTTGTGAGCATTACAATATATAAATAAATCTATATATTGTTTTTATATATAAAAAATTATATAATCTAGTGGAATAAAAAAATGAGGTGCTTAGGCATGGAACATATTAAAAAGTTATTAGAGAGTTATATTCCTTTAGCAAAATCTACTGCAAAAATGTTTGGACCAAATTGTGAAGTGGTGATTCATGATTTAACGAATCCTCAAGCATCTGTCATGTTTACAGTAAATAACCATGTGACAGGAAGAGAAATCGGCCAATCATTTGATCATCTAGTCAAGACTGTATTACAATCAGAAGATTTTAAAGAAGATTATCTGGCTGGTTATACATTTGTAACAGAAGATAAGCGTACGATTCGTTCTTCGACTTCATTAATACGTGATTCAAAGCAAAAAGTGATCGGTGCTTTCTGTATCAATTTTGATGTTGAAGCACTGAATCAAATGCAGCAATTTATGGATACTTTTCTTACTACACAGGTGGAAGCTCAAGAGAAAGAAACAACATCAAATGATGATCTTGAAAATGTGGAAGAAATAGTAGATCAATTGATTCAACAAATCATTCAAAACAGTGTTCACCCAGTCATGAAACGTCATGAAAAAATTGAACTAATCAAATTTATGGATGAAAAGGGCATTTTTTTAATGAAAGGATCTGTTGAGAAGGTCGCATCTATGTTAGGTATTTCCAAAGTAACCGTCTATAGCTATTTGGATGAAATCAAAAATAAATCGAGGTAAGGAGTGTCAAAATGGAAAGCATACTCGAGGTAGGAAATCTAAAATCAAACGGACACTATGCATTCGCAACCATTCATCAAAACACGGTCTATGTGTCAGGACAATTTGCCATCAATCCTGAAACGACAGAAAAAGAGTTCGGCCCCATTGAAAAAGAGACATTACAAGCGCTTAAGAATGTAGAGATGATTGTAGAGGCTGCTGGAAGTCAAAAAGAAAAGATTTTGCGCATGACATTATACATTTCAGATATTGAATTATGGGACAAAGTAGATGCGGTTTATACCGAATTTTTCGGTGAACATAAACCAGCACGTACGATTGTACCAACGAATGAATTACATTTTGGTTTCAAAATTGAAATGGATGCCATTGCATATATTTAGAATATTTTTTTGACCACCCTATATAAAAAATTATATTTTGTATAAAAAAATATTCAAAGGGGCAGATGAAGAATGAATCAATTAAGTTGTAACCATTGCGGGAAAAAATATGAGATGACACCAACTCTATGGAAATGTGATTGTGGTGGAGTATTAAATCTAGTGAAAGATACCCCGAAAATAGACGTCACAGCTTGGGATCACTATCCAAATTCATTATGGCGTTATGTTGAAACCATGCCATTTCCAAAAGATTCTAAGACGTGGGAAACTGTGACAATGGGCGAGGGCCAATCTCCTTTAATCGTTCTAGATCCTAATGAGCCAAACACTTATGTAAAAGTTGATTATATGATGCCGACACTATCATTTAAAGACCGTGGAGCAGCTGTGTTAATGACAAAAGCTAAGGAATTAGGGGTAACAAAAGTCATTGCTGATAGCAGCGGGAATGCAGGAACGGCAATTGCTGCGTATGCTGCGCGTTGTGGTATTGCCTGTGACATCTATCTAAGTGATCAAACATCACCTAAAAAAGTCGCTCAAATAAAAGCCCACGGAGCAACGATTAAAGAAATTCATGGTACACGAGAGGACATTGCAGCTGCGGCCCAAAAGGCAGTAGACGAAGAAAACGTTTTTTATGCAAGCCATGTCTATAACCCTTATTTTTTCGAGGGTACAAAAACATACGCCTATGAAATCTATGAGCAACTAAAAGGAGCACCGGATGCTTTAATCATTCCGGTTGGAAACGGCACTCTGCTGCTCGGTGCATATTATGGCTTTAGAGAGTTATTCGAAAATGGTCTCATTCATAAAATACCGAAAATTGTTGCTGTACAAGCGAAAAACTGCGCACCCCTTGTGAAAGCCTATCAAAATGAAGAAGAATCAGCAACGCCTGTGACAAATAAAGGGACTGTAGCAGAAGGGATCGCTATTGCTGCCCCAGCGCGTTCTAAACAAATTTTAGAAGCTGTATACAAGACGAATGGTACGTTTATTGATATTGAAGAAGGAGAAATTATACATGCACGCTCTAAACTGAGTCAGAAAGGATTTTATGTCGAAGTGACATCTGCCATCAATTTTGCTGGCTACATGAAATATCAAAAGGAATCAGAAGAAACCATTATCATACCTCTTTGTGGGGCAGGGATTAAATCAAAATAACCTTAGGACTCTGGTAGAATAGAGCGTTGCGTGCCTCGTTGTCCTATTATAGGTTCAATCAGGAGTAATATTTGCGAAATGAATTTAGATGATATGGAGGGTTTTGGCGGGGACATACCATTTGAGAACTTTACAGATGACATCATTCCTTTGCTGAATCTTTCGGATTCTGATAGTTACTTAATGCTAGATGTTTGTAGGACCGTTGCAGTTATATTACGTCAACTGATTCACAGTTGGCCTGATTAGATAAGAAGAACGCTCTCTATCTGGCAGAAGGAATGGAGTTAGCACATCAACAAAATGAGCCAATCGGATTGATATAAGATGAGGAGAAAGCTACTTTAGAAAGCGTGTTTAAACCGTAGTAGCTTTCTTTCCACTCCACCTAATTATTTTTCATTTGTTCCTCTCCCCAATAACATATCTCATCTAATACAGGCAGCAGACTCTTTATCACCAGTCATTTAAGCAACAACGAATCGAGCCTGCCTAATTGACCTCTTGCAGACAATTGATCATTTAGCACTGCCGGTTCAAGCAGATTGTTAACATCATTTCATTAAAGAAAATACTGACTCATACCATTTCTAAAGATAGGCAGTGTCTTAGTCACTAGCTCTTCTGATGAAATAAGTCTTCCATCCTTATTCCATGTGTATGCAGCTCCGTATATCCCCCAACTTAGCATAGTAGATAGGGTTGTTACCATTTGTTTATCCTCTAATTCGATGATGTTGTTAGTTCCTTTTAGCATAAGATCAGCTATTAGTTTCTGTAACTCCTCTTTAATTTTACTTTCGATAATAGTTCCTAAAGAATGATAACCTTTGGGACATAGGTCGCTTATCTCTTTATGGTGATCACACATGGCTAGAAAAATATTTGCAATGACTTTTTCATTGAATCCATCGTGATCATTGAGTCTTTTTTTCAATTTGTCTGTAAATGTATTGGTGATTGTAGAATGTAACAAATCAAATTTATCGTCAAAGTGCGCATAAAATGTAGCCCGGTTAATAGTAGCCTTTTCTGTGATATCACGTACCGTTATATGGTTGAAATCTTTTTCACTAGCTAACGAAAGAAAAGAGTCTACAATCAACTGTCTTGTACGAAGGATTCTCGGATCTTTTTTTGGCATAATCATTTTCTCCTTTTAGGGTTCATCATCTTGTCTAAAAACGACAATACATATAGAAGTGTTGCGTAAACTACATATTGGCTATTTTGGTTATTGTTTATTATTCTTTTTCATCTTATCATCAATTATACAACGCGCGTTGCTTAAATAACACATGTTATCACGAAAGATTTTTGATCAAGGAAATCATTGTGATCATTCTGAATAACAAAAGGAGATAGACGACCATGAATATCACTATTTTTGGGGCAACTGGTGCAATCGGTCAACTTTTAACACAGTTTGCATTAGAAAACGGAGATTTCGTTACGGTATATGTTAGAAACCCTGAGAAAATCAAGCAAAAGCATTCGAATTTACGCATTGTAACGGGTGAACTAACGAACACTTCAGCTATTGAAACGGCAGTTTCAGAAGCTGATGTCGTGATAAGCACCTTAGGTCCCGGCATTGATTTGTCTCGAAAACAAAAAGGTACACCGATCGCCGACGGACATAACCGAATTGTCAAAGCGATGAAGAAATTCACCAAAAAAAGGTTGATTACACTCGCGACGCCAGCCTTGCAATCTGAAGACGATAAGAAAAGCTTATCGACGATATTGCCAAGAATATTGCCTAAACTTCTCATGCCAAATGGTTATGCCGAAATGAAGAAGATAGGAGAACTGATTAAACAATCGAACCTGGATTGGACAGTCGTTCGAATCATTAATCCTAATATCAAATACAACGGGCAATCTTACGGTTATTCATTCGGCGATCAGCCAGCTAAAATGTCCGTATCTAGGGAAAATGTCGCTAAACTCATGTATGACGCTGCTAGGCAACCCCAATTAATCGGAAAAATGCCCATTGTTTATAATCATTAAATGAGCTTTTTGTATGAGGTTGTTGATTCAGCAGAAATTATAGGAATCATTTAGAGTCATACCAAAATATTGCGTGTGAATTCTTTTTATAAGTATTCAAAATCAAAATCATAAAGGGGAAATGATCATGTCAAAAGTATTATTTGTTAAAGGAACACCTCAAAGTGAGGAACAATCAAGAAGTACGCAAGTTGCTAGAGCATTTATCAATGAATATAAGGAAGTAAATCCAACAGATGAAATAATAGAAGTAGATGTCTATTATGCAAATGTGCCATTAATCGATGCTGATTTTTTAACTGGACAAAAGAAGTTAAGA
Source organism: Bacillus sp. FSL W7-1034 (assembly GCF_038593365.1). Taxonomy (NCBI): domain Bacteria; kingdom Bacillati; phylum Bacillota; class Bacilli; order Caryophanales; family Bacillaceae; genus Bacillus; species Bacillus sp. FSL W7-1034. The sequence goes on along the minus strand of NZ_CP151989.1, from coordinate 1,818,374 downwards.
AGTGGGGAAGTGCTAACAGATGTTGAAGCACAAAAAATAGAAGCAGTGAATGCATTCACAAAGCAATTTATGGAGGCAGATAAATACATCATTCAGTCTTCAATGTGGAATTTAGGAATCCAACCTTTATTAAAAGCCTATTTTGATACAATCATGAGTGCTGGAAAAACGTTTAAATATACATCAGAAGGTCCAGAAGGATTGATGAAAGGGAAAAAAGCAATCCATATTCATGGAATGGGAGGATTTTATTCGCAGGCAATTGGAATGGAACATTCCGATTCTTACGTAAGAGGTGCGCTGAAGTTTGTTGGAATTGAAGTGGAACCAACGATTTTTGTTGAAGGTATTGACTATGATCCAACTAAAGAAGAAGAAATTGTTACTTCAACAATTGAAAAAGCAAAAGCGGTAGCACGAACGTTTTAAAAAAAGCATTGGTGGGATTAGTTAAAAAGATTTTAATTAACATCATCCCAGCTCGCACGTTCAAAAGCGTAATAAAGAAGAATGGACAAGATACATTCATCAAAATCATAAAGGGGGAACATAGGATGAAAGTAGAAATTTGGTCTGATTTTGTTTGCCCGTTTTGTTATATTGGCAAACGTCAATTTGAAATAGGGTTAGAACAGTTTGAACATAAAGAAGAGGTCGAAGTCTTATTTCGACATTTTCAATTAGATCCATATGCGAAAAAAAATACAGGAATGGATATCCATCAAGTATTATCCTCTAAGCATGGTGTCCCATATGAAAAAGCAAAAGTACTGAACAATCAATTGAAACAGAAAGCAAAAGAGGTTGGGTTAGATTATCAATTTGATACAATGATTCCTACAAATTCATATGATGCACTTCGTCTTTCTTATTATGCAAAAGAGAAAGGGAAGATTCGGGAGTTTATGGAGCGTATTTTGAAAGCTCATTTCACAGATTCACTAGATATCGGTGATCACGCAACACTTGCTCAACTTACAAGTGAAATAGGTCTTGATGGCAACGAAGCTTTGGATGTTTTATCAAATGATCAATATAGCGAGAATATCGCAGCTGATAGAGCCGAGGGATCTAAAATTGGGATTCAGGGCGTGCCCTTTTACGTTGTGAATGATAAATATGTCATCTCAGGAGCACAACCTAGCGAAGTGTTTTTAGAAACATTACAACAGGTATGGAAAGAAGAGTACGCGAATCGTAAGGTTGAAGAGCATAAATTAGAGTCGTCGCTCGATGATTATTGTTCAGATGGAACATGTAAATTTTAATGGATATTCAAAAAAGATTCAGAAATCACAAAAGAATATTATAGTATATCAAGGCTCAGGTATTGTTGTTCTAATTCTTGCAGTAGTGCCAACATCACTTGACTTGTATTGAACCTAATTTATAGCTGCTTTAAATACCACTTTATTATGAATCATTTACTTCCAAAAAATCAAAGGGGTTTAGCGATATGAAAAATACAATTTTCCAAGGCACAATCGAGCATTCAGGATTTGTAGTACCCGATATCGAAGTAGCAGTTGAATTCTTCACTCATATTTTGGGTTTTGAAGTCTTGTTCCGGCCAGGACGGATGCAGTTTGAGGACGATAGTTTAAAAAGATACTTTGGGGTTCACGAACATTCAGTTGTAGAAGGGGCGGCATTTTTGCAATATGGCGGTAGAAAGATTGAACTGGTTCAATGGTCGACGCCAGATCAACAGAATGTTCACCTAAAACCCAGTGATATCGGTGTAGCTCATCTAGCTATTACAGTTACCGATATAGAAGAAGCTTTAAAATATTTTGCAGAACAGTCTGATGTTAAAGTTAGAGAGCTGAGTCCTCTTGGATTTTTCTATATCACAACTTCATGGGGAATGGAGATTCAAATAATGGAATTACCCCAAAAACCTTTATGACCTATCTAATTTGTACCAAGACAAGAACAAGGGTCCTTTAATTAGTTGAAACAATAACTGTATCTTTATTAATGGACCCTCTTTCTCCTTCTGATCAAAGGACACCAAGAAGGGTCCTTTCCATCTAGTTGACCTCTTGCAGGCAATTGATCATTGTTTTCTCCTCTTAATACCTCACTAATATCCTGCTTTCTTAAAATCCATATCATTTCTGTGCTTTTTGATGTCTCTTTTAGCTTTGGCAGCTCGAGCAAAGTGTTAACAGCAGAATGCCCAATGCCAACTACTGCAATTCTGATACCGAGTCAGATCGCGATTTAAAATATCAGGAATACCATTCGATTGTTCATTTTCTGTCATAATCCCTTCAGCATTTATTGGGTTAGGGTTTTTCCACGTACCAGTGGCATGTATAACCGCCTTTGCTCGTAAGTTTTTTCTTCTTGATTATTTAATTTCACTCGAATGATAAAAGGCACAAGATCTCTGTCTTTTGTTTTTATCAACACCTTTTTGCCAATTAGGAGGACTGGGCTATTTAAATAACTATGTGGTTTCATTTGAAGAAGAGAAGTGGGTATTTAAATCAATCATTTTCACACGAATGAATCTTTGTTTGAATTCATATAATCAATTGATTATATAAGTTTTCAGTTATATACTGCTGAAGGTTGGGCTAAAAAATATCTTGGAGATGAGTGGAAGATCTATAGCGCTGGTATTGAAGCTCATGGATTAAATCCGAATGCTGTAAAAGCAATGAAAGAAATAGGGATTGATATTTCTCATCAAACGTCTGACCTGATTGATCAGAAGATATTGCATCACGCTGACTTAGTCGTCACACTATGCGGTGACGCAGCTGATAAATGCCCGATGACTCCTCCTCATGTCCAATGTGTCCATTGGGGCTTTGATGATCCAGCAAAAGCAGAAGGAACAGAAGAAGAGAAGTGGGTATTTTTCCAAAGGGTAAGAGATGAAATTGGAGATCGATTGAAACAGTTTGCTGAGACTGGAAAATAGTGCTGCGTTTGAGTCAATTGAATATAAAATCTAATAATAAAGAGGATCAAGTCAAAGGTTCTCTTTTTTTGCATTAATTAATATCTAGTTTACATAATATATATTCTAGGAAGTTAAACAACAATTGAATTTTCTTTGTCTCATTATTAAGTATACTTATCTTATTGAGATAAAACAAAAATGAAAATCCAACGGTTGATTCGTCAGATTTTCATTCCTCTAAATGTTTTAAGATTTTTGCAGGATTCCCGCCAACAATCACATTTGACGGAACATCTTTTGTCACAACGGCTCCTGATGCAATGACAGCATGATCTCCGATTGTCACACCTGGATTGATAATGGCGCCGCCGCCAATCCATACATGATGTCCAATTGTGACTGGTTTGCCGAATTCAATACCTGTTTGACGTTCTTCTGGATTTAACGGATGTCCAGCTGTATATATATGTACATTCGGACCTAACAAACAATGATCTCCAATTGTAATCTTGCAAACATCTAATAACACAGCATCAAAATTTGCAAAAAAATGCTCGCCAACCTCGATATTGTATCCATAATCACATTGTATTCTGCCTTCAAATACCACATCATCTCCGCAAGCGCCTAAAAGCTCCTTTAAAATGGCCTTTCTCTGTGATGGCTCATTTGTTTGCTGATAGGCAAATGTCAATTGTCGTGCTTTTGCTCGATCTGCCATCAATGTGTGGTCATTTGGGTGATAGTATTCTCCCTTGATCATCTTTTCTTTTTCTGTTTTCATATTCATCTCCCTTTTATTGAAACTTCATTCATCATTTGAATGAATGCCTCGGTGAATTGTGTCGTCGTCTCATTTCCTCCTAAATCCTTCGTTTTCAAGTTCTTTTTTAAGGTCTCATCAAGAGTATGTTCGATCAGACTGGCTGTCTGTTTTAATCTTTCATCTTGATATTTCACATGTAGCCAGTTACAAAGCATTACTGTAGAAAGAATCATGCCCATTGGATTGGCGATATTTTGACCAGCTATATCAGGTGCTGAACCATGTGCCGCCTGTGCCATCGCTTGATTTTCGTTGCAATTTAACGAGGGTGCCATTCCTAAACTGCCGACTAGTTCCCCTGCAAGATCAGATAAAATGTCGCCAAACATATTTTCTGTCACAATCACATCAAAATCACCTGCACGTCTCACTAAATGAGCAGCCATCGCATCAATATGAATATCCTCTACCTCCACTTGTGGATATGCTTTCGCTACCTCTTGACATGTTCGTAAAAACAAGCCAGATCCTAATTTGATCACGTTCGCTTTATGAACAATGGTGACTTTCCCCCTCCTCTCCACTGCACGTTGAAAGGCTGCGTGGGCAATACGGGTAATTGCTTTTTTTGTAAACACACCTGTAGATATGGCGACATCTGGTGTAATCATCCACTCTCCTGTCCCCTGATACATATTCCGGTCTGGATAAAAGCCTTCTGTATTTTCTCGAAAAATGACAAGGTCGACACCACTGGCAACGCTTTTCACACCTGGCAGCGATTGCGATGGACGAATATTTGCAAATAAATCAAATGTATGACGCAGTTCTCCACTTGGATTTCTTCTTTCTTTCAATTGATCAGGATATGAAGCTGAATCATGAGGTCCTAATATCCAGCCATGGCATTTTTTCAAGGCGGCTATAGTAGAAGCTGGCACTGGATCTTGATGAGAATGAATGGCTTCAGCACCGATAGGACACTCTACAAATTCCACAAATGGTTCTTTGAACTGTGATAGCGCTGTCTTTAAAATACGCATACTAGAATCAACAATTTCCGGTCCAATCCCGTCTCCCTTTAAAATACCTATTCGATATGACATATGTATCGCCCCTTTTGTCTTTATTCTATCAAAGAATGATGAAGTTGGAATATTTTCTTCATGATGATCCTCCCTCATGTTATTTACGAATCAAGAAGTCTCCTTTATAATCGAGTAGATTTGTTCTGTATGACTACATAGATATGAGGGATTAGATGAAATTAAAGTGGTATAAAGCGATTATTGTTATTTTTACGATGTCTGGGATATCCATCTCCACTTGGTTTTCAAGAACACCAGAAGTGAGAGATTTATTACAAGCAGATACAGGCACAATGGGACTCATTTTACTCGGCTTATCTGTAGGTTCCATTGTCGGGCTGATTCTTTCCAATGTATTCGTTCGCAAAAAAGGCGGCCGAGTGGCGATTGTGGTCAGCGCTTTTTTGATGTTTATTGGATTCTCAACCCTTGCAATCGGCGCCGCCCTCTCTTCTACGCTGATTGTCACTGCTGGTCTTTTTCTTTTTGGTTCAGGCTCAGGCATGTGCAATGTAGCCATGAACTTAGAAGGAACGGAGATTGAGTATCAGATCAAGAGAACGATCCTGCCGATTTTGCATGCTTCTTTCAGTATTGGAACGTTAATTGGTGCAGGTGCCGGAATTCTCTTTATTTATTTAGGTGTGTCTGTCCTCATTCACCTTCTCACCATTGCACTCCTTTTCTTTCTCAGCATCCTGATTTGTACACGGTTTATTCCGCACGGGACAGGAAAAGATCCGGATAAGACGCAGACAGAATCAGTTGAGGCTTCTCAAACATCATGGCTGAACAAACGGACGATCTCATTAGCGATGATTGCCTTATGTCTCGCATTTGTAGAAGGTTCTGCAAATGATTGGATTCCACTAGCAATGGTTGATGGCTATCAGGTTTCTCATTCAATGAGTACGGTCATCTATGCATTATTTTTGTGCGGGATGATTAGTGGCAGATTACTGAGCGGACGTTTCATTGATCGCTTTGGCAGGGTGCTGTTGCTAAGAGTCGCGATTTTATCTGCTGCCGCCGGACTATTCTTGGTGATTTTAAAGATTTCACTCGTCGTGTGTATGATATCTATCTTTTTATGGGGACTTGGCGCGTCCTTAGGCTTCCCGCTGACCATTTCAGCAGCTGGTGATGATAGCCGCTATGCTGTCAAACGTGTCAGTATCGTCACTTTATCTGGGTATACAGCCTCTCTATCAGGGCCCCCTGTTTTAGGACTGCTCGCCAATCAAGTCGGTCTGCTTCATGCGTTTATTTTTGTTCTGTTTGCCATTTGTATTGCAGGAATCTTTACAAAAGCTGTTGCAAAACCGACATCAATACATTCTTTTTGAAAAGTGCCAGATCTTTGATCTCGGTACTTTTTTAAATTTAATAAATAAAATTGAAACCTTTCATGAAGTGAAACAGTCCTATAGATGTCTTGATGTTTATCGCTTTTTTAAAGAGGGAAAGTAAAAAAATAAGACTTTTCAAATAACTGAAAACGTGGTAAGATCATGAAAATAAACAGGAAGGGGTGAGAAAAATGAAAAAAAATATGCTTTTAAAATTAGCAGTCTTATTCATAGCACTTGCAAGTTTTCATTTGTTCTCAATGCCTCATTCCGTTCAGGTATACCATCATGCAAAGGTGGTTGCTGATCAAGAATCACATGAAATGAAAATCGTTCAGACAGCAGGCGATGAAAAGAAACAAAAACATGTGAACGCAGTATTTGCGGCATTTACAGCACTGCTAGTCATTGGCAGTATGGCAGCTGGATTTGCACGCATCACTTATACTGATCGATTTGACCGGAAAAAGAAGCATTTACTTGCAGTGTTCTACCAGTCTTCGAATTTCCGAGTAGCTCGTGTTAACCCAACCATTTAAATCAAACAAAAATTGGGAGGTTTTACACGATGTTATTTTTCTTAAGAGTATTCATTCTAGGTCTATTCTCTGTCACTTCACTTTCTCTTTTCGTTTACCAAGGAATTGAAGTAGTGCATGCCATCACAAGCATGTTTGGCAATCACGAGAGTTAAATTGACCTCAATATAAAAAACCCCCTGCGTAAGGCAGGGGGTTTTCGTTTTGCTTATTTATTGTCATCTTGGTCAGATGCAGCAGGTGATAAAAGAACTTGAGTTACTTCTCCCTGCTCTTCCTCATCTAAAATAAACGATCCATTGCTATAACGATCATTTGCCCTTAGTGTGGAAATATCGAGCGGGATCGTGGCACCCTTTTCCGTATCAATCTCAAGTGTATCGTGCAGTGAAGCAGCAATCACAGCAACAATTCTGTGAGGGTTTTTCTTTAATTCTCTTAGCATGATCACTCCACGTTTTGCTCTTGATGTCTTATCAAATTCAGAGAGGTTCATCCGCTTCACAGCACCTCTTTGTGTCGTAAGAACAAGCACATTGTTCTTCGGATCAATGATTTGTCCAGAGACCACCTCGTCTCCGTCCTTCAAATTGATGCCTTTCACACCAGCCGCTCTCGGACCGACCACACTCACTTCTTCTTCATCAAACCATAATCCATAGCCATTTTTCGTTGCAATAAACAATTCTTGCTGACCTGTTGTGACATGAACATCTACAAGTTCATCATCACCTTTTAAATTCAAGGCGACAAGCGGTTTTGAATAACGCTGCGCTTTATATTGGAGAAGCTCTGTTTTCTTCACCATACCGCCTTTTGTAAAGAACAGGAGATACGATGATTCATCGAATTCTTTAATTGGGATCGCTTTTTGAATGGTTTCATCGCGATCAATCGAAATAATATTCGTAATGTGCTGCCCCATGTCTTTCCAGCGTATATCTGGCAACTGATGAACTGGACAGTAAATGTAGCTCCCTCTATTCGTAAATAGCAGAAGAACATCTGTTGTATTCATTTCAAACTGGTGAATCAGTCGGTCTGTATCCTTCATACCGAAGTCCTTACCGTTTGATGCAGCATAGGAGCGCTGGCTCGTCCGTTTGATGTATCCATCCTTTGTGACTGTGACGTACACGTCCTCTGATGCGATCATCACTTCAAGGTTAATCTTAATTTCTTCAATTTTTTCCTCAATGACGGATCGTCTTTCATCAGCATACGTCTTTTTCAACTTCTTCAAGTTGTTCGTAATGACTTTAAACAGCTTCTTCTCATTCGCTAAAATGTCTTCAAGCTCTGCAATTCGCACGTCAAGCTCTCTTGCTTCGTCTCTTAGTTGAGTGATATCTGTATTTGTTAAACGATATAACTGGAGAGAAACAATCGCTTCTGATTGTGCTTCTGTAAAATCATATTTTTCCATCAAATTGTTTTTCGCATCACGCTTATCATTAGACGAACGAATCGTCGCAATGACTTCATCTAAAATGGAAAGAGCTTTAATTAATCCATCTACAATATGATGACGTTCTTTTGCTTTTCGAAGCTCGTATGCTGAGCGGTTCGTCACCACTTCTTTTTGATGAGCAATGTAAGCGTCTAGTACAGTTGTAAGCGTCATTAAAGTCGGTCTTCTGTTATGTATCGCGACCATATTAAAGTTATATGGGATTTGCAGATCAGAATTTTTATATAAGAAATTCAAGACACCATTCGCATCCGCTTCTTTTTTCAGCTCTACAACAATCCGAAGGCCGGTACGGTCCGTCTCATCCCGAACTTCAGAAATCCCTTCTACTTTTCTTTCAATGCGGAACTCGTCCATCTTTTTGACAAGATTGGCCTTATTCACTTCATAAGGAATTTCTGTGATCACGATTTGCTGGCGTCCACCGCGGATGGTTTCAATCTCCGCTTTTCCGCGAATCATAATCTTTCCTTTTCCTGTTTCATATGCCTTCTTAATACCATCCACACCTTGAATGATCCCGCCTGTTGGGAAATCTGGCCCTTTGATGACTGTCATTAAATCTTCAACCGTACAATGCGGCTGTTCAATTCGCTTAATCACGCCATCAATCACTTCTCCTAGGTGGTGCGGCGGAATATCAGTCGCATAACCGGCTGAAATCCCTGTTGACCCGTTCACAAGAAGGTTGGGAAACATCGCTGGTAAGACAACAGGCTCTTTGCTTGTATCATCAAAGTTCGCGACAAATTCGACTGTCTCCTTGTCGAGGTCTTTTAAAAGCTCTGATGCAATTGCAGAAAGCCTTGCTTCCGTATAACGCATGGCAGCAGGAGGATCTCCGTCGATACTCCCGTTATTTCCATGCATCTCAATCAGCACATTTCGCACTTTCCAATCCTGGCTCATTCTCACCATTGCTTCATAAACAGAAGAATCACCATGCGGATGATAGTTACCAATTACGTTACCGACTGTTTTGGCAGCTTTACGGAAGTTTTTATCTTGTGTATTTCCTTCCGCATACATTGCATATAAAATTCTTCGTTGTACAGGCTTTAATCCATCACGTGCATCTGGAAGTGCACGATCTTGGATAATATATTTACTATAGCGACCAAAACGGTCCCCAATCACTTCTTCTAACGGTAAATCATGAAATCGTTCTTGTTGTGCCATGTTTAAACCTCCTCAGCTAGCGACAAGTTTTCATTTTCAAGAATGTTGCTTTCCTCATCAAGTCCAAAGGCGACATTCTTTTCAATCCATTTACGGCGTGGTTCTACTTTGTCACCCATCAGTGTCGTGACGCGGCGCTCCACCCGTGCAGCATCATCGATCTTCACCCTGACAAGCGTTCTCGACTCTGGATTCATTGTCGTTTCCCATAGCTGGTCGGCATTCATTTCACCTAAACCTTTATAGCGTTGAATCGTATATCCTTTTCCAACTTTCTTTAACACGTCATCCATTTCTTCATCAGACCAAGCATATTCAATGACTTCTTTCTTCCCTGAGCCTTTGCTAACTTTATATAAAGGCGGAAGGGCAATGAATACTTTGCCATGCTCAATCAGCGGCTTCATATAGCGGTAGAAGAATGTAAGCAATAGAACCTGAATATGCGCGCCATCTGTATCAGCATCTGTCATGATGACAATTTTGTCATAATTGATGTCTTCTACATTAAAATCGACACCAACCCCGCCGCCAATGGCATGGATAATGGTGTTGATTTCTTCGTTTTTGAAAATATCCGCAAGCTTTGCTTTCTCTGTATTAATGACCTTTCCTCGAAGCGGTAGCACCGCTTGGAATTTTCGATCACGTCCTTGCTTGGCTGATCCACCAGCAGAGTCGCCCTCTACTAGATACAGTTCATTTCTTGCCGGGTTTCTAGATTGAGCAGGTGTTAATTTTCCGCTGAGTGTTGCTTCAGATTTTTTCCGTTTCTTGCCGCTCCTTGCTTCTTCTCTTGCTTTTCTAGCCGCTTCTCTTGCCTGCTGCGCTTTAATCGCTTTTTTCACAAGCAGTGTCGCCGTTTCGCGGTTTTCTTCAAGAAAATAAGCCAATTTTTCAGAAATCACGGCATCAACAGCTGACCTTGCCTCACTCGTTCCAAGCTTTCCTTTTGTTTGTCCTTCAAATTGAAGAAGTTCTTCAGGAATTCTGACAGAAATAACAGCTGACAGGCCTTCACGAATATCTGTACCTTCTAAATTTTTGTCTTTTTCTTTTAAAAGGGTCACTTTGCGTGCATATTCATTAAAGGCTCTCGTCATGGCCGTTTTTGCACCAGACTCATGCGTACCGCCATCTTTGGTTCTTACGTTATTGACGAACGACAAAATATTTTCTGAATATCCGTCGTTAAATTGAAAGGCAAAATCGACTTCAATGGACTGATGTTCGCCTTCAAACGAAACGACTTCACTAAGTACATCCTTTTCCTCGTTTAAATAAGCAACGAACGCTTCAATACCTGTCTCATAATAAAAGGTTTCCTGCACATCATGGCGCTCATCAATCAGCTCTATTTTTAGCCCTTTTAATAAAAAGGCTGATTCTCTTAAACGCTCTGATAATGTATCAAAATTATAGGTGGTGACACTGAACATCGTTGGATCTGGCTTAAAATGAATCAGTGTACCGGTCTTTTTCGTTTTCCCGATTTTTTCAAGTGATGTGACTGGCTTTCCGCCATGTTCAAAGCGCTGGTGATAAATAAATCCATCGCGTTCTATCGTCACGGTGAGCCACTCTGAAAGTGCGTTCACAACGGACGCCCCAACCCCGTGAAGTCCACCACTTGTTTTATAACCACCTTGACCAAATTTTCCGCCTGCGTGCAGGACCGTTAAAATGATTTCTGGTGTCGGTTTTCCAAGCTTATGCATACCAGTAGGCATTCCGCGCCCTTTATCTTGGACGGAAATGCTGTTATCTTTATGTATTTTGACAATGATATGATCTCCATGGCCAGCGAGCACTTCATCGACAGAGTTGTCTACAATCTCATAGACAAGGTGATGAAGACCGCGTGAATCCGTCGATCCAATATACATCCCTGGGCGTTTACGGACCGCTTCAAGCCCCTCTAGCACCTGAATAGAATCATCGTTATAATCTACTTGCTGCTTTTTAACCAAATGCTTAATCCCCTTTCACTAACAAACATAACCGGCTAATCATCAATGATCTCTCTAGATTTTAATGATGATCATGCTGCTCATTACTGTCCACTTTAATAAGCTGCATCATCACCATGCATGTGTGATTCAGCGATACATGCTCTTTTGCACGGTTATGAGAATGTTCTACATTCTGCAATCAGAACTAGAAGTCCATTATAAACAAGACTGTTTCATAAGCCAAATGCAATCATATGATGGTTTTAGCAAAACAGAACAAATGTTCTATATTTATCTTATCGCTCTTTTTCTCGATATGCAAGGTCACCGATAGGTCCCTGTCGCCTTATTTTATCGCTTTCTTCTAGAATCGCAAATATATTTCTGCAACAAAAAAGCAAAAATCCTTGAAAAACCAAGGATTTTTGACGATTTAATGAGTTTTTGTCATCGCATGAGCCACTTTGATACATAAGTCCATGATGGCGACCTTGCCATTTTCCTCAATCAGCCTTTTTGCCTCTTCATGATATACGCCTTGCTGCGCCCAAAAAACAGGTGCGTCTATTTCAAGAAATTCTTTCGCCACCTCAGGCAAAAACTCAGAACGTCTAAAGACATTGACGATATCAACAGGCTCTTTTATGTCTTTTAAAGAGGCGACCGCTTTTACCCCAAGTGCTTCATCAATCGTTGGATTGACAGGAATGATGTCATAACCGGCATCCTGCATGGCTTTTGAAACCATATAGGACGTTCGGTGCGGCTGATCTGACAAACCTACAACTGCAATTCGCTTACTGCTTTTTAATATACGCCCAATTTCTTGTTTTGAAGGATGATTCATCCAGACACTCCTTTTCTTCTATTTTAGCGAATTTCTTGTTAAAAACAAAGCTGAATTCATCGGCCATCGTTTTTTTTCAAAAAAAGATCGCCATGTTTTTCATAAGATCATGTTAAAATGTAAGACAAGAGGGAGAATATAAAGGAGTTATGCAGATGTTAATTGCTTTGATGTTTATTTTGGCTTATCTTCTCGGCAGTATTCCATCAGGTCTCATTGTCGGGAAAGCTGCAAAGGGAATCGATATCCGTGAACATGGCAGCGGGAACCTAGGTGCGACGAATGCATTCCGTACACTAGGTGTGAAAGCAGGGTCCATCGTTATCACAGCTGATATTTTAAAGGGGACTCTTGCTTCGGCTTTACCGTTTTTCATGCAACTGGACATTCATCCCTTATTAGCAGGAGTTGCTGCTGTTATCGGTCACAGCTTTCCTGTCTTTGCAAAATTTAAAGGGGGAAAAGCGGTCGCTACATCAGGCGGCGTGCTGTTATTTTATGCCCCGTTCTTATTTATCACGATGATCGCTGCTTTTTTCTTATTTTTATACATTAGTAAATATGTTTCATTATCATCTATGCTGACTGGGATCTACACATTCATTTACAGCATATTCACCCAAGATCTATTTTTAATTATTGTTGTTGCTGTTCTTGCTGGCTTTGTGATCTTCAGACACATCGCCAACCTCAAACGAATTCTCAACAAAACTGAACCGAAAATCAAATGGCTTTAGCCGTTTCATCAATTTAAATATGTGGTAAAAGTAAAGAAAAGCTGTTTTTGCATCCTGCATTTAAAAACAGCATGACTTCAAAAAGGGGCGATCACATTGAAATTAACGATAAAAGATGATGCACTCAATTGGTACAAGAATGAACTGGATTTAGAAAAAGGTGATCATGTTCGCTTTTTTGTCAGATATGGCGGGTGCAGTAATGTACAAAAAGGCTTTTCTCTCGGCGTCGCAAAAGATGAACCTCAAAATGCCGGCGCAACCGCTGAAGTAGAAGGCATTACTTTCTTTGTGGAAGAAAGTGATATTTGGTATTTTGACAACCATGATCTGCATATTGATTATAACGAGTCCGTGAAAGAACCAGAATTTCATTATGAATAAACAAAAAAGATACCTCATCCCTCGGGTATCTTTTTTGTTTATCACTCAATATAAAGTCCATACTCCTGAATGTTTCCTAATGACCGCTCTTTTTGCAAAATCCGTTTTTGCGAATCACCGATGAGATCAAAATGAGGAAAACCTTCGCGAACATGGATCCATTCTTTCTTTAATCCATGCTTTTGTCCCCAAGCGATTAATTGCTCCATATCCTGACAGGCTGCCTTTGTGACAGTATTCGCATGCGGAAAACGGTCATCAAGCCAATAGTGTGTCAAAAAGGCCACCTTCCCTTGCCGAACAGCTGATTTCCAAGCATTCAAATCTCTTCTTTTAATTCCAAAGGCCATGAATCAAACCTGCTTCTTGGACTGTTCGTATACGCTGTGCCATGCAGGGAAAGCTTTTCTAAATTGAATCGGTCTAAAGGTTTCTTTGTCCACACAAATATGTGAGGTGGTCCCTGTAATAGCCGTTTGTCCATCAGGTTTTTGTATTTCATAGCCATACACTGTTTTCACGCCGTTATATTCTTCAATCCATGTGTGAACTGTAGCCGTTTCACCGTACAGTAGTGGTTTCTTATATTGAACCTGAAGATCAACAACAGGTGCAAGGACACCGTCTGCCTCTAACTGGGCATAGGAAAAGCCTAATTCTTTAATTAACGCTGTTCTGCCGACTTCCATCCAAATTAAATAGTTGGCATGATACACAATGCCCATTTGATCTGTTTCTGCATAACGGACTTCTATTTCTTTTTTAGATACATACACGTTTTCATCGCTCTCCTATCAAAACCTAACGTCTCTGACATTTTACCACATTCCAAATGGTTCTTCTAAAAAGAGGCAATAAAATAAACCAGGAATCCCTGGTTTATTCAGTGTAACCGCTCTTTCTTGCTGCTTCCTCGTCCTTTATTTCAGAACGCATTGCGTCAATACTCGTTCTACGGTTTTCATTTTTTTGCTTGATCATCTGCTTTTCTTCCTCTGTTGAAAGACCCATTGCTGCTTCAGATTCATCAATATTTTCAAGTGTGTTTTCGATCATATCCTGCAGCTTCTCAACATTGTCAGAACGATCATCTGGATTGGATTGATATGACTTGTCATTCATCATGCTTCCCTCCTATTATTCGCCCTTCGTCTGTATCACATCAGGCTGTTCATTCGATTTATTATGCATCTTTTTGCCTTTATTTCGTTTGTATGCTACAGGTTTTGTCCCTAAATGGTCTGGTGTAAACTGCGCTTGTTTATCATGCTCTCTACCCATCATTCATCCCTCCCTCTTCTTTAGGATGAACGAAAAAGGACAAATCATAACTTATTTCTGTCTAAATCGCTCTTCCAACTTTTCTTCAAGCTGGTTTAAAAATTCCTCATTGCTTAATAATTCTTTTTTATTTTCAAGCACAAGTTCTTCAAATGTACGGCGCTTTCTTCTTCTCATGTCTATCACCACCTCCACTCTGTTCATACCATTTTCGCCAAAACATTTAGAAAATAAGCAAAAAAGAGCTGAATCATTATAGATCCAGCTCTTTTTCAATTTCTTTTTTTGTGAGCATTTGATGCTTTACAGACAGGATACGCCCTTTTTCATCTAGTATGTATGTCGTCGGATAGGAAAGTACCTGATATCTTGCTTGAATACCTTTTTGATCTAATAAAACAGGAAAACTGACTTTAAGTTCATCAATAAATGAGGCGACGTGATCCACACTCTTTTCAGTGTTCGTCAAATTCACCGCTAGTACCTCAACTTGGTCATTTTCACTTCTAATTGCGTCTAGATCTGGCATTTCTGTTCGGCAAGGCTTACACCATGTCGCCCAAAAATTGAGGAGTACTTTTTTCCCTCGATAATCAGATAACGATGCCGTTTTGCCATCAAGGGTTTTGAGCTCAAAATCAGGGGCTTTGTCCCCTGTTTCAAGACCGATGGCAGGTTCTTTTGGTCCGAATACATTCCATGCAAGTAAACCAATCAACACAAGTAAAACAGCGCTTGCCATTCCTTTTTTCCACATGATTGATCCTCCACTATGTTAAAAAAGAAGAGAAAGCTGTCTAATCGCCTTCTCTTCTTTGCTTTATTAGTTGCTTGCCAATTTTTCACGCAGTACCATTTGAAGGATACCACCATGACGGTAGTAGTCAATTTCGACTTCACTGTCAAAGCGAACAATTACTTCAAATGTTTTCTCGTTGCCATCTGTATCAATTGCTTTTACAGTGACAAGATCACGCGGACGAACTGTTTCATCAACATCTACTTCGAATGTTTCTGTTCCTGTTAGTCCATAAGTTTCTGCACTTTCTCCATCTTTAAACTGTAAAGGAAGTACACCCATGAAGACAAGGTTACTTCTGTGGATACGCTCAAAGCTTTCCGCTAGAACGAATTTAATTCCAAGAAGATTTGTTCCTTTTGCAGCCCAGTCACGAGAAGAACCCATTCCGTAATCTTTACCTGCTAAGATCGCAAGACCAGTTCCATCTTCTTTATAACGCATGCATGCATCATAAATGGATGTCACTTCACCAGTTGGCCAGTACGTTGTATACCCGCCTTCTGTTCCTGGTGCGATTTGGTTCTTAATACGGATGTTTGCAAAAGTACCTCTCATCATAACATGGTGGTTACCACGGCGAGATCCGTATGAGTTAAAGTCTCTAGGCGATACGCCTCTTTCTTGCAAGTATTTACCTGCAGGTGTGTCTTTACCAATCGCTCCAGCAGGAGAAATATGGTCTGTTGTGACAGAATCACCGAACTTCGCCACTACGCGCAATCCTTTAAGTGGTTCAACTTTACCAGGTTCAACTGATAAGTTTTCGAAGAATGGCGGGTTTGCAATGTATGTGGAATTTTCATCCCATTTATACAATGCATCGTCCGTCGTTTTAATTTCATTCCAGCGGTCATTGTTGTCAAAAACAGTTTCATACTCTGAACGGAATAGCTCAGGTGTGACAGTGCTTTTCACGACGCTGTTGATTTCATCCATTGATGGCCAAATGTCATTGAAATAAACGTTCTCGCCATTTTTATCGACACCGATCGGATCTTTTGTTAAATCAATATTCACCGTACCAGCAAGTGCATAAGCCACAACTAATGGTGGAGATGCAAGGTAGTTTCCTTTTACAAGCGGGTGGATACGACCTTCGAAGTTACGGTTACCTGATAAAACAGAAGTGATCAGCAGATCATTTTCAGAGACAGCATCTTCAATTTCTTTTTCAAGCGGTCCTGAGTTTCCGATACAAGTTGTACAGCCATACCCAACGATGTTAAATCCGAGGTCTCTTAAGTATGGAAGAAGTCCTGAGTTCACGAGGTATCCTGTTACAACCTTAGAACCTGGCGCTAGTGACGTTTTCACGTAGTTTGGCACCTTCATGCCAAGCTCACTTGCTTTCTTCGCAACAAGACCTGCTCCGATTAAGACGTATGGGTTCGATGTATTCGTACAGCTCGTAATCGCTGCAATCGCAATCGCACCTGTCTTCATCACAGCTTTTTCACCATTTGCTAGGTCAAATTCGATTTGTTTGTCTAGCTCTGATTTTTCTAAGCCAAACCCTTGGTTACCAGCTGGGCTTTCAATGTGCTGATGGAACGTTTCTTTCATTTTAGAAAGTGGAATCAAATCTTGTGGACGCTTTGGACCAGATAAGTTTGATTCAATTTGAGAAAGATCAATTTCCACAACATCTGTAAAAATTGGCTCTTCTGCATCTGGCGTATAGAATAAGCCATTTGCGCGAGAATATTCTTCAACGATATTAATTTGCTCTTCATCACGTCCAGTAAGGCGAAGGTAAGCTAGCGCTTCTTCATCTACTGGGAAGAATCCGCAAGTAGCACCGTATTCTGGCGCCATGTTTGCAATCGTTGCACGATCTGCTAACGGCAATTGTGCAACACCAGGTCCGAAGAACTCGACGAACTTGTTCACTACGCCTTTTTCACGAAGAACTTGTGTCACTTTTAAGGCAAGGTCAGTTGCAGTTGTTCCGTTTGGAAGCTCTCCAACTAATTTAGCACCAATAACTTCTGGTACTGGGAAGTATGAAGGCTGACCAAGCATACCAGCTTCTGCTTCGATACCGCCAACGCCCCATCCAAGTACACCGATACCGTTAATCATTGTTGTATGTGAGTCAGTACCAACTAATGTATCTGGGTAAGTGATGATCTCGCCATCTTCTTCGATTGCATGAACAACACTTGCAAGATACTCTAAGTTCACTTGGTGAACGATCCCTGTTGCAGGCGGAACAGCTTGATAATTGTTAAACGCTTTCTTTGCCCAGCTAAGGAAGTTATAACGCTCTGCGTTACGTTCGAATTCTAAATCCATGTTAATGTTTAATGCATCTTCAGTTCCAGCTTTATCGACTTGTACAGAGTGGTCAATGACCAGGTCAACTGGAATTTCAGGGTTGATTTTATCTGGGTCTCCCCCCACATCTGCCATTGCTTTTCTTAAAGAAGCAAGGTCAACGACAGCTGGCACACCCGTGAAGTCTTGTAAAATAACACGAGAAGGTTTAAATGGAACATCAATTTCTTTTACCTCGGCAGTTCCCCATTTTGCCAAGTTTTCAACGTGTTCCTTTTTGATCACTCTACCGTCTACTTGGCGAAGCACTGATTCTAAAAGTACCTTAATGGAATAAGGCAGCTTAGAAACATTTCCGATTCCTTGTTTCTCTAGTGCTTCTAACGAATAATAGTGATACGTTTTCCCATTTGTCGAAAACGTTTTTCTAGATTGAAAAGCGTCTTGTTTAGCGACTTGCTGCTGTTTCGACATGTCCAAAATCCCCCTTTTGATGATCAAGATCAATTTCAATTCTCAGAAAAATCGTCGTATTTCACCACAATTTTCTCACAATTTCATCTTAAAACAAATTCATACATAAGTAAATAACAATGCTTTTATTAAATTCAATAAGTTTAGCTTATCACAAGGAAATGATTACTCTTCATAAACTGAGCAGCACGGGTTCATACTAATGCTGAGGTGATAGAACATGACAAAAAGAAAAGCAAATCATGTCATTGACGGCATGAACGCAGCCAAAAGCCAAGGAAATGGTGCAGGCTATATAGAAAATGATCAGCTCGTTTTAACAGAAGAACAAAAGCAAAACAATAAAAAGCGTAAAAAAAACCAATAAGAAAGGAGTGAGAAATGATGACGGACAAAAACACTGGGAAAGACATACGTCAAAACTCTCCTAAAGAGCATCAAGGCGGGCAACCTGAGCCACTATCAGGCAGTAAAAAAGTGAAAAATCGCAACCATACAAGACAAAAGCACAATTCACATCATGATATGTAAACATTTTCTCTAAAGCCCGTGACCAAACGGGATGTTTTAGGTCTTTCACACATTTCAGCTTTCATCATATGATTTATTATGAGATGTGATGGAGGAGTGTTTATGGAGAATGAAAAGCAAGTGAATTCCTCTGATTTTCTTGAAATAGATGATTGGCTGAGTGTATTAATGGACGATCCTTTTGCATGGTATGACGAACAGCTCCCAATAGATCTTTATGAAACGAGCCGTGATTATATTATTGAGATCGACCTCTCCACCCTATCGATCACTGATTTAAAACTGACCTTTTCCGGATGTGAGCTCATCCTCGCTTATTTGATTGATGAAAGAGAACAGCCGATTGAAAAAAGTGTCATGCTCCCTTTTTATTTGAATGACAAAGACATTGATACAGATTACGAAAACAGAATCATATCAATCAAAATCAAAAAGGATGCCCATCGTCAAGACGGAGCATTTTCCTTTCAAATGCCACACTTCAAACATTAAGAGCCCGCCTGTATACAGGCGGGCTCTCTTCCGTTCGTTTCAAGTCAATACCTTGTGCGAACCACCATGGCCAAATAGTAGAGTCGCTATACAATAATGTATTCCTTTTCTACTAAATGGTTTGGGTCATTCTAGTAAATGGGCGCCTCTTAATCAAAAAAGGCGTTAATAGAAAAAACACATACATTTTTGTTATTTTCTTCTACCTTCCCTTCATGTAAAATAGAATAGAGAGAAGGGATATAGGGAGTGAGAACATGTTAAGCGGCTGGTTTTTGTGGTTCATTTTATTTTGGGGTACAGTGATGATTGGATTACTAGCAATCGGTGGCTTTTTTATGTTTCGCAAGTTTTTAAAACGATTGCCGAAAGAAGACGGGAAATCAGAGCTTGATTGGCAGGATGAATATATTCAAAAGAGCCTGCACCTATGGCGCGATGAAGACAAACAGCTATTAAATGAGCTAGTATTACCGGTTCCAGAGCTGTTTAGAGACGTCGCCAAAGAAAAAATCGCCGGTAAAATTGGCGAGCTGGCACTTAAAGAACAAGCGGCCAGCATTAATTTAGACTTAATCATTCGCGGCTATATTATCGCTACACCGAAGCGGGATCATAAATTTCTACTAAAGCGCCTTCAAGAAAAAAAGATCGACCATTCACCATATGAATCTTTATTAAAATAACCTCCTTTTTAAAAAGGAGGTTTAATTTATTTGGGCCTGCTGCAGATCTAATTGTTTAGACATCTTTCTAAACGACAAATACATCGCAATCCGCCAAGGGACAATCATGCCAAAGGCTAGAATCCAAAACATCCCGCTAAGCGCACCATAATCAATGGAAGAACTTAAAATCGTCTTCATTCCGATACGAAGGACAAGAAGCCCAATGAGAATAAACACAAATGCTTTTGAACGCTTCAAATAGATTTCATTGCCTCTAATTTCAAATTTCGATGTTTTAATTAAAAAGATAGAGAAAAACATCCCTACAGTAATCGCCTCTAAAAATTCAGCTCCAGTTACTTGAAACATTGGCACAAAAAACATCAGTGCACCAGTGCTCATAAAGATAGGAGGTAAAATAATTTTTTTCGCGGTTGCAGGTTTTGCAGATGATTTAATGCGAATAAACATGACGGCTACCGCCATACATACCGCCACTATAGAAGAAATTATGATCATCATATCAAATCATTCCTTTATTCTTTAAGGTCAGCCTATGTATAATATACTCCAATTGACGAAAAAAAACCATTCGCCGCGACTGTAGAAAACGATTTCAAAAACCAGTAAATCCTCCAAATAATGATGAGAACATAATAATGATCCACGTCAGAAGATCAAAGAATAGCAAGATTCCTACCACGATCATAATAATCCCGCCAGTTTTCATAATGAGCTGCTGACGCTTTCTGATCCAAGCCATTTTTGTGATGAAAAAGGAAAGAACAAAAAATGGGATAGCAAAACCTAATACATACGCAATCATGTAGGTCACAGCGGACTCTGGCTTGTTGCTGGCAAGTGTGATAACAGCTGATAAAATCGGGCCGGTACATGGTGTCCAACCAGCAGCAAAACCCATTCCGATGAGAATCGATCCAAAAAAACCGGCTGGACGATTTTTAAACTGCAACCTCTTTTCTCCCATTAAAAAAGAAGGCTGAAATACACCAAGAATCATAAAGCCAAAGAAAATAATGAGAATGGCACCAATTTGACGAATCGCATCTTGATATTCAATGAAAAACTTCCCAACAAACGATGTCCCAAATCCAATGGCAATAAAAATGAGAGAGAATCCAATTAAAAAGAATAATGTATGAAGAAGACTTCTCCTTCTCAGCATCACCTTCTCAGATTTCACTTCATCTATACTAACGCCCGTAATATAGGATAAAAAGGCTGGATAAAGTGGCAGACAGCACGGTGAGATAAAAGAAAGAAACCCTGCTCCAAACGCTAAAAAGTAATTCAAATCTGACAAAAGAACACCCCCTTCTTACAATATACAATAAGAGATGACAAATTCATTTCATTTTTTTTACATCATCTCAATAAAGATGGTCTAATCTCTTAAAACCTTATATAATTTAATTTGACATCAAGATACCAAACCCTTTAAATTTGAAAATAAACCTTAAAATGGATATAATAGAACCGATTCTTTTTATCAAGATTTGCATGAAAGGAACATGACTTTGGTAAAAACATCATTATTAACTCAAATTGAAGAAAAAAGAGAAGAGCTGATGAAAGTTGTCTTGCATAATGGGATGACGTCAACAGTGACCATCGAACATAGCCAGCAGCTAGATCATCTCCTCTTACAATATCAACGACACTTACACTCAAACTCAGCCAACTAATGATATCTCAAGATAGAAACAAATGCCGCACGATTTTAGAAAAGTTGATATGTGTGACAATAAAAGAAACGAAAACCTCTGCTCACAGGGGTTTTTTGTTTTGTCATTAACAAACGGTTCACGGCAAAATAAAAACCACTTTCCCTGCTTTATTCATGCAAGTACAGTGGTTTTATGCGTCTGATGAAGGTGACTTCAATAAAGAAAGGACATCGCTTGTCCAATCTTTAGGGACCATGTTCCATCTATGATCATAATAACGTACGTATTATTTCGCTTGGTTGTTCATGGCTTTCATCATTTGATTGATTTTCTTTTGGGACGGTTTCATGCCCATTTGCATCATCATCATTCGAAGCATTTGTTCATTAATTGGTGGATTCTTTTTCAAGTAGCTCATCATATACTTACGAGCAATAAAGAATCCGAGTGCAACTCCTGCAAGCAGTGCAACAACGCCTACAAGGATGACAACCCATAAATCCATAATTCTTCCTCCTTCATGTTGTCTCGTATAAAGTGTACTAAACAAAAGGCTATTATACAACATTTCACGTTCAATTTTATTTTTTTAAACAAAATTCATCACTTTTACCGGATTGAGCCACCCATGCTTCTTTGATCCAAAGTCCATAGCCAGGAAACAAGGACTAATTTTTCTGAGTACTTCAAAAAACACCGCTTCTGCCTCATAACTGCCTGTGGCAGACATTTGAATGTAACGGTCTTTTATAATGAATGCGGCTGTGCCTTTTCCATCTGGCAGCGATGCACTGTATATTGAGCCTATTTGTGTATAGTGAATGTTGGTTAAATTGTTCATTAAACGCTGGTGCATATGAAAAGCAGGGATTCGTTTTGTTACATAATCCACTTGCTTAACAAGCATGACTAATTCGTCATCACTGCGGTTCGTCCAGTGTAACGATTCAAACAAATGAAACAAAATAGATTCTCTACCAAAATAATGATGAGCAAACTCATCCTCAATCCAATAAATATAATAATGGCGTTCCATGTCTATCCCTTCCTTTCACATTTCGTCAATCTCGCTTATTGCTTGTATTATACAAAAATGTGAAAGAAAGAATTGTCTATATATGAAGCAAGAAGAAACTAGTTTTGTCAAAAAAACAAGAAAAAAGAAAAAAGTTTGCAGAGCATAGTGAAAAGCTCTGCAAACCGACTGCAAAAAAGCATGATGCTTGGAGACTGATTATTTATTCAGCTTTGCTTTTACGCGGCTCACCACGTTGCTGACAGTGAAACCGTATTTTTCAATAATGGTTTCGCCTGGTGCAGAAGCGCCAAATTTATCAATCGCAATCACATCGCCATCAAGGCCAGTGTAACGTTCCCAGCCAAGTGAAGCACCCATTTCGATTGCAACACGTGCTCTCACTGCTTTAGGAAGAACGGACTCTTTGTATTCGTCTGACTGCTCATCAAAGCGGTCCCATGCAGGTAAGCTCACGACAGAAACGCGAATGCCTTCTTTTTCAAGTGCTTTTTGCGCTTCAATGGCTAAACCTACTTCAGATCCTGAAGCAAGTAGAAGAGCTTCTGGCTGTGCATCAGCTGCTTCAACGACGACATATCCACCTTTTTCTACGCCTTCATACGCCTTCTCTGGTGATTGATCAATCGTTGGAAGGTTTTGACGAGTAAGAACAAGCGCTGTCGGTTTATTCGTTGAAGATACAGCAATTTTCCATGCTGCAGCTGTTTCGTTTCCATCAGCTGGACGAATCACAGAAAGGTTAGGCATCGCACGTAATGAAGCGAGCTGTTCAACTGGCTCATGCGTTGGTCCATCTTCCCCAACCGCAATGCTGTCATGCGTAAATACATAAGTGACAGGAAGTCCCATCAATGCAGCAAGACGAATGGCAGGTCTTAAGTAGTCTGAGAAAACAAAGAATGTTCCGCCGAATACACGAAGTCCGCCGTGAAGTGCCATACCGTTTAATGCTGCACCCATTGCGAATTCTCTCACACCAAACCAAATGTTTCTGCCAGCGTAATTCTCTCTGCCAAAGTCAGTTGTATCTTTAATGGTTGTTTTATTTGATCCAGCAAGGTCAGCAGACCCGCCAATAAAGAATGGTACTTGTTTTGCAATGCCATTTAATACTTCTCCAGAAGAGGCACGAGAGGCAAGGCTTGAACCTGCTTCATAAACAGGAACCTCTTGATCCCAATTCTCAGGAAGTTTTCCTTCAATCGCAAGCTTCAGCTGAGCTGCTAGTTCTGGATATTCTTTTTCATATTGCTCAAACAGTTCATTCCACGCTGCTTCTTTTTTCTGTCCAGCGTCTTTAACAGCTGTTTTGAAATGATCGTACACTTCAGAAGGTACATGGAAATCTTCTTCAAACGTCCAAGAATAAGCTTCCTTCGTTAGCTTCGCTTCCTCACTGCCAAGCGGTGCACCGTGCACCCCAGACGTTCCCGCACGGTTTGGAGATCCGAAACCGATTGTCGTCTTCACTTCAATAAGTGTAGGTTTGTCTGTACTTTGTTTGGCTTTTTCAATGGCAGCCGTCACTTCGTCAATGTTATTGCCGTCTTTTACATAAAGAACTTCCCAATTCATCGCTTCAAAACGATTCTTCACATTTTCAGAGAAAGAACGATCGAGGTCGCCATCTAAAGAAATGTCATTTGAATCATAAAGAACAATTAAACGGCCTAAGCCTAAATGACCAGCAAGTGAAGCAGCTTCAGAGGAAATGCCCTCCATTAAGTCTCCATCTCCGCAAATGCTGTATGTATAGTGATCCACAACATTAAAGTGATCTTTGTTATACGTTTCTGCAAGATGTCTTTCTGCAAGTGCCATTCCTACAGCCATCGCAATCCCTTGTCCTAAAGGACCTGTTGTCGCATCTACACCCTCTGTATGTCCAAACTCAGGATGTCCAGGTGTTTTGCTTCCCCATTGGCGGAATTGTTTTAAATCTTCGATGCTCAGATTGTATCCGCTTAAATGAAGCATGCTATATAAAAGCATAGAGCCATGTCCCGCAGATAACACAAAACGGTCTCTGTTAAACCAATTTGGATTTTGCGGACTTACGTTTAAGTGATTCGTCCATAAAGCGTATGCCATTGGTGCAGCGCCCATCGGCATTCCAGGGTGACCGGAATTCGCTTTTTCAATTGCGTCTATGGAGAGAGTACGTATTGTTGCAATAGATTTCAATTCAATCGTTTCCATATAAATCCCCTTCCGTATCTTGTGTACACCATTATCATAAATCTACTGTCCTTTTTTCACAACTATTTCACGCCGAAAAAGAAGGATTTTGTCACATTTAGTTTATCGATCACCTAAAAACTTATGCAAATATGAAAAAAGATGAGAATATTCCTCCCATCTTTTCAAAAATAAAGAAATGATGACCTTTAATGAAGATTCTGGTCTCTTTCTCTTTTTAATTTTTCTGGTGTGACATCGTTTCCTTCTGGATCGACGATTTTCACGGTTTTGAGTGTATTTTTCATAGAAGAACGAAAAGCCTTTAAATATTCCTCTCTTAATTGCTTCTGTTCTGCTTTCTCAGCGTCCGACAAACCGGCCTCTTTCGACTTTTTTGAAAGCTCATTGATTCTTGCAAGCTGTTCTTTAGAAATCATGACAAACTCCTTTAAAACATTTTCTCTACATACTACTAAATATCAGTCATTTTTACAACAAGTCACGCTTTAAGTCGCAAGCCCTTTTTCATATTCTTGGTATCTTCTATGGACGGTTGCTTTTGAAATGTCAAAACCAAGTGCCTGCAATGTCACTGCAATTTCAGCGAATGTCATGTTGTTTTTTCTTAATCGAACAATTTCAGAAATCGGTACTTCAATACGTTCGCGGCCAGGTGCTTGCTCTTGGTGTTTTAAATTTAGTTCGGGTTGATACCCTCGCTCAACAGCTTTTTTCATCCCACGCTTAATTTTCAAATTATGAATTTTCCGCTGATACTCTTCTACAACGCCTACAATTTCAATGACCATTTCATCTGCTTCTGAAAGCTCAAGCTCTCCTCTATGAAATACGCTGTACACCTTGACTTTTTCTTTAAACAGACAATGAAGAAGAGCGATTTTCGCCTGCCCTCTTCCAAGGCGTGTCTCATCTTGAATGAGAACAGCATCGATTTCTTCCTCTTTCAGCGCAGCCAGCATGTCAAAAACACCGTCACGATCAAGATCGTATCCACTCGCTTTTTCTTTAATCACTTTGACTACATTCATCTTGTGCGCTGCAGCTAAAGCAAGCAGTTCTTCTTCTTGTCTTTTAAGCGAGGTTTCTTGCTCTTCTTTGGCAGTACTTACTCTCGCATAAATGATTGCATTCATGTCTTCAATCGACCTTTCTACTGTACTGTTGCAAGTTGATATACGACTGGATGCTCTTTTTTAACTGGAATTACAAGGATATCTCCCGGCTGGATGTCAGTTGAAGCGAGATCATTGTGTTCAGTTACCCAGTCAATAAAAGCATTTTTATCGATTGATTTACTGTCGTTTACTTGATCAGCTAATCCCCAAAGAGTATCACCTGATTGAACCTCTATTTTAACATATTGATTTGGATCATTATGGCTAGTGACTGCAATAAGTGAGAGAAATATGCCAACGATGAATGAGAATAGCCCAATAAAAATAATAGATTCCTTTAACCTCATAATGTCATCTCTCCTAATAGAATGTGTGTTCGTTCTTTCTGACACTCATTATAAATACGAACAAACGTTTCTGTCAAACGTTTTTTTCGAACCTATGTTTGTACTGTTAGGAAAAACATGCTATAATTTCTTTAAAATTGACGTTTTGAGGTGCAAAAGATGACGAAGCTATCAAAAAGACAACTCGATATCCTGAAATTCATAAAAGAAGAAGTAAAAAGCAAGGGTTATCCCCCATCCGTTCGTGAAATTGGTGAAGCTGTCGGTCTAGCATCAAGTTCAACTGTCCATGGACATTTAGCTAGACTAGAAACGAAAGGTTTAATTAGAAGAGATCCAACGAAACCTAGAGCGATCGAAGTACTAGATGAAGAGGAAATGAATATTCCAAAAAGCGCTGTAATGAATGTTCCAGTCATCGGAAAAGTCACAGCAGGCTTGCCTATCACGGCTGTTGAGAATGTAGAAGAATATTTCCCACTTCCAGAAACTTTTGCAGCGCCAGATGAACAAATATTTATGCTTGAAATTATGGGAGAAAGTATGATTGATGCAGGTATTTTGGACAAAGACTACGTCATTGTGCGTCAGCAAAGCACTGCCAACAATGGAGATATTGTGGTGGCTATGACAGAAGAAGATGAAGCAACAGTGAAACGTTTTTATAAGGAAGATACACACTTTAGATTACAGCCCGAGAATCCATCAATGGAACCGATTATTTTACAGAATGTGAGTATACTAGGTAAAGTGATTGGCGTATTTAGAAATATTCATTAAAAAAAGCCGGTATTTCATCAATTGCTGATGAGAGCCGGCTTTTTCTTTTATGAACAAGAATATGCAAGAATACTAGAGCTTGGGAACGAGCCAAATGTAAAGTTCGGCCATATGAAACCCGTTGTACGGCCAAAAGGCTGCGAGGAAAGAACATACATGAGAAATACTTGACCGTTTCTAAGGAACACAATGGTCCACCTTCTATTACATCCAGCTGCAAATTGAACCGTTTGCTGGCTTCCGCCTACACTCTGCCCTGCAATGAGCGGCTGCATACTTTGAGGCTGAGAAACTGCTTGTTGATATTGCGAGATGATATGCTGCGGCGGGGCTGGCGGGACCGACTGTCCTCCTGCACCTTGCCCTTGCCCAGTCCCTCCGAATGGCAATCCGGGAAATCCTCCAACTTGAGAAATAGGAAACGCCGGCATGCTTTGTACCTGCCGATCGTACAAGTGCCCATTCCACGTACCTTCATATGGATTATACATACTAAACACCACTTTCTTAGACATTCATCACGACAGTATATGTCATACATAAAAAAAGAGTGTTGAGGAGACAAATAGAAATCTTTCCAAAAGACGTTTTATTCTTCTTTAGAACGGTTAAATATTAATGAGGAAGAAAAAAATAAAAAAATGAAAACTTTTTGTCTCCCTCAAACGTTATATATGTAGAAAGAAAAGAAATAAAAAACATTTAGATTTAATACTTGTAATATCTCTGTAACTATTGTAACATTTGTAACATAAGAAGTTTTCATTGAGAAAAGGAGGCAATCGCCTTGAAAAAATTATTTGTTTTATTAACCGCTATTATGCTTATGATCTCATTACAAACAACAACACTGGCCGCTTCCAAAAAATCAGCCGCTTTGACAAATAAAGAAGCGTTACATATTGCCCTTGATGCAAGAGAACACTTTTGGAGTGCGATGTCAGGCTACAACATTAAAGAGCATTCAGATTACAAATTAAAATCATTTACTTATAAAGATATGACTTACAACTACCTGTCTAAAACATTTGATACAAAGAAAAAACTAAACAGCTATCTATCTCAAGTTTTCACAAAAGATGCCATTACTCACGGTTTAAAAGACTATCAGTTCATCGTTCATAAAGGAAAAATGGCTGTGCCAGTTGGTGATGGAGACAATATGCTTAATTGGGATAAGGCAACACCTAAACTCGTCTCTAAGAAAAGTACAATCCGCACATACGAATTCACAGTTCCAACACTTGATGGACGCAAAGTAAAACGTACTGTCACTTTCGAGAAAGTACAAAACGAGTGGAAAGTAACAAAAATTGACGCTGTGATCTAAATAAAAACCAGGCCGTTTACTCGGCCTGGTTTTTATATGGATGAAAATTCAGTCATACGATCTAAAGCGTGAGCAAGTGATGAAGCCGTTTGAAATTCATTAAAAGGAAGTCCAAGCTGTACAGCCGTTTGAGCAATTTCTGGTCTAATGCCTGAAATGGTCGTATCAACCCCAATTAACCGAAGTGACGTGACAAGATCAAAGATTTGATGTGCTACCATCGTATCAATGATGACGACACCTGATAAATCAATACATAAATGTTGAACACCTTTTTGCGAACACTGTTTTAATGTATTTTCTAAGATAATCTTTGCTCGCGCAGTGTCAATATCTCCAACTAAAGGCAATAAGGCAACATGACTTTTTAACACAATGACTGGGGAACTCAGCTCATAAATCATGTCTCTTTGTGCAACGAGTTTTTTGGTGGTATTTTTCACATATTGCTGAATAAAGACATGAATCGAAATGTTAAATGCCTCAGATATCAAATCATACCAATAAAATATTCGATCAATGTCAATATCACCTTGATGCTGTTTTATAAACTCTTTTAAGTAATGAAGAACCACTCTTTGATTGGACATATATTCTCTCACGACGTAATCTAATGGTGTGTTCAAGTGCTTCGGATCACTTGCTAAGTCTTCAGACCATTTTTTAAATTTCGTATGTAAATACGTCTTGTCTTCAATAAGTGCGCGGATAAAATGCTGATAATAATCTTGATTTTGCCGTTTAAGCTCTGCTATGATGCTGGAATCTGTTGAACGATAAATGGATTCTGGATCATCATCCTCAATTGATTCATACCATGTTTCAGTCAGTTTCTCTGCATGTTGCATGAAAAAATCGTATAATGCACGGTTCTTTTCCATAAGCATATGTCCCTTCACATTTTCTACTTGTCAGTCTTTGTACCTGATGGATTGATTGTACCATTGAATCTTTTGTACCTGCTAGCTCGAATACGCTCCTGTTGAACAAAAAGAGCCCCCTCTCAAGGAGCCTCTTGTCTATGTTTATTTGACAATAAATAAAATTCGTTTCCCGTCAGGATACCCGCTGATTTGATGCCCGACCCATGAACCAGCGCCTCTATTATCTGATGGACTGACATATTGAACGCTTGCCCCCTTTCCTCCTTCAAGACACACCGCCATCGGCCATTCATCCCGGTCAAAACCAGGTTTTGTGGGAATTCCTTTTAATGATTCTTGCCTGCGGGCATCTGCCCCATTTCGGTCAATGGTACACACGTCTGAGTGCCCTTTTCGAATAGCTTCTTGAATATGACTGCCTGTTTCAGGATACCGTTCCTTAGGAAATTGAATCACATGATCATAACGATCTGCTCCTTTTGCGGAACGATCCTCTCCAAAACCACCTAATAACGCACCCATCCAAATGACAAAACAAAGAACGACAGCAGCGATCCAGCCTTTTCTCATCTTCAAAAGCTCGTGACCTCCTCATACTTTTGATGAAATGATGTTGACTTGAAGGGAATGAGTCATTTTTAATGTATGAGTGGCTGAGTGATGACATGTGAAAAACATGAGCTGAATCTTCCTGGATACTGATCCATAAGAAAAAACGAATGATCTCTTCATCATTCGCCTTGTTCTACTTAAGATATTTCATCTACTCTATATAATGTTTCGTTTTGTGAAGACATCTCGGATGGCATCCCCTCTTCAGCTGATGTGGATCGTTTATATTCTTCAGATGAGATGACTGTACCATGTGATTTAATCCAGCTAACCAATTTGCTGTTAGCTGATGACTGATTGTCTGGTAATAAAAAGTATTTCACCTTTCCTTGTTGAATAAGTGCTTTTAATTTGTTGACATTCAAAATAGGATCTGTCCCATTAAAACCGCCTAAAGCCATGACATTCTCATCTTCGTCAATGATATATGGCGCTGCGGTAACAGTCGTAAGCGTTGCAAATAAATACGTTTCACCTGTTTGATGAGCCTTTAAATAAGTGAGTAAGCCTTGATCGACACTAGATGTAAACATGTTCCCACCTCGTGAACTAGCCAGCTGTACACCTGCCTCTGGAAGAACAGCATTTCCACCATATATGATTGGGGTGGCGGACCAAAAACCTGGAAACAGTAACAGCGTTGTCAAAGCAGTGATGAGCAGTCGTTTCATGATCAATTGTTTTTCTCTGTACATCAGCAATAGGATAGCGATACTTGTTCCCGCAATGGCAATGGCATACATCCAAATACTACTGATTTGAGTCGTATAGTTACTCAAAATATACCCTTGGAAGATGGCTGTAACAGCGATTGCTGCTGGAAGCAAATACGCAGATACTCCTTTGTTTGCCTTAAATAACTCTCCCATCTTCTTAGCTCCTATGCCGCATAGTGCTGCAATAGGCGGGGCAAGCATAATGAGATAGTAATGGTGAAAGAAACCCGCAATACTAAAGAATCCGGCAGCAGGAATCAGCCATGCTGTCCAAAACATCGTTTGTTTCCATTCATTTAATTGTGCTTTTCTCTCATTCCACCAGCTGATGATCATCCCTAAAAGCCCAAACAAAGCAAACGGCAGCATCCAACTGATTTGACCTGACAATGCAGATTGAAATAAACGAAATATACCGGGATTCCCAGTGCCATACATATTCATACTTTGTTGACCTACAGCACTTCCAGGCGGAGAACCACTACCTGAACCATGTTGAGGTGGCATCATTTGATTTTGGGATGGAGGCGGCTGATTTCTGTTTGACTGATCCTCTGACGAATTCCCTAATCCAGAATTGTCTGGCATCACCATACCTGCTTGCTGATTCATGTCACCAAAGGATTTCCCTGTCGTCTGACCAAGCAGCCGTTCCGTGCCGTTATAACCAAAGGCAAGTTCTAACACTGAATTTGTTTGGCTGCTTCCCACATAAGGGCGCTCACTTTCAGCTGTCATATCTACAGCAACTGCCCACGATAGAGATAGGCAGACTAATACGACGATTGAGCATAAGAGAGAGAAAATTTTCTTTTTTAACGGTACGCGAGCAGCAATAAAATAGTAGAAAATAAATGCTGGAACGACCATAAACGCTTGCAGCATCTTCATATTAAATCCTACCGCTACCAAAGCGAAGGCCATAAGAAGCCAGCGCATCTTTCCGCTTTTTACAGCACGCATCAAGAAATACGTACCCGCAAGTAATGTGAAGACGAGCATACTGTCAATATTGTTCGTTCTGCTCACAGCTGCGGCAATTGGCGTGAGAGCCATAACGGCCGCTGACATCCTTGCAGCACCTTGACCGAAAGCCGGTTTTATCATGAGATAAAGAAGAAGAACAGACCCCACTCCAGCAAGTGCCTGCGGCAATATCACACTCCATGTATGAAAGCCAAAAATAAGTGCACTGATGGTTTGAATCCATAAAACGACGGGTGGTTTATCAATTGATACGAATCCAGCTGCATCAAATGAGGCATAAAAAAAGTGATGGAAGCTTTTGGACATACTTTTGACTGCAGCTAAATAATATTGATTGGCACTGTCATTCTGCCAAATTTGATAAGTGTAGAGAAAAGCTGCAATCAATAAAATCAACAACAATATCATATCTATTTTTTTATTTTTCACTCATATCTCTTCTTTCTTTTTCATTTATTTCATTCAGCATAGCTTGTAAATATGAAATAGTGATGAACAAAAAAAGAAACTTTTCTGTATTTGACGATAAAAAAAGCCTGTCCCCTGTAAAGGAAACAAGCTGATTGTTCTATTTTTTACTGCGCCTTCGCATAGTTGATAAATTCAACAAAGGCAGCCGTCGCTTTTGGTCCGCCGTTGATCGTTCCGTTTGAATAACCCGCATTATGGACCCCGACGATTTGTTGGTTCTGATCTAGCATCGCAGAGCCAGAGTTTCCGCTAAATGTATCGATCGTATAGTATGCGAGATTCGTATCTTCTCTCGTGACTGGACCTGACATTTCCCATTGTGACACTTTGCCAGTCGATCTCATTTTATCACCTGGATATCCAGAAATTTTAATCGTTGTACCTGTTAGATTTGTCACTTGACGAATAGAGCGGTAGCCGACCGTATTTCCAATGTTCGTATCTGTTTTAATGACGGCAAAATCATATTGACTCGCCCCCGTGTTGATATATCCGCTTGGTACATAGAATTCGGTCATGTTTGCTGAGCCGTTCACGGCCGTGCTGTCATTCATGCCTGGGTAGACAGACCCTTTTGCACTATAGCTTCTTGTGGCTGTATTGTAGACGCAGTGTCCGTTTGTCAATATTTTGTTTGGAGCAATGAGTGTTCCGGTGCAGCTAGACCCACCAAATGTAATATAAGCAATAGAGTTGTAGGGTGCTACTCTTGTATTCGTCACTTTTGTTCTACCATCGTCTCCAATGACTACTTTTGTTTGAAAGTCTTTTAAATATGTTGTGAGTGGTTTTACTTTTTCGCCAATAGTAGAAGAGAGATCATCCACTTTGTCAAAGGATGAGGGGGTTTTCATATCGTTGTGGAAGTCAGCTGAAGAAATCACCTTTCCGTCAGAAGTCACCATGTCATAATCAGACGTAAGTACTGAATCAGATGCTGCATGGGCAAAACTAGGCACACTTAAAGCACCAAAAACGAGTAGAGAAGGGATTATTTTTTTCACCTTTTTCATCATATTCCTCCTTTATGTCCTATATCAAAAATGATACGATTGTTTCATATTGGAGTAAATGAGAGAATATTCTTATTTTTTACAAAATATTTCATTTGTAAATTAGGTGTTTCGTATCTTCCAAATATTTATTCTAGCGATCTCTCTATGAAAAAAGAAAAAACCGCCATTTTGGCGGTTTCAAGATTGTTGACGAAGGGCTAAAATGTGATTTATTTTAGCCCTTTGTCTTCTTTTCAACATGATCAGCTCCATACATCTTTTACATATCTGTTGTCATTGGCTAAAGATGTCAGCCATTGTTCAGCTGTTTCTTTCGCACACTGTTTCTCAGTCTGATACAGTTCAATAAGTGTTGCCTCGACATCTGGTGCCATGACCTTTCCATCCCCGCAAATATACAGGTAGGCGCCTTTGTCGAGCAATTCAATGAGCTTGGCTCCATCATTTTTAATGAAGTGCTGGACATACACTTTTTGCTCCTCGTAGCGAGAGTAAGCACGGTGGATGGTGACGACTCCTTTTTCTTGTGCAAGCTGCATTTCGTCATAATACAGATCATCTTCATGCGGGTGGCGGCAGCCAAAATAAAGATGGGCTTCACCTAACGACTTCCCTTCATTTTGCCATGCTTCCCTTGCCTGAATGAACCCTCTAAACGGGGCGATACCTGTTCCTGGTCCAATCATGATCATTGGTATTTCAGGAGAAGGCGGCAATTCGAATCCTGCTTGAGCTTCATGAAGGAAGCAGGCCACCTCATCTCCTTCTTGCAGTCCGCATAAATAGTTTGATGCGACGCCTGCGTATTCACCGCGTCCGCTCCATGATTTTCCTTTCACAACAGCTACTGTGATACTAAGCCTCTTTTCATCTACCTTTGGCGAACTGGAGATCGAGTAATAACGAGGCTTCAATCCTGGTAAAAGGGCTAAAAAATGATCAAATGGCAGTTCACATGCTTCGTATTGTTCTAGTAAATCCAGCATGGTCACACGCTTCTTTAATACAGCTTCTTGATAAATTTCTCCCGCCATTTGTTCAAGTTCAATACGATGAGGTGGGCATACCGTATATTTTGCAAGATCTCTTAGCTGAGTACGTGTCACAGGCTCTTGCAGCTCTACATGTGACGCCAGCAATTCTCCGACTTGAATTGGCTGATTTAATGGTAAATGACTTGCTTCTTTTTCCGAAGAGAGTATCATGTGCTGCTCTGGATCCAGCTTGAAATGATCGGTCACTCGCTGAACGAGTGTTGCACTATTTTTTGGCACGATTCCGATATGATCTCCTTCTTTATAGTGCTTGCCTTCAGGTAACTGAAGTTCGATATGCCTTGTTTGGCGGGTACTTCTTTCAGATTGTAATTCTTGATTTTTCAATACAACAGCTGAAAAGGCACCATATGTTTTAGCAACAGGACGTTCCACTAGCTCATTCGTATATGCAATGGATAGGTTTGGCTTTTCTTGGCGTTTCTCCTGCAAGGTTAAATTGAATTCTTTTGCAAGCTCATCGAAGACTGTCTTCTGGAATGTTTCTTTATCTTCATCCATATCACCGCCCGCATCGCCTTCACCAATATCCGTTACACGCTTCGCCCCTTTTCTTTCAAGTGCTTCATCAATCAGACGAGGAATACGCTGATACGTGCTCGCCCAATTTCGATCCCCGCACCCAAAGACTGCAAATGTCACATTTGATAGATCTTGCTCCTCATCCTGCGTCACCCAATCCACAAACTGTTTCGCATGATCAGGCGGATGACCGTTGTATGAAGCCGTTACAATTAAAACTGCGCCTGACTCTGGTAACTTTCGAGTATAATCATCAAGCGGTGCCGTTGTCACGTCAAACCCTTTTGCTTTCCCGTCTTCAGCAAATTCGTTTGCCATCTGCTTTGCTGTGCCAAGATTTGATCCGTACAAGACCAATAGCGGTGTTCCATGACTCGCTATTTTCACTTCAGCAGATGCCGTGCTTTTTGTTGGTTCTTCTTTCGGAGGCGCCATAAAGAATTGCTGCTTTCTTGGCCGCACTTTGATTTTAAAATCATTCGGCTTAATCGTCAGAGATTCTTTTAAATCCAGTTCATACGACGTATGGTCAATCAGTTCAAGGTTGTGCAGAACCATCGCCAAAACCATCGTGGCTTCATGAAGGGCAAATTGCATCCCAATACACGCACGCTGTCCATTTCCGAACGGTTTATAGGCATGCTGTGGAATCTTTTCAGGATGCATAAAACGTTCAGGCTTGAATTCTTCTGCATCCTCCCCCCAAACCGCTTGATCCCGATGTATTTTAGGAAGTAGCACACTGACACTTTGGTTTTTTTTGATCGGATATTTCCCTCCAATGACTGTATCCTCTTTCGCATAAAGAGAGAACGTAGGCGCCGTCGGCCAGAGGCGAAGTGCTTCGTTTAAGACCATACGCGTATAACTTAGTTTTTGAACCTGCTTAAATGTCGGCAGTCCGCCTTGCAGCACGTCGTCTGCTTCTTGTACGGCTTTTTTTAATTTGTCTGGATTCTTTAGTAAAAAATAAATCGCAAATGACAACAACCCACTTGTTGTTTCATGACCTGCTATTAAGAAGGTAATGATTTGATAACGGATATTTTCATCTGACAGGCGTTCACCTGTTTCAGGATCCTTTGCATGTAGCATGAGAGAAAGTAAATCATTGCCCGTTTTATCTTGTTTTTTCCGTTCTTGAATAATGTCATCTACTAATTGCTTCATAAATTCAACATCTTGTTCAAATTCTCTTCTTCTTTTGATCATTAATTTATCTGCGACCGGCAATCTACTTGCTTGATCCATCGCTTCATTTAAGCCATTCAGCATGCTTTCAATAAATGGATGTTGATTTTCTTTATAAAAGCTGTTAAATCGAAAATCAAAACCGCATAACCCGATCGTATCTAAAGTGAGCTTTGTCATATCCTCTGCTACTTCAATTTCTTCATCACGGCCCGTTCTTTGCCATTTTTGTACAAGCTGTGTGGCAATATCGAGCATCATCTCATGATAGCCCTTCATGGCCTGCTGGCTAAACGCCGGCATCAAGATGTGATGAGCCTTTCTCCAATTCGGCTCTTCTGTCCAACTTGTGAATAACCCATCCCCTGAAAATGTTCTCACTTTATTGAGACTGCTTCCAATGAATTTATCAAAACGCCTCTCATCAAATACTTCTTTGGCAAGTTCATGGCTGGAAACAAAAATACTTGTTGCTTTTGAAAATTCAAACTGAAAGATCGGCCCTAATTCATCTGCCAGCCGCCAAAAGGTTTGAGAAAGCTCTCCTTTTTTGATATGAGGAATATTTTTTAAAGGTCCGTATGTTTTTGGTTTTGGAATGATTGATGTTTGTTGCATGTGCCCACTCCCTTTATTTCTTTATGATGCAACGCTAATGGCACGCCATAAGCATTGCTCAATATCTTCTAAAAATTCAATCGTTGGCTCAATTTCCTCTGCTAGAATCTGTTTATGAAGCTGAACGAACGCTCCAAATACAATGGATAAAATCGTTCTCCCTGAAAGATTTGGATGAATTCCATCCTTTTTGCCTTCTTCAAAAATATGAAATAGCTCATTTAATAGCTGCTGCATCTTCTCTTTACTTGTCTCATCTAAATAGTGTGAGCGTTTGTCAATTTCTAAGAAGTACAGACCACTTGGATTCTCTTTTGTAAAGAGCACTAAGCAGTAAAAGACATGTTTGAAATAAGCCCTGATACTTGCTTTAGGGTCTGGACTGTTTGTATTCACCTTGTCGATAAATGCAATCAGGCTTCGCTGGTATAAAATGTTCACAAGAGCCTCTTTACTATCAAAATAACGATAAATGGTTCCTGCTCCAACATTGGCTCTTTTCGAAATCATCGGCATCGTTGTACCGTCAAAACCCCGTTCAATAAATAAGTCCAGAGAAGCCTTCATAATCTGCTCCTGTTTATCAGTAGTTGCTGCGGGCATTTCATCCTCTCCTTTCGTTTTAATAGGAATGAATGTTCATTCCGCTTGATGTATATTATATTGATATTTTAAATTCTTCTATTTATACTTAAACATACTTATTTTTCTCCGTCACTACATTTTCTGAAAATAATAATAATTGAGAAATGATACCTAGATAGATGACATCCAAACGACTTATAAATATTGGCAGTTCTGTGACGCGTGGGTGTCGTCTGAACTATATGTTCATTCTTGGTCAATTGGAGAATGGATGTGATCGTCATATGTATCAATATATAAACTGCCATTACTTGAACGAACCGCATAAACAATGTCTTTTAAAGACAGCTGCCTTTTTTGAAGTTCTTCATAGATCCACTGCTCCGTTAATTGGTTTTCTTGAAGGTTTTTCAAAATGAGCTTTCCGTCCATAATGACTTCAATGGGCATGTAACGCTCTGCCTGCTTCCACAGGTTAAGATCTTTTCGCGTGACATAATCAAATGAAGGGTATTTTTTCACTGACATATGCCCATCTGTTTCAATCATTGCAAATTCAACTTCACTAATGTCAAACACATTCTTTTCTCTGAGCTGTTGATTTAAATAATCAAGTGTATACCTCATTCCTTTCATATTCTCTTCAAGGATTTTGCCATTTTGAATCACAAGCGTTGGTTTACCGGCCATAAAACCTCTCATCTTCCGGCTTCTTAAAGCAAGCAAAGAAATGACATAAATGATGATGACAAGTGACACAAAAGATATGGTTGTGTGATGAAGCGGAAGCGTAGTATTAAACGCCAGGTTCGCCGCAATTGAACCTAGACTGATCGCTGCAATGAAATCAAAAATATTCATTTGCGCAATGGTTTGCTTTCCAAGAAGACGGGCACCGCCGAATAAAATAGCAAAAGCAAATATGGTTCGAAGAATGACTTCAATATGATCTGGCATTTCAGCTTCCACCTTTCGATTTCATGAAAAAAAGCCTTTTCTTTAGAAAAGACTCTTTGTTAGACTATGCATTTATTCCGTCATTATTCAAATGGCCCGCTTCCGTTTGCTCAAATTGTGAACGCAGCTCAATGATTGAGCAGTTTCTCACGTTTACTGGATCTTGCTCAAGCAACCATGTATAAAATCTTGCTTGCTCTGCTGTTTGCAAAGCCTGCATATATTTTTGGGTGGAGCGCTTATCTGCAACACGCTGTTTAATGGATCGCATTTGCTTCCAAAATTGATAATAAGGAAGCTTTAACTTGGTCATAAAGCCGCTGTTATCCTCAATGACATAGCCTTCTTCTTTGATTGTGTCATCGTGTGATACAGATTGATACCATTTATAGAAAGAGGTCCAATCATGAAACACTGCCACTTGCTGTTTGCACCGCATGCCAAGCTGTTCACTGAGCCTTTTCACTTCAGCAAATGGTTCTTTTTCATAGCTCAGCTGACGCTTCACGATATCAAGTAAAATGAGTTGATCATGATCATATGTGATAATATGCGGGTCTTTCTCTGACAAAATGACTTCAAATACAAGGGATACATGGTTGTCGCGTACATATGATTTGATGTAATCGACCTGCACATCGTCAAAGGTCGCATAAAATAGCTCTTCGACCCAAGCAGCATGCTGATTTTGCTTCACATGTGACGTATACGATTTGGACGTAAACACCAGTTCATCTTTTATGTCGTTAAACCCAACCGTACCTAAGTATCCATTTGCTTTATCATAGACCGTCACAGGAAATTGAAGATGATTCACTAGATGCTGCATTCTGGTTTCAGGACGTTCATCAATATTAAAGAACTTATTATAACTTCTAGACACAATCTGCTTTGAAGTCATATTGATAAACAACCCTCTTGCTTTGACATTTATTTCATCCCATTGTCTTTCACTAAATGCTTTTTTCGTGAAATTAAAAGATGAAATATCGTGTGGCAGCTTTAATTCCTGTACATATTCATGCTGATCTAAATGGGCTAAAAAATCATCCAGCGTCACATTGGGCTGAACAAAGACCGGTTGCTTGTTTTCAGAAGCTCTGTAGACAGGATTGTCAATTTCATGTGTCTCAATCCCGCCTGCTGTGATTTTTAACACACGCAGCTGTCCGCCAAATTCAACCTGACCTTCGAGATTATAAGATCTATCCGCCGCTTGGATAGGCAGTCTATATAAATTGCGATGACCATGAATTTGAATGATATCTAATCCAGAAGTGTTTTGGACAAATAAGTGGTCAATGTCATCTGAATATTCACCTACTCCGTGAATAAGCTGCTGCGCTGAGACATGCAGAAGCTCTTCTGGCAAATGAGCAAGCCCACCATGGGTGACAAGAAATGTCTGACCATGATACGTAAAATAGGTGAGCTGATGAAATGTTCTGACAAACTTCCTTAATTCTTTTAGGTCAAAACCTGCTTCCGCAATTTCAGGCGCAGTATGACGGTTAAACATATTGCTTCTCACTTTTTCTTCATGTGCATATTTGTAAAGATGCTGATCATGATTTCCTTCAATGACAATCACATTGCGGCATTCTCTATGTGCCAGCATCCATTCTAAAACTTCCTTGTTTTCTATTCCTCTATCAAGCAAATCACCTGCAAAGATATAAAGCTCGTTTTCTTTCAAGTCTCCTTGCAAATAAGTATTTAGAGCTGTGTAACAGCCGTGAATATCACCGAAGACGTGAATGGCCTCATACTGATCAAAAGACCTGGGCTGATAAGTCATAATGGCTGGATATTCCTCAGGCGTCAAAACGGTTACCCATGAAGGCACCTTCTCTGTCTTTAACCGTTCATTCATTTGATATAACACAGATTCCTTCACTACTTTGTGCGGCTCTCGACCGCGATTTTGCAGCAGGGATGTTTCAAGACGCACTTGCGTAAAATCGACGACATACACTCTATAGCGGTATGAAGTAGCTAATGATTTATACTGCGAAATGGACTTACTTGTGACATGTGTTGCATCAATGACAGTAAAGTCTCCTCGTTCCATTCGGGCTGTGAGGAGTTCAAATAATAAAGACCAGACTTTATGATCATGTTTGCTTGAAATTTCCGGTTTCCCATTGACTGATAACTGCGGAGGCTGGGTTAACAGACGGATTTGATCCGCTGATAATGTATATGGTTCTAAGCCTTGTTCTTTGATCCAAGTTGATTTACCTGCACCTGGGAGACCTCGTAAAAGGACTAAAGTTCTCATAATGGTTCTCCTTTAATGAGTGATATTTTACCTATTATAGATAAATTATGGATAAATCTCAATCTTTTATTGATTATGGTAATATATAGATATAAGGAGGGTTACACATGCCTAATGAAGCGAATACTGCATTCAACATTGGGGATATCGTATTCCAAGCATTTTCTCTTCTATCCATCGCATTGATCGTGACCATCATTGTGATTGCCATTCGAATGATAAGAAG
This sequence comes from Bacillus sp. FSL W7-1034, assembly GCF_038593365.1. Lineage (NCBI taxonomy): Bacteria > Bacillati > Bacillota > Bacilli > Caryophanales > Bacillaceae > Bacillus > Bacillus sp. FSL W7-1034. The sequence continues at coordinate 1,777,998 of NZ_CP151989.1, read as the reverse complement.
AAAACAAGTGGAATTGAAGAAAGTCGAGGCTAGATTAAATAAAGTAATTGAAAAAAATCATTTAAAAGAGTAAAAAAATCCGGGAGTTAACCGGATTTTTTTGTTTTCATCACGATTCCTTGTCGCTGCTGCATCAAAAAGAAAAAGACACCTAAAAGGACAAGAAGACCACCGAACATTTGCAGCAGCGTGACTTTCTCTCCAAGCAGTAAAACAGCGAGTATCGTTGCCCCAACAGGTTCGCCTAGAATACTCATTGAAATAGTTGTCGCATTCACATAGGTTAACAGCCAGTTGTTAATGACATGGGACATGGTAGGGATAATGGCGAGCAGTAAGAAAATCCCCCATTCTTTACCCGAATAGCCTACAAAAGGCGTTTGCTGTATAAGGTTAAATAAAATTAAAAAAAGGCCGGCAAAACCAAATACACAAAAACTATAAATCCAATGAGATATCTTTCTCACAGCTTGTTGACCGATTAATAAATAACAAACAACAGCGATTACACTGAAAAAGGATAAAATGTCTCCTATAATGGCGTCTTGGCTATGTCCGACATCCCCCCATCCGATCATTAGCGCACCAACAATCGCCGCACACATTGTGAAAATGGCTGACTTCGTTGTTCGTTCACGAAAAATGAGAAATCCGCCTAATAATGACACCATCGGCTGAAGTGCAATGATGATTGTAGAGCTCGCCACTGTGGTGAGCTTCAATGAGCCGAACCACAAAACAAAATGGAGCCCTAAAAAGAAACCTGACATACATAAGAAAAACCAGTCTCTCCGCTTTAACGAGACAAACTCTTTTTGACGCGGCAGAATAAACGGAAGCATCAAAACCGCCGCAAATATCATTCGATACATACTTAAAATAGCAGCAGGCGCACTTGACCACTTCACAATAATGGCCGAAAACGAAATCGCAATGATTGAGATCACAAGCGGCACCGCAATCGACTTCTTTGGAGCATTTGTCTTCATTTCCATTAGCAGCTTCCTTTACATCAGCAGTAGATGAGCTTCTCATCTTGTATGACGTCATCTTACTATGACTATTCGCCTAGAGGCAAGATGAATTTTAAGAATGTTTACATAAAAAAGGCTTTCTTCACGAAAGCCTCATTCATCATCTATTAATACATAAACAGCCCGCACCGGCCCATGAACACCAACCACTAAATTCATTTCAATATCGGCAGAATTACTTGGACCTGATATAAAATGAATGGCACCTTTCGTCTGCTCTCCTTCTTCTACTAGGCGATGAAGAGCTGAAACAGCATGAATCATCCGCGGGACAATTGTGCTTTTTTCAATACATACGATATACATCATCGGTAAAAAATGAAGTGCTCTCCCTTGACCTTGATGGGAGGAAAGAACAACGGTTCCGGATTCTGCAAGTGTGTAATCGCTGAATACCACTGCATATTTCGCTTGTTCTGCCTGCCTTATATTTTCTTCTCTTGATGTATCTGCATTCCAGCTAGTGACTGAGATTCCTTCTTTCCGCAAGGCTTGAAACATAGGATGACATTCATATTGTGCAAAACGTCTATCGCTCGAAGTCATCACAGGACCTTCTCCATACTCTTTCATCAATAATCGTAACGTTGAGGGTGCTTCTTTTGGCGTTGTTTCTACCACTCTCGTATGAATTTGCTGACATTGCACCTTCAATTGCTCTATCAATTCTTCTTTCGACAGACCTTCATTTGTTTCCCAATTGACTCGATGCTTCCAAACCGGACGCCGATTAGATGCAGGCTTGGAGGAGCTTTTGCCTAATTGTTGCTGGATATGTGCTAAAAATGGATCTCGATGAGAAATGGTACCTTTCATTGCCGCTCCTCCTTTTGTTTCTTTTTAAACCAATCCCGAAACCTTTCTTTGCTTGGCGCTGGGAGGTCACGAATTTCTGTCCAATTCTTTAAAGGACCCGCCCCTTTTGAAATCTGTCCGTTTGAAGCCATACGTTTCAAGAGCACAGGGGCTGCTTTTGTTCCAAATCGATACATTCTAGGAGTGGATGCGCCCATTCCGAACATTTTCATTGCCATCATTTCCGCTTTAGGCGCTCTCCCCTCTTTTTCAACGATGACTTGTCGATGTTTGATTAATAATTCGTGAAGTGGAATTTTCACTGGACAAGCATCTGTACAGGCTGCGCATAAACTTGAGGCGAAAGGAAGCTCTTGGTAGTCGTCATATCCTCCAAGTAGCGGCGAAAGAACAGCGCCAATCGGACCCGGGTAAATTGATCCGTACGAATGACCGCCAACATGCCGGTAAACGGGGCACACATTGATACAGGCTGCACACCGAATACATTGCAAAACTGGCTGAAATTCCGTCCCTAATATATTTGACCGTCCGTTATCCACAATGACCAAATGAAACTCTTCTGGTCCATCGACCTCTCCTTCTCCTTTTGGTCCCACGACAGAGATATAGCTTGTTAACTTTTGACCGACTGCGCTTCTGCACAATAGACCGACAAGGACATCGAGCTCTTCCATCGTTGGTACAAGCCGCTCCATCCCCATGACTGCGATATGTGTCTTTGGAATGGACGTGACAAGATCCGCATTCCCTTCATTCGTCACAAGACAAATCGATCCTGTGTCAGCCACAGCAAAGTTACAGCCCGTCACACCAATATCTGCTTCAAGAAATTTTTCTCGTAACAAAGCTCTTACAAATTTGGTCATTTCTTCAGGAGTCTCTGACATATCATATCCAAGCTTTTCGTGAAAAACTTCCCGTATTTGTTCTTTCGTCATATGAAGGGCTGGTGCCACGATATGTGAAGGTGGTTCATGGTCATCAACTTGAAGAATATATTCTCCAAGATCGCTTTCAACTACCTCGCAGCCAATCTCTTCTAGCGCTTCATTCATTTCAATTTCTTCTGTGACCATTGATTTTGATTTCACGATTTTTTTTGCTGTTTTTTTTTGTGCTACATCTTGGATGTACGCCGATGCCTCTTCCTTTGTTTTTGCAAAAAACACATGACCTCCACGTCTACTCACGCTCTCACTTAATTGATATAAGTAGTCATCAAGATGGGCAAGTGTATGCTGCCTGATGTCCTCTCCAAGTTCACGCCACTTTTCCCAGTTTCCAAGCTCTTCACTTGCAGTCATCCGCCTTTTATACAGACGCTCCTGTGCTGAGGAAACAGCTCCTCTCATCACAGCGTCTTCTAATCCTTCGCCGATCCGCTCTTTAAAAGCCTTCTCTCCAATTTTCATACTCATGTGCCGTTCCCCCTCTTAGCTTCAGCGGCTATTCAACACTTCTGCGATATGCATCACTTTAACTGGCTTATGAAGACGATTCAGCCTTCCTCCGATATTGAGCAGACATCCACAGTCAGCACCTATGATATATTCAGCGCCTGCCTCCTCTATGCTTTGTACTTTTTCATCGACCATCTGCTCAGAAATGGGTGTCATTTTGATTGAAAAAGTTCCTCCAAATCCGCAGCAATTTTCAGCGCGAGGTAATGGTTCCATCACCAAATCTTTGACATTTGACAACAGTGTGAAAGGCGCTTCCTTAATTCTAAGCAGTCTCGTCATATGGCAGGAGGTATGATAGGTGGCTTTTCCTTTCAAACTCGCTCCTACATCTGTTACATGTAATATATCAACAATAAATTCCGTTAATTCATATGTTTTCGCAGCAAGTGCCTGAGCACGGGCGAACCACGCTCGGTCTTCTTTAAAAAGGTGCGGATATTCTAAAAACATGGCCTTACAAGAACCTGATGGTGTGACGACATATTCAGCTGATTCAAAGGCTTTCATCATATTTTTGGCCGCTTTGATTGTTTCTTTTGTATAGCCGCTGTTAAAGGCGGGCTGCCCGCAGCACACTTGTGCTTCAGGGAATTCTACTTCAACACCGAGCCGCTCTAACACCTCGACAGTCGCCTTTCCTACATGTGGCTGCATCGTGTCAATTAAACAGGTGACAAATAAACTGACTCTCATCGGCGAACTTCCTTTCTTTTGCTGCACCTTGATTTATGTCTGGTCATCTGATGACTAAATAATGGACCTTCATTTCATTTTAATCCCAAATTTCTGAAATTTCAATGAACGGATTTGTCTAAAATTTGGACATCATGTTTGTGAAGGTACATAAAAAAAGCGCCCTTTTTACAGGGCGTTTTGACATGTTTATTATGAAATCATTTCACGTATTCCGTCTTCAAGAGGTGTTAAAGAACGGCCTAATAGTTTTTCGAAATCATGGCTTTCGACTGCTAATGCCCCATCGCGAATTCCGCTTTGCATCGCTTTGACAAATGGAACAGCTTCTTTCGGTACACCATTTGACGCTAAAAATTCTCCAAATGTATCTACATCCATGTGTTCTACTTTGATTTCTTTCCCGCTCACGTTGCTAACCATTTGTGCAAGTTCAGTATGTGTACGAAGCGGTCCTGACAATTCATAGATTTCCTGATCATGTGCCGGCAGTGTTAACGCATTTGCTGCTGCTTCTGCATAGTCATTTCTTGTTGCCCAGCCGACTTTACCTTCACCAATTGGGCTGATAAACGGCGCTCCGTTGACTGATGCCAGAATCGTATCTTTTTCATTTTCCACATACCAATTGTTTCTTAAAAAAACATGGGGGATGCCAGAGGCCAAAATCGCTTCTTCTGTTTTTGCATGGTCATGTGCTAGGTTAAGCTGACTTTCTCTTGCATTGACAACACTTGTATAAGCAATAAATGATACATTCGCTGCTTTCGCTGCTTCGATGGCATTTAGATGCTGCTTCACTCGTTCTCCATCCCCAGACGAAATGATCAAAAGACGGTCAATCCCTTGAAACGCTGATTGAAGTGTATCCGGCTGTGTGAAGTCTCCTTTGCGCACATCCACCCCAGCTTCCTTTAGATGTACTGCTTTTTGCGGATTTCGAACACTGACCGCCAATTGTTCAGATGGTACTTTTGCGAGCAAATGTTTGACGACGAGCGATCCAAGTTGTCCTGTTGCACCTGTCACTAATAATTTCATTAATTTGACCTCCTCATTTTTCGTTCAACGGTGATGTTTCATGTATGAAGCAGCTGGTTTCTTGCATCAGATCATTCGTTATAATCAAAACGGTTACAACTAAGGGGTAAAAAAAGCTCTATGTATGAGCTTTTTCTACTTCGCCTCGATTAATAATTGCTTAATTGTCACTTGTTTAAGATGATGCTCAAGTGCAGACTGTGCTTCTTTGAGTTCTTTCCGCAGTCTCGTATCCATGGCTTGACCAATTCGACACGCAATGACTGGTTGATGAAAATTAAACAACTCTTCATCTTCGATTACATCCACAGCCCGGTACACATCTAGCAGTGTGATGTCCTCTGCCGGTCTTTTTAAGGAAGCACCGCCTACTCCGCGGCGAATCTCAATGAGATCCGCTTTTTTCAGCATAGCCATCATTTTTCGTATAATGACAGGATTTGAATTGACACTTTCCGCAATAAAATCCCCTGTACACTCTTTTGAAACACCCGCAATAAATGACAAAATATGAACAGCAATGGTATACCTGCTGCTAATTTGTTTCACATTCCTTCACCACCGTTGTAACCAATATAGTGACAATGAATGGATTTGTCAATCAATAAACGGATTTTTCTTTCTTTCCCAATCTTCAAATGTCATCATCTCATGATGTTCTGCTGCATCAATTTCTAGCGGTGCAATACATTCAAGCAGATTTCCATCGGGATCAAGAAAATAAATGGCGGCATGAAATTGTGGTGGATTATCAAGTACTAAAGGCTGTTGCTCTTCCGAAAAGCCAAACATCGGATGTATGCTGATCCCTTTTTCTATCAGCCATTCTTTGATCTGTGCAATGCTGGATGTTTCCATTTGGAAGGCAACATGCCGAGTCGCTGGATGATATGGAATAGTGGACATATCCGCTTTCCATATGCCAAGCCAGCTCTTTCCTTTCTCAATCCATAAAAAGGCCACTCTTTCATTTTCATAAGCAAGTGTTAATTCCAACTTTTCAAAAAATGAAATGGATGCCTTGATATCACTCACAGGCAAATGCGCTTCATACAAACCTTTCAACATCATTTCAATCACTCCTTTACTATCTTCTATTGTGCAGGAATTGAAAACATTCTTCCTCAGCAAAACGATGTATTTCAACCAAGCCATTGGATTGAGATGGTTAAATGTTTGATCCATTGCATATGGGGGAAGGTGTTCAAATAAAAGAAAGGAGCGTTCAATATGCCTTGGACAATGGAAGATTATCCAGCTTCATTCCAATCATTAGACAAAGTCATTCGAAAAAAAGCACTTGAGATTGCCAACAAAATGGTGCAGGAAGGCTATGAAGAAGGTAGAGCGATTCCAATTGCGATCAATCAAGCGAAAGAGTGGAAAAAGAATGCGACGGAAAAAGAAATGGAGGACTTTCACTCTCATGGTTCTGTGACTCCTTCTAAGAAAAGCAGCTCTGCACGACCTGAGCTCATGGATCATGCGCAGCATGTCGTGAAACATGATGAAGGCTGGGCGGTTCAAACTGAAAAAGCGAAGCGTGCAAGTGAGGTAAAAGAAACGAAACAGGAAGCCATCGACCGCGCGAAAGAGATTTCATCTAAAAAAGGAACAGCAGTTGTCATCCACCGAACAGACGGGACGATTCAGGATGTGGTGAAGCCAAAATAAGACCGCCCTTTGGCGAGCGGTCTTTTCTTTATGCATTCTTTTCTTTTTTAGCGGGTGCTTTTCTTTTCTTAGGTGCTGCTTTTTTCGTTTTTTCTGGTTTTGATCGATCGATAGAAGCCTGCAAAGCGGCCATCAAATCAGTGACATTGGATGAAGCCTCTTTTTTACCTGTCGTTTCTGGTTGAACGGTATGTTCTCCGGAGATTTTGTCTCCAATTACATTCATCAGCTGCTCTCTGTATTCATCCCGATAAGCGGCTGGATCGAATGTGGTGGTCAGCTGCTCAATTAAAAGGAGTGCTGTATCTAACTCTTTCTTCACGATATTTTCCTCTTGCGGGATATTCGGGACGTCTGATACTTGCCTAATTTCGTCAGGGAAATGAATGGTTTCCATTAGTAAAATATGTTCGTAGCACCTAACAATCGCTAATTGCTCCTTTGAGCGAATCATGATCTTGGCTACACCGATTTTCCCTGATTCTTGTAACGCTTTTCTTAATAATGAATAAGCCTTTGCTCCGCCGGTATCTGGAGATAGAAAATAACTTCTTTCATAATAGATGGGGTCGATCTCTTCTATCTTCACAAAATCAATGATTTCGACGGCTTTTTCTTCATTTTCTTTTCTCAGCCTTTCGAGTTCTTCCTCATCCAATTCAATGAATTTATTTTTGGCATACTCGTACGCTTTTACAATTTGCTCTGGCGCTACCTCCTCGCCGCAGTTAGCACAAACCTTTTTGTAGTTAATCGGCGTATGGCATTCTTTATGAAGCTGTCTTAATTTAATATCTTTGTTTTCTGTAGCGGTAAACAGCTTGACTGGAATATTCACCAGTCCGAAGCTAATGCCACCCTTCCATACTGTATGCATCGTAACGCCTCCGTTCTTTTCTCCTTACTATGTAATGTTTTCATCAGAGTTATGTATGTTTATGAAAATTTCATCCCACTCTAAGAACACATGATGTAAGGAAGTGAAAAACACAATGAAACCGATGCGTTTAACGTCTGCACATGATATTCCTGTTGGAGCAGACTGGCTGTATGAATTAAAATATGACGGCTTCAGGGCCATTCTTATTTGGGAAAAAGACACCATCCATTTAGAGAGCAGAGCCGGAAAGCGATTAAATGAACAATTTCCTGAAGTCATTGATCAGTGCCAGCAACTAACAAAGCAGCTTGCACCTTTTTTACCGCTGACCCTAGATGGAGAATTGGTCTTTTTACTGAGTGAACAAGAAAGCGACTTTACAAAGGTTCAGCAAAGAGGCCGCCTGAAAAACACAGAAACCATTCAACGCCAGGCTAAGCGGTTTCCATGTCATTTGATTGCATTTGATCTATTGAGATTTAAAGGGAAATCCCTCGTTGATTTACCGCTGATTGAAAGAAAAGCTGAGCTGCATAAGGTGTTCCAAGAAGCAAATCTTCCTCCCTCCGTTCAGCTGAATCACCCCTCTCTTCTTCAAATCATCCAAACCGATAGCAGCCCTGATGACATGAAAAAAATCATGCTGACCTATTTAGCGGAAGGATTAGTTGCTAAAAAGAAGATGAGTAAATGGCAGGAGCATACCCGCTCGAAAGAATGGCTCAAAATCAAAAATTGGCGGTATGTATCTGTCATCGTGACTCGTTTTGATAAAGACAATGGCTATTTTCAAGGATGTCTTTATCAAGAAACGAATCTCATAGAGGTTGTCCAATTTAAGCATGGTTTTTCTAAAGAAGAAGAACAAACCCTGCGCACCTTATTTCTAACCAAAGGTCAAATGACTGGAGCATCACATTATGAAATCCCACCATCCATTGTCGCAAAGATTGCCTGTATCTCTTTTGATGGATCAGCCTTACGAGAGCCCCGGTTTTCTTCGTTTTTATTCGATGCAGACCCAGCAACGTGTACCTTTCAACACATGCTCAAACAGCTTTATCCGCTCCCAGCTTTGATTGACATCACCCACCCAGAGAAACCGGTTGTACCTGCCCTTCATATCACAAAGGCAGATTACTTACTTTATTTGAGGCAAGCCGCTCCCTATTTATTACCCTTTTTACGTGAAAGACGTCTTACGTTAATACGCTTTCCTCATGGCACTGGTGGAGAATTTTTTTATCAAAAGGCAACGCCCGATTATGCGCCTGATTTTGTTGAGACAGATCAAGCGCACGATATTACTTACACAATCTGTAATGATCCTGACACGTTGCTTTGGCTTGGTAACCAGCTGGCGATGGAATTTCATATTCCTTTTGAAACGAGAGATACAGATCGGCCTGTAGAAATTGTATTTGATTTAGATCCGCCTTCTGTTAAAGAGTTTCACCTAGCAATAGAAGCAGCCAAACGAATCAAGGTCATTTTAGATGGACTCTTTCTCACCGCATTTATTAAAACAAGTGGTGGGAAAGGGCTACAAGTTTATATCCCATTGAAGAAAAATGCCTTCACATATGAACAAACTAGACAATTCACTGCGTTCATCTGCCAATTTTTATGTGAACAAGCACCTGAGCTGTTTACGCTAGAGCGTCTAAAGAAAAACCGCGGCAACCGTTTATATTTAGACTACCTTCAACATGATGCTGGAAAAACAATCATCGCCCCGTATTCCCCGAGAGGAAACGAGCTCGGACTTGTTGCAACACCGATTGAATGGGAAGAATTAAATAGTGAAGAATGTCACCCTTCTTTATTTACGATGCCGGCTGTTATGAAACGTCTAAAGGAAAAAGGCGACCCATTCCGGCAAATGAGGCACCATGTGAATGATGATTCTTTTCGACAAGTTTTATATCAGCTGAAGGACATGTTACCAGCTCATAAAATGGACATACGCGGTCATTAAGCGTTACACTTATTCATTAGAGAGAAAGAAAGGGATGACCATTTTGACCGCACACTCAATACGAAACATTGCCCTGATGTTCTTATGTCTTACCGCAGGAATAGTGGATGTTATCGGCTATTTAAGCCTAGGGCATGTGTTTACAGCAAATATGACGGGAAATATTGTACTGCTTGGCATTGCAGCAGGCAGTTCATTGCAGTTAACCGCTCTTCATTCCATCACGGCACTTAGCGGATTTGTTCTAGGTGTTTTACTAGCTGTTGTCATAGGTGGAAAACAAGAAAAAACATTTTGGCCAAAAGCCGTTACACGCATCTTTATCATAGAAGTCATCATCTTGCTTCTATTTGCTCTTATGACCATTTTTCCTTATACGCAAGGTGCTTATTTTATGCTGATTATCCTTTTAAGTATGGCGATGGGCATGCAAACGGCGGCCGCACGCAAATTAAATGTCGCTGGCATTTCTACAACTGTTTTAACGAGTACACTTGCTAACTTATTTGAAGATTTGGCGCAACGCTTATCAAATCGGGAAAAAAGAAAAGCCCCTATTCAACATGTGAGCTTGCTGCGAATAGGTTCTATTGTCTTTTACTGCCTAGGTGCTGCTTTAGCTGCGTATACAGATGCTTACGATCCGTTTATCATCATTTGGCTGCCTATTTGCATCCTCGGGGTTATTGTGATCACAGCTACATTTAAGCACTTTCACCAATTGAAATAGCCATCTTAGATGGCTATTTCAATCACTGTGATGAAACACTAATAACTTCTTACATAAAAACCAGGAGGACGCCCCATAATGAATGTGGAGCCATATGGAGAATATCCAGAAAACGTCCCGAATCCGCCATAACCAGGATAACCTCCTAAGCCAGAGTACACACCAGGGCTCAAATAATACCCGCCAAAGCCAATATGAGGGCCCACTGCTCCGCCGCTAAAACCGCCTCCATGAAAGCCTCCATACACCCGTGAATCCATACAATCACCTGCCTTCAACTTACACCTCATCTCATCATATGCGTGACAAATGGAGCGGTGTTCCCTCTTTTGTAACAATTTCTATGTACAATAGACCAATTTGATGAAATTTGAATGAAAAGTCCTGCAAAAAATTAAATTAAGCAAAGAAAGGTGACCTTTTTAACTTGTTGCTCTGCCCAATGTTTATTTAGAATAATGGAGCAGGTAACAAATTTGCACACCCCCTTTGTTGCGAATTCTTCTTATTAAACGTTCTTGTAGCGTTTAATAAGAAGAGCCTATTTTCACCCATATAAAAAACCCTTGCTGATGATTCTCAACAAGGGCGAGGATATGATTGGGTGATTAACCACCAATGATTTTTTCTGCTACTTCGAAAGAACCCGCTACATTTTCAGTTAAAACAGCCGCAGCGACCGCTAAACCTACAACGAATAATACTTTTAATCCTGTTTTCATCTTATATCAACCCCATTCTTTTCATATGTAAATCCGCTTCTAAACTTTTATTCAAGTAAAAAACAGACTGCTCATAAAGTGCTTGCTTTTCACAATACTTTGCAGCAAAGTGAGAAAGCTCTTTCACTTCATGATATTCATTCTTTTCTTCTAACTTTCTTAATTTCTCATTAATTAGCTGAAATCTTTGTGGCACATTCGTTAAGTAAAGATCATGTACGATGCCTATTTTGAGCTGAAACACTTCATGAGAAGCTTCTTTCATTCGGGCATATGCAGCCTCTATATACTGGCTTGCACGCTGCTTTTCACCAATGACACAGAGTTCCCGGCTGATCAGATACGTAGAATGGAAAAAGAAATCTGAATCATAATACTCTTGATGAGACATTGCTTTTTCAAGATGTCGTATAGATTCTTTCGGTTTATTCCAAAATGAATATAAAATGGCCACATTATGGTGGTGCTGAGCCAGCATAAAATCATCCTGTTCGCTAGTCAACACTTCTTCCGCTAAACGATAATTCTCAAGCGCTTCTTCGTACCTGCCAATCTCTGTAAGGTTGGCTGCAATAAGAGAATATGAAAGTGCAGTTCTTCTTTCATAGTGCTTGTGACGTTTATAGACGTGTAGAGCCCTACGAATATAACTTAATGAAAGCATAATATGACTCAGGCGATAGTAAAGCCACGCGACCTTAAAATCGAAATCAGCGCGTTCGATTTCACTTGGAATTTTATCTAAGAGCTTTTCCGCACTTTGATACATCTGTAATGCAACCTCATAATTCCCCTGATGCTGTTCATACACACCCTCATAAAAATCAAAATAATAAGCAAGGCGATTAGACAAATCATCATCTTTTTTCCCATAATGGCCTTCTATACTTTTCGTTGAAACATTGCCTTTTTGCCCTCTTAAATTGTACATCAGAATATGATGCCTTTTCTCTAGAAGAGAATAATACATGAGGATGTCAGCATCATCAATTTCCTCTACTGCCTGTTTCGCTTTAGCAAATAGCCGTTCTGCCTCATCTGCATGATCTTTTTTGATTTCCATGTTCCAGTCATTTAATAGTGATGCCAATTCCGCCACAGGAACTTTGCTCATTCTACACCCCCAATCACCTTCAGCTACACCACATGATTTCACTAAATATGGAACTTCTATTAGCAATTGCTAATTCGTCCATTTGACATCATTTTAATATGAATCACTTGAATCTTCAATAACTGATTCCTTTGTTATTGCGTTTCTTTCTCCTAGTCAATGATGTATACACTAAAAATTCCGTCTTTTTTCTATTAAAGGACACGGTTGAATTGAAAAAAAAGCCCTTATTGGGCTTTTTGGATTTATTCCAATCTGATAATGGTTAATGCCGCTCCAACAGATCCCCCGCCAAGTAATACTACGGTTGCGACTAAACCGAATATTTGAAGAGAAATTTGATTCCCTGCTGCAAGTGTTGTAATGAGAGATACATTGTAGGTAGATGTAGATAAAGCAGGTGTTAAAATAGACCCTGCTATGGGTGTTCCGTTGTTAATCACCCTTGTTCCTGCCAGAAGTGCAGCGCTTGTATTTACTTGATACGTGATAAAATACCGCCCTGAAACAGGTACAGTAAACACCGTATTACCACCACTTACGGTAAATCCATCTAAACTTTGGTTATTAGGCAGCGTCACTGCCGTTCCGCCTAAAACAACCAGCACCGTACTTCCCGACGTATTGGATGCGTACATCGAGTTAGTTGTTAAACTAGTACCGGTTGGACCTGTGACTCCAGTTGTGCCCGTTACTCCTGTTGAACCCGTGGCTCCCGTTGGACCAGTTACTCCTGTTGAACCTGTGGCTCCAGTTGGACCCGTTGCACCGGTTGGACCTGTGACTCCAGTTGTGCCCGTGGCTCCAGTTGCACCGGTTACTCCTGTTGAACCTGTGGCTCCCGTTGGACCCGTTGCACCGGTTGGACCTGTGACTCCAGTTGTGCCCGTTGCACCGGTTGGACCTGTGGCTCCCGTTGGGCCAGTTACTCCTGTTGAACCCGTGGCTCCCGTTGGACCAGTTACTCCTGTTGAACCTGTGGATCCCGTTGGACCCGTTGGACCCGTCGAGCCGGTTGCGCCGGTTACTCCTGTTGAACCCGTGGCTCCAGTTGCACCGGTTACTCCTGTTGAACCTGTGGCTCCCGTTGGACCTGTGTCACCTGTTGTGCCCGTTGCACCGGTTGGACCTGTGGCTCCCGTTGGGCCAGTTACTCCTGTTGAACCCGTGGCTCCAGTTGGACCAGTTACTCCTGTTGAGCCGGTTGGACCGGTTACTCCCGTTGAACCCGTGGCTCCAGTTGCACCGGTTACTCCTGTTGAACCCGTGGCTCCAGTCGGGCCGGTTATTCCTCCACACATATTAAGTTGGGCGCACATGTCTCTCACTACTTTCAAACTGTGGAATCTTCAAGACATACACACTAATACTGATAATTGAGAGAAAACGAAACGACAATACTTCCAGTCGAGGTTCCACCAGTAGCTAAAATCCCAATCGAGTTCAGATCACTGAGCGTAATGGATCGACTCTCTCCTGGCGGTACCGTGAAATCAGGAACAGCTGTACCGTTTACCTCTAAAGCCACAGTAGGTGCTACAGCCACAATCCCATTGTTTTCCACCATGATGGTTCCGTTTATGACATAAGGTGTTCCATCTGTCCAGACGACAACTGCATCAGCTGCTGCTGCTAAATCAAGTGTGAAGCATACTGCATCATTTACAAAGCCCGCTTGTTCATTACTACATCCGCCTAAAATAGCCATTTTAACCCTCCTTCAACCTAGTCTTGATAGACTATGATCCATTGATATTGGATGATTGTGCGATTATCACAGCTTCAAAGCTTTATTTTTCTTCTTTGCACCATGTTGATTTGCATGTCTAATCGTGCTTGCACATTTTCAGTTGATGGAGATTTCAAGATAAATTTCACATCTTTCACAGTAATCGCACGACTTTCTCCTTTTTGGACAAGAAGATCATAACAAAATGTACCAGTGTGAATCCTAATTGCGACTGGTACATCCTGATGATCTTGATGATGCAACACAACAGTTGCCGTATTGAGAAATTTTGTTCCATTCCGCCATACTTCCACCGAACTGGGCGTTGTGGAAAAACAAAGAAAGATGTGGTGAGATTCTATGTTTTTTAAAATAAGCGCATCATATACAGGAAGCCCTACTTCAATGATTCCACATAAAAAAGAAAGATCTACAAGAATTTTCGAACTGGATCGATACAAAACTTTTTGACAGCATGTTGATCTATTGCAGCACGGTACAAGAAGTTCCAACACCACACAATTCTGCTTTTCATTGATAGAGCTCAAAGAAAAATAGCAAGTCTTAAACACACTTCTTTCAAAAAACACCCATGAGTAAAAAGGTTCCCCATCTTCCATGGTGAGCAAAAAGGGAGAACTCATCGAACGTTTGTGAGTAAAGCCTTCTAATTTTGTTTGATTGTTTATCTCTTTTAGTTTACTCATCAACAGGTTTGTCACTTACAATCAGCCCAATTCCATGCTGTATACATAACTATATGGTCTTTTATCATATGTGCCTTTGACTATTTTGTGCGATTGGATTAGATGATGAGCATAGCTTTTCATTTTTCAAGTTTCTCTATATAATATGAACAAGAACTTTCCGTGCCTCAGTAGCTCTAGAAGGGAAGAGCGCCGTAAAACAATTGTAGCTGGCGGGTCGCAAGGCAAGGGTTTCAGAAGCACCGAAAAGCAAATGAGCTGAGACAGGTGAAACTCCTGTCGGTGAAATTCCGTAGGGAAGCGTGTTGCCCCCTAGCCTATGCTTACGAAAGGAGTGCGGGTTCGAATCCCGTCTGAGGCTTGATGAATATGGAGGATGAAAACAATGCAGGTTTTTAAAGAATATGTAAGTAACATCAGTCATCCAGAGCTGAAACAGCGCATGCAAGACATCTTACAATGGATATCAGACACATTCCCTCAATTAGAGCCAAGAATTGCTTGGAATCAGCCCATGTTCACAGATCATGGCACATTTATTATTGGATTTAGCGTCGCAAAACACCACATTTCTGTCGCACCAGAAGGAAAAGGGATTGATCACTTTTCAGCAGATATTGTACAAGCTGGTTATGACCATGGAAAAAAGATGTTTCGGATGAAGGAAAGCTTACCGATTGACTATCCTCTGTTAAAAAAAATCATCGAATTTAACATTGAAGACAAAGCAGATTGTTCCACATTTTGGCGAAAATAATAAACACCCCGATCTGATGTCATAACAGATTGGGGTGTTTTTTCGTGGACTTACATATTATTTGATTCTCTCTCCTGTCCATTTCTGCTCCACCCATTCATAGCACGACAGAAGCACACTAACGCCCTTTTGGAATAGCGGCAAATAAACAACCGTTACTGCCGTTAAATAAGCGATCACAGCACCTGCCAACACATCAAATGGATAATGAACACCTACCCAAATCCTTGAAAACCCTACAGCGCAGGCAATGAAAAGCCAATAAATACGACGCTTGTGGAAAAGCCAAAAGACTATACAAATGGAAAAAATAAAAATGGTGTGATCACTCGGAAAAGAGTTGTTCACTTCCTTTTCGATTAAAAGATTGACTTGATTCAATTCTGCAAAGGGCTGCTGATTGGAATAAAAGAGCCCAGCGACTTTCCCTAACATCTCTGCCAAGATAAAGGTCAACCCAGCAGATATCATCATCCATCTGTTTCTTCTGCTCCGATTTTGAAACCACATGATCAAAAACATGATCGCAATGAACATCACTGAATATTCAGCCAATCCAATAAGAACTGGATTTAAGACATCGTGATTCATACTAAGTTGATTAATCGACCGAAATACCCGTTCATTAAACTCCTGCATCTCATTTCATTCCTTTTGCTTCGTTTAGGAAAAGGATAAATGAAAAAAGAAGACCGTGACATCGATCGAGCGAACAAAATAAAGGGATCATCTCACATTTTTGTCACTTCGTTGTCATCCGGATACAAAGAAACAAAGCACTATTTAGAATGAAACTGCTCCCATTCTTTTTTCAGCAAAGCATATTGATAGGTGTTGTCATATTTAGGGGTGCCATCCTCATTTGTAGTAAATGAAACAAACTCTAGAAAGAGGCCTTCTTTCCTCATGCCTAAACGCTCACATAATGTTTGAGATCGATCATTGTCATCTTCTACATATGCATATAAGCGCCTTGCTCCTTGATTGACAAATAGATATGACAAGAGAGCTTCTGCACTTTCACGGGCATATCCCTTCCCTTCATATAACGCATGAAAATTCCAGCCAATTGAATACGTGTCAGGCTCATCTTTTAAATGAAACAGTTCACCGATAATCAACTGACTTTCTTTTAAACAAATCGCCATATAAGAGTGATCTGCTTTTCTTTTTTACACCTTAGCGACCGCTTCTTCTAATGTAGAGATTTGATCATCCAGAAAACAATTTACTCTTGGATGCAAGCATTCCAGGTGCATCTTCATCACGAAATGGTCTAAGAATTAACCGTTTTGTTTCTATTTTATCCATAAGGGTCTCCTTACTATTTCTTCTTTATCTTTCACTATTTTAGATGTCATGGACTGTTTTTGATCATTTGATCGCATGGACGTATCCATTTTTAAACTCCAAGCGCTTTTTGTAATGAAATAATGTCATCAAAACTGATATAATAGAACATAAGTTTGTATTTTATTGAAAAGGGATGACTTGAAATGATCAAAACGGTAGAAGGCAATATTTTAGACGCAGAAGAAGATATCATCTGTCACCAAGTGAATTGTAAGGGTGTCATGGGAGCAGGATTAGCAAAGCAAAGCAAATCAAAAGCAAATACCCAAATGTGTATAAAGACTATAAACGTTTATGTGCAGAACAAGGAGATGACTTATTAAGCTCCGTCCAGCTCATCACAACAAACGATGGAAAAACCATTGCCAACTTATTCGCTCAAGTTGGATACGGAAGAAAAACAAAACAAACAGATGACGACGCATTACGTAGCTGCTTTGAACATCTAAAACAGACAGTAACAAACCCAAATGAAGAGAACTCCCTTCATTCTATCGCCATTCCTTATGGGATCGGCTGCGGCTTGGCAGGTGGCGATTGGACGGTTGTTCGAGAGATGATGGAAGAGGTCCTTGGTGAGTGTGAAGTGACGGTTTATCGGTTTAAATAAGTAAAATGAGAAATTATTATGAAACAAATATTACAAAAACCCTCCTTAATTGATATGGAGGGTCATTTGCTATTTTCTATTTTCTTCTTTATTTTTCAAATAATCTAGCACAGCTTCTTTATCTTCCTCATCTTCAGGTAGAAATCCGAACGTTTCGTATTCCCAAACAGCTATTCTTTGATCACCATCAATACCTAATGAGAAAATATCTTCATACCCATATTCAATCGAGAATTTACCTGAATGCTCCATCTCAAGCGTGAGATTAGTCCATGAACCATAATTATTTTTTTCATAAAATGTTTTTAACTGTCTAAATAATCGTGTTAATTCAACTAAAAAATCCATATATATTGATCTACTGATATTAAATAATTTAGGTATATTGTGCCCGTAAATAAACTCCTTATCACCCTTTTTTCTAAAGTAAAAAGTTATTTCTGCTTCGTGTTTGACCACTTCCGTATACATTCGTATTTTTTCCCATTCAACTGGAATGTTATCATGAATAAGTTCAGCTATTTTTTGATAGATAGAATCTATTGTTATGTTTTCCATATTATTCACCCTCCGATTTTATTTTCAATAATTAGATACTTTTCTTTTCCTTCTATGCTATAAAACACACCAAACTCAGAGGGTCTAATTGAATCATTTAAATATTTCGGCTCAATTATAACTTCTACACGCTTTGGGGGATCAGATGCTAATGCTTTTCTCCATTTCTGTTCCACCTCATACCATTTCCCGCCACTACGATTAATCTGCGAATTCATCGGCACCAGATTATCAATATCACCAGAACCTTTGAAAATAGTCGCAATTAAATGACCACCATCATCATCCAGCAATCGATCCGGCTTTCCTGAATTGGATTGAGCATATTGGTTTCTTTTCATCTCTCCATATTTTAAATCACTTGCTTCGACTTTGACAATGCGGCCATAGTGATCTGTTGTGTAGGTGTAACCTTGTTTGGTTGAATAGACAACATTAGGCTTTAGCACTTTTTTACGTTTCCATCTCACATAATGATCTCCGTAACTGACAACGGTCGGTGGTGATTTGGGTGCTGGTAATCTTCTGCCTGTCTTAGAGATTCCGTATCCTGAGTTGTTGTCTAGACGCTTTGCCATGGAGAGGAGTTTATTTTTGAGATTTTCTCCGTCAAACACGTTATAAGGGAGTTTCCCTCCACCTGCTAGTTGAAACTTTGGTGAATATGGCAATAGATTCGGAATAGAGACTCTATCTAATGATTTTGCCCCTTGTTCAAGCCCTTTCTTCACTGTTGTTTTGGCAGCTGTTGTGCCTGTTTTTGTGATGGCTCCTGCACCTTTAGAACCAAAGACAATTTCTGCAAGTGAACCAGTCGCATAGGCGAACCAGTGTGACCGCGAATACGCGTCACCATTTATGACTTCTTTTTGGAATGAGTCTGAAATCGATTTTCCAATCGCTTTCGACGTTTCAATTGGATGAGAAACAGCCGTTACGACCGATTCAACGGCACCTCCAGGATCTGTCACAAGATCGTAGATACCAACTACTGTATCTTTTGCTACATCATATAGACCCACTGCAGCACCTTTTACACTATCAACGAATACCTCCGATGCTTCTTCCTGCGCTTTGATCTGGAGAAGCTGACTGTAATACAATTTTTGATCGTAAGAAAGATTTTCATATCCAATTTCGTCTACAATCTCAAAGTATTTCTCTACTGATATACACGAAGGATCATTGAGCTTTTCCTTCAATTCTTTGATTCTTCGTTTCTCTTTTTCTTCTTTTTTCACTTTTAAGTAAGCTTTCACCTGTGCATCAATTTTATCATGATTCTTGTACACATCTGTCTCGTGAAATGCTTTTGCATCATAATACATGGGCTGAGCGTTCTTACCTTTTCCTGTAGCAGCCATCATTTTTGTATAAAAAGTAGCAAGATGTTTCTCAATGGCTTCTGATTTTTCGTATTCTGTTTTTAGAACATGATCTAATGTATGTATAGCCTCAATTGCATCTTTTCTTTTTTTGTTCGCATCATCTAAATGCTCGTCTACTTTTTTGCTGGAAAATGTCTGTAATTCAATCAAATCACTAATATCGTCAAAAATCGTTGATAGAGCTTCTTTTTGTTCCTTGACCATATCTTTATTGTTCTGAATGCCTTGCTTCAATTGAGCATCTAGGAAGTGTTCATCAATAAATGTACTCCCGCCTAATGATTCATCATCCAGCTTTCCTTTCACTCCATCTAAAAAAGCCTTTTGCATATCGATAAAATCAAGATAAGTGTCTGTGTATAGTACAAGATCATTATAAAAAGCTTTGATATTATCTGCACCTTTTCCAGTAAACTCATCACCTAATCCCGATACACCTTTTAATGCTTTTTTCACAAGTTTCATCTCTTCTTGAAGCTCATGATAGGCCTTTGACCTCTGTTCGACAGCTGAAAGTAAAGATGGAGCATCTAATATTTTCATATAAAAAAGACTCCTTTATGGCATATTCTTTTACCAGAATACCATAAGGAGCCTGACACTTTAATCCACTTTATCGTTTTTTAACCAATTAACCTCCAGAGCTACCTCTTGATGCAACTGTTTGGACATCTTCATGTAGAGGTTGAGTCAAACCGTTTGTAAAGAAAAGTGTACCTAGAGCTACCACAGCTAGTGAAAATGTAATAAAAACCGACTTCTTCAATTAATTCACTCCTTTTCCTACATACTGGCTTGCGAGTAAGGCTCTTTTATAGTAATTTAATGACTGTTTCAGCAAGCCTCTCCCCTCTAAATATTTCGCCACATCAACCAGAATCTCCTCTAAATCAACCCATACTCTTTTCTCTTCAAGCTCTAAACACAGATTGTTTATATTGTTCAATTGAGATTGATTTTTTTCATACAATAGTTCTTTTAACAATTTAAATTTTATTTGAAAAACGTTATGGTTGACTTGTTCTGATAAAGAAATGCCTAGATCAATCCATTCAATCGCGTCATTACTTTTACTGGAGATTTCTATTCTAGAAAGTTCATATAAACATCTCATCTTCAATAAATCTTGATTTTCGATCTCTTTATAACTCAACGTGCGCCTAAATAGTGCTGATGCTTCTTCTAAATTTTCTTTTTTGCTTTCTAGAAAACCCATATTGTAATATAGATGAATGATTAAATGATTGTCATTAATACTTTCGATCATATTCTCAGCTTCACTAAAAAGAGCTCTTGCTTTATCATATTCAAATTGATCAATTAAGTTTAACGCATGTAGCATCCTACAGTTAATCTGTCTTTTGATATATGTTTCATGCGCATTAAATGTGTCACACGCAATTTGTGCATGATATTTTGATAAAAAGGTCATTTTCAAATCATAAAATAGAACTGCGATTTTATAATGAAATTCAGCTTTTTCTATTTCATCATCAACATAAGCCAACTTTTTTTCAGCTATTCTGAAGTAACTTAATGCCTTATCATAATCTTGCAAGTAGTCATGATAGATCCCATTATAAAAGTAGAAGTAATATGACATGAGTTTATTTGTTTTTTCTTCTTTTTCGTCTGGAGCATTCCGCTGAAAGAATGGCTTATCTAAATTTCTGCTAATATTCTGAAGTTTCAGCTTAAGCCTAAAGCTCAAAAGTTGATAGTACAAAAGAATATCTTGATTTTCTTCCATTAAATCAATTGCCCTGTCTATGTCATCTTGCATTTCTATAGCTGCCGATAAATCCCCTTTTTGTATCGCAAGATTCCAAGTGTTTAACATGTTCCCTACCTCCTGAGAGGCAATTAATCCTGACATTCCTTTACCCCCTTCTAAACAAATCCCTAGTATAATTCTAACACGCATTTTACAACATATGTAAAGTGAATCTGCTCATAATAGAAATTTTCGGTATCCCGCAAATATGATAATAATTGAATGGTATGCAATTATAAGAGTTGGTTAAAAGAGAGAGTAGCCAGAAAGGACTTGATACTTATTTCTTTTATTGACCACCTTCATTTTTTAAAAAGAAATTCACAAAATATTGTTTTGAAATTGATATAAAAAGACCTGACTGAGTTTCAGCCAGGTTCACGAAGGGGTCAATCTAAATTATATTATAATGAAATCAAAACAGATAATTAAACATCCGTTCTCATTCACTCTTTGAAAATTCAACCTATACAGTATACTCTACATGCTCTAATTTTACCTTAATCTAAAAAATCAATATTAACAGCGAAATTTCCAGCTGTTACAGTTATCTGAGGAATTTTAGTTTTTTCAAAAATGTCTACAATTTCAAATAATGTCTTTTTTATAATATCGTTACTTGGCATTGTATATACTCTTAATATAAGGATTGTTTCAATGCTTCTAGCTACTTCAAAAAGAACGTCTTCATCTTTAACAGATTCAATGTAACTTTTTATTCTTTTAAAGAACCACTCTACTTCTTCTAAATCTTGTAACGGATATTTAGTAATTTGATGAATATCGGCTGGATTAGCTGCTTCTTTCTCTAAGATCGCTTCAAGTTCTGCTTTAGTTATATATTCCTCCTCTTCTTCTTCGTATTCACCCTCTGCTGCTTCCTCATCAACACTGTACTCAGCTGTATAAAGCCCCTCAATGAATTCATCAAAGGAATCTGCTAACTTAAAGTCTTCTTCCATCTCAACATCAAAATAATGAATTGCAGGATTCTCTTTCGTCTTTCGATAATCCATCGCTACCCAAGTATGGCCATCGCCGTTAATCAAAACAAGCCCTTCTGGCAGCTCCCACTCTTTTATTAAGTAGGCACTATCCATAATTCCTTCACCTTCGGCGATACCCATCAGGTGATTAAATTGAATATGATCCTCAGCCCATGAATTAGAGTAAGTGGTTGGAAAAGCATTATGAACGGTATAACCACCATTCTGTTTTAATATGAGCTTTTTATATGTATCTGGTAAAATGACTCCAAGTTTCTTTTCAGCTTTAGCTATTTCTGCTTCGTTGATCTTTTTTAACGTATAGTAACCTTCCTCGTCTATTTCCCAAAATGATTTCAAGGTGATGCCTCCTAGTAAAATATGCACATAAGTATACCACCTTGATGAGTATATTTGACAATTTAATCAAAATAAAAGAAGAATATTTGTTACTTAGTCATTCACGCTGTCTATTTTTGTCGAAACGATAGTAAAAAGAAGGTACTTCATGTAAAATTTCCTTTGCACCTAAAAATCAGGAGGATCCAATATGAAGAAATTATCTATATTCATTTTTATTTGTTTAATGATGCTAACAGCTTGCAGTAGCGCAGCATCAAATGAAAAACAGCTCACGACAGCCAATATTATTGAAGCTTTTAAAAGTGCTGGGCTTGAAGCAGAAAAACCATCTGATCTTAAACAAAAAGAGTTTGGAAATATAAGAGAAGAAGGAAAAAGAATTCTCGTTCCTTCCTTAGGTGAAAATGCTGGTGGACGGATTTTTAAATTTGGAAATGAAACTGATTTACAGCAGGCGAAATCTTATTATGATGAGTTAGGCAATGCTGGATCTATGTTCTTCTCTCACACCTATTCAAAAGGAAACTTTTTATTACAAATGAACGGTGAAATGAAAGATGCTGAATTTGAAAAGTATAAGAAAGTAATGGATGAGGAAATAAAATAATTTCATATATTTTTAAAAGAAGGAAGGTCAATAAATGTCATCATTTTGGCTGCTAACAGTTATCCTTACGATTGTTATATTGGGTGTTTCTTTGATCTTTAAAAGAAAGAATGCACCTTTACAGTATGGAATACCATCGATTCTCATTCTCATCAGTATTATCTTATTATTAATAAGTTTTTTCGTAGGAAAGTGGGAAGGTTTAGGACTGGGTGCAATCAGTATATCTTTACTGATTGCATCTGTGATCACCTTAATTATTAATAGTACCTTGAGTTATTTTAGTCATAAATAACATAGAGCCACTTCTGCATAAGAAGTGGCTCTTTCGATTATAAAAATATACTAATTAAAATAAAAACACCCTCAAAAAACACCCTGAAGCCAATGGCTCCAAGGGGTTTTCTTTATTAATACTGAGACATATACTGATCGCGTTCCCATGGGTGTACTTGGGTGCGGAACATATCCCATTCGATTTCTTTTGATTCGATGAAGTGCTCGAATAAGTGATCGCCTAGTGCGTTGATCATGACTTCGTTTGACTTGAGCAGCTCAAGTGCTTCTGCAAGTGTTGCAGGTAAGTCAGCGATGCCGTTTTCAAGGCGCTCTTCTTTGTCCATGACATAGATGTTTCTGTCGATTGGCGCTGGTGCGTCTAGTTTGTTTTTGATTCCGTCTAGACCTGCTGCAAGTAATACGCTTAGTGCAAGGTATGGGTTTGCAGATGGGTCTACACTGCGTACTTCTACACGTGTGCTAATGCCGCGTGATGCTGGAATACGAATCAATGGGCTGCGGTTTTGTGCACTCCATGCTACGTAGCAAGGTGCTTCATAGCCAGGAACAAGACGTTTGTAAGAGTTCACTGTTGGGTTTGTGACCGCTGTGAAGCTTGTTGCGTGCTTCACAATACCTGCGATAAAGTGTCTAGCCGTCTCGCTTAATTGTAAGTCTGCTTTCTCATCAAAGAATGCGTTTTTACCATTTTTAAATAAAGATAGGTTACAGTGCATACCAGATCCGTTTACACCGAACAATGGTTTTGGCATGAATGTCGCATGAAGACCGTGCTTTCTAGCGATTGTTTTCACAACAAGCTTGAACGTTTGAATGTCATCACAAGAACGGATGGCGCCTGCATATTTGAAATCAATTTCATGCTGACCAGGTGCTACTTCGTGGTGAGAAGCTTCAATTTCAAAGCCCATTTCTTCAAGCTCAAGCACGATGTCACGGCGGCAGTTTTCACCTAAATCTGTTGGTGCAAGGTCAAAATATCCACCTTTATCGTTTAGTTCGAGCGTTGGCTCGCCTTTTTCGTCTAATTTAAATAAGAAGAATTCTGGCTCAGGTCCAAGGTTGAAATCACTAAATCCTAGTTCTTCCATTTCCTTCAAGATACGCTTTAAGTTGTTACGAGGGTCTCCATCAAATGGTGTTCCGTCTGGCTTATAAATGTCACAAATAAAGCGTGCAACTTTACCTTTTTCTGCTGTCCAAGGGAAAATAACAAACGTGTTTAGATCTGGATATAGGTACATATCTGATTCTTCGATACGTACAAACCCTTCAATAGATGAACCATCAAACATACATTTGTTATCGAGAGCTTTTTCTAACTGGCTCACAGGAATCTCAACATTTTTAATTGTTCCGAGAATGTCTGTAAATTGCAGACGGATGTACTTTACGTTTTCCTCATTTACTAATTTTACGATATCTTCTCTTGTGTACTTTGCCATTTCGTAAAACTCCTCCCCTACAAAAGGTAAAATGTGTATAGCAATGCTTTTGCTAATTGGTTAACGGAAGAACCTTGACATATCCCCCTGCCTAAAGGTCGTTCCTTGTTGGAAACGTCCAGCCTGAATGAGTTCCTTCTTCAGTAGCTTCCTGAGTTCATCATCTGTCAAGTTGTGCTTCGCTGTGGTTTTCTCCTCTGTCTTTGTTTCAGACGATGGATTTTCTGCCTCAGCTTTGGCAAAAAGTTTTTTGATTCCTGCCATGTTTACACCTTGTTCGATGAGGTTTTTGATTTCTAGTAATTTATCAACATCATGGAAAGAAAATAATCGGCGATTCCCATCACTTCTCGCTGGAAATACTAAACCATTTTCCTCATAATAGCGAATTTGTCTTGCAGATAATTCTGTTAGCTGCATGACAATCCCAATTGGGAATAAAGGCATTGAGCGGCGAATGTTATCACTCATCTCAACTGTCTCCTCCTCTTTGCTTAAATTTATTATATGTCATGTTATATTATGTGTCAACGAAATGTTAGGAATATTAACATGGATTTTTTTATCGAGCAGGCACATCAATAAAACCTTGCTCTAGTAAGGCATCTACAGCACTGCAAATGGCATTTTTTACATGGGCGTACGTGAGACCACCCTGAACATAGGCTGTGTAAGGCGGTCTAATCGGACCATCAGCTGATAATTCAATGCTGGCTCCTTGGACAAATGTGCCCGCTGCCATAATAACATCGTCCTCGTATCCCGGCATATAGCTTGCATGCGGTGTGACATGACTGTTAATCGGTGATGCATATTGAATCGCCTGACAAAATGCAATCATTTTTTTAGGGTCTCCAAATTCTACAGATTGAATCAAGTCGGTTCTTTTCGCATTCCACGCCGGGTTTGTTTGGAACCCGAGTTTTTCAAGAAAACGCGCTGTAAACACGGCGCCTTTTAAACTTTGTGCAACAACATGCGGTGCTAAGAAAAATCCTTGATACATTTCCTGAAGCGCATACAGCGATGCACCCGCTTCACTGCCGATGCCTGGAGATGTCATTCGATAAGAGCAAGCTTCTACCCATTTTTCTTTTCCAACAATGTAGCCGCCCGTTTTGGCAAGGCCGCCGCCTGGGTTTTTAATGAGCGAACCTGCCATAAGGTCTGCACCCACATGACACGGCTCTTGTAATTCAGTAAATTCACCATAACAGTTGTCAACAAATACAATGATGTCCTCATTGATGTCTTTCACAAATGAAATCATTTGTTCAATTTCTTCTATTGTAAAGGATGGTCTTGACGCATAACCTTTAGAACGCTGAATTCCGATGACTTTTGTTTTTGGGGAAATAGATTCTTTGACTTTGTCGAAATCGACAGATCCATCTTGACGCAAATCAATGGCTTTGTAATCGATCTGAAAATCTTTTAATGAGCCTGTCCCTTCTTTGCCGCGAATCCCGACAATCTCTTCTAGGGTATCGTAAGGTTTCCCCGTCATGTAGATCAATTCATCACCAGGTCTTAGCACACCAAATAAGGCGATGGAAATGGCATGTGTTCCAGAAATAATCTGCGGGCGTACAAGACCGCTTTCCCCTCCAAATACATCCGCATAGATCTTTTCTAACGTGTCTCTTCCCATATCATCGTAGCCATAACCAGTTGTCGGGTTAAAATGAGAGTCGCTGACTTTATGTTTCCGGTAGCTTTCAAGAACCCGCCACTCATTTTGTTCACTCTTTCGATCAATTTGCTGATGTATTTGTGAAATGTCTTGTTCTGCTTCTGCTGCTATTTTTTCTAAAATGGTGCCATGTTTTAAAGTGTGAAACATCGTGATTTAATTCCTTTCCTACAACATATACTTCTTGATTTGTCCTAATATGGTTTGCTCCTCACCACTAAATCCAGTGATGTCATAAAGCTCTGCTTCCTTTTGAAATTCCAGTGATTCCACCAAGGTTTCTGACTTTAAGGCAGATATGAGTTTTCCTTCATATGCCGGAATTCTTACATGATATGGCTTTAAAAAATCTTTTTTCAGTTCAGCCATGATATCCGTTTTTAACCGCTTCACATCTTCCTCGCGCCTAGCACTGATTAAAATGTGGCGCTGCTTTGAGGAAGGGATAAAATCCGGCCGGATTTGGTCTTTTTTGTTATAGACAGTCAGCATCGGAATACGGTCAGCTTCTAATTCTTCTAAAAGCTTATGAACCGTTCGTTCATGCCCTTCATAATCCTCATTCGAAGAATCGATCACATGAAGCAAATAGTCTGCTTCTTTTACTTCTTCAAGAGTGGAACGAAATGCTGCAATCAGTGTGGTTGGAAGGTCTTGAATAAAACCAACTGTATCGGAAATCAGTACACTGTAGCCAGATTCAAGTGTCATTTTACGCGTCATTGGGTCAAGTGTAGCAAACAGCAAATCTTCTTCATGGCTATCCGCTTCTGTTAACTGGTTAAACAATGTTGATTTCCCGGCATTTGTGTACCCAACAATAGCGATTTGGAATACGCCATTTTTCTTCCGTCGTTCCCGGTATCTCGTGCGATGTTCTTTGACTGCAGACAGTTGTCCGTGAATTTCGTGTATGCGGTTTCGAATATGACGCCTGTCTGTTTCAAGTTTTGTTTCACCTGGACCTCTTGCGCCAATTCCGCCGCCTTGTCTTGAAAGGCTGATCCCTTGTCCACTTAGTCTTGGCAAGGCATACTGAAGCTGGGCAAGCTCTATTTGCAGCTTCCCCTCTCTTGTACGGGCTCTTTTGGCAAAGATGTCTAGAATCAATTGCGTACGGTCAATAATTTTCACATCTAAGGCAGTCGCCAAAGCTTTTAACTGGCTAGGCGAAAGCTCGTCGTTAAAAATAATAACGTCACAGTCTAACTCGTCGGAAAGCACTTCAAGCTCTTCCACTTTCCCTTTCCCGATGTAAGTCGCGCTGTCTTGTCTATTTCTTTTTTGCGTCATGATGCTGACAGCTTCACCGCCAGCTGTTTTGGTTAAGGAAGCTAATTCTTCCATAGAATATTGAAAGCGTTCATCCGTTATATGCGGCAGTTGACAGCCGACAAGGATCGCTTTTTCGATCATTTCATGTTCATTCAACGTCAGTTGTTTCCTTTCTGTACTTAAGTTTCAGTAGTACCATCATACCAAACACACCACACGTATACCACCATTCGGAAGGTTTAATTTCTTGTCTCTTTACAAAAAGGATACGCCATTTCAAGAAGGCGTATCCTCTTTCATTTGCAGATCATGGCTTTTAATCGTAAGTAAGTCTTTTTTATCATAATGATCCACAAGAAGCAGCCTCATCGCCTGAGTTCGAATCGCTTTTTCAATGGTGTTTCGCACAAAACGGCCGTTGCTGAATTTAGCAGGACTCGTTGTGCTCTTGATGTGCATTAAATAGTCTCGCAGTTTCCATTCTGCCTCTTGGGTAAAGACATATTCCCGATCGGCCATCATCCGTTTTGCAATATCCATCAGCTGATCGACCGTATAATCAGGGAAGTTGATATTGATCGGAAATCTCGATTGCAGACCAGGATTTAGAGAAAGAAAATGATCCATTTCCTTGGAGTATCCAGCTAAGATGAGAATGAATTCATGCTGCTTATCCTCCATATGTTTTACAAGGGTATCAATGGCTTCTTTCCCGAAATCCTTCTCTCCTCCGCGGGCAAGAGAATAGGCTTCATCGATGAACAAAATGCCGCCTAGTGATTTTTTAATCAAATCTCTTGTTTTTTGAGCTGTATGTCCAATGTATTCTCCAACCAGATCTCCTCGTTCCGCTTCAATTAAGTGCCCCTTTGAAAGAACATTCATTTCAAAGAAAAGCTTCCCGACAAGCCGTGCAACCGTTGTTTTCCCTGTGCCAGGATTTCCTTTAAACATCATATGAAGCGCTTGTTTTCCTACCTTTAATCCTTGTTCTTGTCTTTTTTGATTGACAAAAATCCAAGCATAAATTTCTTTTATGTTTCGTTTCATTTCATCCATCCCGACAAGGCTGTTCATTTCTCGTTCTATTTCTCGTAAGATGCTGTGTTTGGCCTCATTTTTTTGCAAGGCCTCTAGGTATTCTGCCTCTGAATCTGCATCAACCAATACTTGCTTCTGTCCATTAAGTATAATGTTGATTTGGCCGTTATTTTTATATGTGACAGCTCGCTCCAACGTATTCACCTCTCGCTCTTCTCTCTTTAATCTATTCGGGTGGAGCTGTAATCGTGACAATCGCCCGCACTAGCATCTGTTTACTGTCAAAATGACCCGAGATACCGGTTATTGTAGGGGATTGTGCGGTTTCCCAGGAAATGATGTGCTATTTCCATTGTATTCATCCATTTCGGGCGGACAAACCAACAATTTGTTTTTTCTTAGAAAAATGGCGCTTTTTCATCACAAATTGTGCAGAAAAGAGTCTCAATGATTTCCGCATTTTGTACAGGCAATTTTTCTATTTCCTCATAAAATAAAGACGAGGTGATGAATAGATGGTGAAAATTTTTATTGATCCTGGCCACGGAGGAACAGATTCTGGAGCTGCTGCTAATGGACTTTTGGAGAAAAATATCACACTGCAAATTGCGCTTTTTCTGAGAGATATGTTGATTAGTGAATATGATGGGGTTTCCGTCCGCTTAAGTCGTTCAATTGACCAATCCGTCACGTTATCCCAGCGTACGAATGCGGCAAACAGCTGGGGAGCTGACTATTTCGTGTCTATTCATATTAATGCTGGCGGAGGCACAGGTTTTGAAAGTTATGTGTACCCTGGCGTTTCAGCACCAACCACCACGTATCGCAATGCCCTTCATGATGAGATTGTCCGCTCCGTTGATTTTGCCGACCGCGGCAAGAAAACGGCGAACTTCCACGTTCTGCGGGAAACTTCTATGTCTGCCATTTTAACTGAAAACGGTTTCATTGATACGGTAGCTGATGCAAATAAGCTCCGTAACGCTACTTTCCTTCAAGGGATCGCTCGTGCTCATGCCACTGGATTAGAAAAAGCCCTTCAATTGAAAAAAAAAGCAAGTAACCTATATAAAGTGCAAGCAGGGGCTTTCAAGGTCAAAGCCAATGCGGATGAACTAGCAGCTACACTCAAATCCAAAGGATTTGAAGCGCTGGTCGTACTGGATAGCGGCATGTACCGAGTCCAAGCTGGCGCTTTCCGTTCAAAGCAAAATGCAGATGACCTCGTCTCTCGATTAAAGCAGGCCGGTCACGACGCATTCGTTTTTCAATAATCTAAAAAACAAACCGGCTCAAGTCATCTTTAGAGCCGGTTTGTTGTCTATCCAATTATGCTAAAATGTTCACGACAAATTGAGACCATGTTTCAAGACGATCGAAGTACTCAGGCTTTTTCAAATCTGTTACTTTCATCCATTTTCCTGAGATTTGATCTGTTTCTTTTACTTCTACATGAGCACCCGGCGATAATTCAAGGGCTGATAACAGTCCGATGTGCACACGGCCGACACTGTTGTCATCATCATTAATGAGTCCAAGGGTTTTCATCTCAAGTTTGTCTTCTTCTTGAATCGAAAGTTCCTCGTCCAGTTCACGATCGGTATTTTCTTTTAGAATCTCAGCAAATTTTTTTCCTTCAATGAAATTCATATGACCCCCAAAGCCAAGAGATAACTTATGATGTAAGCGCGTCTCTCCCCCACCTTGAAGTCTTTCATATACATACACTTCGTCCTCACGCTTAATCACGACATAAGGTATCGGCTGTTTGAAGTCAGGATTTTCTTCTGCATCGCCTCTTCGCATCTGCTCGAAGTGCTCTTCGATCTCTTTCATAATGGTGCTGATTGTTTTCTCTTCACTATTCACACCATTAAACGCAAGTGTTTCGTTTTGGAACACGCGTGCGCGCGGTGCAACTAAAATCATTTCGTCCATTTTTCCCATGTTCGGTAACCTCCAGTATGTAACACATTGTTAGAAATGGCAAAAAGCCAAAACGAGTGATGCGTTTTGACTTTTGCGTTTTAATTATGATTCATCTCCAAAGAAGAAATCGTCATCTTTTAACGGCTCAACTGTTGCCTTTTTGTAGCCGTTCCCTTTCATTGAGAAGAAGTCATGTGACTTTGTTTTTGTATTGAGTCCGTTCAATACAATTGGGTTGATCTCTTCTTCTTCAAAGTAAGGGGCAAATCCAAGGTTCATTAACGCTTTATTGGCATTGTAACGAATGAACTTTTTCACATCATGCGATAAATTGACTTGGTCATAAATATCCTCAGTGTAATGAAGTTCATTTTCATAAAGCTCATTAAGCAGATCGATAGAGAAATCATAAAGCTCTTTTTGCACGTCAGGTGTTTGTTTGTTGTAAATTTCTTGTGCTAATAATCCAACATACACACCGTGAATCGCTTCATCGCGCAAAATCAAGTTAATGATTTCACCACTTTGCATGAGCTTTCCTTGACCATAGAAATATAGCGGGTAGTAAAAGCCGCTATAGAATAGGAAGCTTTCTAAATACACTGAAGCAACCATTGCTTTAAATAATGAAATCGGGTCATCCTTTTGAATGGAACGGTACAGACCTACAATCATATCTGCTTTCTTTTGCAAGAATTTATTTTTCTTGACCCATTCAAATACTTCACTAATCGTTTCAGTCGGTGCAAGTGTCATGAAGATATTTGAGTATGATTTTGCATGCACTGCATTTTCCATCATGGCCATAAAGTTTAACACGGCTTTACGCTGATGACCGTCCACATGTTCAGCCACTATCGGCATTCCTGTATTTCCTTGTTCTGTATCAAGTAACGTCAGTCCAGCCAGTACCTTCATGTACGTATCCTGCTCTTTTTCACCTAAATATTTCCATGTTAAGAGATCCCCGTTTAAGGAAATCTCTTCTGGAAGCCAGAATTGCTTGACGTTTTGGTTGTAAAACATTTGTGTAAAATCGTCTTCGTGTTTTGACCAGTTGGCTGCATCATAAATTTTTGTCACGTTAAACTCTCCTTTAATCAAACAACACAAGAAAGACAGCCTTCCTGCCCTGTATCCTTCGTTCTTGCATAATAAAGTGTCTTAATGCCTTTATGGTGTGCATAAAGATCGATGCGGTTTAAGTCACGCGTTGTCATCGTATCTTTTAGGAATAATGTAAAGCTGATTCCTTGATCGACGTGCTGCTGAATGGTTGCGATCATATCGACCACTTTAAACATGTCCATATCGTATGCTTCTTTATAGAAGAACCAGTTTTGTGCTGAAAGTCCTGGCATTGGATAATACGTTTTGCTGTTTCCGTATGTTCTTTCTTCGATACGTTCCATAATTGGCATCACAGACGCTGTTGCCGATTGAACATACGAAATAGAACCTGTTGGCGCAATACATAATCGATAGCTATGATACATGCCATTTTCCGCTACAAAATCTTTGAGTGCTGCCCAGTCTTCTTTTGTTGGAATGTGCATCCCTTCAAATAGCGCAGCAGCTTTTTCTGTTTTTGGAGTGAAATCATTTTCTACGTATTTATTGAAGTACTCACCTGTTGCATAACCAGAGCCCTCATAACGGTGGAATGTTTCCCCTTTTTCTTTTGCAAGCTCACTTGAACGCTTAATGGAGTAATAGTTCACCATCATAAAGAACGTATTAGCGAAATCTCTTGCTTCTTCACTTTCATAAGCGATTTGGTTTTGAGCTAAATACCCGTGAAGGTTCATCGCACCAAGTCCAATTGACTTCATCGCTTTGTTCGCTTTTCTAACAGCTGGTGCATTGCGGATATCTGTTGTTTCAGACACAAGTGTGAGTGAGTCCGTTGCAAGCTTGACTGTTTTTTCAATGGATTTGTTTTTCATCACGTTCATGATATTTAAAGAACCAAGGTTACAAGAAATATCAAGTCCGATCTCATCATCTTGATCATAGTCCGTGTAAGAAGAGACTTCTGAAGCTTGAAGTACTTCTGAGCAAAGGTTTGAGAATTTCACGCGTGAAATATGGTTCAGAGCGTGCTCTCTATTCACATTATCTTGGAACATGATATATGGATAGCCTGATTCTGAGCGCAGAACAGCTAATTTTTCAAGAAGTTTTCTCGGATTGACTTTTTCTTTTTTGACTTTCGGGTTTTCTACAAGCTCGTCATACATTTCTTCCATATCCATCTCATCAAGATGCTGTCCATAAGCTTTATAAACTGTATGAGGATAGAATGTGTAAGCTGTTTTATCTTCTCTAGCAAGCTCGATAAATTTATCTGGGATGACGACACCGATCGAAAGTGTTTTTACACGAACATCTTCATCCGCAGAGATTTTTTTCGTATCTAAGAAATCATTAATATCTCTGTGGAAAATATTCAGGTAGGCACTGCCTGAACCTTGTCTTTGTCCCATTTGATCTGCATATCGGAATGCATTATCAAGAAGTTTCATGACGCCTACGACACCTTTGGTCGCATTTTCAACATCTTTGATTGCTTCACCTTTCGCACGAAGCTTTGAAAGGTTCAAGCTGACGCCGCCGCCTAATTTAGACAGCTGCATGGAAATATCAATGGCTCTTGAGATATCGTTTAATGAGTCATTCACTTCAAGCAAGAAGCAGCTCACCAGCTCACCACGTCTTTTACGGCCTGCGTTTAAGAATGTTGGTGTACTTGGCTGATACTCTTGGTTGATCATCAGTTCCACAAACTCGAGTGCTTTCTTTTTGTCTCCGCCCGCAAAGAAAAGAGCCACAACTGAAATGCGGTCTTCATAGCGTTCAAGGATTTTCTTTTTGTCATTTGTTTTCAGTGCATAGTCATTGTAAAACTTAAACGCACTCATAAATGATGGGAATCTAAATTTCTTGGCATATGCAGCTTCAAATACTTCTTTAATATCTGACATGCTGTATTGTCTTAAAAATTCTTCCTCATAGTAGTCGTTTTCTATTAAGTAATCAATCTTCTCTTCTAGATTATGAAAGAAGACCGTGTTTTGATTAATATAATCTACGAAATAACTATGTACAGCTTCTTTGTCCTTGTCGAACTGAAACTTTCCTTCTTTTTGAATCATAATCTCGTTATTTAATTGTATCCACTTTGGAACCTGATTTTGTGACAATTCTTTCTACCTCCTGTGTAAACAATTCAACATCCCTTTTTGTTCCGCTTAGTTCAAAGGTGTGCAAAATAGGAACTTGATATTGTTTAGAAATCGTATCGGCGCTTTTGGCAAAGTTATCTCCCCACACTTTGTTCCCACTCACCGCTACACCTAGTAAAAGGTGCGCATTTTTCTCTAAAAATGACTGAGTGGTACCAGGGACTTGTCCAAATCCTGTCGTAAAGGTGACGAGAATAAACGGCGTATCCAAAAACTCTTCTCCAGTCAATTTTCGTTTGTCTGTAAAAGGGGTCTTGTCCAAAAAGCGTTGAACATTTCCTGTTTTTGAATCAAATACGATTTGAATCAATTCCATCACGACCTAGTTTTTAGTATTGTTGATCATTTCGTTATTCACTATATATAGTATACTATGTTTTTTCAAAACACAATATATAGATACTCGAAACGAAAAAAATCAACCAACCCGGCCGAACATTCATAGCCGAACTCGTACGTTCAAATAAATAGAGCAGAGCAGGTTCTAAAAATAGACTGCCCTACTCCCTATTCAACTGAAACCGAAATCTATCATAACACGAAAAAAAATCGCTTAGTAGACTAGACTTTTTGTTTTATTTTTTGTAGGCATCGCACTGTAAATCTTCTGACACTTCTGTTATTTCCACTGCAACACCTAATTCTTTGAGCACCGCTTCAAGCGCAGAGACGATCGAGGCTTCTCTTACTAACTCTTTCCCGTTTACAGAAACGCTTGTTCCATATTCGAAACAGGAGTCATCTTCACAAGTTTGTTCCCAATGATTAATTTTAATTTTGTGTGTCATGAACTCATCCTTTTCTGTCTAGATGTCTAATGCATGTTTATAGTGTAGCGACTTCACATTCATTTGTAAATTTACGTGCTTACTCTTCATCAAAGTCTTCACTATCACCATCATCTTCATCCCATTCATCTATGTACTTTGTCGTAATGAGCGTCAGCTCTCCTTCTTTTTCATCAAACCGGTATACATGTACTTCATCATCTTTCACAACAGCAATGTGATTATTTTTTAGCGCAACAGATGATGGTAAAAGACCATCAACATGGCTCCCATCATGCTCACTAGAATGGTTATGCCAACTTTCTTGTCTCGTTTCGATGTTCGAGATGGCGCATGATCCAAATAAGACAACGATTCCAATCAAAAGAAGGATCACTCGAATCCTTCTCAATTCAAGCTCTGCATTTTCCATATAAATCCCCTCACCTTTTAAATGTCCAATAAGGATTTATACGCAACTTGGACAGAAAAGTTTCATGGCATACAAAATAGCCCCTCTGCACTGACAAAAAACGTAGCGGGTTTCGGCCGGTTTATTCGCAGCTGCATGGGGCTATTGGTGAAAACGGGTGTTTATTCTAATTCAAGATTTACATTTTTTTGAGGAGCAAATGTTGAAATCGCATGTTTATAAATAAGTTGCTGCTTCCCTTCTGTCTCAAGCAGCACCGTGAAATTGTCAAATCCCTTTACTTGACCGCGAAGCTGAAAGCCATTCAGTAAAAATACTGTGACAAATGTATTGTCTTTGCGGATCTGATTCAAAAATTGGTCCTGAATATTAATCGGTTTCATGTTTCGTCCTCCTTGATTCTGATAACTACAGTTTCGCTTTAAGTCCAAGCTTTCCTGCTATATATGCGAAAATTTCCTCTTTTTTGTCCGAAAAGTGGCAAGGTGGTGTCATATCAAACCAGGTGACATCCATTTTATTACGGAACCACGTAAACTGACGCTTCGCATATCTGCGGGAATTTTGTTTTAATTGCTGGATGGCTTCATCAAGTGAGCAATCGCCTTGAAAATAGGCATACAACTCTTTATAACCAATCGCTTGAACAGACTGACAATCTTTCAAACCAGATTGATAAAGTGCGCTCACTTCTTCAATTAAGCCTTCATCTAACATCATATCAATTCTTTGATGAATGCGCTCGTACAAAAGCTCTCGGTCCATTTTCAGCCCAATGAAGGCAGTGTCATAAAGAGGAACTTCTTGATGCCCGTTTTGCATATCAGACATTTTCTGACCTGTTGTATGGATGATTTCAAGCGCCCTGATCACGCGGCGGACGTTATTCGGATGAATCGCTTTTGCAGCGATAGGATCGGCTTCTTTTAGCTTTTCATACAGCTTGATCGGTCCATGTTGCTGTTCAAACAGCGTCATCTCTTCTCTAAAAGCAGGATCACTTTTCTCATCAGTAAACGTGTAATCATATAAAACAGACTGAATATATAGCCCAGTTCCACCAACAATCATGGGCGTTTTCCCTCTCGCAGCAATCTCTTTGATTTTTAAGCGGACAAGCTGCTGAAATTCAGCTGTAGAAAACGATTCATCCGGTTGTTTAATATCGATTAAATGGTGCGGTACGCCATTCATTTCTTCAGGGGTGATTTTCGCTGTGCCAATATCCATCCCTTTATAGATCTGCATGGAATCCCCGCTGATAATTTCTCCATTAAATGCTTTCGCTATATCAATGCTCAGCTTTGTTTTTCCGACAGCCGTCGGACCTACTAATACAATCACTGGTTGTTTTTTCATAACATCACTCTCTTTTACAAACTGCCTACAGTATAGCATAACTTCTCTTTCTCTCCTATATCCTCCCGTCACCAGCCAAGTGGTTCATTCCCGACCACTTCATATGTCTTTCCTTTTAAACGGTGCTTATGCGTTGGCCTTTCTTCATCTGGACTGTAAACGACTCCCCCATATGGAATCGGGACAGAGTCGGTATAGGCAGAAAACGTGACTTCCTCAATTTCATGGTAGTGCGTCCCGTCCACTCTTGGGATAGCAGGTCCAGTGACGCCATAATATCTATGAAAATGCCCTCTTTCAAATGACGTGATCCCCCGGTAATAATGAGTATGTCTGTCGGTACTGCTTCCATTCACAGGCTGAGAAATACCTTCTATTAAATGATAATGTTCTTCTGTTACATCCGTTCGCGCTTTATAAGCATGTGCATGAGGTGGACATTTAGCCCAATCAGACGGATACAGGCCCATTTTTTACATTCCTCCTTATTTTAGGCATTCACCCAAACACAAGTGGGCCACTCGAATACACTGATGTCAGTTACAGTGATTTTATGTGAAAGGAGTCTTTTTTTATGAATTATTTTGACGCACCGTTTGTTCAAGATGAGATGAGAAGACCTTTTGGATTTGGACGCCCTGGATTTGGTTTTGGAAGACCTGGGTTTGGGTTTGGGCGCCCTGGTTTTGGCTATGGGAGACCTGGATTTTTTGGACCGCCATTTTTAGGTGGTTTTGCTGGAGGACTTTTAGCTGGGTCGCTTCTTGCTCCAGGATATGGCTATGGTTATCCTTATCCACCGCCATACCCGCCATATGGACCATACCCTTATTATTAAATATGACGATTTAGTGAAAACATCCTCTTATAAAATGAATCGATTGACACATTTGTTTTTCATAGGTTAACATTTACTTTACCGACCGTTCAGTAAAGTAGGTGTTTTTTTTTATGTCTAAAACGAAAAAAGAACAAATTTTTGAGGCAGCAGCTCACACCATTCTAAAAGAAGGATTGAGTCAGCTCACCCTTCAGCAGGTGGCAGAACATGCAAATATGACCAAAGCCGGGCTACTGTATCATTTTTCGAGCAAGGAAGACCTGATCCAGCAAATGAATGAGCATGCGGTTGCCTCTTTTCGTCAACAGCTTGACACGTATCAGGAAACATACAAAAACGAAAAGGCACCTTATGTACGTGCCTATATATTGGCCACATTAAATGACCTTGATAGACAAAACACCACACAGCTATGTACAAGCAT
The DNA here is from genome assembly GCF_038593365.1 of Bacillus sp. FSL W7-1034. Taxonomy (NCBI): domain Bacteria; kingdom Bacillati; phylum Bacillota; class Bacilli; order Caryophanales; family Bacillaceae; genus Bacillus; species Bacillus sp. FSL W7-1034. The sequence goes on along the minus strand of NZ_CP151989.1, from coordinate 1,740,266 downwards.
GCTGGCTACCATGTCATTTGATGAAGCATTATTAAATCCTTGGCGTCATTTTTATGCGGAATTTAAAGAAAAAGCAACCGAGGAAATCAATGACCCTGCACTTAGCCAGCTGATCCGTCTTGCCTGTGATGGTATATGGTTTTCAGAAATGTTTCAGCTTGAACCATTGAATCGAGAGGAAAAAACCCTTTTACTTCATCGGATTTTACACATTTTAGAGGAGGGATGATGATGATCCTCGGATATCTTTTTTTGACTATCGCCATTTTTTCAGAAGCAATCGGGGCAGCGATGCTGAAACTATCAAATGGTTTCACACGCTTTAAACCTAGCGCTGTCGTTGTCGCTGGCTACACACTTGCTTTTTACATGTTGTCATTGACCCTTAATATCATTCCACTTAGCATGTCTTACGCCACTTGGTCTGGGGTCGGTACCGTCCTCACGGCTTTTTTTGGCGTGCTCTTTTTCAAAGAAACCTTGAACCGTCAAGCACTTATTGGAATGGCGATGCTTGTTTCAGGGGTCGTACTATTAAATATGTCTTAAAGGATGTGAAGTGATATGAAAGGAATGCTTTATTTAACAGGAGCCATTTTGACAGAGGTTTTTGGCAGTACGATGCTGAAGCTTTCGCAAGGTTTTACACAGGTGCTGCCGAGTATGGGGGTGATGATCGGATTTGGATGCGCCTTTACCTTTCTCAGTTTGGCACTCAAAACAATTGATCTGTCATCTGCATATGCCACTTGGTCTGGGGTCGGTACAGCACTTACTGCTCTTGTGGGCCTCGTGCTATTTAACGAAACCATTCATATGAAAGGATTCATTGGTCTTGCACTTGTCATATGCGGCGTCATTGTCTTAAATCAATCCAAAAAACAAAAGGAAGAAAAGACAGAACCATTCGATCAAACCGAATGGACGTCATAAAAAAAGTCATTTTCTCCATTAATCAAGAGAAAATGACTTTTTTGTCTTAATGACCAGCTTTGATGGTTTCTTCTAAGGAAATATGGACATTCCCTTGCACAGCTCTAGAGATCATACATGAGCTTTCAGCTTTATGTGCAAGCTTACGAGCTCGTTCTATGTCCTGTGCTGTAGCCGACTCTTTGAGAATGATGACAGGACGGTGAATGATTTTCTCATATGTAAACACACCGTTTGTCACATCGACAACTGCCTCAGAGCTCATCGATAAATCCTCTTTCTCTAATTGACTCCGCTCCATCATGGCTGCAAGTGTAATGATATAACATGTGGCCGCTGCACCTAGGAGCATCTCATCTGGATTTGTTCCAATACCCGGTCCATCCATTTCTTTTGGAATGGAAATCTCCGTCTTTAACTGTTCACATTCGATTGTCCCCACATCGTTACGCAGACCAGGCCAGCTTGCCTGAAGATGAAAATGATGACGCGCCATATCTGTCTCTCCTTTTGTTATCACTTTTTATAGTGTAACAAGAATTCATCTTGCTGTCTTAAGATGTGCACCATCCTTACGTATATTCTTCATCCAGCACCGTTCGAATCGCCCTGACATACCGGTAGAACGTCTCGTTTTTTGTACTCGACCGCTGCCGAAAATCGAAACTGTCAAATAACGCTTCCCGTTGACTTCTACTAATCTCAAGCTGTACACTTTGCCCTGTTTTTGTAAGATTATTAATATTATGATTGCTCGTTCCGCTTAGGGTTGCGTGTGCAACTGCAAGTTCAGCAGAAAAACCGTTGCGCTCTAATGAGTTCACAATTTTCTCAGCACGGTTATAGTCTGTTCCGCCAACAAGGGTGTGATCAATTCCCGGCTCCCCTTTATAACCATGAACAGCTAATACATAATCATGTGCTTTTGCCTGTGCGACTCCGATTGGTTCATCGAAGTTTGTACTTGTAATATGAAGTTCTGATGCATTTTCTCTCAAACCTTCAAATAAGTACGTAGAAAAATCGTTATCAAAAAAATGGACAATCTCACTAACGCCGCCTTCGATTCTCCCGCCATGAGGCGACATCACTAGAAGACGGCTGCCGGGCACTGGATTGGATGTAATTTGATAATGATCTGTTGATTCATTCTCTTCCAGTTCTTTAAAATTGCGATACATATCATTTGAACCGCTTTCGTCTTCTCCACCTGATGACACTGGCTCATCATGTTCCTGTGCTTGCATGGTATAATAGACGCCCCATCCGATGACAAGCAGGAGAAGCAAAGCAAAAAACTTCTTCATTCCCGTTCTCCTTTAACAGATTTCTAAGCCGTTTCTATGATTAATATTGAATCATCATTTCTTTTCATTTTTTCCACATTTTCTCTTCAAATTTGATCATAACACTCTAGATCATGAGATTCCTCAAAAATAAGATAATTGCATTTATATACACAGAAACGCCTCTCCTGATTGAAAACAGAGTTAGAATAGTATGACAAACAAATGAAGTTATGTTTAAAATGACCTAGTCCTACCCAGTCTGTTTTCTTTAATTCGTCTTTTTTTTATGCGAATTTGATTTTTTTCATCTGGAATGAATCACATTTGTATGAGCATTGACCCTGTCTAGAACCCCCCTTTTTTCTGCAGAATCCTCTGTTTTACTGGTTCTCTAAGAAGAACTCTCCCACCTATCATCGGCAGTTTTGATATGATTTCCACCTTTTTCTATTATTTTACAAAATGTAAGCGCTTTTCTTTTTAAAGGGAATGAGTCAGCCGCCAATATGAACAAAAGAAGGGACAAGAATCCGAACAAAGATGCTGTCATGTTCATAACGTAAGAGTGTACGAGAATGGATAGCTAGAATGGAGGGCATCACATGTTTGGATTTTCCATGGTACAAATGGTCAGAACACATGCTAGTAAATTGGATCAGCCTTTAAGAGAAACCGTCCTTCACCTCTATAAGCCTTTTAAGTGGACGCCTTGTTTTCTTCATCGTTTTTTTGAAGGAAGGCTAAAGAAGAGCAAGAAGCTTCGGGTCATCATTGAATTTAAAGAAGATGCAGTTGAAGCAGGTATTCAAAGCACAAAGCAGCTAATGAAAAAAAGCAGAAAAACAAACATCAAAAAACATTTTTCACATATTAACTGCTGCGCTGCTGATCTTACCCCTGCTGCTTTAGAGGAACTCTTAGCGAATGAAGAGCATATTCGCAAAATATATTTAGACAGACAGGTACATGCACTGCTGGATGTGGCAACACAATCAAGTCATGCGGATGAAGTCGTTCGAAATGGCACAACCTTAACCGGTGAAGGCATTACGGTTGCGGTCGTTGACACAGGCGTATACCCACATGAGGACTTAGATGGAAGAATTCGCGACTTTGTAGATTTAGTCAAACAAAAAACGAAACCTTATGATGATAACGGTCATGGAACGCATTGCGCTGGGGATGTGGCTGGAGACGGAGCTGCCTCAGACGGCTTATACAAAGGACCCGCTCCAAAAGCCAATATCATTGGGGTAAAAGTGTTAAATAAACAAGGGACTGGATCACTTTCTACTATTATAGAAGGTGTTGAGTGGTGCATACAGTTCAACGAAGACCATCCTGATGACCCAATTCACATCATCAGTATGTCACTAGGCGGCGATGCACAGCGTTATGATGACGAACAAGACGATCCGATGGTGCGCGCTGTCAATGCAGCTTGGGATCAAGGGATTGTCGTATGCGTTGCTGCCGGGAACTCCGGTCCTAACAGTCAAACGATCGCAAGCCCTGCTGTGAGTCAAAAAGTCATTACAGTCGGAGCCTATGATGATCGAAATACGCCAGAATCAAGTGACGATGTCGTGGCACCATTTTCGAGCAGAGGTCCAACGGTCTACGGTGAAACAAAGCCCGACCTCCTCGCACCAGGAGTCAATATCGTCTCTCTTAGATCACCAAGATCATTCCTAGATAAACTAGATAAATCAAGTAGAGTCGATGATGATTATACGACGTTATCTGGCACTTCGATGGCGACACCCATTTGTGCCGGTATCTGCGCACTATTATTAGAGCATTCACCAGATTTAACACCTGATGAAGTCAAAGCCTTATTAAAAGAAAATACAGGCAAGTGGTCTGGAGAGGACCCAATGATTTACGGAGCAGGTGCCGTCGACGCAGAAAAAGCAATCCAAGAATAAATAAAAAAGCCCTTTACGTTTTTCGTAAAGGGTGTTGTTTTGTCTGTTTTTATGTGTGAAGTCTTTCTTCTACTTGAGCAGCTGACATGTTATGCTTCGTTCTCATACATCTCATCTCCTTTTTGAATGTGCGTACGCGCTTCGATCACAATTTCAAAAAAAGTGGAAGATTCCTTGTACATGTCGCGTTCCTTATAATAATTAGCCGCATCAAGTGCCAATTCCTCTAAATCAGCAAACATTTTTTTGTTTCGTAGTCCCAAAAGGGCTGATCTCAATTGTTCAGAGCTGTCTGTTTCTATATAGAGTGCCTGTAAAAATTGGAATTTCAATTGATAAATTTCATCTCCCAATATAGAGGCCTGATTCATGCCTTCCTTTATAGCCTCACTCGCTCGCTCCATATCTTCGAGTTTAAAACAAGTAAGAGCCAGTGAAAACAATGATTTGATCATCGTTGCAGCTTGATCTTTTTGATAAAGTGAAATGGCTTGTTCAAAGAAGACAGTCGCTGTATGATAGGTTCCCATACTATAATGACAAGTTCCTAAGTTATTGAGGGCCATCGCCTTAAAATAAGATGTGCATTCTTTTCTTTCCATTGCTTCACACACTTTTAAAGCTTTTTCTAAATACGGGAGCGCTTTTTGATGCTGATTTACATCAATCCAATTACCTGCCATCACAAAATCGCATTGAATGCTTCTTTTTCCATAAAGCTGATGTTTCTTATAGATGTCTCTCGCTTTTTTCGCATAATGCATAGAAAAATAGGTTTGTTTCATATGATAGTATACTTCAGCAATTTTATAATAAAATTCCGCTTTTTCGATCTCATCTGTCACTAAGATCAGCTGATGTTCCGCATGCTTATAATAGGAAATGGCTTCGATATACCGGTGCTGGGTAAATGCATACATTCCATGGAAAAAATGAAAGTAATAGCCCAATAAACCCGTCATCTCATCTTCTGCCTCTTCAATTTCTTTTGGAAAAGAGACCGCTTGAAGCGATTCATTCCCTGCATGGACTGGCGTTAAGTGCTGAAGCATCATTTGATGGCGAAAATCCATGAGGGAATAATAGAGTAATAAATCTTGATCTTCTTCCATCTCATGAATGTCTTCTTCAACAAGGCGCTTCATATCGTTTGCCTGATCAACTTCAAATTTGCAAATATGTGTGTACCATTGATTGATTTTTACACCTACTTCGGAAGATGGTATTTTGTGTGCCATCCACTTCAGCCCCATTCTATCATATCAAACTGATAACTATTATTTTACATAATTTATGATTTTAAGGCAAATTGTCATTTATTTCATATTTTATGTTGATTTTGCACATTTCTATCTTTTTTACCAAGTTTAAAGAGAGTACTTTTGCCCATCAAAACCTTTTTTCTACGAAGAAGGGTCGAATTCTCTAAGCACTTCTTTTAAACCACTGACATAGCGACTGAATGCTTTTTTCTTTCCTTTTCTCGTATCAAAGTTGTCAAAAAAGGCTTTTCTCTGCGCCGTACTAATTTCTAACTGGACACTTTCTCCACTTGCATTTTGATTATTAATGTTGTTTGGATCCGTTCCAGAGAGGCGCTCACCTTTTTGCACGAGCTCTGCGGAGAAGCCCCGGTCTTTTAGTTCTCGCACAACCGCTTCTTGCATTTTTTCGTTTGTCCCGCCCACAAGTGTATGTCTTCTATCACTTTTATAGCCGTGGATAGATATAGAAAAGGGATATGTTTTAATCATTTGAACCAAAATCGGTTCATCGAATTTTGTACTAGTGATATGCAAGTCACGATTGTTGTCTTGTTTTGTCCCTTCAAATAAATACGTAGAGTACTTCTTTTCAAATGCTTCTACAATTTCACTTGTTCCTGGTTCAATTTCGCCGCCATGAGGAGAAAAGACAAGTAAGTCACTTCCCCCTTTTTCATGAAACTCTATCTCATAGCCGTCTCTTTCATGCCGTATAAGCTGTTTAAAACTTTCATATTGATCCCCTTTTTTTCGCTCTTTCTTATACTTTTCTACTTCTTCATGATGTTGTTTTTGCTCTTTATTTTCTTGGATAGAATGGCTGCATTTCACCATTAAAAGAGCACACAGGATGAGAAAGATGAATCCACATATGAGTAGTCTTTTCATTTCACCGCTCCTTTTCATTCTCTTCGATGTCATCTTATCGCATTATTTTACTATCAATCGCTAAAAGAATTCAAAGAATGTCCGGCTCCTTTTCATGAATCAGGAGAACTTACCTGTTTTTTTATGTTGCCTTAGGTATTTTCGGCTTCTTTAAAACGGTTCATGTGCAAGTAAAAACTAAATCCTATGACCTCATTTTAGTTTTAGTCAAAAACACCTACAAAATTGGGAATTTTCATCTTTTTTCAAATAAAAAAGCTGTAAACAAAAGGAATATCTCCTTCTGTTTACAGCCGGTCTCTGTATATCCAGCATTAAACTCTTAATTCATTCTCTAATGCTGTCAGCACTTCATCTTGCGACATGCCTTGTGCCAGTGAAATTTCGCTCACTAACATGCCCCGTGCATCTTCAAGCATCTTCTTTTCACTAGAATTTAAGGCTTTTTTCTGATTACGTCTCATCAGATCTTTAACAACGTCTGCGCCATCTTCAATCGAACCTGTTTTTAGCTTTTTTAGATTTTCATCATATCTTTGCTTCCAAGTAAGCGTGTCGTCGTTTGTTTCTTCTGCAAAATTGTTCATCACAACTTTCAGCGTAGCTTGATCAGCTACCGGACGTATACCTAGTTGATTGATTCTGCCTTTTGGGACCATCATCTGCATATTCGGCATTTGAATCAGAAAATATTCCTGCGTCTTACCTAAAATCTCTTTTTCTTCCATTCCTTCAATCACACCGGCTCCATGCATTGGATAAACAATTTTATCACCTATTTGAAACAAATCCGCCACCTCCGAAAGTATTCACAATATCATTATAACACATTTCAGCAGAGGATAAAAATTTATATTTTATCATGTTAATTTAGCACTAGTCAATTCTTTTTATTTGAGTTTTTAAAGAATTAGCCTTTTTTTACAAAAGGAGCGCCACCATCCAGTCCTCGTACACCTTTCTTGCATATACTAGCATTGAGTCACATTTAGGAGGGATGACAATGTGCAAATGCAAGAGCAAACATTCCCACTCAAAATGCTATAAAAAGCATGACGATCATCACCATATTGATCCGTGTGAAAAAAAGAAGTTTTATCATAAAAAAGATGATTGGTTTGAGAGCGATTTTTGGGATACGTCAAGAAGCTACGATCCCCATTATTTTCCTAAAAGTGTCTGCAGCAGATGTAAGAAGCGTCGCAGAAAAAGACATAGCTTCTCATTTTAGTGTTTGACGCTGCACCTGCTTTTTGTTTTCCCGGCTGAAAAGCCGGTTTTTTTGTTGCATGTCGTTCTTTTCTTTCATATGGATAGGCTCATGAAACAGGTGCAGCTCATAAGATATGGCAACCTGAAAAAAAGGATGAGATACAAAATGAATAATATGAATAACCAAACCAACCATTACCATCAAGGGAATCCCTATCACACGTTTGAAAATGTGTATACAGCCAATCATGAGCATATGATCGCACCAAACATGCATGACCCCATGAATATGCCAAATCATTATCATACCGGTAAAAAAGATGCTTATAGCGGACACCATCCGCATCATCATTCAGCCTATTCCCCTTTTACGAAGCAGTATGAACCCTATTCAAACGTACAAATGAACGATCACCATCACTTCGGTCACTACGGCGGTTATGGTATGGCTCCCTACCAGCCATATGGCTATCATGATATGCAGATGATGATGCCTGCAAATCATCATATGTCAGCAAATGCTTACGGAATGAACCAACCAAATGCATTCCTACCCCGTTATTACTAAAAAACAAGCAAAATAAGGGTATAAAATACCATTTAATGACATATAGGAATATGGTAACCTTATAGGTAAATAATGGATGTAATCATCTATTATTTACCTATAATCAACCAAGGGGGAAGGAAGAAATGAAGAAAACATGGACAATGATTATGATGGGGATGCTTACATTGGTCATGGCACTCTCAGTACCGCTAGCCGCATCAGCTGAAGGGGCTAAAACAGAGGAAAGCAAAGCTTCAACGAATGCAAGGCCAGCTGCCCTTTATGCAAAAATCACAGGAGCAAGTAAACAAGAATGGTCTTTTTCTGACATTGACCTGACTTACCGTCCAAATTCTGTTCTAAGTATTGGTGCAGTTGAATTTACTTTACCAGCAGGTTTTCAAGCCACAACAAAGGATATTATCAATGGAAAAGCTTTAAAAGACAGTTACATTTTGAACAATGGAAAAACTGTCCGCATTCCAGCTCGTTTCGATTTATTCGGAAGTTCCCAATATACATTACAACTTTCTCATAAAGTACTTCCTGCTGCAGGTACATATACGTTCCGTGCAGAAAATCGTGCGATCAGCATCGGTTCCACATTTTATGCAGAGGATACGATTGATATTAATAAACGACCAGTTGTCGTCACACCGCCAAATCCTTGCGGATGCTAAACAAAAAAGCGCTCTTAGAGCGCTTTTTCTCATTTATCACATGTCTTGCCGCTGTGCTTACTGCATTTTATATAATTGTTACACCATATCTCATGATGGTCTGTCATCATTTAGTTGGCAAATCCATATATGGCGTTTTTTATTGTTATTTTTGCTCTTTTAGTTTTTTAAAAATCACAAATTGATATACGCCAAATAGTAAGGTTAGGATCATAATTGCGGTAAATAGTTGATCGACTGGAAGCAAAAAATATACGACAACAAAAGATAAAAGCAAAACAAAGTAACCTATATTGAACGCTTTTTTAAATGTCATCATATTCCCTCCTTTTTACAATCATATCACGCTTCACCTAATCGTATAACCAAATAACAAAAACCCCTATCCATTTGAGGAAAGGGGTTATCCTTACAACATGACAGCGGATGTTTATCTTCACATCACAACAACACGAAACAGACTATCGGATTGAAAAATTAATTGGTGGGCAAACCGATTCACCCACCAGCTAAAACCCTGCTACATCACCCGTTTAAACATCTTCTCCATTTCATATGTGGAATGATGAATTATAATCGGCCGGCCATGCGGACATGTAAATGGGTCTTGTGTTTGCCGGAGTTCATCTAATAAGGCTTTGATTTCATCGTGACGCAAATGACGATTTGCTTTAATCGAGCCTTTACAGCTCATCATAATCGCCGCTTCTTCTCTCAGTTTCTTGATATCCACACGCTTTTCATCAAGTACTTGCTGAATGATTTCTTCGATGAGTTCAGCCTCTTCTCCTTTAGGAAACCACTGCGGATGCGATCGAACGATATAGCTGCCTGATCCGAATGGCTCTAAGAAGACCCCTACTTTTGCTAAAATATCGATATGCTCTTCAATAATCAACATATCGTTTTTTGAGTAGTGAAAAGTTAATGGAACAAGCATTTCTTGCACTTCCTGTTCAATGTCTCCTACCTTTTCACGAAAGTACTCATACTTGATTCGCTCTTGGGCAGCGTGCTGATCGATGATATAAAGACCGCGTTCATTTTGAGCCAAAATATACGTTCCGTGCATTTGTCCAATCGGATACATCACAGGGACACGTTCACTTTCAGCCTGATGCTGGGCTGCACTGTCTTCCAGTATCACTTCGTCATGTTGTTCATGCGAAGCTGCAGATTCCTCTACATATACATGATCAAACGTTTCTTCAGACGATGCTGGTAAAGTCGCTTCCGTACTTTCCGGTTCACGCACCCCGTATGTGTCGTTCTGACTGGTCTCGTATACAGCCGATTCGAGCGAGTCCGGCTCATAGGAAACAGGTGTTTCCATTCGGCTATTCATTGTTTGTTTAGAATCAAAAGATAAGGACTGCTGCTCATTTTTCACTGCTGGCATTGGTGCTTTTTTTGGCACTGTAGCACTTGGAATGAGCTGCTGCTTTTGAAAGACGTCCTTAATCCCTTGTTTGATCAATTCATGAAGTTCCTGCTCTTTACTTAGTCTTACTTCAAGTTTAGAAGGATGTACGTTCACATCGACTAAAATTGGGTCCATCTTCATCTCAATAAATGTAATCGGATGGCGTCCGATCGGGAGCAGTGTATGGTATCCTTCATGAATGGCTTTCACCAGTGGGAAATGCTTGACGTATCTACCGTTGACAACAGAAGACATATAATTACGTGATGCCCTTGTCACTTCTGGTAAGGAAATATAGCCTTTCACTTCAAAATCAAGTGATTGTACATGTAGTGGCAGCATTTTTTTGGCCACTGCCGTTCCATAAATGGCCGCAAGCACATGCCGCACATCTCCGTTTCCATTTGTTTGAAGCAGCACTTTTCCTTGATGTCGCAAACGAATCGACACTTCTGGATGAGCAAGTGCAATTCGGTTCACAACATCAGAAATGTTGCCAAGCTCCGTATGAACAGTTTTCATGTATTTTAGACGGGCTGGCGTATTATAAAATAAATTGGTGACCACAATTTCGGTGCCGCGACGGCCAGAGGTTTTTTTCTCCGAAATGATCTTCCCGCCTTGGAGAGCTAAGTGTGTTCCAGCACCTTCACCGGTACTTGTCTTCATTTCTAAGTGAGAGACGGAGGCAATACTTGGCAGCGCCTCCCCCCTGAAACCGAGCGTCCTGACACGAAACAGATCATTTTCATCTTTGATTTTACTCGTCGCATGACGCTGAAAGGCGAGCTTACAATCTTCAGCATCGATTCCCATCCCATTATCAATAATTCTAATAGAAGAAAGTCCTGCTTCTTCTACATCGATTTCAATGACAGTACTACTAGCATCGATCGCATTTTCCACGAGCTCCTTCACAACAGAAGCCGGGCGTTCGACCACTTCACCTGCTGCAATTTTATTTGATAGGTCATCGGATAACTGAATAATCTTTGCCATTTCTTGCTCACCTCACCTTACATTATAATTTCTTTTGCAATTCATATAGCTTTGTCATCGCTTCAAGCGGTGTCATATCCATTAAATTAAATGACTTTAATTCTTCGATCACTGCTTGATCTTTGTTTTTCAGCACAGGTTTTGTTTGCGGTTTTTCTTCCACTTCAAAGAAAGATAGCTGCTGTTTTTCCTCAGCCACTTCTTTTTTCGGGGCTTTAGAGACGCGCGGAATCACTTCATGTGATCCGCTCTCAAGCTCCGTTAAGATGGTCTGGGCTCGATCAATGATCGCATCAGGCAGTTCAGCAAGCTGCGCTACATGGATGCCGTAGCTTTTATCCGCTGCTCCTTCTTTGATTTGATGTAAGAAAACAACTGTCCCTTCATGTTCTTCTGCTCGTACGTGGACATTTTTCAGTTCGCTTAATTGGGATTCCAGTACCGTCAGTTCATGATAATGGGTAGAGAAAAGCGTTTTGGCTCCAATATGATCATGCACAAATTCAATGATTGCCTGTGCAAGAGCCATTCCATCATAAGTGCTTGTCCCGCGTCCAATTTCATCAAATAAAATCAAGCTGTTCTTTGTCGCATGCACCATCGCATTTTTTGCTTCGAGCATCTCTACCATAAAAGTACTTTGACCAGAAATCAAATCATCTGCCGCCCCAATACGTGTAAAGATTTGATCAAAAATCGGAAGGGTTGCCTTTGATGCTGGCACAAAACAGCCAATTTGCGCAAGAATCGAGATCAATGCCATTTGTCTCATATATGTGCTTTTCCCTGACATATTCGGACCAGTAATGAGCAAGGTTTGTCTCCCTTTGCCCATTTGGCAGTCATTCGGCACATACTCTTGATGATCCATCACTTTTTCAACAACAGGATGACGACCATCAATGACTTCCACTTCATCTGATGAAAATTCAGGGCGGACATAACGCCGCTTTTCACTCACAGTCGCAAAGCATTGCAGCGCATCAAGCTCACTCATTTGTTTTGCGAGCAACTGTAATCTAGGAATATAGGCTTTTACTTGTTCCCGAAGCGCAGAAAATAGTTCATATTCCAATTCACTAATATTTGATTCCGCCTCAAGAATAAGGGCTTCTTTTTCTTTCAATTCAGGTGTAATATACCGCTCTGCATTGGCAAGGGTTTGTTTTCTTTCATAACGGCCTTCTTCTAATAAATGCGTATTTGCACGGGTCACTTCGATATAGTAGCCAAACACTTTATTAAAGCCGACTTTCAACGATCGAATGCCTGTATATTCTCTTTCTTGCTGTTCAAGACGAGCGATCCAGTCTTTCCCGTTTCGGCTCGCATCACGATATTCATCTAATTTTGCATTGTAGCCGTCTTTAATCAAATTGCCTTCTTTTAACGTCATCGGCGGATTCTCATAAAGAGCATCTTCTAATAAATCAAGTAAATCACCGCATGGGTCAATGTCATTTGCTCTAGATTTCGCCATATCCTCCGGGAGAGAATGGACAAGCTCTTTAATAGCCGGCACTTGCTTGAGAGATTCTTTCAATTGAATAAGATCACGGGCATTCACATTTCCAAATGCCACACGGCCTGCTAGACGTTCAAGATCATACACTTGCTTTAAACGTTCTCGCAGATCCTCTCGCTCAAAGAAATGTTCCATCAGAATTTGCACCATTTCCTGGCGTTCTTTGATTTGTGAAAGGCGGATGAGCGGACGATCGATCCATTGCTTCAGCAATCTTCCGCCCATTGCCGTTTTTGTTTCATCTAAGAGCCATAATAAAGAACCCTTCTTGCTTTTTGAACGGATGGTTTCTGTTAATTCAAGGTTTCTTTTTGAGTAAAGATCAATTTTCATCGTTTGTTCAAGCTCAAATACTTGAACTTGCTGAAGATGATCAAGACTCCTTTTTTGCGTTCTTCTTAAGTATGCATAGAGTGTTAAAAATGCTATTTTCAGATGCTCGTCAAGATGAGAAACGAGTCGTTCAGCTTCATCTATTAATTCATCGCTATCTTCGTATGAGATGGTCGCTTGGCAGCGTTCCTTCAGGGTTTTCACCGTTTCTTCATCGAGCTGCTTTGATACCACAATCTCTTTTGCACCGACAGAATAAATTTCAGACACAACTTCATCTAACCGTTCAATGAAAGCCGCCATGTTTTCACCTGTTGATAAATCGGAAAGCGCAAGACCGTAGCCATTTTGAAAGCTGGAAACAGACGCGATAAAGTTATTTTCGTTTTCATTCAGTCCTTTGCCATCCATGACCGTACCTGGTGTAATCAGTTGAACGACCTCTCTTTTGACCACACCTTTTGCTGTTTTAGGGTCTTCCACCTGCTCACAAATGGCGACTTTATAGCCTTTTTCTATCAGTTGTTCTATGTATGCAGACGCAGAATGATATGGAACTCCACACATTGGAATCGTGCCGCCATCCCTGCTTGTTAACGTAATTTCTAATTCTTGTGCTGCTTCTTTTGCATCATCAAAAAACATTTCATAAAAATCGCCTAAGCGAAAAAATAAAAAGGCATCTTGGTAATCTGCCTTGATCTTTAAATATTGCTGTATCATGGGCGTATAACTTGCCATATTTCTAATCCCTCACTATATTACTTTCGAATTCATACCATCTTTCATTATAGCATAAAAATTCACCTTTTTTCCCTAGATCAAGGCACAAAAAAACTAGGGGGATATGCGCCCTAGTCATCAATTACTCTTCTGGATCACCCGCGAGGAATTCTGGATGAATATCTTCTAATTCCTCATCCACTTCTTCTTCCCATTCGTGATCATCTTTTTCTTTCCAGCTTGAATTGACTTCTACAACAATTTTGGTTTCCCCTACTACTTCAGCAATGAATTCACGCTCTGCTTGAACGACAATTTTATTGCCATTTGGAGAAATGGTGACTTCTAAGCAATTGGGCTGCTGTAAGACTTTCGCAATCACTTCGTGCTCATCATCAAGGAAGTTTTTATCTTTATATCTCAGTTTGATGATATCTACATATTTTACACGTTCTGTGACCACTTCGGTTTTCGTGTTGTCTGCGTAAGAATACCACACGTTAATATCAAATGTACCTTCAATCTCAACTGTTTTACCGACCTTTTCAGCATCATACTTATGATTAATGATCCAACCGCCTAGGATGCTGGTTGGTTTTTGCGATGGAGAAATGGTGTGTGTGCTTTGGGTAAATTTCCTCCCTTTTGCAACCACCGCTTTTGTAATAATTTCTCTGTATTCAGACATTCCGGCATGCCTCCTTGTTCTTGATCGTTTTATCTTATGCTGGGCATTCGTCTAGTGTGTCACGATTTTGAGTCTCATGTTCAATTAAATTCATTTCTGTTTCAGTGTATGCATGGTCGCCCATAAACTTGCCTTGAAAATTGGAAAAGTTGGAGAGTGAGAGATTGAGGTTGATGGAAGCTGAAAGATGTGATTTAATAATGAAGTCACAGTCCCTTTAGGAGTGGCTATATATAAAAATTAATATAAATTTTCGTTTAGAATTAAAGATTAAAATGAATATCAAAAAATTTTTACTTCTTTTAACTCGTATTAGGTATTTCATAAAGAAATAAACTAACCATATAAAATAAAATAGGGGCTGTGGCGTCAACAAATTGTTGATGTCACAGCCTTTAAACTACAAATAACAAATATAGATAAGAATACACAAACAAAAAACCCCGCATCTGCGGGGTTTTCTCATTTAATGGAGCAACTTGGGGATGAGTTTTTCACTTTTGAACCGGTTTCTCCTAATAAGAGGTCACCGCCGGTTGAAAGAATGATTTCATCCGTTACTTGATTAGAAATTGTGTGCGCTACAAGCTGAAGCAGGGAATTAA
This sequence comes from Bacillus sp. FSL W7-1034, assembly GCF_038593365.1. NCBI lineage: Bacteria > Bacillati > Bacillota > Bacilli > Caryophanales > Bacillaceae > Bacillus > Bacillus sp. FSL W7-1034. Next base: position 1,725,225 of record NZ_CP151989.1, on the reverse strand, counting down.
CCTCTGTTTGTGATTCTTTGAATTCTTGAATCACTGGGATCTCATCCAGTTCTTCTTGCAGGGCATCAATTTTTTCTTCCACTTGTTTTAAGGCTTCATGTTTGCCATAATGCTTTAAATTCACAGCTTGCTTTTGAAGCGCCTTAATTTGATTAATGATCGCTGCAATTTTTGTATTTTCATTGATTTGCGCTTCTGCTTTTTTGAAGAAATCAACTTCTTCTGTTTCAGAAATCATTTTCGCGAGCTCTCTTGCGCGCTCGACAATCTCTTTCTTTGAATAAAGCGTCATTTTAATTCACCTCGATAGCTTCTCCAACCATTTCTCCGTCAAGAGACCAAGTTTTGGCTTGTGTGATTTTCACTTTGACGATGTTGCCAATCGCTTCTTTTGGTGCTTTAAAATTCACAAGCTTGCTTTTACTTGTATATCCGGCTAGGATCTCAGGGTTGTTTTTACTTTCACCCTCTACTAATACTTCGACAGTCTGCCCTTCATATTCCTTCATTTTTTTCGCAGAAATTTCATTTACGAGTGCATTCAGGCGCTGCAGACGTTCTTTTTTTACACGCATTGGCACGTTGTCTTTCATATTGGCTGCTGGTGTTCCTTCTCTTGGAGAGTAAATGAACGTATAAGCCGCATCAAACTCAACCTCACGATAGAGGGAAAGCGTCTCTTCAAACTGCTCATCTGTTTCATTTGGGAACCCAACGATAATGTCCGTTGTTAATGAAGCATTTGGCATTGCCTCTTTGATTTTGCGCACTAGGTCAAGGTAACGTTCACGGTCGTATTTTCTTGCCATGAGTTTCAGCACAGAAGAACTTCCTGATTGAACCGGCAAATGAATATGGTCGAGAAGGTTTCCGCCTTTGGCAAGCACTTCAATTAAGTGATCATCAAAGTCACGCGGGTGGCTTGTTGTAAAACGGATACGTGGAATATCGATTTTACGCAGCTCATCCATGAGGTGACCAAGACCATATTCCATGTCTTCAAAATCTTTTCCATACGCATTCACGTTTTGACCAAGAAGGGTAATTTCTTTATATCCTTCTGCTGCTAAGCGCCTGACCTCTTGAATAATTTCATCCGGACGGCGGCTTCTTTCCTTACCGCGCGTGTAAGGGACGATACAGTATGTACAGAATTTATCACAACCGTACATGATATTCACCCAGCCCTTAATTTTTCCTTGGCGGGCTCTCGGAAGATTTTCAATCACATCGCCTTCTTTAGACCAAACCTCAATGACCATTTCTTTTGAAAGGTAGCATTCAGATAATAGCTCTGGCAGGCGGTGAATGTTGTGGGTACCGAAAATCAAGTCAACAAATGGGTGTTTCTTTAAAATACGGTTAACGACAGATTCTTCTTGCGACATGCATCCGCAAACGCCTAAGATTAAATCTGGCTTTTCACGCTTTAATGCTTTTAAATGACCAAGCTCTCCAAACACTTTGTTTTCTGCATTCTCACGAATGGCGCAAGTGTTTAATAAGATGACATTCGCATCTTCAGTCGAATTTGTTGGTTCATAACCAAGCGCCATAAAAATACCAGCCATCACTTCTGTGTCATGCTCATTCATTTGACAGCCATATGTGCGAATATAAAACTTGCGGCCGTTCCCTAACCCTTGAAACCGCTCGTCAATTTGAAATTGATTGTATTCGACTTCTTCTTTACCCCGTTTTTTTGCATCTTTTAAGGAAGGCGGAATGTACACAGCTTCAAAATATTGGCTGTAGTCCTTCTCGGATTTTTTGTCCGATGAACTTACTTGTCCGCTCGCTTTTCTCTGCTCTTCATTCATGAATTTGTACTCCTTTCAAACCAAGCTCCACCCTACAGTATAGACTATTTTGTCGTGAATTGAAAATAAATTCATATGTGTTTTTTCTATGAAAAATGTCTATTCATCTGGACAGTCATCAATACTCTTGATCAAAAGAAAAGAGAGCCTCAGCTCTCTCAATCAAGTATATTCAGTTTTTTTGCTTCTTCTTCGATGATTGTCAGTGCACGGTCAAGCTCTTCTTTTGTGTGCTCTGCTGTGATGATGGCTCTAATTCTCGCTTTTCCTTTCGCTACAGTTGGGAAAGCAATGCCTTGAGCGAAAACGCCGCGCTCGATTAATGCTTTTGAAAAACGGAAAGTGAGTGCCTCGTCTCCAATCATCATCGGAATAATAGGCGTTTCTGTTGGTGCCACCTCAAATCCAAGACCGATGACTTTTTCTTTAAAATAGGCCGCGTTCTCCCAAAGTGTTTCAATGCGTTCTGGTTCGTCTAACAGCACTTCAATGGCTTCTTCACAGGCTCTTGTGACAGCCGGCGGATGTGAGGTGCTGAATAAAAACGGTCTTGCTTTATGCTTTAAATAGTCGATTAAAACGGCAGAACCAGCGACGTAACCGCCTAGCACACCAACTGCCTTACTAAGTGTGCCAACCTGAATATGCACTCTGCCGTCAAGTTGAAAATGATTCACTGTTCCGCGCCCATTTTCACCAAGTACTCCAGACGCATGGGCATCGTCTACCATCACAAAGGCATCATATGCTTCTGCAAGTCTTACAATCTCAGGAAGCGGTGCAATATCTCCATCCATTGAGAAAACACCATCTGTCACGATAAGACGGACGCGGTAATTCATCGATTTCTTTAAAATTTTCTCAAGCTCTTCCATATTAGAATGAGCATATACTTTTTTATCTGCCTTTGTTAAGCGAATCCCATCGATGATTGAGGCATGGTTCAGCTCATCTGAAATGACAATATCATCTTTTGTAAGAATACTGGATAAGACCCCTTGGTTGGTCGTAAAGCCTGATTGGAATACGAGGGCTGCCTCTGTCTTTTTAAAAGCAGCGAGCTTTTTTTCAAGCCGTTCATGCATTGTCATCGTTCCAGCAATGGTTCGTACAGATCCTGTTCCAGCACCGAATTCATCAATCGCCTCTTTTGCCGCTTTCATCAGCCTTGGATGTGAGGTGAGACCTAAGTAGTTATTTGAAGAGAGTTGTATGACGGATTGTTCATTTAATGTCACCGTGGAAGATTGTTTGGAATCGATTTCTTTCAGTGTTTGATGGGTGCCTTGCTGCTTCATTGTGTCCAATTCATCTTGTAAATACGTAAATTCTTTCATCATTTCGTCCCCCTTTGATATGATGGCATGATCAGTACGACCTTCCCGCAAGTACCATTTCTCATGAATTCAAATCCCTTTTCAAAATCTTCAAATGGCAGCGTATGGGTGACAACCGGCTGTACATCAATGGTATTCGTTCTTAAAAGTTCAGATACTTGACGCCACGTCTCAAACATTTTTCTCCCCGTGATCCCTTGCACGGTTAATCCCCTAAAAACAATTTGATTCGTAATGTCAATGGTTACCGGCCGCTCTGGCAAACTTAGTATATTCACTTTCCCTCCATTTGCACAAGCTTCGAGTGCTTGATTAATCGCAACGGGATGTCCTGACATCTCACACATCACGTCTGCCCCTTCCATCCGCGTGAGCTGCTTAATCATGGCAACAGGATCATCTTTTCCGATATCCACGATATGATCTGCACCCATTTTACGGGCAAGATCCAGTCTGTATTCATTTTTATCAACAGCGAACACTTGGACAGCCCCGGAGGCTTTTGCAACCGCAATCGCCATTAAACCAATGGGACCACAGCCAAAAATCGCCACTGACTTTCCTGAAACAGGTGTATGCAAAACTGTATGAACAGCATTTCCAAGCGGTTCTTGAATAGATGCAAGTTCCACTGGCATTTGAGCTGGATTATGCCACACATTTTGTTCTGGTACTTTGACATATTCAGCAAAACAGCCATCAATGTCTACCCCTAAAATTTTCGTTTCGCTGCACAAATGCTGCTGACCCGTTAAACACATATAACACTGATTACAGACAATATGCGTCTCAGCCGATACAAAATCCCCTACTTTTGCTCGTGAGACTTGGTTCCCCGTTTTGACAACTTCCCCTGTGAATTCATGACCAAAAATGTACGGTGCTTGGACTCTCCCCTTCGCCCAATCATCCCAATTATAAATATGCACATCCGTTCCGCATATCGATGTAGCTTTTACTTGGATGAGCACTTCATGATCACTTATTTCTGGAATCGGCATTTCCATCATCGTCGCTCCGTAAGCGCTTTCTTTTTTAACAATCGCTTTCATCGTTCCACACATGACGTACAACCCCTTTGTTAAAAAACTTCTCCCAATCCGATCTTATCATGTCTTATTTTAGACGTAAATACCGCTGTCTTTCAGGAAAAGACAAATGAACACTCCACATATTTTTTTAGATATTTTTCTAAAAAAAAAGAACAAATCTCCTTTTATTCGGAGATTTGCTTTTAAGTTGTCAGCGTTTTTTTGAAACAGCTACATATAAAGCCGGCACAATCAGTAGTGTCAGAATCGTTGAGAAAAAGACACCTGATACGATGCAGATCGCTAGCGGCTTAAAGAGTGGGTCATTACTTAAAGCAACGGGCATAAGAGCGACAAGTGCTGTAAATGCTGTCAGCAAAATAGGTCTAATCCTTGCCCTCCCCGCTTCAATCACAGCTGCCTGTTGATCGAGACCTTGCTTGCGCCTCTGTTCAATAAATTCAAACAAAACGACCGCATTTCGGACAACAATACCTGCCAATGAGACAATCCCCATTGTGGCCATAAAGCTAAACGGCGTTTGAGTGACAAATAGTCCAATAATGGCTCCGGATATCGCTAAGTAAACCGTTCCAAGAACTAAAAGCGGCAACATGAGTGAATTGAACTGGAAAGCGATGGTCACATAAATGAGCAGCAGGACTACCCCAAATAAGAGACTAATTTCAATAAAGAATTGGGTTTGATCTTCATTTTCTCCGCCCTGAGAAATGGTCAAATTCTTCGTTGCATCGCTTTTCCCAACTTCATTTATGACTTCTGTCATATCGTCTTTAAACGTATCTGATGTGCCAGGATATGCCTTTAGCGTGATCGTCGGCATCCCGTTTTCATGCGGAATGCTTTCATACTGCTCTGTTTCTTTTTCCTTTACATATCGGCTAAGCGGCTCAAGTTGAGGCATTCCCCCCTCATTTGTACTCACAGGCACCTTGATGTCTTTTAACTTCAGTCCGTTTTGATGTGTGGTCATGTCTTGTTTCACTACGAGGTCGATGTCATCTGTTCCTTGTTTAAAGGTGCCTAATGGAATTCCTTCTGTGACAAGGCCAAGCTGTCTGCTGACAAACTGAGCAGTGAGCCCATCCTCTGCCATTCGGTCACGATTCAATTCAAATGAGATGGTTTTCACCGGTTGATTGACATCGTCTGTGATCAGGCTTGCTCCGCTTTCTTTCATTTCTTTTGTGAGCTTCTCTTTCACATCCACGAGCTTTGAAAATTGTTCTCCTGCAATGGTTACGGTCACAGGCGCCCCAGTTGGCGGTCCTTGAACAATGGTTTTCATAAAGATATCAGCATCTTTAAATTTCTTTCGCAATGGCTCTGTCATACGATCGATCAATGCTTTGCTTGTCATCTGCTCATTGTCTACTCTGACAACAACCTGACCCGTATGATCACTTGCGTTTGAGATACTTTCATTAAACAAGTTCGGCACACCGCCGCCTGCAAAAATGGCCGTCTCTTCAATGCCTTTTTGCTGTTTGATCTCTTGTTCTATGTTCTCTAATGTGTCATTCGTTTTATCTAAGGTTGTTTCACTTGGCAGTGTCACAGTGACAACCACCTCTTTCTTATTCGCCGCAGGGAAAAACTCAAATGGTGTGGCGAAAATAAGCAAAAAGGCAAGTGTGGCAACGAGCAAACCACTTAATCCAATGAGAAGTGGTCGCTTCACGATGTTTGTCAGTACTCGATCTGCATAAAAATCGGCTAACCTTTTTAATGGTTTGCCTAAGAAACCAGGTTCTTTTTGAATCTTCTTGTTCTTTCTTTTTCGATTTGCTGTATATTGATACACTGGCACAAGTGTCAATGAAATGACCATTGACGCAAGTACAGTTGTGACTAGAACAGACGGTAACGCTCGAATAAATGAACCGTTCGCACCAGAAAGGAAAACAAGCGGCAAGAAGGCAAAGACAACAGCTAGTGTTGACGTCAAAATGGATCCAGCCACTTCTTTTACACCTGCAATTGTTCCTTTAAGCGGACTTTCGTATTTTTTCATCTGCCTCAAAATATTATCGTTGACGACAATGGCGTCATCTACAAGTATCCCTAGCGCAATGATAAAGCCAATAATTGAAATTTGATTAAGGTCCACTTGTAAAAACGGCAGCGGGATGGTTCCGATCGTTATGGATAGCGGAATCGCAAGTGAAACGATAAACGCACCACCAATAGTTAGACCAAGTGTGGTGACGACAATGACGGCGATGACGGCCACGATCGCTTCTTTGATTAAATCGTTAAAAATGGCATCTACTTCACTTTTTTGTGAATAGTAGTCTATCCAATCCACACCATTTGGCAGCTCTTTCTCTTTTTCAATGACCGCACTGACTTTGTCATACATTTTAGGAATATCCAGTCCTGGCTTAATATTGACTGTAAATGAATAGGCTGGCTTTCCGTTATATGAAACGATATCACTTTTCTCTTTTTCTACTTCTTTTAAACGACCAAGCTCACCGATTGTAACAGGCTCTCGGCTCGTTTTTGAAAAAATCTCAATCTTTTTCATTTGATCTAAACGATCATAGGCATCAATGGACAGCTTGACCTTTTCTCCATCTGCCTGGACGTCACCTAGAGGGGATGTGTCAAATTCTTGATTGATGGCATTTGTGACATCGGTCACGTTTAACCCGTTATCCTCCAGTTTACTTGAATCCAAGTTCAATATTGCTTGTTTGTCATTGAACCCTTTGATGACGACACCATCAACACCTTTGATGTCCTCCACTTTTTCTTTTAATGCACGCAGCGATTCCTGACTTTTTGCTAACTCAGATGAGTTACTTGCTACAATCATATAAGAACCAACTGGCACGTTGCCAAACTCATCCTTTACATCTGGCTCCATCACACCATCTGGAAAAGAAGAGGCGGCATTTGTGGTTTCACTCTTGATTTGACTTGCCACCTTTTGAAAATCGGCTTGATCATCAATTTCAAGCACAATATTTGAGAAACCAATAGCAGAAACAGAGCTTGTCTTCTCTACACCATTGATATCAGAAATGGCCGACTCGAGCTTATTGGTGACATCACTTTCTACCTGTTTTGCATCAGCACCAGGGAAAACAGTCGAAATGGTTACAATATTTGCTTGAAACTCTGGCAGTTCTCGTTTAGGAAGCTGTGTAAACAAATAACCTCCAGCAATGAGAACGATAAAAAATAAAATAAAAACAAGCTTTCCCCTTTTTAAAAAAGCTTCAATCATTATTTCACCTACTTAAATATTTATTTTTGATGAAGTATTTTCAACTTAATCTTAATTTATCATCATGGTGAAAAAATGCAAGCTCTAATATGTCATTTTCTATCTATTTTGTGAAAGAAATATGTTATATGAGAAATGTATAGCGGTAAACAAAAACAACCTGCTTACATGATGTAAGCAGGTTGAAAATAATAAAATTAGAATTATCGTGGTTCAACAATCAGTTTGATTGCTGTTCTTTCTTCTCCATCGATAAGAATGTCAGTAAAGGCTGGAATGCATATCAAATCCACTCCGCTAGGCGCAACAAATCCCCTTGCAATGGCGACAGCCTTGACCGCCTGATTCAGTGCTCCAGCGCCGATAGCCTGTATTTCCGCTGCACCGCGTTCACGTAAAACGCCGGCTAATGCTCCTGCTACTGAATTTGGATTTGACTTTGCTGAAACTTTTAAAATTTCCATTTTTGCTCCCCCTTAAATTTACAATGGATAAGTGAGTGTTCATTAGAACAATCTTTGTTAGATGTTGCTATTTTTTTGAAAATCCATCCCCAAAATGTTTTTCAAAAATAGCAGGCTACCTACCATTTTTACTATATTCACGATAGAGGGCGCATATTCCTTCTTTCTGATTAATATTTTTCTGAAATAAATATGTGAATATTTATTCAAAGAAAATATGGTCATCATTTATCAAAATTCGATCAATTTTGACAGCTTTTTTCGACGGTTCGTCAATTTCTACGATCACTGCACTTAATGTCGTGCGGCCTTCTGCAATTTCAAAACGGACAGGGAGGTTCGTTTTAAATCGTTTAATAATCGTTTCCCGATCAACACCTAAAATACCGTCATAAGGACCAGTCATGCCAACATCCGAAATATAAGCAGTTCCTTTTGGCAAGACGCGGTTATCTGCTGTTTGAACATGTGTATGTGTTCCAACGACACATGATGCACGGCCGTCTGTATACCAGCCCATTGCTTGTTTTTCACTTGTGGCTTCACCATGAAAATCAATAAAAATAAACGGTGTACGTTTTGAAGCTTCTGCTATGAGCTCATCTACTTTTTGAAATGGGCAGTCAATCGGAGGTAAGAATGTGCGGCCTTGCAAGTTGATGACAGCTAGTTCTTTACCTTGTTTTTTAATAAAAGTGAGCCCTTTCCCTGGTGTACCTTGCGGGAAGTTTGCCGGACGAACAATATGGGGTGCATCATCGATGAAATCGAAAATATCTCTTTTATCCCATGTATGGTTCCCCATCGTGAGCACATCAGCCCCAGCTTGAAGCAGCTCGTGATAGATTTTCTCTGTGAGTCCTTTCCCATGAGCCGCATTTTCTCCATTGACAATCGTAAAGTGTGGCTGGTATTTTTTCTTTAGCTTTGGCAAATATTCTTTCAGTGTATCTCTGCCAGGTGAACCAACGATATCTCCAACAAATAATATTTTCATACGTTTTGAACCCTTTCTCTTATAAAATGATCTTCTTATCAGTGTTGCATATTTACACAAAAAAATAAAGCGGCGCTAAGCGCACCGCTCTATTTTGCATACTCTACTGCGCGAGTTTCTCGAATAACTGTCACTTTAATGTGACCAGGGTAATCGAGCTCGTCCTCAATCCGCTTACGAATATCCCTTGCTAGACGGTGAGCTTCAAGATCATTAATTGAATCTGGCTTCACCATAATACGCACTTCACGTCCAGCTTGTATCGCAAACGATTTTTCAACACCTTCATAAGATTCAGAGATGTCTTCTAATTTCTCAAGTCTCCGAATGTAATTTTCAAGCGTCTCACTTCTTGCACCAGGGCGTGCTGCAGATAATGCATCGGCTGCCGCAACAAGAACAGCGATAATAGATGTCGGTTCTTGGTCACCATGGTGAGATGCAATACTGTTGATGACAACAGGATGCTCTTTATATTTCGTCGCAAGCTCAACGCCAATTTCCACGTGGCTTCCTTCTACTTCATGATCAATGGCTTTTCCAATGTCATGCAGAAGACCTGCTCGTTTTGCAAGCTTTGCATCTTCTCCAAGCTCTGAAGCCATGAGACCTGCAAGATGTGCAACCTCAATTGAATGCTTCAGGACATTTTGTCCATAACTTGTACGGAATTTTAAGCGACCGAGAATTTTGATGAGATCCGGATGCAAACCGTGAACTCCGACTTCAAATGTCGTTTGCTCACCCATCTCGCGGATATAATCATCGACTTCACGGCGTGATTTTTCCACCATTTCTTCAATTCGTGCAGGATGAATACGTCCATCCTGGACTAGCTTGTCCAGAGCTATCCTCGCTGTTTCACGTCTTATCGGATCAAAGCCCGATAAGATGACAGCTTCAGGTGTATCATCAATGATCAGGTCAATACCTGTTAACGTTTCTAACGTACGGATATTTCGTCCCTCACGTCCGATAATACGACCTTTCATCTCATCATTTGGAAGATTGACTACAGATACTGTTGTTTCAGCTACATGATCAGCTGCACAACGCTGTAACGCAAGTGAAAGAATGTTTTTCGCTTTTTTATCAGCCTCTTCTTTCGCCCGGTTTTCAGATTCTTTCGTCATGACTGCAATGTCGTGGGAAAGCTCATTTTCAACTTGATCCAGAATGATTTGTTTCGCTTCATCTCGAGTTAGACTAGAAATACGCTCCAACTCAGCTTTCTGCAAACGAATCATATCATCCACTTTGCTTTCCATCTCTTCAATATGTTGTTGTCGTTCATTCAGAGAATGATCTCTCTTCTCCAACAGGGACTCCCGTTTATCTAAAGATTCGTCCTTGCGATCAAGGTTTTCCTCTTTTTGAAGTAAACGGTTTTCTTGTCTTTGAAGCTCATTACGTCTTTCACGAACTTCTTGCTCCGCCTCTACACGAAACGAATGAATTTCATCTTTCGCTTCTAAGAGCGCTTCTTTCTTCAATGCTTCCGCATCACGCTTTGCATCCTCAACAATTTGTTCGGCCATGTTTCTTGCGCCGGATATTTTTGCTTCTGCAATGGTTTTACGAACAAAGTAGCCAACAACTAAACAGATTAGGCTCAGCAAAATGGAGATGATCGTAAACATCGTAGGCGACATATTTTCACCTCCTCTTGCTATGAACTTGGTTTTACAAATAAAGTGTCGGCATGTACATTGTTTTGTGTCTCAACATACAGGGCCTTCACAGGGAATGAGATCCTCACTGCCCTTGTCAAGTTTAAATTAGTTATCAATCATGTTAAGAAAAACAAGTGATACATTCCCATTGTAATTGTGTCGGAAATACTTGTCAAGCTAGTCAGACTAAGGCGTAAGTCGTTATTTCAAGCAAAGACAGAACTTTTGACCCGCTAGCTGTTATGTAATTGTAAAAAAAAGACGCTTTTCAGCGTCTTTTTAGTCATTCAATTCCAATTCTTCTTGTCCTTCTTCGTCAGTTGATTTCACTCCGTTTGTATCCAAACCGTAGTGCTCCCTGATTTGCTCTTGAATCATAAGAAGAATGTCTTTATTCTCTTTTAGGAATTGCTTCGCATTTTCACGTCCTTGTCCAAGACGTTCCTCTTGATAAGAATACCAAGCCCCGCTCTTTTGTACGATATCTAGTTCGCTTCCAAGGTCAATGATTTCTCCCTCTTTCGAGATACCTTCACCGTACATAATGTCTACTTCGGCAATACGGAATGGCGGTGCCACCTTGTTTTTCACAACTTTAATTCTCGTTTTGTTCCCCATGATGTCGTTCCCTTGTTTCAACTGTTCAGCACGGCGTACTTCTAAACGAACAGATGAATAGAACTTAAGTGCACGTCCACCAGGCGTTGTTTCAGGATTACCAAACATAACCCCTACTTTTTCACGAATTTGGTTAATAAAGATCGCAATTGTTTTTGATTTGTTGATAGCACCAGATAGTTTACGAAGTGCTTGAGACATCAAACGTGCTTGAAGACCAACGTGTGAATCTCCCATGTCTCCTTCGATCTCTGCTTTTGGTACAAGAGCAGCTACTGAGTCAATGACAACAATATCAACTGCACCACTACGAACAAGTGCTTCTGCAATTTCAAGTGCTTGTTCTCCTGTATCCGGCTGAGAAAGTAACAACTCATCAATGTTGACACCTAATTTTTGAGCGTAAACTGGATCTAGCGCATGCTCCGCATCGATAAATGCAGCTTGTCCTCCCTGCTGCTGAACCTCAGCAATCGCATGAAGTGCTACTGTCGTTTTACCAGAACTCTCTGGACCATATACTTCAATAATACGGCCGCGAGGGTACCCACCTATTCCAAGCGCAGTATCAAGTGCTAACGAACCACTAGGTACTGTTGAAATACGTGTATCTGTTTGCTCTCCTAGTTTCATAATAGAGCCTTTACCAAACTGTTTTTCTATTTGTTTAAGAGCCATATCTAAGGCTGCTTGACGATCACTCATTCTATTGTTTCCTCCTTTATCAATTCCACTATCTATACTATACCTTGTTTCACGTCATTTGCCAAGAAAAAAACGAACACATATTCGATTTTTTCTTGGCAGATTATTTAAGAAAAGAGCTGTTTCTATTAGAAAAAACGCTCTTTTATAAAGGAGTAAACCTCATAAAAAACAAAATTAACTTTCTTTTAATAATTTGAGAAGGTGGTGCAAACCATATTTCACAGCACGCTTGCGAATGCCTGATCGACTGCCAGTAAACATCCATTCAAACACGTCTGTCTGGTCTTTTGTCGATAGCCCGATAAATACTTTTCCAACCGGCTGTCCTTCGTGTGGTTCAGGACCTGCCACACCTGTAAAGCTAATACCGATATCGCTTCCCGTCAGTTTTCTAACGCCTTCGGCGAGCTCTAACGCACACTCTTTGCTGACAGCACCATGAGAAGACAATGTTTCTTCACGGCAGCCCAGCACTTGCTGCTTGACTTGATTTGTGTAACAAACCACACTGCCGTTTAAAATGGATGATGCCCCTTCGAGATCTGTCAGCCACTCTGAAAACATACCACCAGTCAGGCTTTCAGCCGCTGCTACTGTTTTCCCGTGTTCATGCAAGGCCTTTGAAGCTTCAAAGGCAAGAGATGTATCACCATATCCGTAAAAGTACTCGCCGACCCGTTCTAAAATTTGTGCTTCTGTTTCTTTTAACAGACGCTCTGTTTCTTTTTCATCCTCATGCTTGGCTGTCAGCCTTAGCGTCACTTCCCCGTCAGCTGCAAGCGGTGCAATCGTTGGATTGGTCTGTGCATCAATTAAATCTTCAAGATCTGTTTCCAGCTGAGATTCACCGATGCCAAAGAAACGCAAGACAACAGACACGATTTTTTCCTTTAGGCCGAGTTTTTCAGAAATAAGCGGCTTCGCTTCGTTTTCAAACATCGGGTGCAATTCACTTGGCGGTCCAGGGAGCAGAATGTAAAACGTATCTCCCTCTTGTATAAACATACCAGGTGCCATTCCGAAACGGTTTACGAGCGCATCAGATCCCTCTAGAACGAGCGCCTGTTTACGGTTGTTCGGCGACATATCACGTCCGGTTTTACGGAAGTATTCTTGAATAGACTCAAATGCTTCTTCATTTAGCACAAGCTCTTTACCGAGCGTACTCGCAATGGTTTCTTTTGTTAAATCGTCCTTCGTTGGTCCAAGACCACCTGAGAAGATAATAAAATTCGATCTTTCCTGTGCCACTTGAATGGCCCTTTTTAAACGCTCTGGATTGTCACCAACAGCTGTGTGGTAATAAACATTCACACCAATTTCAGCTAGTTGTTTGCTGATGAATTGTGCATTCGTATTCGTAATTTGCCCTAGCAAAAGTTCGGAACCGACTGCAATAATTTCTGCTTTTCTCTCTGACTTCAAAGCGTACACGTCCTTTTTAGTTAGAATTCTTTAAGGCTTCCCAGTTTTTCGCAAAGTAATCCCAGCCTGAGACAACAGTGAAGAACACCGCTACCCACATGGCAAGATCACCAAAAGGGAATGATACAAGTTCAAACGGCAGGTTATGCAAAAGAAGTGCCGAAATCGCAATGATTTGCGCCCACGTCTTCACTTTTCCAAGCATATTGGCTGCGACCACTTCACCGCCTCCAGCTAAGACAAGCCTTAGGCCCGTTACAGCAAATTCACGGCTAATGATCACAATTGCCATCCATGCCGGTGTGAGATTGTATTGAACAAGTATAATTAAAGCCGCTGAAACAAGCAATTTATCTGCAAGCGGATCTAAAAATTTACCAAAGTTTGTGACTAAATTGAGCTTACGTGCATAGTAACCATCAATCCAGTCGGTTGTCGAAGCGATAATAAACAAGATCGCTCCAACAAGGTGAGTGACTTCAATGCTGACGTCACCAAAGCGCGCAACACCCCAATCTAATGGAGCAAGCATAATGATCATAAAAACAGGGATCAAGGCGATCCTAGAAAGAGTTATTTTATTCGGTAAGTTAAACATGAATTTCAATCCTCCAATAAGCCATTTTTTTATGTATATATAATAGTAGGAACAAAAGAAAAGTCATCTACTTGCTTAAGATGACTTTTCCTTTCCTTTATTCACAATCACAATGTTTTGTGTCATGGTGTTTTTAGGGTCTAATTCGTACTTCAGCGTTTCGTCATTGACTTTGATATCGATTCCCGATGCATTTCCTAAGCGGATATCGACTTGGGAAAGATCAGTTAAGTCTGTTTTAAACGATTCGCCATCTTTCAATTCACCCATCTTCAGCACTTTTCCAGATTCGTCTCTCACACGAAGCCATGAAGCTTGTGAGGCAGAAATGGTTAGCTCCATCTTTTCTGCACCTGATACTTCATACGTTGTCGTAGAACCCTCTGTATTCGTCGCCTTCAAAGAAACATCTTCATCGTCTTTAGATGAATCCTTTGAGGAATCGTCTTTTTCAGATGATTTTTCTTGATCATCTGACGAAGCTTTTTCCTTTTTCTTTTGATCCTTTGCAAGCGATGAATCCTCAGACACTTCGTATTTTGATTCTGATTGCTGAGGAGCCGCCTGATTATTTTTTTGTCCGCTATCATGATTAACCGCTTGAACGATCACATAAATGATAGCGATCACCACAAGGATCCCTCCAATGATTAAAATCGTCGGAAGCAGCTCCAGTACCTTTGAGGCAGGCTTTGGCAGCTCTCTTTGCGGTTTAATATTTGATAATTTATCAGACACTTCATCGTTATACGTGCTTGGTACATCTTTACGAAACTCTTCGAACAATTGTTCAGGATTCAGTCCAACGGCTTCGGCATATTGTTTAATAAACGCTCTGACGTAAAATTTACCTGGAATGATATCATAATTTCCTTGTTCTATTGCTAGCAAATAGCGCTTTTGGATTTTGGTAGCCGCCATCAGATCCTCCAGCGACATCCCTTTTTCCTCTCTGGCCTCAACGAGCCGTTTTCCCAATTCAGTCAAAACAAACACCTACCATTACCATATTAAAAATCGAAGCCAGAAAAACCAGAATGATCAAACACTTGTGGTTCTTCAGCGTGCTCGTATGTAATTTCTTCGTCTGCACTATTACGCAATTCAATGATGTAGTCGAAATCATCCATTGTATATTCTGAATTTTGAATAAAGATATCTGGATGCTCTACAACCTTTGTAGCAGGCAGTCTCATAATTTCTCTTAAAAGCTGCAAGTGCTTCTCAGAACCTCTTCTTGTCGACACAATCCCATCAATAATAAAGACGTTATCCGGGCTGTATTCATCTGCAATCAGCTGACTGCGAATGGTCTGTTTCAAAAGAGTCGACGATACAAACAGCCATCTCTTACTTGCACATACACTTGAAGCAACAATTGATTCTGTTTTTCCAACCCGCGGCATTCCGCGAATTCCAATCAATTTATGTCCTTCTTTTTTAAATAATTCAGCCATAAAATCAACAAGTAGACCAAGCTCGTCCCTTTCAAAACGGAACGTCTTTTTGTCATCCGCATCACGCTGAATGTATCTTCCATGACGAACAGCTAAACGGTCACGAAGTTTTGGCTGTCTTAGTTTCGTTACTTTTATCGTTTCCATTGTATTTAAAATTGATTCAAGCCGCTTAATTTGATCTGTGTGGTCACAGCGAAGAAGCATGCCGCGTCTTGATACATCAACACCATTAATTGTCACAATATTAATTGAAAGCATCCCCATTAAAGAAGAAATGTCTCCTAAAAGTCCGGGACGGTTCACCTGTATCTCATATTCAAAATACCATTCGAGCTTTGCCAAATGATATTACCCCCTTCATTGTGGCAAATTTTTACCTTCCTTTATCATAAAGCATTTTCACATTTTTAGAAAGCACAATGTTGTGAAACAGTTAAAATAAAAAGAGAGGCACAAACGACCCCTCTTTTTGTTTAGTGCGAGCTATTATTTTCAACCAGTTTGACCATCATATTGGCAATTGCGCGCTGCTCATCTTCTGATGCGACGCTCCAAAGGTCAGCAAGTACTCTTTCTTGCTCATTCTTTGCTTCAACTTCATTAGCCAGGTATCCGCCAATTTCATACGCAAGGTTATTGATAGTATCATCTTTTAAGCCTTTATCCTGCGCATGATTTAAACGGTCTCCTAAAAAGTTTTTCCAATGGTCCCAGTTCTCAAGTACTGACATGTCGATTCCTCCATTCGAAAAGATGAATTACAGCCATAGCTTTTGTCATGGAGTGACGAATTATACACGTTTTTAACAGTACCAGCCGCCATTAACGGATAAAATTTGACCTGTCATATAACTTGACTGCTTTGAGGCGAGAAACCAAATGACATCGGCTATCTCTTCAGGTGCGGCAAGACGGCCGAGTGGAATCTCCTCTTCCATCATCGCAAGGTCTTCTTGTGTGAAGCTTTTCATCATATCAGTCTGAACCGCACCTGGTGAGACTGCATTTGCTCTAATTCCACTTGGGGCAAGCTCTTTGGCAAGCCCTTTAATGAAAGCATTTTGAGCACCCTTGACCATACTATACAGTACTTCACACGAGGCACCCGTTTCCCCCCATATTGAGCTAACCGCAATAATATGACCTGACTTTTTTTGGATCATGGCAGGCAAAATGGATTGGGTAAGCTCATATGGACTTGTCACATGAAGCTGCACCATGCTGGCTAGAACTTCTTTTTCAGTATCTGTCACTAAACCAACATGACTCTTTCCGCTATTTAAAACAAGAATATCTGGATCAAGCGGCAGGCGGCTGACAAGCTCTGCTGCTCCGCCTGTTTTCGCTAAATCAGCTTGGATGACGTACGTTTCTACTTGATATGTTTCTTTGAGATCAGCGGAAAGACGGCTAGCCGCTTGTTCATTTTGATGATAATGGAGCATCAGATGGCAGCCTTCTTGGGCAAGCTTTTTGGCTGTCGCCTGCCCAATTCCGCCACTGGCACCAGTAATCAGTGCCCAACGACTCATACTTTGTTCCTACTTTCTTTATGGAATCCTTATTCTTTTCGTTTAAATGGGAACCAATTCGCTGATCCGAACAATTTGACCATCACAGGTACGAACAATGGTAGCACAACGAGCGCATACAATAAAAGCCCTGTGAGAACAAGTGTTGCAATCTGTAAGAGTGACAATACACCTGATGGCAGCATCGCTGCAAATGTTCCTGCCAAAATGACGGCAGCAGACATAATAACAGATCCCATATTTTTCATTGATTCAGTCATGGCAAACTGGATGTCTTTTGTTTTGTATTCATTGAAACGTTCCATTAAGAAAATCGAATAATCGACTCCAAGCGCCATTAAGATGACAAAGCCAAAGAATGGAACAGCCCAGTTGATGCCCGGATATCCGAAGAAATGGGTGAAAATAAATTCTGTTACACCAATGGCGGTAAAGTACGTTAAAATCAGCGATCCAACTAAGTAAAGCGGCATCACGAGAGAACGGAAGAGAATCACTAGTATTAAGAAAATACCGATCATCATGTAAAAAACCGTCTTATTGAAGTCTTGGTCTGACAGCTGTTTTAAATCAGCGTTCATACTTGATACACCAGATACGCCAAATGAAACATCTTTTAGGTTTGTTTCAGGAAGTGCACGTTTGACCGAAGCTTCTACTTGTTTAATTGTTTTCATGGCGTCGTTTCCATATGGATTGTCTTCTAAAATGACGTCAATCTTTGTCATTTTGCGGTCATCCGACATATAGGAATCGAACACTTGCTTGAAAGCTTTATTTTTTAGAACATCTTTTGGAATAAACCAACCGGCCATGTCTTGATCTGGTGCGTTTTTCAGTTCATCTAAGTAGTCTCCTGCACCCATTAAGCCGTTTGAAATTTTCTCAAGTCCGTCGACACTTTTGTTTAGACCATCTGTCAGCTTGGTCAGATCGTCACCAAAGCCTCCAATTTTTTCTTTCATTTGTTTTTGACCATTAATGATGTCGCCGGCTCCATTTGCAAGTTTAGGCATACTATCAGCTAGCTGTCCTTGGCCTTTAGACGTTTGATCTAGCCCGTTTTCAATGGCTTCTAAGCCAGCAATCAGCTCATCAATTTGATTTGTAAACACTTTTTGCTGCTCTGAAGCTTTTGCGATAAAAGCATCTGCTGCTTCAAGCTGTTTTTTTGCTTCTTTTGCTTGTTTTGCATAGCTGTCAGCCTGTTTGGCTCCTTCTTGCAAGGTAGTAGAAAGTTCCTTATATGAAGCTTTGATGGCTTGATATGATTGGTTTTCTTTCACTTGCGGAATTTGCTGCTCAAGTGTACTGAACTGTTTATTTGCTTGACTGATCAAAGCTTTCACATCCGCTGCGGCAGAGGATGAAGTATCGACTTGTGCCAATGCGGCTTTTAATTCTTTGGAAATGCTTTTATAAAGTGCCACTTGCTGATTCACTTGTGCGACTTGATCTGTTAATTCCTTTTTTGCACCCTTTATTCTTTCTTTAATTTCAGAAACACCTTTTTTGTTTTGATCAATTCCGTTTTGCAGATCTCTCATCTTTTTTTCGACGTTTTGAATACCTGATTTTACGGATTCGGTTCCAGAAATCAATTTGTTAATGCCTTTTCCAGATGATTTAATTTGTGGTGTTTGATCCTCGATGGACTTACTCATGGTTGTAAGAGCATCTTGGATCTTTTTCAACCCTTCGTTACTTTTATCAAGCCCGCTATTTAGCTCTTTGGCTTGAGATTTCACGTACAGATCATTCAGTCCTTTTCCAACAGGGCGTGTCGCACTTCTTACTTTACTCACGCCATCTGTTTGCTCAATCGCACGACTGAGTTTTTCAACAGCAATCAGACCTTCGTTATTGTCTAAAAGATCGGATGATTTCACGACAACGGTTGCTGGAAGGGCTTCACCTGGTCCAAATTTGTCAGAGATCGTATTAAATGCATTGACGGATTCGTATTTATTGCCGATTTCGTCTAGGTTGTTATATGAAAGTGTTCCTTTATACATAAGAATCGCTGGAAGGGTAATAATTGCAACGATTAGCAAGCTGAGAAGTGGTTTCTTAAATGAGAAACGACCGGCTGTTTCCCACATTTTCGATTGTGGGTGGGCAATATCGCCTTTGATCGGCCAAAATAACACTTTTCCTAAAACCGCCATAAAGAATGGAACGACAGTGAGCAGTGCCACAATTAACACGGCGACACCAACCGCCACGGCTACAGCTGATTTATACAGTTGGAATTGGGCTAAACCGATACACGTAAAACCAATGAGGACAGCAATTCCGCTGAATAAAACGGTTTTGCCTGCCGTCTTATATGTTGTAATAATCGCCTCAATCTTATCTTTTCCGTGAGATAGTTCTTCTTTAAACCGGCTTAGCAACAGGATGCAGTAGTCGGTTCCAATCCCAAACATGATGGCGACCATAAAAATTTGGGTAAAGGTCGAGAGCGGAAAATCAACATACTTTACTAGGTAAGCCACAATTGATTGGCTGACCAAATAGGAAAGCGCCACGGCCACTAAAGGAACGAACGGTGCCACTGCGGATCTAAAGACAAGCACAAGAACAATTAAAATAAACCCAATTGTAATGAATTCTGTTTTTTTCAGACCTTCTTGTGAGCTTGTGATGACATCATCGTCAATTAGCGGCTGCCCTGTCATTTCAAATTTCAGGTTCAGGCTCTTAAGCTTTTCATTGACTCTTTCTTTAAAATCGGATGCTTTGATTTTGTTCGAGTCGTATGTAACTGGAACAAGAAGTGTTGTTTGATCTTTAGAGAGCATCTGTTTTTTGATATCTTTGTTTGCATCAAAATAAGAAGTGATGTCTTCCACATGGAGATCTTGATCCTTTTCTAAAATCTCCATCGCTTTCTTTAAAGAGGCTTCTCTTTCTTTGACGATATCCTTTCCTTGAAAGACAATGACGATCGATTTTTCCGTATCCCCATTTTCAGACATGTTCTTTAATAATTGATCGGCGTAGGAAGAGGGATAACCATCTGGAACAGAAATCTGCCCTTTTTCTTTTGTTAATTGCGCCATATTAGGGGCGGTGATTAATAATACAGCCGCTAGTACGACCCAAAGGATCGTGATCAGCCATCTACCCTTTATGATTGCTCTCATTACTATGTTGTGCCTCCTCTTCGATGATAATTTGATAAATCTTTTCATATGTTTGAATAAATGATTCGATTTCTTTTTCATCAAATTTTTCTAAATATGACCGAACAAGATCCTGAAGCTGCTTTTCCATTCGGCTGACCACTTCTTTTCCTTCGGGTGTCACATAAAGATGAACGTTTCTTCGATCAGCTTGATCATGCTCTCGATAAATATAATCTTTATTAAAAAGACGATTGGTCATGGATGTCACAGCACTTTTGTTGACATTACATTCGATGGCAAGGTCTGTTGATGTACATCCTGGGTGTAAATTGATGTATCGAAGCGAGTAATATTGATCAAGTGTCAGTTCTTTATCGAGCTTTTCCGTGATCATACTCGATACTTTTTTTTCCATCATGAGATAGACGTCCGCATATCTCTGGATGAGCTGGGCAATTTTATTTTGTACCATATGCTGCTCCTTTAGTTTGATTGTTTAACTATTAAAGAGTTTAACTAATTACCGAAACAATTGTCAATCAATATCTTCGCATATAAAGCGCTTTCTTTAGCTGGACACAAAAAAGACAAACTCTTATACGTTGAGTTTGTCTTTTTTTTCATTTATTTTGCTTTCGGTACGACTTTAAAAACTGACATTCTTTCTTCATCAATTTCTTCGTCTAAGATTTGCTGAATATCTGTTAATTGGATTTGCTCCAGTACTGGCACGACATCAAATAAGCTCATTTCTAAGAATGCGTATCGAGTGAATTGATTGGCGATGTACTCCGGGGAGTTCATCGCTTTTAAAAAGCTGCCAATTTTTTTCTTGCGAGCAAGTTCAATCTTTTCTTCTGTGATCAGGCTTTTTGCTTGAAGAAGCGTTTCTTTTAATTCATCTGCGAGTTGATCAGGGTCATTTGTGTCTCCGCCAACTGATGTGAAGCCAAAGCCGCCTTCTTCCGTATAATCGTAACTGAAGGTCTCATCAATCAAGCCTTTTTCATACATCTGTTCATATTGTAAGGAGCTTTTACCAAACAGCGTCTCTAAAATGAGATTCATTCCGAGCTCATGTTTTAACAGTTCATTGCCTTTTTTATGAGGATTCTTTGTTTTTAATCCAAACATACATTTTGAGCCTTGTACGTTCATTGGAAGTTCGTATTCTTTTCGGTACACACCTTCAGGCTCATTGATGTCTTTTCGTTTGATCTCTGGCTGGTCTGTAAATGGCTTTTTCGCCTGATTCGCTCGAACTTGATCTAATATTTGCTTCGGATCAACGGGACCGACAACAAATAGAAGCATATTGCTTGGGTGATAGAACGTTTCATAGCATTCATACAAATGATCTTTCGTAATCGGAGCGATGCTTTCTACTGTTCCAGCTATATCAATTCTCACAGGATGCTCTTGATATAGATTTTCAATCAAACCGAAGAATAAACGCCAGTCGGGATTGTCATCATACATGTTAATCTCTTGACCAATGATGCCCTTTTCTTTTTCGACAGTTTTTTCAGTAAAATAAGGTTCTTGCACAAAATCAATGAGTGTCTCAAGGTTTTGTTCGACATTTGAGGTGCTTGAGAATAAGTAAGCTGTTCTCGTAAATGTCGTAAAAGCATTTGCGGCTGCTCCTTGTTTACTAAATGTATGAAACACATCTCCATCTTCTTTTTCAAACAGCTTGTGCTCTAAGAAATGGGCAATTCCATCAGGCACTCGGATCATGTCTTCTTTGCCAAGCGGCACAAATTCATTGTCGACAGAACCGTATTTTGTTGTGAAGGTTGCATATGTTTTGTTAAACCCTTGCTTCGGGAGCACATAGACGTCAAGTCCGCTATCCATTTTTTCGTGATAGACCGTTTCTTGCAGCTGGTCGAATTGAATTGTTTTCACTGTCATGAAGCACCCTCCGTTCCTTTAAGAAAATAGGTCGTATCCCATTCGATTTTTTGACCCACTTTGATGATGTCCTCTTTTGTCACTCTGTCTAACGCTTCTAAAAAGGAATCGAGGCTCTCCCCTGTTGGCACGACGGCATGCTGATATAAGTATTCCGCTGTTCCATAAGACGTATCAATGGTTTCGAGCAGCTGATTTTTGACGACAGCCTTTGTCTGTTCAATTGCTTCATCAGAAAAATCGCCTTTTTGCATGGCATCAAATTGTTCTTTGATGATGTCTACTGCCTGCTGATAGTTGCCGACTTCAATTCCTGACATGACCATCATCAAACCTTTAAAGCTCTCAAGTCTAGAGACTGCATAGTACGCAAGACTTGCTTTTTCCCGCACATTGATAAATAGCTTTGAATGAGAGAAGCCGCCGAATATGCCATTAAACAAATGCAGCGCCGGATAATCTTCATCTGCTATCGTTGTATGTGAGCGAAAGCCAATGTTCAGCTTTCCTTGTTTTACGTCCTCTTCATCAATGACTTCTTTTGGCTCTATTTGTGATCTTGATGATTCGGTATTTTGTTTGACTGGCTCTCTTTCACTTGTTTTAAAGTATTGCGAGACCATTCGATTGATGTCTTGTTCATCAACGTCTCCCACAACATAGAGATCCAGCTGGTTGGACTTAAGTGCATGTTCGTATGCTTTAAAGAGCGCTTCTGCCGTAATCGCTTCGACGTCTTCCATTTCACCATTGACGTGCAGTGCATATGGCTCACCTTTACACATTTCCTGTACAAGTCTTAAGTTTGAATAGCGCATTTTGTCATCATAAACGGCTTGAATGCGCTGTTTCAATGTTCGTTTTTCTTGCTCAACGTACAATTCATGAAATACTCCGTTTTCCACGTACGGGTGGAATAATAGTTCAGAAAGTAAGGCAATCCCTTTTTCTAGTAAAGGGGTTTGATCCTTTAAATATTTTTCATTCGCCATTTCTAGACGGAAGGTAATGATGTGATTTTCACCTTTTTTCGCCATGTCTGCGGAAACGGTCGCCCCATAGAGCTCGTCGAAATAAGCACGAAGCTCTCCCGTTTTCGGCATTTTTTCTGTTCCTCTTAAAAGCACATGCGGGAAAAGGGAACGCATGGTGACGTCATCTTTGGATAAAGGCGCAAGCATTTTAAAAAGGATCGTCACGGTTTTAAATTTTTCTGTTTTGACAATATGAGTATGAAGACCAGGTGTATCAAATGTCTTCTCTTGTAAGTACGTCATGAGAAACCTCCTTTGTTCATCCTATTTATTATGTATTAGAACATAGCTGATATATACGTGAAACAGCCATTTAATAGTCATTATATCAATCAGAGGAAAGGATAGGAAATAAAAACGCCTCTGCTAAAAGCAGAGACGCATGTTGTTATTTCATTCTAAACGGCCACCAATTCCATTTTCCAAAGATGCGAACCATGACCGGGATAAAGAGTGGTAGAACAACAAAAGCATATAATAAAAGTCCAATGAGTACGACCGTTGCAATTTCAACTAATGATAATACACCCGATGGCAGCATCGCAGCAAAAGTACCCGCTAAAATAGCAACTGCTGAAATAATGACGGACCCCATATTTCTCATCGCTGATATCATGGATGCTTGAACATGCTCTCCCTTCCATTCATTAAAGCGATCCATCAGGAAGATCGAATAATCAATGCCAAGGGTCACAAGGATAACAAAGCTGAAAAATGGAACAGCCCAGCTGACACCATCGTAGCCAAAGAATGTTTTGAAAATCCATTCTGTTAAGCCAATGGATGTAAAATACGTTAATATGAGTGAAAGTGTTAAGTATATCGGCATGACGATTGACCTTAGTAATAAAACTAAAATAATAAAGATACCAATTAACATGAAAATAACCGTTCTGATAAAGTCACCGTCTGACGTTTCTTTTAAGTCAACATTTAAACTGGAGATACCAGATACACCGTAATTGGCATTTTTCAAACCACTTACAGGTAAATATTGATCAAGGGTTTCTTCGATTTTTGCTACACCTTTCATTGCTTCATTGCTGTATGGATTTACATTTAAAATCACTTCAAAGGTTGTTAATTTACGATCTGGGGACATATACGTATTAAATATTTTCTTAAACTCATGGCGTTTCAATACTTCTTCTGGTATAAACCAGCCCGTTACTTCTTCATCTGGTGCTTCCTGAAGCTGTTTTAAGTAGCTGTCTGCCTCGGTGAAGCCGCTTTTTACTTGCTCAAGTCCGGAAATACTTTCATCTAATCCATCTGTTAATAGTGATAGTTTAGATGATAGCTGGTTAAACCCTTTTTTCACGGCTTTTTGGCCATCTGTCAGCTGATCTGCGCCATCTTCAATTTTAGGCATTTCTTTGATGAGCTGTTTTTGGCCTTTATTCGTTTCATCAAGACCATCATAAATTTGATCTAGACCTGTCATCAGCGCCTTTACTTGTTGTTTGATTTCTTTTTGCTTGCTTGAGAA
Source organism: Bacillus sp. FSL W7-1034 (assembly GCF_038593365.1). NCBI lineage: Bacteria > Bacillati > Bacillota > Bacilli > Caryophanales > Bacillaceae > Bacillus > Bacillus sp. FSL W7-1034. The sequence continues at coordinate 1,700,735 of NZ_CP151989.1, read as the reverse complement.
CGTTTGAATGACTTGATCTGCTTTCTTGATCTTTTGTTTAAAGGCAGATGCTTCCTCTTCATAGACACTCATTTGCTCTCCAGCTTGATCGAGCATTCCTTTTGTGTCTTTGAATACTTTTTTGATTTCTTTATATTCATTCATGTCTTTGATTTCTGGGAGCCGGTTTTCAAGCCCTTCAAATGATACGTTTTCATAGGATTGTTTCACTTTTTTAATCGTTGTCATCAGTTGCTCATTTGATGTTGCGTGACCTTCCAGTGTGCTTACGACTCGTTCAAGATCTTGAATCATGGTTTCACTTCTGCGGTATTCTTGCTCTAATTCTTTTTTCGCTTGTTTGATTTCAGTGCGAATGGTTCCTACGCCTTCTTTACTGCGCCTCACACCATCCTCTAAAGAAATGAGTGATTTCCTCACTTCTCCGATACCGCCTTTGATGGCTTTTGTCCCATCAATCAATTGATCAATCCCTTTAGCGGATTCTTCAATTTTTGGTTTTTGTTTGAGAAGTGCTAAGTTTGTTTCGGTCAAGCCATCTGTAATTTTCCCGATGCCCTCGTGACCTTTCCCAAGCTCTCCTCCCAGCTCTTTCGCTTGAGAGGTAACGTAGAGCTGACTTAACCCGTCTCCAACTGGGCGAGTGACACTGCGAACCGCTTTCACTTCCTCAATGTCATTTAACTTACGGGTCAGTTTTTCAATCATGACAATCTTTTCTTGATTATCGAGCTCATTGTCACTTTCGACAAGCACATTCAGCGGCAGCGCTTCACCAAAGCCAAATTGCTCAGATATCGTATTAAATGCAGACACTGACTCATACTTTGTCCCAATCTCATTTAAACTATTATAAGAAAGAGTGCCGTCATACATCAGAATCGGAGGAACAGTGATGAGTGCAACTACACCTAAGCTGATGAGCGGTCTTTTAAATGAAAAGCGCCCAGCCCATTCCCAAATCTTACTTTGTGGATGACGAATGTTTTCTCTTTTAGACGGCCAAAAAAGGGATTTTCCGAAAACCGACATAAAAAAGGGAACGATTGTGACAAGTGCAATGAGCAGGATGCCAACGCCTACGGCAACGCTGACGGCTGATTGGTACAATTGGAATTTTGCAAAACCAATACTTGAGAAGCCGACTAACACAGCTAAGCCGCTGAAAAAGACTGTTTTCCCTGCACATTGATACGTGATGATAATCGATTCTTTGACATCACGCCCCTGACCAATCTCCTCTTTAAAACGGCTTAAAAGTAATATACAATAATCCGTTCCTATACCGAACATAATGGCTACCATAAAAATCTGAGTGAAATTAGACAGAGGAAATGGTGTATATTCTACGAGAAAAGCCACAATACACCGGCTGACAGCATAAGAAATGCCAATCGTAATAAGCGGAACAACAGGTGCCAGTATCGATCTGAATACAATTATTAAAATAAAGAAAATAAAAATCATCGTGATAAGTTCAGTTTTCTTCAGACCTTGTTGAGAGCTTTTAATGACATCTGAGTCCACAAATTTTTGACCTGTCATTTCATATGAGACGTTGTAGGGCTTTAAAACTTCCTCAATTCGTTCTTTAACCTTCACAGCTTTTGTTTCGTAGTGGTCGAATTTGAATGGAACAAGAAGTGTACTTTTATCCTTTGATAAAAGTTGTTTTTGAATGTCACGATCTACATGAAAATACGAAGTAATTCCGTCAATGTGGAGTTCTGGGGCATGTGTCATGAGTGCAGCTAAAGCCTTTTTTAATTCCTGCTCTTTGGCAGGGAACAAATGTTGTTCGGAGAATACAATCACACCAGTATCTTTTTTCCCATTATGATCTGAAAGCTTATCCAATAAGTGAAGTGCCTCAGCTGTTGGTGTCCCCTCTGGAACCTTTAACTGCCCTTTTTCTCTTGTTAATTCCTCTAAATCGGGCGCAGTAATAAACAGAATCACAGCTGTTATCATCCACACCATTAATACAATCCATCTTGCTTTAATTATTTGCAACATAGCTGCTTCAAGCTCCTTCTAGTTCATCAATCAATTTGCTGTTTTTGAGCGTGTCTGAAGTGCTGACTTCGTCTCCTTCAACGTGCTAATGGCAGGATGACCTATTCAATTGTCCTTTCGTGTTGAAGAAACGCATATCCATCATCAGCCACGAGCTCAATTTCTGCCTTAAAACAAAGACAGAAAATGAATGTTTTTGAACACCTCCTATTTGGGATAATTTAAAAGATATTACTATACATTAGTTTAACTATCAAAATTTTACATGTCAATTTATAAAAAAGAAAAAAGATGGCAAAATACCGTCTTTTTTCTATGTTTAAACCGTTTTCAATTGTTCACTTTCATCCTTTTCATCTGGCTGGATGAAAAAGAGGACCAAAAATAATGAAATGAGACTACATATGGTCGATAGAATAAAAACGATGGCGTCTCCTTTATCCATAAGAAATGCGTAAATTGGAGGTCCTAAAGCAACACCGATAAAACGCATACTGCTATAAAATGACGTAATGGTTCCGCACTGCTCTTTTTCAATCCCTTCTGTTATCAACGCATCAAGTGCTGGAAGCACAATGCCAATTCCTACGCCGCCAATACTTAAGCAGACAAACAACACGTAAAAACTGTGATTCCACCATAAAAATATATACGAAAGTGATAAAAGAGCCATACCAACGATGAGAAATATCCTCATTTTCCCCTTTTCTTTCCCGATTGTTTTCCCCGCAATATACGAGCTGATTGATAAGAAAAGGAGCGGGATACTTAGCAGCAAGCCTTTTTTGACACCCGTTATTTGATACGCTGCCTCTAGGTTATCTGATAAATAAAAGAGCACGCCAAAAAGAAGAAACATAATAAAACCGCCAATAGCAAAAATGGCATAAAGCCAGCGTCCCTCATGTTTAAAAATCGTCTTTGTTGCTTTTAAAAACTCTTTAAATGTAGGCGGATCTTCCTCTTTCTTTGCGGATTCAACCATAAACAGAACCATCACAAAACTGATGATTGAAAAGAATGGAATGAACCAAAACGGCACAAACCAAAACCAAGAAGCGAGAAGTGCCCCAATAATAGGACTGAGTACCTTTCCAGCTGTGTTAGAGGTTTCGATTGCTCCAAGTCCCGCACTTACCTCTTCATCATCGTGAAACAAATCGCCAATAAACGGCATGACGACAGGTGCCGCTCCAGCTGAACCAACACCTTGAAGGACCCTGCCAAATAGAATCCACATGTACGGTTCTTTCATGATGGTTGAGGCCACAGCTGCAACAGCTCCTCCAAGCCCTGCGATTAAAAGACACGGTAAAAGTACCTTTTTCCGCCCAATTCGGTCAGATAAATAACCGGCAATCGGAATACACAAAATCGCCACAACGGAGTATACCGTAATAATGAGTGACACTTGAAAGGAAGTGATTGAGAGTTTCTTTTCTATCTCTGGTAATACGGGTATTAGCATCGAGTTCCCAAGCGTCATGATTAGAGGCACTGATGATAATGCAATAATATTCTTTTTACTGACTGTTTTCTCGCCCAACATCATTCACCCAATTCTATATACTGTTACGTATTAGTGTGGCACGTTTCACGGGTTTTATGTATAGACAAACAAAAAGCAACCGCCTATGGAAGCGACTGCTTTGTTAAAATCGTTTACGTATGACATGGAAACTGAATTTATCCGCTCGAAAATAATTGAGCGAGTATAAGACCGGCTGATCATCTTGATCATAGTGCATTTGTTTCAGTAATAGTAACGCTGTTTCTGGGTCACATTCTAATATCGGTGAAACCTGATCGTGATAACCAATCGGTTCGATGTCTGCCACTGCATATTTAATTCCGCTGTGCGGTTCTCTGCCAAACAGCTCAAAAAGCGACTCTTCCTCGTGAGTAAAAGAAGCGGGAAGATGTTTAACCGGAATTTTATCTAAACAATAGACGACTGGCTGTCCATCTGCTGTTCGAACGCGTTCCATTGAAAAAACCTTCTCGGATTCATCACACTGAAAACGAATGACATCATTCTCCGTCGGCTCCCCTTCTTGTGAGGACAAAAAAATGGTACCTGGCGTCATATTGACCTGTTCAATCATTTTTGTAACACTTGTCAGCTGTTCAATGCCAGTAGAAAAAAGCGGTCTTGAGTTGACGAAAGTCCCCACACCATGCCTTCTTATTAAATATTTCTCTTCTTCTAATATACGAAGGGCTTCACGAAGGGTCGCTCTGCTCACACCTAAAAGCTTTGAGAGCTCAAATTCAGAAGGCAGCTTTTCTTTTTCGGCATATACGCCTGTTTGAATATCTTCTTTAATACGGTCAATCACTTTCAAATATAAATGGCGATTGTCTGTTTTGGTCGACATGTTTTCCCTCCGTCTAATCAATGCAAATGATAAGATGAGAAATCTCTATTCCGAGATAAGATGAACATAACTATATCACGTTTTTGCAAATAAATAAATAGTCTGACATCCAGTTAACATAATCAATATATCGTTAACTTTGTGTTAGGAAAGCTCTCTTCGAATTATGAAGAGAGCTCGTCATGTTGTTCTTTTGAAAGGAGGACTTCTCTCGGTTTACTTCCTTCATATGGTCCGACAACCCCGCGCTCTTCCATTGCGTCAATAAGACGTGCAGCACGAGTATAACCGATGCGGAACCTCCTTTGTAGCATAGAAACAGAGGCCGTCTGCATACCAATGATCAGTTCAACTGCTTCATCATATAAGTCGTCGTCCACAGCCCCAAGCTGATCTTGCGTTTCTTCACTTGGGATCATTTCTTCTTGATATTGTGCTTTTTGCTGTGTGATGACATGATCAACGACATGTTCCACTTCTTCATCTGATAAAAAGGCGCCTTGTACACGAACTGGTTTGTTCGCACCGACCGGTAAGAACAACATATCCCCTCTGCCCAGCAATTTTTCTGCGCCTCCCATATCAAGAATGGTCCTTGAATCGGTTTGTGACGATACGCTAAATGCAATACGAGATGGAATATTGGCTTTAATGACACCAGTAATGACATCAACCGAAGGTCTCTGTGTGGCGATAATTAAATGAATTCCTGCAGCACGTGCCATTTGAGAAAGCCTTGTAATGGAATCTTCCACATCAGAGGAAGCAACCATCATTAAATCAGCAAGCTCGTCTACAATGACGACAATATAAGGGAGTTCTGGCTGCTTCGCCTCTTCTGATTGATTCATTCGTTTAATGTAATCATTGTACCCTTCAATATTTCTTGTGCCCGTATGAGAAAACAATTCATAACGGCGCTCCATTTCACTAACCACTTTTTTAAGTGCCTGTGAGGCTTTTTTAGGATCGGTTACAACTGGAGCCAACAGATGCGGGATGCCGTTATAAACATTTAATTCAACCATTTTCGGGTCAATCATCATCATCTTTACTTCATGAGGTTTTGCTCTCATGAGAATACTTGTGATAATGCCATTGATACATACGCTTTTTCCGCTTCCTGTCGAGCCAGCCACAAGTAAATGCGGCATTTTGTTCATTTCAGCCAGCACAGCTTCACCAGAAATATTTCGGCCCAGTCCGATGAGTAGCTTGGCATTTGGGCGGTCATTTTGTTTCGATTCTAAAACCTCTTTTAAAGAAACCATCGCAATTTCTGCGTTGGGAACTTCAATTCCGATGGCGGATTTACCAGGAATCGGCGCCTCAATTCGAATGTCTTTTGCTGCTAATGCAAGGGCTAAATCATCACTCAAGTTGACGATCTTACTTACCTTCACGCCGACATCAGGGTATACTTCATATTTTGTGACGGCCGGCCCTAAATGAACTTGTGTCACTTTTGCTTTTACACCAAAGCTTTGGAAGGTCTTTTCAAGCTTTCTTGCATTTTCATAAATATTCTTCTTATCTGTTTGCTGACCTGAATGCTGCGGCTCAGCTAAAATATCAAGCGATGGCAGCTCATAATCCTTGTTTTCAAGCTCCGTAAACGTCATAGGCGGAGCTTCTTTTGGTTCATCCCCTGTATCATGAGACGGAGTGCCTTGTACAGTTTCTTGAAGAGGATCTGGCTCATTGACCGGCTGATCTTTTTGAACCGGCGGTGTGAGCATGTCATCTCGATCAGCAAAACTTGAGATGATCGGCTGACGATTGTCAGAAGCTTGCTCTTCTTCCTCGATCAAGATATGATCATGATCTTCTTCGGCCTCTTCTTGTATGCGTGAACGTTTTTTCTTTTCACTTGTTCTCTGCGCAGGTGCATTCTTTTTCGCCTGCCTTATGCCTTTCATATCTTCAATAAATGCTTTCCACTGCTTCACCAAAAATTGTGATACAGGCAGCGTCACTTTTTTGACCATTTCTTGCAGTGACCGGTTTGTGATCAGAACAATGCCGATCAGCATTAGCACAATGGCCATGATTTGCGACCCTGCTTGTGCAAACAAGAAATAGGAGGCCGCAAATAATACGGCACCGATCATACCGCCCCCTAAATCGGGCGAACCTGTCTCACCTTTCATATCCATTAAAAATAACTCAAACGTATTTCTGATCACACTTTGAGAACCTATCACGCCTGCAGCTGAAAGATGCTGAAAAAGCTTCACATGGGACAAAAGCAAGATGCTCGCAATGATGCAGTATAAACCTGCTTTTCTTCTTGTCAGTAAATCAGGAATTTGTTTTTTCCAAAAGATCGTCACACCAAAAAGAAATAATCCGATAAGGCAGAGAATAAACCATTCACCTGCAAAGAATCGGAATAGATGTACAAAGGTTTGTCCAACTACACCTAGCTGTAAAATGGCAATGATCGCTATGGCAATACAGACTAACCCATTTAGTTCATATTTCAGTTTTAGCTGTTTATTTTGTTTTTTTCTTGTTTTACGTTTTCTCTTTTTCGCCATACTCATCACCTTACTACAAAAGAAAATATAACCTACGAAAAGATCAGAAAGAAAGCAGCCTGGTTTTGGCTGCATCTTGTTGTAAGTTTTCCCTTTATTATAGCATAGAATCATTCATATGAGTCGGTTTGATTGGTGCCTAAATGTAACTTCAATCGCTTACCTGGTGCAAGCTCCTGATTCAAAAAGTCCATTGGATTCGTACTCATTACTTGAACGATTTCCGCTTCATCTTCTTTCATTTCAACCATCACTGGCACGCCCTGAATGTTTACCTGCTGGAGTTTGCGTTCTCCTTGTTCCTCAGCGTAAATGGCTTCATAAGGCATAGGTGTATATAAAATCATTGGATCAGCCCCTCGTTTTGTGCAGCCCGTTCTCCAATAAGCTCGTTCAGCTTTTTAATCGCTTGTCCAACGCCGCCGACTTCATGCATCAGCCCGTATTCCGCCGCCTCATGGCCAACGACATTTGTCCCAATGTCTCTTGTTAGATTGCCTTTAGAGAACATAAGCTCTTTAAATTTTTCTTCTGTAATGTTTGAGTGACTCGTGACAAAATTTATGACTCTTTCCTGCATTTTATCTAAGTATTCAAAGGTTTGCGGAACACCGATGACTAGACCGGTTAAGCGTACAGGGTGAATGGTCATCGTTGCTGTTTCGGCAATGTATGAATAATCACACGATACGGCGATTGGGACCCCAATAGAGTGGCCGCCGCCAAGCACAATGGATACAGTCGGTTTGGATAAAGAAGCGAGCATTTCTGCAATGGCTAGTCCTGCTTCTACATCGCCGCCCACTGTATTTAAAATGATTAGAAGCCCTTCAATTTTTGGGTTTTGTTCAACTGCTACGATTTGTGGAATGACATGTTCGTATTTGGTTGTTTTATTTTGTGGCGGCAGCTGCATGTGCCCTTCAATTTGTCCAATAATAGTCAGGCAATGTATGTTTGTATCTTGTGATAACTGCGGGACGGCTGTTTCACCAAGCTGTTGTATTTTGCTCATAATGCTATCTTTTTCTTCTGGTTTTCGCTCAGGCTGCTGTTCATTCTGTTCGTCCATTTGTCTCCATCCTTTCCTAAAAACTCTCCTCCTATTATGAACAAGATCGTCACATTCCATCCGCATTCATCATGTCACATCAAAAAAGCCCAAAGAGCTTGTGCTCTTTGGACTTTTCTCATCACACTTCCATAATAATTGGAATGATCATTGGCTTACGTTTTGTTTTTTCATATAGGAATTGATTTAGTACATCGCGCATGGATTGTTTCAGTGTTGACCATTCAACAATTGAGTTTTCCGTTTGCTCTTTCACAATCCCTTTGACCATTTCTGTTGCTTTCACAATCAGCTCTTCGGATTCTCTTACATAAACAAATCCTCTTGTGATGATCTCAGGTCCAGAAATTAATTGTTTCTTTTGTTTATCGAGCGTAATGACCACAATTAAGATGCCATCTTGAGACAATAGGCGTCTATCACGTAAGACAATATTCCCAATATCACCAACACCAAGACCGTCGATCAAAATGTTCCCTTGATGTACTTTTTCACCGATTTTGACGTTTTGACCTCTAAATTCCACAACATCCCCTTTATCAATTAAGAAAATGTCGCTTCGTTTCATGCCCACTTCTTCAGCAATACGAGAATGTGCTTTTTGCATGCGATATTCGCCGTTTACTGGAATTAAATACTTTGGCTTCAGTAAGTTCAGCATGAGCTTTAACTCTTCTTGACAGCCATGTCCAGATACATGCACACGTTTTTGAGCAAAAATCACTTGTGCTCCGCTTCTTGTAAGGAAATCTACCGTTTTTGAATAGGTGAGTTCTTGTCCTGGAAGAGGTGTAGACGCAATCACAACCGTGTCATCTTTTTCAATATGAAGCTGTTTGTGATTTTGTTTCGCCATTTTTGTTAAAGCAGCGAGAGGCTCACCGTGGCTTCCTGCTGTGAGAATGACCACACTGTTTTTCGCCATTTTTTTCACTTCTTGGACTGGAACAAATAATTCTTCGTCTGCTGTCACATAACCAAGTTTGATCGCAAGCTGAAGCGTTGTCATCATATTTTTCCCTGCTACTGCAAGCTTACGGCCATTTTGGTTTGTGGCATTAATGATTTGCTGTACACGGTTAATATTTGATGAAGATACAGCGACAATCACACGATTTTCAGCATTGTACATCGCATTTGAGATTTCGTCTTGGACGAGCGCCTCAGAAGGTGTATAGCCTGGTTTTTCAGCATTTGCACTGTCTGAAAGAAGTGCTAAAACGCCATTGTTTCCAATTTTCGCAATCTCTCCGATGTCACAGGCTTGGTTAAGCGCTGGGGTTTGATCAAATTTAAAATCACCTGTGCATACGATTGAACCAAGAGATGTTTTGAAGCTGATTCCGACTGAATCAGGAATACTGTGATTCGTTCTAAAGAATGATACCTTTGTTGTTTCAAATGTAATGACTGACTTTGCATGAACCTCTCGCAAATCAGCTTTTTGATTGAATCCGTATTGCTTTAACTTTTCTCGAAGTAACGCAAGGGTCAGCTTCGTGCCGTAAACTGGTACAGACAATTTGCTTAAGCAATGGAATACGCCTCCGATTGCTTCATCATGTCCGTGGGTAAGAAAAATTGCTTTCACCCGATCAGCTCGTTCTGTTAAATAAGAGATATCAGGAATGACCACGTCAATGCCTAGCATTTCGTTTTCTGGATGCATGAGTCCTGCATCTACAACATATATGTCGGAATCAATCTCAATGACATATAAGTTTTTCCCGATTTCTCCAACGCCTCCCAGTGCAATAATTCTTACGTTCTCTGTATTTTTCTTTTTCAAAATTCTTATCCTCCTAGTCTCAAGCCCGTCCATCATCGCTTAATGCTATTATAACTGAATCTAATTTTAGAAAACAAGATGAAGTCACATTTTAAGAAAGTGTTTATGTATAAAAAACGGTCATACTCAGGGACATCTGAGAATGACCGCTTACGAATTTTTTTGTTTTGATCAGCTGTTTAATACGCTGCTTAAATTCAGTCTCTCTTCTTCTGATAAAGGTAAAAGCGGGAGTCGAACAGACCCGACATCTAATCCTTTCAGCTGAAGAGCTGTTTTGACAGGCGTTGGATTTGGCGCTGAGAACAGCTGGTTCATAATCGGCACCAGCTTTTGATGGATCAATGCTGCGTTTGCTGTTTGTCCTGAAGCGTAGCTTTTTAGCATTTGCTGCATATCAAGGCCTACGATATGAGAAGCCACAGAGACGACTCCTTTTGCACCAACCGCAACCGCAGGAAGCGTTAGGCTGTCGTCACCAGAATAAACGTCAAAATCTTCTGGTGTCTCTGCAATGATTTTTGTCATGGCATCTAGATCACCGCTTGCTTCTTTGATTGCGACAATATTCGGTATTTGCGCAAGTTTAATCGTTGTTTCTGGTGCTAATGAAGCAACCGTTCTTCCTGGTACATTGTAAAGCATGACAGGAAGAGATGTAGACTCGGCAATTGCTTTAAAGTGTGCATACATGCCTTCCTGTGATGGCTTGTTGTAGTAAGGTACGACAAGCATCACTGCATCAACGCCCGCTTCTTCTGCTTTTTTCGTTAGTTTAATAGACGCATTTGTGTTATTACTGCCTGTTCCTGCAATGATTTTACAACGACCATTTGCTAATTTCACCGATTGCTGAAAAAGAGCGACTTTTTCTTCAGTCGATAAAGTTGGCGATTCGCCTGTTGTCCCTGCAACGACTAAAGAGTCACTGCCGTTTTTTAACAAGTAATCAATGAGAATTGATAGCTTTTGGAAATCAATGTTGCCCTTTTTATCAAAAGGTGTAATCATAGCTGTTGCGATATTTCCGAAATTCATTTTTTTCACCTCATCATGATTCAATCACATTTATCTTGAAAGTTCAAACACTTCATGAAGGGCATTAACAGCCGCTCTCATGTTTTCTTCGTTCACTAACACCCAAATCGTCGTATGACTGTCAGCGGACTGTAAGATCGGAATATTTTGCTCAGATAGTGCAGATACAATTTTAGATGTGACACCTGGTACACCCATAATGCCTGCTCCAACAGCTGATACCTTTGCACAGTTTGTCGTGACAATCGGCGTATAGCCCAGATCTTTTAGGATCGCCGTTGCTTTTTCAGTCGTTGCACCTGTCACCGTATAGACGATTTCGCTCGGTGTAATGTTGAAGAAATCGACACTGATTTGGGCATTTGCCATTGCTTTAAAGACTTCTGTTTGTACGCTGTACTGTCCCTCTTTAGCTGGGACTTTGATTTGTGTGACATCATTGACATGTGCAATACCCGTAATCAGGCGGTCGTACACATCATGACTCATTTTATCTGAGTAGTGTGATGTCACGAGTGTGCCCTCATCATCAGAGTATGTTGAACGGACCCTCATTGGTACTTTTGCTTGCATGGCAATTTCAACAGCTCTAGGGTGAATGACTTTTGCCCCTTGGTATGCGAGGTTACAAATTTCTGTGTATGTCACGACTCTCAGTGGTTTTGCATTTTCTACGATACGGGGATCTGCTGTCATGACCCCTTCTACATCTGTAAAAATATCGATGAAATCTGCCTGCAATGCAGCGCCTAACGCAGCAGCTGACGTATCACTGCCGCCTCGTCCGATTGTTGTCACGTCTCCATTTTTTGCAGCGCCTTGGAATCCAGCAACGACAACCACATCATGCTCTGAAAGTGCCGCCTCAAGACGTTCACACTTCATGTCAATAATTTTCGCATTTGTATGTTCTTTATCTGTCACAAAGCCTGCCTGTGATCCAGTCATCGCTACAGCCTTTAGCCCGTTTTCATTCAGCATACTTGAAAAAACAACAGCTGAAATATTTTCTCCGCAAGACACGAGTAAATCTTTTTCTCGGTTTGTCATATGCTGCGCATTGCCGTAAAGCAGACCTAGCAGCGTATCTGTCGCATAAGGATCGCCTTTTCGTCCCATGGCAGACACGACAACGACCGATTTATAGCCTTTCTCTTTTGCAGATAAGATATGTGCAAGTGCCCTTTTTCTCCCTTGATCATCTTTGACAGATGTACCGCCAAATTTTTGGACAATTATTTTCACTGTTTTCACTCCAAGTTCATTCTGACGTAACAGAAGAGAGCAGGCGAAAGATGCCTAACTCTCTTCTATTCGTCCTCATCATCCATTGAATGTTAAACTAATTTTAATGCTCGTAAGCTTTCTGCAATTTGAACGGAGTTCCATGCAGCGCCTTTTAGCAGGTTATCAGATACAATCCACATATGGAAGCCATTTGGACGATCCAAATCCTTCCGAATGCGGCCGACAAATACGTCGTTTTTACCAACAGCATCTGCAGGCATTGGATAAATTTGCTGAGACGGATCATCTTGTAATGTGATGCCTGGTGCATCTTTTAGGATGGACTTGACGTCATCAACCGTTGCGTCATTTGATTCAAGTTCAACGTAAACCGATTCTGAATGACCCGTTTCAATTGGTAGTCTCACACATGTTGCCGCTACTTCCAGCTCTGGCAAGTGCATGATTTTTTTCGTTTCATTGATCATTTTCATTTCTTCAAATGTATAGCCATTGTCTTGGAATTTATCAATTTGCGGAATCGCATTAAAGGCAATTTGATAAGGCATGACTTCTGGTTTCACATCTTCTTTATTTAAAATGGCTTGCGACTGGCTGTACAGTTCGTCAATGGCTTCATGTCCTGCACCTGATACTGCTTGGTAAGTAGACACAATGACTTTTTTCATGCCATACGCTTGACGAAGCGGTTCTAGCGCCGCTACCATTTGAATCGTTGAACAGTTAGGGTTTGCAATGATCCCTTGATGGTCATGCAAATCTTTTTCGTTTACCTCTGGTACGACAAGAGGGGTATTTTCGTCCATACGAAAAGCACTTGTATTATCGACAACAATTGCACCTCGTTTGACTGCTTCAGGAGCTAGCGCTTTGGAAACATTTCCTCCCGCACTGAATAGTGCAATATTGACCCCTTCAAAGCTTTCAGGTGTTGCTTCTTGAACGGTATACTCTTGACCTCTGAATGTCACTTTTGTTCCAGCAGAACGTTTTGAGGATAGTAGAGTAAGTGTATCCATTTCAAAATCTCTGTCAGCTAGTGTTTTTAACATTTGTTGACCGACAGCTCCAGTCGCTCCAACTACAGCTACATGCAATCCTCTTCCCATCAGTAAAACTCCTTCCGACCCATCCATGATTCTTTTCTTTCGGATGGCCATCCTATGACTTTTTACATTTTATTTTACCATAGAAAAGCAAGGCTTGAAGTACCTTTTTTGAATCTTTCATGATTTTCTAGTGAATCTATTATTCGTTTGATCCAATTAAAATGGGCTGAATTTGTCTATGCTCGAGCGCCTCTTCTACTGTTTTCGTCAGTAGATCCATATGCGCTACCATGGAAGTCGGTTTTTTGAATGGATCATCTTGGCCGAATGGAATAAAGAAAATATTCTTTGTCGACATGAGTCTCATGAGATTTGTACCATTTAAACCTAATGCATCATTGGTGGAAATGCCTAAAACGACAGGGCGATGATTACGAATGGTCGCCTTAGCAGCCATTAAGACTGGACTGTCTGTCAGTGCATTTGCAAATTTCGCCATTGAATTGCCTGTTAAAGGCGCAATGACCATACAATCAAGTGGAAGTTTTGGTCCAAGCGGCTCTGCTTTGACGATTGAGTCAATCGCTTGAAATCCTGTCAGCTTCTCAATCCGCTCAATCCAGTCCGCTCCTTCTCCGAATCTCGTATTCGTATTTTGCACCGTATATGACACGACAGGACGCACTTCTGCCCCTTCTTTCACGAGTGATTCGATTTGCGGAAAAACGGCTTCGTACGTGCAGTGAGAACCTGTTAAACCAAAGCCGATTCTTTTCCCTTTTAGTGTAGTCATGATTCCATCCCCCTTTTTTCCTCCGCAAGTTCACATAAGAGACCAGATAGCACTTTTGCAATGATCTGCCCGGCTGTCTTTGGTGCCACAATCCCTGGAAGTCCTGGTGCAAGAAGCGCCTTCACTCCATGCTTTTGTGCAAAGTCAAAGTCTGTTCCACCTGGGCGGGAGGCGATATCCAAAATGAGTGTCTTTGGTGTCATGCTGACGATGACAGATGAATCTAATACTAAGCTTGGAATCGTATTGATGATGATGTCGACATCCGTTACTTCATCTTTTAAACGGTCCATTGAAAATGGATCAAGTCCCATCTCAAAGGCTCGCGCTAAATGGGCTGTATCCGCAGCACCAACTTTCACTTCCGCACCTAGCGCCCGAAATGTGCGGGCAATGGTGAGCCCTGTTCGACCAAGTCCGAGAACAGCGACATGTGACCCATGAATCGTATAGTCCGTTTGCTGAATGGCCATCATGATAATCCCTTCAACTGTTGGAATAGAGTTATATATGGCAATATCATCTCGCTCAAACAGCTTCACAAGCTTCCGGTTCACCTGCTTTGCCATATTGTCTAAGTACATATTAGAAATACCTGAGTACAAGGTACAATGTGCAGGGGTTCTTTCTAAATATTTAGCTTCTAGCACGACCTTCTCATTTGAAAAAACGGTGGCAACGACCCCTTCGTCTGTAGCACCTGATACCGGAAGGATCATACTATCCACTTGTTCAAATGGAAGCTCTGACATTTTCAGCTTTTCAGCACCAATAAATCCATGATCCAGCTGATCAAATCCGACCAAAAACACTTTGGCATGCTGCTGTGACAGCTTGCGAATGATTTCAAGCTGCCTAGCATCTCCCCCGATCACCGCAACCGTTAAACCGCTCAACATACTGACCGTTCACCTTCTTTATTTAAAAAAGTCTGTAATATTTTCCGAATCTCCCTTTCAGCATATGAGGAGAGGATTCAGCCTGTGAACAAATCGGAGAGAGAAAAGAAAAAGAGCACCCATTTATAGTGGGTGCCCTTTTTCTCCGTGCGGCTGAAGTTCTTCAGGCACATCGAGAATGATCATATCTGATCCTATTTTTTGAATGTGATTCCACGGAACGCGGATGTCATTTCCTTGTTTTCGAAAGCCAAACCATTTGACGGAAGGTATGATGAGTGCTGTAATTTGACCGTCCTGTTCATTTATTTCAAGGTCGGTTTGTCCAAGCACGCCAAGCCGCTCCGCTCTTTTAATATCGACGATCTCTTTTCCTGACAGCTCACTCAGCCTCAAAATCGCATCACTCCCCTTCCATATCATATATGCAGCAGGGATGGTGAATAGACCGGGCCTCTTAATGACTAGTTTGGAGCGGAAGACGCGCCCCTTTGATATAGTGATCATGCCATAATTCCAAGTTGTAAAGCATCCACACTTTTTGGTCCGCTCCATTTTTGTTCTTCTGATTCGAATGATGTCGCAAAAATTGTTCTAGCGGCTCTTTTTGAAATAATTGTGTTGCAAAACTTTGTTGATCAAGAAGTTTCTCTTCGATTTCTCCCATTCTTTTGTTCATCCAATGATACACCGGAACCGGAAAACCCATTTTTCTTCTATATAATATACGCTTATCCACCGTTTGCTCCATTGTCTTTTTCAACATATATTTCGGAATATCTTGGACCTCACTTGTTTTAAGGCTCGATTGGAAAAATGCTTGCACTTTGCTAGGTAGCCCTTTATAAGGAAGTTTGTACTTGAAAGGCATATCGTTGACAAATTGGATGATGCGATGATCAAGAAACGGTACACGTGCTTCTAGTCCGTGTGACATCGTCATCATATCAAGCCGGTCTAACAAGTTGGGTAAATGAATTTGTTGAAATAAATAGAGCAGTTTGTTTTCATACGACGCCCCTTCCATCTCTTTAAAGCAATGGGCGATCAACTGATTCATGTGCAAATCAGCAGAATCAATTGAATGAGCGTGCTGACCTAAGAGCTGCTCTTTTTCGCTATCGGTAAACCAAGCATATCTTTTTTTATAATGTTCCATTTCCCCATCAAGATGGATAAATTGATGCACCTGTTGCTGAAAGGACGGTTCAAATAATACCTTTGAAAGGATTGATGACAGCTTTCGGTTTTTTTGAAGCCATAAAATTTTACGCCAATCTGAAGGACTCCTAAACACACGTCCATACCCTGCAAACAATTCGTCCGCTCCTTCACCACACAAAACAACCGTTACATGCTTTTTTGCTTCACGTGACATATGGTAAAAAGCGACTTCATGAGGAATGGAAAGAGGATGATCTCTTCGTTTCACAACTTCTGGCAATAATTGAAAGTACTCTTCTTCACTCATTCGATGCGAGTGAAGCTTGACGTTGTATTGTTCTGCTGCGAGCTTGGCATAGCTTTCTTCAGAAAAACCTTCCTCTTCAAAGCTGGTCGAAAAACAGTGAATATTCTCGTTCGCATATTTGGACATCAAAGCAACAATGGAAGTCGAATCCACTCCTCCACTCAAAAAAGCTCCTACAGGTACATCAGACATCATTTGTTTTTGGACACTATCTTGAAGTAATTCAAACAATCCCTTTTGATAATAACGTTCTCCCCTGTCAATTCCATCAGATGGGAAAGGATATTGCCAATAGGCCTCTTTTGTCATTCCTGTTTCATCTATTTTCAAGATGACCCCTGGGGGTAATGTTTGAATTCCTTGAAAGAAAGTTTGCTCGCCGACCGCATAACGGAAGGATAAATAACTAAGGACAGCTTCAGGCTGAATGGCAATTTGTATATCTGGATGCTGAAGAAGAGCCTTCATTTCCGATCCGAAAATAAGCCCTCCTCTACATTCTGAAACATAAAGCGGCTTAATCCCAGACCGGTCTCTAAATAAAAAGAATTCTTTCTTCTTTTGATCCCATATCGCAGCTGCAAACATTCCATTTAATTGCTCAATAAAAGAAATACCATATTCTTCATAGCCATGAACAAGTACTTCTGTATCTGTCAGCGTACGAAACGTATGACCTTTATTCCATAAGTCCTCTCTTAGTTCTTGGAAATTATATATCTCGCCATTTAAAATCACACAAATAGACTCATCTTCATTTGTTATTGGCTGCGGCCCAGATTGAATATCGATAATGGAAAGCCGCGTATGAACCAAACCAACTGAGTCGTCTTGATATACACCACTATCATCAGGTCCACGCACACTAAGTACGTTTTTCATCTTCAGTAAGATGTGTGGATCAAGTGGTGCTTTGTTAAAATGACAATAACCTGCAATGCCGCACATAGACATGGCTCCCTTCCATCACTGATCTGACTGCTGGATCGTCATTGCGAAAATATGCATAAATGGATTATCTTGAAAGCGGATTTCATCAAAAACGATTTTTTGCGAGAAGGAAAGCGAATCAATCCATAGGTTTGATGTCAAATGATGATTGATGCCGGCTACCGTATGAATATAATCAAATGCATAAGCCAATCGATCATCAAATGCAGGTTCACGTTCAATCACATCGGTTAATGAAAGACGAGATTCCAAGACAACGGTCCCCTCTCGTAATAATGTCATCTTTTCGTAGAGATTACCATTAGATGAACAGCCAACGACATGGAGCGCTTCTGCTTCAACTGCCTGAAGTTGAATAGACTGACCTTCTAATTCAATATTGTCTCCTTGATCTTGATAAATGAACTGAAAAGGAATGCCTTCGACCAAAGAGTCTTTCACGTTCATGACCAACTCAGCCGGCAAAGAAGCCCCGCCAATGGTTAATTGGCCTTTTTCATATTCATTTTGATATGTGATGCCTCTGTTATTGACATAATCATGAAGAGTGAGGGGTTGATAGGTTTTCATTTTGAATCACCTCTTTTAGTTGCGTGAGAAGGCTTGTCTCCACTTCTAATGTTTTTTGAAACCGATTCGACGTTCTTTCAATCATACTGCGAGGATTTTTGCTGAGGCCGACTCTAGCTGTGAAATTAGCAAGCACTGTCCAGCTTTGATAAGCATCTTCAAATGCTTGAATAAGGGGTTGTAAATGCTCATTTTCATATGATGATAAAAATGTCACCATATGTTTTCTGGAGTTGGCGACATCCTTTAGTCCTTCAAAATAAACATTGTCTAATAAATTACCATTTTCATCACCTTTGATACTATCTATATAATCTCTTTGAATGACTGAAATTGCGTCAAGTCCTGTGATAGCTCCAGGCAATTCAAAATGTGGCGGTGCACCTTCTAATATGGCGACATGCTCTTTTAAAACTTTCATTACATCCGGTTCTTTCTCAAGATCAACCTGTTTGATCCATTTATAACGATTTTCGGTTCGAGGCGTATGTTCGTAGACAGAGCGTGCGGCTTTCATCAAATGATCTTTACTCAATGTGCCATGATAGGAATAAGCATGGTCACTGATCACTACATGATCATCATTCACCTCAAGTACTTCCAATGTATGATATCCATGTTCTCTTTCAAAAAATGGACAGTACGGTAATTCAAATATATCTAAAGAAACAGACACAGTGCCTCTCTCAGGATGCTGTTTAAAAACCCGATTCATATAGAGGTCTAATTCCTCTTCGGTGTAAAAAATTTCTTCTAAATGAATGCCATTATGATGCAGAATATCTTCACGAAAATGTTTAAAGGAACCGATCAAAACAAATCCTTGGTCTTGAGATCTATAAACAAGACCAGCTTGCCTCCAAATCCTGTCGATTTGAATTCCTTGTCTAAGAAGCATGGCTGCAATCGTTAATTGAGAACAGTTTAAATAATTGTTTCGGTAAATAGGTGCTGCAGTAGCCACATATGTCTCCTCCTTTTTTACGCCATCATACCCAGCGATTTTTTAACGGGATAATGCCCAGCTCTTTTTTCGCAATCACTTCTTTTAATACATCTTCTGAAGGTGGATGAAATTTTGCCGCTTTCACATCTCGGCTTAAGCGCTCAAGCAAAGATCCTTGCTGTAATGAAGAAAAACCCTCGACCTGAGAAGCCAGTTCCACGATTTCTTCTGCCGCCTGTGTCACAAAGTGTTTAGTAATCAGCGTCTTCGTATACAACTCACTCGAGTAATGAGTTTGTTTCTTTTCTCGATCTGCTTGCTGGGCACAGGCCATGAGCTGAGAATGTGCAACATCTAATTTCATTTTCATATCTGCAATACGAAATTGTTGACCTGGTAAAAAGGCTGATTTTTTCTTAGAAATTCGATCATTCCTTTTATATGCCATACCGAGGGCATGTTCATATGCTGCCTTTGCAATCCCGTAATAAACAGCGGTAACAGCTAAACGAAACCAATAGATTAAATGTTCAGTATCTTCTATTGCGTAGCCTTCCCGCCCGATGAGCTGATGATCGGGTATAAACACTTGATCAAAATGAATGTGATGACTCATCGATGCTCTCATTCCCGAATAATTCCACGATTCCTCCACCGCAGCACCTTCACTCGGTAATGTCATTAAAAGCGCCGTCATTCCATATTGAGATGTACATGACGACGGGGCATACTCACAATAGATTGGCAAATATTTAATGCGCGGTGCACCTGTCACAGTAAACTTAGTTCCACTCACAAGATATCCGCCATCTGTTTTTTCGGCGGTGATGGTTGGAATTCCCTCCATTTGCTTTCGCTGATAAATAAAAATCACATTCGGGTCGCTGACAGAAGCGATGAACTCTCCTGAATGCCGAATATCGTCAAATACCGAAGCCTGCTGCTCACTTGTCAGCACTTCAGAAAATGCGCCGAGCGAATAGTAATGCATCGCCATAATGAGGCCTGTTGACGCACACCCTTTAGATATGTGTGACAACAAGGTGATCGTTTCTTCAAATCCATATCCAAGACCTCCGTCTTGTTTTGGCATATTGGCGACATGTAATCCACAATCAATCAGCTCGTCTAGATTCTGATGTGGGAACCGAGATTCGGCATCCAGCTGCCCTGCTCTTTCTGAAAATTGGAGAATGAGACGATCAATCGTTTCTTGTCGAAGCTCTGTCAGTTTCATTTCCACCCCTCCTTTGTCTAAAGAGTGATCTATTTTGTTTCCATAAGAGATCTTCCGGGGTCCCTCTATCTCGCACAACATAATCGTTCCCCTCAAACAACAGTAGCTCAAGCGGAGAAGAATGACCTAAAAATAAGGTAGGGCTGTAGCTCAGTCCATATGCACCAGATTTCTCAATACAAAGAAGATCCCCTACTTCCCCTTGCGGAAGCTCCACCTGCCTGCCAATTAAGTCTTCTGGTGTACAAAGTGGACCAACAATTGATTGTTTCACTACGTCTGCGGTGTTGCTGGAATGTTTAATAAGCCGCATAGGGTAATTATTGCGGAGCAGTCTGCCTCTAAACGTCATCGCTTGATGATGATGCATCCCGCCATCTGCTATTAAAAACGGCTGCCCTTTTGATTCTTTTACATATTGTATCGTTGTTAAATAAACACCACATTCTGCTAAAAGAAATCTCCCCATTTCTATAATAAACCTCGGAAATTCAAGCTCAGTTTCATATGATCTAATCAAATCCGCTACGTGTTGAAATAGCCTTTCAGCATGAAGCGGGGTTTCATGCTGAAAATACGGAATGCCAAAACCGCCACCTAAATCAACCATCTGGCATGTTCGTCCATATTCATTCTTGATTCGAACAGCTGTGTTAAGTGTGTATTCAAACGATGATAAAAGCGATGTTTCATCAAGAACTTGAGTCCCCAGATACATATGGATACCTTTAAATAGCAGCGAATGATCATACTTCTGAAACAGATCAAATACATCATTCAGTTTAGATTCATCTATTCCAAACGGACTTGGAACTCCGCCCATTTTTATTTTGGCTCGTGATTCAATTGATTCTGGATTGATCCGAATGCCTACTGATGCCTGCTTGTCTTGACGTTTTGCAGACTCAGCGATGTAGGTCAGTTCTTCCTTAGATTCGGCGATAATACAATAGATCTCATGCTGAACAGCGGTATCAATCTCTTCCTTCTGCTTACCCGGTCCAGAAAAAATGATTTGCTGCGGTGAATAACCTGCTTTTATCGCCATGAAAAGCTCTCCTTCAGAAGCCACTTCTATACCAGCTCCAAAAGACCGTAACAATGATGCAATCGAGACATTTCCATTGGACTTAAATGAAAAGAACACCTCAGCTGTTTGATGGAGCCATGATGTAATGTGCTCATAGTGCTCTTTCAATGCATCTCCATCGTATACATACATCGGCGTCCCATAACGATTCGCTTTCTCTAAGAGCGTAAAGTCATTTTCCAGCACTTCTCCTCCTCCTTTCTGATGAAAATTCCATCTCATCAAACATGGTCAGCATATGAATCTGCTTGTCCTTCTTCATATGGTAAAACAAGATAAACAATCGATAGTGCCACATATCATCAGATCTCGTCTTACCAAAAGTATAAATAAAGAACCCGCCATCTTCTCCCGGATTAAGTGCTTCTGTTACCTCCGTTAAGACATCTTCAAATGGCAGGTCAGCGCGGCATGAGAATCTTTTAAAGCGGCTTTCGATATATTCGTAGGTTGAAAAAAAACGACAAATCAGCGGGAGTAAATAAGTGACCTGTGTGAACCGGGCATTTATTTCAATGATCGGTATGAGCTGTTCATTTTCATCAATAATTGAATCGACACCAACCACACCACGATACCCTTCATCATAAAGAAGCTCTATGATTCGATGCATGCTTGCTTCGTATTCACGTTTTTTGTCCAATTCATACACAGGCGCAAAATCCGTCCCTAAGTAAATGCCGTCCTCATTAATTTTCTGCTCTGTAATGGAGAGTAAGTGTGACCCCTTCTCTTGAATGAGCAATTGGGCATTTAAGGACCGTTTAATCGGATGCCATCCCTCTAAGAGTAAATCCGTTTCGATATTCCTTCTTTCAATAAAGGTCAGCAGCTGCATAAATTCTCGGTCATTTTTTAAAATACGCAGCCCCTTCCCAGATGATCCATAAGGTATTTTCAGAACCATTTTGGAGAAATTCTTCGCCTTTAATTCTTCATACGTCTGTTTTAATTCGTCAGCATCATGACAGATAGCGCCGCATGTGACGTTAAACAGATGTTCTTCTGCCCATCTTCTAGTAGAAATCTTATGATTGAACCGCTTTACGAGTGTAGCATTTGAGCCGTATATCGTTCTTTTTTCAATCAATGCTTCTTTTTCAAGTGATTCATCTAAAAGATACGGTACAATCAGTCCATTTAATTTAAATGCTTGGTCTAGTTGAGTCATATGCGGAAGCTGGACACCTTGATTTTCCAAATAGGCTAAAAAAGCTTTATCAGGCTGATGATGCAAGATGACATGATGCTCTTTAGATGCAATCAAAAGCAGTTGTTGTTCTTGCTGAAGAACCAGTTCATTTTGAACATGGTCTGTCATGACTGGTAAAGCTCTTGTTTGATCCCAGCTTTGTTCTTGATTCATATTCCCATACCAAATCACGTCATTTCTTCCCTTAAAATCAAATAGCGATGCCGGATCTTTCATGACACTACTCCTTATGCACAGAATGCTTGTTAATATCTAAAGATCGATTAATATGAAAGAATCGTTTACGAATTGGTTGATTCCAAGTATGAACGACATCATTTGCATCCAGCACTTCGGATAAATAAGTAAGCGATTCAGGCTGAAGTGCATCCATGACAAGTTCAGGAATCGTTTGAGGAAAGACCTCATTCACATAATGAAAAGCAAAATAGACCATCTTTTCAAAGCCATACGCTTTCGTCTGGCGGACAAACAAATCCACATCGAGTAGGTCTTCCTTCATAAACATGCCATATATATCTAGCAGTTTATAAAGCAGTAAGTCTTTCATTGATTCCACTTCATTTAAATAAATCGCTTCTTTATAAAAATGAATACATAGGAAAAGAAGCATATCCTCTTCTTTTAAAGACCATACAAGGTGCTCGTCAACAGACGTTTGAATTCGTCTAGACAGCATTTCTTTGACGATTGAATCCGTTCGGTTCCCTGTCATGAGGTCAACTGAAAACTGAACATCAATTTTATGACAATCAATAAAGCGGCAATCTGGTGTAGGTTTCATATAGGTGTAGGTTTGATGTGAGTTCATGATGAGGTAAAGGATGTCTTTGCGTTTCGCAGGTGTGACGGTCTCCGTTTCATAGTTCCAAGAACCTTGAATATAGCCTAATTCGTTTAATACGTGTCCAGTTTCTTGCAGCTGATCTTGTGAGATAAAGAGATCGTTGTCCCCAAATAAGCGAAGCCCAACATCACCGTATGCCCACTGGCCAATCACACTTCCTTTTACAATGGCATATTCAATTCCTTTTTGATCAAGTGCTTGAAATAACTGATCATTTAACTTGATATTGTCTCGAGCCGTTTCTAGTTGACCCTTATACATAATCTCTAATGACTTTAAAAAATAAGTCGCTTTAAACTCTTTTCTTAAATGAATGGCATAACGTTTAATATTCTTCCACGCAATTCCTGCTGTCCGGTGAACATGCAGCATCCCGAGAATGACATTCCAGTCTTGCTGCTTATACAAAAGCTCCTGCATCTCTTCAATTTGACTGGCTTTTAAAAAAGGAGTCGATAAAGTGAGAGCTGTATGTTCTTCTTGAGTCAGATTACTTTGCAGCATAGCGCTCCTCCTTTAAATGAAGCATGTCTTTCGGCCAATCCTTTCGATTTCGACCGTATGTTTGTAAAAACACTTGAACCCAACGATCGATCCCAAATGCCGCACAACCTGAATAAAGCGGCAGACCATCTTCTCCGCTAATATGGAACCTTTCACAAAGCATCTCTCCGCAGTCGTTAAAAGAAGCGATTGAAACGTCTTTCTTTTCTGTCACAGCGACTAATTCATATTTGCTATTAGCCATTAATTGATAATTCGCTTTATCCATATCATCATAAAAGAAAAAAGGGTCATTTGCGGTCGTGACCTTTCCACTTAGACCAAGTTGATGAAAGCATTCCCATGTGTTCTCAAGGAGTGTTTTTCTCGTTTCATTGATAAATTCTTGATGACCAATAAAGACAATTTCGCGCATACTAAATTCTATTTTCCTGAGAGGGTCCACTTTCCAAGAGATTTCATGTCTAAAACATTGCCCCGTTGCTGTCATCATTTGATTGTCTGTATATGTCTTCCCTTCCCATTCCTCATAGCAGTGATAACAAATACACGGCTGTAAAAAACGGCCTGCCTGCTGGAAGTGTTCAGGCTGAAAACCATGATGCTTTTCTCGAATATCATCAATGATTTGATAATCATGAGGGATCTCAAAAACAGAATAAATATTTTGTGGAAAATTCGTATGATACTTACATTTTTCCATTAAATCTTTACTGATCGTCGAAGGGTATCGCCTTACTTTCGCTCCAAGTGAAATCCCTATATTTAAAAATAATTGATCAAAGTAGTTTGAAAGTTCCAATTCAACTTCATCATAGAAAGTTCTTTTCTGATCTTCTTCGCTTAGTTTCGAATGAACAGGCTCACTAGATAAATGAATATTTGATTTTATTTCTTTTTCACGAAATCTCCGCAGCTGTGCGATATTTGACGATAGATTCGAAAACGCAGTTGATATTGCCTCTTTGTCTCCCATTTTATCTACGGTTACTTCAATCATAGATTCCTCTTCGTTAAGAGCCACGTGCACAATATGAGCAGATAGAAATGAAACTCTTTCCATAAAATCCGATATCATTGTATCTTCTAATGCTTCTGGTAAAGGCAGTTGAAGGGTCCTCAACTAAATACCTCCCTTTTCATTGATAACGTGCGGCGTTTCAAATGATTGTAAAACTTTAAATAGATAATCAGAAATAGGCTCCTGTAAATGAACATCACTTAACTCAATCGCCGACGGATGACTATCTTGAACGGCTAGCCCCCACTTGGCCTTCTTCAGCATCAGCCTGTCATTATGACCATTTCCAAAGGCAATCACACGATCTAAATCTCTTTCTCCAAAACAATCGAATAAATGGTGCTCAAGCATGTCTGCCTTACAAATCCCTTTTGGAGATATGACTTGAGCATTTAAAAACTGGGCATCTGCTACGTCGCAATGACAATTTTTTAATTGTTGAGCAAGATCCACTTTTTCTTTTGGTAAAATAAATAGTTTAGTTACATGGTCAAAGCTAAATTCTTTCTTGTGACCAACCTCTATTTTTTCTCGTGGAAAGCTATATAGCATGCAGTATTTCAACTTAGCGCTTTTACTTGATGCCACGTGCTTCCCATGAGATTCCATGACAAATTCAGCTTTTCCATCAAGTGATGTGATGATCTGTTGGCATAAAGCTGCATCTACATACCGCTTCACCTCAAATGTTTTCTTTTCATGATGACAAATGACATTCCCATCATTCAGCAAAACATCATGATGAAATAAGGCGAGTAGAGATCGATCTAAATCCAGTGAGAAGAAAGAATCATAGGTTCTTCCTGTCACAATGATGGGAATAATGCCTCTTTGGCGCAGCATGTTCACTGCGCCATGGACATCACCAATAAGCTCGCCTCTGTCATCAATTAATGTTCCATCCAAGTCAAAAGCGGCAAATTTTATCTTGCGAAGATTGAGTTCAGCTTCCACTGGTTACACCTTTTTCAGCTCAGCATTTGCCACATATTCATTGAACAGACGTAATGATTCTGAATCGACTTGTCCAACTGGTGGACTCTTAAATAAGAATGGGCAGACGTCATGTATGACACCGCTATGATTCATATCTTTAGCTGCTTTTGCAACACGCATCGCATTCGCAATGACACCAGCTGAATTCGGACTATCCTCTACTTGTAAACGAATTTCAAGTGAAATGTCAGAATCTAAAACCGAATTCCCTTCTAATCGCAGGAAGCAGACCTTATGATCCCCTAAGTAGCTGACATAACCATTTGGACCTGCTGCCACTTCACTGGCATCAATACCTGAAGCGAACAATGCTTTTCTCTTCGATTTTTGCTTACTCGTTGATCTCATAGGGTTGGCTAGGTTTAAAAAGTCCGTATTGCCTCCAACATTTAGTTGGTACGTATTGGTGATATCAATCCCGCGGGATTTTAAAAGTTCAATTAAGGCTGTATGCAGTGTGGTTGCACCTAAGTGACTTCTTAAATCGTCTCCAAGGAGCGGGGTATCCGACTCTTCAAACATTTTGACAAACTCAGGATCATTTGCCACCGGTTCAGGTGTCGCATTAATAAAGGCTGTTTGAGCCTGTGCACACGCCTCTGCGTACACACGAACTGCTTCAAACGAACCTGTTGGTAAGAAGCAGACGAGTACATCTGCCTGAACATCTTTTAACCTTTGCGTCACATCATGTGTTTTCATATTCAGTGAATGTTCATGTGGTTGAATGCAGTTGGACAAATCTCCTTCAAGTCCATCACATAAAGGACCTGCTTCGACGGTTACTTGGAAAAACGGAACATCGATATGTTTCACTGCAGCTGTTGGTTTAGTAAAAATGGCCTCTGATAAGTCTTTTCCGACTTTATTTAGATCTACTTCAAAAGCTGCAACAAATTCGACATCAGATAACTGATAGCCTCCAATGACGTCATGCATAACACCAGAGAGCGTATCTTTCTTTTCCTTAGCCAACTCAACAAATTGAACGATACTTGACGCACATGATCCTACTCCTGCAATTGCTACACGAACTTTTGTCATTTTCATAACCCCTTTTTTATGAATTTATAGAGCCAATTTTCGCTTTTGACGAGATTGAAAAATACACCATTCCTGGTAACCTAATTCCTTTAGCGTTTGTTTCACTTTCAGCCAATCATCTGCCACGCGGGCGGGCTGATGAGCATCTGAGCCAAACGTGACTTCCACACCATAAAATTTGGCTCGCTCTAATAGATCCATTGATGGATACCAGCCGCCGCAGTCTTTTGTTTTGCCAGAGGTATTCACTTCAATCACAGAACCACTCTCCGCAATGACTTTTAGCGCATCATCGACAGCTTCTGTTTTGAGATGAGCAATTTCTGGATAAAAACCTTTTAAGGCGTCAATATGCCCTAAAACGTCGAACATTTGACTCTCAGCAGACATCTTAATCAACTGGTAATATGTCTCTTTTTCAATGATGGCTTGTTGCTCTGTGATTCGTTCCCAGCGTTTCCGGTTGAATAGATCGTATCCATTACTGACATGAACCGAGCCAATGATATAATCAAATGGATAATGTCGATACACGTCTCGGTAGAGGGCTTCGTGTTCTGGAAAATAGTCAGATTCAACACCTAATAGCACGTGAATTTTCCCCTCATATTCCTTTTTCAATTGCTGGACTTCCTCTACATATGATTGAAATTCACTCTTTGCCATCGCTACCCATGGTTTAAAATGATCAGCCTCTTCACCAAAAAACGGGGAGTGATCCGATATTCCGATACATTCTAGACCTAGTTTAACAGCCTCATCGATATATTCTCTGATGTTTCCCTCCGCATGACCACAGCGCTGATGATGTGTGTGCAGATCAAATTTCATCAAAATGTTTACTCCTCTACATGGCAGTATAGCCGCCGTCAACCATTAGATTTTCTCCTGTGATAAAACTCGCTTCATCAGAGAGAAGAAAGATGACAGCAGATGCGATCTCTTCTGGATCAGCTGTTCGTTTTAACATGTGCATCCCTCCAATATCAGGGTGCTGATTTGCTTGATCTCTTGTCAATCCAAGTTCTTCCAAGTGAAATCGTTCGTTATTTTTGTTCCACACCGTACCGGGATTCACTGCATTCACACGAATACCTGCATCTGCCAAATCCATTGCCATGCATCGCGTCATATTCACAACGGCTGCTTTTGTTGCGTTGTATGTTAAATATTTCGGCTGGGCAATATGACCTGAAATGGAGGCAATATTTACAATGGATCCTTTTCCTATTTTCTCCATGTAAGGTGACGTGTGTTTGACACATAGGGCTTGCCCCATAATATTTAAGTCCATGATGCGCCGCCATTCTTCAACAGTAGCTTCAAGGCCACGCATGATAAAAACGGCTGCACAATTCACAAGCATGTCAATTTTCCCAAAATGATCGACTGTTCTTTCTACCATTGAGACAATGGCTGCCTCATCAGCAATATCAGCTTCTATAAACAACACATCATATCCAATTTCTTTGAGCCTTTTTTCTGCTGCTAATCCGTAATCTACATGGTGATCAGCAATGACGACTTGCGCCCCTTCTTGTGCTGCTCGTTCTGCGACCGCATATCCAATCCCCTGCGCCCCGCCTGTCACAATCACTGTCTTTTCTTTCATCCCTCGCATGTAGCTGCCTCCTCTTACCACTGAAGTCTTTTACCGTCTCTTAGTAGCTCTCCTGTTGGTCCATCTCGGGGGAGCTGTGCCGCCCATACGATTCCTGATGCACCTTCCTGTACAGTTTTAACCGCCTCTGATGTCCCCATGTCCGTTTGTACCCAGCCAGGACAAACCGCATTCGCAAGAATAGAAAATGGCGCCCCCTCTAAAGCCGTGACTTTTGTCAGAACGTGCAAAGCCGCTTTTGACATCCTGTAGTAAGGACCGCTTTTTCCGTCACGCCTAACATCGTTTGAAGCGGAGATGGCGGAGAGCCTTCCCATGCCGCTAGATACATTGACGATTCGTCCATATCCAGCCTCTTTCATGTAAGGGAAAACCGCCTTGGTCATTCTGGCTGCGCCATACACATTGACATTCATCGTTTCTTGAAGTGTCGATACAGGAAGATCTAAAAAAGATGGAAAGGCGTCATCCATTATGTTGTCAAGAAAGACTCCCGCATTATTAATCAGCACATCCACTCTCCCGTACGAATCCTTCATAAATGCCGACAGACGTTCAACCGACTCTTCATTTGTCACATCCAGCTGGTATGGCACAACCTGCTCATTTATATCAGAAGCAGCTAATTCAGCATTTTCAATCTGCCGTGCTGTTAAAATGACAAGCATGCCATCTTGCGCAAGCTGTCTGCACACTTCTTTTCCAATGCCTCTATTTCCACCAGTGACAACAGCAACCTTCAAATCCTCATCTCCTTTTGGAGATACCATTCTTCTTTCAGCTGACTTGATGCGGATTCTAGTGCTTCCAAGGACCAATCAATATACCAGTTCAATAAGTGAGGTGTGTAAGTATGCAGAAGTGTTAAATACCGACCTGTCGGAATATATAAAAGTCTGATAAAACCAGATATAGAACGCCACTCGTTTTCAGATAAGTCATTGGCATATGCCTTTAAAAATTGAATCGTTTTCACAATGTCTAGTTGAAATGTTCCCCGCTTGATTCTCGTTAACAAAAAAGCAGATATGGCTGCATCATAAATTCGTGGTCTATAACCTGCTGTATCAAAATCAAGAACCATGGCGAGCTTCTTATGACGGATGAGCAGGTTGCCAGAATGAAAATCACCATGTGTGACAGCATGTGGTAATGCCTCATACAGACTAGGATTTAGCAGCGTGAGTACATTCATCAGCTCCTGTTCATACACTTTAAGCAAAGAAGCAGCCTTTTGAGAAGAAACGACTTTCTTTAATACACTTGCCGTCTTATCCAGTGTTTCGTCCGGTGAAGTTATCCAGTTTTTCAATTCACAGTTTGGGTTCACAGGCCCTTTCGGTAAGTTCTTTAATGAATGAAGTTGTCTTAATACCCGAATGGCTTCTTGTTCATCTGAACGATTTCCCATTTCATATGGCCTTCCTTCAAAATAGGGCCGCAACTGCCAAAAATGTTCTTTGAATAAAATGGTTTTACGACCGTTCTCTGCCTCTATCATTGGTTGAATCGGGAAACCATGATCAAGCAAAGCATCTGTTAAATCTTCTAAATATTGAAGCCACTTTGCATCATGATTTCTCGCACATTTTTTTAAGACAAAGCGGTTTTTAGCATCCTCTACAAGCCAGCCTTCATTAGGGCTTCTTCCGTTTAAAGGTGTTAAGCGGATTGGCTGTTCCGAAAACCAATATTTCAGGACATTATCAGCATCATCAGATTTCATCATGTCCTCACCCCTTTTTCTCAAGGTTTTTGATTTTCCTAAGTACCAGATCTGCTGCTTCCTGCTTGTCTATGCGCAGGCATTTCACACGTGATTCTTTTTTTAATTTATGAAAAAGCTTCTCGTTTTGATGGAGCACCTCTGGATACACATGAAAGGCATATGAGAAAAATTGGAGCGCATTACCTATTCGCTCCTTATTTCCATTCCAAAGTTTTTCCCTTGTCATGAGCCGCTTGAACGTCCTTTTCATGAGACGGGGGAATGTCTTCCTTCTCTTCACATCAAGCCATATGATCGTATCAGCATATTCAGTCAAGATATGGTGAACAGATGAATATTGACCATCAATCACCCATTTCTTTTGTTTAACAACTTCATGGACGTTATCGATAAACAACTTCCGATCTGTTTTTTTCCAGTTCGCTTGCCAAAACAGGGCATCGAGCTCATAGTGAGGTAACATGAATTCCTGTTTCAAGTGATGGGCAAGGGTCGTTTTTCCAGATCCAGGTGGACCAACAATCCATATTCGCTGGCTAGCTCCTTCATTATTCAAGTGGTTCCCCCCTGTTACAGAACACGTTCATGCTTTTGAATGTCGTTTCTCACTTTTGTTAACAGATCTAATGATTCATCCCAATTGAGGTTTTCAGTTAATTCAAATACTGGCACTTCGCTTGAATGAATGGACACATCTTCACATAACAGATCTAGTGATTCCTCCGAAAAGCCATTTTTCTTTAACAACTGGCCAAAAAGTGTATGTGCGGGGGTCAGCCTTGTTTCAGGTGTACGAAAATAGTGAATCATTCCCGCCATTGCTTCTACAGGTCCTGGTGACAGGTGAATGCCATTAAATCGAGTACACACGTTCGTTAAACCAAACCGCTTTTGCTCCGACAGCAGCATGTGTTTAAAAGAACCTGCTTTTGCCTCTTTAGGGTCCGTTGCACCGATAAAGTCTTCTCTTAACATCCTCATGGGCTTCTTTGAAAAACATTCCATGACGATAATAGACTTTGCAGGTGCAGTGAACCACTCAATTTGACAAGGGTGGAATGAATTGAGCAGAAGCATCTGTTCTCCATCCACCTCGGCCTTTATGGCGTATGTGCCCGCCCCTAGCTTGTCCACCTTCATGTTCCGTGTAAGAAGCTCTAAACCATATGGCGTAAGCTCTTCGTACTTTTGTAAAAATTGATGGCCTCCATATATGAAATGTTCCTTCTGTTTAAACTCTGGATATTTAAAGAACAGCATCTTTTTTGCCGTATCTGACAATTCACTCAGACCGTTTTTAGAGATTTTGTTCAGCATTCCATATTGTTTTTCTATTATTTTCTTTTCTTTCAAATATAAGGATGATATAACGCGCACGGCTCCTATTTCTACATCATGATTATCTAAGCGTAGGAGAAGTTCATCTAGTATTCGATCAAGCTGTACACCTTTATGGATACTGGTTAATTCAGGCTTTAGCATCAATAGAAGATGATGTTGATTCAATTGTTGGTGTTTTTCAATTTCATATGGATGAATGGTCACTGCCATGGGTTCTTTTGTATGAATACATGCATGAACGGCATCAATGACTTTTTCTTTCATCCTTATTACCACATTGTCACGCCTTTAAAAATTAAATCTTTTGTCACATCGCCCATCGAATGAACCGCATTCATGACAATGTCTTCAATTCTCTTTCTATCCACTTCATTTCCATCCCACTGTTCAATACGGACGGCAATTTCATCAGGGTTGTGGAGCGGTGCTTCTTTTGAAGTAAAGATATGCACTTCTGTTGGCTTTTGAATGGTCTCAAAAATTTGATCTGCCAATCGTTGTGCGAGCACTCCATACAATTTCCCTGTATGATCAAGCGGGTTTTTACCAGCCGGCGCTTCAATACTCATAGACCGCATTGGGGTGATCAGTCCATTTAATCGATTTCCTCTTCCAACAACACCTACATCGCCTGTATCTGCTACAGAACCAAGTGCTGTTAAGTACGGGCGACCATTGCGATCTGTTGCGTTCAGCATAAGATCAGGGGTAAGTCCTAACGTTTCATGAATATAGCGAGCGATTTGATCCTGACATTCTTTTTTACGGGAAAAATATTCCTCAAGACTATGAATATCTTTTGCTAGAAAAGGCATGTTTACTATGAGTTTGAAATCTTCATGACGTCTGCTTCCAAATATTTTCACATCCCAGCCGGTATCTGGGTTCACCTTTTTAAATTCTGGTCCATTCACATAACGCTCTGTATAGAGAACGAGTTTCTCAAGACGGCTTAACGGGGCATGAGCATGCAGTAAATTACAGTCATTTGAAACAAGCTTTGGATCCCCGATTTCGATCATGTCTGTTTCAACCATCGGACGATATCTTGAATTTTTACGGCCTGCCCCTTGATGATCAACAATCCGGCAGTCAATGACGAGATGTTCGTCAGCATCAAATCCGGTCGTCACCTCTGATAACACATCTTTGGCTGCATCGAAAAGAATCTTTTTAAGAGGAATCGGCTCATCACCATATGCGTATGCCCCTTTTCCAGCAAACACAACTTGATAAGGTTTGACCATTGTTCCTTTTCCGTACGTTACATCAGCATCTCCGCCAAGAAGCATCACTTTGTCAAACCAGTGGTGTGCTACTCTGCCGAAATGCTCCATGCAATATTGAGAATAATATTGAGAAGCTCTTTCTGCGATGGCGTCACACATCGTATCTGGATGCCCTACTCCTTTACGTTCTACAAGCTCATATGGAATTTGTTCGATATCCTGGCCATCGCCTTTTAAAATATCAAGAATGGTTTTTTGAATTGTTTTCATTATCAATCGCCCGCTCTCTTTTAAAATATAAAAATATTGATCCTTTATCTTAAAACAACATGAAACATTTGGTAATATATATATATTCTGTATGAAAGAGGTGTCTATTTTGATCAATGAATCGATCCTACAACGCTTGCAAGATACAACCACTGACATGAAGAAGTTATTGAATCAACATCAAATTCCTGGCTGCTCTATTTGTATTTGTCATGAAGATAAACACATTTGGTCGTGGCATGAGGGCCTAGCTGATATTGAAAGCGGCACCCCTGTTACAAAAGACACAACCTTTCGAATTGGTTCTGTGACTAAGCCTTTTACTGCAATGGTCATGATGAAAATACGAGAGGAAGGATTGATTCAACTCGATGAGCCTATTCATACTTACGAACCTTTACTATCTTTCATAAAAAGTCACATATCTGAACCAATTCCACTCACTTTTCGAATGATTGCCTCTCATATCTCAGGCCTGCCCAAAACACTCGATAAAGCAACTCATCTGCGAGATATGACATTAGCTCAGTGCATGGAAATACTGACTATTTTTACACCGCCTTGGTCTATCATCAATTATTCCAGTCTTGGCTATTCAAT
The DNA here is from genome assembly GCF_038593365.1 of Bacillus sp. FSL W7-1034. Lineage (NCBI taxonomy): Bacteria > Bacillati > Bacillota > Bacilli > Caryophanales > Bacillaceae > Bacillus > Bacillus sp. FSL W7-1034. Next base: position 1,667,233 of record NZ_CP151989.1, on the reverse strand, counting down.
CTTAAGTAAAGTACTAGAAAAAGTGAGTCAACAGCCATTTAGAGAATTAGTGCATACCCACATACTAGAACCGCTCGATTTGCAGCAAACTGGATTTATTGAAACTGCATCGACAGCCAAAGGGTATACCCTTACTTCCTCTGGTCTTTCCGGCATATCTTATCCAAGTGCTGAAACACCATCTTGGGAGGACGGTTCAAGCGGACTATTCTCTACAGCAGATGATTTGATTCGATTCATTCAAGCTCAATACGACGGAAACCGTCTGCTTCATCAGCATTCGCTAAAAGAAATGCAAAGCCCCGTTATGGTTGAAGAAGATTTCACTAGAGGTGTTGGTCTTTCATGGTTTTTGAGACCTTTTAACGGATTCACCTTAGCTGAACATAGCGGAGAAATTAAAGGCTTCACCTCCTATATTGGCTTCATTCCAAAGCGTAAATTAGGTGTTTGCATTCTCTTAAACTCTGACGAAAGGCTCGCACGGCCGATTGCCGACATGCTCTTTCAAATCATGCTGCCAGCAGATCACGAACAGATGAAAAAGCGTGAAGACCGGCTCAAACGAATGTTTAGACAATCGTCTCTTTAAATGGAACTCACTTTTTTGTTTAATAAATCTGGAATCGCGTCCTGCAGATACCGCGGATCACCCTCTAAATAAAAACATGGCATATTGAATAAATGATGGATCAGCTCAGATGCCTTTTGTTCCAGAAAGGTATCTGACACATGCCGAAGGCCGAGCCAGCCTTTTAAATAGTCAGGATCTTCTGGTTCTCTTATATTGGCGACCATGATATCTTTTGCTCTCTGATCATCTTTTTTTACTGGTACAAGCCTGATCTCACCTGATCCTATTTTGAGTGAAGGGAAAATCACCATATTTACTTTCGTAGAGCTCCGAATCGTTGTTCCTGTCATGTCAGCAGCTTCTTTTGGTGTAATTTCAAACTTACAGCCGCTCGCCCATTTTTCTTTTGCCTCTTCCTCTGTTGATATGGTTTCATCCCATATTCTTTTATCTTGAGACCGGCTGAATTTTTTGTTTTTCAGTTCCTGTATATTTGTTGTGGCTTGGACGGTTCCTACTCCAAGCGCCAAGCACATCGGCCATCCATACACAGTAAGCTCCTGATCTTCAAGCACTGAAATGGAACGATCGTTTGTGATAAAATCTGCTCCTCCATGATGCAAAAACTGCCACATAGTGGTTGACTTCCCGGCACCTTTATCGCCAATAATGAGCGCTCCTTTTTGGCCATCTTCAAAAGAGACAGCCGCTGCATGCGTAAAGCATCCACCTTGGTTTTCTAATGTTCTAAGGGCAATTTCTCGAACGATTCGCAGTGGACAGCGTATCGCAGATTCATTATTGTTTTTTCCAATCACAGCGTAACGCCCTTTAAAGACCGCCACACTGTGCGGCTCGTCACCTTCATGCGAGGCAAACAATACTTGATCGTCTAATTTCAATCGTTTGTAAGTAAACTTCCTTTTTGCTGTAATCGTTTCACCCTTTTGAAAGCACGCATTGCGAACGGACTGTTCAAGCTCAGGATCAATGATGAACCGTATATCAATCTGTGAAGGCATATCCTCCACATGGCTGTCTGGTTCTTTCGGGATATAATGTTCGATATCTTCAATTGCCAGCGATTCGGTTGATAAAATGTGAAAATGAATACCTGCAAACACAAATGATTTTTCATAAGGAAAATCGTTCTTTGGCTTTTCAAAAAGCGCTTTTATCTCCATATAGAATCCTCCTCTTCATTTTGCTACTGCCTTTCAGGGAACAGCTGTACGACAGGCTCCTCTTCAAGCTCATCACGATTATCCAAGCTGAAAAAACGCTCAACAAAAGATTTTTTCCACATTTTCGAAGAACCAAAATCATTTTCTCCATAGGCTTCTAAGAACGATTGGTCACTCATGTCTAACTGCTGCAATTGATCGATATAGTTCGTTTGATACAATAAATCTACAAACGTAAACGTGTAAAAAAGTGCTTTCTCGGCCCCTAATTCCTTCGCTCTTGCTTGCAAAGCATGCCAATCAAGTTGGTTTTGCTCTTCAGCAAACTTGACGTACTCCCTTACATCGCAAAACTTAATCAAATTGAGATCTGCATGTAAATAGACATACTGCACATTTGTTGCTTCCTTGTATAAATGGAAAGCAAGATGAATGAGAAAATCTAAAGGTTCAAGCATATAAGTATCCGCTTGCAAAAATGACTTTTCATTAGCAGCATCTAGCAAGGCATTTGTCGCGTCGTAGTTTTTTTTCAGCTCAACATCGTATGAAAAATCAACACGGTGAACCTTCAAAAAGTCTTCTCCGCTCCGTTTAATATGTGAATAAAGATTCCCGGCATTCATTCTCCACATCATTTCTTCTTCTCGGGAAATCGGTATTTCTTGATCGGTTGCCCAGTCATATTTCCCGATGATAAACCCTTCCTCCTTGAGCAATGAAGAAGCTCTTTTTCGATCATCTGGATGAATTAAGAAATCAATGTCTGACATCATTCGGAGTCCATAATCTTTGTAAACAAGAGGCGTTAAAATGGCTCCTTTAAGAGGGACTGCTTTCAGCTTTGCTTTTCGAAATGTTTGTAAGAGACGCTTTAATTCCTTGAATCTCTCCATATTTTTTTGACGATTCCCGATATAATGATAATGAAGTAAAAATTTATAAGTTGTCGTGATTTTTTTTTCATCATCAAGGCGAATCAAATGAGGCGTCATCAGTTGAAGCACCTTATGTCTTGATGCAAGTCCAATCAATTGAGGTACATCGATGCCGTCTTTTAATACCTCTCTCATCAACTCTTCTTCTTTTTCATTTAATTGAATACGTGAGCCAAGTAATAGTAGCCTCTCTTCATTTGAGAGAGTGGATTGATCCAAAACAGCCCGCATGTGGATTACTCCTTCCCGTATAGTGATTTAAATCTAGTGATAAATCGAGAGCGTTTCCCTTTTCGATTGACTGGTATGTCCAAATTATCCGTTAGTCTATGAAACCATTGAGCTGCCTCATATGCTTTTTCACTGTCATATTCAATTTCTAATTCATGATCTGTGATGCCAAGATAACTGCTTTGATCCAAATCCACTTTGATGCCTGTCTCGATATAAAAGGTAGTTCGTTCAGTAACCAATAGTCCTAACAACTCTGGCTGTTCAGTCATTGTAAAAGGTAAAGACGTTACGATGTTCTGTACATCTAGTTTTTGCGGTAGATCCTCAATAGGAAATGACTTTTCTTCTCTTACTCTTTTATAACCAGACGTTTGACTGGGACATTTGATCTCAAGTGTTCGTTTGCCGCTGGTTTGACGGATCCGTACGGTATAGCCATATCGTTTTAATAAAAAATCTGAGGTGTCGTAATAGTAATTGAAGTTAAGTAGATACGCGGGTTTATGATTTTGACTTAACATGTTGTAGATGTGTTGAAAATCTGTTTGTGACAACAAATATTTATACTCCTGCTCAACCATGACTCACCTCCAAAACGTCTTACACGACCATATCGGATTGTTCAAGAAGCTCTTGAATGAGAAAGATTCCTTTCTCTAAAGAAGTAAATGCCTGTTTTAATGAATAACAAGGGATCTTTTCCGCTAGATGTTCAAGAAATGGTTCTAGCGCTTCGGGTGTCGGTAAAGTGAAATATGGTAAGAGGAACTCATTATGTCTTCCAGGATTGATGACTGCGTGCTCCTTTAGACGTTCCGCTGCTTCATGTGGACTGATTTTCGAAAGTGTGGCGCCCGTTTGCCCATGAGGTAAAAACTCAGGAAACACCATGACATCAATTTTCCCCATTGTTTTGACTTCACGTGAAAACCATTTTTCTAATTCCTCCGGATAGACAAAATGATAGTTCTTATCATCTTCATTAAATGGGTGACTCGATGTTTGAAGTCTATATGGTGTACCAAGCTTTTCAATGGCTTCAAAAGAATCTTTCCGAATACTCATAGATCTCGGCCAACCAGTTCCTTTGTACTCGTTGTTCGTATATGAAATCCCTATATCATCGTTTGTGATGTACGTTGCATCGGTTAAGGATAACAAGGATAAAATGGTGGATGTTTTGCCCGCTCTTGATCCGCCTACTAGTGCAATCCCTTTTTGATTCATCTCCATCATGCCGCCATGCAAATAGACAAGTCCATCCTGATAACACAAAAGGCGAAGCAATACTCTTATTAAACGCAGTGCGTGTTGTGCTGTCCATCTGACATCTTTTGGTTCATCTATTACAACGACTTTCTTCTCTCCGTGATACAGGTAGCGGCAGCGAGGTTCCATCTTGGTTTGATAAAAGACTTCTTCAAGTGGCACTTCTGTTTGAATGTCTTGTGCATATTTGCTGGTTAAAATCGTCCAAACGTCTCCTTCAAGTCTGTCTGTTATTTTGCTGCACTCAACATAGGGATGTACTTTACTGATGACTAAATTCTGAACTGATTCATCTGCCCCTAATACCACACGAACATTATTTTTTTGATAGCTTACATATGACAATGAATGCCACCCCTTATGATAGATTGATAAAAACAATTGCAATTTTCTCCTTAATCCACCAAAATATAACATATATTAATCTTTTAGAAAGGAGCCACGACATGAATGAACTGACACGAACAGAAGTTGAAGAAAAAATTGTCCAACTTGTGATGAATAAGTTGTCGCTCACTGAGCAGCCAGGCCTTGATGATAGTTTAAAAGCTTTAGGATTAAATTCTGTCCAAATTGTCTCTTTTGTTATTTCATTAGAGGACACCTTTCACATTGCGTTTGAAGACGAAGAATTACACCCTGACCACTTCCGCACCTTAGATCGACTCTTTACTTTGGTCAAAACCAAACTGACTAAGACGCTGTGATGACCTGCGCCATAAATAAAGAGCGGTAATGCGAGGAGGCTTCCATCAGCTCCTCATGAGTACCGCAGCTTTGAACGGCACCGTCTTCAAGTACATAGATCATATCTGCATTTTGTATGGTCGATAATCTGTGTGCAATCACAAGCAATGTGCTTCCTCCTTTTGTATCGTCTATCCCTTTTTGAACCTGCCTTTCTGTCTGCCGGTCAAGGGCCGATGTCGCCTCATCCAATATCAAGAAATCAGCCTGTTTTAAAAGCGCTCTAGCGATAGCTAAACGCTGTCGTTGTCCCCCTGACAAGGATATTCCCCTCTCTCCAATGACTGTATCAAATCCTTTTTCAAGTCCTTTAATGAAGGGAAGAATTTGTGCAATCTCACAAACCTGTTCAAGTTGTTCTTCAGTAATATCAGTTAATCCCATGATGAGATTGAGGCGTATGGTGTCTGGGAAGAAATAGGGTTCTTGCGGGACAACGGCTACCCGTTTTAAGAAATGAGATGGCTCTATCTCTGATCGTTCAACGCCATTTACTAAAATGTTTCCGCTATCCGGTTGATAAAGTCCCAGTGCCAGCTTTGAGATAGTCGATTTCCCGCTGCCGCTCGCTCCAACAATGGCCACTTTTTTTCCTTTTTGAATATGAAGATTCAAGTCGTTTAAAGCCCCTTTAGATGTTTGTTCATAAGAAAAACAAACATCTTCAAACACCACATCTTCCACAGAATGTATTCGCTTCGTTCCTTTTTCTTCGTTTTCTATTTGCAGTACTTCTGCAATTCGATGAACAGATGCACGCTGCTGGAAAAATTCAAATACATACTGGAATAACTCCTGATAACTTTTCATTAATTGAGAAGCATATTGGTAAATGACGACAAACAAGCCGATTGACATGTTTCCTGCTGCTACTTGATATGTGCCAAACACAAGCACAGATAGTATTCCAAACCATTTCAATGGTTCTGTTAAAAATAGAAGCTTATTTTGAAACTTACCTTCTTTTATGACACGATCCATCATGTTGTTAAATAGCTTTTCATACAAACCGATTTCCCATTTACGTCGATCAAATGCAACCACTTCTCTTGTAGAAGAAATTCCTTCTTCGACATGCACGAATAGATCTGACTTTCTCTCTTGCACTTCTTTTGCGATGTTTGTTGCCGTTTTCGCCATTTTTTTACCGACAATGAAATAACACGTACTTGCAAAAAGAAGCAAGAAAAATAATACAGGACTCACAGATAGTAAAATGATCGATAAAACAACGGCCATAAAAATAGTTTGTACAATCTTCGGTATATGTAAAGCAGCTGTGACAGCGACTGTCTTTACATCTTGGTTAAGCTTGTGTAGATAATAACTAACTGGATGAATTTTATATGATCTCATCGATACTTGCTGAAGCTGATCTAACATCTTTCTCTGTAATGAATGGTGGATGGTAAGGTAGTTTTTGTGCATCACATATGGGCTGGCGACAAACATGACAACATAGACAAGAAAAATGATGGCAAACAGCATCAAGATATGGGGGAAATGTTGATTGCCGCTATTCAAAAGGACATCGTCAATGAGCCACTTTTGCAGCCCAATCATGGCTAAATTAGCTGCTGCTTCAATCAAAACGAGTAAAAGAGCGAGGATGAGCATCCATTTTTGCTTTGTGATCAAAAGAAACAGCCAATTTTTCCTCATGTTACACCTGCCTCCTTTTCTGAGCGGTCAGACGCCAATTGATAAAAATGTCCCTTTTTTCTCATCAATTCATTAAAATGTCCAGTTTCTAACATACGACCGTCTTCTATCAAAATAATTCTGTCAAAATGTCTTACAGTAGATAAACGATGAGCGACTGCAATGACAGTCGATTCCTTAAATGTTTGATGTAATGCCTGCTGGACTTTTTGCTCGCTGACACTATCAAGAGATGCTGTTGCTTCATCGAGTAATACAACACTTGGATTCTTAGCAAATAGCCGGGCAATGGCGATCTTTTGCTTTTGACCACCAGATAGTTTTAATCCTCTTTCCCCAAGTATGGTGTCGTATCCGTTTTCTAGTTCTCTTATAAATGAGTCGCAATCTGCTTTTTTAGCGGCTTCAATAATCTGTTGATCTGAAAGACTTGTATCTCCAAAACGAATATTGTCCTTTACACTCATATTAAATAAAAACGTTTCTTGAAAAACAAACCCCATCGCACCTCTTATTTGACTAGTAGATAAACAGCGCAAATCAACTCCATCAAGTGTAATCATCCCAGATGAGGGGTCATAAAAGCGTCCAATTAATTTAAGAAGCGATGTTTTCCCTCCACCGCTCGTACCGACAAGCGCCACTTTTTCACCACGCCGAATATGTAGATTCATCCCCTTTAATAAAGGAGGATGATTGGGATAATGAAAATCAACGTCATGAAACACGATATCGCCTTCGACTTGATCAAGTAGTATTGGGTGACGAGGCTCTCTAATATCGGGTGTTTTTTTCATAAAATGATATAAAGGTTCAATTTGAAAGGTTAAGATTCGTTGTTCTGTTAGAAGTGTGACAATAGAAGTAAGCATATGCATTGCTGAAAAATAATATAGTATATATGCCACAAAACCGCCTGTCGTCAGCTGGCCATTATTTACAAGGTAGATGCCGAGAGCAAATGTAGCTAGAGCACCAATATAATAAGTGAGCCTGCGGTTGCTTCCTCGTAAGTAAGCGAAAAAAACATTTTTTTCATGATCTTGGCGGACCTGTTCATGCAGCTTTTGAATCCGCTCCATGTCCCAATTCATATAACCTAAAATTCTAAGCTCTTCCATTGAAGCAAGACTTTCGTATAATTTTGTTTGCAACGTGCGAAAACCTTCTGCACTTTGTCTTCCGTAGATCGTTGCCTTTTTTTCAAGCCAAGGTCCAAAGATATAGTAGAGAATAAAACTTGGAATGATGATGAGAGTGAGTAAGATAGAAATTTGTATCATAAAGTATAGTGAGATGGCGATAAATAGTGTCTGATTGATAAATTGTGGGAAGTAGCGTCTGTAAATTTCTTGTACAGCTCGTGTTTGTGTGTTAACAAAGGAGAGTGTTTCACTAACAGAATGTTGTTCGTAGTATGAGAAACCGAGTTGACGGATTTGCTGGAAGGCAGCAAATTGTGAATCTCTTGAGGCTTGTTCGATTAATTTTCTTTGCCACAAATTTCGTGCAGCTGTCAGTATAATACCAAGTGCTATCAAGCCAGTCAGGCCTAACAATAATCCATTCATTTTAGAAAAGTCTTTTGCTGGCAAAATCGTTTCAATAAAATATTGAATAAATTTAGGTATAATGAGTTCGCTCAAGGTAATAACGAATCCACTCATAATGACTAGAATCACTTTACCTGTATAAGGCTTTAAAAATGAGAGTGTCCATAAATATACACGCCATAACTGCTTTGAATCTTTGTCGATTTGTTTCAATCCATCACCAGCCTTTTGCTCTTTTTCAACAAAAAACGGAATTTTTTTACAACTTTTTCGATCCTTGTTAGGATTATATAAAATGTTTCTACTCATGACAATGTGTAATTTGTATCATTATAACAGAAAAGGCAGCGACTTCCATCACCGCCTAATCGTCCTATATTTCACTGTTATCTAGTGATACGCGTATACCAATGAGGTTCTATTTGACGAAAATAATCATGATCTTTTAATACATTTTCTAGTCTTTCGATCATCTCATCCATTTGACCTGGATCAAATTTAATGACCCACATAATCGATGAAAAGATGCTCATTGCGACATATACAGAGTAAAGCTGCCAAAAATCAGCTGGTATTTCACCATCAAAATACCCATTGATTTGACCAGCCGCAAAGACTTCACTTGTTTCTCTACTGAAAAGAGCTACTTTATAAAAATCATGAATGGGATCTCCCCAATCAAAATTATTAAAATCAATAACGCCTGCATATTTATCATTCTTTATAATAATATTCCCTAAATGAAAGTCATCGTGCTGAAATTGGTTAGGCCTTCCCTTCACCTTATCGATGTGCTGTGCGATAAACTGTGCAACTTTTTCATCCCCTTCTATGGAGATACCGCTTTCCCGATAAGCAGTTAAATATCGATGATGCTTTTTCACAACACGCTCTTCCCAAGGTTCGATATGTGATGGCGCTGGATATGTATGCATGTTTCGTAAATCCCGTCCTGCACTTACCCCGATCGCATACTGCTGTTCTTCTGTTAACTGACTCATGATTTCTTTTGCTTCTTGACCTTCTACAAACGATAAAATATAGTACACTTGCTGTGTTTCATCTAGAACACCCATTTTCACTGGATCAGCACACTGAACACCGTGACGTCTTAATTGGGAAAGGAGCTCAAATTGCGTCTTTATTTTGTCATATTGATCTTGATCTGTGAATCGAAGGACATACTTTTCACCTGATGACATCGTCACGACCCATTTTTCATCTCGAGAATAGCCTTTATCAATCTGGTCTATGGAGATCGCTTTTTTTAATAAGGGAATGTGCTGCATAAGGTCTGTTTTATTCATGGATTGATCCATCCTTCCCAGTCTCTTTTCTTCTCACTCTACCAAATTTTTCATTTGAAGAGAATGATCAACAATTCCTATTTATATCGAAACTGCTTTACAATGTTTTTCCATTCTAATATAGTTAATTTATGTAAAGAATAGAAAATTTGTAAAGAGGAGCGTTGCAGATGAATGAAACGACGGATGCCCTTTCACTATCAAGTCAAGTAAAGGATTTGGTCCTGCGTTCTTTGGACGATGATAGCAAGATTTCTATTGGTGCAGATGAAGAGTTAACAAATCACGGTCTCGATTCAATTAAAGCAGTTTCACTCATTTTGGAATTAGAAGAGGTTTTTGATATTCAATTTGCAGATGAGGAACTATTGACCGAGCACTTTTCGACAATCAATAAAATTGTTCATCAGCTGCAAAACAAGTTAGCTGATTAATCTTTAGACATGAAAAAAAGGCATCTCTTTTAAAAGACATGCCTTTTTTTGATTAAGCAGAAGGTACATCACCCGTTGGACTAATAAGCGAGAGGGCATAATCTTCTGTAAAGATTCTTTTCGATAAATTGTTCACGCCGTCTAATGAGACGCGATTGATTTCATCAATAATTTCATCAAGCGTACGATGTTTGCCAAGGAGTAATTCATTTTTACCATTTCGGCTCATCTTGCTGTTTGTGCTTTCAAGACTAAGCATGAGGTTTCCTTTCATTTGCTCCTTAGAGTTTTCAAGTTCTTTCTGCGTAATTCCCTCACGTTTTAAGACGTCTAATGTTTGTAAGATGGTTTCAGATAGCAGATTCAGCTGTTTCGCTCCAGTTCCACCATAGATCGTCAGCATTCCGTTATCTGCAAATGAACTATGATAGCTGAATACAGAATACGCAAGTCCTTTATCTTCTCTTACGTCTTGGAACAATCGGCTGCTCATGCTACCGCCTAGAACATTATTTAAGACGATTAAGTCATAGATGCCCTGATCTCCAGCAGGAAGTCCGTTAAAGCCCATGCAAAGGTGCGCCTGCTCTGTTTCCTTTTTGCGTGTCAGTTTGTCATAGTGGAATTGCGGGGCTTCGACAGGCTGCTTTTTCCCCTTTCCTTCATACGAACCAAATAATGTTTCGACCTCACGAATGAAGGTGTCATCGACGTTCCCTGCTACAGAGATGACGACGCGATCCGGCGTATAGAATTCGTCCATATATTTTCTAAGGGAATCACCGTTAAAAGTAGAGAGTGTTTCCTCTGTCCCTAAAATCGGATAACCTAATGAATGATCACCGTAAATAGCTTTGCTTAACAAATCATGAACGATGTCATCAGGAGTATCTTCATACATTTTAATTTCTTCATAGACCACATTTTTTTCTTTCTTCAGCTCTTCTTCGTCAAAAGCAGAGTTGAAAAACATGTCACTCAATACATCGAGGGCATAGCCAGCATGTGAATCAAGTACCTTTGCATAATAGCAAGTATATTCTTTTGACGTAAAGGCATTCACTTGACCACCAATGCGGTCAAAGGATTCTGCGATATCACGTGCAGATCTCGTCTTTGTTCCTTTAAAGAACATATGCTCTAAAAAGTGTGAGATCCCATTTACTTCTGGTGTCTCATGTCTAGAACCTGTTCCAATCCAGACGCCAATTGCGACAGACCTTACAGTGGGATTGTTTTCAAGTACAATTCTTACTCCGTTTTGGCATGTATACGTTTTGACCAAGTTTTGCTCCTCCTATTCAACAAACAGATCGCATCACGGATGTCTTTTTTCACTTAGGAGGTCAGAAACCGTTCCTAATTCATATCCTCTTTCTTTGATTTGAGTGATAAGTGCGTCAAGACTTCTCGCTGTTGCGTCTGTTGGATGCATTAATATCATCGCCCCATTGTGAATTTTCCCAAGCACTCGTTTTTGTAATACAGCTGGTGATGGTTTTTGCCAGTCGATCGTGTCTACTGTCCACATAATGGTTTCCATTCCTTCTTGTTTCGCAAGCTTTACTGTTTCTTCTTTAAAGCTGCCACTTGGAGGCGCAAACCATATCGGTTTTTTCCCAAGGGATTCTTCAATTTGGCGATTTGTTTTAATCATCTGCTCTAATGCTCGTTCTCTTGTCAGTGTGCGCATATCCGGGTGATTGTATGAATGATTTCCAATTTCATGACCATCTGCCACGATTTTTTTAGCAAGGTCTGGACTGTTTTTCACCCATTTGCCTTCTAAGAAAAAGGTTGCCTTCACTTGATGCTTTTCTAGTGTATTCAACATCTTTGTTAAATGCTCGTCGCCCCAAGCTACATTGATCAGGAATGCATTCATCTTTTTGTCTGGATGTCCCTTATAGATAGGTTCAGCACCAAGTTCATGTAAATGGACAGATGGTTTTGTTTCTTTAAAAACAAGCAGCTTTTCATCGAAAGAGCCCTGTTTTTTCATTTTTTCGTAAGAAGCATCGATATCGACTGTCTGTCCATTTAAACCAGGCATCTTTTTCCACACTTTATCAATCTTAGCATTTTGCGGCTTCTCTTCATAGTCAGAAGACTTCGATTCGATCTCTTGATACAGAATATCTTTTGAAACAGATGCTACCTCGGCGTGCTCTTTCATTGAATTCATATATGTAACAGCAGCCGGCTGCTTCATCGTTTGATATGACACGAGCAGTAAAAATACAAACACAAAGAATGGTATCGTTTTTTTCAATGGTTGTCCCTCCCCTTTACCACAAATTATGATAGGGAGAAACAAGCTAGAACTATTGTTACGCGCAAGAAAAGAAAGAAGCCTGGCACGGATACCTGGCTTCTAACACATTTTATTTGTTCTCATTAAGACTGCTTTTCTTCTTTTTCCTTTTCTTCACGTAAAACAGCTTTACGAGAAAGGTTTACACGGCCTTGTTTATCGATCTCAGTGACTTTGACGAGTAGTTCGTCACCAATCTTCACGACATCTTCTACTTTGCCAACACGTTCAAGTGCAAGCTCAGAAATATGAACAAGTCCATCTTTGCCGCTGAAGATTTCAAGGAAGGCACCGAATTTTTCAATTCGTTTTACTTTACCTAAGTAAAGTTGGCCAACTTCAACTTCTCTGACAAGATCTTCAATGATTTTCTTCGCTTTTTGGTTCATGTCTTCTTCAGTAGAAGAGATAAAGATTGTACCGTCTTGTTCAATATCAATTTTCACACCGGTATCTTCAATGATTTTATTGATTTGTTTACCGCTTGGTCCAATGACATCGCGAATTTTATCTGGATTGATTGTCATCGTTAAGATTTTTGGTGCATAACGTGACAATTCTCCTCTAGAAGCTGGAATCGTTGACAGCATGCTATCTAAAATTTCCATTCTTCCTTTTTTCGCTTGTTGAAGTGCTTCTTCTAAAATGTCTTTTGATAGACCATCGATTTTAATGTCCATTTGAAGCGCTGTTACACCTTTAGATGTACCTGCTACTTTAAAGTCCATATCTCCAAGTGCATCTTCCATTCCTTGAATGTCTGTCAGCACTGTGTAGTATTCACCAGATTTAACAAGTCCCATTGCAATCCCTGCAACTGGTGCTTTAATTGGAACACCTGCATCCATCATCGCAAGTGTGCTCGCACAAATACTTGCTTGTGAAGTAGAACCGTTTGATTCTAACACCTCAGACACAAGGCGAACCGTATAAGGGAAATCTTTTTCAGATGGAATGACTGGCTCTAATGCACGTTCGCCTAGCGCACCATGTCCAATCTCACGACGGCCTGGACCACGCATTGGGCCGGTCTCACCAACACTGAATTGCGGGAAGTTATAATGGTGCATGAATCGCTTAGACTCTTCAACACCAAGACCATCAAGAATCTGTACATCACCAAGTGCACCTAATGTACAAATACTGAGTGCCTGTGTTTGGCCTCTTGTAAACAATCCTGAACCGTGCGTTCTTGGAAGAAGTCCTACTTCTGAAGAAAGTGGACGGATTTGATCGACGCCGCGTCCATCTGGACGTACCTTCTCTTCAGTAATAAGGCGGCGAACTTCGTTTTTCACAAGCTTATTTAAGACATCCTTCGCTTGTTTAATCGTTGCTTCGTCACGCTCTTCTTCTTCAAATTTTTGAACGACAGCTTTTTTCACAGCACTGATGGCATCTTCACGAGCATGCTTCTCATGTACTTGAATCGCTTTCAGTAGATCCGCTTCAGCAAGTTGTTTTACTTCCTCTGCTAATGCTTGATCGACTTCATATAAAGGAATATCGATTTTTTCTTTACCGACAGCTTTCACAATTTCTTCTTGGAATTCGATTAAGCGTTTGATCTCTTGATGGCCGTACATGATGGCTTCAAGCATTGTTTCTTCTGGTACTTCATCAGCACCAGCTTCTACCATGTTGATTGCATCTTTTGTTCCAGCTACAACAAGGTTGATATCGCTTTGTTCAAGCTGCTCAACATTCGGGTTGATGATGAGCTTTCCATCTACTCGTCCTACTGTCACGCCAGCGATTGGTCCCTCAAATGGAATGTCAGACACACATAAAGCTAAAGATGAGCCAAACATTGCAGCCATTTCAGATGAACAATCTTGATCCACACTCATGACAATACTAATGACTTGTACTTCATTTCTAAATCCGTCTGCAAATAGTGGACGGATCGGTCTGTCAATTAAGCGGCTCGCAAGGATTGCTTTTTCACTTGGGCGGCCTTCTCTTTTAATGAAACCACCAGGAATTTTACCAACTGCATATAATCTTTCTTCGTAGTTTACAGTGAGCGGGAAAAAATCAAGTGGTTTTGGTTCTTTAGAAGCTGTTGCTGAGCTAAGCACAGCCGTATCTCCGTAGCGTACGAGAACCGCTCCGTTTGCTTGCTTTGCAAGCTGGCCAGTTTCAACTGTCAGTTGACGTCCAGCCCAGTCTATGGTGAAGACTTGTTTCTCTTGTCCCATTCTGAGATAAACTCCTCTCTTGTCGTAAAGTTTTTAGGTTATTTCTTATTATGAACAAAATGATTTTCACATATCAATGTGAAAGCTGTATGTAGAAGGGTTTTTGCCATTCTTTCAACATTTTAACCATAAAATATTAGTGATTATACGATAAAAAAGCGGGAATCCTCCCGCTTTTTACGATTATCGACGTAAGCCTAGTTTGTTAATTAACTCACGGTAACGAGTTACGTCTTTATTACGTAGATACGTAAGAAGATTACGACGTCTACCTACCATTTTCAAAAGACCGCGACGTGAGTGGTGATCTTTCTTATGAGTACGTAAATGCTCGTTCAAGTTGTTAATTGATTCTGTTAGGACAGCGATCTGAACTTCTGGAGATCCAGTATCAGATTCGTGTGTTTTGAACTCATTAATTAATTGAGTTTTACGCTCTTGAGTAATAGCCATCCTGTTTCACCTCCAAATCATGTTAGCCCCATCTACCTCGCAACCGTCGGTGAAGTCGGCCTGCCAAGTAAGTGGTTTTAAAGCTACAGGAATTATCATACTAAAAATATGCCGATTTTGCAAATGATAGAGCGGTTTTTCTGCGATTTTTTTGTTTAATGAAGATGATCTTGAAAAAACTGAATCGCTTCTTCTTTATCTTGACTAATTTGAGCCGTTAATTCTTGGATACCGTTAAATTTTTGTTCACTGCGAATCCGTTTGTACCACTGTAATTTAATCGGTTCACCATAAATTTCTTCGTTAAAATCAAAAAGGTTCACTTCAATCGCAGGCTGGTCAGGACGTTTTTCGTAAAATGTTGGTTTGTAGCCAACGTTACAAACACCGTCATACACCTTGCCTTTCACTTCCGCTCTCACTGCATATACGCCTGTTGGCGGGATGATGTATTCAGCAGATAAACCAACATTGGCGGTTGGAAAGCCAATCGTGCGTCCTCGTTTATCTCCATGAATGACAATGCCTCGCAGCTGATACGGTTTCCCTAAAAGCTCACTCACATATTCAACGTCTCCATTTTTCAATGCGGAACGTATAAGGGTCGAGCTGACTTTTCGGTCTTGGTTGGAAAGCTTAGGTACAATGGTCGCAGCAATCCGCCCTTTCCCGTATTCGTCAAACGTTTCCATTGTGCCTGCACCAAACCGGCCGAAGGTAAAATCGAAACCAGCGACTGCATGCTTCACATTCAGTTCGTCCAAATATTGATCGACAAACTCTTGAGGAGACAGTGCTGCAAAGTTTTCGCTGAATTGCACAATGTATAAGTAGTCAGCACCTAATTGTTCGATAAAATCAATCTTATCCTCAAGCGGTGTGATTAAGTCTTTTGGTTCACGTGCTTTTTGCAGAACATGCGATGGATGCGGATGAAAAGTCATGACAGCTAGAGCTAAACCCTCTTTTTCCGCAATGTTTTTCGCTACATCAATCACTTTTTGGTGTCCGAGGTGAACACCGTCAAAATACCCTAAAGCCATCACAGACGGGACTTGATCCTTTTGATTCAATGTATGTGGGTGTGAAATATGTATAGTCTTCACGAGATGGTCACCTTTTCTTTAAGATTGCTTGTCCTGTGATAAAATCTTCGCCGGCTTCATCAGGTTCTGTTTGGTCGGGTGCTTCATATAAATCGCCATACAACGGCCTGAAGGAGCAAAGACAGCGACACGATCTTCCTCTGCAAAATGAGCAAATTCATCAGGCATAGGTAGGACTGCACCGTTTTCCACTTTACTTGCTAATGTATCATTTATCTCCCATTTCGGCAAATGATTGAGCGCACGCTCGATCGGCACAAGATGTTCCTCAACCGTTCCTTCCTCGCTGATCTCCCGCAACTCATCAAGAGTGATACATTCATCTAACGTAAAGTCACCAGATCCTATGCGAATGAGGTGAGACATGTGGGCTGGAAACCCAAGTTTTTTTCCAATATCGACGGCTAACGTTCTCACATATGTGCCTTTTGAACACAGGACGGTGAATCTAAAGGATACCTTTCCATTTTCAAATGTGACAGGTGTTGTCCGCTCGATACGATGAATGGTAATTTCACGGCTTGGACGTTCAATTTCAATGCCTTGCCTTGCATATTCATAGAGCTTTTTTCCGCCAATTTTCACAGCAGAAAACATGGGGGGGATCTGTTCAATGGTTCCTTCAAATTGTTTCAACGCAGCATCAATGTCATCTTCTGACATCGGTACCGGCATCTTTTTTTCTTCTACTACTTCACCTGTTTGGTCTTCTGTCGTTGTAGAAAATCCAATGGTGATTTCCGCATCATACGTTTTCGATTTATCTGTTAAGTACTCCACAATTTTTGTCGCTCGTCCAATACAAATAGGCAGAACACCTGAAACCTCTGGATCGAGTGTCCCTGTATGTCCCACTTTTTTTGTGTGTAAAATCTTTCTCACTTTAAACACACAGTCGTGAGAGGTCATGCCTCTTTCTTTATGTAATAAAAGAACACCGTTTTGCACCTGCGTTCTCTCCTTTCATAAACGATGAAAAAGGACAGACGATCATCGCCTATCCTTATTTCAACGTCTTATTCGTGATCTTTTGTGTTTAGTTCAGCAATCAGGCTTTCAATTCGGTTACCGTAATCTACAGACTCATCGAATTCAAAGTGAAGCTCTGGTGTTTTGCGAAGTCTGATTCGATTGCCAATTTCAGAGCGGATATACCCTTTCGCCTTTGCAAGGCCTTTTAAGGTTTCCTCTCTTTTCTTCTCGTCGCCAAGAACAGAAATGTAGACTTTGGCAATTTGCAAATCACCGGATACTTCAACATCCGTTACAGTCAAAAAGCCGATTCTTGGATCTTTTAGCTTTCTGCCAAGGATGTCGCCTAATTCTTTTTTCATTTGCTCACCCACACGGGTTGCTCTCATACTCATGATCTTATCACCTCTAATTAAAACCACTCAGTTTTCGTGATCGTTCGTTCAATTTCCGGAAAAGAATCAATAAAGCTTAACACACGCTGAAGTTCCTTTTCCACTTGAACCCGGGAGGAGGAAATGACGGCGATTCCGATCGAAGTACGCTGCCATGTATCCTGATAGTCCATTTCAGCAATGGTCACATTGAATTTATGGCGCGTTCTTGTCATGATACGCTGCAGAACCGCACGTTTTTCCTTCAGTGAGGATGCATCATAGATCATACACTCACACTCGGTATAACCGATCATTTTCTTTCGATTTCTTGCATAACGAATGATTCCATGACATCACCTTCACGGATATCATTGTATTTCTTAATGGTAATACCACATTCATAGCCTTGTGAAACTTCTTTCACATCGTCTTTGAATCGTTTTAATACGTCGACTTCACCTTCAAAGATAACGACGCCATCACGAATTAAGCGGATACCACTGTCTCTAGTAATGGTACCTTCAGTGACATAGCCACCAGCAATTGTACCGATTTTTGATACTTTGAACGTTTGACGAACTTCAACTTGACCGATGACTTTTTCTTCATATTCAGGGTCAAGCATCCCTTTCATCGCAGCTTCAATTTCATCGATGACTTTGTAGATGATGCGGTGTAAGCGAATATCTACGTTTTCTGTTTCAGCTGTGCTCTTCGCATTGCCATCAGGACGTACGTTAAATCCAATCACAATCGCATTAGAAGCACTTGCTAAAATGATATCAGATTCTGTAATCGCTCCAACACCCGTATGGATGATTTTCACTTTGACGCCTTCTACTTCAATTTTTTGAAGAGCTGCCGTCAGTGCTTCAGCAGAACCTTGTACGTCTGCTTTTACGATTAAGTTGATATCTTTCACATCACCTTGTTTGATTTGCTCAAATAGGTCATCGAGAGATAATTTCGCTTTGTCTGAACGCTGTTCATCAAGTTGTTTAGACGCACGCGCCTCACCGACTTGACGAGCTGTTTTTTCATCTTTGAATACGAGGAACTGATCCCCTGCATGCGGCACATCATTTAAACCAGTGATTTCAACAGGTGTAGATGGTCCTGCTGTTTTCACGCGGCGTCCGATGTCATTGACCATTGCACGTACACGGCCAAATGTATTTCCGACAACGATTGGGTCACCTACTTGAAGTGTACCAGTTTGAACGAGAAGGGTTGCAACAGAACCTCTTCCTTTATCAAGCTCAGCCTCGATCACAGTTCCTTTTGCCGCACGATTTGGGTTGGCTTTTAGTTCTGCTACTTCGCTGACAAGAAGGATCATTTCGATCAATTCGTCAATGCCTTCACCTGTTTTCGCAGATAGTGGAACGAAAATCGTTTCGCCGCCCCAAGCTTCTGGTACAAGACCATGCTCAGTTAACTCCTGCATCACACGATCAGGGTTCGCTGTTGGTTTGTCAATTTTATTGACAGCCACAATGATTGGCACCTCTGCCGCTTTTGCGTGGTTGATTGCTTCAATCGTTTGCGGCATGACACCGTCATCTGCTGCAACGACCAAGATCGTCGTATCTGTTACTTCAGCACCACGTGCTCGCATCGTAGTGAAAGCTGCGTGTCCTGGTGTATCAAGGAACGTGATTTTCTTGCCGTTTTCTTCAATTTGGTATGCACCAATATGCTGCGTAATTCCACCCGCTTCGCCTTCAACAACTTTCGTTTTACGAATGCTGTCAAGAAGCGTTGTTTTCCCGTGGTCAACGTGTCCCATGATCGTTACTACTGGAGGGCGTACTTGCATATCTTCTTCTTTATCTTCAACTTCATACTTTTCAAGTTCAGTTTCTTCTAAAATGATCACTTCTTCTACTGGAACACCATATTCAGAAGCAATTAATTCAACTGTATCTTTGTCGAGCTCTTGGTTGATCGTAGCCATGACACCAAGCATCATCAGTTTTTTGATGATTTCAGCAGTTTCTTTGCCAAGCTCGTCAGCAAGCTGACCGACTGTCATTGAATTTGTAAATTCAATTTTTTCAGGAAGCTCTTTTTTCGGCTTCACAGGTCTTGCTTGCTGATGCTGCGCCTTGTTGTTGCCGCCACGTTTATTTTTGTTTTTGTTTTGGTTGTTGTTTTTTTTGTTTTTATTAAATTGATTATTCTGCACGTCATTCTTCTTTCTATCATTGTTTTTGTTAGATGATTGTTTTTTTTGTTCTGCGGGTTTCTCGTTAGCTGTCTCTTTTGCTTTGGCTTTTTTATAGATAGCGTCTAGCTTTTTCACAGTGTCGTCTTCAAGCGTCGCCATGTGGTTGTTCACTTCCACGTTCATATCCTTAAGCGCTGCTATAATATCTTTACTTGAAACATCTATGGCTTTTGCGTATTCATATACTCTCACTTTAGCCATTCGTTCACCCCCAAATAAATTAATCGAGCAAGCTTATGAGCTTCTTAGCGAAGCCTTGGTCAGTGACAGCGACAACTACGCGAGCTTCCTTCCCAATAGAACGTCCGAGAACGGAACGGTCTTCAACTTTTCTAACCGGAACATTGTAAAATTTGCATTTGTCAGATACCTTTTTCTCTGTGTTGGATGAGGCATCTGCTGCAAGAAGAACCAGCTTAGCACGCGCATGTCTAATTTCTTTGATCACCAGATCTTCTCCTGACACGACTTTACGAGCTCGATTTGCTAGACCAAGCAAAGGATACCATTCAGATTCAGTCATTAGGTTTTTTCACCTTTTCAGCTAGTTCTAGTAATTCTTCAAAAATGTGTTCGTCAATCTGTGTCTGAAATTGCTGCTGTAAACTACGTTTGTTCTTCGCCGCAAGAATGGTTTCTTTATCGAGAGAAAGGTAAGCGCCGCGCCCGTTCATTTTTCCGGTTGCGTCAACAGACACTTCACCTTCTTTTGAACGAACAACGCGAATCAGTTCTTTCTTTGGTTTCATTTCTCCCGTCACGACGCATTTTCTAAGCGGGATTTTTTTTCGGCTTTTCACCTTTTATATCACCTCTTATTCGTCAGATTCCTCAGCTACTGGTTCAGCCTCTAAGAAAAGAGATTCAGAGTCTTCAGTTCTTGGGAAAATACCGAGTTCTCTTGCATCTGTTTCGCTTTTAATGTCAATCTTCCAGCTCGTTAGTTTCGCTGCAAGACGCGCATTTTGACCTCTTTTACCAATGGCTAATGACAGCTGATAATCAGGGACAATGACAGTTGTCGCCTTATCTTCTTCATTTACAATGACATCAAGAACTTTTGATGGACTTAACGCATTGGCAACAAATTCAACAGGGTCATTAGACCAATGAACAATGTCAATTTTTTCGCCTTTCAGCTCATTGACAATTGCTTGTACACGCTGACCTTTAGGTCCTACACAAGAACCAACTGGATCAACATCAGGATCATCTGTACGAACAGATATTTTAGAACGGTCCCCAGCTTCTCTAGCGACAGATTTAAGCTCTACAGTACCATCATAAATTTCTGGCACTTCGATTTCAAATAAACGCTTTAAAAGACCTGGGTGTGTTCTTGATACATAAATTTGTGGTCCTTTTGTTGTTTTTTCTACTTTCGTAATGAACACTTTAATGCGGTCATGTGGTTTGTAGTCCTCATTTGGCATTTGTTCATTGACCGGAAGAAGGGCTTCGATTTTGCCAAGTGACACGTAAATGAATTTACTGTCAATTCGCTGAACGATTCCCGTCATGATGTCTTCCTCACGATCGATAAACTCAGTGTAAATCACACCTCGCTCTGCTTCTCTCACTCGCTGCGTCACGACTTGTTTCGCTGTCTGAGCTGCAATGCGTCCGAAATCTTTTGGTGTGACTTCAATTTCAACCACGTCACCAACCATGTAATTTGGGTTGATATTTGCTGCATCATCTACAGAGATTTCAAGGCGAGAATCATACACTTCATCTACAACATCTTTTCTTGCGAATACGCGAATCGTTCCCGTTTCACGGTTCAAATCAACACGCACATTTTGTGCTTGATTAAAATTACGCTTGTATGCAGAAATGAGTGCAGCTTCTATCGCTTCAATAATAATTTCTTTACTAATGCCCTTCTCTTTCTCAAGAACAGTCAGGGCATCTAACAACTCACTACTCATTTTTATGGTTCCCCCTTATATCAATGAAAAGGTTAATTGAACGAAACTGCTAATCTTGCGTTAGCAATTTTTTCGTATGGAATATTGATCTCTTTCTTTCTTGTCTTGATCTTCACTGTCACTGTTGCAATCTCACCATCAAAGCTTGTAAGCTCACCTTCAAATGCCTTTTCACCATCAATTGGTTCGTATGTTTTCATAAAAACATTTTTTCCAAGTGCTTTTTCAAAATCAGCTTTTTTCTTTAATGGGCGCTCCGCTCCAGGAGAGGACACTTCAAGAAAGTAGTTTTGGCTAATTGGATCTGCCTCATCAAGCTTTTCGCTCAAGGCTTCGCTCACTTTGGCACACTCCTCGATATCGACGCCTTTGTCAGAGTCAATAAATACGCGAAGGAACCAGTTTTGACCCTCTTTGACAAATTCAACATCAACGAGTTCAAGCTGTAAGCCATCTAAAATTGGCTGTACCATGTCGCTTACGATGTCCACTACTTTTTTGCTCATTCTCTTCCTCCTTGTGCTTTCGATAAACGCTCTTATCAATCATTCTGCATAAAAACCCTGCTTTATTGTGAGCAGGGGGAGCAGAAAACGGATGAATAATGTCGAGACAAAAATTGCCTGTTCAATACAAAAGAGCGGGTTTCCCCACTCTTGTCTCGGTAATCGTTAGCATTTCCATAAAAACTATACCATATCCAATTTTTTTATGCAAATGAAGTTCCTTATAAACAGGCATTCTTCATCAGTTCTTTCCATTCATTCTTTTGGCGTGTTCACGAATGATTCCTGCCTCCCGGCTCTCCTTTAAAACTCGAAACCCGTCATAATCCGGGTAGAGGGAATCATCGTCTTGAATGCTTGTTAAAATCCAAAATTGGCTACCTGCGCCTCCGAGCTGTTCAATTGTCTTCAGCCAGCTATCATATACTTCAGGACGGGCTGCTTGATTTTGATAGCCAAACTCTTCTAATACAACAGGTTTGCCAATTGCGTTTCCTCGGGTGATATGATCTTTTATCCATTTCACTCCCCATGCAGCAGACTGATTCCAGTGATCCGGGTATAAATGATAGGTTCCATAATCAATATGAGGGAGAGCAGTCAAACGATCCCAATCAACACCTTCTCCCCCACTGTAAAACCAATCGTCATGACCTGTCATGCGAAAGAACCCTTCGTCTCCTACTGCAACAAGGTGATTCGAGTCAATTGATTTGATCCATGCACTCATTTCATCTGCCCAGTTTACTAGTATATCTCCCGAAGGGTCTGACTGAGCGCGCGGCTCATTGGCGAGCTCCCATGTCATAATAGCAGGATCATCTTTATATTGAACACCTGAGTACGTATTGGTTCTCTCTAATACATAGCGCACATAGTTTTTGTAAGCTGTTTTAATCCGAGAATCTGTATAAAAGTGATCATGTGATCCTGCCTGAAACCACTTCACATATTGATTCATCCCGCCAAAGTCATCCCAATTGTTCACGAGCGGGATGACCAGCTTGATTCCTTCCTGCCCTGCTTTATAAATCGCATAGTCTAGTTTTTGAAAACCGGATTCTTCATAAACACCTGGACGAGATTGTAAGACTGAGTTTTCTTGAGGGGTACCATCGTGAAATCCCCAAATACGAATAACCTTTAAATCCATTGCCTTCATATCGTCAAAAACAGCATCTACCATCTTTTTTGATTTGTAATGGAAATAATAATTATTTGTGCCAGCAAAGTAAAATGGGTGGTTGTTCAATACAAAATGTGTACCAGATGTTTGCACATAGGAGGAGGCCTTTACGGTCAGAGTGAACCAACCCGCCCATAAAGTGATCAGCAGCATAAAACAAGCCACCCGTTGAACCCATTTTTTCATTCCATTCTCCTCCTCACAATCTCTTATTCTACTGGTACGATGATATCTAGTTGAAGCGGTGTTTGTTTAGTTGAATCAAGTTCAATCGTCTGCTGCTGCAACATTTTACTTTCTTCACCAATTCGAACCTCATACGTCCCGTGAAACGCTGGACATGTCACTTGGCCATTCGCATCTGTTTTTTCCACTCTTTGTGTCGTCCATTCCTGTAGTAGCTTTTCATAACGCCTGCCTGCTTCATTTAACGACCAATCATGATTCACGATGGCTGCGTGCTCACCTCTCCAATGAGCACCCGCCCAAAATCCCCACATCAGCACACCTTTTACGGCTGGATGACTAAAGGCAACCCGATATAAAGCTTCTAAGTTATCCGCTCGTCTATTGGCATCCGGATGAACAGAGTCATACTCTGTCACCCATATCGGTAGACCAAGCTCAGCAAGCACATCTAGTCTTTGTTTTACAACGACTGGATCCACTCGATCTTCAAAGTGACCTTGAACTCCAATAGCCTCAACTGGTGCCCCCAACTGACGAAGTTCATTGATATGTGCTTTATATGCGTGATGTTCGCCGTATGAGATTACATTATAATCATTGACAAACAGCAAGGCTTGAGGATCAATTTTTTTCGTTTCTTCATACATCCATTTCCAAATCTGTTTCCCAAACCGGTCTTTAAAAAATGAACCATGCATCATTTCGTTGTTTACATCCCAATGACGGAATTTCCCTTTGAAATGATTGCCTGCATGCTCAAGCCGCCTTTTCATGGCTTCATATACTTCATGATTCGGTAATGATTTCAGCCAGTTTGGATTGGCATCCTCTACCTCCCAAAATAAGGCGTGCCCCCTCACTGGAATTTGGTGTCTATTGGCAAAATTCAGCATGGCATCTGCTTTTTCGTAGGTTATTTTCCCTCTTTCAGGCTCATTTGCATACCATTTTGCCTCATTTTCAAACACAGCCCAATTAAAATGTTGAACAAAAAAATCAGCATACGTTTGATTGAATAGTACTTGGTCATTCATTGCTGAACCAAATGCAAATTCATGTCTGATTTGTTTTATTTCCACCTCTATTCCGGCAACTGGCTTTTGTTCCTTATTGATGACGTTTATGACAAGCTCTCTTTGTCTATGTTGTAAGATTCGATTATTTGCTTCTTTTCTCCAGCTTTGATTTTCTTGTTCCTGTGATCCGCCATTCGATGAATGATTCATAAATTCTTTCTTATTAACCATGATGACATCACCTTTGCTTTCATTTCATTTATCTTATTAGGAAACCGCCGGCTAAAAAAGCCGGCAGCTGTACTACGTTCTATTCGTTTATGAGACGATGGTATTCTGCATAAGCCGTAGCCATATCAACTTGCGACCAGAAACGGTGGTAGGTGAAACTTGGCGCTCCGTTTTCCCAATTGCCTGTTGCTTCATTAAAAGATGATTGATATTTACTCTCCAGTGCTGACCAGGCTGGGTCTTGCTTGATTTTCGGACGAAGATCTGCAAAGCTCGTATACACTCCGTTACCTCCTCGCTGCGGGTCAGAAGGAATGGTGCTGGAACCAGGAATCTGATTTCCTTGACCAAATGTTCCATTCCAGCCATTTGGGAAGTACACTTCTTTTTTAAAGAAACGGTGGTAGTCTTCTCTGTCTTCCTCTGTCACAATCCCTACACCATCATTGTAATTCCAAGCAACCTCAAGGAGCTGTGCCGCTGTCTCTTTTGCTCTTATGCCAAGTGTTGTGTAGTTTCCTGTCTCTTTCTGTGTTGCAGCAGCAAAGAATGTGAGTGCTTTGATTAGACTGCCCAGTACACCAGTATCTTGAGTAGGATCTTTTGTAACTGCCGTTAAATTTGGATTACCTGTTGCAGATTGGAACCCGCTCCAAGTGTCAGGCTGACCGCTCCATTCTATATTCCCAGGAATCCAAAACTCTCCCGGTGCACTCGTCGTAGCAACAGCAACATTGGTCCCCCCTAGAATTCTTTGACCCTGACCATCTAAAAAATATCCATCTTGATCCGACACAGGACGCGTGCCAATAAAAATATAATCTAGTGAATAGTTGACCCATTTTGTGATGACAGATTTGGCCATTTGGAAATTTTCAGATGTTTTATCGCCATCTTTTGCAAAGATATAATAAAGCTCTGCTACACGCTCAATCGGCCATGCTTGCATTCCAAACCAGTTATTGGACGGAGGATCATGGTAAACAGGCGCATCTTCATAAGCCATATCATAAAATGTACTTCTTCCTGCTGGATAAGCGCTATAGTCTCCATTCCAGCTGTTGGTAGCACCTCCTGCAATCGCTCCCTCTTTTGATTGAAGCCAGACGTAAAATTCAAGCTGTCTCTTTAACGTCTTTTCCCAATCACTTGCAGCAGTCGGTGACGCTGGCTTTAAGCCTCCCTTATCTGAGGATAAAGCGTAAGCAGCGACTGGATTTTGATACCCTTGATGACAATGGCTCGCACCGATACGCCATGACCAATTCGCATATTCTCCAAGTCCCCCGCCCCAAGAGGTATACCATGCCATTAAGTGATGACATGCACTTTTTCCATTTCCAGGATACGGATTACCTTGCTTGCCGCTTCCAATTGTTTGAAAATATTTATCGTACATTCCGTAACGAAGGAAATCACCCATCTTTTTCGCTTTATCAAGATAGACTGACCCATTATAGCCAAGTTCCTTTGCCCAATACATTGCCTGTATCGCACGTGCATCAGCGTCCGTCGCATTTGTGTAGCGCCACTGGGCGGCTGGCGCTTGATTTTCTTTTGTGAACAAGCTCATGAAACCTTCATTGGGCTTTCCGGCTGTTTTATCATCTTGTGATGGATGAGGGATGGCCTCCCATACGGATTCTTGCGGACCCCGCTGAAATGTGTTTACATATGCGGCTGTATGTGATGGGTTGAGCAAATTCCCATATTCATACCAGTTGTCTACATCAAGAAGCCAATGCATTAAATACGTTTCATTCGTTCCGTAAGTTGACCTCAGCTCATGATCAATTGGATCTTGACCAGCAGGGCGAGCACCCGTCAACTGACTCGGATATTGATCTGGATATGGTTTTTCTGAAGCGTATGTGGCTGGGCTGGATGGATTGTAAGAACTCATATGCGGCTGTTCGTCATGTCCATCTTCGTTTACTGGAATGATAAACTTCTCCATATTATCCCAAGCCGCTTCTAGTTTGCTCCAATCGCCTGTGTAATGACCATACAATGCTTCAAGCCATAACCAATAGCTGTAAGCTTCTGAAGTTGTCATATGTCCGTAATCAGGTGCCTCGCAAATGAGTGTCTCAACGGAATGATACGGAATGCCTTCTTTTGAAAAATATCCATTCGTCTCGTTTTTCATTTGATGATAAAGTGTTAAAAACCGTTCTTTATTTGTCATGTCCTCACCCTTTATATTTATTTATTCGGAAGCGTACCAAATACTAAATCACCTTGATCAAAAACAGGAATTCTCGCTGTTTTTTGCATATTGGATGTTAATCCTTGAAAGGAATAATCATTTGAGGCATCCCATATATTCGCACCATTTGGCGCAGATAACCGGAACTGTATTTCCTTCTTATGAAGCGATTCGCCTCCTGGAAAAATAGCTACGCCAGTAAAATCGATTTCTGTAAAATAGATATGGGATGATGCGTCATACACCGTTAACGGAGATAAGGAAGCGCCTTCATTGTAGACAGCTGTCACTTGAATATCTTTATCAGTGAATCCCTTCGCAAATATCTCGCTCAGATTGACATAATATCTAAAAGAAAGTGATTGACTACTTCTGGCCGGCCAGCCTGATCGATTGTATAGAATGGCTTTGATCTGAGTAGATGTTGTATCGTTACTCATGACAGCTGCCTCTACAAAAAACTCATCTTCCACTTTTTCTTTAGGCGGAAAATTCGGCAGCTTTGACTGCCCCTGACCAAACAGCTGCACCATTTTGGCTACATTTCCAGTAAAGGCGGCATTATAGTCTGTTGCTACCTCGTTTGATACATAGTCAGAGATGTCATCGGTATACTGATCCTGTGCATTAGGCCCCCCAACAAGCGCTCCATAAAGCGTGTGCCGATGAGAAGAAGGAGTTGTCAACTGATTAGACCATGAGCCATGCGCAGTTCGATGGTGTGGATGCATCGGCGGATTTTTGCCAAACCCAACGACATAGCTTCTATTTTGCGGATTATCCCCTAACATATAGTGTGTTTGCCTGATCGCAAACGTTTGGTATCGATTCTTTTTTTCTTGATCAGAGACCCAATCTGCGTACACAAACGCTAAAAATGCAGCATTTGCTGTATAACGAAGTGAACCCCATTGATCTAACCACGCTAGTCCGCCAGGCGTATAAGTGATTCTTTCTACTTTTCCATTTTGAACAAAACCCGTCGACCAGTAATCGAGATTACGCTCCGTCGATTCGATAAACCTTTTCTCCTTTGTGATTCTCGCAAGTAAAATTTGCGAAGCAAAAAAGGTATTGTCCCACGACATCGTAAACGTATAGTCCCAATCCTTCGGCCATTCTTCTACTGCTTTTAGTGCTTTGTTTAAATAGGTCTGGTCATTTGTCGCCAAGTACAGCCATATTCCACCCCAAATGAGCTCATCAATATAGCCGCTCCAAGAGTTATAAAATGGCTGCGCATTGGTGACACAATCTGTATACTCACCGCGATATTGGTCAGCAAATGCATAAAGCTGCTTTGCATGGGTGAGAAGTTTTGCTGCATAAGGCGCATCAGTTTCTTTAAAAATAATTGAACCTGCTGCTAAAGCGGCTGCGGTTTGGGCGGCTACTTCTGTTCCTGGACAATGTTCATCAATTTTAAATGCCGGCCGGTTCATCGGCATCACTTCTGCTGGACCCCACCAGCCATGATCCGCATTCCCATCGCCTACTTGTGCCCAAAATTCATTTGGACCTGTATGGGCTTTCAAAAAATAATCGGTTGCCCACTTGATTTGATCTAACATATCATCAAGCAGCTCTGCCTCTTCGTAAGCTTCTCGGTACTCATAGACTGTCCATGCAAGCACGGCTGCAGAGTAAGCCATCGGAAGCCCGAACTTCACATGATCACCAGCATCGTACCAGCCGCCTGTTAAATCATGACCAACATCTTTCCCATCCTCTAGTCCAGAATCCCCTCGCCAGTTAAGACGATTGCTTTCAGGAAGCTTTCCGGAACGCTGGGCTTCGTAAAACAAAATGGATTTTTGAAGCACCTCTACATAGTTGTAATCTGACATGTACCTACTTCTCACCCCTTCTTTTTTCTTAAACGTGAAACATTGAACAAGAAATGACCACCTCCTTTTTATTCCGTTCGTGTTTTGTACAGTGTTGAAAAGAATCAAGCGTGTTTCAAAAATGTGCATAGTAAACAGCCATCAGCTTGACGCTCACCGAGGGTGGTTTTCTCCTGATTCTTCATGTGACTGTACCCAAAATGATCATATGTCGTATGAGAACATTTCAGACGGCTAAATTCTCTTTTTTGCTCTATTTGGGTAGAAAGAATGACATACAATCTCTTCTCTCAAAACACGACGTTAAATCAAGATATATGAAACAACAAGAAAATAATTCCAGTTAAAATATTTAGTTAACATAATAATATTATTGTATATACAAAAAAGAACGCCCTTTAAGGGCGCTCCTCATTTTTCACATTAGAACAAAGAAAGCTGGTTTTGATCAGGAAGTGCTTCTAAGCAACCTTGACGATCCAAATACTCAAGGATGGTCTTAGACACTTTTCCTCGTTTTTGTAAATCTTCTTTTGAAAGGAATTCACCATCTTGGCGTGCGCGTACAATATTTAACGCAACGTTTGTTCCGAGTCCAGGGATGGAGTTGAATGGCGGGATTAGCCCGTCTCCATCAATGATAAACTCAGTGGCACTTGACCGGTATAGGTCTACTTTTTTAAAGTGATAGCCTCTTTCACACATTTCAAGTGCAAGCTCTAGTACAGTTAATAGGTTCTTCTCTTTCGGTGATGCATCAAGACCTTTTGAGTTAATATCGTCCATGACCGCTCGAATCGCATTCGATCCTTTTGTCATCGTTTCGATATCAAAATCATCAGCACGAACGGTAAAATAAGCCGCATAGTACAGAAGTGCATGGTGCACCTTGAAATAAGCAATCCGAACGGCCATTAATACATAAGCAGCCGCGTGGGCTTTAGGGAACATGTATTTAATCTTTTTACAAGAATCAATGTACCAGTTCGGTACGTTATTATTCTTCATTTCTTCTTCCCATTCAGGAGGAAGTCCCTTCCCTTTACGAACAGATTCCATGATTTTAAAGGCAAGTGACGGCTCTAAACCTTGATAAATCAGATAGACCATAATATCATCACGACAGCCAATCACTTCGCTTAGTTCACACGTTTTATTATGAATCAGCTCTTGGGCGTTGCCGAGCCATACATCTGTACCGTGAGATAGACCAGAGATCTGAACAAGCTCCGAGAAGGTGGTCGGTTTTGTATCCTCAAGCATCTGACGAACAAACCTTGTGCCAAACTCTGGGATCCCAAGTGTTCCCGTTTTACATCCAATTTGTTCTTCTGTGACACCGAGAGGTTCCGTTCCTTGGAAGATTTTCATGACCTCAGGATCATCTGTCGGAATCGTTTTTGGATCAATTCCGCTCAAGTCCTGAAGCATACGAATGACCGTTGGATCATCGTGTCCAAGAATATCTAGTTTCAGCAAGTTATCATGGATTGAATGGAAATCAAAATGCGTCGTTTTCCAATCAGAACCTGTCGCATCTGCTGGATATTGTATTGGTGAGAAATCGTAAATGTCCATATAATCCGGCACGACGATAATACCGCCTGGATGTTGGCCTGTTGTCCGTTTGACGCCCGTACAGCCCTGTACGAGCCGGTCAATTTCAGCACCTCTCATATGAAGGTTATGATCTCCTGCGTAGCCTTTCACATAACCATATGCCGTTTTTTCTGCAACGGTACCGATTGTACCTGCACGGTATACATACTCTTCACCAAACAGCTCTTTTGTATAGTTATGGGCAATCGGCTGATATTCTCCTGAGAAGTTCAAGTCGATATCAGGCACTTTATCTCCTTTAAAACCTAAGAACGTTTCAAACGGAATATCGTGTCCGTCTTTTTTATACGGCGTCCCGCATTCAGGACAGTCTTTATCAGGAAGGTCAAATCCTGAGCCAACCGATCCGTCATTAAAGAACTCAGAGTGCTTGCAACTTGGACATACATAGTGCGGCGCAAGCGGGTTTACTTCTGTAATCTCTGTTAATGTCGCAACGAGAGATGAACCAACTGATCCCCTTGAACCAACTAGATATCCATCATCAAGTGATTTCTTAACAAGCTTATGAGAAATTAAATAAATAACAGCGAAACCGTGACCAATAATACTCTTTAATTCTTTCTCAATCCGGTCTTCTACAATTTTCGGTAAATCGTCACCGTAGATGCTGCGAGCCATGTTATAGCTCATTTCCCGAATTTCTTCATCTGCACCTTCGATTTTTGGTGTATAAAGATCGTCTTTGATTGGTTTAATACTTTCGACCATCTCAGATACTTTTTGCGTATTCGTCACGACAATCTCTTTCGCCTTCTCGTCTCCAAGGAAAGAGAAGGCTTCTAGCATTTCATCAGTTGTTCTAAAATGAACTTTTGGCAGTTCATGACGATTAAGCGGATTCGCCCCGCCTTGTGATGAAATTAAGATTTTGCGATAAATTTTGTCTTCTGGATGCAGGTAGTGCACATTTCCAGTCGCCACTACTGGTTTATTCAGTTTTTCACCAAGTTTCACAATGTTTGTGATGATCTCTTTTAATGCACGGTCATCCCGAACAAGCTCCAGCTGGAGTAAATGCTGATACACTTCTGGCGGATGAACTTCTAAATAGTCGTAAAATGCGGCAATGTCTTCTACCTCATCAGGTGACTTCTGCATCATCCCTTCAAACACTTCACCCTTATCACAAGCAGACCCAACAATTAAACCTTCTCGATATTTCTCAAGCTGTGAGCGAGGGATACGCGGCACGCGGTAGAAATAATGAATATGAGAAAGTGAAACAAGCTTAAATAAATTCTTTAGACCCGTCTCATTTTGTGCAATCACGGTTGCATGGTAAGGACGTGAGCGCTGATACGCATTGGACTGTCCCATGTTTTCATTCAATTGATCGTGGTAAGCAATCTCTTTTTCAGCCGCATCTTTTAGCATCTTCAGCATGAGGTAACCAGTTGCTTCTGCATCATAAATCGCCCGGTGATGCTGCGTGAGTTCAATATCAAACTTTTTACACAGCGTGTTCAGCCGGTGATTTTTAAATTCAGGATAAAGGAATCGGCCGAGTTCTAGTGTATCAATGACAGGGTTTGACGCTTTATCTGTTTTTAACAGGCGCTTATATGCTGCATTTAAAAAGCCCATATCAAAGCTCGCATTGTGAGCAACAAGGATACCTTGTCCAATCCACTCTTTGAAATCTCGAACAACATCGACCACATCTGGTGCATCTCTCACCATGTCATCCGTGATACCGGTTAGTTCAATGGTTGTTGCTGATAACGGATGATGAGGGTTTGCAAATGCCTCAAAGCGGTCAATGATTTCCCCGCCTTTGATTTTCACAGCTGCAAGCTCAATGATCGTATCATACACAGCAGAGAGTCCCGTTGTCTCAACATCAAATACGACAAACGTCGCATCTTCTAACAAGCGGTGCTCTGGATTATACGCAATCGGTACCCCGTCATCGACTAAATTGATTTCCACCCCGTACATCATTTTGATGCCATGCTTTTTACTTGCTGCATACGCATCTGGAAAGGATTGTACAACGGCGTGATCTGTCAGGGCAATGGCCTCATGCCCCCATTTTTTTGCTTGTTCAACAAGTCTACCGATGCCAGTGACAGCATCCATCTGACTCATTGGCGAATGCAAATGAAGCTCAACACGCTTTTCTCCCTCAGGTGCAGTATCTTCTTTCAGCTGAGGTTTCATTTCATTGACGTCATTTGCGATCATGACAAGATCTCTCACAAACGTATCGTTTTGAATGCTTCCTCTTGCTTTGACCCACATCCCTTTTTTCAAGGATTTCATGAGCTGGGCATCTTCTTTTTCTCTCGCAAACATTTTGATCAAAATACTATTCGTATAATCGGTAATTTTAAAGATACAAAGGGTTCTGCCGCTTTTTAGTTCGCGCGTTTCTGCATCAAACACGTATCCTTGGACGGTGATTCGTCTTTCTTCGTCCATAATACTATCAAGCGTACGTATTTCTTCATTGTCTTTGATTTGATAGCCAATCATCAGAGGGCCAGAAGGGGCTTCCTCTTGATCCTCACTTTCCTTCTTCTCCATCTCAACAAGGGCTTGCATGGCTCTTTCTTGATCTTCAGCAAGTTTTTGTTCTCTGAACTTCTGAATCTCTTGATCTGATACAAAAATTTCTGTATCAAATTGAAGTTCTGGAAAACCGACTTGTTTAAATGCAGCCTGAAGCATTGGGCTATATTTCTTTTTGATGGCCAAAGCCTCAGTTTCGCTTTTTGTTTTGATGATGATCTTATGTCCAGACAGCGCTGGTTTTTGCTGTTGAAGCAAGCTAATGATTGGGGGAGAAATTCCTTGAAGCTCTTCCACACAATGTGACCAATACGATTGAACGAGCTCTTCAGATATGTGCGGATCATTGACTTCAATCGTACAAGTGACTTGTGCGATATGAGAAAATGCATTTGTCAGCCTGCTTAAAAACATTGCATATACTTTGTAAGGCAAAAGCGCCTTAAATTTAAAATGGAAATGCCACGTTTTTGCCGCCTTATGCACCGTCAATTTGACGATCTCGCCTTCTTCAAAGTAACGGCTGAGGTCATCATCTGTCATTTGAATCTGATTGAGTAATATATGAAATTGCCGCCGGGTAATCGGTAATTGTTCATCCAAGACAGGACCCTCCTTTTGCAAATCAGAAAGGTACCTCTTTTTTGCAGGAGGTACCTTCATTTTTTTGTTCGTTTTTTATGCTTGGCGTATAAATGAAATCAGTTCATCAACAGATACTTCGTGTGATTCACCTGATTTTCTAAATTTCACTTCGACAATACCTTCTTCTGAACGTTTCCCGCAGCTAATGCGAATTGGCAGTCCAATTAAGTCACTGTCGGCAAATTTGACGCCTGCACGCTCTTGGCGGTCATCGAAAAGGACTTCATAGCCCTCTTCCTGTAAACGCTCATACAGCGTTTCAGCCAGTTCCTTTTGTGCATCGTTTTTCATATTTAAGGCAAGTAGATGAAGATCATATGGCGCAACTGTTTCTGGCCAAATAATCCCCTTGTCATCATGATGTTGTTCAACAATCGCAGAAAGGGTTCTAGAAATTCCGATGCCATAGCAGCCCATGATCATTGGCTGCGCACGTCCATTTTCATCGAGGTATGTTGCATCCATTGCCTCTGAATAACGTGTGCCTAGCTTAAAGACTTGTCCTACTTCAATTCCTTTTGCGAACTGGATTGTGCCTTCACCATCTGGAGAAACGTCTCCTTCTTGAATCAAGCGAAGATCTGTATATTCCTTCACTGATAGATCACGAGCAGGATTGACATTGACATAGTGATAATCCGATTCATTTGCACCTGCAACTGCATTTGTCATTCCTTTTACAGCGTGGTCTGCATAAATCGTTACTTCCGCTTCAAGCTTCACTGGTCCAACAAATCCTGGTTCTGTTCCGATCACGTCTAGTACTTCCTCACGTGAAGCAAGCTCTACAAGCTGTGCTCCAACTAAGTTTTTCACTTTCACATCATTTACTTCATGATCGCCTCTTGTCAGGACAAGTACATACGCATCGTCCGCTTTAAACAAGACAGATTTAATACATGTAGAAGGAGCCACTTCTAAGAATGACGCAACATCTTGTATCGTCTTCACCTGCGGCGTGTGTACTTTCTCAAGTTCTTTGAAGTCCGCAGGGTTTGCTTCTTCTCCGTGATACACAGCCTCAGCCATTTCAATGTTCGCAGCGTAGGAAGATGTGTCAGAGTATGCGATTGTATCTTCTCCTACTTCTGACAGTGCCATAAACTCATGTGTATCTTTTCCTCCCATTGCCCCAGAATCGGCAATGACGGGTCTAAAGTTAAGACCTACTTTTGAAAAGACATTCGAGTAAGCTGTAAACATTTTGTTGTATGTGTCATCAAGGCTCTCTGGTGAAGAGTGGAATGAATAGGCGTCCTTCATAATAAATTCACGTCCGCGCAATAACCCAAAGCGAGGTCTTTGTTCATCACGGAATTTAGATTGGATTTGATAAAGTGTCAAAGGAAGCTTTTTATACGATTTGACTTCACTGCGTACGAGTGATGTGATCACTTCTTCGTGTGTTGGGCCAAGTGCAAACTCGCGGCCGTGGCGATCTTTCATACGCATGAGTTCTGGACCGTATGTATACCATCTTCCTGACTCTTGCCACATTTCTGCTTGCTGCAGCACTGGCATTAACAGCTCAGCTGCACCCGCCTTTTCCATTTCCTTGCGAACAATGGCTTGAATGTGCTGAATCACTTTATGTGCTAGCGGCAGATAATGATAGATACCGCTCGTGTTTTGTCTAATAAATCCAGCTCTTACTAATAGCTGATGACTTTTTGCCTCAGCATCTGCCGGCACCTCTCGAAGAGTTGGAATGAAAGTCAGGGATTGTCTCATGTCGTTACACCTCATTTAAGAAATAGGACTTCTCACAAAAACTCTTGTTTCCCAGAATGAGAAACAAGAGACATTGGTTTTTATAAAAATAATCGCTGGATGTCATTCCATGTCACTACTAGCATTAATAGCATGAGGAACGCAACACCAATGAAGACAACAAGTGCCTCTTTCTCACGATTAATTGGTTTGCCGCGAATGGCTTCAACGAATAGGAAAAGTAATCTTCCTCCGTCTAATGCAGGAATCGGTAATAAATTCACGATCCCTAAGTTGATACTAAGAAACGCAGCAAACTGCATTAATGTTAACACACCTTGTTTCGCTACTTCTCCTGTCATGTCATATATTCCAACAGGCCCTGCAAGCATATCTAATGAAAATTGTCCTGTGACAATCTTTTGCAAGTTCGTTAAGATGAGACCTGCTGTAGATATCACTGTCGTTCCTGAGGATGAGATGACTTTGAGAAAGCCATTTTCCGTTGGCGGATAAGAGCCAAAACGGCCAATGGTTTTTCCTTCGGCCTTCACAGCTTCTGGTACAACTTGGATGGTGCTTTCTTTGCCGTCTCGGTCAATGACGACATTCATTTTTTTATCTGGGTTCTTTTGAACCGTTTGAACAACGTCTGTCCAAGAATTCATTTTATCCCCGTTAATTGAAACGATATGATCTCCCTGCATAAGCCCAGCTTGCGCTGCCCGGCCGTCTTTTGTCAGCTTACCAAGTACAGGATCATCCACGGTTACACCTTGAATAAATCCTAAAGCCACTAGAATCACATATGCCAGGATAAAGTTCATAATCGGTCCAGCTGCAATGGCTTTAATACGCTGCCATACTGTTTTTGAACCAAACTGACGGTTGTATGGCGCAATTTGAATTTCTTCACCATCTGCAATATAGAAGCTTGTTTGGCTTACATTGTAGCCAGTCAGAATGTCTTCATTTCCAGCCTCATATCCTGAAATTCTCATCGCATGGTCTAAATCAATTTGTTCAACTTCAATGACAAGTGCATCAGGATATTTCTCTTTATCATTTAAAATGATTTTTTCTACTTCATTTTGCTCATTGAATAAGAGCCCCACTGTATGACCCGGTTTAATTTCAATGACTTCAGGGTCTTCTCCAGCCATTTTAACAAATCCACCGATTGGCAGAAGTCTGATGGTATAGACGGTTTCTTTTCGTTTAAAGGAGAAAATCTTCGGTCCAAAACCAATTGCGAACTCGCGGCATAAAATGCCTGCGCGCTGCGCCATAATTAAATGGCCAAGCTCGTGGAAAAAAACGAGCGTTCCAAAAATAATAATAAACGCAATCACTGTATTCACGAACATACCACCTTATGCGAGGATTGATTGAACAAAGTCTCGTGTATCTTTGTCCACTTCATGGATATCTTGCAAACTAGGCGTTGAAATCACATGATGTCTGTTCAGTGCCTTTTCAATCAATTCTTCAATTTGCAGGAACGTTACTTTGCCTTTTAAAAATGCATCAACAGCTATTTCATTGGCTGCATTAAGCACAGTAGGCATTGTCCCTCCTATTTTACCTGATTCATAAGCAAAATGTAAGCAGCGATACCTGTCAAAATCCGCTTTTTGGAAATTTAATTGTCCAATCTCCCAAAGGTTTAATGATTTCGCTTCTTTTAATGGCGCTCTATCAGGATAAGTGAGCGCGTATTGAATCGGAACCCTCATGTCAGGTGTACCTAACTGAGCCATGACACTTTTGTCATGGAATTCCACCATGGAATGGATGATGCTCTCTTTATGTAACAGCACATCAATTTGATCGTATGGGATATCAAACAGCCAATGCGCCTCAATCACCTCAAGCCCCTTATTCATCATGGTCGCTGAATCGATCGTGATTTTTGCGCCCATGGACCAGTTCGGATGATTTAGCGCTTCTTCTACCGTTACACCTTCAAGCTCCGTGCGTTTTTTATCTCGGAAACTGCCGCCTGAAGCTGTGACGATTAAGCGTTCAATGTTTTTAGCTTGTTCACCTTGCAGGGATTGAAAAATAGCGGAGTGTTCACTATCGACAGGAAGTAAAGGCACGTCATACTTTTTGGCGTACTCTTTTACTATATGACCAGCTGTCACAAGTGTTTCCTTATTTGCAAGTGCGATCGTCTTTTTTTGTTCAATGGCTTTTAATGTCGGTACAAGTCCGACACTTCCTACCAGTGCATTGACCACAACATCCACTGCATCATAGGTCGCTGCTTCGATGTTTGCTTCATCACCCGCAGCCATTTTGACATCGTATTGAAATGAATGACCTTTTAACGTGCGATAGGTCGCTTCGTCTACACATCCAACAAATTCAGGCTGAAATTGTTCAATGATAGGGATGGCCTTGTCTATATTTCTGCCAAACGTCATCGCTTTCAACTTGAATTTGTCTGGATGCTGCCTGATCACATCTAATGTTTGTTCTCCAATTGATCCTGTTGCGCCTAATAGCGAAATATATTTCAAATTGCCACTCCTTCTCTCGTTCAATTAGTTTCTATGAGGTTAGCTAGCAAACGTGGCCAGCAATAAATATAAAAACGGCAGAACGAATAAAAAGCTGTCAAACCTGTCCAAAATTCCGCCATGACCTGGGAGGATTGTCCCTGAATCCTTCACATGGTAATGACGCTTTAAAGCAGATTCCACAAGGTCGCCAAGCTGTCCAAAAATACTGAGCAAAAGAGTAATAAACATAACAAGCAGATATGATGGCAAAAATCCTGTAACCGCCTGGAACACAAGTGACAGCACGACCGCTGTGACGATTCCGCCGATAAATCCTTCTACTGTTTTGTTTGGGCTGATCTCTGGCCAAAGCTTTCGTTTCCCCATAGATTTCCCAATAAAATAGGCACCTGAGTCAGTGGACCAAATAATCACCGCTGCGAAGAAGATCGCACTCATGCCATACAAGCCTCTAATTTGAATAAAATAATAGAAACTAACGCCAATATATAATGTGGCTAATATAACAAAAGCAACCTCATCGAATGTGAAAGAGTTTTTGCTCAGAACTGTATAAGTTAAAAGGATTAAGACTGCAAATAAAGCAATCTGCATTTTTGATGCGTCTACGTTCGGGAAGAAGCTATTTTCTCCGCCCATTAAAAGCCAAAGCAATATTAAGCTGACAATGCCAGGAAAGCTGAAAATCGAAATCTTTTTCATTCTAAGAAGCTCAAAGAGAGCGACACTTCCCATTAAATAAATCAGCAGGGTAAATGGCATTTGTCCATAAATCACTGCAAGTAAAAACACTGCAGCTGCCAGAACACCCGTCAAAATTCTTTGTTTCATCTGCACCACCCTCTAAATTCCACCGAACCTCCGGCCGCGGCGCTGGTACTCTCCGATAGCGCCTATGAGATGCTCATCAGAAAAGTCAGGCCAAAGCACATCCGTAAAGACAAACTCACTGTACGCAATTTGCCAAAGCATAAAGTTGCTTAATCTAATTTCTCCACTCGTGCGAATAAGCAAATCCGGATCTTGAAGAGATTCTGTCATTAAATAAGCTGAAAACATCTCTTCTGTGATGTCTTCTGCTCGAAGCTTGCCATCTTTGACTTTTTCAGAAATTTGTCTGCATGCAGAAATAATTTCTGTCCGTCCTCCATAATTGAGCGCAAAATTTAAAATGAGTCCGTCATTATTCGCCGTACTCTTCACTGCGTTCTCTACCGCTTTTTTCGTATGCTGCGGGAGGCCGTCTGGATCACCTGTTAAACGTACACGGACATTTTCCTCGATAAGTTCAGGCAGATAGATGTTTAGAAACTCTTCAGGAAGCTTCATTAAAAAGTCTACTTCTAGTTTTGGACGTTTCCAATTTTCTGTAGAGAAAGCATACAAAGTCAGCACTTTGACATTCAGCTCATTTGCAAGCTTGGTCATGCGCTTGACAACTTTCATTCCTTCATGATGTCCTGCTACCCGTGGAAGCGCACGTTTCTTCGCCCATCTTCCATTCCCATCCATGATAATGGCGATATGTTCAGGAATTTCTCCATTTAATATGTCTTCTTTTGTCAGGCTTTCTAAGTTGGAAGCTGCTGTTTGCTGATTCTTCCAATTTTTGAGTATATTGAGCATGAGATTCCTCCATCACCCAAAAAGGTTGCGTTCCCGCTAATAATATAGTCCTCAACAGTATTAACAAAAAAACCCCCTGTAAACATGAAGAGGGTCTTTTCACTATTATCTATTGTACATAGTTTTTTCTTAAACTTCCATGATTTCTTTTTCTTTATCTTTTGTCACTTCATCAATTTTAGCGACATATTCATCTGTCAATTTTTGAACATCCTCTGTAGATGATCTTAATTCATCTTCAGTGATCTCCCCATTTTTCTCTAGCTTTTTCAATTCATCGTTTGCATCACGACGAACGTTACGAACAGCTACTTTTGCTTCTTCTGAGTATTTTCTCACAACTTTTACAAGTTCTTTACGTCTTTCTTCTGTTAGTGCTGGGATCGCAATACGGATCACGTTTCCGTCACTTGTTGGTGTGATACCAAGATCAGACTTTTGGATCGCCTTTTCGATATCACCGATCGCTGTTTTATCGTAAGGTGTGATAATCAGCATACGTGCTTCTGGCACTGTAATTGACGCAATTTGGTTTAGTGGTGTTTGCGCACCATAGTAATCCACTGTTACTTTGTCTAAAAGGGAAGCATTAGCTCTGCCCGCACGGACAGTTGCTAGTTCACGTCCGTATGCTTGAACGGCTTTTTCCATTTTTTCTTTTGTTTGGTTCAACACTTCTTTTGACACGTTATTTCCCCCTCACGATCGTTCCGATTGATTCGCCATTGACGGCACGTTTAATATTTCCTTCTTCCATAATAGAGAAGACGATTAATGGAATGTCATTGTCCATACATAATGAGGACGCAGTAGAATCCATTACAGCAAGCCCTTCTTTTAGTACATCAAGATATGAAAGCTTATCATATTTTACTGCATCCGCATCTGTACGAGGATCAGCACTGTAGACACCGTCTACATTGTTTTTCGCCATTAAAATGACATCTGCTTCAATTTCAGCTGCACGAAGTGCTGCTGTTGTATCAGTAGAGAAATAAGGGTTACCAGTACCTGCAGCAAAAATCACGACACGTTTCTTCTCAAGGTGACGGATCGCTTTTCTTCTTATGTATGGCTCTGCAACCTGTCTCATTTCGATAGAGGTTTGTACTCTAGACTGAATGCCAAGCGTTTCTAGGCTGTCTTGTAATGCCAATGAATTCATCACTGTTGCAAGCATTCCCATATAGTCTGCTGTTGCCCGGTCCATTCCTAAGTCACTGCCTGTCTTACCACGCCAAAGGTTTCCTCCGCCTACAACGACTGCAACTTCAACATCAAGTTCTGCAATTTCTTTTACTTGCTTTGCAATTGATTGAATGACAGTTGGGTTAATTCCATTTCCAGCATCACCAGCTAGTGCTTCTCCACTTAGCTTCAGTACAATGCGATTATATTTCGGTTTGCTCATGATAACCTCCAAGTGTAAACTATACCGTCTCTTATTATGCGTAAGAAACCGTCTTTTGTAAATCAATATCCTCTAAAAAATAGGGAACACAGTGCTTGTGCTCCCTAAAAAAGCCCCAGAGAGCTTTTCAAACATTATTTTTTCACTTGGCTCATGAC
The DNA here is from genome assembly GCF_038593365.1 of Bacillus sp. FSL W7-1034. Lineage (NCBI taxonomy): Bacteria > Bacillati > Bacillota > Bacilli > Caryophanales > Bacillaceae > Bacillus > Bacillus sp. FSL W7-1034. Next base: position 1,626,351 of record NZ_CP151989.1, on the reverse strand, counting down.
TTCTTCAGCAAAGTTGTCTTGACGCTTTTCGATACCTTCGCCCACTTCATAGCGAACATAAGTTTGAACAGTTGCGTTTTTCGCACCTACAACTTGTTTCACTTTTTCATCTGGGTTTTTAACGAATGCTTGGTCAAGTAAGCAAATTTCTTCGAAGAATTTGTTTAGACGGCCTTCTACCATTTTAGCAACGATATTTTCAGGCTTTCCTTCTTGAAGCGCTTGTTGTGTTAATACTTCACGCTCACGGTTTGCTTCTTCTTCAGACACTTGGTCACGAGAAATGTATTTAGGGTTTACAGCAGCAACGTGCATTGCGATGTCTCTCGCAAGCTCTTCATCAGTTGTTCCGTTAAGAACCGCTAATACACCGATGCGTCCGCCCATGTGTAAGTAAGAACCGAATGCAGCGTTATCTTCTTTTGTGATGACTGAGAAACGGCGCAGCGTAATTTTTTCTCCGATTTTCGCAATTGCAGAAGTAATATGTTCTTCAACTGTTGAACCATTTTCCATTTTAGAAGCATGTGCTTCTTCAATTGTTGCAGGTTTCGCAGCAAGTAAATGATCAGCAAGTTCGTTAAGAAGATTTTGGAATCCTTCGTTTTTCGCAACGAAATCAGTCTCAGAGTTCACTTCTAGGATAACGCCAGTATTGCCGTCAGTTTTAATAAGAGTTAATCCTTCTGCCGCAATACGGTCTGCTTTTTTCGCAGCTTTTGCGATCCCTTTTTCTCTTAGAAGATCGATTGCTTTGTCGATGTCACCATCAGTTTCTGTTAACGCTTTTTTACAGTCCATCATACCTGCACCAGTTTTTTGACGCAGTTCTTTTACTAATTGAGCAGTAATTGCCATTTTACATTTCCTCCTTCTATGTTAAAACACGGATTACTAGGTGAAAAAAAGGTGATAAAAGGCAGTTCCCTCTTATCACCTTTTGAATAGGTTACGCAGTTGTTGTTTCAGTTTCTGTCGTTTCTTCTACAACAGCTTCTTCTTCGCCTTGTTTAGACTCAAGAATCGCATCTGCCATTTTAGCAGTTAGAAGTTTTACAGCACGGATTGCATCATCGTTTGCAGGGATCACAACATCAATTTCGTCTGGATCACAGTTTGTGTCAACGATACCGATAATTGGGATATTCAATTTACGAGCTTCTGCAACTGCAATACGCTCTTTACGAGGGTCGATAATGAAAAGTGCATCTGGAAGACCCTTCATGTCTTTGATTCCGCCTAGGAATTTTTCAAGACGTTCTAATTCTTTTTTCAGTTGAACGACTTCTTTCTTAGGAAGAACTTCGAACGTACCGTTTTCTTGCATTTTTTCGATATCTTTTAAACGTTTGATACGTTTTTGGATTGTTTCAAAGTTTGTTAACGTTCCACCAAGCCAGCGTTGGTTTACATAGAACATACCAGAACGGATTGCTTCTTCTTTCACTGAATCTTGTGCTTGCTTTTTCGTACCAACGAAAAGGATTTTTCCTCCGTCAGCAGCAAGGTTTTTCGTGAAGTTGTAAGCTTCCTCTACTTTTTTCACCGTTTTTTGAAGATCGATGATGTAGATACCGTTACGCTCTGTAAAGATGTAACGCTTCATTTTTGGGTTCCAACGGCGTGTTTGGTGACCGAAGTGAACACCAGCTTCTAGCAATTGTTTCATAGAAATAACTGACATGTTGTTGCCTCCTAATATAATGGTTTTTTTTCCTCCGCTTAAGTCATGTTCACATAAAACTGCGCCACGGCAGCACCTTCATACGAATCATTAAGCGTGTGTATTTAACACCAAGAAATAATATAACACATGATGGACTGACAATCAAGAATCCTTTACAGCTTTCCGCTAAATTTTAATAAAAGCTCGATTTCTGTCTTGCCCGTTTTTAATTCTTTCGCTATTTCTTCTAATGATAGCCCTTGATCATATAAGGCCTTTACTTGATCCTCGAATGTTTCTTCTCTTTCACTTTCAGAAGGCGCAGAAGCTTCTGTTTCGAGACTTGAAACGGGTTCGTTTACCTTCTCTTCCTGCACCTCAACTTCGCTAAGGAGAGCCGACAGGTGCTCTGGAACTGGATCTTCACTTTCTACCGATTGCTGGGATTCAATTGGTGGTTGTGGCTGCTTTGGTGTCTGAAGATCCGATTTCAGCTCTTCAGCAGAAAAATCAGGGGAAGTGGCTGCAGCTTTTGATAGTTTTTCATTCTCTTCTTTGACTTCCATCAAAAATGCAGCCAGGGTATTTTCCGTTTCTTCTAAAAGCTCTCGCTGCTTTTGTTCTGTTGCCTTCAGCGAATTCATTCTCGTGTATAAAATGATCACAAAATAAATAAGTGCAGCATGAAGCATAAAGCTAATCAGCCATAGCATATTTTTTCACTCACTAACTCTTTAAGATTGAATGGCTTTATCAAGCAGATGCTTAAGCTTGAACAATGCCTTTGAATGAATTTGCGAAATGCGGGAGGTCGATAAATTAAGCACTTGACCAATTTCCGTTAACGTCAATTCCTCTTTATAGAAAAGACTAATCACAAGCTTTTCTTTTTCCGAAAGCTCTGTCATTTTTTCGGCAAGCTGTTCAATTAATTCATCTTTCAGCATTTTTTCTTCAGGTGTCACAGTCTTTTCGTCGCGAATCATGACTTGAACGTTTTCTCCGTCTTCTTGATCATGCAGCTTCTCATCAATCGAGAGCAAATTCGCAAAGAACCCTTCATTCATCGTTGTGACCACATCTTGTTCACTCATGCCGAGTTCTTCAGCAACCTCTGTTGGTGTCACATTTCGTAAATATCGCTGTTCAAGCTTTTCAATTGCCGCTTCTACTTTTTTTGTTTTTTCTCTTGATGTACGAGGCAGCCAGTCCTCTTTACGAAGACCGTCGATGATGGCCCCGCGAATTCTGAAGGATGCATATGTATCAAACTTCAGATCTCTTCCGGGGTCAAATTTTTCAAGGGCATCATATAAACCGAGCATCCCTAGACTGATCAAGTCTTCTTTGTGCACTGACTTCGGGAGACCGATGGAAATTCTTCCAACATGATATGTGACGAGCGGCATATAGCGGCGCATAAGATCATCTCCAGCAGCTGGGTCCTTCCACTCTTTCCATCTAGCCCATAGCGCCTGATCTTCGTAATTTAAGGATTGCATCTTTCTCCCCCTATACTTCCTTAGTTATATCTTCATAATGCCTTGTTTCACAGTGCGGATCTCAAGTTCTGTTGTAAGCGGATCGAATTCAATCGTGCGTCCATTGTTTCCGCCCGTGTCCTCACTAATGATCGGGATATGATGAAGAGACAGATGTTCTTTCACAGCTGATACATTTCTAGGTCCAATTCTCATCAGATCATTGGTTGACTTAAATTTAAACATTTCTGCGCCGCCAGCAAGCTTCGCTTTTAGCGCATGTTTGCGCGCTCCTTCTTTTAAGAGCAGATCAATTGTATGCTTGACACCTGTATCTGCATACTTAGCCAAGTTCTCTACCGCTCCTTTTGAAAGAGAGGAGTCTGGAAGCATGACATGGACAAGTCCTGCCAGTTTTTTTTCTTGGTCAAAAAGGACAAGTCCTACGCAAGAACCGAGACCGGATGTCCGAATACGGTCCGGTGTTTTCACAAGCTGAACATCCGCTATACCAACCTTTACAACTGCCGGAATCTGCACGTTCATTATAGGTTACCTAATGCTTTGAACAGTTTTTCAAACGATTCAAAGTCTGGTAATAGAAACATATTTCCTTTCAGCTCTTGCTGATTTTGATCATCAAAAATCGATGTATCAATCACAATCGCCTGATCGCCGAGAGGGCTAAACTGCATTAATCCTTCACTAATGACAGCCCCGAACATGTCGAGCGTGACATCTGGAACACTTGGTTGAAGCTGCAGTTTTGTTAAATCGGCAAGTGCTGATAAATAAGAGCCCGCTAAAATATTTCCTAGCTCATGAAGCGCTGATGTTCCTAGCATGTGTTCATGAATCGTATCAATATCAAATGCTGGGTCCTGAACAAGCTCTCTTACAAATTGTTCAGCTTGTTCAAACGGCATAATGAAAAAGATTGAACCGGTAAGATCACCCTCCATTCGCAAAAAGATACTGGCAACTGGAAGGTCTGCTCCACCAAAGAAATCCATTAAATCTTCAAACGAGAGAACTTTGACAAAAGGAACAGCCATATCAATTTTGCGATTCAATAGGCTGGCAAGAGCAGACGCTGCATGGCCTGCTCCGATATTCCCAACCTCACTTAAAATATCTAGCTGTTCATCTTTAATTTCATTGAAAATGCTCATTTCACATCCCCCTTAATGAACAGGTGCATCTTGCACGCTCTTGTCGAGGACCGCACCAGCATGAATGATATTGAATAGACGCTGATCATGCTTAATAATTCCTGTCACCCATGACAGTCCTTCTTTTTCAGCTGTATCAGTAGAAGATTCTACCTCTTCCTGATGGACAGTAATGACATCATTTGCTTCATCAACAATCCAGCCGACTTCAATGTCACCAACTTGTACAATAATCATTCTTGTTTCGTCTGTAATCTCGTTGTCAGTTGATCCAAGTCTCACTCTAAGGTCAATGACAGGTGTCACGACACCACGTAGATTAATGACACCGCATATATAAGGGGCAACGCCAGGAACTCTTGTCGGCTGCTGCCATTTTTCAATGGACTTTACTTCTGATACTGAAATGGCGTATTCTTTTTTGTTTACGATAAACACAATCATCTTTTCGCCAGTTTTGATATCTGTACTCATTTCAGACCGCTCCTCTATTGTTTTTTACTTAATCAGTGCATTACAGTCAACGATGAGTGCAACCTGACCGTCACCTAAGATTGTTGCGCCTGATATCGCAAATACGTTTGGTAGGTAATCACCAAGTGATTTCAATACAACCTCTTGCTGACCGATAAACGAATCGACCACAAATGCTGTTAGCTTGTCTCCTTTACGGACAACAATAATGTGCAGTTCTTCTTCTAAATCATTCGCATTTGGTACGTTGAACTGTTTCTTCAAGTACACAACCGGTACGATAAATCCACGGAAATCAATGACTTCACGATCATGCGTTTGAAGGATGTCACTCTTCTTAATGACAGCCGTTTCTATAATAGAAGAAATCGGAATAGCAAATGTTTCTTCCTCTAGTTTCACAAGAAGTACGGAAATGATCGATAATGTGAGTGGAAGCTGAATTGAGAACAGTGAGCCTTGACCTTCTGTTGAGTTAATACTCACAGAACCACCTAATGATTCCAGCTTGTTTTTCACAACGTCAAGACCTACACCTCGGCCCGAGATATCAGAAATCGTATCCGCTGTAGAGAACCCTGCTGCAAAGATCAATGAATCAATTTGGTGATCTTCAAGTGTTTCCGCTTCTCTTTCTGTAATAACCCCGCGCTCTAATGCTTTTTCAAGGACCTTTTTACGGTTAATCCCGCCTCCATCATCTTCGACTTCAATGAAGACATGGTTTCCGCTATGATATGCTTTTAAAAGAACAGTTCCTTTTTCTGGTTTGCCTTTTTTCACACGTTCTTCTGGTGATTCAATCCCGTGATCGAGACTGTTTCTAAGTAAGTGTAAGAGCGGATCGCCAATTTCATCGATCACTGTTCGATCAAGCTCTGTCTCAGCACCTTCAATGATCAGTTCAATTTTCTTATTGAGCTCTTTCGTCAATTGACGAATCATACGTGGGAATCTGTTAAACACCGTTTCTACAGGCACCATTCTCATGTTCAAGATGATCGATTGCAGGTCTCCAGAAATACGGGACATTCTTTCCACTGTATCCGTGAGTTCGTTGTTTTCAAGTTCTTTGGCAATCTGTTCTAAACGTCCTCTATCAATGACAAGCTCTTCAAACAGGTTCATAAGCGAATCTAGACGATCGATGTTGACACGGATCGTTTTCGTTCCGCCAGCAGCTGCACCGTTATTGCCATTTGCTTTTGGCGCATCGTTTGCTGGCGCTTTAGCAGCAGGAGCTGCGACTTCTTCATTTTTCTGCTCAGGTTTCTCTGCTTTTGTTTCAGCCGGAGCCACTTCTTCAAAGGCAGAGACTTCAGAAATCTCCACTTGTTCAACCTCTGAGATCGCTGTCACGATTTTTTTCACTTCTTCCATCGGCTGTTTCGATAAGTAAGAAATGCTGAATTCAGATTCAAAATCTTCTGATTCTAAAAGTTCTGCATTCGGAACCGTTTTGACAACTTCTCCTGCTTCGTTCAGTCTTTCAAAAATCATATAGACACGAACGGCTTTTAATAAGCATGCGTCACTTAATGTCACGTTCAGCTCATAACATTTAAAGCCTTGTTCTCTCGCTTCATCAAGAACTGTTCGTTCAAATTCGTTATAGTCTAGGTCGCTTGCAGCTGATGATGCTTCAGCAGTCTCAACGGCAGAGGCTGTTTCTGCATGGCTTCCTGTCACATCTAGTTTTTTACTAATCTCCGTGACATCACGTTTTCCATCCCCGCCCTCTGCAATCGATTGAACCATTGCTTCAAGGTGATCGAGTGCTTCAAACATCGTATCCATTGATTCAGGAGTGACAATCATTTGTTCGTTTCTGATGGCATCAAACATGTTTTCTAAATGATGTGTTAATTGAGCCATATCATCAAAGCCCATCGTTGCACTCATGCCTTTCAGTGTATGAGCGGCTCTGAATATATCATTCACTAGCTGCAAGTCTGTTGGGTTCTTTTCTAATTCAAGAAGTTTTTCATTACAAGTTTGTAAGTGTTCTCTGCTTTCATCTAAAAAGATATCTAAGTATTGGTTTACATCCAACGTGTTCACGCCCTCTCTTTTTTCATGGAGCTTATAATTGCATGTGCGATGTCATCCACATGCCTTGTTTCATGTGCAAGGCCTGCTTTAATGACTGATTTAGGCATTCCGAAAACAACACATGATTCTTCTTTTTCTGCAATGACTTTTGTATGACCGCTTGCGACCATTTTTTTGACACCTTCTGTGCCATCACTACCCATTCCTGTCATAATGACAGCGATTTTCTCGTAACCTTTTATGTTGCTGATGGATTCAAATAAATAGTTAACAGAAGGTTTGTGACGGCTGTCAGTGTCTTCTGGGGACAGCCTGATCACTAAAGCTGCCCCTTGTTCATGAAGTGACATATTCAATCCACCAGGAGCTATGTAAGCCACTCCATTTTTAGCGATGTCTCCATCTTGAGCTTCTTTGATCGTAATTTGTGATAAATGATCTAATCTAGTAGCCAGCGATGCCGTAAATCCTGCCGGCATATGCTGCACAATCAAAATCGGCGCCTCTATGTCTTTTGGCAGCTTCGTGACGACTCGTTGAAGCGCCCTAGGCCCTCCCGTAGAAGTTCCGATTGAAATAATCTTTCGGAGTGATGAACCGCTTCTTACTTCTTGCAGGCGGGGAGCGACCGCTGGAATTGGACTTGGCGGCTTCATGAACGGCTTAGGAGAAACTTGTTTCTCAGTACGTTTTCTCGACAGGCCTGCCGCAAGTACCCGCTCTACAATTTGACCTCTTACTTTGTGTAAATCGAGCGAAATACTTCCTGAAGGCTTTGTCACAAAGTCAAAAGCACCGAGTTCTAAGCAATGGATGGTTAATTCCTTCCCTTGCTTCGTCTGGCTTGACACCATAATTACAGCAAGGTCGTGTTCAGCCAGAATTTGTTTTAATGCTTCTGTTCCATTTAGAACAGGCATTTCCACATCAAGTGTGACAACATCTGGATTCAATTCCTTAATCCGCTTTAAGGCATCTTCTCCATTTCGCGCCGTTCCGACGACTTCAATTTCTTGCTCGGCACTTAGGAAATCACTGATGAGTTTTCTCATAAAAGCCGAGTCATCTACTACAAGCACTCTAATCATGAGTCCACCTTCCTCCTTTTAAAAAAAGAGGACAACTTATCTATAAACGTATGCTGCTCTCTCCGTGCCTCTCTTGTCTGCTGATGATACAGTGTTTCAGCCAGCATTTTAATGGTTTTACTTAGCCTTGAATGAGGCTGCTTCATATAAAATGGAATTTGTTCAGTGACTGCTTTAGGAACAGCAGGATCATCAGGCACCGCCCCAGCAAACACAAGCTTTCGGTGTAGAAAGGATGTCACCACTCCTGCTAATTTCCGGTACGTTTCAGACCCTTCTGACGGGGTTTTACACCGGTTGACGATGATTTGAACAGACTGTTCAAACTGATGAATGGCTAAGTGCTTAATTGCGCTGTAGGCATCCATGATGGATGTTGGTTCTGGCGTTGTCACAACGACCACCTCTCCTGCCGATAAGACAAAAGGGAGTTGATCTTTTGACAAGCCTGCACCCATATCAAAGAATATACAATCAAAGTCATTCAATATTTTCTCCATCTCTTCTAAAAAGAACGACCATTGATCTTTGTCTAAAGAAAACAGCTGTTCAAGCCCGCTTCCGCCAGAAATGTAATACAGATTGTCCGTTCCTTTTGTCATAGCCGCTTGGAAGGATTTTTTTCTAACAAGCACGTCTAATATAGAGCTGGTCGATGTTTTCCCTAGTAAAATATCAATATTCCCCATGCCAAAGTCGAGGTCGATGATGAGCACTTGCTTGCCCGTACTTGCGATAGACAGTGCCATATTCAGCGTTAAATTCGATTTACCTACTCCGCCTTTACCGCTCATGACAGCAATGGTTTTCGCCTGTCCATTCGCACGAAGAGTGTTCGGTACAATCAGTTGATTCTGCTGAACAAGCTTTCTTAAACCTTCGGCTTGGTCAGGCTTCATCATTGTAAGACCATCCTTGTCAAATCAAGGGGGGAACTCTCAAGAATATCCTCAGGCACATTTTGACCATTTGTTAAAAATCCGAGCCCGATTTGAGATTCTGCAATGATTTGAAAGATCGTTCCCATCGTGTCTGTTTCATCAACTTTTGTGAAAATAAATTGATCGATTGGAACATGTTCAAAACGTTTGACCATGGCTTTCATATCCTGATACTTCGACGTCGCACTCATGACAAGAAAACTTTGAATGCTTTCATCAAATGGAATGATATCCGTCAGCTCTTTAATATACGCCTCTTCTTTAAAGTTACGGCCTGCTGTATCGATGAAAATATGATCATAGTCTTTAAAGGTCTGCTGTGCTTTCACAAAGTCCTCTCTTGAATAACAAACTTCAAGAGGTGCATTCAGCAGTTCAGCATATGTTTTTAGTTGTTCAATCGCTGCAATCCGGTACGTATCTGTTGTGATAAAAGCAATTTTCTTTTGCTGCTGAATAGCCGTTTTCGCAGCCAGCTTTGCAATCGTTGTCGTTTTACCAGCACCAGTTGAACCAAACAGCACAATGTATTTCGAACGAATCATCGGCTCATCAGAAGTGTGAGCCGGCAGCATCCCTGTGAGTAGTTTTTCAAGTTCTTTTTCAATCTGCTCTTCTTTCACAGCACCTTTTGTTAAAAGACCCTTTAAGCACTCATCTCGAATCTCATCATCAAGACCTTGATCCTTTAGCTTTTGATCCATTTTCATGAGAGAATCCGGCAAGATCCCGGCATGGCGTTCGTTTCTTGCATATTCTATAGGCTGAGAATGAGAAGGCGCTGCTTTGACTGCTTGAGCAGCAGCCGGCAGCTCTTGTGTAAGGTGTTGAGTCTGCTCCTTTTTCGGTAACACCGGGATAGGCGCAGCTGCTGGTTGTAATCCTTTACCGGCTCTTTCTTCAAAATCTTGATCCAGCACTGCAATCACTTCGACCATTTGCTGTTTCTTTAAACCGAACAGCTTTCGTTTGACAACGGTTTTCGAATTTAATATGACGGCATCTTTCCCAAGCTGCTGCCTGATTTGAATCGTTGCCTCCTGCATAGAATTCGCTGTGATTTTTTTCATTTTCATTAGATATCCACCACTCCGATGCTCTGTACTTCCACATTTGCTTCTAGTTCGTTATAAGATAGTACCGGTAATTCTGGGAAATATCTTTCTAACAACTGTTTGACGTACATTCTTATAGGAGGTGAGCATAATAGAACCGGCGTTTCCTGACGAAGCGAAAGCTGTTCAATTTCTCTCGCCACTGATTGAATCACACTTTCAGAGGATTCTGGATCTAACGATAAGTAGTTCCCATGCTCTGTTTGCTGCACGCTGTCTGCAATCACCTTTTCGACTCGGCCTGAGCATGTCACGACTTTCAGTGATTCATTTTCTCTTGCATACTGTGCAGTAATCTGTCTTGCAAGTGCCTGTCTAACATACTCTGTTAGCAAGTCTGTATCAGTCGTTAATTTTCCGTAGTCTGCAAGGGTCTCAAAAATGGTCACAAGGTTTCGAATGGAGACCTTTTCTTTCAGAAGTTTTGCAAGTACTTTTTGGATATCCCCGACTGCTAGTGGATTCGGTGTTACCTCATCTACTAGAACTGGATAACTTTCTTTCAGATGATCGATTAATTGCTTCGTTTCTTGGCGTCCAAGCAGTTCATGGGTGTTCTGTCTAATCTTCTCTGTGATGTGGGTAGACACAACAGATGCTGGATCGACCACTGTATACCCAAGCATTTCAGCCTGATCTTTTTCTGCTTCTGATATCCATTTTGCCGGCAGACCAAAGGATGGTTCGATTGTTTCAATTCCTTCAATCGGATCATCATCAGGCGTTGGAGACATCGCTAAGTAATGATCGAGCAGCAGCTCTCCTTTTGCCACTTCGTTCCCTTTTATTTTGAGCCTGTATTCATTCGGGTTCAGCGCAATGTTGTCTCGAATACGGACAACTGGAATGACAAGACCTAGTTCAAGAGCAAGCTGCCTTCTGATCATGACAATTCGGTCTAGCAGGTCTCCGCCTTGATTGGCATCTGCAAGTGGGATTAACCCGTAGCCAAATTCAAATTCAATGGCATCCATTTGCAGGAGATGAATGACGCTTTCTGGACTTTTCATCTCTTCTACCTCTGCCTGTTCTTCCAGTACTTCTTCAATCTCTTCTTGATCCTGTTTGTTTTTCGACATCATGTACGCACCGAGTGCAAGTAAACCTGCGATCGGCCCTGTCAAAAGTACGCCAATTGGCGTAAACAATCCAAGCAGGAAGATCGTACCTGCTGTGACATAAAGCATGGCAGGGAAGGCAAAGAGCTGACCCGTAATGTCTGAACCAAGGTTTCCGTTAGAAGCCGCTCTCGTGACAACAATCCCTGTCGCTGTTGAAATAAGAAGTGCAGGGATCTGCGAAACAATTCCATCCCCCACTGTTAAAAGAGTAAAGTGGGAAGCTGATTCTTGAATTGACATTCCTTGCTGAATCATCCCAATAATGATGCCAAAAATAATATTGATAATGACGATAATAATACCTGCGATGGCATCCCCTTTAACGAACTTACTTGCACCATCCATTGCACCATAAAAGTCTGCTTCTCTTGCTACTTTTTCACGGCGGTTTCTAGCTTCACTTTCTGTCAGCATTCCTGCATTCAAATCTGCGTCAATACTCATCTGTTTACCTGGCATCGCATCGAGTGTAAATCTGGCCGCAACCTCTGATACACGCTCTGCCCCTTTGGTGATGACAATAAACTGAATGATGATCAGAATAAGGAAGACAACCAGACCAACGAGTATATTGCCCCCAACAACAAATGATCCAAACGTTTCTACAACCTTACCAGCATCTCCAGTTGATAAAATAGAACGGGTTGTAGAGATGTTAAGCCCTAAACGAAACAGTGTTAAGAGCAAAAGCAAAGATGGAAAAATGGAAAATTGCAGTGGTTCTTGCATGTTCATTGTGGTGAGAAGCACGATAAGCGCAAGAGAAATATTAATAATGATTAAAATACTTAATAGGATGGGCGGAAACGGTATGACCAGCATCGCCACGATTAAAATAACACTGAATAAAACAGATAAATCTCTTGCTGACATGCCTGTTCTCTCCTTTTAAAACCAAAAATTCATAAAATCTTTTGTTTCGTTTTATATACGTAAGCCAAAATTTCTGCGATCGCCTTAAAATACTCTTCCGGCACCGCTTGGTCGATATCCACTTGATCATAGAGGGCGCGGGCGAGTGGCCGGTTCTCTACAGTCATGACATCATGTTCTTTCGCAATTGTTCTAATTTTCAAAGCCAAAATATCTGTTCCCTTTGCCACAACATAGGGTGCGTCCATCTTTTCTTCGTCATATTTCAAGGCAATTGCGTAGTGGGTCGGGTTTGTAATGATGACGTCCGCTTTTGGGACTTCCTGCATCATCCGTCTCATGGCCATTTCCCTTTGCCGCTGTTTAATTTTTGATTTTATGAGCGGGTCACCCTCTGATTTTTTATACTCATCTTTGATGTCTTGTTTAGACATCCGTAAGTTTTTTTCATAATCAAATTTCTGATACATATAATCAAGCCCGGCTAAGATCAGAAGAGCACCTGCTGCATATAGCCCCATAATCAAGGTCATATTTGCCACGAAATGAAGAGTTTCCTCTGCAGTGAGTAGAGGGAGCCGCAAGATTTCGTCAAAGTGCATCCATAGAGCGATAAATGTTGCAAAACCAACAAAACCAATTTTCAAAATGGATTTTAATAGCTCAACGAGTGCTCGAATACTGTATATTCGTTTAAACCCTTTGATTGGATCGAGTTTTTCTAATTTCGGTTTGATTACTTCTGTCGAAAAGAGAAAGCCAACCTGCAAATAGTTACTAATGATCCCTGCAAGCATCCCAACACCAAGAATTGGCATGAGGAGGAGACCTGTCTCTTGAAGCAATTCCAAGAACAACTGGTGAATATTAGATGTGCTAACCTTCATTAGCATCGTTGTTGAATAAAAACGTTCAATGAGCGCAATAATACGCTCTTTCATAAAAGGCCCAATAAAAAAGAATGATAAAAAGATTAGTAGAAATGAGATGGCTGTATTGACGTCGGTACTTTTGGCAACCTGCCCTTTTTTACGTGAATCCCGTCTTTTTTTCGGTGTTGCTTTTTCTGTTTTTTCACCTGCGAAAAATTGCAAGTCGAGTCTAAGTCTTGTCGTCATGACGAACCACCGACCAATGCTAAGAAATTCCTCATGGTGAGCACAATCGTTTCAAATGTATTTTGGACGACCCCGAAGATGACACCCATACAAATGATGATCATAATAAAACTCACGCCCATTTTAATGGGAAGTCCAACGACAAATACGTTCATTTGTGGAACTGTACGTGCCACAATTCCTAATGCCAAATCGACTAAAAACAAACTAGCCACAACAGGTGCTGAGATTTGAAAGGCTATGATGAACATTTGGTTGAAGCTCTTTGCAATAAAGTAAGCAAAGGATTCACTACCGAAGTTCAGCGCATACTGATCAACTTGAATATATTGAAAACTGTAATAGATTCCATCAAGCAGCAAATGATGTGCATTTGTTGCCAGCATCAGTAGCAAGGTCACCGTATAAAAAAACTGCCCCATCAGCGGCGTTTGCGCCCCTGTTTGTGGATCAATAATATTGGCGATTGCAAAACCCATTTGAAAATCGATGAATGAGCCGGCAATTTGAACTGCGGACACCATGATATATGCAATCAGTCCAAGAAGAAGTCCGACCATTGCTTCTTTCACGGCAAGCATCATATAAAGACCATCGATATCGAGTGCTGGCGGTTCTTTAATGGTGCTAAAACTAATGACAGCCAAAAACAGTGAAAAACCAACTCTGTGAACTGCTGGTATCGTTCGATGCGCTAATAGCGGCACTGTCACGAAAAAAGCGGTGATCCGAATGAAAACGAGAAGAAAGGCAGGAAATAATTCTATGATTGACATCTCTGATTAACCTGCAAATCGATCTAAATTCGAGAACAGCTCTGTTGTAAATGACACAATTGTTGAAAGCATCCACGGACCAAACACAACAAGCCCAATGAGCACTGCAACAATTTTCGGAATGAACGCAAGCGTCTGTTCTTGGATTTGGGTTGTCGCCTGAAACACACTGACAATTAGTCCCACGATTAGTGCGAGCGCTAGAAGCGGCCCGCTGACAAGTAATACAACATACACTGATCTTTCAGCCATCGTAATGACAAATTCTGAACTCATGTTTTAAGCACCTACTCTAAAAGCTTTGCAGCAAAGATTTAACAATCAAATACCATCCATCAACTAATACAAATAACAATATTTTGAAAGGGAGCGATATCATAACCGGCGGAAGCATCATCATCCCCATCGACATCAGGACACTTGCGACCACCATGTCAATAATTAAAAATGGAATAAAAATCATAAAACCAATTTGAAATGCCGTCTTTAATTCTGAAATTGCAAACGCTGGTACCATCGCCGTTAAAGGAATATCTTTAATCGATTCAGGGGTATCCATTTTTGCGTAACTAAGAAATAAAGCCAAATCTTTCTGTCTCGTATGTTTACTCATAAACTCTTTAATTGGCACTTCGGCTTTTTCATAGGCCTGATTTAACGTAATATCATCATTTAAAAGCGGCGTGAGTGCCTCTTTATTAATCTCTGAGAACGTGGGTGCCATAATAAAAAATGTGAGAAACAAAGCAAGTCCTACAAGCACTTGGTTTGGCGGCATTGAGTTGGTTGCAAGTGATGTTCTGACGAACGAAAGAACAATCACAATCCGTGTAAAACAGGTCATTAAAATAAGAATGCCTGGTGCAACTGAAAATACAGTTAACAATAAAAGAAGACGGACAGATGTGCTAATATTCCCTGCGCCACTGGAATTAAATAAATCGATAAACTCATTCATTTTGTTTCGGGCCTTTCTTTCTGACTTCTGATTGGGTCTTTTTCAATTCGGCTAGCTGCGCCTTTAAATTGGCTGAAAAAGAAGAAGTGGTCGGCTGATCGTGTTTCTTCACTTGCGATGTTAATTTTTGCATCATTTTCGGTAAGTCAGTCTTACTTTCCATCGCTTCTTCGTATTGTTTCACAATCGCTTCGCATTCTTGTTCATCATCGATTTCTTTTAGTAGCTGGATTGAGTCTGCTACGCCGACAACTAATACTCGTTTGCCCACTTTGATCAGCTGAACTGAACGATTTTGACCAACCGTCGTTCCGCCAATATTTTCAACATAGCGAAATGGCTTGAGTAAGCGGTTTTGCTTTCCAACAAATCTCACCAATCCGTAAATGAGCAGGATGACAAAAAGTAAGGCACCAATCATTTTGACAAAATCCATAATGGAGACAGAAGAAGAGGGAACTTCTTCTGCCGGATTCGTTTGATTGTCAGTGGTTTTCTTTTCTGTATCCTTTTTGCTTTCTTTCTCATCTTTGATCCAGTCATTCACCATGCCATTTTCAGGATCTTTTGTTTCAGCAAACAGTGAGGCTGGCTGCGCTGTCAAGAAAAGCATAAAACTGATCATTGCTATACATATCAAACGTTTTTTCAACAAGTCTTACACCCTTTTTTAGCCTAACGTTTTATTAATTGCTTCAAGTACACGGTCTGCCTGGAATGGCTTCACGATAAAGTCTTTTGCACCTGCTTGAATGGCATCAATAACCATTGATTGTTGTCCCATCGCTGAGCACATAATGATTTTTGCAGAAGCATCGATTTGTTTAATTTCTTTTAATGCTGTGATCCCGTCCATTTCTGGCATTGTAATATCCATTGTGACTAGATCAGGAGATGTTTCTTTAAATTTTTCAACAGCTTGTGCGCCGTTTTCTGCTTCTCCTACTACATCAAATCCGTTTTTTACAAGAATATCCTTAATCATCATTCTCATGAATGCTGCATCATCTACGATTAATACCTTAGTAGCCATTTACTTATTCTCTCCCTATATGTTTGTTTATTTTAAATTAGAAAGTCTTTCAGACTGACTTAAAATGTCAGTCACACGTACACCAAAGTTCTCATCAATGACAACAACTTCTCCTTTGGCGACGATTCGTTTGTTGACCAGAATGTCGACTGGCTCACCTGCAAGTTTGTCCAGTTCAATGATACTTCCAGCGGAAAGTTCAAGTACTTCTTTCACACTGCGCTGCGTTCTTCCAAGCTCCACTGTAATGGAAAGTGGAATATCCATCAGCATATCAAGATTACCGAGCTGACTTGTTGTATGCTGAGGCTCACTAAATGCCTCAAATTCAACTGGCGCCACATTGACAGGTTCTGCCGGCTTTGGCTTCGCCTGTCTTTTCGGCGGTGCCGATTGCTGCATAGGAGCAGATTGTGCTTGCGGAGCAGCCTGCTGTGGTTCAGGTGCACTCTGAGGTGCTTCTTGAACCGGCTCTTCTTCCGCTGGGTCTGTTAATTCTGCAATCAAATCTTTCGCAAACGTAATAGGGTAAAGCTGCATAATATTTGAATCTATGAGTTCACCTATTGTTAATCTAAAGGACACTTTGACAAGCATCTCTTCAGCTGGAATGCGGTCTGTGCCTTCTCCTTCTTTCACATCAAGCAACTCAACGCGAGGCGGAGAAATATCAATCTTTTTATTAAAGACTGTTGACATGGACGTCGCTGCTGAACCCATCATTTGGTTCATCGCTTCTTGTACTGCACTTAAGTGAATTTCACTTAACGACGGGTCAGCATTTGTTCCATCTCCGCCCATCATTAAATCCGCAATGACTGCCGCATCGGTTTGCTGGATGACAAGCAGGTTACTAGCGCTAAAGCCTTCCGTATAATTCACTTCAATCGCGACATACGGATGAGGAAATTCCTCATTCAGCTTGCTTTTTTGAATCACTGTGACAGTTGGAGTTGTAATCTCCACTTTTTGACTTAATAGGGTTGAAAGTGCTGTTGCAGAGCTTCCAAATGATATATTTCCGATTTCCCCAATGGCATCTTGTTCCATTGCAGAAAGGAGTGTATCAGGCTCTATATCGTCATTGCTGCCTCCTTTAAGGAGCGCATCGATTTCATCTTGTGATAATTTACTTCCGTTATTCTCCATCTTCTTCACCTCTTATGTCGTGATCTAGAATTTGAATCGCCTGTTTCCGATTCACGCGGCCGGCCTGTCCCAAGAATTTCGGTTTATTTCCGACCATAACAGTAAGAGGCGCATTTACTGGTTTGTCCAAGGCAATACAATCACCAATTTCCAAATTCAAAAACTCTTCCACCGTCATTTCCGATTGTCCAAGCTCTGCGACTACCGGTATTTTCGCCGTCATAATCCGTTTTTCAATGGCCTTTGTTTCTTCTTGTTTCGGTTCATTTCGTTCAGATTGCATCCAGTAGTGTACAGACAGCTTCGGAATAATAGGCTCTAATACTACGTGAGGAATACAGAGGTTAATAACCCCGCTTACCTCACCAATTTGTGTATTAAGAGAAATGACGACAACTGTTTCGTTTGGTGACACCATTTGAACAAACTGGGGATTTACCTCGAAATCTGCCATTTCTGGCTCGATGTCGGTTATGGACTGCCACGCTTCTCTGTAGTTTTCCAAAGCTCCCTCAAACATGTTTGAGATAATCTTTGTTTCGATTTCTGTCAGTGATTCTGTCTTATTATGACTAATGCCAATCCCACCCATCAGCCTATCCATCATGGCATAGCCAATCGTTGGGTTCACTTCAAGCATGATTCTTCCTTCAAGCGGGCTGACATAAAATAAGTTTAATAATGTCATATTAGGAATCGAACGAATAAATTCTTCATATGGCACTTGGTCAACCGAGCTGACAGAAATTTGAATATATGATCTTAGCTGCGCTGAAAAGTGTGTGGTAAGCAGTCTAGCGAAGTTATCATGAATTCTTGTTAAACTTCGAATCTGGTCTTTTGAAAAGCGCAGTGCACGTTTAAAGTCGTACACTTTCACTTTTTTCGTCGTTTCTTCTTTTTTCAGCTCTTCTGCATCCATTTCGCCTGTTGATATGGCGGATAATAATGCGTCGATCTCATTCTGGGAAAGCACTTCTCCTGACATTTCTTCACCTCCATCGTGTCAATTAATCGCCTCTATTGCAGATTAAAGGAGGTTATATAAACTTCTTTCACCTTGCCATCTTGCAAATAGTTATTCACTTTGTTTTTGACCTGTGTTTTAAAATGTTCTCTGCCTTTTTTGCCATCAAGTTCATCTGCATTCGTGTCTGATAAAATGTCAATCACGGCATCTTTCACTTGGAAGCTTCTTTTTTCAAGCTCTTCTTTGGCTTTTTCTGAATCAGTTTCAATATTTAGTACAAGTTTAACCGCATTTCCTTCAGATTTTAAATTGGTCACAATCTCAGGAATTTCAACAGAAGCTTTTACGACTTCATCTGCTGTTGGCTCTTTTTCTGCTTTTGCTTCGTCTGACCCATTCACCAGAAAGAAAATACCTGCTCCAATTCCGACGATAGCAATAATCATGATTAGCATTACTACGACTAATTTCTTCTTCATTCAAACTCCTCTATTCCTTGATTCAATGAAATGACTTGGATTTTTCTATAGAAAGAAATGATTTTCTCCTGAAGCTGCTCTTCATCTTCTTTCACAACGAATTTCTTTCCATTGGCGAGTGTAATGGTCGTGTCTGGAAAGCTTTCGATTTGCTCGATATGGAGAGCGTTGAGCATAAATCCTTTGCCATTTAATCTTGTCACTTCAATCATATTAAGCAGAGAAGCGATAAACCGCTCCTCCTACCTCCTATCGTTTCAGATTCACAAGTTCTTGCAGAATTTCATCAGATGTTGTGATCGTCTTTGCATTCGATTGGAATCCACGCTGTGCGATAATCATTTCTGTAAACTCGTCTGTTAAATCAACGTTTGACATTTCGAGTTTACCTGTTTGAAGTTCACCTGTTCCTTGAGTTCCAGGAGCCATGGCATTACTTGGTGCACCGGAACTGAGCGTTTGGCGATATAAGTTATCCCCAACTTTATCTAGTCCTCCTGCATTACTGAAAGACACAAGTGATACTTGTCCAACAGTACGAGAAACGTTGTTCTCAACAACAGAAACGGTCCCATCTGGCCCAACACTAACACTTGACACATTGTCTCGTGGAATGTTGATTCTCTGCCCATCCATGCCAAGAAGATAGTTTCCATCAGATGTTACTAAATTCCCTTCTGAATCAGGTCTGAAGTTCCCTGTTCTTGTAAAAAGGATTTCACCTTGCTTTTCAATACGGAAAAATCCATCTCCATTAATATAGAAATCATATGGTTCGTCTGTATTTTGAGAAGAACCTGATGTCATGATTTTATCAATAGAAGATAAAGCTGATCCTAATCCAACTTGTTTTGAGTTGATTGAACCAGAGTTATTCGTCGGTCCACCAGAACTTGCAATGGTTTGACTGACCATATCTTTAAAAGTGATACGGCTTTTTTTGTATCCGTGTGTATTGACGTTGGCCACGTTATTGGCTACAACATCTAATTTTGTTTGGAAGTTTTTCATTCCGCTAATTCCTGAGTAAAGTGAGCGTAACATTTATTTTCCTCCTCGATTTGCTTACGATTTTTCTCCAACAGTTGTAACATCCCATGGGCTGATTTTCGTTCCATCTTCTAAATATAGGAAGTATTCATTGTCTATGTTTTTCACAGACTTCACAGTACCAGATATGTCTTTATCATCTTGTTTGCCCGCTACTTCTTTACCAATCCATCCTACATATGTCGTAAATGGATCTTGGTGTGCAACAAATGTAGACATGATCTGATTCATTTGAGTGATAGATTCGTTCATATTCATTTGCTGTTCTAAAGAAGAAAATGTTGCAAGCTGTGTGACAAACTCACGGTCATCAATCGGGTTTGTCGGATCTTGGTTTTGAAGCTGCGTAAGTAAGATTTTCAAGAACTGATCTCGGCCAAGTGTATCTGTTTTCTTTGCTGCGTTTGAAGAAGTGTCCGCTTGTGCGGCTGTTCTATTCGTCGCATCAACAGTTGCCATTAGATCTCCTCCTCTTCTTCTTCTGATCCAACAAGCGCATCTAGTACATCTTGGAATTCAGCTTCCTGTTCTTCAGGCTGCTGGAAACTTTGTCCTTTTGATGGCTGCTGCTTGCCTTCCTCATTAAATTGTCCAAAAGACGGCTGCTCATTTGACTGAAGCGGTATATGGAAACGGTCAACTTGAACCGACATATTCGGTAGCGCCTGCTTGAGCTGCGGCAGATGATGCTCGAGCAGCTCTTTTGCTGCTTGCGTTGAAGCTGTAATTTTACTCGCATACATCCCGTTTTGTTTCGTTAGCTGGATGGTAATAAACCCTAGATTTTCTGGATTTAATCGTACGGTAAACCGTCCGCTTGAATTGCCAAATGGTGTGAACTTCATTTGTTTCCACGTATTTAAAATCTGCTGATCAACCGTGCCTGGCTTTTCGTCAGTTGTTTGCGTCTGCTGCACAGGAGCAGCTGATTGCAGTTGGAAGAACTGTTTATGCCCTGGAAGCAGCGTATGGGTGATTGTTTTTTCAGAAGCAGGTGCCGTAGTGCCTTGACCTTTGGTGACTTCTTTTTTCATGAGCCATTCAAGTGAGGCAACACCTTTTGCTGGAGATGAGAAGGAAGATTCTTGCCTTGGAGCAACCATTTCTTTTAACTCTCCTAAGGAAATTTTCCACTCTTTATCTGACCCTTTCGCATTCGCCATCATATGATCGATTAACTGATTAAAGTGTTTCAGCTCGCTTTGCGACATATTATTCAGCTTAGGTGCCGATCCTTGCGCGAAGAACTGCTCTTTTACTTGTTGAATGAGCTTTTCATCTGCTCCGTTTTTCGTTAGAAACTTGATGAAATCTTCACCTTTTGCTTGAATATCCTGTACAAGTTTTGCATCAAAGTTAACCGGCTGCTGATTCAGTATTTGATATAAGAAAAAGTGGACTTGTATGAGCTGTTCACTATGTTCAGCAACTGGCTTCTCATCCTGATCGCCATAGATAACCGATTCCATCTTTTGAAATAGCTCTTCAAGTGACTTTAAGTCAGCCCCCTCAAGCTTTTGACCTTGCAGCGCCTGAAGTGCCGCAAGAAGATCTCCATCTATTCCTTCTTGAGGTGATTGCATCCATTTTTCAATGATTTGCATCGCATCATTCATGGATAGAGTAGTTTCCGCTGGCTGAGAAATAGCTGGACCACTTTGAATACCTGCGCCATTTAACAATTGTTTAAACAGGCCGCGAGCAGATACTGCCCCCTCTCCCTTTAGTCCCGAGAGACCTTGGGAAGATTGCTGTAAGGCTCCAATGTCCAATAGCTTCACTTATTGTCCACCTCCATTTTCACTTTCTTCTTTTTTGGCAAGCTCCTTCGTGAACGTTGCTGCCTTCTGAGGTGTCAGTTTTGCTAATATGTCCGTCAGCTTATTTTTACTCAGCTCTTCAAGGATCTTCAAAGCTTCTTTATCACTTAGCTCTGATAGAATTTTGGCAGATTTCCCTGCATCCATGCTTTCATAAATGCTGGCGATCTTTCCTTTTGATTGCTGATTAGAAGATGCTGACGAATCAGTTGAAGATCCTGATGCGTTATTACTTGATGATGTACTGTTTGATGAACTGTCACTTGCTGACGTGTTCTCTTTATCAGAGGTTTTTTCAAGTGAATTGATTTTTTGATTCAATCGTTTAATCTCTTCATCACTTGTCTTCAAGTCTTTTTGAGCAATTTCAAGTTCATTCTCTTGTTCTTTAATCGTCTTTTTCAACGCTTTCAACTCTGTATCACGTTGATCGTTATTTGAAGATGACGTTTTTGATGTGTCATCTGATCCAACCAAGCTGCTAATCCCCGGAATGTTTTGGAGCGGTTTCTTTAGATCATAACCTGCCATATAAAGGATTGTGCCCGTTACAATCACAAGCACAACCAATGGGATAATGACAATAAACAAGATCCATTGAAATTTACCGCCGCCGCTTGATTCCTTTGTTTTTTCCTTCTTAGGCATTCATCTCGACTCCTAATGTCCTTGAAACATGAATTGGCTGATAGAGATATCATCCATTTCTTTCATTTCAATTGCCTTATGTTCAAGGGAGAACTTTTCAAATTGCTTTTCTTTCATTTTTTCAAACTTTTTAAACTCAATATTTTTTTCTGTTAAATCAGATTGTTTTTCATTCATTTGATGGCGTTTCATGATCACAAGCTGCTGATAATGATGAATGGTGTTATCTAAGTTCGTCACAAATTGCTGATAATGACGCATTTCTTGAACACTCATCCCACTTCTCAGCTTTTCTTCTTTGCTCTTTTCCATTAGCTCTTTTTTACTCATATTTTCATAGAGTTTTTCAGCGGCTTGCTCAAATGCCGAAACGGATTGTTGATACGCTGCGAGTGATTTGTCCTTTTCACTTTCTTTCAATTCTAAGAGCTTTTGAAATTTGTATTGATATCTCACTGTTTTTGTCAATCCTCTCTATTCATCAAACTGAGCAATATCCTCACGCTGTCTTCAATCGATACAGCCTCTTCAACGTCCTGCTTCAAAAATGAAATCAGTTGTGGGTAAGCTTGCATGGCCTCATCAATATCTTTAGAGGAGCCTTTTTTATATGCTCCAATGTTAATGAGGTCTTCAGCGTTTTGATATGTGGATAAAAGCTGGCGGAACCGGTTAGCCGCTTCCTTGTGATCATGACTTGCGATATTACTCATGACACGACTGATACTTTTCAGAATATTGACAGCTGGAAACTGTCCTTTGTTGGCCAGTGCACGATCAAGTACTATGTGGCCATCTAAAATCCCCCGCACTGTATCAGCGATTGGCTCATTCATATCGTCACCATCAACAAGCACTGTGTAAAACGCTGTGATGGAACCAAGTTGATTTGTACCAGTTCGTTCTAGCAATTTTGGCAGTATAGCGAACACTGAAGGCGTATATCCTTTTGTTGTTGGCGGTTCACCGGTTGCAAGTCCTATTTCGCGCTGTGCCATGGCGACCCTTGTGACAGAATCCATCATAAACATGACATTTTTGCCTCTGTCTCTGAAATATTCGGCAATAGCTGTTGCAGTATAGGCTGCTTTTAATCTTGTCAGTGCGGGCTGATCTGAAGTTGCGACAACAACAATCGAACGCTTCAGTCCTTCAGCTCCTAAATCTTTTTCGATAAACTCGCGAACTTCACGTCCACGCTCTCCAACAAGTGCAATGACATTGAGATCCGCTTCTGTCTGCTTGGCAATCATCCCCATCAAGGTACTTTTACCAACACCGCTTCCCGCGAATATGCCAATTCTTTGACCAGTGCCGACTGTGAGCAAGCTGTCAATCACTCTGACACCAACGCCCATTTTTTCACGAATAGGCGGTCTGTCCATCGGGTTTGGAGGAGATTGTTCTGTTGAGACAGGTGCAAGTCCTTTAGGAAGCATGCTGCCGTCCAGTGGATCACCGAAGGCATCAACAACCTGCCCGATTAAACCAGTTCCTACTTTGACCTTTAACGACTCACCTGTTGCTTCAACAAGACTGCCTGGTGAGATGTTAGAGGCTTCTACGTAGGGCATGAGCAAAATGTTTTCATCTTTAAAGCCAACGACTTCTGCTTTGATTGGATGATTCTTACTCCCTTTTTTGTGAATAAGACATACATCACCGATTGAGCTTTCTGGCCCCTTGGACTCAATCATCAGTCCAACAACTCGATTGACTTTACCAAAACGTTTGTAAGGATCGGCGGTTTCAATCGTTTCTTTTAGCACATCTATGTTCATTTGTGATCACCTGAATCAATGACTTCTAATAACTTTTCTTTTAACTGATTCATTTGGGTATCAACACTCGCTTCCACTTTTCCAAAGCTTGTTTCGACGTAACAAGTACCTTTTGGTGCTTTTTCATCCGAGTAAATGGCAAGATGTGTATTCTTTTGAAGGATTCTATTTAATTCGTCTTTATATTCCATCACATGTTCGTAATGTGCAGGGTCGACATAGATGGAAATATCGTCATATTCCTTCACTTCTGAAACGACCTGCTTCACTAGCGTTAAAAATTGTTCTTTTGTGTCCTCAGCTGCATTCCATACTCGTTTAGCGAGCTCAAACGCAAGTTCGACAATTTCTTCAGCAGAGCTTTCGATTTTTGCTTCATAGTCCTGCTTTGCAAGGCTGACAATGTCATTCGCTTGATCAAGAATCGATTGATACTGTAAATTCGCATCTGCTTCGCCCTTTTGAAAACCATCTTGATATCCTGTTTGTTTCGCTTCTTCAATGAGCTGTACTCTTTCTGCTTCAAAATCAGCTCGCCGCTGATTGATTTCAGCCATTGTTTGTTCCAGCTCACGATTTGCTTGTTCTAAAATACGGCTTGCTTCATCTTGTGCATCACTTAATACAAGCTGAGATGCTTCTGTCTCGTTGACAAGCTCTTCTTCGTGATGTTCTCTTTTGAATTCCACTTGCTGCAAGGGAATGGTTTGACGGCCTTGTTCAGGAATAACAGATGTTTCATGTTTGATAATCCTAGACAATGATATCGTCTCCTCCACCTCGAGCTATGACGATTTCTCCAGCCTCTTCAAGTCGTCTTACGATGCTGACAATACGAGTCTGTGCTTCCTCGACATCTCTAAGCCGGACAGGTCCCATAAACTCCATTTCTTCTTTGAACGTTTCGACCATACGTTGCGACATGTTGCGGAAGACAATTTCTTTGACTTCTTCGCTTGCCACTTTGAGTGCAAGTAGTAAATCGTCATTTTCAACATCTCGAATCACGCGCTGAATGGCTCTGCTATCAAGAGTAACAATGTCTTCAAAGACAAACATACGTTTCTTAATTTCATCAGCAAGCTCAGGATCTTGAATTTCCAGTGTATCTAAAATGGTTTTCTCCGTTGCACGGTCTACACCATTCAGTACTTCGACTACCGCTTCGACTCCGCCCGTTTGGGTATAATCTTGCGTAAAGGTTGAAGAAAGCTTTTGTTCAAGAATACGTTCCACCTCATTGATGATCTCTGGAGATGTGCGATCCATTAAAGCAATTCTTCTTGCAACCTCAGTTTGTACTTCCTCGCCTAACTCAGATAAAATCTGTCCAGCCTGTACTGGATCTAAGTAGGAAAGAATGAGCGCAATGGTTTGTGGATGCTCGTGCTGGATAAAGTTTAAAATTTGCTCTGGGTCAGCCTTTCTAGCAAAATCAAATGGTTTCACTTGAAGTGAGGATGTTAAGCGATTTAAGATGCTGTCCGCTTTGTCCTCACCAAGCGCTTTTTCAAGCACTTGTCTTGCGTACATAAGGCCGCCTTGTGATATGTAGTCCTGCGCGATGGCAATGCTGTGAAACTCTTCGATGACTTCATCTTTTTTAGCAGTATCTACACTTCGTACATTGGAAATTTCTAATGTTAATTTTTCTATTTCGTCTTCAGACAGATGTTTGTATACAGATGCTGACACGTCTAGCCCTAAGGAAATCATTAGGATTGCTGCTTTTTGTCTGCCTGTTAGTCGATTTGGATCTTTTCTCGACATGTGTATTCCTCCTAATCCTCGGACAGCCAGCTGCGTAGCAATTTAGCAAAGTCTTCTGGTTTATCTTTTGCCATTTTTTCAAGCTGATTTTTTCTCACCATTTCTTCTGTTTCTGGCTCAGTATCGATATCAGGAACATGAATTGGTGTACGTTCATCAAACTCAAACTCTTCTTCCTCTTCTTTTCTTCGCTTACGTACGAGAAGAATGATGAGAGCGATAATGGCGAGTAGTAGCACACCGCCAACAATATAAACCCAAATCGGAATATTGTTTGAAGGGTTTTCTGCTGCCGTTTGCTGTTTACCGTCTAATTTTGATACAGATAAAACGATTTTGTTATCTAAGTCAGCTTGAGTGAGCGCTTGACCGTTTGTGTATTCTTTATCAATCGATGTACTGATGATGGTTGAAAGAATTTTTTTGATATCATCCTGCCTTTCAGCAGTTAATGAATTCGGATCGTTTGCAGTAGGCGGTTCAACCAGTGCCTGAATGCCAACGTCTCTGATTTTATAAGGACTTTCTTTGATATCTTTATGAATGCGGTTGACTTCATAATTGATACGATCTTCGCTCTTTTCGTAATCTCCGCTTCCGTTCGTTCCATCGGCGCCTTGATAATTTGTGACATCATCGTCACCTGTTCCAGCGGTGCCTCCAGCTGCTGCGCCATTGCCTGAATAAGTTTCAGCAATCTTTTCAGCGCTGACAGCAATTCCTTGCATGTTTTCTTGATCAACTGGTTCGACAAGATCTTCTTTTCTTTTTTCTTCAGTAAAATCAATGTCTGTAGTGACCGATACGGCAACTTTCTCTTGACCCATCATCGTTCCAAGCAGCTGTTGAATTTTTCGTTGAAGATTCTTTTCAATCTCCTCTTTTTTCTGCTGCTGTGCATCCATTCCACTTGCATAGGAATCTGAGCTGCTGTTTAAGTCATAGTAGTTGGAATCTTGGTCCATAATGACAATGTTTTCTGTTTTTAAATTCGGCACACTTTTTGAAATAAGATGATAAAGGCCTTTTACTTGTTGCTGAGTAAGCGTGTAGCCTGGTTGAACTTGCAGCACAATTGATGCTGATGCATTACTTTGCTCTTCTCCAACAAAAACGGAATCTTTTGGCAGGTTAATCATAACCTTTGAATCTTTAATCCCATCAATCGTGTTGATCAGATTGGATAGTTCTGTCTGAGTTGCGTCTACTTTCAGAACATCAAATTCATTATCTGTTAAACCGAAGCCGGAATTGTTCGCAAAGAAGGAGTAATCAATATTCCCTGTTTTAGGAAGTCCTTCTGATGCAAGTGTTACTTTTAAAGTGTCTGCTTGCTTTTCTGGAACTAAAATCGTCGTTCCGTTATTTGCAAGTTCCGATTTAACGTTTTTGCCATCCAGTTCCTGTTTGATTTGCCCTGCTTCTGCCTCAGACAAATCTCTAAACAACGGAACCATTTTTTCAGAAGAAGCAAAGATGCTAACAACCGTAATAATGATTGCTAGGGCAGCTACGCCGCCAATCATGAGTATTTTTTGTAATTTTGATCGATTTCGCCAAAACTCAACTGTTTTTGTTCTTAATTGCATTAAAGTACGATTCATCTTAACCCCCGGTCATTCCATTCAGTCTATTTTTTGTCCACCAGCACCTCCTACATCTGCATTCTCATAATCTCTTGGTACGCTTCGACTGCTTTATTCCGAAACTCGGTTGCAGCTGTGAGTGTCACACTCGCTTTTTGTGAAGCAATCATGACTTCATCGAGATTGACATCTTTCCCTTGTGCGAGAGCATTCGTATACTGGTCTGATTTCAGCTGTGATTGATTTAATGCCTCAATGGAATTCTTCAGCACATCAGAGAAATTCGTTTGACTTTTAGGTGCAGCCGCCTGCACAGACGATGCATTCGTCAATTCACTTGCTTGCTGAGCGGTTTGAAGCTGGAAAGGAGATATTGCGTTAACCAATTCTTTTCACCTTACTTTCCTATTTCTAAAGCTTTCATCAGCATGCTTTTATTCGCATTCAGCGCAGTCACGTTTGCTTCATATGATCTTGAGCTGCTGATGAGATCAACCATTTCCTTTAATGGATCAACGTTTGGTGTTTGAACATATCCATTTTCATTGGCATCGGGATTTGTAGGATCATATTGAAGGTTGAATGGAGTTTCGTCTTCAGTAATTTTTGTTACTTTGACGCCGTTTCCTAATTTGCCGCTCGAATTCATGCTTGAGTTCAATATAGATGAAAATGATTCACCTGACGGCTGTAATGTGACGAGCTTGCGTCTATAAGGCTCCCACTTGCCATCAACCTGTTTAGCTCTTGTTGTATCCATATTCGCAAGGTTAGAGGATACAACGTCCATTCTGAGCCTCTGTGCTGTTAATGCTGAGGCCGAAGCGTTCACGCCTGAAAAAATCGACATCACTTACCTCCTGTCAAAACTGTTTTAAGAGAATTGAACTTTCCGCTCATTCTTTCAACCAACGCATTATACTGAATTTGGTTTTTAGCGAGTTCACTCATCTCTTGATCAATATCGACATTATTTCCGTTTTCTTGATAAGAAGTACGGTTACTCGAAACAACTGAATAATTAGACCCTGTTTTAGAAAAATCAATGTGACCTTGGTATGTTTTTTTAGCATCTAATTTGATTGACGCATCATTTAGCATGTCGTGGAATGCAACTTTTTTAGACTTGTAGTTCGGTGTGTCTATATTCGCGATATTATCGCTTATGACTTTTTGCTTAACATTCGCTCTGCCCAAGGCATTCTCAAGGTTGCTTATCGTTCCAGAAAATATATCCAAAACCATATACCTCCAATCATATGTATTTCATTCCATTTAATCATGTCGAGATTTGTAAAACCATATGTTCATTGTAAGAAATAATAGGATTAAAGTCTATGATGTAATTGTAAAAAAAACTCGTAATATATATCTATTTTACGAATAGGTATAAAGGCCTAGATTCAAAGCACTACAGAATTGTAAGGGGTTTCTTGGGAAAAAGAGTGTCATTTTTCGGACAAATCCTCTTTTTTCATACAAAAAACCCCTTTTCAACATTTATTTCGGCCGAAAAGGGGTTTTCTGATTAGTGAGATTTTAAATTTTCAAGTTCAATTAAAAATTTATTGTTTAATACTTTGATGTATGTTCCCTTCATTCCAAGAGAACGTGATTCAATAACGCCTGCACTTTCTAACTTACGCAGTGCGTTTACGATCACTGAACGAGTGATTCCTACACGGTCTGCAATCTTACTTGCCACTAGAAGCCCTTCGTTGCCATCAAGTTCTTCAAAGATGTGTTCAATGGCTTCAAGCTCACTATATGAAAGAGAACTAATCGCCATTTGGACAACTGCTTTACTTCTTGCTTCTTCTTCGATTTCCTCTGACTTCTCACGAAGGATCTCCATTCCAACAACTGTTGCACCGTATTCAGCAAGAATTAAATCATCATCTGTGAATGTATCTTGCAAACGAGAAAGGATTAACGTCCCTAAGCGATCTCCGCCTCCGATGATTGGTACAATCGTTGTCAAACCTGATTGGAATAAATCACGGTTCTCAATCGGGAAAGCTGTATACTCACTGTTGATGTCAAGATTTGAAGATGTTTCAGGGATGTTGAATAGACTCTTTGTATATTCTTCAGGGAACTGACGATCTTCCAACATTTTTTTCATACGTGCATTTTCAATCTGCTGGTTAATGGAGTAGCCAAGAAGTTTCCCTCTTCTGCTTAAAACGAAAATGTTTGAATCAATGACATCTCTCAATGTTTCTGCCATTTCTTTGAAATTAACCGGCTTCCCCGCTGCATCTTGCAGCATCGAGTTAATAATCCTTGTTTTTTGTAGTAACGCCATAATAATGATCCTCCTAGATTACTTTATTCATTTGTTAAAGTATAAATTGACTTAAGTCTTTATTATTTGCAATCTTTCCTAGCTTCTCTTCTACATACTGAGGGGTAATGGTCACTGTTTCCATCGTAATATCAGGCGCCTCAAATGAGAGCTCTTCTAGCAGCTTCTCAAGTATGGTGTGAAGCCTTCTTGCACCGATGTTATCCGTCTCCTGATTGACGTGATAAGCCACTTCGGCAATCTTATGAATAGCATCGTCAGAAAATTCAAGAGATATACCTTCTGTTTCAAGTAGAGCCTTATATTGCTTTAATAACGCGTTATCTGGTTCCGTTAAGATTTTCACAAAGTCTTCTATACTTAATTTATCTAATTCTACACGGATTGGGAAGCGTCCTTGAAGCTCTGGAATCAAATCCGAGGGTTTCGCCATATGAAAAGCGCCTGCTGCTACAAATAGAACATGATCTGTTTTCACAGCCCCATACTTCGTCATCACAGTGGAACCTTCTACAATCGGTAAAATATCACGTTGAACCCCTTCACGAGAAACATCTGCAGACGATGCACCACCGCTTTTGGCAATTTTATCGATCTCATCGATAAAGATTATTCCTTGCTGCTCTGCTTTTTGCACGGCTTCCTGACCGACTTCATCCATATCAATCAGTTTTGAAGCTTCCTCAGCAGTTAACGCTTTTCTCGCTTCTCTGACGGTCAGCTTTCTGCGTTTTTTCTTTTTAGGCATGAGATTGCTAAGCGCATCCTGCATGTTCATACCCATTTGCTCCATACCCGAGCCTTGAAGCATATCAAACATGGAAGGCTGCTGCTCTTCAACTTCAATCGTGACGTAATGGTCTTCAAGTTCACCCATCGCCAGCTGGTGCGCAATGCGTTTTCTCGTCGACTCAAGCTCTACTTCTTCACTTGAGTGATCTCGATCACTTTCATCAGCATCAGAACCACCAAACAGCATCTCAAAAGGATTTTTCACAGACTGACTTTTTTTCTTTCCAGGAACAAGTAGATGAACAAGCCGTTTGTTTGCTTGTTTTTCCGCTTCTTCTTGAACATCCTTCATTTTTTCTTCTTTGACTAGTCTGATTGCTGTTTCCACTAAATCTCTGACCATTGATTCTACGTCACGTCCAACATATCCAACTTCAGTAAACTTCGTCGCTTCCACTTTAATGAAAGGTGCACCAGAAATCCTTGCAATTCTGCGGGCAATTTCTGTTTTCCCCACACCTGTCGGACCAATCATTAAGATGTTTTTAGGAACGACTTCATCCTTTAGCTTATCATGTAAAAGACTTCTTCTGTAACGGTTTCTTAAAGCCACCGCCACTGCTTTTTTCGCATCAAGCTGACCAATAATGTACTGATCGAGCTTTTCAACTATCTCTCTTGGGGTGAACGGCTTTTTCTCCATACGTCTCATGTCCTTTCTATTCAAGCTCTTCTAAAGTGATTTGATCGTTCGTGTAGACACAGATTTCTCCGGCCGTTTCAAGAGCCGCCTTTGCAATCTCTCGAGCTGAGAGATGGTCACCTGCATGTTTTTTGAGTGCTCTCCCGGCGCTAAGCGCGTAGTTACCGCCTGACCCGATAGCCAAAATGCCATCGTCTGGCTCGATGACCTCTCCTGTTCCAGATACGAGCAGGATGCTTTCTTTATTCATGACGATCAGCATGGCCTCAAGCTGTCTGAGCATCTTGTCACTTCGCCATTCTTTCGCCAGTTCTACAGCTGCTCGTTTTAGGTTACCACCGTATTCTTCAAGCTTCGTTTCAAACTTCTCAAAGAGTGTAAATGCATCTGCAACTGAACCAGCAAAACCTGCGAGTACTTTGCCTCCGAAAAGACGGCGCACTTTTTTTGCTGTGTGTTTCATAACGACAGCCTGCCCAAAAGTGACTTGACCGTCTCCAGCCATCGCACTTTTTCCTTTATGTTGAACGGCAAAGATTGTGGTTGCATGAAATGATGACATGAAAAAACCTCCTTTTAGGATCGTTTAAAAGCCCTTGGGTGATGAGACATGTACGTTTTTCTTAAAGAATCTTTTGATACATGTGTGTACACCTGTGTTGATGATAAATTTGAGTGACCGAGAAGTTCTTGAACACTTCTTAAATCCGCTCCCTCGTTTAAAAGATGCGTAGCAAAGGTGTGCCTTAACATGTGAGGATGGATATGTAATGTGCCAGACGCCTTTTTCATTAATTCAGTTAGAATGAATCGAACGCCTCTGTCTGTAAGAGGAGCTCCGCGCTGATTCAAAAACACATGTGAATCAGCACGATCCTTTCCCTTCACTTTCAGCTTCTGCCTTCCATCCTCTAAATATGTGGAGAGCGCTTCATGTGCATAAGAGCCGAAAGGTACATACCGTTGTTTGCTGCCTTTCCCATGAACAAGCACTGTATCCATCGATAAATCAAGATCAGATTCTTTTAATGAACATAACTCACTGACCCTCATACCTGTTGCATAAAGAAGTTCTAAAATGGCTTGATTTCTTTGACCAAGCGGTGTATTTACATCAGAAACTGTAAATAGCTCTTTTAGCTCCTCTTCATACAAAAATGAAGGAATTCGCTTATCCTGCTTTGGTAAGCTAACGAGTAAAAAAGGATTTTCTTTCACAAGCTGTTCTCTTAATAAAAATTTATAAAAGCTGCGAAGTGCAGAGACTTTCTTACTAATCGTTCTTCTTGTAAGGCCTTTTTCATAAGCTTCTGTTAAATAAATTCTCGTATCTTGATAGGATACCTCTTCAAAACCGTCTATTCCTTGAATGTTCATAAATCTGACAAACTCTTCAATCGCCTCAGTATAACCCGAGATCGTTAAAGCTGAATAGTTCTTTTCAATCTGCAAATATTCAATGAATAAGTGGACAAGACGCTGTTTCTCTGTCATTTTTACACCTCTTTAAGGCTTTTAAATGGTATCACATATCTTGCTTCCCGTGCAATGTTTTACTACAGAGATTTCGAAATAGTTTGAATAGTTTCGATTGCGCGTTTAGCGTACTCTGCATAGCGCTCTTGTTTGTTTTTAATTCGAACGCCAAGATCTTTCAGCAAGCCAAAGTTTGCATTCATCGGCTGGAAGCTTTTCTTGTTTGTTGATGTGATGTAGTAAGCCATACTGCCAATCGCTGTTTCTTCTGGAAGTGTCACAAGCTCTTCTCCTTTAACAAAACGAGCTGCGTTGATTCCAGCCACTAGTCCTGAAGCCGCGGACTCAACATATCCTTCAACACCAGTCATTTGTCCGGCAAAGAATAAGTCGTCTCTATTTTTAAATTGATACGTCGGTTTTAGAAGGCTTGGCGAGTTAATAAATGTATTACGGTGCATCACACCATAGCGAACAATCTCTGCCTCTTCAAGACCTGGGATCAAACGGAATACTTCCTTTTGATCGCCCCATTTTAGATGTGTTTGGAACCCAACAATATTATATAAAGTACCTGCTGCATCATCCTGTCTTAATTGAACAACAGCGTAAGGTCTTTTTCCTGTTTTTGGATCTTCAAGTCCAACTGGTTTCATCGGGCCAAACAACATGGTTTTTTTCCCTCTTTTGGCCATGACTTCAATGGGCATACAGCCTTCGAAGAAGATTTCTTTTTCGAACTCTTTTAACGGCACAGTTTCAGCAGAAATGAGCGCCTCATAAAAACGATCGAATTCTTCTTCTGTCATCGGACAGTTTAAATAAGCCGCTTCCCCTTTATCATAACGTGATTTCAAGTACACTTTATCCATATCGATGCTGTCTTTCTCGAGGATCGGCGCTGCTGCATCGTAGAAATATAAATACTCTTCACCTGTTAAGGATTTTAATTCTTTTGAAAGTGCTTCTGATGTTAGAGGACCCGTTGCGATAATCGTCGGACCTTCTGGAATGCTTTGCACTTCTTCTTGAAAGACCGTCACATTCGGGTGATTTTTCACGCGGTCTGTGACGTTAGCTGCAAATTCATGACGATCTACTGCAAGCGCTCCACCAGCAGGAACCGAGCTTTCATCTGCTGCTGCGATGATTGCTGAGTCTAAATGACGCATTTCTTCCTTTAGTACACCTACTGCGTTTGTTAAAGCGTTCGCACGCAATGAGTTACTGCATACGAGCTCCGCAAATTTATCAGTGTGGTGAGCTGGTGTTTGTTTAACAGGTCTCATTTCATACAGATGAACTTTAATTCCGCGCTTGGCAATTTGCCATGCCGCTTCACTTCCTGCTAAACCTGCTCCGATCACATTTACAAATTGACTCATTGTACAACTCTCCTATTTCGTAAGTTCTATTTGATGACATAAAAAAGCAGGTGAACAAGGTTGCTCACCGCTATTTTTGTTGTTCCTCTTTATAATCACAGTTAACACATTGAACTTGAATGCCTTTTTTCAGCTTTTTCTCTACAAGCATATTTTCGCATTTTGGACACTTTCTTTCAATTGGTTTGTCCCAAGAGACGAATTCACACTCTGGAAAACGATCGCAACCGTAAAAAATGCGGCGCTTCTTAGATTTCCGTTCAACGATATTTCCTTCATGACAAGTTGGGCATTTGACACCAATATCTTTGACAATTGGTTTTGTGTTACGGCAGTCAGGGAAATTAGAGCATGCCATGAACTTACCGTATCTCCCCATTTTGTACACCATTGGATGACCACACTCTTCGCAATCAACTCCGGCGTATTCAGGCTCGATCTCAACTTCCTGCATCTCTGCTTCTGCTTTTTCTACCCGTTTTGCAAAATCTTGATAGAAACTGTCGATAATGCGTACCCATTCAATCGTACCTTCTTCAACGCTATCAAGTTCTTTTTCCATTTTCGCAGTAAATTCTACGTTAATGATTTCAGGGAAGAATTCAATAATTAAGTTGAGCACAATCTCTCCAAGCTCTGTTGGAATAAACCGTTTGTTATCAAGTGCCACGTAGCCGCGCTTTTGAATGGTATCTAATGTTGGTGCATACGTCGATGGGCGGCCGATACCTAGCTCTTCAAGGGTTTTGACAAGTCTAGCCTCAGTGTAGCGTGGAGGCGGCTGCGTAAAGTGCTGCTCTGGTTCAATATCTTTTGAAAGAACGGTATCTCCCTCTTTCAGATCAGGAAGCATTTTGTCCTTTTCTTCTAACTGGTCGTCCTTCCCTTCAACATATACTTTCATAAATCCAGGGAATTTCACCTTACTTCCATTTGCACGGAAAGTAAGCCCGTTATTTTCAAGATCCACACTCATTGTATCAAGAACAGCTGGTGCCATTTGGCTTGCCACAAAACGTTCCCAAATCAATTTATAAAGACGAAGCTGATCTCTGCTTAGCACGTGTTTGACATCTGCTGGTTTTCTTAGCGTAGAAGTCGGACGGATGGCTTCGTGAGCATCCTGTGCATTTTCGTTCTTTTTGGCAGTACGTTTTGTTGTATTCAAGAAATTCTTGCCATACGTTTGATCAATGAAAGCAGATACTTCTTCAATTGCCGTATTGGAAATACGTGTCGAGTCCGTTCTCATATATGTAATGAGACCTACTGTACCTTCTTTACCAAGATCAATTCCTTCATATAATTGCTGTGCAATCATCATCGTTTTCTTCGCACGGAAGTTTAGTTTTCTCGCTGCCTCTTGTTGTAAGGTAGATGTTGTAAACGGAACAGCTGGGTTGCGTTTACGTTCTTTTTTCGTCACTTTTTCAACAGAAAACTTGCTTCCTTTTAATTTCGAAAGGATTTCTTTTACATCTTCTTTTGTTTTTAGCGGATGTTTTTTGCCATTTACGCCAAAGAAACTCGCTTCAAAGCTTTCTTTCCCTTTTAGGAAGGTACCATCAATTGTCCAGTATTCTTCTGGTTTGAATTCATTAATTTCATTCTCGCGGTCAATAATCAGGCGGAGTGCAACTGATTGAACACGACCGGCGCTTAAGCCCTTTTTGACTTTCTTCCATAAAATTGGGCTGATTTTATATCCAACGAGACGATCTAAGATTCGTCTTGCCTGCTGCGCATCAACCAAGTCCATATCGATCATACGTGGATGTTTAAAGGAATCTTTAATTGCATCTTTTGTAATCTCGTTAAAGACAACGCGGCAATCTGAAGAGAGGTCAAGGTCAAGGCTGTGGGCTAAATGCCAAGCAATCGCTTCTCCCTCTCTGTCGGGGTCAGCTGCGAGATATACTTTTTTTGCTTTCTTCGCTGCTGTTTTTAATTCTTTTAAGACTGGACCTTTTCCTCGAATCGTAATATATCTCGGTTCGAAGTCATGCTCAGTGTCAACACCAAGCTGACTTTTCGGTAAATCCCTTACGTGCCCCATTGAAGCCTTTACTTTATACTTTTTTCCTAAATAACGCTCAATCGTTTTCGCCTTTGCTGGCGACTCAACGATGACTAAATAATCAGCCATACTCAAAATCCCCCTTAAGAGGTGTTCTCTCTTTATCCATTTCACAAATTTATATTTATGTTAATTGCACCTATTTAACAGGCAATCGTTAAAAATTCTTTATGATGAACATCATTATAAACACGAAAAACAAAGTGTAAACTTAAATCCTCACTATTATTAAATATTCCGATGTCTTTTGTCAAACGATATTTTTATGGGAGTTCAGTATATTGAACACCACTCAAGGAGAATTCCTCTAAAATATCCTTCGTTGAATGAACAAGCTTGGCACCTTGCTGAATCAGTCTAGCTGGACCTATAGAATTAGAATCAAAGATCGATCCTGCAACAGCAAACACTTCTTTTCCTTGCTCTAATGCCTGGTAGGCTGTAATAAGCGAACCGCTCTTTTCTTTGCACTGGACCACGATGGTTCCTCTTGTCAGGGCACTAATTAATCGGTTTCTCATTGGAAAATGCCATTTTTCTGGTTTGATATAAGGCGGATGCTCTGACAACAGTAAATGATGTTCTCCCATATATTGAGCCATTTGCACATGTTCTTTTGGATATACATGTTGAAAGCCGCCAGCTACAACACCAATCGTTTTTCCTTTTTTTCTTATGCACTCTTTGTGTGCAAGTCCATCAATTCCTTTTGCTAAACCACTCACAATCATCCAATCTTCCTCTACAAGTTCTCCAACAATTTTCTTCACGCACGCTTCTCCGTAAGAGGATGGCACTCGTGTACCTACTACACCTAAACTTTTTTCTTCATTTAAATAGGTAACGTTTCCTTTTAGGAATAATACTGGGGGAGGATCATAAATGTGTTTTAGTGAGCTGGGATATAAAGGTGATGTGATGGGAATCATGTGAATATTTTGCTTTAAATAGGCTTGAACGATGTGTTGAAAAATGGGGAATTCATTTTCTTCAGCTTGTTGTAAGCGGGTAAAGTCGATCTTTTGTAATGATCGATCCTGTTTGAAATGATGTGTTTCTTCATTTATATATAGCTCAGGATCGACTTTCCACCATTTTGTTAACAAAGAGGGTGAGATGAGGCCTTTTAAGCGGTGAAAAATCATTCTTTCGGACACGTTGTACATACCATTCCTCCAGTTTAAGATAGAAAGAAGAAGACTTGTCAAAGAACAAGTCTTCTTGTGTCATTAATGCGTTTTACAAGCTTCGAAGAGATTCTTCTCTTTTAACACTTTAATTAAGGTTTCTCCCATGACAGATGGTGTCTCTGCCACTTCAATTCCACATTCACGCATTGTTTTTACTTTTTCATCAGCAGTTCCTTTACCACCAGAAATAATGGCACCAGCATGTCCCATACGTTTTCCTGGAGGCGCTGTTTTACCGCCAATAAAGCCAACAACCGGCTTGGTCATATTTGCTTTTACCCATTCAGCTGCTTCTTCTTCAGCAGTACCACCGATTTCACCAATCATGATCACAGCATGCGTTTCAGGATCTTCATTGAAGGCTTTTAATACATCAATAAAGTTCGTGCCATTGACAGGGTCTCCGCCAATTCCTACAGCTGTTGATTGACCAACACCAGCCTCTGAAAGCTGATGTACCGCTTCATATGTAAGCGTTCCAGAACGAGACACAACACCAACATGACCTTTTTTATGAATGTAGCCAGGCATGATACCAATTTTACATTCTTCAGGTGTAATCACGCCAGGACAGTTCGGTCCAACAAGTCTT
Organism: Bacillus sp. FSL W7-1034; assembly: GCF_038593365.1. Taxonomy (NCBI): domain Bacteria; kingdom Bacillati; phylum Bacillota; class Bacilli; order Caryophanales; family Bacillaceae; genus Bacillus; species Bacillus sp. FSL W7-1034. The sequence continues at coordinate 1,588,767 of NZ_CP151989.1, read as the reverse complement.
GTCTTCTTACCTTCCATATAGCGTTTCACTTTAACCATATCCAGAACTGGAATGTGTTCTGTGATACAAATCACTAGATCCACTTCTGCATCAACAGCCTCTAAAATGGCGTCTGCTGCAAATGGTGCTGGTACATAGATAACAGAAGCATTTGCTCCAGTTGTCTGTACTGCTTCAGATACAGTATTAAATACAGGAACTCCCTCTACTTCAGTTCCACCTTTTCCAGGTGTGACACCGCCAACGATATTTGTTCCATACTCAATCATTTGTTTTGTATGGAATAATGCGGTTGAACCGGTAATCCCCTGAACAATTACTCTCGTATTTTTATTAATAAATACACTCATTTAGGTTCCCTGCCTTTCTGCTCTACTTGACTAAAGATACGATCTTTTCTGCTCCGTCAGCCATAGACTCAGCAGAAGTGATATTTAAGCCTGAATCACTCAGGATTTTCTTCCCTAATTCAACGTTTGTTCCTTCAAGACGTACAACGAGTGGTAATGTTAAGCCGACTTGTTTCGTCGCTTCAACAACACCTTCTGCGATGACATCACATTTCATGATGCCGCCAAAAATGTTCACGAAAATCCCTTTGACATTTTGATCAGATAAGATGATTTTAAATGCTTCCGTTACTTTTTCAGCAGTTGCACCGCCGCCAACATCAAGGAAGTTTGCAGGGTCCCCGCCGTAATGCTTGATGATATCCATTGTAGACATCGCAAGGCCTGCTCCATTCACCATACAGCCAATATTCCCATCTAGAGAAATGTAGCTTAGGTCATATTTAGATGCTTCAATCTCTTTTGGATCTTCTTCATCAAGGTCACGGTATTCTAATATATCTTTTTGTCTATATAAGGCATTGCTATCAAAGTTTAATTTTGCATCAAGTGCCATGACTTTTCCATCACCTGTTACAACAAGAGGATTTATCTCGGCAATTGAACAATCCTTTTCAATAAACGCATTGTAAAGGCTTGTCATAAACTTAACAGCTTGACCAACTAATTTTGTTGGAATATTAATTTTAAACGCAACTTCTCTCGCCTGATAGGCTTGGAGACCAATCGCTGGGTCGATGACCACTTTCACGATTTTTTCTGGCGTTTTTTCTGCTACTTCTTCAATTTCAGTACCGCCTTCTTCAGAAGCCATCAAAACAATTCTTGATGTCGCTCTATCCAAAACGAGTCCTACATAGTACTCTTTTTGAATATCGCAGCCTTCTTCAATAAGTAAGCGTTTTATTTCGCGCCCTTCAGGCCCTGTTTGATGTGTGACAAGTGTCTTGCCGAGCAATTCCTCTGCAAACCCTTTCACTTCATCTTTTGTTTTTGCAATTTTTACCCCACCTGCTTTACCACGGCCGCCTGCATGAATCTGTGCTTTTACGACATATACAGAGCTTCCTAGCTCTTCTGATGCTTTCACTGCTTCATCAGGTGTAAATGCTACTTTACCATTTGGAACTGAAACCCCATATTTTCTTAGGATTTCTTTTCCTTGGTACTCATGGATATTCATTTCCCATCCTCCCAACATATGTAGAAACAAAAATTATAAAATAGACTGCGCTTTCATTTTAAAGAATAAAAAAGAGAATGTCTAGGGTTCTATGTAAAATCGTAAAATCCTTCTAAACATTCAAACTTTTATTTTATTAAAAATATAAATTTTTCAGTCAAAACACTTATTTTACCTTATTTTTTCATTTTTTGATCCAATCGATAGATAAATGAAAATATTTCTGCTACAGTATCATATAACGCTTCTGGGATTTCCTCATCGAGCGTTAAGTGGCGCATCAGTTCTACTAAATTACGGTCTTCTTGGATAGGGACGCCAGCTTTTTGAGCTTCTTCAATAATATGATCAGCCACATAGCCGCTGCCTGTTGCAACGACTTTTGGCGCCTTTTGTTTTTCTTCATCATAGTGTAGAGCGACCGCTCTTCTAAGCGGTTTTGAATCTTTCATACTCGTAAGTCCAGCCCTTTCTCGCTGATTTTATGAAAGTGTTCATCTAGAAAGTCAGACGGATCAATTGGCTCTTCTCTCTTTTTCGCTGTAATCCCCGTTAAACTATACCCTAGGGCATTTAAATTCTCTCGAACAGCTGGAATCATTGGATTAATGGTCCCTTGAAGTTCGTGAGCCGTCTCGACTGTAATTGACATCACTTTTTGCTGAATCGTACAGTCTATTAACGTTTCTTCTAAGTTCTCCATGTTTAAATAAAACATTAAACGGCACTGAGAAATATCAATAGAGCCATCTTTTTTCTTATGCCCTTTTAGAATAAAGGTTAAATCTTGAACACTATGTTTTGAGAAAAGCGGGTAAGAAACCATCATTTGACTAACTGTTTGGTTTTCCTGATGCACTAGTAACTGCCCATTTAATCTATGGAATAATTGATCCATTTCTTTTTTTACGGGTTCCGGAACATCAGCTTGCCTTGCATCATTTAAAACCATCTTTAATTGGTGAAGCTCTTGGCTTTTGACATCTTGGCTGCCCTTTTCCAGTAATTTCAGCATCCCAATTTCATCTCGTACACCTATCGCTTTTTTCATCGTCATCAGTAAATCGAGTACATCGGTTTTATTGCTTAATGCTGGTTCAGTCTGCTGAATGACCTTTACCAATGCGTTCGCCTCTGTTTTCGAAAGAAATGGAAATTCTTTTTGAAGCACGGCTGCCTTTGCGTCAGCCTGTGGTCCTGCCTGCTGGACTGCTTGAACCAGCGATGTGAGTTGTTTTACATCAAGCTGCTGTCCGTCTGTGCCTTGCTTTGTGATGCTTGTCAGAATGCGTTCTATTTGCTGAAGCGGGAGCTGTTTTGGACTTAATAATTGCTGCACGCTGTTCTGATTCACTGTATCCACCTGTCGCCCTTGTATAACGGCGGGCTGGCTCTGCTTTGTTTGCTGAGCCGGATTGACATGAGGCTGCACCTGCTGCAAGCTTTCTCCTTGCTTCGTTTGACCTTCTTTTGCTCCTAGAAGCACCGATAAGAGCTTTTCTGCATGAACAGTTGTCTCAGCATTTACAACCGTACGAACGGCCTGTGTAAGAGCCTGTGTGGCTTCTGATTGCTTCGGAAGCTGTGTTAATCGATCTAGCAGTGCTGTCACATCCTGATGAAGTGCAGAGGGGGATTTCATCGCTAATATTGATTGGAGCACTCCTTGTTGAATCGGCAAATCTTTCTTTAAAGCAAAAAGAAGTGCTTGCAGGCCTTTTTTGATATCCGCGCCTTGAAGTTGTTCAATCCATTTTACTGCCGTTTTTAACTCTGCTTCGTTGATGACCGGTTTTTCTTTTAAAAAGGCTGTAGCTGTTAACATTTGTTCAAGTCCATTTTTAAGCGACAGACCTTCTAGTAGTTTAGCTGCGACATCCTTTAATGTTTTAGGATCTTGGTCAAATTGCTGAACAGGTCTTAATTTACTCAGACTGCCTCCACCTTCTTGTTCTAATTGGAACCAGTAGAAAGAATCGGCTTTTAGCTGAGCCGCTAGCTGCGCTTTGATTTTGGTCGAACCTATTTGAACTAGTGCTGTATCATCCCCGAGCATTTTCAGTACTTTGCCAAGAATGAGCCGGTGAATATTTTCCTTTCCTTCCGTGTTAAGCGGAACAGATTCTGCCGTATTCAGCCGACTATTCAGTGCAGTATGTATATCTTCAACTCTTGTCATCACAGGCAGCCTCCTTGTGTCAAAATATTTATGAAATAACAGATTTCACTGGTGCAAATGATAACCGGTGGATAGGTGTGGCGCCATGTGTTTGAATGGCAGCCAGGTGCTCTTTCGTTCCATACCCTTTATGTTTTTCAAATTGATACTCAGGGTACTGGCGTCCATACTCTTCCATCATTTGGTCCCTTGTCACTTTGGCAATACATGCACCAGCTGCGATGGATGCGCTTTTAGCATCTCCTTTGATGATATTCTCCTGTTGAGTAGGAAGCGGGAGCGTCATCGCATCTATGAGTAGATAATCAGGTGTGTGAGTGAGCTGCTTTACAGCCTTCACCATCGCCAGTCTTGATGCTTCGTATATATTTATTTCGTCAATCGTTGCCGCATCAACAATGCCGATGCCGATGTCGAGTGCTTCCTTTTGAATGAGCTCATAATAGGTCATTCTTTTTTTCTCAGATAGCTGTTTTGAATCATTTAAACCGAGTAGGACGGTATCTTCTTTTAATATCACAGCTGCCGCAACAACTGGGCCAGCCAGTGGTCCTCTTCCTGCTTCATCTATGCCTGCAATACAAGTGTATCCTTGCGCTCTTGCTTTGGTTTCAAATTGCAGCATTTGCTTCCATGCTGCATGCAGTTCTTGCTGCTTTTCTCTCTCTTTGTTCCATTTGTCCATCAGCTTATGGACACTTTTTCTTGTATCGTCTTTCAATAGTTCACGAATGTATGACTCGTCGTCAGCATGTTGTTCTATTAATTCTTTTATTTGTTTGACCGTGTACATTGGCTTTTCCGCAGCCTCCTTCTTTATATCGGCAGTTTTTCGCAAAAAATAAAGACCCGCATGAGCTGCGTGTCTTTTAGCTTTCAGGCTTCTCAAAAGTGAGGGGACCAAATTTTTCCGTTCGAATATCCCGAATAATGATTTCGGTCGTTTTGTCGTAATTAATGAATCCTCCACTCATCAGACAGCCGCGTTTTGTGCCAATGGCATCAAACAGCTCAACTGTATCTTCAGGTATTTCTGCTAAATCATAGCGTTTTTTTAACCGCTCTGGATAGTGCTCTTCTAAAAAGCGGAGCGCATACACTGCGACATCCTGCAAGTTGATGATTGAGTCTTTAATCGCTCCAGTGACGGCCAGCCTAAGACCTACTTGTTCATCTTCAAATTTCGGCCAGAGAATTCCGGGGGTATCGAGCAGTTCAAGTTCTTTTCCGACCTTCACCCATTGTTGTGACGTCGTAATACCAGGTCGATCTCCTGTTTTCGCAATATTTTTCTTTGCCAACCGATTGATCAGCGTTGATTTGCCGACATTGGGAATTCCGATAATCAAAGCTCGAATGGCACGCGGCTTAACACCTTTTGCTTTCATTCGATCGAACTTTTCTTTTAAGATTTCTTTTGATGTCGTAATGATTTGATTTAACCCTTGTCCATCGACAGAATTAATGGCAAGCGACCGTACACCTTGCGCTTCAAAGTGTGCCTGCCACTCTTTTGTCATACGAGGATCTGCTTTATCTGCTTTGTTCAAAAGCATAATTTTCGGTTTGTTTTGGAGGATTTCTTCAATCATTGGGTTTCTAGAGGACATCGGAATTCTTGCATCGGTTAATTCAAATACGATGTCGATGAGCTTTAATTTTTCTGTGACTTCCCGTCTTGCTTTTGCCATATGGCCTGGAAACCATTGAATTGTCATATGTGCACCTTCTCTCTTCTAACGGTTGTCTCTATACATTGTACAAAAAAAGAGCCTGTTACAGGTAACAAGCTCTTTCCTTTGATATCATTATCGTCTGATTTCTTTGATACGAGCCGCTTTACCGCGAAGTTCACGTAGGTAGTAAAGTTTCGCACGACGTACCTTACCGTGACGTACAACTTCGATCTTAGCGATTTTTGGTGTGTGTACAGGGAATGTACGCTCAACGCCTACACCGTAAGAGATCTTACGAACTGTGAAAGTTTCGCTGATTCCACCACCACGACGCTTAATTACAACACCTTCAAAGATCTGGATACGCTCACGAGTACCCTCGACAACTTTCACGTGTACACGTAAAGTGTCACCAGGACGGAACGCAGGAAGATCAGTGCGTAATTGTTCTTTTGTGATTTCTTCAATCAATTGTTGCATCGTTTTCAACTCCTTCCAACAGATGCTCATGTCCTCTTTCTTCATTGCAGCGGAACATCGTTTTCAAACTTGAATCGGCAAGCCGTCCAAGTCACAAGTAGTATCATACCACACCTGTATACCTTGTGCAATACAATCTAGTCATTATGAAGCTGCCAAAGCCATCTTTTTTCTTCATCCGTTAATGTTTTGCAAGAATCGATCAAATCTGGCCGTCTTGTATAGGTTCGCTTCAACGATTCTTTACGCCGCCACTCTTCAATTTTGGCATGATTTCCAGAGAGAAGCACATCTGGTACTTTCAATCCTTTATAATCAGCTGGTCTTGTATAGTGCGGATGCTCAAGCAGACCTGTACTAAATGAATCTTCGATATGAGACGCTTCTTTTCCAAGCACATGAGGCAAAAGCCTGACCACACTGTCTGCAATCATCATCGCTGGCAGCTCTCCGCCTGTGAGAACGAAATCCCCGATTGAGATTTCATCTGTGACAAGATGCTCCCTGATGCGCTCATCGTAGCCTTCATAGTGGCCGCAAATGAACATAAGATGCTCTTCTTTTGCAAGCTCTTCTGCTTTCTTTTGTGTATATCTTTCTCCTTGAGGACAGACAAGAATAATGCGGGGCTTCTTGTTTGCTTTTTTCGTTAAATCTTCTACCGCATCAAATACAGGCTGTGCTTTCAGAACCATGCCAGCACCGCCGCCATACGGATAGTCATCCACTGTTTTATGTTTATGATCGGAATACTCCCTAAAATTCACGACATCAAATGAGACCGCATCTTTTTCCTGAGCTTTTTTTAAGATCGATGAGTGAAGCACTCCTTCAAACATTTCAGGAAACAGTGTTAAAAAGTCAATTTTCATTCGTCAATGAGTCCTTCCATCACTTCAATGTGTACTTTCTTGGATGAAATATCAACTGTTTTGACGACAGATGGAATATAAGGGATGAGGGCATCTTTTTTGCCTTTTCTTCCAACCACCCATACATCATTTGCCCCTGGCGTTAAAACTTCTTTGATTTGACCAATCAGTTTGTCCTCTTCATCATATACTTCACAGCCGATGATTTCGTGGAAATAGTATTCCCCTTCATCTAATGAACCAAGATGTTCTTTTTCTACTTTTAAAATCGACTCTTTTAATTGCTCAGCTTCATTTAATGAACCGACTTCTTCAAATGTCAGTAAATCAAATTGTTTGTGCTGTCTATGTGATGCGACAGTCACTTTTAGCGGTTCTTTTTGATTTTGTTTGAAAATATAAAGGACGCTGCCTTTTTTGTAGCGTTCTTCTGGGAAATCAGTCTTTGACACAACACGTACTTCTCCGCGCACTCCATGTGTATTGACGATCTTTCCGACATTCAACCATTCTAGTTCCATGTTCTATAATCACCCCTGACGTATTTCCACAATGGTGCCGTCTTTCACGACGATGACATTGTCTTGCATTTTGTCATCCCATTTATCACCTATTTTTACTTCAATCAGCGCATCCACTTCTGTTTCTTTCATTTCACTGCCAAGAGGCAAGATATGCAGCTGCTCGACTTGAAAATCAATTTGCCTCATTTTCTCTTGTCTTTTTTCAATGGCTTTTTGAAATTGAGGGATGGCTTCTTGCTGATGTGGTTCTTTTTCATGCTTTTTTAGTTGAAAATATAGTTGATTGCACTCACGTTCTAGTCTTTCTTTTTTCTCCAAAAAAGTCGTTAACAGTTTGTCCTTACTGCTTTCAGTTAATACTTGCATGACGGTGACATGTTGAATGATCTGCATCTTCCTTTTTGTCCCCCTATCCGAAGGCATTTGTCCTCTACAGTATAACGAAAAATAGATTTAAACGTGTAAAAAAAGGGGAGGTCCTAAGCCCTCTCCCTTTTTAGTCAGCAATCTCAAGTTGAACTTTCTTAGAAGACTCTGCACTTGCTGCAAACATGACTGTTCGTATCGCTTTAGCTGTACGTCCCTGCTTTCCGATCACTTTTCCGGTATCTTCAGCATTGACAGACAGTGTGTAAATGACCTGCTCATCTTTTTCTAATGAAGATACGTGAATATCTTCAGGGAAATCAACAAGTGGCTCGACGATGGACACAATCAATTCTTCCAAGGACAGCTCATTCATTATTTGCTGTTTTTCGCATTATGAAATTTTTCAAGAATTCCTTGGCTTGAGAAAAGGTTACGAACTGTATCAGATGGTTTCGCACCATTTTGAAGCCATTTAAGCGCTAATTCTTCGTTGATTTTCACCTCAGCTGGTGATAACACTGGATTGTATGTTCCAACTGTTTCGATGAAACGACCGTCACGTGGTGAACGAGAATCTGCTACAACAATACGATAGAAAGGAGATCTTTTTGATCCCATACGTTTTAAACGAATTTTTACTGCCATTTTACTAGCACCTCCGAAAATATTTCAACAAGATAGTATATTAACAATGATAAAAGGGTTTGTAAAGTGTTTTTTCTTAACAACGGTTTTATCATGTATAACCAATTACATAAATGGTAATTTAAAGCCGCCTTTTTTCTTTCCTTTGGACATATTGGTCATTTGCTTCATCATCTTTTTCATTTCGTCAAATTGTTTTAAAAGGCGATTGACTTCCTGTACAGATGTTCCGCTTCCTTTTGCAATCCGTTTTCTGCGGCTTGCATTGATGACCTCTGGCTGTTCTTTTTCTTCGGTCGTCATTGATTTAATGATCGCTTCGATGTGATTGAGCTGCTTTTCGTCTACTTGGACGTTTTTGAGCCCTTTCATTTTACCGGCTCCCGGCATCATTTGGATCAGTTCATCAAGTGGACCCATGTTGCGAACCTGCCCAAGCTGCTCGAGGAAATCATCGAGCGTGAAGCTCATTGTCCGCATTTTTTGTTCAAGCTCTTTCGCTTTATCTTGGTCAACGTTTGCTTGTGCTTTTTCAATAAGCGTGAGCACATCTCCCATGCCAAGAATTCTCGATGCCATCCGCTCTGGATGGAATGGTTCAATTGCATCAAGCTTTTCACCTAGTGCGGCGAATTTAATCGGCGTATTTGTGACTGCACGAATTGATAGTGCTGCCCCGCCTCGCGTATCACCGTCTAGTTTTGTCAGAACGACACCTGTTAAACCAAGCTGTTCATTAAAGCTTTTTGCGACATTGACAGCATCTTGACCAGTCATCGAGTCAACAACGAGGAAAATCTCTTCTGGATTTGCGACTTCTTTTACTTTCTGAAGTTCATCCATTAAGTCTTCATCAATATGAAGACGTCCTGCTGTATCTAAAATGACATAATCATGATGTTCTTCTTTCGCTTTTTCAATTGCCTGTTTGGCAATTTCGACAGGACTGACTTGATCACCTAATGAGAAGACGGGCATATCAAGCTGTTTCCCAAGCGTTTGAAGCTGCTGGATCGCTGCTGGTCTGTAAATATCAGCGGCCACCATCATCGGCTTGCGATTATGTTTTTTGCGAAGTAAGTTGGCAAGCTTTCCAGTTGTGGTCGTTTTACCTGCCCCTTGAAGACCAACCATCATAATGACAGTTGGAGATTTTTTCGCTACAGCGATTTTACTCTCTTCCCCGCCCATTAATTCAGTGAGTTCTTCTTTTACAACTTTAATGACCTGTTGTCCTGGGGTAAGACTTTGCATGACCTCTTGTCCAACTGCCCGCTCGCTTACTTTTTTCACAAAGTCTTTGACTACTTTAAAATTGACGTCAGCTTCAAGAAGGGCAAGGCGTACCTCGCGCATCATTTCTTTTACATCTTGTTCTGACACTTTTCCTTTGCCGCGGATTTTTGAAATCGTCTGCTGCAGTCGGTCGGCTAATCCTTCAAATGCCATACTGTGCCGCCTCCTAATCTAATTTCTCAAGCGATTCAATTAAAGCTTCTGCTTCTTCCTTTTGCGCGGAATCTGCTACAAGCTCTCTCATTTTTGTGAGAAGTTCTTTACGCTCTTTAAATTTCTTAAACAAGAGCAGCTTTTCTTCATATTGTTCAAGCATCGCTTCAGTCCGTTTAATATTATCATAAACAGCCTGTCTTGATACTTCATATTCATCCGCAATTTCACCGAGGGAAAAATCGTCTAGGTAGTAAAGCGACATGTAGCTCTTTTGTTTTGCGGTCAACAACGATTGATAGAAATCAAACAAGTAGTTCATTCTCGTTGTCTTTTCAAGCGTCATGGGCTCTCTCCCCTTTGTTAAGTTCATTCCCTTTACAACAACTAAGTTTACACGGTTCTGATCTATGTGTCAAGTTTTTATCTTGTCACTTCCTGCGGCGATATTTAAATAAAAAAGCCGGCAGTTTTGCCGGCAGTTTGATTAGTCTTCTTGATCAATCATGTCTGAGAATAATCCGTACACATACGATTCAGCATCGAACTCTTGCAGATCGTCTACTTTTTCACCTAATCCGACAAGTTTTACAGGGATGTTGAGCTCATTGCGAATGGCAAGAACAATCCCGCCTTTTGCAGTACCGTCAAGCTTTGTTAAAGCGATACCTGTCACGTTTGTTGCTTTAGAAAATTCCTTCGCTTGCGCCATCGCATTTTGACCCGTTGTCGCATCAAGGGCAAGCAGTACTTCGTGCGGTGCATCGGGCACTTCGCGTTCAATGACTCTCTTGACCTTCTCTAGCTCTTTCATCAAGTTGACTTTGTTTTGCAGTCTGCCTGCTGTATCACAGATCAAGACATCTGCTTTTTTGGCTTTAGCTGATTGAACGGCATCATAGATGACCGCTGCCGGGTCAGAGCCTGCTGTTTGTTTAACGACAGGAACACCAGAGCGCTCGCCCCATACTTCAAGCTGCTCAATCGCCCCCGCACGGAACGTATCACCTGCTGCTAAAATGACGGATTTCCCTTCATTTTTTAGCTTGTTTGCCAGCTTACCAATGGTTGTGGTTTTACCGACACCGTTCACGCCTACGAATAAAATAATATTTAAACGGCCGTCTTCAATGTTCAGTTCAGAAATTTGTTCCTCACCACTATTGTAAATCTCCACGAGTTTTTCAGAGATGACTGCTTGTACTTCACTTGGGTCTTGAATGTTTCTTAATTTCACTTCTTTTTTCAGCTCATCAATCAGTTCCATCACAGTCGTGAAACCAACATCCGCACCGATTAACACTTCTTCTAGTTCTTCAAAAAAGTCTTCATCCACTTTACGATAGCGAGAAATGAGTTCATTTACTTTTCCCTGAAATGAATTTCTCGTTTTTTCAAGTCCATCTTTAAACTTTTCTGATACTGAATCGGTTTGCTGCGTAAATTTTTCTTTTAATTTCTTAAAAAAGCTCATGGGTTCAAAAACCTCCTTTAATTACTGGACAAGCTCTTTCGTTTCCTCTAGTTTGACAGATACCAGTTTTGAGACACCTGACTCCTGCATCGTGACACCGTACAGAACATCTGCTTCTTCCATGGTTCCTTTTCGGTGTGTAATCACAATGAACTGTGTTTCTTGGCTGTATTTCTTTAAATACTGGGCAAAGCGGAACACATTCGCTTCATCAAGCGCCGCTTCTACCTCATCTAGCACACAGAATGGAACAGGTCTCACTTTTAAGATCGAGAATAATAAAGCGATGGCTGTTAATGCTCTTTCTCCGCCTGAAAGCAGGCTTAGATTTTGCAGCTTTTTCCCCGGCGGCTGCGCCACAATATCGACACCTGAGTTTAGTAAATCGTTTGGATCTGTCAACTTAAGGTCTGCTCTTCCTCCGCCAAATAATGCTTGGAAAACAGATTCAAAATGTCCGCGGATTTGAGAGAATGTCTCAGAGAAACGTTTCGTCATCTCCTGATCCATTTCTTCAATGACTTGGAATAACGTATTTTTCGCTTCTGTCAGATCATTGCGTTGTTCAGTTAAGAAGAGAAAACGTTCATTCACACGTTCATACTCGTCAATGCTGCCTAAGTTCACTGTTCCAAGCTCTTCAATGGCTAGTTTGATCAATTTCACGCGTTTTCTTGCTTCATCCGGCGATAGCGTCAGATGATACATTTCTTTTGCTCCTTCAAACGAAAGGGCATACTCTTCGTTTAAATAGGCGATGAGGTTATCAAGTTCAACTTCCATGCGGCCAAGCTTGATTTCTTCATCTTTTAAGCTTGTCGTGAGCTGTTTATACAGGCGTTTTTGCTCTTTCAGTTCACGTTCAGCGAATTCTAATGTTTCAGAAAGAGCCAGGCGCTGTTTGCGTCGCTCTGAGATAAGCGCTGTCGTTTTGTTTTTATGTTCCAGTTTCTCTTTTGCCGCTTCTTCCAGTTGTTCGGCGCCGTTTGAGCTGGATGACATTTCACTTGTTAAGAGGGACAAATCTTCTTTTGTTTCCGTCAGCGTCTTTTCAGCCTCTTCTAATTCAGCCGTTAAGCTCGACAGTTTTTCTTGTTCATTTGCTAAAGACTGCTCTTTTTTGGCAAGCGAGATTTTCAGCTCTGTTAATTCGGAAGAAATGGTTTCTTTCGTTGAGCTTTGGGTCTGCTTCCGTTTTGTTAACGTGTTGATCTCTTCGTCAAGAGAGGTCAGTTTCTCACCTATAGATGTTTCAAGGGCTGCCTGCTCTTTATCCTTGCTCGCAAGTTCGCTAGAGCGCTGCTGCAACTCTTCTTTTTCTTGATCATAGAGCTCTAGATGAGCGTTAATATTTTTTTCAGCTACTTGCAGTTCATATAATGTCCCTTTTAACTCTTGCTGCTTTTCTCGAAGCATTTCGCCGCGCTGACGCAATTCATTTAATTGGACTTCGCTTTCGGCAATCGATTGCTTCGTTTCTTTTGTTTCTTTTTCAAGGATCGTTGTTTTTTCTTCCATCTCAACGAGCTGCTTTGTTAATGTTTCAATCTCTCGGTTTCTGGACAGGAGGGAATTGTTCTTTTTCTTTACGCCTCCCCCAGTCATTGAACCGCCTGGGTTCACCACGTCCCCATCAAGGGTCACGATACGATAACGATGTCCAAGCATTTTCGCTAGCTCGTTGGCACCTTTTAAGTCTCGAACAATCAGGACCGTTCCAAGCAAATTCCGAATGACTTTTTCATACTTTTCATCAAAGGAAACGAGCTGACTCGCTACGCCGATAAATGCGTCATGCTGCTCAGCTGTTTGAATATCTCTGAACTGAATGGTTCGTTCTTTGATGACGTTCATCGGCAGGAAGGTCGCACGCCCAAAGGAATGCTGCTTTAAGTATCCAATGGCCTGTCTGGCAGCCGCTTCATTTTCAGTAACGACATGCTGCGTGGCTGCGCCAAGTGCAATTTCAATCGCTGTTTCATGTTGCTGCTCTGTTTGAATCAGCTCTGCAATCGCCCCGTGAATACCGCCTAACCGATCCTTTGCCTTTAAAACCTCTTTCACTCCTTGGAAAAATCCTGAGAAGTCTTCCTGCATGGATTCAAGCATTTCTTTTTTAGATTTTGCCTGCTGTACATATTGATAGGCTTGGTAAAGTGCCGTTTCTTTTTTCTCGTATTGACGTTTCATCTGCTCTAGCTTTTGTTCCGCTTCTCTAAAGCGTTTCACCTGAGCCAAAATGTCTTCTTCTCGTTCTGAAAGTTGCTTCTCGGCTTCTGTTTTCTTTTCCTTCACAGATACCCGTTCTTCGATATGTTTCTGATTATTTTGCGTTAACCGCTCTAGCTGCAAGGCTGCTTGGCGCTGCTGTTCTTCTAGTAATTTACGTTCGTTTCGGATAGAAGCTTGCTCGTTTAATAGGTCAAAATAATCGCTTTTCAGCTGTTCAATTTGCCCTTCCACATCTTCACTATGAAGAGACAGCTGATGCTGTTTTGTTTTCACTTCATCTTTTAGCTGCTGCACTTCTGTTTGCAGGCTGTCACGTGTGACTTTCTGCTGTTCAATCTTTTCCGTTAACAACGCCTGTTTTTCGGTTAAACGCACGAGCGTGTCTTCTAGCTGCCCTTGGTTAGCGGCCGCATTTTTTTTCCGTTCTTTTAGAACTTCTTTTTTCCCTTCAAGCTTTTCTAGTTCTTCACTTGTGAAAAGGAGGACTTCTTGGAGGTCATGAATCGAATCGTCAAGCGCCTGAATACGGTCTCTCGATTCTTCGATTTTGGCTTCCTTCGCTTGAATGTCTGTGGACTGCTTCATTTCATCTTGTTTGAACCGCTCGACAGCTTCACCAAGTGTTGTCCATTTTTTGTGCAGTGCTTCAATATCATGGACGGTGAGAGCAATTTCTACATTTTCAAGTTCTTCTTTCTTTTGCAGATAGTCTTTTGCAATAGATGCCTGCATTCTTAGTGGTTCTACTTGATCTTCTAGTTCATGCAGAATATCTTCTACCCGGTTTAAGTTGTCCTGCGTTTCAAACAGTTTGTTCACGGCTTTTTTCTTTCTTGTTTTATATTTCAGGACACCAGCTGCTTCTTCAAAGATGCTACGTCTTTCTTCAGCTTTACTCGATAGAATCTCTTCTACCTTACCTTGGCTGATGATCGAAAAAGCTTCTTTTCCAAGACCTGAATCCATGAAAAGATCAATAATATCCTTTAAGCGGACAGATTGATTGTTAATGAGAAATTCACTTTCTCCAGAACGATAGACTCTTCTTGTCACACTGACTTCGTGAAAATCGATCGGCAAAAAGTGATCTTCGTTATCGAGCGTTAATGTCACTTCTGCTAAGTTGACTCGTTTTCTTGAGTCACTTCCTGCAAAAATGATGTCTTCCATTTTTCCTCCGCGGAGGCTTTTTGCTGATTGCTCTCCAAGTACCCAGCGGATCGCATCAGTAATATTACTTTTGCCGCTTCCGTTTGGTCCAACAACAGCTGTAACCCCTTTGACAAAGTCTACAGTCACCCGCTGTGCGAAAGATTTGAATCCTATCACGTCTAAACGTTTGAGGAACATGAGAGTGATCCTCCTTATGTATTTAAAGTACTATTATCTTACCATATGAACTGAAAAAAGATGATGGAAAACAGAGTGAAATCCCCCTGAATCACGAGGGGGATTTTATTGGTTCATATGATGTTTCTGTAATTTAGCAAGTGCTTCCTGTGCAGCATGCTGTTCCGCTTCTTTTTTTGAACGGCCATTTCCAATTCCGAGCACTTCTCCTCTAAGGGATACATTGGCTTCAAATTCCCGGTTATGTGCTGGGCCTTTTTCATGCAGGATTCGGTATTCAAGTACACCTTTTCCATCTCGCTGAACAAATTCTTGAAGCTGGCTTTTAAAGTCCATAACATGTGAGAATGCCCCGTCATTAATTTTCGGGTACACATAGGCTTCTAGGAATCGTTCAACAGGCTCAAGTCCTTGATCTAAATAAAGCGCTCCGATAAACGCCTCAAATACGTCTGCTAAGAGTGCCGGACGCTTTCTGCCGCCTGTCATTTCTTCCCCTTTTCCTAAAAGAACAAGGTCTCCGAAGGACAGCTCATGTGCTAATGACACAAGTGATGGCTCACATACGATCGCCGCTCTCAATTTTGTTAAATCTCCCTCGCTCATGGCTGGATACTTTGCAAATAAGAACTGTGAGATCGTCAATTCTAAAACAGCGTCCCCTAAAAATTCAAGTCTTTCATTATCCTCATAAGGTTTTTTCCGATGCTCATTCACATAAGAGGAATGTGTAAAGGCTTGATAGAGTAGTTTTTCATTTTTAAAGTGTACAGAAATGCGCTGCTGAAATTCTCTGAATTGCTCTAGTTTTTTGCTCTGTTTCTGTTTGTCTTTATAGTGTTTTGGCATAGCAACCTCCAGGTAGGCGTCATCGCCTTTAAGGATACTGATTATATGGAGTCTCTCTTTCTACATGCAAGGAAACCGTGCTCCTTAGCATCTGAAAAAGGCTGACAATTGATCAGCTGAATATGTTGAAACTAACATAAATTTTCAAAGTCCCGCCATGAAAATAGACGGGACTTTGTTACGCTTATTGCTGGCTATTTATGTAGTTCACAGCGTCACCGACTGTTGCAATTTTTTCAGCATCTTCGTCAGAAATTTCCATATCGAACTCATCTTCAAGTTCCATAACTAGCTCAACTACATCAAGGGAATCAGCGCCTAAATCTTCTTTAAATGAAGCTTCCATTTTCACGTCAGCCTCATCAACGCCAAGGCGGTCTACAATAATTTTTGATACACGCTCTAATACGTCTGCCATTGCCTTTCACCTCCCCTCAAAGTATTATAGTTGATTCGTTTTTAAAAAACTAGAGAAAACGTAACGAAATTTTGATATTTCTTAGGACATAACCATTCCGCCATCCACTTGGATGGTTTGGCCTGTAATATAACCTGCTCCTTCTGAAGCTAAAAAGACAACAACGTTGCTTATATCTTCAGGCGCACCAAAGCGTGCGAGCGGGATTTGCTTAAGCATTTCTGTTTGAACATTCTCATCAAGCTTGTCAGTCATATCAGTAGAAATAAAGCCTGGTGCTACGGCATTGACTGTAATATGACGGCTGGCCAGCTCTTTCGCTGTTGTTTTCGTTAAACCGATCACACCAGCTTTTGCTGCAACGTAGTTTGCTTGTCCAGGGTTTCCGCAAACGCCGACAACAGATGCTACATTGATGATTCTTCCGCTGCGCTGTTTCATCATTTGACGTGTCACAGCTTTTGTACAGTTGAAGACACCTTTTAAGTTTATGTTAATGACATCATCCCATTCATTTTCTTTCATTCTCATGAGCAGGTTGTCCTTTGTAATTCCAGCATTATTCACAAGAATGTCGATTGAACCAAATGTATCAACGGCTTGTTTCATTAATGCCTGTACTTCTTCTGCATTTGACACATCCGCTTTGACAGCAAAAGCCTGCTGGCCAAGTGCTTTGATCTCATCTACGACTTCATTTGCTTTTGCTTCGTTGCCTGAATAGTTCACCACAACATTGGCACCTTTTTTCGCCAAATCGATCGCAATCGAACGACCAATACCGCGAGATGCACCTGTGACAACGGCTGTTTTATTTGTAAGCATCAAGAATCCCCCTTGAGTGTTTGAATGGCTGCTTCAATTGTTGCTTGATCTGATACGGAAATGGTCGTCAGGCGGCGATTGACTTTTTTCACAAGACCTGAGAGCACTTTACCAGGACCAATTTCAATAAATGTTGTCACGCCTAAGTCAATCAGGCGTTCTACACTTTCTTCAAATCGAACAGGAGAATACAATTGTTCAATCAGCTTCGTTTCAATTTCATTACGTGATGTCACGATGTCTGCTGTTACGTTTGAAATCACTGGCGTCGCGGCATCAGAAATGTCTAATTTAGATAATACACCTGTGAATTTTTCAGCTGCTGGTTTCATTAATGCAGAATGGAAAGGTCCACTCACTTCAAGTGGAATTGCACGTTTTGCGCCCTTTTCTTTCGCTTTCTCTGATGCAAGTTCCACACCTTTTGCTGTACCAGAGATGACGATTTGGCCCGGACAGTTTAAGTTCGCAAGTTCTACAAGATGACCGCTTTCTGTCACTTCTTTTGTCACTTCTACAAGCGCTGCTTGGTCTAAGCCAAGAATCGCCGCCATTGCGCCTTCTCCTGCTGGAACGGCTTCATTCATTAATTCGCCGCGCTTTCTCACTGCGTAAACGGCATCTTTAAACGAAAGAGCTCCCGCTGCAACAAGGGCTGTATATTCACCCAGGCTGTGCCCTGCTGCATAATCTGCTTTGATTCCGCTCTCTTCAAACTTCTTTAAGATCGCGATGCTTGTCGTTAAAAGAGCTGGCTGTGCATTATATGTCAGCGTCAGTTCTTCTGCATCTCCTTCAAAAATCATTGAAGATAAATCAAAACCAAGGGTCTGATCTGCTTCTTCAAACACAGCTTTAGATGCTGCTTCTTGGTCAAATAAATCTTTTCCCATGCCAATTTTTTGAGAACCTTGGCCTGGGAATAAAAAAGCAATTTTACTCATGCTGCTCTACCTCCATTACGACTCATTCGTGTCTTCTTTTTGAACTTCTTGATGAATGATAGCTGAAACGTCTTTTTTAACGATGTCGCGCGCCTGACGAATGGCATGAAAAATCGCATTTTCATCAGAGGAACCATGCGCTTTAATAACGGGCGCTTTTAAACCAAATAATGCGGCACCACCATATTCGGAGTAATCCATTTTAGATTTCATCTGCATTAATTTTGGCTTCATCATACCTGCTGCTATTTTAGCAGTGAAACTGGATGTTAAGGTTTCTTTCAGCATTTTAAAAACAGAAAGGGCTGTGCCTTCGATCGTTTTAAGGGCGATATTCCCAGTGAAACCATCTGTGACAACGACATCAGCTACACCCTCTAATAAGTCACGCGATTCTACATTTCCTACGAAATTCAAATCTGATGCTTTTAATAATTCAAAGGTTTTTTTCGTTAAATCGTTGCCTTTTTTATCTTCTGTCCCGACATTTAAAAGTCCAACGCGTGGATTGCTCTTCGGGAAGACATGCTCTGCGTAAATAGATCCCATCATGGCATATTGCACAAGATGCTCTGGCTTTGCATCAACGTTTGCGCCGACATCCAACAATAAGAACCCGCTGCCATCAAGTGTTGGCAACGTCGGAGCAAGTGCTGGTCTGTCAATGCCATCAATTCTGCCTACGATAAACAGGCCTGCTGTCATGAGAGCCCCAGTATTTCCAGCTGAAATACAGGCATCTGCTCTTCCTTCTGAAACTTCCTGCGCCATTTTCACCATAGAAGAATCCTTTTTACGTCTCACTGCACGCACTGGCTCATCCGTTGGTTCAATGACTTCTTTTGCATCTAAGATCGTGATGCGTTCATGATTTGTTATGTATGATTTGATCTTGCTTTCATCGCCGACTAGTGTAATCTCGATATCTGAAAATGCTTCTAAGCTTTTTTGCACACCGTCAATAATGGCTTTAGGGGCATGATCTCCCCCCATTGCATCGACTGCAATTCTCATGTTATGTGCCACCTTTTACTTTTGTTTTGAGCGATACATGACGAAATCGCCTGAGAAGACAACTTCCTCACCTACATAGCTGTTTACTTCAACTACCGTTCTGCCTTTTTCTTTATCATGTGAGGCAACTTTGGCTTTTGAGACGACTCTTTCGCCTTGTTTGACCTGCCTTGTAAACTTAATATTTGCTTTTGCTGTCAAAGCCAGTTCATCGTCGATGACGGCTACTGCCAGCGAATTTGCCTGGGCAAAAAGATGATGTCCCCTGGCAATTTGGTTACGGCTGAATACATGCTCTTTTCTTACTTCAAAAATGGAAATCGCTTGATCATCAAGCTCTACATCAATCATTTCTCCAATGACTTCATCCAGCGGAAGAGACTTCACTTCATCCTCTAATGTCTTTTCGGCCACGTGCTTAATTCGTTCGCGTAATTCAGGGATTGACAGCTCCAAACGGTCAAGACGAACTGTTTGAATGCTTACACCGAACTTACTTGCCAATTCTTCATCAGTAATGAACGGAGTCGAGCTGATCGTTTGCTGGAGAAGCCTTTGTCGTTCTTTTTTATTTAGTTTCATATGCAGACACCATCCGTACATTTATGACTAGGTACTAATAGTAGTATATAATCTCATAGATGATAAATCAATCCTTGTTTCAAAAAGACAAGAAAATTCCTCCAGCACTTGATCAGCTCAATTTATCTCCGCCAAGCACACCGCTGTCTACGAGTGTTTGCCTAAGTTCTTTGTATTCAGGGTCTGTCCAAAAGGCTTCAGACTGCACGAGCTCTGCCGCATCTTTTCTAGCGGTTTCAAGCGCTCTATAGTCATGAACCATATCTGCCACTTTAAATTCAGGCATTCCGCTTTGTTTTTTGCCAAAGAAGTCGCCAGGGCCTCTTAGTTCTAAGTCCTTTTCAGACAGTTCAAAGCCATCCGTTGTTTCAGACATGATCCGCATGCGCTCTTTACCGGTCTCTGATTTAGGGTCCGCCATTAAAATACAAAAAGATTGATGCTCTCCGCGTCCGACCCGGCCTCTTAACTGATGAAGCTGTGACAGTCCAAAACGGTCTGCATCATAAATGACCATGATGGTCGCATTTGGCACGTTGACTCCAACTTCAACAACTGTCGTTGACACAAGGATTTGCACTTCATTGGAAGTGAAATCTCTCATCACTTGATCTTTTTCATCACTTGCGAGTTTCCCGTGCATCAAGCCGATCGACCATTTTCCGCGATACGCCTCTGTCAGCATGCTGTGAACATCAATCGCATTTTGGACATCCAGTTTGTCTGATTCTTCTATAAGTGGACAAATAATATACGCTTGTCTGCCTTTTCTCAGCTCTTTATCAACAAAAGCAAGAATCCGCTCAAGCATGTCATGCTTCACCCAATACGTTTCAATCTGCTTTCGGCCAGCTGGCAGCTCATCAATGACAGAGACGTCCATTTCTCCAAATACTGTGATGGCAAGCGTTCTTGGAATCGGCGTTGCGGTCATAAACAAAACATCTGGGTCCTGCCCTTTGCTTCGCAGTTTTTTCCGCTGTTCCACGCCGAACCTGTGCTGTTCATCTGTAATAACAAGACCAAGCTGCTGAAATTCCACTTCGTCCTGGATAAGGGCATGCGTGCCGACTAAAATATCAATATCTCCCTCTTTCAGACGTTCAAGCAGTTCTCTGCGGCGCTTTCCTTTCACTGAACTCGTCAAAAGAGCAATATTTAGCCCCCATTTTTCAAATAGCTGATACAGTGAATCGGCATGCTGTTCAGCCAAAATTTCAGTTGGCACCATCAGCGCACCTTGAAAGCCGGATAAATGGGCGGCATAAAGGGCAATTGCCGCTACAGCTGTTTTCCCCGATCCAACATCCCCTTGAAGAAGCCGGTTCATCCGGTACGGGGATGCCATATCTGACATAATTTCATCCAGCACTCTTGATTGTGCTTTTGTCAGCGGGAACGGCAGGCTATGAACAAACTCAAAGACCGCCTCTTTTGAGAACGGATGCTGGATGCCTGATGTTTTTTCTCGTTCTTTTTTTCTGATCGCCTGCATCTTCAGCTGGAAGATGAGAAATTCCTCGTACACGAAGCGTCGTCTTGCTTGCTTGAGCGAGTCTCTCGTTTCAGGGAGATGAATGGTTTTTAGTGCTTCTTGATAAGACATGAGTTTATAAGCAGCTACAAGCTGCTTTGGCAGTGGATCTTCTGCATGATCTACATAGAGTGACAACGCTTGTTTTACAAATCGTCTCATCATCTTCACGGTTACATTTTCTTTGACTGAATAAACAGGTTCTATACTGCCATCTTGTTCGTGTGTTCCTTTTTTAAATTCCTGAACCATAATGGATTGCCGGTTTTTATCCCACTTCCCTGTGACGGATACCGTATCGCCTAAAACAAGACTTCGTTTTAAATAAGGGCGATTGAAGCATATGGCTGTAATCAAAAAACGACCGACAAGCAGCCTGAATGTCAGCCTGCTTCGTTTTTTTCCATAATAGGTGAGAACGGGCTCACTGTGCACTTTTCCTTCAACTGTGACACGTTCGTCATGCCTGACTTCTTCTAAGTTGCGAAGCTCATAGTCGTCATATCGATAAGGAAAGTAGCCGAGTAAATCGGCTACTGTGTAGATTCCAAGTTCATTTAGTGTTTTTTCTGTTTCTTCTCCAATCCCTTTCAAGGCAGAGATCTTATCTTGCAATTTCTGTATCACGAGATGAGGTCACACCTCCGAAAATCTTCTTTTCAAGCTCCCTTGCTGTCGGTGTTGCAGCAAGTCCGCCTTGTGCAGTCTCACGAAGAGCGGTTGGCATCGTTTGACCAATTTTGTACATCGCATCAATGACTTCATCACAAGGGATGCGGCTTGTAATGCCGGCAAGTGCCATATCTGCTGCAATCATCGCATTAGAAGCGCCCATTGCGTTTCGTTTCACACATGGCACTTCCACAAGTCCTGCGACTGGATCGCAAACAAGACCTAGCATATTTTTTAAGGTGATGGCCATGGCTTCAGCGGATTGCTGCGGCGTACCGCCTGCCATTTCTACAATGGCTGCTGCTGCCATACCTGATGCAGATCCTACTTCTGCCTGACAGCCGCCTGCTGCACCAGAGATACTTGCGTTATTGGCGACAACAAAACCAAATGCACCAGATGTAAATAGGAATCTGACCATTTGTTCCTTTGTTGGCTTTAATGTTTCTTTCACCGCAAAGAGCGTTCCTGGCACAACACCTGCTGAGCCAGCTGTAGGCGTTGCACAGATCGTTCCCATTGCTGCGTTCACTTCATTTGTTGCCACTGCCTTACTGACAGCATCTAAAATGGTATGACCAGACAATGTTTTGCCTGATGCGATATATGCTTGAAGTTTCACAGCATCCCCGCCTGTTAAACCAGATAATGATTTCACACCTTTCAGTCCGTTTTCAACGGCCTGTTCCATCACTTCTAGGTTGCGGTACATCTGCGAGAAAATGTCTTCACGTGACTTCCCTGTCACTTCCATTTCTTGAGTAATCATAATTTCTGAAATGGAGGTATTCCGTTCTTCTGTTAGCTGCACGAGTTCTTTGACGTTTTTAAACATCATACATAACCTCCTTGTTGTTACTCTGCAATTTGTGTGACTTGAATAATGTTTGGCAGCGTCTCAAGCTCTGTTAAAACCGCTGGATCAATATTCTGATCCACTTCAATCGTCATGAGTGCTTCTTGCCCGACCTCTTTACGTGCCACTTCCATATGACCAATGTTGATGGCGAATTTCGCTAACACATTGGCAACTGCTGCAATCGTCCCGTAACGGTCGTTATGAACCACAAGAATGGCCGGGTGATTCCCTGAGAGTCTCAGTTCAAAGCCATTTAATTCTGTGATTTCAATTTTACCTCCGCCAATGGAAATCCCGATTAATTCAAGGCTTCCATTCGCATCTGAAATTTCTACTTTTGCTGTATTTGGATGCGCTGGCACCGCATCTTCTTCTTTAAACTCAATGTCGATTTCTTTGCTTTTTGCAATATCGATCGCTGTTTTAATTCGTTCATCAAATGTATCAAAGTCAAGAACACCGCCGATAATGGCTACATCTGTCCCGTGTCCTTTATACGTATCTTTAAAAGAGCCATAAAACGATACAGTAATTCGTTTCGGTTCTCTTCCGAACAAGCTGCGAGCCACTCTTCCAATACGAGCCGCACCCGCCGTGTGCGAACTTGATGGACCAATCATGACGGGTCCAATAATATCAAACACACTTCTAAATTTCATAGGTCTTCCCCTCTCATCACCAATCACAGATTGGTTTGTTACTCCCTTTAGACTAATGGATTCATTCGATTCCCGCAACTCATTTCACCGATGAACACATAGTAAAAAAATGCAAAAGAAGAAGAAGGGCTTCATGTGCCCTTCTTTCTTTATTCAACAGCCAAAATATATGAATAAAGCGGCTGTTTTCCATCGTGGACTTCAACTTCTACATCTTCAAATGTTTCTTCAATATATGCTTCTAAAGCTTCCATCTCATCAGATGATGCATCTTCCCCTTTGATGATTGTGACAATCTCATCATCTTCTGTCACCATTTGGGTCAAAAGCTCTTTTGCTGCATCTAATTGATTTTTAGCTGTTAAGGTGATTTTTCCATTGTATAGGCCCATATAATCGCCTTTGGCAATGTCGATCCCATCAATTTGGGTATCTCTCACTGCAAAGGTAATTTGGCCGCTTTTCACATGATCAATCGCTTCTAACATCGCTGCTTCATTGTCTTCATTTGAAGCTGCTTCATTTAGAGAAAGAAGTGCCGACATTCCTTGAGGAACGGTCTTTGTCGGAATAACAACGACCTCACGACTTGAGACAGTTGCCGCCTGTTTAGCTGCCATGACAATATTAGAATTATTAGGTAAGATAAAGACGGTTTCGGCATGAATGCTATCAATTGCTTTGACAATGTCTTCTGTGCTCGGATTCATTGTCTGTCCGCCTTCAATGACGACGGATGCTCCGATACTTTTAAACAAGTCAGCAATCCCTTCTCCCATTGCGACACTCACTACTCCAAAACGCTGTTTTTCAGCAGCTGTTGCTTTTGGTGCAGCAGGCGAGTGATCTTTTTCTTCATTGACGATCGAGCTATGCTGCTCTCTCATGTTTTCAATTTTCATATTAATTAAGCTGCCGTAGCGCTGTGCATATGATAAGACATCCCCTGGCTGCTCTGCATGAATATGAACTTTTGCAAGCGTATCATCAGATACCACAAGAAGTGAATCTCCGAATTCGCTTAATTCTTCTCTGAAGGCATTTTCGTCAAAGGACTGTTTGTCTTCTTCAAATTTCACCATAAATTCTGTACAGTAGCCAAATTCAATATCTTCTGTGTTCATATGGCTTTGTGCACTTTTATGATGCTCTGCACTCACTAATTCTTTTAATGTTGGCAAAGAGGCTGTTTTAGGAGGAAGCTCTTCTCCTCTTAATGAAGCAAGGAATCCTTCATATACACAAAGAAGTCCTTTACCGCCGCTATCTACAACGCCGACTTCTTTTAAAACAGGAAGGAGATCTGGTGTGCGGTCAAGTGATGCTCTTGCTTCCTCAATCGTTAATTCAAGCACACGATCGATTTGGTCTTCTGTTGCTGAAACAGCAACCGCTTTCTTTGCTGCGTCTTTTGCAACCGTTAAGATGGTTCCTTCAATCGGTTTCATGACGGCTTTATATGCTGTATCAACACCGGCCTGCAAGGCAAGCGCAAATTCTTTTGCATCAATTGTTTCTTTTTGTTCTATATTTTTGCTAAAACCTCTGAAGAGCTGAGACAGGATCACACCTGAGTTTCCTCTTGCCCCCATTAACAGCCCTTTTGACAGAGCCACCCCGACCTTACCAATGTGATCGGTATTTGTTTCTTCAACTGCTTTTGCCCCTGAAGTCATTGACAAATTCATATTTGTCCCCGTGTCTCCGTCTGGCACTGGAAAAACATTTAACGCATCAACAATTTGTGCGTTTTGAGAAAGATGGTGAGCACCTGCAAGAATCATTTTTGCAAATGAGCGGCCACCCAGATTTCTAATAGACAATATATTTCCTCCTTACTACGGGTTCGTAACTTTTACTCCTTGTACATAAATGTTGACTGAGTCAACTGAAAGTCCAATCGTGTGATGAATCGTATATTTGACTTTCGTTTGAACATTATGTGCGACTTCTGATATTTTTGTACCGTAGCTGACGATGATGTACATATCAATATGAATGCGATCTTCTTTTTGACGCACAAGAACACCCCGGCTGAAGTTCTCTTTGCGGAGAATATCCGTCAAGCCATCCTTTATTTGATTTTTGGACGCCATGCCAACAATACCATAGCAATCGATCGCAGCGCCTCCTGCCACCATTGCAATGACTTCATTTGATATATCAATTTGTCCGTATTTCGTTCTAAGTTCAATGGACACATTGGTTCCCCCTTTTTGAGAAATTGCCCTGAGTTATCACTATTTTACTATAAGACCCTTCTTTTTAAAAGAAATCATTCAATCCGACCCAATCCTACTTATACTATAGCCTTGATTTTTTATCAAGATGTCAAGGTATTTTTCTTGAAAGAGGAGCAAACAATCCTTGCAAACCCCTTGAAGCTGTGGTAAATTATTAAAGTATCTTGAGGCATCTCTAAGTACGTATATGAAGAATATGATGATGTTTTCGCAGTTAGGAGGGAAACAAATGGCACGTAAATGCGTTATTACAGGCAGAAAAACAAAAGCTGGGAACAACCGTTCTCACGCAATGAACTCTACAAAACGTACATGGGGCGCGAACCTTCAAAAAGTTCGTATTCTAGTGGACGGTAAGCCTAAAAGAGTATATGTATCAGCTCGAGCTTTGAAATCTGGTAAAGTTGAGCGTGTATAAGCAAGAGTAAACGCCTGCTACAGTTAAATGTAGCAGGCGTTTTTATGTGGAAATAAAGGAGATTACTCATTAATCTTTCTTAAATGAACCAAGCATCGCACGGACAATGCCGCCAAGAAATCTAGGCAGTTTGATTGTATAAAATTTCATTTTGTCCCCCTCCTAAAAGTACCGCTTGCAGCACAATTGAGCTTAATCAGCCATCCACATTGATAGGTTGGTCAATCTTTGCTTCTTACCATTATTAATATGCCTTCATGAAAAGAAAAAGTACCATTTGAGTGGATGAGTTCGTTACTAATACATAGTGTGGAACCAGGCTCAATATGACAATTTTTCAGAGGATATTTGAAACCTTTTAATGTCAGCTTTTCAATCGATGTACCGAAAGGCAAAAACGACACATATTTTTTATCCAGGTCTTGTTTGATTTCGTATGTACCAGGTCCAAACATTTGAATGATATTTTGTTTATCTACAAGGGTCATGCTCTGTTTGTGCTGAATGCCTTTGTAAAGGAGATGGATATTCCCAAGAAAATGATCTGCTCTTCCGCCTGTGATGCCGTAAATTTGAATATGTGCTGGATTCTGACGCAAAGACCAGTTCAGCGCAAGTTCTAAATCCGTTTCATCTTTCTCTGCCTGAAATAGATTGAGTGCAGGCAATTTCTTTTTCAGCTCATGAAGCTCTTCTTCTGTCACACTATCAAAATCACCAAATGCTCTGTCAGGTACAATGCCATGCTCTAGTAAGAAAAGGGTTCCCCGATCTACGCCGACCCAGAGAATGTCCTCCTCAGATGCTTCATGATCAAGCGGCGGGATGTACGCAAAAGGACCGCCGGCTACGATATGTATGTGCATGATTACGCTCCTCTCCATTGAAAAAGAACCAAAGATCACAATGACTTTGGTTCCTTTTCTTATGCTTCTCGAATGGCCTGAATGGCCGCCGCGCGGTCATCTTTCCCATATACCGCTGAGCCGGCAACAAGTAGATTAGCGCCTGCTTCTTTGCAGCTCTTTGCTGTCTCTACATTGACACCGCCATCTATTTCAATGAGTAAATCAGTTAAGCCTTTTTGTTCACTAAGTGTCTTTACTTCTTTTACCTTTGAGAGAACAGATGGAATAAACGCCTGTCCGCCAAAACCAGGGTTCACCGTCATGAATAAGACAAGGTCAACATCCTCTAATACATGCGCGATTTGAGAAACGGGTGTGTGCGGGTTTAAAACAACCCCTGCTTTGACACCTTGTTCTTTTATATGCTGAATCGTGCGATGTAAGTGTGGACACGCCTCGACATGAACAGAAATAATATCAGCGCCCGCTTTTGCAAATGCAGGGATATACTGGTCTGGCTGCTCAATCATTAAGTGAACATCGAGCGGCAGCTTTGTATGCGGCCTGATCGCCTCCACTACATTTGGTCCAAATGTCATATTCGGTACAAAATGACCGTCCATCACATCAATATGAATATAATCCGCTCCACCTTGTTCCACATCACGGATATCTTTCTCCAGATTGGCAAAATCGGCTGATAAAATGGATGGGGCAATATAAACCATGACTTAGTACCTCGGCTTTCTATCTTTAATTTCAGTTAAAAACTCTAAATAATGCTGATAGCGATACTCTCTGATGCGATCGTCTTCTACTGCCTCTTTTACCGCACATCCAGGCTCTTTTACATGCAAACAGCCCCTGAATTTACATTCTGCACTCTTCTCTCTGATTTCTAAGAAATAGAGCCCTAAATCTTCCGCTTCGATACCTGTAAATTCAAGCGAGCTGAATCCTGGTGTATCAGCAATGAGCCCTTCAGCCGTTCGAATGAGTTCCACATGTCTTGTTGTATGTTTCCCCCTGCCAAGATGGGAGGAAATATCATTTGTTTTCAGTGCTAAATCAGGACTCATCGCATTTAAGAGAGAAGACTTCCCTACACCTGATTGACCTGCAAATACAGTAATCTTGTGATGGAAATGCGGGGTCAGCTTTTCAATTCCATCCCCTTCGATCGTCGATGTTAAATGAACGTCGTATCCAATTTGGCGATAGTCTTCTGCATAGGCTTGAATCGTTTCTCGCTCTTGCTCTGTTTTCAGCAAGTCCATTTTTGTGATGCAGATAATCGGTTCAATCCGGCTCTCTTCAACAAGCACTAGGAATCTGTCTAAAAGCGATGTACTAAAGGTCGGCTCTGCTGCTGAGAAAACGAGCACCGCTTGATCAACGTTGCTAATAGGCGGCCGAATCAGCTCATTGGTCCGCTCTTTTACTTCCAGCAAATAGCCTTCCTTATCGTTATCTGCTTGATAGACGACATAATCTCCAACAAGAGGGGTTATTTTGTTTTTACGAAAAATCCCTCTTGCTCTACACTGAATTACTTTGCCACTTTCTAGAGACTCATCCAGCACATAATAAAATCCGCTTAATGCTTTAATAATTTTGCCCTCAGGCATAAAGTCCCTCCTTTATTCATCATCAGGGTATTCAATCGTTTTGGAGCTTACTACTTTATCATCCACTGTCACCTGATAGTATCCTTTTTGACCAGGTTCTATCTTAAATTTAATCGTTCGCTCAGTAGGCGCAGTGATTTTAAAGGTTTCATATAAATCAGAAATGCTATGTTCTGCGTCATCAATAGATATTTGAACATTCATTTCTTGTCCTTCTGTTTCTGGTTCATAGGGGATCGCAATCTTTTCAGTCACCGTTTTAGCCGGTTTCTCTTTTGGGCCAAGAGAGAACGTAATTTTAACCGTATCACCAGGTTTAACAGCTGTCCCCGCTCCTGGTTCCTGCTTCATGACCTCACCTTTTGGCACATCGTCAGAATATGCTTCTTTTTCATCTAGCTTTAGTCCATTATCCTCTAGATAATTTGATGCGGCCTGTTTACTATACGTCGTTAAATCCCGTAAGGTAATATCGGCAGGGCCTATACTGACGGTCAATGTGACTTCTTCATCTGCTGCGACAAGTTCTGTATTTGCGGAAGGTTTCTGTTCCATGACAATGCCTGATTCTGTGTCATTATCATTCACTTCCTCTACAACAACCTGTTTAAACCCTTTTTTCTCTAATAGTTCTTTTGCTTTCTCGACCTTTTCACCTGTTACATCAGGTAATTCGGTTTTTTCTTTACCTGTACTTTGATAAAGCTGAATTTCTGTCCCTTCTTTTACCTTTGTTCCGATTTTCGGGTCTGTTTTGACAACCAGCCCTTTTTCAATCTTCTCGTCGGCAATATCAATGGGTTCAGAAGCGACGGTAAATCCGGCTTTCTTCAAGGTATCTTCCGCTTTTTCAACCGTCATGCCAGAAACATCGGTTACCTCTACGTCTTTTGGAAAGAGTAATCCTGGGAAGACCGTGATCGCTAAAATGGTCGCAGCCGTCAAAACAAATAAGAACGACGCTACAATCCACGGCCATTTTTTCCGTTTTTTCTTCGGCTTTTGTTTCTCTTTTTTCTTTGGTTTTTGAACCGGGTGGACGGCTGTTTTTTCATTGTCTTGATCGACTTGATGATCTTTTATAATAGGAATGGCTTTTGTTGCTTCATGATCTTCTTCAATGACAAAGCGCTTTTCTTTTAGTCTTGCAGGGTCAAAAGTCGTTTTTAAGTCTTTTTGCATTTCAGATGCATCTTCGTATCGATAGAATGGATCTTTGGCCATCGCTTTTAAAATGATGTTCTCCACGCTTTGTGGTACAGAAGGATTCCATCTTCTCACAGATGGCGGCTCTGATTGCAAATGCTTCAGTGCCACACTGACAGCGGATTCTCCTTCAAATGGCATGCGTCCTGAAATCAGCTCATAAAGAACAATACCCAGTGAATAAATGTCTGACTTTTTCGTTGCAAGACCGCCGCGCGCTTGCTCTGGGGACAAATAATGCACGGAGCCAAGAACAGAATTCGTATGGGTAATGGTCGCTGAGCTAAGTGCCATGGCAATGCCAAAATCAGTGACTTTGATATTTCCCAAGTTGTCTATTAATATATTGTGAGGCTTAATGTCTCGATGGACGAGCTGTTTCGCATGGGCTTCTTCCATCGCCGCAACGACTTGCTCCATAATGCGAACGGCTTCTTTTGGATGAAGCGGTCCATTGGCGTGTATGTATTCTTTCAGCGTCATCCCTTCGACATATTCCATGACAATATAATAAATGTCATCTTCTTCTCCTACATCGTAGATACTGACAATATTCGGATGATCTAAGCTGGCTGCTGATTGCGCTTCTCTCCGGAACCGTCTAATAAAATCATCATCGCTTGCAAAGTCAAACCGTAAAATTTTAATCGCCACTTCGCGATCTAAAATCATATCCTCCGCCAAATAAACGTTGGCCATTCCGCCTCCGCCTATGGCGCGAAGAATTTGATAACGGCCGCTGATCCTTTTTCCGATCAACACTTGCTGTCACCCTCCTCTGTTTGGGAGGAGATTTCTAACAGTACTGCTGTAATGTTATCTTCACCGCCGTTGTCATTCGCTGTTTGAACTAACTCTGTTACTTTTTCATCTGGTGCGGTTGTTTGCGATAAAATCTGAATCAAATGTTCTTCTTCTACTTTATTCGATAATCCGTCTGAGCAAAGCAAAATTTGATCTCCTGGATCCACTTCAAAAGTTCGTGCATCAATTTGAACGTGTTTATCTGTTCCTAACGCTTTGGTCAGCACATTTTTTCTTGGATGATATTCTGCATCCGCTTTTGAAATCTCTCCTGTTTTCACTAACTCATTCACTAGTGAGTGATCATCTGTTAATTGGGTCAGCGCGCCTTCTCTTAGCAAATAGCAGCGGCTGTCACCAATATGGGCAATTGTGACCGTTTGCAAATGCACGAGCGCACAAACGATGGTCGTCCCCATTCCTTGGCATTCCTCATTGTTTTTCGCATGTTCGTATACTTGGTCATTAATGTCGCTAATTTTTGAGATTAACCAATTTTCTTGATCGGCTGGTTTATTTGGAATTGAAGATGTTTCTTGCCAGTATTCTTTTAAAGAAGAAACTGCCATCTTGCTGGCTACATCACCAGCAAGATGACCTCCCATTCCATCTGCTACAACAGCTAGAAGTGTGTCTTCTTTTGCTTCAAAAATACCTGCATCATCTTCATTATGCTGACGGACTTTTCCTGTATCGGTTTGAAAGGCTGCCCTTATCAACATTCGTCACCTCGTCTCTTCCTGACGCTCCTTCGCTCTTAGCTGACCGCAAGCAGCATCAATATCATGGCCTTGCTCTCGTCTAATCGTTACGTTTACGCCTCGTTCTTTCAGCGTTTTTTCAAATAGGAAGATTTGTTCTCTTGGTGTTCTCACGTAATCTCTTTCTGGTACATAGTTCACCGGGATGAGGTTTACATGGCATTTGATTCCTTTTAATAAATCAGCAAGTTCTTCTGCGTGATGGACTTGATCATTGACTCCGCCAAACAGACCGTATTCAAAGCTCACGCGTCTGCCTGTTTTTTGAATGTAATATTCAATAGCTTCCATTAATTTTGGCAGCTTGTATGCCTTATTGATTGGCATGAGGCGGCTTCGAATTTCAGTATTTGGTGCGTGCAGGGAGACAGCAAAGTTGATTTGCATTTGCTCATCCGCAAATTGATAAATCTTTGGAATGATCCCGCTCGTCGAAACCGTAATATGACGTGCTCCAATATTTAAGCCGTTATCATGGTTAATGATTTTAAGGAATGCAAGCATTTCATCAAAGTTATCAAACGGTTCGCCAATTCCCATAATGACAACTGAGCTGACACGTTCATCTGTTTCATCAAGCGCCTGTTGTACTTTCAAGACTTGGGCCACAATTTCTCCCGCCTCAAGGTTACGTTTCAATCCACCAAGTGTAGATGCACAGAATGTACAGCCAATCCGGCAGCCAACCTGTGTTGTGACGCAGACAGAGTTGCCGTATTCGTGGCGCATTAGCACGGTTTCAATGGTATAGCCATCGTGTAATTCAAATAAGAACTTGATCGTTCCATCTTGAGATGTTTGTTTGATCACTGTTTTTAAAGTCGTGATGGCGAATTGATCTTTTAATTTTTCTCTTAATTCCTTTGAAAGGTTAGACATTTCATCAAAGGATGTGACGCGTTTTTCATAAAGCCACTCAAAAATTTGTGTTGCACGGAAAGGCTTTTCGCCTTGTTCCTTTAACCAGTCTTTGATTTCATTTAGCTCAAACGAGTAGATCGACGGCATGTCTGTTTTCAGTTCTTTTCTTACTTTTTGTTTTTGTTCTGTCATTTTTTATCCCTTCTTTCTCATGCTGCAAATAAAGAAACCATCTGTTCCGAAATAATGAGGAAGTATTTGTACACTTCCGTTTTGAACAAACGGAGCAACCTGCTCAGGCAGCCGTTCATTAAGAGATAGATCGGGTTCGAAGTCTTGGTGTTCTTGTAAAAACGCATGAATCACTTGTTGATTTTCTGTTGGATCCATTGTACATGTACTGTATACAAGGGTTCCGCCTGGCTTTAGCAGCTGGGCTGTTTCATGCAAGATCGATTGCTGAATTGTCGCAAGTCTTGCTGAGTCTTCCGAGGACTTTGTATATTTCATATCTGGTTTTCGTCTGATGACGCCAAAACCTGAACATGGTGCATCAATGAGAATACGGTCAAACGAAGCATCATCATAATGGTCGGATGCTTTTCTTGCATCAAGCGCTTTTGCCTCAATATGCGTTAAGTTTAGACGCTTTGCCGCCTGTTTGATCAGTTTTACTTTGTGCTCATGTAAATCAAGAGACACAATGTTCCCCTCATCGTTCATTCGCTCTGCAATATGTGTTGATTTACCACCAGGGGCGGCACAGGCATCAAGCACCATTTCTCCCGGCTGAGGGTCCAGCGCTCTTGCGACAAGCATGGAGCTTTCATCTTGGATCGTGACAAAGCCCTCTTGAAAGAAAGGAGTGGATACGATAGATCCTTTCATGAGTTTGAGTGCATCCTCAGAGAGATCGCCGAGTTCTGTCTCAATTCCTGCATCCATGAGTTCTTGCTGCAGTGCAGTGCGGTTTTTTTTCATTTGATTGACACGCAATGTCTGCTTTGGCGGGACTAAATGAATACGGCACATGCTTTCTGCTGCTTCAAAACCGTACGCCTCCACCCATTCTTGTACGAGCCACAATGGATGGCTTGTCTCAACCGATAGCCGCTTGACCGGATCTTTGATCGCATCAAATGATGGCACGCCTTCTCTCTGCACAGAACGAAGAACGCCGTTGACTAGTGAAGAAATACCTTTATGTCCGCGCTTTTTCGTGAGTTCCACTGCTTCATGGATGGCTGCACGATCTGGAATTTTTTCAAGATAAACCATCTGATAAAGAGACATCCGTAAAAGCTGCATCACCCAAGGAGCCACTTTTTGCGGTTTTTTCACAAAGGGTGTGAGCATATAATCAAGTGCCAGCTTGTTTTGCAGTGTACCGTATACAAGTTCTGTTAATAGCGGTTTGTCTTGATCGGAGAGTTCTTTCTCTTTCATCACTGACTGCAAAAGCAAGTTACTGTAGGCTTGATTTTGTTCGAGTTTGATTAAAGCGTCTAGCGCTACTTCTCTCACATTACTTTTCTTCATTGATTAGCCCTAATTTCTGTCCAATTTCGATATTTGCGCCTCTTAAGAAGTCTTCACCGCTCATTTTTTTCTTTCCAGCGGGCTGTACACTCGTTAATAAAAGGCCTTGCTGATTTCCTGTTCCAACGACTGGTCCTTCTTTTTGAAGCTCAATCACTTTCCCAGGTTCTTCTGGTGCTTGAAGCGGAACTTTTTTCGCTTCCCATACTTTTAAGTTAGCACCGTTCCATTCAGTATAGGCAACTGGCCATGGATTTAAGCCGCGAACTTGGTTGTAAAGCTCTTCCCCTGGCTTGGTCCAGTCTAACCTTTCCTGCTCTCGCTTAATATTTGGTGCATACGTTGCTGCCTCTTCATTTTGCGGAATTGGCGAGATAGACCTGCTTAACACATTTGGAACTGTGTCTTTTAATAAGGCCGCACCAGCCACACTTAATTTATCGTGCAGTGTTCCGACGTTGTCTAATTCATCAATTTCTACTTCTACTTTGCTAATCATGTCACCTGCATCAAGCTTTTCTACCATATACATGATCGTCACGCCTGTTTTCTTTTTGCCTTGCAGGATCGCATAATGGATCGGTGCACCGCCTCTTAGTTCTGGGAGCAGTGAGGCATGAACGTTGATACAGCCAAATTCAGGTTCATCAAGTAATCTTTTTGGCAAAATTTGTCCGAATGCTGCTGTTACGATCAAATCTGGCTTTAACGCAAGCACTTTATCAATTTCTTCATCAAGACGTACCTTTTCAGGCTGTAAAACTGGAATGCCGTGTTTTAAGGCTTCTACTTTTACAGGAGGCGGCGTGAGCACTCGTTTTCTGCCTTTCGGGCGATCTGGCTGTGTGACGACCCCGACAACTTCGTATCCTTCTGTTATAAGTGTTTGCAGCACAGGTACTGAGAAATCAGGGGTTCCCATAAATACGATACGTGCCATTTTCTTCACCCTTCCATTTCCGCAAGTTCTTTTTCTGTATACGTTTGAATGATCTTCGACGTGAATAATACGCCGTCTAAGTGATCAATTTCATGCAATAAAGCTCTTGCTAAAAATCCTTC
Source organism: Bacillus sp. FSL W7-1034 (assembly GCF_038593365.1). NCBI lineage: Bacteria > Bacillati > Bacillota > Bacilli > Caryophanales > Bacillaceae > Bacillus > Bacillus sp. FSL W7-1034. The sequence continues at coordinate 1,554,258 of NZ_CP151989.1, read as the reverse complement.
TGCTTCTATTGTAAATGGTTTGCCTTTCTTATCAAAGGCTTTCACCTTCACATAATTTGGTCTTTCAACCGTTCCGTACAAAGATGGAAAGCTCAGGCAGCCTTCAATGTCTGTCTGGCTCCCTTCCACTTCAAGAATCTCAGGATTTACTAAGTCAATCCTCCCAGAATCTTCTCCGATATCGACCACGGCGATTCTTTTTGAGATGCCGATTTGTGGTGCGGCTAGGCCGACTCCATCTAGTTCAAGCATTGTATCATACATATCATCCAGCAGTTTTTTCAGTTTTTTATCGAATGTATCAACAAGCTCTGTTTGTTGTTCAAGCACGTCTGCAGGATGTAAGACTATCGGTTTGATTGCCACGAAAAGACCTCCGTTTTACATCATCATATATGGATTCATATCGATTGATATCATCAACTGTTTTTGTTCCATTTCTTTTTGATAATGATCTTGTATTTTTCGTAATAAACTTGCCAGTTCATTTTCCCTTTTGTATTTTATCACGCATTGATATCGATATCTATCTTTGATCTTAGCGATCGGAGAAGCAGCAGGACCGAGAATTCTTGTATTCGGTGCACAATTCATTTTCAGGAACTGAACAATTTTGTCTGTGACATGCGCTGCCTTTGTCACTTCTTCATGTGATACAGTCACCATCGCCAAAAAATAAAATGGCGGATAGGACTGATGACGACGGTGCAACATCTCCTGCTCATAAAAGGCTTCATAATCATGCTGTTTGGTTAATTCAATACTATAATGCGAAGGTGTATATGATTGAATAATGACTGACCCCGCTTTTTCATGACGTCCCGCACGTCCGCTTACTTGTGTAAGAAGCTGAAACGTTTTTTCACTTGAACGAAAATCAGGGATGTGAAGAGACGTATCCGCACTAAGGACACCGACAAGTGTAACATCTGGGAAGTCTAATCCTTTTGCAATCATTTGCGTCCCAAGCAGAATGTCTGCTTCTTTATTACCAAAGGACGTGAGAAGCTTTTCGTGTGCGCCTTTCCGAGAGGTTGTATCTACATCCATTCGGATGACCCTTGCTTCTGGCAATACCTTCGTCAGCTCTTCTTCCACACGCTGCGTGCCTGTACCAAAATAGCGAATATGCTCACTATGGCATTCTGGACATTCTGCAGGTACAGGAGCTTCGTGACCGCAGTAATGGCACTTCAGCCGTTTTTGAAAGCGGTGATAAGTGAGAGAGATCTCACAATGAGGACATTGTTCCACATATCCGCAATCCCGGCACATCACAAAGGATGAATAACCTCTTTTATTGAGAAATAAAACCGCCTGCTCTTTCCTTTCAAGTACTTCTTTTAACCTGAGCATTAATTCTTCTGAGAACATGGAGCGGTTGCCGTTTCTTAATTCTTCTCTCATATCAATTAACGAAACGTGCGGCAGCTGCTGCTGATTGACGCGCCGTTTGAGCGTCAGCAGTGTATACACACCCTTTTTCGCACGCGCATATGACTCAAGTGAAGGCGTTGCACTGCCTAATACAACCGGACATTGGTGCCGCCCTGCTCGTTCAATGGCCACATCTTTCGCATGATACCGAGGCATTTCTTCTTGTTTATATGACGATTCGTGTTCTTCATCTATAATGATCATTCCTAGATTTTCAAACGGGGCAAAAACAGCCGATCTTGCGCCAACGACAAGCTTGACTTCCTTGCGGTGGATTTTCCGCCATTCATCGTATTTTTCCCCAGTCGATAAGCCGCTATGAAGGACAGCCACATTGGACCCGAAGCGCTCTTTAAAACGCTGGACCATTTGAGGCGTTAATGAAATTTCAGGAACTAGGACGATCGCTTCTTTTCCCTTTTGGAGGACATGATCAATCGTCTGTAAATAAATTTCGGTTTTACCGCTTCCTGTGACCCCGTGCAGTAAAAACGTTTCATGTTTTTCATCGCTCACTGCTTGATGAATGGGTTTTGCCGCTTCTGCTTGCTCTGTTGTGAGATCAAGAGGAGTAGATGGTGTAAACTTTCTGTCTCGATAAGGATCTCGATAAATCTCTTCATAGCTTTCTGTTAACAGACCTTCTTGAATCAAGGCTTTTATCGTTTGAGAACTAGCACCTGTTTGCTGCTGCAAATCTTTTGCTAAAAACGTCGTTTCATTCGCTTGAAATAAAAAGGTAAGCAGCGCCTTCTGTTTCACCGCATTTTTCTTTAACTGTTCCTGCTTTTCTTCAAGTTTTTCTTTCGTAACTGCTATCTGAAGTGTCCGCACCTTTTTCTTTCCGGATTTTTGTGAGACGTGATATCTGACTTCTAGATGACCTTTTTGGACATGCTTTTGAATAGGCTTCAGCTGTTCAGGCGGAATGTCAGCGTAAAGGATGCTCTCTTGCTGACCGAAAAGCTCTTTCAATGACTGCGGAAGTTCCTCAGCTGATAACACCTGAATTTCTTTTTCATATTTGGCTTTCATCGCTGCTGGAAGCATCGATTGAAGCGCCGTAATATGATAGGACAATGTTTTTTCCGTCAGCCAGTGGGAAAGCTCCAATAGCTCATCTGTCAGAACAGGAGATAAATCAAATAAATCGACAATGTCCTTGATGTTTCCTGACTGTACGTCTGTTTCTTCTTTGATTTTTGTCACAAACCCTTGAATCTTCCTTGGGCCAAAAGGAACCACTACCCTCATACCAGCCTTGACAAGACCTTTAAAGCGGTCTGGCACACGATAGTCAAATGGCCTGTCAATGGCTTTCGTTGTGACATCGACGATCACTTCAGCAATCATGCTCGATCACGCTCTTTTGGCAGCAGCTGCTTTGCCTCCTGTAAGATTTCAAAGGCAAGGTCTTTTTTGCTCATCATTGGCAGCTCTTTTTTTGTTCCGTCTGCTTTGATCAATGCTGCGACATTCGTATCTGTGCCAAAGCCCGCGCCCTCTGCTGCAACATTGTTCGCGACAATCATATCTAAATGCTTGGATTCGATTTTCTTTTTCGCATAGTATTCTACATCCTGCGTCTCAGCTGCAAAGCCGACTAGCACCTGATGTTCTTTTCTCTTCCCAAGCTCTTTTAAAATATCTTTCGTCCGCTTAAATTCAACCGCTAGTTCACCGTCTTGTTTTTTCATTTTATGAGAATACGTCGTGACAGGCGTATAATCGGCAACGGCTGCTGATTTAATCACTATATCTGCTGTCTCGTACACCTCTAACGCTGCTTGATACATCTCCTCAGCCGATTCCACTTGCACCACATTCACATGCTCAGGCGCAGTTAACGAAACAGGTCCTGAAATGAGCGTGACATCAGCCCCCATTTGCTCGGCAGCTTCTGCAATGGCATAGCCCATTTTCCCAGAAGATCGATTTGAAAGAAAACGAACAGGGTCGATCACTTCTCGTGTAGGACCAGCTGTGACCACAACTTTTTTGCCTGAAAGCGGCAAGCTGGTTGGCTCATCAAAAAACGCACGGATGTGTTCAACAATTTTTTCAGGCTCCTCTAAGCGTCCTTTTCCAATGTAGCCGCATGCTAAATAGCCTTCACTTGGCTCTATAAACCGGTAGCCGTCTTCATATAAAGTGCGGATGTTCCGTTTGACAGCTGGATGGTCATACATGTGCACATTCATAGCCGGTGCAACCCATACAGGAGCTGTTGAAGCAAGCAAGGTCGTTGTGAGCATATCATCAGCAAGTCCTGCGGCCATTTTACCAATGGTATGTGCTGTTGCAGGGGCAACAAGAATGAGATCGGCCCAGTCAGCTACATCAATATGCGCTATGACTTTTGGATTATTTTCTTTAAATGTATCCACATACACCTCATGCCGAGATAGGGCTTGAAAGGTGAGCGGAGACACAAACTCACGGGCAGATTCTGTCATAATCACTCTTACGTTTGCGCCTGCCTGTACAAGTTTACTAGTGAGTGCAGCTGCTTTATATACGGCGATTCCTCCGCTGACGCCGAGTAAAATATTTTTTGACTGTAACATTTGTTTGTCCCCCTTAACGGCCTTTTTCACAAATTCGTCTACAATTCAAAAAAGTCAAAACCAATCATAGTTTTGACTTTTTTGAACGTATCGTATCTGCATAGCAGAAGCGATGTTATTCTTGCTCTTCTTTTTCAAATGTCAAAAGACCAGCATCGATTTCTTCAAGAGCTTTCCCTACAAATTTATAGGATTTTGTGTTTTCGATTTGTTGATCTTGATGGATTTGCATTTCACGTGCACGGCGTGCAGACACTGTGACAAGTGTATATTTTGAGTCAAGTTTGTTCATCAATGAGTCAATTGAAGGATCTAACATGGTTTATTCTACCCCCAGCATTTTTTTATATCTTGGTGCGACTCTGTCTCTTCGCAGGTGCTCTGCAAGGACGATCGCTTTAATTCTTTCACATGCAAGCTCGACATCGTCGTTTTCAACGACATAGTCATAAGCATCCATCATTTCAATTTCTTCTTTTGCAGCAGCCATTCGGTTACGGATGAGATCCTCAGATTCTGTCCCGCGTGTAATAATGCGGTTTTGAAGTTCTGAAAGACTTGGCGGTGCAAGGAAAATAAAGAGACCTTCCGGGAATGCTTCTCTTACTTGAAGTGCACCTTGCACTTCGATTTCAAGGAAAACATCTTTTCCTTCGCTCAATGTTTGTTCTACATAGTCAACAGGCGTGCCGTAGTAATTCCCGACATATTCTGCCCATTCTAACAGCTTTTTGTTTTCAATCATATGTTCAAATTCTTCCCTGGTTTTAAAGAAATAATCAACACCATTTCTTTCACCTTCACGCGGTTTGCGGGTTGTCACAGAAATAGAGTATTCAAATTTTGTATCTTCCTGGGAGAAAATGGCTTGTCTGACCGTTCCTTTTCCAACTCCCGAAGGTCCAGAGAGAACGATTAAAAGTCCTCTTTCTTTCATAACGGCGTATTACCCCTGCCCTTCATCTATGATTTCTTCTTTTACAGAAAGTCTTTGCGCGACAGTCTCAGGCTGAACGGCAGATAAGATGACATGGTCACTGTCCATAATGACAACAGCACGGGTTCTTCTTCCGTATGTCGCATCAATGAGCATGCCTCGATCTCTTGCGTCTTGTATCATTCGTTTAATCGGTGCTGATTCCGGACTGACGATCGAAATCATCCGATTCGCTGAAATGATGTTTCCAAATCCGATATTGATCAACTTTATGGTCATCTTCTTTCGTCCCCCTGTAATATAAACGTCTCTAGTCTCGCCGAAAGAGACGCACTGTAAACAGCATACACAATGACTATTCTATATTTTGCACTTGTTCTTTTATTTTTTCAATAGCGCTTTTCATTTCAACCACCAGCTTTGTTAAATGGTGATGGTTTGCTTTTGATCCAATCGTGTTCACTTCACGGTTGAGCTCCTGTACAAGAAAGTCAAGCTTTCGTCCGGCAGCGCCGCCTTGCGTCAAAATTTGCTGGAACTGCTGAAAATGACTTTTCAGCCTGGTAATCTCTTCTGTAATGTCACAGCGATCAGCAAAGATGGCCGCCTCTGTGGTCAGTCTGCTCTCTTCAAGCGCCTCTCCGATCCATTCTTGCAATCTTTGATTCAATCGTTCTTTGTACTGACTCACAACCTCTGGTGCAAACACTTTGATTTCTTCTGTAAATGCCTCGAGTTCAGACAACCTGAGTTCACAGTCTTTTTGAAGTGATGTTCCCTCCTGCTCTCTCATAAAGCAAAGCTCCTTGACAGCTTCTTCACAAGTGTCAATCAGCAAATGCTCCAGCTGCTCATTCCGGCTGACTGACTCTTCCACCTGAACAGCCTGTTCCAGCTTCAGTAAGTCATGTGCATGCTGAATACCTGAAATATGATAGCGGTCCTCAAGGTCTTTTGCGGCTTTCATATATTCATCAAGCAGCGGCCAGTCAATCTGTAAAGACCGGCTTGCAAGTTTACCGCCTTCAATCGTAACAAACAGCTCAATTCGACCGCGCTGCACGTGACGAAGAATGATTTTTTTTAATGTATCTTCGAAATATAAAAGCGGCCTCGGCAAACGGGCATGAACCTCTTTAAAACGGTGATTGACCGATTTTAGCTCAACTGACACTGTCAGTTCTCCATCCGTTTTACTCGCTTGGCCGAATCCCGTCATACTGCGTATCATGTGAAAACACCCAATTCTTTCATATTAATAAAATGAAAAAGGTAATAGCAGACACTATTACCTCAAAATTATACCATAACCAATTATTTTTTTCTTGTCAAAAGTGATCCTGCCAGTAAAAAAGTTGGCAATGCAGACATACCGATGATCAGAAGCCAATCGACTGGGGCGACCGCCACCGTTTTGAAAATTGGCTGAAGCGGTGGATAATAAATGACCACAAGCATCAGCAGCAGGGAAGACACAACAGCGCCGATCAAGTACATATTCCCGAATGGATTGCGTTCAAAAATAGACCGTTCACTGCGGCAGTCAAACACATGAATGAGCTGCGCCAAAACGAGTGTGCTGAATGCAACCGTCTGCGCATATTGAAGATTGTTCGGATCACGGTGATACACAAACATAAAGGCTAACAAAGTGGCAATCCCGATCAGAAACCCTCTTGATATGACCTTCCAGCCAAGCCCTCTTGCAAAAATCCCCTCTTTCATGTTCCGCGGCTTTCTCTTCATGACATCGCCTTCTGGTTTATCCATTCCAAGTGCCATAGCCGGCAAGCCGTCTGTGACAAGGTTTACCCACAAAATTTGAATTGGAACGAGAGGCAATGGAAGCGCAAGAAGCATCGCAAACAGCATGACCAAAATCTCTCCCACATTCGATGCCAGCAAATAGCGGACAAATTTGCGAATGTTTTCATAAATATTCCGGCCCTCTTTAATAGCGGATTTAATGGTCGCAAAGTTGTCATCAAGCAAAATAAGAGAAGAAGCTTCTTTGGCAACATCTGTTCCGGTAATCCCCATGGATATGCCGATATCCGCCTGTTTAATCGCTGGCGCATCATTCACCCCATCACCTGTCATCGCGACAATATGGCCGTTTTTTTGATAGGCCTTCACAATTCTCAGTTTATGCTCAGGTGATACACGGGCAAAGACGTACACATCTTCTGCTGTTTGCTCCAGCTCTTTGTCGCTTAGCTGATCCAGAGCTTTTCCATCAAGCACCTTTCCTTGCTTCGGTAAGAGACTTAAATCTTTAGCGATCGCTTTAGCCGTTTCTACGTGATCGCCTGTAATCATCACTGTTTTAATGCCAGCATCCCGGCATTCTTTAATCGCTCGTCTCACTTCAGGACGAGGTGGATCAATCATGCCCTCTAGACCGATAAATGTGAGGCCAGTTTCTGCCTGCTGAACAGAGGTGATTTTTTCTGTCAGGCTTACTTTTTTATATGCAATCGCAATGGTTCTAAGCGCTTGTCTTGCTAAACCTTGAATGGCAGCTTCTGTTTCTTGCCGGTGGGCCTTTGAAAATGAGGCGGTGCGTCCGCCGTGCATCATATGACTTGAACGGTTCATCAGCACATCTGGCGCCCCTTTGGCAATGACATACCGCTCCTTCTGATTCGTTTCCACGACGACTGACATCATCTTTCTTTCAGAGTCAAAAGGGAATTCCTCCACCACACGAAATCCCGCTTCGATGAATTGCTCTGTAAAACCCGCTTTACGCGCAGCGGTTAGAAGTGCTCCTTCTGTCGGATCGCCATCAAGTCTCATCTCTCCGTCTTTTTCAACGATGGTCGATGTATTACAAAGTGCTCCGTATAATAGCACCTTTTGCAGGCTTGGATGTTTGTCTACATGGACAAGTTCTCCGTTTAAGGTAAAATCACCTGACGGCTCGTACCCAGTGCCAGAAATATTCCACGTTTTCCCCTCTGCCCATACATGTGTCACTGTCATTTTATTTTGTGTCATTGTGCCTGTTTTATCTGAGCAAATAATCGAGGCGCAGCCGAGTGTTTCCACAGCCGGCAGCTTTCTGACAATGGATTTTTGTTTAATCATTCGCTGCACACCTAGGGAAAGTGCGACAGTGACGATCGCCGGCAGTCCTTCTGGAATCGCAGCAACAGCGAGAGATACACCCGCTAAGAACATATGATACAAATCATGACCTTGCACCACACCAAGAACAACCACAAGAACAGTTAAAAATAATGCAGCAACAATTAAAATTTTCCCCAGCTGCTCAAGGCGTCTTTGCAGCGGTGTTTCCATATTACCTGCTGAATCCAGCATACCAGCAATTTGTCCCATCGCCGTATTCATCCCTGTACCAATGACAACCCCTACACCGCTTCCTCTTGTGACAAGCGTCCCCATAAAGGCCATATTCGTCAAATCTCCAAGCGAGACATGATCTCGCGAGAGCGGACTCGCATGTTTGACCGCTGGGATGGACTCTCCAGTGAGGGCAGATTCTTCGATTTCCAAACTCTTTGTTTCTAGTAATCTGATATCTGCCCCAATTCGGTCCCCGCTTGAAAACTTCACAATATCTCCCGGCACGAGGTGCTTGGACGGGATCTTGACCCATTCATTGTTTCTCCTTGCATAGACATGCGGCGTTGATAATTCCTTTAGTGCTTGGAGAGACTTTTCTGCACGGCGTTCCTGATAAAAGCCAAGCACACCATTTATCAGCACAATCGCCACAATCGCCACAGCATCAATGTATTCACCTAAAAAAGCAGAAATAATCGTTGCCGCAAGCAGGATTAACACCATAAAGTCTTTAAATTGCGCTAAAAAAATAACGAACGCCGACACCTTTTTCCCTTCCTGTAATTCATTTGGCCCATGCTTTTCAAGCCGCTTTTGCACATCTTTTTCTGACAGTCCGTCACCTATCGATGTATTCATTGTTTTTAATAAATCGGTTTGGTTCAGTTCATGCCAATTCATTTGACCTCGTCCACTCCTCTTTTGTTCTCTCTCTTATGCAGTGTTCTATAAGCCAGTTTATTCAGACTCGTCCTAAATCATGCTATAATAATAAGACTGCCTAAAGAACGAGAAAACGTAAGGTTCTTTCAGTAGATTTGTGTGAAAGAAGAGGGTGTATCCAACATGTCATTTGACGGCATTTTTACATATGGTATGACAAATGAATTGCAAGAAACATTAACTGGTGGAAGAATTTCAAAAATACATCAGCCCTACAAGCATGAGCTGATTTTTCATATCCGGTCAAAGGGGAAGAATCATAAGCTTCTTTTATCCGCTCACCCGAGCTATGCAAGGGTACAGCTCACTGAGCACCATGATGATAATCCGAGCGAACCGCCAATGTTTTGTATGCTTCTCAGAAAACATCTTGAGGGTGGGTTCATTGAACGTTTTGAACAAATTGGGTTAGATCGGGTGATCGTGCTGCACGTGCGAAGCCGAAATGAAATTGGCGATGAACAAACCCGTAAGCTGTATATTGAAATTATGGGCAGGCACAGCAACTTAATTCTCGTGGAGGACGAAACGGAGCAGATCATTGACGGACTGAAACATCTTTCTCCATCTGTGAACAGCTATCGAACGGTGCTGCCCGGACATCAATATCTTCTGCCGCCGGCACAGCAAAAGCTGAATCCTTTTGACGTGACGAAGGAAGATATTTTAAAGCATTTACGTTTTCAAGAAGGGAAAATCGCCAATCAAATTGTCGATACATTCTCTGGGGTTTCTCCGCTGTTTGCTAAGGAAGCTGTCCACAGGGCCGGTCTTGCCAATCAGGAAACGATTCCAAGTACATTGCTCGAGATGTTTCAGCTCATTCAGGCGCATTCTTTTACCCCTCAGCTCACGAGAAAAGATGGGAAAGAGTATTTTTATTTATTAGAACTTCAGCACGTCGATGGTGACATGAAGACGTTTGATTCTCTTAGTGAGCTACTTGACCGCTTTTATTTCGGAAAAGCTGAAAGAGATAGAGTCAAACAGCAGGCGGCTGATCTTGAACGTTTTGTTGCGAATGAAAAAAAGAAAAATGAAAACAAGCTAAAAAAACTAACAAGAACGCTTGAAGAATCTCAAAATGCTCATAAGTATCAGCTTTATGGTGAATTGCTTACTGCCAATATATATGCGATTAAAAAAGGGGATAAAGAAGCGACTGTTATCAATTATTATGATGAAGAAGGCGGAGAGATCACGATCCCGCTCAAAACAAACAAAACCCCTTCTGAAAATGCACAAGCGTATTTTACAAAATACCAAAAGGCAAAAAATGCAGTAGAGGCCGTAAATGAACAAATCAAGCGAACACATGAAGAAATTGTTTATTTTGACGAGCTGATCCAGCAGCTGTCCTCTGCCTCACCAAAAGATTTAGAGGAAATAAGAGAAGAACTGGTGGAAGGAAAATATTTGCGTCCCAAACAAAAACGCAACGCCAAAAAGAAAAAACCATCGGCCATTCAGCTTGAAGCATATGAATCTTCTCAAGGTGTTCCGATTCTCGTTGGAAAAAACAACAAGCAAAACGAATATTTGACCACAAAGGCGGCAGCTCGTGATGACATTTGGCTGCACACAAAGGATATTCCTGGATCACATGTTGTCATTCGTCACAAAGCGCCTGATGAACAAACCTTGCTTGAAGCGGCACAAATTGCTGCCTACTTCTCGAAGGCAAAAGAATCAAGCTCCGTCCCTGTCGATTATACGAAAATCCGGCATGTGAAAAAACCAAACGGAGCAAAACCGGGCTTTGTCACATATGATCAGCAGCAAACATTATTTGTGACGCCTGATGAGGATGTTGTCCTAAAGCTGAGAAAATAAACAAGAGCCGATTAAATCTTTAGATGAGATTTTATCGGCTTTTTCTTTGTCTTTTTTTTCTTTCTATATAGAGCTCATCCAGTGCATCTACATCCTCTTGTTCAAGCAAGGTCTCAATGGCCGCAGCCAGCTGTTTAGTACGGGCTGGGCTTGCACCACTCGTAGATATGGAGATTGTCACTTTTCCTGCCCTTACAACCTTTGGCACAATCACATTGCCTAGCTCTGACTGACTCACACAGTTGACGAGCTGATGCGGAAGCGCTGATTGCGTCATCCACTCGTTTACTGAAGGATCATCTGTAGCAGCAACAATTAAAAATGCATCCTTTACATCTTCCGCATCAACTTTCTTTTTCTTCCAAGTCAGCTGATATGTCTCAATGAGATTCGCCATTTCATCACAAATGTCAGGGCTCACAATGGTTATGCTGCATGGCTCCATGCATAGCGCACTCGTCCTTCTAGCCGCAATCCTTCCACCGCCGGCAATTAGCACATGTTTATTGGTTAGATCAAGATGAACTGGAAGCATGGCTTTCTCCTTGAAAACGAAACGCATCCTCTTTGTTTAAGATGGTTTCCTGCACACGTTCAATATAAGCTGCTTTTACATGGGGATGAAACCCAATATATCGGCAGACACGGACATCTCGCAGCCGCTCTCTCGCCTGATTCGCTTCACTCTCAATCTCTTTCATTAAAATGCCGGTAAATAAAAGATAAGGCACGAGATAGACAGGCGTATCATTATCTACTGTTAACTGTGCTAAGACGTCACGATAATTCGGTTCACACGCTGTAATAAAACACGGAAAAACCTCTGCACAAGGCAACATGCTTCGGACATCATCTGCAATGCCAAACACATCCCGCTTTACATCTGGATCAGAGCTTCCGCGGCCAATTAAGAGAATTTTTGCACGCTCTCCCTTGTATCCTGCTTCTTCAATCCTTGCGATAACCGCTTTCGTGACTTCTTGGTTCACGCCTATAGGTCTTCCATATGTCACCTTCACTTGTGGGAAACGTTTTTGTACTTTCACAATCTCATCTGGAATATCTGATTTGGCGTGCATGGCAGTTAAAAGGAGGAGCGGGACGATCGCAATGTGGGTTGCTCCTTTTTGTACACAAGTCTCAAACCCTTCTTCGATTGAAGGGTCCGTCAACTCTAAAAAACAAATTTCTTGGATATCTGCTTCGACTAACGGCATACAGCTTTTCATAAAAGAAATGGCTTTATCCTGTGCTTCTTTTACCCTGCTTCCATGCCCAACATAAAGGACAGCTTGTTTCATTTGACTCCTCCTTGCAACCCTAGTTTTATTCAGACGAAAAGACACGATGTCCACACGTGTCTTTTCACCTTTGTTCTCATTTCTCAATCAGTGCTGGTTCAAACCAGTTCAACTTTTGATGAAAGTGAACGACATCTCCTACCACGATTAAACTTGGGTGCTCGATCCCTTCTTTTTCAACCGTTTCAGATAGTGTCGCCACCGTGCAGCAAGTCGTCTTTTGCCTTGTGGTCGTTCCCCAGTGAATAAACGCAGCTGGGGTTTCAGGATTCCGCCCATTTTTCAAAAGCAGCCGCTGAACTCTTTCCACGTTTTTGACGCCCATGTAAATGACAAGGGTATCAATCCCCGTCGCCAGCGCTTCCCACTTTTCTTCAAAATGTTCATCCTTTTGATAATGCCCTGTCACAAACGCAACATTTGAGCTGAATTCTCGGTGCGTGACTGGAATGCCTGCATAAGCAGCGGCTGCAATGCCAGAAGTAATCCCCGGGACAACTTCATACGGAATACCATGCTGAGCTAAGCATTCGATTTCTTCACCGCCACGGCCAAATACAAAGGGATCACCGCCTTTTAGACGAACGACTATGTTCCCTTCCTTCGCATGAGCAACAAGTGCTTCGTTAATCGCTTCCTGTCTCATCGTATGATGATTCGGCAGTTTGCCGCAATAGATCAACTCCGCCTCCGGTTTGGCATGGGCAAGAATCTCTTGATTGACAAGACGATCATATAAAATGACATCTGCCTGCTGTATTGCCTTATGGGCCTTTAGTGTAATTAAGTCTGGGTCACCCGGTCCGGCACCAACAATGTATACTTTCCCCATCTTGCTTTCTCCCCCTGCCATCAGGCGATTATTTCGTTTTATCCTTTACATAATCAACAAGGCGCTGTTTTGACTCCTCGCGTGATAATTCACCTGTATCTAGGACGAGCTCAGGCGCAGCTGGCTCTTCGTATGGTGAATCGATTCCCGTGAAAAATGGAATTTCGCCGTTTCTTGCTTTTTTATATAATCCCTTTGGATCACGCTCTTCACACACGTTTAGATCACATTTCACAAACACTTCGTGAAATTCTCCGTCTTCGACTAACTGTCTTACGATTTGGCGGTCTTCTTGAAATGGTGAAATAAAAGCAGTAATAACAATCGTTCCTTGCTCAACAAATAATTTCGCCACTTCACCGATGCGCCGAATGTTCTCTTTTCTGTCGTCATCTGAAAAGCCTAAGTCTTTATTGAGTCCATGGCGTACGTTATCGCCGTCAAGAACTGTCACTTGGTACCCCTGTTCAAACAGCTCTCGAGCCGCTGCGTTGGCGATCGTCGATTTACCTGAACCGCTTAGACCTGTCAGCCAAATGATCCCGCTTGTATGGTTGTTTTTCTGTTGATATTCTTTTTTAGTAATAGATGAATCATGCCACACGATATGTTCGTTGCTCATGTCATATCCTCCTTTAAGATACCGTCGTTTTTAATCCTTCGATTAATGTTTCAATGACTTCTTTTCGGCTGAACGTGCTCGGTGGTAATTCACCATTTCTCAGCATCGTTCTGACCTTTGTACCTGAGAGAATGACATGTTCGCTTTTATCATGTGGGCATGTTTTCGGTGTTGCCATGGCTTCACATGTATTGCAGTAAAAGCTGTGCTCAAATTTTAATGGTGTGATCCCAATTTCTTCGCTTGTAAATTGTTCAAATAGCTCCTGCGCTTCGTATGTGCCGTAATAATCACCAACACCTGCATGATCTCTGCCGACAATAAAATGTGTACAGCCATAATTTTTACGCACAAGCGCATGAAAAATGGCTTCTTTTGGTCCAGCATAACGCATGGCAGCAGGAAAAACACCTAAAAAGACGCGGTCTTTCGGGTAATAACCGTTCAGTAACACTTGATAGCTTTTCATTCTTACATCTGCTGGAATATCATCAGATTTTGTTTCACCAACAAGTGGATTTAGAAATAGACCATCCACTGTTTCCAGTGCTGTCTTTTGAATGTATTCATGCGCACGATGGACTGGGTTTCTCGTTTGGAAACCGACGATGGTTTTCCAGCCGTTTTCTTTAAACTGTTTTCTTGTTTCTTCTGGCTCATACGTAAATTGCGGGAAAGGTTTTTCGCTGCGTTTCGTCAGTGTAATTTTACCACCAATATACGTATCACCGCGTTCAAATAATTTTTTCACGCCTGGGTGATTGCGGTCATCTGTTTTATACACATTCACTGCTTCTTTTTCCTTATCAGGTGTGTATTGATCTTCCACCTCAATGACCCCGTATACTGTTCCATTATACGATAGACGAACAATGTCACCTTGATTGATCTCCGCTGCTTTTTCCTTTGTGACAGGCAAAGTAATCGGAAGAGACCAAACGACACCACTTGCTAGTCGCATACTGCTGACAACTGCTTCATAATCAGCTTTCGTTAAAAACCCTTCAATTGGACTATACCCGCCAATTGCGATGAGTTCAAGGTCTGCAAAAGAGATGGCATCCAGCTCAATTTCTTTCGCAGCTGTGCTTAGATCAAATTCTTCATTTACTCGATTAATTAATACGCCACCATGTGGTGTTAAACTCATTTGTTCATCTTCCTCTCAATGTTCATATTTATTAGATGTTAATAGTCGGATTTATATTTAAATCCCGCCGCCCTGTTCATGAATCGAGCTGCTCTCATTTTTAACTGCCTTCATAAGACTCAGTGCACCTAGTGAAGCAAGCAGTACACTCATCATGATAAAGATAGAGTAATAGTCTCCTTTTAAGAAAAGGCTTACCAACAAATAAGATAGACTAAGTGATAAGAAAGGTGACACAACCCATACCTTCAGCATTTTTTTCACAACATGTTTATGAAAAATGTTCGGTCCACCCTTTGCCATACCAAGCCCAATAATGGACGAGGAGGTAATTTGAGTAAGGGGAACAGGGAGTCCGAATATAGAGCTGACGATGACAAGTCCTGCACCGGTGCTCGATAATAGAATGCCTTCACCCGTTTGATAGCGTGTAATTTTCTTTCCGTTTGTTTCTAGTACCCTTCTTCCTAGAAGCAGCGCCCCAATGGCCACAAAGATTCCGCCGTAAAGGGTTCCTTGCCCGACTGATAAAACACCTGACGCGACAAGCGGGCCGACCGCATTGGCGACATTGTTCATGCCGGCTGAAAACGCTTCTAAAAACCCACTGATAATCAAAACAACAGATAAGATCAATGTACCCTTTTTGGATAATGTCCGTTTAGGGAACAATCTGATGATTTTGACAACAGCAAAGGTAAAAACAAAGGCAACAATCGGAATAATCACCCAAAAAGAGACAATGACTAAGATCGATTTCACATACAGCACTTTATATGCGGCTGCCACACCGACCACAGCTCCTACTGTGACCTCACTTGTGGATAAAGGAATGGCCAAGAGATTCGCTATGAAAAGTGATAATGCGGCCGAGCCAATGATGATACACACAATTTCAAGTGTGATGACAGATTCAGGCATAATCCCGGAGCTGATCGTTTTGACGACCTCGCCGCCGCCAATCACTGAACCTGCTAATATTCCAACTGCACAAACGCTGAGCGCGTATATTGGCTTTTTGATCGCACCTGAACCATA
This sequence comes from Bacillus sp. FSL W7-1034, assembly GCF_038593365.1. Taxonomy (NCBI): domain Bacteria; kingdom Bacillati; phylum Bacillota; class Bacilli; order Caryophanales; family Bacillaceae; genus Bacillus; species Bacillus sp. FSL W7-1034. The sequence continues at coordinate 1,538,509 of NZ_CP151989.1, read as the reverse complement.
TGCGATGCCCATCGAAGCGGCTGCTCCGCTTGCGCCAATATTTAAAGCAAAGAATAAGCTAAATAAAATTGCGGCGATTTCCATACATTATGCTCCCTTACTCATGTAATCCGCACTCAGTCTTTGCTGTCCCTGACCATCTTCCAGAACGCAAATCATCAGCAGTAAATGCCGGCTGTGTACAAGGTGCACACCCGATGCTTGGATATCCTTGGTCATGTAGCGGATTATAAGTAAGATCCTCTCTAGACGCATATCTCCATATGTCCTTCCACGTCCAGTGGATGAGCGGACATACTTTGACTGATTGGAATTTTTCATCCTTATTTAAGAAGTTCGTACCTGCTCGTTTAGGCGACTGCTCTCTTCTTAAACCAGACAGCCATGCCGGATAGCCAGATAGTGCCTCTTGCAATGGAATGACCTTTCTCATATGACAGCAGCTTTGAGGGTTCGTTTCCCATAATTTATCACCATGCTGCTCATTCTGCTCTTCCACCGTCAGCTCAGGTGTTTTCAGCACGATGTCTAACCCGGGATATCTTTCCTTAACTGCATCAATGGTGTCGTATGTTTCCTTGAAATGCAGACCTGTATCTAAAAAGACAATTCTTGCATCTTTTTTTACTTTCGCAATAAGATCGATCAGGACAATGCCTTCAATGCCAAAACTGCATGCATAAACGAGCTGATCACCATAGTGGCCGTACGCCCATTTCAGCACAGATAGGGCCCCTTTATACAAATCGTCCTCTTGAAATGTAATGGACGGCTCTTGCCAATTTTCATAAGTTAACATTGTTTCTCCCCTTCCGGAGTACTGCTTCTATTGCTATTCTCCGCACTACTTTAATCTGATTTTTTCATTTTTTTCCACTTGAATCACTTGACCGTCCTGAACGATCAACGTAATTGAACCGAATTTCATATCCCCAATCAGCTCTTGCATATGCTTCACTAAGTCCTCATCCTGGTTTTGTTTCAGTTCCATCTCCTCTTCCTCCTCACCGTTAAAATAAAAAAACTTTCTTTCAGTCCGAAAGAAAGATGAGGAAGCTCACGATTTCCTTATCTTTCAAAATAGAATCATTTTGCAGGAAGTAGCACCTTGCAAATCGCAGGTTGCCGGGCTTCATCGGGCCAGTCCCTCCACCTCTCTGGATAAGAGTTTTAATTTGTATTAAATATTAACACAATTCAAACAAAAGTCAACCCGACTTTATTGATAGGATTAGTTTTTATTTAAATTTGAGTCTATTTTACTATTTTTAACCAAATAAAAAGCTGTGCAGTGCAGCACAGCTTTTTTAAAACAAGACAAGCTTTTTAGACCGTTTCTTCCATCCAAGATTCAGACGAAGGATCCTGTCTCCAGCGTTTTAGTTTATTCATAGCAGAAGGCTCAATTGCTTTTAGCTCAAGTGCCACTTCTGTCAGTGTGTCATAGTCTGTCAGCGTGACATAGGGAATGTTTTTCTCTTGAAAAGCCGCAGCTGCTTTTGGCAGTCCATAAGTGAAGATCGCAACAACTCCGAGTACGTCACAGCCTTCTTCTTCTAGAGCAGCCACAACTTCAAGAACGCTGCCTCCAGTTGAGATGAGGTCTTCTACGACAACCACCTTTTGTCCAGGTGATACGGCTCCTTCAATTTGATTTCCTTTTCCGTGTGCTTTTGGTTTACTTCTTACATAACACATCGGTACATTCAGACGATCAGCTGCTAATGCCGCATGAGGAATGCCAGCAGTAGCTGTACCTGCGACAACTTCCGCTCCTTCAAAATGAGTGAGAATCAAGTCTTTTAAACCTTCCGCAATGTCCCCTCTGACCTCAGGATAAGACAAGGTGAGGCGATTGTCACAGTAAATCGGTGATTTGATACCGCTCGCCCATGTAAATGGTTCGTCTGGTTTTAAAGAGACAGCTTTGATTTGTAATAAATGCTTCGCGATTTTCGTTTTCATCCGGCAGTCACTCCCACTCTTTCAAAATTTGTTGATAAGCTTCCACTGGGTTTGTGGCTTTTGTGATCGATCTTCCCACAACAATCTGTGAAACACCCTGTTCTTTGGCAAAGGCAGGTGTCGCCACACGCTTTTGGTCATCCGTTTGATCATTTGGTAAGCGAATTCCTGGCGTCACAGTGAGAAAGGAAGGAGAGATTTGTTCATGAAGCTGTTTTGATTCATGAACAGAGCACACCACACCATCAAGTCCACTTTCATATGCCAATTGTCCATAATGAAGCACAGCCTCTTGCAATGGGCAGTTAATTAGTAATTCTTTTTTCATCATATCTTCTGACGTGCTTGTCAGCTGGGTCACTGCAATAATGCCTGGGCGATTTTGCCCGGCAGGGGTTCCGCTTTCAAGCCCCTCTATGGCCGCCTGCATCATTCTTTTCCCGCCGGCTGCATGCACATTCACCAAATCAACACCAAGTGCAGCAAGCCTGTTCATCGCTTTTTGCACAGTTGTTGGAATGTCATGAAGCTTCAGATCAAGGAAAATACGGCAATTTTTTTCTTTCAGTGCATCAATAATGGCAGGACCTTCTTGGTAAAACAGCTCCATGCCGACCTTTACGAATAATGGAGTGCCTTCAAAACGATCTATAAAGGCGTGCGCCTCCTGTCCTGACGGAAAATCAAGCGCGATGATGGGCAAGTGCTTCATGTTTCCAGCTCCTTCCGATGCATTCCTCTACAGATGAATACCCATAAGCCGCTAACACATTCGGCAGTTCATCAATGATTTCCGGGCAAATAAATGGGTTCACAAAATTGGCTGTCCCAACAGCTACCGCACTTGCGCCAGCTAGTAAAAATTCAAGTACATCTTCAGCGCTTTGCACCCCGCCCATTCCAATAATCGGAATAGAAACGGCCTGACTGACCTCATGCACCATTCGGATGGCAACAGGTTTTACAGCAGGACCTGATAATCCGCCTGTTTTATTGGCAAGAATGGGTTTGCCTGTTTTTAAATCTAAACGCATCCCAATCAAGGTATTGATCATGGTGAGTCCATCCGCTCCAGCCGATTCAATCGCTTTAGCAATCTCAACGATATTGGCTACATTAGGTGACAGTTTCACATAAACAGGAACGGAGGAAACTTCCTTAACAGCTTTTGTCAATGTAGCCGCCATTTCTGGATCGGTCCCAAAGGCAATTCCGCCTGTTTTCACATTCGGACACGAGATATTCAGTTCAAGGGCGTGAACATTGCTTGCTTGACTAATTTGCTTTGCTACTTCAACATAATCATCAACTTGTGATCCAGCAACATTGGCAATAATAGGGGTATCGAACTGCTCAAGCCAAGGTAATTCATGTTCAAGCACGCCTTTTAGACCTGGATTTTGGAGACCAATCGCATTCAGCATACCGGCTCCTGTCTCAGCTACCCTCGGTGTCGGGTTGCCAAATCTCGGTTCAAGGGTCGTGGCTTTAATCATGATGCCACCCAGCAAGGAAAGGTCATATAATGATGCGAATTCTTTTCCAAATCCAAAACAGCCTGATGCAGGAATGATTGGATTTTTTAAAGATAAGCCGGGTAATTCGATGTTTAGCATGATAGCGCCACCTCCTCCGCTTTAAAAACAGGTCCATCCAGACAAACTTTAACGTACGGTTTCTCGTGCTGATCGGTATGACAGACACAAGCAAAGCATGCACCGATTCCGCAGCCCATTCGTTCTTCCATTGAAATATAGACAGGCTTATCGGGATAAGAGTCTTTTAGTGCTTTTAACATAGGTGTCGGTCCACAGGAAAGCAAGACATCAAAGTCCAGCTCATTCTCTTCAATGACATTTGTCACGAAACCTTTCGAACCATATGTCCCATCTACAGTTGCGATAAACGTATCTCCGAGTGCTTGAAACTTCTCCTCATAAAATACATCCTTTTTCGATTGAAAACCGAGAACATGTTTTACGATGACGCCTTTTTTCGTTAACCGCTTAGACAGTTCATATAGCGGAGGCACACCGATTCCTCCACCGACTAATAATGCGGTCTGTCCAGCCTGAACGACTGAAGGGTCATAGCCGTTTCCAAGCGGTCCTAACACATCGACTGACTCTCCCGCCCGCTTTTGGGAAAGGAGCTTTGTGCCCTCTCCCTCTGCGCGGTAAATGATGGTTGCTTCTTGCTTTTCGGCATGAATGTTGGCAATACTGATCGGTCTTCTCAGCAGCGGTGTCATGGATTCACTGACCTTTATATGAAGAAACTGTCCAGCTGTTTGAAAGGATTCAACAAGATCACCCTTTAATGTCATTTCGTAAATATGATCAGCGATCTCTCGGTTTGAGACGACCGTCAAGTATGCTTTTTTCATATCGTTACTGTCACCTCAGCATTCGTTTTCACTTCTGGCATTTCATCTGCTCTAAATGTCATGCTCTCTAGCACTCTTAAAATCGCTTCCGCTGTATCTAGTGACGTTAAGCAAGCGACACCATTTTCAACAGATTCACGTCTAATTCTAAAGCCGTCTCTTGCCGGCTGTTTTCCTTTTGTTAAGGTGTTGATGACAAATTGGGCTTCACCATTTCGAATGACATCCAGCAGATTCTTTCCTTCTTCTCCTATTTTGCCAACAACACTTGATGGAATGGAGGCTTGTTTTAAGTAATTCGCTGTTCCTTCTGTTGCTAAAATATGATAGCCGATGGAATGGAATCTTCTTGCAATCTCAAGTCCTTCTTCTTTATCTTTATCAGCCACTGTCAGGAGAACCGTTCCGTCTTTTGGAATTTGAATGCCTGATGCAATCAATCCTTTGTAGAGGGCTTTTTCGATTGTGACATCTTTCCCCATGACTTCACCTGTTGATTTCATTTCAGGCCCTAGTGTAATATCTACTCTTCTTAGTTTTGCAAAAGAGAAGACTGGAACTTTAACATATACGCCTTCTTGCTCAACATGAAGCCCTTCTTGGTAGCCATAGTTTTTCAGTTTTTCTCCTAGAATAACCTTTGTAGCTAAGTTCGCCATTGGAATGCCTGTAATTTTACTTAAGAATGGGACAGTCCGGCTTGAACGCGGATTCACTTCAAGTACATACACTTCACCTTTTGATAGAACAAATTGAATGTTCAAAAGCCCAATGATGTTAAGGCCTTTTGCGAGTTTAATCGTGTATTCTGCGATTTTCGCTTTGATGTCCTCAGACAAAGTTTGCGGCGGGTAGACCGCAATGGAGTCTCCAGAGTGAACGCCGGCTCTTTCAATGTGTTCCATAATGCCTGGTATGACAACCGTTTCTCCGTCAGACACAGCATCTACTTCAATTTCTTTTCCTGTCAAATACTTGTCAATGAGTACTGGGTGCTGCGGATTGACTTTCACCGCATTCTCCATGTAGTGAAGGAGCTCAGCTTCTTGATACACAATTTCCATTGCACGGCCGCCTAATACATAGGAAGGACGGACAAGCACGGGGTAACCGATTTGATTCGCAATCGCTACTGCCTCTGGTACAGACGTCGCTGTCTTACCATTTGGCTGCGGTACGCCGAGTGTTTCTAATGTTTGTTCAAACTTGTCACGGTTTTCCGCACGGTCAAGGTCTTCAAGCGAAGTTCCAAGAATCTTAACCCCTCTATTTGATAATTCATCTGCTAAGTTAATCGCTGTTTGTCCGCCAAACTGAACAACGACACCTTCTGGTTGTTCAAGGTCGATGATGTGCATCACATCTTCTACAGTGAGTGGTTCAAAGTAGAGCTTATCTGAAATACTAAAGTCTGTTGAGACGGTTTCAGGGTTGTTGTTAATAATAATGGCTTCATAGCCTGCTTGTTTGATTGCCCACACTGAATGAACGGTCGCATAATCGAATTCAACCCCTTGTCCGATTCTGATTGGACCTGAGCCTAGCACGATGACACTTTTCTTATCTGTTCGTTCGGATTCATTTTCATCTTCATATGTGCTGTAGAAATACGGTGTTTCTGATTCAAATTCTGCCGCACATGTGTCCACCATCTTATACACAGGAACGATGCCTGCTTCTGTTCTTAGGTTATAGACATCTGCCTCATTCATATTCCATTCGCGGCTAATATAAATATCTGAGAAACCTTTTTCTTTCGCTTCTTTTAAAACGTCTACATTGCCTTTGTTTTCTTTTAGTGTCTTTTCAAATGCGATGATGCCTTCCAGTTTATGAAGGAAGAAATAATCAATTTTCGAGAATTCATGAATCTGTTCGACAGTATAGCCTCTTCTTAGCGCCTCAGCGATATAAAACAGACGCTCATCTCCTGCTTTGATAATCCGCTTTTCAAGCACTTCGTTTGTAATGTCCGCTTCGTCTTTTAATTCAATGTGATGCACATCCGCTTCAAGTGAACGAACAGCCTTTAAAAGAGACTCTTCTAATGTGCGGCCAATCGCCATGACTTCACCCGTTGCTTTCATTTGTGTTCCAAGTCGTCTGTTGGCAGATTCAAATTTATCGAAAGGCCAGCGCGGGATTTTTGAAACAATATAGTCAAGTGCTGGCTCGAACGCTGCATATGTTTTGCCTGTGACTGGGTTCATCATTTCATCAAGTGTTAGGCCGACTGCGATTTTCGCTGCAAGTTTTGCAATTGGATATCCAGTTGCTTTAGACGCAAGAGCAGAAGAACGGCTCACGCGCGGGTTTACTTCGATGATATAGTATTGGAAGCTGTCTGGGTCAATCGCCAGCTGTACGTTACATCCGCCTTCAATGCCAAGTGCACGAATCAACTTGAGTGACACATTACGAAGCAGCTGATATTCACGATCACTTAGCGTTTGACTTGGAGCCACAACGATACTGTCACCTGTGTGGATGCCGACAGGATCAAAGTTTTCCATGTTACAAACCACAATGGCATGATCTCCGCTGTCACGCATGACCTCATATTCAATTTCTTTAAAGCCTGCGATACTTTTTTCAAGCAAACATTGTGTCACCGGACTTAACTTCAGTCCATTCTCGACGATTTCTTTTAATTCTTGCTCATTTGTACAAATTCCGCCGCCTGTTCCGCCTAGTGTATAGGCTGGTCTCACAATGACCGGGAAACCGATTTGATCTGTGAATGCCATCGCTTCTTCAAGGTTATGGATGATTTCACTTTCTGGTACAGGTTCATTTAATTCATTCATTAGATTACGGAATAAATCTCTGTCCTCTGCTTTTTGAATAGCTGACAGCTTGGTGCCTAGTACTTCAACACCGCATTCAGCGAGTACACCAAGATCTGATAATTCAACAGCAAGGTTCAATCCAGTTTGTCCGCCAAGTGTCGGCAAAATCGCATCAGGACGTTCTTTTCGAATGATTCGTGTTAAAAATTCTGGTGTCAGTGGTTCGATGTATACCTTATCGGCCATTTCTGTATCCGTCATGATCGTCGCAGGGTTAGAGTTCACAAGAACGACTTCATAGCCCTCTTCTTTTAGCGCTAAACAAGCCTGTGTGCCTGCATAGTCAAACTCCGCTGCCTGACCGATGATGATTGGACCTGAACCGATCACTAAAATCTTTTTGATATCTACGCGTTTTGGCATACTTCTTCCCCTTCTTTCTCAGTTGTATGAATCATGTCCATGAACTCGTCAAATAAGTAGTTCGCATCTTCTGGACCCGGTGATGCTTCTGGGTGATACTGGACAGTGAATGCTGGTGCTTCTTTATGTTTTAATCCTTCAATGGTATTATCATTTAGCGCAATATGTGTGACTTCAAGCACGTCTTCATTAATGGCGCTAACCGTGTAGCCATGGTTTTGAGACGTCAAGGTTACCTTGCCAGTTGCTAGTTCTTTGACTGGATGATTGGATCCTCTATGACCAAATTTCATTTTTTCTGTACTTGCGCCGCACGCAAGCGCGAATAACTGGTGTCCTAGACAGATACCAAAGAGTGGTACCTTTCCAATCAGCTGCTGAATCATTTCAACCGCTTCTGGCACATCGACTGGATCCCCAGGTCCGTTTGAAAGCATGATGCCATCTGGTTTTAACTGTAATACTTCATCTGCCGTGATATTGTATGGCACCACAATGACATCACAATCTCGCTTATTGAGTTCGCGCAAAATGCCATGCTTCATGCCGAAATCGACAAGCACAATTCTTTTGCCTCTTCCTGGGCTTGGATACGCATTTTTCACAGATACTTGGCTTACTTGATCTGTTGGTAGCTGCATCGTTTGAAGGCGGCTCACAACGTCTTCTACTTGTTCATCCGGTCCTGCAAAAGCTCCTCTTAATGTACCTGCACTTCGAATCATGCGCGTGAGCTTGCGTGTATCAATGCCGCTAAGGCCCGGGATATTTTTCATTTTTAAATACTCATCAAGTGAGTATGAAGAGCGCCAGTTTGAAGGCTTTTCACAAAGCTCTTTCACGATCAGCCCTTTCACAAACGGTGTGATCGATTCAAAATCATCACGGTTAATGCCGTAGTTGCCGATCAGCGGGTAAGTGAGTGTGACAATTTGTCCGCAGTACGACGGGTCAGACAAAATCTCTTGATAGCCTGTCATCCCTGTGTTAAAGACGACTTCTCCGACTGACGGTTCTAAGCTGCCAAAGCCTGTTCCTTCGAATACTGTTCCGTTTTCTAGCACTAAGCGTCTCTTCATTTTACTAGTCTCCCCTCTTCATAAACGACTTTCCCAGATGCAAGTGTCATGACCGGCCATCCTGATACAGTCAATTTGTCAAACGGTGTATTTTGTCCTTTAGATAAGAAGCTTTTTTTGTCAATTGCCATTTCTTTGTTTAAATCAATCAGTGTGATATCAGCGATTTGACCTTCTTCCAGCTTTCCGTATGGAAGAGCAAAGGCTTCTGCTGGTTTGATGGTCATATAATCAACAAGTTCTTTTAATGTCCATTCCCCTGTTTTCACAAAACGTGTGTACAGAAGCGGGAACGCTGTTTCAAGTCCGACAATCCCAAATGGTGCCCTCTGCATCGTTTCGTTCTTTTCTTCTTCTGTATGCGGTGCATGGTCTGTGGCAATAAAATCAATCGTGCCATCTAAAAGTCCCTCGATCAGTGCCTCGCGATCTTCTGCTCCTCTGAGCGGCGGATTCATTTTATAGTTTGTGTCAAGACCTGGAATGTCTGCATCACATAAGAGAAGGTGATGTGGAGAGACCTCAGCCGTCACACGAATGCCTGCTTTTTTTGCATCGCGTACCACTCGAACGGATTCCTTTGTACTGATATGACATACATGATAATGACAATTCGCTGCTTCTGCTAAGAGGACATCTCTTGCAATATGCACCGATTCACAAATGGACGGTATCCCGTTTAACCCATTTGCTTTTGAAAAGTCTCCTTCATGAACGCACCCTCCATAAATGAGTGAGTTATCTTCACAGTGCGCCACTATGGCTTGATCAAGGCTTGCTGCCTTTTTCATTGCTTCGTACATCATGCCTGCGGTTTGAATACCAACACCGTCATCCGTAAAGGCAAATGCGCCCGCTTCTTTTAACGCTGCAAAGTCTGTCATCTCTTCGCCAATTTGTCTCGTCGTGATGGAAGCGTATGGCAGTACTCTTACAGAGGAGGTCTCTTTGATTCGATTCATCAGCCATTCCATTTGTTCTTTTGTATCTGGAACTGGTCGTGTATTCGGCATTGCTGCAATGGTCGTATACCCGCCTCTTGCTGCTGCCTTAGAACCTGTTTCAATGGTTTCTTTTTTCTCGCCGCCTGGCTCTCTTAAATGCACATGCAGATCAATCAAACCTGGTGATACAAATAGCCCTGCTGCATCAATGACTTCTTCTCCGTCTTCTCTTTCTAAGTGACCCATTGCTTGAATCACTTTTCCTTCTACCCTAATATCCTGCTGCACTCTTTCCCCTGTGCTTGATAAGATAAAACCGTTTTTAATGAGATATGACATAGACAGAATCTCTCCCTTTTTGATGTAGTCTGCTATTTTGAAAAGCTCTTTTTAACACAGCCATTCGGATATACACACCATTTTCCATTTGTTTAAAAATTCTTGACTGTTTTGACTCTACTAATGAATCATCTATTTCAACACCTCTATTTACTGGTGCTGGATGCATAATAATCGCTCTTTCTTTCATTTTGCTTGCCCTGTCTACTGTTAATCCATAAGTAGATAAGTAACCCTCGTTGCCCATCTTTTCTGAGTGTCTTTCATGCTGAATTCTCAGCAGCATCACCACGTCAGACCGCTTCATGGCTTCGTCCACTTCGACATACGTTCCATGAGGATTTTGTTCATCTTGGAAGGAAGCTGGTCCTGAAAAGAGCACTGTCGCTCCTAGTCTTGCGAGGACTTCAGCATTGGACCTTGCCACCCTGCTATGTTTGATATCACCATGAATCGAGATCGTTAATCCTTCAAAGCCGCCAAACTCTTCGAAGATCGTCATCAAATCCAGCAATGATTGTGTAGGATGCTGTCCGCAGCCATCTCCAGCATTAATGATTGGAATCCCGACCTTCCCAATCAGCTCTTTGTAATATTCGTCGGTACTGTCTCTGATGACACATGCCTTGACTCCGATGGATTCAAGTGTTTTCACTGTATCGTAAAGGGTCTCTCCCTTTTGAACAGAGGTACTTGCTGCGTCTAGGTTCAGCACATTCATTCCAAGTTTCTTCTCTGCCACCTCAAAGCTAAAACGCGTTCTTGTACTTGGTTCAAAGAAGAGGTTCGCTACAAATTCACCTGCTAAACCATGTTCCTGTTTCCCTTTTTTCAATGCACATGCTTCTTCAATCAGCTGTAAAATTTCTTCCTTTGACAAGCTGCTCATTGTCGATAAATCATTCATTTTTTCTGCCCCCTCTAGTTTTTCATCACTTTCAGGTTCAAAAAAACCCTAAGCCTCGGCAGCTTAGGGTTCTCCAAAAGAAGCAGGGGTGCTTTCGCACGTTCTGCTCCGTTTAGAACCCTTGTCAGCCTCACTGGACTTCTTTTAAAAGGTTTTCGGTATTCGATTCATTTGACTCATCATCTTCTGCCTTCTGATGCGGCAGAATCATGTTTAACAGGACGCCAGTAATGGCAGCGAGTGCCATTCCTGACAGCGTCAGATTGATTTGTTTCACCTCAATGAATGCCCCGCCAATTCCAATGACTAAGATGACTGATGCGATAATGAGATTGCGCTTTTCTTCAAAATTCACTTTATGATCAATCAGGATTCGCAGTCCGCTTGAGGCTATGATTCCAAAGAGCAGGAACGAAACGCCCCCCATAACCGCGGATGGTACTGTACTGATTAATGCTGAAATTTTCCCAACAAAGCCGAAGCATATCGCAAACACCGCTGCTCCGCCGATAACGAAGATACTGAACACTCTTGTGATCGCAAGGACACCAATGTTCTCTCCATAAGTCGTTGTTGGAGGTCCGCCGATGAGTGAAGCGAAGATTGTCGCCGCACTGTCTCCTAAAATGGAGCGATGAAGACCTGGCTTTTTAATAAAATCTTGTCCAACAACTTTGCTTAACACGACTTGATGGCCGATGTGCTCAGACATGGTCACAAAGGCAACCGGCACCATCACTGTGAGAATGCTTAAGGTCACAGCAGGTGTATAGTCGACAAATGGCACAACAAAGTCTGGTACAGCAAACCATTTTGCGTCAATAACCGGCTGGAAGTTCACAATGCCTTGTGTTAAAGCAAAAAGGTAGCCGCTGATAATGCCGATTAAGACTGGAATCAAGCTAAGGAATCCTCTTAGGAAGATCATACTAATAATGGTGACAGCGAGCGTGAAGCCTGCAACCATTAAATGCTTAAGGCTGTAAACAAGCTCCTTTGCATTTGGATCCACGTACATCGCCATGTTAACAGCTGTTCCAGCGAGTCCGAGTCCGATGACCATAATGACGGGTCCTACAACAACAGGCGGCAGAAGCTTCATTAACCAGCCTGTGCCGAGCCATTTGATAAATAATGCGATGAGTGCATATGCCACACCCGCCATAAAGGCACCTACCATTGCGGCTCCTGGGCCGCCGGTGGCTTTTACATTCAAGATAGGGGCGATAAAGGCAAAGGACGATCCAAGATACGCCGGAATCTGTCCTCTTGTGATGATTAAGTACACAATGGTTCCAACCCCGCTTGAGATGAGCGCAACGGCTGGGCTCATATCAATGATCTTTGGTACAAGAATGGTTGCACCAAACATGGCAAACAAGTGCTGCAGGCTGAGTGACAGCCATGTGAACGGTTTTGGGATATCTCGAATGCCTAAATTGGCTTTTTGCTGACTCATGATTTTCCTCCTAGATGTGTCCTTTTCATTAAAAAAGCCTCTTTGCGAGTATGCGCAAAGAGGCCTAGAAAAACCGTACACGTCACTTTAGTCGTGTGCTCGGTGTCTCTGTTATTGCCCTCTTTGCAAACTCTCTGGAATGCATTTAAAAAGGTTATTTTTCATATATAGCGACAAGGTCGTTTTGATCTACTTCATTGAGCTGAACCATGACTGTCTCTGCTTTTGATGTCGGGATGTTTTTTCCGATATAATCTGCCCGAATCGGCAGCTCCCGGTGTCCCCGGTCGACTAGAACAGCCAGCTGAATGGAAGATGGTCTTCCTACATCCACAAGCGCATCCATAGCTGCTCTCACCGTTCTGCCTGTGAACAGCACATCATCCACGACAATGAGTGTTTTGTCATTAATGTCAGCTGGAATGTCTGCACCCTTGACAAGCGGGTCTTGATTCTCTGTCTTTTTTGTCAGGTCATCACGGTATAGCGTAATATCCAGTTCACCCACAGTCACGGGGTTTCCTTCTATTTGCTCGATGCGCTCTGCAAGGCGCTTTGCAAGATGAATACCTCTTGTCTTGATCCCGGCCAGGATGACATCCTTCATCCCTTTGTTGCGCTCAATCATTTCATGTGCAATACGGGTAAGCGCTCGTCTTATCGCTTGTTCATCAAGAATAACTGCTTTTTGTTCCATCTTTTACACCTCTTTTTGACAAATAAAAAGCCCCTTCTGCAAAGGGCAGAGAGGGGCGCTCATTTGTGCATACTCGTGCACAAATTGATCCGTTATCCTTCTCAGCCTCTCTGGACTGTTTTAAAGAATCTCAATTTCTTCGTTTATTATTTCAAAAAAAGAACGGCCTGTCAATCGTTATTTCTTAATGAATCGATAAAAGCTTGCATATCAGCTGGAATTGGAGCTGTAAACTCCATATATTCTCCTGTTCTAGGGTGATCAAATCCTAACACGCCTGCATGCAGCAGTTGTCCATTGAAATCAACGGTTTTTCTCGGGCCATATTTTGGATCTCCGGCAAGAGGATAACCAATGTATTTCATATGAACACGAATTTGATGGGTTCTTCCTGTTTCAAGGCGGCATTCTACAACGGTAAAGTCTTTAAAGCGCTCCATCACATCAAAATGAGTGACTGCCTGCTTTGCATTTTCTTTTGTGACCGTCATGCTTTGGCGATCTTTTTTGTCTCGACCAATTGGTGCATCAATCGTTCCAGTATCATGCTGAATGATGCCATGAACAACGGCTGTGTATTTTCTAGTGACCGTTTTCGCCACCAGCTGATTGACGAGTGATTCATGCGCCATATCATTTTTTGCGACCATTAAAAGCCCTGACGTATCTTTATCAATCCGGTGGACAATTCCTGGTCTCATCACACCATTAATGCCTGACAAATCATTGCAATGAGCCATGAGGCCATTAACAAGAGTACCTGTCACATGTCCTGGTGCTGGATGAACGACCATTCCTCTTGGTTTATTAACCACTAGTACATCTTCATCCTCATAATAAATATCAAGATCCATTGATTCCGCTTCTACATCTAGTGCTTCTGGATCTGGAATTTCTACTTTGATTTGATCTCCAGCTTGTACTTTATAATTGGCCTTCACTTGTTTTCCATTTACTTCGATGAGACCATCTTTCACCCACTGCTGGACTTGAGTTCTTGACCATTCTGGTTCAGTTGTGCTTAAAAATTTATCAAGCCGTTCACTCGTTTGTTCTTCTGAAACGGCAATGTTTACTTGATTCATGTAGTTGACTCCTTATTTTTCTTTCCATCTAACAGCATTTGAATAAAGAGCAGAATGACCCCCACACATAGAGAGGAATCTGCGATATTAAAGATTGGATAATGATAATCCCCAAATACGAAATGAGCAAAATCAACCACTTCTTGACGGAAAATACGGTCAATAAAGTTTCCAATCGCTCCGCCAAGCATTAAGGCAAGCGCTACGCCAAGTAGCTTGTCCTTTTGTCCATGTTTTTGCAAATAATAAACAATTCCTGCAATAACAACGAGTGTGATCACATAGAAAAACCACATTTGTCCTTGGAGAATCCCCCATGCGGCTCCTGAATTTCGGTGGGATGTGATGTAAAAGAAGCCATCAATCACAGGAATAGAATCACCGAGCATCATATGTTTGACAATGAGCCATTTTGTTAATTGATCTAAACAAATTATCACGAATGCGATTATGTAATAGAACACACACGTTCCTCCATCTTCATACTTTGGTCTTTATGCATTTTATCAAGAAAACAGGATGGAGTAAAGAAACTTTAGTTGACAGACAAAAACCTCCCTACATGTGGAAGGCTTCAAAATGAGAATCGTTTGATTCATAAGGATAAGGGGTGAATGCTTTTTTCTCGTATTGCTTATGATATAAAAAGTCGTCAGTCGTACGAGCAGTCGGAAGAATACTCATTTGTTCAATGGGCATTGTATGCCCTGTCGCCTCGCATATGCCATAAGTTCCTTGTTCAATTTTTGCAATCGCGAGCGAAACATCTTGCAGTTCTTCTTTGATGTGATAAAGAAGCGTGGTCGTTTTTGCTTGATCGAACGTGACATGTTCAGCGGGTGAACGCAATGATGCATATTCAAACAGTTTCGATTGCAGTTCTTCTCTCATTTGAAGGAGTTCCATGTAAATCGTCTCTAGATCGCCATTCATGTCGCTGTTTCAACTCCTGCCCTGTCGTGATAATCATATTGTTGCCCCGCCTGTTCACTTTAAAGCCATAAGATTTTTCCTTTCGTTCTAAACGCTGTCATTTTCTCTATATCAAAAACGCCCCGCTATATGCGGGGCGCTAGTTGGTGATATCACGCTGTTAATTCTGGTAATATTTCTCCACGATTTCAGCATTTTTGAGCGACAATGTTGGGTATTTTGGATTTGCGCCAACATCTTTTGAAATAATGCGGGAACGTTCGCACAGTTCGCCTTCTGCTTTTTGAACAACAATACGTCCTGATGTGTATTCAGGCGCTGATGCGTCTGCATGCTTCTCATCTTCTACTGTTAACTCAGAAATGATAAAGAGCTGCTTCACATCTTCTTTAATGGATGCAAGAAGGTTTTTCACTTCCTCTGTTGCATAAAGGGTCACACTCGCTTCAAGTGAACGTCCGATGACTTTCCCATTACGCGCAATTTCCAGCGCTTTTAGCACATCGTCACGTACTTCCATAAAGCGGTCAAACTTCACTTCTGTCGCTTCTGCTTGAGGAACAGCTACACCTTCTGGCATATCTGTTAACTGAACACTTGGCTCTTCAACAAAGCTTAAGTGGCTCCATAGTTCATCTGCTGTATGCGGAAGAATTGGTGCTGTTAGCTTCACTAACGCCATTAATGTTTCATAGAAAACCGTTTGCATGCTGCGGCGGTCTGGATGATCCGCATGCTCAATGTATACCACATCTTTTGCAAAATCGAGATAGAAAGAGCTAAGCTCAATCGTACAGAAGTTGTGGATGGCATGATAAACAACCGCAAATTCGTAATCATCATAAGCTTTTTTCACTTTATCAATCAATTTGTTTAATTTGATTAAGATATACTGATCCACTTCGCGAAGCTCTTCGACTGGTACTGCATTGACTGCTGGATCAAAGTCAAACAGGTTACCATGCAAGAAGCGGAACGTGTTACGGATTTTACGATAAACTTCTGCGACTTGTTTTAAAATGTCGTCAGACACTGGATGATCGGCTTGATAGTTGACAGAAGATACCCAAAGTCTAAGAATCTCCGCACCAAGCTGCTTCGCCACTTTCGTCGGATCAATCGTATTGCCTAATGATTTACTCATCTTGCGTCCTTCTTTATCAAGCGTAAAGCCATGGCTGAGAACACCTTTATATGGCGCTTTTCCAGTGACTGCAACTGCTGTAGATAAAGATGAGTTAAACCAGCCGCGATATTGATCAGAACCTTCAAGGTAAAGGTCTGCCGGACGAACCAGGTCATCTCGTTCTTCTAATACCGCTTGGTGAGAAGAACCAGAATCAAACCATACATCCATGATATCTTGCTCTTTCGTAAATTCACCATTCGGGCTGCCTGGATGTGTAAAGCCTTCAGGCAATAATTCTTTTGCTTCTTTTTCAAACCAAATATTCGAGCCATGTTCTCTAAATAATTGAGAGACGTGTTGAATCGTTTCATCTGTGATGATTGGCTCACCATTTTCAGCATAGAAGACTGGGATTGGAACGCCCCATACACGCTGTCTTGAAATGCACCAGTCACCTCTGTCACGCACCATATTGAACAGGCGCGTTTCGCCCCAAGCTGGAACCCATTTCGTTTCTTTAATATTATCTAATAGTGCTTCTCTGAAATCTTTAATGGAAGCAAACCACTGAGCAGTTGCACGATAAATTGTTGGTTTTTTCGTTCTCCAGTCATGCGGATAGGAGTGCGTGATAAAGTCGAGCTTTTTCAATGCGCCTTTTGCTTCAAGCTGTTCTGTGATGGCTTTATTGGCATCCTCATAGAATAGTCCTTCAAAACCAGGTGCTTCTTCTGTCATCACACCTTTTTCATCTACTGGACATAACACATCAAGACCGTACTTCATACTTACGATAAAGTCATCTTCCCCGTGACCTGGCGCTGTGTGAACACAGCCTGTTCCTGCATCTGTTGTGACGTGATCGCCAAGCATCACTAGAGAATCTCTATCGTAAATTGGATGTGCTGCAACGACCTTATCTAATTCTTTACCTTTTAAGGTTTTCACAACTTCGTACTCTTCAAAGCCAAGTGTTTTTGCCACTTGTTCAACTAGCTCAGATGCGATGACATATCGCTCAGCACCCACTTGAAGCACACTGTACTCTAGGTTTGGATGTACACAAATGCCAAGGTTTGCAGGAAGTGTCCAAGGTGTTGTTGTCCAGATGATGAACTGCTCGCCGTTTTCAAGTACGCCTTTGCCATCTTTCACTTTAAATGATACGTAAATCGATGGTGAACGTTTGTCCTTGTATTCAATTTCTGCTTCAGCAAGTGCTGATTCACTTGATGGAGACCAGTTAACAGGCTTAAGACCTTTGTAAATATAGCCTCTTTTCGCCATTTCACCAAAGACAAGAATTTGCTGCGCTTCGTATTCAGGCTTTAATGTCACATATGGATTATCCCAGTCTGCTCTTACGCCTAAACGTTTAAACTGATTGCGCTGACCTTCGATTTGTTTCCAAGCATATTCCTCACATAGTTTACGGAATTCTGCTGTCGACATTTCTTTGCGTTTGACTTTTTTATTTTTCGTAAGGGCTGTTTCAATCGGTAAGCCATGTGTATCCCAGCCCGGTACGTACGGTGCATGGAATCCATTCATTGATTTAAAACGGACAATAAAATCTTTGAGGATTTTATTGAGTGCGTGCCCCATATGAATGTCACCATTCGCATATGGAGGTCCATCATGCAAAATAAAGGTTGGGCGTCCTTTTGTCCGCTCTAAAACCATTTGATAGATGTCTTTTTCTGCCCACTCCTCTTGGATTTCAGGCTCTTTGTTCGGCAAGTTCCCTCTCATCGGGAATTCTGTTTTTGGCATTAATAAGGTGTCTTTGTAGTTCATACCTATTCCTCCACATGCAAATTCGTATTAAAAAACAATAAAAAAAGCCCTCTCATCCCATAAGGGACGAGAAGGCTTGTCTCGCGGTACCACCCTTTTAGACAAGCGCTTTGAAATTGCCGCTTATCCACTCTAAAATCGTAACGTGATCTGACGCCTTTTCTTACTCATTCATTTCAGAAAAGGAACTAAAGGGGTGATCTCATTGCAGCGTTTCGTAATGTCAGGCTTCCACCGTCCCTGATTCGCTTTATTACGCATGTAACCGCTGCGAGTGTCCCTTTCAAACGTTTATCTCTTGTTAATTTATGATGGTATTATATGCAACATGAGCACGTCATGTCAAGGTGATGCGCTTATTCTTTTTCGTCAAAGACAGCGTCAACTTCATATTCCAGCAAATGATCCCAATCATCATTTTTCAGAAGATCAAGCTGAGCTTCGATGAGCATTTGGAAACGAGTTCTAAAGACTTTCGACTGTTTCTTGAGCTCTTCGATTTCCATTGCAATCTTTCTTGATTTTGATAACGCTTCGTTGATAATACGGTCTGCATTTTTCTCAGCTTCACGAATGATCAATTTCGCTTCTTTATCAGAATGACGCTTCACGTCTTCTGCTGCTTCTTGCGCCACAAGAATGGATTTGTTTAATGTTTCTTCAATTGTTGCAAAATGGCCTAGTCTTTCATCAAGCTCGTTGACTTTGTCTTCAAGCTCGTTCTTTTTGCGAAGTACGATCTCGTAATCTTTACGTACTTGGCTTAAAAACTCATTTACTTCATCTTCGTCATAGCCGCGAAAACTTTTTGTGAATGTTTTATTATGAATATCATTAGGTGTTAATGGCACTCTTGCCACCTCCAGATTCAAATTCGTTATGTCAGAAGCTCAAATGTTACTTTGAATTTATCTTTTTTCGTCTTCCCATCAATTGTTTTTAAGCTAAAGCGGCCAAATCCCCTGACAGAGAGCTGATCACCTTCACCAATTGTAAAGGAAGGGTCTTCAGTGACTTTCCAGTTTACTTTGACAAGACCATTTTTGACCAAAAGCTGTGCTTTTTGCCGAGACTGACGGCTGACAGCAGCACATACAGCGTCAAGCCGCAGTGAAGAAATCGTATCTTCTTTGATATCGGTTTTGCTGATGACTGGCTGAAGATCTGCCTTGCTGATTTCCTCTAATGAAACAGATGCTCTGCCGACATGCGTCAGCTGAGCCCGAACAAAATCGGCAACATCGCTTGTACAAATAAATTGCACGTTGTCCTCTGAAAACAACAAATCACCGAATTTTTGACGCTTCAGGCCTGTCCCAATGAGCGAACCGAGAAGGTTGGGGTGTTCTATCGAAATAAACTTTTTCGCATAGTTCACCTGAAAATAAGTCAGTTCAAAATCCTGCATGGTCGGTGCTAAATAGTCAGGATAGATCAAAGCCCTTTTCCGCTCTGCTTCCTCATACCCGCCAAAAAACATGAGACCCAGCTCATCAGAATGCTGAATCACGGACTGGGTAATGAACTGCTCACGCGGATCAAGAAAGTCTGTTAATTTCATTCGATATTGTTCGAGTGCGATGTTTTTCCAGCCTAATACTTGGTCGACAAATGGCTGTTCGTCTTTTCTAAAATGTTGATAAATATCGCTCATTTTGTTCCCCTTTTATGTAAAAGAGCCTGGCAGATGCCAAGCCCGGCAGCCTGTTTACATGAATCGTACAATCATATTATAAAGACCAGTTAGTCCATACGATGATGCGAAACGAATCACAAGCAATGCCACAATCGGCGAGATGTCAATCATGCCAATTGGCGGAATAATTTTACGGAATGGTTCTAAATACGGTTCGCAAATGTTTGTCAAGAAGCGGCCAATCGCTGTTTCTCTTGCAGATGGCACCCATGACATAAAGATGTAAATAATGATCGCGAATGAGTAAATCGTTAATACCGTACCCAAAATATTAAAAATGAAATTTAGAATAACTATGATTTACCACCTCTGAGGTTCTTCCTCTGTCAATAGTTCTGATATTGTGCCAGATACATCCACATTATCAGGTGTGCAGAGGAATATATTCGAGCCAATACGCTGAATGTCTCCACCGATTGCATAAACCGTTCCGCTTAAGAAGTCGATGATTCGCTTTGCTTGATCGTGCTGAATGCGCTGCAAATTGACGACGACTGCACGCCGATTTTTAATATGATCTGCAATCTCCTGTGCCTCTGCATAAACACGCGGCTCACTTAACACCACTTTAGAGGATTTTTGCACGCTTTGCAAGCTGACGACATTTTGTTTTCCTGCCTGAGAACGCTCTTGAAATGCCGCTTTATCTTTTGTGTTTTTTTCTTCTTGTGCTGGTTCTCTTTCTTCATCAATATATTCGTACTCATACTCTTCATCATCGAGTGTGAAGAAGCTTTTAAACTTATTTTTTATGCTCATGTCACGCACCTCCTGTTTCATTTCCAACAAGTGAAGAGCCAATCCGAACAAATGTCGCACCTTCTTCAATTGCGATTTCAAAATCGTTTGACATGCCCATCGATAAATGCTGACAAGGTGCATTTACTTGGTTCAGTTGTTTTACCTCTTGTTGAAGGCTTTTTAATGTTTTAAAACAGTTTCGTATCACCGTGTGATCATCTGTAAATGGAGCCATCGTCATGAGTCCAGCAATTTCAATATGTTTGAAATCAGCCAGCTGTTTGACAAATGGAATCACGTCTTCGCTTTGTAAGCCGTGTTTTGACTCCTCAAGTGATGTGTTCACCTGTACAAAACAGCGAACCGTGTGATCCGCTCTTTTTTCAATTTCATTCGCAAGAGACATTCTGTCTAGCGAATGTAAGTAGTCAATGGTCTGAATGACAGATTTCACTTTTCGCGTCTGTAAACTGCCGATGAAGTGCCAGCTAATGTTTTCATCGGTTATGGCTGCCTGTTTTTCAAGTAACCCTTGGTCACGATTTTCACCAAAGTGCAAAATTCCGGCATCCTTGGCTTCTAATGCTCGTTCAATCGAGACATACTTTGTGACAGCGACAACCGATACATCGTCTGGATGTCTACCTGCTCTTTTACATGCTTCGTTTATTTGTTCATTTATTTGTCTGAGATTCTCTCGTACATTCAATTGCACTTATGCCTCCTTAAACCCGACAAAAGACATCATACGTCCTGTTTTCCCTTGATCACGCCGGTGTGAGAAGAAATGCTGCTCATTGCAACTTGTGCACATCGAACTGACATGTATGTTTTCTTCTTTTAATCCTGCATGAAGTAATACGTTTTTGTTTAGTGTTTTTAAGTCAATTTTGTATTGTCCTTGTGACATCTCGGAATACACATCCTCTGTTGAAAAAGGAAGCTGTTTCACTTGATCTATGACAACATCATCTACTATGTAGCAGCAGCTGCCAATGGATGGTCCAATGACGACTTGTATATGATCGGCATCAGCGCCTTCTTGGCGAACCCATGCATCAACCATGTTGGCGCCAATTTGTTTGACGGTTCCTTTCCAGCCGGCATGAGCCGTTCCAATCAGCCCAGATTGCGGAGCTAGAAAATAAAGCGGAACACAGTCAGCGAAACAAAGAGCGAGCATGATGTTTGGTTCAGAGGTGTATAAACCATCTGTTCTAGAGAGTGCTTCATCATACTGAAGACTTCCTCTTCCCTTTTGTTCCTTCGTGACTTTCATGATGCGATCCTCGTGTGTTTGGTCAGCAAACACCCAATTAGAGAGCGGCACAGCAGTAGCGTCTGCAATGACTTGACGATTCATTTGGACACTAGAAGCATCATCTCCTACATGGAGTCCAGTGTTCATTGATTGATATGGAGAAAGACTAAAGCCGCCATTTTTTGTCGTAAAACCGGCCAATATCTCTTTTCCAGAACATGTCATGTTCGTCCAATCATGAATCAGCATTGCATAAGGTGATTTCTG
Organism: Bacillus sp. FSL W7-1034; assembly: GCF_038593365.1. Classification (NCBI taxonomy): domain Bacteria; kingdom Bacillati; phylum Bacillota; class Bacilli; order Caryophanales; family Bacillaceae; genus Bacillus; species Bacillus sp. FSL W7-1034. The sequence continues at coordinate 1,516,612 of NZ_CP151989.1, read as the reverse complement.
CTGAAAGGGGTCATATTTGTCTATCAAAGCTGCCTCCCACCTTTCATTCATCTCTCTTAATATCGCTCCTATTTTACCACAAGACCTGCTAAGACAGTTAGTGGGATTCATTAAATATTACACTCAAATGTGCCCTTTCTACAGGTTTTTTTTCAAATTGATATGAAAACGTAATCTTTTTACCCGAAAAAGACATTGATTGCTGAGAATGGAGAGCTTGTTTTAAGGAAAATTTGATCTATTAGTTGAGGAATTTACACAAATTAAGAAGACAAACGGACAAGTATCACATCTTCGCCAATTTTTACTATATTTCTCCACGGGACAATCATTTCCTCTTCTTTTCCGAAAAATCCCATCATTTTACCTGTACCGCCAATGATAATCGCTTGTATTTTACCGCTCGTGACATTGATATCGATGTCTCCAATAGTACCTAATTTTTTTCCGCTGGACACATCGACGACATCTTTGATTTGGAATTCAGAAATACTGATCATCTGTCCTTCCCCGCCTTTCGTTTTCTACTATAATATGTATGATGGAAAAGCAGGGAAGCAGACCAATAGTTTCTCTTATCTACAATTTACTTAAGTGAGGGCGGCCGTTTTGCCACATGACTTCGACTGGACATTCAAAAAAGGAAGAAAGCAAGTCACTTGTCATCATCTGCTTTGTCTCCCCTTTATGAAAAACAGTACCTTCTTTTAATAATAAGGTGTGCTGAAAAATCGGGAGAATCTCTTCTGCATGGTGGGTCGTATAGAGCAATGTGGGCGCATCTGGTTTTGATGCAATCAATGAGATCGTCTCTAGCACCTGTTCTCTTGCTAAAAAATCAAGACCCGTCACAGGTTCATCTAAGATCAGAAGCTTCGGATCATTCATTAAAGCTCTTGCGATGAGCACTTTTTGTTTCTCTCCTTGCGACAGGGTTTCATACGTGCGATTGGCATATTGAAACGAGCCAAATGTTTTTAATAAATCAATCGCCTTCTCTCTTATCTCATCTGTCGGTGTTTCATAAAGTCCGATGGAAGCAAATGCCCCGCTCAAAACAATTTCAAATGCATTGTCATCTCTGTGCAGCTTCTTTTCAAGACCAGCAGAGATGAGACCAATTTTCTTCCTTAGTTTTTCACCAAGCGCTTCCTTGCCAAACACATGGCCTAACACCGTCATCTCACCTGACGTTGGAAAATAATATGAGCAAAGCATATTTAATAAAGCCGTTTTCCCAGCACCATTTAAACCATAAAGCACCCAGTGTTCCTGGTTTTTCACCTGCCAGTCAATAGAACGAAGCAGCCATTTTCCATTTCGTTTTAAAGAAACATCCTTCAAGTCAAGCGACACGATCTTTTCCCCCTGAATAAAAATTCTGAATATACAAATAATAACGTCTACAGCATATCGCAAATGTTTCAATCAGTAAACCTAACGCAAAAAAGCTGCTCCCTATAAGGAACAGCTTTTTTCCATGGTTACGAAATTTCAATTCGTACGCCTTCTTTAATATCAGGAAACGTATGTGGGGATGCAAAGACAGCTCCCGGTAATACATCATCAAACGGCTCTTGGAAGTAGATCGAAATATGGCCGAGTTCCTTAAAGTTGTCATTTGCTTTATTGCCTAAAGCAGTAATGGTATAAGTTTGGTCGCCCACTTGAATCGTTCCGCCTAATTTCAGCGGCTCTTCTTCTAAGTGTTCAAACTCATGAATGACAGACATATCTCTTAATTCCTGCGGCGCTGCTGGTCCAAATAAAACAATCAGCTTATCTTCTTTAAACTGCGGGACTAAGATCCCAATTTCTTTTACGACAGATTGTGTTACCATGTATCTCGATTCCTCCTTTAATACGTTTAATACATACCGAAGCTGGCAACGTATGCGATCACAACAGATAGAACGCCTGTAATGAGACGGCTATACAAAACAGCTGGTACCCCATATTGTACCGTTTCCGGCTTCGCTTCACCAAGTGATAGCCCAACCGGGATAAAGTCACACCCTACTTGACCGTTGATCGCAAACAGTGCTGGAAGAGCAAATTGAGGCGGAATGTTTCCTAGTGCAATTTGACTACCAATCAGTACACCGATGACTTGTGCGATGACTGCCCCAGGTCCTAAGACAGGCGATAGGAACGGTAAGGTACAGACAACAACGAGCAGTAAGAGCCCCCATAAAGATCCTGCCAAAGGTGAAAGGAAATGGGCAATCAGATCACCGATTTTTGTATAATTGATAATTCCAATTAACATACTGACAAAGGCCATGAATGGAATAATGTTTTTAAGGAGCATATCAACAGAATCACGACCAGCTTGATAGAATGTGCCGGTTACTTTTCCGATTCCTCTTGAGAATCTCATGAGGAAATTCCCTTTTTCTTGACGTTCGATATTTTCCTCTTTCAATTTTGAATAGGTTTCTTTGAAATTCTCTTTGTCAATTGGGCCGCTGCTTTCTTGACCTTCTACATTCCCTTCACTATCAGATGCTTCAGCAAAGGAAATATCTTTTTCTGTGACGCCTGATACGAAGATATCCTCTGTAATGTGTTTTGCAAGCGGTCCAGAAGGAGAGGATGCCAGCACATCGACAGTTGGAATGCGTTTCATTGGATAAAGTCCGATTCGCGCTGTTCCTCCGCAGTCAATGACAACACACATCATTTCATCTTCTGGTATAGAATTTTTAAAGCCATCACATGCTTCTGTTCCTGTCATTTCTGCAATTTTACGTGCAACTGGGTGAATGCCTCCTCCTGTAATGGAAACGACCTTTCTTCTTTTACCGGTTGGTTCAAGCTCTAATCCTTTTCCCCATCCGCCAGCACCTTTTGCAACAAATACTTTGTGGTTTGTCATGTCTAACCCTCCCCTATTGTGAATTCGCTTTCATTTTTCCTGCTAAGTACTTTGTGATCCATTCCGTAATGATTCCGCGAAGTAAAATGACAACGATCCCGACTAAGAAGTAACGAACAGCCAGCTCTGACATAGAGTATCCAGCTTCTTTAATCCCGTTCGCAATTCCTAAGTAGACAAACAGTTCTCCTGCGTTGGCATACGGGAACAGTGATGTCACCGGATGAACAAATGAAACAGCTGAATCATAGAATGCTGGTTTTTGTTTTTCAGGTAAGAAGCGGCCAAACGTATAAGCCATTGGGTTTGTCAAAATAAGAACGGATAAGATCGGCATTAACGTATAGCGCAAAATGGTATATTTCGCTGCAAACTGAATCGCTCTATTCACTCGCTCTTCTCCAATAAACTTCATGACAGCATAAGTGAAAGTAAGTAACACAACAAGCGTTGGAACGATACCTGTCACAAGACCCATGAACTGCTTTCCGCCGGCTTCAAACATCCCGATAAAGTGCTCTCCAAACCATTGAATCCATTCCATGTTTCATCTCCCCTTTCTTAGTTCACATTTGTTATATTTTTTTTAGAAATCGAGACAAGCGCCTGCTCCGCTGCCATGGAGAGTGCTTGCATGACAGCTGGTCCCCTTTTGCGCTTTTTCAATGTTTGTTTCATCATGTGATGCTCATCAAGCACAGCCCCCACATGTTTTCCTTCATAGGAAGGCAGTTCCTTAAATTTAGACAAAATCGAGACGCCACCCAGCACATGACACTTTTGAATGATGTATGATTCATCGACAATGATGAGCGCAATGGCTCCAGGACCAAATTTGCGCCGCTCCATTCCTGAAAACAAGTGATAGCCTTGTTTCCCTTTATAGTCGTCAATCAGTGAATCCATGCTCTTGCGGTAGTACTTGATTTGAATAAACGATAAACCATACTGCACAATCAAAATGATACAAAGTACGATTGCTAATTTTTCCATAGCCTCACGTCCTTATGATTGAAATAAGTGATCTTGTAATGAACGCAGCTTCCAGACCGTTGTGCTTGCATCAAGTTCTACATCATCATGAGATAGGAATTGCCCCAATTTGATATCTTTTTTCGCTACCACTTTTCCGCTGATTAAGCCAATTGGGATGTGGCCGTTCGCTTTCATGTCTTGATGTGTTTCAAGTACACCTCTTACGGAGTATCCGCCAATACCATCAAGTGTTTCTCCTGCTTTAATATCTCTTTTCGCCACAGCGACAGTTTCTGATACTGGTACACCAATTGGATGGATTGAAGAATCGTGTTGTAAGACTGCTTTTGCGATCGTCACTGGTGTTTCAAGACTTGCTAAGTGGAAAGGACGATACAGTGTGTAGTGAGGACCTTTTCCAACTTTTAAGTAGCGAAGTTCTTCATCTACTGGCTCAAGCTCACTCTTGACGATGACAAAGACACCTGGTGCAAGTCCGTTTACATATTCAACGACTCCGAAGTTATCCAGTACGCCGCCTTGCTGTTTTTGATTTAATTTATCTGCTACATTTTCTAAATTCGCTTCTACTCCATGCATGCCGACTTTATCAGGCAAAAGTCCTGTTGCATTACTTAATAGGTTCATTTCTGCCATCGTTTTTGTTCCGTCTTGGAATGCTGCCAGCATGTGGGCACTCATATGTTTACTATCTGCTTCAGCTTTACACGTATCTGGGTTTGCTTCTGGGAAGAATGGGTTGTTCTTACCTTTCCCAGCAACCAATACTTCAAGCCCCATTGTTTTTGCAAATTCGTATAGTTCTAGCGTTGCTGCTGGTTCATCTCCAGCTGATCCAGAGTAAACAAGTCCTGCATTCGTGAATAATTTATGCATGACCAAGCCGATCGTAATATCGACTTCTACATTTAAAAGAACGAGATGTTTTTTTGAATTAAGCGCTTCCAAAGAAATGTTTGCTCCGACCTCTGGAACACCTGTTGCATCCACAACGACTTCCACAGAATCTGATTGAATCACTTCTCTGTAATCATTTGTGACGACCATTTGATGTGGTTTCGCATGTTGCTTGTAAAAATTCGCTGCTTTCTCAGCTGCACTAAGATGAATATCACAAACACCTGCGACAATCATGCCTGGAATTTTAGAAATTTGTGAAATGAGTCCAAACCCCATTTGACCTGCCCCGATAATCCCAACTTTGATTGGATCTCCGCTGCGTTCTCGTGCTAACAATTGTTGATAAATTGACATCTAAATCATCCTTTCAGGTTTTCTTGCTTCACAATAGATTGCTAGAAAAATAATCTGAAACTTTTAACAAATGTTATAAAAATTAACAAAAATCTGTTTACTGTAACATTTGTTATTTTATTTATCATTTGTTATGAACTTAGTTTATATGATGTGTCAACTTTGTGTCAAGATAAAATCGATAAAATTCTCAATCTTTTTGAGTCTAAAGACTCAAAAAAACTACCTAATCGGCTTAGGTAGTTACTTTAATAGGGCATCTCCGGTTTGTTCATCTGTAATTAACACATGAATTAATCCACCTTCTAACGCTGCCCTGATCGCTTCAATTTTTTCTTCTCCTCCAGCGACACCAATCACAAGTGGGATCTCTTTCAGTTTTAGAGGACTGATCCCCATCACCCGGTCGTTCCACGGATGCGGATACACTTCACCTTTATGATCAATAAAGTTATAACAAATGTCACCCGCGACATCTTTCGCTTGCAGGATATCTTCCTCACCACTTGTCATATAGGATTTCACCATCGTTGAATGTTGCGGAACCCCACCTATTCCTACGACCGCGATATTTGATGATTCTCCTAATTCAATGACTTTTTTGATCGACGGCTGTCTAATGAGTACATCTTTCGCTTCTTTCGTATCAAGCATGACAGGCACATGTAAAAACTCACATTTGGATTTGAGTGCTTCTGAGCATCTTCCAATAATATAGTTGGCATGAATATCAACATCTTCATTTCCGACGCCTCCGACAAGCGGAACAAATGTCACAGATGGAAAATGCTGAACAGACGTAAGCGCTTTCGCCATTTCATGCAAGGTTGTCCCTGATGAAAAACCGATGACTTGTCCATCCTTCATGACTTTTAATAAAAAGCCCGCAGCCGCAGCTCCTATTCGACTTTTTGTTGTTTCTTGACTGAGAGATTCCACACACACGACTTCTCGCAGCCCATATTTTCGCTCTATTTTTCTTTCTAACGAACCATATTGTTGATTTACTTCATCATGAATAATGATTTCCACGATTCCTGCTTCACGTGCTTTTGCCAAATATTTCGATATGAGCGAACGGCTAACCCCAACAGCTTCTGCAATTTTAGATTGAGTGGCGCCTTCTTCATAGTACATATGCGCAACCTTAATGAGCAGCCTTCTTTCATCATGGAATGTCATAATAACCCTTCTTTCCGCTTCTCTATTCCCTCACAAATGATATTTTAAATAACATTTGTTAAAAACAGATTAAATGAAAAAAATAACAGAGTCAATACTACAGATGGGTTCTCTAAAAAGAATGAAAAAAGCCGCACATCAGCGGCGGCTTTAAAAAATATTTTTATTCATTTGTTTGATTGCTGCTTTTTCAAGCCTTGATACTTGTGCTTGAGAAATGCCGATTTCTTCTGCCACTTCCATTTGTGTTTTGCCTTGGAAAAAGCGTTTACGAAGAATCATTTTTTCTCGATCATTCAATCTGCGCATTCCCTCTTTTAAGGCCAATTCTTCTACCCATTGTGTATCTTTGTTCCGTTCATCACTAATTTGATCCATCACATAAATCGGATCTCCTCCGTCATTATAAATCGGTTCAAACAAAGAAACAGGATCTTGAATGGCATCTAGGGCAAAAACAATTTCCTCATGAGGGACTTCTAACACTTTGGCAATGTCTTCTGCCGTTGGTTCCTTGCTTGTCTCACTAATCAGTCTCTCACGGACTTGAAGCGCCTTATAGGCAATATCTCTTAGTGAACGAGACACCCGGATGGGGTTGTTATCGCGCAAGTATCGACGGATTTCTCCTATGATCATAGGGACCGCATAAGTTGAAAATCTGACATTGTGGCTTAAATCAAAATTATCAATTGATTTCATTAATCCGATACAGCCTACTTGGAAGAGATCATCAACATACTCGCCTCTGTTGTTAAAACGCTGAATCACACTTAAAACCAACCGCAAATTGCCATTGACTAGCTTTTCTCTTGCTGTATCATCACCTTCATCTTGCAGCTGTCTGAATAATTTTCTCATCTCGTCGTTTTTCAGAACAGGCAGTTTGGAGGTGTCGACTCCGCAGATTTCCACTTTATTTCTGGACACTTTTTTCCCTCCCTACAGGAGCTGTTGTACAAAGTTCAGTATCTCCGTGGGATGGAAAAATATGCACGGTCTATGACGAGAAATATGTGAAAAAATGGTGATCCCTTTGACAGTACAGGGATAAAGCTTTCAAAAATTTTTTTTTAGACCATCTTATTAAATTCTTTTTGCAATCGTTTAATAATTCTTTTTTCGAGCCTTGAAATATAGGACTGAGAAATACCAAGCATGTCGGCAACATCTTTTTGGGTCTTTTCTTCACCGCCAACTAAACCGAATCTCAGTTCCATGATCTGTTTTTCACGATCGTTTAATTGTTCTAACGCTTTTTTCAGTAATTTTTTATCGACATTTGCTTCAATATCCCGGGTGATAATATCATCATCTGTCCCAAGTACATCTGATAAAAGCAATTCATTGCCGTCCCAATCGATGTTAAGCGGTTCATCAAACGATACTTCTGAACGAATTTTATTATTTCGGCGTAAATACATCAAAATTTCATTTTCAATACATCTAGACGCATATGTGGCCAGTTTGATCTTTTTTTCTGGATTAAACGTATTTACTGCCTTTATGAGGCCTATCGTTCCGATACTAATCAAATCCTCAATATTAATGCCTGTGTTTTCAAATTTTCTTGCGATATAAACGACCAATCGCAAGTTTCTTTCGATCAAAATGGCTCTTGCTGTTTGATCACCTTTAGGTAATTTAACGAGCAATTCTTGTTCTTCATCCTTTGATAATGGCGGAGGCAGTGCCTCACTTCCACCAATATAATAAATCTCATCACTCTTTAGCCCTAGCTTCATGAGGAGTTTATACCAGTAGTAAGTGAGTTTAAATTTTAATTTTTTCATCTTCTTCTCCCTTCTAAATGTCCAGTTGACTTCGTAAGATAAAAGACATCACAAAAAAACTACGACACCCCTTGTATCATTTTTCCGTCTAACATCTCTGGATGAATGATGGATTGAAATTCCTGATCTGCTGATAATCCACTTAGACTCATCCCAACAAAACACTTCGCTGGCTGGATCATATGCGTTTTTGTATAAAGGACGACCGTATCTGGTTTAAAGCATAGTAGAAACCCGTGATCATGACCGACTGCGCGATACGGAACGAGTCTTAAACGATCAAGCAGCGGAAAATGGTCATCAAGCTTTTGCATCACTTCAACAGGATGAAACTGTTTCATTTTTTCTATAAATGGCTCTCCGAAAATAGATGTGAGCTGATCGAGCTGGACGATCATGACAGGTGTTTTCGTCAATGGATCATACAGCTGATTTCCAGAATCGACCAGACCATTTAAGCGGATTGTTTCTCCTTGAATGTGTATCTCCACAAGTACTTGTTCGTCATATTGTCTTTTTTTCGCACCAACCTCTCCTAATCGTTTCTTTGAAAACAGCCAAATGGCCGGAAAGCCAGTGAGAACAAAAAGCCAGCTAATGGGATCACCAAATCCATCATTTTGTGAAATAAGCAGTCCATCTTGAATGACTGTATTTGTCTGCAAAAACGAATGAACCCCGATCATGCCCCCTCCCATCAAAAATGTGACAAAGTAAAAAGCAAACAGGTTTTGAAAAAAGGAACGAAATCTTTGAAAGCCAAAGGTTCCAAGCACGATCAAGACAGAAAAAAGCAGTTTACCTAAAGGATGCGACACAATCATTGCAAATGGCGTAAAGAGCAAGAGAACAATGCTCGATCCAATGAGAGCTCCTAACATATATCGCCTTTTTTTCACTTGTCGTTTGAGAATAAATGCCGTGAGTAAGAGCAGCAATAGATCAAAACAAAAGTTTAACAGCCAAATGACATCTAAATAAATGACCACCTTCTGCTCCTTTCATCTGAAACAAAGAATCAAAAGCAGTACTTGCACTTGTTTGTACCAGTATAAAACAGTCATCGGATGGAAGTCTGTCAATTCTTGTAGGGGATGATAGAGAACTTTTGGTGGATTGTTATCGTTTTTGTCGACGTATGAGACAGAAAGAACATCCGAATGATTTGTTGGACAAGTGTCTCCTCTACCCATTGCACAAAAAAAGACACGCTCCGAAGAGTCGTGTCTTTTTCGCTGTCATTCTTTCTCATTGATGGTGAGTGTTCCTTCTGCCTTCTGTCTTGTGACATTTCCATAATCATCTTTGACAATGACTTCAATCACTACACCTTTTGCTTTTGCAATAGATGTCGCCGTCCAGTAGCCTTCATATGTTCCCGGTGCTACTTCACGAATCGGCAGTTCGGTTGTGTTTTGAAGTTTTGATCTAGCATTTGTTAGCGGCATATGAAGAACAAAGGTGGCATCTAGCTTTTCCCTGCTTTTAAATGAAATCTTAACCGATTCACCTGATGATAGATTCATATTGTCTTTTGGCGTTAATTCAGAAATGACAGGTGCATCATATTGAACATCGATGTCGACCTTTTTAGTCGTTTTGTTTCCAGCTGCATCTTTTGCTGTCACTTTGATTGTATTTTTCCCGTTCTCAAGCAGCACCCTTGCAGAATATGCCCCATCCTTTACGGTCGCTTTTTTTCCATTGACTGTGACTTGATCTAGATAATCATCCGCTACTTTCCCTTCCACCGTGAGTGATTCTCTATTAGACTTGTCGCCTTTTTTCGGTGTATCAATGGTCAACGTCGGTGCTGTTTGATCGATGATCACCTTGACTGGCTTGGAATGTTTTGTTGAGCCTTTATCCGTTACAGTCGCCGCCGTGAAGACATGCTCTCCACTTGGAACAGATACATTTTCTTTGAAAGTACCCGACTCATCTGATTTGACGTTGGCCACCTCTTCATCATTCTGATAAATGGCCACATCGAGACCCGGAGAGGCTGTGCCTTCAATCGTCAATTCACCTTGATTTGTAATGGTTCCTTCCTTTGGAGAAGTGATTTCTGGTACATCTGCTTCATAGTTTACGAGCGCACGAATCATATAATTCCCCTCTTCTTTCGGAGAAGGAGAAAAAGCACCGCTCGTCAGCTGCCAGCTTCTTTCAGCATTAGGGCCATCTTCATCTGTGGCAAGTCCCGGAGATTCGGTATTCTTTTTCGTTTGAATATAAACAAGATAGAAATCTCCATCCACTGTAATGGCTTGATCTTCTAAATCTACTTTTGTCCATTCACCATTACGCAGCGCATTTGCTTTTAAAGGTCCTGCGATTTTCTCACCTGGTGCGCCACCCTTCCCAGAAGCATCATATACTTCAACAGCAAATTCATCGCCTCCAGGAGCTGGCCATTCTGATGTCCAAAACCGGAAAAGACCACCTGTCACTTGTGCTTGTTTCTTTCCTTTTTCTAATGAAAACTTTACAGCCCAGCCATTGCCAGGATCGTAGAAAGCCCGTGCATTTTCAGCCGTTCCATCATCGTAGCCAATCTCTCCCGGAAAACCGATAAAAGGCTCAAGTTTCACTGACTTTTCAAGTGGCTTTTCCGTCACATCCGCTGTAAACGTATAGCCTTTAAACCCCTTTGCAAAAATTTTGACTGTATAGACACCGCTTAATGCCTCTAGAGAAAATTCACCGGATTCATCTGTTTTCACCGGCTCAATTTTTGCGTCCTCCACAAGATAAACAGTTGCATTCTTCACCTTTTCACCAGTTGTTTCATTGACGACCGTGCCGGAGATCGTTCGTTTCTCTAGCGGCTGTAAGGAGAAATTCGCTTCTGCTGTTTCTTTTGATGCCACTTTGACTTTTTGGGACCGTGATTCAAAGCCGTAAGCTTCCGCTTTCACTGTCCATTCTCCTGCTCCTTGAGACAGCTGATATTTCCCTGTCGCTTCATCGGTGGAAGTTGATTTTCCGCTTTCTAGAACACTGATTTGCGCTTTCATTGGAAGAGCTTGAATAGACGGAGCATCATGACTGTTTTGCTTTTGAAGTTGTACATGTTTATTTTTTACTTTAGCAGGCTTTGCCTTTTTTGGATCAACTGATTTCTTATTCTGGCTTGTGGATTTTTCTTTTTTGATCACACCTAGCTGGTTCTTAGCTTGTTGAGACAAAGCCTCATCTGTGATTTTCACATCATCTAAATAAAAGCCATCTTTTGTGACACTGCCATCTGTTCTTATCTGAAACAGGACTCTCACTTTTTGCCCTTTATAAGCAGATAAATCAACTTCGCCTGCTGTCCACGCATTTGTTTTCCCCGTATAAGCTGTCACTTGAACGGCGTCTTCACCCTCTGGCTGTACATAGACATGCACATAATCATAATTGGCTTCGAGATCATGCCAGTATTGATATTGCAGGTAGGAAGAACCTGAATCTGGTACAGCAATGAGCGGCATAGACAAATTGGCGTCCGTTTTATTTTCATAAGGACTGTCTAAATTGGTGGCATAGACATGTTCCCCGCTAAATGCTTGTTTTGGACCTGTGGACGGTTTTCCCCACTGCCACGGATCTTTTGTTCCACCACTGAACCATCCACTTGGCCATGCTTCAAAATCTTGTGAGTAGCCAGTGGTGATGGATGTTTTAATTGGAAGTGTATAAGAATCTGATGCCGCTTCATTTTCTCCAAAATCTTTCACAATCCATCGGTACGTCACGTTTTCCCCCTCAAGTTCAGGGAGCTGCACCGTATAGGTTCCTTTCAAATGATTTCCATCCGTGCGGTTGGCTTGCAACGTCTCCCATTCACCTTGATCTACTCGGTAAGTCAAAGAAACATTTGTCACTGCTATCCCATCTTCTGCAGTGATGGTCAATGGGGTTGGCGTTGCAGCAAAAATTTCATTCGGACCTTTATGTGAAAAAACAGGTGGTTCTGTATCTTCTCCCTCTTTTGTCACCTGGCCTTCAATCGTACCGATTCCATTGGTTAAAGCAGTAATCGCCTCTCTTGCATCCACTAACCCTGCCCCATAGCCGTTGTTAGGGGATTCAGGAAATTGCTGATCTGTCAGTGGTTTCGCTGTCTCAATGAGAATTTGCTGAATTTCATCAACAGAAAGGTCTGATTGCACTTGGCGAAGAAGAAGAACAACAGCTGAGACATGCGGACCTGCCATCGATGTACCATTCCACCCATCCTCATATCCTTTTCCCGGGATCGAAGAACGAATGTTTACTCCCGGAGCAGCAATATCTGGTTTCATTACGCCATATGGAGAAGGACCCTGAAGGGAGAAAGACCCTAACTTGTTGTCATGATCTGTTGCGCCTGTAGCAAAGGCTTCTTGATAGTTAGCAGGATTTGCAATCGAACCCGCACCGCCTGGATTGAATAAATCGGTATTACCGGCTGAAAATTCTGGAAAGATGTCTGCTGCTCTCCAAGCATTCACTACATCTTTATACCAATCATCAAGACCTGGCCCACCGCCCCACGAATTATTCACAACATCAGGTGCCTTTTCTGGGTGAGGATTTCCGTTATGATCTTTCGGTGCTAAAATCCACTCACCGGCATCTAACAGATCAGCATCTGTACCGCCATCTTCTGAAAAAGCTTTCACTGCAATCCATTCTGCTCCCGGTGCGACCCCAATTTGATTCTTTCCATCTGGCTCAGAACCAACCATTGTGCCTGTCACATGGGTCCCGTGCTCCAAGTCATCATAAGGGACTTCAGAGCCTGTCGTGGCATCATACCAATTCAGTTCATGAGATGGTTCGTTCGGACGAGCAGGATCAAACCCGCGGTATTTTTCTTTTAGCGCAGGATGATCCCATTCGACACCTGTATCAATACTTGCCACAACGGTTCCGGTCCCGTCATAGCCTAAATCCCACGCTTCTGGTGCATGCACCTGAGCAATATTCCATTCGACTCCATCTACTGCTTTGATTTGTTTGTTTGGCTTAGCATGCTTCAAATCAACAGGACGATGAAGTTGACGAGTTTCATTCGGCAGCACTTGAGCTACTTCTGGAAAAGAAGCAACCTTTTCCATCACTTCTTTTGTTGCCGTCACAGCTAGACCATTCACAATATAGTAGGAATGAATATCTTTCACTTGCTTATTCTTTTTTTCCTTTTGTAAATACGCTAGGAGCGCTTGCTGCGTTTCATCAGATGTTGCTCTCAGCTCAGATACAACGGCTGATCTTTTTGTGTACTGCGTTTTAGCCGCAGTTAATTTTTGTTTTTTTGCTTTTGATACAGCTTCTTTTGCTACTTTTTGTACATTCGTTTGTTCCTTCATTTTGACTAAGAAGGTCACCTTATCTTCCTTTTGAAACTGCTTCTTTAATCTCGAAGAAATCTTGGCTTTTGTTGTCTTAGAGGAAACGGCTTCCTCCTGATATGAGGTAGAAGTCGATTTTGCTTGAACCATCCCAAAGCTTGTCATCGTTAAAGTACCAATCACCAAAAGACTCATGAAACGATAGACGGCGGTTTTACGAAACTTCACTTTCAATAAAATCCCTCCTCCTCAAATGGTCAAACAGTGTGTATCCTGCCCCTCCCCCTTCTTTTTGATCATGACAAGTTTCATGGTGTTCTCATTAATGTAGTCAAATAAAGTTCAACATTTTGTCGTTTTTTGTAAAGGGAATTAAAAATGATTCTTTTGACTTAAAAGACTCAAACCAAAACACATACGATAGTTCCAAACAACACGTCGGAAACAAGACTTTTATATCAATCAGACGCAGGATCTTCTCACCATGCAGACATAAAAAAACCCCTTCCAAAGGAAGGGGATGAATCGTGCTTGCTTATCGTTTGTTGCGGTTACGTAAGAACGTTGGGATATCCAATGTATCATCACTTGACTGTGTATTTTGTCTTGGTTGTGATGATGTTTGCTGATGTTCCTCACGTTTCACTTCACGCTTTTGTGGAATGGATTGATTTTGCTTTAATCCTTGTCCTAATGGATTTCTTTGAGGTTTTGTCACTTCCGGCTCTTGCTCAATAAAACCGGTTGCGATGACTGTGACCACAATTTCATCCTTCAAGTTATCATTAATGACAGATCCAAAGATCATGTTGACATCTTCATCAGAGGCTGATGCAACAATATCCGCTGCTTCTTGTACCTCATAAAGACTAAGGTTCGTACCACCAGTAATATTCATGATAACACCTTGTGCTCCATCAATCGCTGTTTCAAGAAGTGGTGAAGAAATGGCTTTTTTCGCTGCTTCAGCAGCACGGTTTTCGCCTGTTGCGACACCAATTCCCATAAGAGCAGAACCTTTGTTAGACATGATCGTTTTCACGTCAGCAAAGTCAAGGTTAATTAAACCTGGTGTTGCAATGAGATCTGAGATCCCTTGAACACCTTGTCTTAACACGTTATCTGCTGCACGGAATGCTTCAAGCATTGGCGTGTTTTTATCGACAATTTCAAGCAGGCGATCGTTTGGAATCACGATTAACGTATCAACTGCTTCTTTCATAGAAGCAATCCCTTCAACTGCTTGAAGCTGACGCTTTCTTCCTTCAAATGTGAAAGGACGAGTCACAACTCCAACTGTCAAGGCTCCAGAATCTTTTGCGATTTTCGCAATGACAGGTGCAGCACCCGTACCAGTTCCACCGCCCATACCGGCAGTCACAAAGACCATGTCAGCGCCTTTTAGAACTTCTTCAATTTGTTCTTTGCTTTCTTCAGCAGCTTTTTTACCGACTTCAGGATTCGCACCTGCTCCAAGCCCTCTTGTCAGCTTAGCACCGATTTGCATTTTTGTTTCTGCTTTTGATAAGTTTAACGCCTGTGCATCTGTATTCACTGCAATAAAATCGACACCCTGTACGTCATTTTCAATCATTCGGTTGACAGCGTTATTTCCGCCGCCACCTACACCGATTACTTTAATTGATGCTAGGCCGTCTATATTTGTTTCAAACTCCAACATGCTGAATCCTCCTAATCCGTCGAAAATCTAGTTCTATTCCCAGAACATATTAAATAGTTTTTTCATTTTGCCCGGTTTTTTATTTGTCTCTTGTTGCGCTTTTTGTTTCACTTTCGGTCTTGGCTGAGCTTCTTTTACTTGTGGTGTAGAAGAAACCGGCTCCATGGACGCGCCTACTTCATGAAATGCTTCATCCGGCATTTGGAATCCAACCTGTCTGCCCTGAATCTTTGCATTGCGATAAGCAAAATGGATCAGGCCCACTCCTGTCATATATTGAGGTTCCCTGACCCCAATATAATTAGGACTTGCGATTCTTACATTGTTTTGTAAGACCGTTTGTGCCAGAGAAAGGATACCTGGTATAGCTGCCTGTCCACCTGTTAGAACGAATCCGCCAGGCAAATCATGGACACCCATATTGCGTAATTCCTCTGCCACAAAAAGCAGAATCTCTTCCAATCGTGCTTCAATGATATTGGCTGCTTCAAGTTGTGTATACGTCTGTTTTTGGTCCGTACCGATGACGGAAACTTCAAATGTCTCCTCAGACGATGCCTCATCATAGAATGCATGCCCAAATTGCTTTTTGATTCGTTCAGCTTCTTCAGTGGAAGTTCTAAGTCCTATAGACAAATCTTTTGTAATGTTCTCTCCGCCCAATGGGATACTGTGAGTAGAATAGAGATGCCCGTTTTCAAATACGGATATCGTAGTAGAGCCGCCGCCAATATCGACAAGAGCTACCCCTAGATTTTTTTCATCTTTCGATAACGCCGCTGAACCCGATGCGAGTGGCTGCAAGCAAATATCCATAATTTCAATACCAGCCCGCTCTACACATCGGAGCCAGTTATGTAGAATCGTTTTAGAACCAGTGATTAACGATCCATCCACTTCTAGCCGTACACCTAGCATTTTTTTCGGATCTGTGATCTCATCTCTTCCGTCGACGATAAATTGTCTCGGAATTACGTCTACTACGAGATGTTCTTGCGGAATAGATACTACCTGTGCAGCATCCAAGACACGTCTCACATCTTCAGCATGTATTTCTTTATTTTCACTAGACACTGCGACAACGCCGCTCGTATTCTGAATATGAATGTGGTTTCCGTTAATTCCGACTATCGCCTTTTGTAAAGGAAAACCTACCATTCTCTCAGCCTGTTCAAATGCTTGTCTAATAGAATGAACTGTTTCATCTATATCAACAATCGATCCTTTTTTTAACCCCTCTGAAGGGACATTTCCAACACCTATAATGTTAAGCGAATCATCCGCCATTTCTCCGACGATGACTTTTATATTGGATGTACCGATGTCAAGGCTGACGTAAATTTCATTGTTGTTCATTCTATGGCACCTCCTCACATATCAATACTTTCTATTCTATTATTTGCTGAACAACAATACAATGAATGTGTTTTTACAAGTGTGTAACAAAACTTAAAAAATCAACATTTTTTATTAGGATTACTGAAAATATTCGTTACATCATATGTATATCCTTTTTTATGACTCACTTTTTTTCTTTTTTTCTCTAGAAATTGTCCATTTTGTTAGTAGAATTCTTCGAATAACGGCGATATTTTGAAACAATCTAACACCGAATGCAAACATTCCGACTAAATACAAGTCTACACCAAGATGGACGCCCAGAAAAGCTAAACTTATTGCGAGTATAATATTAAAGAAGAAACCTGATACAAACACTAGTTCATCGTATGCCCCTTGCAGATGTGCTCTGATTCCACCAATCAATGTATCAAGCGCAGCAAGTACGGCGAGGGAAAGATAGTTAGAATACTCATTCGGTATCGTAAAATTCGTTAAGAAACCGATCGCAACTCCTATGATTAAACCAAGTACAGGAAGCCACATTAAGATTTTCCCTCCTTTACATCGTCAAGAGGCTTCAATTCATTTAATTGAATTGTACCGTCAAATGCTTTTAAATGAATTTTTTTCTTCGGCGGTCTAATACTCAAACTGAAATTTTCCTGAGCAAACAAATCACCAATATCTGATACATTTAAACGGCTGTATAATTTATCGGCCTGCTCGCTGACCATCTTAATCGTGACTGTATCACCATCTATGCTGTAACCATCCATTTTCGTCGTACCATTAATATCTCGAATAACACTGGTGTTAATCACCCGGTGTTCATTAATGGAAATATGTTTTGCCCCAAACATATTGGCTTCGTTGATTAATTTTTTTAGAAGATCAGGTGGTATATTTTTGACTTCTTCTCCGGTAAGTTCCTTAGAAAAAAGTTGAGTAATTTCTATTTCAACTCCTTCACCCGTTACCTCTGTAAAACCAGCCTTTTCTTTCAAATCCTTCAACGTTTTTGTTAATTGTGCTTCTTTTGATTGATCTTCTTGGTTGCCATACTTTTTTAGCATTTCATCATATTTATCAATTTCTTTCAATAAATCCAGTTCTTTACTTTTAGATGCAGATAAATCCTCTCTTAATTCCCAAACGTCTCGAGTATCGCGAACTTTAGGCTTTTGTAGAGAGTTAAACTGGATGGAGACCATGATGCCAAATATGACCATCAGGACTGTCAAACTAAGTAATGGCTTCTTTTTCCTCAACACCACTCACCTTTTCACATTTAATCTTTGTTTCTTAGAAGAGGATTCATACGAATATCCTTCTTTTCAATCGTCATGGAAATATGATCACTTGTCAGCTGATCAACCACCCCGCCTGCAATGTTTAATGCAGGAATTAAAACAGCTGGATCTCCAATAGCAGAAATGACAAATGGTGCTGGATGTTGAACACCATCAACCGTGACGACTGGACCGTTACAATGTATGTATGATTGGTGTGTGATTCTTTGTCCGTTTATAGCTACAGCAGATGCCCCTGATATAAATAGTTCGTTTATCACATGGAAAATGTGGCTCTCATGCACAATGTAATTATTGACATTTTGTCCACTCGGGATATAAGATGCATCTTCAAGAGATACTTTTACCCCTTTCCCTTTTACACCTATTTCTCCTGTAAACATTCTGTATTTCTCAACATCTTCCAAAACATTAAAATACTGCTCTTTTTCATTTTTCAAACCAAACTCTGTTTCTTGGACTTTTGATTGAAGACGATAAAGTTCTTTTTCAAGTTTTTGATTCGCCTTTTCTTGCTTTGTTAGCTGACTTTTCAAAGAATATTCTTTTTTCCATTGTTCTGTTCGATTGACATCTGCTCGATGCTGCTTCGTATATTGGTATGAAAAAGAAATCAGAAATCCAAGAACAAGCATTACAATTGAGAATATGACGGTTTTGCCTCTCAACGTTCATCTTCCTTTTTCTTAGATTTAAAAGCTTCAAAATACGTAGCTACTTCCATATGAATCGTACCTTTCTCAGAGGACGAAAGCTCTTTGACAATGGCAGGGTACGTCGTCATTTTATCTGCGAATGTTTTAATTGATGCAATAACGGTGTTTCCATCATTCATATAAAATTTAACGAGCCACTGATTGGAGCTAGTCGGTACGTAATATACTTCTGAGATTAGTTCCTGAATAGAAGCCGGCAGTTGATTCAGAGCTCTCACTGTTTGCTTCAATTTCTCTTTATTGTCCCAATCGACAAAAATAGGTCCTGCGTGACTTGGCGTTACTTCATCGGGCAAAGCCGTCCCGTTTTCAAGAAGCTCATAATAAAAATGTCCCTTTTGCAGATACGCAATATTTGCATACTCTTTGACAGCAATACTGACCTTATTAGGGAAATGTTTTTTGATACTGACACTTTTAATCAATTTATTTTGCTTTATATGGTCTGCTGTCATATCTTTATTTAAATTCCAAAACTCTGTCTCGCCTTCTTTAATTTGCGAAAGTTTAACGAGCTGTTTTGTTGGTACATGTTCATTACCGGTAATGGTTAAAGAAGAAATTTTACTGATTGGTGTTTGCAAATAGACAATAATTAAAACCATGATAAAAAACAGCAGAATAAAAGAGATTAATCTCCGATTCGCTTTCTGCTTCCTTTGTTCTTTAATTTTAGGGATTCGCTCTTCTATATTGACGATCTTTTCATTTTCATGATCAGGCCGCATATATACTCTTCACCTCATTCAAAGCTGCTTGTCCGCACCTTTGGATCATTCTTTATCTCATATTGATTAGAAAACAAACGGCATGAAAAAATGCCGTTTGTTTTCCTGTGATACCATCATTCATAAGTAGTAGCCTTTAATTTGCTTCACCAATAATTTCTACTTCTGTATGCATCTCTACATTGTAGTCATCTTTGATTTTCTTTTGAATGTACTGAATTAAGTCGAGCACATCTTGAGCCTTCGCCCCACCAGCATTGACAATAAAGTTTCCGTGCATATCAGAAATTCTAGCGCCGCCAATCTGATATCCTTTTAAATTCGCCTTTTCTACAAGCTGTCCTGCATATTCAGGTAATGGATTTCGGAAAATACTGCCGGCGCATGGTTTATTATACGGTTGTGTTTCCTTGCGATAATCTTTATTTTGCTGCATTTTCTTTGTGATTTTCTCACGTTCGTCCTGTTTAAGCTTGAACACTGCTTCGAGAACAATTCCAGGGCGTTCCTTTTGAAGCACAGAAGTTCGATAGCTAAAATTCATTTGCTCATTAGTTAACCACTCGATCGTTCCATCTTCAAATAAGACTCTCGCTTTCACAAGAATCTTGCTAATGTCAGATCCATGTGCCCCTGCGTTCATATAAACAGCGCCACCAATAGATCCTGGAATACCAGCTGCGAATTCCAATCCTGACAGCCCCTTCTTACTAAGAGACGTCGCGAGTCTTACAACTGAATAGCCTCCACCAACTGTAATCTCTTCATCATTGACAGTTAAGTGATCAAGCCCAGCGCCCAGCTTTAAAACGACCCCGCGAATTCCTTTATCAAGGACAAGTAAATTGGATCCTCTCCCAATGACCGTCCATTGAGTATCATGTTTTTTCACCTGATCCATAATTGTTTTGACAGCATCGATATCTTTAGGGATGACTAATAGATCGGCCGGTCCGCCTATTTTCATTGTCGTATGATTTGCAAGCGGTTCATTTTCAAGTACTTTACCAACTTGCGCTTCTAATAATTCATTCTTCAAGTTCTCCATATTACCCTCCGCCTTACCTCATATCATTCATCATGAAGTCGTAATTTCTTTTAACACATTATATAAACGTGTGGCCGCATCTGGTACTCCAAGTTCTTTTGTTAAACGGCTCATTTGATGTAGTTTCTCGTCATTACCAGCAATTTCATCAATTGCATGAAGCAAGCGATCTCCAGAAAGCTCTGATTCTCTTAAAACGATCGCAGCATCATGTTTTTCAAGTGATCTAGCGTTAATTTCCTGATGATTTGCGGTCACGTATGGACTTGGAATGAAGATAGTCGGAATTCCAAGTGCCGTCACTTCAGCAATCGTTGTGGCTCCCGCTCTTGCGACAATGACATCAATTGATTTTAAATACTCCGGCATTTGATGCAAGAAAGGCTTTGTGATCATATTCGGTGCTTCACCTTTTTCTTTTAATTCGTTCAGCACTTTTTCATAATGAACCTCACCTGTAATATATAAAAGCTGATAGTTCTTTGCCTTTAATTCATCTTGCATGTCAATCACTGCTCGATTGATTGGAGCTGCACCTCTGCTCCCGCCAAAAATAAGAACCGTTTTTTTCTTCTCATCCAGCCCGAACTCTTTAAGAGATTTTCCCTCTTTAATAGAGACGACTTCAGAGGCTCTTGGGTTTCCCGTAAAAACAACCTTTTCTGAAGGAAAGTGTTCCTTTGCTTCTTCAAAACAGATGGCTACTTTATTCACATACCGTGCCAGAAACTTATTTGTGATGCCTGGCAGGCTATTTTGTTCGTGAATGATCGTTGGGATTTTTAGCTTAGACGCAGCATAAACAACTGGACCACACACATAACCACCTGTTCCAATAACAGCATCCGGCTTAAATTCTTTTAAATAAGATTTACTTTTTTGGACGCCCTTTAGAAACCTCATCACTGTTTTTACATTATCAAAGGAAAGCTTTCTTTTAAAACCTGAAATTTCAATTGATTTAAAAGGGATATTTTCTCTTTCTACAATTTTCTTTTCAAGCCCATTCTCAGTGCCAATATATAAAAATTCCACATCAGGATGCAGTCTTTTCACTTCTTTAATAAAAGCTAGAGCAGGATAAATATGCCCGCCTGTTCCGCCTCCACTAATAACTATACGCATTATACCATTTCCCCTCAATTTTTTTCTGCTCTGAACAAAGTATAAACCCTGTTTTAAACAACAGGGCTCCGTCAAAACCTGTAAAGAAGAGTCAATCACCATGTTTTCGAAACAGAAACTGCCATTTTCACTCTTCAAATCATTTTTTCATACTTTTGCAAAATAAAAGTCTATATGGTTTCATGAACTATCAGCACATTAATATCTAGCATACCTGCTTACATTCAAAAGTACGCCAATTGCCATCAGCATTAATGTCAGTGATGAACCGCCATAACTTATGAATGGGAGTGTGATGCCCGTCACAGGGATGAGACCTGTGACAACTGCGATATTAATCATTACTTGAATGGCAACCATTGAGATGATGCCCACTGCCAAGAAACTTCCATATAAATCTGGTGCACCGAGGGCTATTCTAATGCCTCTCCACAATAGAACACTAAAGAGCAGCAAAATGAGTGATCCACCTATAAATCCAAGTTCTTCAGACAATATAGCAAAGATAAAGTCTGTTTGAGGCTCAGGCAAATAGAAGAATTTTTGTCTACTCTGACCTAGCCCCATTCCAAACAGACCGCCTGGACCGACAGCGTATAAGGATTGAATAATTTGAAACCCGCTGCCAAGTGGATCCTCCCAAGGATTTAAATAAGATGTAATTCGTTTTATTCGATAGGGTGCTGATAAGACAAGTGCGGCAAATCCGCTAAGCCCTAAAAGACCGAGAAAGATAAAGTGAGCGATTCTCGCACCTGAAACAAATATCATAATAATACAGGTTCCAACCATAACCGTTCCTGTACCTAGGTCCGGCTGCAGCATAATGATGGCAAATGCAGAAAACACAATGCCTAGTGCTGGGGCGAAACCTTTACGAAAGGATGTGATATTCTTTTGCTTTTCAGATAAGAATTTTGCAAGAAACGCAATCATCGCAAGCTTCATAAATTCAGAGGGCTGAATACTAAACGCACCGACACCAATCCAGCTTCTTGAACCATTTCTCTCCATACCGATACCAGGAATCAAGACAAGCACGAGTAGGAGAAAACACACTGCAATCAGTATCTTTGACCAAGTCCGCCACGTCCAATAATCGACCCGCATAATGAAAAACATTGCGATAACTCCGATTCCGGCAAACAAAAGCTGTCTTTTTGCAAAATAAAACGAATCATCAAATTTATACGATGCCCACACAGCACTTGCGCTGTACACCATAATTAAACCAATCGTCAATAAAAGTAACGTAATGACAACAAGCAAAAAATCCGGAGAAGTTTTCTTATTCGTCAAGAGACCGACACCCCAAGCATAATTTCATTTGGGCTGTCAGTCATATGAGAGACAAGCCCTTATTTAAGCATATGCACGGCGTTTACAAACATGTCTCCACGTTCTTCAAATGTTTTATGCTGATCCCAGCTTGCACAAGCTGGAGACAATAAAATCACGTCTTCTTCTTCAGATATGCTAAACGCCGCAGGTACTGCTTGTTCAACATTATCGACATGTTTTACGTGATGTATTCCCAGCTCTTCACCAAGCTTCACAAACTTAGGCGCAGTCTCACCAAATGTAATTATTCCTTTTACATTCTTCATAAAAGGTTTTAATTCATCAAATTCATTGCCACGATCCAGTCCACCTGCTAGTAAAATGGTCGGCTGCTTGAAGGCAGACAAAGCTTTACTTGTTGCCAGTATATTGGTCGCTTTACTGTCATTATAAAATTTTCTATTTTGAATCGTCTCCACAAATTGCAAACGATGCTTCACTCCACTAAATGTAGTAAGAACTTGCGCAATCGCTTCGTTTGAGCAGCCTGCATTTTTTACAACACAAATAGCTGCTAGAATATTTTCTTGGTTATGCTCACCAGGAAGAACAACATCCTTGAGGTCAATGACATGTTCATTCATATAGTAGATGGCACCATCTTTAATAAACGCTCCATGTGCTACCGGCTCTTTAACTGAGAAAAACACTTTTTGCGCTTTCGAATCTTCTGCTAGTTTGACAACAGATGGATCATCTAGGTTAACCACAGCTACGTCATTTTCTTGTTGATGTGCATACACTTTCTGTTTTGCTTTTTCGTATTCTTCACGCGTGTGATGATAGTCTAAATGTGCGTCAAAAATATTTAATATTAAGCTGATTTTAGGTCTGAATTCAACGGTTCCCATTAACTGAAATGATGAGAGCTCAGTTACGATCCATTCATCGCCCGCTGCACGCGCGGCAACTTCACTTGCGACCGTTCCGATATTACCTGCTACCAATGTTTTTTGACTGTCTTTTTTCAACATTTCATAAATCAAAGTGGTCGTGGTCGTTTTTCCATTTGATCCGGTAATCCCAATAAAAGGAGATGAGGTCAAATGATACGCCAATTCTATTTCAGTCCAAACTGGAATTTTTCGGCGAAGCGCCTCTTGAACCATCACATTCTCATAAGGAATTCCAGGGTTCTTAATTAAAATCGTAATTTCTTTATCGTCGAACATACGAAGAGGATGACTGCCACAAATGACATCAATCCCCTTTTCAGAAAGTAACTGAGCAGGCTCGTTTTCTTCAAAAGCTTTTTGGTCATTGACCGTCACGTTTATTCCGTGCTCGTGAAGAATTGAGGCTGCCGCATATCCGCTTTTTGCAAGGCCTAGTACTAGTACATGTTCGTCTTTTAACATTTGCATCCTATTCAATTATAACCACACCTCGATGTAAATTCCTAAAACAGCAAGCAATAAACCAGCTGTCCAGAAGGTGACAACTACTCTCCACTCAGACCAGCCAACTAACTCATAGTGGTGGTGAAGCGGGCTCATCTTAAAGATTCTTTTTCCAGTTGTTTTGAAGGAGATGACTTGAAGGATAACGGATAACGTTTCAACAACAAATACTCCTCCAATAATGACGAGTAAAATCTCAAGTTTCGTTAAAATGGCAATGGCCACTATGGCACCGCCTAAAGCAAGCGATCCCGTATCACCCATAAATACTTTTGCAGGATGCGCATTAAAGACAAGGAACCCAAGGACAGCGCCTGCTACTGCTACCGAAAAGATCGCCACATCATACTGAGATTGATTCCAAGCCAATATAGCAAAAGCTCCGAATGCAATAGCAGCTGTTCCAGATAATAAACCATCAAGTCCATCCGTAAGGTTTACCGCATTAGAACCACCGACAAGCATGAAAACGACGAGGATAAAGTATGCCCATCCTAAGTCAAAGCTGACATCTGTTCCTGGAATGCGAATAGTCGTTGCAAACTCATAATAATGGAAGACTGCATAGAAAATCACAGCAATCACAATTTGCCCGATCAGTTTTTGTTTCGATGTTAAGCCAAGATTTCGTTTCATCGCTACTTTAATATAATCATCTAAAAATCCTAATAATCCGTAGCCAAGGGTGACAAATAACAATAAAAACATTTCTGGACTAATCTCAGAGAATTTGTTAATCATCACGATCGTTGTAATTGTAATAGAAAAGATAATCATAATTCCACCCATTGTTGGGGTACCAGATTTCTTTTGGTGAGACTGAGGTCCTTCTTCTCTAATACTTTGACCAAATTTAAGCCTTCTTAAAAACGGAATAAAAATCGGGGATAAAAGAACACTGATTAAAAATCCCATTATGATTGTAAACAATATCACCTGTTCAAGCATTGTTCTTTACTCCTTCCGAATTTCCAAAGCCGTTTTCCATTAGAAAATAGCATTCATTATTATGATATTCATTCGTGTCTTTCGTATGTTGTTTTTGTACAAAATGCTTCATTTCATTACACTCTTTTCATCATTTTTAAGATTTGTTTAGATCTAAAATAGCGTCCGCTGCCACCTTGGCATCATCAAAGTCATAGACTTGATCACCAATGATTTGGTACGTCTCATGGCCTTTTCCAGCTATTAAGACTGTATCGCCCTTTTTTGCATTAGCAATGGCAAAAAAGATGGCCTGTTTCCGGTTCACAAAGCTGTGATAATAGGCGTTTGGCACGCCATTTTCCATGTCTTTCAAAATGGCTGATGGATCTTCACTTCTTGGATTATCTGATGTGAAAACAGGCTCATCTGCATATTTCACAGCGATTTGGGCCATCTGAGGGCGCTTGGTTTTATCACGGTCGCCCCCGCAGCCAACTACACAGAAAATTCTACCTTCTGTTAATTCTCTACACGTAGTCAGTACATTTTCTAAACTGTCAGGTGTGTGCGCATAATCAACGATGACTGGGAAGTCTTGATCAAAATTCACAAGTTCGAATCTTCCTTTGACTCCCTCAAGTTCTTCAATGGCACTAACGATCGTTTCAAACGTTAAGCCTGATACAATTCCTACTGATACAGCTGCTAGAATGTTATACACATTGAATTTCCCAATAAGGGCAACCGTCACGTTTTTTGTGCCGATTGGGGTGATCAAATCAAATTGTGTTCCCTTTGGTTTGATTTGAATGTTCTTTGCCATTACATCTGATTCTTGCTCTAAGCCATACGTCATAATTTCAGCAGCTGTGACTTTTTCAAAATAACTAGACGCTTCATCATCTGCATTTAAAATGGCATGCTTCGGCTTATCGTGCTGAAAGGCACTTCCGAGCTGGGAAAAGAGCAAGCTTTTTGCATGTTTATATTCTTCCATTGTGTTGTGGTAGTCCAGATGATCTTGGGTAAGATTTGTAAAGACGGCAATATCATAATCACATCCATGAACACGCCCAAGATGCAAAGCATGTGATGATACTTCCATAATGGCCGTATCTACGTCTTGATCAAGCATCTGCTTAAAGGTCTTCTGAAGGGTGACACTCTCAGGTGTTGTGTTTTTCACTTCGAGAATTTCATCGTTTACCTTCATATACATCGTACCGATTAAACCTGTTTTTTTATCGGCTTTTCTCATGATTTGCTCAATCATGTGTGTTGTAGACGTTTTCCCGTTCGTTCCTGTAATACCAATTAGATTGAGTTTATGAGTTGGCTGTTCGTAAAAAGCATCTGCCATTCTTGCAAGTGCTCTTTGAGAGTGTTTTACAATAATGACTGGTACATCTGTTAGGTGAAGTGGGTGTTCTGCTACAATCGCTGCAGCCCCGCTTTTCACAGCTTTTTCAGCGTAATCATGTCCATCTACTGTATAGCCTTTTATACAGACAAAAAGACTCCCTTTTTTCACTTCTCTTGAATCCATTTCAATGGAAGTAATCTCCGGATTTTCGTTTATCAGTTCACTGTTTTCACTTTTAAAGTATGTAAGGAGTTCTTGTAATTTCATTTCATATCAAACCTCTCAAATTCGTTCACGTGCATGTCTTGTGAAAAAAACACACAGTCTATATTTTATCGTAAAAAAAAGGATACATCCAGCGTATTCCTTAAGTTTCTCTTGGAAAAAGCACACTTTATGCTCTTTTTTTAAACCGACCCTTCTCTTTCAACAAAAAGAGGCAGCCGAATGAGTGCGGCTACCCTCTGTTCATTCTTTATTATTCATCATTTAAGTATAATCGGATCGTGGAACCTTCTTTGACCTTTGTGCCGGCAGCAGGCGATTGCTTCACCACTTTACTGCCAGTTCCTGAAGCATCAATCTTTAAATTAATCAGGAGTGATTCAAGGTCAGAAACAGATCCTCCTACAAGATTCGGTACCTCAATGGTTTTTGTGTCCAGCCATTGGTACTTCTTTTCAATTTGTCCTTTTCTTTTTTTCACGCCCATTTCAGGCAGACTGTCTCGCATAATATGGCCCACAATAGGTGCGGCTACTGTCCCACCAAATTGAATCGTGCCTTTGGGGTTATCTACTGCTACATATACAACAATGCTTGGATCATCCGCAGGTGCAAACCCGATAAATGACACAATGTGGTTATTTTCCATGTACTTTCCGTCTTTTACTTTCTGTGCTGTTCCTGTTTTTCCGCCCACGCGATATCCTTCAACGAATGCATTCCGACCAGTTCCTTGAGCGACTACACTTTCAAGGGCATACCTGATTTCTTTAGACGTCTCCGCTGAAATGACTTTCTTCTTGGCAATTGGTGATTGCTTTTTAACTACCTCTTTTGTAATTGGATCGATCCATTCTTTTGCAATATACGGCGTGTAAAGCGTTCCTCCATTTACTGCGGCTGCCACTGCAGCCACTTGTTGAATCGGCGTAACAGATACACCTTGACCAAAGGCTGTTGTTGCCTGTTCTACAGGACCAACACGATCAAGCGGGAACAAAATTCCTCTACCTTCTCCTTGAAGGTCGATTCCTGTCTTTTGACCAAAGCCGAAATTTTTAATATAAGAAAATAGTTTATCTTTTCCAAGACGGTCGCCTAGCTCGACGAAACCTGGGTTACAAGAGTTTTGTACCACTTCTAGAAACGACTGTGATCCATGTCCTCCCTTTTTCCAGCATCTGAGCCTTGCGCCATCCACTGTCACAGATCCGCTGTCAAAAAAATGATCACGTTTTAAATTCACTTTATTTTCTTCCAAGGCAGCTGCCAGTGTAATGATTTTAAACGTCGATCCTGGCTCATATGTGCTCCACACCGGTAAGTTTCGGTTAAATACTTTTGAATCAACTGATTGATAGTCAGCCGGATCAAAGTCAGGTCTGCTCGACATTCCCAGCACCTCACCATTTTTCGGATTCATGGCAATGGCAATCATGCCATCTGGGTTATATTTTGCCTGAGCATTGTCTAGTTCTCGTTCGATGATGGTTTGCACTTTTGAATCAACTGTTAATTTCATATCAAGGCCATCTTTAGGCGGTGTATAATCATCTGCTTCATCTGGCATTTTCTGCCCTTTTGCATCAGAATAAAATTTCACAGAGCCTTTTTCACCTTTTAGGTCATCATCATAGTACGCTTCTAGCCCAAGTAAGCCTTGATTATCAATTCCAGCAAAACCTAATACATGAGATAAGAAACTTCCAAACGGGTAATGTCTGATGCTGTCCTCTGCTACATAGACTCCATCTAAATCGAGCTCTCTGACTTCTTTTGCTTTTTCATGAGATACTTTTCTCCCCTCTGGAGAAATCCGCTCTATAGACGTTTTCTTGGTGACATGCTTGTACGCTTTCTCCTCAGACATATTCAGTACTGCAGCTAATTTTTTGCTTGTTTCTGCTGGGTCTTTCACTTGCCGCGGCACGACTAAAATAGAGGGAGCACTTTTGTTCGTCGCAAGCTCCACCCCATTTCGGTCCAAAATATCTCCTCGTTCTGGTTCAAATGGGAGGTTACGGCTCCATGAATCTTTCGCTAAACTTGTCAGCTTCTCGCCCATAATAAACTGCACATATCCTAATCTAGTATCTATGATGAAAAAAATGATCACCCCAAACAGCAGCACGAAAAGCAATCGTTTTCTCACTGTTACACTTGACACTCGCACGCCCGGTTCACTCCTTACATATGGCTTGTTTTCATCATATGCAGGCTCGTCTTTTTATAGAACGATCTCGTCCATCGCTCAAGCAAAAGAAAAAAACCTAGCAAATGATTTGCTAGGTTTTCAAGTTAATTTGGACTTTTGAAGGTCACTGTGACGACTTTATCTGAAATCTCTGCTCCACTTTTCACGCTTTGTTTGACAGCATATCCCTGTCCATTTGTTTCAATATGCACACCTGAAATAGACGCATATTGAAGAACTTCCCTTCTGGACCAGCCTGTCATATCAGGCATTTTAATGGTTTTCCCTGCTGTTTTCAAAAAGACTTTCTGGCTTTCAGAGAATTCAGAGCCCGCATTTGGCCATTGGCGTTTAATGGATAAACCGTCACCAATGACAACAGGTGATAACTTTTTGTTTTTTGCTTCTGTTTCTGCCTGTTTCACTTCTAAATCTAGGAATGACGGCATTGTTTCTTGTTTTATTTTCTGTTTGCCAGATTTTTTATCGTCTGTTTTTGTTGGTGCGATATTTAAATAGAGCAAACTATTTTTCATCACAGGGTTAAAGATTTCTGAAACAGGGGCAGAGCCTGTTTGTGTTTCAGATAGCTGAGGCTGTTGGACAGCCACATAAACGAGCAGCTTCGGATCATCTTTTGGTGCCATTCCCATAAATGAAAAGACGTAATCGTTTCTCCCTTGAAGGTAGCCGCCAGCACCGCCAATTTGTCCTGTACCCGTTTTCCCAGCGACATCAAAACCTTTGATTTGATATGGCTGTCCTGTGCCAATTTTTGAGGAAACGACCTCACCTAAAATGTCACGGACTTGCTTCGCTGTATCAGAAGAAATTGGTTTTCCTGCTACTGTTGGTTCGTGCTGTAAAATTGTTTTGTTTGTGTTCGGGTCTGTAATATGATCGATTACATATGGCTTCATCATCGTTCCACC
The DNA here is from genome assembly GCF_038593365.1 of Bacillus sp. FSL W7-1034. Taxonomy (NCBI): domain Bacteria; kingdom Bacillati; phylum Bacillota; class Bacilli; order Caryophanales; family Bacillaceae; genus Bacillus; species Bacillus sp. FSL W7-1034. Next base: position 1,486,851 of record NZ_CP151989.1, on the reverse strand, counting down.
GTTTGCAATGGCTGTCGCCGCTTCAATTTGCTGAATTGGGGTAATCGCGGACGCCTGACCATAAGCAGTCGATGCTTTGTCATATTCGTATCTGAAATTGATTTTACTAGACGCTTCGTTCGGCAAGTCTATGCCTGTTTTGTCATAGAAATGGAATTTTTGCAAGTATTGTTCATAGCGTGTGAAACCTAATTTTTCTTTTGCCAATTTCGCAAAAGCTACGTTTGAAGAACGTAGAACACCTTCATGAAAATCAATTTTTCCCCAGCCATTTCCGTTGTTATGGTCTCTTACAAGACCGCCGCCTACTTTATAAGTACCAGACTGATACTTGTCACTGCCTTGGTACACTCCTTCTTGGATAGCAGCAGCGAGTGTAAAAATTTTCATCGTTGAACCTGGTTCAAATGCGTAAGAAATGACATCGTTGTTATAATTCGTAATGTCGAGTTCATTTAAATTAAAGCTTGGCCGCTGTCCCATTGCAAGAACTCTTCCAGTTTTCGGATCAACGACTGTCGCAATGATTTTCTTCGGCTTATATTTTTTAGCGACCTGCGTCATACTTTCTTCAAGAAATGCTTGAATTTTTTGGTCGATGGTCAATGTGACGTTTTTCCCGTCTTTCGGGGCAACGATGTCTTCTTTACTATTTGGAAGTGCCCATCCGCTTCTGTCGCTGTTATACGTTACATAGCCATCTTTTTCTTTTAAATATTTATTCAGAGCCTTTTCTAGACCCATTGCGCCTGACATGTCCTTGGTGGCTTCATCTAATCTAGCATAACCGATTAAGTTCGAAGCAAACATGCCGTTTGGATAATACCTCTTTGTATCTTTTTCAAAGGCGATCCCAGGAAGTTTTAGCTTTTCAATTTTTTCCTTAGTTGAAAAACTAATATCCTTTCCGGCTTTACCAAACTCGACTTGGAACGCATCCTTTGTATTCAGACGCTTTAAAATTTCACTCTCACTCATATCAATGACTTTTGACAGCTCTTTTGCTGTCTTTTCTTTGTCAACGACATGCATCGGATGCTTTGGATCGACCGTCATTTTCTTGCTCATGATCGCAATCAGTTTATACACAGATGTATCTTCCGCAATCACATTTCCGTTTCTGTCTAAAATGGACCCTCTTTTGGCTTCAAGTGTTTTTTTCGATTGATATTGTTCATTGGCTTTTGCAGCTAACACTTGTCCATCGACGGTTCCCGTAATCTGAATATAAATAAAACGTGCAAGGATGATAAAGAAAAACAGGGCGAAGCAAATACTCGCAATTGCCGCGCCTCTGTTCATCATTTTATTCTTTTTAGGCATCGCCATGTTAATCGACCTTCTTAACATCTTTCGACATGCTTAAGCCTGCTTTTTTAGCGGCTTCAATGATTCTCTCTGGTTCACTTAGTAAATCTTTTTGCTTTTGCAGTTCAGTGATCTTTTTCGATTCTAAAGTCACTTGCTGTTCTAGTTTCTGCACTTCGATATTTGCGTGATAAACAGCAAAGGCTTTCGAAATGATGAGGATCGAGCTGCACATGAGAGCCATGACAAACATGACAAGTAAGATTTTTTCACCAAGTGTAATAGAACCTCTTCTTCTAATCACAACCGATTGACCTTGTTGCTCGGTTTGATGTTGCTTTACTTCTCTTTGGTAAGCCAAATTACTCATAAGAAACCTCCTTTTTATCATCATCTATGGTGTCGTTTACTTTTTTTCTGCAATTCGGAGCTTCGCTGAACGGGCACGGTTGTTATATTCCAGCTCTTGTTCTGATGCAACGATTGGTTTTCTCGTGATCAGCTTCAGTTTTGGTTCAAGTCCTTCTGGAATCACTGGCAGTCCGTGCGGAAGTTCTGGAAGAGAAGACATTTCTTTAAATGTACTTTTACAAATCCGATCTTCAAGTGAATGGAATGTAATGACAGAAATTCTCCCCTTCGGATTGAGTAACTCTATTGCTTGTTCTAGTGCTTCTTCAAATACTTTCAATTCATCATTTACGGCAATTCGGATCGCTTGAAATACTCTTTTCGCTGGATGTCCGCCTTTTCGTCTTGCAGGTGCGGGAATTCCTTCTTTAATAATGTCGACAAGCTCTCCTGTTGTTTCAATTGGCGCTTTTTTTCTGGCTTCTTCAATTTTGCGTGCGATTTGCTTGCTGAACTTTTCTTCCCCATATTTGTAGAAAATCCGAACTAGATCTTCAAATGGCCATTCATTCACCACTTGTTTTGCCGACAAAGCAGCGGTTTGATCCATTCGCATGTCAAGAGGTGCATCATGGTGATAACTAAAGCCTCTCTCTGGTGTGTCAAGCTGAGGTGATGAAACCCCAAGGTCAAAAATCACACCGTCTACGCTTGTAATTCCTTGTTCATTCAGACGTTCTTTTAAATATCGGAAGTTGCTTTTTATGAAAAGAATGTTCGCTTTAGAATCCGCGAGCTTCTCTCGTGCATGATCCAGTGCAGCATCGTCTTGGTCAAACCCAATTAATGTACCTTTTTCTGATAATTGAGATAGTAAATATGAGCTATGACCTGCGCCGCCTAGCGTGCAGTCCACATATGTACCGTCTTCTTTGACGTTTAAACCGTCAACTGTTTCTTTTAATAATACTGTCTCATGTTGAAACATGATGATATGGTCCCACCTTTTTCAAATAGAAATGAATGTGTAGAAAGCTTGCTGCACAAGGGATTATTATATATCAAATCCAATCATGTTTTCAGCAATTTCAGCAAAAGAATCTTCTTGCTCTTCTGTATATTGTTCCCAGATCGACTTACTCCACAACTCAATTCGATTTGAAACGCCGATGACCACACATTCTTTTTCGAGTTTTGCATATTGGAGTAGGTTGGATGCGATGTTAATGCGCCCCTGCTTGTCCAGATCACATTCAACTGCGCCGGAGAAGAAGAACCGGGTAAACGCACGTGCATCTTTTTTCGTTAGCGGCAGTGCTTTGAGTTTCTCTTCAATTAGTTTCCACTCACTCATAGGGTAGCCAAATAAACATTGATCAAGCCCTCTCGTCAGCACAAACTGTTCTCCGAGACCGTCTCTAAATTTAGCAGGGATGATCATGCGCCCTTTTGTATCAATCGTATGTTGGTATTCACCCATGAACATGATCATCAGAGCCCCACTTTCTCACCTATACTCTCCACTATCCACCACTTCTCTCCACAAAACTTATTTTACACTGTTTCTACATAAAAAAAAACCCTGAACTAGTCAGGGTTCATTAAAACTTTATTTCAAAGTTTGACAATTTGTTGCTTGTTTTGAAATGAAAATGGCAGATTTTTGAACGTTTTGAAGAATTCTGGACCATATTTGTTTAAAAAGTACATGATATTCCAAATTCTTTCTTGTGGTGCTTCGAGTGGTTTTAAACTATTTTCAATCCGTTCAAAATCTCGAAGGATGTATCCTTCCTTCTCTTCCACACGCTTTGCAACCTTTTGATAAACAAATTGAAGCTGGTCTTCTATAAATTTGGCATTTTTATCTAATAGCTGTTCAAAGCTTGGTTCGATCTCTAGCGCTTCTTGTCTCATGGCCTCGTGAACATTCGCTAATTCACGTTTAGCATGTTGAACCGATTGAACGAAGCTGTCTGGAAGACTTTGCTGAAAGTGCGCATCCTTCTTTTCTTTCACGCCTTTTGTCAGCACTTCTTCAACCGACAATTCTCTTATCGGCAGCTTCTTATCAATATGCCTTTCAAGAATGGTGACGTGCAATCTTGGAAGAACGGGTGCCATTTTGACATCGAAGTACTCGAAGATGCCTTTCAGCTCACCCCAATAGTTCACTTCACCGTGTCCAGCCATAAAAGCAAGCGTTGGAAGAAGGGTTTCCTGCATCAATGGACGGGTCACCACATTATTGCTAAACCGCTCTGGGTGCTCCTCGACTTCCTGCAAAAGCTCATCTTTTGTCCAAGTAAGCCCCACTTCAGATATAGAAAATTGGCCATTCTCTTGTTCAATGAGGAAACGCTCATCATCATATTCGTAAAACAAGTTGGCTTGATGGTCACCAGCTTCAATAATCGGCTGATACCCCGCTTGTTCCATGGCAGCTTGCGTGTTATTTAAGTGAGCCACGATCGCATCACTCGACTCCACAATTTGCTTGAATAACGTACGTTCAAGTGGCTTCACGCCGAAGTCTCCTGAATTCAATAACAGCAGTCCATCTTCTTCAAATAGATCGCAAACAATCCACTCAAAGAAATCAGTAAACGTTTCTGATTTGCGTAAACATCGAAGAAGCTGATCAAACAAGTCATTTGTGTAAGCAGATTCCTCATAGGTTGAAAATACATCACGAAGCCATCTCTCTGTTTTCTCTTGGTGGAGAGGTGTTCTTTTCGCAGCTGTTTTTTTCACATGATGTAATGGAAGCTTTTGTTTGACTGGGCCTTTTTCGCCAGACGTGTACACAAAGTTAATTTCGTCTACGTCGTGATCTTCACCCGCTACCCAAAAGACCGGAATAACAGGAACGCCAAGCTCTGATTCTTTTTCTTTGGCAAACTGAATAATGGAAATGATTTTATGTATGGTATAAAGCGGACCTGTTAAGAGGCCTGCCTGCTGTCCTCCAACCACCATGACGCTCCGTTCATCACGGATCTTCTCAATATTCTCACGCATGGCAGCCGAATCAAATTTTGCATGATATGCGCTCATATAATCCGCTAAAGCCTCGCGCGGGAAGCTCCTTTCCATGAGATCGTCGTATCTCTTTTTCCATGTGTGCTCAGAATGTATATCATAATCAAAAAAAGCAGTCATCTCTTTTTTTTCTTCTATATAATCACGTATGAATAAATTCTGACTTCGGATGGAAAGTTCAGTCAATTGCATGTTTAGAACTTCCTTTCTTCAATAAATAGTTAGTTTCCCGAAAAAAGTATAGCATGTAAATGAGCTCACTCAAAAGATTTTGTTTGCTTTTTTTCCAATACTTCCAAGCTTCTATTCAAGAAAGTGAGGAATGGCGGCGTCATCCCTTGACCTTGAGCTTTTTTTAAAAGGTAGCCAATGATTGCTTTTCTTTCAGTTTGGCGGCCTTTGACGATATCTTGCAGCATCGACGATTGATTGGCAGCCGTTTGATGGCAAATTGATTTCACATGAGCCCATAGACGATCTTTCTCAAGCAACCCTAGAATGGAAACCGCTTCTTCAAATGCACATGTCATCATATGTTCATATGACGGGTTCGATACCAATTCCCCATTATTCACATGTAATAAAGCCGTCAACGGATTAATACACACATTGACGAGCAGTTTTTCCTCCAGTACTTTCTTCCATTCATCTGTATAAACCATTTGAAAATCGACCGTTGATAGTTCACTACCCATAGGTTCTTTTTCCTCATGCAGAAATGCTCCCCACTTGATGACACCAATTCCTGTATGGTTTACTGCGCGATCAGACACCTTCATTGCGCCATGCTCTACTACACCAATATATAACTGATGTGCCGTTTTCCAGTTCTTTAAATCGACGAGGTGGGCCATTCCGTTCTGCAAAAATAAGATCCGATGACGAGGCAGTCCCGATAATTCCCCTAGAACATCTTGCAGATGATGATACTTCACTGTCACAATCAGCAAATCAAATATTCCTTTGACCCTCGTATCGGCCCCAACAGCTGATTGAATGGTTTCCCCTCTTACCATTCGTTCGATGCCTAATGCTCGAATTTCTTCTGCCTGCTGTTTTCTTCTTGTAAAGACGGTGATGTCATGATGCTCTGATAAATAACTGGCACAAAGCAGACCAATCGCACCACCGCCAATGATTCCAATTTTCAATTGCCGCACTTCCTTTTTTCTGTTTACTTCATGTTATCAACCATTTTACCAGTTTAGTGCTACGATGCAAAAAGCAGATAACGCGCTATGATTGAATTTTTTTAATTAAAAAACTATAATAATAAGTGTAAAAACTTTTTTAGGCGGATGGGATGAAAACGCCTTCAATGACATCACTGTCGACATTATGTGTGTAAGGGGGAAGATCACATGACACAAGTAAAACGTCTTCTGATTAACTACAAAACATTAGAGGAATTTAAACAATTTAAGGAATATGGCATACAAGAACTTTCCATGCTTGAAGACCTAGAAAGTAATATGATTGAAAATGACAGCAACTCTCCATTTTATGGGATTTACTTTGGAGATAAGCTTGTGGCACGTATGAGCCTCTATCAAGTAGATGGCTCGACGACGACGTATTTTGACCATAATCATGATTATCTAGAGCTGTGGAAGCTAGAAGTGCTGCCAGGATATCAGCGTAAAGGATACGGCGAAGCACTTGTTGATTTCGCAAAATCTTTTGGCCTTCCAATTCGAACGAATCCACGCGTCAAATCTGCCGGTTTTTGGGATAAAATGGGCTTTGAAGCGGTGAAATATGATATGGAACGCGATAAAGGAGAAAACCCACTCATTTGGGAGCCTGCACATATTCAAAAGAACACAGGTGAGTCCGCTTAATCATTTTAATCATTAAGAAAACGCCCCTCTTTCCATCTGTGAGGGGCGTTTTCTTATTTTGCGTAATCTTTTAAGCTGATATTCTGTTTGACTCTTTCAACAATACCAATAAGTGCCCGGTAATCTTCTTCTGTCATTTTTAATTGACGTTTCAGCTGTTCATTTTCTTCGGTGAGTGATTTTAATTGATGCTGTGCATCTTTAAGCTCCTGCCGTAAATAAGCTGGACCAGATGGTTCTTTCTCAAGCTGCTCTAGAAACCGAATTACTTCTCGAAGCGTCAGTTCAGTCTGATCAGAAGATGCCTTCTCCTCTATGGTGAACGCATGCTGCGGTAAACCCGAAGAATGGATACCAATTTTTTTACGCAGTTCTTTTCGCTGTTTTTTGGCAAGCTCAATGCCTGCTTGGTACTGCTTTCTGACGTAAGAATTCCACCTGAATCCACATGCTGCTGCTGTTCTTGACAATGCTTTTCCAACCTCTTCAAATGCTGAAAGCTGGGTACCCCCATCTCGGATATGCCTTAAAACAACTTCTGCTAAAAGTAAATCTTCATCTTGTGTCCATGCGTCCTGCCGTGTAATCGTCAACTCATCATCCCCCCTGAATCTGAATACCACATCATATGCGCTTACTAGAGTAGATAGACTATTTGCAGGAGAGAAACCTAAAAAATAGATCAATAAAAAAACGCAAGGGAAGATTCCCTCACGTTTTTTTATCAAGCATTAGTTGCTTTTTACGTCTTTGCCTTTGTATGTTCCGCAAGATTTGCAGACACGATGAGAAATTTTCATTTCACCGCATTCTGGGCAAGCTACCATACCAGGTACTTGTAGTTTGAAATGCGTACGACGCAATCTTTTTTTCATTTTAGAAGTTCTTCTAAAAGGTACAGCCATTATTCCCACCTCCTTAAAGAGTTAAGATTCATTATTTTCTTCTAAGAGCTTCTTCAAGCCTTCCAGACGAGGATCAATTCGGTTTTGATGTGCATCTTCCGAAATGACTGCCCAGTCATTCCCTTCCTGTGGTGCAGCACCTTTTACGCCAGCTTGGTCGCAAAAGATTTGCATAGGCACTTCAAGAAGAATTTCTTCCTTGACTATAGGCGTTAAGTCGATGATATCGTCTTCTACAACAGATACGTCTTCATCTTCTATATCGTCTGTCTTATGAAGTACAAATAGTTCTTTTGTTGAAATCGCAAATGGATAATTTACATCAACAAGCGTTCTTGAACAAGGCAATGTCATTTCACCTGTGATGGTTAAATCAAATGCGACTTGCTTTGATTCGATCACTCCAGTCCCTTTCACCTCTACTGGTGAAATACGACGTATATCTGAATGAAGGCTAGTAAGTTCATTTAAGTCAACCGTCTCATGAAAATCGAAGCTGTTTTTAGCTTTTTGATGTAACTGATAAACTGTCCATTTCAATTGTATCACCTCTAAGAGCAACAAACATGATTATAGCTTTCATCATGCTATTTGTCAATATTTTTTCTTTACAGTCCTTCATGATGTCAAAGGGCTGTTTGACATCAGTTCTCGGAATGCCTACACTGAAAAAAATGGTCTTCATTTTTCCCTTATGCTACTGTAGCACAGACCATTTAACCATAGCAAGAAAGGCGGAACATCTATTGAAAGCAGTGGGAGTCGTTGTCGAGTACAATCCATTTCATTATGGGCATGCCTATCATGTGAATCAGGCGAAAAAACAAACCTCCTCAGATGTTGCCATTGCCGTTATGAGCGGTTCTTTCCTCCAGCGCGGGGAGCCTGCCATCGTCTCAAAATGGGCACGTACAAAAATGGCACTGCAAAACGGTGTAGACATTGTGTGTGAGCTTCCATACATATATGCCGTACAAAAGGCAGAAACCTTCGCCAATGGCGCTGTGTCCATCCTCGATGCATTAAAATGCCATTCTCTTTTTTTCGGCAGTGAGGATGGAGAGATCAACGCATTTGAGCGCACAGCACACGCTTGGCATGAAAAAAAGGCAGAGATTGATCTTTTAACAAAAGAAAAGGTGAAAGAAGGTCTTAGTTATCCCGCAGCAGCAGCAGGTGCGTTTCAAGAGGCCATTCATTCTGAACACTTACTGGATTTGTCCAAACCAAATAACATTTTAGGCTTTCATTATGTTAAAGCCATCTTAGAGAGAGCTCCTCACATGCAGCCTTTTACGTCTCAAAGAATTGCATCTGATTATCATGATGAAGAACTGCCTGACAACCAAAAAATCGCAAGCGCCACAAGTATCCGAAAAGCTTTAAAAGAACAGTGCTCATTTCAAGAAGTCACGCCCTACCTCCCAGACGCTACTTTAAAGCAATTACACGACTATCATTCTTCATATGGTCTTTTACATACGCAAGAAGCCTATTTTCGCTTTCTGAAACACGTTTTTCATACAATGGATACGAGTGAACTAGAGGGCATCTATGAAATTGAAGAAGGCATTGAACACCGCATGCAAAAAGCCATGACACATGCATCTTCCTACGAGGAGTATCTATCACTTGTCAAAACAAAACGATATACGTGGACAAGGTTACAGCGGATGAATACGCATCTATTAATGAACGTGAAGAAAAAGACGATGCACGAGCTGCTTGAAGAGAAAAAAGCGCCCTATATTCGTTTACTTGGAATGACAAGGAAAGGACAACAGTACTTGTCTCTTGTAAAAAAAGAGTTGGATGTAACACTTGTGAGTAAACTGTCTTCCTTTTCACATCCCGCCCTTGATCTTGATATTCGCGCTTCAAGGGTGTTCAGCCTTCCCATCTCTGAACCCATGCAAACAGAGTTAACAAAAGCAGAGTTTAAAACATCACCGATTCGATATGATGAAGAGAGCGGACTCTTTTCATCTCGATAGAAAAAAGCAGCCTGATTTGCAGGCTGCTCTTTTTTATGATGCTTTCTCTTTTAATTTGTTTAAATAGTTTAGTGCGTCCTGCATGGTATCCACAGGAACGATTTTCATATCACTTTTAATATCTTTTGCTGTTTTGACTGCATTTTTGTAGTCAGAGTTTGGGTCACCTTTATCATTCGGTGCAAAGAAGATGTCTTTTCCTGCTTTGTCTGCTGCAACAACCTTTTGATCAATTCCGCCAATCGGTCCGACTGTACCATCTGCATCAATCGTTCCAGTTCCTGCGATCGCATAGCCATGTGTTTCATCTTCTTTTGTCAGCTGATTGTAAATTTCAAGTGACATCATTAAACCAGCCGATGGACCGCCGATGTTTTCAATATCCACTTTCACAGAAGGAGACACTTTCACATGACGGTCTGTAAATAGTGATACGCCAATTCCCACTCGTTTTGGCTCTTCTTTAAATGGTTTTAACGTCACGTTCTGCGTGATTTCTTTGCCATTACGTTCAAGTACAAAACGGACAGTCGTGCCTGCTTTTTTACTGCTGATATACGAAACCATTTTATCTGCTGACTCGTATGTATGGCCGTCGACGCTTTTGATCTTATCACCAACTTCAATCTTCCCATATGCAGGCATTCCTTTCATCACATAGCTCGCATATACCCCATTAAACGTATAATCTACTTTTTTCCCTGCTTTTGTATAAGCGGCAATCATCGCATTTTCTTGAGAACTTTTCATGAGCTGCAGCTGCCGTTTCATATAATCCTCATCAGACTCTCCGTCCGCTTTAATATTTTCTTCTGGAACGATTTCGTCATACTTGTTCATTTTTGCAAGCAAATACGTATATGGATTGGCTGGACCTACTTTAATGGTCATAAGAGAAAAGCTGCCCTTCTCGCCATATCCTCCGTCTACTTGAATGTGTGGCGCAATTTCTGTTGCATCACCTGGCTTTGTGACGTAATAGGGCAGTTTCACAAAAGTTAAGCCAAATAAGACTAGAACAACAGCAAAAAAGCTGAGCCAGCGAATATTTAATTTTTTCATTCGATTAACACTCCCATTTATCAATGACATCTTTCAGTTTTCCTTTTAGTTGGTCGGCGGCGAGTTCACCTGCTTCAATCATTTCTTGAACCTGTGTAAACGCACTAGAGCTAAAGGTCTCGAGCTTCGGCCGAATCATGAGATCTGCATGAATGGTTTGGTGACGAACCAATTCATTTTGAAGGATGTCCAAACTTTGCATAATGACATCCGATAATCTCGTTGCCTTTTCTGTTTTTTTCACCCTTGATACATCAGAGGCGATAATGAGATCTGCCCCCATTTCTTTGAGAACAGAAACAGGAATGCGGTCCACTACCGCTCCATCCACCAATTGCCTGCCGCCTATTTCATGCGGAACAAACACACCCGGAATGCTAATGCTTGCCCTGACTGCTTGTGAGACAGACCCTTCTTTGAACACAACCTTCTCCCCTGTCTGAAGGTCACAGGCGACAATCGCAAGAGGCACGCGCATTTCTTCAATATTCTTCCCATATGTAAACGTGTGAATCAGTTGCAAAATTCGATTTCCTTTTAACAGACCGATTTTTGGCAGTGTATAGTCAGCATAATACTTTCTTCTGAAGACAAGTGCAAGTTTTTTCATTTTTTCTACGTCTTGTCCTGCTGCATAAAAGCTCCCCACAAGAGCACCAATACTGCTTCCTGCGATCATATCCACCTGAATTCCTTGTTTCTCAAGACTAGATAAAACCCCGATATGCGCCATCCCTCTGGCACCCCCAGAGCCCAGCGCAAGCCCGATAATCGGTCGTTTCATGAATCCACCCTCCTCTTTCTATGCATATATACGAATCTATAGGTCTAAACATGCCCCTTCTCATCGTATAGTAATAGAAGACAGGCTCGGCTAGCATCTCTTTTTCTTTAATCACGAGCTCGCCAATAGATTATAACGGCAAGGGGCGACATCTCCATGAAAAAATGGAACACTCTGTTCATCGCTGCTTTTTTTATCTTTTTAACAGCCACTGTGATTACACATCCACAAGCCTCTTTGCAAGCATCGAAAAATGGACTTGCAATGTGGTGGGAAGTGGTTTTTCCATCGCTGCTACCTTTTTTTATTTTGTCCGAGCTATTAATCAGTTTCGGGATTGTCAGATTTGTCGGCGTATTATTAGAGCCATTTATGCGGCCTATCTTTCGGGTGCCTGGTGTCGGCGGATTTGTACTGGCGATGGGAATGGCCTCTGGTTTTCCTTCTGGCGCTAAATTGACGACAAGACTTCGGCAGGAAGGACAGCTGACAAGAATTGAAGCAGAACGCCTTGTGTCATTTACCAATTCTTCAAACCCTTTGTTCATTTTTGGAGCAGTGGCTGTAGGATTTTTTCATCACCCAGCTATAGGCATTGTGTTAGCCTGTGCACATTATTTAGGAAATCTCGCGGTTGGGGTGACGATGCGCGGATATAAAGCACGTCATGATGCGCACCTCAGAAGCCGAAAAGGATTTTTATTGCCTCCAATTCGAGAAGCATTCAGCGCTCTTCATACGGCAAGACTTGCAGAAAAAAGACCACTTGGCCAAATATTAAGTGACGCTGTCATGTCATCTGTTCAAACGCTCTTTATGATTGGCGGCTTTATCATTTTATTTTCTGTCTTTAGTCAAATGCTCGCTGTCGTTCATGTGACAGATCTTCTCTCTATCGGGATCGGCTCTATACTGAAAACGATGCACCTTCCGCCGGAATTAGATCTAGCCATGATTGCGGGTCTATTTGAAATCACATTAGGAAGTCAGCTCACAGGATCACAAGAGGTTTCCATGCTCGCTAAAACAATTGTGGTCAGCTTTATTTTAGGATTTAGCGGATTCTCCGTTCAAGCTCAGGTAGCCGGGATTTTGGCAGCCACCGATATACGCTTTAAACCGTTTTTCTTCGCCCGTTTGCTTCACGGTATTTACGCAGCCGTCTTTGCTTTTTTGTTATTCAAACCCCTTTATGTCTCTAAAGCAGACATGGCGCTTCCAGCAGGGGCATTTGAAACAAGCGAGCAAGTCGTGATGTTTAGCAGCATGTTATGGAATCAGCTTGTATCTGCTGGTCCTCTCATCACCTTGTTCAGTCTGATCGTGTATATTGCGCTCTATTATCAGAAATTAAAAAATGGATGAGTGCACAATGCACTCATCCATTAAATTTCTCTTTCAGCGCAGCTTCGACCTCTTGCGGTACAAGCTCTTTGACTGATCCATGATATTTCGCTACTTCTTTAACAATGCTTGAACTTAAGAAGGAGTATTGATTATTCGTCATCATAAAGAACGTTTCAATGTCATCATTCAACACTTTGTTCATTGATGTCCCTTGCATCTCGTATTCAAAGTCCGTCACCGCTCTAAGTCCGCGCAAAATGACTTTCGCCTCTTTTTGTTTCGCATAATCAACGAGCAGTCCATGAAAGGATTCCACTTTGATATTTGGTAGCTCCTTTGTTGCTTGACGAATGAGTTCACATCGCTCTTCAACAGTAAACAACGGCTTTTTTGACGAGTTATTGAGGACGCACACATATACTTCATCAAAAATCTTTGCCCCTCTTTTGATAATATCCAAATGGCCCAATGTGACTGGATCGAAGCTACCCGGACAAACGGCTATATTCCCCATGCTTTAATTTCCCCGCTTTCTATAGATCGTAATGCCAGTCATTCCGTACATTTCCTGCCTTGAGATATGCAGCTGTCCTGCTTCCTCTGGCAGTGTCACATCTTTATCATGCTCACACACAATGACGCCATCATCTGCTAATAAGGAATGCTCATCAATCGTATCAAGAAGTGCTTTCAACTTTTGATCTTTATACGGCGGATCAAGGAAGATGGCTTGAAAAGATTCTTCTCGCTTCACTACAGCGGCGAGTGCACGGTTTGCATCATTTCGAAACACTTCACTTTGATCCATCAGCGACAATTGATTCAAGTTGCCTTTAATCGTCTGAATCGCCTTCATATCTCGATCCACAAATATACAATGATCGAATCCTCTAGAAAGCGCTTCAATTCCTAAACCACCACTTCCAGCAAATAAATCAAGGGCCCATCCCCCATCAAAATACGGTCCAATCATATTAAAAATGGATTCTTTTACTTTATCTGTTGTTGGTCTTGTTGATTGGCCGGGTACGGCTTTCAGCGTGCGGCCTTTTTTTGTTCCAGAAATCACTCTCATTTTTCCACCACTTTTTCTGCTTGCATCTATTGAATATTGTTTGATGACAAAAAATTCAACATTATCTTACCATATCCACTCCACATGGGACAATGCACTGAATTCCATTCATTTTCTATGTATAGATCACAAAAGAGAGGGTCATACTACTGTTAACAGCATCTGATGTGGTGCTGTTGCCAACCGCGGAGAAGACTTACGTTTCCCCATAAGTTCTTCCTCCGGTTTCTCCTCTCCCTTTGCCTTCTCCTTAATGAATCATTAAGAATAGAAGGACCCCGCGGGTGATGCCGCGGGGGTTTTTTTGTGTCTTTAAAAGCCCACCTTATAATCATACTCTTTTGCTTTGTCCAATTTCGATTCGTACTCTAATTTAATAAAAGGTTTATAGGAAGGCTCAACACGTTTTACAAATGGCAATGAACTGAGCTTAGCCATGTGGCGCTCAAGATCATTCATATCACAATAAATCACTGCATATTTCATTTTCCTTGAAATATAGTGAACATTCCCAAATTTCCTTAGCGCTTTTGACTGCTTTAACGAATGCAGCCAAACGACCATCCCTTGACGTTTGGTATCCATCTTTTCACCTGCCGCTTTTCAATTCTTTCCGTTCATTATGTAAAAGACGAGACGTTCAAGTCTCGTCAAGATACTTTACAGCCACAGCTGCCTCCTGATCCACAGCCACCGCCGCATGATGATAGACCATCAAAATATGGGTTCCCTGTTGGAACTTTAATATATGCTGATACAGCTTGACCGATTTCAATACTAATCTCATCTAAGATGGATTGAATCGCTGTTTCTGCTTTTTTGAAATCAACCACTGTATCGTGAAGATCTAGCTTTCTTTTGACCTCACGCATTTCTTTTGAGATCGTTCTATAGTCCGGATGGTATTTGCCGAACCGCTGCACATCTTCATATTGCTCTTTTACTTTTGTAAAATGGGCAATAATTTGTTGGGCTTCTTCGTCTTGCTGGAGACGCTTAAAGCAGTTGCGGTAATGTTCAGCCTCCTCCGACTGAAGAATCATGGCAGCCAATTGATTTGCTTCCTCTTGGAGCTCCACGAATTCGATTGTCGCATACATAAATGTTGCACCTCCAATTCATAGTTTACCACGAAACCTATGGATCAGAAAATGCTTTTACGTAACAAATACATCCCACGTCTCTCTTTTCTGCTTATATTCAGGGTGACGAGAATTTAGCACAACGGTCATTTTATGCTTTCCTTTTGAAAGGTGCTTGACCACAAACGCCGCAGTATACTCATTGCCTGCCCGTTTCCCGTCTACATACACAGTAAAATACCCAGCCTTCTTATCCTTTTTTAGGGGTGAAGGTTCAAGGTGAAAATCTTGAAGTGTACTTTCTATATACACAACAGATCCCTGCACTTTGTATTTTAAAAAGCCTTGCTGCTTCATTTCACTTTGCGTCTGCTGCATGACTGGTACTGCTGGTTCTTGCCTAGTTACTTGCTCTTGATCATGTTGACTTTGACATCCGGTGAGAAGAAAAAGCAATGCGCATATTGACAGCATCCATTTCATGTTCTGATTCTCCTTTCGTCTACTTTCATAGGATGCTCATGAAATAGACATCTTAATCAACTCAAAAAAAGCCTCACCCGGCTCCATTTTGATTGCGCATTGCTTGGAACATCTGGATCATCATTTCAGCCATTTGGACACTATTGCTCAACTGGCTCACACGATGAGGAATGGTTTTTTCGTAAAAGTTCATTTTATCTAATTCAAACGAAGTGACATTTTCAGGATGCCGCGTTAACTGTCTATACCAGAGTGGGCGCTGCCTGATGAATTTGATTCGATCCTCTTCGGCCATGACAAACTCTTGTACTTCTCTTCGCACCAAAAGCATCCCCTTTCAATTAATCTTTCCTGAAGGAGAATGGGTGCTGGCTGCCTCCAGATGAACCCTTCTTTGAGCCATTTGATGAAAATTGACCGAGTAAGCTTTGTAAAGAGGAAATAGACTGGCTCATTTTATTAATTTGTTCATTCATTTGATCAGCGTCCATTTTTTTCACTGCAGAAACCATTTTAGACATAAAATCTGCTTTTCCCGGTTCACTTTGCTTAGCGGCTTTTTCTTCTTTTGCTTCTTCCGTTTGTGTTTGCCGGTAAGGAGACCACATGTCATCTTCCTCACCAAACATGACCCAATTCTCGTATAAACTTTGCCAGCTTTTTTCTTGCGTCTGCACTTCTTGAATTAATTTCGGATGGCGTCTGACGAACTGTTTAAATTCATCAATGGATGTTTGCTTTTGCTTATTTGTCATATCCTCACCCCCCATACAAATGCCTACTATACTATATACATCTGGGTCTATTTTGGTGAGCCCTTTTCATAAAAAAACAGCCGCCATCTGTGCGCAGCTGTTTAGAGGATTAAGACGTTTTCTTAATGAAGTTTTGTGTATAATACTTTTCTTTCACACCAACGCCAAGGTGCGTGTAATCTTGATTTAACAATGCCTTCCGGTGACCTTCGCTATTCAGCCAACCTTCTACAGCTGCAGGGCCATCAACATAATTATACGCAATGTTTTCCCCCGCAAGCTGAAATGCGACCTCGCCTCTTTCTAACCGGTCTTTCAGCGTGCCGTATTTTTTAGATTCATGGGAGAAATAATGATTATCCTTCATGTCCTCACTATGCATGAATGCCACTTCAGAGGTTTCATCGTCCCACTTTAAGGTCGGCAGTTTGTACTTATGGCGGATAATATTGGTCATATCAAAAATTTGTTTTTGACTCGACGCTTCAATATCCTTCCACTTTTCGCCTGATATCGCCTCAGGTTCAATTAATTGACCTCGATAAACGACTTCATACGGCTTTTGTTTGACAAATGTATCTGCGTTAAAGGCTCGAATGCTCGAAAGAGTGCTTTCAAACTTATCCATGTAGAGCTGGACATACACATCATCTCCTACTTTCACCGTCGGCCTGGTATTCATATCATCTTCTGAGAATTCAAAGCGATATGAATTTCCCTCGTCCTCTACATGAATGTAAGGAGCGATTTGTGTTTTTTTAAACACTTCACTTGTGGCTTGACCGATTTTAAACGGCTCAACATTCAGCCCATCCCCTGTCGCAAACAAGGTCACCACTTTACTGTCCTTTACCCCTACTTGAATATAGTGCTTCTTCGATTGATTGTATATCCACCAGTCATAATCATATGCGGAAGGATCAATGCGATCTGGTTCCCCTAGCTGTTTAAGCACTTCGTTTGAAGACTTCCCCATAAAGGACATGAGACCTTTTTTCGGAATGTTGATCGGCTTATCGCTAGATGTTTCTTCATTAGACACCTTCGGCTCATTGCTGTTTTCTTTTTCTGGTGAAGATCCATATTGAATAAACAGAACGTACGTTCCAGATATAATCAGGAGGATGAAGAGTGTTTTCAGCACAGTTTTCAAATAAACACCTCCGTTAAATTGGCAAGGTACAAAAAGTACCTTCTACTGTCATTTAAACAAAACTTGCTCCATTTATCAACGACAATACAGCCTATTTAACACGAATTTAAAATATGCCCCTCCTAATGAAGAAATCCTTGGCCATGATCCTGGTCTTGTTGAGAGATTTCCGTCAGGGCATCACCTGCACGATCGTTTGATAAATCTTCAACTGATAAATCCCCAAGGGCTACGATTCCTGTGAGTGCCCCGTTTTTGACAACCGGGATACGGCGGAGCTGATGTTCTGACATCAACCGGACAATTTCTTCTAGGGTTGCATCTTCTTCAGCTGTCAAAACTTCCTTCGTCATGAGGGCACCAACCTCTTGTGAGTTCGGCTTTTTCTCAGCAATACCTCTAAGTACAAGGTCGCGGTCTGTGACAATACCAACAAGCTGATCTCCGTCGACTACTGGAATGGCACCAATGTCATTATCTTTCATTTTGACTGCCGCTTCATACGCATTGTCGTCCTTTTGCAACGTCACTACTTTTTTCGTCATGATATCTTTGATTTTTTTCGTTTTCACGTTGATTCCTCCATCCGTTATTTTCTTTATTACTGTAACCAGCTTATAAAAGAACATACCTTTCACAGTTGAAAGTTTAACGCTTTCATACTATGATTGTCAGTAAAGGGAATTTTTATAAGGAGGGGTTTTGGGTGAAGTTTGAAGGTACGGGGATTGAAAAGGTATCAGCTGACTTAAATAAATTGGATTTCATTATGGAAAGTGAAGGATTTGTACGAGCCGATCAATGGGATTATGAGCGTGTGACGTACGACAGGAAGTATAACATGGTAGAGGGGACGTTTTACTTACGGATCTCTGGCTACGCCACTGAGGGAGATGTCGGCTCCAAAAAAGCCCACATCCAGCTGCTGACACCTTTACTTGGAAAACACTATTATCCGCATGGTGTTGAATATGGAGAAGGCGAAGATTTCCCTAAATCTCTTATTCAATCCAGCAAAAAAACACTGAACCAATTGAAAGAAAAACTAGAAGCGATAACTGCTGAAGCATAAAAGCACAGCCCCTGCGGCTGTGCTTTTCATTTATTCATATTTCGGAATGAGCGCATCTGGTACGGCATCTTTCGCTCTTTCTTTTCTCGCCCAGTCAAAGAAGACAACAGCAAGAATGGATCCGTATACAATCTCTTGAATGATTTTCATCAAAATAGCACCTAGCTGCTGATCTTCTAGCAGCGGCAATGTATGAAACATGTCAGGTCCCGTAAGCGCAAGACCTGCAAGCATATCACTCGGTACGCATAGGTGCAGTGCTTGTATCCATGCGCCGGCATCTGAATAAGTGGCATAGATAGGCGCTTCACTAAACATAATGAGTGCGCAGGCAGGTGTCATTAAAATCCCATCTGCCATAATATATCCAAGCTTTAAAATGCCTGTAATCTGCGGCTGACTTTGCACTTTATGGACAAGCGGCCACCACATGAAAAAGGCAGCGATAAAAATGACAACCGTCATCAATGCGTGATAAAACGGATCTGTTTTGACAAAATCGAACACAAGCGGAATATGATACAGCGAAAACAACCCGTTAAATCCGAGTAAGGCAATCAACGGCTTAGAAAACAAGCGGAAAATCGGCTGAATACCCCGTGTTTGAATGATCCGCTCCCAAATCGCCGCAGGTAAACCTGTAATAAGAAGGGGCGGGATGACCAAATAGAGCACTGCCATTTGCGCCATATGCGCACTGAACATAATATGCCCCATTAAATCAATCGGGCTCCCCTTCACTGCATAAAGCAACACAAGTCCCGTGAGAAACAGCGTTTTCTCTTTCACCGTCGCACGGTGCTTACCCTTCGTCACGAGAAGCAGATAAAAAGCGGCTGCTGCTACAATACATGTCAAATAGTAAGGACTCCATAATGCACGAAATCCAAATATCTCTAAGTTTTCCATTGCTGCGCCTCCTTCAAGGGCAAAGCGAGCTTACCACCAAATAATGGTCAAAAAGGCTAAAACGGTAATAAACGCGACAAACACACCTGAGTAAAGAAACAACGCGGGTGTTTCATGCCCTTTTTGGTTCATGTGCATAAAATAATAAAGCTGAAAAGCGACCTGAATCACTGCAAGCAGTAAAATAAAAGGGACAGCGAACCAATTTCCGACGTCTTCAGAGGCGATTGTTAAAAAGGCAACAAACGTTAAACCAATCATCAAGCCGAAAGAAATGAGCTGATGCTTCATTTCTTCGGCATTTTTCTTTTTCCGATAGACAAGATCGACTTTGGACTGATTTGTGTTTTTATTTCCCATTCTTATCCCACCATTCCCATTAAATATACAACGGTAAAGATGAAGACCCACACAACATCAATGAAGTGCCAATAAAGGCTTGCCACATAATATTTTGGTGCATTGTATAAATCGAGTCCGCGTCTCATATTCCGAATCATCAGAGCGGTGATCCAGCAAAGTCCAAATGCGACGTGAGCCCCGTGTGTTCCAACAAGCGTATAGAAGGAAGAGCCAAGTGCAGAGCTCGTAATGGTAAATTCATACGCATGCACATAATGATAAAACTCATAAATTTCTACCCCTAAAAATCCAGCACCTAAAAGAACGGTTACACCTAGCCAAAGCTGCATTTTTTTAAAGGCAAAGTTTTTCATATGATACATAGCATACACACTCGTTAAACTGCTCGTTAACAGAAGCATTGTGGCAATAAAGACAAGTGTGAGGTCAAACATTTCAGTTGTTGTTGCGCCGCCTGCATTTGAATTTTTCAGCGCCAAATAAGTGGCAAACAAAGATGCAAACAGGACCGTTTCTCCCCCAAGAAACAACCAGAACCCGACGAACTTATTCTTTCCTTCTAACGTGGCTTTCTCAGGAGAAGCCGGAAAGGTTTCCGCTGTCATTTTTTGTGGTTCCATTATGCTTTCACCCCTTTGTCATCGTCATCCGTCAAATCTTCTTTGTGAATATGGTATCCATGATCATCTTTAAGAGAGCGAACGAGCATGGTCGCAAACGTGATCCCAAGACCAATGAAGATCACCGGTAGACCCCAGCTGTGTTCTTGACGATACATAAAACCAAACGCTGACACAAATAGACCGAATGAGATAATGATAGGCAAGATGGAATTATTCGGCATGTGAATATCATCGAGCGGTTCAGATGCTGTCATTCCTTTTTTACCATCCATTTTCTCAATCCATAATGGATCAAGTCCCCGTACAAGAGGCAGCTGCTTAAAGTTATATTCTGGCGGAGGTGAAGATACTGCCCATTCAAGCGTTCTTCCATCTCCCCAAGGATCGCCCGATACACGCTCCCCTTTTGCTGTCGTCCAGATGATATTAATCAGCATGATGACAACTGCTACAAACATGAACAGTGCCCCAATCGTACTGACCAAGTTCCCAAGGTCAAGACCCTGACCTGGTAAGAATGTAAAGACTCGGCGCGGCATGCCCCAAAGACCGAGAAAATGCTGGATAAAGAACGTTAAATGGAAACCGACGAAAAACAGCACAAAGCCAATTTTCCCAAGCTTCTCATTCAGTATTTTCCCAAACATCTTCGGCCACCAATAATGCACACCTGCTAAAATACCGAAGACCACACCACCGATAATGACATAGTGGAAATGCGCCACAACGAAGTACGTGTCATGGAACTGATAATCCGCTGCTGCTGCTGCAAGCATGACGCCGGTTACACCGCCAAGTAAGAATGACGGAATGAACGCAACGGAATATAGCATCGGCGTTGTAAACTTCACATTACCGCCCCATATGGTGAGCAACCAGTTAAATACTTTAATTCCAGTTGGCACCGCAATCGCCATTGTGGCTACGGCAAAGATCGCATTGGCAATTGGACCAAGTCCTGTTGTGAACATGTGATGCGCCCACACCATGAATCCAAGGAAACCAATTAATACAGTCGCAAACACCATGGACGAATAACCAAACAATCTTTTTCTTGCAAACACCGGAATGATCTCAGAGAAAATCCCAAATGCCGGCAAAATCAAGATATACACTTCTGGGTGTCCAAAAATCCAGAACAAATGCTCCCAGATGATTGTATTTCCGCCGAGCTCTGGATTAAAAAAGCTCGTATCAAACATTCGATCAAGCATCAGCATCGCAAGCCCTGCTGTCAGCGGCGGGAATGCGAATAAAATTAGTGCAGATGCCACAAACGTCGTCCAGGTAAAGAGCGGCATTCTCATATACGTCATACCTGGCGCTCTCATATTAATAATCGTTGCAAGAAAGTTGATTCCGGCAATTAGCGTACCAATACCCGCTATCTGCAACCCTAAAATATAGAAATCCATGCCGTGCCCTTCTGAATTCAGCGTGAGCGACGCATAGGCAGTCCAGCCTGCATCAGGTGCTCCGCCCATAAACCATCCAAGGTTTAAGAAAATACCTCCGAAAAAGAACAGCCAAAAACCAAGTGAATTCACAAATGGAAACGCTACGTCACGTGCACCAATTTGAATGGGTACAACCGCATTCATTAATGCAAATAAAAGCGGCATTGCTGCAAGGAAAATCATCGTTGTTCCATGCATCGTCATGACTTCATTGTAAAACCCTGCACTCACAAAATCATTTTCAGGGATGGCTAGCTGAATACGGATAATCATCGCTTCCAGGCCACCAATTAAAAAGAAAAATCCCCCTGCCACTAAATATAGTATGGCAATTTTTTTGTGGTCAACCGTCGTTAAGTAATCCCATAAGACAGCGCCAAACCCCCGCTTTTTAGCTATTGTACTCACCATGAAATCCCCCTCTTATCTCCCATTTGCCCCTTTTCATATCAATGTCTATCTTCACGTTCTAAAAACAGACTATATCTGACAGATGACTTATTCTTGGATGTAGAGACTTATTCGGGAGCTCTTAACAAAAACTTCACATAGATCGTATACCCTTTTGAATGTGCGCAACTTCAAGCTGCTCAAGGCATTTACTGTATTTTAAGACCTTTTAAATACTCGTAGAGTGCGTCTGCTTCTGAGTCATTTAGTTTAGGGTACGTCCCTGTCATCTTATTACCTGGTTTAAAGCTCTCTGGATCTTTCAGCCATGCTTTGACATTTTCTTTGTTCATGTCTTTAATTCCAGCTACTTTTGTCCGCTCTCCGAAGGTTGCAAGGTTTGGTGCAGTCCTTGCCGCCTCTGGCCGTTCATCTCCAGGCTCTACCGCATGACAGCTTAAACAGTTTTTCTCTTTAAAGAGTTTTTCACCCTCAAGGGCTAGATCTGACGTAGATGCAGGCTTCTTATAATCTGTCATCTTTTTCGTCCAGCCTAAAAACTCATCTTGAGAAAGCGTTTTAACTTTAAAGTCCATTAAAGCATGTGATGGACCACAAAGCTCTGCACATTTCCCATAGAAATATTCTCCAGCATCTTTCGTTCGTTTTGAGTCAAACGTTAAATAAAACTTGTTCTCGTTGTCTGTATTTGTATCAATTTTACCCCCAGCTGATGGAATCCAGAATGAGTGTTTCACATCAGATGCTTTCAGCTTAAAATAAACCTTTTGATCAGTTGGAACAATCAATTCCTGACTTGTCACAATCCCATAATCAGGGTATTCAAATTCCCACCAATATAAGCTGGCTCTTACATTCACTACAAGTGTCTTTTCAGGATCTCGTTTTTTCTTATCCATGGCGCTTGTATCCCCTAGCTCAAGCGTGTATGCCACAACAGGTACAACGAGAATAATGAGTAGAAGTATCGGAATCGCTGTCCACGTAATTTCGAGGTTACGGTTCCCTTCTACCTGTTTAGGAATCGTATCTTCTCCCACTTTAGAACGTTTGAATTTAATGATGACGTAAAAGAAAATGATCGATACAACAATAACGACAAGAACCATAATAAGTGTACTCAGTACCGTTAGGAAAAACTGTTTATCTGCTACTTCCCCAACTGGCTTGAGTGTTGATAAGTATGGTTCACCGCAGCCCGCCAAAACGAGCGTCAGTAAGAGAAACAGTGAATAAACACGCCATTTTCTTATCATAATTTGTCCCAACCCCTTTTGCTTGATCTCCTTTGCCTTTCGCTTTTACCTCTTATTTATAAAATCACCTTTCACCCATCCATAACCCCCGCCTCTTATAAAAGCACTTACATTTCCTCTTTTCATAAAAAAATGATGTTTTTACTCAAAATACCATCTATGTATAAACAGAAAGCCGCCTAAATAGAACTGAATATCAGGCGGCTTTCATAGTTGTAAGAAAATGTTGTGTTATAAGATATAGCCATTGTTTTGATGTGATCAAAGTGTATTTCACTCTAGAATAGTGTAATAATAATCATCGCAACGAAAAAGATCGTTAAGTAGTTTAATGAATAAACGAACATGAGTGTTGACCACTTCATGATATCTTTCATTTTAAAGCCCATAAGCCCAATGACGAGCCATCCAATGTTCAGCAATGTGCCAAGTGCGACAATCGGCCATCCTAATCCACCTAAGAAAAATGGAAGCGGAAGAAGACATGCTGTCCAAATGATGATTTGGCGTTTTGTGACTTCAAAGCCGTAAACAACTGGCAGCATTGGAATACCTGCTTTACGGTAATCTTCCGTTTTCTTAATCGCAAGTGATAAGAAATGCGGAATTTGCCAGATGAACATAATCATAAACAGGACCCAAGCCGTTGTGTCGATGGTGCCTGTAACAGCTGTCCAGCCAATTAATGGCGGAACCGCACCAGATACACTCCCAATGACTGTATTAATGGTGTAATGACGTTTAGACCACATCGTGTATAGAACTGCATAAGTAAAGACACCGATAAATCCAATCACTGCTGATGTAACAGTTGTCATCAGAAGCATAATCAGTCCAAGTACAACAAGCAGAATACCAAATGCATACGCTTGACCTGGCTGAACTTTACCTGTCACCGTCGGTCTTGTTTTTGTTCTTTCCATTAGTATATCAATATCACGGTCAAACGCATTATTAATGGCGCATGAACCGGCAATAATAAGAGAAGAACCAATCATTGTTAACAGCACAATATCAAGATTCCCAAGAAAACTCATATCTGTAAAATAAAAAGCAAGCCACATTCCAGTAAATGTTGTAATGAAATTGGAATTGACGATGCCCATTTTAATAAGAGCAAGAAAATCTTTTAAAGCGGTTGTTTCTTCTATTTGTCCATGAATAGCTGCTTCCGCGGCTGTTTTGGAATTTGCCAATGTGTATAACCTCCCTTGCCCAAACCTTCAAACGAACGAATAAAACGTAAAATCGTTACAACTCTATCATACAAGATAAAGAGCTGTAAAAAAACATCCTATTAAATAATAAACGACAAACTTGAAGTTATTTGTGAACTTTTCGTGAATTTATTAGGATGTGCGTTTCAGAAGGCGGTGCAAAATGAAATATTCTCTCCTCTATTTCTATCAGACTGTCAAAGAAAGATCAAGCACTCTAAATCTGTAAACTTTGTGAACTAACATATCATTTTTTTGTGAACTTTGGTCATTATGAATTGCAACAGAACACGCATTTGGCTTAAACTTGAGAGCATGTGAGGTTTTCATTTAGATCAGAAGTTATTTAGAGAAGGTGAAATCATTTGATGAAATTTGCTTTAAGGTTATTGAGCGTTGTCACAACATTTGTGATGCTGATCGTTCTGATTGGCGGTGCGCTTGTGACGAAAACTGGCTCCGGTCTTGGCTGCGGCAGACAATGGCCCCTTTGCCACGGTCGTTTCTTTCCAGAAATGAACCCTGCTTCCATTATCGAATGGAGCCACCGCATGTCAACAGGAGTTTCCACCATTCTTGTATTGGCACTGGCGGTCTTATGCTGGAAAAAAATCAGTCCAGTATTCCGTGAAACCAAATTTTTGGTCATCATGTCCATTATATTCTTACTGCTTCAAGCGCTGTTAGGGGCACTCGCCGTTGTGTTTGGTTCTAACGCACTTGTCATGGCACTGCACTTCGGTATTTCACTGATTTCTTTTGCTTCCGTTTTACTGCTGGCACTACTTGTGTTTGAAGCCACCAGATCTGAAACAAAGCTTGTGAAGCCGCTTCATATCGGCAAAAGAATGCAGTTCCATATTTATGGGTTGATCACATATACGTATATTGTGGTGTATACGGGCGCCTATGTGAGACATACAAAATCAAGTCTTGCATGCTCTGTCTTCCCATTTTGTTCAAAAGACGGCGCACTTCCAGCGTATTTTAATCAATGGGTTCAAATGTCTCACCGAGCAGCAGCCCTTCTTTTATTCGTTTGGATATTTGTTGCGATGTTCCATGCCCTTAAACATTATAAAGAACAAAAGCAGCTGTATTATGGATGGATCATTTCAGCCATTCTGATTACACTTCAAGCGATCTCAGGTGTCATGTCTGTTTATTCTCAGCTCGCACTCGGTTATGCGCTTGCTCATTCATTCTTTATTTCTTGTTTGTTTGGGGTACTATGCTACTTCTGCTTACTCATTGCCCGGTTTAAATATGAAAATAGAGAGCCTTTCAGATAAACATACAATCCCCCTTTCATCCGAAAAGGGGGATTTCTTTCATGTTTGTTTCGCTTCTTCAAATAGCGAAATGGCCTTTTTTCGTCTTTCTTGATGATCGACTGTAGGCAGAGGATATGTATCCCCCAGCACACATCCCGATTTCATTTGCTCATCTATCGGCATTTTACTCGGTTCATGAATCCATTTTTCATTCACATGCTTTAGTTCTGGTACATACCTTCTAATATATTCTCCGCTTGGATCAAATCGTTTCGACTGGGTCGTTGGGTTAAAAATACGGAAGTAAGGAACAGCATCCGTTCCGACAGAGGCTGCCCACTGAAATCCTCCAATATTCGAAGCCTCGTCATAGTCGACAAGTTTTCTCGCGAAATACGCTTCGCCCATTCTCCAATCGATGAGATAATCTTTTGTCAGGAATGAAGCCGTCACCATTCTCAAACGGTTATGCATCCAGCCTTCTTCATTTAACTGTCTCATCCCAGCGTCAACGAGTGGGAAGCCTGTTTGTCCTTTACACCAAGCTTCAAAAAGTGTCTGATCATCATTCCATTTTATATGTTGAAAGGAGGCGTTGATTTCTTTTTCTTTCATCTCTGGATAATGCGCAAAGATCATATGATAAAAATCACGCCACGCTAGCTCTTTCATAAATGTTTCCTTGCCCTTATCTTCAAAAAGTTCTTCCTCATTGACTGCATGAAAGATCGTGCGAATAGAAATGGTCCCGGTTTTTAAAAACCGAGACAGCTTGCTCGTCCCAAAAACAGACGGAATATCTCGTTTCTCGTGATAATGCGTCAATCTTTCTTGAATAAAGCCGCCTAGCGTGCTCATCGCTTTGTCTGATCCAATCTGATCGAATTTCCTTGTACATTTCTTGATGATGTCCCTTAGTTTCTCATCTCCCTTTTCAGAAAGTGACTCATCACAAATCGTATGCTTGCTGCTCAGAAATGATTTGTCAACTTTTATCACAGACTGCTTCTCCTGCTTCCGCCACGCTTGATAGTATGGAGTAAACACTTGATAATGAGTCCCATCCGCTTTTAAAATATCTCTCGCCCCATGCAGATGCGTATCTTGCCACTTTGACACATGAATGCCCTTTTCTTCTAAGAAACAGGTCACTTGCTCATCACGAATTCGACCATTTCCTACTTCGTCCTCATTAAAAAAGACCGCATTGATGTCATAAGCATTCATGAGCTTTTGAAAAGCGGACAAAATATCATCATGAATGAGATGAACATACATGTGAGATTCTCTCGCTTCCTTGACGAAATTGGCCAAGTTTTGAAAGAAATGTTCGTTGTTCAAATCCAGTTCCATTTCTGTAAAAAATGGATCTAGATGATAAAAAGCAAATAATCGGTACTGATGTTTTTTTGCATATGTGATCGCTTTTGATAAGGCGATATGATCATCCAATCGCATATCTCGGCGAAACCAAATCACGACAATTTCCACTCTTTCTTCACCTCATTCTATAGTGTAATCACTCTAGCGGACGGCTGCACATTTTAATGCGCTCAAAAAAAGACACATCCAAATGGATGTGTCTCACTCATTATTCAGGCTTTAAGACAATCAACAGATCTCCAGTTTGAATCCCTTCTCCATTCGTGACATGAATTTCATCCACGACTGCTGAGAACGGTGCTTGTACCGTCGTTTCCATTTTCATCGCTTCATTGATCATCAAATGCTCACCTTGTGAAATTTTCTGTCCTTTTTCAACAAGTACTTTGATGACAGTGCCTGGCATTGATGCCGCAATGTGATTTGGATTTGAGCGATCTGCCTTCATTTTTTCTTGAACGGAGGATTTGATGCTTTCATCCTTAATGACCACTTCACGCGGCTGTCCATTCAGTTCAAAGTAAAGCACTCTTGTAGCGTCCGGATTCGGTTCTCCAATGGACACGAGTTTGACAATGAGGGTTTTCCCTTTTTCAATTTCCACCTCAATTTCTTCACCAAGTCTCATGCCGTAGAAGAAGGTAGGTGTGTCAAGAACAGAGATATCTCCATAGCTTTCTGCTGTTTGAACAAATTCAGAAAAGACTTTCGGGTATAAAGCATATGCAATGGCATCTTGTTCTGTCAACGTCAGATCATGTGATTCTTTGAACTGCTTTTTGATCTCTTCAAAGTCCACAGGCTTCAGTTTCTCACCCGGTCTGACAGTAAGCGGCTCCTCCCCTTTTAAAATCAGCTTTTGCAGCTTTTCTGGGAATCCGCCATGAGGCTGCCCTAAATAACCTTTAAACAATTCAACAACCGAATCTGGGAAATCCAGTGTTGCTCCTTTTTCATAAACATCCTCTTCTGTCAGATCGTTTTGCACCATATAAAGTGCCATATCTCCGACCACTTTAGAAGACGGTGTCACTTTCACAATGTCACCAAACATGTCATTTACACGTCTGTACATTTCTTTTACTTCATTCCAGCGTTCGCCAAGGCCGACCCCTTTCGCCTGCTGCTGCAGGTTACTATACTGACCGCCAGGCATTTCATGCTCATAAATTTCTGTATGCGGTGAATTCATTCCGCTTTCAAACTCATGATAATATTTTCTGACGGAATCCCAATATTGAGAAAGACGTTCAACCGCTTGAACATTCATTTCTGGCTTTCTTTCATGTCCGTCTAAAGCATAATATAATGAGCTCGCACTTGGTTGTGATGTGAGCCCCGCCATAGAGCTGACAGCAACATCAACAATATCAACACCTGCATCAATCGCTCTTGCATAGGTGAAGAGTCCATTTCCACTCGTATCGTGTGTATGAAGATGGATTGGAATCGTGAGCTCGTCTTTTAGAGCCGATACAAGCTCATAAGCCGCTTGCGGTTTTAATAATCCCGCCATATCTTTAATGCCTAAAATATGAGCGCCTGCGGATTCAAGCTCCTTCGCAAGAGAGACATAATATTTCAAATCATATTTCGGACGTGATGGATCAAGAATATCACCTGTATAACAAATCGCTGCCTCTGCCACTTTGCCGGATTCACGAACAGAATCAATGGCAAGCGTCATGCCTTTGACCCAGTTTAGGCTGTCAAAAATACGGAAGACATCAATGCCTGCCTCTGCCGATTCCTTTACAAATGCTTTAATCACATTATCCGCATAGTTTGTATATCCAACAGCGTTTGATGATCTTAATAGCATTTGGAACAAAGTGTTTGGCACTTCTTGACGAAGCTCTTTCAATCTTTCCCAAGGATCTTCTTTCAAGAAACGATATGCCACATCAAATGTAGCGCCGCCCCACATTTCCATACTGAATAACTCTGGCCATAAACCTGCTGTTGGCTGAGCAACTTTCTTTAAGTCGTGTGTTCTAAAGCGTGTTGCAAGCAGGGATTGATGTGCGTCTCTAAAGGTTGTATCCGTTAAGAGTACACCGCTTTGCTCTTTCACCCAATTGGCGAGCCCCTCAGGTCCATGCTTGTCTAACAATTGTTTTGTTCCAGAAGGAATCGTTTCATGGACAGCAAGTTTCGGCACATTTGGTTGATCAAAATGAGGCTTCTTATTTTCCGAAATACCAGGGAACCCATTAATGGTAACGTTACCAATATAAGTAAGCATTTTCGTTCCGCGGTCTTTTTGCTTAGGGAAGTTAAATAGCTCAGGTGTTGAATCAATAAACGATGTATCATATTCCCCTCTTAGAAACTTCTCGTGCTTTGCAACGTTTTCAAGAAACGGAATATTTGTTTTAATACCGCGAATCCTGAATTCTTGTAAATTTCGGACCATTTTAGCCGCAGCTTGATCAAATGTAAGTGCCCAAGTTGACAGCTTGACCAACAGTGAATCGTAATAAGGTGTAATCACCGCACCTTGGAAGCTGTTCCCTGTATCAAGACGTACACCAAAACCACCGCCTGAACGGTAAGCCATGATTTTTCCTGTATCTGGCATAAAATCATTCAAAGGATCTTCTGTTGTGACCCTTGATTGAATGGCAAATCCATGTGTAAAGATATCTTCTTGTTTTGGTATCCCGACTTCTTTGCTGTGGAGGTCATGTCCTTTTGCGACAAGAATTTGGGTTTGGACGATATCGACACCTGTGATCATTTCTGTGATCGTGTGTTCCACTTGGACCCTAGGATTGACTTCAATAAAATAAAACTCCCCATTTGCCACTAGGAATTCTACAGTCCCTGCATTGATATACGATACATTCTGGGCCAGCTGAACAGCCGCTTCACAGATGTCTTCACGTAATTGATTAGAAAGAGACACACTTGGCGCAACCTCAATGACTTTTTGATGACGCCTTTGAACAGAGCAGTCACGCTCGTATAAATGAATGATATTGCCGTGATTGTCTCCAATCACCTGCACTTCAATATGTTTCGGATTTTCAATCAACTTTTCAACATATACTTCGTCATTTCCAAAAGCCGCTTTCGCCTCTGACTTTGCACGGTCATAGGCTTCGTTCAGCTCCTCTTTTGATCTGACAATCCGCATACCTCGGCCGCCGCCTCCAAGTGAAGCTTTAATAATAAACGGGTAGCCGTATTCTTCACCGAATTTTTCGACTTCTTTGACCGAATCAACTGGCCCGTCACTTCCTGGAATGACTGGAATTCCAGCTTTTTTCGCTTCATCTCTCGCTTTTACTTTATCTCCAAACATATCTAAATGTTGAGAAGTTGGGCCGATGAATTGGATGCCTTCCTCTTCGCATCGTCTTGCAAAATGAATGTTTTCAGATAAAAATCCGTATCCTGGATGAATCGCATCCACGTCATTTCGTTTTGCAATTTCGATGATCCCCTCGATATCAAGGTAGGCATCAATCGGCTTTTTCCCTTCTCCAACTAGATATGCTTCATCGGCTTTATAGCGATGATAAGAGCCCGAGTCTTCTTTGGAGTAAATGGCCACTGTACGTAAGTTGAGCTCCGTACAGGCCCTAAAGACTCTGATAGCGATTTCCCCTCTGTTTGCAACTAGAACCTTTTGAATTGTTCTCTGTGACATTCTCACTCCTCCATATCCCTTAAAATTTTATATGTACTCTATAATAAAGGAAGAAATGAAAACTGTACACTTTTGTTTTCTAAAGATTCAAAGTTTTCTGCAATCCATTTTTTTGAATCGATGGTTTGCTGATTGATTTTTTCTTTTTATAACGCTCTTTATATTCAGTAAACATGCTGATATTCAGCAATATTCCCATACATCCACTCAGTAAAATGATAGAGGATCCCCCGTAGCTGATAAACGGAAGTGTGACCCCAGTGATCGGAATGAGGCCTGAAACACCGCCCAAATTAATACACGTTTGGATGGCAATCATTGAAGAAATTCCTATTGCAAGCAAACTTCCAAACGGATCTTCACACTTTCTCGCAATGTAAAAACCTTTCACAACAATAAAGCCAAGGAGAGCAAGGACAAAAAATACACCGAAAAAACCAAGCTCTTCCGAGATAATTGCCATGATAAAATCTGTATGTGGTTCTGGAAGGTATCCATACTTTTGTACACTCTCTCCAAGACCAAGCCCAAAAAAGCCGCCTGACCCAATCGCA
This sequence comes from Bacillus sp. FSL W7-1034, assembly GCF_038593365.1. Classification (NCBI taxonomy): domain Bacteria; kingdom Bacillati; phylum Bacillota; class Bacilli; order Caryophanales; family Bacillaceae; genus Bacillus; species Bacillus sp. FSL W7-1034. Next base: position 1,455,495 of record NZ_CP151989.1, on the reverse strand, counting down.
TAATATGAATTAATCAATTGATGCCCAGAAGCGCCTGCGTCTTTAAATGGATCTTGGAAACTCTCAAAACGTCCAAGACGATTCTGCGTGAAAATTTTATCCCAAAAAAGAATAATAAACGGTGTCACAACAACCATCACCGCACTAAATAAAGCGAGCAGCTTGGCCAGCGTTTTACCGCTAAACCCTGAGCATAAAATCATCGCAAGGGCAATCATACCAATGATAAAAGCTGTCCCATAGTCTGGCTGCAAAATAATAAATCCGCATAGGATGGAGACAACCACAATTGGAGGTGTAACCCCTCTTAAAATATGGTCAATATAATGCTGCTTCTTTGCATAGACAGCAGCAAGATAAATGATGACAACGATCTTCACGAATTCCGCTGGCTGAAGACTAAAAGGTCCAAATTTGATCCAACTTCTAGCATTCCCTGCAATGTGACCGCCAAAGTACACATAAATGAGAGAAAACACAGATAGCAAAAGCATCACAATTTGGAATCTTTTATTTAAGAGCAGCTGATACGGAATGAGGGCTGTAAAAATCAAGATGACCGCCCCGACAATCATAAATAAAAGCTGTTTCTTGAAAAAATTATCTGGCGCAGCATCATATCTGATCACAGATGTAATCATACTTGAGCTATACACCATCACCAAGCCGAATGCGCTAATTAATATAATGGCGAACAATAATGAGTAGTCATACGATTTTAGCATTCTCTTTAACATATAATCCTCTTCCTAACGTCTATTTCTACTGCTTGATATTCTCTTCTCTTAGCTGTTCTTATTCTACTACATTTTCTCCGTTTGATCCCGTTTTACCTCTTTATATTGTTCGTCTTTCATGAGACAATCAAGTCCGTTTGGCATCAATCAAAATAAAAAGGCGGACAAAAAAACTCAAACTTATGTTGTGGAAGTTTGAGTTTTCAATCATTATTTTTTTGTGAACGCATCATGAAGTGCGGACAGTTCTCTCTCAAGTTTATCGAGTAGTTTTTTGCCTTCATGTTGATCAACTAATCCAAGCCGGACAGCGAAATCAATTTCTCTCGATAATCCGAACATTTGAGTATCTAAAACCTCTTCATAAAGAGGACATTGCGGCATCGTTAAGTTGTCCATTTGCACTTGGATCAATTTTAAAATTTTATCTGCATCCAATTTTAATAAAGCCAGTGCTTTTTGCCGATGATCGACTAAAATTTCTGACGCCAAAAGTATCCCTCCGTTCCCCAGGCGAGTACCTAATTCTTCTATTTATCATAAAGCGAAACGCCCAAAATTGCAAGCAGATTTGTACAGTTCGCTCTGTAAAAATAAAAAGAAGCCATTCGTCATTAAAAGATACTCATCTCATATTTTTCACTCATGAGTTCAAGCAGCTTAATACCCGCAATACTATTCCCTTTTTCATCCAAAGCAGGCCCAAATATACCTATCCCAAAGTCGTATGGCGCCGCCCCCATAATTCCGCCTGAAACACCACTTTTAGCAGGGATTCCGATATTGATCGCAAATTCCCCGCTCGCATTGTACATACCGCATGTGACCATAAACGTTTTACAAATTCTAGCAACATCTTTCGAAAGGATTTGCTTTCCTGTCTCTGGATGCCTGCCATCTAATGAAAAAACACACGCGATCTTCGCCAAATCCAGGCTATTCATCATGACGGCGCACTGCTTCGTATAGACATCCATCACCTCTTCTACATTCCCTTTAATGATATGATATTGCTTCATATAATAGCACATTGCGCGGTTAATCATTGATGTTTCAAATTCGGATGCAGCTGTTTCTTTGCAATATGTAATGGTGGTGTCATTGGCAAGCTCTCTAATAAAACCAAGCAGCCGGTTCAGCTGATCTTGCGGCGTTGCCCCTCTTATTAAACTTGTAACGGCAAGCGCTCCTGCATTAATCATTGGGTTAAGCGGCTTATTGGGGCTTGCAGTCTCTAGTTTAATCATCGAATTAAACGGGTCGCCAGTCGGTTCTTGTCCAACATATTGAAACACTTTTTTCGGTCCTTCTTCTGAGAGCACGAGCGCCAGTGCTAATACTTTTGAAATACTTTGCAGGGTGAATCGTTTATCAACATCTCCCGCTGAGTGGCACGTATTACTCACATGATAAACAGCGACAGATAAATCCGATTGATCCGCTTTACCGAGTGCCGGAATATAGGATGCTACCTTTCCATTTTTGGCCACCTTTTTTGCCTCTTCTACAAATCGCTGAAGCTCTTCATTGTCACGACATGCCATGTCCAAAATCCTCCCTATTTTTCGTCTAATCGTAGTGTGTACAAGGAAGTGCATGTTTATGAAAGTGACAAAGCGGGCGAAAACTTCTATAATTTATGTTGGAAAGGGGTTGTCTTGAACATGAGCATTATTCAAATCAAGGGGAACGTACAATACAAGATCACCATTGATCCGAGTGTATGGATTTTTGATGACCGTAAATTTTTAATGGATTCATTTTTTGAGAAAAGTGCAGCAAGCGAAGAGCAGCAGCTAGATCAGGAGCTCGATCAAGAGCGGGTCATAAGAGAAGGTCAAACACTTCCACCCACATTAAAAACAGAGAAAAAGTACGAAAAAGAAAGGCTTGTCACAGGCAGCTTCGGGATGAAACTTGGCGACATGATAAAAAATGCAGAACCGCTCAAACAAGCGGAGACGTGTGAATTTGTCACAGAAACAGAAACAATTGCTGTTCCGCTCTCTAAGGCGATGGATAGCATTGCCCATTTCAGCCAAAATGGAAAGCCTATAACAGAAGAAGGACCAATCCACGTCTATTTCGAGGATCAGTCCAACATCACTCAGCCGATTAAAGGCGTCAAAGAGTTAATCATTACATAAGATGACGGGTCTGGACTATAATAAATCAGCTGCAAGCTGTGCAAGTCCAGACCTTTCTCCTTTGACAAGCTTGACATGTCCAGATATTTGCTGCCCTTTGAAACGCTCAATGACATATGTGAGCCCATTATTTAAGCTGTCTAAATAAGGGTGATCTATCTGCTCTGGGTCTCCCATGAGCACAATTTTACTTCCCTCACCAACCCGCGTTAATAATGTTTTTACTTCGTGTTTTGTTAAATTTTGCGCCTCATCGATAATGATAAATTGATCAGGGATACTTCTCCCGCGAATATACGTTAAAGCTTCCACTTGAATTGAACCGATGCCCGCTAGTATCGCATCGAGTTCACCAGGTTTTTTTGTGTTAAATAAAAATTCTAGGTTGTCATAGATCGGCTGCATCCACGGTCTGAGTTTCTCTTCTTTTTCGCCTGGCAAATACCCTAAGTCCTTACCAACAGGAACAATGGAGCGGGCCACGATGAGCTTTTTAAACATGCCGAGGTCCTCTGTCTGCATTAATCCAGCAGCAAGTGCAAGCAGTGTCTTTCCTGTTCCCGCTTTTCCGATAAGTGTCACAAGCGGAATATCGCGGCGTAAAAGTAACTCAAGCGCCATCGTTTGCTGGACATTTTTTGGGCGAATTCCCCAAATATGTTCTTGGTCATAAATAAGCCGTTTTACATGCTCTGCTTTTTGATCAAGCATCCCCAAAGCAGAACCACCTTCATTTCCCTTCATAATGATAAATTGATGAGGGTTTAATGGCGCCTGGGTGACTTCTTTTATCGGTAACTGATTTTGCTTATAAAATGTATTCAGCTGCTCAGTCGGAATATAGAGCTCGTGATAGCCGTTATCAATGTCTTCATTTTGTAGCACTCGATCGCTTAAGAAATCCTCTGCTTGCAGACCAATGGCATCCGCCTTTACTCGCACTAGGACATCTTTGCTGACCAAAATAACAGGCCGGCCATCCGGTTTTGTTTCTTCCTCTAGGCTCAAATTCTTCGCAACAGCCAAAATTCGGTTATCGTTTGTTTTTTCGATGAAAATTTCTTGAAGTTCATGGAAAGAGCGATGATTCAGCTCAATACGCAGCGTTCCTTTTGACTCCAGCGTAATTTTTTCATGCAGTCTCCCTTTCGATCTCAACCCGTCGATTAAACGTGAGACACGTCGTGCATTTTGCCCAACCTCGTCCATATATCTTTTTTTCGAGTCTACTTCTTCTAACACTACGGCCGGAATCACGACCTCGTTGTCTTCAAATGAAAAGATTGAATTCGGATCCTGTAATAACACATTTGTGTCTAATACATAAATTTTACTCAGGTCCTTCGCCTCCTGATCGGGGTTTCATTCATCCTTGTCTTTCCAAAAACGATTGTTAAAATATATGTTTTCATGAATAAAGTTAGAAGGTTAATTCAACAATAAAATAAATCATGCAGTTTGTGAAGGAGGGAATACACATGCGACTATTTTTGACGTTATTCATGGTTCAAACCATTCTTTTATTAGGCGCTTGCCAGCATCAAGAGAAGCCTTTGGCACAAGAACATCAAGACGGAAACAAGCATTTAGTAAGAGTATCAGACTCATCCAAGAAAAACACTGACAAAGCCCGCCCATCAACAGATGTGGCAAAGCACCTAGTGAATGTGACTGAGCATGTAGCAGATGTAAATGACGCAACAGCAATCGTCATCGGCAAGTATGCTGTCGTCGGCATTGATGTAAAAGATGATTTAGATAGAAGCAAAGTTGAAACCATTAAATATTCAGTCGCCAAAGCACTGAAAAATGACCCAGAAGGTGCGAATGCTGTTGTCGTCGCTGACCCTGATACAGTGAGCCGTTTAAAGGAAATGGGCAAAGAAATACAAGCTGGCAGGCCAGTAAGTGGAATTATGGACGAATTAGCAGCTATTGTGGGCCGTGTTATGCCAGAAATGCCTCGAAATGAAATCGACCGTAACGAAATAGATACGACAAATGATCCGAATCATCAGCTCAAACAACAAGATCAAAAGCAATTAGAAAAAAACCAAAATGATCAATCAAACCATCATATGAATCAGAAGAAATAATGAGAACGGCTTATATCTCTTGTGATATAATCATCAGATTGTTGACAAAGGGCTAAAATGAACTTTATTTTGGCTCTTTGTCTTCTTTTCAGCGTGATAGAAAACCTTTGCAGTCTAGGAAGGACGAGCATCGGCGCGGAGCGAATTTGACATTCGTGAGCACCGAAGCGCAGGACTGACACCGAATGCGAGGGTTTGTCTACACGCTGCGGCTTATATCTCTTGTGATATAAGCCTTTTTTATGCTGATTTTAAGTGGCTCAAAAAACATGCTATAATGAAGGCATGACCAAAGTGAGGTGAAAATGATGAGAGTGAAGTGCTCATTATGTGAAAAGCTTGAAACCATTAATGATGATACACTTGTTGCTAAACGGTTAAGAAATCGACCGATTCATACATATATGTGCGATGACTGCCAGGAAAGAATTAAAGTAAAGACAGAGGCACGCATCAAAACTGGCAGATTCTCTCTTTATCAAGATCCTGCGACGAAAGAGAAAAAGAAGAAAAAAGGAAAAAAAGAACAGAAGACGTAAAAAAGACCTGACACAAGTTCAGGTCTTTTTTACGTACTTACTGTTCCTTCTTTTTTCGCACGATGCAGCCGTATTTTATAAATAATCAAAATGACAGCTGCCACAACCAGGCCTTCTGCGACTGGCAAGAAGATACCTAGAAATGTGAGAAACGTGCAGCCAAAAATCAAAAACAAATAAATGACAAGTGCTTTTAAAATCGGTAAACGTCTAGCAAAGCCGAGTTTAAAAACAATAATCGCTAAAACAAGGATGGTGCCATATAAGAGCCACATCCCTGTTTGCGGATTTTCATCGACACGAAACAGCATCGCGAAAAAGGATAGATTCTCACTTACTTCCTGATCATTCAAAAAGATTCCCTCCCCTTATCTTTCAGGGTTCTATCTTTTTAATTCTTCATGGAATTACGATAATCCTGCTAGCTTTTTCTTCTTCGCTGCTTTCTCACGTTCGTTTTTATCTAAAATTTTCTTTCTTAAACGGATAGATTCCGGTGTAACCTCACAGTATTCGTCTTCATTTAAGTACTCAAGAGATTCCTCAAGTGACATAATACGTGGTTTTTTCATACTAACCGTTTGATCTTTTGTCGCTGAACGTACGTTTGTTTGTTGTTTCATACGGCTCACGTTGACAACAAGATCGTTTTCACGGTTATGCTCACCAACAATCATTCCTTGGTATACTTCAACACCCGGCTCAACGAAAATCACACCGCGCTCTTCAACGCCTTGGATTCCGTAAGCAGTTGCTTTACCTGTTTCCATTGAAACAAGTACACCTTGACGGCGTCCGCCAACTTGACCAGACTGCATCGGCTGGTAGCTGTCAAACGTATGGTTCAAAATACCAAAACCACGAGTTAATGAAAGAAATTCAGTTGTATATCCGATTAAACCACGTGATGGCACTGTAAAGATCAGGCGAACTTGACCATTACCATTATTGATCATGTCAATCATTTCACCTTTTCTTGCGCCCATTGATTCCATGATAGAGCCAGTGTGCTCTTCTGGTACATCAATTTGAACGCGCTCAACAGGCTCACATCGAACACCGTCAACTTCTTTTACAATAACTTCTGGCTTCGATACTTGCAGTTCAAATCCTTCACGTCTCATATTCTCAATCAGAATGGATAAGTGAAGCTCACCGCGTCCTGATACGACCCAAGCATCAGGTGAATCCGTTGGATCTACACGAAGACTTACGTCTGTTTGAAGCTGCTGTTCTAAACGCTCTTCAATTTTACGTGATGTCACGTACTTTCCTTCACGGCCTGCAAATGGGCTGTTATTCACAACAAATGTCATTTGAAGTGTCGGCTCATCAATACGAAGGATCGGCAAAGCCTCTTGGTGTTCTACCGGGCAGACTGTTTCACCTACGTTGATGTCTTCCATACCAGATACTGCGACAAGATCTCCAGCTTTCGCTTCATTGATTTCCACTCGTTTTAACCCTTGGAAACCAAAAATCTTCGTCACGCGGAATTGTTTTACACTGCCATCCACTTTCATTAGAGCAACTTGCTGTCCTACTTGCATCGTTCCTCTAAATACACGGCCAATTCCAATTCTTCCAACATAATCATTGTAATCAAGTAGCGCCACTTGGAATTGAAGCGGCTCTTCATGGTTGTCGACTGGGCATGGGATATGGTTGACAATCGCTTCAAACAACGATTCCATGTTTTCATCTTGCTTACTAGCATCGTTACTTGCTGTACCATTGATTGCTGATGCATATACAACTGGGAATTCAAGCTGTTCTTCTGTTGCATCCAATTCAATGAACAAGTCAATGACTTCATCGACTACTTCAGCTGGACGAGCAAAGTCACGGTCAATTTTATTGACAACAACAATTGGTGTTAAGTTTTGCTCAAGTGCTTTTTTTAGCACGAATCGTGTTTGAGGCATACAACCTTCATATGCATCCACAACGAGAAGTACACCATCTACCATTTTCATGATACGCTCAACTTCACCACCGAAATCGGCGTGTCCTGGTGTATCTAAAATATTAATGCGTGTATCTTTATAATGGATCGCAGTATTTTTAGCTAAGATCGTAATACCGCGCTCTCGCTCTAAATCATTTGAATCCATGGCTCTCTCAGCGATATTTTCATTCGCACGGAAAGTACCAGCTTGATGGAGCAATTGGTCAACAAGCGTCGTTTTACCATGGTCAACGTGGGCAATAATTGCGATGTTGCGAAGGTCTTTTCGAAGTTTCACATTTTCATCTCCTAAAATAATTAGATAACTTTCATATTATATCACAATCCCCTTTAAATGCCGATCGTTTTTCTGTAAACTTATATTAACTCTAAAAAAAGGGATGGAGACAAATGAAACAAATCAAATGGCTTCTATTATTATGTGCATTACTTGCGGTTGTCAGTATGGCGTTTATTGGGGTAACTCTTGCAGAAAAAAACGTGCTGGGTATTTGTCTAAGTATTGTGTTCGCCATGATTTTCATGGGTACAGGATTTACATTAAAACGAAAATTAAACGTACAATCATAAAATTTATGAAAAGCCTTTTACATTTTACATGTAGAAGGCTTTTATTTTGGGTAAAAACAAGACCAACCACCTATGTAATCCTAATGATTCAACTAAAAAATTCATATAGTGTTGGCAAATCTAAGCAATCTGAACTCTTCCATTTTTCGACAAGAACTTTTATAGTTCTCCAAAATCAAACACAAAGTTACATTTTTCCTATTCTTCCACAAAGTTTCTCATGGTATGCTGTTCTTGCAACAAAATTTAACAGAAAAGGGAGAGAAAAGAAGCATGAAGAAGTTTTTGAGCAAATCGCTCAGCTCTGTTGTATTTTTCGCTTTAGCTATCATTTTTACTTTCACAACAGTAGCTCCTGGGCAAGCAAGTGCTGCAACTTTCAAAGGGATTCCTTTTGAGCAGCAACAAATTATTAAAGAATTATTGGAGAAAAACGAGCGTGTTATCAACATTCTCATCAATTCATTTGTTGAGGAAGACAACAACTACACATTTGATGTGAAAAAAGCTGTTGAGCTCGGTTTGACTGAAGAAGAAGCGGCGACTGCTGAGAAATTCTTAGATCGCGCAGCTGTTCTTACAATCGTTTTCAGTGAAAGCATCTCTAAAAACGAAAAAGGGAAATTGGTTTTTGATGCAGCGAAAGCTGTTGAACTTGGTCTAACTAAAGAAGAAGCAACTAAATTCGAAAAGCTTTTCAAATCAGTGATCAGAATTGCTGATCTTGCTGGTGATGCACTTGTTCTAGACAAAAAAGGAAACGTTGTAATTGATTCTAAAATCGCTAAAGGTCTTGGATTCAGCTCTACTGAATTACTTGTTTTCAACCAATTGCTTAAGAAAATTCCTCAAGAGCAATTAAAAACATTCTATGATGCAGTTCAAATTGCTAAAGAAAAATTGAACTAAGCTCAAAAACCCCCATCCGGTTCATCCAGATGGGGGTTCTTTCTTATATCCAATAGATCAAGAGCATGATGAGATAGACGATACTAAAAACGATACTTGCCCGTAATAACAGTTTTCCATAGTAGCGCATTTCAAACTTTCTTTTTTCTTCTTTTTCATCTATGAACGGTATGAAATCTGTTGACTTTGCAATAGAGACTGGTTCTTTCATTTCTTCATATAGATGAAGGCATTTTTTGCATGAACGTAAGTGCTCATTCACTAATTGATTTGTTTCTTCACTCGTGTCCCCTTCTATATAAAGTGGTAATAGTTCTTCAATCAAATAACAGTTCATTTGTTGAACTCCTCACAATGTAGCTTTCGTTTCAGCTCTAATCTTGCTCGATGAAGGGTTGTCTTTACTTTAGATAAAGTCCAATTCAAAATTTCCGCTACTTCTTCATACGATAATTCCTGAATATCTCTTAAAATGAGGACTTCTCGGTAAGAATCCTTCAATTGATTGATATGGCTCCACAGCCTTTGAATATCCGTTTGAGTTTCTAAATGCTCTTCAGGTGTCATGAATATCTGCTGCTCTAAAAAGTCAGCTTTTTCTACATCCGTAAAAGTTCGTTTTACTTTTCGGCGATAGTCGTTGACAAATGTATGATAAGCAATGGTGTAAAGCCATGTTTTAATGCTTGAATGTCCTTTAAAAGAGGATAATCCATGCAGTGCCTTGATAAATACATCCTGCGCAAGATCCTTGGCTGTTTCGACATTTCCCGTTCTGCGATATAAATATTTGGTGATTTCCTGAAAATATTCTTCATATATTTTTTCAATTTGATTGGTCGGTCTAGACATCAAAAATAAAACCACACAGTCATCCAAATTGATAAAACGATAAAAAAGAAGTATAACGAAGAAATAAACCACTTCATGCGTTTTAATTCGTGATAATCGCTCTGATCCTCAGTGTGGACAGGAGCAAAATCGTTTCCCTTAACAGAATGCTGAAACTGCTTTTCATGCGTCTTCATCCAGTTAGAAGCCTCTTCTCCAAGCTCCCCTTCCTGATACAATTCATATAAGTCTTGAAAGATGGCTTGTTTTTCTTTATCTGTCAAAACGTTGCACCTCTTTTGTTCGTCCATTTACTTCATATATTTTCCGCTCATTCGATCCGAAGGTTTGAATGATCACAAACCACGAAATGCTCATTTTCCCCTCTTTGTCGATCATTCTCACCGGCTTGATTTGTTTTTTATAGATGGCATAAGGTTCATACTTTTTGAGAACTTGCTGATAGACTTCATCACGTTCTTGATTCGATACCGTATGCGGTAAAGAAGAGTCTGATTGCCAATTCAACTCAATTCCATCGGCATCTCTCGTCACATGAAGTAAATTTGATGATCCGTGAAAAGTATATTGTTTGTGTTCACGAGTTCCTGTTTCTATCTTCACGTCTTTTGACTGTTCCCCTATCAATTCCAACAAATCTTCGTCACTGATATTTCCTTTTTTCTGTTGAAGAATCGCTTTTGATAGCTGTATTTTCAGCAATTCTTTCGTTGAACCATTAAACAGAAATTCAGATTGATCGGCTGTCTTTACCGCCACTTCATGCTGCCATTCAAAATAAAAAGCATCAACGTCTGTGATCTGGTAAGCTGGGGGCTGTAAATTTAACTTTTTATAAATACGATTAATTTTCGTTTTCATTTCTTTGTTTGTTAAATTGATCCCATCTACATCCTTCAATTGAAAGATGGCGTTCCCATATTGCGCTTGTCGAAGCGTCTCTTTTTTCCAGGTGGCAAACGCTAAGCTCTCATCTTTATTCTGAGACATTTTTGGCAAAAGAAGAACGCTTGTCTCCCCGTCTTCTTTTTCAACCACTACATGAATGCGGTCTAGATCAACGGATCGGCCGCTTCTTTCAAAAAATTCAATGGTTTTTTCCCTATATTCTTTATCGGTCAAATGCTGACCCTTTGCGCGACCATGATAAAAATAGCTGTTTAATTCACCTGTAAACGCAGAAACATTCACTTCATACTGATCGGCTGCAAACACGTAGTTATCAGAGATCGGCTGCTTAATAGTCGTTGAATATAATGAAATGTCCGCTGGTACAAACTTTGAAGCGAATGCTTTTGCACTTGCTTCAGATAAAGGGCGATATTCTTCTGAGAAAGTATCTGTCAGTTCCGTTTTAGTAAATTGAAACATGATATGTGGAAGATTTAAGATCGGGTTCAGCATCAGCATAAAAAAGACGACAATTCCCCAAGCACCCCACTGTCTCAACTTCACCTTGTTTTGTAGTAACGCACATAACAAATGTAATGTCATAAAGCTTCCTGCGGCCGCTACTAAAATCACAATGGATTTAAACGAAGATTGCAGCTCATGCTTCGAGATAGAAGGATAAAAAATATACAGCAGCGCAGCGAAAATCAGGCCATAGAAAAACAGCAATTCTTTCCACTTCTGATGCCAAAACAAACGAAAGAATAGGTGAAGTACCAAAGCGGCAAAGCCAATCATAAGCACAATGGTCATCAAATTTCTCCATACCAGCTCCGTATCACCGCTGAGAAAGAACTTTTTGCTTTCAACTAACACAATAAATACCGTTTGACATAAAGGCAGAAGTAACACAGATAAATCAAACGCAAAAAACATGCCCCTATTTTTTAAATAAGGAAGAGAAATCACATAGAAAAGTGATGCAAGCAAGACATATCCATAGATGAGAAATTGCATGAAATCTGTCAGCACTTCAAATGTTTCGATCGTATACTGTCTAGCTAGCACTTGGTGGATCATCTCAAGTGTCATACTCCCTAGCAGAACTACTCTTAATACGATTCCAGCATAAAATACATAACTACTCTTCTTTTCTTTCCATATGGGAAGTGTAATAAAAAGGACAAATAGTCCAAGCACACACCATTGAATCATGTGGATACTGTACTCATTTAAAATAAAAAACCTTTCAAAATGGAGGGATAAATCACTAAACAAATCAAACATCGCTACACAATCCTTTACTTCAAATTAAGGCCTCGTTCGTATAGACATTTGACTTGTCAAAAAGTTTCATCAAATACAAAAAATCACTTCATTCTCATGAAGTGATGTTGTTTATTTTTTATTTCCGCTTCCTTTTATGTAATCATGCAAGATTTTTTCACAGATGGATCGATTTCCAGCAACAATGCTATTTTTCTCTAGAAATGTCAAGCGTTCGCCGTGAATATTCGAGTAAACAGCGCCTACTTCATCAAGTAACACACATCCAGCCGCATAATCCCAAGGCGCTAACCTTAACGTGACATATGCGTCGCTTCTTCCGCTTGCAATATAAGCTAGTTCAAGTGCAGCTGACCCAATCGTTCGTGTTCCTCTCACATCGCGTACGAGACGGGCAAACGGCTTAGCGTCAAAATGGGGGCTTTCAATCGCCCATGTTGGGTTAATGCCGACAATGGCTTTTTCAATGGCAACATCTTTTAAAGGCGGGAGTAAGGTATCGTTCATATACGCCCCTTCTCCTTTGACTGCATGATAGAGCTCGTCATGGATGACGTCATAAATAAGGCCGATTTTCCCCACACCATGTTCAAATATCCCAATTGAAATGGCAAAATTTCGTTTTTGATGGATAAAGTTCATGGTGCCATCAATTGGATCAATGATCCATACTATCCCGTCTAGAGAGGTCACTTCTTCCCCTTGGCCCTCTTCTCCTAAAATATGATGATCTGAAAATGTCGACTGTATCTTTTCAATGAAGAAACGTTCTGTTTCTTTATCGATGTTTGTGACAAGATCATTTGGATTTGATTTTGTTTCAATTGATAGACCTTCCTGCATGGATGCTTTAATGCGGCTACCCGCTTCTTTTACCCAAAGCTTTGCAAGTCGGTCAATTTCCACCCAGTTTGTCATCGGACTGTAAACCTCTTTTCTATGTAGTACCTATTTGTATTAGCATACTGATATTATGTACGTAAAAGCAAGAAAAAAGCAGCTTCATACAAAAACGAACCGATGAATTGGTTCGTTTTTACCTCACCTTGTTTTACCCTTGAAGCTGCTCCCATTCTTTTCTTAGGCGCTCAAGCTTTCGTTTGCTGCGTTCTACCTGGATATCATCTTTTTGCTCGATGGCTTCATGAAGCGTAGAAAGCTCATAATCAACCTCTAATCTCCACACAGCGATGCGATTCTTCTTCTCTTGTCTATACCCATGCTTCACGATTTGCTTCACTGGTCAACGCCCCTTCCAGAGAATGATTCATTCCTTGTCAGTTTTCATTGATAAAAATACAATCGATAAGAGAAATGGTTCTTGCTTATATCGTATGAAGCGATCGCATAACCGCAACGACATTCTGAAAATTGTGTTTTTACCTATTTGTTATGTACCACAAAATCGAAGTTTTTAAACGCCGAACCAAGATCCCTGCTATCTTTCTCTTTAAAGTGCATCTTTTTTTGAGCTTGACCCAAGCTATGATAAAATATGATCAGCGAAAAGATACAGGAGGCATAACATGAGTGAAATGCGTTTTAGAGATGAAGATTTTGAAACATTCACAGTAGACGGTTTAGATGAACGTATGACCGTATTAAAAGAGAGAGTCCGTCCAAAGCTTGAAGCACTTGGTGAACATTTTGCACCGCTTCTTTCTTCTATTACAGGTGACGAAATGTTTGTCCACGTGGCAAAACATGCAAGAAGATCAGTCAACCCGCCAAATGACACTTGGGTGGCTTTCGCTAACAGTAAGCGTGGGTATAAAAAGCTCCCTCATTTTCAAATTGGGCTTTGGAAAACTCATGTATTTGTATGGTTTGCGCTCATTTATGAATCTCCAGTGAAAGGTGAATATGGGCAACTATTCGAAAAAGAGCTGGACACGATCCAAAAGAAAATACCTCAAGACTTTGTTTGGTCTAAGGATCATATGAAACCGGACGTCCTCCGCCACAGCGAACTTGATGCTGAACAGCTGAGAACACTATTTGAACGTGTTCAAACAGTCAAAAAGGCCGAACTCCTTTGCGGCATCCAGCTTCCTAGAGAAGAAGTTATTCAAATGAATAATGAAGAATTCTTATCAAAAATTGAAGATGCCTTCCGCACAGTAACTTATCTATACCGCTTTACACAAAAAGAATCTGTATAAAAAAACGAGCCTATATTGGCTCGTTTTTTACATCCGTATCATAGCTGTTTCTTCAGCCTCTCTTGCACTTTTTACTGTGCGATAAGGGGAATACCCACTTCCCTTTTCAAACGCCGCACAATGCGTCTTTTCTTCTGCTTTTGATGGTACAACTTCTTTAAATCGTTTATAAGCCTCTAGTAACGCTTGTTTCGCAATTCCTGTTTCATAGGCTTTTTCAACGGCTTGAAAAAATGAAATGACCGCCATCTTTTCTTCAGTTGTCCAGTCGACGTCCATTGGATATTGATATTCCATTTACTTGTCCCTCACTTTAATCCACATTTCTTATTTGAACTTTTATTATAGCATCTGTTTGATCAGAATCCGATTGATTTTATGCTTTACATTCCGATCAGTTCATAATATAATTCTTTTGTTTTATGCAATGAAATCTGCTGTTATTGGGATAATAATAGCAGGTATTTCGATGAAGGTGGGAAAGCAATTGTCACAACATGATACACCCTTATACACTGGACTAAAAAAACACGCTTCAACCAATCCAGTCCAATTTCACATTCCAGGCCATAAAAAAGGAGCCGGAATGGATCCTGAATTTAGAGCATTCATTGGAGACAATGCATTAAGCATTGACCTTATTAATATAGAACCTCTTGATGATTTACATTCGCCTCGAGGAATGATCAAAGAAGCACAGGAGCTTGCAGCAGAAGCATTTGGTGCCGACCATACGTTTTTCTCTATACAAGGAACAAGCGGCGCGATCATGACAATGGTGATGACCGTCTGTGGCCCTGGAGACAAAATTATTGTTCCACGTAATGTCCATAAGTCGATTATGTCTGCTATTGTATTTTCTGGTGCAGTACCTGTTTTTATTCACCCGGAAATTGACAAAGAACTTGGCATCTCTCATGGCATCACGCCAGAGTCAGCTAAAAAAGCGCTGACTAAACATCCAGATGCGAAAGGGCTGCTTGTGATTAACCCAACGTATTTTGGTATTTCAGCTGATTTAAAAACCATTGTAGAGATTGCTCATTCATATGACGTACCTGTTCTTGTAGATGAGGCACATGGTGTGCATATTCATTTTCACGATGAGCTTCCACTGTCTGCGATGCAGGCGGGAGCTGATATGGCAGCAACAAGTGTGCATAAACTTGGTGGCTCTCTCACCCAAAGCTCGATTTTAAATATAAAAGAAGGGCTTGTTTCAAAGGATCGAGTACAATCTATTTTAAGCATGCTGACAACTACGTCTACTTCTTATTTGCTTTTAGCCTCCCTGGATGTCGCTAGAAAGCGATTAGCGACTGAAGGAAAGGCACTTGCAGATGAAGCCATTCGATTAGCTGAATCAGCAAGAACTCGTTTAAACGAAATTGAAGGTATTACTTGTATTGGTCAAGAAATTCTCGGTTCACCTTCTACTTATGATTATGACCCAACAAAATTAATCATCTCCATTAAAGACCTTGGACTCAATGGCCATGATGTGGAGAAATGGCTAAGAGAAAGCTACCGAATTGAAGTAGAGCTCTCTGACCTATACAACATTTTATGTATCGTAACGCCTGGCGATTGTGATGAGACGATTGATACGCTTGTAACGGCTATGAAGGAAATTGCGGCCACCTCTGCACGTCAAGGCGGAAAACAAGCCGTGACAGAAGTGTTACTGCCTGAGATCCCTTCGCTTGCGATGACGCCGCGTGACGCTTTTTACGCAACAACGGAAGTCATTCCATTTAAAGAAGCGGCTGGCCGGATCATTGCAGAATTTGTCATGGTTTATCCGCCTGGTATTCCTATTTTTATACCAGGAGAAATCATTACAGAAGAAAATATCTCCTATATCTTTAAAAATATCGAAATCGGTCTTCCTGTTCAAGGACCTGAAGATTCCACACTAAATATGATTCGTGTCATTAAAGAACAAAAAGCCATTTTATAAAAAAGAAACATGCAGCCCCAATTGGAGCTGCATGCTTTTTTATTTATTCAGAGGCTTCATCACAGCAATGACAGTGACCACATGTTCCATAAAGTGTTGTCACTTTTTCATTTTCAAATTGATCAATGGTTTCATTGCAATCTTGACAAATAATTGTACCCACGTACATTCCCCTTTTCTTTACTCAAAGTTTGAAAGCGTTTAATCTATTTCATACCTCTATAATATGATGTCACATTTAAGTTGTCAACGGTTAATTGTATGACACATTTAATCATTTTTTATAAAAATATGCTTTTTTCTCATCATATTGAGGAAACGTTTCAAATGTATTTTGCTTCATATCAATTCTGTAACAATTGAGTAACAATCGAAAATTGTCAAAAAGGACGTGATACACTAGAGTGACTAACAGGGAACTGGCTCCTAAAAATGTTGGTACAACCCCAAAGGATTTTGAGGTGAATAGATTGTATTTTATGAGGACCCTTCTCATTATATTCCCTATGCTCTTTGTACTTAGTTCATGCTCATTTGCGTATATCATACCGAATCAGACAGACCAGGTCAGTCATATTCAAAAGCCGAGAATTCTCTTTTTTACTGATGCAGAAAATCTTGATAAAGAAAGTCCTTATTATGACGCAGTGCTCGATTTAAAAAATGAATATCCGAAGGAAATGTCCAAGATGATTGTCAAAGAAGATCGTAAAGGCTGGAAAAATGAAGTAGACGAACTGCCGGCTATTTTACTTGTCAATAATGAAAAGGTCATTGTGAAGGTGGAAGGTAATGTCCGAAGTAAAGAGGATATCTTATCACCTATATGCCAAGCATTAGATCGAGTGAATACAAATTAACGATTCGACTTTGCACTTATATATCCATATGAAAAAAACCCTCAGCTCATGAGGGTTTTTCTTTTTCAGCGAGGTTTCACATTCATAAAAAGCCCTCTCCATGTGGAGAGGGCTTCAGCGTGTAGACAAACCCTCGCATTCTTTGTCAGTCCTGCGTGCTGGTACTCACGAATGTCAAATTCGCTCCGCGCCAGTACTCGTCCTTCCTAGACTTCAAAGGTTTTCTATCACGCTGAAAAGAAGACAAAGGGCTAAAATCAAGTTCATTTTAGCCCTTTGTCAACAATCTGAAACCCTCTCCGTGTGGAGAGGGTTTCAACGTTCATTATTTTACGATATGGATTGGGCTTCCGATTGCTACTTCAGCCGTTTCCATTGTAATTTCACCTAAAGTTGGGTGAGCGTGAATTGTCATTGCGATATCTTCAGCTGTCACACCAGCTTCAATTGCAAGGCTAAGCTCTGAAATCATATCAGAAGCACCAACACCTGCGATTTGTGCACCGATAACTAGACCATCCTCTTTACGAGTGATCATTTTCATGAAGCCATCAGTTGCATCAAGAGAAAGTGCACGTCCGTTCGCTGCGAATGGGAATTTCGCTGCAACGATGTCGATTCCTTCTTCTTTTGCTTCTGCTTCAGTATATCCAACAGTTGCAAGTTCTGGCTCAGAGAATACAACAGCAGGAATACCAAGGTAATCAATTTCAGCTGGCTCTCCAGCGATTGCTTCAGCAGCAATTTTACCTTCGTAAGAAGCTTTGTGTGCAAGTGGTGGTCCATCAACGATGTCACCAATTGCATAGATGTTTGAAACGCTTGTACGGCATTGTTTGTCAGTTTTGACAACTCCGCGGTCTGTCAATTCAACACCAACTTGCTCAAGACCAAGCTCATCTGTGTTTGGACGACGACCAACAGTCACAAGTACGTAGTCAGCATCGACAGTTTTTTCTTCACCTTTTACTTCGAAAGTAACAGTGACACCGTCAGATTTTTCTTCAACGCCTTTTGCAAGAGCGTTTGTGTGAATTTCAACGTTTCCTTTTTTCTTCAGGTTACGTTTCACTAATGAGCTCATTTGCTTTTCAAAACCTGGAAGGATTTCGTCTCCACCTTCAAGGATGACAACTTCTGTTCCAAAGTTCGCATAAGCAGTACCAAGCTCAGTACCGATGTATCCACCACCGATGACAACTAACTTTTTAGGTACTTCTTTAAGCGCTAAAGCACCAGTTGAGTTAATCACGCGGTCTGTGTATTTAAATGTAGGCAATTCGATTGGACGAGATCCAGTTGCAAGAATTGCATTTTTAAATGTATAAGTCTGCGCTGAATTTTCATCCATGACACGTACAGAGTTGCTGTCTACGAAATAAGCTTCACCTTTGACGATGTCTACTTTATTTCCTTTTAGAAGACCTTGAACTCCACCTGTTAATTTGTTTACAACAGAAGCTTTCCACTCTTGAACTTTTGTGAAATCAACTGTTACGTTTTCAGCTTTGATACCCATGTCTTCAGAATGCTTTGCATTCTCGAAACGATGTCCAGCATTGATCAATGCTTTTGAAGGGATACAGCCGACGTTCAGACATACGCCGCCAAGTGTTCCTTTTTCAACGATTGTTACTTTTTGTCCTAGCTGTGCAGCGCGAATAGCAGCTACATATCCACCAGGACCTGCACCGATGACAAGAGTATCTGTTTCGATTGGGAAATCTCCTACTACCATGAATTTACGCCTCCATTAAAATTAATTGTGGATCATTCAATAAACGCTTGATGTGGTTAAGGGCATTTTGCGCAGTAGCTCCATCAATCATACGGTGGTCAAAGCTTAGGGAAAGAGCTAAGACTGGAGCTGCAACGATTTCGCCATCACGAACAACCGCTTTTTCAGCGATACGGCCAATACCAAGGATCGCTACTTCTGGGTGGTTGATGACTGGAGTAAACCATTGTCCACCAGCAGAACCGATGTTTGTGATTGTGCAAGATGCACCCTTCATTTCAGCTGGAGCCAATTTACCATCACGTGCTTTTGTTGCAAGCTCGTTGATTTCGTTAGATACTTCGAAAATCGCTTTGCGATCTGCATTTTTCACAACTGGAACAAGCAAGCCTTTTTCAGTATCAGCTGCAATTCCGATGTTGTAGTAATGCTTTTGAACAACTTCATCTGTTTTATCATCGATAGAAGTGTTAAGTACTGGGTACTTTTTCAAAGCAGAAGTTAGAGCTTTTACAACGTAAGGCAAGTAAGTTAACTTGATTCCTTGATCAGCTGCAACTTGTTTGAATTGTTTACGATGTGCAACAAGGTTTGTTACATCAACTTCATCCATTAATGTTACGTGAGGAGCTGTGTGCTTAGAGTTCACCATTGCTTTCGCGATCGCTTTGCGGATTCCGCTCATTTTCTCGCGAGTTTCTGGGAATTCTCCTTCTAGAACTGGAGCTGCTGCCGCTTTTGGAGCCGCTGCTTCTTTCGCACTTTCAGCTGCTTGAGGTGCTGCTTCTTGAGTTGCTGCAGAACCGCCATTAAGGAAGCTGTCGATATCTTCTTTTAGCACGCGGCCATTTTTACCAGTACCTGCAACTTTGTAAATTTCAACGCCTTTTTCACGCGCATATTTACGTACAGATGGCATAGCAATAACGCGTTTGTTAGGATCAGCATCTACTTGCTCTTGTGCGCCAGCACCAGTTGCTGCTGCCACTTCTTCTTGAGCAACTTCTTTCTTTTCAGGCTCGTTACCAGCTTCAGCAGTACCTTGTACTTGAGCTTCAGTTTTCGCTTCGCCTTCTTCTTCGCTGCCTTTAAATTGAAGATTTTCGTAACCAGGTGCATCAAACGTAATGATTGTTTGTCCTACAGTTGCAACTGTTCCCTCTTCAACTTTTAATTCTAATACTTTTCCTTTAACAGGTGAAGGAATTTCTACAACTGCTTTATCATTTTGTACCTCTGCTAAAACGTCATCTTCATTGATTTCGTCGTTTGGTTTTACAAACCACTTAACGATCTCACCTTCGTGGATACCTTCTCCGATGTCCGGAAGTTTAAATTCAAATGCCACTGTTTTTCGCCTCCTAGATTATGTTAAACCCTTGTTCTGTCAACATTACACGGTCATGTAATTGATAAAGGGGAAGAGAAATAAATTCTTTTCCCCTCTGTCATTTAATTAAAATTCAAGAACTTTCTTAGCTGTTTCAAGCACGTCTTTATGGTTTGGAAGCCATACGCTCTCAGCTTGAGAGAAAGCAAATACAGTATCAGGTGCAGCTACACGAAGTACTGGTGCTTCTAGGCTAAGAATTGCTCTATCATTGATTTCAGCTACTACGTTTGCTGCAATACCAGCTTGTTTTTGTGCTTCTTGAACAACGATCGCACGGCCTGTTTTTTCAACAGAAGCGATGATTGTTTCAATATCAAGCGGGCTCACTGTGCGAAGGTCGACGACCTCAGCAGAAACGCCTTCTTTTTCAAGTTCTTCAGCAGCTTTAAGTGATTCGTGAACCATTGCACCGTAAGTGATGATTGAAAGGTCAGAACCTTCACGTTTCACGTCAGCTTTACCGATTTCAATTGTGTACTCTTCTTCAGGAACTTCCTGACGGAAAGAACGATAAAGTTTCATATGCTCAAGGAATACAACCGGATCGTTGTCACGGATTGCAGAAATTAATAGTCCTTTTGCATCGTAAGGTGTTGAAGGAATAACAACCTTGATACCAGGCTGTTGTGCAATAAGACCTTCTAAGCTATCAGCGTGAAGCTCAGGTGTGTGAACTCCTCCGCCAAATGGAGAACGGATTGTCACTGGAGAATGCCAGCGTCCACCAGAACGGTAACGCATACGAGCCATTTGTCCAGAAACAGAATCTAATACTTCGTAAACGAATCCGAAGAATTGAATTTCCATTACTGGGCGGAATTCTTGTAGTCCAAGGCCAATTGCAAGACCGCCAATACCAGATTCAGCAAGTGGAGTATCGAATACACGATCCTCACCAAACTCTTTTTGCAATCCTTCAGTCGCACGGAATACGCCGCCGTTTTTACCAACGTCTTCTCCGAAAACGAGAACGTTTTCGTCATTTTTCAGTTCTGTGCGTAACGCATCAGTGATCGCTTGAATCAATGTCATTTGCGCCATGGCTTACTTCGACTCCTTCTGTTTGTAGATTTCAAGCTGTTCAACCAAGTTAAATGGTTTCACATCGTACATGTTTTCAATCAAATCAGTGACTTTCTGCTTAGGCTGTTCGTCAGCTTCTTTGATTGCTTGTTTGATTTGTTCTTTTGCATCTTCGATGACTTTATTCTCTTCTTCTTCAGACCAAAGGCCTTTGTTTTCCAAGAATTTGCGGTAGCGTACCAATGGATCTTTTTGCTCCCACTCATTTTCATCTTCTTTTGTACGATATCTTGTTGGATCGTCACCAGCCATTGTATGTGGGCCGTAACGGAATGTAAGAGTTTCAATTAATGTTGGACCTTCACCATTTACAGCACGCTCACGAGCTTCAGCAGTCGCTGCATATACAGCTAATGCATCCATACCGTCAACTTGTACGCCTACGATACCAGCTGCAGCTGCTTTTTGTGCAATCGTTTGTGCAGCAGATTGCTTTTCAACAGGTGTAGAGATCGCATATCTGTTGTTTTGGACAACAAAAATCGCTGGCGCTTTGTAAGCCCCTGCAAAGTTAATACCTTCGTAGAAATCACCTTGTGAAGCTCCACCATCACCAGTGTAAGTGATTGCAACAGCATTTTTACCGCGCTTTTTCAAACCAAGAGCTACACCAGCAGCTTGAATGATTTGTGCACCGATAATGATTTGCGGAGAAAGTGCATTCACATCTTCAGGCATTTGGTTTCCAACAAAGTGTCCACGAGAGAACAAGAATGCTTTTGTTAGTGGAAGACCATGCCAGATTAATTGTGGTACATCACGATATCCTGGAAGAATGAAATCTTCTTTCTCAAGTGCAAAGTGAGTTGCAAGCTGAGAAGCTTCTTGTCCAGCTGTTGGCGCATAGAAGCCAAGACGTCCTTGACGGTTCAATGAAATTGAACGTTGATCTAATACACGTGTAAACACCATACGGCGCATTAATTCTTTTAATTGGTCATCTGAAAGATCTGGCATTGCCGCTTCGTTTACGACTTCGCCTTTTTCGTTTAAAATTTGGAACGTTTCAAACTGCTTTTTGATGGCATCGAATTGCTTTTTGCTATCAACAATTGCTTTTTTTGTTTTTGCAGCCATTCTAAAGTCACCTCTTCCTTTCTTTTAACAGTCAATTTGTCGTGAATCCATTTATACATACAGATATAGGATAACCCAAAATGCTCATATGACTCCTGTATATAATAGCCACAAAGATCATTGTCGAAACATTGGATGATCGCTTGCTTTTGAGTTTTTCTAACTGTATTAACGATAGTTCACAAAAAACTAATACAACTTCTGTTAACAAGGAATAGTTTACAACAAGAAAAATAGTCCGTCAATTGATTTAACGGCTTTATTTAAATAAATGTATTCGCTTTACTTTTTATGGTGACCTGTACCAATCTGTTTAATCAACAGCACAAACTGTACTAGTATAGAGTGGATCACTGTACTACAATAGCACATGTTTGTTTTTGTCAAAAAATAAAAAAAGAGCTATTTTCAGCTCTTTTGATCGTGATGGACAAAGGGCCAAAATGAACTTCATTTTAACCCCTTCTCTTCTTTTCAGTTTGACATCTTGGAAAAACGAGTAACGACACGCAGGCACTTTGGGAGTAGCAGCGATAAACAGAGCTAGCAAATATGCAAGTACTGTTTTTAGCTATTTTGTGATTCTTTCTGAGCTGTTTTGTATAAAGCTTGTTTATATTCGTTCAATTGATCTGTATATTGATTGAACTTCTTGCTTTCTTTTCTAACTTTACTATAGGAACGATTGACTGTTTTCAGTTTGGATTTCAGTTCGGCGTATCCTAAGTCTTTTCTTTTTAAGGATTCATACAAGTGCTTGTCTTGTTTCAGCGCCTTTTGATACTCACGGTAAAGCTGATCATACGATGCGTATCTTTTTTCAATTGATTTGACTGTTTGTTCTGCTTTGTCTTTTACTTCTGCATCTTTTATCTGTCCAGCGAATTCCTTTACAGATTGAAATTCTTTTTTCGATTGATCCATGCTGTCTTTTTCTGTTTTTAAATGTTCTTCACGCTTTTCTGCCGATGCTAATGCTTGATCAGACAAGTTTGAGACGGTTTTTGTGTGGTCTTTTGTTGTTTGAATCATTTGTTTATACAACTGCTGCTCTTTTTTTTCATAGCTTTGCAGTGCGCCTTGTTCTTTTTCAAAGGATGCTTCTTTTTCGCTCATTTTTGTCATGGCATCTTGCATCTCATAAAGCGGATTTTGACCTCCGCAGCCCGCAAGCAAGAGGGTACATATCCCCGCTAAAGTTGCACCTGCTTTTATTCTTCTTTTCATCTGTTTCAATTACAAGGTCCCCCTTTACATCTCCACATACCACTATAATTTTTCAGGGCGGTTGTGACAAGGAAAGAGGATGGTTTTTTGAGGGGAAAGAAGATTTTTTTCATGCTCTAGGCTCATGACTATACAAATAGTGCATTCATACATAGTTTATATTACACGCTTCGCCTTCACTTATGAGAGGCCGAGTGTATTTCCAAAGGAGGTCAAAAGTATGTCTAATTATAGTCATGGAAGTATGTATGGTGGATACGGCGGTTACGGTTATGGATACGGCGGCGGTTGTTGCTATCCAAGTTATGGTGGTGGATACGGTTACGGTGGTGGACGTACATTCGCTTTAATCGTCGTCCTATTCATTCTATTGATCATTGTTGGCGCAGCATTCTTAGGCGGCGGTGGCTGCTGCTAATGGCTGAATAAGCCTCTGACCGGTCTCATACGACCGGTCTTCTTTATTTCATTGCATATGTTGTGTATCATTTTATATACTTTACATACAAAGGAAATAGGAGTGAAGTTTTGTGATTACCATGGATGATATCGTACGAGACGGGCATCCCGTCTTAAGACAAACAGCTGAAGCGGTCGAACTCCCGCCAACAGAAGAAGAAAAACAGCAATTAGCTGACATGATTGAATTTGTCAAAAACAGTCAGGATGCAGACATTGCTGAAAAATATGAACTTAGACCCGGTGTTGGCCTAGCAGCTCCGCAAATCAATATCAGTAAACGAATGATCGCTGTTCACTGTGAAGACGAGGGCGGAGAACTTTACAGCTATGCATTATTCAATCCTCGCATTGTTAGCCATTCAGTCAAAAGAGCTTATTTAGCTACTGGAGAAGGCTGTTTATCTGTTGATGAAGCCATCCCTGGATTCGTCCCGCGCTATGAAAAAATCAGGGTGAAAGGTACAACGCTTGAAGGTGAAGACATTGATATTCGCCTAAAAGGGTTTCCGGCCATCGTTTTTCAGCATGAAATTGACCACTTAAATGGCATTATGTTTTATGATCATATTCAAAAAGATCATCCATTCGCCGAGCCAGACAACGCGGTTGCGATCGGCAGATCATAACATAAAAACAAGACCCGTCCATCAGCGGGTCTTGTTTTTTATTCATCAATAAGGCCTAATTCAGTCACAGCGTGGAATATGCCATCCTCATCTACAGGTTTGGTGACAAAGTCAGCTAATGTTTTTAATTCATTGACTGCATTCCCCATCGCAACGCCTGTTCCAACAAAAGAAATCATTTCTCGATCGTTCAGCCCGTCACCGAAGGCAATTGTGTCCTTTTGATCGTAAGGAAGTCTTTCAATGACTCGTTTAATTCCTTCAGCCTTTGATCCACCTTTTGGCAGGACATCAGTAGACAGCTCATGCCACCTGACGAGATCAATTTCTTCACGGAACGCTTCATATAGATGTTCCTCTTCTGCTTTACAAAATAGTAGCATTTGATAAATGACGTTTTCTTTAAAGAATGACAAATCATGCTCGGGATGCTCTGTTTTTAAAGTGCCAATCCCTTCATGGATAAATGGATGGTTCGGCACAGATGCCTTCATCGTCTTCTCTCCCATGAAAAGAAGCGGATGATCATGTTGATCCGCTGTTTCATAAATTTTATCCATCAGCTCTTGCTTAAGCGGATTGCCGTAAATGACTTCTCCTTCGTACATGACATACTGACCGTTATAAGCAATAAATGAGTCAAGCCCTATTTCTTCTAAAATAGGCTGGATGAGAAAAGGCGAACGGCCAGATGCAATGAAGAGATGATGCCCTTTTTCTTTTAATAAACGAACAGCTCGCTTCGTTGATTCAGGTATTTTTTTATCATGGTCATATAAAGTACCGTCGATATCAAAGAAGATGACTTTTTTATTCATATCTCGTCTCCTGTCTCTTGTTATGTATACCCTCTCCCCTTCATCATACAGAAAGATCTTCACTGACGAAACCACTTCCTCTTAAAACGCCCATTTCCCACATATAACCATGTAACATTAAGTGGAAACATCATATAATACAAGTATATAGAGAGAACGGAACAAATGGCTGAATGAGACTCATACCGAAAGGAGGCGATCCGCGATGCTTCGTCGTCTGCGCAAGAAAATTCGAAGACAATGGAAGGACATGCTTCGTAAAAAATCGATTGCTTAAAAGGATCTTCCGCACATTTGCTGAAGGTCCTTTTTTCTCTGAGACTTTTCTTATGCGCGTTTTTTTAATATAATAGAATAAGCGAGTGTAACATACGGTATTTAAGGAGAGATTTGGATGATATATAAGGTATTTTTTCAGGCAAGTACGACTGAGGTACCTGTGAGAGAACACACAGATTCACTATACGTTGAAGCGGTTTCTGAAAGAGACGTACGCGATAAGTTGAAAAAACATAACTACAATATTGAATTCATTCAGCCTGTAGACGGTGCTTTTTTAGACTATGAACGAGAAAGTGAAAATTTTAAAGTATTGGAGCTATGAGAGGAATGAAATTTGTAAAAAACGATCAGGCGGCAGTTTTTGCGCTCGGCGGATTAGGCGAGATCGGTAAAAACACGTATGGCGTTCAATTTCAAGATGAAATCATTTTGATTGATGCTGGTATTAAGTTCCCTGAAGATGAGCTTCTTGGAATTGACTACGTCATCCCTGACTATACGTACCTAGTTAAAAACGAAGATAAAATCAAAGGTCTTTTCATCACTCACGGACATGAAGACCACATCGGCGGTATCCCTTACCTTCTCAAGCAAGTAAATATTCCAGTTTACGGCGGCAAACTCGCAATCGGCCTACTTCGTAATAAATTGGAAGAGCACGGTCTCTTGAGACAGACAAAACTTCACATTTTTGAAGAAGAAGATACCATTAAATTTAGAAAAACAGCTGTGTCTTTCTTTAGAACAACACACAGTATTCCAGATTCTTATGGAATTGTCGTGAAGACACCTCCTGGTAACATCGTACATACAGGTGATTTCAAGTTTGACTTTACGCCTGTTGGCGAGCCTGCCAACTTAACAAAAATGGCTGAAATCGGGAAAGAAGGCGTTCTATGTCTTTTATCCGATAGTACAAACAGTGAAATTCCAGAATTTACGATGTCTGAAAGACGCGTAGGTGAAAGCATTGATGACATTTTTAGAAAAGTCGACGGCCGTATCATCTTTGCTACGTTTGCTTCAAACATTCACAGACTTCAGCAAGTGATCGAGTCCGCTGTTGCCAACGGTCGAAAAGTTGCGGTGTTTGGACGAAGTATGGAGTCTGCTATTGATATTGGACAAGATCTTGGCTACATTAAATGTCCAAAAAACACGTTCATTGAACACAATGAAATCAACCGTCTACCAGCAAACAAAGTAACCATTCTTTGTACTGGTAGTCAGGGCGAACCGATGGCCGCTCTTTCTCGTATTGCCAACGGTACGCACCGCCAGATTTCAATTAACCCTGGAGACACTGTTGTCTTCTCGTCTTCACCGATCCCAGGTAACAATATTAGCGTAAGCCGTACCATTAACCAGCTTTATCGTGCTGGTGCTGAAGTCATTCATGGCTCACTCAATAATATTCATACCTCTGGACACGGCGGGCAGGAAGAACAAAAGCTGATGCTCCGTTTAATTAAACCAAAATTCTTCATGCCGATTCACGGTGAGTACCGCATGCAAAAAACGCATATTAAACTTGCGAATGATTGCGGAATCCCTGAGGAAAACTGCTTTATCATGGATAACGGTGAAGTACTTGCACTGAAAGGTGACGAAGCAAGTGTCGCTGGCAAAATTCCATCAGGCAACGTGTATATCGACGGTAGCGGTATTGGTGATATCGGCAACATCGTGTTAAGAGACCGCCGCATTCTTTCAGAAGAAGGTCTTGTCATTGTTGTTGTCAGCATGGATATGAAAGAATTCAAAATTTCTGCAGGTCCTGATTTAATCTCAAGAGGCTTTGTCTACATGAGAGAATCTGGCGACCTCATCAACGACGCACAAGATCTCATTTCAAAGCATCTTGAAAAAGTAATGGAACGTAAGACGACTCAATGGTCAGAAATTAAGAACGAGATTACTGACACTCTTGCTCCTTTCCTTTATGAAAAAACAAGACGCCGCCCAATGATCTTACCGATTATTATGGAAGTGTAATGACGTACAAGGAGACACAGCCAATTGGCTGTGTCTCTTTTTTATGCGTAATAAAAAAACCCGCATATCTGTACGATACGTGCGGGTTCAGTCATTGTTTTACGATTGAATCGGGAGATGCTGAAAACTTCTCACATCAAACAATCCTTGTGTTGTCATTTTCACATCAGGAATGACTGGCAGTGCCAAGAAGGATAATGTCAAAAACGGATTAAAGTCTACGGCAAAGCCTGTTTCCTTTAAAGCATCATGGAGTGCATGAAGGCTTTCATTGACCGTATGTGCAGGTTGATCTGATAATAAACCGGAAATCGGTAATGGAAGCGTATGAAGAACTTCTCCGTCTTTTACAACGGTCAAACCGCCCCCTGCTTCTTTTAACGTCTCAATGGCTTTGATCATATCAGCATCATTTGTTCCAACAGCAATTAAGTTATGCGAGTCATGGGCAACTGTTGTTGCAATCGCCCCCTCTTTTAAGCCGAAACCGCTGACAACCCCTATCCCAATTTCAGATAGACCTTTGTGGCGTTCGACAAGTACTATTTTTAATACATCTCGATCAATATCACTCGTAAATTGTCCATCGCTTCCAGAAGGAGATATTTGTTCTAATTTCGTTTCAAGCTGATTCGGTATAATGCGAATGACATTCATCTTTTGGTGATCTGTTATAGGCAGCGTTAGATCTTTCTCTTGAACGTCCACTGCATGTACCGATTGCATGAGCGAAGAATTTGGCGTGATCTTGTCGACACTTGGCAAATATTCTCCATGTTCAGAGACCAATTCTCCTGCGATAAAGACGCTTGTAATTCCTACCTCATGTAAGTCAGAAATGAGCATAAAGTCCGCGTCAAAGCCTGGTGCAATTGCTCCCTTTGTTTTGAGACCGAAGCACTCCGCTGCGTTTAAACTTCCCATTTGATATGCTAAAAAGGGGTCCAATCCTTCTTGTATCGACATCCGTACTTGTTCATCAATACTTCCTTGAGCCATTAAATCATCTAAATGTTTATCATCCGTACAAAAGAAAAAGCGTCTCGCATTCTTCTCATTGACAGCAGGCAATACGTTTTTCACGTTTTTAGCAACAGAGCCTTCTCTCAGCATGACATACATGCCTCTTTTGACACGTTCAAGGGCCTCTTGAGCTGTTGTCACCTCATGATCCGTTTGGACATTAGCTGTTCGGTACACATTAATTAATCGGTCCGTTAATCCTGCTAGATGGCCATCAATGAGTTTATGTTCATGTTGAGCATCAAGCAGTTTTTGAAGCATATCTTCTTCCGCTTGTTCCACCGCGACATAATCCATCACTTCGGCAAGACCAAGCACTTCTTTCTCCTGATAAAGAGGCTTTAAATCTTTTGCTTTTAGTGTAGCACCTGATCGTTCAAAGCTGACTGCCGGTACACAGGATGGCAGCATGAAATATATATTTAGAGCAGCTTTTCTCGCTTCTTCGAGCATAAAACGGATACCTGCAACACCGGATACATTGGCAATTTCATGCGGGTCTGTTACAACAGTTGTCACACCGTGAGGAACGACAGCTTTGGAAAATTCAGCAGGAGTCACCATCGAGGATTCGATATGAACGTGGCCGTCAATGAAACCGGGAACAAGCATTTGACCTGTTGCATCCAGCTCCTGTTCTCCTTCATACTCCCCAATTCCTACTATTTTTCCATTTTCAACAGCGACATCAGCGTCTATCCATTCCTGGTTAAACACGTCCATAACCTTCGCATGTTTAATCACTAGGGCTGCTTTTTTTCTCTTTGCAGCTACCTCAATTTGATGTCTGAAAAGCTCCTTATCCAACGACACTGCCTCCTCCGAGTAAACAATATAATGTTTCTTATCGTAAACGAATCTGTTTGCCCAGTCAATGACATTTAGAGAAAATCAACCATATCAAAAGATTGATTTTTATTTCTGAATAGTGATAATTGGCTGAAAAATAACCATGTTCTATTTTGCTGTTCTTTTAGAAAGTAAACGGCTCTTTTCCACTTTGTTCTCTCCCACAATGTCCGCCCAATATGTACACTTCTAAAGCAAAAAAACACCCCTTCTCGGAGTGTTTAATAGTCGTTCTGCATTTCCCGTTTTTCAAAGCGCCCGATATCTGCCACTGCCCCAATGACAATGAGGATATCTTCTTTTTGAATCATTTCATCTGCGAGCGGTGAAACGATCACTTCTTTCCCGCGTTTAATTGCCACGATATTGATCCCGTACCTTGCACGAATGTCGAGATCTAACAAAGAGTGCCCAGCAAGTCTGCTGTTGGCGACGATTTCAATGAGGCTGTACTCATCTGACAGCTCTAAATAATCAAGCACGTTGTTAGAAATAATTTTATGTGCAATCCGTCTGCCCATGTCTCGTTCAGGATGGACAATACGGTCCGCACCAATTTTATTCAAAACCTTTTCATGGTAGTCATTTTGAGCTTTCACTGTGACCATTTTGACACCAAGCTCTTTCAGCATAATCGTTGTTAAAATACTCGCCTGAATGTTTTCACCTATCGCCACGATCACATGATCAAAATTGCGGATGCCTAGGTTTTTTAGGACAGATTCGTCCGTCGAATCACCAATCACGGCATGTGATGCAATTTTAGCATATTCGTTCACACGATCTTCATTCATATCCATGGCCATGACTTCAAGTCCTTCTTCGCTTAGCGCCTTGCAGATACTTCCGCCGAAGCGTCCAAGACCAATGACTGCATATTCCTTTTTCATGTTCAGACTCCTTTTATATCACTTACCATGCATTTTACTACGGTTTCATTAATGAATCCATATGCGACCGTATTTTTTTACGGAACGCTTCACTTAAGTAAAGGTCTGCTCCTTTTTCGATTTCACTGCGATAATGACCAGGAGGCGCAATTTCTTCGCTCTTTTTTAAAACGAGAAACGTCAAGCAGTCCTCATACACTTGATCACCTACTGTGACATCGACAAATGCTGGACGATAAGTCCCTTCATTTACACCTTCTCGTTTGTACAAATAACGAATGGCATCAAAAGGTACTTCATATAGAACACCCTCTGTTTCTCCGCCGTCTTCTACCATATCTGCTCTTGATCCATCAGGGCGCACCAATGTAAACCTTGTGGTAAAACGATCAAGTGTGCCGCCGCCGATGATTTGTTTGAAATAATGTTCCACTTTCGCAAGCTTAAACCTTGCATCATCCATACAGGACCCATAGGCAAAATAATAGAAGGAAGACGGTTTGCGCTCCCATAGTTGATATGACTTCCAGCAGCCGCTTTCAATCTCCTTCAGGCTCGATGCCTTCTGCTTACATATTGTATAAGCAACGGCTGACCTTGGCCCCTGGTCTGTCATAACCTCTATTTCCTGCTGGTCATACCCTTCCTCTAGCTCATCTATCTTATGCAGCGTTTCATCACTGACCTCATACAATTCTCCATATACTGTGTTTTGTTCCGAGACAACACACACAGGGTAACCCTCACCTGTATCGTACAGTCTCCCTTTTATCCAAGCAGATGCTGCTAATGGACTGCTTTCTTTCATCAATGTCTCGTGATACTTTTCGTGCTTTAAAAGTGTCCCATACACAAATAACGTCTTTGTCTCTTTCGTCATCACACATCACATCCTCTCACCTTGCTACTATCTGCTTTTTTGATACACAGGTAAGTAAATATCAAAAGCCGTCCCTTTGCTGAGCTCGCTCTTTACATCCATTCTTCCATGGTGATCTTTTAAGATCGTCGCACAGATCGTTAAACCAAGTCCTGTACCTTCTTTTTTAGTCGAAAAGAAAGGATCATATATTTTCAGAATGTCCTCTTCGGACATTCCTTTTCCTTCATCTTGAATCGTGATTTTCCATTCATTCATCACTTTTTCTGTTGATATGTATATATTGCCGCCTTCAGGCATCGCCTCGATCGCATTTTTGATTAAGTTAATGAACAGTTGCTTCATTTGATTGGCGTCTGCTAATATCGTGCCAGCATCCTGCTTTTTAAATGGCTGTTTGAGATCAATATTTGAAAGAACGGCATTGGTCTTTAATAACGTAATCACCTGCTCTAGCAAATCATGGAGCTGTACTTCTTGAAATTGAACCGATTGAGGTTTTGCTAAGACAAGCAGCTCACTTAAAACAAAATCAATGCGTTTAATTTCAGAAAAGATGATATCAAAATAATCGGTTCTTTCAGGATATTGCGTTTTCATCAGCTGCAAAAATCCATTGACTGAGGTGAGCGGATTTCTGACTTCATGGGCAATGCCAGCGGCTATTTGTCCTGCAACAGCCAGCTTTTGTGCCTGCATTTGTAATTGCTGATTTGATCTTTCAAGTTCAAGCTTTGCCTGCTTTTGTTTCGTGATATCTGCAACCGTTCCAATACCTCCAGTAAACTGGTGCTGTTCATCGAAATAAAGCTTATAATGCACATCTCCCCATACCTTTTTTCCTTCTTTATGGAGAAGCTGCAGCTCCACCCGCCCCTCATCCTTATGCTCTTTGATCACAGACAACAAATGCTGAACGACATGCTCTTCTTGATCAAAGTACTGATTATACATCGTACCTAGACACTCCTCTATGTCGTAACCCGTCATTTGTTTCCATGCTTGATTTAAAAAAATGATTTCACCTTTTTCATTGGTTTCAAAGACGATTTCTTGCAAGTTATCTGTTATTCGATTCAGCCGCTCTGTCAGTTCGTGTGCTTCTTTTTCTCGTTTATTTAAATCTGATACAAGCAAATTCAACCGGTCCACATAGCCTGAGATGCTCCAAATACCGGCCAAAACAACGACTGTAAAGGCTAGATCGAGCGGCCAATTAATGTGATAGCCGCTAAGATAATAAAAGAAATCCCAGCTCAAAATTAATATAAATGCAAGAACGGATAACAGGATCCGTACTTGATATGTTTTGTTCAAATAATTCCACCTGCCGCCCTGAGATTCTTTGTCAATTGTACCATTTTCCACTTATTTTTTGAGGGAGATGCGGCATTTTTAAGGAACTTTTTTAGAAAAAATAGCCTGCTCTCAGCACAATGGGAGAGAACAGGCTATTTTTATTTACTGCTGAAGGGCTTCTTGAAGCTCTTTTAGCAGTAGTTCTGCGCCTTCAGCGCTTAATGTAATTTGACCATTTCCATACTCGTGGTTCTCAGAAGTAATCTCACCAGTCATCAGGCAGACGCCCTCTGGCTGATATTTTTTCAAGACGATTTTATCTCCATCTATAAAAAATTCCATACTGTCTTTAATAGCGATATCAAGTGCTCTTCTCAATTCGATTGGCATCACAATACGCCCTAGTTCATCTACTTTTCTTACAACTCCGATAGATTTCAATTTCGTTCCCTCTTTCTTTCATTAGCTCAAGATCAATCTGTTTTTCACCAATTGATATATCGTAGACGTAAGAGATTCTTAAAAGGTTTCTCCTGCATAAAAATTTTTTTCAAAATCGAAAAACCAAAGGGAAAATTTATTGTGATTGTCAAAATGAGACTTGAATTTTACAGATTCATTTCAAGGTGATCACAAACCCCCACAAATGACCTCAACCCTCTGAACTTTTAAATGTAAAATTGTTTAAAACAGCAAAAATAGAGATTGGGTGAAAACATGTTTCAAAATGCCGAAATTGGAATTGATTTAGGAACAGCTAACATATTGGTTTACAGTAAAAATAAAGGAATTATTCTCAATGAACCATCCGTTGTGGCAGTAGATACGGAAACAAAAACTGTCCTTGCAGTGGGGTCAGAAGCAAAAGAGATGATTGGGAAAACACCTGGAAAAATTGTAGCGATCCGTCCGATGAAAGATGGTGTCATCGCTGATTATGATATGACAACCGATTTACTTAAACAAATTATGAAAAAAGCAGGAAAAAATATTGGGTTTACCTTTAGAAAGCCGACTGTGGTTGTTTGTACACCTTCAGGTTCAACAGCTGTCGAACGCCGCGCGATCAGCGATGCTGTCAAAAATTGCGGAGCAAAGCATGTGCATTTAATTGAAGAACCCGTCGCAGCTGCAATCGGTGCTGATCTCCCGGTGGACGAGCCTGTTGCCAACGTCGTTGTAGATATTGGCGGAGGAACGACAGAGGTAGCGATCATTTCATTTGGCGGAGTTGTCTCTTGCCACTCGATCCGAATTGGCGGAGATCAACTGGATGAAGATATCATTACTTTTGTGAGAAAGAAATACAATTTACTGATCGGTGAACGGACAGCTGAACAGGTAAAAATGGAAATTGGTTATGGACTCATTGAACACGAACCCGAGTCATTAGAAGTTCGTGGACGCGACCTTGTCACAGGTCTTCCAAAAACAATTACACTTGAATCAACAGAAATTCAAGGTGCTATGCGAGAATCACTTCTTCATATTTTAGAGGCGATTCGGGCTACATTAGAAGACAGCCCTCCAGAACTGAGTGGTGATATCGTAGATCGCGGCGTCATTCTAACTGGCGGTGGTGCACTATTAAACGGCATTCAAGAATGGCTCTCTCAAGAAATTGTCGTCCCAGTTCATATCGCAGCAAATCCTCTTGAATCTGTCGCAATTGGAACAGGTCGTTCATTAGAAGTAATCGACAAATTGCAAAAAACATTAAAATAATCTTCATGTTCTACTTCTTTTTTCTTCATTTCGATCATATCGTGATGAATGGATAAACGTGAAGGAGGAAGAACATGTTGCTTGATTTAGGTAAACGGGTCGTTGTCACAGTCATTTTAACCGGTATTATTTTAGGAGGAATGAGCCTGTCGTTTTCACATATGCCCCCTTCTAATGCACAGCCTGTGAAACAACTGAACCGCTAAAAAAGCCGCACGAAAGCGGCTTTTTTATTTTGCTTCGGGACGGCTCCCCATTTTCCTTTTCGGTCTTAAATCTGATATGATGAACATGACTAAAGGAGGGTTTTTTTATGAGTTCATTTGAAAAACAACTAGATCAATATGCAAAAACCATCGTTGAAGTAGGTGTAAATGTTCAAAGTGGTCAAGAAGTGGTCGTATCTGCGTTCACTGAATCTGTAGACCTTGTCCGCCTTGTGGCAAAACACGCATATGAGCGCGGAGCAAAAAACGTACATATCCGCTGGAGTGATGGTGTTCTGACCCGTTTAAAATATGAACATGCCCCACAAGATGTGTTTGAGCAATTTCCAGAATGGGAAGCACAGATGATGGAAACCATCGCAAAACGTGGCGGTGCTTTTATTACGATCTTGTCAGAAAGCCCTGATCTTCTAAGTGGCATTGACTCGAAAAAAATTGCTTCACAGCAAAAAGCTGCAGGTTCAGCACTTCATACATATCGTCAATACGTTCAATCTGACAAAGTTGCATGGACAGTCGTCGGGGCTGCATCAAAAGATTGGGCGAAAAAGATTTTCCCTGAGCATGCAGATGAAGAAGCTGTTGCATTATTATGGGAACAAATCTTTAAAGTCGCCCGCGCTGATCAGCCAGATCCTGTTGAAGCGTGGAAAAAGCATGATGAATCACTAAATGAAAAAGTAAAAGTATTAAATGAACGTCACTACCACAAGCTGCACTATGAAGCACCAGGTACAGATTTAACGATTGAACTTCCAGAGCAGCATATTTGGGTAGGTGCTGGCAGCGTGAGTGAACGCGGCGTATCATTCATGGCCAATATGCCAACAGAAGAGGTCTTTACCGTACCTAAAAAAGATGGTGTAAACGGAACTGTCTCTAGCACTAAGCCACTTAGTTATGCAGGAAACATTATCGATGAATTTACGTTAACCTTTGAAAATGGGCGTATTGTAGATGTGAAAGCAAAAGAGGGCGAAGACATTTTAACCTCTCTCGTTGAAACAGATGAAGGCTCACATTATCTAGGTGAGGTTGCCCTTGTACCAGATGATTCACCAATTTCTAACTCAAATATCCTCTATTACAATACACTTTACGATGAAAATGCATCCAATCACCTTGCCATCGGCAGCGGTTATGCATTTAATATCGAAGGCGGTAAAGAGATGAAACGTGAGGAATTAGACGCAGCTGGTGTGAACAGCAGTATTACACACGTCGATTTCATGATTGGTTCAAAGGAAATGAATATTGATGGGATCACAAAAGATGGTAAACGTGAACCGATTTTCCGAAATGGAAATTGGGCTTTTTAAAGAAAAAAGACATCCTCATGTGGATGTCTTTTCTTTATGTTTATGCATACAGTTCTTGTAGTCTTTTTTGAATCTCTTGATCTGATAAGAACTCATCATAAGTTGTTTGTTTATCAACGATGCCATTTGGCGTCACTTCGATAATCCGGTTTGCAACTGTTTCAACAAACTGATGGTCATGAGATGAGAAGAGCATAGCCCCTTTAAAGCTCATTAGACCGTTATTCAGCGCTGTGATGGACTCTAGGTCTAAATGGTTCGTCGGCTCGTCTAACAGCAAAATATTCGCTCCAGACAGCATCATTTTTGATAACATACAACGAACCTTTTCTCCACCTGATAAGACGCTTGCTTTTTTCTTCACTTCTTCCCCAGAGAAAAGCATACGGCCTAAGAAACCACGCAGGAAGCTTTCACTTTGATCATTAGGAGAATATTGACGAAGCCAATCAACAAGATCTAAATCGCTTCCTTCAAAATATTCGCTGTTGTCTTTAGGGAAAAAGGCTTGAGATGTTGTCACGCCCCATTTAAACGTCCCGCTGTCTGGCTCCATTTCACCAGCAAGGATTTTAAATAAAGTAGAGACAGCAAGCTCATTACGGCTTAAGAACGCAATTTTATCCTCACGATTCATAATAAAGCTGACGTTATCCAGTACTTTTACACCGTCAATCGTTTTTGATAGACCTTCTACTTGAAGGACATCATTTCCGATTTCACGCTCTGGCGCAAAATGAACATAAGGATATTTACGAGAAGATGGTTTAATGTCATCTAGCGAAATCTTATCAAGCAATTTCTTTCTTGATGTCGCTTGCTTCGATTTAGATGCGTTCGCACTGAACCGAGCAACGAATTCTTGAAGCTGCTTAATTTGTTCTTCTTTTTTCTTGTTGGCATCCTGGCTGAGTTTTAATGCCAGCTGGCTTGATTCATACCAGAAATCATAGTTTCCGACATACACTTGAATTTTTCCAAAGTCAAGGTCTGCAATATGCGTACATACTTTGTTTAAGAAATGACGGTCATGCGATACGACAATGACGGTATTCTCAAAGTTAATGAGGAACTCTTCTAACCACTGAATGGCTTGTAAGTCCAAATGGTTCGTTGGCTCATCGAGAAGGAGAACGTCAGGTTTGCCGAATAAAGCTTGTGCTAAAAGCACTTTTACCTTTTCAGATCCACCAAGCTCAGACATTTTCTTCGATTGTAGGCTCTCTGGAATGCCAAGACCTTTTAATAGGATCGCAGCTTCACTTTCCGCTTCCCATCCGTTTAACTCAGCAAATTCACCTTCAAGCTCTGCTGCACGAATCCCGTCTTCATCTGAGAAATCAGGTTTCATATAAATCGCATCTTTTTCTTGCATCACATCATATAGACGTTTGTGACCCATGATGACGACTTTTAACACTTCAAACTCTTCGTATTCAAAGTGGTTCTGTTTTAAAATCGCTAAACGTTCACCAGGACTCATATGAACATCGCCCGTTTGAGCTTCAATTTCTCCAGAAAGAATCTTTAAGAACGTTGATTTACCAGCTCCATTGGCACCAATTAGTCCGTAGCAGTTGCCAGGAGTGAACTTAATATTTACTTCTTCAAATAATTTACGATCAGCAAATCGCAAACTAACATTATTCACTGCAATCATTTATTAATCCTCCATCACTCATTCATCAATATGAAGTATAACATGAATAACGATTGATAGAAACGTCTCTCGCTAAGAACAAAGGCTTTTTGTCCAATATGGTATAATAAGTGGGAATGTTTTTGTTGAAGGAGTTCGGGCGATTTGAGATTACTCACACTCATGGAATACTGTTTATTGATTTTCTTTATGGGCATTTATTTATCGGCGACTGGCTTTAATGCAAGAGACTTTGGCCTTTATATTGGACTTGTCCTCATTTACACACTGGTCCATATCTTTTCAAAACGCTTTTTACAAAAGCGCGGAAAAGACAATGTGAAAATTGGATTATTCCGTTCTGTTGTGGCGATTACCGGGTCCGTTTTCGCTTCTGTTTTGGCCATTGTCATCATTGTCACGATGCTCACACCAAATTAAAAACGACCCTACATGAAGGGTCGTCCATTCAAGCACCTTTCTTACGCATTGAGAAAGGTGTATTTATTGTGTTTGTCGAATATCGCCAAATGGGAAGAAAACAAATTCTGATGTGCCGACAATCCGATCCTTTTCAATGAGTCCGAGTCCATTTCGACTGTCCATAGAATTCAGTCTGTTGTCACCCATAACAAAGTAATCGTTGTTCGGTACTTTCACTGGACCAAAATCTCCTGTTAAATGTACCTCATACTCTTTGGCATGCGCCTTGTTCTCTTTTAAATAAGGCTCATCTACTTTTTTACCATTAATGTAAAGCGTATCATCCTTCATTTCAATCGTGTCGCCTGGAAGGCCGATCAATCGTTTGACATAATGAATTTTCTGACCGTCTTTTCCATTAATAATCACGATGTCACCACGTTTGACTCCACCGAGATAGTTGATGGTTTTGTTAACAAACAGCTTTTCTCCATCATGAAGGGTTGGTTCCATTGACTCTCCTTCCACCACATACGGCTCAAAAATAAACGTACGGATGATGAGGACGAGGGCAAGTGCAATTAAAATGGCTTTGATCCATTCAAACAGAGAACTTTTCTTCTCTTTTTTGGCTTGTTTCCCATCAGATTGAATGTCATTTTCGTTTTGTTTGTTTTCTTCGTTCAAAATACTGCTTCCTCCTAAGACTTTCTGCTAAAAGACTTGAAACGCGAATTGAATAACTTTACTTTATCACATGTTATTTAAAAATTCACAAGACAACCATTCAATTAGATATTTTTTCCTAATTTGCTGATGATTAAACAAAAAGAAGCACCGCTCTTCACGATGCTTCTTTTCAAATTAAGCTTCTTGTCGGACTGGTTTTTTTAGAATTCCGAGAAGTAGCGCTGTAACAATGGCACCGATTAAGATGCTGATGATGTAAAGAACTGGATGATTTGTTACCCAGAAAACGAATAGTCCGCCGTGTGGTGCAGGAAGCGTCACTCTAAAGAATTCTGTTAATCCACCTGCAACTGCTGCACCAATCACAGCTGAAGGAATGACGCGCAGAGGATCTGCCGCTGCAAACGGGATCGCCCCTTCCGTAATGAACGCAGCTCCCATGAAGTAGCATGTAATACCTGCTTCGCGGTCACGTTTAGAGA
The DNA here is from genome assembly GCF_038593365.1 of Bacillus sp. FSL W7-1034. Lineage (NCBI taxonomy): Bacteria > Bacillati > Bacillota > Bacilli > Caryophanales > Bacillaceae > Bacillus > Bacillus sp. FSL W7-1034. Next base: position 1,416,369 of record NZ_CP151989.1, on the reverse strand, counting down.
ATTTGTTTCTAAAGATCGTTGTCGCTAGGGCAATTCCTAGAGGCGGCACCATTCCACCTGCCATAATCGCAGCATGCGGTGCATAGTTGCCAGCAGCAATCATCGCAAGACCAAATGTGTAGGCCGCTTTGTTAATCGGACCACCCATATCAATGGCCATCATACCAGCTAAAATAATCCCCATTAATACAAGGTTTCCAGTACCAAGTGATTCAAGCCAGTGTGTTAATCCGTCCATGACCATTTTAACAGGTGTGTTGACGATGTAATGCATGATAATCCCTGTAAAGAAAATACCGAACAATGGATAGAGCAGAACTGGTTTAATACCATCGAGCGACTGTGGTACAAAAGTGAATACTTTTTTGAGTAGCACCACAATGTAACCAGCAAGGAAACCAGCAATCAATCCGCCTAAGAATCCAGCACCTGCTGCAGAGGCCATGAATCCGCCAACCATACCTGGTGCGAAACCTGGACGGTCTGCAATACTCATTGCGATAAATCCAGCTAATACAGCAACGATTAAGGCAAGCGCATTATCTCCGCCAATTCCTTTTAATACAGCTGCAAATGAATTGAAAGAAGGATCTTTAGGGTCAGCTGAGTTAATTCCCCAGAAGAATGAAATCGCAACGAGGATACCGCCCCCAACAACAAACGGAAGCATGTTGCTTACACCGCTCATTAAGTGCTTATAGAATCCACTTCTTCCCTTACCTGACGATTCATTTTCATCTTTTGAAGAACTGCCGCCTGAACCTTTATAAATCGGCGCATCTTGATTGATGGCTTTTTCGATCAATTCTTGCGGACGGCGAATTCCAGCTGTCACAGGTACTTCAATAACATGTTTGCCTTTAAAGCGTTCCATTTCAACTTGTTTATCAGCTGCCACAATAATAGCTGGCGCTTCTTCAATTTCTTTTGCTGTCAGGGCATGTTTAATTCCACTAGAGCCATTTGTCTCAACTTTAATGTCAACGCCCATTTCTTTTGCTTTTTCTTTCAAAGCATCTGCGGCCATAAATGTATGCGCGATGCCTGTTGGACAAGCTGTCACCGCTAAAATTTTAGCAGGTTTTCCCGGTGCGGCCGGTTCCTCTTTGACTTCCTCTTCTTCTTCATCGTCTTTATCATGTGTATTGATAATTTCAATGATTTCATCTTCAGTAGCCGCTTCAAGAAGCTGCTTTCGGATCTCTTCACGCATGAGAAGTGTGGATAAACGAGAAAGTGCTTCTAAATGCGTGTTGTTTGCGCCTTCAGTTGCTGCAATCATAAAGACAAGATGACTTGGCTGTCCGTCTAATGATTCATAATCTACACCAGCTGTTGAACGACCAAATGCAATGGCAGGTTCTTTCACACTTGCTGTTTTCGCATGAGGAATCGCAATTCCTTCTCCGATTCCCGTAGAGCTTTGTTTTTCACGATTAACAACAGCTGCTTTGTAGCCTTCTTTATCATTTAATTTACCAGCTGTATCTAATACAGTGACCAGTTCTTCAATAACGGCTTCTTTTTGCTGGCTGTCTAATTGAAGCTTAATCGTATGCTTCGTGAGTAGTTCTGTAATTTTCATGATGACTCCTCCTTTAAATGCGTGTGACTTTTACTTGTGGCAATAATGTATCGACAAGCTCTTTTGTTCCAAGTTCCTCAGAAAATGCTGTAGCACTTCCTGATGTGACGCCAAGCTTAAATGATTCTTCTATGGAAAGGCCTTTAGAAACGCCAGCTAAGAATCCTGCAACGACTGAATCCCCTGCACCAACTGAGTTGATCAACTTGCCTTTTGGAACATTAGATTGAAAGATCCCTTCCTTACTAAATAAGAGAGCGCCGTCTCCAGCCATAGATACAATGACATGTTCAGCACCTTGTTCCAACAGCTTTTCCCCATAAGGAATGGCTTCTTCTGCAGATGAAATACTGGTTTCAAACATTTCACCTAACTCATGATGGTTCGGTTTCATTAAGAATGGTTTCAGATCTGCTGCTTTTTTTAAGGCTTCTCCAGAAATATCAAGTACGACTCTTACCCCTTGCTTCGCACATACTTCAGCAATGCGCTCATATGTGTTATGAGGCAGTGAAGAAGGAATGCTGCCTGCTAATACAACGACATCGCCTTCTGTTAATGAAGTGAATTGGGATAAAAACGAATCGAACTGTGCTTCAGTAATACTTGGACCGAGCCCGTTGATTTCCGTTTCTTCGCCTGTTTTTAGTTTCACATTGATACGTGTATCTTCTGACACCTCATGAAAGGCTGTTTGTAATTGTTCGTTTTGTAAAAAGTCTTGAATATATTTGCCTGTAAAACCGCCAATGAATCCAAGTGCTTTTGATTCAACACCGTGCCGTTTTAAAAGCCTTGAGACATTGATTCCTTTACCACCTGGATATTTTTTGTCATAGGTTGAACGATTTAAACCGCCGACCGCAAAATCCTCCACGTGTACGATGTAATCAACTGATGGGTTTAAAGTAACTGTATAAATCATGTTTTCACTACCTTTATAACCGTTTTTTCATGGTAATTATCGAATGAATCCTCTTTTGCGTCGTTTGTGATAATGGTGGCTTCCTGTAAACTAGCAAAGGTTGAAAACGATATTTCGCCAAACTTTGAGGCATCTGTTAAGATGTAGGTTTTTTTCGCCTGCTTCATGGCTCTTTTTTTAATGAGCGCTTCTTCTGGATCAGGTGTTGTAAACCCTGCCTCGGGATGAATGCCGTTCGTCCCAACAAAGCTTTTGTCAAAACGGTAATTTTCCATAGCTGTCAAAGCTGCGGCTCCCACCATGGCTCCTGTTCGATGTTTCACTGATCCGCCTATCAGGTAAAAAGAAATGCCTTTTCTCATGAGTGCTTCAATGTGCATGACACCATTTGTCACCACCACGATATCTTGATCTGGATCGATAAAGTCAATCATTTGCTGTGTTGTCGTACCAGCATCTAAGTAAATACAATCGCCTTGTTTTAAAAGTGATGCAGCTGCCTCTGCAATCAATGACTTTTCATGAAGGTTTTTGGCAGATTTCTCAAACACATCTGGTTCAAGACGAATACTAGATATTTTAGCAGCTCCTCCGTGAACTCTTTTAAGAAAGCCTTTTTCTTCGAGGGCTGATAAATCTCTTCTAATTGTAGATTCAGACGCATCCGTCATAATCGTTAAGTCCTGTATTTTGATGACATCGTTTTCTTCTAAATAGTCGATAATGAGTTGATGTCTTTCTGGTGTTAGCATTGAAAACACCCCCTTTTGAAAACGTATTCATTTTGCGCGCACCTTTATTGTAATCGCTTTTTTCAACATTATCAATACAAAACAATCAAATACATTCAATAACTATCAAAATCTTTCACAATGGTCATCTTACCTTTATATGTACCATTTGTAAACTGAAAAATATGTGACATTGAGAAGAAAGTCATGATATTAGCATTTCTATCATTTTTCATTTCATTCAATTGAACGAAAAAAAGCCTTTATGCGTTTTGCATAAAGGCTTCAGGTGCGGAACAGCAGGCAACATATCTCGTTCTACCTTCTTGTCAGCACCTTGAACGTTAACTTTAGGATTATTCATATCTAAGTGATTCAATAGGATCGAGCCTCGCTGCTTTATTGGCAGGAATCAGTCCAAAAATAATACCAATGAGCATACTAAATAGGACGCCTCCACATACGATCTGCCACGATACAAGAGAAGGCCACCCTGCAAACAGTGACACAAGTGAAGCACCTCCTAAGCCAAGCGCGATTCCAAGTAACCCACCGATCAGTGTAAGGACGACAGACTCAATTAAAAACTGAACGAGTATTTGAGCCCTAGTTGCCCCAAGTGCCTTTCGAATTCCAATTTCTCTTGTTCTTTCTGTGACTGATACGAGCATAATATTCATGACACCAATGCCGCCGACAAGTAATGAGATACCAGCAATTGAGCCAATGATTGTTGTCATGACAGACGTAATCTGACCAATGCCTGCTGCAATCTCTTCCAGATTGATCATTTCGTAAGCATCGTCTGTATGGTGATTTTCATTTAATCGTGCAGCCGCACTCTTTCCTACTTCTTTCATTTGATCAGCATGTGCGACTTGAATAGACAACTTATCATATTCTTTCACACCAAATGCAGTTGTCAGCATTGCAAAAGGGACATATATTTCATTCATATCAAATGAAAACAGCCCTTCCTGTTTTGCTAAAACCCCGATCACCTCAACCGGCTGTCCATTCATCCAAATCAACTCGCCTACTGCCTTCTCTCCATTAAACAATTCTTTTTGTATCCCTTCTGAAATAACAGCTGCCCTTCTTCCGCTCCTAAAATCGATTTCACGTAAGTCCTGTCCTTCTGCTATATGTAATGAATGTACATTCGTGTAGCCTTCATTAATCCCATTGACCGTTGCATCTATTGTTGTATCTTGGAACCTTAATTGCATGCCTTGTGCCGTGGAGGAGGCAACCTGTTTAACCCCATTCAATGCTTGAACACTTTGAATGTCTTCTTCAGTAAATGTGGCTTCAAATAACGCATTCGGATTCGCATTTAACTCCTCATCAGAGGGTGTATAGGTCATATCAATGGTATTGTTTGGCCCTGAAATTGATTCTTTCAGCATTTGCTCGCCGCCTTGACCGATGGCAACGACTGCAATCACCGAGCCAACCCCAATAATAATGCCAAGCATCGTTAAAATAGACCGCAATTTATGAGCAAGGACAGAATTCAGCGCTATTTTGATATTTTCAAAGAGTTTCATTCATTCGTCTCCTTGTATCAATCTATCTTGAGCGAGGCGTCCATCTCTCACAACGACTATCCGGTTTGTATACGCAGCTATTTCTTCTTCATGAGTAACGAGCACAACCGTTGTTCCTTCCTCATTGAGCTTTGTAAACTGTTCCATAATCGAGCCGCTCGTTTTTGAATCAAGAGCGCCTGTTGGTTCATCTGCCAAGATAAGCTCCGGCTCATTGACAATCGCACGTGCGATGGCTACTCTTTGCTTTTGACCCCCTGACAACTCGTTTGGCATATGCTTCATTCGATCTGCCAAACCAACCTTTTCAAGTGCCATTTCCGCACGTTCTTTTCTTTCCTTTTGACTGATACCAGCGTAAATCATCGGAAGTTCAACATTTCGCCTCGCATTTAATCTAGGCAGTAAATAAAATTGTTGAAAAACAAAACCAATGGATCGATTTCGAATCACTGCCAGTTCTTGATCCTTTGCTGCCGACAGCTCCATACCTTGAAAATGGTACTGTCCGGAGGTCGGGTGGTCCAGACAGCCAATGATATTCATTAACGTTGATTTCCCAGAGCCGGACGGGCCCATAATGGACATATACTCGCCTTTACCAATGACGAGGTCCACTTCACTTAATACATCAAATGTCTCCTCAGCGACTTCGTAGCTTTTTGTCACGTTTGAAAGCTGAATCATTCAGCATTCACTTCCATTCCGTCATACATATCATCTGATGGCTCTGCAATGATTTGATCTTCTTTTGTTAAACCTTTCGTCACTTCAAGATCTTGACCTGACGTTTCACCTAATGTCACTTTTACTTTCTTCAGTGCATTCTTTTCAACAACATAAACGTATGAACCATCTTTCTCTTTTTTCACAGCTGTTTCAGGAATTGTGTGCACTTGACGCTTGTCCGTTTCAATTTCCATGATCATTTTAAAGCCTGGTTTTGCATCCGGCTTTTTCCCTTTTATTTCAATTTCGACTGGATATTGTACGGTTTGATCACTAGCAGCTGTTTCTGCTGTTGACTGGGCAGGCACAGCGCCCACTTTTTTCACCACTCCTTGCCAACTCTTTTCGCGAATGACATCAGACGTTACCTTTACTTTTTGTTTCTTTTTGACTTTCATAGCATCATACTCACTGATTAAGCCTCGTACAATCATTTTTTTCTCATTGGCAATATGGATTACCGGCTGTCTCTCTTCTAGCTTCCCTGCGCCAGCATCTTGCTCGATGGAGATGACTGTTCCTTCAATTTTGCTATGTATCGTTAAATCTTCTATTTGTGCCTTTACTTTTTCTTGGTTAAGCTCCGCTTGTTTTTGCTCTAATTCAGCAGCTTTGAGTTCGAGTTCAAGCTGATCTCGCTCGTTTTTCGAATCAGAGCCCGCCTTTTTTCCCTGATTTTCATCTAATGAATTGAGTCTATTTTGTAATTGTTCAAGCTTTAGTGTACTTGATTCAGCCGCAAGTGCTTGCTGCTGTTCTTCAAGCTCCAGTTCCTTATTTTCATATGTAAGGAGCGGTGTTCCAGCTTTCACTTTTTCTCCTTCTTTCACAGCGATATGATTCAGGCTTCCCTTCTCCTCTTCTGTATAAATAAATTGCTCCTCCGAGAATGAAAGTGTTCCAGGCGTCATCACCTTAGAGGTTATTTCTTTTGATGCAAGTTGGACTGTTTTAAATGATGCCGTAGAAGCAGGCTTTGATTGGTTTTTTGCAATATTAAATCCAATAAATAGACCAATCACAATAATAATAATGGATCCGATGATGATTTTCTTTCTCATAAAAACATTCTACCTCCAGCTTACTGCATGTTGATGGTGATCGTAGTTCCTACATATTGAAAAATTAAAGATAATACATAAAAGACACTCACAATAATCCAAGATATTCTTGGCGAAATGCGGCCGACCTTGATCAATAAAAAGCCTGTTAAAACAAGATTCCAAATCACAAAAAGGTCAATATTTCCTAACACAGCATGCCATGAACCAGACATTCGAATGAATGCGTTTAATGAGGTAATAGTGATATCTTTTGGCACATGAAACATGATGATCGCTAAATGAGAAATGATCGTACCAATGATCGTAATAGGTGTGATATAAAGCACACCTGAAAATAGCTGCTGAAACGTTGCATCACCTTTTGCTAAAAAGACGATGAACTTGTATACGGCAGTATTAATGACAATCCCAATGACCAAACCAATGAGCGTGATCACATAAACGAAAGGGATTGGTAAAATTAAATCTGCCCACATTCCTTCATTCACTAGCTGAGACAAATAAGTGACAACAACTGTTAATACAAGCACACATGATAAAGGCCACCAAACGAATGGCTGCTCCCACACTCTTTTTAAATGCTCTGATGGTCTTGTGCTTACGCCTATAATTGTGGGTTTTTGCGTTGTTTCTTTCATCAAATGTCATCCTCTCCATGTGCTGTAAGTATGGAAACGTTTTTTCATACTCTTGTTGTTTCTATTTTATCAAAAGATTGCCAATAAGTGATAGATCATTTGATTTTCTTATTTTCATAGTGATAGGATTGAATCTATTATTCTATTTTCATGAACGACATCCTTCAAATGATACTTGGACCGACCATATTCATATGAAAAAATCCTGATTTTACTGACTGAAAAACATTTTATGAAGTAAACAACATGTCTTTCGGAATAAATATCCTTTTCCTTTGGATTCAGATGGTCTCAGTTAGACACAACAATTTTTTGTTAAAATATTCCTAGTAATTTCAATGAATCCCGGCTTTATAGGACTATGTTTAGCGCCTTTTATAGAACAGATGAGCCTTTAGTAACAATACTTTCATATTAAAAAAATAAAAATAAAAGGATTTTACTTGATCAAATGTTATTTTTTCATATAATGTAAAATAGAGGTAGGTTAAATGATAGTGGAAATGGAGTCAAGTGAATGTTAAGAGAAAAATTGAAACTGCAATTGATTTTACTTTATGAAAAGGAACAAGAAGCATGGCAATACTTTCGAAAGGAAAGAGAACTGATTTATCATGAGCTTAAATTACTTGATATGAAAGAGAGCAGACCTTCTAATGACAAAATATACTACGCAGCAAGGTGTGTAGATATTATTAAAGAAAAAAAGGGAAGCATTGTGAGCACAAAAGAATTAAAAGAACAGCTTCAAGCACGAACAGATTTCAATGTGAGACGAATCAGCGAATTGTATGATCTCATTCAACAGCTCGATCCTCACATTTCTAAAGCACGCCGGGGATGTTTTATTTATGAAGATCATACCCAAGTACCTCTACAATCTTTTCACACATAAAAAAATTGGTTACAGCCGCCGGCCATAACCAAATCCTCTAATATCTATTATCCACCACTTACAGGAGGAATGAGTGCAACAGTGTCCCCGCTACGCACTTCAGCATTTCCCCTCGTATATATTTCGTTGACTGCAACCATCACGTTTTGTGCAGTATCAACTCCATATACCTCCTGTAATTCTATTTTAATCTCATCAACCGTTGTTTGATCTTTTTGAATGATGATTTGTTGTTTACCGGCCTTCTCAGCAAGGCCGGCGAACAATAATACGCTAATCATGCCGCTTCCCTTCTTTCTCGTTAAGTTGGAGAGTACTAGGTTTTCCTTCCGGGTATGAAACGGTTTCAAGCTGATCACCTATCCAAGCCTCTCCATCTTCCCAGTATTCCTTTTTCCAAATAGGAACGATTTCCTTTATTCGTTCAATCGCATATTCATTGGCTTCGTATGCAGCTTTCCGATGAGGTGATGAAACAGCTATTGCCACTGCAATGTCACATATCTCAAGAGTGCCAATACGATGCACAATAGCAGCTTCTGTATCGGGCCAGCGTTTTTTAATTTCTTGTCCAATTTGACTCAACATATTTTCCGCCATTGGTATGTATGCTTCATATGTTAAACGCAGCGTTTTTTTGCCATTTGTCCATTCTCTTACCGTGCCTATGAATGTCGTAATGGCTCCCGCTTTGCGTCTTGTGACATGCTGAATCAATTCATTCACATCAATTGGCTCTTTTGTGATCTTAAAAAGTTCATTCATACGAGGCTTCCCCCTTCAATAAATTAAAAGCAAATGTGATCCCGCGCTTATCAAATGCTGAAAACACAGGAAACGGGTATTTCTCAGTGAATTGTATTTCTTTATTGAAATAAATGGCTGCTTGTATATGAGAAAGTGTTGAAAGATCAATGAGTTCCTGTTCGTCTTTGACACACAGGATTTTGCGGTAAGGCGCCTGTTTGTATCCTTCGATCAAGACGGCATCTAAAGGAAGATGCTGACACATGTTGAGTAGTTGCACGAATGTCATGTGCCGTATGAAAAAGTGACATTCACCTTCTCCCTCCACACCTGCGGCAAATGCACCCGCTTGAACATATCGATCCGTATCTTTTTGTTTGAACAGACGGTCTGGCTTTCCACCATGTCCGTGATGTTTGAAGCAGCCTAGCTTCATTTCTTCTTCATCCGCCAGCTGACATAATTTTTCGATCAGCGTCGTTTTACCACTATTTTGATACCCCACGACTTGTAGAATGTTTAATTTGTCATCCAACATGGAGCACCGCCTTCGTGGTGAAATAGCAGAACGCTGACCTGGTCACCTGCACTAAACCCTCTTGTTCCTCCGGGCAATACAATGAAACAATCAGCATGAGCAATAGATGTCACCGCACTAGATTTATCAAGACCTGTTGGCGTCACACTTAGCTGACTGCCAGTAAAATCAAGTGATGCTCTAACAAATCGTGTGAACGGATTGGCTTTTGGAAAATCATGTGTCAGCTTCGCCTCAGTAAAAACGGGAAATGGATTTTCTTTCAAACACCATTTATAAATGATCGGTTTGACAAATAGTTCAAAGCCAACAAAACAGGCAGCTGGATTTCCTGACAGCCCATAAAGCAATTGACCATTTGGCAACGCAGCAACGGTCGTCACACTTCCAGGTCTCATGGCGACTTTATTAAACAACACATCTGCACCTAGTTTTTCATAAATAGCAGGTAAAAAGTCAAAATCACCTACCGATACACCACCTGTTGTGATGAGCATATCAACTTTGCTTAAGGCTGCTTTTACGGCTTCATAGCTTTGATCAAAATCATCGGATACACCGCCTAAATCAAGCGGTTCTCCTCCAGCTTCAAGAACCTGGGCGTAGACCATACTCAGGTTACTATTTCTAATTTTACCGTCCACCATGGCATCACTTACTTGTAGGAGCTCGGTGCCTGTTGAGATGATACCGATGACCGGTTTTTTGACGACCGGCACAACCGCATACCCGAACGTTGCCAATATCGCCGTCACGCCTGGGGTTACTTTTGAGCCTTTTTTGATCATGACGTTCCCTTTGAGGGTCTCTTCTCCTTGGCGAGAAATATTGTCACCCTTTTTCAGAGGTCTTTTAAGTGACATCATTGATTTACCGTCTTTTTCAAACGTTTTCGTCAATTCGAGCATGATCACAACATTTGCTCCTTTTGGAATCTTCGCTCCTGTCATGATGCGAATCGCTTGAAAAGGACCGATCGTTTTTGCAGAAACAATACCTGCCCCTATATGATCAATGACCTCAAATTCAACCGGATGCTCGCTCGATGCATCCTTTGTATCTTCTGCTCGAAGTGCAAAACCATCATACGGAGAACGATCAAAGGCAGGAACATCGTGATCTGCTAAAATATCCTCTGCAATCCATCTTCCAAGGCTGTTCTTTAAAGGAACCCATTCGACTTGTCCATGTTTTTGAAATTGGTAGACTTTCTTTACTGCCTCTTCTACTGGAATTGGCTGTCGTCTTTCCATCACTTCTCACTCCTATATGCCTAGCAGTCTTGCTAGTAATGAATTGGCTACTTTTTCATCATTTGTCCCATGGATTAATACACGTCCTCCTTTAAAACAAACGATACGGTGTCTTTCATAGCGTATATGAATTAAAAAATCGTTCACTTCCACCTCACAAATAGAGGACAGACGCTCTTTTACATGCTGAAATGAAAGGTTTTCTAAATCCTTCGATATGATTTGAACGGTGTCACGTCCGCAAAGAACCGCTGTTTTTTTGCGCTGTTCCTGTAAATATGGATACGTTCTATTTGTGCCGCAAGAAGGACAGCTCTCCTGCTTCGTACGAGATACATCCATTTTAAACGAAGACGACTGCCACAAATCAAACGTGACAAACTTTCGCTCCATTTGCTCTTCATGCCCTGTTAAATATTTTAATGCCTCTGTTTGCTGATAAGCCGACACCATTTGGACAGCAGGAGAAATAATACCAGCTGTATCACATGTCAACCCCCCAACAGGCATTGAGGTAAACACACAGGATAAGCAAGGTGTTTTGCCCGGCAAAATGGTCATATACATTCCCTGACTGCTCACACAGGCACCGTAAATCCAAGGCGTATTTGTTTCTAAAGATAAGTCATTCATCACCATTCTTGTCTCAAAATTATCAGTCGCATCAATGACGATATTTGCTTTTCGGAATAAAGGTCTTAACAGCTCTACTCCTGCATCTTCAATAAGAGCGTGAATGGTCACTTCATGGTTGATCTCTTGGAGACGTTTTTTAGCTGCTGCCGCTTTTGGCACATGCATCTTTGCATCGTGTTCAGTGTACAGCTGCTGCCGCTGTAAATTTGAGAATTCGACATAATCACGATCTACAATCGTCAAAGTACCAATTCCTGAACGGACAAGCCCTTCAGCAGACGCTGTTCCAAGTGCACCAGCTCCAACAATAAGGACATGACTTTCGGCAAGCGCAGACTGCCCTTTTTCCCCTACCGGAGGGAACAAGATTTGCCTTGAATATCGCTCGTTCAATATTGTTCTCTCCTCCTCGTTTTTATGTATCATATCATACCGTTTTCAGGTAAATCGCTTCTTTTATTGATATTGTGAAATTCATTTGGTGCCACGTTCAGTTCGTCGGCTGGAACAACCTGGACGTGAAGTTTTTGTAATAAGTCTTTAATAGCTAATTGATTCTCTTTTAAGCACGCATAAATAAACGGAAGACTGCGGCGGTGATAAAGCGCAAATAACGGCTGTAATCTTTCCTGCACCATCGGGACCACAGCATCTACATGCTCATGGCAATAAGAAGATAAAGCGACGGCTGTCTCTTTTCGTATGAATGGCATATCACATGCCGTCACTAAATACCACTCTGCTTCTTGCTTTTGCATAGCGGTATATATGCCTGCAAGCGGGCCATACCCACGCATCTGTTCATCATCTAACCAAACAGCTTGTTCCCCTCTCGCTTTGAAAAAAGGCAGAAGCTTCGGGTGACTGATGATGATGGTTTCCCCTTTCAAAAGTTGCTCTTTCACATGTTCATATAGTGGTTTCCCCTGATAGACATGACTTGCCTTTGGCTCTCCAAAACGCCTAGAAGCACCTCCGGCTAGTATCACATTCACTATTCTCATCATCTCATCCCCTTTGATATGGTTGTTCTAATCGCACTCATTTCGCATACTTTATTGATAACATGAATAAGGAGGGTCTACCTATGAACCGGCGCCATGCTTCTCCCCTATTCCATGATCTGTCTCAAGAAAATCTATTTTTAAAAGCTGAAACGGCCAAATATCAACAGATGATTTCAGATTTACAGTCCACATATACTTATGCTAAAAACAAGAAGCTATCTCAAGAATATCATGAGATGAAAAAGGATTTCACTCAATTAAAACAACAATTGGATGAAATGACCATTGACCAAGACGAAGCATCATCTAAAATACAGGATCTCTCTTATAGCAAATCGGAATTATTACATAAAATCGTCCTTCTTCATGAAATGCTGCAAAAGGAAACCTATCATAGACGAAAAGAAACAGAGGAAAAGCACCGATTGCATTTGAAGGTTGTAAAATATAAGGAAATGTCTCAGCAACTACAGGAGCGATTACTAGACCAAGATAAACAGCTTGCAAAAGAGGAGAAAAAAGGAAATACTTTATCCGTGGTGATTGAAAAACTGCAGCAAACTCTAGGCGATAAAAACGCAGAGCTACATTTATTACAAGAAGGCGTCCGGCATCTACAGGAGCGTTTTTATGAAACACAAGAAAAATTACTGCAAATCGAAAAAGCAAAAGAATCCATTTTTTATGAAACGCTCACGAGCTACCAAAAACAGTTAGCCGAAAGCGAGGAATGGATCGCTTCTCATTTTGCTGATATCGACCAGTCAGCCCAAACAAATGCCGAGCCGTTCTCACAAGACCCTATTTTGCAAACAACCGAAGAAATAGGACCGATTTTGAAGAAACTAAACGAACAAGTAGAAACGCTCCAGGCAAAAGTCGATGCTGTGCAGCGGAGTGGAGAGGTCATGACAGTGAAGATCGATGGATTTAAAAAACAGCGCGACAACATGCCCAAAGAACGAAAGATTGTCTATACAGTTGATCAAAAAAAGTGATCAGTTCATCACGTACGCAAGAAAAAACTGCTGGCATTTAAGCCCAGCAGTTTCTTTTTTATTTATTCGTCTTCTGTTTGAATGTCGCCTTCTAAAATATACTGTCCGCGATAAGGTTTCTTCACTTCTGGGTACATTTTAATTAAGCTTTGCATAAACGTTGTCATATTTGGAATTTCAAGACCGCTCTCTTTTTCAATCTCTTTTTGAAGTTCAGAGCTTTTAATCGCCGCATTATGACGCTTTAATGTTTTGATTGCAGCTTCACGAAGCTTAGCTGCCTTTGATCCAGGTCTAGCTGTGCCTCTTCTGCGTCTTGTAGATCCTTCAGGAATACCTACAGGTGCACCATTTAGCTGACCTGTTCCTAAAGATGATGTAACGTTTGACTGCGTTTGCGCAGGCTGATTGTAGCTTCTCATTTCTTGTGCAGCCAGCTCAGCTAATACAGGCAGTGAATCTGTTTTTCTCTCTGTACGCACTTCTTTTTTTGTATCTGTGACGAGACCTGTACCTTGACGGTCTAATTCTCTTAGTTTTGCGTAAATCGCATCTCGTTCAATTTGATATTCACGGATGACCTTTACTTCTGCTTCATTTAATTGTTCCAATCGTAAACGTAACGCTTCCCTCTCATTAAACAATGGATTTCCCCCTCATCATATAAAAAATATTCTATAGTAAATATTAGATTAGAAAACTAATTTTATCAACTATTTTTTTATCATTTTACAGTTTGTTATCAGATAGGTATTTCCAACTAAAATTTTGCCAAAGAAGAAAAATCGGCACCCATTTCATTGCCACTATAGGCTTTTGACCACCTTTAAAATATTGTAAAAATTTTGAATAAATGCTTATACTACTTGATTTATATAGTTATTTACCAAACTGAAATTTCTTTTGTGCAAAAACGTTCTGAATAGTAAAAAGTTAAAATCTTTACATTTTCATTTCAAAATAAAAATGTAAATAGGTCATAATACCTTTTTGTTTCAGGAAATTTTTTTAATGAAATCCCTCATTTTCTCTTTTCTTAGGCATTCCACCTACAATCATATTCATCCAGTGCAATATGTCTCCTATTTTTCCCCATGAAAAAACCCCCATTCATGGGGGGGAAAGCCTATTCTGCAGCCTTTTCAGACTCAGAAAGAACTCGATTGACACGTTTTTCAAGCATTTTCATACCGCTTCCGCCAGCTTGGAAGTGGCGTAAAGCACCTGTTTTATCGAATACATAGTAAGCTGGTACATATTCGTTCTCAAAGGCTTCTGTTAATTTATGGTCGCTGTCTACAAAGATTGGCTGTGTGATTTCATGCTCATTTGCAACCTCTTTGATTTTTTCTAGATCTAGGTCATCCTCTGAACGTGGCATGTGAACTGCGATCACGTTTAGTTGATCCTTGTATTCATCACGGAATTGGTTCACTTGCGGCATCGCCTCTTTACAAAGGTGACAGCTAACTGACCAGAAGTGGATCAATGTTGGTTTATCACCAATTAATTCTTCTCTTGTTACTTCTCCATTTAACCATTCTTTTGCACCAGTTAGTTCTGGCATTGGTTGACGTAATTTCATTTTGAAGCGCCTCCATCCATTGTATGTCTCGAAACAAAAAGGTCTAACATCAGTTAGACCCCAGCATGTAGACAAACCCTCGCATTCTTTGTCAGTCCTGCGTGCTGGTGCTCACGAATGTCACATTCGCTTCGCGCCAGTACTCGTCCTTCCTAGGGCTGCAAAGGTTTTCTATCACGCTGAAAAGAAGACAAAGGGCTAAAATAAACAACATTTTAGCCCTTTGTCAACAATCTGAAGGTCTAACATCAGTTAGACTGTTTCTTCAACTATCAATTAAAGTGTTTTTTGACCAGGCTTCCAGTTCGCTGGGCAAAGTCCACCAGTTTGTAATGCTTGAAGAACACGTAGTGTCTCATCTACATCACGACCGATATTGTTGTGGAATACTGTTTGATATTGAAGTTCGCCTTCTGGGTTAATGATGAATAGACCACGAAGTGCAATTCCTTCTTCTTCAATTAAAACACCGTATTCTCTAGATACTGTGTGGTTTGTGTCAGCAGCTAGTGGATATTTTAATTCTCCAAGACCATTGTCTTTACGATCTGTGTTGATCCAAGCAAGATGCGTATGGATTGTATCAGTAGATACACCAATGATTTCAGCATCTAAATCTTCAAACTCATCATAACGATCGCTCATTGCTGTAATTTCAGTTGGACAAACAAAAGTGAAATCCATTGGATAGAAGAAAAGAACTGTCCATTTGTCATTCTTGATGTTTTCCTCTAAACTCACTTTACCAAATTCCTTATTAGCAAGTACTGCTTCCATTTCAAAACGTGGAGCTTGTTTTCCTACAAAACGCTCTGCCATATGTAAATCCCTCCAAAAATAATATCTTTATACAGACTTCTTAGCTGTATATAAAATGAGAATCAATAGGTTAAATTCTCATTTAGTTAATAACTTCACAAATATAATTATAATACTTAAGCGATTTTTAGTCAATATTAATTAATAATAAATTTAATTAACGATTTGTCACAATCTCTAGCTCCAACTATTAAAAGTTTAACATGACTTGCATAAGGGAACAAATGATTAGCTTCTCATTTCGCACATACATAGAAAGGTTTTGAAGATCATGAAAGCACTTGAACAAGTAGATTGGGTTTCCATCATCATGAACAGCAGTATAATTTTGTTAAAACTAATCGCTATTTTTGTGATTTATTTTATCATCAGAGCGATTGGAAACAAGATGATTAAGCGTGCCTATTCAGCATTCTCTGAGAAGCACGATGTCTCTTTATCACGAGCTCAAACGCTGCAAAGTCTTACCTTAAATATTTTCGCCTACTTGCTGATTTTTATTCTAGTTGTGATGATCCTCGACTTATTTCATTATAACCCAACCGCCTTGCTGGCTGGGGCAGGTGTTGTAGGACTTGCCATTGGTTTTGGCGCTCAGGGATTAGTGAGTGATATTGTGACAGGCTTCTTCATACTGCTGGAAAAACAATTTGATGTCGGCGAGTATATAACGGTTGCTGGTTTCGATGGGATCGTTGAACAAATTGGACTGAGAACAACACAGCTTAGAAGCTTTGATGGCACTCTTCATTTCATTCCGAACCGAAGTATACTTAATGTAAGCAATCATTCACGAGGGACGATGCAGGCACTCGTTGATATCGAATTATCCCCAGATGAAAATGTGGATCAGATGATCACCACTTTGCAAGCAGCCTGTGATGAAGTTCGTGAGAGCATGCCGCAAATCATCGAAGGTCCTCAAGTCGTTGGAGTGGAATCATTTGGCTCCTCATCCCTCGTCCTTCGTATCATTGCAAAAACTGAAACGATGGAGCAATGGCGTGTCGAACGAATTCTGCGCAAAAAAATGAAAGAAGCACTTGATCTAGAAAAAGAGCAAAAAGAACCAGGATCATAAAATCCTGGTTCTTTTGTTTGTTTTATTGAACACGCTGTTCTACTTCTTGACAAATTTCATCAGCCGTCATACCTGACGCTGTAATGACAGATGCCTTTGTCGTTGTGTCTGAAATGCCAAGAACATTTGAATCTAGTCCTGTGACCACATAGCAGTCACACTGATCCATTTGCTGTTCATTTTGAATACGTACGACATCATACCCTTTTTGCTTCAAAAGCTCTTCTACATCGGATAAAGATTGTTCTACACCAATTCTTGTCATAATCAAGAACACCTCCTGTTCATAAGGTGTACAGGAGACCATTTGATTATTCATTCACCTGCTTGCTTTTTAAAATAAGCCGTCATGACGTTCACAGCTGTTTCAATCGCATTTTCGTCAGGAGTCAGCTTGGCATGGTGCAGACCATATTCTGAATCTACCCCTAACCAAAACATGAACCCAGGGTATTTTTTCAGCATGTAGCCGAAATCTTCTCCTGTCATCGCTTCTCTGCATTCAATGACATTCGCAAGCCCTTCTTCGGCTACATATGACATAAATTCCTCTGTCAAATCCTTTGAATTGTCCACTTCGTAATAAGATGAAGGGTATCGAACTGTCGCCTTGCATTCGTAGCCAATTTCAATTCCCTTTGCAAGTGCTTCAATTCGTTTTCTCACCTTTTCCATAGACTCTGGCGAGAGCGTACGAATGGTTCCATCCAGCTTTGCGTGCTGCGCAATGATATTTTGAGCAGTGCCACCTGTAATCGTGCCAACTGTAATGACGGCACTATCAAGAGGGTCCACATTTCGTGAAATCACCGATTGCAGCTGCCCTACTAGTGCACTTGCAGCCACCACCATATCATTTGCTAAATGAGGGTATGCGGCATGCCCGCCTTTTCCTTCAAGATCGATCACAAGCTCACTCGTATTAGCAAATAATAGGCCCGGCTTTGTTGCAATCGTGCCGACTGGATATTCAGGTGCAATATGCAGCGCTGTAATAAAGTCTGGCGTCCACTTTTTTAGAACATCACTTGTAAGCATTGGTTCAGCTCCGCCTGGCCCTTCTTCTGCCGGTTGGAAAATAAATAGCAGATCTTCTTTGATTGGCTGATGCACGAAATGATCAATGATACCAAGAGCAATGGTCATATGAAGATCATGTCCACATGCATGCATGTGGCCCTCATGTACCGATTGAAATGGGTAGCCCGTTTCTTCAGGGATAGATAATCCGTCCATATCTGCACGATACGCAAAGACGCGCGTAGGATTTGTCCCTTTTACTTTCACAAAAAGTCCAGTCCGCCATGTTTCCATCTCGATTCGATCTGTTGGGTACGATTCGAGATGCTTGATGAGGTAAGCTTGTGTTTTAAATTCCTTAAAACCAAGCTCAGGAATTTGGTGCAAATCTCTTCGAATGGATATTAATTGCTCACGATTTAACAAGTGAACTCGCTTCCTTTCCTCTATACGAATAAGACGTGGATATATCATCCACGTCTATGTCTTCAGCTGCGAATTGTGTCAATTAAAGCTGACGCAGTTCTTGTTTGATTTCAGTTTTACCTTTTGTTTGTTCATCAATGTCTTTGATTTTCTTTGCAGGTGTACCTGCTACAACCGTGTAAGGCTCGACATCGTTCACAACGATCGCTCCAGCTGCTACAACTGCACCTTTCCCAATGGTCACACCTTCTAAAACAACAGCGTTTGCACCGATGACAACATCATCTTCTACTACAACTGGCTTAGCAGAAGGCGGCTCAATAACACCTGCAAGAACAGATCCCGCACCGATATGACAGTTCTTACCTACTGTCGCACGGCCGCCAAGAACAACGTTCATATCAATCATCGTACCTTCACCGATGACTGAACCGATATTAATAGAAGCACCCATCATGATGACTGCATTATCGCCAATTTCCACTTGATCACGAATGATTGCACCTGGCTCAATACGTGCTTTGATGTTTTTCAAATCCAACATAGGAATCGCAGAGTTACGACGGTCATTTTCCACGACAACATCTTCAATTTTGTCTTTGTTTGATGCTAGAGCTTCTTGAATTTCGCTCCACTCACCGAAGACAACACCAGTGTTACCTGTGATAAATGTTTTTGCATGTTCACCAAATTCAATACCTTCTAAGTCCCCTTTAATGTAGACTTTAACAGGTGTTGATTTTGTACTATTTTGAATAAATGAAATAATTTCATTAGCGTCCATTTGTTTCATGTATGTATGTCCTCCTCTTAATTTATACTTCATTACTGTACCAAAGGAGAGTTTTAATGACAAGTGAAAGAATTGTCTGCGCCTTGGCAAATAAAACAAGCGGGCCTCTTTATCCCGCTTCTTGCTGGTGAAGATGAACAAATTGTCTCCCAAAAGAAATCAATTCCTCTTCCTCGTTTCCTTCTGGATTCAGCTCTATTTTGATGGATGGTAGGACGATATCACCGCCCAGCTCCTTCACTTTTTCTTCAATTAAATCCACAGCTCCACAAAAATGTTCATAAGATGTATCTCCAGAACCGAATACAGCAAATGCTTTACCCGTCAAATCAAGCTCTTCCATTTCTTCATATAGATCAATAAAATCATCTGGAAGATCACCATCTCCCCAAGTATATGCACCTAACAGAATGTGCGAGTAATCATGAAGAAGTTCAGCATCAATATCCATCGCTTCATGCCGGTCCACGCTAGCACCAGCTTCCTTTAATCCTTTTTCGATTAAATCAGCCATTGCTTCTGTATTTCCTGACATTGTGGCATACACCAATAAAACTTTTTTCGTCACTTTTTCTTCCTCCTTATTAATGAATCAGTGCAGGTTCCTCATAAGGCCTGACAAACTTACTTTCATATAAACCCGCACAGAAAAAATTCTCCTTTTGATTGGCGACACGAAAACCGTGCCCTTTGATCGTATCAAACCATTTGAGCTCTTTTTGCTCTATATCAAGCTGATACACTTTAGAAAATCCATACTCATCCTGTGAAGTGGTCACGTACACAATGCCGTTATCCTCTGACACATCCAAAAATGATTCCTCTCGCGCAAAAGCTTGTGATTGAATATCATGCAGCATATTTGTATGTAAGTCTAAAATTTGAACAGACCCTCTTTTCCCTTTTTTAGAGCCCAACGCACAGACAAGGAGGTGTTCCCTGCAAAGCAGCATAGAAGCAGTCATTCGGTGCTCTTCTCTGTTTAGGAGAAAAATCTGTTCACTTTGCAAGTCATACACCCATATTCCTCCATGCACCTCATGAATCTGCGTTCCAATATAAAGATAATCACCGGCTACACATAATGAACGAATCACAGGGGGCTGATTCACATGAGCAAACGGCTTCATAATTTCCCAGGAAATTCCGAAATCGGTTGACACATAAATACTATGCTTTCCATGTGCGCATACAAACCCATCTTTGCGTCCTGTAATAGACCAAACAACTGCATTTGTTGGAAAAGATGATAGCGCCCATGTGTGGCCCTCATCTCCTGATCGTATGACAGTTCCATTTTCACCAACTCCGAACAAATACGGACCAATATAACTGATAGCGTGGATTTTATGCTTGAGCTTAAAAAGCTGCTGCCATCCGCCCTCCACACTGTAATGAAAAATACCTTCTCGTTTGACGGCAACAAAGTAGCCGCCACTTTTAGACGCAGCAACAGCTGTCGCACCTTTATGAAACATGATTTTCAACTCTTTTCTCAGACAATGATGCCCACGTTAAAAAGCTCGTTGCAAACTCCTCACAGCACGCCACATCTTCATCTGTATCTGGTGCAAGTTCCATTTTCAATGTTTCAGGAAATACGGATGCACCTGTCGATTTCAGCATGTCATGAAAGGTATGAACAGCCTCGCAAAACTTCGGATAACTGTAATCGCCTGATCCAAATACCGCCGCTTTGATGTGACTAAGTTCAAGTGCTGAGACCTCTTCATAAAAATCTTCAGCTTCATAAGGGAGATCACCGTCACCCCATGTGTAAGAGCCGATCATGACATAATCGTATGAAGAAAGATCTTCTGCACTTGTGTCGTCAAATTCCATCATCTCTGTCTCTATCCCTTTTCCTTCAAGCGTTTGTTTTAAGATCGCTGCCATGTCTTCCGTATTGCCAGACATACTCGCAAATGCAATTAGTGCTTTCATCTATTGGTCACCTCATCTAAATGATAATCATTTTCAATTATTATATGTACACTTTAAATGATAATGATTTTCATTGTCAAATGTTTTATGAAAAGGTGCTGTTCAAAATAAACATGACGTACATCAAAAAACCGCTCATTCCAATTGGAAGGCGGCTATAATTGATTATCACTCTATCTCTTTGTGATTTACTCTTTTTTTATTTCTGAATAAAATATGGACCGCAATCGGATTCGTGCGTCATCACAAATGTCCAATTTTCTTCCCAATCCATGACATACAGATCGCTATAGTCCATGTGTCCGTCTGTATATGGCAATTCCTTCACTGACAGTTCCTTGGCGTTTTCAAACAGATACGCTTCTTGAGTAAATTGATAAAAAATAGTACATGTATGCTTTGATTGCTGATGAAAGGCGTTTATCGCTGCCTCTTTTTCAAGGCATTCAACTTTTCCCCAGCTGCATAAGTGCCATAGGAAACCATCCATCCCAATCTCTTTTTGTTCTTCTAAAGAAAGATGACTTGCAAAACGTCCACGCCATCTCTCGCGTAAATAAGTTCCCCACTTCGGTATATCCATCTTCTTTTTTTGTTGATTTCTCATCATTTCTTCCAGCTTTCTGCTTTTTCAGTAGATAAATCTATTAGAAACCTAATCAAACCACTTATCCTAAAAAGCACCTCCTCTTCCAGAAGTACTTACACTGCCTCACTTTCAAGCATTTCTTTCACCACACCAACAAATGCTTGAACTTGTTTTAACTGAAAAGAGGCTTCATATCCTAACAGCCATGTGTCACGTCCGATTTGCTCTCCATTTGCGTCTACGAGCGGGGTTTTGTGTACACTTTTCTCATGATCATATAAGGTGACCGAAGGCAAAATGGCGTAGCCGATACCGTGATAGGCCATTTGTTTACATGTCTCAATCTGGTCCACAAGAATCGTCTGTTTTGGCGACACTTTAAACTTTTGATGCCACCAGTGCTGAATTTCTTGATAATAGGTGCTATCACTTTTAAATTGAATAAACGGGCGTTCTGTCTCAATTAACTCATCCACGTCCTTGATGACAGAATCGACTAAATATAAATGATCGGTCATTAAATATTCCTTTGTGCCCTTCCAATCAGGATTCCCGCGAATGATGCCAATGTGGACATGGTCTTCATACAGACTTTTAAGCATCTCACTACTCCAGCCTGTCACAAGAGATACTTTGGCATTTGGGTATTTCTCGACATACCGCTTCAGCACCTTTGGCAGCCAGTGCTGACCAATAATGGACGCAACTGCAAGCTTGAGTGTACCGTGAATTTCTCCTTCAAGCTCGTCAATTCTCTCTCGCACTCGATCCTGCTCAGTCGTGACCTCTTTGGCGAATTGAATAATCTGTTCGCCAGCTGAAGTGACTGTCAAGCCTTTTTGTGAACGAAAAAAGATTTTGGTTCCCCACTCTTTTTCAATCGTTTGCAGCCTTTGAGATAAGGCAGGCTGAGAGACAAAGAGCCGCTCTGAAGCCTTTCTCATATTCAATTCCTCACTAAGTACAACAAGCATATGTAACTCTTGAAGCTGCATGGGCGCCCTCCTTCTCTTGATAAGTTTTTCTTATTTTATATAGTCATTATATAAATAATAGCTTATGAAGGCAAAAAAAATAAGCTGGGCTGCAGCTCATTTTTTTGCGGAATGAATGACCTCATTTAAGCGCTTTAATACAACACGCCGAGTGAAAATTCCTTCGAATACTTGCTCTTCATTTTCCACACAAACAAATCCATTATTCGTCACAGCGTGAACGCCTTTTAAAACAGGATCCGTCGTTTTCAGTCTTGGAATATCTGATAGCATGACCTCTTCTAC
Source organism: Bacillus sp. FSL W7-1034 (assembly GCF_038593365.1). Lineage (NCBI taxonomy): Bacteria > Bacillati > Bacillota > Bacilli > Caryophanales > Bacillaceae > Bacillus > Bacillus sp. FSL W7-1034. The sequence goes on along the minus strand of NZ_CP151989.1, from coordinate 1,393,536 downwards.
CTTCAATTGGTCGAGCTTTTCAAATTCAATTCGTTCTAAGCCAAAGATTTTATCCATGATCATATTTGTTCCAATTAACCCATGAAGGTGATAAGAAGCATCCAGAACAGGTATGGCTGTATATCCTGTTTTTGTCAGGACCAATAGGGCGTGCTCAAGATTATTTCCAATTTGAACGTGTGCCACTTTATCTGCATCAATCATATGCTCAGCTACTGTTGACTCAAGTAATTGAGCCGGTTCTATCTCTATCATGTTTCTTCGACCCCTTTTCTCTCAATCATCAATCATACATTCCCCTTTAACATTAAGCATAAACTAAAACGAATTTTGTCGAAAGATTTTTTTCTGCATAAAAAAGATACTCAGCGTAGAGTATCTAATAGAATGTTCAATCGATATTAATTCTCAAACCTTACTCTGTCATACAATGTGATCAATTTCTTATACGTATTGTCGTCGACATTTTTTGTTCCACATTCTATATCATTGATCTCACTGCTTAGTAATTCGACAGCATATTCCTGATTCAGTAATACGTTTAATAATAGCTTTTTCTCTTCTTCATTAAAACGATTTTCGATGACGCTCATTCAACATCAGGCCCCCTGTTTCATATATGCTTTTATATTGATTAGCAGGCGTTTGAATGTCTGCTTCCTCTCTATACAGCTAGAATAAGGAACTAGAATCGAATCGTCAACCGCACGTTTCGACAACGTTTGGAGAAAAATGACGGAATTTATTTTGTGTATCGATTGGCGTAGCAAAATGCTGCGTATGAGTCGGGTTTTATTTTTGCTTCAATTCCCATGGCTGTGATCATTCCGGTCATTTCCTGGATCAGCTCTTTTGCACTTCCTTTTTTGCCAATATCTAGATGGACTTCAAAACGAAGGTCTGCCCCTTCCTCAGCAAACGGAAGAAGCAAATCCATCAGTTCTGTTAAAGGTCCCTCAAGGATGTCTGCACATACCTTTTGGCTAAACGCTGTCTCTAATGAAATTTTTTCTCTAAGACTTTGTACAGGCCGATTCAACACTTGCTGCGTGAGACAGCCCCAAGCTCCTTTGCCGATCCGGTGAAGATGAATTGCAGTCATAAATCTTGTGACATTCTGATTGACCTGAGAGTCCGTACCAATTGATAGTACATAAACAGATCTCGGGTCTTTTTGAATAAAGTCTTTCATTCTCATGACAACATCAGAAAACGCTAAATGCTCTTCAGAAAGATTAAAGAAAAAAGAATCACTCACAGAAAGGAACTCCTTTTCAATGGTCTCTTATCCGAATAATGCACTGAATGATCATCTTCCATTTGTTCATCACTTATGAAGTGTATGCTTCCGCAATCAACGAAGGAATTCTTAGAAAAAACATTTCATACGATTCAGCTTAGGATTGTAGAAGCTCAAAAATCTCAATCGAAATCATATCAATGTTGTCAAATGGGAAAGTGTTTGGCTTATCCCCTTGTTGAAAAACAGTCAATTCAAACGTTTGATTCTTTTCGAAATACTTAACACTACAGATTTTCTCACCGTTCACTTCGAAATAACGCTGTGCCGGCTCGTTTGCAGCTTCTGCTGTCTCTTGAAGACTTTGCAGCCTTGTAATGATACCCATTAATTGTGACATTCTAAAAAAAGACTCCTTTCAAAAAAACAACTCAAGATGAACCCGTATTGATTATACACAAGTCCTACAAAGCATCATACCATAAAGTGTTCTCAGATGATATTTTTCCTCTTGAATTCAAAAAAAGAAAAAGAATCTGTTTTTTTATTTTGAGTCTTTTTTCTTTTCTCATGCATCTTGTTTTTTATAAACCGGCCGATCTCATCAGGCGTTTCGCAATTTCGTCAAAATCTTCTTTTGAAATACCTGGAGCAAACTCTTCCGGCAAATCTCTATAATCTGGCACGGGTGCACCTTTTGGCGTGCCCTCAATAACCGTCAGCGGCTTTCCATCAATCGGATGGTTTCCTTTCCAAATTTGATTGATATCCTTATAATCCGTATCACTAAATGTATACAGTTTTGTATGAATATTCTGATCTTCAAACTTTCTTGCAGAGTCAAAGTATTTATTGTCGAGATTTGGAATTGGCAGCATCTTCCCAACATCTACCCCTGTCGCTACCTCAAGGGCTTTTGCATACGCCACAACATGAACGCCGCCTCTGACAAGTAAATAACCGATCATTTCTCTTGCCGTAGGGTGATCCGTCATTTCATATACGCGCATTTTATGCGTACGAGCTCCGCACTCTAGGAAGAAGTTATGAAGAAGATCCAGAATCAGATTACCACTTGAGAACACATTCTCACCTGTCCACGGCTTTGCCATGGAGTCAAACGGATAGCCTGTTTGTGCCGTTTGGATAAAATGCTGCGTATTTCGTTTATCAACAGCCGCTTTCATCGGGGTCGTATCTGGATCGCCCCCATGGGTGGTTCCCGTAATCATGAGATTGACTGCAGTTGTCACAAGCTCTACATGACCGAATTCTTCAGCTGTAATACTTGATACAAGATCATAAAATGGTTTGAGCTTTCGTTTCCCTCTAAAGTTAAACGATTGAAACATGTAGTTATTTAATGTGGACATTTCACCAAATTTTCCGCCGAGTAATTCTTGCACAGCCGCTGCACCATTTGCATCTGGGTGATCTGGCATTGGTAAATCAATCAGCAGCCGCTTGTCACGTTTGATCATGACTTTTCCCTCCTACTGTCTAACTATCATCATTTAAGGTGTATGGATGAATTGGGATGTCCTATGCATGAAGGGAGTGATTGGCGCACAAAAAAAACTTGGCGGGGGTAGCGCCAAGTTTTTTGGATCTTGATCTGATAGAGGGGTTGGGGAACAGAGAGTAGCTTCTCTCTATAACTAAATGATAATGATTATCAGTTTCATTGTCAACCATTTTTTCTATCTTTTTTCTAATAAAAAAAACAGCCTTGACGGCTGCTTTTAAATTAATCCTTCCTGCTCATATAGATAAGCATACGGAAGATCTACAAACAAATACACGTCTCCCTCTAACGGATAAGAAAACGTACGTATTCGTTCTCCAGTTTCTAAATCACTGTAGATATCGCTGAAAAATCCTTTTCCGCTAATTCTCATTTGAAGAATATTTGCTAGAAAATAAGGGCGCCAGCTCCAGTTTTTCTCTATATACTCTGGCTGAAACAGCCATTCTTTCTCTTTCTTAAATACGTTTCCAGTGATTTGAAACCCTTCTTCATTACACATATAAATGCGAAAGCTGCAATCGGTTAGTTCAAGTGCCAGTTTTTGTATAAGTTCATCATTTGTGCTGCATGATTTTTTTAACGTACTGACGGCTTGATGAATTCGCTTATAAAAGGTTTCAGAATGTTCATAGACAGCTTGGAGTTTCTTTTTCTCATGGGCAATGAATTGTTGAAATTCTTCTTTAAGCTGCTCTTTTCGTTTGTTACGGTCAATTAATTGTGCGGCAGGCTCGTGAAGGTAGAAGCCTTGAAAATATCTTCCGCCATTTCTCCATGCATATTGCAGCTGAAAATTCGCTTCAATGTCTTCATAGATTAAAGCCGCTCCTATTTTTCTTGCAAGAAGTGAAATGCTGTATAACACATATTCATAGGAAGGAGATGGAGACGAAGCCCTTAAAGCCTGTAGATCTATTTTTAATAGATCAGGTGAAAGCAGAGCAATCCGGTCAAGATTGCTGCTTTCTTTTCCTATATTAGATACGGCGATTTTGATCCCATATGTACGATAATACGTTAACGTATGGTAAAGCTGTTCAATGTCGCCGCTAAACGTATGTTCAGTAATTTCAATGACAAACCGGCTAAGCTGAATACCCCTTGCTTCATATTCTTTTAAAAGTTCTAAAAAACTTTCGCCATGATCAAGCATGAGGACATTCGCATCATGATTAATAAAGATGAGCAAATCTTCATCTGCGGTCGTGAAGAGATCAAGCGCTTGACTTAATACTTTGTGATCTACTTCCAATTTATATTCGTCAGGAATAGATGAATCCGTAAAGAAGGAGCCTAGACTAACTGTTCCCGACTCAAGCTTCATTCTTCCAAGAATCTCATAGCCTATCACTTTTTGTTCCTCCGCACTGAAGATCGCTTGATAGTGCGGGAAAACATCTTCAATATTCGTTAAAATATCCAATGGATCGACCATTTTCATCACCTGCTTCTCTCTTTGTGTGATTATACCATATCAAAAGCAGGTCTTACACGGTCATTCAAAATGGTGATTGGTTGAGCCATTGCCCCCCATCCATCGTGATACAATCTCCATTAATATAAGATGCATGCTCAGATAATAAGAAACTCGCAAGTTCTGCAATTTCTTCTGGTGTGCCAAGTCTACCGAGCGGAACACTATCTAATGTTCTTTGGGCAGCCTCTTCTGATTCCCACAGTTTATCTGCACCACCTGTTCTTTCAATGGGCCCCGGCGCAATGGCATTTACGCGAATCCGATATTGCTTTCCCCATTCGACTGCAAGCGTTCGGGTAAGTGATAGTACGCCTGCTTTTGCGGCTGCTGAATGCGCTACACCAACACCAGCCCCCCATGCATATGTGGCGACCATGTTGATCATACTTCCGCTTTTCTTTTGACGAATCCAATAGTTGCCCACTGCATGGCTGCAAAAAAAGGTGCCATTTAGCACAATATCAATGACCGCTTTCCAGCCGTTAGGAGACAGTTTTTCTGCTGGAACTAAAAAGTTGCCTGCCGCGTTATTAATAAGTGCATCCACATCACCAAATGTATCTACCGCAAACTTCACCATTTGATCAGCATCTTCTGGATGTCGCACGTCCATTTGAAAATAAGCGATCGAACCACCTTGCTGTTTGATTTCATTTGCCGTTGTTTCAAGGGTCTCTTCTGTTCTTCCAGTAATCACAACATTCCAGCCCCCGAGTGCCAAATGAGTCGCCATCGCCTTTCCCATTCCGCTTGATCCTCCTGTGACAATCACTGTTTGCTTCGTCATTTGTTCTCCCCCTTTGTGTGTTTTGAATGATTATTCATTCATTATCCATCTATCATATCATGATTTCCCCTCCATACACCATATGGGAGATTCATCAAAAATCATGCTATACTTAATTTTATTTTTAAAGGAGTCTTATATGAAGCAACTTTCCCGTAGGCAGTTTTTAAAAGGAGCAGCTGGTGCGAGTATTCTCGGACTTTTGGCGACCACATCCGGTTATGGCTATGCTCGGTACATTGAGCCGCGCATGATCGACACCGTATCACTCACCATTCATGATGCTCAGCTACCGGCTTCTTTTGACCAATTTAAAATTGCGCAATTTAGTGACGTTCATTTAAGTGATACATTTTCGGCAAAAGATTTAGAGACTGTTGTCCAAAAGATCAACGCTGCATCTCCAGATCTCATTGTGTTTACAGGTGACCTTGTTGATTTTGAAGCATCGATTGAAGAACATGAAAAAGCCAAAGCCTCTTTGTCTAAGCTTGATGCTCCGTTTGGAAAGTTTGCCATATGCGGAAATCATGACTACGGACCCTTTGGCATTGATGTATATGAAGAAACGATGAAAGCTTGCGGTTTTACATTATGTAAAAATGAAGTGTTTCACTTAGAAAAAGAAGGCGGACGCATACAGATCGCTACACTGGATGATCTCATGATGAGTATGCCTGATTACCATTTCATCAAACGAGAAGTCTCTTCTGATCTCTTTACGTTATTGCTTGTGCATGAGCCTGATGCCGCACTAGAACTTGAAACAACACCTATTAACTTGCAGCTTTCTGGGCATACGCATGGCGGTCAAATACAGCTTCCTTTCTATGGACCGATTCTCACAGCACCTTTTGGGCGTACATATGTCGAAGGCTTATACGGTAGCTATCAGCACCGTATCTATGTCAACCGCGGGCTTGGGACAACTAGACTGCCGCTTCGGTTTTTAGCCAAACCTGAAATCACTTTTTTCACCTTAACATCTCACGTGTAAAGAGAAGCCAAATCACCTTTTCCTGCATATGTATAAACAAAGATCATTCTCATGACAAATGTTAGGAGAAACCTTACTGGGCCTGATCCCGTCCATATAGTATATGTGAGGCGGGGATCATGGCTTCTTTTATTTGAGTAAAAGGAGTGTGCTTTCGTGCTGCGATACACGGTAAAAAGTGGAGAAACACTTGCTTCTATAGCACTTGATTTTCGAACAACGACAGATGATTTAAAGGCTGCAAATCCGTCACTTCAAGCCCGCGAGCCAGAACAAAATGAAGTCATCATCATCCCTGGGTTACCGGATCCTAACACGATCCCTTACCGCATATCTGTGTCAATTTCAGCGAAACGTCTCGTGCTGTTTTCTGGATCACAGCTCTTGCGCTCATACCCGATTGCAACTGGCAGAATATTAAACATGACACCAACAGGTTCTTATTATATTGTCAACAGACAGCCAAACCCAGGAGGTCCCTTTGGCGCCTATTGGCTGAGCCTTTCAAAAGTTCATTACGGCATCCATGGAACGAATAACCCGTCTTCAATTGGTAAAGCTGTGTCTAGAGGGTGCATTCGCATGTACAATCAGAATGTCATCGAACTTGCTTCAATTGTTCCAAATGGAACACCTGTGACCATTAGCCAGTAGGAGAAATCAATTGTACGAATGGTTAAAATTTTATATGATAGAAAGTGGGATCTTCAGGTTAAGGAGCGTATTTATGGATATTTTTAAAAACAGAAATTTTGTTCGTCTCTTTTTTGCAGCACTTGCCTCGCAAATGGGGACAACAGTAGGCAATATGGCGTTTGCCTTTTATTTGCTTGACCATTTTAGTCATCAGCCCGCTTACGCCACTTTAGCAGAGCTAATGTATTCACTGCCTACGATCTTTGTCTTTTTTATGGTCGGTGTGGTCGCAGACCGTTTTGATCGTAAAAAAGTCGCAGAGAATTGTGATTGGATACGAGCTGGGCTGACGATCGTTTTATTTATCGTCATTTATTTTAATTCACTGCCGCTTATTTTCTTGATCTTGTTTATAAGAAGTGCCATTACGAAGTTCTTCTATCCAGCTGAAGCCTCTCTCGTTCAGGCCATTTTAAATAAAGATCAATATGCAAAAGCTGCAGGTTTAAATCAGATGCTGTTTAGTTTGTTTATGGTATTTGGTGTTGGTATTGGTGCCATTATGTATAAAACGATTGGACTTCACGGTGCCATTACCATTGATTTGGTCAGTTTTATTATTTCCGGTATTCTCATTCGATCATGCAATATTCCAATTGAAGCACGTCAGCCAAATGGACAAGCAGGCTGGAAAGGCATGACCGTTAAAACATCTCTAAAAGATTTTAAAGAAGGCATTCTCTATATTTTAAAGAATAAATTATTGGCTTCTTTAATTTTTGGCTTTTTTGTTTTCGGTCTTGTGAATGGCGCATTTGCCGTTCTTCCGATGTTTACAATGAAATACGGTCTTTCACCGGACCATTTTGAACTGCATACATCCTTTTTTACGATCGCAATCGGTGCCGGACTTCTAGTTGGAAGCTTACTTGGCTCTATTCTTGCGAAAAAGGTAAAGATGCAATATCTCATGTCGATTCCAATTCTAATTGCAGGTATTTTAATTTTTGTCCTTGGTTCTACCCATACATTATGGTTATTTTATGTCACATCATTTGTCATTGGTACATGTATTGGTCCAGTCAACATTGTCATTGGAGGCTGGCTCCCAAGAATTGTTCACCCTCGTCTGATGGGACGCGTATCAGGGTGGGTTGATCCGCTCACCATGTTTGCACAATCATTGACGCTAGGTTTAATTGCCGTGTTATTTCCAAAGCTCATCACCAATGTTTCTTACATTTATTACGGAATGGGTATTATTATTTTACTCGTCTTCCTTTTTTACTTCATTACACTGCCAAAGTTCAGCAGAGAAGCTGCTGACTTAGATGTACAGCGTGAATTAAAAGGTCAGGGAGTACAATAGATGAAGCAAAAAGGGCTAAAATAATGTTTATTTTAGCCCTTTTTCTTCTTTTCAGCGTGATAGAAAACCTTTGCGGTCTAAGATGGACTAGGCGCGGAGCGAAATTCACATTCGTGAGCACCAGCACACAGAACTGACAAAGAATGCGAGAGTTTGTCTACACACTGAGGACTTTCTTCTATAGAAAGTCCTTTTTTCATGGCAGTAACATAAACGACGCTTATTTTTTCTGCTCATCGAAATGATTTGAAGCAAAATGAACGATTCTATCGACTGTATAAATGCTAATAAATAAGATGAGAAAAAGAAGAAAAGGATGAATCGGCTGATCATCTATCACGTACACAATACCTCCAACGACAAAAGCGACCAATAAAGGCGTTAAAATATCTTTCAATCTAAACCGTCCTTTCTGTTCTCATTGACCTTGCTCTTCTTATCTTATAACAAATTTTTCTTTTTATGAAATAAAAGGGATGTGTATAAATGCAACATTTTTAATAAAAATTCTTTACAATATTGGAAGTTTTATAGTAATATAGTCAGGTTGGAGGTGAGGGATATGCTAAAAAGCTATTATTTTATTCATTCAAAAAATGAACAAGGACAATATGTTGTACATACAGAAGACTGCGCATTTTTAGGTGATGCAGCAAGCCGTACGTTGATTGGTCTGCACATGAACAGTGAAAGCGCCATGGATGAAGCCAAAAAAATGACGAGTGAAACTGATTTTAACGGCTGTTTTTACTGTGCTTATTCTAGCCATACGAAATAGTCCATGTTTTTAAGCCATATGTTCGACTTTGATTGTCTTGCATATGGTAAATTTTACACGATGAACCATCTATACATTGATAAACTACCCATTGATTCAAATAGGTAGTTATCTTGTTATGATAGTTCACTTTGTATACATTTCACTACATCCTCTAATGATCGAAAACAAACGATCTTTTAACTTATGCACCCCTACTGCATCTTCTACCAATGCTCAGCCAATTCCTACCACTTGAATATTTAACATAATGGTATGCTTTTCATCTAAAACAGCGAGACATTCATCATAAAAGTGATAGAAAGATGTGTCGACCTCTTCAAATTTCAGCAAGGTTTCAACATTATGATTTTTGGCTATTTTAAATAATAACCATGTAATCTCATTGCTTTTTACAATAAGACTATTTGCAATTTACTAATAATAATCCAACACATTACCAAACGTACGTTCTAAGTAAATTAAAGTATTGATATGACTGACTTTCTCCTAATTCACAAAAATTCCACCTTCTTAAAGTCAACTATATGATAGTATTCTTTTGGGGGGAAGTTTGGGGGAAGTTTGGGGAGTTTTTTTATAATGGACAGACGTAAAAGGAGCTTAAAATGAACATAAACAAAATAAGATCATTCCTTTATAAGACATCAAAATACCTGGGTGACGTCAACGCCGTTCAAAAGGGTACTATCGGAAAACGTATCATGCGACGTGCTGCGGGTAAAGCATCCGGCAAGCTAATGAAAAAGATATTCAAATAAAATAGTTCACGGTGGTGATTTCATGAATGATCTTGAGAGAAAGCTATACAGGATCATCTATAATATGAGCAGGTTTCGCAAGAACCCCACAATTGAGGACTTAAAAATAAAAACAGGTAAAGACGAACAATCTATACGAAAAGCCGTTAAAAATCTTATTTCAAGAAATGAATTGACATGGGATAAGGAAAAGAAGGAATGGCGGTTCAAATAAAAAAGAAGCCCCCGAAAAGGGCTTTTTTTAATGGAATTTATCATAACCGATACTTGATGTGTGCCCTCTTATAGCTTCTTCATGGTTTTGTGAAAAAGCAAAATAACCAAGCGTACTCAAAGTGCCAATAATGATGAGGGTTGCTACTACTGACTTAAATTTCATAAAGGCAATCGCTCCTTTTAATTAATTGTTGGAAGTAAAGAACCTTCTCATAGAAGTTCGACGCCTTGTCTTTATCTCCTACTGATTTATATTTCCTTGCTGCATCTTTCGACAATTCTTCAAGAATTGCATACATTCCCCGATCGGTTAAATATTCGGTATCACTCAACACTTTATCATAATCATCTTTGACATAAAGCGCCTTATAAAAAGTGAACACTTTAAGCATCACGTCATCATTTAATTTTTCAGCCAGTTCTATTCCCTGGTTAAGGGCATATAACCCTAAATCGTTTTCCTTCTCATGAAAATACGACCTTACAAGCACGCTTAATGGATCAAGTATTCTGTTAAAATGCTCATATCCTCGCTCTTTAAAAGCATTGATTGAATCATTTAAGTATTTTATTGAAGCAACAATTTCATCATTGTGGAAATAGCTTAACGCCAAATTATAAAGCGCTGATCCTACTAATCTTTTAGTGTCGCTTTCCGTTGCTTTTTCTAGTGCGTGTTCAAAATGAGGCTTTGCTTTTTCGGGGCAACCCATATCAATATAATTTAATCCAATGACAAAGGAACATTGTATCTGTCTAACGGTATAAGTTTCTTTTTCTCTATAACATTCTATTGCTTGGGCTATATGGTGCATAGACATGTGGTTTTGTTTCATGTGGTAATAGATTTCAGCCATCTTGTAATTGAACTCGGCACGTTCAATATCATCACTTACAAGAGATAGCTTTTTTTCTGCTCGTTTGTAGAAGGTAATTGCGTTGAGGTATTCATAGTTTTCAAATTCGTACATGCCGTAGAAAAAGTTAAAATAATAATCTAGCAAGCCTGTTAATTTCTCTTGATCCTTTTTTATTTTCATTGCTAGTTCTCTAAAGTTGGCACGCTCTTTCCCATTTTCCAATGGATTCAAATAATCCAACATTAATTTATGTCGGAACTCCATGAGTGAGAAATATAATAATAAATCCTGGTTTTCTTCCATATCATCGAGCAAAGATTTTATTTCTTCTTTATATGCTTCGGCGTCCGGTACGTTAAATCTTTGAATATGGTAATACCATTCATTGATTTTCATACCGACATGAGAAGAAAGAACTTTCTCCATAAGACCCTACCCCTTCCTTGCTATTCCCTATAATGACATATATTATCATTTTCTGAATAATTCCACACCGAAAAGAAACCGCAAAAGTTAGGGTGTTTGATATGGTATAGCCTTATTCGGAGCAATTTTGATTAACTAATATAAAAAAAGAGCCTAATTAAAATAAACGGCTCTTTTTTAAGTCATCAGCTATTAGATGTTTTCGTGTTCTTTCTTTTAATAAAATAAATTACTGCTGCGATTATGACTACAGGTATAACCACAAATAGACTAACCCCAATAATCGTATTCCAAGGCATATTTACTATCTCCTTTCATAAAGATTTAATGCCATTTAGACCATGTTTTAGAAGCTACATCATACGCATTGTTTGACTTCGTCACCACAGATGCTTTTGTCCACATAGTTGTATATGCTGGAATAATAGAATTGTAACGGTGTGTTTTATCCATTGCATATCTTTTGGCATTAGCAACCTTTTTATGACTCACTTTTCCACCATATACTTTACCGATAGATGGAAAGCCTCCACCCCACCCTATAATACCGAATGAATCATGATACGTTTTAAGGGAGACTTGTTTTAGTTTTCCACTGTTTCGAGTCGCTATTATATTCCCACGATACGATGATGTACCTGCAAGGAATGCAATATTTTGATACATTGTACCTTTTACAGTCACTTTTGTTCCATATTTCTTTTTAGAAACAGTGAAACTTTTTGATGATTTAATCCCTTTAGTGGAAATTTCCTCGTTTTGTTCCTGACGTTCAACAACTGCTTGAGTTAATAAAAATAAGGTATCTTCTTTTGATAAAACATCACCTTCATCATAACCCTCACTAATTGCTGTCTTTTGATCAATAATATCTTCTTCACTTAGAGCCTTGTAGTTTTCTATGTCTTCATTTGTTACAATATCCGTTGCTTTTTCAAACGTTAAATACTGATCGTTAGTTTCTTCTGCGGTTGCTACAATGGGTGTGATCGCAAACAATAATAGGACAGCAACAAAGATTTTCAAACTTGTTATAAATCTCTTCATTTTGTTTCCCCTTTGAATTGTATTATTAAAAAATTACGACCTAGACTCGTAATTTGATAATCAACACTTTAACGATCTTCCAAGTGTTAATTATAGAATATTATGGTATTGAATACAATATATTACTTAGATCGAATTAATCAAAAGGGATTTAAACAAATACATAAAATATATATGGGAATATGTATGTTTTTTTATAGGTGCAAATGCTTTAGATATTTAACTATACTTCAGAAAGTTTACTTATTCGATGTTACTAATCAACATACAAAAAAATCCCCCATCCTAAAAAGGACAGGGGTTTTACTCATTTCAATGCTTTTTCGAGCTTTGCTTTAGTCTTCGGACCATAGATGCCGTCGGCGGCAAGACCGTGCATCAATTGGAATCGCTTGACCGCATCCGCTGTTTTCGGTCCATAATATCCGTCAATCCCGTTGTTTTTTGCCTTTTTATCCGGGTAGTAGTAAACCGCCGCTAGGGCTTCTTGTACGGCTTTTACTGCTGATCCCTTTGTAAGAGGGTTTGTAACTTTTAAAATGCCAGTAGGCAGGTTGTATGACTTTTTAGCAGGCTTGGAAGCTGCTGTTTTGGATGGTGCTGCTGTTGTTGGTTTAACAGTCGGCTTTTTATTTGTGTGAGCAACGGCGATCCCGGCTTTGAAGCTGTCCCAACGATTAAGCAGCTTGCGGGGACATTCTTTCCCGCTCCAATGCTTATGCGGCACAACGTTTGCTAATGGAATCCCTTGATCCTGCATTAACTGGCGAATTAACCATTGAGCATTTTCGACCGCCTTCTCAAAATTGCCGTCTGCATTTTCGCAAATCTCAATTCCAATTGACTTCATATTGCCCGTTCCTCTGCCGTCTCCTGCGTGCCAACCATTTTCGTTTAACGGTAAATGCTGATAGATCACATTTTCGTCTACAGTGTAGTGCCAGCTCACCGCCGTGGATGAGCGTTTCACAAAATTAGCGTGACTTGCTGCGTCTGCGCCCTTTGACGTATTGGCTGTGTTATGAACTGTAATATATAAAGGCTTCATATAGTTGCCTGGTCGATTTTTATTCCCTTTTGAAATGAAGTCTTGAATGATTTTCACCATTGTTCATCGTCTCCTTAAAATTGTTTTTGGTATTAAAAAAGAACTGCCTGGGCAGCCCTTTATTTTGTTAATCCTTTTTGTTGCAGCGCTTCTTTTTGGGCTTTCCCTCGACTTGTCACATAGTTGTTTTTGAACCATGCGACAAGGGTTGTCACTAAAGTAAAGATCATTGAGAAGGCAAGGTATAACGTTTCTGTTAATGTGTTTACCTGGTCCTCACTGATCGGCAAAACAGGTTTTCCAAACATAATTAACGCCTGGTTGATTAGTGCAATAAAAAGAAGCACCGTGCGAACGACCGTGCCTTTGTCAAAGTTTTTCATATTAATTTCCTCTTTTCGTTTTATTTTTGGTTTCTTTCGATACGATCCAATTTCTCGATTACCACGTCATATTTCTCACTGAATTTTGCTAGTACGTCATTTTGTGCGTCAATTTGTTCGTTTAGCTTGTTCTCACGCTCTTTAGTTGTATTGAGGACATAAAACAACACCCAACAAAAAAGAACCGCAAACGGTCCTTGTGTCATCAAATACTGCGCCAAATCCATTTCCACCATACTCACCTACTCCCGCCATAAAAAATAAGCCTATACCTCGTACGGCTCACCTGTGATCTGCTCATATTGTTCAATCGTTAAATACCCTTTTTGAATACCTTCTTCTAAATCTTCAATACTACAGTCATCAAAAGACATAGCTTGTTTGACCATTGCAATTGTAGCCCATTTATAAAAAAGAGCTAACACCCAAAAATTAAGATTCATCTGTAAACCCTCCCTTTAATTTAAGGATTTCTATTCGCATTTCTGCAAGCTGCTGCCCTAGCGTTGCATTCATTCTATCCGACTGTTGACGCCCTATTTTTTCTAGGGCAAGTTGTTCCCCTAGAAGTAGGAGTTGCCTTTCAACGCTAGATAAGGGCTTTTCATCTTTCTTGGCTAGGTATTCATTCCATGCGACTTCTAACGTTTCATCTGACGGGATAGGATCATCTAATGACCACTTGTCTATGAATTGTCCCTCTCCATCATCCCGAACCGAATAATCCTTACCTAGTTCTGCATTCGGGTATAAATGTTTAATCGCTAGCGCTTTATTCATCTTTTCCCTCCTATCTCAATTGAGACATGGTAACGTAAGCTGTGTTTATTGATACTGTTTTGTTGGTCCCTCGTGGTGTTATATAGAAAGTTACCTTATCCCCGGCTTTAAATTTTTGTAATAAATAAAGCACGCACGTACTTGATGATGTTGCTGGATTCCAGTTTCCAAAACGTTGAAATTCTGTTCCATTCACATAGCACGATAAAATATTATCCGATCCAACTGTAATATTTGTGCTAGTTATATAAAGCCTGATCAAATATAGACCACTATTTTTCAGTGTGATTTCAGCACGAGAACGGTTATACTCTGATAAATCGTCCGCTCGTGTCGCCCCAAAAACAAGCTTGGTCGCTACATTTTCAGCAGCGGAAACCGATGAATTATCTTGATCATAGGTATCAACATAAGTGCTGTTCGCCACATCTTCTACTGTTAGTATTCTTTTCCATCCCCGAAATGTCCCGTCTGTATGAATTGTTCCAACCCAATGTGTATTATCTGCGCTGCGGATGACATGGAAGTTCTTTCTAATACCTGTTGTAAATACATCAACGTTAAACCAAGATGTATCATTTGTGGTCGGCAGATTCGTAAAATATTGACCTGCGCCATAATAGAAGCCAGGCGGTAAATCAAACAAATTAGTTCCTCCGATTGTGGTTGGCACTGCTTGTCTAAATCCTGAATCTGTCGTCAATTTATACATCTGTGCTTTTTGGGATAACTCGTCTGTGTATGATTTTGCGTCACTCAAAGCCTTATTAGCCTTAGTTTGAGCGCCGGAAGTTGTTTCTTTTGCGTCCCACGCTTTTTGTTTATCTTCGGTCACATGTATTTTTTGATCTGTTGCATGATCGTCCGTATATTTTTTAGCTGCTGCAAGCGCTTTGTCTACTTTATCTTGTGCGCCTTGTTTGGTTTCAAGCGCTTCGAGATCGTCAAGTTTCTCTTTCATCCTGTCTAGCTGCTCTTGAAGCTCTTGAGTGGTTGTATCAATCTTCCCTTGCATATCGTCAGTGCGCTTTTTTATATCTGCTTCAAGCTCCGCTGCCATACGTTCAATTTGTTTTTTCAACGATTGAAAATCATCAATATAAAACTCCGCTGCCGGGGCAATGTCCTGGTCAATTAAATTTCGTTGTATATCGAAAGTAAATTCGTGAATGGACAAGGCTTGCCCGTTCCGATAATACAAGTTTAATGACGCTTGGACCTTGCCGTATAGCTTGATTTCGTCATTATCTAAGACGTATTCAGCTATTCCCTCAACCTTGTCTATAAGAGTGATATTCCGAATGTTTTTCGATCCATTTGCAAATTTTAGTACGAGTTTTCCGTCAACCGCTGACAACGGAAGTGGCACACCATCTTTACGCATTTGAAAGACTAACTTTGCTGTGCCTATGTCCTGGGTCGAAAAAACAATTTTTGAATCGTACACGCTTTGATCATAGGCGTCAACCACGAAAGGCAGCACACCATTTTTAAATAACTGATTGGTCATGTTCTACCACCTTTTCTTTTTCCTCTAGCTGCTGCACTTTTTCATTAAGTTCCTTGATGGTCTTTCTCATTTCTTCAATCTCGCTAGGGTTTGTTGTTTGTTCTACAGGAAAATCAACCTTTTGACCGTCTGCATCTTCCAAATAAACATTTTGGAAGTTTACGCCCTCGAGCCGAATAATTTTTTCCCCTTCGCTGCTGTAACCCGTGATTGACTCATTTCTTGATAGAATGACAGAATCAACCTCTATTTTTTCATTTCCCATAACTAAAAACATCATGCCACATCCTTTGCGTCTGTGATTGTGTCCGGCGCATTATCAACAATGCCGCCTATGGTCCAATCTCCCCGGCAAACATTTCCGTATCTAACAACTCTTTTCGCTGAATCAGTAATATAAATACCCGCCCTTGCTAGGTTACTAAGGGAAGATAACGACCTACATGTGTTTCCTGCAAGTAAAATGTCACGTGCGCCATTTGCGATCCGTATCGCTTCGTATTCACCATGCTTGTTGTAGCCTGCACCAGTGACTAAATTGCCTGTTATGGATGCAATTAAAACGCCCGACTGTTCAATACCATAGCGTCCAGGACGTCGGATATTATTTCCGTTAATCACTAGAAGGGTAGACTCTCCAAACGCTGCAATTCCGTCCCGACCGATAAAGCTGATCTGATTATCTCCTACGTTGACACCTACACAATCATTCATTCTCACCCCGTCACCGGAAGTATTAGATAATTGATTGGCAACAACAACGCCATTTCTAACAGAATCTAATCTAATTGCCGCTTGATTCGGTCCATCTACTCCGTCGATAATATTTCCAACAATATTCACGTTTCTTACAAAACCATCTTCACCGATCCCACGTACATAAATCCCTTCATTGGCACGTGTTTTCAAAATGGTGTTATTGGAAATAACCACATGATAAAACTTCTGTGATTTTGAAAGCTGTTCAAATTTATCGTTCTTTGTATGTGCGGGATTGGTTGGATCAATTGCACTTACAGTAATGCCAAAACGACAATTACGAAGCGTATTTTCGGTAATAGTTGTATTCAGCCAGTTATATCCACGCACTGCCCATCCATCAATATCATCAAACGTACAATTGCGAACCGTAATATTTTCGTGCCAATAATTAATTGTGGACGAATGAGAACCGACGCCTCTTGTCCATGCTTGCGTACCCGCTGTGCCGGATGCCCCAAAATAACAATTATCAATTAAACCATCTTTACAGACAGTAAAATCATAAGCTCCAAACGCTCCGAAAACTTCCTTGCGCTGCGCTAGGTCTATTTGAACCGCTTCGGAGAAGTACCTTGTTCCATCAGGATCAACAAACCCGATAAATTTTGAATCAACAATTTTGAAATGACGACATGCGTTAAATTCCACAGCGTGGTAACTTTGCACGTCTTTAAACGTCGCTTCTTTAATCAAAATATTACTGGCGTGTCCGAATGAAAAACAGTTACTTCGCATTGAAATTTTTGTTCCTCGGCAATCCCATAAGCCGCCTTCAATTACAATATTTCCGTTTCCGTTGTAAGCATAGTATTCAGTCGATCCATCACCATTTGTCATCATATATCTACCATAATAATTTAAAAGGGTCGCACCTCTTGCACTTACTAACGTATTTCCCCAATTGATCAATGGCGCACCTAATTTATAAGTGCCTGGGGGAATATATACCCTTACGCTTTTACCGCCTTTCGCACGATCAAGTGCAGCTTGTATACTTGGGGCAGAATCCTTTTTCCCTGTCGGATCAGCTCCAAGTAAAATAACATTTATATCCGGCAAAAAATCAAAGCGTTTATACACTTGATCAAAGTCATATTCAAGCCGATCATTCAAAGTCGGGTGAATGGTCGCATCAAGTGAAACCCTTCCGTCCACAACCTCTTTTATATCGTTGCCGTCATGATTGACGATTAGATTAACAAGTCGTGACCAATAACTATTGAGCCAATGTGCGACGCTTTTCCCTCTGTGGATGATGCTTGACGCTTCGTGGGCTTTATCGCTTGCTTTATGTTCTTTGATTTCTATGTCCAGTTGATTCAAAGCGTTTTCCGTGGACCTTGCGTTTTGCGATAGGTTATCTTCAAACTCTGCATTCTTGCCAATTTTAAAGACTTTCAATAAATTAAACCTTCCCATTCTATCAGCTCCTTCCATAAAAAATAGCCAACGGTTTCCCGTCAGCTATCTAAGTAAAATGAAATATTAATTTGTGCGCCGTTTGGTAAATCGGCAGCCGTTGGGCTGATCCTTTGACCACCTTTAGCAAGCATAATATTCATGCCGCTTGGGTTGGTAGTATCAACGGTTGCGCCTGCCGTAATCCCCTTTAGACTTAAATCAAAATCAACTCCCGCCCTGGGACTTTTCGGTTTTATGTCAATTCCTATATCAATATCAATGGTATTCCCTATCTCGTCAATTTCCGCACCGTCAACGCTGCTATCATCAATTGACCAGGTTTTCGTAATACTTGAATATGACAAACTCAAATCCTGGGAAACCTTCATATTGATATTATTCAATTGGCTTTGCGTGCTGCTTGCTATGCTCTTTTGTGCCTCAAGCATTTCTGCTATTTCTTTTTTGATTAAATTCCGCTGCTTTTTCATTGCGACGGTCTGCTCTAGTTGATAGTCAATAATGTCTTTACGATAGTTTGTCAGCGTGACAGACGGCTTTAAGTCCAAATTAAGAGGGTTGTATTTGATCTCCTGTACCCTTACCTCTCCTTCAAACAGGATGCCGTAAGCTGTATCGGCAATGACTGGAATAATAGCTCCTTTGGAAATATTGTCCTCAATCGCTTCGAGCTTCGGATCATACACTTTTTCAAAATCCAATTCTATTGTTAATTTTGGATAAGGATCAATTTTCCCTTTCAGAAATTTTTCCATGTCTTCTCTTTTTGAAATGGAATCCTCGTAAATTGTTTCTGCTACTCTAGGGCGACCATCTACAAGAAAAAGTTTTTCGTCGGGGTGAATGTATGTCACAGGTGGGAACATATACTTTTCATCATTTTTAAAGGTCCGATAAAGTCCAATAAAATTCCCGTTAGGCACGCTCACCCGGAAACCCGTTTTCATTTTTTTCGTGTTCGGGTTTTTGCTGTCCTTTCCCTTAAACGTTGCAACGACCGTATGCTCTTTATCCTCAAGACCTCGGATCACGTCAACCGTTTCAACCACATGACTTTCTTTGCCCGTGTCTTTGTACGTGCTGAATGTTTTGTTTGTCTTTTTATCAATGTTGAACGTGATTTTCCCGCCTAATTTCTCTTTGATCAGTTTCACGCTGAAGCCTGTTCCTTTGAATTTAAAAGAGAACGTTTGTCCAACATCCTCCGCATACATGGCGTTTAAATCACTGTTTGTTTTCCATTTCCCCGATTTACTATCATAGCCTTTAGTTTCCTCGCTTGCTGTGTCCTTTTCTTCTTTTACCTTGCCATAACCTTTTATTCTTGTGTAAGACTCGGACAGGCTGCTTTTGACACTGATCGTATTCATATTCGCCCTGGTATCTAATTTATAATTGATCCGCTTTTTGATTTCTTTATACACGTAAATATGATCGTTGTTTACATCAAGTTCAACAACAAAAGCCGATATAAGATCGTTCATCAGCTCTAACGACTTTTTCTTGCCGAATCCTTCTAGTTTGGCTTTCAATCCTTTAGCATCCGGCATGATGGTAAAGGAAAGACCGCTTCCTTTTAAAGCGTGTTTAAGTGCTGTGTCTATATCTATTTCTCCGTTAATTTCTTCATCCACCTGGTTATATGTCAGACGAACAATATACATATGATCAGCCACCACATTTCGGAATGACACGCCGTTTTCTGTGCGCTTTTCATCCTCGACAATAATGTATCGCTGCGCTTTATGCTCGATCTCATCTATAAGCAAAATGTTGTCATTTACAAGCATATCGAAAGCCAGTTCAGTCTCGGGTATTTGCAAACATTGAAATGACAATTGCTTTGTGCCGTCTAATTTATCCGAGACTTCGGGTTCTACATGTTCCAAAGGTATTTTATTTGTTGGATCGTGCTTTGACTGTACAAATAATTGATTCATCATGTCACCTACTTATAGTAAAAGCGCAAGACAAACCGCATATCAATACTGGATGCGCCTTCGATCTCAAATGGATTAAAGCCAGGGCGCAAACTCGGAAAGCGACCGGACGTATCCGCCATTTTCCCATCAATCATGACATATTGTCTTGTGACAATAATTTTTTGCTTTTTTGAAACTGATCCCTTTATCGTTAACGCCTCTTTCGTAGCATCATTGCGTATCTTCACGTCCTTACCTGTTAAATACAGGGTGACGCTATAATCAAAGTCAATCGGATCAATTGTCACATCAGAAGCGTTATAGACTTTAAACGTCTTGGACGTAAAGCTATATTTGAGATTGTCTTGACTCGGCAAATTCATGCCGATATGAAAATTTTCACCGCTCAAATTCAAAAGCTTTTCAGTATTAAAGACGGTTTCGCCAAGCCCAAGCCCTGCGGTGAATTCCACATCAACTTCTTTATAATTTTTCCCGTCATCTTTTTCGATTTCTATTTCATCATCACACGTCACCAGGTAACGTATACCAGGTGAAAAAGAACAACTAATGTAATAGGGTTCTTCTCTTACTAGCTCCCTGGTGAGCGCTGCCCTGTATCTATTAAATTGATCCGTGCTTTTTGCTTTAATATAAAATCGTGCTTTGATCTTTCTTTCTTTAAAACGGACTTTTTTCGACGTTTGTTTTAATCCTGGTCTATTTGCCACTACTGCCGTTTGACGTTCGATAGAAGCCGACACAGGCGTAAATTTTACGCAACGTAAAAAGGGAAGGCGCTTGCTGATCAATTGAAGCCCTTCCCCGTAATCCGTATAAAATTCATAGCTCAAGTCGCAAACCCTCCCCTACGCTGCCTATTTTTGAGTAAATCCATATTGTACTTGTTTAGTCCCTCAACATTAATCGTGGTGTCTTTCATGGCGATTTGTGTCAACAAGCCGATCATTTGATCAAACTTGTTTTCTAGCTGCTTAATAGCCTCGGCACTATCATTTTGAACAATCACATTTGTTGATCCTTGCCCTGGCTGCTCGGGCTGATAGCCAACCATTCGATTAGCTTGAGCAAGCACCTGCATAGCTCTGTTTCTTCTGAATTGCCTTAAAGGTAAAATCATTTCCCCTTTGTGGACCTCTGCCGTATGATTTCGGGTAATGATACCGCCTTTATCATAGCCAATGTACTTGCCGCCTTTTCTCATGTTGACTAAACCAGGATGCTTGTTAATTCCGCCATACCGACTATTCAAATAGTTGATAGCCGCAAGAACCTGGTGTACAGGATTTTTGATATTTCCGTAACCCGGCTCTTTGTTTGCTGCAAATGTGCTTGGTATAAATTGCATAAGTCCCTGGGACGGATGCCCCGCTTTTGCGTTGCTGTCCCAATTGTTTACAACTGTAGGATTTCCGCCCGATTCTTTCATGGCGATCGTTTCAAGCGCCTTTGAAAAAGAAGGGGAAATACCTTTAATTGCAATAGCTTGAGCAACCCACTTTTTGACGGCTGCGCTGCCTCCCTCACCAGGAACAAAACCAAAGTCTTTGATCTTGTTTTTAATAAAGGAAACCGCTTTGTCCTTGATAAAAGAAAAGCTGCCTTTAACGATCTGACCAAAGCCCCCTGCCATGCTCGGGGTCGTGATCCCCATTTTTTGAAGTAATGTATTCAGTAGCTTGCTAGGCTTTGTAATGAAGTCAGACACATCAAGTACCAGGTCTTTCACTTTACCGAAAAGACTAGAAATGAAATTGCCGCCCTTGCCTGTACCATCTTTATAAAATGGCACGCCATCAAACAACGCTTTCGTTTTAGGTCCTGACAATACTTCCGTGCCTTTAGGCAGGTTCATCATTGTGTCAGTTGAAGGAGACAGCCCCATTTGACCGCCAGGCGTGATAAACAGTTCTTGCATCCCTCCGTCGCCTAGAATGGCGGGTCCCCCTGGGTGTCCGCCTGTCCCTTTTGCGTATTTTGGCGGTGTCCATTCCGGTATTTGATTTTCTTTTGGAACGCCAACTTTACCAAGAACCCAGTTAACGCCACCTATTACGCCATTCACAACAAAGGAAAGTTTGTCATTCATTTTATTTGCTAATGCCTTGACGCCTTTTAGCGCCTCCCATGCCATGTTTTTAATTCCATTACCGATTTTACCCGGCAATTTTTTGGCTGCGTCTACAATGTCCCAAAAACGTTTGATCATGCCATCTTTCATGCTTGTTGCAATTGAAACGGCTTTGTCTTTAAGCCAAGTGACCATTTTCCCGGTGTTTGCAGCTCCATTTTTAAAGAAACCGACAATGCTAGACCACATTTTCGGGAAGATGCCTAAAAGCCCTTTTCCTAGCGATTTCGCAATCCCGAGAATCTTTCCGAAAAAGGAAAGTTGAACAAAATTCCATATCGAAGTAATCGAGCCGAAAAACACATCTTTAATGCCTTCCCACATCTTACCGAAGTCTCCCGTTAGCAAACCCGAGAAGAATTTTATGACACCTTGAATCACTTGCATTGCGCCCATGACAACCCCTTTAATGTTGCCCCAAACGCTTTTGATAATGGCAATAATTGCGGGCATAACAAATTGAACAACGGACCATATATTTTGTAAGGCTTGTGTAATGACACCGCCGTTTTCTTTCCAAAATGTTCCCCACACTGCGGCAAGCTGTCCGATAAATGACAGAATGCCGCCCAGGGCTTGTTTTACAATCGGCGCCATTGTAACAAATACATTCATCAAAATGCCGCCTATTGCCTGGAAAGTCGGCTGCATACTCTTAAATGAATTTTTAACAGTATCTATTACGCCTTTCACTGTATCAGTGGTGCTGACAATCATATCAACCACGCCAGGCGGGAAAAGCTGCGATAATATGCCGTACCCTTCTAAGCGTTCAGCGCTTCCCTCACCTTGCAATATGCCCCAAATACCCGCCATTGCCTGTTTTACTGTATTGCCAGCGCTGGACATTTGTTTCATGATCGGATCAGCAATATTAAATGCCTTCTCAAGAAATGTAGCCGCTGCGCCTCCTATTGGCTCTAATGCTGACAGTGCTTGACGCCCGATCTTTTTAAAGCGTGTGCCTAGATTGTCTTGCAACGCCGCCCCTGCTTCGTCAGCTTTGCCCTTTACGTCACCGATTTTCCCATCAATGCCGCCCAGGGCATACATGGCGTCAGCCTCTAAGTCCTCCCATTTTGTCCCGAAAAGAGCCACGCCGATATTGTTAGCGTCCACCTGGTCTTTCATGCCTTTCAACTCTTTTAAAACGGCATTTGAAACATCTTTAACAGTTCCTTTACCTTTCAAGAAATTTTCCCATATCTTTTGAGTTGGTTTGGACAAATCCATCATGGCGGCATTGGTAGATTTTGAACCGTCTTTGACTCGAATTTGAAACTCTTTCATAACGTCGTTGACGTAATCCAGGTTATATACGCCCGCTTTTGTTCCATTGACGAGTAATTGAAAATATTCTTGTGCTGAATAACCCATTTTCCCGAATAACGTTGAATACTCGGACAGGTTATCGAACATTTCGTTTGAAAAATTCAATCCGTTTTGCGCTCCATATGTCATGAGATCGAACGCATCACTCACAGACACGCCAAAACCTTTCATAATGTTGTTTCCTGCTCTCGCAACTTCGTTTACCTCGGAATCAAAAGCATCAGCAAGAACCAGGGCTTTTTTGGTTACGTCAGTAAGGTCCTTGTCTGCAATACTTCGGATATTTTGTTTAATTTGAAACAGACCATTCCTGGCATCATCCAAATTCTCTCCGAAGCCTTGTGACCACACGTCTTTTGCTATTCCTGTGAGCTTTTTGGCTTCATCACCCGTCAAACCTAGCTGCGCTCTTAAACGCCCTTGTGACGCTTGTATATCAGCCGTCATTTTTGCACCAAGCGTGCCAACGGCTGCCGTTAATGCTCCAATGGCTGCCGTACCCGCCACCGCTGCCGTAGCAAATCCGCCCTTTAAAATGCTTGAGAGTTTGGAAACCTCTTTACCCGCTGCCGTTACATCATTAGATACATTTTGATGACTGGCCGCTAAATCTTCGGCGCTGTTTGCTGCTTCTGATTCGGCACGCTCAAGCCGCTCCACTTGACTTTGTGCAAGTCTTAAAGCGTTTTGCATATTGCGGTAACTTGTTATTTGAGAGTTTAAGCGTTGTGCGTATTTCTGCGCCTGGGTTGATCCCTCGCCGTATTGCTCCACTTGCTTTTCATATGCTTGTCTATAGGAATCTACAATTCTTTCTTGAATCTTCAATTGATCCGACAAACCCGACACCTTACTTTTACTTTCGCCGAGCTTGTCATCTAATGCTTTAAATTCGGCTGCGGTTGCTTTGGTTGCGGACTGTGCCGTTTTAAGCTGCTGCCTCAAGGCTGTGACGCCTTTGTCAAACCCTGTACTATCTAACGTCGTATTAACGACTAATGAACCTATCGGACGCCCTTCCGTAGCCATATGGTTTACCTCCTTTCCTTAAAAATTCAAAAATAAAAGAAGGCTCAAAAGCCTCCTGGTTTTAAAATCTGATCTATTGGAACGCTGCCCGTGCTTTGTCCTTTTCGATTCGCAAGACGTAAAAATCCGTTCAAGTCCATGTTGTCTATCTCATGATATTTGTACCCTTCTTTCATCAAATCTTCGTATATGTCATCTAATGAATCTAGGTAATCTTGCCACGTTTCTAAATGCTCTATTTCTGTGCTTTCACCGCTTTCTTTTTCAAGCCGTCGTTTCCCTTTTTCTGTCCTGTCACTTGCAGGATGACATCAGCAATGGTTTGAAATGTTTCGTCAGACGGGATGTTGTCTAAAAAATCATCATATGAAAACTGTTGCCCGAATACGTCCACAACATAGGCAATCATTTCATCTAGCATTGTTGTTGCGTCTAAATTTTCTTGTTCACCTTGAGCTTGCAATTCAAGCGCACGTCTTAATTGACGAGCTGACGGCATATCCTTTGTGTACGTTTTTTCTTCTTTTGTTTGTGCATCAATCATTGTTAATTTCAACATATTAAACACCTCGTATATTTTTTAATGAATCCAGTTTAACCAGGTAAAATAAATTACCTGGCTATCAGAAAACACTATTTTTTTGTTGTGGTGCTTGATGGCGCTTCCGCTGTTCCATTGTCATCATCAGTGCTAGGGGCGATCCCTTTAAAGACAAAATCATAAAATCCCTTTTCGGTGAATCCAGGGCTTGCGCTGTGCGCCATGATATACGTCCAACCATCAAATTTCCGGGGCATGAATTGTCCTTCAATAGTTGGCGTAATAAATTCGACTTTATCCTCTTTTGTTTTACCTTCATTAGACGGAATACCGAATTTACCTCGCAAAAGCCCAACATACCAAAAACCACCCTTTGTTTTCTGCCGGAACGTGATAGCAACGAAAGGCGGGTCAGTATCTTTTCCGTATGCCTCAAGCCAGCCGCCAATTAATTCAGCGCCTAGCAATTTATTTTTCATTTCTGTTGTAAGGTCAGCCACATTTATTTCTAGCTTTGCTTCACCAACTCCCGAGCCTTCTTGATCAAATACCCCATCATCCCCGTAAAGAACGGCAATTTCCGAGCTTGGTTCTAATTTTGATTCAATTGCCCCAGGTACTTTTATTACTTCGGTTGCTTCTTTGGCGGCGTCATCCTCAAAAACGCCGACTTGAATATCTCTCAATCCTGTTGTAGCCATTTATTTCATCCTCTCTATGAAAAATTGATTTCTATTTCTTTATTTGCTCTGTACCGCCTTGCATATCTGTACAGTTGTATATCCGGGTCTTTATCAAATGCGGAAGCGTATTGCTGATAGTCAGCCGAAGCCATCAAACGATCAATAATCGGTTGTATTTCTTGTGCTTCCTTAATTGTCCCGGTCCATAAATCTATTTGTATATCAACGCTAATGCCTGTCGCTTGATCATCCTCATACGCATTACGATAGCTTTCAAGCTCATTAATGCGGATCATTGGGGCTTGATCTACCTTTTGATCTAACTCCGGCACGTCCACAAGAAAGACTTTCTCATCCGGCACGTAGCTTGTCAGATCGGCTGATCCTGTCAAAATCATTTCTACTTCTTGAATTGGTAGCATCATAGCCCGAGCAACCCCCTATAAACACTTTGCATTTTCGATAAAACGAGTTGTTCATACTCGTTGATCGTGCGCTCTATGAAACTTTGCGGGCGCTGCTTGATCGTTCCGAAGTTAGTAAAATGCAGCCTATAAGCCGTTTCCTTACCATAGCCAACGGTTGAATATATTTCCCCGTCCTCTCTTGGTTTGGAATAGAAAACATCTGATTTTAAATGCTTCTTGTTGCCGCTATCGCTATCAAATGGCGTGTTCTTTTCCAAGCCATCCGCCATCACTTGTGCTCCTGCAAGAACGGCAGCCTTTTCCGCTTTTATGTTTTGACGAGCCATCTTTTCAATGGCTTTATATGTTTCTTCTAAACCATTAGCTTCAAGCGCCATCAACTCACCTTCTTTACAAAGACATTGATCAAGTCTTTGTCCTGCTCGTTTGGCAGAATATCAATGACTTGATAAAGCTCGTTGGTCAAGTGGTCCTGTACGTGCATAGCGTTTGAAATGGTCGATATTTGTTGATAGCGAATAACATACGTCAAACTATCCTCTAAAACCGTTCCGGCTGTTGATAGCTTTTCTCTTAATTTTTGGTCTCGCCGCTCCGCCCAGGTGGTGAAAAGTCTTTCTAGTGTGGTCGTGTTCTCCCTGGATATAGGGTCTTTTGTATTTTCCTTTTTTACAAAAGAGATCGGCGTATTTAATCGTCCGTAGTCCATGATGGGTATTCTCCTTTGAATTGTTGGATGTAAGACATAACGCCGAATGGCACTTCTTGCAAATTCTTGTTTGATACCGCTGATCGGTTTTCGTACCTATGTCCACAAAGCATCATGACCGCATCATCAAAACAAGGGTTGTCATTAAAAAAAGCGTCCCTCTCTTTCGATAAAGTGACGCTATCTTTTATAAATTTTTCAGCAGCCGCTTTTATGGTTTCTAGCATTTTGTCATCCAGGTCATGAGTGATCCTTAAAGCGTGTTTTAATTCTTCAAGGGTCATATTTCTTCACTCCTATTCTGTAGCGCCTGTTTCAACTGGCGGCTTGATTGTTACATAAAAGCCTGCGTTTTTGTCTGCTTGCTTTACGTCGAAACGAATAGCAAGGGAAAGGACTTGACCATAGACCGCATTTTCAACCCACTTCGCAACAACGTCCACACGATTAGCAAAGAAGGCAGCTCGTTTTAAGTCACCGATAAACATGTTCATATCACCGGCTTTTTTGCCGAGTAATGTATCATCAACAACTTTGATCGGGCTTCCGAAAAGCGTTTTGCCGGATGGTGAAGAAATGTTACTTTGCAAGATGTATTGACCGTTTTTGTCTTTTAGCGTGTCTAGGAATTGAAATGCGGATGACGTCGAAAGAACATTACGGGCATAGGCTTGCTTTAAATCAACATTTAAAATCTTTTTAATGTCGTCCGTTCCTGTAACTGTTTTAGCTGTAAACGTTTTTAAGACACCCGCAATTTTTGTATTTCTTGTGTTTCGTTTGACCTGTTGCAAATGATCCGCTACAAGTGCCGTTAAATCAACGCCGGAATCATCAATTGATTCTTGAGAGATAGCCAATTGACCACGATACGTTTCAACTTTCCAATCAATTTTATTGAATTTTGGGTTTGCTAACTCTGGATTTTTCTCAAGTTCCGCAACCGACACAAGTTCGGTTTCTGTGTTTTCTAAAACTGGATATGAGCCGGATGGTGCTGTCACGTTGACTTTATTCACAAATTCAACTAAGTCAATAATATCTTCCGGCGTTTTCTGCGGTGTCGTAATAACCTCAATCGGGATAATTGCCGCCGCTCCTTCTGTTGTCAAACCGTCCCGGACTTCACCTCTAGTACGCAAGAACGTTTCAAAGCTGCGGCGTTGTTCTTCGATTCCTTTATCCAGGCGCACTTGAGGCGTACCTAATGGAAATGTTCTTTCTTCGCCTGTTTTTCCTCCACGTGCTCCCT
The DNA here is from genome assembly GCF_038593365.1 of Bacillus sp. FSL W7-1034. Taxonomy (NCBI): domain Bacteria; kingdom Bacillati; phylum Bacillota; class Bacilli; order Caryophanales; family Bacillaceae; genus Bacillus; species Bacillus sp. FSL W7-1034. The sequence continues at coordinate 1,365,461 of NZ_CP151989.1, read as the reverse complement.
CTGTGATTTCCTCCGCTTCCATTCCTGCCAATTCTTCTAATTCTTTTAGCTTTTCTGTCATTGTCTCAATCTCTGCTTTTAAAGAAGTGATTTCATCTTTAATCGTTTTTGCTTCTTCTAGCTTGTCTTCTTCCGCTCTTTGATGAGCTTCTTTGATTTTTGTATTAATAGCCGTTTGTCTCTTTGTGATCTCTGAACGTAATTCTTGGATTTTCTCTTTTAACATGTGTACATGCTCCTTTTCCAAATAAAATAAGCACCCGCAATGTACGAGTGCTTTCTAAAGACTTAATTTAATTAGCTCAAGCTCTAACTTGATTTTTTCTTTTTCTAAATGGCTGCTTTGATGCTGCTTTAAATGCCGCTGTGCAATTGATACGTCCGTATCTTCATAAGCTGGATAAGTGACGATAGAAACATCAGTAATCCGTGAAATATTTGTTAAGCTCCGCAACGGCAGCCCCGATTTTTCATCACGTTTAAAGCTGTCGCCGTTTTTCGCAAGATGAAAACCGAATGAACAATTTGAAATGTTGCCAAGTCTCAAGTTTTCGTATAGATCGTTTGCGTATTGCGTGTTAGGTAGAGACAATTCAAAACGCAAGCCAATATCATCCACAGATAGTTTCAGTGTTCCGGCTTTGGTTCTTCCTAGAATCTTTGACGGATCATGATCAATAAGCGCCCTTACATCTGACATATCAGCATTTTGCAGCGCTCGTTTTTCAATGGTTTCAATGAAGCCGCCCAGGTTTCGGCTGCGTGTACCAAATTTCAATGCATAACCTGTGATCATCCTGCCTTTATCGGTTTCTTCTGTAGCCTTTAGTGAACCCTCTTGAATGGCTCTAATCTCCTTTTCCAATATCATCACCCCCTTTATCAAGTGAAGGAATAGGAAGCCCCTTCGCCTTTGCTTTTTGGATTTCGTCCATAATGTCAACATCCACATAGTTCAAACTCATAAAGCGCCTATCTCCATTTTCAATAGGCGCAATCCCGTATTCTGCTAATGCGTCGTTTTGCGAATAAATGCCGTTTTGAAGTAATGCAATGACGTTTTCTCGCTTTGTTTTAGCGTCTGTTTCCTTAAATCGTCTTGCATCAAACTGAAAACGTTTGGTCCTGCTTTCCGGGTAAAAAAGCATTTTGAAATTTAACTCCGCTGTAATGGCAGCAAAGTAATTTGAAAGGGTGTTTGTCAAATAATCCAGGTTCGCTTGTTCTAGTGAAGTGTTCACTTGCTCGATTCCCAACTTATGAGGCGGCAGCCCGAACACTTTCGCAATTTGTTTGGTTGAATGCGTGTAGTTGTTGACGATCTCAAGAACCTTTGTACTGATTTCTAGCTGCTTAAATTCTTCGTTTTCGCTCAAAACCGCTATTCTTTGTTGATTCCTAACACCCGAATTGACCTTTTCAAATTCATTACGCAAGTTTTCCCTTGCTTCGGGCGACGGTACGCCTTTTTTAAGCGTTACAATGCCGCTTAAATTTGTACCACGTCTGAAAAAGTCCGTGACAAGCCTTTTGCCCGCTTCCTGGCTTTCAAGTTCATGCTTGAGACATGATAAGAGGCTCTTTCCGTTTACCCCATCCAGTGAGGAAAATTTGATATGCAGCACGTCAGACGGTTTCAAAGTAGTTTCTTTTCCGTCAGAAGGATAATAACGATAAACAATATCGTTTCGTCCCTTTATTTGATCAACCGAGACTTCACTATTTAACATGTGAATAAGCTCCCAGGGCGTGCCGTCTTTATCCCGTTTGATATAAGCAAACGATTGACCGTTTAAAAGCGCATTAGCGACAAGAATATATTTAAATGAGTACCCCGAGTAATATTCGTTTGGGCGCTCGTTGATAAGCTGAAACAGGTCACTATCCTTTTCTTCTATTCCGTTGTTTCTTATCATGATGGGGCTTGCTGCTATGTCTGACGCTAAGACGTGAACCGCTGTGAACACATCACTATTTTTAATAGCTGTTGCCGGAACATAACTTAAACCATCTAAGCCCACCAAAATTTCATTAAATTCCCTTTGTCCTGCGCTTTGTTGATTGATTGATCTAAAGAACGCCAATTTCCTCTACCCCCTTTCTGTTTCATGGTTGAGAAGAATGGCGACAAAGACTAGCAAAATACCACTAGCCGCAATCCCCAAAATCATCCCGACCATATAAACGGCGGTATTGATGAGGATTAGCCCTAACAAAAACAAAAGAGTATGAAGGTTCGATATGAAGAACCGCCATACTCCTAAAATTAGATTATTGAATTGTTTCGGCACTCTTTCCCCTCCTTCTATATTCCAAAATCTTCACTTTGATAGTAGGCGTCCCAATCCGTTTCGTTTTGCTCGTAATGGTACATTGCTTCTGTATATGCATTCATAACGGCAGCGATTGGGTCAATTTTTTCCCGGTTCAAATCCTTGTCGATCTGCACCGTATCATTGACCTTTTTCAAAATGGCGTTGTTTATTGCAAGGTTTAGCAATGGGTTGTTTGTATGCAAGAGACGCTGATCCATAACGTTGAGTCTAAAGTTTTTCGTTGGCTCTGATAACGTCCTTACCCCTTGCCTTACTTCAAAAGCAGGGTAGCCGTATTTTTCAATTTCATTTAAAAACAATGAAATGTTATATGGATCATAAAAGATGCCCTTCACTTGCAAATCATATTTCGTTATATGATCGACCATGTAGTCAATCACCTGTTGTAAATTAATGATGCCGGACTCTTTGTCTGTTATTGTGCAATACCCTTCTTGCTCAAGCCGCTTGTAGTCAATTTTGTCACGCTGTATCTTGTTTTCTAAACCGCCTTTACGCCCGACAAACGAATGACTATCAATATAAAAGTTTTCCTCGGCATCCTCTAAAGGATAAATAAAACCGAGTGAAGATAAATCTTCCGACCTGGACAAATCCACACCGATATAAACAGGCTTCCCGTATATATCCGGCTTTTCCTCAATGGCACAATCTTTCCAATCGTCGCCATTAAGCAAACTATCCGAAGAAGCAGAACGCCACAAATTGAAGTTCTTAACAAGCGTTCCGTTCAGATCGTCTTTTTCCTGGGCTTCTTTCAATTTTTTGCGTAAGTTCTTGAGCAATTTCTTTTTCATGCTTTCAACTTCAAGCAACGGGTTACTTTTTATCCAAGTGCTTTCGTCGCTTATCTCTTTTTCGTCATCTTGTTCATAGACAACGGCAAAATAACTTTCGTTCTCTTTCTTTCCGCTCAATATATCCGTCACATACGGATATTCTTGAGCATACATAGGACCATTCAATTTGAAACCGGCTGTACTAATGATCAAAATGAGGCTTTGATCTTGTTGCATTTGTGAGGACTCTAAAACTTCTAACATTTTAGTATTTGTAGCCGTGTGAAATTCGTCAAGAATGCCAAGTAATACGTTTAAGCCGTCAAGGTTATCTGTATCACGAGATAACGGCATGATGATGCTATCCTCTAACAAGAAACGGATTTCATTTTGAATGATCTTGGTCATTTTCTTAATTTGTTTTGATTTCTTCCGCAACTTTTTAAGTTGCATAACAATCATGTTAAAAACCGCTTTTGCTTGTTTACGAGAGTTTGCAGTCGTGTAAATCTGTCTATCATATCTAGGCGCATCACCGAAAAGCAATTCATATAAAGCGATCCCGGCAACAAGAACGGATTTACCGCCTTTACGTGCCATGCTGATATATGCTTTTGTAAATCGTCTATATCCTGTTTCTTTGACTCGCCAAGCAAATATCATATAGACAATGAATTTTTGAAAGAGTGCTAATGACGTAGGTTTCCCCGTTGAAATATCCGGCAGCATTTCAAGAAACTTTACAACTTTCGCCCCTTTTTTGGGCTTGTACTCGTATGGATAGTTAGGGTCTTTTGATTTTTCAAGATCCCGCAAATGTCGTTCACATGCCTGGATGACTTTTTTACTTGCTACAATTTCCCCGTTTACTACTTTTTTAGCGTAAAGAGTACCGGGGTCTTTTTTAATCGTCGTCATCCTGCCTCATTGCCTCAAAAATATCGTCTTCTTCGCTGTCATCACCTAAACCGATTAGACGTAATCGGGCATCAAGCGCAAGACCAAGTTGTCCCGCAATGGCTCGAATCTCTTTCGACATTTGCATCATGATTTCAATAGACGGGTTTTTCTTTTTCACTTCAAACCCCTTACTATTTACTTCAAAAACGACTTGTCCCTCTTTTGCCACATCTTCTAGTGCCTGTCGATACTGTGCGTAACTATTACAGTACATAGCCAACAAAGTGCGATCCAGTTCCGAAATAGGCAGCTCGATAATATGAGGGTAAATTCTGATCCATTCGTTTTTTGCCATTGTTGACAGCCAATAAGGCGGGTTCTCTTTCAATGGCGAAATGCCTTTCAATTTTTCTTCATGCTGCTGCCGCTGCTCTCGTTCTTCGTTTGAAATTTGCCCTTTTAATGTGTCCGTCATTTGTTTTCTTCTCGCCAATAAAAACCACCACCTTTCAGCAAAATCCAACCTATTAATTTTAGGCAATTAAACAAATGAGTGATTCCGCTCTATCTCAACGCCTGTAAAGGATCAAGCCATTTTATGAATGAGTGAAAAACCGCAAAAAACGGGAAAAATCAAAACTCCATTTCAACACTTTTTTTAAAGTTGAGGGGACGCCGATTTCCAGGAATCAAAAAAGCCCACCCCGTTAAATGTCGGGGGGACTTAAATCAAAAAAATGAAATGAAAATGCCGTCACTTCTTAAATGTCTCCTGGTTATGATGAAACTGGCAAAGCACTTCAAGATTGTTTAAATCATTGCGCTCTATATCATCATGAAATACCTCTCTAAGCTCTTTATACTTATGATGGACCACTAACCTATTGGACATGTTTACACGTCCTTCTGCGGCACATACAGCGCATCTGTAATGACTCTCACGTAACTTTGCTGCTCTAAGTGATTTCCATTCTCTGCTTTGATAGTATTTGTAATGCGCTTCGTTCTCCCTGTTGTATCTCACATCTTTGTTGTATTGCTTATCAGCATAGCCCTGGTGCTTCATACAGTAGCGTTCGGTCCAGTCTATATATTCCCGGCAGGCGGGAACGTTACAACGTTTTAACGGCATTTGTTATCCCTCTGTGTCAATGTCATCAATCTTTATAAGATCGAATGTATAGTTTTGATCCAGGACTAGAAGACCCGTTTGTTTTGCTTCTTCTACTTCTGCTTTCAAAGCTGTCTTCGCCTTATCACTTAAAGCGGAGCGGCTTTTGATAATTAAAATACGCATGGTTACACTCTCCTTTTTATTTGTTCTAAGCCGCCCCCGTTTGTTAGCCGCCATTGATTTTGTAAACAGACAGGGACGCTTTACAGCAAATAGAAAAACACCGCCATGAAAGACGGTGCTTCAATCATTACTTAATATAAAATTCGCTAGTGTAGAACGTACCAATGGTTTCAACGTGGTTGCCCTGCTTGTCATATCGTTCAGCGTCCACCTTAAATCGGTATGTCCCTTTTTTGTTCCCAAATGATTCCTTCATACTGAATTCATCAAACAACTTTTCGCCTGGGTTAAGTGGATTCGGGGAATTGGTTTTAATCGTTTCCCATTTACCGTTAACCTTGCGCTGCGGAATAAGATTCGGACCTGCGATATAGTCATTGTCATTCTTGACAGCTACACGCACGACCTTGTCCTCTCCTAGAATATGATTGGCTTTTGTCGGATTAGCCGACACTCCTTTTAATGATGCCATGTAATTCAACTCCTTTTATTATTTGCGCCTCTATCCCATTCCTCAAGACGCTTGCGACTACACAACCAAAATCCCAAAAGGCAGCCGTTCCCAACAAATAAAAAAAGCACTGCAATTATGCAATGCCATGCTTTAAATGCTCTTGTACAAGTTCAGCAGCTTTAGAAAAGGAAATATCTTTAACACCAGGAAAGGTAAACTCGGCTAAAAAAGAAACTTGATTCTCAAGCACGACTTCAGCTTGAACGGTAATAGTTACATTTTGTTCATAAACGAAAGTGCCTTGTTCGTATAGTTTTGTTGCATGCCGCTCCATTCTATGAACGGTAATCTTCAAATCAATTACCTCGCTTTCTCTTTATCAAACTATCGCATAATACAATATTACAACCTTTTTTCTGTCATGCTGCGCCAACATAACGCCAAAAATACGCCAGTTTTCCGCCAATATAAAGCCAAAATAAAAAAGCACCCCGCAGGATGCTATTTCAAAAGTTCTATTAATTTATTTCTTTTTTCTGGATCAAGCATATGATTAGTTTCAAGCCATGCTCGCATTAATATATACATGCCATCAGTGTTTACACCAATTTTCTTGTCATCACCTTGTTTATAAAGAATATCCACGTTCCCGTTATCTTGTGCTATCGTAAAAAAAGGTTTCTCCGCTGTGTTGTGATTGCTAAAGTGGTGTTTATTCCACATTTTATCCCCTCCCTCCTTTTTATCGGCAAAAAGCGAATATATGATACTATCTACGAAATTTGTCGAACGAAAAAAACACCTCTAAACGGGTGCTTTAAATACAACTTCATTGAGCGCATACGCCAGGTCTAGGAACGTCTTTCCTTTCAGGCGTGTATATGATCTTTCACTCATGCCAATTTCGTTATATACCTGGTAATCGAAAACAGGTTCTTGCTGCATGTAACGTTTTATAATGATCTGTCTCTCGTTATACGGAAGACGATTGACCGCTCTTTGCACCTTCTCAAGAAAGGCATTTCGTTTCTGCTCCCATTCAATACGTTTAATGGCTGTGCTTTCAGTTGACGAACGGAAAGCGTTGGTAGTAGCGGGCGGCACTATGCTGAATCCTCCTGTTATCTTCGGAAGCATATCGTCCGGGACTTGGAGAAGATACAAACGATAGTTGTCGAGAATCCTTTCAACTCTTTTTCTCGTTTCCTTTTTATCAATTACAGGCGGTTCACCCAACATCAGCATATCCCCTTTCTCCCGCTCTCAATTCTGCTACCTTTTGAGCGATCTTTTTTCTTCCCCTCTCTATATGTTTTTGGACTGATCCTTTTGCTATCCCATAAAGTGCGGCGCATTTGCTGAAAGATACATTGTGACCAACAACGGTTATAAAAATCTCTTTCTCCTTATCCGTCAGCGTAGACAAGACATAATTGAGTAAATCTAGTTCATTTTCGTTTATTTCAAGTGGAGAGGGTTCGGGTACATGATATTTTGACGATAAGGCATCAAGCAACCCGTTATCTGCAAGTAAAGTACGTTGATAATAAGAGCGGCGATCCGTGTCACGCCTTGCCCCTGGTTCTCTTTCTGTTTCCATCCACTCGACCGCATATTCTAAGTCATAGATTATTGAGCGGTACGTTTTCTTTTCTTCTTCGTCTGTAGATGCTGTCAAACTTCTTTTAGTTTCTTCTAAAGTTGCTTTATATTCCTTGATTAAATCTTTCAAAATACCACCCCCTTTTATTTGCTTTTAAATGCCCCGCCACGCCCTCTTTTATATGTTGGGCGGTAAACACCCATAAGCTCTCTTATTTCTTTTTGTGAAAGCTTCTGCGTGTGATTTCGAGCACATTTGTTCTTAGGAACGTCAGTTCTTTTTGTTGGTATAGATTTATAACCCGCTTTTATAAAAGCAGCTCTCAACGTTTTCATTTAGGTTTCTCCTTTTCTGAAATAAAAAAAGGGACACCAATCACACAGCGCTTTGCTGTTATGATCAGTGTCCCCCGGCTTTCCGGTAGAACGGTTTTATTTACTTGAATAACTCGCCTTCATTGAAGCTAACACGAGTTACTTTGTTGTCATGTGTAACGATTTTTGTTTCACCATGCGGCGGCAGCGGTGCATATTTAAATATGCCATTAGATAAAACGAAAATTATAGGCTCTTTTCCTGTGTCTAAAGTCTCAATATCTATAATTTTACTTGGAATGTCTTGTAATCTCAAGTCTTTCATTGCCTCCTTAATTTATATGCATGATCGCTAAAGCGGACAGCGATCCGAACACAATATAAAAGATTAGTAGTCGTTTAACGATAGCAAAATCCATCAATACCCCTCCTGCTGCCGCAAATGATTGACAGCGTTCTTTTTCATGTACGCATCTTCTATTTCTTTAGGGGTAAAACCAAGTGCTTTTCCTAGCTCGTTAAATTCATTAAAAATTTTTCTATAGTGGTGATAAACCATAACAAAATCATCAATTTCCGTAAATAGGAATGCAACGCTTTTGAAGACACCTAGAAACGCTTTTTCTACGCTCACTTCTTTGATGATTCTACTCAATAAGTTCACATTACAAATACGTGATGAATAACCAATACTATTTCCAATGCTCAAGATGAAATGCAGACAGTCCACGTATTCTTCTAAGAGTGGGTTTTTTGTACCTGTCGTTCCTTCTCCGTTGCATTCTTCACATTTGATATATTCGTGTCCTCCGCTGCCTTCTGCTTCCTCTGCGACCCTTTCGTAATTTATATCGCCAGTTCCCATGCAAAGAGAACACTCTATCAACTTTTCGGTGCATGGTTGCAGGTCTTTGCTCCAAAATTTAAAGCCTCGCCACTCGTTAGCGCACTCCCCTAGCTCCACTTGTAACGCCAAGATAAGTCCAGGCAGAAGGTCTTGACCTTCTAGCCCTTTTTCTTCAATGATTTTCCTGTCTAACTCTGCTTGCATTTCAAACATTTTTAACATTCTTAAAGGGTGCATTTTGTTTCCTCCTAAGCCGATAAGCTCTCGTTTAATCAAATTTCTTGGGGAACGTTAAGCAAATATTGTTTTTCTAGTTCCTGGTCATTCATTTTCTCGTAAAATTCCCGTGAATACCCTCGCCCGATAACTGTTAACCATTCAATTAAAAATTGTCTTTGATCTTCTGTTAACCGCTCTTTTCCGTTGCTCATATGCCCGATTCCTCCAATTGAATTTTTGTATGATAGTGCTTCAAATGATCATTCATTCTCGAATGAAATTTCGGTTGTAAGTAAAAGAAAAGTTTTTCTTCTTGATCCGTCATTTTTATCACTGCCTTTTCGTAAACAAGAAATTCGATCAGCAATATCAAGGCGTACTGATTGAGCTTTATCGCCTCTTTATACCAATCTTTGACCGTCATGCCGATTCCCTATATTCCAGGTTAACGAATTTGTTATATTCTTTAACGAACGCTAGTGAAACCGTACCGACTGGACCGTTACGCTGTTTAGCAATAATGATTTCAATAATGTTCTTATTCTCTGTTTCTTTGTCGTAATAGTCATCACGATAGAGAAATGCGATAACATCAGCGTCTTGCTCGATCTGCCCCGATTCTCTAATGTCTGACATCATAGGGCGCTTCTCCTGGCGTTGTTCAACTCCACGTGAAAGCTGACTCAATGCAATGACAGCAATGTCTAATTCCCTTGCCATTTGCTTGAGCATACGGCTTATTTCTCCGATTTCTGCTTGTCTGTTTCCTCTATGGACTGGATTGCCGACGATCAATTGCAGATAGTCAATAATGATCATCATGTCCTTGCCTTCAAATTCCCGTTTCATCTTGCGAGCCTTTGCCCAAATGTCATTTATCGTCATGCCTGGTTGATCAAATATTCTAAGAGCGGCACAATCTAAAACCCCGTTCACTTTGCTTAATCTGCCCCACTCATCAGCGTTTAAATTACTCGTGCGGATGGATTGAGCGTTAATGTTACCGATACTTGATTGCATCCGTTTTATTAATTGCTTACGTGACATTTCAAGTGAAAAGATGCCAACCGCTCCGCCTTTACCTAAATTAAGCGGGTTTTCCATGAAATTGCTTGCTACATTCAAACAAAAGGCGGTTTTTCCTACGGATGGACGAGCGGCGACGATTATAAATTCTTGCCGCTGAAAACCCGACGTCATTCGGTCCAATTCAGTAAAACCGCTAGGCATACCAGTTACATCACCTTTAGGCGTTTCTAACTCTTGATAGATTTCAACTAGGTCATTATTGATAGACCCGTCGTCGTCCGTGCCTGTCGCATCCTCTAAACTCATGAGAGAGCTTATACCCTCTTGTATGGTTTGGCTCGTATCGTCGCTGTTGGAAGATTCTTTAAGTTTGACACCAACTTTCGCAATCTCTCGTTTTTTCCAATAATCAATAATTAGATTTTCATAGAATGCTTGTTTTGCTGTAGTGATTGAGGCGTTCAACAATTCAGTTAAGTATTTTCTTCCACCAATCCCTTTTAGATTTTCTCGTCCCACATGCTCAATAACTGACACTATGTCAATAGGATCGCCTTTTTTATCAAGCTCTTGAAAGGCTTTGTAAATGGATTGATTTTGCTGTCGGTAGAAATGAATTGGCTTGAGTTGTGAATATTTAATCAAGTCCGGCTCTTGTAAGATTGCGCCTAGATATTGCTGTTCTGCTTCGTCGTTGAAATAAAATACCGCTCCTGTCATGACGGATCACCTATCCCAAGCACCTTTCGTATCTCTGCTTTATGCTGCTCGATCTGTTCTAGTTCTTCTTGGGTTGGTTCAGCCTTGTCCAGTTCAGAAAGATAGTTTTGAGTTTCCTCGACGTTCGGTATGGCAGCGGACCGGTCTTTCCTTGCTTCTTTTACTTTGATTAGATCAGCCACTTTTGGCGGGAACTGATTGTATTTAACGTAATCTATCAAATTATTTTCGATCTTCTCGTAATTCTCGGGCTTTAAGATTCTAGCCCATGCGTCTAGCTTTGTTTGATCAAATTCAAAATGCTCATAATATGTCTTGATTAGTTTAAGTAACTCTAGTGTTTCAGCTTTAGTCATCAGTCAAATCAAACTCCTTTTCATTCACAGCCGCTTTTCTCTTTGCTGCTTCTCTTTCGCTTTTAATTCTTACGGTCAATTTATCAAACTGCTTTCTAAGACTAGCAGGACTCAATATGTTTGATTTCCAAAAATTATCTTTTTGTGTCCAGTTAATCAAATACTTTACCTGTGCATCCGTCCGCTTGTCGATCTGCCTAATTAACCTAAAATCACTCGCCCATTTTTCCAGGTTCGGTTTTTTAGCTTGCGAATTATTTTCAAGGATTCTTTGATAAAGCAAATTGGCATTCTCCATGTCACAAGGTTCGTACTTGTGACGAGAATTATTTATATTCTTTTCATTCTTTACATTCTTTTCATTCTTGATTGTGTGTTTTTGTGTTCGCTTCGTGTCTTTTTCGTGTTCTTTTTGTGTCTTTTTTTCATTTTCTGAATCATGGTAAACCCCATAATTAACAATGGTTATAAGCGTCTTTTTTGTGTCTTTTTTATAGTCAATCATCCCGTCGCTTTTTAACAGGTCGAGAAACTGGGAAACCTTCGTATTTGACCAAGACCAATGATCACCAAGTTTACGAATTGAAGTCACTAGCTCGCCCTTCTTCAATTCATGAAGGTCATTTCCTAACACGAATTTATTATCTTTATGACTGGCTTTCATAAGTAAATCGAGCCAAGCTTCATATTTAGAAAATTTCCTTTTTTCTTGATATATCCAATGATCTTGTATGCTCCGATGAAGCTTAATCCAACCAATCATTACAATCACCTTACTTTAGAAAATTGACGTTCTTGCTGTACGCTGCTTCATTCATCAAATAGCGGAAACCTGCCACGAATCCAGTCACAAAAGCATCCTCAACTTCAAGACCTGCCTTTGCTGCATGTGCTGAATCAAAGTCTTTTAATATATTTTTAGAATGTGATAAAAGCCCTTCTAATTTCTCGTACAAGTCATCTACATTTTCTTGCGCCTGTACTGTAGATTCAGACCATTCAATGTCAGCATTAAGCGCCCCTTGTGGATCGTAAAGGGTTTTAGCGGCAACAAATTTCAAGACTGATACCATGCCCGCATCATAGAATTGAGCCTCTTTATCTTCTTGACGTCCGATATGCTGTAACTTCGCTCTAACTTTAGAAACAGTTGCAGGTGTACCCATTAATTTCATTTGAAAAATCCCCTTTTTATCTCAAATTTGATTATTGTATATTTTTGTTAATCATGTTAAAGTCGAATCAATATGGGAAAGCTCCTAAACTTCCCGTACCTTCCTTACTTGCATGACCCTATAATGTACAAGTAAGAAGCTTGACTGATCCCGAGCGGATCAGTTTTTTATTTTCCCACTCTATCGCCGCTCCACAATGCATCAGTACGCCCTATGTAATGTTCGCAAGCTCTGCAATACGCTTTTGAACCTCCATAATGTAATAACGAATCATACATTGCGTGCTGATCTTCTTCCAAATCTCCATTGGAATTGTAATAGACGGTAGCTGAACCCGTGACCCTTTCTTTTGTAAAAAAGCCCGTTTCACTCTTGCAGCTTGGACAAACGATTTTATTAGTCATGCTTGTACCTCCTATAAATCTATTTAATGTGATGAAAATCATGAGCGGCATGACTCCTTATTCCCCGAAAAAACCGGCAATAATGATGATGCTAATGAATGTTAAAATCATGAAAACAGCTTGTCCCGTTGACTCCTTTTTTGCTAGAATCAGATTCCCTTGAATGCTCAAGTCATCATTTTTTTTGACTAACATAGGAATGACAAAACCGGGTACTTTTAGATGAGTCGCTGCATCCTCAATTTGCATGGTTTGATTTTTACAGGCTTTGACGGTATGCAATAACTCGATATGTTTTGGTAGACTCATAGTTTTTCAGCCCCCCAATTACCCGTACGAAAGGTTGGTGACGGTTTTAATTCCTCCCGATAGATAATAGGATGCTTCTCTATATACGCTTCGAGTTCTTCTTTAGTCATTTTCCATACCTTCACCGGACCAGGCGCATATGGATTTTTTGTATTTTTGTCCATTTTCATTTCCTCCTATCGAATAATGTTATTGATCAATTTATTCAAAGTTCACCCCTCTATAAGAAAGAGTGACCTTTCACTAATACGAGTTGCAGCGGATTTAAAAATTCCTTAAATTGCGTCTGTCCACGCTTTTATTTACCATTCATCCATAATTTGTTTCATGACTTCTTTTGATTCTTCATAGAACCAAAACCGCTTCCCTCTTTCCTTGCGTCTCTCAAGAAGTTTCATTCTTGGATCATGTAAAAATTCATTCTCTAAAAAGCTTTTACTCATGCAAGTTCTTTTTGCCATTTGTTCTATGTCCCAAGTGAACAAAACTTCTTCAAGTGCTGCTTCTAGTTGCTGATAAATATAATTGCGAATTTCATCTTGATTAACATCCACATCAAAATTAACTATCGCCAAGCCAAGACGCTCCTTTCTTCTCTACAATTTGAACGATTTTTTCTCTCACTTTCTTACCTTGACGCTTTCCTAATAAAATGTCAGATAGGTATGCGTTTGAGATATTTAATTGTTTGGCTAATTCTTTTTGCTGCATGTCGTTCATGATTAGCCACGTTTTAATTTTCTTTCCGAAGTCGGCTTGCATCATTAAAACCTTCTTTCAATGTTTTTTTGTGCTAATTATTCAGCTTTTCGTTGACCAGGATTAGGATATATGCTAATATCTAGGCATAGCGAAATAAGCATACAAATTTAGCCTTTTGCGTTGGGGAACGTGGTTTTAGGCTATAGTTTGTCGTGTCTCGATAGCTGAATAAATAGCTTATGAACACAGTTTAATAGACTATATGCTATTTGTCAAACACAAATTAGCATAAAGTTTATTCCAGTCATAAGCTAACCTAAGGATGGTTGATATGACAATAGTTGAGAAAATAAAAAAGTTAGCTAATGAACGTAAAATAACTTTAGCAGAATTAGAAAGAAGAACTAACTTATCAAACGGAACAATTAGAAGATGGGATGATAAAACACCCGGCGTTGATAAGGTGAAAAAAGTCGCTGATTATTTTGATGTCTCAATTGACTATCTTTTAGGAAGGGTTGAGTCTCCTATTGAAACCGTCGCAGCGCACCATGATGGCGAAGAATGGACAACCGAAGAATTAGAAGAAATAGAAAAATTTCTCCAATTTATTAAATCTAAGAGAGAACAAAATTGAGGTGCAGCATCATTGGACTACCATTCTTTATTACAAAGTGCGACAGCAAGCGGAATCGACGTTTACGAAAAAGTATTATCACTCAAAACTAAAGGCTTATACGGTGATAATGTGATATGGATCAATCAAACATTATCTAGTGTTGAGAAAACATGTACCCTTGCTGAAGAACTTGGTCATCACTTTACTACTTACGGAAACATACTCGATCAAACTAAACTTAAAAACAGGAAGCAGGAATTGCGTGCACGTGAATGGGGATATAAGTTGTTGTTCCCCCTGGAAAGATTAATTGATGCACAAAAAGAAGGGATAAGAAATCGTTTTGAATTAGCTGAATACTTGAATGTAACTGAACAATTCCTTGAAGATGCTCTAAAAAGATATAAGGAGAAATATGGCTTATATAAACAAGTGGGAAAGCATACTATTTGTTTCGAGCCTTTAGGAGTCATTGAAAATTTTGAGGAGGTGATGCCTAAATAAACGCCCCTTTTAATGCGTCTGTCCACGTGGAAAGGGCTGATACAATGAAGATGGAAAAAAGCAATAAAGATGATCATTTGTTTTATTATTTTAATGCTAAAAATGAAAAACGGTGGTGTTATCGATACCGTTATTATGATGAATTTGGTAAGCGTCGTGAAGCTTCAAAACAAGGTTTCAAAAGTGAAAGCGAAGCCTATAGAATGCTTTTAAAGGTGAAATCTTCTATATTAGATGGAGAGATTAAAGAAATAGAAAGTACAAATTTAACTATTTCTAAGTGGTTTGATATTTGGATGGAGACAAACCGAGATCAATGGAAAACTCCTACTATCAAAGCGAGGGTTTTCACGATAGAGAACCACATAAAACCTTTGTTGGGAAATATAAAGATCAATAACCTAGACGCAGCAACATATAAGAAGAAGTTTATAAATAAGTTATTAGACAAATTAACTCCCAGTACGGTTCATGCGTACCATACAATCTTCAAAATCGGAATTAATGCTGCTGTCGAAAACGAAATAATAAAGAAAAACCGCTTTAAAAAGGTGAAAATAAGAAAAGACAATCCAAGCACTCTGATTGTCGATAATTTTTATACTGCTGAACAATTAAGCATTTTTCTGGAAGGCGCTCAAGCGCTTAAAAGTATTTCACATTATACTGCACTTCTCATACTTGCAAGTACAGGTATGCGTAAGGGTGAAGCGTTAGGTCTAACATGGAAAGACATTGATTTTAACAAATTCAGAATCACAATAAACAAAACCCGTGATTATGATGGTTTACGCCCCCCAAAAACTAATAATAGTTACCGCACTATAAAAGTCGGGGGGAAAGTAATAAACCAATTAAAATTATATCAAAAATGGTGTAAAGAATTAAAGCTTTCCTTTGGTCAACCTCTAAAAGAAGAAGATTTCATATTAATCAGTCGAACAAGTGGAAAACCTATATCACCTAACTCACTTAATTATGCTGTAAATACTGTCGCTGATAATCAAAAACTAAAAAAAATAACTGTTCATGGTTTAAGGCATACTCATGCGACTATACTTATAAGCAAAAGAATTCCAGTCAAAGTAATAGCTGATCGTCTTGGGAACAGCCCTCAAATGATTAATGATATCTATAGCCATACTTTTGAAGAATTAGAAATAGAGTCAGTTGAAGTTTTTGAAGAGGCTATGAATTTATAATTTGGGGGATATTTTGGGGGGGATTCTAAAACAATCAATTTTTAATCCCCTCTAATCCCTTTATACCAAAGGTTTTCTTTTTACAATAAGTATATTTGCAATTTACTAATAAAAACGTATAATTTATACTAAGCACAGGAAGACGAAAGACAAAGGAGAGAAAAAATGGACGATTATGCTCATACTAAAGACATAGAACCTACAGCAGAAAACATCGCAAAAGCCATTTATACTGTTAACCGCCATGCTAAAACCGCACCAAATCCCAAGTTTCTTTATCTTTTGAAAAAACGTGCGCTGCAAAAACTATTGCAAGAAGGTAAAGGAAGAAAAGTGGGCCTACATTTCTCTAACAATCCCAGATATAGTCAACAACAGTCCGACGTGCTGATTGAAATCGGAGATTATTATTTTCATCTGCCACCAACTAAAGAAGACTTCGAATTTTTGCCACACTTAGGAAATTTAAATCAATCATATCGCAATCCGAAAGCGAATATGTCATTAAATCGAGCAAAACAAATACTTCAAACGTATGTCGGTTTAAAAGAAAAACCTGCCGCCACAAAACAAAAATCA
This sequence comes from Bacillus sp. FSL W7-1034, assembly GCF_038593365.1. NCBI lineage: Bacteria > Bacillati > Bacillota > Bacilli > Caryophanales > Bacillaceae > Bacillus > Bacillus sp. FSL W7-1034. The sequence goes on along the minus strand of NZ_CP151989.1, from coordinate 1,349,113 downwards.
CATTATACAAAACCCGTCTTCAAACGGCTCGGGGAAAGTTATTTTTAAACAGAAAAAACCACTCAAAGCGAGTGGTTTTTCATATTATGGACAAAGGGCTAAAATGTTGTTTATTTTAGCTCTTTGTCTTCTTTTCAGAGTGATAGAAAACCTTTGCAGTCTAGGAAGGACAGCTACTTGTGCGGAGCGAATTTGGCATTCGTGAGCACCAGAGCGCAGGACTGACAAAGAATGCGAGGGTTTGTCTACACGCTGAAAAACCACTCAAAGCGAGTGGTTTTTTTCTTTAGATAATAAAATGATCTACTTTTTCAATCAGCTGATGAATTTCTGGTTTACTAATTTGATCATCTGCACCGATGGTTTCCCCTTTATGACGCAGATCGTCCGTAATTAATGAAGAGAAAATGAGAATTGGAATGGACTGTGTTAAAGGATTGTCCTTCAGCAGCTTTGTTAATCGATGTCCATCCATTTTTGGCATTTCTATATCTGTAATAATCATATCAATTTCTTCTGTCACACTAATGCCTTTACTGACGAGATCCATGACATGGTCATATGCTTGTTTCCCATCTTCAAAGGTTACAATGTTTTTATAGCCTGCCTCGGTTAATTCATTTGTTAATAAGCGCATGAGAAGCGGAGAATCTTCAACAACATACAGCTTCTTCCCTGTTCTTCTCTCGTCTTTCTCACCGTCAAACATATGATATGTGTCTACGCCAGATGCGGATTCAATATCATAAATGATTTTTTCGTAATCTGGAAGGAAAATCATTTTCTCGTCAAGCTTGATGATCCCTGTTAAATGACGGTCCATTCCTTGATTGAGTGCAGTTGGTTTTTCAATCTCTTCCCAGCTGACGCGGTGAATTTGTGATACCGTTCCTGTATGGAACACAAATTTCCGTTGGTTGAATTCAGTCACAATGTATTTCTCTTGTTCTGACTGATCTGACTCGACATTAAAAAAGGAAAATAGATTGATGACTGGTAAAATCTCGCCTCGTAAACTAATCATCCCTTCTACATCTTGGTGAGAGTGCGGTATAACTGTCACCTCAACTGGCTGAATAATTTCTCTTACTTTCATGACGTTAATGCCGAATTGATTTGAACCAATTTCAAACTTCACAATTTCCAATTCATTAGTACCAGAGTCAAGTAAAATTTCTTGTTTGTTTAAAGCCACGGAAATCCCTCTATTCTTCAATATAAGATTGTACTTTTTATATCGGCAGCATGGGTAAAAAGTTGACGTTTCTTTACGCTTTCTCTCGCACGAATTGATGAATCACAAGTCCTATGGCTGCAAGGATGAGCAAAGACCCTAATGCAAGACGGCTTGCGAGATTCCCATGTGCTGCAAATAGCAGTGTGACGGAGCCATAAATGATGGGACCAACAATTGAAGACACCTTTCCCGAAAACGCAAAGAGACCAAAAAATTGCCCTCGTTTTTCTTTAGGCGTCAGCTCAATAATGAGGATTCGTGATGATCCCCAGCTTGCGCCAAGTGAAATTCCGAATAGACTGCCTGCTACCCAGAAGACCCATTCAGTTGTCGCTGTCACAGCTAGAATGAGCGCCACAATTAAAATGACATACACGACTGTAATCGAGCGCTTTGCCCCGATGGCCTTTGTGACATATCCGAATAGAAACGAGCCAATGATACTTGAAATCGTGGACACAAGATAAAGCAAAATAAATTGACCTGCCGTAAAGCCAATGATAATTTTCGCATAAACCGCCATCATCGCAATCGCTGTCTGCAACGCATCATTCATAAAAAAGAAAGCGATCATAAAAATAAAGGCCGGTTTGTACTGCTTCATCTCTTTAAACGTACGAATAATCTCTTTATACCCGCTGAAAAAAGACGCCTTTTTCTCTTGCTGCGGGAGAGGTTGAGGATCTTTTATAATAAAGAGAAAGGGAAGAAAAAAGAGAAAGAATAAAAGGGCTGTCGGAATAAATGCTTCATGAAACTGGTCATTTCCTACAAGTAAATAAACAGAAAGGCCGACAAGTGTACCTAAATAGCCGACAGCAATACCGAATCCAGAAATGAGGGGGATTTCATCCTTTGTCCCAAGATCGGGCAAAATGGTGTCATAAAAAACAAGACTAGAGTGATAGAAAAATTTGGCGATGACGAACAAGGTAACCACCACCAATAAGGAAACAGGAAGACCAAACCATTCGCTTGAGAAATCAATCCCAGCAAAGATCCCCATCATAAAGGTACAGGCAATACAAATCAGGGTAAACACCGTGATATACCGCTTCTTTTTCCCTGTACGATCAATCAGCACACCGTATAAAGGCGTAAAAATGACGAGGAAAAAGCTTGCAAATGCGTTCGCATAAGAAATAAATGTACTGGCTATTTGATCCATCCTCGCACTGTCGCCTATCGTCTCCTGCAAGTAAAATGGGAAGAAAATGGTGATCATATTCGATGAAAATATCGTATTTGCAAAATCATACAATGCCCAGGCCAAAACAGGTGCGGTGAAAAAGAGCCCGAAGCTTGCCCCTTTTTTCTGAACGATCATTTTCCCTCTTTTCAATAGATTGACTCCCTTCTCTGCTTTATTTTCACTATCATTCTACTTTATGTGACGTTTCCCTCTTCCATACAAGCAATCTATACAAAAAGCACCCCTTACTATTTAGCAGAGGTGCTTCTTTTCATTATTTCTTTACGACAATGGTACTTGCAATCAAATCGTGAAGTGCTTGTTTTTTTTCTGTGAAAAACGCAATGATGTAGCCAATACATAAGATTGGAGACAAAAAGCCTTTTGCAAAAAAGCGACCTGTCGCGCGCCCGAATGTTATTTTTCCACCCGTTACTTTTGTCACTTTGATTCCAAGAGCCATTTTGCCAAGAGTTCCTTGCAGCTTTGATGATTCCATGATCGCATAATACAGCCAAGTCACCGCGATACCGACTAAAATCGTTACGCCATAGAAAAAGATAAAGCCCATTATGACTGCCCATTCTTCATCCGTGATCACCGTTGAAGAATAGTAATAGCTATCATCATACATTAAAAATGCCGCCTCAGGGCTTGAGACAAAAAAGAGTGTTGCGAGAATAAATACAATGAATGAGAATGGTACACTAATAATGACACCGTCTAAAAGATGAGCAAGAAAACGATAACCTACTCCAGCTAGTTCAGGATGTTTTTCTTCTTGAATAGGTGCTTCTGACATGTTTGTTTCCATCCTATTTCTCCTTTATTATGTATGTTTTCTATAAATTTCTTATAATCATTCGTTATTATATCTTATGAATATCGCAAGATCAATGGAGCTTTTCATTTTTACATGAATTTTAGATCATTTTGTAATGATGATTTATGTGAATAAATACTGAAAATTCACGAAAATTATGGCACATCTAGTTCTTTCAACGCCTGATTTTTTAACATTTTGTGATATTTTTGTCTCATTTCGATTCTTCTGTTGACAATCACATTTCACATGATACAATAGTCAAGGATTTTTTAAAGAAAGGTGTTCATGATGGGAACTGTCGTACTATTAAAGAACAACGAAATGACTGTGATTGAAGATATTTGCGAAGCTGATTTTTTAGATATGAAACATGGTTTATCTAATGAAGATGCTGCTTATATCTCTTGGTATGAAGATTACGATACTGCTTATGGATATTGATTTCATTTCATAGATGAAGCGTAAAAAAAGGCGATACAACCTTCAAAGAGGTGGTATCGCCTTTTTACGTTTGTGTGCTTCTTTCACTTTCAGGTTCTACATGAATAAAGATTTGTGCATGCGGAAACGCCTGCTGAATGTTCTCTTCAATTCGATCACATAATTGGTGAACATCTTCAATGGTTGTTTTTCCATGAACAATCAAATGAAAATCAATATATTCTTCAGCACCGGATCGTCTTGTTCGAAAGTCATGATATTCAATGAATTCTTGACTGAATGTTTGAATGATGCCCTCTATCGCTTGTTCTTCTTCCGGAGTTAACCGGGCGTCGACAAGCGGCGGGAAGGCTTCCTTCATGAGTTTAAACGCTTCACGCATAATATAGAGCGCTAGCACCATTCCAATAATCGGATCGAGGAAATACCAGTCCGTTAATGCAACAAGCAATAAACTAATGGCGACCCCTAGTGACGTAAACACATCTGTTAAAAGATGCAGTGCATTCGATTTCATGGCAACAGAATGTACTCGCTCTGCCTCTTTGTTCACAACTCTCGACACAACAAAATTGATAAGTGCCCCGATCAGCATGACCACAATACCAAGTACCGGCAGTTTAACAGGCTCTGGATGCATTAATTTATGAACACATTCATAAATGATCCAAATCCCAGCAACAAAAATCAACAAAGTTTCAATCGTTCCAGAAATATTCTCAACTTTCCCATGTCCATAAGGATGTTTTGAATCTGCCGGCTTTCTTGAAATACGAACAGAGATAAATGCAATAAAAGAGGCCATTAAATCGAGAAAAGAGTGAATGGCTTCTGATAAAACCGCAACAGATCCAGTTAACACCCCTACAATGATTTTAAGGACCACAACAAACGTATTACTCATGACGGATAAAAAGGCTATTTTCGATGTCTTTGCTGATTGATCCATCTATTATCGTCCTCCTTCAGGAGATCGTATGCCTGTGAAAGCAATTCCCATGACTTGATTCTCTCGTTCTTTCAGTTTATACCGTTTTGCCTTATTCTAATCATCTTAAGCAGAGCTGTATTTTCCGAGCAGGTTACGCTATAATAAATGTTGCTCTTTCTTCATATATCACTCATGCTGTGATGGATAGGAGAATAGACTACATATAACGATATCCGAAGCCTTTCCGCAGGTGACATTTATGCAGTGAATGGTAAAATAGGATAAAAACATAAATTTTTAAGGTGATGAGAAATGGAGCATTTGCTGAATCCAAGAGTAAAGGATATTGAAATTTCAGGCATTCGAACATTTTCAAATCTCGTATCTTCATATGAGGATGTCGTTTCATTGACCATAGGTCAGCCCGATTTTTATACGCCGCATCATGTCAAAACAGCTGCCAAAACAGCCATTGACGAGAATTTCACCTCGTATACTCATAATGCTGGATTTTTAGAGCTAAGACAAGCGATCCAGCAGTACATCAAAAAGAAAGTCCATCTTGATTATGATGCAGAGACAGAAATCATTGTGACAACAGGTGCTAGTCAAGCAATTGATGCTGCGTTTCGAACCATTTTGACTGAAGGCGATGAGGTCATCCTGCCCGGCCCTGTGTACCCTGGCTATGAACCGATCATTCGGATGTGCGGTGCGGTGCCTGTGCATATCGACACAACAAATGCCGGTTTTAAATTAAACGCCAAGCTGATTGAAGATGCATTAACGGAAAAGACAAAGTGTGTTGTCCTTCCATACCCTTCAAATCCAACTGGGGTCACGCTATTAGAAGAAGAATTGAAAGAAATTGCACAGCTTCTTGAAGGAAAGGATATTTTTATTCTATCTGATGAAATTTATAGTGAGCTGACATTTGATCGTCCGCATCATTCCATTGCTTCTTTCTTAAAGGAACAGACGATTGTCATCAATGGACTGTCAAAATCTCATAGCATGACCGGATGGAGAATCGGCTTTTTATTTGCTTCCGCTCCTATTGCTAAACATGTATTAAAAGTACATCAATATAACGTGTCTTGTGCCTCGGCTATCTCACAAAAGGCGGCACTTGAAGCAGTGACAAATGGTGTGGATGATGCACTGATCATGAGAGAGCAATATAAGAAAAGACTCGACTATGTATATGATCGGCTCATTTCTATGGGGCTTCCGGTCATTAAGCCTTCCGGCGCTTTTTATATTTTCCCTTCCATTGAATCGTTTGGGATGAGTTCATTTGATTTTTGCATGGAGTTGTTAGAAAGTACAAGACTTGCGGTCGTACCTGGTTCTGCTTTCTCTTCACTCGGAGAAGGATATGTGCGTCTTTCCTATGCATATTCACTTGAAACGTTAAAAGAAGGACTTGACCGTCTCGAACAATTTGTTCTTGAAAAGCGTTCCATACAATCAATAGACGGATGAAACAACGGCTCTCTTGCCGTTGTTTTTATTTTGCGGGAAACATGATGTGAAACACAGTCCCTTTCTCTGGGTGGCTATCTACCCGGATGGTTCCGTTGTGATTTTCTAAAATATTAAATGTCACCATGAGCCCAAGTCCTGTTCCCTTTTCTTTTGTTGTTAAAAAAGGTTCGCCGATCCGCTTCATGACCGATTCAGGAATACCAATTCCTTCATCTCTAATCGTGACAAGTATTCCTTCTTTTTCGGCTTTGGCGGTAATGTCTACCTTCCCTCCGTCCGGCATGGATTCGACGGCATTTTTGATTAAATTGATAAACACCTGCTTCAGCTGGTTTTGATCCCCATTCATCAGAAGATCCTCCTCGATATCACTTGTGTTCATCAAAATTCCATTTAAGTTGGCCTGTGTCTCTAACAGAGCGGTGACTTCGCTAATGATTTTTTTCAAATCAAGCGTCTGCATGGATGCCGTTTGCTGCGGCTTCGCAAGCATTAGTAGCTCACTTAAGATGATTTCAATCCGGCTCAGCTCAGAGAAGACAATTTCAAAATATTGATCACGGTCTTTTGTTTTTGGTTTAATGAGCTGTAAAAAGCCCTTAATCGCCGTCAGTGGATTCCTTATTTCATGTGCAATGCCTGCTGCCAATTGACCTGCGATTGATAATTTTTCAGAGCGCAACATGAGTTCTTCTGTTTGTTTTCGTTCAGATATATCTCTTAAAATAATTTGAACGGCTGTTTCACCAAAAAATGTGGTAGGGATACACACCATTTCTGTATAAATCAACCGGTGTTTAAACGTATGGCAGCTCATCGTCACAATCTCAGAATCTGATGCTCTTTCGATAATACGTGATATGCTCTTTTTGACTTTTTGCTGATCACATGAATGGATTTGATGAAAGATATCTTTTCCGATTAATTTATCGTAATGTTCGGCTTCAAATAATTTAATACCTGATTCATTCATAAATACCCATTTATGATCGTGGATGACGGCAATGGTATCAATAGAATTTTGGATAAGCAGCTGATACCGCTCTCTGCTTTTCTGAAGAACGGTTTGAAATTTTTTACGGGAAGAGATATCCACTAATAGTAAAAGTTCTGCCCGTTGATTTTGATAAATTGCCGGAGATGACTTCACTTCAATATGAATCATGCTCCCGTCTTTCCTTTTCCATATTTGTTCAATCATTCCGACTGGAAGGCCTTGCTGTAGTCTTTTGATTCGGCTTCTCACAATGTCATGGTACTCCTCGGCAATAAAATCAAACGCAGACTTGCCGATCATTTCATCTTTTGTACATACACCCATTAATTGCAGCATCGCATCGTTGGCATACACAATTTTCCCAAGCGCCGTAATACATAACGGATTTGGCAGCATGGCAATCAGCTTTTCAGCTTCACTGACATCTTGGAAAGCCGGTAGACTGCCTAACGACTGTTCTGACACTTCTGTTGGTTGAAATGCTGCTTTTTGAGGCTCTGTATTCATTACCCTCATTTTCAGGATCATTTCTCTACTTAATTCGTTGTCTAACCCATCACAAGCAACAAAATCAATGCTTGCTTCTACCCATACAGCTGTAAGATCACTTCTAAGCAGTCTAAAGTGGCAAATCTCTAGCATGTGCTGATTATAGAAATAACTTTCGACGAGAAATTGATCTTCGGTATGAACAAAGTCTTTCAAAAAACACCCTAGTAAATCCTTTTGTTCATAGAGCAAAAGCTGCTTACAATTGGAAGAAATGTAGAGAAAGCGGCCATTAGAAGAAAGAACGGCATGTAAATCAATATTCGAGTACAGCTGATTCGAATCTTTCATTTTTTGTTCCATCGTCGTCCGACCCTCCTTTAATTTTTTTAGGGTTGTCCTTAGTTTGATGTATAAAAAGGATTCGCTAGAAAAACCGTATTTTCCTCCCAATCTCTTGTGAAACGTCCATATTTTCAGCAAAAAGGGAGCACTTTCTCTTGCTGTGCTCCCTGCTGTTTATTGCTTTTCATATTTCTTTTGTAATTCAACGTACTTATCAACAATTTTACTTGGAATGGTTTTAATGACAGGATCTTTATCTGATACATACGGTGTGACGACACTAAATGCCACTTTCGGATTGGAAGAAGGATAATATCCTCCAAAGGTTAAATTGTACGTGGCATTCCCCCACCAGCTCCGGTTGGCACCATAGTAGAAGGTTTGGGCTGTACCCGTTTTCCCTGCGACATCATGCTGACCGAACCGGCCAGCTGCAGTCCCGCCTGTTGATGTGACCATTTTTAGTCCCATTTTGACACGGTCGATATCTGCTTTCGAGTTGTTAATGGTGTTCAGCACCTTCGGCTCATATTTCTTCACAACAGGACCTACTTCTTCCTTATTCGTTGGGAAGTGAACACTTTTCACCACTCTTGGCTGAATACGGTTACCTCCATTTGCGATGGTCGACATGTATTGTGCAACTTGAAGTGGTGTATACGTGTCATACTGGCCAATCGCTTCATCAAGTAAGAGTCCGCCGACTGTCTTAGGATGCGTCTGCATTCCGCTTGATTCCTGCGGCAAATCGATGCCTGTTTTTACGCCAAGACCGAATTGCGCATAGTAGTTTCTCATTTTTTGTAAGTGTTCAGGTCTTGCCGGTAATGGCCCATTCTTTTGGTAGGTGATCCCTGCCATTCTCATCGCTACATGAAACATATAGACGTTTGAACTTTTTTGTAGCGCTCGAAGATCATTAACCCAGCCAAGATTGGTATATGATTTCTTCGGTTTTCCATTTCCCGCAAAATACAGCGGTGTATCCGTATAGGATTGGTTGTGTGACATGCCATCTTGATAACCAGAGAGGACAGTAGCTCCTTTGACAACAGAGCCCATTTCATACTGAGTCGTAAATGTTCCGATCGCATAATCTGTGACGTCTCTTCCGTCCATTTTCTTCCCTGACATTGCGAGAACATCACCTGTGTTAGGGTCCATCATCACAACAAAGGCACGGTCCATCATATAGTTTCTTGCACTAGCGGATCTTAGCTCTGATTCAACGATTTTGTCGACTTCCTTTTGCAGCTCCATATCAAATGTGAGTGCAAGGTCAAGTCCTCTTCGTCCTTCTGTCCGCTTGATTTCATCAAGCAGTTTGCCGCCGACCTGTGTATATTGAACAGTTGCTTTTTCTGGATTGAGAAAATCTTCATATTGATATTCTAAATAACTTTTTCCTACTCGGTCATTTCTCGAGTAACCTCTTGCCATATAGTAATCTTCACGCTCTTTTATAATGCCTTGCTCTGGAGTGGTGACACCGCCAAGGACATTATAGAGGGTTTTTTCATACGGATATTTCCTTGTCCAGTCATTGATGACATTTACACCAGGCAGTTCATCAAGATGCTCTGATACAAGTGAGATCTCTTCGTATGTCAAACTTACGGATGATGTCTGTTTTGATTCTTTTGTTTCATCAAGCAACGCAACTTTTTCGTCCCCTTTTTTCTCTTCGTTCGGGTCCATCGCTTTCACGATTTGAGGTTCAAAGGCATATCCGCCTGTAAACCTGCGATAGATCGCTGCAACTGCTTTTTCCTCTGCATCTTTTTCGATCGCCTTGACTTCTTTCTTAGGCACACGCTCTACTTGAAGAGGATAGACATCTTTTGCTTTAAGATTCTTTTGCTCTGCTTTTGAAATGAGCTTATCCGCTTCTTTCGGATGGCTGGCCAGCCAAAAATCTCGAATGTCACGCTCTCTCAAAAAATCTGTATCCATTTTTATATAAGTCGCAAGTTTTCTTGCTACTTTAATCTTATCCTCCGCTTTCACACCGCTTTCTGATGTATAAACGATGGCAGGTACACTTTCGTTATCAACAACGACTCTTCCTCTCGCGTCATACATTTTTCCTCTTGGAGACGGGTATGATGCTGTTTTGACCTCAGTTCGGTTGGCTTGCTTTTTATAATCCTCACCATTGACGATTTGCAGCACACCGAGCTTGATGACAAGTCCAGCAAATAAACTAAATACAGCGAAGAAAAAGAGATTAATTCTCCAGGCGTTCCGGCGCTTCATTTTTTTCTGCTCGGCAGCACCTTGATGCTGTTTCTCTCCCACTTATGTAGCTCCTCTCATCCTTTCAATCTTTTACAATTACCACTCATTATTGTAACACTTTTGTAATAGTTGTTACAGCGAAACAAGTGAAAAAAAGCTGTCAATCCCTATTCTGCAAAAAAATATACTAACACTTTAAAATATTGGTATGTTTATGTCGTTTTCTTTAAATAGAAAGATTCTCCATTCATTGATATAAGGAGACTCTTTCTTTGACTTTAACAAAAATGACAAATGGGCGTTGTCAATGGAGGATGCTGGTACGTTTATAACAAAAAGTCCATGTTATGATTTTCTGTGAGAAAACAAAACAAAGATTTTAGGAGGAGTTACAAAATGAAAAAGAAATCATTCATTTTTTCAGCGCTGACAGCTGCTGCATTGATCACGTTCACTGGAGGGCATTCAGCTGATGCGAAAGAGCTTAACCTGAAACAAGTCATAAACGTACAGCATCAAGCCATTGATCTTCATACATTAGCTGCAAAATTACATATCTCTTCAGATGTAAACAAGCTAAGCACTTCAAATCAAAAAGAGATCGAAGCTCTATTAAACAAGCTGATCAAAAGTGGTCAACCTGTTACTGGAACAAAAGTGGTGAAAGAAGTAAACAAAGCAAAAAATGAGCAAAAACAAGAATCAGTGAAAAAACCAGCTGCTTCTAAACCAAGCACACCAGCAAAAGAAAACACAACGAACAACAGCTCAAAATCTGATCAAAAAGACACAACTGCAACAAAAGCAGACAGCAGCTTAAATGCATTTGAACAAGAAGTGGTTGAGCTGACAAATAAAGAGCGTGCAAAACAAGGCTTAAAAGCTCTTTCTGTTGATTCTAAATTAAGCAAATCTGCTCGCGCTAAATCACAAGATATGAAAGATAAAAACTATTTCTCTCATACAAGCCCAACTTACGGATCTCCATTTGATCAAATGAAGCAATTTGGTATCACGTACAAAACAGCAGGTGAAAACATTGCGCAAGGTCAAAGATCACCTCAAGAAGTAGTCACAGCTTGGATGAACAGTGAAGGTCACAGAGCGAACATTTTAAACAAAAACTATACACATATCGGTGTAGGTTATGTGAAATCTGGTAACTACTGGACGCAGCAATTCATCGGAAAATAAGATCAAAAAAACCTGTCTCTATTTGGGACAGGTTTTTAGTTTGTCTTCTTTTTTCAGCAATGTGAGGGCTTGTTTACACGCTACAAACTGTTCCACCTAGGCGGAGCAGTTTTTTTATTTCACCCATAATTTATAGATGCTTTGTGTTCCGCTGTTTTCTTCGCCCTGTTCGCTGAGCTTTTCATATAATGACTTCGCTAGTGACAGGCCTGGCATCTCTTCTCCCATCAGCTCTGCTTCTTCAAGTGCAATGCCCATATCCTTAATAAAATGCTTCACATAAAATCCTGGCTCGAAATCACCTTTCAGCATTCTTGGCGCAAGGTTTGACAAAGACCAGCTGCCGGCTGCTCCTGTTGTGATACTTTTAAGTACCTGCTCTGGATCAAGTCCTGATTTTTCCGCATAAGCCATTGCCTCTGCCACACCTACCATCCCTGCTGCGATAGCAATTTGGTTACACATTTTTGTATGCTGACCACTTCCTGCAGGTCCTTGATATTGAATATTTTCGCCCATTTGCTGAAATAGCGGCAGGCACTCTTCATAGGCTGCTTTTTCTCCGCCAATCATGATGGCCAGCGTGCCGTTTTTGGCTCCTACGTCTCCGCCAGAGACCGGCGCATCTAATGCAAATAGTCCTTTTTCCTTCGCTTTCGCTTCAATTTCTTTTGCCAGCTGCGGTTTCGATGTGGTCATATCAATGAGGTATGTACCAGGCGCAGCATGTTCCAAGAGTCCATCTTCTCCTAAATAGACTTCTTCTACATCTGATGGATACCCGACCATTGTGATGACGGCATCTGCCTCCTTTGCGATCTCCTTTACGGTCGATTTCCAAAGAGCACCTTTTTGAACCAATGTGTCTGCCTTTGCTTTTGTTCTTGTATAAACGAGAACTTCGTAGCCAGCATCCATTAAATGCCCTGCCATACTACGTCCCATTACACCGATTCCAATAAAACCAACTGTTTTGATTTGTGCCATCAAGAATTCCTCCTTATAGAGACTTTGTCAATCCACCATCAATGATGAGGGTTTGACCTGTCATATATGTATTGGCTTCAGATAAAAGAAAAGCCGCATATGCTGCAAATTCCTCTGGCTGTCCGTAACGGCCCAGCGGAATCATACGTTCAGCTTGTGCTTTGATCTCTTCAACCGATTGTTGCTCCTCTTGTGCACGGTGTTTGTCCAACTGTTTCACGCGCTCTGTTTCAATTTTCCCCGGGGCTAAGGTATTGATCAAAATGCCATCTTTGGCAAGCTCCTGAGCAGCTGTTTTTGTCCAGCCGGTAATGGCCGGTCTAAATGTATTCGACAGCATCAAGCCTGGGATCGGTTCTTTGACCGACATAGATGCAATATTTAACACTCGTGCACCTTGTTTTTTTAAATACGGCAAGGCTTCTTTTAATAACCGAATATAGCTGAGTAAATGAAGCTGAAAGGATTCCATCCAATCTTCATCTGTTAAGGTTTCAAGTGTTCCTGTTTGAGGACCGCCTGTATTGTTCACTAGTATATCAAGACGTTTTTCATCACCTGCTGCTGCGACGACAAGCGCTTTAATTTGCTCGGCATCAGATACATCACATACTTGATACGTCAGCTTCCCTTTTACAAGTGGGGATAATTCTTTGACCGCTTCTTGCAGCGTGTGCTCATGTCTTCCCGAGAGCATCACATCTGCTCCCTCTTTTGCAAGATGAAAGGCAATGGCTTTACCGATACCTTGACTGCTTGCAGCGACCAATGCTTTTTTTCCAGATAGATTAACATGCATGTTGGCACCCTCCTCTGTTCATATTTTATCATACAAAAAGAACCTTGCTCACATGGCAAGGTTCTTTTCTACAAGATTATAGTTTAAACCGATTGACTGCCTGACGCAGTGCCTGACTTGATTCGTTCAACATTTCTGTTGATGTTTTCGTTCTTTCTAAAGCTTGTACTTGTTCGTCTGTGGAAGCATGTACTTCCTCAGCTGAAGCGGCGGATTCTTGTGAAATGGCCGCAATACTTTGAATGGAATCATTCATTTTCTGCTGTTCTTCAGTCATTTCATTGATTTGTGTATGAATGCTGTCAATGGAGCCGACAAGTGCCTGCATTTCCATTGTGATACTGCTGAGTGCCTCACCTGTTGAATTGATCGCATCACCTTGTTCTTCATTCATTTTGCTTGCTGCTGTCATCGCTTCAGCTGCCTTTTTCGATTCATCTTGAATGAGTTTTACGGTTTCACTAATATGTTTCGTTGATTCTGCAGATTGTTCAGCCAGCTTTCTGACTTCTTCTGCAACAACAGCAAATCCTCTTCCGCTTTCTCCTGCTCTCGCTGCTTCAATACTTGCATTCAGTGCGAGTAAATTCGTTTGATCTGAGATTTCAGAGATCGCTGTTACGACGTTTTCAATATTTTTCGTTTTATGCTCAAGGTCAAGCAGCATTTGCTCTACCTTCTTCGATTCTTCATTCGCTTGTGTTGATTTTTGGACGAGCAGACCAAGAGCATCAAGTCCTCTATAGCTTGCATCTTCCGATGATTTTGAGTTGGTTTGCATTTGCGTGGCAAGCTCACCCATATGACGAACTTTTTCATACAAATGCTCTGATTTTTCATTAATGGTTTCCGCTTCTGATGCTTGTTTCGTCGCTCCTACAGCGACCTCTTGAATAGCCGTTGCAATCTGTTCACTAGACAGCAAGGTCTCGTTTGAAATTTGGGTCACTTCATCCGTTGATTTCACAACCTGATCTGAAGACTCTTTCACTTTTTCAATTAAATCCCTGATGCCTTCAGTCATTTGATTAAAGCTTTTCGTCAGGAACCCTATCTCATCCTGAGACTTCGACTCAAGCGAGCTGGTTAAATCGCCTTCAGACACTTTACGAACATGCTCGATGAGGCGTTTAATTGGTGTTGTAATGCTTCTAGCCAATAAGTAGCTTAGAATCATGGCAAGTATAATGGCAATGACAGAAATAATGATACTTGTCTGATTCATTTGTTCAGTGATCCAAAGAAGTTTCTTTTTCTCGAAGCTCACACCGATCGTCCAGTTTGCCTCTTTAATTTTTGAGATGACGGTCAGCTGTTTGTCATCATCAATACCCGAGTTGTCGATCGCTTTTTTCACAGAAGCGACTTTTGAGATATTTTTTCCTTGCTCTGTTGGATGTGCCAAAATGGTCCCTGTGCCGTCAACTAAGAAAGCCGTTCCCATATAAGGAATCTTTTGTTCTTTTATATAAGACTGAATGGAAGCCAGTTTCAAGTCAAGTCCAGCGACACCGACTACTTTCCCGTTTCGTACGATCGCCTTTGTGGCTGAAACGACCATTTCATTTGTTGCTTTATCAATGTACGGATCTGTCCATAGGACGTCGTCAGGCTTTTCAGCCGCTTGAATATACCAGTCTCGTTTAGACGGATCATACCCTTCACCAAAATCGGACTCCGGGAAAGCGAACATTTTACCATCACTTGTTCCTATATAGGCAAGCGAGATGAGTTCATCCTGCTCCTGCAATCCTTTTAATTCATCGTTTTCAAATGCCAATGTCTGTTTTGTTTGTTTCTGTGCAAAATCTTCAGTAAGTGTACTTGTTGCCAATTTGTTAATCGTATCACCGTAATTCTCAAGCTTTAGTGCTATGATGTCTCTCATGCTTTCTGCCGTTGCTGCTGTCGTTGTTTTCGCATCTCGTTCAATCAGTGGTCTTAATACTAAATTGGAACCCACTTGAACTGCGACAACGGTTAAAATTAAAATAACTGAGATGAAAACAGCTATTCTCACTTGAAGTTTCTTAAACATCTCATCACCCCTACATCCTACTTTCGCATCTTAATGTGTATATCGGCAAAATTGGTACCGCATTCAATAGTTGTAAGAAAATTTAAATAGAAAAAACAAGCCATAATGACTTGTTTTAAGTAAAATATTCAATTTTTGCAGACGGAAAGTACTGTTCTATATATGATTCTAATGTCTGTCTAAGTTCTTGTTCTTCATCTTTTTGATAGATATATTTTCCAATTCCGTATCTACCCCACTTATATCTTCTCTTTTCTTCATCTAGTTCTAGTTTTGTTTTTGGATAGTTTTTTTGGATGACACGCTTCGCCGGTTTTGTAAAACGGTGCTGAATCATTTCAAAGGTGATATCTTGTCTCACTTCTTCAGGAAGAGCTGCATCGAGTTTTTCAAATAGGACTTTATAGCCCTCTTGCCACCCTTCATGAATGTAAATAGGGGCAATAATAAAGCCCAGTGGATAGCCTGCTTTCGCTACCTTTACAGCCGCTTCAATCCGCTGATCGAGTGGTGATGTGCCAGGTTCGAAATATTTAATGACATAATCGGCATTGATACTAAAGCGGAATCTTGTTCGTCCATTGTGTTTTGCATCTAACAAATGGTCTACATGATGAAATTTCGTAACAAAGCGTAGTTTGCCAAGATCGGTTTGACCAAAGTATTCAATCGCTCGTTTGAGTGTGTGAGTCAAATGGTCAATTCCGACGATATCAGATGTACACGAGGCTTCAAATCGCGTGATATCAGGCGCACGCTCGTTCATGTACTGTTCAGCCTGATCTAAGATCTCTTCTACATTGACATATGTGCGAATGTACGGCTTACTCCCCATAGTCGTTTGCAGGTAGCAATAATGGCAATGCCCCATGCATCCTGTCGCAAACGGAATGGCATACTCTGCAGATGGTTTAGATGTATCAAATTTTAAGGTTTTTCTCACGCCGATAACGAGCGTCGACTTTGCATTACGGTACTTTTGCAAATCATTTTTCCCCGGAATATTTCTCACTTGGTTGTGTGAGGTTGTTTCTCTAATTTCAATTCCCATGCCTTCAAACTTTTCTTTCAGCTCTTGTCCTAATGGGTACTCTAGCGCCCGAGGTTCAATATACACAAGCTGGGGAACGAACGGTTTGATCATAATTAGCACATCCTTACCTTATAGGTTCATATCGTTACTTTAACCTCTCAGGATGGCTTCTATCCTTTCTAAAATCTCCCTTATTCAAACAGATCTTGATAAAGGGCTTCTGCTTCTTCGTATGTTGGAAATACGGCATCATCAGGGGCTAATGGGTGATATGTTTCAAGTAGAAATAGCGCAAGCTCTTGCTCATTGTAAGGATGTGAAACGATTTCCGCTTCTTTAATTTGTGCGACATTGGCTGCATGTGGATTTCGATAAATCACATATACTTGATCACCTGGCTTATAGTTAGAGAAAGACAAACTGGTCACCTCCATTTTTTATTTTAGGATGCCCTTCTCTTCATGCGATATGACTGATTATGATAAAATTCGACAAAAAAACCAGACAGTTTGACCTGTCTGGTTTACATCACCTAGTTATGTTGAAACGTTTTTTTCACGAAATCAACCACTTCTTCAGTTGTACTAAGTGATAAGATATGCTCTTTAAATGATGCAGCTTCTTCCTTAGAAAGCTTGCTTAACTGCGTTCTTGCTGGAAGAATCGATGTTGCGCTCATTGAAAATTCATCTAATCCTAATCCAAGTAGGAGCGGGATTGCGATTTCATCTCCTGCCATCTCACCGCACATGCCAACCCATTTACCTTCTTTATGCGCTGCTTCAATCACAAGCGTTATGAGGCGTAAAATAGCTGGATTGTATGGCTGGTAAAGATAAGACACTCGTTCGTTCATTCGATCAGCAGCCATTGTGTATTGAATCAAATCATTTGTTCCAATACTGAAGAAATCTACTTCTTTTGCAAATTGATCTGCGATAACAGCTGTTGATGGAATTTCTACCATCATTCCGATTTCAATGGAATCAGATACTTCTGTACCAGCAGCAACCAATGCTTCTTTTTCTTCAAGTAAAATAGCTTTTGCTTCTCTAAATTCTGATAACGTCGCGATCATAGGGAACATGATTTTCAAGTTTCCATATGTACTTGCACGAAGTAACGCGCGTAGCTGTGTTCTGAAAATCTCCTGCTCTTCAAGGCAAAGGCGGATCGCTCTATAGCCAAGGAACGGGTTCATTTCTTTTGGAAGCTGCAAGTAAGGAAGTTCTTTATCGCCACCAATATCTAGTGTGCGGACAACCACTGCTTTGCCTTCCATCTTCTCTAAAACGGTTTTATACGCATCGAACTGCTCTTCTTCTGTTGGGAGCTGATCTCTGCCCATGTATAAAAATTCTGTACGGTACAATCCAACTGCTTCGCCGCCATTTTCAAGTACACCTTTCACATCTTCAGGTGTTCCGATATTTGCAGCTAGCTCTACGTGAACGCCGTCTTTTGTGACCGTTGGCTGGTCAACAAGTTTCGCCCATTCCGCTTTTTGAGCTAAGTAGTCTTCATGCTTTTTTTGATACGCTTTCACTTCATCTTCAGAAGGCTGAATGATGACGTCTCCGCTAATACCATCAACAATGATCAGATCATTGTTTTTCACCGTTTTTGTTGCTTCTTTTGTTCCAACAACGGCTGGAATCTCCATTGATCTTGCCATAATTGCTGAGTGAGAAGTACGACCACCGATATCTGTCGCAAAACCTTTGACGAATTGTCTGTTCAGCTGAGCTGTATCAGAAGGTGTTAAATCTTCAGCAATGATAATGACTTCTTCAGAAATCATACTTGGGTTTGGAATGTCAACGCCTAGCAAATGACCAGTGACACGTTTTGTAACGTCGCGAATATCCGCTGCACGTTCTTTCATGTATTCATTGTCCATTGCTTCAAACATTGTAACAAACATTGTTGCTGTTTCTTTTAAAGCAAATTCAGCATTTACTTTATCCGATGTGATTTTATCCTTCACTGGGTTGAGCAGCTCTGGATCACTTAACACAAGAAGGTGTGCAGAAAAAATATCCGCTTTATCTTGGCCAAGTTCTTTTAGCGCATGCTCTTTAATTGCTTCAAGTTCTTGCTTTGAAACATGAATTGCTTCTTCAAAGCGTTTCACTTCTGTCTCTGGATCATTGATGTCTTTTTGGTGAACTGTTAAATCTGGTTCTTCCAGACGATATGCTTTTGCAATCGCAACGCCTGCTGAAGCACCGATTCCTTTCAGTTGTTGCATTACTCGCCTAGGCCTTCACTTTTCATTGTGTCTTTTAGCGCAGCAAGTGCATCATTTTCATCAGAACCAGAAGCAGAGATTGTGATTGTAGCACCTTTCGCAATTCCTAGAGACATTACACCCATAATAGATTTCAGGTTCACTGTTTTACCATTATATTCTAAGTTGATATCAGCATCATATTTACTAGCAGTTTGTACAAGAACTGTTGCAGGACGTGCGTGAATTCCAGAATCTGCAGTTACTTTGAATGTTTGTTGAGCCATTTTTATCAATCTCCTTTTTATACATTTCATACATCCACAATATTATATCATACTGCCGAGCTTGTCATCTAACAAGAACGGCAGTTATGAAAATTATTTTGAAATTTTCATGATGTTTTCTTGGCCAGCTTTGATTTCACCGGATTCTTGAAGGTCAATAAATTGTCCTTCACTTAAGTTTGTAAATACAATTGGTGTCATTAAAGATGGTACTTCTGACTTAATTTTATCAATATCAACCTCTAAAAGTTTTTGACCGATTTCTACTTGGTCTCCCTCTTGTACAAATGCTTCAAATCCTTCTCCTTTGAGGCTGACTGTATCAATCCCGAAGTGAATCAAGATTTCAAGTCCACCATCAGACTGGAGGCCGATGGCGTGTTTTGTTGGGAACACATTTAAGATTTTTCCTCTTACTGGTGAAACCACTGTTCCCTCTTTTGGCAAGATAGCAAAACCGTCACCCATCATTTTCCCTGAGAATACTTGATCTGGCACATCTGTAATTGGATGCAGCTCCCCTGTAATTGGTGAAGCAAACGTTTCTTCCCCTTGTTCGTTTTGAAGCGGTTTTGCAATGACTTCTTCAACCTGCTGACTGACTTCTTCTTTTGCAGAAGGGTCTTTCGCTGGTCGAGGTGTGCGCCCTGCAATAATGTCTTGCATTTGTGTTTTTAAATTATCAGAGCGTGGTCCAAAGATGGCCTGGATGTTATTCCCTACTTCAAGGACACCTGAAGCGCCAAGCTTTTTCAAGCGGTCTTTATCCACTTTTTTCTGATCATTTACAGTGACACGTAAACGCGTAATACAAGCATCTAGGTGTTTAATGTTTTCTTGGTCACCCATTGCTTCAAGAATTTCATAAGGTAAGTCATCGCCTTTTCCAGATTGAGCGCTGCTTGCACCGTCAGCTGCTTCATCTTCTCGTCCTGGCGTTTTCAGATTAAACTTGCGAATCGCAAATCTGAATCCGAAGTAGTAAATGACAGCCAGTACGAGACCGACTGGAATAACAAGCCACCAAGCGGTTCTATTTGGCAGGATACCAAATAGGAAGAAGTCGATTAACCCTCCTGAGAAGGTCATCCCGATTTTCACGTTTAGAATATCCATTATCATAAAGGATAATCCAGCGAATACACAGTGAATCGCAAATAATATCGGTGCAACAAACAAGAATGAGAATTCAAGCGGTTCAGTGATCCCTGTTAGGAAAGAAGTAAGGGCCGCTGACCCCATAATTCCTGCTACAAGTTTTTTATTCTTAGGTTTTGCTTCATGGTAAATCGCAAGTGCTGCTGCTGGAAGTCCAAACATCATGAACGGATATTTCCCTGTCATGAATGTCCCAGCTGTCAGCTGAACACCATCTTTGATTTGCGCCATGAAAATACGCTGGTCACCACGGATAATATCTCCTGATAAGCTCTTATAGCTAAAAAATTCATACCAGAATGGTGCGTAGAATATGTGGTGCAGACCAAACGGAATTAATGAGCGTTCAATGACACCGAATACAAAGGCAGCTAGCGGCTCATTCGCTGCAAGCAGTCCAGTTGAAAATGAGTTCAATGCACCTTGGATTGGCGGCCAAATGACGAGCATCAAAAGCCCTAAAATAAGTGCTGAAATCGACGTAACGATTGGAACAAAACGCTTACCAGCAAAGAAGCCAAGATATTGCGGGAGCTCAATTTTGTAAAATTTATTAAACATATAAGCGGCTAATACCCCGACAATAATCCCGCCAAACACGCCGGTAGACAAGGTCGGTATGCCGAGCATATTCACATACGCTGGATGACTTTCCTTAAAGAACTTAGCCAATTTGATTGAATCGGATGGAATGGAACCGTTGGCCATTAATACGGCACTCATCGTTACGTTCATGACAAGGTAACCGATGATCGCGGCAATCCCTGCCACACCGTCTCCATTGGCAAGACCGATGGCAACCCCTACAGCAAATAGGAGCGGAAGATTCGAGAAGACAATATTCCCCGCATTCTCCATAACACTAGCAACAAGCTGAATTGTATCATTGCTTAAAAATTGAGCGACATCAATCAGCTGCGGATTTTGCATCGCATTTCCGAGTGCTAGTAAAATACCAGCAGCAGGAAGGATCGCAACTGGAAGCATAAGTGCTCGTCCAATTTTTTGCAACACACCAAAAAGTGATTTAAACACTGGTTGAACCTCCTTTTGTTTTCGCTTACAACATGCATTTCAATTACAAACTGACGTACATTTCATAATTAACCGTTTACATTTCACTTTCAGAACACAAAAAAGGCATGGTGATATAAGGTTGCGCAAATAACAGGATCTTATCCTGTATTTACCTTAAGTCACTCATGCCTGATCGAATCAGTTACACGTTTCAAGGAAACTATGAAATTTTATTCGTCAATCTGTACAGGTGAAGTGTCAAATAGACAGCTTCGGCATCTTGTACAGGCTTTTTCAATGCATGTTGCAAAATTTTGATCATTTTCCAAGCAGTATTGTAGCATAAAGGATATTCATTTTTCAATAGATGAAGCAACTTTTCTGGCTCCTCTAATGATTCTTCCCGTTTAATACGCTCAATCGAAAACGTAATATGGCGCAGTAAGCGTAAATAATGAATACTTTCTCTATCTACTTTCATATGAAATGCATCTTCTATGACTTGGACCATTTGTGTCATGAGCTGCGAATGACGGTTGACCTCGGATAAAGGCCGGTTCGTTAAAGCAGAGTGAATGTGGAGCGCAATAAACCCAATCTCTCCTTCGGGCAGCTTTGTTTCAACATCTGGCCGCGCATTTATCAGTTCCACGACTTCCTTTGCGACCTCGTATTCTTTCGGGTATAAGGATTTCGTTTCAAGCATAAAAGGATTGGTGATATCATAGCCTTGCTTAACTCGCTTAAAACTAAAGGCAATATGATCTGTCAGTGCAATATGAATATGCTCATTTAAACGATGCCCCATTTTTTCTCGTATATGATAAATGACGTCATTGGCAAGCTCAATCATGTCCTCATTAATGTGGTGCAGCAATTGTTTGTATTCTGTTTGCTCTTTTGTGTTCTTTAACACAAACATTTTCTCAAATGCCGCTTGATCGAGAACGTCACCCGATTTTTTCCCAAAGCCGATCCCTTTATCAATCAGGACCACTTCGCCTAAAGAAGGGTGTTTTGCGATGATGACATTATTATTTAACGCTTTATCAACGGTGAAGGATTCCATGAACATCCCCACCTCCTTCTTATTCAATCCTTCTTATCGTACAAAACAGATGAAACGTGCGTCAACGATTGTTTTTCAAAATAGTCGTTGTGCGCTCAACGAGTCGATATGACAGCACCCTTTTTTCTGGTGCCTCACCTTGTAATACTTGGTTGAACAAGTCAAATGCTTCCTGCCCCATTTGTTTGAGGGGAATGTCTATACTAGAAATCCCCAATGCTTCACTCAATTGATCGTTTTGAAAGCCAAGTATGGCTGGTGATTCTCCAACGTTTATTTGGTGACGCTGTGCTTCTAGTAAAAAACCTGCTGAGACATCATCGTTTGTAATCAGTAAGGCTGTCGGACGATTTTTCATCTCTTTCCATTCTGTAAATAATTGCTTGCCATCAAAAATGGTCAGTTTTCCTTCAATGACCCATTCATCATCAATGTCCTGCCCAAGCGACCGCATCATTTCTTGATAAGTCTGAATGCGAACTTGGCTGTTCTCCCCTTCTGTTCTAGCAAGAACGATTGCGATTCGCTCATGACCGCATGCCGCTAAGTGTTCAAGCCCTTCCTTAAAAGCCTGATCATGCGCAATCGATACCGATGAACATGTATCATGCGGTGTAGGATGACAAAAGATAATAGGACCAGATTCCTGCCACTTTAAAATTTCTTGATCACTTAACGCATTTGAGCAAAAGATTAAACCATCCACACGCTGCTCTTTTAAGCTCATTAATGCTTCTTTTTCCTTTAATGGGTCATATCCTGTTTGAAACAAGGCAAAATGCATTCCGCACTCCTGTGCTTTCTCTGCAATCCCTGTGACAATTCCGCTGAAATAGGAGTGATCAATTGTCGGAAGTACAATTCCAAGCATATTGGAATAGCCCTTTGCTAAATGCACTGCCTGAATATTCCGTGTATATTTGAGCTCTTTCATCGCACTAAGTACGCGCTCTCGCTTTTCTTCTTTGACATAAGGATGATCATTCATCACTCGTGATACGGTGGTAACCGATACACCCGCTCTTTTCGCAATATCCCTTATGTTAGGCATTTTTTCTCCTACTTTCTCTTGATATGGTAAGCGTTTCATACTTTAAGATGTATGTGAGCTGAACAAATCACTGGGTGGAAAGGGGAATTCAAGATGGGTATTATCATATGGATCATATTATGTTTGACTATTTTGTTTTCTGCTCGATTCGCACTACATCCTTTAGGAAAAGAACATAAAATCAAGCCGTTTCAATCAATTGATGATTTTTTTGTTGATAAGGATCGCAAAGAGTGACAAAAAAATCACGATGACGCTCCCAACACTTGGACGTTCATCGTGATTTTTTTCATTACTTGATGATCGTCAACTCTTTTGGATAATTGGTTAAGGTGACTGGGCCATCTTTTGTAATGAGAACATCGTCTTCAATTCTAACCCCGCCGACTCCTGGTACATAAATACCCGGCTCGATCGTATAGACCATCCCTTCTTTTAGAAGGTCATCATTTGCTTGACTCATAGAAGGGAACTCATGAACAGAAACCCCGAGTCCATGCCCTAGACGGTGCGGGAAGTATTCGCCATATCCTGCTTCTGCGATCAGCCCTCTTGCTTTTAAGTCAAGGTCACCAATTCTCACACCCGGCTGGCTCATATCAAGTGCTGCCAATTCGGCTTTCAAGACGGTGTTGTAAATATCCTTTTGTTGTTCAGACGCTTCTTGATAGATGAAGGTTCTTGTAATATCTGAACAATAGCCATCCACAATCACGCCGAGGTCAAATAAAACAAAATCACCTTTTTTCAAGGCTGCCTGCCCCGGATTTCCATGAGGTTCTCCTGATTTTTCTCCGAATAGTACCATGGTTGAAAAGGACATGCCCTGAATGCCTTTTTTCTTCAGTTCATATTCGATGACAGCAAGAACTTCGGTTTCCGTCACCCCTTCTTTTAGGGCATGAACCCCAATTTTGACGCCTTCGTCTGCCAATTGAGCAGCTTTTTTCAATGTTTCAATTTCAGCTTCGTCTTTAATTAGTCTTAGCTGATTGAGCACATCTTCTGCCCGGACAAATGTTTCTGCCCCAGTGACAGCTTGAAGCTGCTCTGCTCTTTGCAAAGGAATGGACTCTTTTTCAATCGCTAGGCGAGTCGCTTTTACTCCTCGTTTTTCTAGTGCCTTTTGTATGAAATCAAAGGGGTTTTCATGGTCTTCATATCCAATGAGATCTCCAGCCCATCCCGCATTTTTTGCTTGCTCAACTTCCATCTTAGGCAAAATGAAAAATGGATCTGCTTCCTGAAAAACAAACAGCCCCATCACTCTTTCATGCGGCTCTGTGAAGTATCCAGATAGATAGAATACATTCTCCTTTGTATGTATAAATGCACCTTGAATGTCTTTTTTCTTAAGCCAAGAAGACAAGTCTTTCATTCGATTCATCGTGATCCTCCTCACACGTTTGACTACTGATCTATTGTATCAGTTTTCACTGTATTTCGCACAAAAGCGCACTAACCTAAAGCCAGTGCGCTTTTGTGATTTGCTTAAGAAGCACGAAGCAAACGAAGTCCGTTTAAAATAACCAAAATCGTACTGCCTTCATGCCCAATGACACCAAAAGGTAAATCAAGAACTTGTAAGAAATTCGCACAGATTAACAAACAAATAACTGTTAATGAAAAGATGATGTTTTGTTTAATGATTCGGTTCATCTTTCTTGAAAGACGGATCATCTTTGTTAGATTGTTTAAGTTATTTTTCATTAAAATGAGATCTGCTGTTTCTAAAGCAACATCTGTGCCTCCGCCCATTGCGACGCCAACATCCGCTGTGGCGAGTGCAGGTGCATCATTGATTCCATCTCCGACCATAATGATCGAATCACCTTGTTTTTTCAGTTGATTGACTTCGTGTACCTTTTCATCTGGAAGACATTCAGCGACAACGGTTTGGATGCCTGCTTCCTCTGCAATCGCTTCAGCTGTTTTTTGTTGATCCCCTGTGAGCATGACGGTTTGGATGCCTAAATCATTCAGCTCCTGAATCATTTTTTTGGCCTCAGGTCTGATTTGATCCTTCAAACCGAGACAGCCGACGACTTCTTGATTTTTTTGAACATAGACAACTGTATATCCTTTGGATGAAAGAACATCGCCATTCACTTCAATATCACGATCCATTGAAGCTTTTCCAGCAAAATCTTTCTTCCCAATCCGCCATATATCCTCATTTAATTGTGCTTCCACACCAAAACCTGATGTTTCTTCAATGGTTACGTGGGCTGCCCGCTCTGTATGATGCTCTTTTGCCATATCAGAAATGGCTTTAGCTAATGGATGGTTTGACTGACTTTCAATTTGATAGAGCGCTTGATAAAAGGTCGATTCATCTTGCCCTTTTGCCAAGACCACTTTTTCAACAGCTGGTTTTCCACTTGTAATCGTACCCGTTTTATCAAATGCAATCATCGTACTTGTGCCCAGTTTTTCTAAAAAGACACTTCCTTTTACAAGCATACCGTTTCTTGCACCGTTTGAGATGAGTGAAAGAGCTGCTGGCATAATTGAGGCAACAAGTGCACAAGGTGAGGCAACTACCATAAACACCATCGCGCGGTAAAACGTTTCACTCATGCTCCAGCCAAGTACAAAATGAGGTAGGAACATTAAAATCGCTACAGTGATGAGCACACCTTTTACATAGGCACCTTCAAATTTTTCAATAAACGCTTGGCTTGGCGATACACTTTCTTGTGCAGATTCCACCAGCTTAATGATTTTATGAAAAAGTGTTTCTTCATTATGTTTTGTTACTTCTACTGTTAATGAACCATTTAAATTCACTGTTCCTGCAAACACATCTTCACCTTGCCCTTTTTCCTGAGGCACCGATTCACCCGTTAAGGCAGATTCGTCTACACTTGTTCTTCCGCTCATGATCACACCATCTGCTGCAATTCGTTCGCCCGCTTTGATTAAAATACGGTCGCCTGGTGTAAGTGAAGAAGCAGCGATTTGGATGGTGGTGCCATCTTCTTCAATTAAAGTGGCTTCATCTGGAGCGATACTCATTAAGGCCGTTAAGTCTTTTTTACTTTTATTTGACGTATACGTTTCTAGCGCACCGCTAAGCGAAAAAATAAAAATTAAAATGGCGCCCTCTGCCCAGTAGCCAATGATCGCTGAGCCTATCGCAGCAAATATCATTAAAAGTTCTACATTTAATGTCTTGGATGAAATGGTTTCTTCAATTCCTTCCTTTGCCTTTGCAAAACCACCAATAACAAAAGCAAGAATGAAAAGAGGAATACTCCACATCGTTTCATCCTTTAGAAACCATCCAATCAAGATGAGAATCCCCGAAATACCTGCTGCGATTAATTCTCCGTGCTGTGCCCATTTTTGAAAGAGCGAGTTGGATCCCTTTTGATCTGTCGTTTGATAAAGTGCTGTATTCTCATTCATGATTACTTTCTCCTCTCTAATTGATAATGATTTTCACATTATCAATCGTTGCCCGTTCCGTTTATCATCTATATTTTCTGCTATTTCAAGCTTTTTATAGGTCTGTAACTCATTATAACAGGTTCTGACCAATTTTCAATTAATAATTATTATAATTTCTTTTTGATAATAATTATCATTATTAGTGTCCGACATTTCTTCCTCTTTCTGAGCACATTTTATTCATCTGAAAGGTAATTGAACACAAAAAAGAACCAACGGATCGCCCATTGGTTCTTACAGAAAGCTTGTGTTCTAAGAATTTGTCCACTCTTTGATTTGTTTTTTCGTCAGCGGACCTACATGGTTTTTGACCACTTCACCCTTTTCATTGATGAAAAAGGTCGTCGGGATCGTAATGATTTGGTATTTTTTCATCATTTCTCCGTGTTCATCGAGAACGATCGGAAATGTAAATTTTCTGTCTTTCACAAATTGGGCAACTGCATGCTTGCTTTGCTCAGCACCAAGTAAATTCACAGTTAGTATGTCTACATCACTTTGATTTTCTTTCACGATCTGTTCAAAGGCTGGCAGCTCCATTTTGCAGGACGGGCACCACGTTGTCCAAAAATGCAGAATGGTCCGCTTCCCTTTCACCGGGATCACCTGCGTTTCACCTGTTAATGTAGGAGCTTCTATCCTCGGCGCCATTACAGGCTCTTTTGCTTCAGCCTCTATGCTCATCAGAAATAAAAGAAGGGTCATCATGAGAAGACTGGCGGGTAGATATTTACGATTCATCAGCATCTTCCTTCCTGATTTTCCTATAGCTTGCCCGCTAGCTGCACATGACATTCAAGCTTTTTTCAATGTAAGAAACATGGAGACGCCGAGTTCTTTGCAAATCGTCGCATAATGCAAAGCCGTTAATAGCAGCATCCCCGTGTTCATTCCTAAGATAACGCCCATCATATTTAAGGATTCGATGGATCCTAGGAAATACACCATAGAGAACGACACCACGTGCACCCATATATTATGTAGGAACACATCTTTAATGAGACCCATACCAATTAAACACGCTTGAAACGGCATGACGAACAGGTGACATAAGAAGTAAGGCCAGAGCAGCTGCAAGTAGACGGCTGCTTGAGGTGAGTCAAAAAAGAGCTGCGTGAGCGGATAAGCGAAATAATACATAATCATCACCGCTGGCACCCCATAGCCAAACGTAATGAGAATCGCTTGTCTGACACGTTTTTTCACGAGATCATACTGCCCCAAGGCATAGGCTTCTGATACATTCGGAATCATCACAATCATAATGGAATGAGCGATAAACGCCGGAAAAAAACCAATCGACATCGCTACGCCAGCAAGCATTCCGTAATGATCAACAGCAAGCGTACCAGAAATGCCCGCTGCAACGAGGGCTCCTTTGATTAAAAACGGTTCAATCGCATTGGCAATGGCATGAAAGATACGCATACCTGTTGTCGGAATGGAGACTGCTAACAAACGTTTTCTGACGTCAATCCCTCTTAACTCAACCGATCTGACATTCACAGCATTTTTTGCCATGACGTATTGGGAATATAAATAGATAAAGACAACGAGATCACTTGCAACAATCACACCAATCGCGATAAGCACCGCTGTTTCAATATCAAACGAATACCAATGAAAAAACATAAACAAACAGATAAGCTGGATCGTTTTTTTCAGCATATTGGCTAGAGCAATTCTACCCATTTGCTGCTTGCCCATAAAATAACCGCGTGCAATGGACGTAAATGCGATGATTGGAATGAGTGACAGAACCAAGCCCTTCATCAGCGGATGATACGATTGAAATACAGGAATGAAAGGCAGTACAATGGCTGCTATTGCCGTTGTTGTGCATGTCACCACAAGCGTCATTTTAAATGCATGGCGAAGCATACTTTTATGAAGCCGCTCATGCGATTCTGCAATGAATTTAGAAATGGAGACTGGCAGCTCTAAGCTGGCGATCACAAGCACAAGCATGATGATGGGAAGGATGCTCATATATAAACCCATTCCATGTTCTCCAAGCTCTCTCGCTAAAATCATATTGACTAAAAACTCGATACACTCAGCAATGAAAGCTGCGACAGATAGCAGAATGACCCCTTTTACAAATCGATTCATGTAGCCTCCCCTTGTCTAAAAGCAAATTCTTTTCACATTCTATGAGACAAGTCCTGAAAATATTTTAATAATTGAAGACAAAAAAACAGCGACTGATTGATCGCTGCTTTTCTTTACACTGCAAACACGTGACGGCCAATGCGTTCTACAATTTTACGAGAACGAATCCAGTTATCTGTCGCCGTTTTTGGATTATAAAAATAAATCGCCTTTGTTGTTCTGTCATCTTCTTTGACAACCTGCTTCACAGCTTTTACGGAATCCTGGTCTGCCTTATCATTGATACTTCCATTTGATACGGGCTGGAAGGCATTTCGCTGATAAATCACGCCTCTGACACTGTCAGGAAAAGAGCGGTGTTCTACGCGGTTTAAGACGACGCTTGCTACAGCTTTTTTCCCTGCGTAAGATTCACCTTTTGCTTCTGCATGTACCAACCGAGAAAGCAAGTCCATTTCTTCATTAGAATAGTGTGATTGATTTCTTGAGCTTGCTGGCTTTGCCGTTTCCTTTTTCTTCGGCTTCGGTTTTGATGCCTTTTCCTCTGTTGATGTGCTTAGCATTTTCACTTTCGGCTGATGTTTCTCCTCTGAAAACGCTGGAATCACGGTATGCTTATTATCTTGATCTATATATGAAAGCTGATGCTTTTCAGGTGCTTGTTCAAGTTTCTGACTTAATGTGCCCTCTTGCTCTTGTATATTGTCCATCTTGATCGCTGAGATGAGCATAAGGATGGCAAAAAGAGCTGTATGAATTTTGATCATTCGCCTCATTCCTCCCTTAATTAATGTAGGCCGTAAGATACTTGTCCACTCTAACAAGAGCTTCTTCTATTTTCACGCACAAAGATTTTCATGCCTGTCCAAATTCCGTCATTAAATGGCATGTCCTAGTTGAAATACGCATGAACTGGTAATGTAAGCGTTTAATATAGTCTCTTTTTAGCCTATAATCATCCTTATGCTCCTGATTATGGGTTATTACATTTTCTTTTCATATGTATCAAGCTGGTTTGAAGTGTGACAAAAGAACCAAAATAAAAAGCTTTTTCTCATGAATGAGAAAAAGCTTTAGCTTCTTGCTTCTTTAAGATATTCAAAAATAACATCTCCACCATGCTTGGCGATTCCGCGAAAATGTTTAAAATCATCTTGATTGACCAATACAGAACGAAATGTTAAAAAATCATCCTTTTGAATGGTCACTTGTTTTTCAGTACCATTCCGTAATGATTCTAGTATTGTGTTGATGTGTTCTTCAGTCAAAGAAACCGCTCCTTTTCAGCCTTGATCAAATATTAAATATACCATTCGTTTTCAAAGCGTACAACGAAAACGAAAGAAAAACGTCTTTATCCTTTACATTGGTATGAAAATATTGCAAAATACTTTTTAATAGGGAATGAAATCTGTTTTTAAAGGAGAGGGATCGGTTGAAGATTGCAAAAATTGGGAATGTGATCGAATTTAGAAATGGTTTAACAGGTGTAGTTGAAAAAGTGAATGAAAACTCTGTTATTGTGGATGTCACCATTATGGACAACTATAGAGATTTAGAACTGGATTCACTAACAGTCGTTAATCATAAAAACTATAAAATCATCAAAGACTCCGTACATTAATTTGCAATCCTCAATTCAGACTACCGTTACATAAAGATATACACAGCAAAGCTGACTCGTGTCACAGCTCTGTTCTCTTTTGACAATCACATATGAAAAAGGCTGACAACCATATAAAGTGGCGTCAGTCTTTTTGCGCGTGAAAGGTTTGCATTTCCGCTTTTGATTTGTACATATCAACTTCTTCAGGTGTTATCACGCCTTTATCAATTAAAAGGGCGATCACTCCAAGTAATGTGGAGGCACTCCATTTATATCGTTCTTTGTTTTGATGTTCAAGCATCTGAAGCTCTTCCCTTAATTCCATTAGCAGCTTCTCTGTTTTGTCTTCTTTGTTTGCCAACACAAACGCCTCCATTTTCATTCGCTCGTTTCAATTTTATCTTAAAGTAAATATATGAAGAATAAAAGCATGATACACCTTTACAAACATACGTTCTGTCGTGTATACTATACATACGAGCTGGTAGCCCCCAGCCGTCCTAGCAAGTTCTATTCCTATTGGTATGAGAAGAGTGACATGACTCTTCTCTTTTTTTATGTGCCATCATAATCTATTCCATAAAAAAAGACATGTCATCCACATGTCTTTTTTTATTTATTAGCGATTATCAATCGTTTCTGGATACATATCGTGATTCATCATACGATACGATGCCATCTCTTCATACTTTGTCCCAGGTTTTCCGTAGTTCGTATACGGATCAATTGAAATACCGCCTCTTGGTGTAAATTTGCCCCATACTTCGATATATCTTGGGTCCATTAATTCAATGAGGTCGTTCATGATAATATTCATACAATCCTCATGGAAGTCACCGTGATTACGGAAGCTGAACAAATATAATTTTAATGATTTACTTTCGACCATGATTTCATTTGGGATGTAGCTGATATACACGGTCGCAAAATCTGGCTGCCCTGTTTGCGGGCAAAGGGATGTGAATTCTGGGCAGTTGAATTTCACAAAATAATCTCTATTCGTATGTTTATTCGGGAACGTTTCAAGCACTTGTGGTGCATAGTCAAACAAGTAATTGGTCCCCTGATTTCCTAGTAAAGTGACACCTTCTAATTCTTCTGGTTTTCTTGTCGTCATTTTGTCTCTTCCTTTCTATACGCCTCGTTTATTTCCCCACAATAGCGTGTGCAGTTGTGGTAAGACTCTCACACGATTCAAATCAGGATCTTGCGCTACTTGATCTACAAGCATTTCGTATTTCTTTAATAAGTGCGTTAATAAGTACGCATCATCAGCTGTTGTTGTATCATCATTTCCCACCTGCAAATAAAAGGGGAGTTCTGGGTATTTCGCATGGACATCCTTTGCATAGGCTAGATCAAGATCATCAAAGATCACGACCTTCAGGCTTGCATGTTGCAACCTGTTTCCCTTTTTCAATTCATCTATGATACGCGTAAGTTTCGTAAAATCTGTTTTCATATTTGAACTTGGTGGTTTTGGAGAAATGGTTAAATCATCTATCTTCAAAAACCAATCTTGATACATCGTTCCCTGCGTTTCAAGCGCCGTATCAATTCCTTCTTCATGCAATAAATCAATAAGTGATTCCATTTGTTTCAAGAGCGCAGGATTCCCACCTGAAATGGTGACATGAGAAAATGCCTTTCCACCTATTCTCTTCAGCTCTTTTACAATGTCCTCTGCCTGAAGCCACTGAATATCATGCTTAGCTGATCCATCCCATGTAAAAGCTGAATCACACCAGCTGCAAGAGTAGTCACAGCCAGCCGTTCTGACAAACATGGTTTTTTGACCAATAACCATTCCTTCTCCTTGAATGGTCGGACCAAAGATTTCTAAGACAGGAATCGCTTTAGTCATTGAGCTCAACTCGTTTCGGACGGTAAATGCAGTAGCTTGTTGGTGTCTCTCTGACAAAAACTTGAACACATACTGGTTTGTTCGCTAAAGTCGTTAAATATGCGGCCACTTTATCATACACAGTCTTTGCGACAACCTCAGTGGTTGGCATCGCGTATGGATCATTTGATGAGAATTCTTCATGGTCATTGAGCAGTGTATGGTCGTACTGTCCATGAATGAGTTTTTTTAGCGTGCTAAAATTCACAAGGAAACCTGAATCATCTAGATGATCTCCTGCAATCGTAATGTTAATCGTATACGTATGACCATGTACACGGCTACAAGCGCCAGCATCTTCTCTCGGGATAAAATGGGCTGCCGATACATGCATATCTTTATTCAATTCAAACGAAAATGGATGATTCGTCTGTGGATAGATTTGAGAAAGCATTTAGTTCGCCTCCTTCATGTCCATATAAGTGTCATAGCCATTTTTCCGAAGCTTACATGCAGGACATTCCCCGCAGCCATCAGAAATGATGCCATTATAGCAAGTGAGTGTTTCATTTTTCACAAAATCTAGCGCATTCAGTTCATCAGCCAGTTTCCACGTTTCAGCTTTATTCAGCCACATGAGCGGCGTATGGATGACAAATGGTTTTTCCATTGCCAAATTCACCGTGACGTTACAAGATTTCACAAACTCATCTCGGCAATCTGGGTAGCCGCTAAAGTCTGTCTCGCACACACCCGTGATAATATGACGTGCTCCAATTTGATACGCAAGAATGGATGCAAAGGATAAGAAAACTAAGTTTCTCCCCGGAACAAATGTGGAAGGCAGTTCTCCTTCCTTTTCTTCAATATCAATGTCATCTCTTGTTAAGGCATTGGGTGCAAGCTGATTTAAAAGAGACATATCTAATAGATGATTTTTCACACCTAGCTTGTCAGCAATTCTTTTGGCAACATCAATTTCTTCTTGATGACGCTGATTATAATGAAAGGTTACCGTTTCAACCTCTTTAAATTGTTGAAGTGCCCATAGTAAACATGTCGTACTGTCTTGTCCCCCGCTAAAGACAACGACCGCTTTTTCAT
Organism: Bacillus sp. FSL W7-1034; assembly: GCF_038593365.1. Taxonomy (NCBI): domain Bacteria; kingdom Bacillati; phylum Bacillota; class Bacilli; order Caryophanales; family Bacillaceae; genus Bacillus; species Bacillus sp. FSL W7-1034. Next base: position 1,315,948 of record NZ_CP151989.1, on the reverse strand, counting down.
TTTTCATTTTTCCTTTTCCTCCTTTTGCAGACCCGTACCTCCGCACAAAGCTGCATCTGAAAGGTTCATGAAAACCCCTATTTTTCTCAAAAGAAAAGACACCTTTACATGTGTATGAGGTGTCCCAGCCATAAAAAATAAAAAATGCCACATCCAAGGATACGGCAAGTCCTTAGTTTTTTATAGAGGGTTTTGCTAGAACCTCTCCCGTTTTCACGGATTTTTGTTCAATTTTCACAGAGGATAGTGTACCACATAATTGGTGTACAAGCTATCCCTTCTTTACTTATCACGTGATGCAGGCACTTTTTTCAGACAAAGAAAGAGGATAAAAAAGATACTGACATAGCCAAAAACAGGGTAAACCGTTGAAATGAGTGTGCCGTATCCAATTTTACTGATGACATAACAGCAAAGCAGAATAAAGGATATCGTATACATACTGTTCAATCGGATATACGCCCTTACCTGTCTTTCGAGACCGTATAAATTTCCTATAACGGATGTAAAGACTTCACCAAAGATCACGAATAAATAGATGAGATGAATGGAGTTTGCGACTTGATACACCACTTGGGCCATCGGAATATCATACGCTTCCAGCATTTCTAATGAAGAAAGGGATAAAAAGCAGGCGAGCAGAATGAGTGTCAGCATCAGACCTCCAAGCACCGCTCCCCTTTTTATGACGGCTTCGGATGTCATTTCGTTTGCAACCGGCACTAATACGGCTTGAGACAGCGCTAAATTAAATGCACCATATGAAATCGCAGACAACATCCATTCGCCCTCTCCCATTTGCAGCCCCAGAACGTGGCTTTCACCGCTACTAAACACAAATGAGTCTAGAAACACAATCAGCGAAAAGAAAATCAGCATTGGAACGACAAGTACATTGACACCAAATAACCCTTTTGAACCTTTAAAAAGGACAATGACACTTAAAATAATCGTTAAAAAAATACCATATTCTTTTGAGATGCCAAGTTGTTCTTCAAAAATAGCGCCTGCTCCAGAAATCATCACTGACGTCACACCTAGTAATATAAAAAACATGACGATGTTAATATATCGACTCGCAGCAGCTCCAAATAAAAACCGATTCATATCTTGATAAGACTCCGCTTCAATTCGTTTGGAAATAAGCATCATTTTTGCGCCAAGGCCGGTAAAAATAACACCGCTAATCAAAATCCCGATCAATCCAATCCAGCCAAAACGAACAAAAAATTCTACGATTTCTTTTCCTGTCGCAAACCCAGCTCCAACCACTGTTCCTACATATACAAAGGCAAGCTGAAAAGCGGATTCATTTGAACGTTTCATATGACCCCTCCGCACCCATCACTTTCGATTGTCTCTTTTTTATCCTATGAAACAAGTTCCTTGAAAAGAAGGACAAACCATGATTAAATGCAAAAAAGGATTTTTCATTCAGCTATGAGCAAAACAGTTGAAAGTCAAAATAGGTCAGAGTATACTATAGTCAAAGATGGTCAAACAACAGACCATTTTATTTAACATTCATTGGTCAAATAAAGTCAAACTTTATTTTAAGGAGGTCATGGCTCATGCGTTGTCAACATTGTCAAGTAAATGAAGCAACTATTCGCCTGAATATGCAAGTAAATTCGTCCCGTAGCCAAATGGTTTTATGTGAAGACTGCTATACCTCTTTGATGGAACAGTCAAAAATGAAAATGGGTCCTAACCTTTTCGGGGGCGGTTCATTCTTCTCTGAGCAAGCAGGACATGCGACGAGCCAAGAGCGGCCTAAACAAAAAGGCTTACTCGATGAGCTTGGCCGGAACTTAACGGATGGCGCACATGCTGGTTTAATCGATCCTGTCATTGGCCGTGATGAAGAAGTCACAAGAGTCATTGAGATTTTAAATAGAAGAAATAAAAACAATCCTGTCCTCATTGGTGAACCTGGTGTTGGTAAAACGGCCATAGCCGAAGGACTAGCACTAAAAATTGCAAATGGAGATGTACCAAATAAATTAAAGAACAAACAAGTTTATTTATTAGATGTCTCTTCACTTGTGGCAAACACAGGTGTACGTGGTCAATTTGAGGAACGGATGAAGCAATTAATCAAAGAATTGCAAAGCCGTAAAAATATCATCTTATTCGTTGATGAAATTCATCTTCTTGTAGGCGCAGGCTCTGCCGAAGGGTCAATGGATGCCGGAAACATTTTGAAACCAGCTCTAGCTCGAGGGGAACTGCAGCTAGTAGGTGCGACAACATTAAAAGAGTATCGTCAGATTGAAAAAGATGCTGCCCTTGAACGCAGGTTCCAACCTGTCATCGTTGATGAGCCAACACAGGATGAAGCATTCGAGATCTTAAAAGGCATTCAGGATAAGTATGAAGCCTATCATGGCGTCACCTATTCTGACGAAGCCATTAAAGCGTGTGTTCAATTATCTTCGCGGTATATTCAAGACCGCCACTTGCCAGATAAAGCCATTGATTTAATGGATGAAGCAGGTTCAAAAGCGAATCTCTCCATTGATGCAGCAAGTGAAGATGAATTAACAAACCGTCTTGCGCAAATTGCCGCTGAAAAACAAGCCGCTTTAAATGAAGAACGCTATGAAAAAGCAGCGAAGCTTCGAGACGAAGAAGAAGCGATTGAAGCGAGATTGCAAAACAAAACAAATGACAAAGAACATGTCGTCACAGCTGAGGACATTCAGTCGATTGTAGAACAAAAAACAGGTATCCCTGTCGGCAAACTACAAGCAGACGAACAAACAAAAATGAAAGAAATTGATGTCCGCTTAAAAGCCCGCGTCATTGGTCAGGAACATGCGGTTGAAAAAGTGGCGAAAGCCGTAAAAAGAAGCAGAGCCGGCTTAAAATCAAAACACAGACCAACTGGCTCCTTCCTATTCGTTGGGCCAACAGGCGTCGGGAAAACCGAATTGTCTAAAACATTAGCGGAAGAATTATTTGGCTCAAAAGAAGCGATCATTCGTTTAGATATGAGTGAATACATGGAGAAACACTCCGTGTCCAAAATCATCGGTTCTCCTCCTGGTTACGTTGGACATGATGAAGCCGGACAGCTCACGGAAAAGGTTCGCAGAAAACCATACAGCATCATTTTGCTCGATGAAATCGAAAAAGCGCACCCTGATGTCCAGCATATGTTCCTTCAAATCATGGAAGATGGTCGTCTAACAGACAGCCAAGGCAGAACCGTCAGCTTTAAAGACACAGTCATCATTATGACAAGTAACGCTGGCAGCACAGATAAAAAAGCGGTCAAAGTCGGATTCCAGTCTGAACAAGAAGAAGCCATCGAAGAACAATCATTGATTGATTCGCTGAGCGCTTATTTCAAACCGGAATTCTTGAACCGTTTTGACAGCATCATTCAGTTTGATTCATTAGATAAAGACGATTTAGTCAAAATTGTGGATCTTCTGCTCAAAGATTTGTCAGAGCAGTTAAAAGAACAAAATCTAACTGTTCACGTCACAAATGAAGCGAAAGAAAAAATCGCTGAACTTGGTTATCATCCAGCATTTGGGGCTCGTCCGTTACGAAGAACGATTCAAGAGCATGTTGAGGATCAAATGACGGACATCTTGCTTGAAGAAGAACAACTTACTGGATTTACAGTCGATGTTGAACATGACGAAATTGTTGTGAAAAAGAGCTAAGTACATCCTAAGGAGGATCTTCAGCTCCATCATGTTGCAGTGTCTAAATTCCATCTGAGCGCCGACGCTCCCCCGCCTCTTTTCCTTTACGATAAAAGAAAAAGAGGTGGATTACATGGATCACATGATCAATTGGAACTACGATTTGATCAAAATCATACATGAAGAAAAATTAAAAGAATTGCTCTTAGATGAAACAGCTCAAAAAAGATGAAGTTTCCAGATTGTTGACAAAGGGCTAAAATGAACTTGATTTTAGCCCTTTGTCTTCTTTTCAGCGTGATAGAAAACCTTTGCAGTCTAGGAAGGACAGCTACTTGTGCGGAGCGAATTTGGCATTCGTGAGCACCAGAGCGCAGGACTGACACCGAATGCGAGGGTTTGTCTACACGCTGAAAACTCCCTTTTATATGAGGGAGTTTCTTTTTTTACGGCTTTCAGAAAGCGCTTTCGTCAAAATTTCTTCACATAAACTGTCTTAATTTTATATTCTGACTAAAACCCTTCTAGAAGACACCGATATTAACTATAGAAAAAGATAGTTAAAGGATTTGGTGAGATAATGGACAAAACATCGTTAATTGGTATTATTTTAGCATTTATTGCACTGAGTGTCGGTATGGTTTTGAAAGGTGTGAGTCTAACCGCTCTTATCAACCCGGCGGCTATATTGATCATTGTGGTTGGGACAATTTCAGCTGTTGTCATTGCCTTCCCATCTAGTGAAATTAAGAAAACACCAAAATTATTCGGCAAAATTTTCAAAGATAGCAAACTTCCAACGATACAAGAAATGATTCCTCTATTTTCAAACTGGGCACAAATTGCTCGTCGTGAAGGTCTTTTGGCATTAGAGGCAAATCTTGAGGAAGTCGATGACGATTTTCTAAAGAACGGCTTAAGCATGGCAGTTGACGGTCAAAGTGCTGAATTTATTCGCGACGTCTTAACTGAAGAAGTCGATGCCATGTCGGAGAGACATCAGTCAGGCGCATTAATCTTTACACAAGCTGGTACATACGCTCCGACTCTAGGGGTACTTGGTGCCGTTGTCGGACTTATTGCCGCACTTGCAAACATGGGAGACATTGAAGCACTTGGACATGCGATTAGTGCTGCCTTCGTCGCCACACTGCTTGGGATTTTTACAGGGTATGTGTTGTGGCATCCATTTGCCAACAAGCTGAAGCGTAAATCAAAGGAAGAAGTAAAGCTTCGTCTCATTATGATTGAAGGGATTCTTTCTGTCCTTGAAGGCCAGTCTCCAAAGGTCATTGAGCAAAAACTTCTGATGTACTTACCAGCAAAAGAACGTGCAAATCTTGTCATTGAAGAAGGAGAAAAACAGAATGGCTAGGAAACGTAAAAAACATGATCATGAAGACCATGTAGATGAGTCTTGGCTGATCCCTTACGCCGATCTTCTTACGCTTCTTCTCGCCCTCTTCATTGTGCTGTTTGCATCTAGCTCCATTGATGCGGCAAAATATGAACAGATGGCTAAATCGTTTAATGTTGTCTTTACTGGCGGCACTGGCGTAATGGACCAATCAAGCATGCAGAGCACCGAAGAAACAGAAAACAGCAATCAAACCAAAAAATCAGCAGAAGATGAAGAAGAAGAAGCAAAAGCGAAAGCTCGTGACCAAGCGGTATTAACAAAGGTTAAAAAGCAAGTAGATTCATTCATTGCGGATAAAAAACTTGGTTCGAAGCTTGAAACAAAGCTGACGGATGAAGGTCTGCTTATTACAATTGAAGACAGCATCTTCTTTGATTCTGGGCGAGCGGTGATCCGCTCGCAGGATGTTCCGTTAGCCAAAGAAATATCCAAGCTGCTCGTCATTAACCCTGCTCGTGATATCGTCATTAGCGGACATACAGATAACGTTCCGATTCGGAATTCTGAATTTGAATCCAACTGGTATTTAAGCGCCATTCGTGCGGTCAACTTTTTAAATATTCTCCTTGAAAACAGCAACCTAGACCAAGAGAACTTTAGCACAAAAGGTTACGGTGAATTTAAACCGATTGCCTCTAACGATACCGCAGAAGGCAGAAGTAAAAACAGACGCGTCGAAGTTCTTATTTTACCAATTGAGAAAAAAGCAAAATAAATAGGAAGCCAGCAGCTTCCTTTCAGATCATGACAAAGGGCTAAAATGATGTTTATTTTAGTCCTTTGTCTTTCTTATGAGCGCGATTGAAAGCGCTTGGCGTTTATCGGTGCGCAGGACTGACACCATATGCGAGGATTAGTCTACATACTAAAAAGGAAGCCAACGGCTTCCTTTTTTATGTGTTTATTCTTTATGATCATATAAATGCTTGGCACGCAGTCCTACATGTTTGAGCATATCGATGCAGGCATCCTTCTCCTCTTCACTAAGCACACTGATCATCTCGTGAATCTCTTTTGCATGATCTGGGAAGATGTCATCAAGTAAAGCTCTTCCCTGCTCCGTAATATGTGCAAATGTCACCCTGCGGTCTTCTGCACAAGCTTTCCGGCTAAGGAGTTCTTTTTTCTCCAATTTATCAACCACATACGTGATGCTTCCGCTTGCGAGTAAGATCTTATCACCTATTTGCTGAAGCGGCTGATCACCTTTATGATACAGCAATTCTAATACAGCAAATTCAGTCGGATTCAGACCGTGCTTCACAATATGTTTGTTCATGTGGTGATTAATGGAGCGATAGGCACGTGATAGTACAATAAATAATTTCAAAGATTTCTCAACATTATGATTTTCCATTTTTTATCATCCTTTATGAAATGCAACCCACTAATGTGACATTAATAAACAATAAGTAAAATGTCAACATGTTGAACCATTTTTAGCATGAAAAAGAGACCAGAACGAATCACCTAATTTTTTAAAAATCTCACAAGTCATCGTAATAAAGATAGGTTCAATGCTATAATAAGTCTATTAGGTAATACGTTGGAGCGATGAATCATGAGTATACTGAAAGGGTTTTGGAAGAAGATCAAGCTTTACCTTATTTTGGTCGTAATTCCAACCCTCATCATTAGTTATTTTATCTACGAAAAAGAAACTGAGAAAATTGATGTAAAAAACAAACAAACCGCTACACTTATGTTAAATATTCACAAAAACCAAATGAATTATTTAATCAGTGAAACAGAAGCAAGATTAACTTCCCTTGCCATGGGATTTGACCAGCCGCTTGAAGCGAAAAGAGTACAAAACATCCTAGAGAAAATCTATAAACAAGAACCTCGTTTTTCAGGCCTGTATCTCCTAGACCAAAAAGGAAATGTCACAGCCAGCACCACACCATTAAAGGAAAAAATCAACCTGTCATTTAGAGATTACTTTAAACGTATTCAAGTCACAAAACAGACCGTCATTACAGATAACTATGTAAGCCGCATTACTAAGCAGCGGATTCTCTCCATTTGTGTCCCTGTTTTGAATGAGAACGACGAAGTCACGGATGTGCTAGTCGCTGCGATTCAAATTGATTATTTAAGAAATATTATGAATGTATTAAACCCAGAGCTTCATTTTAAGATGCTGAATCAAAATGGAGACGTTGTGTTTACAAGTGGTCCACAGCCAGCATCTGAAAGTGATAGCACCGTGTCTACATATTTAGATGAAAACAGCTGGAAGCTGGAGGTTTTTCCGCAGCGTGCGACAACTAGTGAAGTACTGTCTGTGATGCTGTTTCCTTTATCCAGTGCATTTATTCTCTTAAATATCTTATTCACACTCGTCCAATATATCATTTTAAGACGACAAACCCAGCAGGAACGCCACCAAAATGAAGCACAAAAGCTTGAACTCATTGGAACACTTGCGGCAAGTACAGCGCATGAAATTCGCAATCCATTAACAGGCATTAGCGGGTTTATTCAACTTTTGCAAAAGAAGTATCGTTCAGAAGAGGATCAGCTTTATTTTTCTGTCATCGAGGAAGAAATTAAACGGATTAACCAAATCGTCAGTGAGTTTCTTGTGCTAGGAAAACCAACGGCTGAAAAGTGGCAAAATAATTCTGTGAAGGAAATTGTGAGTGAGATCATGCCCATTGTATTTTCTGAGGCGAACCTTTATAATGTCGAGGTTGATTTGCAAATCAATACCATTCAAGATGTTGGCGTGTATTGCACGAAGGATCACATTAAACAAGTGGTATTGAATGTAGCGAAAAACTCGTTAGAAGCGATGCCAAATGGCGGTCATTTGAAGATTGTCATTGAGGCTGAAAAAGAACAGGTCATCATAAAAGTGAAAGATACAGGTGAAGGTATACCAGAAGAGATGCTGAAACATATCTTCCTCCCTTTTATTACGTCGAAGGAAAAAGGAACAGGTCTTGGGCTTGTTGTGTGTAAACGAATCATTTCGATGTATGGGGGGACAATCGATATCGAGAGCGAAGTGAATAAAGGAACAACCGTGATCATCATGCTCCCTTCTGCACACTAATAACTGAAACATTCATCCGGTTTTGCTAATGGCAAGACCGGTTTTTTGATGTCAATAAGAAGGACGATTGACAGAAAGGAGACTCATTTGTGATACAAGATCATGAAAGGAAGCAACAGATTGTTGTTCATGAAAAAGAAGATACTGATACTCATTCATCAGGTTGTCCAGTTCTTGACTATATTTAATTGTCGTCTCACCTGTATAGCCTTCTACTTGAGCAGCTTCTACCATTTGTCTTCTCTTTTCATCAATTGACATTAATAGCTGTTCTTTCCGTACATAAATATTCATGATCTCAGCTCCCGCTATGAATTCGTCTGTCTACGCTCTAAATGATCCGACACCAAAATTATACTTTATTTGTAAATTAAATTAAATATGCTTATTTTATTTAATTTTTTACAGCCTAAAGACCTTTTACCCAATGAATTCTGGGGGTAAACTTCAAAATTGGACAGGACTGACACATTGATTAAACAGAATTTTATCCTATGCAGAAGACCAAAATCAACTATTTTCTCTCTCATTTTATGTCTATTTTCCTAAAAAAAAGCTGATCTTCCGCCTCATGCGAAATGATCAGCTCCCACTATTAAACCGTTTCTTCTTCGTAAATTGGCACCCAGCCCTCAGTTGTGACAAATATGCGAACTGCGACGACTTGACGATCTTCTTGAAGTGTAAAGTAGTGACGAATATTCGGGGGCACAGAAATTAAATCACCTGGATTCAGTCTCACATCAAAAAAGACGCCGTCTTTGCCTTGAATGGCAAAGATTCCATGACCGCTCACGATAAATCTGACTTCATCATCCGTATGATGATGCTCACGTTTAAAGTTTTGAAGCAGTTCATCCAGGTTAGGGGTCGCATCTGATAATGAAATCACATCCTGCGCTTTGTATCCTCTTCGCTCGGAAATACTCTTTATTTCCTCTTGAAACACAGTTAAAATTTCTTCCTTTTCATCATCTGTTAAATCGTACTTTTCTGATAACTGTTTTGGTAGTTTTTCAATATCCCAATGTTCATAAATGACCCCTTGCTGTTCTAAATACGCCTGGACCTCTTGTTCGTTCTCAAGTAACGTGTTCTCTTCATTATGAATGTAAATGGTCGCCATGTGTTTTTCCTCCTTTTTATTTAACAAGCTGCTTTTGATAAAGCGCTACTTTCAAATGATAGGTAAATAAAAATTCATAAGCCTCTAAGACTCGTTTGGCTTCAAATGCGGTTTTCCCCCAAACGGTGATGCCATGATTACGAATGAGTACAGCACCAGCATCGTCCGTCAGGTGCACTGCAAATTGCTCTGCAAGGTGCGGAATATGAGCTGGGTTTTCAATAATAGGAACAGCAACTTCTGCATCCTCTTCCCAATAACCAAGCGCTTTAATGATTTCATTACCTTTAAAACGAATTTCTCCTTTATCGCCATACAGCTCAGAAATGACATTGTTATCGATCGTGTGGACGTGAAGACAACATCCTGCTTTCGTCCGCTCATAAACGTATGTGTGAAGCAGTGTTTCAGCTGATGGCCTGAGCGGCTGATTCGGATGAACCGGCTGACCTGCTGCATCAACAAGAACAAAATCTTCATCGGTTTCTTTTCGTTTATCTTTGCCGCTTGCCGTCACCAAAAACGTGATGGGATCATCCGACACTTTTATCGATAAATTGCCGCTTGTTCCGTAAAACCAGTCTCTTTGTGCCAATTCACGTTTGACGTCTGCTAGTTCCTTCCAGCGTTTACTCTTCTCGTCTGCCATTCCTTCACTTCCTTTATTTGATCAAATTGCGCTTTAAGATCAACAAATGTTTCATACTCTTTATGTACGAGCCCTAGCTCTTTACATTCGTTCAGTAAATAATCACGTGCAAACGTGAGATCCGCATGTTTCGCTGCCTCAATATCAGTCACTGAATCACCAATCATGATAATAAAATCATCTTCCTGCGTCAGCTCTCGAATAATGGAAGGCTTGCAGCAGCCACAGCCATTTTGGCATTCTGAATCACAGGCATGCGGCCATTCAATTTGAATATGATCTTCTTTAAATGATGCATGGTTACAATAAATATTCTCTTGTTCGACTATCCCTTCAAGGATAGGATAGACAAAAAAGTCCATACCGCCGCTGAGTACATAGAAAGGAATGTCTGCTTTTTTGACATCATCGACAAACTGTTCAAATCCTTCACGAATCTCTGTATCCTCTAAAATAAATGACCGAATGGCTTCTTTCTGATCACTCGTCAGTAACTGAAACATCTGCCCGACGCCTTCTTGGATCGTGATCTCTTTTGCTAGAACACCATCCTTCCATTTCGTCCATTCTTTTGGAGCAAACTGCTTCATGATGCGAATGATATTATCATTTTTCGTAATCGTGCCATCAAAATCACAACATACAATTGGTTTTTTCATTTATTCTGCTACCCTTCCCCAAAGATCAAGTGCTGCTTGTAAGTCTTGACAAGTTGATGCTTTTTCTTCGATAGACTCTTTTTTGACCACCGCATCAATGATCGAACGAAAGGCTTTCCCTCCTCCAATTGCTCCCCGCGGATGTCCGTGAATTCCCCCGCCTGCATTAATGACATGATCAAGTCCAAAATCTTTGATTAAGATCGGCACCATTCCCGGGTGAATGCCTGCTGAAGGGACAGGAAATGTTTGTTGAACTGTATCCTCTTTCACACATGCTTCGAAAATGCCAATGGCATCTTTTTTCGGAAGGGCGACTGATCCATAAGGAGAGGGAAAAAGACTTAAATCAGCACCAGCATATCGATTTAATTTGCCTAAAAGAAGAGAATGCGAGAATCCATAGTCTGGAGATGATGTCAATGCACCGCTCACTGCCGGATGTGCCATGATCGGCAATGGGATCTCTGGATCTTCAGCCAAGCTTTGCATGACATCAAGTCCATAGGCAAAAACGTTGAATAAAAGCGCATCAGCCCCGAGTTCGGCTGCCTTTCTTGCTCGATCTTTCAAATCAAAAGTTCTACCAGTTAAATTAACAGCATAAAGCGTGCGATGTCCTGTCTCTTCATATGTTTCTTTTAATATCTTTTTTCCTTCCTTGATTCGATCTTCAAAAGGAGCTAATGGGCTTTCAAATAAAATCTCATCATCTTTGATGAAGTCTACTCCACCTAAAGCCTGTAAGCGGAGCTGTTCTTTTAAATCCTCCATATCACGACCGATCACGCCTTTAAATATACTCATCAATAGCGGCCGATCAAACACGCCTACTTTCTTTCGTATCCCCTCAATGCCAAATACCGGTCCTGGCAGACAGCTTTTAAACCTTTCCGAAAATTCGATATCGACGAGCTTTACTTTCCCATCCAGTGAAAGCTTTCCAAAAATCGTCGTCAACACCGCTGGTATATCAGCTGAAAAGTTCGCCTCAGGATAAGCAATGGTCACCTCTGTTTGATACAGACCACCATTTGCGGGAGACTGTTCTTTTACGCTCACCACACGGCCTTTATGTTTTTTCAGCTGCTCCTTTTTGAGCTGCGGCAAGTCCGTCCATGACCCGACCGTTAACCCAAGTGCGATCTGCTCTGCTTTTCGGTCTATTTGTTCATCCTCTCGATGTGTTAGTACGTATGTTGCCAGTAGTTCACTCACTAGGAATCCCCTTTCGATTGCGTCCTGTATATGGTCAATAAAAAAACCTCTTTAAGTGCTTGATCAGCGCGTTAAAGAGGTTTCGTCTCATTCATCCGAATCTTATCTCTCAGCGCTTGCTGCAAGAATTAGCACCGTGCTTCATGGAAGTCGGTTGCCGGGCTTCATTGGGCTAGTCCCTCTGCCTACTCTTGATAAGAATATTCAATTTTCTTAAATATTGCCTGAATTATCGCACCATTTTTTTACGTTGTCAATGGCTTTTTTTCAAATAACTGCAAGGCAGCGATACGATCAGCGGCTTCCTTTAGCCGCTCCTCACTTGTTAAAAGTCCGACTCTGACGTAGCCTTCACCGTGAGCACCAAAGCCATTCCCCGGTGCAACAACAACATGTGCTTTTTCTAATAATACATCAGAAAAAGTTTCCGATGTATACCCTTCAGGCACCTTTAACCAAGCAAAAAACGAGCCCTTTGGCGCACTGACGTCCCAGCCAATCTCTTTGCATGCAGCAATCCAAGTGTTTCGTCTTTTTTCGTACCGATCATTTTGTACTTGTACGCACGTTTGATCGCTTAAAAGTGCTTCTGCTGCTGCATCTTGAGTTGCTTTAAACAGTGACACAAACAGGTGATCCTGATAAAGCTCAATGGCTTCGATAACAGAGGCATTCCCTGCTGCAAAACCGACTCTCCAACCAGCCATATTATACGTTTTGGACAATGTATAGATTTCAATACCTGTCTCTTTTGCTCCGTCTATTTGCAGGAAACTAAGGGGCTTTTCGCCGTCAAATCCTATGCCGCCATATGCAAAATCATGGACTACACACATCTTATTTTCATTCGCAAACGCAACAGTATCTTCAAAAAATGTCCGGGTTGCAGTCGCACCAGTCGGATTATTTGGGTAATTTAAGTACATCAATTTTGCTTGATTCTTATCTTCCTCAGACAGTTGGTGGTAGTCAGGCAAAAAGTTATTTTGTTCAAGAAGAGGCATTGTGACCATGCGAGCTCCGGCAAGCACAGCGCCTGACCAGTAATCAGGATATCCTGGGTCTGGAACAAGCAGCGTATCACCTGGATTCAGTAAGCATTGTGGCAATTCGACTAGTCCCGCTTTCCCTCCAAATAAGATGGCAATCTCTGTCTTTGGGTCAAGCGTGACGCCATATTCTCTTTCATAAAAAGTAGCTGCAGCTTTTTTTAGTTTCGCTGTCCCGCGGAATGAGGAGTATTGATGATTTTCAGGTTTTGCTACCGCTTCCTGCATCGCTTTCACAATATGTGGAGGAGTGGGCTGATCAGGATTTCCTTGACCTAAATTAATCACATCTGCCCCTTCCTGCACTTTTTTCTGTACTTTTTGTACAAGCGACGCAAAAAATTGTTTCGGTAAATGTTTCAATACATCCGATTGCTGGAATTCCATTTTTTCACCTTCTATTCAAGTTACGTGACAATACAATCACTGTAATGGATTGTTTTATGAATTGTAAAGCAATTTTGAAAAAAGATTGACATGTGAACTGCAGCTCTGATAATATCTAGAATTAAGAAATGCAAGCAGACATGAAACAATTACATATTGATTTCTCTTATCGAGAGTTGGGCGAGGGATTTGGCCTTTTGACCCCAACAGCAACCGACCGTTAATACCACTGTGAAGTGGGGCGCAGCAAGAACAGCGCCAAGACAATTCATTGTCTTATAGGGCACGGTGCTAATTCCATCAGACGTATGTGCTGAGAGATAAGAGAGGCTTCGAGCATACACGCCATCAAGCCTCTTTCTCTCAGGAGAAAGAGGCTTTTTTATATGATTTGGAGGGGAAACAATTGGTTACACTTACGGCATCATATGAAGAATTAACAGAAAGTTCGGCAGTTGCACTAGCCATTAGACTTGGATTGATTCAGGAGAGCAGTCATTTAACATGCACTGAAATCGGTGACGGAAATCTAAATTACGTCTTTCATATTTATGATCACAAACAAGCAAAAGGACTGATTATCAAGCAGGCCCTTCCTTACGCAAAGGTCGTTGGAGAAAGCTGGCCGCTGACATTAGATCGTGCAAGAATTGAAAGTGCAGCACTCATCAAGCAGTCAGAGTATGCACCTCATCTTGTACCAGCCGTCTATTATTCGGATACAGCTCTTGCAGTGACGGCAATGGAGGATCTATCACACCTTGAAATCGTCAGAAAAGGGCTAATTGCCGGAAAACATTATCCGTATTTATCAGATCATGTCGGAGAATTTTTAGGCAAAACACTATTTTACACGTCTGACTTTGCCACAAATCCTAAAATCAAAAAACAATTCGTGAAACAGTTTACGAACCCTGATCTTTGTGACATTACAGAAAAACTCGTCTTCACAGATCCTTTCTTTGACAGCGAAACGAATGACTTCGAAGAGGAATTAAGGGAAGAGGCAGAAGCACTATGGGCTGATCTTGAACTGCAAGCAAAAGCAGCCGAATTGAAACGGATCTTCTTAACCTCTGCTGAAACACTGGTACATGGAGATCTTCATACCGGCAGTATTTTTGCAAACGAAACGGAAACGAAAATCATTGATCCAGAGTTCGCTTTTTACGGTCCTTTCGGATTCGATATCGGTCACTTTATTGCCAATCTGTTCATTAATGCTTTATCTCATGAGAATGAGCAGGATCAGCAGCACCTTTTTGATCATGTCGTCAATGTGTGGGCAACATTCAAAGAAGTGTTCACAAAAGCATGGAAAGAAGACAGTATTGAAGCGTTTAGTGTATCGGACAGCTTTTTAGAAACAACGTTTGACCGTATTTTAAAAGAAGCCACCGGCTTTGCTGGCTGTGAGCTTGTTCGCCGAACCATCGGTCTTGCACATGCGGCTGATCTCGATGCGATTCCATCACATTCTAGAAGGCTTCAGCAGAAAAAAGCAGCACTTACACTAGGAAAAACATTGATCAAACAATATCATACAGTGGAAACAGCGTCTGACCTCGTCGCATTATTCCAGCAAACTGTAAAGGAGTGACGAGTTTTGTCTAAAGAATTTGAAGTTCCCCGTTCCGTCGAATGGGAAGAAAACCGTATCAACATTTTGAATCAGCAAAAATTACCCGCTGAAACCGTGTTTGAGCATTTATATACAAAAGAAGATGTGTATGATGCCATTGTGACACTAAAAGTGCGCGGAGCACCTGCTATTGGCATTACAGCGGCTTTTGGGCTCGCACTCAGTGCACAAGAGATTGATACAGAAGACATTGATCTCTTTAAGCGAGAAGTCGCTCGCCTGAAAGAATATTTAAACAGTGCTCGTCCAACCGCTGTGAATCTTGCCTGGGCATTAGACCGGCTTTATCAGCGCATTGAGCGTGCTGCTTCGGTGAATGCAGCCAAAACTGATCTTGTCCATGAAGCCATTCAAATTCAAATCGAAGATGAAGAAACATGCCGGCAAATCGGTCAAAATGCTCTTCAGCTCTTTAAATCTGGTGATCGAATTATGACCATTTGCAACGCAGGCTCCATTGCCACAAGCCGGTACGGAACAGCGCTTGCACCCTTTTATTTAGCGAAAAAGAAAAACCTCGATCTTCACATTTACGCATGTGAAACACGTCCTGTCCTTCAAGGCGCTCGTCTGACGACATGGGAATTGATGCAGGGTGGCGTAGATGTGACGCTTATCACGGATAATATGGCAGCCCATACGATGAAAGAAAAACAAATTTCTGCCGTTATTGTTGGTGCAGATCGAATCGCTAGAAACGGTGATACAGCAAATAAAATTGGAACGTTAAGTCTGGCTATTTTAGCTAAACACTTTCAAATTCCATTTTTTGTGGCTGCGCCTCTTTCGACCTTTGATGTGTCAACTCAGGATGGGTCAGATATTCCGATTGAAGAACGCGACCCACAGGAAGTAAAGGAATTAAACGGCATCCAAATTGCGCCTCCTGACGTGCAGGTATTTAACCCTGCCTTTGATGTGACTCCTCACCACCTCATTTCTGGAATCATTACAGAAAAAGGCATTATCACTTCCAACTATACAGAAGAAATTGATGCACTATTCACCGAAAGCGCGTCACTTTAATCAAACAAAAGCGCGGGGTTCTTATCATTTAAGAGCACCGCGCTTTTTTGTTTCGTTCGTTTTTGCTAATATTTCTTTTTTCTGTTCTTCTGTCAACACGTTCATTTTGACACATAGTGATGTGACGGCGTACATTTTATCTTTTTTGCCCCATAACATGTTAGCAGCCTCCTTTTTCCCTAGACCAACTTTTTTAGCTTAATAAAAGGATATGTCGCTCACTAAACATTTGGAACAGGTCAATTCATTTATTTTTGAACAAATGGGATGCCTTCTAATTCTAATAAGATCGCTTTCATCCCTGTCTTCGTCCCTGCATAACCAGTCAGAGTCCTGTCTTTTCCAATGACCCGGTGACACGGGATAAAAATAGGCAATGCATTGCGTCTATTAGCTTGTCCAATGGCTCTGACAGCCTTTGGATTGCCGATCGCTTCTGCAATATCAGCATAGCTTTTTGATTCACCATACGGAATAGTAGAAAGTGCCTCCCACACTTGCTCTTGAAACGGAGAGCCTGCTTGCTTGAGCGGGAGATCGAACACTTTCCGATCGCCCTTAAAATATTCATCCAGCTGTTTTTTCGCTTCTTTTAATACAGGCGTGTCTTCTTGTTTAAAACGGTCTCTCTGCTCTTTGACCAAAAACGATTCATCATCAAACTTCACTTCAATGATGGCACCATCTTTCTCTAGTATATATAATGCCCCGATTGGTGCGGTATAGACTGTATAATACACATTAAAGCTCCCCTTCTTGTTTCTGCTGCCGGAGTGGAAGCGTGAGATGGAACACTGTTCCGACCCCTTCTTCACTCTCTACTTCAATGGTTCCTTGATGCTCTTCAATAATTTTATAACTAACCATTAACCCAAGTCCAGTGCCTCTTTCTTTTGTTGTATAAAATGGTTCTCCGAGACGCTTTAGTTTATCCTCTGTCATGCCGCAGCCTTCATCACGAAGAGAAATCACAATGTGCTCCTCCCCCTTCCTTTGAATGCTCACGTATACATTTCCTTTCTGAGGCATTACTTCAATCGCATTTTTTAAAATGTTAATAAAGACTTGCTTCAATTGATTTTGTTCACAGTAGATGAGCGGAATATCATCGAGCACATCTAAATGCATTTGTACATTGCCAAGATTGGCCTGTGCGTGAAGAAGGTCCATCGTGTCTTTGACAATTTGCACGACATTTTTTTCTTCATAGATGATGGCCTGCGGTTTCGCTAAAATCAAAAATTCTGTAATGATGGATTCGATTCTTTTTAGCTCTGATGTGATGACATTAAAATAGAGCGAATACTCCCCTTCAATGTTTCCTTTGAGCAGCTGAATGAAACCTTTTAAAGCCGTCATTGGATTTCTAATTTCATGGGCAATTCCAGCGGCAAGCTCTCCGACAACATGAAGCGTATCCGATTTTCTTACCCGCTCCTCTAATTCCTTGCGTTCAGTCACATCTCTAAAGATGGCCAAATTCATGTTATGAATAATATTTCGTTTAAAAGAAAACTCCAAAATACGTTGATCTGGATGGTTCAGCACAAATGGAACTTCATTGTCCATCTCATCTAATGACATCGCCTGAGCCGGCTGCGCCAAATTTTCAATTTGATATGGCGCAAGGATATGAAAAAGATTCATTTCCGTTAAGTGATCATCTTTGAGGCCAAGCAGTTCACTTGCGGATGGATTCACATCAATAATCCGGTATTGATTATCGAAAAGAACAATGCCATCCATAGAGCCATTAAATACTTTACGGAATTTGAGCTCACTTTCTCGCAGCTCCTCTTCCATTCGCTTTCTGTCACTGACATTCCGTAGAATGGTTAAGTGCTGCCCTTCTAATACCGCATGCTTAGAGGTGAACTCAAGCTCTTTGAATTGGCCATTCGCCATTCTAAAGAGGAGTTCTTCTCTGATTTCAAGATTCCTTATATACCGTCTTCTTGTCGGCCGGTATCTGCGATCAGATTTGACTAGAAAATCCATGAGTTTCTTGCCAATCAGCTGATGCATCGGTAATTCAAAAATTCGGCAGGCTGATTCATTTGCCCTGACAATTTCTCCATCATCCGCCCAAATGATGATGGCATCCATCGCATTTTCGAATATTTCTCTAAAACGTTCTTCACTTTTTAGCAGCTTTTCTTCCATTAATCTTTTTTCTGTAATATCACGCATGATGGACATGTAAAAACCACTCATCACATTGGATGTGATGGTCAGTTCGAATAATTTGTGCTGCCCAGATTGAAGGGTAACAGGAAGTTCTCCCTTTGCTTTCCCTGTTTCTTTCAATGAAGTTAAGAGCTGCTGGAGCGCTGGAAGGTTTTCTTCTTCAACAAATTCATTTAAGTAGCGGTCTGTTAAATCTGTTTTTTGAAGTTCAAAGCTCTGGCAAAAAGAGTGATTGGCGTCAATCATACAACCATCCTGATCAAAAATGACCATACCGTCAATCGCTCGATCAAATAAATCTTTAAACAGCTGCTCATTCATCGAACGTTCTCGCTCTAATATTTTCTTTGAAGAAATATCACGCATGACGACAATATATTGTTGATTCACCACGTCGTGCTCTGCTACAAATTCAATATATTTTGTCTCTCCATTTTCAAGTTGAATGGAGATCTCTCTTTTTAACGTTCCTTTTCGAAAAAAAATCTCAAGCGAGCAGTCAATTTTGTTTTTCGGGATGCCGTATAGG
Source organism: Bacillus sp. FSL W7-1034 (assembly GCF_038593365.1). NCBI lineage: Bacteria > Bacillati > Bacillota > Bacilli > Caryophanales > Bacillaceae > Bacillus > Bacillus sp. FSL W7-1034. Next base: position 1,297,336 of record NZ_CP151989.1, on the reverse strand, counting down.
AAATCTAGAACGGATTTATTGAGGAGGTCTTCTTTCGGTGTTTGCACAAGCCTGCATGTCGCTTCATTGGCTTGGATAATGTTGAGGTGCTGATCAAATATAAAAATCGCATCTAACGTCTTATTTAACAGCATTTTGTGCTGTATCAATTCATTTCGCAAATATTCGTTCTCTTTTTCTAATTTTCTGATATTTTTCGCACCATCGAGCGTTTCAGTCATTCTCTTACACTCCTTTTCCAGCCTCATTCCTCTACAATATTTCTACAAGATTTTCATTGTTCCTTCATTCGACTCATAAAAAAAGAGAACTTTTTACACGAGGCTTGCTTCATTTGTTTCATTTGGATGACACGATTGTATAACGATTCTCTTTTCTTACGCTTCTTTTACAACCGTTCTACAATTTCACATCAAATAGCGAAATGAGCCAATTTGTATTTTAAAATGGGGCAAATGAGGGAACAGTGCACTTAGAACGTTTATGTTCGAAAAGAAGCAGGAAAGGTGATGTTATGACGTCAACGAGAGACAGTTATTTTGATAATGCAAAATTTCTTCTGATTTTTCTAGTTGTTTTTGGTCATTTGTTACGGTCATTCATACATGATAATGACTGGATACTCTACTTATATAAATTTATTTATACATTCCATATGCCCGCTTTTATATTGGTGTCTGGCTTCTTTGCCAAAGGTTTTAGAAAACCAGGTTTTATGAAAAAAGTCGCAGTTAAGCTGATCATCCCATATTTGATTTTTCAGGTCATCTATTCTGTGTATTATTATTTCTTACAGGATCAAAGCATCTCTAACTTAAATCCGATTGATCCGCAATGGTCTTTATGGTTTTTAATCAGTTTATTCTTTTGGAACTTACTACTCATTCCTTTTTCAAAACTGCCATTCCACTGGGCAATGATTGTTAGTTTATCGATGGCGTTACTTGTCGGTTACGTGGACAGCATTAGCGATACGCTCAGCCTATCTCGTACGTTTGTCTTTTTACCGATGTTTTTAGCTGGCTTTTATTTAAAAAAGCAGCACTTTGAATTTATCCGAACAAGCAAAGGGAAACTGACTGCACTTCTTGTACTGATGGCTGTGTTCATGTTTTGCTATTTTTATGAATTCGATTATTCCTTTTTATTTGGGTCACAATCGTACGCTTCTCTTGGAGATGAAGGACTCATTGCAGCGATGAAACGAATGGCATGGTATTTACTTGCATTTGCTGCTACCTTTAGTTTCTTTGCATTAGTCCCTACACGCCGGTTCTTCTTTACCAAATGGGGCACAAGAACGTTATATGTCTATTTACTTCATGGCTTTGTGATTAAGCTTTTAAGAACGACTTGGTTTGATGATTGGGCTCTAAATACGGCAAGTGTATTGATTCTATTGCTGCTTACGGTCCTCTTAACCTTTACCCTATCTAGTACATTTGTTAAAACTGTTGCACAACCAGTCATCGAGCTCAAAATGACCAGTCTGATGCGAACCATTACTGGCAGACAAAACAGTTATATTAAATAGAAAAAACGATCTCTCAGGATCGTTTTTTTCTATTTATTTTTTGTTTTTCTGTTCAGTGTGACATTCATCGTTTTTTTTAGGCTTCATTAAGGTATCAATCCATTTACTGCTGTTTATATCTCCTAGCTCGCTGCCAAATTCCTCTTCCAAGATATCGGGGTTCATCGGTTTTTTATGGTCTTTCATATCTTTACTTTTCACATGTTTTTTAGTCACGAGATGCTCCCCCCTGTTTACCTTGATGAGAATTTCGGTTCGCTTGGCGGTCTTCTGATTGCTCGTCAAATTGTGTTTGTCCTTGATCGTGTGCCATGCTTTCTGTAGGCGTCATATTATTCGTGAGTGCTTCATTTTTTGCTGTTTTTCTTTTCATTTGTCATCATTCCTTTTTAACATGTTTAGTTCTTCGCTCAATTGATCAAACAGCTCTTTCATTTGTTTGACTGTCACTGGTTTTTCCTCAGGCTTTAACTCATATCCAATTTGCCCATTCGCTTCTAGTGTTGCTTTTTTGAGACTGCAAATGTCTGTGATGCCCTGCTGCTTTAAGCGCATTTTGAATTGATCCCTTGTCAGCCGCGTTTTTTTCAGCTTGTGTTCAAGCATTTCCCCATCCTCTAAAATCACCACAGACTTCCCTGAAACCAATTTTTCAAAAAAATCAAATTGGATCGACAGCTTTTCCATAATCACAAGCGCCACAATAAAAATGGCGGCCGCATAAATGGTTTCAAGTAAATTATGCTCAATAAAGGGTTGGATAATAATCGATCCAATCGAAATCATGATGACTGTCTGTTGAACCGTTAATTGACTAATGGATTTGGGCCCTGCTATTCTCAGCAGCAAAGTACCAACGAGCAGCATTACAATTGCTTTCCATAACACATCCAGCACGTCTCTTTCACCTCTTACCTATAGATTGCGAACATCCTTTGTGATTTAGCCAGTTATATAATGGAAATAAAAAAACCAGCATTCAGTAGGAATGCTGGTTAGCCGATGATCACACGCTCTTTCGGATAATGATAATTCGCTTCACTTTCCCGGCGGCCAATTAAATACAAGAAGCTTGGAATTCCAATCCGTCCTATAAACATGACGACCATAATAATACACTTTCCAAATACGGACAAGTCAGACGTAATTCCGAGCGACAGTCCCGTTGTTCCGAAGGCAGAACAAACTTCAAATAAAGTTTCAAGAAGTGTATGATGGTCTGATAAAGTTAACAGAAACGTAGCACCAAACACTAAAATAAAGGCCATCATCGTCACCATGAGGGATTTATTAATATCCGCTTGATGAAGCTCTCTTTTAAAGATTTTAATGGACTTATTCCCTCTCGCAAAATGAAACAAAGCAAGTAAATTAAGGGCAAACGTGGTTGTCCGTATTCCGCCCCCTACCGAGCTTGGAGATGCCCCGATAAACATCAACAAACATAAAAATAACAGTGTCGGCTCTGTCAATTGCGTAATATCTAATGTCGAAAGCCCGCCACTTCTGGTAGCTGTTGATTGAAACAAAGAATAAAACAAGATTTCATGCCAGCTCTTCCCTAGAAAAGTGAACCGGGCTTCAAGTGCATAAATCCCAATTGCCCCAACGACAACAAGGAGGCCAAACGTGATTGTTGTAATTTTCGTAAACAATGAAAACGATGCATGTTTTCGGTCTTGATTGAATAAATAATCCTTTACTTCGACAAGTACCGGAAAGCCAATAGCGCCAAAAATGATGAGCAGCATCGTGATAAATTGGACGAAATAGTCATCTTTATAAGGAATTAACGAATTCCCTGTAATATCAAAGCCTCCATTGGTTGTGGCACTGATACTAGAGAAAAATCCGTGTAAAAAAGCGCCTTGCACATCGTAATACTTTAGAAAATACATACTTAAAATCAGACCGCCTACAAACTCAATCAGCAAGATTAAATATAAGACCTGCTTCATGAGTTTTACAATTCCTGATAAGTTGCTCTGGTTTTGGTCTGCCATAATTAATTTTCTTTCTTTAATGCCGATCCTTTTTCGCATAACCAGCCAGACGAATGTACCAAGGGTCATAATGCCGATACCGCCGATTTGCAAAACAAATGCAAGGATCCACATCCCGGTCACACTAAATGTTTGTGACGTATCGACAACAGTCAGACCCGTGACACTGACAGCACTCACAGCTGTAAACAGCGCATCAATAAATGTCCATTTGACTCCTTCTTGATGAGCCACTGGTAGACTGAGTAGAATGAACGACACGGTCACAGCAAGAAAATAATAAAGGGCAATCAACTGAAAAGCCGACAGCCGGTCGATTAGTTTTTTCATTGGATTCATGGTTATTCCTTCTTTTATCTTTCTTTTCGAATACTATATCATTTTAATGAAAAGGAAGAAGATTTTAAAGGTATTTTGTGCTTTATTTACTTTTTCATCAAAAAGAAAAAGACATCCTTACGCAGAATGTCTTTTGATCTTTCTTATTTTGCTTCTAGTCTTCTAATTCTTTCGTTTAAATCAGGGTGTGTTGAGAAAAGAGAAGCTTTTCTTTTACCACTGATTTTCAGTGTAGCAACAGCTGCTTGATCATCATCTTTGATTCTTGATGTATACGCCTCTAGTGAACGAAGCGCATGAATCATTTTATCTTTTCCTGCAAGGTCCGCACCGCCGCGGTCTGCATGGAATTCGCGATGTCTAGAGTAAGCAAATACGACAAGGCTTCCTAAGATAGAGAAAATAATTTGGAAGACGATCACAGCGATAAAGTGAACAATCGGCACAAGCTCTTCACGTGGAACGAAACGGCTTGCGATCCATGCCGCAATTCTTGAAAGGAAGACAACAAACGTGTTGACGATTCCTTGAAGTAACGTCATTGTAACCATGTCACCGTTCGCTACGTGAGCGACTTCGTGAGCGATAACCCCTTCAACTGCTGCATCATCCATTTCATGAAGCAATCCAGTTGATACGGCAACAAGCGATCTTCTTTTAGAAGGACCTGTCGCAAATGCATTTACTTCAGATGATTGGTAAATACCGACCTCAGGCATTTTAGAAAGGCCTGCTGCTCTTGATAGTCTGTGAACGCGGTCAACAAGCTGCTGCTCATCATATGTTAAAGAATCCTTTTCTGGATTTAACACACGCACACCCATCATCATTTTTGCCATCCAGCGAGACATCGCTAGTGACATAAACGAGCCTACAAAACCAACAACTGCACTGAATACAAGAAGATAAAGGATATTAAGTCTTCCGTCTGCTCCTATATAAGAACTAACACCAGTTGCTGCACTAATAACCGATAGGACAATACCAATCGTAGTGATAACAAGAATGTTCGTTAATATAAACAGAAATATTCTTTTACCCATACATAACCTCCGCTGTCATATTAAGTTCATTTGAACTTATTAATAAAATTATAAAAATAAACGTCTCAAATTGCAAGGAAAAAGGAATCGTTTTACTATGTTTATCATACTGGCTAAAACCTCGTCATTTCAATGATTACGCTACTTGCATCCGCAAACAAGTGAACAAATTGTGACGCAGCGGTCCTATTTTAGTTTATTTTGCATTTTCATTAAAAAGAGATTATGATGTTGAATTAGATCAATAATCACGTTTTTGACGTACAAAATGAGGTGGAACATGGTGACTTTTAAATTAACGAGAATTGACATGACGAGACTTCTGTATTCTCTAAAAGGCGAGGGAGATCTGACTCCGCTTCAGCTTTTGAATTTATCTGTAAAAAGCGATAAGGAACATGAATATGATGAATTAAAAATCCCTTCTTTTTTTGAAAAACTCGAACGGCGGAAGCAAAAATCAGAGCACGGGCTTTCAACGAACGAAATCGTTGAGCTTGGCAACTTGTGTGAGCTGACTTCACTTAAATCAACAGCCATTCAAAACTGGATCAAGCGCGATATTAAAGATATGATCGGCCATCCAGAGCTTGGCAAGAAGTACTCCATTGATCAAGTCGTTATTTTATTAATTGTCCGGGATTTAAAATCAGTATTTGATTTTGATGCTATTCGTACGATTTTATCTGCCTTATTTAATACGATCACAGATCGAACGGATGATATTATCAGCCCCATCCGTTTTTATGAAGCATATGCGCACGTCCTTGATTTTATTTATCACCATACACATTTTCCATTAAAGGAAACGAATTTACGAGAAATGACAGAAGAGCAGACGGACAAGCTACACGAAGAGTTTACAGAATTGACGAAGCCGCAATGGCATTTGATTAAAGGCATTATCAGTTCTACCGTTTTCTCCGTTTTCACTTCTCACTTGCAAAGCACAGCGCAAGAAATGATGTTTAATACGCTTCAGCTGAAAAAGGCTTAAAACTGAGCCCGAGGTGACTTTCATCACCTCGGCTTTTTTGTGCAGCAATTGCCAGCATAATTGCAGGCTGTTTTTTTCAAAATAAGAAGGCGCAACAAACATGAGGTGAAAGGAGGAATATGTGATGGCAAATCGAAATCAACTTCTTGTTCCTGGAGTAGAACAAGCTTTAGATCAATTTAAATACGAGATCGCTCAAGAATTTGGCGTGAATCTCGGTTCAGATACAGTCGCACGTTCAAACGGTTCTGTTGGCGGCGAGATGACAAAAAGACTCGTACAGCAGGCGCAATCTCAAATGGGCCATTCAACTAAATAAAGACATGGTGAAATACGCCGGATCTATTCTGGCGTTTTTTTACTGTTCATATGTAGGCTCATCCCGGTTTTCACGGTATGAGGGCGATGTGTTGTTTCCTTTTTGTTTGACGCCATCTCTGTTACGTTCGCCGTACGGACGATTCTGACCACTGTCGTTTTTTTTTACATGCTTTTCAGCATCACCACGTGATGTGCCGTTTGGATGTTTTTTTTCATCTGGATCAGTTGAGTGATTTTTTTTTTGCTCTTTGTCTTTTTCAAAAGAGCGATCCTTTTCTTCTTTTCCCTTTTTCTCTTTGTTGTCAAGATTAGGGCTTGTTTGGTGAGGCTTTTGAACAGCTCCTTGCTCTTCCCTCTCAACTTCCTTCTGCTCTTTGTCTTCGCCTTCAGGAGCTTCTTTATCCGGCTGCATCTCATCGCTACCGTCTGTCTTTATGTCATCTTTTTTGTCTTCGTCTTTTTGATCTTCATCAGCATTTTTCGGCTCTTCTTCTTTGACAGCCTCGTCATCTGCTGGATCTTCATCTTCTTTTTTAACGTCCTCTTGTTCGTTGTCTTGCATTTCTTGATTTCTAATATAAGTTCCTGTTGAAATGCCTGCTTTTTGTGCCTTTTCTCTTGTTTCCAGGTCACCTTCCACAGTTTCCAGCTTATAATTGCGCTTTTGATATTCCCCCGAGATGGTGCTGATTTTACTTTTTACGTTTGTTTTGTATGTATGATCCTGCTTGTTTTCATAAACAGTTGAAATATAAATGCTTTTAGAGTGGTTCACGTATCCTTTTTTATCACAATCATCGATGATTTCCTGCACGACTTTGGTCATGTCGTTTTTTTCTAAATCTTTCATACTGGCCAGTACTTGCTTCGCATCTTTATTCAGCGGAGTGACACCGATCACTTGATAATTGTGATCGAGTTTCAGCTCAAAGCTTGGGTTAATGTCAATCGTCATATATGCATATGCTTTTTGACTTGAGAAAGATGGCATCATAGTGAAAATCACGACAATAATTGCTGCAATTGATAGAATTCCTGCATTTAACGGACGTAAACGAAGCAGGTCAAAAAAACCGGCTCTTTTTCTTTCGAGACGTGATTCATTCGGAAACGTCACTTCTTGACCGATTTCATAGTCTTGCTGTTCATACTTTGTACGCAGAAATTGTCCATCAGGGGTCAGCAGTGTGACATATTTTTTGTTTTTCTCTACTATAATGCCTCTTCTCATGAATTAAGCACCCCTTTAAGGTAATCTTTCAAATACACATAATCACCTGTCATAATGATCGCCATCGCAATAATATATTTTCTATTTCTCTCAATCGTTTTGCGGCTGACTTCCACTAGCTTTTCCAGCTGTTTGACTGGCAATTGTTTTTTCTGAAATAAAATGGTTCTCAGTTCATCGTGCTTAACGAGTGTATGGGCCACTTTAATGGCATTTTGTCTCGCATCCGCATGCTTTGGTGAATGCTCAAGCAGTTCTTGAAACGTAAGACCATATACTTTCAATCGTTCTTTAAAATGTTCAATCTCTTCTCTTCTATGTTCTTGTTCAATTAAACGCCTATATTCATTTGCAGAAAGCTCTGCTTCAATCATGCTTTGCGAGTATTCGCCATTCTCACTTTCTTGAAGGTCCATTTGAACCGTTGGCGCGTTTCTTGCTTCTTTTCGAATATAGTCGATTACTTTTCTTTTAATAATTAACTCCGCAAATGCAAGGAGTGAGTTGCCTTTTTCGGCAGAGTATTTTTCTATCGCTTCATTAAAGGCAATTAAGCCTACGCTAAATTCATCATCTTTTTCATCTATATATCGTTTACAAACGGATGAAACCGTCTTAGCGACAAATGGTTTGTATTGCTCTATTAATGCATTTTGCAGCTCGGTATCACCCTGTTGGATGTTGATTGCCGACTGCTCTAATGTTTGCTTTTTCTTTCCCTTTTTAAACAAAAGGCTAAGCAATGGTTTCACCTCAGTTCTCCCTATATTACTCATTTATGATAGCTAATTTATGAGGGAAGCGCAAAGGAAGAAATGAGGAATTCATTTCCTGTTACTCAATTGTGACATGTATTTCTTTATCTACTTTACAACGTTTCGTTTAAAAGCAAAGAAATAAGGGGGTATCCCCCCCTTTTTTGTAATATACGTGTTATGAAAATGAAATGATATTTCTTTCAAAAAACCTACTCTTCCAGCCGAATCTCTTGTTTTTCCTCGTTTTGCTGGCCGCCTTTTCTTGATGGACTTGATAAAAACCAACCAAATGCTGCAATCGCGAGAAGGACCGTCCAGAAAATGATTTTCCATAATGTTGAATGAATGAAATGAGAGGACACGATCCCAATGGCTGGATGAGAAAGTGTATAGAGCGTCAACTTCACACCAACCCATCCGACAATGACAAATGCTGCTGTTTCTAGGCTTGGTCTCGTTTTAAGCAGTTTCACAAATACAGTCGCCGCAAACCTCATGATCACTAGACCAATGATACCGCCTAATAGAATGACAATAAATTGACCGCCATCAAGCCCGCCAATTTGTGGAAGGTTTGTTGCTGGCAAAGTCACAGCTAATGCAACGGCTGCTAAAATAGAATCTACTGCAAATGCAATGTCAGCAAGCTCAACTTTCACGACGGTTGCCCAAAAGCCGCTTTGTTTCATGTTTGTGTCTGCTTCCTTTTTCTTAAATACGTGCGATTTTAAAATATGGTGAATCGAAATATAGAGAAGATAAATTGCGCCAATGGCTTGAACTTGCCACACATCTACTAAAAACGAAATAAGAAAAAGAGAACCAAATCGCATGACAAATGCTCCCGCAAGTCCGTAAAACAATGCCTTTTTTCTTTGTTTTTCAGGAAGGTGTTTGACCATTACAGCCATAACCAGCGCATTATCAGCTGCTAAAATGCCTTCCAATCCAATCAATACGAGAAGAACCCACCCGTACTCTAAAATAATTGCTGCATCCATCATCATTCCTCCTTATTTTTTATCTATTGTCCCACAACAGACAAAGGCTTATGAATGCAAAAAAGACCTTTGCCTGTAATGGCAAAGGTCTTGCTAGACATGTGATATGTAAATCATGCCAACAAAGCCGATGGAATGAGATTCCATGTAATGACGACTTTGTTTCCGGTGATAACCGGACGCTACTCCCCTTTGGTGGGATTAAGAATATTTAGATTACTTATATCATAATCAACAGACCCCGGATTGTCAACAGGTGACTTTTCATCTTCACCCGCTGATTAAGCCGTTGGTGTTTCTGTTTTTCTTTTTCTTCGTTTGAGCCACACGTAGACAACAAACAACAAGAGCACACCAATTCCAATCGGCAATACATATGGTTCTAAAATGGTTCCAACCTCTTGCCAGTTCTCTCCAAGGACAAATCCTAAATACACGTACACAAATGTAATCGGCGTAATCGCCAAAAACGTATACAGGCAAAAAACCCACACATTCATCTTCGCAATCCCGCACGGAATGGAAATAAGGGTTCTGACCCCTGGAATAAACCGGCCGCTAAACGCAACAAATCCGCCATGCTTTTCAAAAAAAGCATCCGATTTATCAAGTGACTCAGGTTTAACAAAGAAATACTTCCCATATTTATTTAAAAAGGGTCTCCCTCCATAACGCCCTAACCAGTACAAGGTCAAGGGGCCTGCCACACCGCCAATAGAACCGGCAGCCACAACACCGATGAAGGCCATGTCCCCTTTTGAAACCCAGTAACCTGCAAGAGGCAACACCACTTCAGCAGGAACAAATTCAATGCATAATGCAAGAAAGATGCCGAAGTACGACAAATTCTTAAAGGCATCAGCTAATGAAATAATAAAATCTTCGATGTTTATCAATCCCTTTCACACATAATCAGTTTGACAGGCTATGCTTGCAAATCGTACCGTGCCACCTATTAAACGAATAAAAAACCAAAAATGATTCACTTTTCTTCGTTTTTTTACATTAAATTTGATTTTACTATAAAAAATGTTCAAAAAAAATGCTGAATGCCCTTTTTAAGTAAAGGAAAAGTGAACACAGGCGCCACTTGATCCGATATATTAAGTATATGTCTGTTTTTAGATACAGGAGGTTTTCTTACATGACACATTTAACAGGAAGTTACAATGGATGGCTTGTCTTTCTGTCAGTCGCTGTCGCCGCTGTCGCCTCCTACTCAGCTCTTCAATTAGCCAGCCGGGTGATCCAGTCGAGCGGCGCAAAGAAAAGAGTATGGTTGATCATTGGTGCGATGATCATGGGGATGGGAATATGGTCAATGCATTTTATTGGCATGATGGCGTTTCATCTACGATCTGGTATCACATATGAAACACCCTTACTCATTTTATCGATTTTGGCCTCTTTTATCGGTTCTTTCATTGCTTTTTCAATATGTATTCAGCAGCAACTTTCCACAAGGCGACTTTTGATTAGTTCGATCACGATGGGCTCAGCTATTTGCAGCATGCACTACCTCGGATTGGAATCAATGGCGAATGTCACCATCAGCTATGATCCTGTTCTCTTTTTTCTTTCGTTTTTTATTGGTGCGCTCGCTTCATTCTTTTCATTACACCTTTTTTTCCGGCTCCATCGCTCTGAGAAAAGGCGGGAGGATCAGCTGTTAAAAATAGCGGGTGCACTGATGATGGGCGGTGCTATTGCGGGCATGCATTACACTGGCATGGCGTCTTCGACGATGTTTTTTCATTCAGATGGTCAGGTCGCTACGGGTGGTTCTCTTGAAATGTCACCATTTAGCCTGTCCATTTTCATCGGCCTGATGACGCTTATCGTCCAATCACTCATGATTTTCGGCGCCTATATTGATCAACGGATTATGTCACAATCAGATCAGCTAAAAGAAAATGAACAGCGGTTCCAATCACTGATCAAACATAATATAGATGCTATTATCGTGTTATCTGTTGATCGAAAAGTGATATCGGCGAATGACCCAGGCAAACACATTTTGAAAATGTGCAATTCCTGGATTGGTGATGATGTGAGTCAATACGTCATGCCGACTGAGATGTGGGAAGACTTTATTTATCAATCAAAAAAAGCAATTACGCGTGAAGCAGAACTGAAAGCAGCAGATCGTTTTTATTATTATCATGTTACATACATACCCGTACACGTCAACCATACACTTGACAGCATTTATCTCGTTTTAAAGGATTTAACACAGCAGAAGATTGCTGAAAAAGAAATCCATGTGATGGCACATTATGATGCATTAACTGAACTTCCGAACCGTCGTCACGGAATTAATCATTTAAATGATGTTTTATCCGCTCAAGAAGAGACAAAAACGTCAACGGCAGTTCTTTTTCTTGATTTAAACCGGTTTAAAATTATTAATGATGCCCTTGGTCATAACATAGGCGATCTGCTGTTGAAAGCGGCCGCAAACAGACTAACCAAATGTTTGCCTGACAATGGCTTTATTGCAAGAATTGGCGGGGATGAATTTTTAATGATCTTTCCTCACATGGAGCATAACACACATAAAATTGAACAGCTTTTGAAAAACATCATTCGCCAATTTGAACGTCCTTTTTTCATTCAAAACCATCAGCTCATTACATCCATTAGTATTGGAATCGCCATCTCTCCGCAAAACGGAAAGAATGGTATGGAATTGATGAGAAAAGCAGATATGGCCATGTATTTATCAAAGAAACATAAACAAAGCCGCTATGAATTCTTTACTGAATCTATGGAGAGATTGAGTGAGGACAGACTCAATCGCGAACTAGAGCTACGAGATGCCATTCAAAGAAAGCAGTTTGTGCTTCATTATCAGCCGCAAATCAGCGCCAAAACAAGACAGATGACAGGTGTTGAAGCCCTTTTAAGAATGAAAGCACCAGACGGTTCTCTAAAATCACCAGAGGCTTTCATTGAACTTGCTGAAGAATCGGGCCTGATTATCGATATTGGAAGGTGGGTCATTGACACAGCATGTAAGCAGGCAAAATTGTGGTATGACAAGCAATTGAAAATCCCTGTAGCGGTCAATTTATCTGCTAAGCAGTTTAACTCTGAAGACTTAATTGATTTGATCAAACTAACGCTAAAAAAATACGACCTTCAACCATCACTTCTTGAGCTTGAAGTGACAGAAAGCATGACAATGGACAACATCAAGCAGTCAAAACAAGTACTGACATCTCTAAAACAACTTGGCGTCCGTATTAGTATTGATGATTTTGGTACAGGCCACAGCTCTTTAAGCTATTTGAAGGATTTGCCGATTCACCGGCTGAAAATTGATAAATCATTTATCGAGGATATTTTGAGCGATTCAAAGTCTGAGCAAATCACAGGGGCTATTATTGCAATGGGGCACCAGCTATCTCTAGAAGTCATTGCTGAAGGTGTTGAAACTTTTGCACAAGCGCAACTTTTATCTGCGCAGGGCTGTGACGATCTACAAGGCTTTTATTATGCCAAGCCACTTCCAGCTAGTGACATTGAAAAATTTATCGCCTATCCTGCTCATCAGCTGGATACATAAAAAAGGTGCCAACCATGGCACCTTTTCGTTTTATCTAAATAACAAATGCTGACTGTGAATACCTGCTTTTTTCAGCAGACTAATTAATTGCTCCTGTTCTTCACGCGAAAGACCAGAAAACGCCCGCGCAATTCGAAGAGAATGGATTGGATAAATTTTATCCAAATAACTGCGCCCTTTATCTGTTAAATGGGCATAAACTGACCGCTTATCCTTTGGGTCCTGTTCTCTTTCAATGAAACCATTTCGTTCTAACTTGTCAATTACGTACGTAACATTCCCGCTGACAAGCAGGAGTCTTGAGCCGATTTGCTGAAGTTTTTGAGCACCTCTCGTATACAGTAATTCGAGAACGGCAAATTCAGTTGGATTGAATCCATGCTCCTTGCTGTCTCTAATACTGTGTTCGGAAACGCTTTTAAATGCCCTTGCAAAAACTTTGTAAAGCGTCATTGAACGTTCTACTTCTTCTTCATTAAACGATAGTCTCATCACATATCTACCTCTTATAATATTTTTTTAACTTCAAGGCTTTCTTGCGGTGCAGTTGGAGCCTTTCGTAAAAAATAGAAGTACGTTTTTGAAAACCCTTTCAACCACATAAGTGACTCCATTCGTGTTATGTATAAGATTTCGATATAAACTTTTAAAATCCTTCTTATTTTTCACAATCATCTCGAAAAAAAGCTTTTCCAGCAAACCATCATGTTACGACAAATTTTAACATAATCTGTAAAGGCTCTATATTTTCTTACATTTGATTCGTCAAATTTCTACAAAATTCAATATTGCTATAATATTAAACACACAAAAAAAGAACCCTTCATGTGACAACGCACATGATAAGGGATGTTAAAGATAGCGATCGGTTTTGTTGAAAAAGAAATGATACTCTTTTTTTAAGTCACTAATTGTCATGTTCTTGGTCATATCAGGGCTATACACCCCAAGTGAGCAAAGCTGCTTCGTATAATAATGTCTTTCTTTCGCTAAAGCTTCTTTTAATATACGCCGCATGACTTCTCCCCTCCTATCAATGGATATGGATCGGGTGCTTATGAGGACTTTTTATACAAATCATTTTGTACGGCTCTAAGAAGAGCATGTGCATTCTGACCTGCAGCCTGCATGAACTGCTCCAGCAGTTCATCCCTCTTCACATCTAATGCGATGATTTCTTTTGCCATACGGATGATCTGTGTTTTCTCCATCAAGTGCGCCTCCTCCTTATTTTTTCTTTTTCTTATCATATGTTCACGTGATATGATTTGCACTTTATATGTTATTTTTCCTTCCATTGTTTTTCGATTTTTTCATTTTTGTGTTATATTATCTAACAAACGTTAGGTTTTTTTACTGACTGTTGGATATAATATGAAGAAAAGACTTGCAGGGGTGAGGATATGACGCAGGAAGATGTATCTTATAAAGATAAAAAAGTCATTTCAATTGGGATTGTGAGTGAATTAACAGGACTTTCCGTCAGGCAAATCCGATATTATGAGGAACGTAAACTCATCTACCCCCAGCGCTCAACAAGAGGCACACGGAAATATTCTTTTTCTGATGTAGAACGTTTAATGGATATCGCCAATAAACGGGAAGATGGTGTGCAGACAGCGGAAATTTTAAAAGACATGAAGAAAAAAGAACAGGCATTAAAAAGCGGACAATATAAGAAAAAAATGCTGGAAGGACAGATCAACGCGCACTTCCGGTACAAGAATCGATGAACTAAATAACAATCGCTTACTCGGCAAAATAGACTTAGCATCTGATCGTCCTGAATATGAATCGATGAAAGCACGAACTGACCCAAAGACCGATTCTTGCTGAAGAGTCTATTTCAGGTAGCGAAAGGAAATGCGTTACAGCTCATCTTGAATCATTGAAGCAACAAAACGAGGCAGCAATTGCAGCCTCGTTATTAGCTAAAACAACCATTCAACTATTTATCACCTAAGATACTTGATCTTTAACGATTTAGTTTTTCAAATTTGTTCAGGAATCGAAACAGTTCGCTCATTGAGCACATTCCCCGTGTTTAGCGTCGTTTTGGGTTCTATTAAGAGCAAGTGAACTTCTTCTTCAGCAATTGGCTGATGTTCAACTCCTTTTGGAATCACAAGAAATTCTCCTTCATTAAGCGTTATTTCCCTATCCCTAAAACGGATGACTAGATTGCCTTTCCACACAAAGAACATTTCATCCTCATCATCATGGTGATGCCAAATGAATTCACCCTTCATTTTCACCATTTTCATGTATGAGTCGTTCAACTCTCCACCTATTCTAGGATTCCAATAATCATTTATTTGCGAAAATTTTTCTTCGATATTTACCTTTGAAATCAATCGATTCCCCTCCTTATTAAATGGAAACGTCTGTATTAGTTGCCACAGCTAAAAAATTCTCATTTTCTCCTCTCGATCAGATAAAAGGGACGCAATGAGCATCAACCTCTTCTATCATTTAGTTTACATACTTCTTTGGATCACGTAAAATCAAAAAATAGCATATAGATCATCACAATTTGTGATGCAAAAAAGGAGAGTTAGTTTGGATATTAAATCTTTGGAAGTATTTAAAGCCGTTGCCATTGAACAAAGCATCACAAAAGCTGCTCAAAAATTAAATTATGTGCAGTCCAATGTCACCGCAAGAATCCAACGTCTTGAACAAGAGTTAGGTGTACCTCTTCTCTATCGATATCATAAGAAAATATCTTTAACGCCTGCAGGACGTGAACTGCTGCCCTATGTAAATAAATTACTATACGATTACGAAGAAGCGATAGAAGCAGTAAAGCTTTCCTCTACTCCGCGGGGGTCTTTACACATTGGATCTATAGAGTCCACCGCATCTACAAGATTGCCCAGCATTTTCACAGAATATCACAAAAAATTTCCACAAGTAGAATTGAGCTTGTATATGGCACCTACAGTCGACCAAGTTAGCGCTATCCTCAACTACAAAGTAGACAGCGCGTTAGTAGATGGGCCAATTCTTCATCCAGAAATCATCGAGTATCCTGTATTGGAAGAATCCCTCGTTCTCATTACAAGCTACTCCACGGAGCAATTCCAGGTAGAATCTATTTTACATGAGCCGTTGCTCTCGTCATTCGCCCATTGTATTTATTTAGGACGATGGCAAAAGTGGCTAGAGAACAACGGCTATCCTCCTATGAAGGTCATGGAATATGGTACGTTAGAGGGCGTCCTTAAATGTGTTGAAAGCGGGCTGGGAGTGACTATATTACCAAAATCTATGGTTGAATCTCGGGGGGAAGGCAAATTTACCTGTCATCCATTACCGGAACCGCATCGGATCGTGCCCACTGTGTTGATCAGGCGACGTGATTCGTACATGACCAGTGCTCTGTCACAATTTATGGAGTTAATAGGCATTACGAATATGTGATCTGAGACAAATCATTGTTTTCATTAATAAGATCATGTGTGTTAAAAAAAGAGGATAGATAGAGCGACATTCTTTCAGCTCTTCTATCCTTTTACATTATCTCAACTTATGCCTGATTTATCATAAAGCATATGAACGATACTTTTTATTTAGATGAAGCGTCAGTTCCTTCAACAACCCCTACAAAGTCAATTCGTACGCCGCCTTTTTCAGGATCTTCTTTCACCCGAAAGGCAAGCGCCTTTTTTTCTCCAGTGTTTACATCTTTATAATTTGCATGAAAGACGTGGATGCTGGCTTCTTCCAATTGAAAATCTTCATAAGAAAGCGTCTCAATTCCCCATTCCTTTTTCGATTTAAGAATGTCACTTGGGCTTGGGACTGCGCCTTCGACATAGACGTTGTCCATTTTTCGTTTATTTCCTTCAGTTATCGCTTCAAGCATATGCTCTGACGCTACCAGTCTTCTGTCTTTCCCCTCGTCTTCTCTTGAACATGCACTTAGCAAAACAATGCACATGAAAATGAATAAAAACTTCTTCATTTTTTTCTCCCACCTTCTCCTTAAAATGTAAAGGATGGAAGCGCTATATGCAATCTTTATTCAAAAAAGACTGTAAAACGTTACATTTTACAGTCTTTTGACTACATCAGTGTATGAAGAAATGCTGTTGCAATTCCAAAATAGATGAGTAAGGATAAAATATCATTCAATGTTGTGATCAGCGGTCCAGATGCAATGGCTGGGTCGACGTTTAATCTGTGTAAAATAATCGGCACGACCGTACCTGCCATCGTCCCAATAATCAGTGTTGCAAGAAGCGAGGAACCAACAACAAAACCTAAAATCATATTGCCCTGCCATACCATGGCAACGACCGTAATAATGATTGAACAAACAATCCCAATATAAATACTTGTTCTCAGCTCTCTGAAAATCAAGCGCATAATGGTTTTTTTCGTTAATTCTTCTTTTGACAATCCTCTAATGACAACCGCTAGAGACTGTGTCCCTGTATTCCCTGTCATGCCTGCAATCATCGGCATGAAGAATGCTAAAGCAACAACTTGCTGCAAGGTATCTTCAAAATAATTCAAGATACTGCCTGAAATCAGCCCAATGAATAGGAGCAAAATGAGCCATGGAAGACGGCGGTATGCCGCCACAAATGCCGGTGTGTCGAACGTGATATCTTTACCAGAGGCAGCAAACTTTTCATAGTCTTCTCCTGCCTCTTGAATCACAACATCAATGATATCATCGACTGTCACAATTCCGACTAAGACATTGTTCTCTTCTACAACAGGGATAGCAAGGAAATCATATCGCTCAATGAGCTTTGCGATTTCTTCCTGGTCTTGAAAGGCACCAACGGCAATGACTCTTGTAAACATAAGATCCTGCACTTTTTCATCCGGTTCACCTAAAATAAGATCCCTGTATGAGAGTACCCCTACAAGCTGTTTTTGATCATTTATGACATATAAGTAGTTGATCGATTCGGCAATTTCAGCAAAGCTTTTCAGCTTCACCACGGCATCCTGAACCGTATAATGCTGCGGAATCCAAACGTACCGATTGGTCATGATCCGGCCTGCTGTCTCAGCAGGGTAATTCATGAGAAGCTGGACGGCCTTGGATTCCTCTGCTTCCATGTTAGATAAAAGCTGATCCTTCAGCTCATCCTCCATCTCATCAAACAAGTTGGCTAGATCATCGTTATCCATTTTGTTTGTGACGAAGGTGGCTTTGTCTTTCCCTACTTTTTCAAGAACAATCTCTTGATATTCCCGCTCCAGTTCACCCATCATTTCCGTCACGTCATCGACTGTTAAAAAGCTGAGAAAGCGGCCGCGGTGTTTTTCTGGAAGCTCCTTGAATAAGTAGGCCATATCATAAGGCTGAAGTTCTTCCATAATGTTTTTAAATTCTTTACGTTTCCCATCTCTTAGTAAAATAATGATGCGTAAAATGAGTTCATCGTACGTAATGTTCTGTATCATCGCTGTTACCTCCCCAAAATCAGGAGATACCCGAATCCCTTAGATTGTGCGGGGGTCAGGATCTCCGCTATCTGATGCGTCAATCTGATCTTTTGAGATACTCTCTATGTGTCTCGAATCGGGATGATCCATCCCCACACCTCCTTTTCTCATAAAAAAGCACCTTCAACCGAATGAAGGCGCTTTGTAAGCATGACAAATAAACACTTGCTCCTTCAATCGTAGAGCTTTAGCACTGTATGGCATAGGATTCATCCAGCTGCATTAAAAATCACCTTATGTCGATGATTCCTGTTGACCCATTGGCGTCTTTGGACATTTTTGGGCAGCAGCGTATCTCCATACAGGAGCCTCACCTAACGAAGTCTCATATTGTTGACACACTGAGATTACAGAAAAAGCGCAATGATGTCAATAAGCAAGATGCCAAGTTTTCTGATGTATTCGCTTACTTTTCAAAAAAAGAGCGATAGACAAGTTGACCATCGCCCTTTCATGTCTTCTATTCCTCTTCTGGCTGATTCATATCCTCTTGGGAGAGGAGATGAAAAGAATCATGCAAAAACAAAGCATATCCTTCTCCATCAGGATGGGGAACATATTCCGCACGATCCATCGTCTGTTCTTCTTCTTTTTTCTTCATCATATTCTCTCGCCTCCTTTCCAGTAGTTTGTCCCAATGAAAAAACCTTACACATAAAAGTGTAAGGTTCAGCGTGTGCGTGCTGGTGCTCACGAATGTCAAATTCGCCCCGCGCCAGTACTCGTCCTTCCTAGGACTGCAAAGGTTTTCTATCACGCTCAAAGGTTCATTTATAGCTTAATCGTCCCATTCTTGCTTGAGGATTTTGCCTGTTTTAGCGGAAATCTCAAAATCAACTTCTTCGCCGCTTGGTGTCGTAATTTCAATTTCATACAAGTACACACCATTTTCTTTATCTAATTCTGAATCTGTGACTGTTCCTTTTACTTTTGCAAGGGCAATTTGTTCAGCCTGTTTTTTGGTGATTTTTACATTTTGTTTCTTTTCTTTGACTGGATCATTGAGCGCTTTGCCTGTTTTGGCATCGACATATACTTTATATTCAAAGCCGCCTTTTTTAATCTCGACCTCATATACCCATTTTCCTTTTTTACGCTCAAGATCTACATCATCTACATAGCCTTTCACAACTTTTAATGCTGCTTTTTCAGCCTGTTTCTTTGAGACAAATGAAGATTTCTTTTGCACCACTTGTTCGGCATTTGCCGTTTGATTGGTATTTTGCGCTTGAAGGGTGAAACCACCTGCGACAAGGGCTCCTGTGAATGCTGTAGCTACTAGTACTTTTTTTATCATATTTCATTCCTCCTCTGTTTGATTTCTCCTTTATCTTAAAAAAACAAGATGATAAAGGAAGGAAAGGAACATGAGAAAATCATGAGAAAATGATTAGTTTTCGTACGTAATGCCTTCAATATCTCCTGTATAGGCATTCACTAACACCTCTGCCTCTCTTCCATCCGGCAAATCAAGCTCTACCTCAAACACGAGCATTCCGCTAAAAGTTTCAAGATCTGCATCATCCACTGTGCCGCCCACTTCTTTTACGGCAATCTGAATGGCTTCTTCTACCGTTATTTTTGTCAGCTTCTTTTCTTTAGAGGTTGGCTGTTTCTTTTCTGCTTCAATCACCTTGAACGTGTCTTTTTCAACATCCACTTGATACAGTTCTTTTTTTGATTGAATCGTAAAGATAAAGCGATCCGATTTTTCTTTCTTTTGAATCACGGTACCCTTCACTTTTTTCACTGCCACTTCTTCTGCTTGGAGTTCGGCATTTTTCTCATTTGGTTTTTGATAGCTCTTTAACTGTTTCATCTCTTTCATTTGACCGCTTGAGGAAGATGCAATGATTTGATAGATGCCATTTGAATTTTCAAGCGTCAATGTATAGTCCTGTTTATGATTGATCAGATCAATATTTGTGATGTTTCCATTGTAGTCTTTTGCGATGATTTTTTTAATGTCTTCTTCGCTTAATATTTTTTTGTCAATGGTTTGAATCATGAGCATTGCAAAAGCCACAAGAATGAAAAGACATCCTGCGAGCGTAAGCAGCATTTTCATTTTTTTAGACATGCAGCGCCTCCTTCCTATTTCCTATTTTATAAGGAGGAAATGAGAAATTGATGAGAAAAGACCTACTTATTTCTGAAAAAGAATGGTCATCACGGTTCCTTCACCGATACGGCTGTCTACCTTTAGCTCAGCCCCATGCTCTTCAGCAATTTGCTTCGCAATTGACAGGCCAAGCCCAGTTCCGCCCGTCTCACTGTTTCTCGCTTCATCCACACGGAAAAAGCGGTCAAAGATTTTCGGCAGATCCTCTTCTTTTATGCCAATTCCTTTGTCAACAACCGAAATAAACGGTTTCTCTCCTGCTCGTCCGCAGTTCACATCAACTGGCTCTGCACTATATTTAACCGCATTATCAATCAAGATGGTCAAAAGCTGTTTGATCTTCTCTTCGTCCCCTTCAGCAATCACAGGCTGATCTGTTTGTACATGAGTAAAGATGGTTCGATTGGTTGCCACTTCAAGTGTATGCCCAACTTGGCTGCACAATTGACCAAGATCAACCGGCTTCATGTCCAAGTAAAGCGGCTGCCCATTTTTCGCCAGTGTGAGTAGTTGATCTGTCAGCCTTTTCATTTTTTTTGCCTCATCATGAATGGCTTGAGAGGATTCTTCTACGACCTCTGGCCGGCTTTGCCCCCAGCGTTTTAGTAAATTGCTGTAGCTCATGATGACGGTAATGGGTGTTTTCAATTCATGAGAAGCATCGTGTAAAAATTGCTGCTCTTTCTCATAATGTTTCTCGAGAATTTCGGCCATTTCATTAAAGGTTTGACCCATTTGATACAGTTCATCCTTTGAATCGCCTGTTAATTCAATTCGTTTAAATGCCTTTTCTCTCATACTTGCTTTCATCGTATTGGTCATTCGACTAATTGGGCGGACAATTTGTTTTGTTAAAATGTGGCCTGCAAAATAAGAAAGCACAATAAACAAAACGCCAGTAGTGATTAAAATCATTTTTAATAACGCCAAGTTCTCTTCTGTATTTTCAATTTCTTCATATACTTGCAGCGACACAATGTCCCCATTTGTCCAAATGACAGGGATAGCCGCGAACGCAATCATATGCTTATTGTATTCTTGAATTTCTGCTGTCTGACCAGATTCGTATGTAAAAGGAAGTGAGCTAAACGTAGATTCCTTCGTGACGGTCAGCTTTGATTCACCTTTCTCTGTGACGACACGGATCATACCATTTTGAGGCAGATACGCTTTCAGAAGCTCTGAAGATGGAAGTCCCTCTTCTTCTGACTTCTTTAGTGCAATAGCAATATTTTCAGCTACTTCCGACAGTCTGGACATATCTTTTTGCGTCAAGGTCATCGAAAAAATAAAATAAATCGCTGTATGAAACAGCAGCACCATTAAAAACAAGGACAACGATGTATAAAGCTGGATCTTATTTTTTAATCTCATGCTTTATCCTTTCATCACATAACCCACACCTCTCACTGTGTGAATCAATTGTTTTTCAAACGGGTAATCGATTTTTTTTCTTAAATAGCGAATATAGACATCAACCACGTTCGTGTCACCAAAATAATCAAAACCCCAAACAGCTGTTAAAAGCTGATCTCTTGTGAGCACTTGCTGCTGATGTTTCAATAAATGAACAAGCAAGTCATATTCTCTCGGTGTCAGCTCAAGCGTCTGATCGCCTCTTTGAATTTCTCTTGTTTTCTCATTCACCGTTAAATCTGCAATACTTAGCTCAATTTCCTTTTCCTCTTGCGCATTGTGATTGAACCTCAGCTGTGCACGAATTCGCGCTAATAATTCTTCTATATCAAAGGGTTTTGTAATATAATCGTTTGCCCCAAGATCAAGACCGCTGACCTTATCGGGAACACTTCCTCTTGCGGTAATCAAAATGATCGGTGTTGCCGTATTTGTCTTTCGAACCCTTCTAAGCACTTCAAGTCCGCTTAATTCTGGAAGCATGACATCTAGAAGCACTAAATCAAAACTCTCCTCTTCGAGCGCCTGGAGTCCTTTCATCCCTGTATCTTGGACTGTGACCTCATATCCTTCATATTCAAGTTCTAATGACAGCACTCTTGCAATTTTCTTTTCATCTTCTACCACGAGTATCTTCCCTTTGTTCATCTCTATCTCTCCTATCTGAAAGGCAAGCTTGTCTTTCCATTATTATATGTTGCCTTTCTCCATTGGAACAGTCACAATCTTCATATCTTATTTTTCATGAATAAGGAATTGTTATGTAATATGGTTGATTTTTATTTTCAGCTGATCCTTTCACATTACACAAATCAACAAAAAAAGCCTCTTTTCTGAGGCTGGTCCCTTACTTCTTTTTAGGTTGACTGACAAAAAGCTCATCTACAGTCGTATTCAAAACAGAGGCGATGTCAAAGGCTAATTGTAAAGTAGGGTCGTACTTATCGTTTTCAATGGCATTGATGGTTTGTCTCGAGACCTTACATCGTTTAGCAAGTTCTTCTTGGGATAATTTAATGGATTTTCTTAGTTCTCTTATATGATTTTGCAATTTAATCACCATATTTTTTTCTGTATATGAGTAATGTAACTAAATATATGACCGAAATCACAGTTAGGAACATGATGGGAGAAATCCCAAACCCCTTATCAGAATTGTTCCCTTGGGTCGTTAAAAATATGGACTCTGCGACTTCTAATAAAAGCATACCAATGACCACCATAAATGCATACGATTGAGCTTTTGAGTAGATAAATCTCTTTCTTTCATCACCCTTTTGAATCATAGGCGCGATAAAAATGAACAGTCCGACCACTAATAAGATGACTGAATACACAACTTTGACAACATCCAACGGGTAGTCCCCTCCCAATCAAAATGTCAAATACTTTTTACATTTAAATCATATCATCCGCTTAAAAAATGTCAAATACTTTTTACATTCTATATTCTTTCGATCATTATAATGAAAAAACAATTAATCTGCACATGTCATGTACCTTTTTCTTTTCTGTCATCCTCTATCTCTTTATATGATTGTTTTTTCGATCTGCCTTTTTTAGTTCTTTTCACCCATTTTCATCTGTACAGGTGCAAGCTCACTATGCAACATTTCATTCTTTTTCATATGATACTAAGAGTTTTCCTCAAAAGGTGACTTCTTTCGGCAAGATATGAGGAGAACTGCACAATAAATAATTATTTGATTATTTGAAAAATTATTACAATTGACCCTTTCCGATCAAACATTTGTTTTATACAATAACATTACGCAACCTGAATCTACTTTGAAAACAAAATAAGGAGGGCTTTCTTATGAAAGGTGAAATTCGCTTAATTCCGTATGAAGTAAAAGCCAATGTGATGGAAGCGAAAGAGACGCCGGAAAGTATTCAGGAGATTAAAGCACCCGAACTTTGGTCAAGTGGCTTCAAAGGAAAAGGCATAACCATTGCTGTCCTTGATACAGGTTGCGACACGGAGCATCCCGATTTAAAAGATCAGATTATCGGAGGAAAAAACTTTACCGATGATGACAATGGCGATGCTGAGAATGTAAAAGACTACAACGGGCATGGTACCCATGTCTCAGGAACGATTGCAGCAACGGATCAAAATGGCGGCATTTTAGGTGTTGCGCCTGAAGCCAAGCTGTTGATCGTGAAAGTTCTTGGAGGGAAAAATGGCAGCGGGAAATACGAATGGATTATCAATGGCATTAACTATGCGGTTGAACAGAAGGTTGATATTATTTCCATGTCTCTCGGTGGGCCAAGCAATGAACCAGAACTACAAAAGGCCATCCAACATGCGGTAAGCAGCGGTGTGCTTGTTGTCTGCGCAGCAGGAAATGAAGGTGACGGAGACGAGCGTACTGAAGAGTTCTCCTACCCAGCTGCATACAACGAGGTCATTGCCGTCGGCTCTGTCTCTCTTGCAAGAGAATCCTCTGAATTCTCCAATGCGAATAAAGAAATCGACCTCGTCGCTCCAGGTGAAGACATTTTATCCACTCTCCCTAACCATAAATACGGAAGACTAACAGGCACTTCCATGGCTGCCCCTCATGTGAGCGGTGCACTCGCCATTATTAAAAATGCCGAAGAAGAAGCGTTCCAGCGTAAGCTGACAGAACCTGAGGTATATGCTCAGCTCGTACGGAGAACCCTTCCGCTAAAACAATCGAAAACCCTTGTAGGAAACGGGTTTTTATATTTAACTGCACCAGATGTGCTTCTTGAGAAAACATTGGAAGCAGAACTTTTGTCTCTATAGGTACATGTTAGGTCCTGAGAAAAGATAGAATTTTCTCAGGATTTTTTTAATTAAAATTATTCAAAATTTACTTTGACGAAATGAAGTGAACGTTATATAATCGAACACAATAAATTCATAGTTTGAGAGTCGGTAATTCGATCACACGTCGAATTTTAATTGGGAAGACCGGTGAAAATCCGGCGCGGTCCCGCCACTGTAAGTGAGGAGAGCTTTTCGTTAATCATCCACTGTCGTGAAGATGGGAAGGATGAAAAGCTTGCAGATTCACTAGCCAGGATACCAGCCGCTCTATCACATCAAACCCCCTACGGTTGATAGGAGATGTCGGAAAAGCGTTCGTCATTGATACTTACGCCTTCTTTCGCACACACATTTTGTCTTTTTAAACCAGACATTTGCCCTCATCAATCTTGACCATGAGTGTGAGTGTCTTTTTATATTTAGAGGAGGAATTGGAATTGACAATTGTTAAAACAAGTAATCTAGGTTTTCCGCGAATTGGTTTAAACAGAGAATGGAAAAAAGCACTTGAGTCTTATTGGAAAGGTCAAACTGACCGAGAAACCCTCTTAAGCACACTCGATGAACAATTTTTAGCCGCTATTAAAACTCAAATTGATCAACAAATTGACGTTGTACCTTCTGGGGACTTCACCTTCTACGATCACGTGCTGGATACTGCCGTTATGTTCAATTGGATTCCAGAGCGCTTCCGCAGCTTGAAAGACCCGCTAGATACATACTTTGCGATGGCAAGAGGAACAAAAGATGCTGTCTCAAGTGAAATGACAAAATGGTTTAATACAAACTATCACTACATCGTTCCAGAATACGAAAAAAGCACAGAATTCAAACTCACACATAACAAACCGCTTGAAGCATACGAAAAGGTGAAAAAAGCGTTTGGTGTTGAAACAAAACCTGTCGTTCTTGGTCTTTATACATTTGTTTCTCTTTCTAAAGGCTATGAAGCCAATGAAGTGAAAGAGATTCAGCAACGCCTAGTGCCGCTTTATACTCAGTTGTTAAAAGAGCTTGAAGAAGCCGGTGTAAAATGGGTTCAAATTGATGAGCCTGCTTTAGTCACAGCTTCAAGTGAAGACGTGAAAGCAGTAAAAGCCATCTATCAAACGATTAAAGAAGCTGTACCTGCCTTAAACGTTCTCCTTCAAACATACTTTGACTCAGTAGATGCCTATGAAGAGCTTGTGACGTATCCTGTTGAAGCCATCGGTCTTGATTTTGTCCATGATCAAGGACGAAACCTTGAACAATTGAAAAAACACGGCTTCCCAAAAGATAAAATTTTAGCAGCCGGTATCATTGACGGCAGAAATATTTGGAGATCAGATCTAGGAGAAAGATTATCGTTTATTTCTGAAGTGATTGCTGATGTTCAGCCGAAAGAAGTATGGCTGCAGCCTTCAAGCAGCCTGCTACATGTCCCAGTTGCAAAACATCCGAGCGAACAGCTTGAAGAAAAACTATTAAACGGACTTTCTTATGCCACTGAAAAACTGGCTGAATTAACGCTATTAAAAGAAGGCTTATCAAAAGGAGCGGCTGCCATTGATGCAGACATCCATGCAGCAAATGAAGCACTTCTGACGTTAAAAGAATTCGCAAAAGGAACGAATGCGGACCTGACAGCAGAGCGCAACAGCCTTTCATCAAAAGATTTTAAACGTCCAGTTGCTTTTGAAGAACGACTACGCATTCAAAATGAATCTCTCGGACTGCCGCTTCTTCCAACCACAACAATCGGAAGCTTCCCTCAGTCAGCTGAGGTGCGCAGTGCTCGTCAAAAATGGCGCAAAAATGAGTGGACAGATGCAGAGTATGATGAATTTATTAAAAAAGAAACAAAAAGATGGATTGATATTCAAGAAGAGATTGGCCTAGATGTACTCGTTCATGGAGAATTTGAACGTACAGACATGGTTGAATACTTCGGTGAAAAACTCGCTGGATTTGCCTTTACAAAATTCGCTTGGGTTCAATCTTATGGATCACGCTGCGTGAAGCCGCCGATCATTTATGGAGATGTAGAATTTACAGAGCCAATGACAGTGAAAGAAACGGTTTACGCTCAAAGCTTAACGGAGAAAAAAGTCAAAGGAATGCTGACAGGGCCTGTCACGATCTTAAACTGGTCTTTCCCAAGAACAGATATCTCTCGTAAAGACATTGCCTTCCAAATCGCTTTTGCTTTACGCAAAGAGGTAGAAGCGTTAGAAGCAGCGGGTATTCAAGTGATTCAAGTGGATGAACCTGCGCTAAGAGAAGGTCTTCCTTTAAAAGAGAGTGATTGGGCAGCATACTTAAACTGGGCAGCAGAGTCATTCCGTCTATCGACATCGTCTGTTCAAAATGAAACGCAAATTCATACACATATGTGCTACAGCAACTTCGAGGATATTGTTGATACGATTGAAGACCTTGATGCAGACGTGATTACGATTGAACATTCACGCAGTCATGGTGGGTTCCTCGATTATTTAGAAAAACACCCGTATTTGAAAGGTCTTGGACTTGGGGTATATGACATCCACAGCCCGCGCGTTCCATCTGTTGAAGAAATGAGTAAAATCATTGATGATGCACTGAACGTATGTCCGACAGATCGCTTCTGGGTCAACCCTGACTGTGGACTGAAAACAAGACAAGAACCTGAAACCATTGCTGCTTTGAAAAACATGGTGACAGCTGCTGAAGTCGCTCGTAAAAAGCTAGCGCAGCACGCATAATGGACTCACTCTTCCCCTGCTGAACATTTGGCAGGGGTTTTTATGCGCAAATTGTCCTGTTCGATCTCCTCCTACAATGATTCCTTTTCTATCATGATTCGTTTATACTAGAGAAGTCAGTCGAACAAAGGGAGGAAGACAATGAATCACGAAGCTTTTTTACAACGCGCAATTGATCTTGCAGTAGAAGGAGTAAATAGTGGCACAGGCGGCCCTTTTGGAGCGGTCATTGTCAAAGACGGTCAGATTATTGCAGAGGGAAGCAACAATGTCACAACGAGTAATGATCCAACTGCACATGCAGAAGTGACAGCTATTCGAAAGGCATGCCAAACACTACATACATACCAATTAGAAGACTGTATTTTGTATACAAGCTGTGAGCCTTGTCCAATGTGTCTTGGTGCTATCTATTGGGCTAGACCAAAGGCCGTATATTTTGCCGCTGGACACAAGGATGCAGCGACTTCTGGTTTTGATGACTCCTTTATTTATGAAGAAATCAATAAAGAATACGAATCAAGAAACATTCCATTTTACCAGCTGACCCTTCAAAAAACCCTTGCTCCATTTGAAGCATGGGACACATACGACAAAAAGAAAGAATACTAAAAAAAGACACCTGCTCCACAGCAGGTGTCAGTAGATGCTTGAGAAAGGGCTAAATTTCAGCCCTTTTTTCTTTTCATTAGTCCGCCACTTCAAGCTCTACTTCGATGTTTCCTCTTGTTGCTTTTGAATATGGACAGAATTCATGTGCAGCCTCAACAAGCTCTTTCGCTTTCTCATGATCAAGCCCTTTAGCGGAAACAATCAGCTTCACGCCAAGTTTAAAACCGCCATCACTTTCATCTTTTAATAGACTGACATGTCCTTCTACTTCTGATTCAATTTCGACACCTTGCTTCTTGGCGACTTGTTCAAGCGCCCCTCCGAAGCAGGCCGCATAACCCGCTGCAAATAATTGTTCAGGATTCGTACCAGTTTCTCCATCTTTCTTTGCGTTTGGCATCACAATGTTGTGGTCAAGCACACCATCATCAGAACGAACATGTCCTGCTCTTCCGTGCTGTGCTTTTACTTTTGCAGTAAATAATGGTTTCATCTTGATCTCCTCCTTCTACTACTTATACCTTTCACGTTCTATTCGTTGCTCAAACATTTATGGCACATTGAAGAATTTTTCATTTTTAGTCTGTATTTATTTTAAAAAGGAAGAAAATCTTATACAATGATAAGTATGACAAAAAATAGTTGGTGACAGATATGACAAATGAATTTGAACATATGAAGCTGGAAAATCAGCTTTGTTTCTTGTTATATGCAAGTTCAAGAGAAATGACGAAGCAATATAAACCATTATTAGAAGAGTTAAATATCACATACCCGCAATATTTGGCACTGCTTTTGTTATGGGAGCATGGGACATTAAATGTGAAAACAATGGGAGAGCTTTTATATTTAGACTCCGGTACACTCACACCTATGCTAAAACGAATGGAACAAAATGGACTCATCATCCGTGAACGTTCAAAAGAGGATGAGCGTTCGGTCCAAATTCGTTTAACAGAATACGGAGAAGCCTTACAAGAGAAGGCCACTTCGATTCCATTTCAAATGCTGTCTGGAACAGGCAGATCAGAAGAAGAGCTGAAAACACTTCGCGCTTCTTTACATGAGCTTCTGCAAAAATTAACACAATCAAAAGGCTGAGGGAATATTCCCTCAGCCTTTTTTTGATGTCTATTATTGAGCGACAGCTACTAATTCTACTTCAATGTTTCCTTGCGTTGCTTTTGAGTATGGACAAACGCCGTGTGCTTTATGAACAAGTTCATCAAGTGCAGATTGCTCAATTCCAGTTCCTTTTACTTCTAATTTAACACCTAGTTTGAAACCGCCGTCTGAACTGTCTTTGATTAAGCTTACATGTGCCGTTACTTCACTTTCAAAACGGATACGCTCTTGTCTTGCGACCATTTGAAGGGCTGAATCAAAACATGCAGAATAGCCCGCTGCGAATAATTGCTCTGGATTCGTTGCTTTCTCAAGCTTTTTCGCTCTTGGCGTTCCTGGCATTGCTACATCATGCTCTAGTACACCATCTGTTGAAACAACCTTACCTTCTCTTCCTCCTACAGCTGATACCGTTGCAGTAAATAAAACTTCTGACATGAATATAACCCTCTTTCGCTCTATTAATGTTTTCTACAATTGAATTGTACACAATTTAAATTCAAGAGTCAATGAAAAACACTCACTTTCATCTTTCCTCCATTTTTTATTTTTATGAATGTGCAACCTACGATGATTGAAGCGGTCAATAAAAAAAGCCCTTTAAAAAGGGCTTTTCAGATCGTGATATGCTGCGGATTCGGTTTTTCTAGCGTATGGTTTCTGTTATCGGGGTCGGCATTAGGTGATGTGATCCATAATGCCAAGATCGTGATGCTTGTACAGACGACTGCCCATTTTTTAAAATTCATATAAACAATCCCCTCTCTGAATATAGATACGAGCATGTTCCGCTTCCCCATAGAACATGGAAGATTTTTCATAATCCTCCATTTCATTATAATACTTTGCGGTGTCTAAAGCCAGCTCTTCTATATCTGGATATGCATAGGAAGATTCTAAAAAATGGAAAATCCGTTTAATATGCTCTGCATCTTGTCGTAAGTACAACGCTTCTAAAAAAATGGTCTTCTGAATATGAATGTCATCCTGCAGAGCTTCTGCTCGTTTCATACATTCTTCTCTGTAATATAATGCTTCATCGTTTTTACCTTGTTTGTATAAGATCTGAGCGGCTGTATAAAGAGGGTCTATCGATCGACGAAGATGATCAGATTGGTTTTGATCAAATAATGAGATGGATTCTTTCATTAAGTCGAGTGCGCGGTTCAAGTCTCCCATTCTGTAATAGCTGTTGCCCATATTAAACAAAGAAGAAGCAATAAAACGCACATTCTGAAAGTCTCTTGATCTTGCAAGTGCTCTTTCGAGATGTGGCAATGCCTTTTCATGCCTTCTCATATCATCATAATTACCGGCTACAATAAATTCACACTGAATGGTACGAAGCGCATATAGTTCGTGCTGAATATAGACATCCAGCGCTAGTTTGGCATGGTGCATCGAAATGTGTGTTTGTTTCATGTGATAATATATTTCTGACATTTTAAAATGAAATTCTGCACGTTCAATATCGTCGGATACAAAAGAAAGCTTGTGCTCTGCCTTTTGATAGGACGATATGGCAGCAATGTACTCTCTCCGGCCGAACTCATACATGCCTCTGAAGAAATGATAGTAATATTCAAGCATGCCTGTGACATGCGTTTGATGCTCATCTATTTCTTTCGAAAGCTCGGAAAAGTTGGCGCGAAGCTTTCCTTCCTTTAATGGCTTTAAATAATCGAGCATGACCTCATGCCTGAATTCCATTAAAGAAAAATAGAGAAGCAAATTCTGATCTTCTTCCATTGAATCAAGAGAGGTGCGAATTTCCTGCTTTAACTGTTCTGCTTGTTCTGAATCAAATCTGCGGATTAATTCATACCACTTGTTGATTTTCACTCCAATATCCGAAGAGGGAATGATTTTCGCCATACGTTGCCTTCTCCAATCTTCTCAAAATATAAAACATTACCATATTTTATCATACTTGACCGAAGAAATACAAAAATGAAAGGAAAAAGAGAGCCTTGTGCGATAAGACTCTCTTTTTGGATGGGTTATTCTCTTATTTGTCCTTGACCACGAATGACAAATTTTTCAGAGGTTAGGGCTGGCAGACCCATTGGTCCTCTAGCATGTAATTTTTGTGTGCTAATGCCGATTTCCGCTCCGTAGCCAAATTCAAAGCCATCTGTAAACCGGGTAGATGCATTATGATACACAGCGGCAGCATCAACGGCTGTTAAGAAAAGTGCCGCATGCTGCTCGTTTTCCGTAATGATCGCTTCAGAATGCTTAGAGCTATACATTTGAATATGCTGTATCGCCTCTTCCATGGTCTTGACGGTTTTAATACTGACAATCGGCGCTAAAAATTCCGTTTCAAAATCAGTGGTCGTCGCTAATGTGGCACTAGGTGCAAGTGCACATACTGCTTCATCGCCCCGTATTTCTACACCATGTGTCTGAAGTGCTTCAAAAAGCGAAGCGCCATGTTCTTTTGCCCATGTTTCATGAATGACAATGCTCTCAATGGCATTACAAACAGATGGTCTTTGTGTTTTCGCATTCAGAACAATTTGTTCAGCCATTTCTTTTTGGGCTGTTTCATCAATGTAAATATGACAATTCCCTGCACCCGTCTCAAGTACTGGAACAGTAGACTCTCTCACAACAAGATCAATTAAATGTTTCCCGCCGCGTGGAATAAGGACATCTAGATAGTCATTTAAAGTGAACAGGGTTTTAGCCGTCTCACGGCCTGTATCTTCAATCAATTGTACACTGTCTACGGGAATATCCGTTGGTTGCAGCGCTTCGTGAATGACTTTCACAATCGCTTTATTACTATGAATGGCCGATGAACTTCCTCGAAGAATCACAGCATTTCCAGTTTTCAAGCAAAGAGTGGCCGCATCGACTGTCACGTTTGGTCTTGCTTCGTAAATCATCCCAACCGTTCCAAGAGGCACACGTACTTTTTCAATGAAAAGCCCGTTTTCTTTTTGAATGGTCTCTAATGTTTCACCAATTGGGTCTTTGAGCTGAATGAGTTGATGCGTAGCGTCTGCAATCGCTTCAATTCTCTCTTCTGTTAATGTAATTCTGTCGATCACAGATGGCGTGAACTCTTTGTCTATAGCCGCCTGAACATCTTTTTGGTTTTCGGCAATTAAATAAGCTGAAGATGCTTTTAATGCTTTTGCAATAGCGTCTAATGCAGCATTCTTTTGTTCAGTCGTTTTTAATAGCAGCTGATCTTTGGCTGCGCTTGCCTTTTTTGCTTTTTCTAGAACTTCATTCATCGTTTTCCCTCCTCAGTTTTGTACGTGCTGAACCCAGTGATCTCGGTGAATGACTTCAGGTTTTTCATAAGAAAGCTCATGACTTCGCATCCCTTTAATGCCAAGAAGCTCATCTGAATCATACAATGTTTGTCCTTTACCGACTAATCCGTTTGGACCAACAACTTCGACGACCTCTCCTTTAGAAAATTCACCAGCTACATCAATGACACCAGCTGGAAGAAGACTCCTTCCATTATGCAAAATCGCCGCCTCTGCCCCCGCATCAATCATGATCTTCCCAGAGACTGGTGAGTGGAATTGAATCCATTGGCGACGGTTATTGACTGATGATAAGTCTTGTTCACCAATATATGTGCCGTCTCCTTGACCAGCGAGAATGTGAAGAAGCTTGTCTTCCCCTGTACCTGTGCCAATGAAGACTTTAACGCCAAGGGAGAGAGCTGTTTGTGCAGCTGAAAGCTTAGATTTCATCCCGCCTGTTCCAACCTTTGAACCCGTACTCTTCGCATATGAGAACAATTCATCTGAAATGTGAGTCAGCACATCAAACCGCTTCGCATCAGGATTCTCACTTGGATTGGCATCATAAATTCCGTTGATATCTGTTAAAATGATCAATTGGTCTGCATGAATTAAGCCACTGACCAGTGCTGATAACATGTCATTATCACCAAAGGTAAGCTCCTCGATGGACACAGAGTCATTTTCATTAATGATCGGTAAAATTTTTCTTTCGAGCAGTTCCATCATCGTTGCGTAAGCATTTCGATATCTTGTACGATCTGAAAAGTCATTACGTGTTAAAAGCATTTGTGCAGGCGTCATCTGAAACTGTGAAAATAGTTCTGTATATTTCTGCATTAACAAGCCTTGACCAACAGCAGCAGCAGCCTGCTTCCCTTTTAAGGTCACAGGTCTTGACGGATATCCTAAACTGCCAAATCCCGCCGCAACGGCTCCTGACGAAATGAGAATGATTTCATGGCCTGCCTCTTTTAGCTTTGCAATGGCTTTGACATGATCCTGCATTTTTTGTTCATCAATGGCTCCCTTTTGCTCTGTTAATGAACTGCTACCAATTTTTATGACGATCCTTTGCTTTTTCATCATTGATTCCCTCCGCTATACCTTTCACCACATAAAAAATCCCTTTTTCTCCTTATGTAAAGGACGAAAAAGGGATTTTCCGTGGTACCACCTTCATTGAATAAGCACACGTCTGCTTATTCCACTCAACTCCTGTAACGCCAGGCATGCGCTTAGATTTTTCCTCTAAGGCTCAAAGGGTAGGTTCAGCAGCTGTCTGCGGCAAATGTTTCAGCATGTCATTTGCTCTCTTTTACACAGCAGGTCCTGCTTACTATTCCTTCTCAACGCTCGTTAATTTTTTTATATTATCACCAATTGCTTCAGAAAAGTCAAGCGGTCAATTAAACACAATCGTTTTATTCTCATGGACAATGATTCGATCTTCCAGATGCCATTTGACAGCTCGGGCAAGCACACTGCGCTCAATCGTGCGGCCAATATTTTTTAATGCCTCTGCATCATCTCTATGATCTACTCGCTCAATATCCTGTTCAATGATTGGCCCTTCGTCTAAATCATTTGTCACGTAATGAGAAGTCGCCCCAATCAGTTTAACCCCTCGCTCATATGCACGCTTGTAAGGGTTAGCCCCTATAAAAGCCGGCAGGAAGGAATGATGAATATTAATGATTTTGTTCGGGTGCTGTTCGATAAAGGCTGGCGTCAAAATTTGCATGTATCTAGCAAGCACAACCGCATCAATATCATATTCTTCTAATAATGCAAGCTGTTGTTTTTCTGCATCTTGGCGAATGTCTTTATTTGCTTTCACGAAGTGGAATGGAATGCCGAGTGCTTCGACTGTATCTTTTGCCGTTTCATGATTGCTGATGACAACCGCTATTTCAGCCATTAAATTACCGCTTTGCCATTCCCATAAAAGTTCATGTAAACAATGAAGCTCCTTGGACACAAAGATCGCCAGCTTTTTCAGATCACTTGCACGCGACATGCTCCATGTCATGTGAAATGATTGCGCAATTGGCACAAAGCTGCTTTTCAGTTGATCTAAGTTGGCCGAGATGTCTTTCCAATCAAATTCAATTCTTAAAAAGAACCGGCCGCTCTCATGATCTGTTGTGTATTGACTAGATTCAATGATGTTTGCTCCATGTTCAAATAAAAAAGTAGAAACAGCTGACACAATACCAGGCTGATCCGGGCAGCTGACTAAAAGCCTTCCTTTTTGCTCATGCTTTTGTCTGTGTAATTCAAGTTTCTCTGTAATCAATGTTCTCATGTCTTATGACCTCATTTACATTTTTCATTCTAATGAAATATTATACTGGACTGGAAAGAGAAAAAGCAATTAAGCGTCGTGTTTTTTATTGAATATTCATTCAATTCTGCACCTGGCGTGATATAATATGGATAGACCTTTTATCACAAAAGGAGTGATGGAGATGAAAAACATGACTTTGTTTGGTAAAGTGAGCTTTTGGCTCGGCATCGTATGTCTAATCACGGGCATTTATCTATTTATGACCGGAGAAAGACTCATTCCTTTACTTACATTTGGTGTATGTTTTCTGCTTGTGAGTCAACTTTACCGCAAAAATGAAAACGATTCCAATCATCATTCGATGTAGCAAAAAGGCTGGCACATGTTTGCCAGCCTTTTCTTATTCAATGATTTTTAACCCGACCGCTGCAGATAAAATCAGTGCGATAAATAAAATACGTTTTGCGTCTTTCGACTCACCATAAAACAGCATCCCAACAATCGCTCCTCCAGCTGCTCCGATTCCTGTCCAAATCGCATACGCCGTTCCCATCGGAATTGTATTCATCGCAAGAGACAGCATCAAAAAGGATAGCGAAAATCCAGCTGCTATGAAGAAAATCCATTTGACATGGCGATCTTTCTGGAATTGATTCATCATGGTGACACAAAGCATTTCTAAGATGCCTGCCCCAATGAGTAAAAGCCAGCTCACGATTCAGCCTCCCCTTTCTTTTCACCTGTGGTCAATTTGAGTCCTAATACACCGCTTAAAAGCACCATGATCAAAAGTAATTTTACTAGCTGTACCGGCTCACCCATGACCATCCCTACTATGACCGTACCGGCTGTTCCAAGTCCGGTGAAAACGGCGTAAAGTGTGCCAACTGGAAGTACAGTCGTGGCTTTCAGGAGTAAATAAAAGCTGACAACAATACAAACGATGGTTGCGCTCCATTCCAATATAGAGCCAGCATATTTCAACCCCATCACCCAGCCGACTTCAAATACGGCTGCAATCAAAACATTTCCCCATTTCATTCGATCTCTTCCTTTCTTACCGATTCCAAGCAATAAAAAAAGCCCGGAAATCGATCGTTTGATCAAATCTCCCGGGCTTTTATCCCTCCGTGTCCATACGGTCTATTGTCTAGACCCTATGTGTTTTCTCTCGGTCCAGACTGCGCTGCCCGCACGGAACCCTAGAAAACCAATTCATGATAATCAGCTAGCATACAGCCGATTCTGTATGAAAAAGTGTATCACACCCTGATATGCCGGTCTACCACTTTGCTTTTTCCCTTCAAATATACTTGTTCATTTTTCGAAAGAAAGTGGATGAAAGCGAAGTATACTAAATGTTAGAAAGAGGAACGACCACATCACTGATATAATAAAACAAGAGGTGGATCAAATGATGATGACCGACGAACAAAAACACGAATTTTATCAAGCACTTGTTGATAAAAATCCGCAATATGACGGCACGTTTTTTGCTGGTATTAAAACAACCGGCATCTTCTGCCATGCCACGTGCACTGCTAGAAAACCAAAATATGAGAACTGCGAGTTTTTCTTTACAGCAGAGGAGGCGCTGCTTGCAGGGTATCGGCCGTGTAAGCGATGCACGCCTTTAACATATCCTAACAGCATTCCAGAAGAAGTCAAAACACTTGTATCAGCAGTTGAAGAGAGCCCTGAGAAACGGTGGAAAGAAGAAGATTTTCGCCAATTAGGGATTCACTCTGCAACAGCTCGGAGAAAATTCAAAGAAATCTATGGAATGACCTTTGTTCAATATGCTAGATCACGCCGAATGGGGCTAGCGTTTAAAGAGATTCTGAACGGAAAAAAAGTCATTGATCAGCAAGTCACCTTCGGTTACGAGTCTTCCAGTGCCTTCAATGACGCCTTTACGAAAATCATGGGGAATCCACCCAAAAAGGCGCAAGTCAATATTTTGCATGCGAATTTTATTTCTACTCCGATTGGGCGGATGATGAGCATTTCAGATGCAACCCATGTGTATTTGCTTGAATTTATGGACAGGCGAGGATTAGAAAGAGAAATTGAGAACATCAGAAAAAAACATCATGCCCGTATTTTAGTTGGAGAAACAAACGTCCATCAGCAATTAGCAAAGGAATTGGCCTTATATTTTGACAAGAAACTCACGCAGTTTACTGTGCCACTTGCTATACATGGCACCCCTTTTCAGAAAAGGGTATGGGATCTTCTATTACAGATTCCGCCAGGCGAAACGAGATCGTATCGAGATCTTGCCATCATGCTTGGCGATCCCCATTTGGTTCGGGCAGTTGGAAATGCAAATGGTGCCAATCAGTTGGCCATCATCATTCCTTGTCACCGAGTCATTCAAACAAGCGGTGAACTTGGCGGATATGGCGGGGGAATCGAACGAAAGAAATATTTACTTCAGTTAGAACAGCGTCTATAAAAGAAAAAGCGGCTCTCCTTATGATTCAAGCGAGCCGCTTTTTCCGTCACGAGTAACACTGTAAACATCAATCATTTGATCCCATTTTGAAATGGTTTTTTCTTTTTTCATCCCCATTTTCATTGCGACCTTGACTGACGCTTCATTGTCAGGGCGAATTAAGCTGACCATTCGCCTCACCTTCATTTCGTCAAAACCATACGCAAGACAGCCTTTTACAGCCTCAACAGCATATCCTTTTCCCCATGCCGATCTCTTTAGCATATAGCCAATTTCAAGCTCTGTTTGTCCTTCGACGTTTTGGAGAACAATTCCGCTTTGACCAAGTGGTTCCTTCGTTTCTTTTTCTTCAATGATCCACAGGGATGTATGAAATGTGCGGTCATTCTTTTGATTCCAAGCAATCCACTCTTTTGTCTGCTTTTCATCCTTTAGTGAAGGATAATACTTCATGACCTCTTCATCTTGGAACAGCTTTTCGTATAAAAAAGGCGCATCGTCTTCATCCATTGTTCTCAGTCTGAGGCGCTCTGTTTCAAGCACGATCCGTGTTTGATGTGCCATTTTTATCCCCCCTGCTTACTTGCTAAAAATATCTCCGAACAACCCATTTGAATCTGGGGCAAAGTAATGGAACCCCGCACCCGTTAAACTAGCAGCTAATGCGGTCCACATGATTAAACTGACCGTCATCCACACAGTGACTTGTTTTCTTTTCGTCCCGAAGCTCATACACATAAAAGCCGCTAAATGACTGCCAATGATAAAAGGACCGATAAGTGCCAAACCAGGGAGACCGTACCGTTCCCAAACCTTTCTGGCTTTCAGCTGTTTTTTCTCTCCTTTTTCATCATGTTTCTCCTCTTTCCTCTTCAGCCACCACGCTTTAAATCGGTCCACGAAGACGATGAGTAGCAAGACGGTAAGAAAGTTGCCGACGAATCCAATAACTGCCGTTGTCACAGGATGCAGACCACTTAAAATCCCTAGCGGAACGACACCAACCACTTCAAAGAAAGGTAAAGCAGCCAATATAAAAACGAGTACATACCCCCATACAATATCCAATCACAGAACCCCTTTTCATTTTTGTCCTCTTCTCATTGTAAAGAAAAATGTGATCCCATATCTACATTTTTTTAGAAAAAGAAAAGCACATCGCAAGTGATGTGCTCTATCTACATTAAATGTTCATTTTTCTTGTTTGTTTTCTGTAAAAAAGCGATTGTGAGCAAGACTAAAATCACAATGGATACCAGACTTGTGAAAAGAAGCATCAGAGGTGATGTCCATCCAAGCCATTCGAATAGGAGTTGCGGTCCAAAGAAGATCAACGGAATGAGCGACATCATATTCGCCTTTAATATGGCATTCAATAAGACAATACACAGCAGCAACAGAAGAATGACGCCCCATCTTTGGCTCGAGGTCAGCACAAGTAAAGGAGTACCAAGTTTTTGGTCCAATAATTTCACTGTGATCAAGGCTGTCATCTGAAAAACACCTAATATCCAAAAGTAAAAGAATGCCCTCCCGCTTGTTTGAAAGGCAGAAGCTCTAAACATCACAATGGTCATGATCACATTGGCCACTATTATCAGCGGATAACCAATGAGTGCATACCAAGAATACGATAAACTTTGACTGATGGCATCTGCTAACATCATGTAAAAAAGAGATCCAATTAAAAAAGCACTGACAAACGGAACCCAGTCTTTATGATTTCTAGAGAGCTCTTTCGCTAGCTCGTCAGCAAAGCCCCGTGGATCTCCGCCAAATACATCTTCCCCAGTTTTCCCATCTTTCTCAGCTTCGACAGCGTGTGTCGTTAATTCATCCATCACTTCGTCGATCTCGTCCTGATTTTTCCCTTTTGATATGAGATAGAGTTGCAGCTCTAATAAGATATGTCTCGTTTCTTTTGTTACCATCTTCTCACTTCCCTTTATGTAATAATCGCTCTACATTCCCTGACAGCTCATTCCATCGCATGGTAAAATCCGTCAGCGCTTCTTCGCCTCTTTGTGTGAGCGTATAGTATTTCCTTTTCGGTCCACTCGCCGATGCTTTTGTGGACGTATGAACCAGTTGTTCTTTTTGCATGCGCAGCAAGATCGGATAAATACTGCCTTCACTAATTTGATCAAACCCATAGTGAGCAAGCTTCTTTGTCATTTCATAGCCATAAATTTCACCTTCAGAAATAATCGACAGCAGGCATCCTTCTAAAATTCCTTTTAGCATTTGTGTTGATTGTGTCATCATCGATCCTCCGCTTTCAGTACCTTGCATGACAAGATAGTTTGATCTTACCACACACTATCTTGCCATGCAAGATACCGGCTCAGAAAAAAATCACCGCTTAAAGGGTGATTTTTACGCCCAAGGCTTATCCGTCCCAAGTGCGTCAGCCAAAGCTTTACTATGCTTCCGGCGGCTTTTTCTTTCCTCTGCCCGCTGCTTCGCTGTTTGATGAAGCATGATTTCTTCCTCTGTTTCCGGCATGACTTGTGGAACTCGTTTTGGCTTCCCGTTTTCATCAAGCGAGACAAAGGTAAGAAATGAAGTTGCTGCGAGTCTGCGCTCTCCAGACATCAAGTTTTCCTTAATGACTTTGACGAATACTTCCATAGAAGATGTGCCGACCCATGTCACATAAGATTCTAAGCAGACGGACTCTTTCTGTCCAATCGGCTCTAAAAAATCAACTGAATCCATTGATGCGGTGACTGTTTCACTACGGCTGTGTCTTGCTGCCGAGATGGAAGCAATGTCATCTATATAACTCATTAATTTCCCGCCAAATAACGTTTGGTGGTTATTCGTATCGAGGGGGAATACCCTGCTGGTTTTCACAACTTTCGATTCCTTGCAGTATTTGAAATTTTCTTCACTCATCGTCATAGCTCCTTCTTGCTGTTTTCGTTGATGCGGAACGACTTTTATTAAACACTATTCTATTAGGTTTGTCTAAACTTTTTGCTTTAGTCTCTCATGAGAGATTTTCTTTCGGAAATGTTTCAACATTTACTAGAAGGAGGAATAATATAACTATCGATAAACAAGGAGGCCCTTTGATGGATTCTATGAAATCAGAGAAAGTGTATAAAACGCCGCAATGTATGAGTGAATATGATGATTTACAAGAAGTCCTCTTATGCAGTCCAATTTATATGGAAATTAAACAGATCATCAATGAAACCCAAAAGCATTTTGCAAGAGAAAATATTTCTCAAATCAAAGCCCTCACGCAGCATAAGCAATTCATCCAAACGCTGAAAAACCATCATGTCCGGCCTGTCCTTCTTCCTGCAAATGAACGTTTCCCTGAACAAGTCTTCACTCGGGATATTGGATTTACAATTGGACAGACTTTATTTGTTTCAAACATGGCAGCCCCTGTCAGACAAGGAGAAGAACATTCCTTAAAAGAATGGGCACAGACAAAAGGATGGACAACCATCACGCTGAATGATGGAACGATTGAAGGCGGCGATGTGCTTGTAGACCAAACCCGTGTATTTGTGGGGGTCAGCAAAAGAACAAATCTAGCCGCCATCCAGCAGCTCAAAAAAGAACTGCCGAATCACGACATCATTCCTATTCATCTTCCTTCTCACATTTTGCATCTTGATTGTGTGATGAATATTCTTTCTCATCATGAGATCTTGATTTACCCTGAAGCTTTTACGGAAAAGGATCTTCATATGCTCAAAAAGCATTATGATCTCATTGAAATAAGTGAGCAAGAGCAGTTCACACTTGGACCAAATGTGTTGTCCATTGGTCAGAAAAAAGTCATCAGCTTACCAATCAACCAAGAAACAAATGCTGCATTAACAGCCCGCGGCTACACCGTCATTGAAGTAGATTTTTCAGAAATCATTAAATCCGGCGGCTCTTTTAGATGCTGTACATTACCTATTAGGCGTTCATAAAAGCCAAAAAGCCAGCTTGTCTACTCGCTGGCTTTTTAAATGCTTACCTTCTTCCCTCTATCTATTTCCTATCATATAAATGACAAGCCACTTCATGCCCTTCTTCGACTGCTTGTAATACTGGCTTTTTGTCCGCACATACATCCATTGCAGCAGGACATCTTGTCCGAAATACGCAGCCGCTTGGCGGATTCACTGGACTTGGAATTTCTCCTTTTAAAATAAACCGCTTGCGTTTATCTTCCACATCAGGATCTGGAATCGGGATAGCAGACAGCAATGCTTGTGTATATGGATGAAGCGGTGTTTTATATAAAGCATCACTGCTAGTCATCTCCACGAGATGTCCTAAGTACATGACACCGATTCGATCGCTAATATATTTAACCATCGATAAATCATGGGCAATAAATAAAAACGTCAATCCTTCTTCTTTTTGCAGTTTTTTCAGCAAATTCACGACTTGAGCTTGAACGGATACATCTAGTGCAGAAATCGGCTCATCTGCCACGATAAACTTTGGCGATAAGGCGAGTGCTCTAGCAATCCCTATTCTTTGCCTCTGACCTCCGCTGAATTCGTGAGGATAGCGTGTAGCAAAATCATGACTTAGCCCCACCGCTTCAAGCAGTTCCTTCACACGCTCGAGTCTTTTCTTTTGACTGCCATACAATTGGTGGATCTCCATCGGTTCTAGCATAATATCTTTTACAGAGAGCCTAGGATTTAAAGAAGAATACGGATCTTGAAACACCATTTGAATTTGCCTATTGAAATCAAATGATTCTCGGTTCGATAAGTGATGGAGACTTTTTCCTTCATACAAAGCCTCACCTTCTGTCGGGTCATAAAGCCGCATGAGCACTTTTCCAAGTGTAGATTTACCGCAGCCTGACTCACCAACAAGTCCAAAGGTTTCGCCTTGTTTCAGCTGAAAGGTGACACCATCTAATGCTTTTAGCGTTCTTCCTTTCGATAGATGAAAATGCTTTTTTAAGTTGTTGACTTGCAGAAGTGGTTCACTTCCCATCACATCTCCCCCTCTCAGCTTTCAAATACCGCCTTGTTCCTGCCCATTCCTGTTCATATGAAGTACCAGAAAGAGAAAGAAGTTCAATCTGTCTGCCCGTTTTAGGTGAGTGAAGCATCATGCCATCTCCAGCATACATCCCTACATGGCGAACTGCTCCCTTCCCATTGTCATTGGCAAAAAACATGAGATCACCTGGCGCCAAATGGTTTGATGCGACTGGAGTTCCTTGAACTGCTTGGTCACTTGCGTCTCTCGGTAATACACATCCACACGCTTTGTACATGCTGTAAACAAAACCCGAACAGTCGTAGCCATAGCTGCTCATGCCGCCCCACAAATATGACAGTCCAATAAATTGTTTTCCTATGGCTAAGGCATCCTTACCGCTCATAGAAGAAGGTGATGAAGCACGGCGCACATCTTCTTTTTTGATTTCTCTTCTTCCTACTGGAGTTAGAACATCAAAGGAATCGCTCGTTTCTTCAACAGGTGCTAGTTCTGTTAAAAAACTAACCTCCATATCCGGTGTTCCGTTTTGATATAAAACCGCTTTTTTCTGACAAACAATCAAGGGACTAGCAGGTGGTTCACTCTCTGATACTTCATTTAATTGCTCTACAGGGATATAACCTGGATAGCCTTGCGGGTGTTTCCGGCTTGCCTGCTGCGGGATGACAACTTTCATCCAGCCATCTGTTTCCTCCAGCCCAATGACTCGTTCGCCAAGCAGTACTTGGGTTTGAATAAGGTTTTCTTCACATAAGGCCAATTTCTGTTCATATGTTTGCTCATCAATCCATTCTTTGATCTGGACGGAACTTTGAAGAACGTGTCGATCTGTTTCTCTCGGTGACTGCGGTGCTGTCCATATATTTGCGACTGGAACCTTTGATTCATATAACATCATAAGACCCCTTTCACTCTTTGAATGCCTAACCCATGATGCGGTGGAAAGAGAATATCTTTCCCTTGATAGATAATTCCTCCGTCTATTAAGTCCTCTTTGAGCATAAGCGGCGCATCAAAATCGTAACGGGTAATATTCGGTTGGCTTGCAGCAAGATGAGCGGCTGCGGTAATCCCTAGTTTTGATTCGATCATACTGCCAACCATGCACTTGACGCCGTATGCTTCTGCTAAACTATTGATTTTCAGCGCTTTTTTGATACCGCCTGTTTTCATTAATTTTAAGTTGATGAGATCACAGCTTCTCGTTTCTAACACCTTGATGGCATCATGGAGGCTAAAAATACTTTCATCTGCCATAATCAATGTGTCTGTTGCTTCCGTCACCCGGCGCAGACCCTCGATGTCTTCTTTAGGCACTGGCTGCTCGACTAGTTCAATATCGAGTGCCTCCATTTTTCGAATGGCGACAATCGCTTCCTTCCATGTCCAGCCTTGGTTGGCGTCAAGCCTGATTTGAATATCCGGCCCGACTTTTTCTCGAATCCGTTTGATCCGCTGAATATCCGTATCTATATCATCTTTTCCCACTTTGATCTTTAAGGTACGAAAGCCTTCAGCTGCATATTGCTTCGCATCCTCTGCCATTTCTAACGGACGGTTGACACTAACCGTGTAATCCGTTTCCAGCTGATCACGATAACCACCAAGATATTGATAAAGCGGCAGGCCAGCCTGCTTCGCTAAACCATCGTAAATACCCATATCTATCGCAGCCTTTGCACTCGTGTTCCCTACAAGTACACGGTCGATCGCTGAAAAGATTTGTTCATATTGTGTCAATGAGGCCCCAATCAAGAGCGGCCTCATCACAGCGCAAATAGCATAGTCGATGCTTTCCAGTGTTTCACCTGTAATGACCGATGTCGGCACTGCCTCTCCATAGCTGACATCACCTTGATCATAGGTGATGATCACAATAAGAGATGCGGCGTCATACACCGTTCTTAATGCTGTTTTGAAAGGCTTCTTTAGCGGTACACTCGTTCTGCATGTGCGAACATCTACGATTTTCATTTGATCGCCTCTTTCGCTGCAACACCTGGGGAAATTTGCAGTTTTTTCCCTGTAGCATCTAATGTAGCCTGCACACCGATTGGAATGGCGAAGTTTGGAGAGGAATGACCGATCCGAAATCCGCCAAGTGCAGGTTTCTGTTGCGGGACAATATACGTCTCCCATAACTGATCCAGCGTTAACGACTGCTCTTTCTTTTTCGGCTCACATTGATGAAAATCACCAATGATAAATCCCGCCGCATCATGTAATTTCCCTGCAGATACTAAGTGCTGCATCATTCGATCGATTTTATATGGTTCTTCGTCAATATCTTCTATCAATAAAAGCTTCCCCTTTGTATCAATTTCAAAAGGTGTACCAAGTGTCGTGACAATAAGGGCA
The DNA here is from genome assembly GCF_038593365.1 of Bacillus sp. FSL W7-1034. Classification (NCBI taxonomy): domain Bacteria; kingdom Bacillati; phylum Bacillota; class Bacilli; order Caryophanales; family Bacillaceae; genus Bacillus; species Bacillus sp. FSL W7-1034. Next base: position 1,252,913 of record NZ_CP151989.1, on the reverse strand, counting down.
AGATTTCCTCCGGTGATTTCGCCTGAAGCCGTGCCATGATAAAAAGTGTGAAGAGGTGACAGGTGGTTCGTATACGAAAAGGCTTTTGGAGTGAATAGCTGTAAAAAGGTATCCTTTGTATACGGATGAACCTCTTCAAGTCCCACATCAGAGGAGAGCATTGGACCATGAAAGGTGACAAGACCCGTCTGCTGCTGAATGGCTGTATGTAAAAATGTAATATCACTGTATCCCCAAAAGATTTTTGGGTTCCGGCGAATCAAGTCATAATCAATGGCTTCTGCAATTCTTCCTGTTCCGTATCCTCCGCAAGCACAAATCACTGCCTTCACGTCTGGATCTTGAAACATGTGATGAATATCTTCCACTCGTTCATGATCATGACCTGCTAAATAACCATACCGGGAGTTGATATACTTCCCCTTTTTCACCTTTAGCCCTAAGCTTTCTAAAAAAGAAATACCTCTTGCTAATTTCAGCTCATCAGGCGGGCTTGCTGGTGCAATGATTCCCACTGTATCTCCTGTTTGAAGTGCCACTGGCAGATGGTTCACGCCAATCCCCTCTTTCTCTTCGTTTCTTTCAATCTATGGGCATCTTCTTCATAACATGAACAAATAAAGGAACAGACGCTTTTTTCAAAGCGTCCCGTTCTCTCATTTTTTTCATTTACTCTCCATCTACCTGTGCCCATTTCAAATCAATGTAACCAACAGGATGGCGGACAATGCCCTTTACGCCTTCTTTTTGTAAATAGACTTGGTTATAAAAATGAATGGGAATGATCGGTGCTTCTTCCATCAGAAGTGCCTCGGCATCATGCAGCATACGATTTCTCTTTTGTTCATCTGCTTCTTGACTCGCCTTTTTGATCAGCTGATCATACGTATCATTTGACCAACCTGTCCGGTTCATCGCATTTCCTGTTTGGAAGCTCTCTAAGAAATTGATAGGGTCTGCATAGTCAGCTAGAAATGAACTTTGCGAGAATTGGAATTTGAGTGCCTTTTGATCTTCTGCAAACACATTTGCTTCCATGTTTGCAAGCTTCACATCTACCCCTAGCGCTTCTTTTAATTGCTGCTGAATGGCTTCTGCTTTCTTCTTATTTTCAGGCTTTGTACTGTATGTTAATGTGACAGGCGGCAGCTTTGAATAGTTCTCTTCTTTCAACCCTTTTTCTAATAGTTTTACAGCTTCACTCGTATCATGTTTGACAAGGTCGCCGCCAGCTTCTCTGAAATCTTCACCCTTTGAATCTAAAATTCCTGGTGAAACGAAGGCACGTGCTGGCTTCTCTTCATTTTTCGTCACATACTCTACAATATCCTGAGGATTGATCGCCATTTGAAAGGCTTTGCGAATGTTCTTATTTTGAAAAGGCTCCATGTTGACATTTAGACGATAAAAAAACAGCCCTGCTTGATCCTCAATTTGCACATCTTTGCTTTTTAACAGGTCTTCACTTTGTTCTGCCGGAACGAAGGCCGTATCTAAATCTCCTGATTGATACATTTGGTAATCTGTGTTTCGATCACTGATCATGAGCCATTTCACTTGATCTAGCTTGACCGTTTGTTTGTCCCAATACGTGTCACTTTTTTCCATTGTAAAGCTTTCATCATGCTTCCACTCTGTCAGCTTAAACGGTCCATTGCCGACAAAGGTTTTCGCATCCTTGGCCCAGTTCGGGTCCTTTTCCGCTACCTTCTCATTCACTGGGAAAAAGGCAGGGTTTGCCGTCATATTTAAGAAAGATTTCTGCGGGTATGCTAGCTTGACCTCTAGCGTTTGATCATTAACAGCCTTGACTTTTACATCTTCTTTCTTCCCTTTTCCGCTGTTAAACGCTTCGCCCCCTTCAATCATATAAGCTAAGAATGCCGCAGAAGAGCCCGTCTTTGGATCTAGCAGCCGCTTCCACGCATATTCAAAGTCACTTGCTTTGACTGGATCACCATTTGACCACTTAATCCCATCCCTTAAATGGAACGTGTACGTTTTTCCGTCCTTTGAGATGTCCCATTTTTCCGCCATGGCAGCAGATGGTTCGTGCTTCTCATTCAGTCTCGTTAATCCTTCCATTAAGTTATTGAGCCCTTGCCAGGACACATTATTAAAACCAATGGGTGGATCAAATGATGTCGGTTCGTTTTCGTTATTTAATGTTAAAACTTTCTCTTCACCCTTGCTTGAAGATCCTTTGCCTGCTTGCTCATTGGCTGTACATCCTGCAAGCAGCATCACTGTGATAAAGCACATACTGAGAATCCAACCTGTTTTTCTCATGAAAAACTCCCCCTTTGTGTTGAAGATAAAACCGTTTGCTTCGCTCGTTCATCTTGAAGCCAGCAATGTACTGCATGTGTAGGTGAACGCTGCGTTTCATGCGGCATAATATGATCACACACTTTCATCGCAGACGGACATCGATCGGTATATGGACAACCTTTTGGCGGAGCAAATAAATCTGGCGGGCTTCCTTCAATAGGAATGAGTTCATCTTTCATATCCAGCCTTGGAACGGATTGCAGCAGCCCTTTTGTATAGGGATGCTGTGGACTGTAAAAGATATCTCGCCTTGTCCCAACTTCAACGATTTTTCCCCCGTACATGACAGCCACTCGATCAGCGACTTGTGCTACGACCCCTAGGTCATGTGTGATTAAAATAATCGTCACGCCTGTTTTTTTCTGAATCTCTTTAAATAGTTCTAAAATCTGCGCCTGTATGGTGACATCTAGTGCAGTTGTCGGTTCATCTGCAATCAGCACCTTCGGCTCACAAATAAGAGCCATTGCAATCATGAGCCGCTGCCTCATGCCACCGCTGAATTGATGCGGATATTGCTTCAGCCTCTCTTTCGGCTGCGGAATCCCCACCAAATCAAGCATACGAAGCGCCTCTTCTTTCACTTCTTTTTTTGTCAGCTTCTGATGTACTTTTGCAGCCTCCATCAGCTGATCTCCAATTGTCAGCGTCGGATTGAGTGCCGTCATAGGATCTTGAAAAATCATGGAGATATCGACACCACGTATGCTGCGCATGTCTTTTTCAGATAATGACAGCAAGTTGCGATCACGAAACCAAATTTCCCCTTGATCGACTTGTGCGCTGTATGGAGGGAGAAGCCGCATGATACTTTGAGACGTCACACTTTTTCCGCAGCCTGATTCTCCGACAATGGCGAGGGTTTCTTTTTCATACACATCCACATTCACCCCGCGTACCGCTTGAACAGAACCGCCATATGTCCGAAAGCTAACATGCAGATCGATAATCCGAAGCATTTTTTTCATCACGCCATCACCTCTTCATCTTCGGATCAAGCGCATCTTGCAAGCCATCACCTAAATTATTAAAGCAAAACATCGTCAGCGAAATAAAAAATGCCGGAAAGAATAAACGCCACCAGTGACCATTATCTGATAGCACTGTCGGCAAGGCATCATTGGCCATCACACCCCAGCTTGCAAACGGCGCTTGAATCCCTAAACCAAGAAAACTTAAGAACGCTTCAGCAAATATCGCTGTTGGTACAGTTAGCGTCATCTGCACAATAATCGGTCCCATCGTATTCGGCAGTAAATTTCTGCGGATGATGCGCAGACTTTTTGCGCCAAAGGTTTTCGAGGCAAGGACATATTCTTGGCTTTTCAGCTGAAGGACTTGACCTCTCACGATTCTTGCCATCCCAATCCATCCTGTGACAGTGAGCGCCACAATAATAGTGACAAGCCCAGGCCCCATCAGAACCATCAATAAAATGACGACGAGTAAATACGGCAGACCGTAAAGCACCTCGACAATCCGCATCATGACATGGTCATACTTCCCGCCTTTATAGCCTGCAATACCGCCATAGATGACACCGATTGCAAAATCAATGAGAGCGGCCATCACGCCCACAAATAATGAAATGCGTGCGCCGTACCAAGTACGTGTAAACACATCACGTCCAAGTTCATCTGTTCCAAACCAGTGAGCAGCTGAAGGTGGCAAGTTTTGCATGGAAAGCCGCTGTTCTGTCACACTATTCGGTGCCAGGAGTGGGCCTAATACAGCCATGACGAAAAGGAAAATCAGCACCGATAAACTAAACATAGCGAGTTTATTTTGTTTTAACCGTCGCCAAGTATCTGCCCAATACGAAAGCGAGGGTCTTTTAATGGCATGGACTTCAGATGTCTTTTGTTCTTTAGGAGCAAACCATTCATCTGGCACTTCATGCGCTTGATTCGTTTGATCATGCTGAAGGTGTATACTCATGCCTTTCCTCCTTTCTGATGCAGCTGGATCCTTGGATCAAGCAGACGATATGTCACATCTACAATGAAAAGAAGGGTAATTAAGATGATGCTGTAAAAAACAGTGGTTCCCATGATGACAGGATAGTCACGGTTGTTAATACTCTCGACAAAATATTTTCCCATTCCAGGGATCGCAAATATTTTTTCAATCACAAAACTGCCTGTTAAAATACTTGCGACAAGTGTGCCAAGGATCGTGACAACAGGTAAAAGTGCATTCCGCAGGGCATGTTTAAACACAATTTTATAAGGGGAAAGTCCTTTCGCTTTTGCAGTTCGAATATAGTCCTGCGACAGCACTTCAATCATGCTCGATCTCGTTAACCGGGCAATGATAGCCATTGGACCTACCGCCAGTGCAATGGTAGGAAGCACCATATGCATTGGACTTGTCCACATTGCTGTAGGAAAGAGCTTTACATTCACAGCAAGCTGCTGAATTAATAAGGTAGCAAAGATAAAGTTTGGTATGGATATACCGAAAACAGCAATCGTCATGGCGATATAATCAATCAAGCCATTATGCCGGAGGGCAGCCATGATTCCGAGCAAGATGCCGGAGATGACAGCAATCAAAATAGAGATAAGACCAAGTTCTAATGAGACTGGAAAACCTCTCGCCAATAAATCATTGACACTTTCAGAAGGCTTTTTAATGGAAGGACCAAAATCAAAAGTAACGATGGATTTTAAATAGATCATATATTGAACATAGAGTGGTTCGTCTAAGTGATAGTAGCTTTCGAGGTTTCGCTGGACAGTTTCGTTTGTATTTCGTTCTTCATTGAAGGGCGATCCTGGGATGACCTTCATTAAAATAAACGTTAACGTCGTAATCGTTAAAATCGTGGCAATCATCGCAATCAAACGCTTGAGCAAAAAGCTGGTCATCTGCCGTCTCCCCCTCGCTTAACAAAATGTTGTACGTGCGGCAAGCTCTGTCATGACAAGCATCGCTTGGTAGGCCTCTAATATATTCTCTGCTTGATACGTCACCGTTGTTGTCCCATCAATAATGGCAGTACCAGGCATTAAATTCGCCCATTCAGCTTGTCCATAATTGGCAAACTCAATCTTCAGCAGCGGCTGATCAGGTGGCGTCAGCGGCTTGATGTGATGAATCTCTTTCATTGCGACTTCCACTTGCTGAGAGATTAATTGGTTGACTTTGGCAGGAGTAAGACATTTCACAGCAGATCTTGAAATGGTTTCTTTCACCGCCACTGTTTTCACGCCAGGCATTAACTTTTCTGCTTCAAGTGCCGCTTGATCGTCTCCGCATACAAGAATGACCGGAACACCATAATAGCCTGCGACATACGCATTAAAGCCCATTTCACCAACTGGATGATCATTTATGTAAAAATGTCTGACACCAAAAATCATACTGTGAGACATCACACCTTTCATTGATGCCCTCGCATGGTAGCCTAAAAAAACAGCGGCATCATACGTTTGATCTAATCCTTGAACCATTGAATAAGGCTTTACATCCCCTGATATGAGAGATGCTTCCTCATGCAAATCTTCAATCAACAAATTATTCATTTTAGAATGGCTATCATTCACTAAAATATCGGTCGCCCCATGTGTAAGAAGAGCTTCTACACAGGCGTTCACTTCACCTGTCATGATTTTTCTCCCGCGCTCATAATTGTGCTGGCGGCTATCAACAAATGTATGATCAGCTAGACCAGTAATTCCCTCCATATCGACTGATACATAGAGCTTCATCCCCATCCCCCTTTAATTAAACTTAAAATTTGTGTATATTTTTCTAAATTTTCTAAAAAATTATATGAGAACTTGATTGATTTTTCAATACAATGTCTGAAAATAAGGAAATTAGACTCAGGTAATACAGGTCAAAAGCATTGATGCGAAAGGATTTATTTGACAGAAAAAACACCACTAGCTATGTCTTTAGTGGTGTTTGTCTGCTTCATCGATTTGCGATTTTAGCTGCGCATATTTTTTCAGCGTTTGTGTAAACAAGTCATCGAACATTTGCGGTGCCTGCCGCTGGATGACTGCAGCGCCTTCTCCTGTAATCCCGCCTTTTGTTGCGACCCTATTCACCGTTTCAGCAAATGTCAGTCCGTGTTCAACAAGAACTTGTCCTGTACCGAGCAGCGCATATGTTAAAAATTCATAGGCTTCGTCTAAAGAAAGCTCACTATTCCGAACAGCGGCTCTCGCCATTTCTTCAAAGATTGCTGCAATAAAGCCCGGAGAAGAGCTTGTCAAATTACTCGCCGCATCAAACCGGTCCTCTTCCACTTCCCTGACGATACTAAAAGCTGAAAGCAGGCGGTGGAGTCGTTCTTGTGCCTCCTGTCCAGCAGTTTCACCATGCGCCACAAGGGATACACCCGTCCCTACGGCTGATGTCAAAGTGGGAATGTATCTAGAAACCGGCTGATTCGTATGTTGCATTAATTTGTCTAACGTGACAGCCGCTGCCACTGATACGATATGAAGAGATGTCTTTGCGGGGCTCAGCTGATCTAATACGTCAAGTACAGCAAGCGGTGGTACACAAACAAACACGACATCACATGATGCAGAGATGTCATCTAAAGAGCAAATGTTGACATGCTGGTTCTTCTCTTTCAGCTGTTGCAGCCGCTCCGTTTCACTTCTTGTATGGATCATAAACTGACTGGCATGAAGTACACCTTTGTCCAGCCATTTTTGTACCATCATATCTGCCATGCTTCCATATCCAATGATTCCAATAGTCTCCACAGTTTAATCTCCTCTATTTTGCTTAGATTCACTACTTATTTTAACAATTTCCCACAATGTTTTCATTTTTATCCCACACTTTTTTCTTACGATAAAGTCAGTATCCACCACATACGGTCATTCACCTTAAACACATACATGTAAAAATCGATGAAAGAGAGTGATCTTGATGACACATCACAAAGATGAAAAACACACTTCTTATGAATTACAAACCATTGAACAACCGAAACAAAAGCAGAAGAAGCCAAGTGGCTGGCTGAAGCCATTTGTCAGCGGTATTGTAGGAGGTACGTTAGCGTTAGGTGTTTACGTTCTAACTCCATATGCTCAGCATTCAGAAAATAGTTCAACTGATTCGTCAACGAAAACAGCCGCTGTATCGACAAATGATACAAGTACAAATTCGTCAAAAACAACAGCGTCACAAACATCGAATTCGACCAGCAGTATTTCAAATATGGTCGAAAACGTATCACCAGCCATCGTCGGCATTACAAACTATCAAACACAAAGTCAAACAACCACAGATTTTGGCGATATGAACACACCTTTTGATGGATCACAGCAAAATCAAAACAGCAGCAGTCAAGAACAAGAAAGCGGTACCGGATCAGGGGTTATTTTCAAAAAATCCGGCAGTAAAGCCTATGTATTAACAAACAACCATGTGATTGAAGGAGCAAATAAATTAACAGTCTCCTTGCATAATGGCAAGACGGTAGCAGGAAAAGTGGTTGGTTCTGACCCGCTGACTGATCTTGCTGTCGTGGAAATTAGCAGCAGCGGCGTTACAAAAGTCGCTGAACTCGGAGACTCCTCATCCCTTCGTGCAGGAGAAACCGTCATCGCAATCGGAAACCCGCTTGGTGAAGATTTATCAAGAACAGTGACACAAGGAATTGTCAGCGGTGTCGATCGAACAGTTTCTATGGATACATCAGCTGGCGAAAGCAGTATTAATGTCATTCAAACAGATGCCGCCATTAACCCCGGTAACAGCGGCGGACCGCTTTTAACAACAGACGGAAAGGTTGTGGGGATCACCAGTATGAAAATTTCTGAAACAGGTGTGGAAGGTATCGGGTTTGCGCTCCCAATCAATGATGTCAAACCAATTGCAGAGCAGCTTCTCACAAAAGGAAAAATCGAACGACCTTATATCGGTATCAGCATGCTTGATCTCGAACAAGTACCAGATGCTTATCAAAAGGAAACGCTTGGACTGACAAGCAGTCAGCTGGATAAAGGCGTGTATGTAAAAGAAATCGCTGCTGGCTCACCTGCTGCAAAAGCTGGATTAAAGGCAGAGGATGTCATCACCGCCATCAATGGCAAAAAAGTGACAACCGGCAGTGAATTACGCCACGAGCTTTACACGAATGCAAAAGTTGGAGATACCATCAGCATCACACTCGTTCGTAATGGAAAAGAAGAAACAAAACAAGTGACATTAACACAATCTGAATCAAAGCAAGTCAGTTCTTAACGAAAAAAGCAGCTCATAAAAATTGAGCTGCTTTTTTCATGTTCACTTGATTGGGACCAATCTTTGTTCAATTTCTGCTCGTTTGTGCTCTAAAAATGGCGGAAGTGCTAATTGATCACCAAGTTCATACACGCTTTCATCCACTGTAAATCCCGGACCGTCTGTTGAGATTTCAAACAAAATGCCGTTTGGCTCTCTAAAATATAGGGCTTTAAAATAAAAACGTTCTACAACACCAGAGTTGGTGAAACCGGCTTTGGCTATTTTATCATGCCATTTTTCAAGCTCTTCTGCGTCCGCTACACGAAAGGCTACGTGATGAACACTCCCTCTGCCAGATCGCTCAGCAGGTCCTTCTGCTTTTTCAATGACATGAATCTCTGTTCCAGCTCCGCCCTGTCCTGATTCAAAAATCGTTACGATTTCCCCATCATTTGATTGTTCACGTGCTTTTTCTGTGAAACCAAGGATGCTCGTTAACACACTGATCGTTTTATCTGCTTCTGCGACTGTTAATTCTACTGGTCCCAAACCTCTGATCGCAAAATCAGCAGGAATCTCATCATGCACTGGTGGCTTCGCTCCATCTTGCACGTTTGGTTCTACAGTCAAAAACAGCTGCTGTCCTTCTGGATCTGTAAATTTCAAAGCAGGTCTGCCGCCTCTTAAAGAAGCTGTTTCTTTCTTTACACCTTTTTCTTCAAAGCGCTTTTCCCAAAAGGTGAGTGCCTCTTCTGAAGTGACAATCAGACCTGTGCGTGAGATCGCATTTGTTCCGTCCAGCCGGCGGGCGAGCATCGGTATTTCAAAAAACGTCAGCTCTGTACCAGGTGAGGCGACCTCATCTCCATAAAATAGATGATACATCGATGGATCATCTTGATTGACTGTTTTTTTCACCAGTTTTAAGCCAAGGATTTGGCGGTAGAAATCAACGTTTTTCTGAGCATTTGCTGTTAGTGCTGATACGTGGTGAATCCCATTTATTTTCATTGTGTTCACTCCTATTATAAAATATCTCGAATTCAAGATAATATCCTTATGAATAAAATAGGTCATTTTAGAAGAAAAGTCAACCATTCGACTGCATCTTTATTGGATGTTCGGTTTTCGCCCATTAAATTAACATTACATCAAAAATATTCTTATATTGTTCGCTTTTAAGATAACATTCATCCTAATATCTCCAATAAACGAACACTTTTAAATACAAATACGAAAATCAGAAAATTTTTTTAATTCTTGTTTTCCTAAAATCGTATTACAATGAACAAAATACATGTCACAGTAACGTACGAAAGTGATGCAGGAGGTCGTGTGTAATGAACAAAGAACAACCAGCGTTAAAACAAGACATCGGCTTATTTTTTGCCCTATCTCTTGTCATCGGAACAATTATTGGATCTGGCGTTTTTATGAAGCCTGGCAACGTCCTTTCTTATTCAGGAAGCTCAGGCATCGCCTTATCCGCATGGCTGTTAGGCGGGATCTTAACCCTTGCAGGCGGACTCACAGTCGCTGAAATTGGTACACAAATCCCACGTACTGGCGGTTTATATGCCTACCTAGAAGAAGTATACGGTGAATTTTGGGGCTACTTATGTGGCTGGGTGCAAATTATTATTTACGGACCAGCGATTATTGGTGCTCTTGGTCTTTATTTTGGTTCATTATTAGCTAATTTATTTTCTCTTTCTTCTTTATGGGCTACAACGATTGGCATTATCACCGTTCTTTTTTTATGTGTGATCAACATCATGGGAACGAAATACGGTGGTTTTGTCCAAGGACTGACCACGATCGGAAAGCTTGTTCCAATTGCAGCAATTATTGTGTTTGGCTTATGGAAAGGAAATGAACATATTTTCACAGCCGTCAATGAGAGTATCGCACAAATGAACTTCGGTGCAGCAATTTTGGCAACATTATTCGCCTATGATGGCTGGATTTTGCTTGCAGCACTTGGTGGTGAAATGAAAAATCCAGAGAAACTGCTTCCCCGTGCGATGGCAGGCGGTATTTTAATTGTCACAGCATGTTATCTCTTTATTAACATCGCCCTTTTGCATGTGTTACCAGCTGATCAAATCGTTCAACTAGGTGAAAATGCAACAAGCACAGCTGCTACAATGCTCTTTGGTCCAATTGGCGGTAAAATTATTAGTATCGGAATCATCATTAGTATCTTTGGCTGTTTGAATGGAAAGGTTCTTTCGTTCCCGCGTGTCATTTTTGCGATGGCAGAACGAAAACAAATTCCATTTGCCAAAGCCATTTCACGCATTCATCCTACTTTTCAAACACCTTGGATCGCTGTATTTGTACAGATTTTGATTGCCATTGTGTTTATGATCGTCAGTAATCCCGAGAAGCTGTCAGAGGTTTCGATTTTCATGATTTACATCTTTTATGTGATGGCCTTTTTCGCTGTCTTTAAGCTAAGAAAACAAAACAAGGGAATGAAGCGCGCTTATAGCGTACCACTTTACCCGCTCACACCGATCATTGCGATTATCGGCTCTTTCTTTGTCTTAATCAGCACCATGATCACCGATTGGCAAAGCTGTCTGATCTCCATGCTGATCGGCATTGCCGGACTGCCGATTTATTACTATATGAAAAAAACACAAAATAAAGCAGAGCGCTAAGACAGCCTCTGCTTTATTTTTTATATTGCTTAATGACCTTATAAGATTCGTTTAAATATCTCATCAGCCGGTATGGCTTACTTAAAACCCGGATGGGGAGTCTTGAAATAAATCCATTCAGGTTCGCCTTATACTCCTGCGTCATCCGCTTCGGCTTTGTGGCAATTTTTTCATACACTTCTTTGTAAAATTCCTTCATGATGTCGACTTGCACACTGATCTTCTGATGACACTCTGTACACTCAACGCTTTTCATCTGATCATTCACATAAACGATGCTGTGGAGGGTCTCTTCTTGGCACCGAGTACAGTGTAGGTTTGCTTCCATTTCGGTTTTCTTCAAGATACACAGCTCCTTTCTCGTTTGATGTTGCTCTTTTTATACAATACGATGGCTGTCAGCTGTTTATTGGACAGATGCTTCCTTTAAAATAGCTGCCGCAGTCAATTCATCGGTGACGAGCACCTGAATAAAGCCGCCATTTAAAGCCCCTAAAATACTTTCAGCTTTATGAGTTCCTTCCACAACTGCGATGACTTTTTTCACGTTCTTTAATTGTTCTAACGATAATCCAATCACCTTTTGGTTCAACTCATCTTGGACTGGTTTCCCTTCCCCGTCAAAGAAACGAAAACCAATATCTCCAACAGCTCCTGATTGCCTTAAACCAGACAAATCTTCTTCTTTTAAATAACCGACTGTTTTCAATGTAGAGCCTTTATGCGGATTCCCAATACCGATCAGGGCAATATCAACATTTCTGCCTTCTTCAAGCACAGCTTCTATGTCCTGCATCGCCATCAGCCGCTCTTTTAATTCTTCTGTTTCTAAAATTGCAGGTGCATATAAATAGGAGCACGTACCATTCATCTTCTTTGCCAGCTCATATGCCAGCTGATTCGCGTGAATGTCGACTGCCTGCCTGCCCATTCCGCCCTCTAAAGGAATGACTTTGACATCGTTTCTTCGCTCAAATGGATATTCCTTCACGAGCTCGGCAAGTGTGGTTCCCCATGAAATACCGATTTTCTCAGCGCCTTTCATGTTTTTAGAAAGATAATAGGCGCCCGCTTGACCGACTGCCCGTTTGACCATCTCAGACATTGTCCCGACACTTGGGACAACGACAGCATCCGTTAATTGAAAGGTCGTTTCCAGCTGCTTTTCAAGTTCCACTGTATGAATACTTTCGTCTTTAATGTACACTTCAACGATTCCCACATCTTTTGCTTTTTGTAAGAGCTTTGAAATGACTGGTCTTGAGACATTGAGCTTTTTTGCAATCTCCTGCTGCGTCCACCCGTCTGTATAATAAAGATGAGCAACCTTGACGAGCTGTCGTCTTTCTTCCCAATTCAGCATGTGACATCATCCTTTTAATATACTATGATTACCAGTATACCAAACATTCGTTTCTAATTGGAACAATTGTTATGAAAATAAAAAAAGAGCGATTAACTCTCCGCTCTTTTTCCCTCGCTATATTTAGGCTGATACGTTCTCCCGCCATCTAATAAGAGTATCTGTCCGTGCAAATAGCTTCCCTCGTCACTTGCGAGAAATAAAGTGACTCCAGCAATATCTTCTGGTTTTCCTAATCTCCCGATCGGAATAAGGGATCGAAGCTGACTTTTCTCAAGCTCAGTCGGATAGAGCGTATCAAGCATCTGAGATTCAATGACGCGCGGTGCAATGACATTGATGCGGACATGATGGGAACCCAATTCCTTTACAAGCGAACGCATGAGACCAAATGCACCGGCTTTTGACGCGTAATACTGGATGCCGCCGCCAGAGCCTGTTATCGCAGATCCTGATCCAATAATGACAACGCTGCCTTCTTTCCGCTCACATAGATAGGGTGCTAATGCTTTGATGCAGTAGAAAAGACCATATAGATTCACAGCCAGTGTCTTTTTCCAAAGTGAAAAATCAACCTCTAAAAAAGGAAGGGATTTCGTCATTCCTGCTGAATAGACAAGATGCCCAATGCCACCCAACTCCCTTTCAGCTGCTGACGCCATTTGCTGAACACTTTCCCACGATGAAACGTCAGCTTGGAACGTCAGCAGCTGAGGATGCTGTTGTTTTAAAAGCGAAAGTCCCTGTTCATCTATATCTGACACAGCTACACGATGCCCTTCTTTTAAAAAACGCTGAGCAATTTCTTTGCCGATTCCTTGGGCGCCACCTACGATGAGAACTGGTTTTTGTTGATTAGCCAGCGCTCTCACCCCCATCAAGCATAATTGCTGCTCCATCTGTAAATGCACCGTACGATGTACTTAAGAAAACCGTCATATGAGCCACCGTCTCCTTGATTTGCTCTTTGTCAGGAAGCAAATGGAGAGGCGGCGGAAGTAGTGCCAATACCCGGATGCCTTTATCTTTAAATTCGCGCGCTAATCCTTTTGTCATGGCATTCAACATACTATTTGATGTAGCATGTGAGATCCCGCCATCACCTGTTATGCTGCCTGATGAGGAAATATTAATGATGCAGCCCTGTTTCTGATCCACCATATGCCACACAGCGGCTTGACTGGAAAGAAAGACTGTATTTACGGATCTTTCCACTTCATCGACCCATATCTCAGGACTTACGTCATCAATCTCCTCATCTGCTTTTTGCTCGGCTTGATTGACTAAAATATCAAGCTTGCCGCATGTATCGATGACTTGTCTTAGCATAAGCGTAGCATCACGCGGTGTCTCAAGCGGATTGATGACAACAGTCGATTGGCCGCCTAATTTTTCAATGTCTTCGCTTATCGACTTTGCTTTTGATTCATCACGAAAAGCGTGTATGAAAACATGTGCACCTGCCTGGGCCAAAGCTAGGCAGATGGCTTCTCCAAATCCATCTGTGCTATCTGTCACAAGTGCCACTTTCTGATGAAGCTGGACGTGCACACGGATCTCCTCCCTATCTCTTATTTGGCATTTATTTTCTCAGCTTACTCACAATATCAAGAGCTGCTTCATAAAAGCCTTCTGAGATGGTTGGATGCGGATGAATCATTTTGGCCATCTCTTCCGCTGTTCCTTCTAAATACATAAATGAGGAAGCCTCTGATATCATCTCCGTTACATGCGGACCAACCATTGTAGCGCCAATGACTTCACCATATACGGTATCGTACACGAGTTTAATAAAACCGGTTTGAACACCTGCTGCCAACGCTTTTCCGCTTGCAGCTAAATCAAATCGCTCTGCCCGCACGTTTAGCCCTTTGGCTTTTGCCTCTTTCTCTGTCAGTCCCACACTCGCTACTTCTGGCAATGTATAAATACATCTAGGAACGATGTCGTGATTCATTTTTTCAGGCTCGCCGCATATATTGCTAACCGCAACAGCTGCCTCTGCCATCGCCGCATGAGCGAGCTGATAGCCGCCGGCTACATCTCCAATTGCATAAACACCTTCAGCACTTGTCTTCATCTCATCGTTTACTTTAATAAAAGGACCATCCAGCTGAAGATCAAGCTGACTGACAGCAGAAACATTTGGTCTTCTTCCGACACAAACTAGCAGTCTTTCAGCCGTAAAGATGTGCGTCTCTCCTTTATCGTCTGTCGCATGAATCGCTTTGACTCCTTCGCTTTCTGTTACCTCTGTCACCGTCGTTTTCTTTGCGATATGGATGCCTTTTTTCTTCAATTCTTTTTCTAGTAATTTCGACGCTTCTTCATCTTCCTGTGGAATAATCGACGGAGCGGCTTCTATAATGGTGACTTTTGATTGGAGACTCTGGAAGATGCATGCCAGCTCAAGACCAATTACACCCCCGCCAATAATGACGACAGATGCAGGAATATCTGGGATGTCAAAGATCGTATCACTTGTGTCAAATTGAATCTCTTTGAGCCCTGGAATAGGCGGAATAGCAGGTGATGAGCCAGTGGCAATGATCAGCTCTTTTGTTTCAATCGTTTCTGACCCATCTTGTTTTTCAATGTCAATGCGATTTTTTGTCACAGCTGTGCCTCTGCCGTTATATACATCAATCTTTCCTTGCTTTAATAAAAAGGCGATTCCGCCCCTGAGTTTTTCGATGACATCATCTTTACGTTTTCTCATTTTATCGAAGGAAAGAACCATCTCACCTGTTTCGATTCCCCAGCTTTTTGCTTTCTCAATGGATTCAATAACTTCTGCATGTTTGAGCAGTGTCTTTGAAGGGATACAGCCTCGATTTAAACAAGTCCCCCCTAGAAAATCCTCTTCAATCAATGCAACCTTGTGTCCACGTTCAGCGGCTTGAAGGGCGGCAGTGTATCCGCCAGGCCCTCCGCCAATGACTGTTAGATCATACGTTTTTGTCATCCGATTCATCTCCTACATTAGCAATTCAAATGGTTGTTCAAGCACTTTTTTAAGGTCTGTTAAAAAGGCTGCTGCTGGTGCACCATCTACCACTCGATGATCAAATGATAAACTGACGCCCATCATTGGCCGCACGTGAATTTCTCCATCGATCACTACAGGTTTTTCTTGAATGCGTCCAACGCCTAAAATCGCCACTTCCGGCTGATTAATAATTGGGGTAAACGTGTCAATGGCATACATCCCTAAGTTACTAATGGTAAATGTAGACCCCTTCAACTGGTCTGGCAGTAGCTTTTGATCGCGTGCATTTCGACCAATTTCTTTTGCTTCTTTTGTGAGCTGTTTCAGCCCTTTTTGATTTGCATGAGAGATGACCGGAACCATTAAGCCGTCTTTCACAGCAACCGCAAGACCAATGTGCACATCCTCATGGAAATGGAGCTCATTTTGTTCAAACGTCATATTGATTTGCGGATGGCGCGTGAGGACACTGCTGACCGCATGGATGATGATTTCTGTAAACGACAATCTGTAGCCTGTCTCTTTTTCAATCGCTGGGAGCAGCTGTTTGCGCACTTCTTTTGCTTTTGTCATATCAATTTCACTTGTTAATGTGACGTGCGGCGCTGTAAAGGCACTTTGTGACATGCGATCTGCGATCACTTTTCTCATCCCGGCTAGTTTTTGTGTTCTCACTGGAGCAGCCTCTGCCTTTTGTGCGCCTGCTGCTGTCACATCACTCTTCATGATTTTGCCGTGAGCGCCAGAACCAGCAACATTCGCTAAGTCGATCCCTTCACGAGCAGCCACTTTTCCTGCAAGTGGTGATACGCGCTGGCCTTCCTCGTTCGTGTGAAGGGCCGCTTCGACATCCCGTTTTTGAATTCTGCCTTTTGGTCCTGTACCAGATACTTCGTGAATGGCTACTTGGTGATCTTTTGCCGTTTTTCTCGCTGCAGGAGTTGCGCGTACTTTCTCACCCACCGCTGGTTCAACTTCAGTCGAAACAGATGGTTCAGATGGTGATGACGTTCCGCTGTCTTCAGAAGATGCTTCATCTGACTGCGCTGGCGGCTCGCTCGGTACCTGCTCATTAGCCTCTCCGATATATC
Organism: Bacillus sp. FSL W7-1034; assembly: GCF_038593365.1. NCBI lineage: Bacteria > Bacillati > Bacillota > Bacilli > Caryophanales > Bacillaceae > Bacillus > Bacillus sp. FSL W7-1034. Next base: position 1,236,275 of record NZ_CP151989.1, on the reverse strand, counting down.
CAATGACAGCATTAACTGGAATCTGATCATCTGCTTCGTAATATTTCTTTAGAAAAACGCCATCATCATAGGCTTCAACCTCGATATTGATTTTGTCTGTCATAATCTCAAATAGAGGCTCACCGATTTCAACCGAATCTCCTTCTTCTTTAAACCATTGAAGCAAGGTACCGATCTCCATCGTACTGCTTAGCTTCGGCATAAATATCTCTTTTGGCATGATCTTCTCCCCTTTACTTAAGAGCGCACGAGCTCTTTTGCTGCTTCAATAATATCTGGCACTTGTGGAATGACTGCTTTTTCCAGCGTTGGGTTGTACGGTATTGGGACGGCAAGACCGCCAAGTCGTTTAATAGGTGCATCTAAATAGTCGAAGGCTTCACTTTCCGCTATCATACTGGCAATCTCTCCGCCGTAGCCGCCTCGTTTCACTGCCTCATGCACAACGATACATTTGCCTGTTTTTTTCACAGATTCAATAATGGTTTCTTCATCTAATGGGACGAGCGTTCTCGGATCAATGATCTCGACATCGATTCCTTCCGCTTCTAGTTCCTTCGCTGCTTCGAGCGCTTTGTGCACCATAATGGCTGTTGCAACAATTGTGACGTCCTTTCCGCTTCTCTTCACATCCGCTTTCCCTAAAGGAATCGAATACTGCTCTTCTGGTACTTCACCAATTGTTTTATATAAAAGCTTGTGTTCATAGAAAATGACAGGGTTGTCATCATCCATTGCTGCTTTTAAAAGTCCTTTTGCATCATAAGCTGTTGAAGGCTGAACCACCTTTAGTCCAGGAATATGAGCCATCCACGCTTCTAAGCTTTGGGAGTGCTGCGCTGCGGCACCTGTCCCGGAACCTGCTGGTGTTCTGACAACAAGCGGCACTTTCCCTTTTCCGCCAAACATGTAACGTGTTTTCGCTGCTTGGTTTACAAGCTGATCCATTGCAATTGTAATAAAGTCAGAGAATTGTAGTTCTAAAATCGGACGCATCCCTGTCAAAGCCGCTCCGACTGCCCCCCCTGCGATGGCAGCCTCTGAAATCGGCGTATTGCGGACGCGTTCTGGACCGAATTCCTCGATCATCCCGCGCGTGACACCAAATGCGCCACCGTATACGCCGATATCTTCACCTAAAATGAAGACATCTTGATTTTTTCTCATTTCCTGACTCATTGCTTCTCGAACGGCTTCTAAATATGAAATCTCTCTCACTGTCGTGTTTGTCACGTGATTCCCCTCCTAATTAGGCGTATACATCCTCTAATAGTGTGTCAATTGATGGTTCTTTACTATTTTTCGCAAATTCAACAGATGCCTCGATCTCTTGCTTCGCTTCTTCTTGTAAACGAGCAGCCTGCTCTTCTGTCAGAACATCTAGCTCCATTAAGAGTGACTTAAAGCGTTTAATTCCGTCTTTTTGTCTCCATTCTGTCTCTTCTTCACGTGTACGGTATTTTTTCGCATCACTCTTAGAGTGACCCTTCCAGCGATACGTTTTCATTTCAATAAGTGATGGACCTTCTCCAGCTCTTGCACGGCTGACCGCTTCATCTACTGTGTTCATAATCTCAACCATGTCATTTCCATCAATCGATTTTCCTGGGATTCCATAGCTTTCTGCTCTTGTTGAAATGTCTTCAATGTTGATCATTTCTTTCACAGGACCAGACATGCCGTATTGGTTGTTTTCACAAATAAACACAACAGGTAAATCCCAAATGGAAGCAAGATTCAGCGCTTCATGGAAGCTGCCTTCATTTGTGGCGCCGTCTCCGAAGAAACAAAGGACCACAAAGCCTTCCTTTTTCATCTTGGACGTGAGCGCCGCACCTGTTGCAAGCGGAATACCGCCGCCAACAATTCCATTTGCCCCAAGGTTTCCTTTTTCTAAGTCGGCAATATGCATGGAGCCGCCTTTTCCTTTGCAGTAACCCGTTTCACGTCCGAACAGTTCAGCCATCATTTTATTGACCTCTGCACCTTTTGCAATACAGTGACCATGTCCGCGGTGTGTACTGACAATCTTATCTTCATCCTTTAACACAGCAATAGATCCAACAGCCGATGCTTCCTGTCCAACACATAAATGGGTCGTTCCATGGATTAATCCTTTAGCAAAGAATTGATCGACCTTTTCATCAAAATATCTTACTAACCACATTTGTTTATATAAATCTGCTAATTTCTCATGACTAATCTGTTCAGGCAAAGTGATTTGTTTTTGCATTTCTTCTCTCCCCTTTACATTTGTTCTTATGTGTTACATTTGTAATTATCATACGTTTAACTCTCATTGAAGTCAAGCATTTCCGTTTTTTTTAAGCGTTTTCATCTTTTTTCAGAAAAAAAGAGAAAGGCAAAGCCCTTTTCCAAAGACCTTCTCTTTCTCTCCATCTCGTACATTCTCATTCATCTGGATACATCATGATTTTGACGCTTTCACCTTCTGGATGCCTAGCGCATTCTATCGCCTGACGAAGCTGACTTAATGGATATCGATGCGTCACCATTTTTTCTGTATGAACGACTTTCGCTTTTAAGAGCTCTAGCGCTTCACGATAATGATAGGGATGCGAGGAATAAGCTCCGACTACTTTCACTTCATCATGGAAAAAACGTTCTGCTGGAATGGAGACATCCCCTTTCGGAAAGTGAGCAAAGACCAAAATCGTTCCGCCTCTTGCGACAGCTTGAAATGCTTCTTTTAAAAGCGCACTGCTCCCCACAGAAATAATGACAAGGTCCGCTCCCTTTCCATCTGTTTCTTTCATGACGCGGTTTTCTACTGGCTCAGATGCTGGATGAAAAGCGACGTCCGCCCCAAGATTTCTTGCTTGAAGGAGCCTGTTCTCATTTACGTCTGTGATCATCACTTTTCCAGCCAAATAATATTTGGCAAGCTGTAATTGAATGCAGCCAATTTGCCCCGCTCCAAGAATCAAGACCGAATCTCCAGGATGAACGGGCGCCCTTTCAAAGCCGTGAAGACAGCAGGCAACCGGTTCGACCATCGCTCCTTGTTCATATGAGACGTCATGTGGGAGCTTGCCCATTGTATGCTTAACATGTAAAGCAGGAACACGAATATATTCCGAAAAACCGCCCGGCTCTACATTTGTGGCTGCAAATTGCGGGCACATTGTATAAAATCCTCTTTGACAAAAGTCACATGTAAAACAAGGGACATGATGCGCTACATACACCCTGTCTCCCGTTTGAACATGTGTGACGTGACGGCCTGTTTCGATAATGTCACCAGCGATTTCATGCCCTAGCACTGTGCCAGGAGGTACCGTCTCATGTGTCGCTTTATAAATATCCGTCCCGCATAACCCGCAGGCACGCATTTTTAATAACACTTCATCATCACCAATGGCTGGCCGCTTCCGCTCCTCGTAACGAATGTCCTCTGAAGAATAAAAGACAGCTGATTTCATTTAGCCGCATCCTCCTTTTCATCACATGTCGCAAGACTCTGCAAGGATTGAACGAGCTGCTTGTACTCACTCATCTCACTTGAAATCCAGTAGCGTCCGCCAAATATTCGCGCAGGTCCCACTCTGACATATACTTTCCCGATATGAGGATATGGTTTTAAAAACAATTTTCCTTTAATATCGGACACGGCATATGTGTGCCACCTGCCAAAAGCACCTATTTTCAGCTCATCTTCACTAATCATGATATTCGTTGGCTGATTCAGGCCAGTGATGCTAGAAAGCATAAGGATAGGCAGCGTATAGACACCTAACACAGCTAATGGCTCAGGTCCTGCCGACATCAACGTATAAAGAGACCAGAGAAAAAACACACATATTAACAAGGCCGGAAGGAAAATAGAAAACATGGCAGACGTTCGGCTATAAGCATGCTGCTGCATGAGAGCTCCCCCTTTCAAATGACATGGAAGGAGCTTTCGCAGCTCCTCCACGCAATCATCGTTCACTTAATATGATCGATAATTTTTTCAATATCATCTTCAATGCCAAATCCCGTTAAAAAAGATAACGTTTGAATCACAGGCGTTCCTTTTGTATCACTAACAGGCGTTGTCGTCACAATTAAATCAGCACCCTCCGCTTTCTGCGGAACCTCAGATGCCTTACACTGTTCAACGATGACATCGTATCCTTTTTCCTTTAATGTCTCTTCTACCTTTTTTGCCACAACCGTTGACGTCGCAACTGCCGTTCCGCAAGATACTAATATTTTTTTTGCCATGAGAATCCCTCCAGCTCGTTTATTGATCTTTCTGATCTAAGCCCATTTCTTTTGCATACTGCTTTTTAATATCATTTCGCACCCAGTACCAAAGAAGCGCATATGCCAGTGCACAGACAATCGCTGCAATGAAGTAAGGATTGCTCGGATCAAGAAGTCTTACCATGATCCAAGGAATGACGTGTGAACCAAGATCGATACCAGAGATCATATTTGCCCCTTCTGGGAAGTCGAAACCAACTGCTTTCCCCATTGTTGTGGCGAGTGGTGCAAGGTTCGTTGCAATGAAGAAGACAATCATTAAGGTAAAAATACTGTTAATGAGGCCGCGAATAATATTCCCACGAGCGGCTGCTACTGCCCATACTACTGTAAATGGCAGAACCGATAAGTCTGCAAACGGCAGCATACCATTGTAAGGAAGAACGACAGCGAGCAAAATGGTGATTGGCACCATCAAAAGGGCTACAGCCATATTCGCTGGATGACCAATGACAATCGCTGTATCCAAACCAATATAGACATTTTTTCCAGGGAAACGCTTTTGAATATAAGAACGAGCACCCTCAGAGATTGGAATAAGTCCTTCCATTAATAAAGCAACCATTCTTGGCATTAACACAAGCACTGCAGCCATTTGAATTCCAAGGGTCATGACACCTTTTGCATCATAGCCCCCAAGAAGACCAATAATGATACCAAGTATAAGACCCATCACAAGCGGTTCACCAAAGATGCCAAAACGTTTTTTCAAAGTTTCTGGATCCGCATGAATTTTGTTTAGACCAGGGATTTTATCAATCACGCGGTTTGACGCATACATGAGCGGAGCGAAGTTGACCGTTTCAGCATGAGCCATCGATACGCCTTTTAATCCGAAATGGTGTTCAATCGTCGGTGCCGTCCAATCGGCGAGTTTTAGTGTAATCGCAGAAACGATTAAACCAACGGCAAGAGCTAAGAACATATTATGATAAGCGTAGTAAGTAACAGAAGCAGCGAAAATCAAATGCCAGAAATTCCAAATATCCACATTCAATGTTTTCGTAAAGTTAACAGACAGCAAAATGACATTTAACAAGAGCACAAGAGGAATCATCAAAGGGGCAACAGGTGTACCAAATGAAATGGCGGCTCCAATCGGCCAGCCGACATCTAAAATATCAAGCTTTAATCCAAGGGAATTGACCATGGCTTTGGCTGCTGGTCCAAGACCGCTTACAAGTAAATTAATGACCAGATTGACCCCGACAAATCCAATTCCGATGGTAATACCTGCACGGAAGGATTTTTTAAATCCTTGCCTTAAAATCATACCGAATAACGTCATAATAATTGGGAGCATAATTGTTGGCCCTAAGTCTAAGATGAAATCGACGGCTTGCTTGATCATACATCCACCTCCTGATTTTAAATAAAGCGCTTACATTATGTCTTGAATAACTATTGGTTTAATTCTTTTTGAAGTACATCAACGGCTTCTTCATACGATGTCATGTGAGATAAACTTGTCATTACTTCTTCTTTTCTGAAAAGCGTCATCAGTTTCTCTAACATCACGAGCTGCTTACTAGGTTCAGAGATTGCCAGAACGAACACAATTTTAGCTTGAACTGTCTCATGAGGGCTTCCCATCTTATGAAAAATAACAGGTTCCTTTAATGTCGCTACACTGATTGCCGGTTTGTTTACATGTTCAGGATCTGTATGGGGAATGGCTACCCCAAAGGTCGCAAGAGGAAGACCGGTCGGATATGTTTTTTCTCTTTCAAGCACTGCTGGTAAAAAGCTCGATTTAATATACCCTCCAGTTTCTAACCTTTCTGCTAAATAGGCAGTCACCTCCTCACTTGAAGATGCTTCGTATTGCAGCTCAATCAGCTGTTGATCTAACTCAAACAAGCTGTTCAAACAACCACCCCTTTCATTTGGTATAAATATGAACACATGTAACAAAAAGAATGAACATTTTAAAATAGAACCTTTTATAAAGCGCTTACAAACAGATGTGTTATAAAATGTTCAATACTGTTACCTTTGTAAAGATATTATAATATTCGAAATTATAAGTCAATGTTCCTAGGAAAATTTTTATAAAAAAAGATGCAGCTTTTTGCCGCATCTCTTTCATTACATCACATCAACTTCTTGTTAAATATGGCTTCCTATATCTAAAAATTCAGCTACAAAAAGGTTGTCTGTCTGCTCTGTCATTTCTTTTTTTGTGCCGATTTTTTCGATTCTGCCCTCATTCATCACCACAACACGATCAGCGATATCAAACGCTTCTTCTTGATCATGCGTCACAAAGATGGTCGTCATTTGAAATTCTTGATGAACTTTTTTCAGCCAATGTCTTAAGTCTTTTCTCACCTTTGAATCTAGTGCACCAAAAGGTTCATCTAAGAGAAGAGCTTTCGGTTTGACGGCAAGTGCACGTGCGAGTGCTACACGCTGCTTTTGTCCACCTGACAGCTGCTCTGGATAACGATGTTCATACTGCGTTAATTGAACGACTTTCAGCAGCTCATGCACCCGCTCTTTGATGTCTTTTTTAGGCAACCTTTCTCCTCTAGGTTTCATCTTCAATCCATAAGCCACATTATCAAATACCGTCATATTTCGAAAAAGCGCATATTGCTGAAAGACAAAACCAATTTGCCGTTTTCGCACTGGAATATAAGTATAATCCTGTTCTCCAAATAAGATTTGCCCTGTATTCGCATCATCAAGCCCTGCAATAATTCTTAATAAAGTCGTCTTACCTGACCCAGACGGTCCAAGTAAGGAAATCAATTCCCCATTTCCGATCGTCAAATCCACGTTTTGCAAAACCTTCGTCTGCCCAAATTGCTTTGATATTTGTTTCACTGTAATCCCCAAGGCTGATCCCTCCATTTATTTTGAACGCTTGCCAAGCCTATGATCCATCTGCTGAATGATCTGCTTGATGATTAATGTAATGACCGCCACAAATGCCATGAGAGAGGCCACGGCAAAAGCCGCTTGGAATTGATACTCGTTGTATAGAATTTCTATATGAAGCGGCATCGTATTCGTCATTCCGCGGATATGACCGGATACAACCGACACTGCACCAAATTCACCAATTGCCCTAGCCCCTGCTAAAATGGCGCCGTAAAAAAGGGCCCATTTTATATTTGGAAGTGTCACAAGGAAAAAGGTCTGCCATCCACTGGCACCAAGCGTAAGCGATGCTTCTTCCTCATGAATGCCTTCATTTTGCATAAACGGAATTAACTCTCTCGCAACAAAAGGAAATGTCACAAAGATGGTCGCAAGAATCATCCCCGGTACAGAGTAAATCACTTTCCATCCATTTGCTAAAAGCCACGGTCCTAAAAGTCCATTTGAACCAAATAAAAGTACAAATACAAGTCCTGCAATGACAGGTGACACCGCAAACGGAAGATCAATGACAGTCGTTAACAAACGTTTTCCCGGGAAATGAAATTTTGTGATGAGCCAAGCAGCACTGACCCCAAAAATCATTTGAAGCGGCAATGTGATCATCACAATGAAAACAGTCAATTTAATTGCCGCAAGCGTGTCTGGATGTGAGATGGCAAGAAGATAAGAACTCCATCCTTTCTCAAAAGCCTTTGAAAACACAGCAATCAACGGCATGAGTAAAAACAAAATCAAAAAAGCATACACCACACCAATCAACATACTCTTCACCGCTTTTGATTCCGTCACAGGACTCCTGTACTTGATGCGGTGCTCTTTAATAAGCTCCCTTTCCAATCATCTCACCTCACTTCCACTTGTTTTTTCCGCTCGACAAACCACTGCAATCCGTGAATCAATAACAAAATGACAAATGATAAGAGCAGCATGAAACAGGCAATGGCTGCGGCACCTTGATAATCATACTGCTCAAGCTTAGACATGATCATCAGTGGTGTAATCTCTGTTTTAAACGGAATATTTCCCGCTATAAACACAACGGAGCCATATTCACCGAGTGCTCTTGCAAATGCAAGAGAAAATCCAGTCAGCACCGCTGGAAACAAGGCAGGCAGCAGTACATGAAAAAAGGTCTGTTTTCTTGTAGCACCAAGTATAGCTGCGGCCTCTTCCACTTCCTGCTCAAGCCCCTCAATGACCGGTTGAACCGTTCTTATGACAAATGGAACGCCAATAAAAATCAGTGCCAAAATAATACCGAGCGGGGTGTATGCCACCTTCACATGCAAAAATTGCCCAATCCACCCATTCGGAGAATATAGAGTCGTCAAAGCGATGCCAGCCACTGCCGTTGGAAGAGCAAACGGCAAATCGATGAGGGCATCCAGGATGTTCTTTCCTGGAAACGAGTACCGCGTGAGAACCCATGCGATCAGTACACCGAAACCTGCATTGATGAGTGCAGCTGCAAAAGAAGTCGTAACCGTAAGCTGCAGCGACTTTAGCACCCGCGCATCACTAAAGACATTCCAAATTCCTTCTGCTCCTAATGAAGCCGTCCAAATAAATACCATAGATAAAGGAATCACGACAATCGCACTGACATAAACAAGTGTCACTCCGAGACTCAGCCCGAATCCAGGCAATACACGTTTTCTTTTATTGGCGGCAGCATAGCCTTTCTTCATCACGTCGCCCCCTATTTTTGTCCGCTATATATTTGATCAAATAATCCGCCATCATCAAAAAATCTTTTCTGCGCCTTTCGCCATCCGCCAAATGCCTGATCAATGGTCACCATATCAATCTCTTTAAATTGATCTTTATATTTGTTTAGCACTTCTTGATTTCTTGGGCGATAATAGTTTTTAGCCGCAATTTCCTGTCCTTTTTTAGAATACAAATAATCTAAATAAGCCTTTGCCACTTTCTCTGTTCCTTTTCGTTTCACATTTTGGTCGACAACAGCAACGGGCGGCTCTGCTAAAATACTAATGGAGGGACTGACAATCTCAAATTTGTCTTTGCCTAATTCATGCAGTGTTAAATAGGCTTCATTTTCCCAAGCAATTAACACGTCACCAAGACCGCGCTCGACAAAAGTTGTTGTGGCGCCACGAGCACCTGAATCGAGCACCTCGACATGCTCATATAACTTTTTCACAAAATCCTTCGTTTTTTCTTCATCCCCATGAAAGGTTTTATCTGCATATGCCCATGCGGCTAAATAATTCCATCTTGCACCGCCTGACGTTTTTGGATTTGGTGTGATGATAGATACACCCGGCTGAATCAAGTCATCCCAGTCTTTAATTTTTTTGGGGTTTCCTTTCTTCACAAGAAACACAATAGTAGACGTATAAGGTGTGGACTGATTCGGAAATTCTTTTTGCCAATCCTTTGAAAGTAGCCCTCGATCTGCAATGGCATCAATGTCGTACCCAAGAGCAAGTGTAGCCACGTCTGCTTCGAGTCCATCAATAATCGATCTCCCCTGCTTACCTGACCCTCCATGAGACTGCTGTATTGTCACATCCTCACCGGTTTTGTCTTTCCAATAAGTCTGAAAGGCTTGATTGTATTCCTGATACAATTCACGTGTAGGATCGTATGACACATTCAACAGCTCAACCTTTCCCTTTTGATTTGAGGCTTCATTCGCATTTGAGCATGCAGCACTTGTGATGATGAAAAGTGTCATCGCAATAGAAATCCATATCCATTTTTTCATGTTATCCGCTCCCTTTCACATTGAATAGTGACACCAACCTTGCCGTTTTCAGTTCTATACGCAAAAAAGGCCCTCAGCGATTGAAGTACAAAAAAGTCCTGTACGTCAATGCCAAGAGCCTTCGGTTGTCCGATCAGCTATGTATGATTGATGTTAGTCTATATATTATTCAAACTATTCACAGGTGTCAACTGTGTTTTTATTTTAATGAAAACTAAAAAGAAACGCCTTCTTGATGAGGCGCTTCTTTTCCCGGGAAATGCTATTGATCTGCAGCTACCTTTAGATTGACACCTACAGCAGTTCCATTTCTCGTTGAATCAGCTACTCCAGTAAATGTCCCTGCTTTTCGATCAATCAGTAAAGCTTGCACATTCCCTATATCAATAGGGGAACTGCCAAACTGGTGACCTATATCATTTAACTTTGTTCTTACATCTAGAGGGACACCTACTTCATAACGATACGAAGTTAAGCTGTTTGTGTAGATTCTTGGCTCTTCTACCGCATCCTGAAGCTCCATGTCATATTCAAGTAAATTGAGAATCGTCTGTGAAACAGAAGCAATGATCGTCGTTCCACCAGGAGACCCAACAGTCATGACAGGCTCTCCATCTTTAAAAATGATCGTCGGGGTCATACTTGATAATGGACGTTTATTGGGCTGGACTTCATTTGCCCCGCCAGGTCTTGCATCAAAATCAGTCAGTTCATTATTTAAGAAAAATCCATACTCTGGAACAAGAATCCCTGTACCAAATAATTGTTCAATGGTAGTGGTAAATGACACAACATTTCCCCACTGATCTGCAACAGTAAAATGGGTCGTCTCACCAATGGTTTTATCTTCTGGCTGAGGAACAATTGGGGATGGATTTTTCTCATCCTCATATGCCCAAGGATCTCCTTCTTTCGGGCTGCGATTCATTTGATCTAATTGAATGAGAGAGGCTCTTTCTGAAATGTAATCATCGTCTAGTAGTCCTTTTAGTGGAACATCTACGAATTCGGGGTCGCCGGCATATGCGGCTCTGTCAGCATAGGAGAGGTGCATTGTTTCAGCAAGCAGCTGATATTTTTCGAATGATTTGGGGTCATACTGAGACAGGTTAAAATGGTCAAGTATTTTGAGAATTTGTAGCATAAACACCCCGCCTGAGCTTGGTGGAGGCATGCTTGCAAGCTGATATCCTTTATAGTCTCCCCAGATTGGCTTGTCAGTCTTGACTTCATAACGTTTGATATCTTTTGAAGTCATCGTCCCGCCAAAATCTTGAACTGTATTTGCAAGTGCCTTTGCTACTTTTCCTTCATAAAACGCTTTGCTTCCTTTTTTCGCAATGAGTTTAAATGTTTTTGCAAGACCTGGCTGGACAAGCAGATCTCCTTCTTCGAGCGGCTGATCATTTGGAAGAAAAATTGGCGCTGCGGCCGTTTTTTTCAATTTTCCTTGGTGATCATCAATCGCATTTGCCAAGACAGAATCAATTTCAAAACCATCTTCTGCAAGTTGAATGGAGGGCTCAATCAATTCCTTCATAGAACGAGTACCCCACTTATCTAATGCAGCTTCAAGACCTTTTACAGTCCCTGGAACACCTACCGCATTTCCATGTGTAGATCGCTCAGCAAACGGGATCACTTTTCCATCATCTGTTAAAAACATGTCAGGTGTTGCGCCCTGTGGTGCTCGCTCTCTGCTATTGATGATGGATGTTTCCTTTGTCTTCCCATCATAAACCATCATAAATCCGCCACCGCCAATTCCAGACATCATTGGCTCTGTTACGTTAAGTGCGTACTGAATGGCAACAGCAGCATCCACTGCGTTCCCACCTTTTTTCAATACGTCAGCACCAATCTCCGATGCAAGCGGATGTGCAGTAGCCACCATACCATCTTTGCCAACAGCTACTTTATTCCCATGAGTTTCGTTTGCAGTGACTTGGCTGACCGGCAGGAAAAACGAGAAAACAAACAGACATATGGACAAAACAGTTAGAGAAATGCGTTTCATGAACAACACCCCTTCCATATTCTTACTTTGACCTTACCGACTTCTTGACCAGAATACAATAGATTATTCTAAAATTTCAAAATTTTTCATTCTATCATCCTATATCTGCCAAACAAAACACATGTTTTCAAAACATATGACATGCACATCTCGTAGTAATAAAGACATACGTTTTCCAAGTTTGAAACTTCACGATATAATAAACTCATAACAAAGGGGGGAAAAGAATGAACCACAAAAGCACTTTATTTTGGGAATCTTATTGGGAAGAAAAATCAGAAAAAACTCCTGATCACGCCTCTGTTTCTGCTTGGGCATTTGGCGCAAATCCAGATCACTTGCTTGACCTTGTACAACAAGGGAAAAAAACAGCCACTTGTTCTGGATACCTTTTTTACGAAAAAGAACAAGAGCCTCTTCCAAAACCCGGTCAATATGCGGTCATTTTGGATAGCCAGGAGGAACCAAAAGCCATCATAGAGATCACGCAAGTAGATATCATGCCAATGAATGAGGTTCCTGAATCATTTGCAAAAGCAGAAGGTGAAGGCGATCTTTCATATGACTATTGGTACAAAGAACATGAAGAATTTTTCACAGAAGCCCTTAAGCCGTACGGATTAACATTTAAGGAAGATATGCTTCTTGTTTGTGAGCGATTTAAGCTTGTTTATTCAGCTTCTTAACTTTTAAGCGGTGCCAAAAATGGTCCGCTTTTTTGCTTTCTTTTCCCCTTTCTGAAAAAGGTGAGTTGAGATCACATCTTTAGGTCAGAATAAGATCAAATAGAAAAAGTGAAGAAATTTTCGACTACACCTGTTTTTTTTCGACAAAAGAATATATAATTATTTGATGTGTGCATTGTCTCATTTATACAATGGAGGGTTTTTACATGTTAAAAAGGAAAAAAGACAAGTTTTCCGTCTTGTTAACGGAAATTGCTAAAAATTTAGATGAAACTGCTGAGTATTTTGTTAGCTATAAAGTAACAAATCAAACCACTCTGAAAGAATTTTCTGACACATTGAAGGAATATGAGACAAAAGGTGATAATCATGTTCATACCATGATTAAAGAGCTGAACAAAGCCTTTATTACACCGATTGAACGTGAAGACATTCTTCAATTGACGAATAGCCTCGACGATGTTTTAGACGGCATTGAGCATTTTTCAGCAACTTTAGAAATTTATTCAATTACAAGCTCTGACGAACATATCGACAAATTCAGCCACTACATCAGAGAATGTGCGAAAGAAATTTTAACGACTATTGAATTACTGGCTGATAATCGCTTGAAAGATATTCATCCGCACGCAATCAAAATTAAAGAGATTGAGCATAATTGTGACAATCTTCACCGCAAATCACTAAAGAACTTGTTTGGAAAAGAAACAGACCCAATTAAGGTCATTCAATACAAAGAAATTTACGAAACACTTGAAGAAATCGCAGATTCCTGTCAAAGTGTTGCCAACAATCTAGAAACAATCATTATGAAGAATGCGTAACGGGGTTAGTTAAACATGGATACATTACTCATCCTTACCATACTTATTGTCATTTGTGCACTTGCTTTTGATTTCATTAACGGATTCCACGATACAGCAAATGCCATTGCTACTTCAGTTTCAACAAAGGCGTTAAAGCCAAGACATGCTATTATTATGGCAGCGTTTATGAACTTCTTAGGAGCAATGACATTTACAGGTGTGGCAAAGTCCATTACAAAAGACATCGCAGATCCTTTTACACTTCAAAACGGATCTGTCGTCATTTTGGCTGCTTTAATTGCAGCCATTACTTGGAACTTGCTTACTTGGTATTACGGGATTCCGAGTAGTTCTTCACACGCACTGATCGGGTCAATTGCAGGAGCTGTTATTGCCTCCGCTGGTTTTGGCGCTTTAAACTATTCGGGATTCATTAAAATCATTCAAGCACTATTGCTTTCACCTATCCTGGCTTTTGTTTTGGGATATATCGTGTATACCATTATCAAAATTATATTCCGAAACAACAATCTCGCAAAAACAAATAAACAATTCCGACGTGTTCAAATTTTAACGGCTGCACTGCAATCGTATACCCACGGAACAAACGATGCGCAAAAAGCGATGGGAATTATTACGATGGCTTTAATTGCAGGTAATTTGCATACAACAGACGACATTCCTTTCTGGGTACAATTCTCTTGTGCGCTTGCAATGGGACTAGGTACGTCTATTGGCGGCTGGAAGATTATTAAAACAGTCGGCGGTAAAATCATGAAGATTCGTCCAGTAAACGGAGTATCTGCAGACTTAACGGGTGCAGCTATTATCTTCGGTGCAACATTTATTCACTTACCGGTTAGTACCACTCACGTGATCTCATCTTCTATTCTAGGTGTAGGATCTGCACATAGAGTAAAAGGAGTCAACTGGGGTACGGCAAAACGTATGCTTGTCACTTGGGTGATCACATTACCGATTTCGGGAACTCTAGGGGCACTTATATACTTTGTGTTAAATGCGATTCTTTAATATCAAAGACCTGTCTAACAGGTCTTTTTTTATTTGTTTGCATCCTCAAATGCTCTTTTTCTGCAAGCCATTTTTTCATGAAGCAGGGTTTCCAATCATATCCATAGAAATAAATAAGTATCCATCTGTCTATGGGAGAGAAGAACATGCTATTATTTTTTCAATTGACTGTTTGGTTATTGCTAGGTGCTCTGGCTGTATATGTATTTGCGGTATGGCGCTTTGAACAAAAAGTAAAAGAAAAGATGTTTGCGATTCGTAAAACGTGGTATTGGATTTATGTAGCGGGTGCTGTTGTGTACTGGACAAATGACCCTGCTTCAATCTTCACCGATTGGATGCACTACCTGATTATTGCTGTTTTTTTCGCATTAACTGATGCCTTTATTTTCCTCAGCTCCTATATTAAAAAACTCGGAAATCATGAACTTGAAACCGACACCCATCAACTCCTAGAACAAAATAACGACCTACTTCATTCTTACCTCAATAAACTAAAAACGTACCAATACCTATTGAAAAACGAACCGATCCATGTATATTATGGAAGTATAGAAGCATATATAGAGGGAATTGAACGACTGATCTATTCTTTTGCAGAAAAAATGAATATTCAAGCAGTTCATTGTCCTTATGATACGCAGGAGCAAAAAGATGACCTGCTGCGGACACTTGATCAGAGAGCGCTCATTCAAGCAAAGCTTGACAGGCAGGAAGTGTATTACGATGATTTCGGCAAATTGGTTCTCATCCCGTTTTCAGTAGCGAATGCACACTTTGTGATTAAGCTGACCTCTGAGGAAATTGTCACTGAATTCGACTATTTATTAATGACTTCACTTACAACGATTTATGACCTAATCTTGCCTGACGAAGAGGAAGGTGATGAAGATGGAACACGCACTTCAAGGGGATAATAACAATCGCAAGAAAAACCCATTTAAGATTTTAAAGAAAAAGCGCCATATTAGTATGGCTGATTACAAAGTAAGTCCCCATACGGAGCGTATTTTCAAAAAGAATGAACAGCTCCTAGATGAGTATAAAAATAAAAAAGCTTGATTACACTAAAGGACGCGGAACTTCATCCGCGTCCTACTTCCGTTTTCACATCTACTTGCATACAATAAAACCAACTGCTGCAACGATTGAGGTGCCAATATGAAAAAGAAACTTAAACAATTGAGGTATGTTCAGTTTGCTGAATTTAAGCCATCCCCTTATGTCTGCCGATTACACGAAAAAAGTGTAGCCGTCATTCAAGCGGCCAAAAAGAAAGACTCACTGATTTAATAGTTGAAGCAACTTCACTTTTGTTTTAGGACCGTATACTCCATCACTTGTTAGACCATTCATCAGTTGAAATCGCGCGACGGCATTGGCTGTTTTTTCCCCATAAACGCCATCAATGCCCTTATCTACAGCTGTTTTGTCAGGATAAAAATACACAGCAGCAAGCGCTTTTTGGACGAGACGTACATGCTCCCCTTTTGTCAGAGGTGATGTCACCTTTAACACCCCATCCGGCAGTTCATAACTGAGCTTTTCTTCTGCATGATAAATCTTGAGAACTTGTCCAACTCGAATCATGTTCGGGTCACTAATCTGATTCCATGTCTGTAAATCACTCACTGTGACACCATGGGCTTTGGCAATACTCGTTAGCGTATCCCCGCTTTTCACCACATATGTGATAACCGTTTCCGGATCACCTGCAGTCTCAATTCCTCTTTTAAATTCATCCCATGTAGCTAGTAGCAGACGTGGACATGTTTTTCCTGACCAATGCTGATGCGTCACCACATTTGCTAATGGAATGCCATGTTCTTTTAAAAGCTTTTGAATAAGCCACTGGGCATGTTTGACAGCTTGTTGAAAGTTTCCATCCTCATTTTCACAAATTTCAATGCCAATTGATTTTCGGTTGCCATCTCCATGTCCATCCCCAGCATGCCATCCATTTTCATTTAAAGGGAGATGCTGAAAAATTTCCTTGTCATCCACTGTAAAGTGCCAGCTTACCTCTGTTGTTGAGCGTTTGACATATGCCGCGTGACTTTTTGCGTCAGCTCCCTTAGATGTATTGGCTGTGTTATGCACAGTTACATAAAGCGGCGTCATAGCATATCCTGGCCGATTTCCGTTTCCAACTGGAATAAAATCTTGATAAATTTGTACCATGTTTTGCACTCCTTTTTGTTAAATTGATGTTTGATCTTGCTCATCAATCGGTGGCAAACGTAAGACAAATTTGTTTGTTTTCGTCATAAGACTATGGTAAAATTTGAATTCAATCGCCGTTTTATCTTTGTAAAAAATAAAAAATTAGAATAAAAAACAGGAAAAACTTCCAATTTTCTTTAATTTTATGTTAAAATTGTTAAAAACAAGCCGATATAAAAAGTAAGCGATAGCTTTATTAGCCATTTAGTCCTATATGGACTTTTCTTTTACGGCAAAAATAGAACATACGTTTGTATGGAGGTTTTGACATGACTTATTTTTTAACCCATTTAGAAGAAGATATTAAACGGTTATACACTCAACTGCAAATAAGCGGTCCTGCCTATGTAGACATGCATAGGATCGCCGCTGAATTTCATGTATGGGTACACTACGAGGATACTGGCAGCATGATGATCAAACATCAAGGTCTTTACAGTATTATTTTAAACAGAGCCTTATCGTCAGAAGAACAGTGGCAGGATTTCGCCCACGAGCTTTGTCATGTGCTAAAGCATACAGGCAACCACTTTAACATGCACAAGCTCTTTCGAGAACTGCAAGAGTTTCAAGCAAAACAATTCATGTATCACTTTTGTGTTCCGACTTTTATGCTGCTGCAAATGACGCTCCCAAACCTTAGGCAGCAAGCCATTTTGCATATTGCTCAAACATTTCATGTCACTCGGACTTTTGCTGAAAAACGGCTTGCTCTATTTGAACAGCGAAGAGCCGGCATTCAATTTCAAAAAGAATTCACTTCTTATTTAATGAGAGCCAGCAAGGTCGCAGAAAATGAAGCTAAATATCAAACAAAAGCGTCAACACACGTGACGTCAGAAGTTTATTCATAAAGGCTTAACACTTGTTTCAGTACATTTGTGTATTGATAAAATTGTTCGGTTTGTGTATCACGCCTACGGCTCCGCCTAAAGTCTTGAAAGAAAGCTCTTCTCTGAGCTTGGCTAATTTCAATTTGAACACTTTTTCCTGTGAGGCATTGATTATTAATATTTTGAGGATGTGTTCCAGCAAATTGATCCGATTCAGATAAAAGTAAGGCATGGAAGCCATTTTGTGTGAGATACTTCACTGTTTCAGCAGCTTTTTCCCTGTCGGTACCGCCAACTAAAGTTTGTAGGACGTCTGTTTCTCCATAGCCGTGGAGTGCAAACGTATAATGATGTGTATGCACTTGAGAAAGACAAATCGGCTCATCAAAACGTGTGCTCGTAATATGAAGAACATGATTGCCTTTCACTTTAAGGCCCTCGAATAAATACATAGAATAATCGGTTGCTACTTCATGGACCAGCTCGCTCACGCCAGATTCAATTCCTCCCGCATGAGGTGACAGGACGAGAAGCTGATCCCCTTTCCGCTGATGAAGAATCTGATAGTCGATCCCTTTTCTTTCATGAGCGGAAAGCTCTTCATAATTTTGATACGTATCTATGATTTGATTCATTCCATCTGCCCCATTTCTCTATATGAGCATAAGTCTACTGATCGCAAATTCTTTTGTAAAGTGTTTTCGAATAACCAGTGTGATCTGAATGCATCCTTAAATTTTCCTTATCTTTACGGGCTAACTGTTGAATGTTGAGAAAAAATGACCGATAATTGAAATGAATAGAACTTTTGGACTATATGAATCTTTTTGTAATCTCTCTCATATATTAGAATATTGCGATCTACACCTGGAGGAATTCATGTTTAAAAAGAAAACCACCATCATCCTTGCCATCTTATGTCTTAGCTTCGCCGGAATTATTTACTGGAAATGCTTCTCTCTTCAAGGCGTGTCTCACGGGACATTCATCCGCTCGATATCATCACCTGATGGAACCTATACCATTAACACATATCGACATAGCGGAGGAAAGCTAAAAGAGAATGCGGTCAGAGCAGAAATTGAAAACAAACTCACCCATCACAAAAAAACAATCTACTGGAAGTACCCTGATAAAGATCCTCTGATCAAATGGGAAAATGCACAGCTCGTTCAAATTGGACATGAGTTTTTAAATGTGGTCAAAGGTGAAACATACGATTATCGCTTTGATCAGAAAAATAGAAAATAACGAGCCAGCAAAAAAACGAACCCTTTTTGGATTCGTTTTTTACGTTGACATCACCTTTTGCATAAATTCTTTCATTTCTTTGCTAACCGTCGTCAACCTGTCTACAATTTCACTAAACTCCGTCACTAATAAAGCCTGTTCTGAAGATGACCCTTTCATATGGCCCATACTCTCAAGTAACGTATGTATATTAGAGGAAATCCCTTGCAATGAGCTTTCTATGTTTTCTGTTGCACGTGAGGTTTCGCTTGAGAGCTTTTGAACCTCGCTCGCTACCACACTAAAACCCGCTCCCTCTTTCCCTGCCCTGGCCGCTTCAATTGAAGCATTCAACCCTAGCAAACTCGTTTGCTTAGAGATACCTTTGATCATTTTTGTAATATCTGAAGTTTTTTTCGAGCTTTCAAGTGTTTGCTGTGTTTGGAATGTCATTTCCTCACTTGTCGCAGAGAGCTCTTCTGAATGAGCCGCCACCACATGTACTTTTTCTTGAATACTTTGAATGATGTCGTTCAATGACTCCATATACGCCTCAAGTTCTATTTGATTTTTAAGTGGAAAACCTAAAGCGATTGCACCAATGACTTGTTGATTTTCATCGAAAATCGGCAATCCCATTGCATTTAAAGGCGTCCCATACACCGATTCAGGTACAAATGTACTTGATGTTTCGCCTCTAAGCGCATTTTTCATATTCTGATCATCTGGTTTAATGGGATCTCCTGTCCGTATTTGAAAATCCACATCTTTTGATGGCAAATACAGCAAGAATTTTTCTCGATCAATGACCCCCATCGTCACTTCATCTTTTAAAATCTTCATCATATAAGGTGCTGCGGTTACAATACTCTGTAGTATATCCATTTTCTCTACCCCCTTAATGTATTTATCGGTCATTCCTCTTAAATTTGATCATTATTTTTTAAAAATAATGATCATGATTGAAGTTTTTTTCATATTTACGAGTAAAAAGTATGCCAATTCCTTTCTATATTCAAAAAAACGAGAATTTGCTATACTTAGAAAATCAATATATGATGAAATGGTCATGTAACCATTTGATATATTCACTGGAGGCGCATGTTGTGACACAACCCATGAAGTATGAGCGGGCGATCGTCATCGGAGGCGGAATAACGGGAATGCTCGCTGCAAAGGTTTTATCAAGTTTTTACCTTGAAGTATTGATTATTGAAAAGGACGAATTGCCAGACGCTCCTGAGAATCGTCTTGGCACGCCTCAAGCTTTTCATCCACATAGAATGCTGCCACTAGGCAAACAAATAGTGGAACGTCTATTTCCTGGTTATACAAAAGAATTACTCGAAATGGGCGGGTACAACACATGGCATCAGACATCTCGATTTATGACAAAAGATGGCGAGTTAGTACTCACCGATACTGAAGAAACAGCTGTCACACGACGTGCCATGCTAGAGTGGGTGCTGATGCAAAGAATGTTACGTGAGGAACGTGTTCAATTTTTAGAAAAACATGAAGCGATCGCTCTTCTTTTTGAAGAAGAAACGACTCAAGTGAGTGGATTACAGGTCAAAGATCGGAGGATAAAGCCTGGAATCATTCACCAATTGAAAGCAAACTTAGTGATTGATACGTCTGGAAGAATGTCTAAATTGCCAAAATGGCTGAAAAGCGCAGGACGAACCTTGCCGCAGACAGATGAGCTAATCGTGTCTCTTGGCTATAGCACAAGATACTACCAAATACCACCTGAGGCACCGAATCTGGAACCAATGGTCATCGTTGGACAGCCAAATAAGAAAATTCCAACAGGACTGTTTGAACGAGTAGATCATGATTTAGTAGCGGTTCTTCTCTCAGCAGCTGGCGGCTCTCATTATCCAACAACGGACGCTGATCAGTTTGATGCAGAGACCGCTAGGCTGACCAATCCCTCGATAGCAGAAGCCATCACTCATTTAATTCCCTATACGGAACCAAAAGGATTTAGAGTTCCGGCTTGTGTCAGAAACCACTATGAACAAATGGAAGATTGGCCAAGCGGCTTATTGGTCATGGGTGATGCCTTATGCACATTAGATCCAATACATGGTCAGGGAATGACAAAGGCAGCTCTTGAGGCACAGACACTTGAGCGTATGCTCAAACAAGCACAAGAAGATGGGCTTATTTCTTTTGAACGGCATACCTTACAACAAATGCAGCACGCCAATGAGCTTGGCTGGTGGCTTTGTGCAATTGCGGATATGGCATGGGAAGGCGTCGAGTTAAAAGGAACCCCCATTCCCCATCTGACATTTGTACAAGAATTTTTCAATTATTATGTACAATATGCCGTTCAAACAAAACAACCTAAATGCCTTGAGGCGTATCATCGTATGCATTCATTCTTAATAGAACCGAGAAAAATCATCAACCTAGAGCAGCTGCAAGACATGATTCAAGCTGACTCCACTGGTGAGGTCGGCAACTGGTGGCATAGGTGGGATCAAAAGAATGATGAATTAAATCGAGCTTTCTTCTATGAAGCTGTTCCAGACTTTCAATTACATCAATTGCTAAAATCAAACTAACATAAAAAAAGCCCCTCAACGGGGGCTTTTAATTAACGTAATAATTGAAGTACGTTTTGTGGCTGTTGGTTCGCTTGTGCAAGCATAGCTTGAGAAGCTTGAGAAAGAATGTTGTTCTTTGTGAACTCACTCATTTCTTTCGCCATATCAACGTCACGAATACGAGACTCAGCAGCTGTTAAGTTTTCAGCAGAAGCGCTAAGGTTGTTGATTGTGTGCTCTAGACGGTTTTGGACTGCACCAAGTGATGAACGTTGTTTAGATACAGCTCCGATTGCCGCATCGATTTTTTCAATTTCAGTATCGAAATTGAAGCCATCAACACTTACATCAATATCTTTAACTGTTAATGTTTCTGCATCCATTTTACCAATTTCAACAATAATATGTTGTTCCTTGTTCGCACCAATTTGGAATTGGAATCCGTCTGTAACATCTCCATTTAAAAGGTTCTTTCCGTTAAATGCTGTGCGGCTTGAGATACCATCAATCTCTTCAACAAGTGCTTTAATCTCATCTTGAATCGCCGTTAAATCCTCAGTCTGCTGTGTACCTACGTTACCCGCTTGAACTGTCAATTCACGCATACGTTGAAGAATCGCATGTGTTTCAGTTAATGCACCTTCAGCTGTTTGAATAAGAGAAATACCATCTTGTGCGTTTTTAGACGCCATTTCTAACCCCCGGATTTGTCCACGCATTTTTTCAGAGATCGCAAGACCTGCTGCGTCATCTCCTGCACGGTTGATACGAAGACCAGAAGAAAGCTTCTCCATGTTCTTTTGCCCTGCTCCATTATTTGCAGACAAACGGTTCAGTGTGTTAAGTGCTGCGATATTGTGGTTAATTCTCATATTAAATGACCTCCATGTGTTTGAACCCATTAGACATCCATGTCCAAAAGTTCTAAATTAGAATTTTTTTGTAAGCCTTACAATCCATTTATCGAACTTTAATGGAATATGTTTAACAAAAAAGGAATAAATAAGGAAAAAGTCTTATTCATTATGATCGTTTCGCTAGAGTATGCCAAATTTAAAGGTCATTTTTCATGATTTATCAGAGGGATTTAAGAATCATAAGTAAGGAGGAGGAGAAAAAACGAAGAAAAAAGAGCATAAAAAAAAGCCCCATCAAGGGGCCTTTCATTAACGTAGTAATTGAAGTACGTTTTGTGGCTGTTGGTTCGCTTGTGCAAGCATTGCTTGAGACGCTTGAGAAAGAATATTGTTCTTCGTGAACTCACTCATTTCTTTCGCCATGTCAACGTCACGGATACGAGACTCAGCAGCTGTTAAGTTTTCACCAGAAGCACCAAGGTTGTTGATTGTGTGCTCTAGACGGTTTTGGACTGCTCCAAGTTTAGAACGTTGATCTGAAACTTGTTTAATAGCGCCATCAACGATGTCTAATTGTTGATCAAATGTAAGAGTTGGTGTAGCAGCAGTAAATTGTGTTACATCAAGGTCAGATACAGCTTGACCAGTTACAAGTGCGCCAGATGCATCAGTAGCACCTAGAGCATCAGAAGACATTGCTTCGATGTTAACATCTAATTTTTGTGCTTTGTTTGCACCAATTTGGAAAGTTAGAGTAGCTGTACCGTCAGCGAAATCGCCATTCAACAATTTTTTACCGTTAAATTCTGTACGGTCAGAGATACCATTCTTGTTAGATCCGTTACCAATTTCTTGGACAAGGTTATTAATTTCTTCTTGAATTGCACCAAGATCTGTATCATCTTGTGTACCAGTGTTTCCAGCTTGAACAACAAGCTCACGTACACGTTGAAGGATTGAGTGAGTTTCAGTCAATGCACCTTCAGCGATTTGGATAAGAGAGATACCGTCTTGTGCGTTTTTAGAAGCCATTTCTAATCCGCGGATTTGTCCACGCATTTTTTCAGAGATTGCAAGACCTGCTGCGTCATCTCCTGCACGGTTGATTTTAAGACCAGAAGAAAGTTTCTCCATGTTCTTTTGGCTCGCACCGTTGTTTGCAGACAAACGGTTTAATGTGTTAAGTGCTGCGATATTGTGGTTAATTCTCATTTCCTATTACCTCCATGTATGTGGGACCTGACAGACGTCCTTGTCTGAAAAAAGTCCTTTATTCTAGGGCTTATCAACCCTGACAATTCTATTATCGGACGTGGTTATGGGATGTTTAGCAGATTTTTAAAAAAATATCTTGTTTTTTTATGATGTTCATCCTATTTTTAACAATAATACAAAATATAAAAAGCTGCTAATCTATTATCAGCAGCTTTCATTTTATCAATATTGCTTGATATCAAACATTAAGATATTTTGGTACACCACGTAATCTTTCTTACTTGTGAAAGGTCCTTTATTGTGTTCATCATTGATCTCATAAAAGTTCATCCCAATTCCAAAGCTTCTTTCTTTGTACCAGTTAAGAAAATTGTTGATTTCTTTCATTGAGAGCAGATAATCCTTTTGCAGTCCGTTTATCATAGTAATTGAAAGTATACCTTTTGTTGATTCTTCCCCTGGCTTTGTTCCATCCTGATCTTTCGGTTCTTCGGTTGACCCATCACCAGGTTTTGTTCCGTCCTGATCTTTTGGCTCTTCGGTTGACCCATCACCAGGTTTTGTTCCGTCCTGATCTTTTGGCTCTTCTGTTGTGCCATCACCTGGATTTGTCCCGTCCTGATCTTTCGGTTCTTCTGTTGTGCCATCACCTGGATTTGTCCCATCCTGATCTTTCGGCTCTTCGGTTGTACCATCATCTGGTTTTGTTTCCTCCTGATCCGTTGACACTTTTTGCAGATCTTTTAATGGAATAGAGATAACAGATTTAAAATTGTTTTTGACAGAATGACTACCAATTGATTCAGCATAGTCTCTTCCACCAATAACATATAATTGATCATCAGCAATAACTGCCACAGATCCAACTCTACCTTCAGGGATTTCATATAAAGAATCTTTAACTTGACTAGTTTTTGGATCAAATATTTGAACTTGTTTTAATAATTTGCTAGATCTATCTCCAATTTGCTGTCCACCAATGATAAATCATTTATGATTATATGTCGCAAATGCAGCTTCATAGGCAAAAGAATTTAATTGAACATCCTTTAAGCGTTGCCACTTCCCTTGCGACCTATCATATTCTAAAATGTCTTTATCTTTCCCTCGGCTAACATTAGCCTCACCACCAGCAATATATATTTTCCCATTTATTTCTGAAATACTTCTACCTTGGTGATTCACTAATAGGGAACTATCTAAAGATTCCCACTCTCCACTTACCGTATCATAGGAATAAAAATTTTCTTTATAGGATGATAAAGAGGATAAGATATAAATCTTTTCTCCAACTGTAACAGCTCGTAAGGCACCTGTTGTATAGGATGTATATATAAATTTATCAGGCATCTTAATCGGTTCTTCTGTCCATTGGTCAAGTTCTGTATCATAAACATCCATAGTTCTATGAACTGTTTTAGTCGTTTCATAGAGACCGCCAATGACATAGATTTTTTTATCTACTGTCGCATAAGCAGCACCTGTTCTTGACCTAGGCATAACTGATTTTTCTGTCCACGAATCAGTTTTAGGATCATACATATATGTTGAATCATTGAACTTAGACTGCTGGCTAGCTCCACCGAATACATATATTTTTCCGTCAACTACACCTACACTTGCTCCGATACGCTCTTCCGGTAAGTCCGCTCGCTTCGTCCAACCATTTGTCTCTCAGCTGCATGAGTTTTTAACGGATGAATTGTGACCATCATAAAAATGGTCAAAAGCACTAAAAATAATCCTTTTTTCATCGTTTCTTTCCTCCATCTCTTAAATCCCCCTCCTTTTATCGACATATTTGTAATAAAATTTAATTTTTACCGTTGTGCCTGTCATAAATTTAGGACGCTCTTATTTCTATTAATATCTTTCTACATATATCAATTTTATAGGACATTACCTTTTCATAATCGCTTCTTCATTTTTCAACTGAATCATGAGTGAGGATTGAATATATAATAAATTGATAATACGTCGTGCCATTTCTGAGGGAGATGCATTGTAGTCATTTCTGATCCATTCAATGATAAAACCAAAGATGCCGTATGAACGATACTGGACAAAATAACTGTCGTTGATTTCTGCATACTGATCACTCACAAATGACATTCTATTTTGGAAAATATATTGTATTTTCTTAAGCAATTGTTCTTGTATGTGGGGAATTCGGTCTTCCATCACTAATAAATCATAATAGTCGCGATTTTCAACGATATATTGAAATACATCGGTGCCCTCTGGTTTCATGCGAGTTAAATCCAACAGTGGATTTTCACGAGTCGGCTTACAAAATTCATATTCGAAATCTACCATTTCCCGGTGAATAACATCTGCTGCTAATTCATCTTTACTTTCATAATGCACATAAAACGTCGTCCGATTATAGTTTGCCTTTTCCACAATATCCTTCACTTTTACGTGCGAATATCCTTTTTCTTTTACTAGTATTTTGAATGTTTGACGAAGTGTTTCTTTTGTTCGCTCAACACGGCGATCCTCTTTTTTGATCATGGGCCCCTCCTTTAGACACTTTTTAATAAATGTTGATTAGAGATACATAAATTTATTTGTGTTGAAAACCTATACAAAAAAGATTTTTTGCTGATTGAAACGGAAAATCTTTCGTCCTACAATCAACTTAGTCATAAAGAAATGAATTTTTTGTGACTTTTGATCTAACCTTTCTTCAGAATATCATACTATACAAAAAGTGAGGGCACATGATATGGAAATTCAAGCGATGGTCACAACAAATGAAAAAGATTTCGAGAAACAAACACTATTACTAGATGATCCAAAAGCAGATGAAGTGCTTGTCAAAATCGTTGCATCTGGCGTTTGTCATACGGATGCCACAGTATTAGATGGCACGCTTCCTGTCCCACGTCCTGCTTTATTAGGACATGAAGGCTCTGGCATTGTCGTAAAAGCAGGTTCTAATGTCACAACCGTTCAAGAAGGAGACCACGTTGTACTTGGTTTCGCTTATTGCGGTCATTGCCATAATTGTCTTGACGGGAACGCTGGTGGATGTGAAAACATGATTCCACTGAATTTTTCTGGTCGTAATAAACATAATGAAACGCCTATCCATACACATGATCATCAAGATGTATCACAATTTTTTGGTCAATCGTCATTTGGTACATATGCAACGGTTGATGAGAAAAATGTGGTGAAAGTAGACAAAGAAACTGATTTACGTTATTTAGGACCATTCGGTTGCGGCTTAATGACTGGGAGCGGTACTGTCTTAAATTCACTTGCTCCAGCTCCAGGTACAAGCTTTGTTGTGTTCGGTACAGGCGCTGTTGGTTTAAGTGGGTTAATGGCAGCAAAAATTGCAGGCTGTGATCCGATTATTGCCGTTGATATCCATGATAGCCGCCTTGAGCTAGCAAAAGAATTAGGTGCAACACATGTCATCAACAGTAAACATGAGAACCCAGCTGAAAAAGTGAAGGAAATCACAGAAGGAAAAGGGGCACATTACTCATTTGAAACAACTGGAGTACCAGAAGTCACGCTAGCTGCCCTTCACTGCCTGCGTGTCAAAGGAACTTGTGCAACAGTAGCAGTAGGAAAACGCGATTTAACGTTTAATGTCACAAATGATCTCATGCTCAATGCGCTCACGTTAAAAGGTGTGATAGAAGGCGATGCCGTTCCTCAACTATTCATTCCTAAACTAGTCAAGTTCTTTAAAAATGGACAATTCCCAGTTGAGAAACTAGCAAAATTCTACGAATTAGAAGAGATTGAACAAGCTTTTGAAGATTCTAAAAATGGATCTACGATTAAACCAATTCTTATTTTAGATAAAGAGTATCGAGCTTAAGCCGAAATAAGACATGAAACTCAAAATCCCCCTTTCCATATAAAGGGGGATTTTTGGACTTTCATGCCGTCCTTACTTTCACACATATATCACCGGCGTCGATATTTTAATAATCTTCCCGCCTCGACGATAAAACCTTGGAACACGGCGGCTTAATGTTGCAATGACTTCATAGTTAATCGTATTGAGCATTTCAGCAATTTCATCAACAGAAATTTCTCCGCCCTTTTGACGGCCATAAATGACGACTTCCTCGCCTTGCTTTGCTTTCATCTCTCCTAAGCTGATCATCGTCATATCCATTGTGACTCTGCCAGCAATCGGCATTCTTTCTCCGCGGAAAAGCATAAACCCTCGATTGGATAAAGCACGTGAGTACCCATCTGCATAACCAATCGGTATGGTCGCAATGACTTCGTCAGGCTTTGCCACATAGGTTGCCCCATAGCTGACGGTTCTTGGCTTTGTCACCATTTTCTTCACGAACGCAATCCTTGCTTTTAAACTGAGAGCGGGCTCTAACTGAACAGCGTCTAAGCTTTCAATGTATTGCGAGGGATACAATCCATAAAGTCCGATACCAAGCCGGATCATATCGGCGCTAAATTCAGGAAACGCAATCGAAGCAGCTGTATTGTTCATATGTACGGTCGGCAGTTTGATCCCTTCTTCTTTCAAAAACCGAAGAAAATCAATGAAGATGCTGTGCTGCAGCAACGTGAAATCAGGGTCAGGCTCATCCGCAGTGGAGAAATGCGTAAATATTCCATCCCACCTCAGGTTTTCACTCTTTTCAAGCGCCTTCACCACCGCTAACAGCTCTTCCTTTGTCCGTACACCTAATCGCCCCATCCCCGTGTCAACATTGACATGAATCCCAAGCCGGCGCTGGCTTTCTTCTTCCGCTAAGATCTCATTTGCTTGAGCAATCCAGTCTTCTCGAAGGCCGGAGAGATCAATTCTCCAGGCTGCGGCCCTTTTCACACAATCGAGCGGTGTAAATCCAAGAACCAAAATCGGCGCTTCAATTTTTGCTCTTCGCAGCACAATGCCTTCCTCTAAGCTAGCAACTGCGAGCTCCGTCGCACCGCTTTCCAGTGCCTGCCGTGCTACCTCCACTGAACCGTGTCCATAAGCATTCGCCTTCACGACAGCCATGATCTTACTTTTTCTTGGAATATGCGCTTGAATCGCTTCGATATTCCTTTTTATCGCATCAAGATTGACTTCGATCCAGACTTCCCTGCAAAGCTTTTGCATGTATTTCTCCTCCTAATCAATTTAATCATCCCTTTATCCATGTTCGCTTTTATGCGTAGTCTATCTTTATTCATTTTTAGGAAAAAACATTCAATCATGCCAAAAACAAATAATTCCTAAATATGTATATTTTTTGAATTTTTATTTATTTAGACATTTTTTGACATTTTTCTCCTACTAGACGTGCTATTCTTATAAGCATCTGTTAAACATTGGTTTAATAGAAAAATAAGGAAAAGGGAGATGTTTTAATGTTTAAGGGAAAAATGAAAAAAATAGTGGGAGCTACTCTCTTCACTGGTGCTTTAATGTTCTCTGCAATTCCTGCTGATGCCGCTTCGAATTTAATCCCTATTAGGGACAAGTATGATGGCTATCAATATCAATGGAATGGCTACAATAGCAGTGGAGTAGCAACCGTTACCGTTTTCTTTAGAGATTCGAATGGTAAGTCTTACTCTAATACTTATGAATGTGTCACTGTTATAAGCGGCACTTGTTATGTTTACGAATAATGTAAAAATGCAAAAAAATCTGCCCCCTTTATTAGGGCAGATTTTTTTACTTCACTTACTTAGAGGCCTCACATGAAATTGTGATTCCCCCTAGTAATCATTTTTCATGTGGTACACTTTTCTAGCTATTCTCATATTATTAACAACATTGAATCGATATAAAGGTGAAAGAGAAATTTAACATTGGCAATTCAAATTTTGAATGAGTTTATAGTGGAGTTTTGCGAATGAAAAATGAGACTTGAGAACTTTTGAATCTTTGTTGTTCTAGTATCGGCTTATACTGCCTGCCTTCCAATCAGAATGTTAGATTCATGAATGCTTTGCTAACTATTGATTTTGATTAAAATCTTTAGCGATAAGAAAGGTGACAATCAAATAGAAGATTGTGCCGAAAAACATACCATTTAACAAACTGATTAACAACATCTTACAAATCAGACCAACATAATAAGACACTGGCGTCCCTGGAAATACAGCCATATTTAACAGGCTAATCATAAAGGTTAAAGCAAAGAATATAATGAAAATCCTTCGAAATCATTTGGATTTTAACATTGTCATTTTACTTCCTCCTCAGTATATTTTATGTGAAAAATATACTTTATCCATTGCATAAATTCCATTTTAAAGTAAAAAGCCCTTTAAGGGCCTTTTACTAAGCAGAATAACCGATACTTGCTGTATGACCTCTCCTAGCTTCATCATGACTTGCTGTAACTTCAGATGTGAAATAACTCACAACACTTATCACACTCATCACCACGAATACAATGGATACAGTTTTAAATTTCATATAGACAGTCACCCCGCTTTACTTGAACTTGGAAATAAAGAATTTTTTCATAAAACAGCATTGCCTTGTCTTTATCTCCCAATTCATTATAATATTTTGCGGCATCTTTTGCTAAGTCTTCAAGGTCAGGATACATGGACTTCATCTCTAACCATTCTGAAATTTGTTCTAGTTGTTCAAAATTGTTGTCAACGTATAGTGATTTTAAAAACGTAAAGATACGTAACAGCACATGATCTTTCAGTTTTTCAGATAGTTCTATTCCGCTATGCAAAGCATACGTACCTAAATCCTGTTCGTTCTTTTTAAAATAGGCTTTTGACAACATCACGAGAGGGTCTAAAATCCGATTTAAATGCTCGTAGCCCCGCTCTTTAAATGCTCGAATCGAGTCATTAAAGTGAATAATTGCTTGTGCTAGGTCACCATGATGAAAATAGCTCAACCCTAAATTATAGAGCGCTGACCCTTCTAATCTTTTTGTTGAGTGATCGGCAACTTGTTCTAGTGCGCGTTCAAAATGTGGAATGGCTTTTTCGGGACAGCCCATATCGATATAGTTTAAGCCAATGACAAAAGAACATTGAATTTCTCTAACTGTGTATGTATCTTTTTCTCGGTAACATTCTATCGCCTGTGCGATATGGTGCATGGACATGTGGGTTTGTTTCATGTGGTAATAGATTTCAGCCATTTTGTAATTGAACTCGGCACGTTCAATATCGTCACTTACAAGGGTTAACTTTTTTTCTGCCCGCTTATAGAAGGTAATCGCATTTAAGTATTCGTAGTTCTCAAATTCATACATGCCGTAGAAAAAATTGAAGTAATATTCTAGCAATCCTGTTAATTTCTCTTGATCTTTTTTTATCTTCACTGCAAGTTCCCTGAAGTTCGCTCGTTCTTTCCCATTTTCTAAAGGATCCAAGTAATCTAGCATTAATTTATGTCTGAACTCCATGAGTGAGAAATATAATAATAAATCCTGATTTTCTTCCATATCATCAAGCATCGATTTGATTTCTTCTTTATACGCCTCGGCATCAGGAACATTAAATCTTTGAATATGATAATACCATTCATTGATTTTCAAGCCGACGTGAGAAGAAAGTACTTTTTTCATCCACCCCTACTCCTCCCTCTATTTTCCCTATAATGACATATATTATCATTTCATAAACCTTTCGACACCGAAAATAAACCGCAAAAAAGCCCCTTGTAAAGGAGCTAAAACATAAATGATCTTTCTTCATAAACAAGAACCCAGTATTCCGCCCCCGGTTCTCCTTCTTCTACCACTGCTTTCCAACCTCTTTTGTGATAGAAAGATAAAGCCTTGTGATTTTAGGAGATTCATTTGAGGGTGACCGGTGTTCCTAGAACTTCTATAGCATGTTGAAGCAATAGATCTCCAGCCCCTTGACCAGCCGCATTTGGATGGACAAACAAGAGATGAATAAAACGATCTGGTACATAGAGAGAAATGAAACCAAGGATTTTATTGTTCTTCTCGACTAAAAAAATTTGTTCCTCCTGGGTATCCTGATCAAAATCATGCTGATGTATTTCTTCCGTATGGAGCCAGTGAAAACTTTGCCGGCGGGATTCGAAATAAATGTCTCTTAATTGTGGATAGTCGATCGTTTTTGCTTCTCGTATAAGCATGTGAATCCCTCCAATTTCCAATTAAATAGGGCAGCCTCTAGACATAATGACCGAAATGCTTCCAGCGAGTAAAATTATGAGCTGGATCCTTCTTCACGTTTTCCCCCTAACTTCATAGATAACTGAACACCAATCATCAGCATCACGATGGCGAGCATTGCGAAAATAGCAGCTTGAAAATGTCCGCTGATATCGAAAATCAAACCGATTAAAAATGGACCAAATCCTCCCATGATGTACCCGCCCATCTGTGACATCGCTGACCATGTACCGGCTTCTTCTGGCGTACGCGTTTCAATAATAGGCAACATAAGCGCCAAAGGAAATAATCCACCTGCTCCAATCCCTAGAAAAATAACAGCTGGCAGGATCGGCATTGGCAATAGAAGGAATATGAGGCCAATCAGCTCTGACAAACTGCATAAGATCAGAAATAATTTCGGCTTTCCTAGACGATTGACGATGTTTGGAACGAGTAATGCCACCGGAATCTGAATGAGTGTAAATATCGTAAGCAGCATGGCGGCATACTGCGGACTATTCCCAAAATCAAGCGCAATGGGTGAAATCCACGCTGTTAACGAATAGAACATGCTAGACATAAAGCCAAAGAACAAGGTGAATTGAATGGCTTTTTTGTTTCGCAGCGGTAATCTCAGCGGCACATCTGCATGATCCGCTTGTTGGTTTTGACGAGCTAGACCGAGCCATAAAATCAGTGCAATAACGCCTAAAACCGCCCAGCAGGATAACGCAAGTGGAAGGTTATGCTCACTGCGAAGGTAAATCGGAATGGTCAAGCCCGAAGCAAGTGCAGCTCCAACTGTCATCGATATAGAGTACACACTGACAATCCCAGGACTTTTCGGGAAATACTTTTTAATAAAACTAGACAACAATGGTCCGGCAAAACTAATTCCAACTCCTCCTGCAAAAGCAGTCGTAAGAAGGATGGTAACCGTTTGACTTGTACCACGCAGTCCAGTCGCAATTGTGATAAGAAAAATCGAGAAAAAAAGAGTTCTCTCTAATCCAAACCGGCGGCTTAGTTTCGTTGCTACAGGGGCAAACACTCCCATGCACAAGACCGGCAAAGTGGTTAAAAGACTTGCCGTGAGTGCACTAACGCCAAGGTCTGATTGAATCATGCTCATCATAGAAGCTACGGATGTAATGATTGGGCGCAAGTTTAAGGCAGCTAAAAATAAAGCAGCTAAATAAAATATTTTTTTTATCAATACTCTTCTTCCTCTCTCATCTTGTTGAGGTTACTATGAGTATAAATCCGCTTCATTCATTGATCAATACAATAATTCGTATTATGATGATAGGAAAATACTATCATTAATGAAAGGATGGCATATGGATACTCGTCACATTACCTATTTTATGGCTGTATTCGATCATTTACATTTCACAAAGGCTGCAGAGCAACTAGGTATATCACAGCCTACATTAAGCCAACAGATTCAGCTGCTTGAAGCTGAAGTTGGGATGCCGCTTTTTGACCGAATCGGTAAAAAAGTAGTTGCAACTGAAGCTGGTACGCTTCTTTATCAATATGGCATGAAAATGCTTCAGGCTGAACGAGATGCCAAAAATGCTATGAAAGAACTGTTATCTGAACAGCGGGGCACTGTTCGGCTTGCCGTCCTCCCCTCTGATCTTGACTTTCAGCTTGTTCCGCTTTTTGTAGAATTTAAAACGCTGTATCCAGAGATCAACCTAAAGGCTTTTTCGACCATCTTTGTTCGTGACGAGGTGCTCTCACATAAAGTCGATATCGGAATTGGGCTGCGCGGGCCTGCGGATAAACGCCTGATTCAAATTCCACTTGGCGATGAGCCCTACGAATTGTTTGTTCATTCAGACAGTGAACTGGCAAAAAGGCGTGAAGTGACGCTAAAAGAGCTGACAAAACATGCACTGGTCATGTATCCAAAAGGCTATCTAGGAAGAGATTTGGTCGATGACGTATGTAAAGAACACGGTTTTGAATTGGACACGGTCATGGATGTTGGGTCTGCCACTTCATTATTGCAGCTGGTTGAAGCCGGTATCGGCGCCACCATCCAGCCAAGAGGGCTGTTAAAGCAACATTCAGCATGGCCTAATATTGTCTCTATCCCTATTTCTGCTCCTGCTCCTGTTCGGCATCTTGAATTAACGTATTATGCCGATCGATTTGTGACCAAAGCGCAAAAACAGCTATCTGAATGGCTAATAGACTTTTTTAAATCAAGAACAAACTAAAAAGTGAGGGTAACACATGAAGAATGCAAACAGCATATTTACAAGAACAAACCGGGTTGTGATTCGTCAGTTTGATCAGCAGGATATTGAAGCATTTTATCAATACCGATCAAATCCCTCTATTGCCACATTTCAATCCTGGGAAAACTACACGCACGAAGACGCTGAATCATTTGTACAACACCAAATGACGCAACAACCTAATCAACCAGGGACGTGGTTTCAATATGCGATTGCCTTATCTGAATCCAATCAGCTGATAGGAGATTGCGCCATTCATACACTCGGCAGCGAGCCTAGAATCGTTGAAATAGGATTTACACTCGCGCCTGAATTTCAAGGAAAGGGCTATATTCATGAAGCCTTGAATTCAATGATCGAATATATTTTCACTACACTGAACAAGCATAAAATCATTGCCTTTACAGATGTACGAAACGAAAAATCTATTCGAGTGCTGGAACGTTTAGACATGAGACGCGAAGGACATTTGCTACAAAATTATATGTCAAAAGGACATTGGGTCGATGAGTATCAATATGCGATTCTTCAATCCGAGTGGGCCGCGAAGCGTCAT
This sequence comes from Bacillus sp. FSL W7-1034, assembly GCF_038593365.1. NCBI lineage: Bacteria > Bacillati > Bacillota > Bacilli > Caryophanales > Bacillaceae > Bacillus > Bacillus sp. FSL W7-1034. Next base: position 1,202,022 of record NZ_CP151989.1, on the reverse strand, counting down.
TAATCATTTATTTCCTATTCAAAATCCCTAAATAGGCGCTCCACGGTCCTACATCGGTTCGATATCGTTCCGCCATGACCCGAACAATTTGGGAGATATGGGTGAAATCATGGACAACCCACGCAGAAAGTAATTCGCTCACTTGCACGACGCCGAATTCTGGATGGACGCCCTTTTTCTCTAGATCAAGACTTGAATGTGTCATACGCTGAATGTATGCCACATTCTCCATCCGCACATGATGAAACTCCGCTAGTGCTTGTTCTATCTGTCTTTCAGTTTGATTCAAATGGGCGTAGCGGTCAAATGCAGGAAATGGGGTATTCTCTCCATCAGCAAGAATGACATTTAATCGAGGAATCCAGTTGAATTTCTCTGCTTCAATCAAATGTTCAATGACTTCAACGGGATTCCACGTTCCCTCCCCTTCACGACTGTGAAGCCAATCCTTCGATAAACCTGACAAAAGACTTTCTAATGTACGAGGAGTTCGACTCAACATATCTAAAGCTTCATCCAAATTGAAATTCATATGGCTGCTCCTTTATCAATTTTTCTTTATTCTAATGTTTTTTGATTAGATTGCAACTCTTACCGCAAAACAGATAAAGAAGAAAATAAAAGGTGCTTTTGATCAACCTTCTATATACAAATAGAACTTTTCTATAACACTCACCCTCCTTTCTTTTTTTATAATAGAAAAAAATGAAATGTGGTGATAGTGATGTCTACAACGATTGGGATTATGGGTGGTATGGGCCCTTTAGCGACGATTGATCTGATGAAAAAAATTATCTCTCATACACCAGCTATTAAAGATCAGGATCATCTCCATGTGATTGCTGATAATTATCCGCAAATCCCTGATAGAACCAATGCCATATTTGGAAAAGGCGAAGATCCTACAGAATATATGATTGCATCAGCTAAAAGATTAGAACGCGCAGGAGCGGACTTTATTCTGATTGCATGCAATACCGCTCACTTCTTTTTAGAAAACGTACAACAATCCACTCATATCCCTATCATGAATATGCCATTAGAAACCGCAAAGCACCTGAACAAACATCACTATACGTCTGTGGGCTTACTATGTACTGATGGCACATTAAAAACCCAGCTCTATCAAAAGGCTTGTGCCCATCACAAGATTGATGTCATGACTCCTAGTGAAACTCTTCAGAAAAACGTGATGAATGGGATTTATGCCGTGAAAGCAGGGAAATTGAGTAAAGGCGAAAGTGAACTGGCGTTAGCTGCAGAAATTCTAATCAATCAAGGAGCAGAAGCCATCATTGCCGGCTGTACAGAAATTCCTTTAGTTCTAAGGTCAACCAAAGCTGTGAAAGTGATTGACCCTACTGTCATTTTGGCGAAAGAAGCTGTAAAATTAGTGTATGAGCTTGAAAAGCTAAACATTTAAAGAACGTCATATAAGGGGATAACATGAATATTGAGAATATAGAAGCGTTTATTTATGTATGCCAACTAGGCAGTATCAATAAAGCTGCAGAAGCACTGTATTTAACCCAGCCTTCTGTATCGGCACGTATTCAATCGTTAGAAAAAGAATTAGATCTGAAATTATTTGATAGACAGAGAAATAAATTATCTCTGACGGAAAAAGGTGAACAGTTTTACCCTCATGCCAAAAAGATTCTCCATTCTTATCAAGAAGCAAAGCATAGTCTTAAACAAACGATGATCCCTTATGAATTGACGATTGGATGCGCATCCTCTATTTCCAATAATCTATTGCCTAACATATTGCCCGCCCTAAAAGAAAAATACGAAAACCTGAAAGTGAAAATTGTAACAGGACATTCAAAGGATGTTGTCCAAAAAGTGATTAACAACCAAGTAGACTTTGGCATTGTCAGGACTGAAACACATCCTCAAATTGAATCAATCCCGATTTTCAGCGATCCAATCGGGCTGTTCGTCCCAACTCATCACCCGCTCGCCAGCCATGGCAACATCAATATGAAAGAACTAGAAGAACAACCTTTTATTTTCTTTGACTATGGGTCATTTGATTGGTTGATGCTCCACCGATTATTTCAAAAAAACAACATCACACCGAACATTTCCATTGAGGTTGATCATATGGAAACTGCAAAAAATTTGGTGCTGCAAGGAATGGGACTATCGTTTCTTCCTCATCATTGTGTTAGAAATGAAGTAAAACAAGGAACATTAAAACAAATTTCAATCGATCCATCTATCAATTTCAACATCAATATTGAGTTTATCTATAAAAAGGGAAAATCCAAATCCGTTTTCATTGATCAACTCAAACAGTTTTTTCATGAATTAGATTAAAAAAAGCCCTTTTTGGGGCTTTTTTGGATTCGTTCTGATTGATCAGCTTTCGTTTGCCAACATGTATTCGGCAGATTCATGCATATCTTTCAATCCTGATCTCTGTGCGTACTCGGCCACAGTGATCGCACTTGTCGTCAGAAGTTCTATTATATGTTCATCCATTCCTGACCAAGTTCTCCCGCCTGCTTTTTCATACGCATGGATAAGTTTCGTTAATCCTTCTTTCCCAAACAGAAGTTGATGCGACAAAAAGTCGGCAGATACATCACCAATCCCCACTTCAGACCAATCAATCACACCGGTAACACATTGATTTTCATCAATCAGAATGTGGCCAGGATGCAAATCTCCATGCTTCACTCCCACAAAAGGCGGCCATAAAGAATCTTTAGCTAGCCATTCTTGCCAACGCTCCCATAAACCGCTGTTAATGGTGTATTGCGATTTGACACATTCCATTCGCTGTTTCATTGATCCTCTTAATTCATGTGCACTGATCATCTCCACACCGATCGTTTTAAAAGGCTGTTGATCTAAGGAATGTACATTCGCTAAAACTCTTCCTAATGATTCATAATAAGCTTGCGGTACATTCGTTTGGTCAAAACTCCACACATAAGATTGCTGTTCCACATCAATACTAGCTGCCGGTACCCCCTCTAATTGTTTATAAGCAATCAGATTTTCTGTAAAGATAGACCACTTAGGAACCTGAAAGTGAACCTGATTACTAATGTAATCTAATGTCTTTTTTTCTTGTAAGGTATGTTTCATTGATTCAGGTCTGCGAGGCATTCTTAATATCCATTGATCACCATGTAAATCTTCGACGTGAGCGACACGGAAATCCACACCTGATTCATTTATTTTGATGGTATTCTCTAAAATCTCTAATCCGTGATGTTTGACTAACTGCTTTAATTCCAGTCTGTTCATATCCATTCCTCCAATTGCTCATTTAGTCATGATCAATAGGCACCAAGAATATCATCACAAAACCCACAAACAGGCTACTTTATGTGGTCAGAGTAAACAAAGCTAGACATATGCCTTTCTTTGCATCATAAAAAACATACAAAAAAAAGACAGATCGATTAGCTGCCTCTTTTCTAGTGAAATTGCATACTTTCCCGCTGAAGATCATTAAAAATGTGCAGACTACCCCGTTTACTCCGTTTGATGAAAACAGAGCCTTTGAACATATGAAATTACTGATTGTTCAAAGTTTTCTGGCGTAATCTTCCTGAATGCATCATCTTTAACCATCCTCCTCTTTATCATATAAATTTACTATACTTTATTTAAATATGACTTTCAATAAGATGACAAAAAGAAGGATTTAAAATCATCAAACATCCTTTAAATTACATAAAATGAAATAATTTCATTTTTCTGTGTTATGATATGGCTATTGATTCTTCTGTCTAATATAATTTATTAAACTCAAAAACCCGATGTACTATGAATTTTGAGTGTATGAGAGACAATGAGAACAAATCAAATGTAGCTAAGTCATTTTTAAAAGGAGAATGGATATGACTCATTTAGAATTCGCATTCGGCTTGCTTCCAGTAAGTATTTTGATCGCTTCATTAATCGTCACATTGTTTGTACAAAAGGTTTATTTCATGCCAGTTGTGAGCTTTATCATTTTGCTCATTCTGACATTTACACTTTTTAATGTCTCTTTCTTTGGCTGGGCTGTTGTTTACACTTTGGGCTCATTCATTGCTTCATATATAGCATTATTCATTATGAAAATTTTAAATAAAAAGAGATCATAAACTACATTCGAAAAGCCCTAGAAAGGGCTTTTCATCTTTCACTATCGTTCTTTCACTGGATGAATGTCCCCTCCCAAAAAGGCGATATTCGGATCTCCACTATTTTCTAGAAATTCAGCCATTTCTTGCAGCTCTTGATTGATACGGTCATTCCTTGGCATATCTGGGTTTAACAGAAGGTTGGAGTGAATAGCAGTAGCTGTTTCATACAAGACATGTTGATCTTTTATCTGTTGAATGCACTGTTTCATGCGCAAGAAAAACCATGCAATCTCTTCAATGTCTTCCATCGGATAATGCGCTATTTTGAAGAGATTCTGCTGACGAAGGTCTCCTCTCTCAAAAATGTGTTCAAGCTCTTCTTTACTGATATATAAATCCGAAGCTTCCTCCTCAATCTCTATTACTTCAACCATGGCGTCGTCAGCTGTATATAACCGCTCAACAAATTCATCGAAACTATCTGCCAGCTTAAAATCTACTTCCAGCTCTAAATCGAAATAGTGAATAGGAGGATGTTCCTTCGTTTCTCGATAATCCATGGCGATCCATGTATCTTCTTCCCCGCTGATGAAAATAAGTCCCTCAGGCAGCTCCAATTCATCACTTAACTGAACACTATTCATAATTACATCATCTTTGGCGATTCCTCTTAGATGGTCGAATTGAACATGATCCTCTGCCCATGAATTCGGCCGTTCGGTTGGAAAAGCATTGCGAACTGTAAAACCACCATTCCATTCTAAAATGAGTTTTTTGTATGTATCAGGTAAAGTGACACCAAGCGTTCCCTCTGCTTCATGAATTTGTTCCTCATCTATCTTTTCTAACGTAAAAGGACTCTCTTCATCTTTCTCCCAGAATGATTTCAAAGTGGATGCCTCCTCGTATCTATCTGAGATAAGTATAACATTGACCAACTGTTCATTTACTCATTCTACTTCATAAAAAAACAGACTCTTAAAGTCTGTTTTAATCTTGTCTATACGTTTTCAGAAGTTGTATTTCGATCAATCATAGTCGTGTTTCGATATGATTTTTGTTCCTCCATTGTTGTATTCCGAATTGATTTTGTTTCAATGATTTTTAAAGTTTCTGCTGTTGAAACACTTAACAATACAATGGATACAATGATTAGGAGTCTTTTAATCACCATACAGACACTCTCCTTTTTGAATATCATTTTGAGCTTTAAGAGCCTTTCTATTCTGCTACTCTTTCCAAAAAGAAACCGTAAATAAAGAGCTCCCTCTCAGGAGCAGTGTGCTAAATACGCTGTCATAAACCATAACTCAATGGACTACTTGTGTGTCTGATTTTCTTCTAATAATTTTATAATCTTTTCATTAGATTGTTGAATATTTCTCTAAATCGATACCATGTTCCCTGTAAATCCTATCAATATAATGAATAAAATAATGATCATCCACATAAAATTGCCTCCTATGGTTGAATTAACGTTCTAATAGAAGAATAGCCTCTAAAATTAACTTCCTCAAATTTAGTACTATTATCAAAAGGTGCAGGAAAAGCAATGACTTGAAAATTCTTTTCCTTTTTCACTTTTGGCAATTTTATTTGATAAACATTTGTTTTTTCACTTTCTACAGATACATACATCACAGGTTTTCCATTGAATTTTTGTTGATCGAATTCCGAGAATGCGACTAAAGCATAATTCATTTTTTCTTTACTTGTATTATCCACTTGGAGATAGACCGGCATTTGACTTTTTGAAGTATACAGCACTTTATTTGAAACCTTTCCTGAAGCCATGAAAATTTCTTCTCCAGTTAATTCATCCGTTTTATATATTGGAGAAAATTCACTTCTAATATGATGAGATGAAGCTTTTTTTGTAATGAATCGCATAATATAATTTTCTTGTAAACCTGTCGCTATATCTATATGACTATCTTTCAAATGATACTTTGCTTCGGGAACAATAATAAACGCTATTTCTCCAACATCTTTTGGTAATGTCGCTTTGATTGGTAATGTCATCACCTGGTCTTTAGTCATCTCAAATGTGTATGATTTAGCTGGTCTATGATTATCTGCAGAAAATGCTATTTGATTAAAATTTGCTAGTAAGAATAACGTGTACTTTCTATCTGCGTCTATGTAGTGTGAGAAGGAAAGAACTTTGTTCATTTGGTTCTTCTTAATCAAACCGATATCTAGAGTATCAAGAAGCTTCCCCTCAGGTTCATACATACCATATGATACGGTCTCCGTTCCTGGTCCAGTAACATCCAACATTTCATCATTATAGTCTATATCGCCAGAGACTTTTCCTTGTCTGACAAATAAAATAAAAGTCATTAGTAATACGATGAAAATGGTTATGAATAAAATTGTTCTATGTCTCATCACGACTATTAAATTTTAAAAGTCTTTTGGCGACTAACAGTTTTATAACCACTATCTTTATATAAAGAGTTTCCAATCGCTCTACCTTTACATCCCCAGCCACCATCAACACCACCGGCAGCATTCGCTCCAGCATAATTTGATTTCTTCGCAGAATCGGTCTTGCTTTTAGAAAGTCCTCCATCTCCTCCATATAGTCGTGATTTTGCTTCTATATAATCAATTTTACCCTTTGACTTCGCTGTCGTTAACATGCTGTAGTTACATTGAAATATCTCGCCAATCAATCCACCAGTTTTTCTTAGTTTCCAATTCGTAACATAGTCAGCTTTTGCCGATTTTTTGTTAGTTGAATGCGATACAGAATCCGTTGAAGTATCCTCTGCAATTGTTATCCATTCAGTTTCATTTTTCTCAACAGTAGTTGCTGAAACAGTTGCAGGGAATATCGTGCTAGCTAAAAATATTGAAGACAGTAATAATGTATTGCTTTTTTTCATCATGTAAACCACCTTTATCAATTTTTAGAGTAAATACATATACATTTAATTCAATATAATGATTTTAGGATAGAGTGAGCATACATTTTTTCACATCCGACAAAATCACTGCTTTCTTCTATAAGAATCTCCCGCCCTTTTTACAGTTTCAAAATATTCCATTACTCCGTAGTTCATCACCTATCATTAATTAATTTAGAAGCTTACATGACAAACACTCAGAATCATTTTTCAGGCCTACTACTCTTGAAGACAGTTTCAAGCTGAAAATTTCTATACCCCTATCCACACTCCATCAATTCCCTTTATATTACATTTATTATCACATAATGGAATTTATAAAACACCGAAAAGAAACCGCAAAAATAATTGAGAAACAAAACATGATTGCCTTATTTGCAAACTAATAACTTCTTCATCACACAACAAATAAGCAGACTCGTTAAAGTCTGCTTTATGCTAACTTCTATAAACCATTGGAAACCTCTTGCAAATCACTCCTGACATTTAGGACATATCCAATGAATCGTCTAACCACTCTTCACAATGTTCAATAAGCCACCTCAAATATTCCACATATTGACCGGCATGATAGCCGTCACAAACAGCATGATGGACTTGAATCGCGACTGGCAAGGTGATTTTTTCTTCTTTCATCTTAAATTGACCTACCGTAAATATTGGTAGTAAATAAGTTATATCTGTAGATAAATTAAGGTTAAAAGAAGTAAAATCAATCCACGGCAGACTTGAAATATTGAACATGTTTTCTGGCATATGAGGTTTCGGAAATAGGTTATTACTTTTGCTGTAAGTGTCCATGTCCGCTACACAGCTTTTATAAAACCGAGCAAAGTTTTCGTCATAAGGCGTCCAGATACTTGAAAATGTCTTTGTTTCTTTATTTAAAATCGTATAACTAGGATGGAGAATCTCCCAGTAACCAAGTGCATCGTTCACTTGATCCATCCGAAACTCAGGAATTTGCTGCACAGCTCTTGCTAACAAATAAATTTGCACAGGATATACTTTTAGCCTTTTTTCTTTTAATATTGCATACAATTTTGTGATGTCTAGATCGATCACCAGACTATATGTGCATCGGGTTACCGTCATATAATGATGAAAGTGCTCTTTTCTCGGATAATTTTCATCTATTTGTTTAAACATTTTTTATCTCCTCCTGAATGTAATTGCTTGTATTCAGGAGGAAGCTTTATCTGTTTTTACCACCACGATCATCCTTTCAACCGGTAGGTTATGTTTCTGTCTACCACTACTCTAAGTTATAACGTTTTCATTCAATGGCTACCATAAGCTTAGCCTACGATAAAGCCTTCAGCAATTCTTCTTAAGTGATCTTGACTAACGTGAACTTTTCTAGTGCTCTATATCTTTCTCAGCTTACAAAGAAGATATAAAAATCCTGTAATTATTAACGATATACTGTATTCACTTCTATCTTTTCTGTAGAAGCTATTTATCCTCCTCTTCTTCTTTAATATCCCCCTCTGGTATTTCTTCGTTTTTAAGAGCAAAAAAGATATTCCTTTTTTATATTCTACGAATGATTTAAATTCTTTGCTAGTCATGTCTTTTCGTAATTAATATGTATATTATACCATTCTATCCTATAACAAATAACCTATTTACTTCATTTATTTACAAATGATAACATTATTTAAAGAAGGAAGAATATTTCTAACAACTAAAACAATTATTGAATTATTAATTAGTTGAAAGCTTAATCTAAAAAATATTCCAAAGTAGGAGCTTATTATGGGAAAATCAAGTACTTCCAAAGGTTTAATATTATCAATGGTTGCAGGAATTTCTGTTTTTATACTCTCACCTTTTGCAGAAGCAAATGCATCTAAAGCTTTTGAGAAAGAACAGTTCTATTCTTATTCATTTGTAAAATCTTCTTTTGATCAAGCAAAAGAGCCTACAATAGATGAAATAACACAGTATTGGAATTTAAATGAAGTAGAAACAGAAAAGTTCAAAAAAGCAATTAAAGGAGCTCAATCAAAAACAAATGGAGAAGCTATTACACACGGTAAATTCACATGGGCTATAAAAGAAATAAAAGAAGCTTATGATCAATTACCTACAAAACTGAAAGTAATGATAGGCGGTGTTACAGGGTTAGAAACAATTCTAATAACTATTGAACATTATACAGGCACTCTTGAACATGGTATTTATTTAGGTGCTCTTAAAGTTACTGGAAGTGAAAATGCAGCATGGTGGGTTGCTAAAACCATCATGTTGTTCGTTTTTTAAAATGTACTAAAACACACCTAGATGCTGAAACAAAAAGGAGGTTCTTGGTTAATGACACAGGAAAATAAAGCATCCAAAAGTTTGTTAATTACTTTACCCATCGCTATTATAGCTGTTGTCTTGATTTTAGGGAAAATTGATACACCTGTAACAAATATTTTATTTTATGTAGTAGCTTTCGGTGTAATGGGTTTAACTGTTTCAAGCTTAGTAAAAGACTACAAAAAAAAGAAAGATTGATTCTGTGCAGAGAGCCACTTTATGTAGCTCCCTGATTAAGAAAAACAGGTCAACGAACCACCACCTATTTTATTGTTAAATGGTGCACCTGTAAAAGTAGTGAGTGAAAGACTAGGATACAAAAGTATAAAAGTAACGCTTCAAACATATGCTCATGTACTAACTTCAACAGGCCAACAGATAGCTGATCAAATGGACGGCATTTTAAATTAACCACACTATATTTTCAGTGTGGTTTTTATTTTGGTAATGTTACCTTTTTCTTTTTGGTTTTAAAAATACAAAAGCCACTCTCGATTATCTCGAGAGTGGCTCTGTATCAACATCTATGATTCCGACTGGCTCGAACCAGCGAACTCTATCCTGTCAAGGTGAATGACCTCATCCGAAGCAAACAGACCTTCCCTGAAAAAGGCTGATTTAATAAGATTCTATGATGAGCCTTTCTGATAAAAAATGTGCATTTCTGAAGAGAGCTGAAAGGGTTCGTCCCCAATCCGTCCCCATAAAAAACAGACCATGCAGGGTCTGTTTTAATTTTGCCTATACGTTTTGAGAAGTTGTGTTTCGATCGATCATAGTCGTGTTTCGATCGATTTTTTGTATTTGTATCGATGTTGTGTTTCGATCAGTTGCAATAGTGTACACTCCTGCAGCTGCAACCACAGTAAGAGCAATCATCTTAAAACCCTTCTTAAAACTCATACAAACAATCCCCTCTCTGAATTTTGAGTTGTGTTTCTAATACCTTTTGATAAGCAGCTGTTGCTTCTTCAAATTGACCTTTTTTCCCATACTCATCTGCATACACTATATAGCATGCCTCAGCGTAAGCGAAAAGCTGTTTCTGTTCTAGATACTGAAATACTTCGGCCAGCTGCTCCTCATTTATATTATTAACATAAACCGCTTCTAAGAAGTTAAATAGATTTTCATAAAGCTTATTAGGGGCTTCCTTAAGTATATTAGTTCCTTGTTTTAAAGATGCTTCTCCTTCTTTAAGTCTTCCTGCTTTAAATTGCGTACAGCTAATCGCAAAATACAATTTTGTAAGAAGCTCAGAATCATCATCTGCCTTTAGAATAGCCTTCTCAAAATAATTGATTGCTTCATCCCATTGACCGTCTCTATCAAATGTATGGCCAATATTCAAAAATGCTTTAGTTAGGATTTTTTGATCTCCAATTTCCTCTGCTATTTTAATTGCATTCTTTAGATGAGGAATTGATTTATCATGTCGAGCCAAATCATCATAATTTCCTGCTATGACAAATAAACATTGAATTTTTCTTACTTTATACAGATCATATTGATCGTAGATTTCCAGAGCTTTTAAAATATGATGCATCGAGACGTGGGTTTGTTTCATAATATAGTAAGCTTCAGCCACCTTGAAATGAAATTCAGCTTGTTCAATTTCATCTATAACTAGCGTAAGTTGTTTCTCCGCCATTTTATAGTATTGGATGGCCTGTACATATTCTTTTATACTGAACTCGTACATCCCACGAAAAAAAGCGTTGTAATACTGCAGCATGCCGGACAATTTATGATTGGAGTTTTCTATTTTATCAACTAAGTCTGCAATGGATAAAGAGCGTTGATCAGAGGGCTTAATATAATCAAGCATAAGCTGATGACGAAAGCACATCAATTGATAGTAAATCAGTAAATCCTGGTCTTCTTCCATTCGTTCAATTTCTTGTTCTACCTCAGCTTTCAAAATCTCTGCATCTGGAACACTAAATTGACGAATCATTTTATACCATTCATTTATTTTCACACCAACATGTGAAGAAAGAACCTTCTCCATCCCCTTACTCCCCTTCTACAAGATTTCCTTATATTACATTTATTATGACATACAGAAATTTACAAGACACCGAAAAGAAACCGCAAAAAGAACCATTGTACATCAATAAACCTTTGGCACATGTCTTTATCATCACAAAACTAAAAGGCAGACTCATTTCAGTCTGCCTTCATCTTCTAGATTTCCATGAGAATACCTTTTGTCTTCAGGTAATTTGCATTGAATCTAGCCTTTTTTCTTTTAATATTGCATACAATTTCGTGATGTCTAGATCGATCACCAGACTATATGAGCATCGGGTTACCGTCATATAATGTCATATAATGATGAAAGTGCTCTTTTCTCGGATAATTTTCATCTATTTGTTTAAACATTTTTTATCTCCTCCTGAATGTAATTTCTTGTATTCAGGAGGAAGCTTTATCTGTTTTTACCACCACAATCATCCTTTCAAAAGATATATCATGTTTCTGTCTATTCAAAGACTACCATGACCTTTACCTACGTTAAAGCCTGCAGCAACTCTTCGTAAGTTATCTTGCCCAACGTGAATTTTTCTAGTGCTATATATGTATTCTCCGCTGAGGTATTCATTCTATTATGACAGTCATTCACTAGCTCATGTTCATTTGGTAATGGTTCATGTATATGTTCTGTTTTTCGAAATGCTTCATAGTATCTTATACCAAATATTCTTTGGGACAACGCATTAATGTGAATTCCGTCCGGATTAGGTATAAGGCCTTTCGTAGTAACATAATAACAATTTTCATGATGATTTGCATATATTTGTAGTACCTCATTGATCAGTTGATATTCCACACATCCTGAGCCAAATGCTGTCTTTCCTAAGAAATCGCCCAAACCACCTATCACAAGCGGAATGTTAGGTACAGATAATTCAGTTCTTAGCTCATGAAATAATCTTCTTATTTTTTCATCGTATTCTTTGTATTTCCCATCTTGGCTGTCACTTTCTCCTTGATGCCATAATATCCCGGCCAATTCGCTATCTTCCTTTGCAAATGTAGCTTCATTTATTGCATGACGAAATAATGCCCCATCTCGTGACCACTCATCAATGGAACTGCCACCTTCGGCACATGGGATAAGACCAATTTTTTCTCCCTCATGATCCTTACACCAAGTCTCCGCGAAGGAAGCCGCCAGTCCTACACCAGCTACCGGTCTATCAAAATGAATCGGTTCAGTCATCATTTGCCATCTTCCATTTCGCAGCATCATGATTCTTTCATTATAAATTGGCGGCACTTCATGCTTAAAGCCTCGACCCGCCATATTTGATTGTCCAATTAGTAAAAATGACTTCATATTTTTCTCCCCCTCTCTTTATTTTTCATATTTTTGTTGAAAGAACAGTAAACAGCAATTACTTAGGGTAAGATCCTGATGCATCTATCAATCAGGTGGATCGACTATGATCAATCCACTTAAACCATTTTAACAAGAAGAAATCTCTTGTCCATGTTGTCATATGGGCTTACGTTAAACTTGTGAAAAAAACATATTCATGTATAATACAATTGATGTATCATACATGAATTTTAGGAGGGTGACCTTTTTGAAAAGAGAAGATGCCTTAAAACTAAGATCAGATATTAAAAAAATGATTATAATAACTGGGGTTTTTGAATCTCAAAATTTGCCCAATGGACCATTTGAAAAACCTCTACCAACCTCTCAAATGATGGCGTTAGAGGAAATAGAGATGGAAAAATTAACTGTTTGGCAACTATCCAATAAACTTAGATTAGAGACTTCAACTGTAAGTAGATTGGTAGATAAGTTAGTAAAAAAGGGACTTGTTTATCGTGAAGTAAATGAAGAAAACAGAAGAGAACTTTTTCTGCACCTCACAGAAAGAGGCCACATTACTGTTAATCGCTTAAGAGAACAATCCCTTACATTTTATCAACGTATCCTCAATAATTTATCAGAATCAGAACAAAAAATAGTTGTGGATGGTTTTGAATTATTTATTGATTCTATTTCTAAGTCTTTTGATTAGAGTGAGGTAAATCATACCCTTTGGAGGATAAAATGAGTTTGGATTTTGAACGTCCTATTATTGAATTAAAAGAGAAATTTGATGAATTAAAGAAAATGATGGAAGAACATAATGTAGATTTATCATCAGAAATTCAAGAATTAGAAAAACGTTTAAATAAAATGCAAGATGAAATTTATTCTAATATTACACCTTTTCAACGAGTTCAAATTGCAAGGCTACGTAACCGGCCCACGACATTGGATTATATACCTTTATTGTTTACAAACTTTCTAGAACTTCATGGTGATCGATTATATGGTGATGATCAAGCAATGATAGGTGGTATTGCAAAATTTAAAGGGATGCCCGTTACGGTTATTGGTCATCAAAGAGGGAGAAGTACAAAGGAAAATATAGAAAGAAATTTTGGAATGTCACATCCAGAAGGATATAGAAAAGCGCTAAGACTGATGAAACAAGCTGATAAATTTAATCGCCCTATTATTACATTTATTGATACAATTGGCGCCTATCCAGGCAAAGGGTCTGAAGAACGTGGAATTTCTGAAGCGATAGCTCGAAATCTATTGGAAATGGCTACACTTAAAGTGCCAATTGTTTGTATTGTAATTGGAGAGGCATCAAGTGGTGGAGCTCTTGGTATTAGTGTCGGTAATCATATCCATATGTTAGAGTATTCATGGTACTCGGTCATTTCGCCAGAAGGAGCAGCATCTATCCTATGGAAGGACGCTAAGTATGCTCCAGAAGCTGCTGAACATATGAAAATTTCAGCAAAAGATTTACAGCATTTAGGAATTATTGATGAAATCATTCCTGAAATTAAGGGTGGAGCACAAAATGATATAAAATCACAAGCAAAATTGATTGAATCTGCAATCGAATCATCTCTTAAAAAATTGATACGATTATCCTCGGAAAAACTTATACAACAGCGGTATGACAAGTATAGACAAATAGAGAATTATAAATGAAAATACTTAAAACCGTATTACATTTCTGAGAATTCTTACTAAAAAGTTCTAGATATTTTGTAAGTAACCTCTTAAACTGGATATGCTGATACTATTAAAAGTGTGCGATCGGTATGGAAAAGGGATTTTTTGATTCTAAAAATACTGAGAAACAATCTGGTGGATAAAATTCGCCCCCAATTCGCCCCCAATCAAAAGAAACAGAACAAACATTTGTTACCGACAATCAAAAAACCCTTGCTAGGCAAGGGTTTCAACGATGATTCCGACTGGGCTCAAACCAGCGACCTCTATCCTGTCAAGGTAGATATGTAGATCCTGTGATTATCACCGATATCCTCTGGTGTTCCTTCGTATTTTTTAAAAACCGAAAAAAATGTTACCTTTTTTATTACTTTTTTATACACCTGTTTTAAGCTTTATCACCATTAATATATTTCACTAACATAGCTGCTGCGTACATAAAGAATGCAGCGATTAAACCATTCACCATACTTCCAAAAACTACAATCAAAATCTGTCCTGCGTAATCTGTCCATGTTTTATCAGGAAATACAGCAATGTTCCATATACTCACCAGCATATAGAATCCAGTCACAACGATAAACGTCCAAACAACTAACTTTGATTTGAGCATTTAACGACAATCCTCCAATATCCATTTTCTTCTATGATAACATGAGTTCTTTTAAAATCCTCAATCAATTCACCTTGTTTAGACAAAGACGCTTCTGATGCACCAACAATCCTAATATTTTTATACGCCTAGAACGATGCTTTAATTTCATCATTAGTCGGCTCTCGCGTTCTAATTTCTTTAATTTTTTGTTTAGCCAAACTATAATAGCAGTATAAAAGATCATCAATATAATTAATGTAACTGTTCCTTTCTTCCTTCACCTTCAGAGCCCTATAGACCTTCAGCTCCTTGATTAGAGCATTTCAACTTGCTTCTCATCGATCCCTGGTAATATACAGATTTCACCTTACCACTCCTTGAAAGTTCATATTGAAATTTTCTTATAATCTATCTAACTCTAAAAACCGTTCATATTTTTACAAAACGCCCTTGATTTTATTATAAAAAATGGGATAATCAGGAATATCAAAATAAACAAGGGAGAGTTTTAAATGAGATTAAAAAAAGTTTTAACTTTTTCGGCATTATCCTTTGCTTTACTTGTTTCTGCATCTCCTGCATTCGCTTCAACTTCTAATGCAGACAGCAACATGAGTCAAAAGGTAATAACTCCTCAAGATGAGCTGAAAACTATTCATCTAAAAGCCAATACACAAAAAGAATCTATCAAATGTTTCGGTCTCTTTATTAAAAGATGCATAAAAGGGTGATGGTACTTGGACAGGCAAAATAGATAGGGGGGTGACCCTCCTATCATTTTTAATTAGCTAACTTTAAAATATATAGCCGCCTTCACTATGCCTATGTTAGTGATTTCAAGATTTTAATTCAACCTTGATAATTACTGTCTGTTGATGAGTTCCAAATACCTTTTGTTTGTTCCCATCTAAGAATATTAACATTGAAAAGTTGGTATTAGTCCGTTTACTTTTCCCCCCTTATGCTTATGTTTCCACCGTTTGTTACAAAATCAACCACTTTGAGAAAAAACGTTTCTTTTTGTTACATGCGCTTATATGTAACTAAACGTTACGTTAGAATGTATTTATTAAAGGGTAGGCAACAACAAATAGAAAAGAGAAATAGCTAACGCAACAATATATGGAAATAAACTTGGTATCTCAGCATATACAGCCTATGAATTAGGGACAAGAGAACCAGACCATAATACGTTAATAGCTATATCGAACATTTTAGATGTCTCGATTGATGTTCTTCCCAAAGGTAGAAACAACAAGTCGAATATTAAAAAGATCTCGAAACATTAATCGCTTCTCGAGATGGAGAAATTACAGAAGAAGAAGCTCGCGAATTATTAGAAATTAACCCTTAAAACACTGCAGAACACTTTAATCGTTTTGATCCTAAAGATACTGAGAAACAATCTGGTGGATAAAGTTCGTCCCCAATTCGCCCCCAAACAAAAGAAACAGAACAAACATTCGTTGTCAAAAAAAAACAAAAAACCCTTGCTAGGCAAGGGTTTAAACGATGATTCCGACTGGGCTCGAACCAGCGACCTCTACCCTGTCAAGGTAGCGCTCTCCCAGCTGAGCTACGGAATCGGGTTATGTATCAGTTCTGGGCTTTCTGTTACTGACAATCTCTATTATATAACCATCATGATCAGTCGTCAATGGTTTTGTTCAAAAAAGGCACAAAGCCGGTATCCATACCGGCTTTTCACTGACTTTTATGATTGATTTACAAGAGCTGGCTTTAGTTGATCTAGTGCTTGTTTGAAGTCCCTTTTGAGGTCTTCTCCGTTTTCTACGCCCACACTTAATCGAAGTAAACCATCCGAGATACCTCTTTTTTCTCTTTCTTCTTTTGGCATAGCGGCATGGGACATTTTGGCCGGATAGGAAAGAATGGATTCGACTGCTCCGAGGCTGACGGCGAATACAGGTAATGTGACGCCATCGACCAATTCTTTGACAGCCGCTTGGTTTTCTAGTTCAAATGAAAGAACAGCACCTGCACCGCTCGCCTGCTTCCGCTGAATGTCTGCCCCTGGGTGATCATCTAATCCTGGGTAATATACTTTTTTGACCGCAGGATGTTCTTTGAGGAATGAAGCTAGTTCTAATGCGGTTTGACTGGCTTTTTCTAATCTGACTTGAAGGGTCTTTAATCCTCTAAGCACAAGCCAGCAATCCTGTACGCCAAGCACCGCCCCGAAGGAGTTTTGCAGCGAATAAAGTTCGTCTCCTAGCTTCTCATCTTTCACCACGGCTAAGCCTGAAAGTACATCACTGTGGCCGCTTAAAAATTTCGTTGCGCTGTGCAGCACAACGTCAACACCAAGGTCCAGCGGACGCTGAAGCGCAGGCGTTAAAAACGTATTATCTAAGAAAGTCAGACAGTCATGTTCTTTCGCAATCTGTACGACACCTTCAATATCCGTAATACCGAGTGTAGGGTTTGACGGTGTTTCCATGTAAATGACTTTTGTATTTGATTGAATGCCTTGTTTCACTTCATTCAAATTGGTCATGTCCACAAAGGTATGCTCAATCCCAAATCTTGAAAGAACTTGGG
Source organism: Bacillus sp. FSL W7-1034 (assembly GCF_038593365.1). Classification (NCBI taxonomy): domain Bacteria; kingdom Bacillati; phylum Bacillota; class Bacilli; order Caryophanales; family Bacillaceae; genus Bacillus; species Bacillus sp. FSL W7-1034. The sequence continues at coordinate 1,184,514 of NZ_CP151989.1, read as the reverse complement.
TGATCATTCGGAAAGTCCCGCCGTACACATCTCTTGTGACAAGAACGTGATCTCCTTTTGATAACAGAAGAAAAGCGGTTGAAATGGCTGCCATACCTGACGCAAAGGCAAGCCCTCTCGTTCCTCCTTCTAGCGCTGCAATCGTATCCTCTAATGCTTGACGTGTCGGAGTTCCCGATCTGGAGTAGTCATATTGACCAAAGTCATCGAAGCTGCTTTGGTGAAACGTCGATGCATGTTGAATCGGTACACTGACTGCACCTGTTGAACGGTCTGTTTTAAATGCATTATGAACGAGTTGTGTTTCTAATGTCCAATCGTGTGTGGTCATTTCGTGTGTACCTCCTCTTTCACATTTGATAGTGCCTGTTTCAGGTCTTCTTTTAGGTCCTCCACATGCTCAATCCCGACTGAGAAACGGAGCAATTTGTTACACACACCGTTTGCAATACGAATCTCTTCTGGGATGTCCATATGGGTTTGCGTTGCAGGATACGTAATGAAGCTTTCCACTCCGCCAAGGCTTTCAGCAAAACAAATCGTTTTCAGCTGCTTCAAAAATGGATTGACCCAGTCCTCTTTGGCTACTCGGAATGACAGCATGCCTCCCTTTCCTGGGTAAAGGACATCTTGAATTTCAGGCTGCTGCTTTAGAAAATCAGCTAATTCCTTCGCATTTGCTTCGTGCTGACGCATTCTCAGCGCCAATGTTTTCATTCCTCTCATTAAAAGCCATGAGTCAAATGGAGATAAAACCGCCCCAATGGCGTTTTGATGCTGGAACATGTCTTCAGATAGCTTCTCTCCTTTTGTGACGACAAGTCCGGCAAGAACATCGTTATGTCCGCCTAAATATTTGGTTGCACTATGAATGACAATATCCGCTCCGAGTGTAATCGGTTTTTGCAAGACGGGCGTATAAAAGGTGTTATCCACAATGACCAATGCACCGTGTTCTTTTGCGATTTTCGCAACCTTTTGAATATCCGCTTCCTGCATGAGTGGGTTTGTTGGCGTTTCAATAAAGACGGCTTTTGTATTTGGCGTCATTTTAGAGCGTAAACAGTCTTCATCTGAAAAATCATCATAAACAAAGCGCAGTCCGTACTTTTTCCATTCGTTTTCAAATAGACGGTATGTACCGCCATATAAATCTGATGAAACAATGAGTTCATCCCCGCTCTCAAACAGCGCCATGATCGTTTGGATGGCAGCCATTCCCGAACTGAAGGCAAAACCGGCCGTTCCTTCTTCGAGTGAAGCAATCGCATCTTCTACAAGCTGCCTTGTTGGGTTTTTCGTCCGAATATAATCAAATCCTGTTGATTCCCCAATGCCTCTATGTCTGTAAGCTGTTGAAAGATAAACGGGAGGACTGACAGTACCAGTCACCTCTTCGCTGCGGTTTCCAATTTGCGCTAACTTCGTTTCCACATGTTCTGTCATTTGACACCATCCTAAGTAAAAATCTAATTTCAAAACAGAAAAACCCCTTCTTCATAAGAAGAAGGGGTTTAATCGCTTCCTCTTATCTTCCAAGCAAAAAAGCTGCTTGCTGGATTTAGCACCTTGGTACATCACATGAAGTGATGCATACCGGTTGCTGAGGTTTCAAAGGGCCAGTCCCTCCACCTCTCACGATAAGAATGTGTTGTCTGTCTGTTCTAATTCTTAATACTGTAACGCATTAAACCTCATTTTTCAAGGGGAAATGTAACGATTAATTAAAATTTTCTGTATTTTGCACTAGATTGAATGTCAGTCAATTTGATTGCATGTTAGCATATAGGAACAACGCTGTTTTTCGTGTTACAATGAATGGAAACGTTTCACTTATGATGAATTTGGTTAGCTGGAGGAATGGATTATGGTGAAGAAAACAGGCATCATTCAAGAAGAAACCTTACAGTCAAAAGAACTTGGGGCAGATATGACCATTTTGATTTATTTGCCAGTCAATTACTCCCCCCTTTATACATATCATGTCATCATTGCACAAGATGGTCATGATTATTTCCGTCTAGGTAAAATAGGCAGACAAGCGGAAGAATTAATGCAAAACAAAGAAATGGAACGCTCGATTATCATTGGTGTCCCATATGAAAATGTTACTGAAAGGCGAAATACGTATCATCCAGACGGACCAAAGTTCGAGGCGTATAAACGCTTTTTGGCAAATGAACTAGTTCCGTATATTGATGAACACTATCCAACGTATCAAGTTGGATCAGGTCGTACATTTATTGGTGATTCATTAGGTGCTACGATCTCACTTATGACAGCCATTGATTATCCTTCGTTATTTGGCGGATTGATTTTGCAGTCTCCTTACGTGGATGAGTCGGTCCTTCAAGCAGTCAAACAGTCATCATCCCTTGCTCATTATGCGATTATCCATCAAATCGGGTTAGAAGAAACAGCTGTGAAAACGACAGATGGGCAAGTGCTAGACTTTATTCAGCCGAACGAAGAATTAAAGGTCCTTTTGGAGAAGTCTGGTGCGGATTATTTATTTGAGACATTCGAAGGCGATCATAAATGGACGTTTTGGCAACCGCTCATTTCACCTTCGTTAAAAAGAATGCTCCCATATTCGTTAATCAACTGAATTTTGTTATAATAAAAAATAATAAATACTTTCTTAATCAGGAGGGAACATGATGAAATACGGAGTTGTTTTATTTCCATCAAAAAAATTGCAAGACATTGCGAACTCTTATCGGAAACGTTATGATCCGAACTATGCACTCATACCACCTCATTTAACATTAAGAACACCTTTTGAATTAACGGATCTAGAAGCAGCTGAGGTCGTCTCCACCTTGCGAGAGTACGCAAAAAATGCTTCTCCTATTACGTTACGTATTAAAAAATTCAGTTCATTCGCTCCTGTAAACAACGTGATTTATATGAAAGTAGAACCGAACGAAGAATTAATGACTCTCAATGAGAAGTTGTACACTGATCCGCTTGCTGGTACACCTGAATATGCATTTGTTCCGCATGTGACAGTGGCTCAAAAGTTATCAGACGATGAGCATTCAGACGTTCTAGGCACATTGAAGCTGAGAAAAATTGATCACGAGGAAACGGTTGACCGCTTCCACCTTTTATATCAATTAGAGAACGGTTCTTGGACCGTTTATGAAACATTTATCTTAGGAGAAGAGGGTTAAAGACATTTGAATACAGTCATCGTAAAAGAACAAACACAACGAGAAGATGCTTATTATGTTCGAAAAGAAGTTTTCGTAAAAGAACAAGAAGTCCCGTTAGAGATCGAAATTGATGAACTTGAGGACGAAGCCATTCACTTTGTCATTTATAATGATGACAACAAACCACAAGCTGCTGCTAGACTGCGCATAATTGAAGGTCATAAGGCAAAGCTTGAACGAATTTGTGTATTAAAAGAGGCGCGCTCTTTCGGTCTTGGCCACCAGCTTTTAGAAGCACTTGAGTCTGAAGCGATGGCAAACGGAGCGAAAGAAGCTGTCATGCATGCACAAGTCCAAGCTCTTCCTTTCTACGAAAAGAAAGGCTACAAAGCCATTTCAGAACCGTTTGAAGAAGCAGGGATTACACATGTCAAAATGACAAAAACACTATCCGTTTAACGAAAATAAAAAGCCAGGGCATCATGGATGCTCTGGCTTTTTATTGATTCCATCTCGTTCGCTCAGGAAGAAAGCGCAGTCATTTAGACGTAAGTATTGATATGAACGCCCTTACCTTCTTCCATAAACATATCTCGTACAAAGCGTTCCCGCTTTTTTTGCTGTACTTTCGTTTCCGCTTCTGTCACTAAATCCTCTTTTTTCTCCAGCTCTCTGTATACCTTGTCATGAAAGGTGCGGGTGACCTTCGTCACTTTCGCATAGTCTTCTTTATCCTGAGGAGCAGGACGATTGATATATTGAAAATACAGATCCGGCTGAATCGGGGCTATATATCCCATCAAGAACGCCTCCTTTGCTTCTCTTCTATTCTACTATTCCCTAATTATGACTGTTTGAAACACGCCTCATTTGATATGATTAGATGTGTTTCTTTTTAAGATTGATTGACTATTGGAGGACTAGCTTTGAAATGCGCACGACGACATGATCGAACGATCTCATTACATACATATTCGAGAGAACACTATCAATTCCTCCATGATGAGGGGAAAAAAGGGCATTTATCTTGCCCATATTGCGGACAACCCGTCTTTTTTAGATTAAATATACATGAAGAACCTGCCTTTATCCATAAGCAAATATCTCAGCAAGAGATTTGCGAAAAAAGAGAACAACAAGAGGAAAAGAAACCGGCTGAACGAGAGGAAGATGCATCCTACAAAGAACTTGGCGGCTTTCGCTTTCCAACCGGCAAACAGATCAGCTCACAAACAGAAGAATCGGATGACTGGCAGGAACCACGGTCCATTCAATTTGGCGAAACCTTTCATTTAGAAAAGAATGAAGAAGTGCATACCATTGACCTCTTTCCACACATCACCTTTAGCGCACCACAGCTTCAAGCAGTCACACACAAAGACGGTCCGATGCTTGTGCTAGCTGGCGCCGGCAGCGGGAAAACAAGGGTACTGACAGCAAGAGCTGCTTATCTGATGTCATACCATCAAATCCCTGCTCACCATATCCTGCTCGTGACCTTCACCACAAAAGCAAGCAGTGAAATGAAAGAAAGACTGCGTATGCAGTATCAGCTTCATCCTTCACAGGCGAGCCAAGTTGTGACAGGCACATTCCACAGTCTATTTTATAAAATGCTGCTTCACGATGATCGGGGTAAATGGAACGGACAGCATTTGATTAAATTCGACTGGCAAAAAGAGCAGTATATTCGCAAAGCGATCATGAATGAAGGACTTGATGAAAAAGACTATCCAACCGATCAAGTGCTGCAATCAATCGGCTATTGGAAAAATGCTTTTTTACCAAACGAACTTCCTGAGCTGAAAGATGAAAAGGAAAAGCAAATGTGGACAATCTATCAGTCATACGAACAGCAAAAGCGTGAAAATCAACAATTTGACTTTGATGACATGGCGATTGCCTGTTTACACATGCTGAATAAGCAGCCTGAATTGCTCAAACAATATCAAGAACGATTCAAGTATATTTTAGTAGATGAATTTCAAGATATTAATCCCGTACAATATCAATTAATCCAGCTTTTAGCTGGAGAATCCGAGCAGCTATTTTGTGTAGGCGATGATGATCAAGCCATCTATGCATTTAGAGGAAGCAATCCTGCTTTTATTCTTGACTTCAAACAGGACTATCCTTCGGCCGAGATCGTCCATTTACATGCAAATTACCGCTCTCATCATACGATTGTCGCAAGTGCAGACGCCATTATTAAGAAGAACCAGCATCGTTACGAGAAAACGTTAAAAGCCGTTCGCGTGGAGAAAATTCCGCCGACTCTTTTTTATCCATATGACGAGGAAGAGGAAGCGACCATGATCGTAGCAGATATTCAGGAGAAAATTAAAAACGGTGCAAAACCGAATGACTTTTGCGTGCTGTTTAGAACGAATACAGGAGGCCGTGCGATTTATGAACGTCTTCATCAATCGGCGATTCCGTATCAAACCGATGCTGGTGTAAAAGCCTTTTATAGCAGAAGAATTGTTCGGGTGCTGCTCGCTTTTCTTTCGCTAAGTCAGGATGCAGATGATGTCGCCGCAATGAAGCTGCTGCTGCCCGTTTTCTTTTTAAAGCAGCAAACACTGAATACCCTGAAGGCGCTGACCATTACGGAAGATTGTTCTATGGTAGAGGCACTTGGAAAGCTAACAGACATTCAGCCGTTTCAGCGCAAAAAACTACAATCGATCGTTCCCCTGTTTCGAACGTTAAAATCGTTAAAGCCATCTGAAGCTGTAGCGTTTATTGAACAAAGGATGGGACTTGGTGATTATTTAAAAAAACGTGTGAATGATACGAATGTGCTTGAAAAAGGAACAGATGATGTACGAGATGTGAAAACAGCGGCGAAACGTTTTGAAACAATTGAAGCCTTCCTCGCTCATGCCGAACATATGAAATCTGCTGAAAAGGAAAAATCAGATGAACCAGGCGTTCAGCTCATGACGATCCACCGTGCGAAGGGACTAGAATTCCAAACAGTGTACATCACGAGCGTGGTTGATGGGGCGCTCCCTCATGACTTTGCACTTGATGAGCTGAGAAGCGGTGATGAAGAAGCCATTGAAGAGGAGCGGCGCTTATTATACGTTGCCATGACGAGAGCAGAACAATCCCTTTATCTATCCGTTCCATCATATAGAAGAGGAAAAACTGCTCACCGTTCCCGCTTTTTGTACCCTCTTTTAAAGAAACATCGTGAAGGTTTTACCCAAAAACAACAGGCCCCCCTTTAAATGGAGAGCCTGTTGTTTATTTTTTGTTGTTCATCATTTTAGCGATTGTATTAAAATCAAGCTTTTCTTTTCCACTTGTAATCGATTGAACGATTTTGTCTTCCATTTCTTTAGGTACACGTTTGTTTGCAAGCTGCGCTACTTTTTTAATGACACCTCGAACGGTATTCTCATCTTTAAAGTTCGCGTTTTGCAAAGAACCTGCAAGCTTAAAGACATCATTCATATTTACACCTGTTTTATTTTCCACACTTTTAAAGAACTTATTATCCATTCCTTTGCCTCCTCTTTGTGGAGTAATCACCTTACTATATGAAAATAGGCGAGATATGTGCCTATCCTGCTGCCTTGTTAGCAAAGAGAAAGGAAAGCAAAAGGCTTCCCTATTGCTTCCCTCACCTTCTTACTGTTTAGTTAAAGAAAGAAGCACCAACGATGATTAGAAGGATGAAAAGCACGACGACAAGAACAAAAGTTGAACCATAACCGCCGCCGTAGCCGCCACCATAACCTCCGCAATAACCGCCACCGTAACCGTAACAACTCATATTTAAGCACCTCCTCTTCTCCCTTACAAAATATGAAAAATACATGAAATGGTTTGGACGATCACATAAAAAAGTGCGGAATTTTTATTTCTGCTGTTTAAAGACGTAATCTGCCTCTCCATGACGGATCATGAATGCTTCTGTTTCTTTCGCAAAAGTGTCCATTTTCTCGCCAAATGCTTTTAAGTGCTCTTCAAGATCCTTCGCTTTATTCGCTAGATCCATTTCAGCTTTTTCGTGCGCTTGCTCTTTCCCATCATGGGGTTTAGTGAACAAGGAACCGATTAATTGTTCGAATGCATCCATTCTGGTCACCCCTTCTCTCTTACATATGCATCACCCAAAAAAAGGGCAACAAAAAAACCGGATAAATCCGGCTTTTGTTTTTCCCTATTGAGGTTTCTTTTTCTTCCCGCAGCCGCAGCCAGTCTTCTTGATTTTCTTCGTATATACAGATTGTTGATTTGACTGCGCTGGATACCCTTGAAGCATATGTGACGGTGTTTCAGTTGGTTTCATCGCAACCCTTCCTTTCCTATTCCATGTTAGTATATGCATTTTCTTTAAGCGTGTCTGATCAGAATGCCTGTTTATTTCACAAGCTTCGACACGACTGCTTCAATCAAGCCTGCTGCGGCGGCAATCGCTAATAGTAAATTAAGCCACATGCTGATGACAGGAAAAAATATGTATATCAGTAATAAAGCAGCAGTGCACCATATACCCGTACACCAATAACAGCTTAACAGCTCTCCTATCCACGATCGCAGTCCCTTCCCCTTAATGACGATATAGGTCTCGACTTCACCTTGTTCGTTTACCTCTTCTTGCTCTTCATGAAATAGACGGCGAAAGGGGGCTGTAATCGTATCAAACACGATCAATCTCGTCAGCCTAAAGGATGCGAGGGCAAATATAGTAAATGACAAAGCGCCGCTCATGGAACCTCCACCTCCTTCATTCTTCTTTTTCCGTCCTTTCTTTATATATGCAAAAAGAAAGACCACCATGATGAATCGGGTGCAAATAAAATTGGGTTGTACTTTTTCATGCTTTCCGATTCCACCTTGAGCCTCTGCTGCATTAAATAATGTATAGATAAGAAAGGAGTGAAAGTATTGTCTATTGAAGAAAGTGCTGATTTATTATACACACAACTGTTAAACGAATTAATCAGCAATTATGATGATTTCATCGAGATCAAGGATTCCGAAAATGTCACGATTCATAAAACAGATGTAACAGCCGCACTCTCCCTTCAAGCGACCGTAACGACAATCATTACTCTTTTAATTCAAATTCTTGTACCAGATGATGAATTGGCTGCAGACATCACAGAACAGCTTTTAGCTGCACAACAAGTGACAGTTCAAAAGAAAACAGTGATTCAAATCATCAATTGTTATAACGTCACGATTACATTATCTGATGCATCCATTATGAACTCCGTACAAATTCTCACTCAAACACTGAATGTACTTTTAGTTGAAGCCGGCATTCTTTGACCCTTTCTTTTTCTAACATCATGTATGAAAGAGGTGAAATAATCGTGGCTGAAGAGAACGAAAAAAAGGAGTTTCAAATCAACACTGATGTTGATCCATTAACAAGCCTTCTTGTGAGTGATATTTTAAACAAAAATAATGTCACAGATGATCAGAAAGCAAACCTTTCAGAAGATCAAAGAAGGATGATTTTGAAGCTGGTTCAGGATTTACAAAAGAAAGCAGATGATTTCGTACAGCAGCAGCAGGAGAAAAAGCGTCAGGCAGAGGCAGCAAAACATGCAGAAGAGGTCGAGCCTGAACCACAAGTGCGCCCTAAACGAAATTCACTTCGAGAACGTATCCAGCAGCGTCGTCAAGCGCAGCAAAATAACGATTAAATAAAAATGGGTTGCCTGCTAGGATAAATGCCCGAGACAAAACCAATCATTCCAGCATTTAATAAAGTAAACGGAAGGAGGAAAAGAAATGGATTCTAAACCATACTCTTGGGTCGCTCTAGATCGCAACTGTACACACCACGGCGATTACCATCATAACTACGAAAGAAAAGCAGTTTGTGACGGCCACTATTATGATGATGAAGATGTTTTACAAGACTTTGATCAAGTGAGTGTAACAAAGCAGACATCTGAGGAAGTCATTATCGTTAGAGATTCTTGTGACATTAACGTCTCTTCTGTTGATGCACAGGTTGCAGCATCTATCCAAGCAGCTGTTCAAACAGCGATCATCACCATTACAAACATCTCAATCGCTGATGGTGACCTAGCTGACCGCGTCACGCAAGATCTATTGCAAGCAGCTAGCCACAAACAAACAAATCGCCAGAAACTTGTTATCGAAAACTCTAGAAACGTTACAGTTTCTACAATCGATGCAGACATCTCTATTGCCATCCAAACGCTTACACAGACACTTGTTGCGACGATCGTTGCAATTGGTATCCTCTAATGTACAAAAGCAGAGCGAAAAGCTCTGCTTTTCCTTTTTCTAAAAATACAACAAAGATAAATAGTCATTTACCCACACCAACTAGAGGGCGCATACATATGTTGTTAAGGACTAAAGTCAAATACCTTGTTAAAGGAGCTGAAATCCATGAGCTGCGGAAAACACCATGGCCGACATGATGAAAACTGTGTATGCGATGCGGTTGATAAGATTTTAGCAGAGCAGGAAGCTGTAGAAGATAAATGTCCTACGAGCTGCTACAGTAATTTATTAAGCCCGACAGTTTCTGGAAAAGATACGATTCCGTTTTTACTTTTTGATAAAAAGGGCGGATTGTTCTCTACTTTCGGAAACATTGGAGGATTTGTTGACGATTGCCAATGCTTCGAATCCATTTTCTTCCGGGTTGAAAAATTGCATGACTGCTGTGCCACATTATCTGTATTAAGACCTGTTGATGTACACGGACATACGCTAAGCGTTTGTCACCCTTGCGATCCTGACTTCTTTGGTTTAGAAAAAGCGGACTTTTGTATCGAAGTTGATTTGAACTGTTTCTGCGCGATCCAATGTTTAAATCCAGAACTTGTCGACAGAGTCCTGCCAACAAAAGATAAAAAGCATCATCACCACGGCTAAACCAATCGCTCGCTCATCTAACTTGTCATAAGTCAAAGCATCCCCTTCCTCACGAATGACAACCAATCATGCGGAGCAGTCAGCAAAAGGCGGCCGCTTCCGCATTGATTGACATTAGATGCATCAACCGGCGAGACACATAATAAAGCTTATAGATGATGATGACAGTGCTCAAACACTCAAACAAATTTCCTTGTATAGGAGGGTTGAATATGAGCCGCAAACATTCATGGAACTGTGTAGCAGAGGCTGTTGAAAACATAAACGACTTACAAAATGCCGTCGAAGAGGATTGCCCGACCAGCTGTTACAGCAATCTCCTTTCTCCATCACATTCATTAGGTGACACTGTCCCGTTTGTTCTATTTACCTCAAAATCAAAACCATTCGTCGCATTCGGAAACGTCGGAGAAGTAGATGCTGGCCCTTGCTTCAGCACTGCATTTTTCAGAGTCGAACACATCTCTGATCACTGCGCAACACTCAGCTTGCTTATTGCATTTGACAAAGATCGTCATATTTTAGATTTTACAGATAAAGATTCCGTATGTGATGTGTTCCGTTTAGAAAAATCAAAATATTGCATTGAAGTAGACCTTGACTGCTTCTGCGCAATCGAGTGCTTAAATCCAAGACTCATCAACCGTAGCTGCTAACAAAAAAAGTCCCGTTATGGGACTTTTTTTATGTTCATTAAAAACCAAGTGGATGAATAGAAGAAATATCACCAATCGCTAATTCCACTGGATTACCGCCGCCTGCTGTGCGGATGACCACCATATTGTCTTTTCTCTCCATGATGATTCCTCTGTATGTTTTTCCATCGGCTTCAATGAGGCAAAGCGCTCTCGGCATATTATGCGGCAGACTTGTAAGAAAATCGACTTTCTCCTCGATATTCATTTGGCTTAACGGCTTCTTCACTCGTTTTCTTCTTGGTTCTTCTTTTGTTTCATGAAATACGCCTTCTGGCTGTTTTTCTTGTTCTTGTACTGGCTCTCGATTTTGTGAATTATCTTTTTCTTGATTGATCTCCCGCTCTTGCTGTAGCGCAGGCGGCTCTTCTTTTTTCTGCTTTACTTCCTGTGATACAGGTTCTTGCACGCTTTCTTCGATTGCATCCTCTTTGGCGCTTTTTTTGGTTTCTGAAGGTTTTTCTGACTTCTTGCGCTTTCTCACAATATTTTGCATGGCCGGCGCTGATTCATCATAGCTCGGCTGAACAATATACATAAGCGGCTTTTGATTCTCATCACCTTTATTTGACATACTGATCCCTCCCGAATGATTCATTCCTTATATATATGAGAGGACACCCCAAATCAGAAGAAAAATAAAAAACAGCATACCAGTGATTGGTATGCTGCAAATCATTTATTCGTTTAGCGGGCAATGATATGGAAGCCAGAATCAACATGAAGATTCTCACCTGTCATGCCGCGCGATAAATCACTGAATAAGAATAGTGCTGTATCGCCAACTTCTTCAGGAGTCGTTGTACGGCGAAGCGGTGCACGCTCTTCAATATCCTTCAGGATCGTATTAAAGCCGCTGATTCCTTTTGCAGATAACGTACGAATTGGACCAGCAGAAATGCTGTTCACACGGATGCCTTCCGCTCCAAGATCAGCTGCTAAGTATTTCACACTTGCTTCAAGGGCTGCTTTTGCTACACCCATGACATTGTAGTTAGAGACAACGCGCTCTCCGCCTAGGTAAGTAAGTGTGACAATGCTTCCGCCTTCTGTCATGAGCGGACGTGCTGCTTTTGCTACAGCTGTTAGTGAATAGGCACTAATGTTGTGCGCTAAAAGGAAACCTTCACGGTTCGTGTTCAAATATTCACCGACAAGCTCTTCTTTGTTCGCAAATGCAATCGCATGTGCAACACCATGGATGACTTGTACTTTTTCTTTAATCGTTGCAAAACATTTTTCGATTTCTTCATCACTTGTCACATCACACGGAAGAATAATGGAATCATCACGCTCTAGCGTGCTTGCTAGCTCTTTTACTGATTCTGCCAGACGATCTCCAACATAAGTAAAAATCAAACGAGCTCCTGCTTCGTGAAGTGAACGAGCAATTCCCCAAGCGATGCTTCGTTTATTGGCAACACCCATCACCACAATATTACGGCCTTCTAAAGAAAAGTTCATATGTATTAAAGCCTCCTATTTTTTCAAGACATAGTATTAGTACCTGATCATAATCTTATCACAAATCATGAGATATTGACAATTTTGCTGAAAGAAAGTTTTTATTTCAGCAAAAAGACCGCCCTCACAAGTGAAGACAGTCTTCTTTTTATGCTTTGACTCTGTTTTGCTGATAAGCAAAGTGGTTAGTCGGTCCGTGCCCAGCGCCAATATTCAGAGGGAATTTGATCGCCTCATGGACAAAGGTTTCTGCCGTTTCAAAGGCTTCCTTCATGGAACGACCTTTTGCTATTTCTGCCGTTAATGCCGCTGCAAATGTACAGCCTGTTCCGTGTGTATGTGGTGTATCAATATGTTCATTACTGAGTTCAAAAAAGCTTTTTCCATCGTACAAAAGGTCTGTAATGAGGCCGTCTGAAGGGCTATGACCTCCTTTGATCACAACATAGGACGTGCCAAGCTCATAAAGTCGTTCTGCTGCTTTATGGCGATCGTCTTTTGTCTGAATGCGCATGCCTGTCAGCACTTCTGCCTCAGGGAGATTCGGTGTGACTGCATAACTGACAGGTAGTAACTGTGTTTTCATAGCAGAGACCGCATCTTCATTTAATAAAGAAGCGCCGCCTTTGGCAATCATGACTGGATCGACAATTAGTTTCAAGTCATATTGCTTCGTCTTTTCAGCAACGACACTGATCATGTCGGCACTCCACAGCATCCCTGTTTTAGCGGCATCTGGCAACAAGTCTTCTGCTACTGCATCAATTTGACTTTCGAGCGCCTCGATAGACAGTGGATAAATACCGTGAACACCAAGTGTGTTTTGAGCTGTAATGGCCGTAATGGCGGACATTCCGTACACACCAAGCTCCTGAAAGGTTTTCAAGTCTGCTTGAATACCTGCTCCACCACCAGAATCAGTACCTGCGATGGTTAATGCTTTTTTAATCGTCATGTCATCTCACCCTCTCATTAGCCAATCCATTGATGATAAATCGTTCTCGCTTTCGCAATATCATTTGTCCCATGTACAAGCGCTCTGCCATCTTTGAATAAAACGAGCTTGTACTCATCCTTCTGACACGAAAGTAAATAAGGATTTTCCAGCACATCCATTCCTGCTTTCTTTAGCTGACGGGCTACTTCATGCAGCGCCGGGGGTGCCCCTAGTGCACTGCGAATTTGTACGGTATTTCGTCCACATAATACATCTGCTTTTGCTCTTTGATCATATGATAGAAATGGATATGTCTTAAGACCGCAGCTTGGGCATTGTTTCTTTTTTAAAGACGAAACGGATCGTATGTCAGATCGCTCGTTTGTCCATAAATCAAACGATCTTAATACCGGAGTGATTTGGTGTCCTGTTAAAAGCTTCAGTGCATCCGCCACTTGATAGGCCGCAACCTGTTGCACAACTGGACTAATAATTCCTGCTGTATCACATGTCATGCCTTGTGCAGGTAAATGCTCAAGTAGGCAGTGTAAACATGGTGTTTCACCAGGAATCACTGTGAATTGAATACCGTAGCTTGCTACACAGGCTCCGTAAAGGAACGGAATTTGATGTTTGACGGCTGCATCGTTCGCAATCATTCTCACCTCAAAATTATCCGCTGCATCCACGATGATGGATGCCCCGCTGACGTACTCATCAATATTTTGAGCGGTCACGTCAAGGACGATTCCTCTCACGTGAACATCACTGTTCACCTGCTTGAGTCTTTTCTCAGCAGCCACAGCCTTTGGCAGCCGATCAAGAACATCTTGTTCTGTGTATAGCTGCTGACGCTGCAGGTTGCTCCATTCAATATAATCTCTATCCAAAATGGTGACAGATCCTACGCCGGCACGAACGAGCATTTCGGCACTAGCTGTTCCAAGTGCCCCAGCCCCAATAATGACGGCCTTTGAGGCATGTAGCCGTTTTTGTCCTTCCTCTCCAATAGGCCTAAAAAGCTCTTGGCGTGAATAACGTGTGCTCAAAATGCTGGCATTCCTTCCTGCGGACTGCTGGCTGTTCCATAGTTTTTGAGTGGAATACGGCCTGCCTCGAACCCGAGTCTTCCAGATTCAATCGCCAGCTTCATCGCTTTAGCCATTTTCACAGGGTCCTTTGCGCCAGACACGGCTGTATTCAGTAATACAGCATCAGCGCCCAATTCCATCGCATAAGCAGCATCCTTCGGAGAACCTACACCCGCATCAATAATAACTGGCACCTTTGCCTGTTCGATAATAAACGATAGATTCAGAGGGTTTAAAAGCCCTTGACCTGAACCGATTGGAGAAGCACCTGGCATAATGGCATGGACACCAAGTTCTTCTAATTTCCTTGCCAACACCACATCATCTGACGTATATGGCAGCACGATAAAACCTTCTTCTAATAACATTTCAGATGCTTTTAACGTTTCGACTGGATCTGGCAGAAGTGACCTTGAACAGCCAATGACTTCTACTTTGATCATGTCACACAGTCCAGAAGCTTTCGCTAAACAGGCAATCCGCACCGCTTCTTCCGCTGTACTTGCCCCGGCAGTATTTGGCAGCAATGTATAGGCTGATAAATCGAGCTGCTCTAAAAAATTAGGCTGTGATGGTTCAAATATGTTCATTCTTCGCACAGCAAAGGTCAAAATTTCAGCTTCTGATACGTTGACCGCCTCTTTTTGAACTTCAAATGATGGATACTTTCCTGTCCCTAGTAATAGTCTTGATGTAAATGTTTTTCCGCCAATGCGCAGCATGGTGTCATCCTCCTCCTACAAAGTGAACGATTTCAATCGTGTCATTTGGTTGAATTTTTACCTGTTGAAAGGCTTCTTTATCTATAATTTCTTGATTTTTTTCAACGATCACCACTCGGTTTTCAAGTTGATAGGCTGATAGCAGATCAAAAATCGTGCCATTTTCCTTATCGAAATCAACCATTCTTCCATTCAATTGAATTTTCATACAAACAATGCCTCCTTTCGCCCAATACGAAACGCATGAAGCCATTCCTTATTCACAGACTCGCCTACTATCAAGCCGCGAATGATTTCCCCCGTAATCGGCGCAAGTAAAATGCCATTTCGGTAATGTCCCGTTGCAAAAAGAATACGCTCGTCTTCCGGATGTTTTCCGATATAGGGGTGCCGGTCGCTTGTCGCTGGCCGTAGACCTGCCCAGCATTGATCAATCGGCATCTCTCGAATAGAAGGCATGAGCTGAGATGCTTTGTGAATAACTGCTTCAATACCGCCAAGTGTCGGAACGGCCTGCCAGTCATTCGGTTTCATCGTTGCACCAATCACTAGCTTACCGCTATCCCTTTGAACGATATAACAATGATCATGATAGATGGTGTGTGCAAGCGCTGGACCGTTATTCCAAACAGACACGCATTCTCCTTTTACAGGATAGAGAGAATTTGATAACCCCAGTTCTTCTAAAAAACGGCCTGACCATACACCACTTGCTACAGTCAGATGATCACATGTGAAGATGCCTTTAGCTGTACTGACTGTCAAAGTTTCTTTTCCCCTCTTCACATCGATAACGGGGGTAAACTCCTTCACATCCACTCCGTGCCGAACAGCCGCCTGCCAAAAAGCCCTGCATACCGCATATGGCTCGACATGTACATCATCTGCTATCAAGCCTGCTCCTACGATGTCATCTGCTATTTGAGGCATACGTTCTTTTACGCTGCTTGCTTCAAGCCATTCAAATGTGGGCAAATGCTGCATCCGGCAAAGCGCTCGCTTTTCTTGTTCTGTAAAAGCCACCTTCATAATCCCGCCCACTGATGTCCGAATATCAATGCCCGATTCATGCTGAAGGTCGACCGTTAATTTTTCATATAAAACCTGACTTTGTCTGCCTACTTGAAAGAAAATATCTTCATCACCTTCTCCTTCAGCGTGAGCACCCAGCATGCCAGCAGCCGCACTCGTCGTTTGCTTCCCGATCTCATTTGCCTCAAATAAGACAATCTGCTTTCCTGCTTTTGCAAGGTGATAAGCGATCGACATCCCTATGATTCCACCACCAATGATTGCAACATCATAATGCTTGTTCATAAGGATTCTCCTTTCGCTTTTCAGAAAATGTTTGCGCCATTTTGCGCGGCTGAGGATGAGCAAAAATTCCCGACATGACGGCTATTCCCTTTAAATCAACATGCATCAATTCTGGCAGTCGTTCTGGTGTGATTCCACCAATGACAACGACTGGAATGGACAGCTCAGAAGTCATGTCTTCCACAATCTTTATGCCTCTCGCCTGAAGTCCGGGTTTGCATGCGGTATCATACACATGCCCAAACATGACATACTCTGCCCCGTTCTTCTCTGCTGCTTTGGCTTCTTCTATCGAATGAACCGATACTCCCGCATGGAGGTGAGGAAATTTTTGTCTTAATTCCTTTGGCGAAAAGCTGTGTCCTGGAAGATGAACCCGGTGAATATTGGTCAGCAGCGCAACGTCAACTCGGTCATTTATAATCAGCTTTTCTTTCGGAACACCTTCTGCTAGTAGTTGTTTCACGAGGTGAACCAGCTCACCTGCTGCCTTCGATCGTTCACGAATATGAATAAAGTCTACTTCAGACGCAATGTCTTTTATTTGCTTGATGAGCTCCCTGACAGGAAGCGTATCATTTGTCACTGCATGGAGTTCCATTTGCACCAACCCCATCTAAGCATGCTGTCTGCCACATTTCTTTTTCATACGCCATCTCCCAGAAATGGTATTCGTAATAGCTTGAAATCACGAAATTTTCTTTCATATTAGCCCGCACATGTTCTGGCGCTTTTTCTGCAAGTTCATCAAAACGGTTCACCTGTTCAAAAACAAGCTCTTTAAACCAATCCCCGCCATATGTCAAAATCCATTCTTGATAAATCGGATGGTCAGGTGTTGTTTGTTTCAGTTTTTCTCCTACCTCATAATAAAGCCAGTAGCACGGCAATAATGCGGCTAAAATTTCTTCAAAACGACCGCTTTTCACAGATCGGTACATATGCGAGGTATATGCATAAGCAGTTGGAGAAGGTTTAAAGTTTGCCAGCGCTTCATCAGATATCTGGAGCAGTTCTGTGAACTTTCTATGCAGTGATAGCTCTGCTTCATACGTACCCTGCGCATGATATGCCATTCTGCCTGTCGTATGTAAGTCCTCACTAATAGCGGCTCCATACGATTGTACTTTTGCAAAATGAGTTAAATAGTACGAATCCTGCATCACATAATAAGTGAAACGATCGAGTGAAAGTGTGCCATCACCAATCCCTTTCACAAAAGGGTGTGTAAAGCTCCCATTCCACCATCTAGCTGCTGCTTCTTTACATTCGTTCGAAAATGTCATGTTCCTCTCCTCCTGTTTTTCCATATAAAAAAACCACTTTCCGCGTGGAAAGTGGTTTGGAATTTGTAAAAAGCATAGTCAAACACCGCACCACTTCCCTACGCAGGTATGAACCTGTTCAGGTAATGAGGGTCTAAAAGTCTACACTTTTATCTCAGCCCTTTTAAAGGACTCCCCTAGTGGATCAAACATATATTGTTGTACCTCTATCTTAATCAGGATTTGTTCATCGGTCAAGGGTTCATTGCAACTCTAATTGGGCTCTAAGTCCTGCCACATACTCCCGGGAGCCAGACACAAGCACGCGGTCACCGCTTCTAAGCGTCGTATCCCCATGCGGTACTAAGCTGTCAATTCCTCTAAAAATACGGACAAACACCAAATCGCCGGTAAAAGGAAATTCCCTCAGCATGACATTATGATACCGATGATTGTTCATTTGAATTTGATACAAAGAAGAATCCTCATTTGTTAACAAGCGAATCGCATCAGGTGCTTCAATCAATGCCCTCAGCACCGTTTTAGATGATAAGAAGTTAGAAAAGGTATCGATCCCTGCTTCCTTTAAAGTCAGCTCGGCTTCCGCTTTGTTAACACTTGCAATGACTTGTTTAGACCCTTCTTCTTTTGCAAATAAAGCAATTTCCTTATTTTTCGTTTCACTGCCTGTAGCCACAACGAGCACATCCTCTTGCCCGATGCCAGCCTGCCTGAGCGTATCATCGTCATATTGTTCAATCGCTTCAACTTCAAAGATGGAGTCAGCAAGCAAGGCTTCTTTATTTTCCTGAAAGACGTGTAAAATACGGATGTCATATTCATCCTGATGCAAATCAAGCGTCACAGGTAACGTCAGCTGATTCGCTCCAATAAACGTCACACGCTTTTTATGATTGGTTTCACGTTCTTGTTTAAATAACGCCTTAAACCAAACAGGTGTTAAAACACTCGTGAGCACAGCGACTAGAATAAGGGCTCCTGACATTTTATGATCAATGACACCAAGCCGCTCACCAATCGTTGCAGCAGCAATGACAAGGGATAACGTCGAGGTTAATAAAAAACCAGAACCGATGACTTTTTTCATGTCATACCATTTTTTTAAATAAAGAATCGGAACGAGTTTACTAAGCAATAATGCGATAAACAGCAGCGGAATCATGATCATGATGGTTGGATCTTTAAAGAGTGACCATATATTCAGGTCCACACCGACCATCACAAAAAAGATCGGAATTAAAAATCCATAGCCAAACGAGTCCAGCTGCTGTACGAGCTCTTTATTAGGTGAAAGAAGAGACACAAGCACACCTGCTAAAAAAGCCCCAAGAATATTTTCAGCACCGAGTGATTCAGATAAGGCAACTAAGACTATAATGAGAGTAAAGATGGCTCTTGTCCCAATTTGCACCGTTCCTTTTGACATGGACTGAAAAATGGACTTTGTCTTAAATACCCGGCCAAATAAATAAAGAAGAATACCTGCCGCAAATAATAATAAGAGCAACCACATGTTCCCTGTTCCATCGCCATAAATGGAGGAAAACACAGCAAGTAAAATCATTGTCACCAAATCAGCAATGACGGCTACAAGCAAAATGATTTGACCAATATTCGTCTGCATCAACTTTTCCTCTTTTAAGGTAGGAACCACGACACCCAATGAGATGGTGGAAATAATAAGCGTCATTAAAAAGGCATTTTGAATAAATCCTGCAAGGACAAACGCATAAGACAGGATAAAGGACATACAAAATACGCCAACAAAAATAATGGTCGCTGTTTTAAATGTATTCGGTTCTTTTAAACCATTTGGCAGTTCTCGCGCTTTCTTCTTTGATTCAAAAGAAGAAAAATCTATTTCAAGTCCACTTAAAAACATAAGAAAAATAAAACCTAGCATGGATAACGTATCTAGCCATGCGTCGTGTTCAACAACTAGTTGAAGACCGCTTTTTCCAATGATGAGCCCCATGATGATTTCAGCGACAACGACCGGGATGGTCAGCTTAAATCGGTGCAATAAAATGGGGGTGAAAAAGGCTACAATAATAACGACAACGAGTGATGAAACAGATGTATGCTCCATTGGCTAAAGCCTCCTAACATTCTTGTTTAATTTTTAAGTTTTACGTTAAAGCATTGATTCTAACAATTGCTTAAAATAAATGAAAGCCATTCGTTATATTTTCTAAAATTCAAACTTCTTTATATCCGATCAATGGATGAAAAAATCAGGAGGAACCTTTATGAAATTCGATATCATCGGCGATATCCACGGCTGCTACGAAGAGCTACTTACCCTCATACACAAACTAGGATACGAACTCAAACATGGACTACCTGTCCACCCTGATAAGAGAACACTGGCCCTTGTTGGTGATTTAACAGACCGCGGCCCTCGATCAGTTGCCGTCATGCAATTTGTCATACACGCCTATTCTAAGGGCGCAATCCGCTATGTGCCTGGCAACCATTGTTTTAAGCTGTATCGCTATTTGAAAGGAAATCCCGTAAAATTACTGCATGGCATTGAAACAACGGTGAACGAAATCAAAAACCTGCCGCATGATGAACAAACCATTTTATCACGTGAATTTAAACATTTATTTGAAAAGGCACCGCTTTATGATGTACTGATTCCGAATGAACTGATCATTGCACACGCAGCGATGAAGGAAAAGGATATTGGCAAAAAACCGAACAAACAGATGAGGTCTTATCTATTATTTGGAGCAGTCACCGGAGAAACATGGCCAGACGGTCGACCTGTCAGGAAGGACTGGGCAAAGGAATATCACGGAAAACCATGGATTGTGTACGGGCATACACCCGTAAAAGAACCAAGATTTATCGGTAGAACGGTTAACATTGATACAGGCTGCGTCTTTGGCCACAAGCTCTCTGCCCTTAGATATCCAGAGCTTGAGACAGTATCTGTTCCTTCATCTATGCCATATGATGATTCAAGATTTCAGCTTTTCACGCAATAAAAAACCCGGTCCACCATGACAGGTGACCGGGTTTACTTGTTTACTGAAGCAATAATGTCATATCATCCGGCAAAGAAGCCGAAAAGGTCATGGACTCCCCTGTTATCGGATGCGGAAAAACAAGGGTTTCACTATGAAGTGCCTGCCTGCCTATTCTCTCGCTTGTTCCACCATATAGCGTATCTCCAACAAGCGGATGACCAAGGAATTGCATGTGAACACGAATTTGATGAGTTCTTCCCGTTTCAAGGATAAGGGACACTTCAGACATATCTAAATGAGTATGTACCGCCCGCACCGTATAATGTGTTACGGCTTCCTGACCAGATTCATCCACCATTCGTTCAATAATGCTGTCCCCTTTTCGAGCAATTTTTGCTCTAATTGTTCCTGCCTTTTGCGTGATCATGCCATGTGTAAGGGCTCTATACGTTCGCTTGACTTCCCCTTTTTTCTGCGCCTTTGATAAAAGGCTGTGTGCAAAGCGATGTTTAGCGACTAACATGACACCAGAAGTATCACGATCAAGACGGTTCACCAAGTGGACAGTCAGCCGAACGGACTGCTCAGCATAATGGTGAAGCACCCCATTTGCAATACTATGCTCAGGGTGCTCTCGAGAAGGAATCGATGGGATATACGGCTTTTTATTCAGCACAAGCACGTGCTCGTCCTCAAATAAAATATCAAGCGGAATGGCCGCAGGTTTTAGCCCTTCACTCACTTTTTCCTCGGGGAATAAAATGGTGAGCCTGTCTCCCTCGCGTAGCTCATATCTCACGGTCACATGCTCTCCATTAATCAGAAGGTCACCGCCATCAAATTTAATATCTGTCAGCATTCGTTTTGAAATGCCAAGATCGATTAAATAGTCCTTCAGCAGCCTGCCTTCTTCTTTGGCTGATATGGTTTTGTTTATCTTAAAGTATTCCAGCGAGAACAACCTCTTTCTTATTCTCCTTTGCCGATAAAGGAATCTTGCACCCTTTTCCAAAACGGAAATGGTCTAAATCGGGCAAACCGGACATTCTCGTCTGCCACTCGGCATTGAATGGATTTCACATCTTTATGCAGCAGCGACAAATGATCTATCGTCACCTGAAAATCCACATCATTAATCGGTTTGATCACACACGTATGGTGGTCGGGCAAAATGAGCGGCGAACCGACCGTTCTAAACACTCTGTTGTTGATTGAAGCCATTTCTGCCAGCTGGATCGCCCTAATGGATGGGTGAATAATAGCCCCGCCAAGTGCCTTATTATAGGCTGTACTGCCAGATGGTGTAGACAAACAAAGACCATCTCCTCTGAATGTTTCAAAAAGCTGACCCCTAATCTCAACATCTGCCACAAGTGTACCTTCCATACTTTTAATCGTACATTCATTCATTGCTAAATATTTTTCTTCCCTGCCCCCATCGTTGTACCTGACGATGACTTCAAGAATCGGATATTCCACAATATGATAAGGCGTTTTGGCAATGGCTAACACAAGCTTTTCAATTTCACTCGGGACCCAGTCCGCATAAAAACCAAGATGGCCTGTATGTACGCCGACAAAAGCGGTTTCGTTCAGACGGTTGCTATACCGGTGAAAAGCGTATAAAAGGGTTCCGTCTCCGCCAACTGTAATGACGAGATCGGGTTCCTCTTCATTTAATTCCATTCCAAAATCCAATAAGTAGGTCTGTATTTTATTTTTAAGTGTGTCAGATACAGAATTCCCTTTCGAAGAAACTGCAAATTTCATGAATTCTTCTCCTTTTCCACCTTGCTGCGACGAGAAAGCAGCATCATATTTGATCAAGCTTAGGCTCAGCTATCGTTTTTCTTTTTCCGGGAAAATGCCACTTGCGCTTCTTGAATTTCCCCTCTGATTTCAGACATCTCATCATCAAGAAGAGATGCTGCCTCAGAAGCTCTTTGAAGGCGCTGCTTGACCTTCTCCGGGATATTCCCGCTATATTTATAATTCAGAGAATGCTCGATGGTCGCCCAAAAATTCATGGCTAATGTACGGATTTGGATTTCGACGAGGAGCTGCTTCTCTCCATTGATCGTTTGTAGCGGATATAACACAACAAGGTGGTACGAGCGGTATCCGCTTTCTTTATGTTCTGCAATATAGTCGCGTTTATCTACAACCACGAAATCTTTTCGTGACTGGAGCATTTTCTTGACGACTTGTATATCTTCTACAAATTGGCACATAATGCGAAGCCCTGCAATATCCTGCATCGTTTCAATCTCATGCATCGGGATGTTTTTACGCTTTGCCTTTTCCAATATGCTGGCAACGGGTTTCACTCGGCCAGTGACAAATTCTACTGGTGAATGGTCATCCTCAAATTCATACAGTTTTCGAATGCCTTTTAGTTTCACTTTTAATTCTTCGACTGCTTGCTTATATGGTGCGAGGAATTGATCCCATTGTTTTTTGTCCATGAAACTTCCCCCAATTCCAAATACCTAATTATTTCAGAGGAATGTGCTCTTCACTTTCTCTTCCATATCTCCGTAATTGGCATTGTCTTTAATATTGTCGATTAAATAGTTTAATTCCTGATGAAGTTGAATGAGTTCTAGCGTTTGCTCTTCCGCCGCCAAATAGACAGGGATTTCACGATTCATTGCTTCTTTTAATGGAGTCCATGTATGTTCTCCTAAAATAAGATACGTAAAAGACTCCTCAGTCTCAAGTATGTAAACGAACGCAAAGTGATCAGAATCAACAAGCATTTGTCCTGATGCTTTTGCTTTTTGAATTTGCTCATCTGACTGGACCGTCAAGATCAGCCTGTCTTCTTTTAAAGTTGCTTCTGTGATTTCAATTCTGTTTTGCATCATGATCTCCTTTACAACAAAGTACAGCTTTATTTTATCATATCAAGTTCAATATTGATAAACCGAACTTTTTGAGAAAATTTGATTTCTCCATTTCGTTGTTCATTTTGCCTCATTTAACATCTATATACGTCTCTTTTTAAGGAATAAATAAGAAAAAAAGAAGCTTTTCATGTACAATAATCATATTTCCTCTAAATGAAAGGTTGATGTCAAAATGGCACAGGAAATTGAGATAGAACTAAAACAATTATTAATGAAAGAAGAATTTGAACAGCTAAAAGAATATTTTCAATTAAAGGACGAGGACTTCCACACTCAAACCAACTATTATTTTGATACACCTCAATTTGATATAAAATCCAAATTCGCTGCATTACGAATGAGAGAAAAAGGCGGGCAATGGGTCCTCACATTAAAGGAACCGCATGAGATCGGCCTTTTGGAAACTCACCAAACGATCGATCCTCCCGAAAGTCTTGAACATTTCCACCTGCCAGAAGGTGAAGTGGCAGACAGATTAGTACACCTTCACATTCAAAAGGATCAAATCGTGTATTTTGGTTCACTGGAAACGTCAAGAGCAGAAAAAATGATCAAAGAAGGCTTAATTGTTTTGGATCATAGCCGATATTTAACAGTAGAGGACTATGAACTTGAATTTGAAGTGAGCGATTTAGACATTGGACAAGCCGCTTTCACAGCATTGCTTCAGCTATTTCAAATCCCACCAAGACACACGAAAAACAAAGTCGTACGTTTTTATGAAGAAAAAATGAAAACAAAAGAATAGATGAATTCCTTGAAGGAGGAACATGATGAACGTCAATCAACTTCAATCCTTTATGCAGCTTCAAGCACTCAAAACGTTACAATCTGATAATGGACAAACACAACTCACAGCTGGACAAGAATCAAGCGCTGAGACTTCATTCCAGTCGCTGTTGCAAGATTTTTTAGGCGGATCAGAATTATCTCGTCTCCCGCTTTCCATTTCTGCTTTCATGGGATCGGACCCATCAACGTCTCCGAACACGCAATATGCACGCATGAATCCATATTTATCTGCGATAGCGGGCAGTGAACAGCTTCAATCTCAGTCTCTTTATGCAAATGACAGCCAATTGAATACCGCAAATGGTATTGGAAACGTCTTAAATAACAGCTACACACCGCCGCTTCAAAAAGCTGTTTCAGGCTCTTCATCAAAAGAGATTAATCAGATCGTCTCACAAATGGCTCAAAAGCACGGAGTTCCAGAAAAGCTGATCCACGCAGTGATCAAGCAAGAATCCGGTTATCGCACGAATGCTGTCAGCCATGCTGGTGCACTTGGACTGATGCAGCTTATGCCGTCTACTGCTAAATCACTTGGCGTGAACAATGCCTTTGATGCAGCCCAAAACATTGAAGGCGGAACGAAGTATTTAAAACAAATGCTGCAAAAATATAATGGAAATGTCTCACTTGCCTTAGCCGCTTATAACGCAGGCTCAGGGAATGTAGATAAGTACGGAGGCATTCCTCCATTTAAAGAAACACAAAATTATGTAAAGAAAATCACAGCTCAATATTTCGCCTAAACCGAAGAGAATAACCTCTTCGGTTTTTTGTATGTCGCTTTTCACCCTTTTTTGACTGAATGTGTTATGATATGGTCAATTGAACACGGACCCTGTCTCCCTCACTATTCCCAAAGGACCAAAGCGGTTTGTTTGTGGAATTGAGTAGAGGTTGTTAAAATAAGTATACAAGAATAGAAACAACAAAATAGAACAAACTGAATATCACTTTTGAAATACATGAAATTCGCAATAGGGTGAGCCATCCTATTAGCTACGAGTTAAAGGAGTAGTCAACATGGTACAATCGTTTAACGCACCTTACGAAGCGGTTGGAGAGGAACTTCTATCGCAACTTGTTGATACTTTTTATGAAAATGTAAAGTGTCATCCTTTGCTTCATCCTATTTTCCCGGATGACTTAAAAGAAACAGCAAGAAAACAAAAACAGTTCTTAACTCAATATTTAGGCGGACCGCCGCTTTATACTGAGGAGCATGGTCACCCAATGCTACGGGCGAGACATCTCCCTTTTCCGATTACTGAGGAGCGAGCGGACGCATGGCTTGAATGCATGGAGGATGCAATGGATCAAGTAGGACTAACCGGCGATATTCGTGACTTTTTATTTGAGCGACTGTCTTTGACGGCTCGTCACATGGTCAACCAAATACCTGAAAAGGACGGACGATCTTGAGCTGCAATCCGCATGAGCAATATTTCTCACATTGTCACGGACATCCTCAAAAGCCGATTGAAATCTATGTATTCATTGATCCTCTCAGCCCGGACTGCTGGTTATTAGAGCCATCAATTAAAAAGTTGAAAATGAAATATGGCCGTTTCTTCACTTTACGAACGGTTACAAGTTCTAGTATTAATGCTTTGAACCGGAAACGAAAAAAACATTTACTAACAGAAGCGTGGGGGAAATTTGCCACGAAAACTCAGACCAAAAAAGAACAAATGCTGTCTGAACAAATTGTGACATCACCTTATCTCGCCTCTCTTGCATTAAAAGCAGCTGAACTTCAGGGCAGAAAATGCGGAATGAAATTTTTACGACTCATTCAAGAATCGCTTTTTTGCCATCAGCAGGACGTCACCAGTGAACAAGTCTTGCTAGAAAATGCAAAAACGGCTGGACTGGACATTGAAGAGTTCCAGCGAGATATCCATTCTCAAAGTGCTGTCAAAGCGCTCCAATGTGATATGAAAATCGCAGCTGAAATGGATGTGTCTGAGCTTCCCACTTTCGCCTTTTTTAATACGATAAATGGTGAAGAAGGATTAAAAATTTCAGGTGCATATTCTTATGATATTTACGAGGAAATTCTCTTTGAAATGATTGGCGAAAAACCAACACCTTCAGAACGACCGCCAATTGAATGGTTTATCGCTTACTTTCAATTTGCATCAGCAAAAGAAATTGCCGTTGTATATGACCTGACACTTGAAGAAGTTGAACGCGAGATGAAAAAGCTCGCATTTGCTAAAAAGGTAGAACGTGTACAAGTACATCAAGAAATGTTTTGGCGTTATACAGAAGGAGACAATCATTCAGATCTTGATGTCTACCGCTGTGAGAATGAACATGGGTGCTGACCCATGTTTTTTCTTCACTCTCAAAGGAACACTTGTTCTATTTATAAGTACGAAGAAACCGCGCCGGGATAAGCGCGGTTTCACTATGTCTTAACGACAACAAAGGGGATGGGAGAAATTTTTCACGGTCAAACAAAGGGGTAATGTTTGTATGTGATTAATTTCACATCTGTAGTATATCAAATTTTGTCGACTTATGACAACCGATATACTATATGTTCATATTTTTGTCACAAAACATAAGAGGACTGTCACTTTCATATAGTGAAAGTAACAAAAAAATGGGGGGATCTGCATGCGCAGCACAACCATTGGACTTGTTGCCATTGGCTTATGTTTCTGTTTAAATATATTAGGCTTAATGAAGATGCTGCCTCTTTACCTGACATCTCCACTCCTATTCGCTTCCATTCTCTTTACACTCTATCGAATGAATCACCGAAAAACCTTCAAAGGATTTAAAACGTAATCATTGAATGTACAAACCTCGTTCATATAGACGAGGTCTAGCGTGTAGGCAAACCCTCGCATTCCGTGTCAGTCCTGCAAAGGTTTTCTATCAAGCTACAAAGAAGTCAAAGGGCTAAAATCAAGTTCATTTTAGCCCTTTGTCAACAATCTGGTCTTTTTATTTCAAGAAAAAACTCCTGCCAAAAGGTGAGTTTGCACTCACACACCTGACAGAAGTCTTCTCGTTACTCACCAGTCTTTGAGATGAGCTCTTCCATTTCCTTTAATTTTTCTTCAAACAATTGACATGCTGCCTCAATTGGCTCTTTCGATGCCATATCTACACCAGCTTTTTTCAGCACGTTGATTGGATAGTCAGAGCTTCCTGCTTTAAGGAAGTCTGTATAGCGCTCCACCGCAGGTTTCCCTTCTTCTAAAATTTGTTTACTTAATGCCTGAGCCGCACTATAGCCTGTCGCATATTGATACACATAATAGTTGTAATAGAAATGCGGAATTCGCGTCCATTCTAATCCGATTTCCTTATCCACAACCATACCTTCGCCAAAATACTTCTTATTCAGGTCGTAATACAGGTTCGTCATAAACTCTGGCGTTAATGCCTCCCCTTCTTGCGCTTTCACATGAATCAGGTGCTCGAACTCTGCAAACATCGTTTGTCTGAATACCGTCCCTCTAAATCCTTCTAACAAATGATTGAGCACATACAAGCGCTGCTTTTTGTCCTCTAAATGATTCAGTAAGTATTCACCTAGTAATGCTTCATTTGTTGTAGAAGCTACTTCCGCTACAAAAATACTGTAGTTTCCGTACGGATATGGCTGATGCTTTCTTGTATAGTAGCTATGAACAGAGTGACCAAATTCATGAGCCAGTGTAAATAAATTATCAATATTATTTTGCCAGTTCATTAAGATATAAGGATTCGTACCATAGCTTCCAGAAGAATACGCACCGCTTCGTTTCCCTTTATTCTCATAAACGTCTACCCAGCGATTTTCGAGTCCCTCTTTTAATACCGAAACATATTCTTCTCCTAATGGCGCTAACCCTTTCAGCATATAATCTTTTGCTTCATCATAGGTCAGCTTCATGCCAGCATCTTTTACTAATGGTGTATACAAGTCATAATTGTGCACTTCATCAAGCTTTAATACCTTTTTACGCAATTCAATGTAGCGGTGTAATAACGGTAAATATTGATGAACTGTATCAATTAGATTGTCATACACTTCTTCAGGAATACTGTTGCGTGATAACGCTGCTTCTCTTGCAGATTTGTAATGACGTACTTTCGCATAAAAATTATCCTTTTTAATCGAGCCGCTGAGTGTAGACGCCAAAGTATTCTTATATTGATCATACGTTTTATAAACGGCTTTAAAAGCATTCTTTCTCACTTCACGATCATCACTGTTTAAAAAGGTAATGAAGTTGCCATGAGTAATTTTCTTTTCTTCTCCATTTTCATCCTTAACAGAAGGGAACGAAATATCTGCATTATTAAACATACTAAACGTAGTGGATGATGTTGATAAAGGTTCAGAGGCTTCAGCTAATAAAGCTTCTTGCTCCTCACTTAAAATATGCGGACGCTCTTTGTTAATTTCTTCGAGAGCGTGAGAATAAAGTTTTAATTCTTCTTTTTCCAAAATAAATTGCTGCAGCTTATCTTCTTGAATAGATAAAATTTCCGGAACAATATAGGCAGATGTACTAGACAGCTGTGTAAATAAATTGGATGCTTTATCATTTAAAGCCTGAAATGATGAATTTGTTGTATCTTCATCGTATTTCATGTGCGCATATGTATAAAGCTTACCAAGCTTTTCAGAAAGTTGATCCTGAAATGTTAGGGCTTCATACAAGACATCAGCAGAATGGGCCAGCTTGCCTTTAAATTGGGCGAGCTTCGGAATTTCTTTTTTTACAGCTTCGAATTCCTTATTCCAAGAATCGACACTTTCAAAAATATCTTCAAGGCGCCATTTGTTTTCTTCTTTTACTTCGCTTCTGTCTGGTAAATGATTGTTGTTATTTTGTGAAGTCATATGAATCCCCCTTGCATGAGTTGTGTTGAACCAACCTTTCGGAAAGTGAAAGAAATTGGTGTTGTATTTATCTTCTTTGTTTTGAACTATATTTGTCAAATCATATGCAGAAATAAATACCAAACAAACTAAAAAAATGAGAAAAAAGCGTTTCTTTCTATTCAATAGCAGCACCACCTTTTTCTTATCATGATCAAAGTGGGCATGAAACATGCTAATGAAATAAGAAAGCATCTCGTTTTATCGCTTCATCTGCTGTTTGTATAGGCTTTTGATTCGACGTTACTTGATAATTACCCTCTTTCGTCATGTATAAAAACCCTAGATTCACAAGCGCCCGTACATATGAAATGATCACCCCTTTGATTTCTTCTATTGTGACATTGGTATATCGGAGCTTCACTTCTTTATTCTGGACACATCGCTTAATTTCTTTTAAAAGTAGATGAATGGTCACTTGTTCTTTTCCCTTTCTAACCATCCAATCATAAAGACATCCTTGCCACACATAAACAGGGCTTGAAAAGATATATGCTTCTGTCAGGGGGATAAATAATTCTGTCGGTAGAAATGGCCATGCTGTTTGATGATGCTCATAAAAAATGGTTCTTAAACGCTTGCTTTCATTTGCTAAAATGCGGGGTGGCCGCTCCCTAAATTGCCGAATACACTTGAGCCACTCTTTATACAATTGATGATTGCTCGAGGAAACAGATAAGAGTGCTGGTAGTTGGCGATAAGCTGAAGGCGGTCTAACGGTCATTGAGGCACATATTTTCGTTGGCTGAAACACGAGAAGTTGATCCAGGTGGATGAATCTATTTTGGATCGGACAATAAAAAATGAGTCTCCTATTCTTTGACTGCCTTAAAATTCCCCAATGAATGGAGGAGAATGAAAAGAGCTGGCCAGCCATTCGTTTTAAACGATTCGCCCCTATGATCCATATAGGATAGAGCCCCGCAGCATGGAGACCTTCCGTTCGTTTATGTAGCTCTTTCCACGAAATATTTGCACATTGAAATTCGATGGCATAGCTTTTATTTTCTATAGCAACGGTCACATCAGGGCGCTGCTGAATGTTTGAAACATATTTCTCTAGTAACGGCTCATATCCAAGCTGCGTGAGCCAATCCTTAAGATCCATTTTCCCTGCCTGATGATAAGCTGTTTCACCGGTGGACGCTAATGGACATGCCGAGAGCTGTTTATGTGCAAAATGATGGACACGATGCTCACCTAGCTTTAATAGAACCTCCTGCCTACATTCAGGACAGTAAAATTTGCACGTAGCTCTTACATGCTCTAGCCGCCTTTTAGTCAGATGTTGTGTGATGCGAACCAGCTCGCCATTCTCCATGATCGCTGCATTCATATATTTCGCCCCTTGCTCTTTGATGACCGTATTATAGCTTTTTCTCTCACAAGAAAGCGAATATGGAAAATGAACTTTTAACGTGTCAAAACACGATTTCAACCTGCTTTCCCTTAGTAAAATCAAAAATCCCCCTTTTAGAAAAGGGGGAAATACAATTTTTATAAAAGTGGTGATAATAATCTTGCTGTTGATTCAAACAGCCTCACCCTCAAAGGTCTCTTCGCAAATTCTTCTGGAACAATTTCATGTGACTGCTCTAAATCACCTAAGAAATCGTTGACCAGCTTCTCTGTGCTTTTTGTTTTATAGAGGAAAGCATTCACTTCAAAGTTCAGATGAAAACTTCTCATATCCATATTTGCTGTACCAATTGAAGCTAGCTCACTATCCACAATGATAAACTTACTATGCATAAAGCCTTGATCATATTCGTATACCTTCGCACCTGCTTCTAAAAGTTCGGGGAAGTATGAACGGGACGCATGAAATACGATGCGTTTATCTGGATTTTTCGGCGCAATGATTCGCACATCGACTCCGCTCAACGCAGCAATTTTCAGTGCGGACAAAATATCATCATCAGGTACAAAATATGGTGAAGCAATCCAAATTGATTTTTTGGCGGAGATAATCATGGAGAAAAAAAGATTTTTAATGACTTCCCACTGTTTATCAGGACCACCCGCAATCATTTGTACGCCTTCTGCTCGACTCTCCATATGGCTGAAATCTTTAAAATAATCCACACCCGAGCACCTTTCGTTGGTCATGTAATACCAATCCTGCATAAAAATCTGCTGCAAATCACGAACGGCCTCACCTTTAATCATCAGGTGGGTATCACGCCAAAATCCATATTGTCTGCTTCTACCCATATATTCGTCCCCAATGTTAAGTCCGCCGACAAATCCTACTTCTCCATCAATCACCACGATTTTCCGGTGATTTCGGAAATTGATTTTATTATTTAATAAGGGCAGTCTCACTGGTAAAAACGGAACGATCTGCACGCCAGCCTTTTCTAAGTCAGCAATATATTGACGGGAGAGTTTTAGGCTGCCTACATCATCATATAAAAAGCGGACAATCACACCACTTTTTGCTTTCTCGATTAAAATGTCCTTTAATTCTTGTCCCAGATCATCATGACGGAGAATATAATATTCTAGATGAATGTGATGTGTTGCTTTTTTGATCTCTTCAAAAATATGAGAGAACGTTTCTTCTCCATTGGTCAGAACTTTAGAGGATGTGCGATACGTAATAGGGGTATGTCCAAGTCTGTGGGCCAGCTTAAATAAGAGCTGCTGATGGTCACCCATATGAGTCATTTTTTCAATTGCTTCTCTGTGGATACGTTCATCTTCCTGGACAAGCTGTTCATCCAGTACCGCTTTCTTTTCAAAAAGTCTGCGCTTTTTAATATTGCGTCCAAAGAAAATATAAAACAAAAACCCGAAAAGCGGAAAGCTCCCAAGCAGCACAAGCCATGTAATCGTTTGAGAGGGATTTCTGTTTTCTAAGAAAATGACAAACCCGATGAAGATAATCGATAAAGTGAATAGAACACTGACGGAACTTAATACACTTACCGCTAGATCACCGGCAAAAATTTGGATAATCAAATAAGCACCTATCGTAATGATAAGAAAAAATAGAACTTTGACTACATTTCTCATTTCATTTTCTCCTTGCCGATCACTTTATTTACTTTTTCATTCAGATAAAAAAGTCGAT
The DNA here is from genome assembly GCF_038593365.1 of Bacillus sp. FSL W7-1034. Classification (NCBI taxonomy): domain Bacteria; kingdom Bacillati; phylum Bacillota; class Bacilli; order Caryophanales; family Bacillaceae; genus Bacillus; species Bacillus sp. FSL W7-1034. The sequence continues at coordinate 1,152,319 of NZ_CP151989.1, read as the reverse complement.
TCCTCTATAGAAATCGACTTTTGGTTGTTACGAGAAGTACTGTTGAATCGTTTCAAGCGCATTCTCTTTGACAATCAGCTGACCGTATTCTTGCAGTCTGTAGATGCTGACCACTGATTCATGAGCATATTCAAGCAGAATACTAAGCTTATTCTCCACCTGCTCATCTGACAAATCCTCGTGGAAGTCAACATATAGATAATAACGGTTTTCAAACGAATATAAACTTGTCGTAAAATCCTGCATATTTAATTGAGAAAGTGCAATCAAATCTTCAAAGTCATCCATTTTCAATACGAACTGAAGTTGAAGTTTTTTGTCCTTCTCATTATGATCTTCTTGATCTTGCTCTTCTTTATGAAAATCATCAAGCAGAGCATCTAAACTTTCTTCATCTGTTTGATCTTTTTTATCTTCTGGAATCGGCAATTCGAGCTTTTGTCCATCTTTAGAAAGTTGGGCTTTTGTCACGACAATTTCAAGACCTTTATCAAGTGCCTGTACTTGAATCCAAAGTGGTCCCTCTACTGCAAATTCTTCTTCTTCGTGCACTTCGTCCATCACTTCCCAGAACAGCTCTTCACTGCGCTCACGATTATACCAAATCTCTTCACGGTCAAAACCGCGATCTTCAATATCACCGTAGGAAATATAAAATTTGACTGTATGTTCATTTATTCTTTCGATTTCCATTTTGCCAACCTTCCCTTCTATATAAGATGTTGAAGGGACATACAAGCTCCCAATTAATAGTACTTTACTACACTTTACCCGTTCCGTCTACATGTTAACCATTTAAAGAAATGAGGTATTGCTGTGTACTGTCTATTTTATGATAAAACATGAATAAAAGAAATAAAAACGCATTTTTTGCAGAGAAAACTTGCAGAAACATATATTTGAATTGTCCTCATATATTGGTTGTACGAGCTATTTTAGTGAAATGAGGTGAACTGGATGGAAACAGAGTGGATCGTATCCTTACTAATGATTATTGGCATAGACCTCATATTAGGCGGAGATAATGCATTAATCATTGCGATGGCCAGTCGAAGCTTATCAAATGAAAAACGAAACAAAGCCATATGGATCGGCACATTTTTGGCAGTGCTGATGAGAATCACCATGACTGGTGCTGCCGTTTATTTATTGACCATCCCCTATTTGCAATTTATCGGCGGTCTCTTTCTCCTTTATATAGGATACAATTTGTTAATTGAACAAAAGAAAGAATCCATTCGGATTAAAAGCAGCGGCTCCCTTTGGCGTGCTGTTCAGACCATCGTGATTGCAGATCTTTTTATGTCACTTGATAATGTGATCGCTGTTGCAGGGGCAGCTAAGGGGAACATGGTGCTCACTGCCTTTGGCTTAATGATTTCAGTTCCGATTATTATTTGGGGGAGTAAGCTGATTCATGCAGCACTAACCAAGTTTCCGATTCTTTTATACGGAGGGAGTGCCCTTTTAGCTTTTACTGGCGGAGAAATGATTGTCCGTGATGTAAAACTGAATGAATTTATGGCGCAGCATACAACACTTGAATTGTTGCTTCCTTTTTTAACCGTCGCAACCGTTATTTTAGCCAGTCTCTTTTACGAACAAACGGCTGAAAATAAATAAAAAAGCTGCCAAATGATCGGCAGCTTTTCGTGTTGTCTATTAGTTAGCAAGTCGCTGAGCTTCTCGAAGTTGGAATGTACGAACCGTTCTAGGAAGGAAACGTCTAATTTCATCTTCGTTGTACCCAACTTGCAGTCTTTTTTCATCCAAAATAATTGGACGTCTTAGAAGACCAGGGTGCTCATTGATTAGTTTATACAATTGTTGAAGCGGCATTGTCTCAACATTTACATTTAGTTTTTGGAATACTTTAGAACGTGTTGAGATAATTTCATCTGTACCATCTTCCGTCATACGAAGAATCTCTTTGATTTCATCGATTGAAAGAGGCTCAGAAAAGATATTTCTCTCTTGGTATGGGATATTGTGCTCTTCTAACCACGCTCTTGCTTTTCTACATGATGTACAGCTTGGTGATGTGTATAATGTTACCATAAATCTTCACTCCTCAATTTGTAGAATGAATATTGATCTGTATTCTTAAATTAAAATTGTTCTAAATAAGTAATCTTTATAGTGATTATACTATAAAAAAGTAAGTGTGAACAGATTTTCTTGCAATTTTTGTGACAAAAACTAGACAATTTCATTCTTTTTGTGCAGATGTTTGAAGTCTGAACATTCTCATTTAGTCGAGATGATCGAAAATATTTTTTTGTTTTCTATTTTCAACGAGCTTCAGCACATCATCAACATCCTCATACGATTGTCCATACCATTCTTCGTCTTTATACGTATGGATTCTTTCGTACGTCTTTCTCATGGACTCCATCATTTCTTCCTCATTATCTGTACGAGGCGACCAATAAAGAATTTCCATGCGGTTCACTTCATTCGTTGCAAGTGACCTGCGTTTATAACCAATTGATTCAGCATGCTTGAAGTGCTCTCTCTGATAAAACTTTAGGCGTTTTGCAGTATCTGCATCATCTTCATCTACAGGCTCGACCTCAAGCAAGATCGGTTTTCTTTTTTCCTTCAGCTTATGAATGAGCTTTGAGCCGAGGCCTTCACCTCTTGCATCCTTGGAAACAAATAAATAATCAATAAAGATGAAAGAATCAAATTCAGCGTACATCATCACATGATGAGGCCCTTCTTCTTTATGATAAATATCACTTCTTTCCTTTAATAAAGCTTCCATATGCTCTTTTGACTTCATTTCTTCTATCGGGAAGTATTCACTGAGCTTTTCATACCAATTCATGGATCCGCTCCTTATGATGTAGTTAAGAACCACTTCCTTATCTATTCCCGATTTCCTGCTATTTAAACGCCTGTACTAGTAAGACGCAGCAATGCCATTGGTGGTTTCACTTTTTTTCAAGAGAAAGCAAAAAAGTTTTATATCGAACGATTCATGAGCATTTGAAAGCAAGCAAACAAAAGAAGTGTCATGGCGATCTGAAACATGATGAAATAAAGGTACTTCATACGCCGGACTTCTTCCTTCTGTTTATTCGTGCGCCGATACACAGCAAATTCAACCGAAAACGAAATAATGCAAATGAGCACTAAAAATGCGATCATCCACTTTCCTCCGTTTGGTTCCGATAAAAAAGATATTGAAAAAAGCATCGTGACGATAAAAAAGTGAAGACATGAATAGCGAAACGTCTTCCATAACAACATTTGATTTCCTCCTAGTTTACTCACTTTACATAAAAATTACCATCAACTTGTTTTTTTGTAAAATAAAAAAAGAAGCACTGATATCGCAGTGCTTCTTCTCTATTCTTATTGTTTTGCTTTGATCTCTTTGAATTCTTCCTCAGTACAGCTGACAAAGTGACCTGGCTTCACTTCACGAAATTCCGTATTTGTTCCTTTATGAACAGATGGATCGTATTTAATCCGTTTGCGGTTACGCTCATAATCAGGATCTGGAAGCGGAATCGCAGATAGTAATGATTTTGTGTATGGATGAAGCGGGTTTTCATATAATTCATTCGCTGGTGCCAGCTCAACCAATTTCCCAAAATACATCACACCGATACGATCGCTGATATATTTCACCATGGAAAGGTCATGGGCAATGAATAAATACGTTAAGCCCTTTTCTTCTTGCAGTTCTTTCATTAAGTTGACGACCTGCGCTTGGATCGACACATCTAGTGCAGAGATTGGCTCATCGGCAATGATGAAATCCGGCTCAACAGCTAACGCACGAGCAATCCCAATACGCTGCCTTTGACCACCTGAAAATTCATGTGGGTATCTATTCGCGTGCTCTTTATTCAAACCAACCGTTTCAAGCAATTGATATACACGGTCTTTACGTGCTTGCTTTGTTTTCGCAAGGCCATGAATGTCAATCCCTTCTGCAATGATATCAAGCACTGTCATTCTAGGGTTAAGTGAAGCATATGGGTCTTGGAAAATCATCTGCATTTGACGGTTAAATTCAAGCATTTTTTGTCTTGATTTCTTTCCGTGAACGCTTTCCCCCTTATAGAGAACTTCGCCATCTGTCGCATCATAAAGTCTTATGATTGAACGGCCAGTTGTCGACTTTCCACATCCAGATTCACCTACAAGTCCAAGTGTTTCACCTTTATAAATATCAAATGAGACACCATCAACTGCTTTTACAGTCCCTCTTGCTGTATGGAAATGCTGCTTTAAATTTTTAATTTCTAACAGTTTTTCTGCCATGCTATTCACCCTCTTTTACTAATACAGGTTTTTCGTAGCTACCTTCTAGTTCACGCATTCTCGCCTTTACGGAAGCAGGCGGTTCAACTTTAGGGGCATTCGGATGAAGTAGCCATGATTTCACATAATGCGTATCTGATACTTTGAACATTGGTGGTTCTTGTTCAAAGTCAATTTTCATTGCATAATCGCTCCGGAGTGCAAATGCATCTCCTTTCGGCGGGTTTGTTAAATCTGGTGGTGTTCCTGGAATCGCCGTTAGTTTCCCTTCAGCTCCTCCATCAGTGTCTAGGCTTGGCATAGATGCTAAAAGTCCCCATGTATATGGATGTTTCGGATTGTAGAAAATTTCATCAACAGTCCCTGTCTCCACAATCTGTCCAGCATACATAACGGCTACACGATCAGCAACATTGGCCACAACACCTAGATCATGGGTAATAAAGATAATAGATGTTTCGACTTTTTGCTGAATTTCTTTCATTAATTCTAAGATTTGTGCCTGAATGGTTACATCAAGTGCAGTCGTTGGCTCATCAGCAATCAATAGCTTTGGATCGGCTGCAAGTGCCATCGCGATGACAACCCTTTGTCTCATCCCGCCACTAAATTCATGCGGATATTGTTTGATTCTTTTTTCAGGCATTGGAATCCCAACAAGCTCTAAAAGTTCAATGGCTCTTTTTTCAGCCGCTTCTTTTGAGATTTGTTCATGCTTGAAAAGTACTTCTGTAATTTGTTTCCCGACCTTCATGGTTGGGTTCAAAGAAGTCATCGGATCTTGGAAGATCATCGAAATGTCTTTTCCTCGAATGGTTTGCATTTGCTTTTCCGTTTTCTTGACAATATCCTGCCCATCAAATAAAATCTCTCCGCGCTTGAAATAACCTGGCGGCATCGGGATTAATCTCATGATGGCCTGTGATGTTACACTTTTTCCAGAACCAGATTCACCTACAATAGCAAGTGTCTCGCCTTTATTTAAGTGGAAGTTCACACCGCGAATGGCTTGAACCTCTCCACCATATGTTTTAAATGAGATTGCAAGGTCTTTCACCTCTAGAATACGTTCACGTTCCATCCTAATCACTCCTTATTTACGCAACTTCGGATCTAAAGCGTCTCTTAGTCCGTCTCCAACCACGTTAAAACCAAACATTGTAATACAGATAAATGCGGCTGGGAACCATAATCTCCATGGATAATACGTCATGGCCGGAATTCCATCAGAAGCCATTGTTCCCCAGCTAGCTAATGGAGCCGGTACACCAAGCCCTAGATAGCTTAAGAATGCTTCTGTGAAAATAGCAGAAGGAATCGTTAATGTCATTGTGACAAGAATGGGTCCCATTGAGTTTGGAATCAAGTGTTTAAATAAAAGTCTAGATGTTTTTGCACCTAATGTTTGTGCTGCAAGAACGTATTCTTGGCTCTTTAATTGTAAAACTTGTCCCCTAACGATACGTGCCATGTTAATCCAGCCTACGACTGTCATAGCAAGGATAATCGTTAATAATCCTTTTGGCAGAACCACCATCATTAAAATAACCATTAATAGTGTTGGAATTGCCCATAAAACGTCTGCGATACGCATCATGACTTCATCTGTACGGCCGCCTTTGAATGCAGCAATACTTCCCCAGATGATCCCGATGATCACGTCAAGAACTGCTGCAGCAAGACCGATGAAGATCGAAATTCTTGCCCCTACCCATGTACGAACAAACATGTCTCGGCCTAGATCATCTGTACCAAACCAATGCTCTTTTGATGGCGGCTGATCTGCATTAAGCAAATCTGTCGTTGAATAATCATATTTCGAGAACACTGGAACGAAAATGGCCAGAATCACAATAATGAAAATAATTGCAAGTCCAACCATTGCAAGTTTATTTGCACGGAAGCGAAGCATGGCATCCTTCCATAAAGATAGACTAGGTTTAGAAATTTTTTCAGATTCTGCTGCGTCAGCTGTCGCAGGCACAAATAAATCTTTTCTCATCTCTTCCATGTGTTAGACCCCTTTCTTCGCCTTCGTCAGTTTAATTCTAGGATCAATAATACCGTAGAGGACGTCAACAACTAGAATACTGACTAATAGAATAATACTGTAGAAGACTGTGACACCCATGATGACTGTGTAATCACGGTTTGTAATGCTTGTAACAAAGTGAGAGCCAAGACCAGGAATACCAAAAATCTTCTCCACGACAAAACTACCTGTTAACACTGAAGCAGCCATTGGTCCCATGTATGTGATAACAGGTAACAATGCGTTTCGAATGGCGTGTTTGATCGTCACAGCTGATTTTGTTAATCCTTTTGCTCTAGCCGTTCTAATGTAGTCACTATTTAATACTTCAAGCATACTTGACCGTGCAAGTCTAGCGATAAATGCCATTGGCATGAAGGAAAGTGCAATAGAAGGTAGTACGGTGCTTGCCCAAGACTCCCATCCTGCAACTGGGAAGATCGCTAAAAAGCTTGCCTCAGATGCAAATACATATTGTAATAGCGCCGCTAAGATGAAACTTGGAACTGAGATTCCAAAGATCGTTAAAATGGCAATCGTATAGTCTTGCCACTTGTTATGATAGAGCGCTGCAAGGACCCCAAACAATACACCAAATGCTAATGCGAGGAGAATTGCCTCAATTCCGAGGGTAAAGGAAACGGGGAATCCAGAACTGATTAAATCATTAACAGTTTGTCCTTTATATTTAAATGAGGGACCAAAATCTAATTTTGCAACTGAACCTAGGTAGCTCACGTATTGAACAAATAAGGGTTTGTCCAACCCGTAGTGCTCGTTTAGGTTTGCTTCAATTTCAGCAGGAAGTTTCTTCTCTCCAGAGAATGGACCACCAGGTGCTGCCTGCATGAGAAAGAAAGTTGCAGTTACAATAACAAACAGTGTGATTAAAATATATATTAATCGCTTACCGATATATTTAAGCAACGGAATTGCACCTCCATGATTTTACAACAATTTCTCTAATCAGCAAGAAAGGTATATGGAGAGACATCCTCCATATACCTTAAGATCCTTGCCGTAGATCTCTTACACTATAACTCTTACTTTTCGAAATGTGCCCATTTGTATTGAACATCACCAAGTCCAGATACAACCACACCTTTAAGTTTTGGATCTTGTACCCAAAGTTGAGTGTAGAAGTAAATAGGCGCTACAGGCATATCGTCGATGATGATTTTTTCTGCTTTTTTCAGCATTTCTTCACGCTTTGTTTTGTCTGTTTCTTTTGCAGAATCATTCAATAATTGTTTGTACTCTTTGCTTTCCCATCCAGTGTCATTGTTTCCACCGTCTTTATCTTTGTAAAGCTCAAGGAAGTTCACTGGATCGTTGAAGTCTCCTAACCAGCCCATACGTCCGATTTGGTAGTCTCCACTGTGGATTTTATCAATGTATACGTTCCACTCAGAGTTATCAAGTTCAACGTTCACACCTAAATCTTTTTTCCACATTTCTTGAATTGCTTGTGCAATCTTTTGGTGGCCTTCATCTGTGTTGTAAGACAATTTCAATGTTGGAAGATCAGAAACTGACTTATAACCTAATTCTTTCGCACCTTTTTCAAGAAGTTCTTTAGCAGTCGCTACATCATGATCTTTGAAGTAACCAGTTTTGTTATCCGTGAATCCTTCCATTGTTGGAGGAACGATTGCCATCGCTGGAACTTGTTCACCTTGCGTAATTTTGTCAACGATTGCTTGACGGTTGATTGAGTAAGCAAGGGCTTTACGGATGTTCGCATTGTTTAAAGGTTTTACTTTTGTATTGAATTTGTAGTTATAGATACCAGCGATCGTTTGAATTTCAAGACCGCCTTCTTTTTTCAACGTTTTTAAAGACTCAGTTGGAAGGCTTCCAGTTGGAGAACCAGCCCAGTCAAGTTCGCCTTTTTTGAACATGCTAAGTTCAGTGTTTGTATCTTTGATCATAGACATGTTAATCTTTTTCAATTTCACAGTGTCTTTATCCCAGTATTCATTGTTCTTTTCAAGTGTGATAGAACCGCCGTGTTTCCATTTAGAAAGAACGAATGGTCCATTAGATACGTAGTTTTCACCAGCATTTGTGTACCAGTTTTTATTCTTTTCAGCCACTTTTTTGTTGACTGGCATATACGTATAGAATGCAGTTAGTTCAGTAAAGAACGGTGTTGGGTTCTCTAGCTCAACTACAAGCGTTTTGTCGTCTTTTGCTTTAATGCCAACATCAGAAACTTTTGCTTCCCCTTTGTTAGCAGCTTCAGCACCTTTAATATAATAAAGCTGGTAAGCATATTGAGATTCATTTTTAGGATCTAATGCCCATTTCCAAGCATATTCGAAGTCTTGTGCTGTGACAGGGTCACCATTAGACCATTTTGCATCACGAAGTGTGAATGTGTAAGTTTTACCATCATCACTTGTTTTGATATCAGAAGCCATTGCGTTTTCTGGCTTACCTTCAGCGTTAATTCTTGTTAATCCCTCAAAAGTCTGACGGATGACACTTCCTGAAGTTGAATCATTTGCCAATCCCGGATGTAGAGAAAAAGGCTCAGTGGAGATATTCACATTTAATGTTGTTTTAGCCTCTCCAGAACTGCTCGTGCTGTCGCCTGATTTGTTTCCGCTGAAACCACAAGCGCTTAATACAAGTGTGAAAATAAGCATTAAAGTAACAACAGACCAACGCTTTTTCAACTGTATTCCCCCTTATAATATGTTTTTAGTTCAAAGGTCTCGATAGAAGATGAGATTCAGATTTAAGAAATAGCGTAAAAAAGTCCCTGAATAGCTTACTTTCTATTTCTTTTGTTTTTTCTGAATTTTCACTATGTAAAGAGCCTAGCACAAACGTGTGAACAAATTCATTATAATGAATAGAATAATTTATTGCAATATCAATTTCACATATTTTTAAAAAACGTAAATGGGGATAAAGATTGATTTTTATAAACTAAAGTCTCAATCACTTCAACAAATTAAAGCGTAAATTGATTAAAATAATTTGACAAATTCAGCAGGAATAATGTTTTATACATATAATTAATCATCCTTTTTTAAAAAATTCTGACAGATAGTTACTATTTTATCTAAAATTTTAAGTGTCAAACGACATGATGAGAAGGTCACAAATAGGCTTCGTGACTTTTTCATGGTCATCCTTTATAATAGATAGACATACTGTTGCGATGAAAAAGAAGAGTACATATATTCACCATTTACAGAGAGTCTGCGGTCGGTGCAAGCAGATAATGGCATGTATGGAATGGGCTTTGGAGCAGCTAACCGAACACTTGACAGAGTCAGTAGGCTTAGACGGAGCAGTCTCCGATATCAACGTCTTGAGTGATTTCGTATTGAAATAACAAGGGTGGTACCACGGTTCATTCGTCCCTTTTCTGTTGAAAAGTGATGGGTGGGCCTTTTTATATTGAAGAAAAGAGGTTTTAGTATGACAAAAAAGACGATTTTCTCAGGCATACAGCCTAGCGGTTCTGTGACATTGGGGAACTACATTGGAGCGATGAAGCAATTTGTCGATCTTCAGCATGATTACAACGGCTACTTTTGTGTGGTCGATCAGCATGCCATTACGGTCAGTCAGGATCGTTTAGCCCTTCGACAAAATATTAGAAGCTTAGCCGCTCTTTATTTGGCAGTGGGACTTGATCCAGAGAAGGCAACATTGTTTATCCAATCAGAGGTACCTGCCCACGCCCAGGCAGGATGGATGCTGCAATGTGTCGCTTATATTGGGGAATTAGAAAGAATGACTCAATTTAAGGACAAATCTGCTGGTAAGGAAGCAGTCGTTTCAGGACTATTAACGTATCCGCCATTAATGGCTGGCGATATTTTGTTATACGGTACGGACTTAGTTCCTGTAGGAGAAGATCAAAAGCAGCATCTTGAATTAACGAGAACGCTTGCTGAACGCTTTAACCGAAAGTATAACGACATCTTTACTGTACCTGAAGTCAAAATTCCAAAAGAAGGCGCTCGGATTATGTCTTTAACAGACCCAACGAAAAAGATGAGCAAATCTGATCCGAACCAAAAATCTTTCATTACCTTATTAGATGAGCCAAAACAGCTTGAAAAGAAAATCAAAAGTGCTGTGACTGATTCAGAAGGCATCGTCAAATATGACAAAGAAAACAAACCTGGAATTGCCAACTTGCTGACGATTTATTCTGTATTAGGGAACGTATCGATTGCAGAGCTTGAACAAAAATACGAAGGCAAAGGTTATGGTGAATTTAAGGGAGATCTTGCGAACGTTGTCGTGGATGCGTTAAAACCGATTCAAGATCGCTATTATGAACTCATTGAGTCAGATGAGCTTGACCGCATTTTAGATGAGGGTGCTGAAAAGGCAAACCGTGCGGCAAACAAAATGCTGAAAAAAATGGAGAATGCAATGGGTCTTGGCCGGAAACGCAAATAAAACAAGCTTGCAGCATATTCAGCTGCAAGCTTGTTCTAATTCACTTTTGATTCGTTTTCCATTTCCCAAAGTTTTTCAAAAAATGGCTGTCCTTTAATCATTTTTTCACAAAAGGCTAAATGGTTTTCTGACCATCCATCAATGGTTTCGTTATAAAGCATGTTCCAAATTTCCTCGAAAGACATTCGTTTGATCTGGTTGTACATGCGCGGATTCCATTCTGTATACCAATAGGCAATTTCTGCTCGGTTTTGAAGCCCCTTTAGTTGATCTAGCGCCATAAACATCAGCTGCTTCAGCTGTCTTTCTTTTCTCGTTAGTCCGCTGATATGCTGCGGTGGTAATGATAGGATGTGATATTCTTTCGTCGATTCAAGACTGTCCGTCGTGAATTCATACTCCTCTGCCTTCACATCTTTCACCATTTCATACACCAATTGCTCCTGTCTTGGAATCAATCGGCTCTTTCTCACAGGGATGGAATAACCAATCGTATCCACAGCGATGATTCTAATCCCGTCCGTGACCACAAAGCAATACTCTAATTTACGGCGTTCATGATTTTTTCGAATATATGATTTCTCAAATACAGTCTCTAGCAGCGTCTTTGGCAGCTCTGATAGATCATTCTCTATGTAATCAAACAAAGGACTCTGCACCTTGAGTAAAGGTACTTGATCTAACAGCTCCACGCTGTCCTCCTTGCGCCACTCATGAAAATGGCACACATTATAGCCATTCTCTTCCCCTTCAAACCAATTCACCCATACGTCATGAAGAAATAACATAACCAATCCCTCACTTTTTAAAAACTGTTGTCCACAGTATGGGCAAGGGATAGAGAAATTATTCCAACTTTATTAAAACTTCGCCCTGACGGAAGGACGGCTTTATTTCCTGGGAAAAGGAGAACATCTCGCAGAGTCCTTTCACGATCTTCTATAAGCAGAACCTTATTTTAGCTTTTTAGGATCAAGAGCATCTCTCAGTCCATCACCTAAGAAGTTAAAGCATAAAACGGTAAGTAGAATCAGTAAACCTGGGAACAGTGGATACCACCATGCTTGCACCATTATGGAGAAATTTTGTGCATCTTGAAGCATGTTTCCCCAGCTCGCCGTTGGAGGCTGGATGCCGAACCCTAGATAGCTAAGTGTCGACTCAGCTAGAATAACAGAACCGACTTTCAATGTAGCAGACACAATGATAGGGCCGATACAGTTCGGTAAAATATGCGAAAAGATGATGACATGGTTTTTCGTTCCGATCGTTCTTGCTGCGAGTACGAATTCTCTTGTGCGAAGTGACAAGAATTCACTGCGGATCAGCCTGGCGGTTGTTGTCCAGCCAGTCAGTGCAAAGATTAAAATCAATTTATCAATACCCGGTTTAAAAATTGTCACTAGCGTGATCAAGAGAAAAATATCTGGAATAGACAATACGACATCCACCATTCTCATGAGCACAGAATCAACAAAGCCTTTAAAGTATCCCGCTACCGCCCCAATGACGGTACCAATGGTGATGGCTCCGACTACTGAGACAAAGCCAACTAATAGAGACACCCTCGCTCCGTATAGCACCCTTGAAAAAATATCTCGACCAAACTTGTCGGTTCCCATAAAATGCTCTGCACTTGGAGGCTGTAGCCGTTTCAACAAGTCTTGCTGTTCCGGTGCGTAAGGTGCGATCACCGGGGCGAAAATAGCGGAAAAGATAATGACCAATAAAATAGCGGAGCCGGCAACCGCCAATTTATTTTTGAAAAATTTCTCGCAAAATAAACGAAGCATCGTCTCTGGTTTTGGCGGAAGGCCTTCTTTTAATTTGAGATCAACTGGAGGTGTTCCCATATTAGGTTGTGCCAATTGTGCTTCAGCTCCCTTCTAATATTCAATACGCGGATCAACGATCGCATAGAGAATATCCGCTATTAAGTTTCCAACGACCACGAGCACAGCAGAGATAACAGTCATCGCCATAATGACGGGATAATCTCTTGAAAAAGCAGAATCGATAAACAGTTTCCCAAGCCCTGGCCATGTGAAGATTTGTTCCACCACGACTGCGCCGCCAATAAAGGATGGAATCATGAGTCCAAAGATCGTAATAACAGGCATCAGACCGTTTCTCAATCCATGTTTGAAGATGACTTTGTTCTCTCTAAAACCTTTCGCTCGCGCCGTGCGAATGTAATCCTGCCGCATCACATCGAGCATACTTGACCTTGTATATCGTGTAAGGCCGGCCATATCAGCTGTTGCTAAAACAAAGGCCGGTAAAATAATATGATGAAGCCGGTCAAATAGATTAAAATCTGCATTTAAGGTAGAGACACCCCCGGTCGGAAACCATCCTAAATTCACTGATAACACCATAATCAGGATCAAACCAAACCAGAAATTCGGAATAGCCAGTCCGATAAATGATGTAACCGTAATACCATAGTCAAGTTTTGTATACGGACGTTTTGCTGAAAGAACACCAAATGGGATGGCAATGATCAGGGCAACTAATGTAGAAAAGATCATGAGGATGAGGGTATTTGGCAGCCGGGCAAAAATCAAATCCGACACGGGCGTTCCTTTTTTTACAATGGATGTGCCAAAGTCACCTTGAAGCATATTGCCGAGCCATTTCATATATTGCACATATTCAGGATCGTTCAAGCCGTACTTATCAATAAAGGCTTCCCGGTCTGCGGCACTAATGGTCGGGTCCATCATGAGTGACATCGGATCGCCTGGTGCTGCTTTCATAATCGCAAAGGACAAAATCGTAATACCAAACAAAATTGGGATGGAAAGAAGTGTCCTTCTAATGATATATGTAACCATATGCACAACTCCTTTTTCATCGGATGGCCATACTATGATGAAAAAAGGGGAGACCCCTCCCCTTCTTCACTAGCAGACTACTGTTCAATCCACCATTTTTCGATTTTGTAATATTCATCTTTCGGGTGGTAAGAGTAGCCTTGTAGATTAGATGGCATCGCGCGATGTGAGTTGGCATAATAAAGGAACGTATACGGCTGGTCTTCTGCAATCAGCTCATAAATTTTTTCATACGCCTTTGAATACTCTTTACGATCACTCAAGTTTTTGGCATCAACTAGCAGTTTATCGACTTCTTCATTTTTATACCAAATGTTATTTAAGCCTTTTTCAGACTGACTCGAATGGAAAATGCTGTATTGGTCAGGGAATGTCGCTAAGCTCCAGCCGAGTAATAACGCATCATAATCCCATTTTGGCGGGGTTGTTTGTTCGATTAATGCACTAAATTCTACAATTTGCGGTTTTGCTTCAATGCCAATTTCTTTGAGCTGCTGCTGGACAACGACAGCAATATCTTCACGGACTTTGTTTCCTTGGTTCGTCTTCAAGACGAAGGAGAACTTCTTACCGTCCTTATCCAGATAACCATCTCCATCTGTATCCTCCCAGCCTTCTTCTTTCAGCATCTTTTTCGCTTTTTCTTGATCAAATTCAAATACTGGGACATTTTCATTTTTAGGGTAGTTCCATGACAGCGGGCTTTCTGGGATGTTGGCTACTTTCCCGTCTCCATTTAACACTTGATCGACAATCGTTTGACGATCAATAGCATGGGTAAGAGCTTGACGGACTTTTTTACTTTTGAACAGTTCGTTTTTCTGATTCCAGCCAATATATGAATAATTTAGCCCTAGATCAGATTCAATTTTGATGTTACTAACTTTTTCAGCTGTTTGCAGTTCTGCTCCAGGCACTGCAAAGAAATCAATATCACCTGCGGATAGCTGAGCCATGGCTGCATTTTGATCAGGAATCGTTTTAATGGTGACTGTATCAAGGTATGGCCGTCCATCCCAATAGTCATCAAATGCTTCGAGTTTGACATAGTCTCCTTCTTTCCACTCGGCAAATTTAAATGGACCGGAGCCGATTGGATTTTTTCGGTTAAATTCATTTTCGCCAAGATCCTTTATAGGGACATCACCTAAAATATGCTTTGGTAAAATCCCATAGCTTCCTAGCGTGACATTATAAAAATATGGATCTTTTTTATTCAGCTTAAATTCGACCGAATAGTCCCCTGTTTTTTTGACAGACTCTAATACTTCAAAGCCTGATCCACGCTCACCATTGTAATCCTTATTGATCGGAATGCTGTATGTAAACACAACATCATCAGCAGTCAGTTCTTCTCCATCATGAAACTTCACGCCTTTTCTAATGGTCACATCAAACTGTTTGCCGTCATCGGATTCTTTAATATCTTCTGCCAACGCCAGCTGTGGGTTTAACTTTCCATCTGTTTGCAGTAAAAAGCTATAGATTCTTTCTTCAATATCAGAACTTGCCACGTCTGTTGAGTAAAGTGAGTTAAATAATGTAGGCTCTGCAATCGAACCAATGACAAGATCGCCGCCTTGTACAGGTTTACCTGTGGATTTCTTTTCACTGTCTCCAGACGTTTTATTTCCACCAGAACAAGCAGCAAGGATCAATGTAAAGATCAGCAGCAAACTGACCAAAATGGACTTTCTCTTTCTATCTTTCATAGACAATTCCCCCTATCTTTTTTAAAAAATGATGACAGAAGCCCGTTTTATCCCCCCTCTCAAAGATGAGATCATACAAGCGTGATCAAGCGTCGTAGAGGTGGCAGGCCACAAAGTGGTTCGTTTTTAATTCTTGAAATTGTGGTACTTTTTCTTTACAGACTTTTTTCGCATGCGGGCATCTTGTATGAAACACACAGCCTTTTGGCGGATTTGCAGGGCTTGGTAAATCCCCTTGCAGCATAATCCGTTCCCTTTTCATCTGACCTTTTTTACGGGTGACTGGAACGGAAGATAAAAGCGCCTGTGTATACGGATGAAGCGGATCATCGTACAGGCTATGCTTATCTGCAAGTTCCATCATTTTGCCAAGATACATGACGCCCACTCGATCACTAATGTGGCGGACCACACTGAGATCGTGAGAGATAAAGAGATAGGTGAGGTCAAACTCTTCTTGAAGCTCTTCCATCAAATTGATGACCTGCGCCTGAATGGAGACGTCAAGCGCTGAAACAGGCTCATCTGCTATGATCATTTCAGGATTCATGGCAAGTGCACGAGCGATACCGATCCGCTGCCTTTGTCCGCCGGAGAATTCGTGCGGGTATCGATTCGCAAAACTTGGGTGAAGGCCGACTTTGGATAAAAGCTGTTCTACTTTTTCATTTCTTTCTTTTAAGGAATATAAGTGATGTGTTTTGTAGGGTTCTTTGATGATACTTCGAAGTGTTTTTCTAGGGTTGAGTGATGCAAAGGGATCTTGAAAAACCATTTGGATGTTTTTCCTTGTTGATTGTCTTAGTTTTGATTCAGAAACATGAGAGATATCTTGCCCTTTAAATAGAATTTGTCCTTCTGTTGGTTCATATAAACGAATCATCGTCCGTCCTAATGTGGATTTACCGCATCCAGACTCTCCAACGATGCCTAACGTTTCGCCTTTATAAATGTTTAAGTCGATGCCGTCAACCGCTTTGACTGCTCCTACTTTCTTTTGCAGCACCCCAGCTTTAATCGGAAAGTGTTTTCGTATATTTTTTAATTCCAGGATGGTTTCTTTCTCAGATCGATCTGTCATGTATGGTTGATTTTCAGCAAGTGTCATGTTTGGCTTGCCTCCTCATATAAGAAACACCTGACGCTTCTACCATTTTCAAAGGTTGTCAGTTTGGGCAATTCACCTATGCAGCGTTCCATTACTTTCGGGCATCTAGGTGCAAAACGGCATCCTGTCGGAAGCTGATCTGGCGCAGGGACATTTCCTTTTATCGCCGTTAATGGCTGAATGTCTCCGTCAATGACTGGAATGGATTCAAGCAGTCCTTCTGTGTATGGGTGAAGCGGCTCATCAAACAACTCTTCAACGGTTCCATTTTCAACAACCTGTCCGCAGTACATGACAATGACGCGGTCTGCTACTTCCGACACAACACCTAAATCATGCGTAATGAGAAGTATAGATGTACCAAAGGTCGAACATAAATCTTTCATTAAGGTCAGCACCTGGGCTTGTATGGTCACATCGAGAGCAGTAGTCGGCTCATCCGCAATGAGGAGCTTCGGATCACAGCTTAGCGCAATGGCGATCATGACTCGTTGACGCATACCGCCGGATAAACGGTGCGGGTAATCTTTGATGATTTGTTCCGGCCTGGAAAAGCCTACAAGCTTTAGCAAATCAATCGCTTTTTTGGTCGCTTCTTTTTTTGAAAGTTTTTTGTGGTAAATGAGGATTTCTGTTATTTGTTCCCCGATGGTTAAGACGGGATTAAGTGAGGTCATGGGTTCCTGAAAGATCATGGATACATCATTACCGCGAATATTGCACAATTCCTTTTCACTATATGTAACAAGGTCTTTTCCATCAAGCTTAATGGAACCATCCATAATCTTCCCACCAGTCCCATTAATCAGACCCATGATGGATAAAGACGTAATACTTTTACCAGACCCAGACTCACCGACTAATGCGACTGTTTCCCCTTTTTTGATACTAAAATCCACGCCATCAACAGCAGGTATTGGTTCCTTTTTTCGAAAAAAATAGGTTTTTAAGTTTTGCACTTCAAGCAGTGTGCTCATGCATTCGCCCCTTTCTCCATAGATTAAATGAACCGAATCGAAAAATTCTGCCTTTTTAGAATAAAAAGAATTATCAAAATTTATATTTGTATATTATTACATCAGCATGACGAAATCAAGAATTATTTAGTAAAATTGTAATATGTCACTTTTTTTGTGAATGATTGTCTTTATGATTCTATCGCCTTTAAAAACGTTTCCGCTGGCTCCGCAATCATAGACTCCTCGCTGATTCGGTGCTCATCGAAATACTTTTTCACGATATAAAATCCAGTGGCATAGCCAAGCATTTTGGGGTAGTTCCCTTTTCCATAAAGGAGATTCTGTATCAGCCTTTCGTCGTCCTGCACTTTCTGATAAAGGTGACTGGATACCCATTTCTTGTACATGCGCTGCAGCTGCGATTCGTCATATAAAGTCGTCCACTTTGCTGTATAGCTTTCTCCATATCTATGATACACAGCATATTCAGCGAGCCCCTCCATCATGATTGTATCAAGGAATGTAAAATCTTTTTCTTCTTTCGTGAGAAAATGCAACCTGCATACATGATGATATTCATGCGTCAGCAACGTACCGATTCGTTCCTTCGGTGTATGCGGGGATAAAAAAAGAAAGATTTTGTCATCAAATGCCATGCCGGATTGAAAGTAAAATTGTTCTCTTATCTCTTTGCTGCTCTCATTAACAGGCAAAATAAAGACGGGGACATCAGGACCTCCCCACTTTTTTTGCAGCGCTTTGTATTCTTTCATCACAAGCTTGAAATACCCTTTTTCTTTGAGCTTGTCGATCATTTCCTGGCAGGCGTTCCATGATCGCACCATTCCGTGATGTTGTAAATGGGCGAGAATAGATGATCCTTCTTTTTTCTCCGCTCCTTTAAAATAAGGGACAAAACGTGCCGCCAGCTCCTGAAATGATGATGATTGTTGGATGAGATATTGTGTATTGATCAGACCCATACCGCTGAACACCTCCATTTTCATCATATGCAAAAAGGCGGCGATCTGTTTATAGATCGCCGCCTTCTTAAGACATATTACGCTTCGTATTTTTTGAAGATAATTGTCGCATTGTGCCCGCCAAAACCAAGTGAGTTGCTCAACGCAACTTGTACTTCTTTTGAACGTGCTTCATTTGCTACATAATCAAGATCACATTCTTCATCTGGTGTTTCAAGGTTAATCGTTGGCGGAATGACACTGTCTTTAATCGCCAGAACAGAGAAAATCGCTTCTACTCCGCCTGCTGCACCAAGTAAATGACCTGTCATTGATTTTGTCGAACTGATCGCAAGCTGATTCGCATGCTCTCCGAACACTTCTTTAATCGCCATTGTTTCAAACTTATCATTATACGGTGTGCTTGTTCCGTGGGCATTGATATAATCAATTTCTTCCACTGTTAAACCTGCATCACGAATTGCTTCTTTCATTGCACGTACGCCGCCTTCTCCGTTTGGAGCAGGTGCTGTGATATGGTATGCATCTCCAGTTGAACCGTAGCCAACGATTTCTGCATAAATGGTCGCACCACGTTTTAACGCATGCTCTAATTCTTCAAGAACAACAATTCCCGCTCCCTCACCCATCACAAATCCGTCACGGTTTTTATCAAATGGACGACTTGCTGTATCTGGATCAGGATTTGTCGAAAGGGCTTTGTTTGCACAGAAACCAGCAAACGACATTTTCGTTAATGGTGCTTCTGTTCCACCTGTGATCATCGCATCTGCATCTCCGCGCTGAATCACTTTAAAGGCATCACCAATGGAGTTTGTTCCTGTCGCACATGCTGTCACTGTACAAGAGTTAACCCCTTTTGCGCCAAGTGCAATCGAAATTTGACCTGTCGCCATATCTGGAATCATCATTGGAACGAAGAACGGGCTTACGCGTCTTGCTCCTTTATTTGAATACACTTCGAATTGCTCTTCGAATGTTTCAAGTCCGCCAATACCAGATCCAACCCATACCCCAACACGAGGTGCGTTTTCATCTGTAATTTCGAGGCGTGAATCTTCTAAAGCCTTTTGAGCAGCAACGACTGCATATTGTGTGAAGCGTGCCATCTTTCTCGCTTCTTTTTTCTCCATGTAATCTTCGATGTTAAAATCTTTTAGTTCTGCTGCTACTTTTGCTGTATATTCACTTGAATCAACACGTGTGATCGGGCCAACACCTGATACACCTGCTACAGCATTTTTCCATGTTGTCTCTACATCGTTGCCAAGAGGTGTCAAAGCACCTAATCCTGTAACAACTACTCGTTTCTTATCCATTAATTTGTGCACCCCACTCTTTTATCGGCCCCATCGCATAGCGATTGCGCCCCACGTTAATCCTCCACCAAAACCAACCATTACAATCACATCGCCGTCATGAATTTTTCCGGCTTCGATTTCTTCACATAGTGAAATTGGAATGGATGCTGCTGATGTGTTTCCATATTTATGGACTGTTTTCGACATTTTTTCAACTGGCAGCTCTAAGCGTTCGCGTGCTGCTTCCATAATGCGAATGTTTGCTTGATGCGGAATCAAGAAGTCTACGTCTTCTTTTGATAGTCCAGCTTTTTCAATCACGTTTACACTTGACTCGCCCATTTGTCTCACAGCAAATTTAAATACTTCTCTTCCATTCATGATTGTATGATCTTTTTCATCTAAGTACAAGTGCTTCCCGCCTCTTCCATCGGCTCCAAGCTCAAATGATAGAATTCCCTTGCCTTCGCTGACTGTTCCTAGTACAGCAGCACCTGCTCCATCTCCAAACAAAACAGCTGTGTTGCGGTCATCCCAGTCGGTAATGCGAGAAAGCTTTTCTACACCAACGACAAGCACATGTTTGTAAGTGCCAGATTCGATAAATTGTTTTCCAGTAACAAGCCCATACATAAAGCCAGCGCAGGCAGCGCTAATATCCATTGCACATGCTTTATGTGCACCGAGCTGCTCTTGAATCATACAAGCGACTGTCGGAAATGCTTGATCTGGCGTAACTGTCGCTACAAGAATCATATCAATATCTTCTGCAGCCACATCTGCGTCAGCTAATGCTTTTTTTGCAGCAGCAAGCGCCATATGAGATGTATTGACATCATCAGATGCAATTCTTCTTTCTTCTATACCTGTTCTAGTACGAATCCACTCGTCAGAAGTTTCAACCATTTTTTCTAAATCACGATTTGTTAATACTTTTTCAGGTATATAGCGGCCAAGGCCAATAATTCCAGCATTCATTGAATAAGACTCCTTTTACTCATACGAGCATGTGATATTGTGATCTTATATTAGTATCTGGTACTAATTTTACCTTATTTTTTTCTCCTTGGCAATACAAACGTCTAACCTTTCCTCTCACTTTTTTCATAGATTAATGATATACCAATAGTAGAAAGGAACATGTGATATGGCGCAAAAGGATATTTTCTCAGCAATGATGTTTGGTCAGCCGCTTGAAAAGGAGAAAAGCAAGACAGAAAAAAAGGAGGAGCGTGCAGAGACTTCTTCAAGTGATGACTCCATTGACTACATGCATGTCATGAATCAAATTGGAAACATTATGAACTCCATCGATGAGCTGAAGCCTGTGTTTAAAGATGTCGGCCCTATGATTAGTGCCTTCAAGAAAAAATTATCATAAAAAAAGCCACTATTCTGTGGCTTTTTCTGATGCTGCATCTGCTTTTCCAAGCTCATATGCCTCTTGCATGACAGATGTAAACAAAGAGAGAAGCGGCTGAAGTGCTTGTGGATCAAGCTGAATCCCTGCTTTATCTAATTCTTCTTTTGCTTGTGGAAAATACTTCATCGCAATTTGTAAAAACTCCATCGATTTTTCGTGTTGCATGTTCAACGTCCTCACTTTTCATTTGGCAATTTGCCTGTTTTTTTGTAATTCGCAATATCCTTCTCAATGTCTTTCACAAAAGCGCGGTCTATGGTTGAGCTAAATTTCCCCATTTCGATCACTCCTTCTTTAAAGTCAAAGGAGTACTCACCTTGTTCGTTTAGCTTGCCTTCATTAAACTTCTTCGCAATGATACTGTACGCTTTATCGACATGCTGTACAGTGCTAGTTAACACCGTATGGCTTCCAAGGTTGGATTGATCAGTGACATATCCGATCGCAGATAAATTGTCGGTTTTGATTTGTTCAATGACAGGGATATTATAACCATCACCTGCTGGATACACAACATCTACACCTTGTTTTTTCAATTTTTGATAGAGGTTCACGGCTTTGTCAGCATCATCCCAGTTTTCGACAAATTCCGCTAGGACTTGCACATGTTCGTCCTGATATTTTGCACCTTTGATAAAACCGTCTACTTCACTTTGCCAATCATATGTAGCCAGAATACCAATCTTTTTTGTTTTGGACATATGTGCTGCTGTCAAGCCTCCGAAAAAGCCCATTGCTTCTCCTTTAAACGTGACGTTTGTGACATTATCAGCTTGAGGCTTGCCTCCATTGACCGTGATAAATTGTGTTTTCGGATAATCTTCACTGATCAAGTTGAAAATTTCGCTGTATTCATTGCCATGGCCAATAATTAAATTGACTCCTTTTTTATGAAATTCTTCAATGGCATCAACGATTTTCTCCTTGTCGACCATCCCTTCCTTATAATAAACATCTACACCAAATGTTGATTGGATATTTAATAAGCCTTTATAACCTTTCGTTCCCCAAACTTGATCATTAATCGTATCGGGGACGAGTAAACCCACCTTCTCAATATGTCCTTTTAACGGCGCCTGTGAGCAGGCAGATAGCATAAGAAGAAGGAACGAAAAGATCATGACAAGCCGCTGGTACTTCATGCCATGTTCAACTCCCTTTGCAACACGCAGGCATGAACCTGTATGTTAAATATAGGTTTATTTTATACTGAAAAAAGATAAGATGGAAGATCATTCTTGCTTTTTGTCGAAAAATGTTGAGTTTTGTCTTTTCCATTCTGCTATGATTTCTTCTGCTTGTTTGTCACCTGTTTGTCTTTCTACATTCAATTGATGGATCATTTCCTGCCTTTGATCAGTCCGTGCCCACTTTAAAAGCTCCTTTGCGACATCTTCTACAAAAAATGCGTGATCGTCCTTTATTCGTCTCTCTTCATGGAGCGTCCACGGACCAAACATGCGTGGAAGGATAACAGCCGAAACGCTTTGTTCATGCGAATGGCTTTCGGGTTCTTCGTAAAACAAGCGGTATATGCCATGCTTCGCTTCGAGGTCTGTCTCTCTGTTCATTGAATCATCTGATTGAAAAAAGATCAGGTCATATGCCTCTTTCCTATCTTGACCATCAATAACGCGGACAAGATCATTGCGGCCGAGCCACATCATCCGCTCTTCTAATAACATTCTTTGCTCCTCTGACTGCTCCTTAGGATATGTGATATCCACTTGTATGCCCTCTTTCATCATATATTCACAAAGTGTCAGCCCAAAAAATTCATCTGCACCTATGATCAGTCCTGTTTCCATGTTCATGTCCCCTTTTTTAGCATATCGAATAAAAAGAAGAGCCCTTTCCATGAAGGGCTGTTATCATCCTATTCATTACAATTCTCTTTCATGCGATTTATAAAACTTGTGAATGGACTGAAAGATTCTTCTTGGATGATCAAACATATGCAAGGTAAGGTCCATCTGACAATGGTCTGGATTCATCATATGTTGATCAATAAATGGCTTTGCATGTAGTTCATAGGCATACGGTGCGCCGTTTAGTCTCTGCCATATATGAATCGGTACATGAGCTGAATGAACGGGGCAAGAAGGAAGTGGATACGTTTCTGCTTCCTTTGCAGAGCACCCATAGCTCTGTGCGAGTTCTTTCATGAACTGTTTGTAGAAGAATTTGTGTTCCTTTTCTCTTTCTCTTTGTGCTTGCAGGTGTAAACATGGATTCATCATGGCTATAGACCTTAGCACTTCTGGCATTTCTTCGGCAAGACTCATGGCGACAAGTGCGCCCATTCCCTCTGCCAGCACATGAATTTCCCGGTTTAATATTTCTTGTTTTAATGTGTGATGAACAAGCTGTTTCGCACTAAAAACAGCATCTTCACATCCCCAGTGATTCCCATGAAGATGACTATTAAACAATGTATATCCTTCATCCTTTAAAGCAGTTAATAGCTGGTTTCTTCCGTAATGCTGAAGCCAGAATGATGTATTTTCCTGCACAAAGTGATTTCGGTCACCGAGGATTAGAATGCCAAAGCCATTTGGTTTTTGAGGAAGGTGAATGACGTTCCACTGGGAACCAAGCTGGAAAAAACGTTCGCTTACACCCATATGGCCAGCCTCCTTTCAGTGATTCTGCTTTCTATGATATGAACAACAACTCTTGTAGGAATAAGGAAATCCCCTAAAGACAGAAGAATTCTTTTTATTTTTATAGTAGAAGGTCTCAAAATGGTCACATAAAGGCGGAAAACAGTCTTTTCTCTGAACTCGTATCTATGGTATGATAGTCAATAGATTGTTACATAAAGGACGGTGGAATAATGCATTACATTATCACCCTCATTTGGACTTTTCTGCTGACACATATGGCTGGTTACATCGTTTCATCTATGAATGGAGCTGCTTATGATTTTACGTTAACTTCCATTCTTGCCATAGTGTTTACGGTTATTTTATTCATCTTTGCTGAAGTAAGTCCAATGAAAGAAACAGAAAGTTCAACAGAACATTCTTAATATTGCTGGAAAAGAGCTAATGATTTGAGATTAGCTCTTTTTCTTTTTTTCAGAATGATGACTAGAAGTTGAGAGCGCACGCTAAAACCCCCTGCCGTCAATTACAGGGGGTTTTTGAGTTACACCTCAACCGTTTCGGACTTCTGTTTGTCTGCTGACAAATGGCTTTTCGCAAGCCCTGTGAACAGGAAGATCGCGATGCCCGATAAAATTTCAAGCACACCACCCCCCGCAATGACAGGTCCTGCTCCAAAGCGTTCTGCCAGGACGCCCGATATGACGGCTGCAAGCGGGAGAAAGACATTTGATGACGCATTGATCACGGCATATACTTGCGGCTGATCTTCTTGGTCAACAGACGTTTGAATAATAACCATCTCTGGGACATTGATCGCACTGACGGCTGCACCAAAAATAAAGGAAGCTAGAAGAACGACTGGAAGCCATGTACTCATTCCAGTGATAAAGAATGCAGCACCTTCAATCATGCCTGCGACAATAAAGAACAAGCCGAATCTTTTGATTTTCACCTTCGCCAGTGCAAAGCCCATCATAAACGCACCGACTGCAGCGACACCTCTTAAAATGGAATACACCATTGAATCACTTTGCAGCGCTTCTGCTACATATACAGCGGATAATGCCTGCCACGGAGCTGCAGCGACATTCATTAAAATACAATAAAGGGTTAGTGCAAATAAAATATGATGATTTTTAACGACTAGAAAGCCTCTTTTTAAGTTATACAGATATGTATTCTTTGCTTGTTTAATGTCTGCTGCTTTTTCTGCATCTGACTTTTGGAGTTTAACGCCAATAATGAACAAGCCCGATATGATAAATAAAGCAGTGGTGATTAGGAGCGTATCTGCAGGGCCAATTAGTTTGACCAAAAGACCAGCGACCATCACCGCAGCAAGTGCGACAATTTCAAAAGATGATTGCAGGATCGCATTTGCTTTTTGAATGAGATGCTTTGGAACAATCTGCGGCAGGATGGCCACAGAAGCCGGGTTATATGCTGCACCTGTTGCCGATTGAATAACCATTAATGAGATCAATAACCATAGAGGCAATATGTGCGAAAAATGCAGTAGTGGAATAATGAGTACAATGGTTGCTCGAATGACATCTGAAGCAAACATCCATTTAGATAAATGATGTCTTTTCATAAGAGGTCCTAGTATTGGGGCCAACAATGATGAAGGAAGAACTGTCACTGCTAGAAGAAGTCCGGTACCGAGCGCTCCATCCCCTCTTAAAATCAATAACCAAAGAACGGATGTAAAAGCAAAACTTTCTCCTGTATTTTTTATGAGTCTTGATATGAACAATGAGGTGAAGCGTTTATTCCAAACACTTTCACTGAGATTCATCTTTTCCATCACACAAATCCTTTCAACCTTATACTATTTTTACATATTTTACCTTAATCTTTCTTTTTTTCATACTATTTATTTGAAAATTGGAACTTAATTGTTTTTTATTATAAAGAAAAAAGAGGCATGACACATGCCTCTAAAGACTTATTCATATGGACTCTTAGTCAATTGCTTACGGCTTCCTTTGGTAAGTCCAAACGCGCTTATGGTTCGAGTTATCCGGAAAGACGTCTCCTGCTTTAAGCTTTATCTTTAAAGGATCTTTCACCATACTACCGGTCTCACCGATTTCGATATAAACACCATTATTAGGTGCCTTATTACCAGATTTAAACTGATGCTGTTGACCCATTTCCATCCTCCTTTCTCGATTGATGTTATTATGTCCCGTCCATTGCCTCTCCAATCCAATATGTAAAAAGTCCCTGCTCAGTCGAGACAGGGACACTTGTGATTTATTTAGGTTGTTGATACATGAGCTCTTTGATTAACGCTTTTTGCACATGCAGGCGATTTTCTGCTTGCTGGAATACTTTAGAGTGTGGTCCATCAATGATATCAGCCGTCACTTCTTCTCCGCGATGTGCCGGCAGACAATGAAGGAAGATATAATCTGCTGCTGCATGTTGCATGAGTTCCTCATTGACTTGATATTCTTTAAATTCTGCTAGACGTTTCTCTGTTTCAGCTTCCTGTCCCATGCTTGTAAATACGTCTGAATAAATGACATCTGCATCCTGAACAGCAGCTACTGGATCTGTTGTGACGATGACTTCTGCGCCTGATTGTTTTGCAAACGCCCGAGCAGTGTCTGTCACCTCTTGAAGAGGTTCATAGCCTTTTGGTGATGCAACGGCAATGTCACAGCCTAACTGCGCGCAGCCGACCATTAAGGAATGAGCCACATTATTCCCATCACCGATGTACGCCACTTTCACACCTTTTAGTGTGCCTTTTGCTTCTTTAATCGTCAGTAAATCAGCCAGTGCCTGACATGGATGAGAGTAGTCTGTTAGTCCGTTGATCACTGGAATAGAGGCGTATTTTGCAAGTTCTTCTACCTTCTCATGTTCAAAGGTTCGAATCATAATGCCATCTACATACCCAGAGAGCACCTGCGCTGTATCACCAATCGTTTCTCCTCTGCCAATTTGCAGATCATTTGAGCTGAGGAAGAGCGCATGTCCGCCTAGCTGCGTCATGCCCGCTTCAAACGAGACACGGGTTCTAGTTGAAGATTTTTCAAAGATCATCGCTAATGTTTTTCCTTTGAATAAATCTTGATATGGATGTTGTTTCATTTCTTCTGCTTTTTCAATTAAGTACGCAATGTCATTGATCGAAAAGTCTTTTAACGATAAAAAGTCTTTTCCGTATAATGCCGGTTGCACGTCGACTTGGCTCATGCCGTCACTTCCTTTTTATATAATTCGTGGAGAGATACTGGTGATACATCTCCATCTTTTCCTTGCAGGAACGCTTGCGCCGTTTCATATTCGGTTAGAACTTGAACACCATGTGTGAGTGCTTTTACACGCTGTTCTTTTGCCTCTTCATCATCACCTAAATGAATGTGAAGCGATTTATCGTCTTGTTGCAGCCACGATTCAAAGCTGCCAGTCCAGACGTCAAAGCCTGCTCGTTTTGCTTCATCTACGAATAATTCACTGCCTTGTATAAAGAGGCTTCCTTTCTGTTTCCAGATCGGTGCAAACACTTTTTTCAAGGCGCTTTCGACGTTCTTTCCTACACACATTCCTTCACCCGTCGCCTTCATTTCAGGTGTGAGCTTTAAATCGATATCTTGAATGGCATGTGAGGAGAAGACCGGGAATTTAACAGCTGTGCCCCCCTTATTCTTCGTTGCCGGTTTCAATTCTTCAAGCGTTGCACCAGCTAACAGCTGAGTCGCCATTGGGATCATGTCTACACCCATGACTTTACTTACAACTGGAACAGTCCGGCTTGCCCGAGGATTCACCTCTAATACGAGCGCCTGGTTCCCTTTTATCACAAATTGAATATTCATAATGCCTTTAAAAGCTAATTTCTTTGCGATTTGTTCAGAAGCGTTATACACCTGTTGTTTGATGTCTTCACTAATAGAGACACTTGGTAAGATGGCAAAGCTGTCACCTGAGTGTACGCCCGCTTTTTCAATATGCTCAACAATGGTTGGAATGAATGTCGTTTGTCCGTCTGAAATGAGATCCACTTCCACTTCTTTTCCAGTGACATACTCATCAATTAAGATCGGATAAGGTAAATGATCTGGCTGATCAAGTAGTTCTCCCAATTGAGCTTCTGTATGAACAACGATCATGCCCATTCCACCAATGACATATGATGGACGAATAAGAACAGGGTACCCGATGCTTGCAGCATGCCCCAGTGCTTCTTCTTTTGAATGAGCTGTATCTCCTTTTGCATGAGGAAGATTCAGTTCATCAAGAAGCTGATAGAATAAATCGCGATCTTCTAATGCATCTAGTGTGTCAAAGGACGTGCCTAACAAGGTAACGCCGGCTTTTTCTAAACCTTCCGCCACATTGATTGCTGTCTGCCCGCCAAATTGAACGATGACAAAATCAATTTGCTCCGCTTCAACTACGTTTAAAATATGTTCTAACGTGATCGGCTCAAAGTATAAACGATCTGCAATCTCATAATCGGTACTAACCGTTTCTGGATTATTGTTCATCATGATGGTTTCAAATCCAAGCTTTTGTAAAGTAAGAACGCCATGAACGGCACTATAATCAAACTCGACCCCTTGCCCAATTCGAATCGGACCAGATCCAATGATGAGTGCACGCTGCTTTGTTTTCTCTTGATGCTCTCCATCACTTTTGCCAAAGTACGTAGAATAGAAGTAATTCGTTTTTGCATCGAATTCAGCCGCACATGTATCGACAATTTTAAATGAAGCGGCAATGCCATACTCTTGACGAAGCTGTCTGATATCTTGTTCACTGCGATCCGTCAGAGAAGCGATTGTTTCATCAAGGAAGCCTTTTTCTTTCACCTTTCTTAAGGTGTCTTTGGATAGCGTCCCCTGATGATTCTTCAATTCTTGTTCGAGTGTGATCATATTCTTGAAGACATGTAAGAAAAACAGATCAATCTTCGTCGTTTCATGAATCGTTTCAACGGTTTCTTGTCTGGAAAGAAGCTCCATGACAGCGAAGAAACGGCGATCGTCCGGTGTTTTGATTAATTCAAATAACTGTTCAGTCGAATGTTCTTTCAGTTCAGGCAAGTGGAAGCCCTTTGTTTTGATTTCAAGTGATACGACTGCTTTTTGAATGGCAGATTCTAAATTACGGTCAATCGCCATGACTTCACCAGTCGCCTTCATTTTTGTGCCTAATTTCCGGTCTGCCTGTTTAAATTTATCGAACGGCCAGCGCGGGAATTTCACCACGACATAATCGAGTGCCGGCTCAAAGCTAGCATACGTTGTTCCTGTAAGCGGGTTTTTCAATTCATCTAGTGTATAACCGACCGCAAGTTTTGCCGCCATTTTGGCAATCGGATAGCCTGTTGCTTTCGATGCAAGAGCAGAAGACCGGCTGACCCGAGGGTTGACCTCAATGACAAAATATTCTTTGCTAAGTGGATCAAGAGCGAACTGGATATTACAGCCGCCAACGACATCAAGCGCTGAAATGATTTTCAAGCTCGCTGAACGGAGCATTTGATAATCCTGATCCGTTAATGTCTGTGACGGTGCAACGACAATCGAGTCGCCTGTATGCACACCAACTGGATCGATATTTTCCATGTTACATACAGTGATACACGTATTTTGACGATCTCTCATGACCTCATACTCGACTTCTTTAAAGCCAGCAATGCTTTTTTCAACTAAGCACTGATGAATCGGACTCGCTAGAAGAGCACCTTCAATCAGCGGTTTAAAAGCCTCTTCAGTTAAAGCGATGCCTCCCCCTTTACCACCAAGTGTGTAGGCTGGTCGAAGAATGACAGGAAAGCCCACTTCTTTTGCAAATTGAAGGGCGTCTTTCGCATTATCCACAATTTCACTTTCTGGTACAGGTTCATTCAAATGCTTCATGAGAGCACGGAATTTCTCACGATCTTCACCGTTTTCAATTGTTTCAACTGACGTTCCGAGCAGTTTTACCCCATGCTTTTTCAGCACACCGGCTTTTTCCAGCTCGACAGCAAGGTTTAAAGCCGTCTGTCCGCCAAGATTGGCTAAAAGACCATCTGGTTTCTCTTTTTCAATGATTCTTGTCACTGAATCAACTGAAAGCGGTTCAAAATAAATTTCATCAGCAAATGACTCGTCTGTCATAATGGTTGCTGGGTTGTTATTCACTAAGATGACGTTGTAGCCTTCTTCTTTTAAGGCCATACAACCTTGTGTTCCTGAGTAATCAAATTCTGCTGCCTGACCAATGATGATTGGACCGGACCCGATGACTAGAATGGTTTGTATGCTTTGATCTTTAGGCATGTGCGACTTCTCTCCTTGCTTGTTTCACTTTCTCAATAAAATCATCGAATACCCATTCACTTTCTGCAGGGCCTGGATGTGCTTCTGGATGAAATTGAACGGACATAATCAGCTTCTCTTTATGAATGAATCCTTCAACAGATCCGTCATTCACGTGGAGGAATTTGACGTCCACTTCTTTGTCATTCATGCTTTTTTCATTGACCACATAGCTATGATTTTGGCTTGTCATAAAGACACGTTTTGATTCTGTATCTTGTACAGGATGATTCGCTCCGCGGTGGCCAAAAGGAAGCTTATACGTATCCCCGCCAAGCGCAAGAGCAATTAATTGATGACCTAAGCAAATGCCTAGTGTCGGGAAGGTCATCATGATGTCATGAATGGTTTTTAAATATGGCTTCATTGTTTTTGGATCTCCAGGTCCATTTGACAAAAGGATCGCATCTGGCTTGATATCAAATACCTTTTCCATTTGTTTGTACGGAATCACTGTGACTTTACAGCCGCGCGCTTCGAGTGAGTCCGCAATTGATTTTTTAAAGCCAAAATCAATGAGCGCTACATGATCCTCGCCGCTGCCTTGTGTGTATACTTCATCTTCTGTGACCTGCTCAACCACATTGTCTTGCTTCATTGCAGGTGGCGTTTCATTTTCGTCTAAACTAAGCACTGCATTCATCGTTCCATTTGCTCGAATGTTCTGCACGACTGCACGAGTATCTGTATGTGTAAGAAGCGGAATGTTCCACTTCTGTAAATAATCTTTTAAGCTTACGGCTGCAAGGTGATGAGAAAAATGGTCAGCTGCCTCATAGACAACGACCGCTTTCACTTGTGGTTTTTTGCTCTCAAAGTCTTCATGATTGATGCCGTAATTTCCGATGAGCGGATATGTGAAGACAATGATTTGTCCTTTATAAGAAGGATCTGTGAGCACCTCTTGATAACCTGTCATCCCTGTAAAAAAGACCACTTCACCTGTCATGCCAGCTTCTCCTGTCAGATCTCCTTCAAAAGAGGCTCCATCTTCTAAATTTAAATAACCTTTCATGCTTGTGTCACCCCATATTGAATAATTAATAATATAAATGCATGTTTATGCGTTCTGGTGTAAAAAAATTTAGACCGTTACTGCTTCATTTGCTAACACTTGAATGATTGCTTCAATGGCTTGATCCAATTCAACTTTTTTGACATTCAGCGGAGGTAATAAACGAATGACATTCGGACCAGCTGGAAGCACAAGCATACCTTGCTCTCGAAGGGCTGTGATGTAATCACCTACTGGCTGATGACACTCAATTCCTGCCATTAATCCTTTGCCCCGTACTTCTTTCACGATGTTCAGCTGTTTGACTTCTTGCAGTCTCTTTAAAAGGTACGCACCCTTTTCTTTCACTTCTGAAAGAAAGTCTTCTTTAAATATTACATCAAGAGTTGCGTTCACAGCTGACATAGCGAGCATATTGCCACCAAATGTTGTGCCATGAGAGCCTGGAGAAAATGCATCCCCTAAAGCTTTTTTCCCTATCACTGCACCGACTGGAAATCCATTTCCTAAACCTTTTGCGGCTGAAATAATATCAGGATCAAGTCCCGATTGCTCATAGGCAAATGCTGTCCCTGTTCGCCCAATACCTGTTTGGATTTCATCTACAATTAGCAGTGCTTGATGTTTTTTGCAAAACGTTTGAACGGCTTCTAGAAATTCAGCTGTAGCTGGATTCACTCCACCTTCACCTTGCACCACTTCCAGCATGACCGCTGCGACATCATCGATTTCACGCGCTGTGATCGCTTCAGGGTCATTAAACGGTACATAATGAAAGCCTTCCAGCATCGGTCCAAAACCAGTTTTGATTTTATCTTGACCTGTGGCAGCCATACCAGCATACGTGCGCCCATGGAAAGAGTGCAAAAACGTCACAATATTTGTTTTACCTGTTGCTTTTCGGGCCAATTTGATAGCCCCTTCATTCGCTTCAGCCCCGCTGTTGCAGAAAAATACGAGATCTCCTGAACTGTTGGCTGCCAGCTTTTCCGCTGCTTTTTCTTGCAGTCCATTTTCAAATAGATTTGATACGTGCCAGACCTCATCAAGCTGCTTCTTGATGGCTTGATTGACCTTTGGATGATTGTGACCTAAATTCGTGACCGCAATGCCTTGTATAAAGTCTAAATATTTTTTCCCAGTTGTATCAACTGCCCAAGAACCTTCTGCCTCTTTAATTTCAACATTCCACCGTCCGTACGTTTGAAAGAGATGACTCACAGGACCGCCTCCTTTTGTTTTACAATTCGAGTTCCTTTAAAGGTATCTCCTGTAAAAATACTGCCTTTTCCATTCACAATCATGACTTCATCCACATCTCCTGATAAAGCACTTAGCGCAGATTGCACTTTTGGAATCATTCCCCCGGAAATAATACCTTCATCGATGAGCTTGAGAGCTTCTTGTTCGGTGACAACGTCTAACAGCTCACCATTTTTTAAAATTCCTTCCACATCTGTGACAAACATGAGCTTATTAGCTTTCATAGCTCCTGCGACTGCTGATGCTGCAAGATCAGCATTTACATTTAACGTTTGGCATTCTTCGGTCATAGATAGCGGCGCAATGACGGGAATGAATTGTTTCTCCATTAGTGCTTCTGCCATCTCTGGATTGACTTCTTTGATTTCGCCAACGTACCCATATACATCTTGATCGAGAAAATCGGCGACAAGCATCTGTCCATCTTTACCAGATACACCGACAGATGATATATCATGCTTTGCCAACTCTGAAACAAAGTATTTATTCACCGTTCCTGAAAGGACCATTTCGGCTACCTCTAACACCGGCTTTGTTGTTTTGCGCTGTCCATCTACAAATTCCGTTTTCACTTCTAATTTTTGCAGCATGCTCGTGATTTCAGGACCCCCGCCATGTACGATAGCCAGTTTAAACCCAGCAGCTTGAAGTGAGCGGACATTTTCATAAAAGGTATCGGAAAGTTCTCGAATGACACTGCCTCCACACTTGAACACGATCGTTTTATCCATGTCTATCTCCTTCATTATGTGCGATAGCTCGCGTTAATTTTCACATAATCATAGGTAAGGTCACAGCCCCATGCTGCCGCTTCACCATTTCCTTCATTCATTTGAATGAAAATCGTAATCTCATCCTGCTCTAGATACGCTTTTGCTTCCTCTTCTGAGAAAGACTGAGGTTCATTATGTTTAAACAGACATTGCCCGCCTAAGTAAACTTCAACCTCTTCTGGCGTGACAGAAGCTGCGCTATGACCGATTGCTCCGATAATCCGTCCCCAGTTGGCGTCCGTACCGTATACGGCTGTTTTCACAAGACTTGAACCTACGATTTTTTTTGCAATAATTCCCGCTTCTAAGTTGTTTTTAGCACCAACAACTTTCGCTTCGATTAATTTGGTTGCGCCTTCTCCGTCTCTTGCAATCTCTTTTGCTAGATCTTCACAGGCTAGTTTTAATCCTTCTTTAAACAATGGCCATTCTGGATGTTCTTCATTCAGTGCCTGGTTTTCTGCCATTCCATTTGCCATCACAAGCACCATATCGTTAGTTGATGTTTCTCCATCGACGGTAATTTGATTAAACGTCACATCTGTAATGTCACGAAGAGCATTTTGCAAAGCTTCTTGTTCGACATTTGCATCGGTTGTGACAAACCCGAGCATTGTTGCCATGTTCGGATGAATCATACCAGAGCCTTTTGCTGCACCAGAAATGAGAATCTCTTTCCCGTCTATCGTCAAGGAGTATGTCGTATTTTTAATGACTGTATCTGTTGTTAAAATCGCTTCTTCAAAGTGGCCATTTCCTGCTTTTGCTTCTTTTAGCTGAGCAATGCCTGTTTTGATTTTATCCATATCCAGACACTCTCCAATGACACCAGTAGAAGAAACGGCAATGTAATCAGGCTCTGTGCCTAACATGTCTGCACAGGCTGCCTGCATGTCGTATGCATCTTTTAATCCCTGTTCACCTGTGCATGCGTTGGCGATGGCACTATTGACAATGACACCTTTTAGTTTGCCCGTCTTTTTTAAGCTTTTTTGTGTGACTTGAAGAGGCGCAGCTTGAAAGTGACTTTGAGTGTATACCGCTGCACTCGCTGCTGGTACTTCACTGATGATCAAGCCAAGGTCTTTTTTTGAATAGCGTAATCCTATATGAATCCCCTTTGCTTCAAAACCTTTTGGTGATGATACGTCCCCGTCTATTTTGACAATACTTTTTTCATTCAATTCGATCATGTTTGTTGTCTCCCCTGTTCTTATGGATAGAGAGGTGTCATTGTGAGGCCCGCCTCTTCATGTAAGCCTTTGATGATGTTGAAGTTTTGAACCGCTTGGCCGGCTGCGCCTTTCATGAGATTATCTATGACAGATACAATCGTCAGTCTGCCTGTTCGCTCATCTAAATGAAAACCAATGTCACAGAAGTTACTGCCATATACTTCTTTTGTTTGCGGATATATCCCATGATCTCTCACTCTTACAAAATAGGAATCTTCATAAAAGTCCTTCATCCGTTTCATTAATTCTTCTTTTGTGACATCTGATTTCAATTGTGTATACATCGTCGCCATAATCCCTCTTGTCATCGGGACAAGGTGTGTTGAAAATGTGATGTTCGCCGTTTGCGGGTTCCATTCTCTAAGTATTTGTTCTATTTCAGGTGTGTGCTGATGTTCATTCACCTTATAAATTTTAAAGTTATCGTTCAGCTCTGAAAAATGTGTGCCAAGTGAGGCTGATCGTCCTGCACCGGACACCCCGGTTTTTGCATCTATTATGATCATAGATTCATCGATTAAATTCTGTTTCATCAGCGGTGCTAAACCTAGAAGAACTGCAGTAGGAAAGCAGCCGGGGTTTGCAATGACTTCCGCTTGCTTAATGGTTTCACGATTCAATTCAGATAATCCGTATACAGCTTGTTGAACCGATGCTTCATCCGCTGCCCTTCGTTTATACCACGCTTCATAAACAGTTCCATCTTGAATGCGCAAGTCACCTGATAAATCAATAATTGGCACCCCTTGATTCATGAGCTTCGGTGTGAGTTCACTTGAAACGCCTGCTGGTGTCGCTAAAAACACAGCATCTGTTTCTTGCACAATGGCCGCCGGATCAATGGCTTTTAATGTTTGGTCAGTAATCGTTGTCAGATGCGGATAAGATTGACTGTATAATTGCCCATCACCACTTGATGAATACAATATACATTCCTCCACATGTGGATGCTGCTTAAAGATACGAACTAATTCCGCACCACCGTACCCTGTAGCACCTATAATACCTATTTTCAACGTCAATACACCCTCTTGATCTTTGTGAAATTATTTAACATTATAACATGTATAAAAATTAATTCAATTGTATATTTAATATTTGTTTTCATTTTTTTTCATAAAAAAATCCACATATCTTCGTGAGACATGCGGATTTTATCTATTGTTCTTCATATTGAGGACCAGAAGCGCACTGCATAAATATAATAGGGAACTTGCATAAAAAATCAAATGAATGGTGAAGAAATCAGCAAACAGGCCGCCAAGCATAATGGCGATGGATGAAAAAAGCGCTGTCCAAAAATGATAGTGCCCAACTTCTTTCATACGCTTTTTCTCATTTGTGAGTTCGGTGACGAGTAGTTTCTCTCCGTGCTTCTGAACACCACCTAGCACACCTAAGGCAAGCTGAATCATATAAACTTGCTCTACTTCTGTGATATGTGGAAAAAGTAGAAGAAGAAACGCCATACCAAACGAATGAATGATTAAAAAGAGACGCCTGTCGGTCGTTTCAGGAAGTTTTCCTAATAATAAATGAATGAACGCACCGCTCAAACCAAACAGACCATAAGCAAGACCAAATTGAGAATAGCTCGACCCAACATTTTTAATAAAAAGAATATAAAAAGGGAAAATGAGACTACTGGCGAAAAACAGTAGACTTTGTGAATAGACGAACCATTTCATTGCTTTAGCATTCATTGTGTATTGTACCTTTCATAAAAGTAGTTGATAAATCTGCCATCTGGATCTGCTTGCTTTTTCTTTTGAAAGAATAGATCGATTTTTGGATACGCTTGTTTCATTTGTGCTTTCGTTTGATACGGCATGTATGGTAAGTAATAGCTTCCATGGTGCCGCAAGGTGATATCTGTCATTTGCCGGATGACCCGCTCTGCTTCTGCCTTCTCTTCTTTCTCAAAACCATAATTCACTAACAAAACAAGTGCAAACATATCTTCTTTCGCATATGAGAGATCCGCTTTTTCATTTTTTTGTACGTAGCGGATTGTGATGTTCATTAAATTCAATTCTTCCTGTTGTAAAAAGCTTCTCATGTCATCGATATACGCACGAAAACGATCAACCGGAACAAAGTATTCTTGAAGCACATCGGTATCTGACTCATTTTCATATTCTAAAAAAGCAGAATCAGACCGCATCACGTTATTTCTTGTGATCAGCTGGTCATTTTGACTTTGAAAATACTTCTTTTGCAAGTTCCATAGCAAATCTTTCCCCATATCAAATCTTCTCGAAAGGCCGAGCATAAATTTTAAAGGAATGACGAGCTGATCTTCTTTGAGCTCGCGGTATGGATCGATCTGTTGATCAGAAGTAAGCGAATAATTCGTCACATACATCTCTTTCAAAAAATTTGTTTTCGCTGTAGAGATTCTTGCGAGATGCATGCGCACTTCTTTATTGTTCTTTACATGCTTTTGAAAATAATCAGTGTATTCATCGAAGTGTAGAGAGGTTGTCTCCATTTTATATAATTCATCCTTTGTTAAGGACAGCTCAACATCTAAAATGACACCGAATAAGCCGTATCCTCCAATCACGGCAGTAAATAAATAATCGCTAGGCTTTACTGTGATGATCTCTCCATCTGCTTTTAACAGTGTGAAAGAGCGCACAGTGTCAATGAGTGAGCCGTAGCGAATATCACGTCCATGTGCATTTGCACTTAACGAGCCACCAATCGTAAAGATGTTTTGAGATTGCATCACCTTTACTGCAAGACCATATGGGTTCACATATTTTTGAATATCATCCCATGTGGCGCCGCTCTGGACCCGAATGGTCTTCTTTTTTTCATTAAATGATACGATTCGGCGAAATTTCGTCATGTCTAGTACAATGCCATTTTCATAATACGTGTGGCCGCCCATACTATGCTGCTTTCCGGCGATTGAAATGGGCAGATTCTTCTCTTTTGCTTCTTCTAATACTTCTTTTAAAGATTCTATTTCTTTTCCTTGCACGACTTTTTTTATTTTGACCGGCATGAGGTGACTCACATCTGTAAACGCCTCAAGTCCTTGTCTTTTGTGTGCTTGACCTTCACGTATAGAGACTGATGCAAAAAAGGCAGCGCCATATCCCATCAAAAGAACGATCCATATCCACTTTCGTTTCATTATAGGTACTCCGTTCTATAAAATTACATCCATTATATCAAGCCATACTCCTCCTCTACCTTAATTTTTCATAAAAAAACCTGGTACGAGTTCAACTCATACCAGGCATTTTTCGTATTTACTTATTGAATACCAAGCGCAATTTTAGCGTATCTTGACATTTTGTCACGTGTCCAAGGTGGATTCCAGACGATGTGAACTTCAGTTTCCTTCACTTCAGGCAAGTCACTTAATGCTTTTTTGACTTCATCGACGATAACTGGTGCAAGGGGACACCCCATTGATGTTAAAGTCATCGTGATATCCGCTTTTCCATTCTCATCAAGATCGACATCATAGACAAGTCCAAGGTTGACGATGTCTACGTTTAACTCAGGGTCAATCACCTGTTCTAGGGCGCCTAAAATATTTTCTTTCAATGCTTCATCCATGATATCCACTCCTTTTTCAACTAGTATAACGTACTTTTCCTTTTGGCTAAACGTTTGTGCTTTTCAGGTGTGTCACAAACCAGTCAATGGTTTCAAACATTGCTTGTCTTGAGACCTTATGGCCAGCCTGTCCATCTGTGATAAAACGAATCAGGTGCGGATCTTCTTTATATTGGGTTTCTGCTAACTCGTCATAAAGAGCTTTTGCATGTCTGTAAGGGACAACTGGATCGTTTTCTGCATGCCAGAATAACAGCGGTCTTTTGTTTAATCGATCTGTTTGCAGCGTTAAATCATAAGGGCGCAGCGCGTCTAATTGCTGATGAACCTCTTCATCTGTAATCTCTTTCATCAACCCTTTGTGCCGCATGTCCATAATTTGTGCTTGTAGGAATGTCGTATATTTCGGACTGCCCATCAAGCTGACTGCCGCTTTAATCCAATCATGTTTTGCGAGTGCACCAAAGGTCGTGATGCCTCCCATGGAAGTACCTGCAACACCTATTAGGTCGGCTTCAATCAATTGTTTTTCTTGAAAATGTGTCTTAAGTATATCGATTTCACGGATTTCGTTCAGGACGATTTCCCAAAACTTTGATGCCAGTTCCTCTAAGCTGAGGTTTTCTGATCTTACACCATGATAAGCACAGTCAGGCAAAATGACTCTCATGCCTTTTTCCGCCAAATGAAAGGCGAAGTGTAAGTTGTGCTCGCGTGCACTTGTAAATCCATGTATAAAAAATACAAGTGGCAGTGGTTTATCTTTATTTTCAGCTTTTACGATATGTAAAAATGGAATATCGTGCGTCATTTGCTCATCAATGGTGATCACAGCCTATGAATCCTCCTTTATCATTCCCGTCTTTGTTTATTTTAACATGTAGACAACGAAGATGTGATAAAGATACACTATAGGTGGAGGCACCCGCACCAGATGCCTCCTATTACTTACAGATCAAAGGAGATTTTATGGAGACTAAACCTTATCTAATCGCACTTGACCTGGATGGCACGTTATTAAAAGACGATAAAACGATTTCTGCACACACACTTGATGTCATTCAAAAAGTGAAAGACAGCGGGCATCATGTCTGTATTTCAACTGGCCGGCCATTTCGTTCCAGCTCTCCTTATTATCAGCAAATGCAGCTCGATTCACCGATTGTGAACTTTAATGGAGCGTTTGTCCATCATCCTCTTGATGAAAAATGGGGCAGATTTCACACATCACTTGATCTTCAAGTCGTGAAACAGCTTGTGGATATTAGTGAGGAATATAAAGTGCACAATGTGTTAGCTGAAGTGCTAGACGATTTGTATTTCCATTATCATGATGAAAAGCTCATTGATATATTTAATATGAATGCAAACAAAGTGACCGTTGGAGACCTTCGGAACAATCTTGGAGAGAATGTCACAAGCGTCTTAATTCACGCAAAAGAAGAAGACGTCGGAGCGATTCGGAGCTATTTGACAGATGTTCATGCAGAAGTGATTGACCACAGACGCTGGGCTGCTCCGTGGCATGTCATTGAAATCATTAAAACAGGTATGAACAAAGCCGTTGGACTGCAAAAGATCAGTGATTATTACGGTGTGCCTCAGGAGCGGATTGTGGCATTCGGAGATGAAGACAATGATTTAGAGATGCTTGAATTTGCTGGATGCGGGGTTGCCATGGGCAACGGGATTGATGCAGTGAAACGCGTCTCTAATGAAGTGACAGATACGAATGAACAAGATGGGATTGCAAAATTCCTAACGAATTACTTCTCGCTTTAATTTTTCCATTCATACATAGCAGGTCGAAGCGGGCATACTACCGTTAGACAGGTTGTCCTGTCAGCTTGTGTAAAGGGGCGGATTCCGAATGGGTAAAAGAAGCAAATCGAAACGCTTTATACAACAAGGTAAAGATTCAGTCAGTCTACATGACGCACGTTTTCCGTATCGTTCCACACTTGAAGAAGCTGCGGAGGACAGGGGAAATATGAAGACTGATGCTTCTGGAGGTTCATTGTGAGAAACGAACTTTTTGATCAAGCCAAATCATTTACTGAAGAAGCCCTTACTTCTTCATTTCCATCTGGTTTAGAGCGTCAACAAGCAGTTCAGCGAGCTAAAAACGCCGTATCATCTGCATTTGCTAATTCGACAGATGCAGAAAGAAACCAGCTGCATACGTTCCAAGACCTGCTTGATGATCTTTAACGAAAAAAGCTGTCCGCTTTGTGGACAGCTTTTCTTATGCTTATTTCACTTGGAACGTTTTCTTCTCAGTGATTTGCTTTAGCCCTTCTGCTTTTCCTTTAAATGTGACGACCGCTTCATACGTTCCCGGCTCCACACCGTTTGACCACGTATCTTGGAAGTCATATGTTTCATCTGCTTTCAGCACAAAGGATTGGATGGCTTGTGTGAACATACGGTCTTTCGAGTAACGGTATTTTTCATTTCCGTCTTCATCGTACACACTCAATTCGAATTTTTGGCTTGTGTTAAACGTGAATTCAATATCTCGATCTGAGTCATTTTTTAGTGACATATGAAATTGAACCGAAGAACCTTTTTGGACGGGGTCTACTGTGAGTACAACGGTTTTTTCTCCCATTTGACCGGATACCTCCTTGTTTGGTTCATCCTTTTTTTGTTGTCCACAAGCTGTTAAAACCAATAGAACGAGAAAAAGCACTAACCCTTTTTTCATCTTCTACCCACCTTTTAATCTCGTCTGAAAAATCCAAGAATATTGGTTGTTTGAACAATATTTGTAAAGGCTTTTGGATCGACTTCCTTTATAATTTGTTCAAGTTCATACAGCTCATACCTTGTAATGACAATGACCATCATTTCTTTTTGTTCATTGGTAAATGCCCCTTTTGCCGGAACAGTCGTAATCCCTCTGACCATTTTTCCATAAATGGCTTCTTTGATTTCATCTGCTTTCTTTGTCACAATCATGGCGGTCAGCTTTTCATGTCTCGTATGGATGGCATCAATTACCCTAGTCGTCACATATAATGTGACAAGGGTATATAAAGCTTTCTCCCAACCTTGTAACAATCCTGCTGTAAAAATGATAATTCCGTTTAAAATGAAGAAATACGTGCCCACTGGTTTGTCTTTCCATTTCGCTAAAATCATCGCAATAATGTCAAGGCCGCCTGTAGATGCCCCATATTTCAGTGTAATCCCAATGCCAAGTGCAGAAATGACTCCGCCAAATACAGCATTTAATAAAATATCTTCAGAAACACTTGTCTCTGGTAAAATGCCGAGGAAAATCGTTGTCAGCGCCACACTAATAATGCTATACAAAGTAAAGGAACGACCAACCTTCATCCAGCCTAAAATGCCGACCGGAATGTTTAAAATAAATAATAGGATCCCTGTTGATAAATAAAACGGTGCATATTGATCGATTAAACTAGATAACAGCTGGGCAACCCCAGTAAAACCACTTGCATATACGTCAGCAGGGATTAAAAATAAATTCAGCCCAATCGCATTAAGTAAGGCACCAATGACGACGACGATGAATTTTTTTGCTTCTCCAATGAACATGTTGTCATTCCTCCACTTACCATTCTCTCTATGGTTTTCCCTAAAATTTAGAATTTGAACACGAAAAAATGATTTTCTATGATATAGTTAGGCTAAAAAGATGTAAAATATGGTTGATTTTTTAGAAAGAAGGGATTTTGATGACTGTTCATATCATAGCAGACAGTGCTGCTGATCTGCCTCTTTCTTATTATGATGAACAAAACATGACACTCATTCCGCTGCGTGTGTTACTCGGCGAGCAGGAATTTGAGGATTTGATCACCATTGAACCAAAACAAGTATTTGATGCGATGAGACAAGGTGCAAGTCCAAAAACATCACAAGCTTCACCAAACCGGATCAAAGAAGCCTTTGTTTCTGCGGCCCAAACCCATACATCGGCTATTTATGTTGCCTTTTCATCAGAGCTTTCAGGTACATACCAAACCGCTGTGATGATGGCAAACGAAGTGAAGGAAGAATACCCTGATTTCGATTTGCGAATCATTGATTCTAAATGTGCTTCACTTGGTTATGGACTAGCTGTCAAACACGCTCAATCACTTGCCATTGACGGAAATACAATACAAGAAATTGAAACGTCTGTAAAGCATTTTTGTGAATCTTTACAACATATTTTTACTGTAGACGATTTATCGTATTTAGCAAGAGGCGGAAGAATCAGTAAAGCGTCCGCATTTGTTGGCGGATTGTTAAGTATTAAACCCATTTTACACGTTGAGGATGGAAAACTGATACCCCTTGAAAAAATTCGTGGCCGTAAAAAATTATTGAAACGCATTATCGAGCTGATGAAAGAACGCGGATCTGACTGGTCTAGTCAAACTGTTGGCATTAGTCATGGAGATGACCCTGCACTTGCAGAAGAAATGAGACAATTAATCGAAGCCGAATTTCACCCAAAAGAAATCGACATCCAGGTCATCGGAGCGGCTGTTGGGTCCCACTCAGGCCCTAGCACACTTGCCATCTTCTTTACAGGCAGCCCATCATAAAAAGCACCCTTCCCTGAAACATCACGGGAAGGGTGCTTTTCTTATGATAGCTTAAATCGGTGAACGGTTTCGTTTAACCTTGCTGTCATACTCATCAGTTCTTCTACTTGTTTGTTCATTTGATGGAAAGATTGCAGCTGTTCGTTTGCCGAGGCAGAAATTTCTTCGCTACCCGCTGCCGTTTCTTCTACAACGGCACTAATATTTTCAATCGAGTGCAGCACTTGTCCGCCAAGCTCTGTTGATTGAATAATTTGGTCATTTAAGATCGCCATTTCTTGCTTAATATGTTGTGCTTTTGTTTCTATATCTTCAAAGGAGTGTGAGGTTTTGTCCATTGCATCTTGCTGCTGAAGTGATAGCTTGACCCCTTCTTGTACAGTTTGGCTAATGGATTGAATGCCTTTTTCAATATGACTCACCATGTCAAAAATTTGTCTTGTTGCACGAGACGATTCATCTGCCAGCTTACGGATTTCGTCCGCTACGACGGCAAACCCTTTTCCAGCTTCTCCTGCTCTTGCCGCTTCAATCGCCGCATTGAGCGAAAGGAGGTTTGTCTGGTCCGCAATATCAGAAACCGTTTTGGCCATTGCGGAGATTCCGCTTGCGTACTGAGTGA
Source organism: Bacillus sp. FSL W7-1034 (assembly GCF_038593365.1). Taxonomy (NCBI): domain Bacteria; kingdom Bacillati; phylum Bacillota; class Bacilli; order Caryophanales; family Bacillaceae; genus Bacillus; species Bacillus sp. FSL W7-1034. The sequence goes on along the minus strand of NZ_CP151989.1, from coordinate 1,109,274 downwards.
ATTCTCCTGCTGACTCTTCAATTTGTCTCGTCGCACGTGTATTTTTTTCAATGGCTGCTTTTGTTTCTGTTAACGTGTGCTTTCCGCTTTCCACCGCTTCAATGGCATCCTCTGTACTACGGATGACTGTATGTGATCTTTCGGAATTCTTACGGCCATGTGAATCCATTTTCTCAATCAAACTAACGCCATGCTGAAGGTCTTCTGAAATCGCTTGTGAACCATTCGCCATTTCGTCTGTCGATACTGACACTTGATTGGCCGATTCCATAAGCTTTTTGTTTTCATCATCTAACTGAACCGAGAATGATTCTACTTGGCTTGAGACATGGCTGATTTCTTGAATCAAGCTAATCAGCTGATCCGTCATTTGATTGAACGACTCATTTAAGCCACCGATTTCATCTTTCCGCTTGATGTTCATCCGCTCCACAGCGAGGTTTCCTTCGGCAATCTGTTTTGCCCGGTAAGAAAGGGATTTGATTGGTGTCACAATGGATCTCGTTAAACCAATATTTAAAAAGACGGCGATGACAATCAGCGTGAGGGCTGCGACAGATGCGCTTGTGATGATCCTTTGCACATTGTCTGCCGCCTCCTCTAAATGGTATTCATACGCTTCTTGTGCTCTTTTATTCATCGTATGCACGTCGTTTAAAACACCGTCAATTCTGGCAGCCACTCGTCTGGCATCAGAGGCATTTTTTTCACCAATGGCATTGTTTGCTTCTTGCGTCCATGTGTCAAACTTTGAATTTAACCGTGTTAGGGCTTCTTTGTTCATATTTCCTGCGTTTTTGTTTAACGTTTGCAGCTGTTTTTTTGCTGTCGATATATCGCTTTGAACGACCTCTAGCTGTTCATCTGAAAGGGTCATGGAATAATTGGTCATGGCTTGTTCGACACTTTCAAAGCTGGCCTTCGTTTTTTGTACGTTCAGTAAGGTTTGAACTTCTGTTTCGCTTGATGACTGAATTTTTGTCATGCTCACAATAATAAAGGCAATTACGCCAACCGCTAAAAGAAGTGAAATGAGTGAGTTGAGCAAAATTTTGATGCGTAAGCTCATGATGCTGCCCCCTCTTCTTTCAGAAGTGTCTGCTTCAGTCCATTTAATTTTTTGGTCAATTTCTCAGCATCTTTGAGCACCCGGATTCTTGCCATATCGATTCCGTCATTACTTAAGTCATAAACGATATGCCCGCTTTTGATTTTGCTGCTTTTGACGAGCTGTTCGCTGAATTGATAGACGACTTCATCTACTTTTTTGACCATAGACGAAATAACGGCTTTTTCAGCTGTATAATACTGATCGCTGTCCACGCCGATTGCGTATTTGCCTTGCGTTTGCGCTTCTTTTAATACACCAACACCCGTATAACCGGCTGCGGCATATAAAACATCTGCTTTCTTTTTGATCATGTCTTTCGCTATTTTACTGCCTTTGCCTGCATCACTAAATGTGCCAGCATACGTGGATACGACCTTGATTTTCGGATTCACTGATTTTGCGCCTTTTTGATAGCCTTGTTCAAATCGATGGATCACCTCTGCATCGACTCCGCCCACAAAACCAATGACATCACTTTTTGTTGTCATGGCAGCAAGTGCTCCCGCTAAATAGCTGCCCTGCTCTTCTTTAAAAGTCACTGATGTGACATTTTTCAGTTCAGACACAGCATCAATGAGTAAAAATTGCTTTTTCGGATATTTTTTCGCTACCTTTTCTAAGTCTTCTTGCATACTGAAACCTACACCGATGATCAGGTCATTTCCATCTTTCACAAGCTCGGTCAGCCCTTTTTCATATGTATCGGTTTCTGCAATTTCTCTATAATCGAATTCAATGCCAAGCTCATCACGTGCTTTTTCTAATCCTTTAAATGATGAATCGTTAAATGATTGATCACCAAGACCATCATCCGTCAGCATGACACCAATATGCTTCGCATTTGATATCGGTGGTCCTCCCTGCTGATTGCTGCATGAGGCGAGTACCATGATCATCGCTGCCATCAGAAGTAATGAAATCTTCACTTTCATCCAAAAACACACTCCTTTTATCATCCTTACCCCTTATTTATCGGATTTGAGAGGCATTGTTTCAATGATAAAGTGAAGGATTTTCAGCTTTTTTCATGACTTTTTTCACTGAAAAAAACCATTATTTATGATAAAAATAAAAAAAGCGAGCAAATGCTCACTTTTTCTCGTATGTCCATCCTTCTTTTTGGTAAACAAGATCATTTTTCATCAGATGACCTAATGCTCGTTTGAAGGCTGCTTTGCTCATTTGAAATCTTTCCCGGATATCTTCTGGATTACTTTTATCCCCGTAAGGCATTGCACCGTTTCTCGTTCTCATATAAGTTAAGATTTCTTCTGCATCGACAGATAATGCATCCTGTTTTCTAGGAAGCAGAGAAACGTTCACGGTTCCGTCCTCTTTCACTGCAATGACACGTCCTGTCACGGTCGATCCTAATCTAGGCTCTTCCTTTCGTTCCGTGCGGTGGATAAACCCACGCACGCCTGTATCTGTCAGCATAAAAGAACCTGTCGCAATTAAGCGATAAATCGTTCCCGTCATTTCTTTGTTCATTAACGTTTCTGGCGCCTCAGTAAATAATTCACTGATCACATCTTCAGTGGCTGGTTTTGCGAACATTCTCCCGTAACTTGTCACTTTGAGCATACAGTATAGTTTGTCGCCTTTTTTCGGCCACGCTTCCTCAAAAGGCGGGAGGTGTTCAGTTGCAACAAGTGCATCCTTTGACAAACCTATATCGACAAAAGCACCCATATCTTCTACAACGTCTACGACTTCTACCCAGTCGTATGTATGTGCATTGATTTTTGGAATTTTCATCGTCGCTGCCAGTCTTTCCTCATGATCTACATATAAGTAGACCTCTACTTCATCACGATCTCCAATATCCTCTGTCATCTCACTGCGATGTAGGAGAACAGAATCTTCGCCATCTGTTAAAAAGTAGCCGTATTCCATCTCGTTATCTATTTGCAAGGTCAGTTGCTCACCTGGTCTCATGTTCTCTTCCTTCCTATCTGCCCTTAAAAGAGCGTTCGTTCATCTTTTGATTCACTTTATTCTACTATACTTCTGTCATCATGAACATCTCTAGTTCTGTTAGCTAAAGTGGACAAACTGTACTTGAATTATACCGCATGCATCTGAACTCGCTTCGATAAAGTTTCTTCTTCCCCTATGGGCATGATAAAATAGACGCAATATCTATAGTTGGAGGTCATATGTGATGGCAAAAGAAAGTTCATTTGATATTGTTTCGAAGGTGGAGCTGCCAGAGGTGCAAAACGCCATTCAAGCAGCACTGAAAGAAATTAAAAACCGTTATGATTTTAAAGGAAGTAAAAGTGATATTTCACTAGAAAAAGAAGAACTCGTTCTCATTTCTGATGATGACTTCAAGCTGGAGCAGCTAAAGGATGTCCTTGTGACAAAACTGATTAAACGAAACGTACCGACTAAAAACATTGACTATGGAAAAACAGAACATGCCCTAGGTGGAACCGTTCGCCAGCGTGCAAAGCTGATTAGCGGGATTGATAAGGACAATGCCAAAAAGATCAATGCCTTGATCAAACAATCTGGTTTAAAAGTAAAGTCGCAATTTCAAGATGACCAAGTGCGTGTGACAGGAAAAAATAAAGATGATTTACAAGAAGTGATGGCACTCATGCGTAAGGCAGATTTACCGATTGACGTCCAATTTATAAATTTTCGATAAATTTCAAATTTTCCATTGATTATTTCCGATTTTTTCGATACAGTTGATGGAAGTTCAATTCATTGACATGTTCATATCGCTTTCTTATCAAGAGAGGCAGAGGGACTGGCCCTGTGAAGCCTCAGCAACCGGTGTAGTAGAAATCTATTTTCTATGACCAAGGTGCTAAATCCAGCAAGCAACTGCTTGGAAGATAAGGAGAAGAATTTCAATACAGCCAAAAAGTCTTCTTCTTATCAGAAGGCTTTTTTTGTTACATAGAAATAAGGAGGAAACCAATGGGCCTATTACAAGACTTACAAAATCGCGTACTGATTGCCGATGGAGCAATGGGAACACTTTTATACTCTTATGGCATTGACCGCTGCTTTGAAGAATTAAATTTATCGAAAGAAGATGAAGTCAAAAGAGTGCACGAAGCATATGTGCAGGCTGGTGCAGACATCATTCAAACAAATACGTACGGCGCAAATTATATTAAACTATCCCGCTACGGTTTAGAGGAAGAAACAAAACGCATCAACACAAAAGCTGTACAAATTGCCAAAGCAGCCGCTGGCTCAGCTTATGTCCTCGGAACGATCGGCGGCATTCGAACATTTAACAAAAATGCCTACTCTTTAGACGAGATTAAACGGAGCTTTAGAGAACAGCTCTATATCCTTTTAAATGAAGAGCCTGATGGGTTACTGCTTGAAACATATTACGATATTGAAGAAGCAAAAGCCGTGCTTGAGATTGCTCGCAAAGAAACAGCGCTTCCGATTGTCATGAACGTCTCCATGCATGAGCAAGGTGTATTGCAGGACGGTACACCGCTAAAAGACGGTTTATCTGAATTATCCTCACTTGGCGCTGATGTCGTCGGCATTAACTGCCGATTAGGCCCTTATCATATGATTCAGGCACTTGAAGGCGTTCCACTTTTGCAAAATTCGCATTTATCTGTCTATCCAAATAGCAGTCTTCCTTCCCTTGAAGAAGGCAGACTCGTCTATGATACAGATAATGATTATTTCCGAAAAAGTGCACTTGAGTTTAGAAATCAGGGCGCACGAATCATTGGAGGCTGCTGCGGAACAACCCCTCAGCATATTAGCGCCATGGCTGAGGCGGTCAAAGATTTAGCACCTATCACCGAAAAAGAAGTGAAAGTATTAAAAGAAGAAATCATTTCCATCCAAGATCAACGGACAGAACCAGGTCTTGACGAGCTGGCTGTGAAAAAACGTTCGATTATCGTCGAGCTGGACCCGCCGAAGAAGCTGAACTTTGAAAAATTCCTTATCGCAGCGAACGAATTAAAAAGTGCAGGCATTGATGCCCTCACACTGGCCGATAACTCTCTAGCTACCCCGCGTATTAGCAATGTGGCATGCGGCGCTTTATTGAAACAGCAGCTTGATATGCGTTCACTTGTCCATATCACATGTCGTGATCGCAATTTGATTGGACTCCAATCCCACTTAATGGGACTGGACACGCTTGGACTAACCGATATTTTAGCCATCACAGGCGATCCGTCTAAAATTGGAGACTTCCCAGGTGCGACATCTGTGTATGATTTAACCTCCTTTGATTTGATCCGTCTGATCAAACAATTTAACGAGGGGCTATCTTTCTCTGGGAAACCGCTCGGGAAAAAGACTAATTTTTCAGTGGCTGGCGCGTTTAATCCCAATGTCCGTCATATTGATAAAGCGGTCAAACGCCTCGAGAAGAAAATCGAATACGGTGCCGATTATTTTATTTCACAACCTGTTTACTCTGAAGAACAGCTTGTGAAGATTCATGAAGAAAGCCGACATTTGGATAAACCGATTTACATTGGTATTATGCCGCTAACAAGCAGCCGAAATGCTGAGTTTATTCATCATGAAATTCCCGGCATTAAATTGTCTGACTCGATTCGTGAGATTATGGCCAAGGCAGGCGAAGATAAAGAAAAGCAGCGGACAGAAGGATTAGCGATTGCCCGTTCTTTATTAGATACAGCCTGCGAATTGTTTAATGGTATCTATTTAATTACCCCTTTCCTTCGATCAGATTTAACAGCAGAACTGACAACTTACATCCATCAGAAAGAAAAGGAGCCAAACATCCATGCCAACTATCACTGAACAGCTCAAAAAACGCATCCTCGTCCTTGACGGTGCAATGGGCACAATGATTCAAAACGCCGAGCTCACAGCAGAGGATTTCGGCGGAGAAGAGTATGAAGGCTGTAACGAATATTTGAACGTCACAGCCCCTCATATTATCTCCACGATTCACCGGCAATATCTTGAAGCAAGTGCAGATTTAATCGAAACAAATACATTCGGCGCGACGAAGCTCGTTCTCGATGAATATGGACTTGGCCATCTCGCCTATGAATTGAACGTAAAAGCAGCTCAGCTGGCAAAGCGTGAAGCAGACCGTTTGTCGACACCAGACTGGCCCCGCTTTGTTGTAGGCGCAATGGGACCCACTACAAAAACATTATCCGTGACAGGCGGCACAACGTTTGAAGAGCTCGTTGCAAATTACGAAGAACAAGCCCGCGCCCTGATTGATGGGAAATGTGATGCTCTTCTTTTAGAAACGAGTCAAGACATGCTGAATGTCAAAGCTGGATTTAAAGGTATTCAAGAAGCCTTTCACGCAACCGGTATTGAGCTACCACTGATGGTGTCAGGGACGATTGAACCAATGGGCACCACCCTTGCCGGTCAAGATATTGAAGCCTTTTATATCTCACTTGAGCATATGAAACCAATCAGCGTCGGACTAAACTGTGCAACTGGTCCAGAATTTATGACAGACCATATCCGTACACTCTCCTCCATCTCAAAGTCGGCTGTCAGTTGCTATCCAAACGCTGGTCTCCCTGATGAAGAAGGGCAATATCACGAATCCCCTGCTTCGCTTGCTAAAAAAATTGCCGCTTTTGCAAAAGAAGGCTGGTTAAATATCGTCGGTGGCTGCTGCGGTACAACGCCTGCACATATTCAGGCATTGTCAGATGAAGTACGTTCGCTTCAGCCCCGCAGCATGTCGCATGAGTCATCACCGCATACCGTATCAGGCATCGAGCCCCTCATTTATGAAGAAGCGATGCGCCCCCTCTTTGTTGGTGAGCGCACAAATGTCATTGGTTCACGCAAATTCAAACGGCTCATCGCAGAACAAAAGTTTGAAGAGGCCGCAGAAATTGCCCGTGCTCAAGTGAAAAATGGCGCTCACGTCATTGATGTGTGTCTAGCAGACCCTGATCGTGATGAGATAGCAGACATGGAAGGCTTTTTAAAAGAAGCCATGAAAAAAGTGAAAGCTCCTTTTGTCATTGATTCAACCGATAAACATGTCATCGAAAAAGCACTCATGTATTCTCAAGGAAAAGCCATTATCAATTCTATTAATTTAGAGGATGGAGAAGAGCGCTTTGAAGAGATTCTTCCGCTTGTCAAGCTATATGGCGGCGCACTTGTTGTTGGAACAATCGATGAAACAGGGATGGCCGTCACAGCAGATCGAAAACTTGAGATTGCCGTAAGATCCCATGACCTGCTCACGAAAAAATATGGAATCCCTGCGAGTGATATCATTTTTGACCCGCTTGTCTTTCCAGTAGGTACTGGAGACGAACAGTATATTGGTGCTGCTGAAGAGACGATTAAAGGCATTGAGCGAATCAAAGCAGCACTGCCTGAATGTCTCACCATTTTAGGCATTAGTAACGTGTCTTTCGGACTCCCGCCAGTTGGCAGAGAAATATTGAATGCCGTTTATTTGTATCACTGCGTAAAAGCAGGGCTTGATTATGCGATCGTGAATACTGAAAAGCTTGAACGCTTCGCTTCAATTCCAAAGGAAGAAATCAAGCTGGCTGAAACTTTACTTTATGAAACAAATGATCAAACCCTTGCTGAGTTCACCCAATTTTATCGAGGGAAAAAGAAAACAGAGAAGAAACCAAAGATCTCCTTATCACTTGATGAAAGGCTGGCACTCTATGTCGTCGAAGGGACGAAAGAAGGCCTGATTGATGACTTGGCCCTTGCTTTGGAGAAATTTGAATCACCTCTTCATGTCATCAATGGACCATTAATGCAGGGAATGTCAGAGGTTGGGCGCCTTTTTAATCAAAACGAATTGATTGTAGCTGAAGTCCTCCAATCCGCTGAGGTCATGAAAGCATCTGTTTCATACCTTGAGCAATTTATGGAGAAAAAGGACGCAAGCGGCAAAGGGAAGATTCTCCTCGCCACCGTCAAAGGCGATGTCCATGATATAGGGAAAAACCTGGTCGACATCATTTTGAGCAATAATGGCTTTCACGTCGTCGATCTCGGAATCAAAGTAACCCCACAAACATTGATTGAAGCGGTGCAAAAAGAAAAGCCAGATATGATTGGATTATCAGGTTTACTTGTCAAATCAGCACAGCAAATGGTCTTGACCGCTCAAGATTTACAAAAAGCAAACATCTCTGTTCCCATTTTGGTGGGCGGCGCGGCGCTTTCCCGGAAGTTTACGAAGATGAAAATTTCGCCTCAATATGATGGCCCCGTCCTTTACGCCAAAGATGCAATGGACGGCCTGTCTTTAGCGAATGAATTAAGAGCGAACCCTCTTCAATTTCAAACAAAACCCTTAGAGGATCAAGAAACACTCCATAAGGAAAAAGAAACAACGCAGCCAAAAGCTGTGATTGAATTACTAGAAAAACGCGCGACACTTCCGGAGGCAGCGATTTTCACGCCAGAAAATACGAAACGCCATTATGTACGGGATATTGATTTGCACCACATTATGCCCTATGTCAATGAGCAGATGCTGATCGGCCATCATCTCGGCTTAAAAGGAAAGGTCAAAAAGCTCTTGGCTGAACAGCATCCAAAAGCATTGGAGTTAAAACAACTGATCACAGATCTTCTTCAAGAAGGCAGAGAGAAAAACTGGTTTGCACCTGCATTCGTCTATCAATTCTTCCCTGCCAGTTCAAATGGGAATGACCTGCATATCTATGATCCAGAAGCGCCTGACCGCGTCATTGAGACATTCCAATTTCCAAGACAGGAAAAACTTCCGTACCGGTCTATTTCTGATTATGTGCGGAAAAGCGGAGAGAACGAGAAAGATTATATCGCCTTATTTGCAGTGACGGCTGGTGCCCGCATACGAGAGGTTGCGCAGCAATTTAAACAAGAGGGTGACTATTTAAAAATGCATGCGGTCCAAGCTTTAGCACTTGAGCTTGCAGAAGGATTGGCTGAACGAACGCACCAAGTAATTCGTGATAAATGGGGATTCCCAGACCCAGTCGATTTCACGATGGAGAAACGGTTCCAAGCCAAATATCAAGGTCAGCGCTATTCCTTTGGCTATCCAGCGTGCCCTAATCTAGAAGACCAAGAAAAACTATTCCACCTGCTGCAGCCAGAAAAAATCGGGATTCATCTCACAGAAGGGTTTATGATGGAGCCCGAAGCATCCGTTTCAGCCATTGTCGTTTCTCATCCTGAAGCTCGATATTTTAACGTTCACTAAAAAAACCTCCTGAATTGGAGGTTCTTTTTATAAATAAAAATGGAATAAATATGAAATATTACGTTTATTTACCGATATTATAAATGAAAGTCATTTACTTAAAAGGAGATGTTTGTCATGTTCAAAAAGAAGATCGGGGTTTTATTGCTTACAGGCCTCTTTATCGCTAGCCCTCTTTTCCAATCACCTGCTCAAGCAAGTGAAACTTCTACGAAACAAACAACATATTATACAGAAGAATTGGAGCATCTGTATCCAGACAGTGATTATGCAAACAATGATACGATGGAAAAAGCTCAATTCTTACAGCACTCTCTTCATCTAAACAAGACCTATTTATATCACGAAGGTAGTATCTCTTCTATGAATGACATTGATTTTTACCGGTTCACCAGCTCTAAATTTGATGGAGCAGATGGCCGCTTTTCTATCAAACTCGTCAATGTGAAAGCTGGAAATGATTTCGATCTTTATCTTTACAATCAGAGCGGGTCACTCGTGTCTTCCTCTGTGCGGACAAACAACCAAAATGAAATCATCCATATGCCGAAAATTGCCGCAAGCACTGACTACTATTTAGCCGTCAAACCAAAGCAATTATTAAATGAAGAGGACAACATGTATCGTATTGTCTTTGATAAAAGTATTGAAAAAGCCACAACGAAACGATATGGATCACCTGCCACATTGAATAGTTTCAATGAAGCCGGATCTCCCAATTCTTCTTTTGATTTAAGCAGCTTGCCGCAGGATGCCGTTGTCACTGGCCTGTCATTAGAAGCTGAAAAAGGCAGTACAAATGCATATAATTATGTATTCACTGTCTCTTCCTTAAAAGGCGGAACAGTGAACGTACCTTGGAACGGTCAAAAAGTTGACATCTCTTCTTATAAAACAAGTCAAGTGCCAGCAAAAGACCGCTTTTTTGTTTCTTTTAATGCAACCGAGGTTCCTCAATTGATCGGTGGACGGTTAATCAAAGTAGGCGTTGTCTCAATTAAGAACTTACAGCTCACCTTTGAATATGAATACAACCGTGACCTCAATTATTAAACTATACAAAAGGAAAAGGGAGAACCGAAGCGCAGGACTGACACCAAATGCGAGGGTTTGTCTATACGCTGAAGGAAAAGGTATCCCCTTTTCCTTTTTCTTATGCGTTCTTATGGTACGATACATATAGAGAAATCAGCTAAGAAGGAGTTGCGTGTATTGGCAAACGTTATACAACGAACTTTAACCCTTGATGACATACCAGACCTTGTCGCATTGTCAAAAGAGGTCGACTGGCCTGATTACAATGCGGAAGAGCTCACATCTCTTTTAACAAATGGACATTTTACCGGTTTTACAACAACTGACGGACAAGTCATTTCATGCGCTGGACTTTTTCAGTATGACAGAGTGGCATCAATTGGGGCGGTCATTGTATCTGAGACACATCGAGGCCTCGGTCTTGCCCGTCAAATGATTGACACACTACTTCGTCATAGTGATCCAAGTGTCCCTGTCGTTTTAACGGCTACTGTACAAGGACAGCCAGTTTATGAAAAAATCGGCTTTCAGACAGCCGGTTATATTCATACATACAAAGCACAAAAAACAAATCCTAGTGCGCTTCACGCGTCACATCAGATTCATCTTTTTCCCGCTGATGAAACGCACCTCCCGTCTATTGAAAGGCTGGATGAAAAAGGCGCAGGGACCAATCGATCAAACTTCTTAATAAAGCGAATGGAGCGAGCAGCATTTAAACTGATCGCAAAGGATGAACACCACGAAATCACCGGCTTCGCGTTTGGTGTGGAAACACCAGCTAATCTGATGATTGGCCCGCTTGCAGCAAACGATGAACAAACGGCGCTATCACTCATTCAATCACTTCTCACGTCTTATTCTGGCGCCTTTCGTTTAGATATGCAGGAAGAAACAGCTGAACGCCTGCATGCATCACTTGTAGAAGCAGGATTTACGAAAACAAACGTCGCACATTTTATGATGATTCGCGGGAACGAAAAGCAGAACGATTCGGCGCTTCTCTATTTTCTGGCCTCACAAGCATTTTCTTAAAAAATCAAAAAGCTGTAGACAGATGTTGTCTACAGCTTTTCTTTTTTATTTTTCGCCTACGGATGAGAGAACTTGAGCGAGTGCATTTGTGACCTTGCCATGCTCTGATGCATGCGGCCGGTCATCTCCATCTCCATAGCCGTAATCAATCATGCGATTACGGTTTAAGCAAAGCTTTGTCAGCTGAGGCTGGAATAGATCAAATAAAGCAAAACGATCTTTTAGCTGTGGAAATTGCTTTTGATACTGCTGAATTTCTTCTGCAAGCAAGCGCCAAAGCGTCGTTTCATCTAACAGATTGTGATTGTCTAACACATTTGACACGTAACGAAGATTGCAAATAAACAGGCCCGTAAAAATAAATTGTACAAGACCCTCAGGCGGCTCACTACGCAGCACTTCCTTTAGATCTTCTTCTAATGAAGCCAATTCAGGCAGCGGTTGATCACTAATGTTCACATCATCAACAAAATCTTTGATCGCCAAACGATGCGGCTTGTGATCTTTTAATACAAGAATTGTATTTTGTCCGTGCGGTGAAAACACCGTGCCATATTGATACATAAAGTGCAGAAGCGGTGGCATGACAACGTGGAAGAATGACGCCATCCATTCTTTTGCTGACAGACCCGATTTTTCAATGAGCTGTTTCAGATAAGGCTCGCCTTCATGATCTTCATACGTCAGTGCCGCCAACGTAACAGGGCTCTCCCCTTCATCTAAATACGTATAAATGCTTTCTCTAAAAATGACCCCAAGCATTTCAAGGTATTGATATGGCGCACCAGGTAGCTTGCTGTAATAAGGATGATCAACATTGATACTCGCATTCTCACCTGGTAAAATCACGCGGCATACATCGGATAAAAAGGCGTCTTGATCGGCGATTCCTTTAATATGTGCTGTAATACGAGGTGCAATCACCGTACGTTCTGATGGGAGCCCCCGGTACACTAGCGTATTTAAAATACTCATTGGCAGTTTAATATGATGCTTGCCTTTATTTGAGATGTTTGTAAAGGTTCTGATCGATTGCTGTGGAATATATTGATCCAGCCCTTCTCCTAAATACACAATACGGCGCATGGCTAAATCTTCAGGGAAATGCTGGATGATCATATGCGTCCACTGCCATTTATGAACAGGCATCATATAATAATCAGCCGCATTCAGCCCTTCATCCTTTAACACACGTTGGAATTGACGAATCGTGACTTCGTCTAATTCTTTGGCAATGATGTGCTCATAGTTCTCATGATCGACCGCATGGAAAGTCGCAAGTTCTCGGTGAACAGCAATCCAAGACAGTTGCACACATTCCTGCCTTTCAGGTGCATAGGCTAAGTAATCATCGTAGCTGAATCCAATACGCCCTTTGTTATAGACGATCCACGGATGACCAGTCATCTCGCCCTCAATCCATGCATAATCTGTATCTGTTAGCTCATCTGCACGAAGTGCTTTTTTCGACAGCAAATGAACATCCGCTAACAAGGTATGGTGAAGCTCTTTGATCAGATGACCAGTTGTTTCAGAAGACATTGGGATGATTGGCTGAATGTCTAGTAAAAACACAATGGCACTAACATCCTTTGTCCATGTTCCGTCTTGACAGCACTCGATCGATTCAGCAATCGTATCAAAACTATCAAACAAACGAGGTTTTGCGAGATAACGATATTTCTTCTGTTCGTGAATGATTAATTCATATTGGGCGATGCCATCCTGATGATTTAGCTGAACGGGATGAAGCATATCCTCATACATATATTCGGACAGCATTTTTGCCACCATTCGCTGGTTTGCTTTTTTCCAAGCAGCAGGATTGACCGCTTTTTTCAATTCATCTTGTACACTCATCGGTTCATCCTCCTTACCCTTTGATTTCTTCAAATGTATTTGCGTGTTTATGTGTACCGAATGTCTGGAAAACATGCTTTTGATAAAGTGGATACACAGGTCGACGAGCCAGTTCATTGATAATGACACTGTTTCGGTACGCCCCTAGCCCTAAATCTGGTGCGCCTACTCCATGTGTATGAAGCTCTGCATTTTGTACAAAAATATCATTCTCACCTAATGTGTTTGTTTTCAATCGATATTCACGTTCAACCTGGAAGCGTCCTTGATGATCCCACTGAATATGATGGGAAATCGGATCAATAAATGGCGGTAATACAGATTGATAGCCCGTTGCCAAGACGACAATGTCTGTCTCATGCGTAAAGGATTCCTCTTTGACCCATTGATTGCATGAAAGCGATAAGCCGTCCCTCGTTTCCTCAATCAAATTGACTTCCGTCATCGCCTGCAGCACGGTGTTCAGCTGCTCTCCGCAAGCAGAACGTTCATAAAGCAAGTGATAAATATCTTGGATCATCGCTGAGCTGATGCCTTTATACAGCAAATCTTGCTGCTTTAATAGCGCATCTTTTTTAGGCTGCGGAAGCTCATAAAAGAAATCAATATAGTCTGGAGAGAAATACTCAAGACCCAAATTTGAATATTCCATTGGGAAAAACCCTTTAGAGCGTGTAAACCAATGAATATCCTTCGCCTCATCGTCTGATAAAATGTCATAGAATACTTCTGCTGCACTTTGACCAGAACCGATGACCGTCACGGATTTTCCTTTAAAACAGCCTTCTTTCTTTCGTTTCAAGTAATCAGCAGAATGAAACACCCGATCCCCTAAAGCTGGCTGAAGAGATACTGGTACCGCAGGCTGTGTACCGATACCTAAAACAAGATGCTTACTTTCAAACACCTCTACCGTTTGATCTTTCACATGACGGACATGCACTTCATATCGTTTTTCTCCAGCTTTTTCAACGATGGAGACAGATTCGACATTCATGCCAAATCGGCAAGAATCTAATTGATCCGCGACCCAGCGGCAATAATGGCTGTATTCCTTGCGCGGGATATGGAAGTCTTCTAGAAAGTAAAATGAATACAAACGGTTTTGTTCCTGCAAATAGTTGAGAAAGCTATATTTGCTTTTCACATCCGCCATACTGACAAGATCCGCTAAAAAGGGGACTTGAAGTGTTGTCCCTTCAATGAGCATACCTGGATGCCAGTGGAACGCTTCACTTCTTTCAAAAAACAAAGCGTCAATTTCGTCTACTTCTTCAGATAATGCAGCAAGCCCTAGGTTAAATGGTCCAATGCCAATCCCAATGACATCCACTACATTATTTTGCTTGTTGAACCGCGTCATGGTTATACTTCCTTTCAAATCGATCTCGATGACAAAACATCAAAAGACCTGTTTTATCTGGTAAAGTGACTGGTTTCACACGTTCGAATCCACACTTTTCAAAGACATGAATCATTTTTCCGTTCCGAATATCTGGCTCAGCCACGATTTTTTCTGTTCGTTTGTTCTGCTCAAACTGAAATGCTGTCATGGCTTGAAGCAGCGGAGCCGCAAATCCTTTCCCTACATAATCTGGCTCTCCAATTAACAGGTGAATGCCTTGATCATGCGGAGAAGGCTGATAGTACGATTCAATGATATCCCCTTTCACATTGTATGCTTCAAAATAGCTCATCGGCGTGCCATCAATGGTTCCTAAATAAAGGGTTTGATGCGGATCATGAATGGCCTGATAAAAGTGCTTTTCAAAAGCAGGAAATGGAATATTCAAATGCCAAAATGGGTGGACATACTCTTCTTGCATCCACTTGTGGACAAGCTGGACGTCCCGTTCATATTCAGCGCGAATGAACCCAATTCGATGCCTCATCCAATCAGCGCCTCCTTATGTAAAAAGAGCGGATTCAATACAGACGTGTACCTGGATTGAGTTTCTAAAGAACCCGTCAGCTCATCCATATCTTCAAACCGCGTGAGTAAGTTCGCTTTTGAAGGCAGCTCCTGTGACCGAAGAAGACTGTTCGTCAGCTCAGATGCACCATATGTCTCTTCATGCGCAAGCAGTGTGTCTCTAATCAGGGCTAATAAATCTTCTTCTTTTGCAAGCCCCTCTGTACCAAAACCATTCACAAGACCAAACAAATGATTAAAGAAGAAATAGTAACGCAGTCTCTCAACCGCTACATCGTCTGCACAAATGGTTTCACTTCTGACGCTTAAGTTTTGAACAAGCTTCGCAAGCTGATCCTTTTTCGATTCGCTATAATAGTAGCCTTGGTTGTCACGATAATAGAATGTGTGCGGATATCCATTCTTTAGCTGTACGACAGCATTTTGCTGATGGGCTTCAAGGGCAAGTCCATACGTTTCAAACAGCCAAAGCATCGGCTCTAACGCAATCGATAAATATTGTGTGAACCAATCACGGCTGACATCTTCTGTTGATCTGCCTTCAGCATCTGCTAATTCATGGATAATGCCTGAAAGGCGTGATTTTTCTCCATATGCATGATCCTGACATAGCCCTGCAATTAAGCTTGCCCCTTTTTCATGATGCAAAAATGGATTTTGACGAATGACGACTTCAAAGCCAGATTCCGCCTCATCCCCTTGAATAGATAGATACGCAGGATCTTCAATCACACGGAATCCAGAGAATTTGTCATATAAAGAAACGCCTAATTCTGTTTTTAAGATACGAGACATCTCAACTCCACGATCAAGTTCCTTTTGTTTGTTAACGCGTAAAGAGTTTGTGATCTTTACAGGGACAGAGAATTTAAGCATGTACGCAGAGTCTTTTTGATAGACCGTTCTAAAGGAAGAAGTCGCTGTGTATTCAGATCCTAGCGGCCCTAAATACGTCAGCATCCCGTCCTCTATATAACGCTTGACGAACGCTTTCTCCATGACCACTTGGACTTGTAGCGGATGAATCGGAATCAGGACATATTCACCGCCTTCTGTTAACGTCGTCAGTCTCTCTTTTTCTTCTGGCATCTGGCGCATGAGCTCCTCAAACATGAGACTTGCCGCAGATTGTGAAAGAGAAGAATCCTGAAGCACAATTGACGGATGTGCTTTAAAGTAATGAAGCTGGAAAGAGCCTTTCAGCTCAGGAGAATAAATAGCTTCCTCCTCTTCTGTCATTCCTTGTCTGCTTTTTGGTGTAGGATGCGTTAAATGCCCAAGAAGAAGTGACTGCTCCGCTTCAATATATTCAAAATCAGCTGAAGAAAGAGCCGCTCGATCACTTTCTCTCTCTCTGATGAATCTTTCAATATTCCGGCAGCTTAAAATGATGCGAAGCATGAACTCATCCTCTGCATCTGTGCGGCCATATTCAATGAGAAGTTCCTTTGAACATAAAGCAACAAGTGTGGTGTAATCGATGATCGTTCCCTGTTGCTCACTGCCTTGCGGGCGAAAGCGAACGGGAAAATCAAAGAGATGACGGCCTACAGGCGAAAAATATCGAATCGGAATGACAAGCTCAAGATCTTGTTTTGCTAATGCTGCTACAAATACAAGTGAGCCGTCTGCTTTTGTCTCTTTCTTTGCAGATCGATCAATTCCTGTTTCACGTAAAAAACAGTTTAAAAAGCTTTGCATAGTTGCATTTTCAGCCATTTGTTTATATTGACTCAACGTAGTACCCTCCCGGATTGAATATGAGCGATCCCGATATCAACAATGTCAGAAAGGATTTCCTCAATATGTGTAATAGTCGTTCTCGGATTTAACAAAGTAAATTTTAAGCAAGTTTGACCATCGGCTACTGTTTTTGCTACGACAGCCGTTCCTGTTTGGAAAAGTGTGCGATGAATGATTTTATTGATGTCCTCTGCTTGTTGATCATCTATAAAACGAAACACGACTGCATTGATTTCTGGATCAGGATTGATCACCTCAAGATGCTCATATTTCTCAATCAACGTAGCCACATCTTTCGCAAAATGGATGGTATGGTCAATGATACTTGCAAATCCTTCTTCTCCAATCATACGCAGAGAGAGAAGGAGTTTTAGCGCATCAAACCGGCGCGTCGTCTGAACAGATTTATTCACAAGATGCAGAATGCCTTCCAGTTCATCTTCCTTTGGATTGAGATAATCTGCGTGGTAATCAATCAAACCAAAATGTCTTTTATCCTTTAGTAAAAATGCCCCGCAGGAGATCGGCTGATAAAATTGCTTATGAAAGTCAATCGTGATCGAATCAGCCAGCTCGATGCCATCTAATTTTCCTTGGAAGGTTTTGCTTAATACAAGCGCTCCTCCATAGGCAGCATCTGCATGAATCCACAAACCGAAAGGCTTCACCATGTCATATATGTCACGTACAGGATCAATACTGCCAAAATCAGTTGTCCCGCAAGTCGCCACGACTGCAAATGGAAGCAAATCCTGCTCTTTAAGCTCCATAAGCTTCTTCTGCAAATCATGCAGGTCCATTCGGTGATGTTCGTCCGTCTCAACTAACACAACAGCCTGTTCACCTAAACCTAGCTGAGATGCTGATTTTTTCACAGTGAAGTGGGCATTCTTGGAGCAAAGAATCCGCATACGGTTTGCCTCGCTCGGCAACCCTTTCTGCTGTACATTCCATTGCCAAGTGTTTTCACAAAATGCATCTCTTGCTAAAAGCAGTCCCATGTAGTTAGATTGGGTTCCACCACTCGTAAAGGTCCCATCTGCTCGTTCTCCATAAGAAAATTTTTCACATAACCACTTGAGGATTTCCTCCTCAACCAAAGATGCAATGCCGCTTTGATCAAAGGAATCCATTGATTGGTTAAAGGAACTTACGATCACCTCTGCTGCCAGAGCAGGAATAAGAGGTGGGCAATGCAAATGTGCCAGGCATTTAGGATGTGACACATCAACTAAATGCGGTAAAAGGTGATTTTTTATATCTTGAAAAACAGACTCAATGGATTCACCAGCCGGTTGAATCTGGAATAACGATTCGACATGAGCCGCTAATTTCCCAGGCAATATTCCGCTATACGGTCCTCTGCTTGTTTGCCACTCTGCCAGTAAGCTGTCGATGGATGTGTAGAGAGCCGCTTGGAAGGACTCCCTCCCAAGCTGGCTTTGTTGAATAAATAATGAATCGACAGACGGTTTAGTTGACTGCATCGTAAACTGCCTCTTTAAAAATCGTGATGACTTTTTCAAGCTGTTCTTCTGTCATGATCAAAGGCGGTAAGAATCGAATCACACTTCCAAAACGGCCTCCTGTCTCCACAATTAAGCCTTTATCAAAACAATTCTTTTGAATGAGACTGGCTAGCTCTGGATTTGCTGGATAACTGCCGTCCACATCCTGTTTCTCATCTGGATTCACAACTTCAACACCAATCATTAATCCTCTTCCTCGCACATCACCGAGAGCAGGCACTTGTTTTTGAATGTCTTTTAGATTGGCCTGCATACGCTGACCAAGCTCTTCTACATGATCAAGCAGATTGGTTTCTTTTATATATTTAAGCGTAGCAGTTCCAGCTGCCATCGCCATTTGATTTCCTCTGAACGTGCCAATGTGTGCACCTGGATTCCATTGATCTAAGTCTTTGTCATAAATCACAACGGATAGCGGAAGGCTTCCCCCAATTGCTTTTGATAACACAATGACATCTGGCACAATACCAGCATGTTCAAAGGCAAACATCTTACCAGTTCGGCCGATGCCTGATTGAACCTCATCAATAATAAGTGGAATTCCTTTTTCTTTTGTGATTCGTCTCATTTCTTGTATCCATTCAATTGATGCCGGGATGGAGCCGCCCTCCCCTTGCACCGCTTCAAAGATCATGCCTGCTGGCGGGAGAATTCCACTCTCAGGGTCATTTAATACACGCTCAATATAAGAGCTTGAAATGCGATGTGAGTCTTTACCGCCAATTCCAAATGGGCAGCGGTATTCATATGGATAAGGCAGGAAGTGAACATCTGGCATTAATCCTTGTACTTTTTCCTTTGGCGATAAGTTGCCGCTTAATGACATCGTGCCATGTGTAGCACCATGATATGCTCCGTGGAATGATAGAATGGAACGATTTCCCGTCGCTGTCTTGACTAATTTAATTGCTGCTTCTATCGCATCACCACCAGTTGGTCCACAAAATTGAATTTTTGCTCTTTTTGCAAACTCTTCTGGCAAGTGAGAAAAAATCTCATTCACAAATTCTTCTTTAATCTCTGAAGTGATGTCCAGCGTATGCAACGGTCTTTTTTCATGAAGCATACGTTCAATAGCATCTATAACAACCGGGTGATTGTGACCAAGGGCAAGGGTTCCTGCACCTGCTAGGCAGTCATAAAATTCTCTACCATCTGCATCTGTCACGATCATACCTTCGGCTTTTTGCATGGCTAATGGGAACCGTCTCGGGTAAGACCTTGCATTAGATTCTCTTTGACTTTGTTGCTCTAAAAATTGCTGATTTTTAGAAACGGTTTTGATGGACATAATAAAACACTCCTCCAATTGATAAAGATTATCATTTTCATTTACTAGCCTAGAGGATGTAAGATACGAAAGTCAATTGTATTCAAAAAGATGATTCTAAAAGCATATGAATGCTATATTCTCTTTTTAACGAGTAATTTCGTGTATTTTTTACAAACATCTACAGCCATAAGGCGATGTAACGTTTGAGTATGAAAAATATTGAAAAAAATTACAAATCAATTTTCCTGGTTCTTTTGCTCTATTCGTTGTAGCTCCCTTGTTTGATACGGGACGGCAGAATGAAATGAATGTAGTAAAACAAAAAATGAACGTTATTTCATCTTGATATAAATGGTTATGATGGTATAATTTCTCTGAAACGAAAGGGAATCGAGGGAGATCTGATGATTTTAACGAAGCATGACCTTCACCACTACTTGGCACAAGATCAGAAAGCACTTGCCATCAATCGAAAAAGACCAAAGTGGCTTGGGGATGATATTTGGAAATATCAAAGATATTTACGAAAATATGAGTACTATACGAATAGCGGTGCTACGTTACGCAAATGGTTTTATCGTTACTTACATAAAAAGAAAGGCATGCAGCTTGGCTTTGATATCCCAATTGGTGTATTTGGACCTGGGCTCAGAATCAACCATACTGGGCTGTTGATTGTGAACAAGCATGCCAAAATCGGCGCGTTTTGTGATATTCATCAAGGCGTGAATATCGGTCAAAACCATCATGAAAAAGATGTGCCCGTCATCGGAGATCATGTATGGATCGGCCCTGGAGCTAAACTGTTTGGAAATATTTATATTGCGAATCATATTTCCATCGGAGCAAATGCAGTAGTGAATCGCTCCTTTCATGAAGAGCGAATTGTCATTGCAGGTGTCCCTGCTCAAAAAATAAAAGAAAAAAGCCCTTCTTTATGAAGGACTTACTTGACCAAAGCAGTGAGCCACATGAGATAAAATAAGATGGATAAACATGAGGATCATCCTGCCCGAGCCCCATCACCATTTATCCTAAGATGCTTTGGCGCAATCAAACCATCAATCGGTAGCAACTTGAAGTGAAACAAATCACCACAGCCGTACTCTCTAATTTGCGTTGGAGTACCCGAAGACCAGCATGAGAAAGTACAAGACAAAGACGAGGATGGCAATCGCATAGATGAGAATGGACACAATCAGTACTGTCCAGCCCAACCCTTTTCTTCCTGTTTGAATGAGATATATTCCAAGTGTGAAGAGCCCGAGTAAAAGACCTAAGATGGCCCATAACCATTTATTTTTCCCGTGTTTTGGTGCATCAACGAATAGGTAGATTGCGACTAAGATGGATACAAACCAACCTGTAATCCATTTCACATTCATCCGCCACCCTTCTTTTTCAATTTATTTAATCTTACTATACTTTTTTCCTAATCTTAAAAACAACTATTCAAATGAATGATTCGGAAGGCTTTGCCATTCTTCTCTCAGCATCCCATACCGCATCGAATCATAATACTCCCCTTGATAGTAACGTACCTTACGCAGTCTTCCCTCAAGGATAAACCCGCATTTCTCTGCGCAACGCATCATGCGTTCATTTCCAGACCAGGTGGTCAGACCGATGCGTGGGATATCAATGTGTGAAAAGAGTTCATCGATCCATAGACGCAATGCCTTTGTTCCAACGCCCCCATTCCAAAAACGTGAGTCATAAATAAGAATCCCACACTCCAGCCAACGTGTGCGTTCATTCTCCCAATAATAAGAAACTGTGCCCTTTAATTCACCTCCAACATCAATGCCAAATAGTTTTGGCAGGACAGAATCATCCTGTAAATAGCGTTTTTTAAATGCAGCAAGCGATATGTCATGTTCAATAAAATACGGTGCATTCCACTTTCGATAAGCCTGGTCTGGCGCTTTAAACCTTAAATGCCATACCACTTCTAAATCGGTTTCGTCTAATGGACGTATGCTCACAATCTCTTCTTTTTTTCCTTTCATCTGTTCACGTTCCTTTACTTTGTCGTTCTTTTAGCAAGATGACGATACTCGATAGGCGTCATGCCTTCATTTTGCCGAAACAGCTTTGAAAAATACGTTGGGTCATCAATGCCTACATGTTCTGCAATGAGAGCTATTTTTTCATTCGTTGAAGCAAGTAGGCTTTTGGCTTTTTCAATTTTGAGTCGATTGATGTACTGGCTCGGCGTCAGTCCGTACACGGTCTGCATACACCTTGTCATGTAATCAGGATGATAATGAAGAATCTCTGCCAGCTTCTCCATCTGTAATTTTTGCGTAAAATGACGTTCAAGATAGTGAACCACTTCTGAAGCGACAGTCTCCTTTGCACTTGGAATATGAAATGCTTCTTTTTGTAAATGAATGAGCATTTCCTCAAATTGAAGCTGCTTTTTGAGCTGAAGTTCAGACGCATCATCATTTAAAGCGTGCATCGCTGAAAGATGCTTCTGTAGCACGCTTCCCCCTTTCACTTTTCCTTTTCGGGGCAGACGAAATTCATAGCTTGCTGCTTTTTCAAAAGTGGCTTGATTTTGCTTCATGTCAAACCAGTGTTCTCTCGGCCGATCTGTAAACTCAAATGAATCAATTGAAAAATGCAGCCACTCATAAAGTGTTTCTTCTTTGCATGGCAGATGTCCACCATGGGCAAGTCCCGGTGATAAGATGATATATTCTCCCTCTTTTACGTGATGAGGCACCTCGTCTTCTGTGATCCACAATTCACCTTTCGTGACATAAAGAAGATCAAATACGGTGAAAATTCTGGAGATATGTCGTTCTCCTCGATGGAATACACCTTTGCCTGAAGCAATATAGACTGGAAATGGCGGTACAGTAAATGTAATAAACGGACCCATATTCATCCCCTTATGAAGTCGGATTTCTCCAATAAGTTTCGGTTTCATCTCTTCTTATTATAGTCGATGCAAGGTACACTATAAATCGGATTTATACGAAAGAAGGCGATGTGATGAAACCACAAGCACTGACAATACAAAAGGTTCAAGCCAAAAGTGAAAAATCCCACCCTTCATTATTTGCATTAACTTGGCCTATTTTTATCGAAATCTCTTTATATATGCTGATGGGGAGCGCAGATACACTGATGCTCAGCCAGTATTCTGACAATAGTGTTGCCGCAGTAGGGGTAAGCAATCAGCTATTAAATCTATTGATTGTGATGTTCAGCTTCATTACGACTGGGACGACGATTGTCATTGCGCAGCTTTTAGGAGCGAGCCGCAAGCAGGAAGCGACCCAAGTTGCCTATGTATCACTAGGCACCAACTTCCTCATTAGCTTTGTGATCAGTCTTCTTATGTTTGTGTTAGCTGTGCCCATCCTGCATATGATGGGATTATCAAGCGAGCTCATGCCAGATGCAACCGTCTTTTTACAGATTGTCGGCCTGCTTTCTTTTATTCAGGCGCTCATTATGACCTATAGTGCTATTTTAAAAAGCTATGGATTCACGAGAGATACGATGTATGTCACCATCGGTATGAACTTGTTAAATGTTGCTGGTAATTATTTGGTCATCTTTGGACCATTTGGCTTCCCTGTATTAGGTGTCATGGGTGTTGCTCTTTCCACATCATTTGCACGGTTGATCGGTCTTACAGCCATGATACTCATTGTTCGACACCGCATTGGATTGCGGTTTTCATTCAAACGAATGTTTTACATCCAGCGAACGCATTTAAAAAAACTGCTAAAAATCGGCATTCCTTCTGCTGGAGAACAACTTTCTTATAATGGTTCTCAAATGATTATTACGCTGTTTATCACATTTATGGGCACGCAAGCACTGGCAGCAAAAGTCTATACCCAGAATTTGATGATGTTCATTATGTTATTTGGTGCCGCCATTAGCCAAGGAACACAAATCTTAATCGGGCGCCTGATCGGGGCGAAAGAATTTGATGCGGCCTATCGAAGATGCATGAAAAGCTTATACTGGGCCATTGCCATCTCACTTCTTTCTTCTACTGCTTTATCTTTATCATCGACGCATTTACTTACTTTTTTCACTAGCAACAGTGAGATCATTCAAATAGCGAGTCTCCTCCTCATATTGACAATTATTTTAGAGCCTGGACGTTCTTTTAATATGGTCATCATCAACTCCTTGCGGGCAGCTGGTGACGCGAAGTTTCCAGTCTATATGGCGATGATTTCAATGTGGGGCATCGGCCTTCCGATCGCTTATTTATTAGGCATTCAACTTGAGATGGGCCTTATCGGGGTTTGGATTTCTTTTATCTTGGATGAATGGGTAAGAGGTATCTTCATGTATAGGCGGTGGCGTTCAAGGGTATGGACGGAGTACCGGTTTACTTCCACATAAAAAGGACTGCGGGTGCAGTCCTTTCAGATTGTTGACAAAGGGCTAAAACGAACGAACTCTATTTTACCCCTTTGTCTTCTTCTCATTACGTAATATCTTCTAAAATAAGTGCTTTTTCTTGTGTTGAAATATATGACCGCTTCGTAAAGACGCGGTATTCGTTTTCTCTAGTTTTATCTAAAATAGCCTTATAAAAGTGAGCAGCTGCTTTCACTGGTATCCTTGAATAAAGTGGGAATTCATGGAGATGGTCAAAAAATTCCTCATAGTACGCCTCTGCCTCAAAAGCAATATATTCCCATACATGCTGGAAGGCTTGATTGACGATCCCTTCTTGTAATTCTTGCTCTGTATACCCAAATTGATCCATGACTTGTTTTGGCAAATAAATGCGGTTCCTTTCCGCCTTATCCTCACCAATGTCTCGAAGAATATTGGTCAACTGCATGCCAATCCCAAGGGAAATCGCAGCTTCTTTTAGCTGTTCTTTTTTACGCGGTGCAATGATCGGAAGCAGCATTAATCCAACTGTACTTGCGACATGATAGGAATAGATGAGCAGTTCATCTAACGTTTCATATCGATGTTGCTCTAAATCCATCTCCTGTCCTCGCAGCAGGTCACGGAATGGGGATTCATCCATACGAAACTGTTGAAATGTATACTCCAGCGCCACCCACATTGGATCATCACGATCTACTTCTCCTTGCAAGAAACGTTCAAATGCCTCCTGAAAAGACGCCAGTTCTTCCTTTGGTGAAGGAGACTCATCTACAATGTCATCCGCTCTCCTACAAAAAGAATATACGGCCCAAACAGCCTGTCTTTTCTTTTTAGGCAGCATGGAAAAGGCACGATAAAACGTTTTTGAATGGGTTTGAATGGTCTCTTCACATATTTTCAATGCTGTTTGCACATCAACCACTTAGCTTCACTTCCTTTCTGTTGTTCAGCTCTTTAAGCAGTACAGAAGCCATGAGCTTTGCACTTTGCATCACGATCGGTACCCCGCCGCCGGGATGGATGGAAGCACCTACCGCATATAGATTGTCTACATCTGCAACCTTTACTTGCGGGCGAAACACACCTGATTGAAACAAATTAGGAGCGAGTCCAAAGCTGCCGCCTTCAAACAATCCTTCTCGCATTGAATCATTCGGTGTTCTCACCTTTTGCCAGACAACCGCCTCTCGCAGCTGTGGAAAGCCTCTTTTCTCAAGACGCTCCACCATTTTATCCACAAAGTCTGTCTCTTGTTCCCAATTGATGTGATCTCCTGATGGAACAGGAATGAGCATATATAGGACACTGCTGCCTTCTGGGGCAAGGGATGGATCGATGGTCGATGGATTAAATGTATAAAATGATGGATCTTGAGGTATCGTTTTCGTTTGGAACACCTCTCTCATATGCTGATCAAAGTGTTCTCCCATGAAAAATTGATGAACAGGTGCTTCATCGTATACTTTGTTTAACCCTAGATACACCATCACGCAGCCGGAGGATGGAACGTATTTACGCCGGTCTTGTTCACCTAAACCAAGCTGTTTTAACGCCGCTGGATAATCTCCGTTCAGCACAAATGCATCAGCTGCTATGTGCTCATCATTTATTGTTGCCTTGACCACACGTTTCCCCTCAAACTCAAATTGTGCGACTTCTTCACTTTTTCTTATGTGTACACCCGTCTTTAAGAGCTGTCTCTCCAATATATCTACTAAACTCGCATAACCGCCTTTTAAATAGTAAATTCCGTGTGCGTGCTCACTATATGAAACAAGCGAATAAATGGCAGATGCTTCATACGGATTTCCTCCGACATAGAGGGTTTGAAGTGCATATGCATCTCGGAGGCGCTCATCTGAAAAATATTTTTTGAGAGAACTTTGAACGGTTCGATATGCTTTTAATTTCATTAAAATCTTCATGTTCGCTTTTGTAAAAAAGGTTCGTTTTTCATGAAATGATTTTTCTAGAAAAGCTTCCTGCCCTTCTTGAAACCGATCCGTCATTTCTTGCATAAATGTTAAATATCCCTGTTCTTCCTTTGGAAATACACGTTTGATTTCTTCTAGTTGTCGCAGTGTATCAGAGTATTTCGTATAGGAGGTTCCATCTTGATAGTGGATCGTATACAGCGGATCGAGCTGCAAGAGATCAAGAGATGTTTCATCAATGCCTACGTCATGTAAAATGCCTTTTAACATATCAGGAAGTAGGACAATGGTCGGACCTTCATCTACTTTATATCCTTTCTCACGTACAAAAGCAAGTCTCCCGCCGAGCCGTTCATTTTTTTCAACAAGGGTGACATCATGTCCAGCTTTTTTTAAATAGAGAGCTGAGATCATTCCGCCAATACCGCCGCCAGCAATCAATATATGTTTTTTCATGAGGCGCTCCCCTTTTCTTGATGTGGCACTCTTTTGTGCGTATGTTTCTCTTTTGACAGAATCGCATTTGTCGTAATACGCGCTGATTCTAAAATGGTTGGCAATCCGCTGCCTGGGTGGGTTCCTCCACCAACGAGCCAGCAGTGTTTCAACTCATCAAATTCATTATGCGGCCTGAGTACCATCATCTGCGTCAACTGATGACCAAGATTAAATGTAGCTCCTTCATATACATACAGCTCTTCTTCCCAGTGCTTCGGTGTGATCATCCGCTCGACTTCAATATGCTGCCTGATATTCTTAAAGCCTGTTTTCCGCTCCAGCGTATCCAGCACAAGCTTTCTAAATTCTTCTTGATGCGCTTCCCAGTCAATACCGCTTTGATTATTGGCAACGGGTGCTAACACATAAAGA
This sequence comes from Bacillus sp. FSL W7-1034, assembly GCF_038593365.1. Lineage (NCBI taxonomy): Bacteria > Bacillati > Bacillota > Bacilli > Caryophanales > Bacillaceae > Bacillus > Bacillus sp. FSL W7-1034. The sequence goes on along the minus strand of NZ_CP151989.1, from coordinate 1,082,380 downwards.
GCGGACTTGCCTTTTGGCGCAAGCGAATCATCTGTCACACTTGCATTTTGAATATAAATGGACGGATCATCCGGCAGCTCAAAGGTTTTCGTAATTTCTTTGACTAACTTCGCATAGTCATCGGAAAAAACGATGGTATGATGCGGCTCATCATATATCGTATCTAAACCTAGGTACAGCATAAAGGTGGAACATGAGAATTTTTTCTTTTTCAGTTTCTTCTCGCTATATTTCTTTAAAAGACCCGGCTCTACAAGCTTTGTCATCACGTGTGCAAAATCACCATTTACGACCACCTCATCTGCCTGTATTTCTTCACCAGTTTCTAAGCGAATGCCCTTCACTTTCCTGCCTTTCGTCAGCAACTTGTCAACTCCAGTTGATAGATGAAGGGTAGCCCCAGATTCAACAGCTGCCTTTGCCATCGCTTCTGACAGCTGATTCACTCCGCCTTTCGGATGATAAACGCCTGTGTCATGCTCCATAAAGGAAAGAATTGAGAACGCTCCTGGGCATTCCCAAGGTGACATCCCTAAATATTTTGATTGGAATGTAAAGGCATATTTCACCGATTCATTTGAGAAATAATACGACAGCACATCATATAAGCTTTTATTTAATGAGAGCTGAGGAAGTGCTTTGATGACTTTTGGACGCAAATAATGATGGAAACGATCCATTTTACTTTGTAGAATCGGCGTTAGGCGGTCCATTTTTCGTTTTGTATCATTCATAAAACGTACATACCCCTCGCCCTCACCAGGTGCAAAGGCTTCTAGACGTTTGTACATTTCGTCTCGATCTCGAATCATATCAAGCTTCTCATCTTGAAAGATTAATCTATACATTTCTTTTAATTCAATCACATCTATATAATCATAGAGATTTTTACCGGCAAAGGTGAATAGTTCCTCTGCAATATGAATCATACTGAGAAAAGTAGGACCTGTATCAAACGTGAAATCACCAAGTTGAAACTTAGAGTTACGTCCGCCAACAAAGGACTGTTTTTCATATATATGAACATCATGTCCTTTGCTTTGCAACATCATAGCTGCTGCAAGTCCCCCTGGTCCTGCTCCGATCACAATGATTTTCATTATCCTTTTTCCTCCAAATTAATTCACTTTAAGTTAATTATACAAATTGAAGCGGTTAGATCAACTTTTGATGTGCTCTAAAAGTCTCATGTTATGTATCAAAAAAGCCGACTTCCTTTCAACAAGTGCAAGAAAGCCGACCCTTTGTTATGCTTCTATATCAATTCGATATGTTTCAAACCAATGATGAATCTGTGCCAAATGGGCAATGAGCTGTGGGCCTTTCATTAACTGACCATACCAAGGAACCTGGAAAGAAGCCCCTTCTGTTTCAATCAGCTGTTTTAATTGATGTGGATCTAAAAATTCATGAAGCACAGAATCCTTTTGCGCGAGACAATCTGTTAACATCTCTTTTACCGCCTGAGTATAAGCAGGATGATGTGTTTTCGGATAAGGGCTCTTCTTGCGATAAAGCACTTCATTCGGTAAAATTCCCTCTAATGCTTTTCTCAAAACCCCTTTTTCCCGATTTCCATACATTTTCATTTCCCAAGGAATATTCCATACATACTCAACAAGACGATGATCTGCGAATGGTACACGTACCTCAAGGCTCGCCCCCATGCTCATACGATCTTTTCGATCCAGCAGTGTTGTCATAAACCAAATCATATTTAAGTAAAAAAGTTCTCTTCGGGCTTTATCTACTCCAGTTTCCCCATCTAAAAGAGGGGTTTCTGCCACGGTTTCTTCATATTTGCTTTGCGCATATTCCTTCAGTGATAATTTCTTTTGCCATGAGTCTTGAAGAAGCTGAATGCGTGCTTCCGTTGATCTCATCCACGGAAATCCATTGGTTTCGCTTGCCATGTGAAACCATGGGTAACCTCCAAAAATTTCATCTGCACATTCACCTGATAAACCGACAACAAAATCCTTTTTAATTTCTCGACAGAACCATAGTAAGGATGAATCAATATCTGCCATCCCCGGCAAATCTCGCACTTCAACCGCTTCTTTCAAATAAGAAGCCAGCTCTTTTTGCCCAATGATACAGCTGTGATGATTCGTTTGAAACGCTTTGGTCATTCGATCAATCCACGGGCCGTCAGCATTCGGCTGAAATTGACTTGCTTCAAAGAATTGATCATTTCCGTCGTAATCAACGGAATACGTATGCAGCGGGGCTTTCCCTATTTTCTCAAAGTGCTTGGCGGCAATGGCCGTAATGGCACTAGAATCCACACCGCCCGATAAAAACGTACATACAGGCACATCAGAGACGAGTTGTCTTGTAACAGCATCCGTAAAGAGTTCCTTCACGTGCTGAGCGGTGTCATCAAGCGAATCTGTATGCTGCTTGCTTTTGACATTCCAGTACCTCCACACACGCAAACCATCTTTTGAGAAGGTTAAGGCATGAGCAGGTCTCAGCTCTTTCACCCCTTTAAATACGCCTTGCCCTGGTGTTCTAGACGGCCCTAAACCAAAGATTTCTGATAACCCTTCATGATCCACTTTGGCTTTCATTTCAGGATGAGCCAGAAGTGCTTTGATTTCTGAGCCAAACAAAAAGGAATGATGACGTTCTGTATAGAAAAATGGCTTGACACCGAGCCGGTCTCTCGCTGCAAATAATAATTCACGTTCACTATCCCAAATGACAAATGCAAAAATTCCATTAAAATGGGTCACACACTCTTCCTTCCATTCTGTATAGGCGTGAAGAAGAACCTCTGTATCAGAATGCCCAAGAAAGCGGTGCCCCCTTTTGAATAATTCTTTTCGTATATCCTCCGTGTTATAAAGTTCTCCATTGTATACCACCGTATAATCATGGTGTTGATGGGTATATGTCATCGGCTGCTTTCCGCCTTCAACATCGACAACGGCTAACCGTTTATGGCCGAAAAGAACGTGCTCACTTTTCCACGTATTTGTATCATCCGGCCCTCGTTTAGATAATGTCTCTGTCATTTGATTGATTACATGATCCTGTTGGATGAGCTGCTTTTTAAAGTCTGCCCAGCCTGTTATTCCACACATCATCATCAGCTCCCATCCGTTTTTCATCAAGTGTTCTCATTTAGCCTTTCTTAGTTTATGCATCGGCTCCTTGATAGTTGATTTGTCCTTTTTCCCCCTGTGTATAGGACAAGCTTCATTTGGTAAGAAAAGAAAGAGGAAAGGAGGTTTTGCGAATGGAGAACCGAATGACATATCTTCAGCAAAACCACCCAAAATGGTGTAACGGGTACTTACTGATGGAAAACGGTCATTGTCTGATTGAAGACGAAGAAGGAGACATCATGCTGCCTGAAAGCCTTCAAAGTTCTATGATCTGTTTGAAAGAAAAGGAGCGATGGACAAAAGGAGAATTGCTCGGGTCTGTCGTTCTTTGTGAAAACGGACAGTTGATGGAGGTAAAAGGCGGAGAATGTATTCAATATCCAGCGTCTCTTTCTAAAGGGTGGCTTGATTTGCTCATGTTCGTACCGGAAAGCGTCTTTTATCAGATCATTGACTATGTAGAACAGCTTGGCTTTTCCGTCTATGATTGTGTCTTCTCTTCCTTCCATCCTTCTCATCGCGTGTCTTTTTTTCAGTTTTCAGGAGACATGCAATCACTTGCCCTTCAATTCCACCATCATTCGGGTACAAATCAAGTTCAATTGGAATGGACGACGTCTGACGGTCACCGGCTGATGTCTCAGTTTGATCTCACATAAAAAGGGCACTGCTTTTGATAAGCAATGCCCTTTTTATCTTAAAAGATATGGAAACCGATCGGCAGACGTAAGCCGAGAAGAATGGTCACAATGGCAACCACAATAAAACCAATGAATACACCCGTCACCGATTTTCCTTTTTTCTTGCGTACAAGGACCATTTCCATGAAACCAATCACAAGAATACCAAGTATCATTTTTCCAACATACTCGCCCCCGTAACCCGGGATTTTCATTCCTGTGCGAACATACAGCTCTACGCCTGTTGCAATAATAATCAAGTAGAACAGTCGTACGATCATATGCACAATTTTAGCGCCTTTATCGTTTTTACCTGCTAATGCAAAGGCAACGAAAAATAAAATAATACCTAGCACCCACGCTGTAATATGTAAATGTGTTCCCATTTGTGATTTCCCCCTTTATCAGAACAATTACCTTCTCATCGTACCACGAAATAAGTCGAACACAAAGCGACAATCCTGTGTCAACACGCCTTTATTTGACGCGATTTGATAACGTCCCAATTGGTTCAATTGTTACTTCAACCTGATCGCCTGAGGCTAAAAATTTTGGCGGTTCAAAACCTTTGCCGACTCCAGAAGGTGTACCTGTTGCAATGATGTCTCCCGCTTCCAGCGTCATCCCTTTTGAAAGAGTTGACACAATGTCTTCAATTGGGAAGATCATTAATTCCGTACTGGCAGACTGACGAACCTCTCCGTTTACCTTTGTTTCCACATGGAGTGCTCCATGATCCTCGATCACTGACTTGTGAACGATATAAGGTCCCATTGGACAAGTTGTATCTAAGCTTTTTCCGATGAAAAATTGTTTGTGTTTTTTCTGCAAATCTCTTGCCGTTATATCATTTAAAATGGTGTAACCGAAAATGTAATCGTGGACCTCTTCAGGAGCAATATTCTTTCCTGTTTTGCCAATGACAATGGCAAGCTCCCCTTCGTAATCCAATTCACTTGTCACATCTTCATGGAGAAGAATGTCCGCTTCATGCCCTACAACAGAGGTAGGCGCCTTTGTAAAGATCATCACGTCTTTAGGAATATCTGCCGCACTTCCCATTTCCATGACGTGATCTTGATAGTTTTTCCCAACACACATGATGTTTTTCGTTGGTTTTGGAATCGGTGCATGGAGTGTCACGTCCGAAAGCGGATAGACATAAGAGCCACGGTCTTCTTCTTTTTTCTCCGCCCAATCAAGAAGCTGTTTGACGTGTTCGACAAACTTGTCCCCCATGTTGATGCATTCAGATAAAGAGTTTGGCAATGTCTCCAGCTCAAATAGTTTTGCTTCTGCCTTTTTGACGTCCATCACCCATTCATCATCAATGACGACCCCGATAAACAATCTGTTATGTATCTCACCTGTAAAAAACTTCATGTTTTCCCCTCACAATCTTCATTTCACTACATTATGATGTCTCATTTTTATTTCTCTACGAAATAAAAAAAACCCTTTTTTATCATACTCTCTTTTAAAAAGGGTTTCAAAAATGAAGACCTGATATTTAGCGGTAGCGTCGATACTCCCACATATTCCCTTGATCCCATTTACGATCAACATTTCCTTGATGGCGGGAATGATGTTTTTTCTTTCCGCATCTTCGGCAAGAGTGACTCCGTTTATGGTGATGAGAACGCTTAGATCGATGGCTGCGATGTGATTTGCGGCAGCTTTTCTTATGAGATCTGTATTTGCTGCGGCATGATTTTTTTGGTTTACTCTTTTTACTGCGGTATGACTTTTTGCTTTTATACGACTTTTTGCTTTTGCATGATTTCTTGCTTCTATACGACTTTTTGCTTTTGCATGGTTTCTCGCTCTTTACACTTTTCTTTGAGCAGCGACTTTTTTTAGAGCGATAGCTTTTTTTAGAACGATAGCTTTTATGGCTTTTTTTGCTGCGATGTGACTTACGGCAGCCTCCTCCACCAAAGAACCAGTGACGGCGATTTGAATGACGAGAACGAGATGATTTGTGCGAATATCCCGATTCTGGTTCACGATCTAAGTGATGATCACGCCCCTCACTTCGAAGTGAATCAACTGCATGTTCAATATGCGAATGATCAAATGTGCTCACGAACAATTCCCCTCCCAATCTGTGCTCTGACAAAACAAACAGACAAAGCTGTTTATCTTCTCTGCTTTATGTTACGAGACTCGATAGACAAGTGTTCTTGGCGAATGCCTCTTTCTTAGAAAACTCCATGAATACCTACCAGCAGGTACAGGACATTCCTTCATTTTCATATAGTGGAGGAGATATAGGAGGGTGATGAACGCATGGACAAAGAACCTTTAAAACAACTGGATATCTGGATTCATCCAAAAGATCTCATGGAATTAAAAAAGGACGTATGGAACGATGAACCCGTCGAGGCCATTCTGAAAACCGGCCAAACGAAGTCACATATTTATGCCTCATACCGAGGATCACACATCCGAAAGCTCAAGAAAAAATCCTATCAAATTGAATATCGAAAACCAAAGCAAAGACAGGGCGAATCCCTTTTTCACTTAAATGCAGAGTACAATGATCCTTCTTTCATTCGCAACAGGCTGTCTTTTTATTTCTTTGAACAGATGGGTGTATTCAGCCCATCCGCTTCTCATGTGTTTCTGACCATTAATGGAAGAAAAGAAGGCATTTATTTAAAAATAGAATCTGTAGATGAGCTGTTCCTCCAAAAACGACAGCTGCATGGAGGCGGCATTTATTATGCTGTAGATGATGACGCCAATTTCTCTCTTTTAAGTTCATTTGATAAAAAGCCAAAAAAACATCTTCTTCTCGGTTATGAGAAAAAAACGGGAACTCCTGAACACGACAAGCAGCTGAGTGAATTTATTTACTTTTTGAACACCGCAAGGGACGACACGTTTGCAAATAAGATTGAGCAGTACCTTGATGTAACACAATATTTCCGCTGGCTCATTGGTGTCGTGTGTACCCAAAATTTTGATGGCTTTGTTCATAACTATGCGCTTTATGTGAATGATCAAGGAAGGTTTCAAGTAATGCCTTGGGATTATGATGCGACTTGGGGTCGTGATATTCACGGAGAAGAAATGGCGTTTGATTATATTCCAGTCAGCGGTTTCAATACATTAACCGCTAGATTACTAGACATCCCTGCATTTAAAAGAGACTATTATGCCCTTTTCCAGCACGTACTAGATACACATTTTTTAGAAAAACGGCTTCTCCCCATCATTGAGACATGGCATGCTTCGATTGAGCAGCGAATTGGAGATGATCCATATACGAAAAACCGACAAGACATGCTGCGTTCAGAGCGAGAATTAATCCGACAGTATATCAACAAAAGACGACGTTATTTACAAACTGAGATTAAAAAAGAGACATCGCGCCTGTAAACACACTTTCGAATTTTGTCACTTTAGTTCTCATATTGACGAAAGAGCTTTTTTTATAGAAAAATAGGGTATACTAACCATATCCTTCTATTTGATAAAAAATGTGAGAGTTGGCGTCCGTTATGATCAATTATGAAATTGAACAAAAAAGATTACATTTGATTGAGACCGCAAAAAAATTCGGAATGAATGCCGAAGAAACCATCAGGTGCAGTCAAGAGCTTGACACACTCTTAAATAAAGGCATCAAAACCACCTCTAAAGAATGCTCGAATAAAGGGTAAACCATACACTTCATTCCTCTCATCAAAGTTCTTCAAAAAGACAATCACATATTAAAAGACCCATCATAAGCTATGGTGAAACGCCCAAAAACGAAGTGCCCTATTTTTCTAAAGGATGTGCACCGCTATGCCGGCTATTGTTGGAGCCTTTAAAGTAAATGCCGTCGGAACGAGCGGAGTCGTTCATGTTGGAGACTGCATCACCATTTCTCCAAATAGTCAGGTTAAAACGTTTGCCGGCGCAGGCAGTTTTAACACTGGTGATCAATTACGCATTAGCAACTATAAAAGTGTGACAAATACGTATGATAGTGATGTCATTGATCAACCGCTTGTTGGTAACTTGTAAGGAGTGAGAATCCATTGAACTTCTATATTAATCAAGCGATACAAATTAATTACTTACGTGTGGAGTCTGTGAGTAACTCATCCGTTCTGCAAATCGGCAGTGCTGGATCAATCAAGGCACTCTCCAATCTGTATAACACTGGAAGCTATGTAGAGTCAGCACCTGCCGCAGCAGGCACACAAGGAATTGAAGAGTCTCAAGGCGCAAGCACGGCACCTTTTGTACCGCTTCAGTCACCAACAACATAAGTTCATCTGCAATCCCCGGAGGTGTATGCATATGTATGACTATCAAAACAGCGCTTCACAAATGTATGGCATCATTCAAAAGCAAACACAGCAAATCATGATGCTTGAAAAAAGGCTTAACGAGCTTCAGCAGGAAATGCAAATGATCAAAGATAAACCGACAACAACGATTGAACGGATTGATTATCAATTTGATCAACTGAAAATCGAGCGGCTGGAAGGCACATTAAATATCGGCCTCAATCCATCTGATCCAAATAGTGTTCAAAATTTTGAAGTGGGCCAAACAACAACCCCGGGAATTGGAATGATGCAGCAAGAAATGGCTGATCAATTTTTCAATCAAACACGCCAGCTTGTCGATGCATTCTTAAATGAAGAAGCACCGCAGCTTCTTGAAGAACTAGAGCAGCGATACGAAGGCTCGCTTGATGAAAGCAACAAACACCATATCATTGAGGACATTCGAAAACAAATAGACAGCAGAATCAAATATTATGCGGGGCAGCTGCCACAAAGGGAAGATATGACCCCGCTTCAACGTTCCGAGCAAATTGCTGAATACGTGAAACATGATGTCAAACGGGCAATCGAGCACTTTTTAGCCCATATTCCAAATGAAACGAAAGGAGAGGAAAACGGATGAATTTCACAGTCGTCAACCGCAACATCGAAACTGGAAGCATTAAAGTAGTTGGGGTATCGTCCTCTTCCCTATTTATTATCGGGGACACGGACCATGTACAACTGTCATCGATTTTCGATACACCGCCAGAATCATTAATTATTGGCCCGTTTGTTCCTCTAGCCCCTCGATAATGATCAAGCGCACATCTCAAGTGAAGTTCTCGAAGGTGAATTCTGTCGGGATTGCAAGTGTTGTTCAAATTGGTGATACACAAGAGCTCTGTCCGAACGTGAAGGTGCTAGCTGTCCAGCGAACGATTAGTTTATTTTATGGAAATGAAGCTGAAAACCTAGATGCAAAAGAATTTGAAGTGTATTATGAGCCGATCCCATTGATGCTGCCAGAACGAGCGGTTAGAACGGCCTTTTATCATGAAAAGCCTCTCATTAAAGTGTCGTCCATTCATGTAGAAGGGGTCTCTTCCTCCTCTATCTATCAAATTGGCTCTACGTGCGGAATAAATGCCGTTGCGCGAGTGAAGCATATTCGAGAGTTATTTAGCAACAACGACGAACATCCGCCAAACTCACAATTGGACCTACCTGCGCATATGATGGTGATATGACTTCGAATAAAGGATGTCGATTATGCCAGCAATTGTCGGACCCATTTACATTAACTCGATTTCTGGGGGCGTCGTAAACGTCGGTGACTCATTTTATCTTTCGCCTAAAAGTTCTTCAAAATCTGCTTTAGGCTCTGGAGCGGGGAATACCGGAGATTTCTTGATTTTAAATAATGGCATTAGCGCCACCAACTATGTGGATCCTGACTTAAATGATCAGAATATGGTAGGCAATGCATAAAGCGGCTCCTCTACACTCATTTCATTTAGAGGAGCGCTTTTTTATGCTTATTTCTTTCTGCGTTGTCTTGATTTCTTTGTTTTGACCAGCTTGCTTGCCGGCTGCTTTCGAATCCATTTGATGTACGGAACAAGCTTTTCATCTTGTCTTAGGGCATCCAGCGTATTCAAACGTGCGGCAAGCTCCTGGTTTGTATAAAGAGCATGTACCTGTTTATGGCAAGGGATACACAGGAAGGCAGTCGGTAGAAAGGCCCCTCCTTCTTCTCTTGGCGTTAAGTGATGTTCTGTAAGGACGACCTCTTGTCTTCCGCACAGCTCACATAATCCAATCGTTTGCTTTGCCATCCTGAGATCACCTCACTTTACATTAATTCCATCGAGACTGTTGTTCCTTTCCCGCTTGGATCTGCTGGGTGGACAATCAGTTTCTTTGGCAGTCTCATCTTTAATTCTTCCACATGGCTGATCACACCAACAGCCAAATTTTGAGATTGTAGCTTCTCTAATGCTGTAATCACCGTATCTAACAAGTCTTGATCGAGTGTACCAAATCCTTCATCTAAGAAGAAGAATTGCAGCGGGAACTCACCTCTCAGCTGAATTTGTGCAGACAGAGCAAGGGCAAGTGCTAAAGACGTCAGGAAAGTTTCTCCCCCAGACAAGCTGGATACCGGACGTCTGACACCTCCATTGGCATCATCCCGCATCACAAAACCGCCCTCTGAATCGACTTCAATGGCATACCTTTGTCTTGTCAAAATCCCAAGACGATGAGAAGCATCACGACTGACACTTTCTAGCTGTTCTTCTGCTAGGAACTCAACAAATGTATTCCCTTTAAACACCGTTTGAAGCTTATCCAGCCGGTCAATTTCTTGCTGCAGTTCTTCAAGGCGTTCATGAATGCTTGCAAAGCGCTGATGGTTTGCTTCAATCACTCGCAGATGCTCCTGTGCAGATCCACTCAGCGCTGTCGCTTCTTCAAGCGCTTTTTCTGCCGCTTCTTTTTTTAGTTGAATGTCTGTCCACTCGTCTTCATCCAGCGACTCACCTTTTAACAGTTCAGAAATTCGCTTTAAGTTTGCTGCACATTGCTTTCTTTTATCCTCAAATTCCTCAATTTCCTGTTTGACTGTAAGACGTACAGATCGATCCATTAAAGCAGGTGCTATCTCCTGAGGATGAGCAAAAGGAGTAGATGCTGTTTCTTTTTGCCACGCTTTCTCAGCTTCTTGTTTTCGCCGCTTCGCCTCTTGGAGCTGACGTTCACTGCTTGAGAAATGGCTTTGTGCCTCACTAAATAATTGCTGTGCATGCTTAAATTGCTCGTACGATTGCTGTTCTTTTTCATTTAGATGAACAAGAGATTGTTGAACTTCGTACAGTTCATCAGAAAGAGAAGCCGCTTTTAAAGGATATCGCTGTAAATCTGTTTCATATTGATCGATCAGGTGTTGCTGGCTTCCCAGCTGATGCGCCAGCTTATCGAGTTCCTTCTCTAGATCGTATATAGCTGTTTGCAGATGCTCTTTTGCCTGCTGTTTTTCCTCTAGAAAAGAAATACTCTTCTCAATACGCTCTTGATAACCTTCCGCTTGTTGATCCTTTTCGTCAATTTGTTGCTGCATTTCCTGCACTTGGTTGATTGTCAGGTGAGGAAAGGTCTGTTCAAATTGCGTCAGTTGTTCGGAAAGCTCAGATCGAAGCTCCTTGATCAGCATGTCTAGTTCTTGTATGCGCTGCTGCTCAAATGTCAGTTGGTCTTTTACTTTGCTCATTTCTGCCGCTTGATCATAAGTGACGTCCATTAAACGAGCTCGTTTGCTTTCGATTGCTTGAATATCTTGTTTTACGCCTTTCCATTCTTGAATCAGCTGGTGCAAAGACTGCGGATTCTGTACTGCTTCTACTGCTGCAGCTACTTCCGAATCGGGGGCTTTTTGAGATAAAAAGGAGAACTGTTTAACTAATTGATTGGCATGCGTTTCAAGCAGCTGCTTTGCAGCAAACATGTCTCTAGCATATTCCTCTGCCAGCTTGAGCTCTTTATCCATTTTTACAATCCATTCATCAATTTGGGCAACCGTTTCTTCATGGTCATTGTCTATCACAGCCTTTGGATCATGATGAATCGATCCACAAACAGGACATGGTTCACCGTCTACTAGCTCTGCCGCTAATTCTTTTCTTAATTCTGCCGATCTGACAACATCACGCTGTTTTAATTTTTCTTGTTTTTTGTCCTGCTCTTTATGACTCCATTCTGTAAGACCTCGTTCAAATTCACATACATAAAAATACAATTGCTCTATCGCTTGAAACGATTGATTTATTTTTTCATGATGATCTTTTTGCTGTTTTTGAAGCTTTTCATACGATTGTGTCGCCTGTGCTGAACGCTGTCTTAGCTTCTCAATCTTTTGTTCTTCCTTTTGAATGCTCACATTCATTCTTTGAACATTTTCACTGAAACGAAGTGCGTCTTGTACAAGTTTCCGCTCTTTGACAGAGACTTGTAATTGTTCCAGCTCATGCTTCAACTGTGTTTGTTTCGCAAGCGCACGCTCTAATAAAGATTGCACGTTTTCGGCTTCCGCTTTTTTTTGAGTCAATTGCTGCGCTTTTTCATGGTTTTGCTGCTCTAGTACGGTCTTTTCCTGAAGAGCTGTTTCTTTTTTTCGTTCAATTTCTTTTAATTGAATAAGCTGCTCTTTCTTTTGAAGAAGCTCTGGCTCATTTTCCATTTTCTTTTGCCGCGTTTGCTCATACTCCTGCGTCATTTGATCATAGATCGTTCGTTGATGAAGTAAATGTTTTTCTGCTTCCTGCTTCTCTTTTGATGCTTGAGAGAGCTGCTTTTCAGCCTTTGTTAATGCATCCGCATAAGGCTTTAATGTCTCTGCCTGCTCTGCAATGTGAAGTTGATTCTTTTTCTCTTCCATCGTGGATGCCAGCAGATTGAGGTTGTGTTGTTCCTTCTCGTACGCTTCTTGTTCCTTTTGATACTGCCAGATGGCTTGCGCTTTTGTAAAAGCAGTGAACGCTTCGTCCCGCGTTTGTTTTTTCTCATGAAAAATAGCTTGCGCCTGCGCAGCTGCTTCTTTAGCTTTCGCTAATGCCTCTGGCCCAGCTTCTCCTAATCCAGTCAATTCAGCCAGCAGTTCGTTTTTCTGTCCGTAGTGATTTTGAGCCTTTGCGCGTAAACGTTTGACGAGCTGATCACCATATTTCTCTAAATTAAACAAACGCTGAAGCATTTGGCGTCTGTCGGCTCCTTTCAATGAAAGGAATTCCGCAAACTTTCCTTGGGGTAAAACAACCGCTCTCGTAAAATCGTCAATGGTTAAACCAAGTAATTCTTCTATTTTACGATTGACCTCACTTGCTTTATCTGCAAGAACTGTCTGCGTATCACCAATTTCAATCAATCGGCATAACGTCGTTCTAACCTTCATTTCATCTGCACGTTTAAAGGCACGTTCCACTTTATAAGAAATATGGTGTTCTCTTTGCAAAGCGAACGTAAAGGAGACAGACAGCTTTTCTTCAGCTTGGTTCAAAATACCATGCGTATTATTGAGTGCACGTTCGACCTTGCCATAGAGTGCGAGTGTCATGGCATCTAATATGGACGATTTTCCGCTTCCAGTCGGTCCAAAAATACCAAACACACCTGCATCACATAAGGAGCTAAAGTCAATGGTTTGCTCTTCTCTGAAGCTATGAAGTCCTTTAATGGTTAACGTGATCGGCTTCAATTCGCTTCCTCCTCTTGCATGTCATTGGCAAGCTCTAAAAATAGCTTGACGGTTTTTTCATCAGGTAGACCTCCACCTGTCTGACGCTCATAAAATTTCACGAACCGCTCTTCAATCGAGAGCTTTTCCACTTGTTTTTGTTCTTCTTTTTGCTGTAACTCTTTAAACTTTGGTCTAATATGGACAAATCCACTATGCTGTTTTCTAAGCTGATGAATTTGTTCGATCGACAGCTGATCTGTTAAGTGAATCTCTAAATCAATCCAGGCTTGAAGATCCCGCTTTTCATCCAGCCAATTGTGTACTTGGCTCAGCCCTTCAGTCGCCTTCCACTTCATAAGTGGTTTACCGCTTGATAAAAACACTTCTTTCCAGCTTGCTGTTTCATTCGGTTTTGCATCCACAATGGTGACTGATTTGGCGTAGCCTGCTTCAGAAAAGCTGTATGCAAGTGGAGATCCAGAATAGCGGGCAATCGTCTTGGCACGTTTAATGGTTTGGGGGCGATGCAAATGCCCCAATGCGACATAACAAGCCGCCTCAGGCAGACTTTCGGCCGCAACGGTATATGCGCCTCCCACTTCAATCGGCCTTTCCGAATCCGTTTGACTGCCACCTGCCACATAAATATGACTTGTTGCGATATTGACCGTATTCGCCTGAAATTGGCTGCTTAAATGTTGAAACATTTGTTGTATTTTTAAATTGTACTGATCACGAAGCAGTTTCTCTTCAAATGTTTCAGCCAGCACCTCGTTTAGCCTTGCTTCAGACGGGTAAGCGAGTGCTGCAATAGATAGACGTTCACTTGCAGAAGAAACATCGACATGAATTAAATCATTTGTCGGATATCCAATTAAATGAATCCCCTGCTCATTCGTTAAAGGAGATGCGGCTGATAAACGGTCTGGGTTATCATGGTTGCCAGAGATCACAACCACCTGACGCTTTCCTTTATCAGATAATGCAGACAAACTTTCATAAAAAAGCTGTTCTGCGCGAGCAGGAGGGTTTACTGTATCAAAGGCATCGCCTGCCATCACAATGACATCAATGTGTTCATCCTTGACGATTTGATTTAATTCATCTAAAAACTCCGCTTGCTCCTCAAGCCGGCTTCGACCTTCAAGGGTTTTCCCTAGATGCCAATCCGCTGTATGCAGAATCCTCATGTGATTCACCTCTCATTCATTCCACCTATAAAGAAATTTCTAGATTTCCATCAAAGAAATAAAGGATTTTCTCCTCTAATGTTCTGTTTGTTAAACGTTCTACCGCTGCTGTATACAACGATATTTGCGTTTCATAGCGTTTTTTTAACATCGCTTCAGCTTCCTCTAATCCACCTGAGAATCTGCCAGTCACTCGATCTGTTTTATAATCAAGTAAATAGAGCTTGCCATCTGCTTCAAATAAACAATCGATCATTCCTTGAATGAGCACAGGTTCACCTTCTGCATCAATATGGCTGTATACCTCTTTAACCGGTAAAACCATACTAAACGATACTTCTCGTTTCACCCAGTCCGCTTTCTGCAGTTTTTGACCAATAGCAGTAGAAAAGAAGGCCACAATTCCTTCTCGATTGATGGACTGGATTTGTTCATCTGTTAGTAAGTCTTTCTCTTTTAAAGAATGGAGCAGCTCTTCTACACGAGATTCATCATATGGTTCATTTGAAGGAAGAGGTATATGCTGCATGACTGTATGCATGGCCGTCCCTTGTTCTGCAGCTGTGAGTGTTTTTTTCTTCATAAAAGCCGGTCGTTCGTACAGTGTCGCATGAGCTTTTCGAATGGAAGCAGGCACACTGTATTCATCCTGTATTTCTTTCATTCTTTTGATCTCGGAAACTGACTGCTTTGTCCCTACTTGGGAGGCCGCTAAATATGGATAACGCCATGAAAGTCTTTCTTTTACTTCCTCCTCGTAATCGCCATATCCTTGAACAGGCACACCTTCCATTAATGCTTGTAGCACTTCGTCTTGTTTTTGTTTTTCAAGTGACATGTCTTCTTGTAGAAGATCGGACGCTTGATGAAAGGTGATAGAAAATGATGATGGATGCGAGAGAACGACTTCTCTCGATTCTTCTAAAAGAGAAGACATCGCTTGATGACGGATAAGGGCAGGGCCAATAAAATCTAAGTATGTTCTCGCTTGATAACGTTCAAAATCAGGGAGAAGCCAGTCGTCTCCGTTTGCGGCATTTTGCCACTTACTTAAAGCTTTCACTTGATTTTTGACAGAGCCGACTAAAAATAATTTTTCCTTCGCCCTTGTGAGCGCCACATATAGAACCCTCAGTTCTTCAGATAACAACTCTTTTCTCATCTTTTTTTTCATCGCGATCAGCGGTAATGTTGCATAACTAATTCTCAGCTCAGGATGAATATATTTGCTGCCAAAACCTAATTCTTTATCGAGCAAATAGGACTGGTTTAAATCCATCATGTTAAAGTTTCTGCCAAGTCCTGCAGTAAATACAACAGGGAATTCGAGTCCTTTACTGCTATGAATGGTCATCATGCGGACAACATCCTCTGTTTCACTGAACGTTTTTGCCGCTCCAAGATCATCTCCACGCTCTTGCATTCTTTCAATAAATCGAAGAAATCGAAACAGCCCTCTAAATGCAGCCTTTTCATACTGTTTCGCTCGATCATATAAAGCCCGAAGGTTTGCCTGTCTTTGCTTACCTCCTGGCATCCCGCCGACATAATCTAGATATTGTGTATCTCGGTACACTTCCCAAATCAGTTCTGCTACCGAATGCTGAATCGAAAAATCACGCCATTTGCGTAATTGAAGGAAGAATCGCTCCAGCTTTCTGCATGTCGGATGATCAGAGTGTGTCACACTCATAAATGCCTTCACAGCGTCATAATAAGTGCCTTTTTTATCACTGGTTCTAATCAGTGCCATCTCATTTTCGTCTAAATGAACAAGAGGTGACCTTAAAACAGCAGCGAGCGGAATATCTTGATATGGATTATCAATCACTTTTAACAAAGAAAGAATGACAGATACCTCTGTCGCTTCGAAATAGCCTGAGGAAAGATTCGCATAAACAGGGATTCCCTGCTTCTTCAACTCTTCCATCATTTGCGGAGCCCACGGCATTGATCGAAGCAAGATCACAATGTCTCGATACTGCAAGTTGCGTGTCAGCTGCTGTTTTGCATCGTACACTTGAAAAGGCTGTTCTACCAATTCTTTTATTTTCTTTGCAATCACTCTCGCCTCAAATTGTACCGTCTCTAGCTCTTCTCGTTCTTCATCGCTTTCTGTGTCGTGCTGATCTAAATGAACAAGAAGCATTTCTGTCGTCGTGTCTTCGCTTTGCGGATAACTCGCTCCAAGCTTTAATTCAGCTTGTTCGTCATATTCAATTTCTCCAACTGTTTCTCCCATCAGCTGTTTGAACAGAAAGTTGGTACTGTCTAAAACATCAGCCCGGCTACGGAAGTTTTTATTTAGATCAATTCTTTTACCTGTTTCTTTGTTATCTGCTTTAAATTGTTTATATTTATTTAAAAAGAGCATCGGCTCTGCAAGTCTAAAGCGATAAATGGACTGCTTCACATCACCAACCATAAAGCGATTGCCTTCTGCCGGTTGTTTCCCTTTAGACACAAGCTTTAAAATCGTTTCTTGGACAAGATTTGTATCCTGGTATTCATCCACGAGTACTTCTTCAAATTGCTGTTGATAGTATTTAGCCGCTTCTGTTTCAATGAGATTTCCTTCTGCGTCCTGCTTCGCTAAAATGCGCAAACAATAATGTTCTAGATCCGAAAAGTCTACGATTGATTTTTCTTGTTTTGCTCTTTCGAAACGCTCTCCATATTGAATCACAAGCTCTACAAGTGTTTCTACAACTGGCTTCATTTCAGCCAAGCTTTTTAAATGCTGATCGGGACTGCGCATAAAGTATTCATCTTTTAGCTTTTCTAATTGTTTTTTGGCTTGATTGCGTGCATCTGTTGCTTTTTCTAACAGAGCTGGGTCATAGTCATCCCCTTTGCAAGTCTTTAACCTTTTAAAATTGATAGTTGGTAAAAGCTCATAAAGTGTCTCAAAATCATCTTGATGCCTTATTAATTCATTTACTTGCTCTAAATCATCTATAAAATTCTCTGCTCTCGGTGCTGGACCGCCCGGCTCTTTTGATAAAGTGAGCGCTTGTTCCAGCAGTTCCTGGCAGCTTCTTAAAACGAGAGAAAGGTCCTCTTTGATATATGGATAAAAGGGTAATTCTTCTACCTTTGTCTGTGTATCCACATCATAAAGAGAAAGGAATGCCCGCATCCATTGTTCGGGCGCTGGATGTGACCTAGAAAACTCATAAATTCTTTTGACAAGCCATTGAAGATCTAAATCATGCCGATCAGATGTGTAACGATCAACGAGTTCAAAAAATGACGGCTTTCCAGCCTTATACTCATCCTCAAACAGTTCATCTAACACTTCATCTCCTAATAATTCTCCTTCTGTTTGATCAGCCAAACGAAAACCTGGATCAAGGTCAATCTCATAATAAAAAGTGCGAAGAACTTGCAAACAAAAGGAGTGCAAGGTAGAAATATTGGCACGATTCATAAGTGACAGCTGTCTCCGCATATGAAGTGATCCAGGGTTTTTAGATAGTTCTTTTTCAAGTGCTTCAGTGATCCGGTGCTTCATTTCTGCTGCTGAAGCATTGGTAAAAGTCACTACGAGCAGCCTGTCCACATCAACTGGCTGCTCCGGCCGAGTCATTTTTCGAATGAGCCGTTCAACCAAGACCGCTGTTTTCCCTGACCCTGCCGCCGCAGCAACAAGAATATCTTGTCCTTCTGAAACGATGGCGTTCCATTGGTCATCTGTCCAAGTACTGTTATTCGGTTTTGGTATTTGCATACTGATCCCCTTCTTTTTTGATCCGGTCTAACATGACATCATCCTTCTCAGAGGTGAGCACCCTAAATTCATTATCTTCTATTGATTCATCAAATTGGCAAATAGACTTAAAGGAGCAAAAGCGGCAAGGGGTTTGATCCTTTAATTTATATGGGTTTATCTCTACCTCACCGCTTGTAATTCTTTCTCCTGCCTCTTCAAAGGTTCGCCGAACGTGTTTTGTGAGAATGTGAAAATGATCTTCACTTAATACCGCAGAGTCAGATCGGAAAGAACCATCCTTTTTCAAACCAGCTTGGATGACTTGTGATCTTCCTGATTCGAGTGTTTGATCCATCAACTTCACTGCTTCCACATCTTCGAGCAATAGACCCTTCATTTTAAATTTCTTCAATATTTCCTGCTCAATTGCATCTTCTCCAAGCGGAATAGGCGCTTGAATCAGCGGGTCATGAATATGGAAGTATAAAATTCCTGCCGGTGTCGCTTCCATGCCAAGCCATTCTTTAGAATACGTAATGGTCAGGTCTAAATAAGTGAGCATTTGCAAGGCTAAACCGTAGTAAACTTCTGCTAGATCAAGCCCCTTCTCACTGGACTTATAGTCGACAATTCTTAATAGAAGTCCTTTTGACCCTTCTGCTTTATCCACTCGGTCAATCCTTCCAACAAGCTCCATCGTGCAGCCGTTTTTTAATTGAAAAGTAAACGGCGGCAGAGGTCCTTGACCTCCAAAACCTAACTCAAGTCCAACCGGAGAGAATCCGCTCACTTTTGCATGTTCGCTTAATATAGAAGACACCCTGATGAGGATTTTTTGAAGCTTTTCTTTTATATAAGCATGCCGATTAGAGCTTAATAAAATTTCTTTTTGCAGACGTGGAGCCAGCTGTTCAATTGCATGCCTTGAGTAGGTCACACAATCTTCCTTCGTTAAGTTTTTCCAATCCTTTTTTTGTTCAACAAGCGTATCTGAAATCAGTTTTAAAGCCGAGTGAAAGAGCTGGCCGATATCAGGTGCTTCTAATTTGTAAAATTGTCGGTCTTTTAGTTTTAGCCCGTGGGAAGCAAAATGAGAAAATGCACATGCATTGAATTTCTCCATTCTTGAAACACTGCCCTGAATATGGTCACCGTAAAGTTCTTTTGTGACATTCGGCTTTAAACGTTTCGCTCTATTGGTAAAGAACAAGCTGGACATGATTTTTTTTGATACGTCACGGTTGGACGAGGTCATCAAATGATTATATACACTCCACCATACGCCGCTGATCGGATATTGATTGAGCCATTGTTGCAGCTGCGAAACGGTATAGGATAACGAGACATGCTCGTTTGTTACAAATTTTAATTGCTCCTGATCATCCAACTGCTCTGGATCTAACACATAGAGGGCTTGCTGATGGTTTGGCATCAGTTCCTCACAATACTTGATGAGGGTCGAAGGCAAAAGAGACCGCCCTTCCGTATCTGAAGCTGAATAGGATAAATACAGGTAGTGCGATGGACTGGACAGCGCTTGATATATCAAAAATTGTTCATCCAGCAGCCGTTCCTTCCCTGTCTCTGCCAGCTCTGCTCCTGCCCGCTTTAACCATTCCCGGTCGTCTTCAGACAATACACTTTCATCAGAGGGCCGTGCAGGTATAACTCCATCATTTACTCCAATGACAAACGTACACTTTACTTGATACATTCTGGATAAATCCATACTTCCGATAAACACTTGATCAAGTGAAGGGGGAATCAAAGCAAACTTGAGAGAGGACAGTCCTGTATCCATCATCTGTTGAAATAATGGAAATGAGAGCTCCTCCTCGCCCAGCATTTCAACAAATTCATCCATCAATTGAATGACAGCATCCCACACTTGCCCATGCTGCATCGCTTCAGCTAACCTGCCTGCTTCTTCTGCCTCAAGCCTTGCCTTTTCAAGCTTTTCTGGCACTTGGGCTTCTTCTAGAAAGATATACACTGCCTCCACCATGTCTCTTAGCTTTTGCGCTTTTTTCAATCTTTTTTGCAATTGAAAGAGAGGCGGTACAATCCATTCTTTTACATCATTCAGCATTTGCTCCATTTCTATTTCTTGATCGGTTTGTCCAAAATCTTCATCTAGTGATTGGAAGCGGCGATAATGAAATCGTGAACCATTCGTCCAGCGTTCACCTTTTACACCGTAAGCAATACAATAGTTTTCAAGCTGATCCGCCTGTTCTCTCGCTTTGTTTTTAGCGAGTTCAAGCGGAAATAAGAACTCCGTTTTCACACAGCGAAACACCGCCTCATACCGCCAGTTCCCTTTTATGACATCGAGGCTCGAACGAATGAACTCAATGAGCGGATGATACTGCATCGATTCATTTCCATCAATAAAGAAAGGAATATCGTAATCTCGAAACACCTCTTTTAACGTATCTTTATAGTCTTCTACATGTCTTGCAACAATTGAGATGTCTCGTAACCTAAGACCTTCACCTCTTACTAAATCAAGAATATCTCTCGCTACTCCCTCAATTTCAGCTCGTTTATTTGCACTTTTCGATACGGTAAGGTGAGGCGTTTCTTCTTGATACGGCTGCAAAGGTCTCTGTTCATATTGATTTTCTAAATAAGCTAGATCTGGGGTATGAAGATGCCGCTTATTTCTCTCCAAAATGTTCTCAGAAATAGCCGCTCCGCACTCTTTAGCCAGCTGATAAAGCTGGGAATATGTCTTACCTGTCATGCGAAATAAATCAAGTTCATTTGGCTGCGTGTCATGATAGGAACGATCCACTGTGAATGCAGCTGTTATTTTTTCGGCATGTAGCAAAAGCTGTTCAATGACAAGAAGCTGCTGGGGGGTAAACTGATAAAAACCATCTATATAAATGTGTGCCCCTCTCAATTCTTCTGATAAAGGAATTTGCTGAGCCAGAAGTGTCAAGTAATCCTCTGAGTGCACATACTCATCTTGCAGATGCTGCTCCATCTGCTGATAAAGAACATGAAGATCATGCAATTTTTCCGCCGCACGTCTTTCTTCTGTATACTCTGAATGCATGCTGGCTGCCGAGATTTTTTCAATATCCTCCGGCATCATACAGTACCTTTTGAATTCAGCCATCGTCTTTTCTATTTGCTCAACAAATCCCGGTTTATCACTCGCCTTTTTGAATACCTTAAACTTGTCTTTCTGTTCTTCTATTACTTTTCTTAAGAGCATTTGAATCCCTGTGCTTGTGACAAATTGACGGTTCGCACCGCCAGTCTGCTGTAATATAGACCAGGCAAGCCGAGTAAAACTAAAGACTTTGGCCCTGATCATTCCACCAGCTTCAGACGTTTTTGCAAGCTCATATTCCATTAAAAATGTCATTTGATCCGGGACTAAAAAAATGATTGGCGGACCCAGCGGATCAAGCCGCAGTTGTTCTTTGATTTCTTCTAGAATTGCAGTCGTTTTTCCACTCCCCGATCTGCCTGCTAAAAACTGAATCTCCACGTTCCACAACACCTTTCTTATGTACTCATATTCTAGCGAAAATAAAGGTAAATAGCTATTTTCCTATCACCTTCCCTTTCTCCTCCGATTGAAAAGAAAATAGGCACCTTTCCCGACTCTTTTCATATCATAAACCATCATGATCTAAAAGGAGGCTGGCAATATCATGTATTACAGTTATTATGACTACTCGCCATATGACATGCGCCAAAACACAAGGATCATTGCAGACCTTGAAAAGGCCATCAATGGCGAATATTCTGCGATCCAATGCTATGAAAAACTTGCACAAAAAGCAAAAAATCCTGAAGCGAAAAAAATCATTCAAGAAATACGTCAGGATGAAGTCAGACATTATCAGCTATTTACAAAGCTATACTATTCTTTGACTGGTAAAAACCACAAACCAAGCATAACAGAGCCTTGTCCAGACCAATTTAGGGAAGGTCTCTTATTTGCCTTTAAAGACGAACAAAAAACAGTCGATTTTTACTTAACGGTATCAGACTATGTCCGTGATCAAGGAACAAAGGAATTAATGAAGCGTATTGCTCAAGATGAACAGCAGCATGCCGTCTGGTTTCTATATCTTTTAACGCACCATGTTTCTTAGTTACCCCTATTTTAATAGGAGATCGTATGTTCCGTCAAAAAATGAAATTGCTTTTTTGCTCATTCAATATGTGAAATAAAGGGCTGTCATCATCAAAACGCCTCTTCGCTTTTCCTTTTTTAATGATAAAACGACCTTTTAACCATAAAAAAACTCCTCTGCTACAAATCGCAGAAGGAGTTTTTTGTTATTTAATGAAATTTTGCTTCATTGCTTTGCTGCTGTTGTTTTAACAATCCATCAATCGATAGCATCTTGCTGCCACTAAGTGTCAAGTAAAGCGCCATGACCATTAAAGAAAGTTCAAATTCATAACCGCCCACAAATCCTCTTGCAAAACCAACTGTGATAATGGCTACAGCCATAATTGGCACAAATAAAGCTGCGAAAAGACGTGTGCCTAAACCTAGAATTAGGGCAATTCCACCAACCAGTTCAATTGTTTTGACAATATAGGCCATAAATTCAGGGACACCAATTTGACCAAAAAATGCAGCAGTGCCTCCTAGTCCACCTTGATATGCTTGAAGCCCATGTAAAAAGAAAATAATGCCTAAGATGACGCGTACAAAAAGTGTTCCTATTTCTTGATTTGTTTTCATATAGTGATTTCCTCCCATTTTTACACTACATCATGTAATGTTCATTCGTAAAAAAAATTAGTAATTTAAGTTGAGCATAATCATTAAGACCAACATGAGGATGGCTGATGTCACAATTGGGATAAGTGGTACATTGAACGGTATGTTGTATGTTGGGTTTAAGATTTTTTGGATTCTTAAATTCAATGCTCGATCTCCAAAGGACACGGCAAATTTTGTTTGTTTTTGAAACTGGGTTCTATTTTTAATGAGTTTCAAAAGGGCTTGCCCTACTCCAAGCTCAGTCCCTGTCTGCTGAATGGCATAGTCATCTGCAATGACTTCACGAAAAACGGAGTAACTTTGTCTCATATGCTTTAACACAGGAATGTACCAAATCACTTTTGTGAGCATAGAGAAAGCGAAAGTCTTTAAAGGATCGTAGCTGTATTTGTGATGTAATTCGTGATAGACAACAGCATCGATTTCCCCTTCATCCAGCATGTCTATAAGCGCTGTTGAGAGATACACTTTTGGCCGAAGCATCCCCATTGCGAAAGCAAGCGGTTCATGGCAATGAAACACAATGATCTCATTTCTATAATTGTCTGATAGACTTTGCGTTGAATGTTGATCGACTGCCATCATCATATTTCTTTTGAAATGAAGATACTTTCTGACCTGCTTTGTCATATAGAAAACGGCAAAACCAAGCGTATACAAGACGAACGCATCCAGAAAATACTTTAAAGGAGTGAATCCATAAAATTCGAGAACAGATTGACATACATGGATCAGGTTATATGCTTGATTCCAGCCAAAAAAGCTCGAGAGTACATAATAGCCCATCTGGTAAAAGATCACTAAGCCAATCAATATACCGCCTAAAAACAGCAGACTCGACTTCATTTTAATCATGTCGTTTCTCCTCTTTTTTGGATGCAAGCCTTGCTTCGAGTACCTTCAGTAATTCAGGATCAGCACTTTCAATTGCGTCCACCATATGATTGACTGCAAGGGGGCCGAAATCATCCATCAGTCCTTGAGTAATCCATTTCGTTTGCTCATTTAGAAATTCTTCTTTTGTTAAAACAGGGTTATAGATAGATGAACGCCCTTTTGTTTTCTTTTCCACAATTCCTTTTTCGGTTAATCGATTGAGTACCGTCATGACCGTGTTGAAATTAATTGGCTTCTCATCTGACAGCTTCTGCTGTACCTCTTTAATCGGCATATCCTCACCTTGATAAAGGATCTCCATAATCCTTCCTTCTAAAG
The DNA here is from genome assembly GCF_038593365.1 of Bacillus sp. FSL W7-1034. Classification (NCBI taxonomy): domain Bacteria; kingdom Bacillati; phylum Bacillota; class Bacilli; order Caryophanales; family Bacillaceae; genus Bacillus; species Bacillus sp. FSL W7-1034. Next base: position 1,058,207 of record NZ_CP151989.1, on the reverse strand, counting down.
GACCGAAAAAGCGGTTCAATCCCTTTTCGTTATATTTAAAAGAAGGAATTTTCATGTCATCACCTCACACTAAGCATTGTAGTGTAATTGAAAATGATAGTCAACAGATAACAAAAATAGGGGAAAATCGTTGTATATTGTATTTGTTTTTGGCGAAAATTATATGTCATTTATATCAAAAAAATCTCTTTTCTAACAGAGTTAACCATAAGATAATCTTATGAAAATACTAAAAAAATTCGTATTTTATTTATAGAGACTTTTGTATTATAGTGAAGATAACAACATTTCACTTACTGAACAAATATACAGGAAGAAGGTTTATACGTGATGAAGCAAGGAAACAGCCTTCGAACCGATCTCATTTTGATTGCGGTAAGCGGTTTAGGTGGATTCCTTTTGTCTCTAACAGGGATGTCTATCGGCTGGATGATTGGCACATTAATGACAGCTGCATTTATTGCCCTGCGCCGTCCCGCCCTGTTTCAGCGTAAAGGAAAGAATACCTTACGTATTCACAGCAGATGGCTACTCCTTGGTCAATTCATTCTCGGAATCGAACTAGGACAAAAAATGAACATGAAAGTCCTTCACATTTTCGCTGAAAATTGGCTTCCCGTGAGTTTCATGCTCGTTTTTTCTATTTTATTAGCCATGCTCTCCGGGTTTGTCTTATGGAAGCTGAGTAAAACAGATATGCTGACCAGCTTTGTAGGCACTGCCCCCGGCGGTCTTTCCGCTATGCCGGGCATCGCCCAAGAGGTTGGAGCAAATACAGCTGTAGTGAGTCTCGTACAAACGATACGCGTGTTAATGGTCGTACTGACCATTCCTTTTACGGTATTTTATTTAAATACAAAAAGCCAATCAGATGTGGTAGTCGCCCAAGGCAGCGCCTTCTCATCAGGCGTTTTCACAATATCAAACATTTCTTGGACTGCTGCACTCATTTTAGGGGCATGGCTGATGTCACGCCTAGCCGTGCGTCTTCACTTTCCCGCCCCATGGCTGATCGGCAGTATGTTAGGTGTGGCGGCTCTCCAAGTAGGGGCAGGCGCCTTGACAGGTCATGATTTGATTCCTTACTGGCCAGCCCAAGCGAACATTGCGTCACAGGTATTTCTAGGGGCAACCATCGGGTCAAAAATGAATAAACAAATGTTTGTCGGGCTAAAAAATACCTTGATTGTGGCCGTCGTCAGCTCAGCCGGATTGATTGCTGCGACCGTTCTCAGTTCAATTGCCATTGCAGAAATAACAGGTATTTCTGTCATTACGGCCATTCTTGCTTTTTCGCCTGGCGGTATTGCAGAAATGGCGACAACAGCTGTTACACTTCACGAGGATTCCACATTTGTTGTGGCTGTACAAGTCGTTAGAATTATTTTGGTCATCGCCATGCTGCCACCGTTTTTTCGTTTCTTACATCATGTCTGGGCAAAAAGACAGACTGATTATAAAGCCGCTAAATAAAAAGAGCCGCTTTGCATAAGCAGAGCGGCTTTCAGATGGTCTGACAACGGGCTAAAATGATGTTGATTTTAGCCCGTTGTCTTCTTTTCAGCGTGATAGAAAACCTTTGCAGTCTAGGAAGGTCGAGCACCAGAGCGGAGCGAATTTGACATTCGTGAGCACTGGAGCGCAGACATGACAACGAATGCGAGGGTTTGTCTACACGCTGAGCCGCTTTGCATAAGCAGAGCGGCTCTTTTTTATTCATCATGATTCCTTTTTACACCGACTACTTGATCCTTTGAGATCGTTCCAAAATGCCGGCTGTCAAAGCTATGTATTCGATTATCTCCGATCACGAAGTAATGATTGTTTTGTATGTTCTGACGACCGGTGATGGCTTTCAGCTGAAAATCACCTGTTAGGACGTTGCCCATTTTATGTTTTTTCTGCTCTTTTAAATACGGTTCTTTCCATTTCACACCATCAACAAACAGTTGATCATCTTCATATTTGATTGTTTCTCCTGGAAGCCCAATGACCCGTTTGATCAAGATTTGATTTTTAGGGCCATGAAATAATACATAGTCAAACCGGCTAATTTTCGTGAGTTTTGGCGAGAACTTGTTAATTAATAATTCTGTTCCATCTGTAAATGTCGGGTCCATACTAACCCCTTCTACTTTGTACGTGACAAACATGAAATTCTTTACTTGGAACAACAAGACGATGCATGTAATAATCATGAACCATAGCAATGGCTTCTTTTTCATTAAGAGCCTCCTTTGTCCTCACGCTGACTCATCCGAATATTCAACCTATTTTCTACTCTCTTTCCAACATACCATAATAAAGCAATGACTAGAACCGCAAAAACACTTCTTAACGGATTCTTTACTAAAGCTGAAATGTCATAGCCGATAAAACTAATAATAAAGAGCATGACACACTTCCCTGATAAAGCAGCTAATGAGAACTGCCAGACGCTGATTCTTGATAGACCTGCTACGACATTAACGGCAGCAGAAGGTGTAAAAGGAAAGCAGAGTAAAATAAATAACGGACCAAATCCCCGCTTTTCAACCCAAAGCATTAGCTTTTGAATAGAAGGGTGTCTGCTAATAAAGTTCAGCATCCTCATCTGTCCAAATTTTCTGATCAGTAAAAAGACAAGGATAGACCCTGCACTTGCACCAATCCAGGTCAATAAAAAGCCTTCCCATAGCCCAAAAGCATTTGCATTGGCCACCGCAAATGCCACGAGAGGTAAAAACGGTAGAAATGCTTCTATTAAAGGGAGTAATATAGCCACAATGGGTCCAAAAGCCTTGTAGCTTTCAAAAAATGATGTGATATTTTCATGAGTAAATATAGAAAGAAATAATGGCAACTTGTTTGACTCCTTCAAGGTTTGTCTATCTTTCATTTTACATGGAAAACATAAAAATATACAAATGAATCCCTCTCAGCCCCCCTTGAGATTTTTTAACTCCTCCGATATAATAAATAAGAACAAATGTTCTATAAATAAAGAAAGCAGGCATGGACATGACGAGATTATCAAGCGTACAGCTTCAGATGATGGAACAGGCCATCTTTCTTCCAATGGTCATCTCCATCCTCAATCGTGATTTGACGTACCTTAAAAAACATCAAACATTCAAACTAAATGAACCATATATTCAGCTAGTCACCTCTTCATTAAAAGAAGCACAAAAAGCCCTTTATCAACTGAAACAACAGTTACGTAAAGAAAAAATGAACGTACAGCAAATTGAACACGATGAAGGATTTACGACATATTTATTTCTGATAAATGGCTATGAAGAAAAGCATAAATATTTTAATCCCCGTATACGTCATCGTGTAGAGGAAATGCTCACCCATTATTTCCTCCATTCAGGAAAATAATATGGTTATATTTTACATTTATAGAAGGAACTCTTCAGTTTTTGGCGAATTGATTGTTATACCAAAAATTAGGAGGTTCCAACTCATGTTCAAAAAAATAACAGCACTCACCTTAGCAGCAGGATTACTTGTGCCAAGCACAGTGTCAGCATTAGAACCACTGCAGACAGGAAAACAAGCCCCAGCAGCATCTGCACAAATAACAAGTGTAGCCTATACAACGGTTTCTATCGTTGGAAAACGAGTGAAGTTTGAAGTGAAAGCACTCGAAAATCCTTTCAACATGAATTACTATAATCGAATTGCTTGGACGAGTACGGACGAAGAGCCAAGTGTATTCAATGACAATATTCTATCGGTCATTGTCGCAAAAAAAACCGGACAGACTTATCAAGTCTTTTCATACGAAGCGCTCATTTCGGTAAAGGACAAGATTGAATCAGGTCAAAAGGTGTATGGCTGGGCGCTTGCTTTAAATGGTGTGTGGTACCCAACGATGCCTGCAACCCTCTATTATTAAAAAAAGCCTGCCACAGTGGCAGGCTCCAGATTGTTGACAAAGGGCTAAAATGAACTTTATTTTAGCCCTTTGTCTTCTTTTCAGCGTGATAGAAAACCTTTGCAGTCTAGGAAGGACGAGTACTGGCGCGGAGCGAATGTGGCATTCGTGAGCACCAGCACGCAGGACTGACAAAGAATGCGAGGGTTTGTCTACACGCTGAAGCCTGCCACAGCGGCAGGCTCTTTCTCCATTATGATAATTCGAGCTGTTTTCTCAGCTCTTGTCTCACTTCTTCTAATCCTGGTCCATCTAACTCAAAGTAATACACATTCCCAGGCTGGTAATCGTGCCCTTTTAACTGAATGGTATCCACTGATTTTAATGAACTCAGTAAAGGGAATAGACCGATCAACTGCTTCATGGATAAATTGGTGGAGACGTTATCCCCAAGTGTATCAATGATGTTGTCATAAGACGGTATGGAAGAAATGGATTTGGATTTTTCAAAGATGGCTTGAAGTGCTTCCATTTGGCGCTTTCCGCGCATGAGATCACTATCTGCCTTTCTCGTTCTCACAAACGCTAATGCTTCTTCACCACTGAGCGTATGCGTGCCTGTTTCCACATGAACTTTTCCTTTTGAATCCTTTTCCATTTGTTTTGCAATGCCTTCATCTTCAATCGTTACGTCAATTCCATTTAGCTCATCGACAATGTCTTGAAACGCCTTAAAGTTTCCTGCAATCACATAGTCTACCGGGATGTTTAACAAATTCTCTACCGTTTTGACTGATAAATCTGCACTCCCAAACGCATGGGCGTGAGCAATTTTATCATATCCTCTCCCCGGTATATCAACATAAGAATCACGAGGAATACTTAGGAGCTTGATCGTTTTGTCTGTTCGATTCACCGTCGCCAGTAAGACCGCATCACTTCTTGCTTCGTCTACCGTTTCACCTGGACGGCTGTCAATCCCTAAGAGCAGCACCGAAAAGCTATCCTTTCCTGGATCAAAAGCTTTCACACGCTTTTGCGAGGTCTCTCCTCTTTCTAAAGATACTTGCGCTTTATTCGACGCTTTTGAAATTTTATAGTATGCGTATCCTGTGACAGATACTGCCATGATCATGACAAATGCCATGATAAACAGCACGACTTTCACCCAAGGTCTTAGCCTTCTTTTTGATCTTGTTTTCTCCTTCATCCTTTCCGAACCCTCACTCTATCTTAGTCTCACAATATAGGTTCCACTATAACATATTTTGATGAAAGTTTCCTGCATGCAACATATTTTTATGTATCCACAATAAAAAAGCTGCTCAAAATAAGCAGCTTTTCATCCATTACTTTTGTTCAATTCCTTTTTTCACTTCATCAATCATCGCATTTAATGATTCAAGGCCGCCGCCTGCTAAATACCACATGTCAGAGTTTAAATACACCACATGATTGTTTTTAACCGCTTTGACTGATTTCACATAATCATTTTCAACAAGCTGTTTTGCAGACGTTTCTTCTCCAATCGCCGCGCCTCGATCCACGACAAATAAGTAATCTGGGTTCGTTTTGACCATATACTCATACGAAATGCTTTGTCCATGTTTATCAGATGGCTCTAGCTTTTGATCTGCTGGTGTGATCCCAAATACATCATGGATCAGACCATATCTTGACTTAGGACCAAATGCCGTCATTTTGCTGTCGTTCGCCATGATGACGAGTCCATTTTTCTTTAACTCTTTTGCTTGTTTCTTTAATGCAGCCACTTTTTGGTCAATGGCAGACAGTTCTTTTTTGACTTTGTCTTCCTTATCAAAAATCTTTCCTAATGTTTCAGCATTCTTTTTAAATGATTCCATATAGTTTGCATTATCTACATCCATATAAATCGTCGGAGCAATTTTAGAAAATTCATCAAATGCATCTGCTTGACGGTGCTGAATAATGATCAAGTCAGGCTTCATCTCTGCAATTTTCTCAAAGTTTGGCTCTTTTAACCCGCCGACATTCTCATATTTGTCACTTTCATATTTAGATAAATAGTGAGGAATCACTTGTTTTGGTAAGGCTGTCACGTTGACACCAAGCTTATCAAGTGTATCGAGACTTCCCATATCAAAGACGACGACTTTTTTCGGGTTTTTCTTGATCTTCACACCGTCTTTATTCAACATATCCTTTACTGTTACGGTTTCCTCATTCGTTCCCGCTGTTTCTCCTTGGTTACCACAGGCAGCAAGGACAGCAATCGCTGTTAATACTGTTATCATCCAAATCCATTTTTTCATGATTGATCACCTCTTCATTTTTTCAAGAAAAATATAAGCAAATACGCTCACCACGAATGACTTCGATCGGTATGCGCATGTCATAAATGTGTTCAAGTGCTTCTGTTTGAATCACTTCATCAACGCTTCCTTCTTTGATCACCTGACCCTCTTTTAAGGCGACGATGTGATCTGAATAGACAGATGCAAAGTTAATATCATGGAGAACAACAACAATCGTTTTTCCAAGATCTTTCACGAGCTGCTGAAACAGCTTCATCATTTCAACTGAATGGTTCATATCTAAATTATTTAAAGGCTCATCTAAGAAAATATAATCCGTATCCTGAGCTAGCACCATGGCAATAAAGGCTCTCTGCCTTTGTCCGCCGCTTAGTTCATCTAAATATTGATGCTGGATTTCGACGAGTCTCATGTATTGAAGCGACACATCTATCATGTTCTCATCTTCTTTTGTCAAGCGGCCTTGAGAGTAAGGAAAGCGGCCAAAGCTGACAAGCTCACGAACGGTCAAACGCACACTCATGTGGTTCGACTGCTTCAAGATGCTCATTTTTTTCGCAAGCTCCTGAGGAAAGTACGCACGATAAGGTTTGTCCTCTAAATAAGCTTCCCCAGTATCAGGTTGAATCAGGCGGCTCATGATGGACAAAAGCGTACTTTTGCCTGCGCCATTTGGACCAATGAGAGAGGTCAGCTGTCCTTTTTTTACACTGACAGTTGTTTCGTGAAGCACTGTTTTTCCGTTATATGTCTTACTGACTCCCTTCATCACGACCATGAACGACTCTCCTTTAAAAGTAGATAAATAAAATACAGTCCGCCGACTAAATCAATCAGCACACTAAGCGGTGTTTGAAACGTAAATACCTTTTCCACAAGAAATTCCCCGCCTACAAGCGCAATGACACTAATGAAAAACGAGCCTAATAGCAAGTACGTGTGCCGATATGTACGAAACAGCTCTCTTGCCACATTTACAACGAGTAAGCCAAGAAACGTAATCGGGCCGACGAGGGCCGTCGCAATCGAAACAAGGACGGCAATGACGATCAGCATCTTTTTTGTGATCCTGTCATAGTCAATCCCGAGATTCACAGCCTGTTCCTTTCCTAATGACATGACATCTAATTTCGCGCGGAAGGTCCATATATAAAGACAAAGTGCCGCAAATAAAAGAGAAGCGAAGAGTAAAATATCTGTGTTCATGTGATTAAAACTGGCAAAAGACTTGTCCTGTACGACTTGGTATTCATTCGGGTCAATGAGCATTTCCATAAAGGAAGAAAGACTTTTGAACAATGTTCCAAACACAATCCCGACAAGCAGGAGTAAGAAAATATGCTTGTTTTTGCGCTTGAACATGACTGTATAGAGCAGCACAGAAAAAAGAATCATTAATCCAACGCAGAGAAAGAAATTCAGGTTCTTATTCGCGATCATCATATTGGTCGATCCAAAAAGATAAATAATCGCCGTTTGCAAAAACAAGTAAAGCGCGTCTAACCCTAAAATGCTTGGCGTTAAGATTCGGTTATTGGTCAATGTTTGAAACACAACAGAAGAAAAGGCAATCGCGCCTCCTGTCAAAGTCATGGAAAGCACCTTTTTTAAACGGCTCGGCACTGTGTACTCCCAGTACCCCATTTGAAAGGTGACGAAGATGACAACGAATACGGCTGCAATGGCTGCAATGAGAAATAATGTTCGTTTCTTATGCATAGCGCTTCCTCCTTAATAACATGTACAGGAAGATCGCACTTCCAATGATGCCAACCATAAGCCCGACAGATATTTCATATGGATAAATGATCACCCGTCCGAGTACATCACATATGAGCACAAAAATGGCCCCTAATAAAGCCGTATGCGGCAGGCTCTTTTTCAAGTGATCCCCTCGGTAGATCGATACAATATTCGGAATGATTAAGCCGAGGAATGGCAGCATGCCAACAGTCAAAATCGTTACAGACGTAATCATCGAAACAATCACCAAACCAACTGCCATGACACGTTTATACGTTAAACCTAAATTGACGGCAAAGCTCTCACCCATACCAGCCACTGTAAAGCGGTCAGCATATAAATACGCGATGATCAATAGAGGAACACTCACATAGAGCAGTTCATAACGCCCCTGAACAATAAGAGAAAAATCCCCTTGCAGCCATGCGGATACGTTTTGGATCAAATCATATTTATAGGCTATAAACGTGGAAATTGAACTAACAATTCCGCCAAACATTAAGCCGACTAACGGTACGTAGATCGTATCGTTCACCTTAATATGGCGTAAAATTTTTAAGAATAATAGATTGCCAGCTAACGTAAATAAAAACGCAATCGCCATTTTCATCAGCGGGCTTGCCTGTGTAAAAACAAGCATAGCGGTTAAAATACCCAGCTTGGCCCAATCCATTGTTCCTGCAGTCGTTGGAGAGACAAATTTATTTCTCGTCATGCTTTGCATAATAAAACCGCATAAGCTCAGGCTCATGCCAGCAAGCACAATACTCATCAGCCGCGGGATGCGACTTGAAAATAAGGTGTTCATTTGTTCATCTGATAGATGAAACAACTGTAAAAGAGACAGGTCCTGTACTCCGACAAACAGCGACGCACATGCCAAACACACAAACAACAAAATTAATTGGTACAACTTCATACAGGGTTCACACTTTCTATCAAGCTCTCTGCCACAAATGATTATCATTATCAATTAAGCGACAGTTCATATATTATCATATTTAGTGAAATATTCAATAGTAGAATGAGAGAGGGTGAAAACCGCATAAAAAAACAGCTTTAGGGATCAGCTGCTTTTTTACGCTTCAATATTCAATTGAAACTGCCCTTGCAGTTCCTCTTCAGCCTCTTGAAATAACTGCCGCAAATTCTCTGCATAATCACCAAGCTCGTCTTTGCTTGCTTGATAATGAATCCACGTGAGCTCTAAAGGCAAGCTCACTTCTCCTGTTAAACAGTCCCAAAGGGCATCAAGATTTTTGCCGTAATGATCAGGAAGTTGTAACACTGTTTTTAGTTGATCATGAAGCTCCTCTTGTGATCTGCACATCGCACCATTTAGCTGTACTTTTTTCATTTCCCTCCCCCTCTTCTGTCTTTATTTTAAACGAATTGGAGAGGAAAGAGAAAGAATCCATTTCACTTTTGCCTCTCTCTGAAACTTAAACTAAACAAGATCAGACAGGCAGACAACACGAGCGTGAAAAAGAGCGTTAACACTGTCTGAGTACCGTACATATCAGCAAAGAGACCAACGAACACACTTGGTATGCCAAGACCTAGATACGCAAACAAGTAATATCCAGCAACGGCTCTAGCCGCTTCCTTCTTCCCTTTCTCAACAATCAGCTGGAGACCTCCTAAGTAAGTAAATCCATAGCAAGCTGTGCCCGCTAAAAGAGTTCCAGCAAGGACAAGGAATATGGACCCGCTATTAGCACCGAATAACAGCAGGCCATATCCACACGGAAGACAAATAAAACCGATACGAAGCGCTGCACTGCTATTCATCTTTCGGACAAAAGGCTGCATCAGAACACCTGCCATATTAATAAAAAACAGCGCTGGGCCTACCCACAATTCATAGCCATTTAATTTAAGCTGTGCTGGCAAAATCGAAATGACAAGACCGCACACAGACCATGCGATAGCAATGGCTATGTTCGCAGGCATTGTCCCTTTTGGAAACCTCGGCATGTTCATTAGCGGTTTACTTGCCTCCCCTTGTACAGGCGGCACCAAAAAGAATACAGCAACAATCGTCAACATAATCAAGACCAACACAATCCAATAGCTAAGAGGCGTCAGTGACACTTGCTCAAAAGAAAGAATCGCTGTAAAAAGAGCACCTCCCCCAAATCCAATTGAACTGCATAATGCGATAAACGTTGGGATCCAGCCCGATTTCTCTGGATATAAAGCAATCAAGTAGGCAGTACATGTGCCAACACTTAACCCAAGTCCCACTCCTTGCAGCAGCCGGGCGACAAAGAGCATTTGTATGGTCGGATGCACGATCATGAGCAGGGTGGCACATAATGAAAAGCAAAGAGCGATCAATAAAATCGGTTTTCGTCCTGCCCGGTCAGACATGCCGCCAAGTAACAGTAATACTGGAATCAGTCCGAAAACATACGCAGCAAACACAAGGGCTGTTGACGCCTTTCCGTATCCTGCCTGCTCTGCATATTCCGTATAAAGAGGGACTTGCAGGTTCACTGCTGTTGTAATCATAAAAAGGCTAAATAAAACGAACACAAACGGAATCATAGATAGCTGTGCTGTTTCTTCTTTTGATGCAGGAATCATGGGACTCTCTCCTCTGTGCAAATGATATGAACCAGTGTACACATCATTTGGATTTCTTCCTACATCCAAAAACGAAGCTATTGACCAGTCCATAATTCCATGTCATCATCAATGATGACATGACAAGGGAAAGAAGGTGCACTGTGTACATTCATTTAGACCGTTCCAGCTCTACCCCGCTCTGGCAGCAAATCGTCAATGGCATCATTCAAAAAATTCATACAAACACACTGAATCCTGAGGATCAGTTGACTCCGTCAAGAGTATTAGCACAAGAGCTCAACGTATCTCGATCCACCGTACAGCTTGCCTATGATGAACTGCTGGCAAGAGGCTATGTCAGCACCTCTAGAAGAGGCGGAACAAAGGTCATTTCAAGTGATCACAATGCTGCTTCTCCCCCACATCAAAACGAACCGCCTTTTGCACTTCCGACAAGACCTCACTTTGACGAGGCTGAAAAACAAATGGATCACTGGCTCTCGGCCAATCAATTTCATGACACACTTGAGATTGATTTCCGCCATCAAGAACCAGCCATCGACGACCATTTTCAAAACATATGGAAACGCTCGCTTCTAAAAGCATTACAGCGCTTAAATATGAAAGATTGGGGCTATTCTTCTCCGCACGGATTATGGGAAGTACGTTCAGAAATTCGCCAATACTTATCGGTTGAACGCGGCATTGATATAGAAGAAGACCAAATGGTGTTAACAGGAGGCACACAGCAAGCCATTGACTTGATTTCACAAGTCATGCTCAAAAAAGGAGATACAGTCGCTGTTGAAGATCCTGGTTTTCCTGGAGCAAGGTTGTCCTTTTTACATCGCGAAATGACTATTTACCCCGCACCAGTCGATGAAGAAGGAATGATGGTGAATACATTGCCAGAACGTACAAAGCTGATCGCTGTAACGCCCTCTCATCAGCGGCCAACCGGTGTCTGTATGAGCGTCAATAGAAGACGGGAGCTGTTGCAGTTTGCTGCGAAGGCTCAATCTTACATATTAGAAGATGATTTTGATGGGGATTATCGTTATCATGGCGGACCGCTTCCTTCTTTATTTTCAGAAGCACCCGATCATGTGATCTATATTGTCAGTTTTTCCAAGGTACTTGCTCCAGGCATCCGCCTTGCTGCCATCATCGGCTCCAAAGCAGTCATTAAAGAAATCGCTGCACTGCAATCACTTATTCAAAGACAGCTGCCGATCATGGAGCAAATCACTCTTGCCTCTTTTTTCAGAGAAGGAGAGTTTACGCGATATGTCAGGCGGATGAGACAGGTGTATAAAAAACGGCAGGCAGCGATGATGGATGCTCTTTTGACACATCACTTTGACAAACACTTCCGTTTATATGGAACCGATACAGGCCTTCACGTCTTTTTGGAAGGAACATCAGACTTTGATGAACAAGGCACGATTGAGGCCGCAAAAGCGGCAGGTGTCGGCATTTATCCATTAAGCCCCTATTGTTATGAAAGCAAAAGGAAAGGGTTGCTGCTTGGTTTTGCCTGTACGGATGAAGCCATGATTCAAGAAGGTGTACGCCGATTAAAGCAAACACTGCACATCTAAAAAAGCCTGGAAGTCTCCTTTCCAGGCTTTTCATTGTGATTGCTGAACGTTTCCCACTTCTTCAATGAAAGAGGCTGTCTCTTGCAATCCATCTTGAAAATGTTGAGTAGCTGACATAAACAGCTTTTCTTGATCAGGACGCTTTAACAGCTGCTCTACCTTGCTAATTCCTTTTTCAAATGAAGCAAGACCTGTCTTTAATTGTTTGTCTGCCTTTTGATACACAGCTGGCACTTCTTGATGAGTAAGCCCTTTTTGAATGACACGGTCGAATGCTTTCGTCGCTTTTGTCAATTTTTCATTTACTTGAATTTTTCCATGTCCATCCGAAATAAATTGATCGGTCATGTTTTCATATGCTTCATTTAACTCATCCATATAACGCTGAACCCATTGTTCATACGCAGCTTCTTTTGTGTTTTGTTTTGAAGGCGGCTGACCTGCTTGATTGCAGGCCGTGAGTAGTGTCACTGTCACGGTAAATAGCAGCATCAAATGCCATCGTTTTTTCATACAGGGCCCCCATTTCTCTTTCCCATTTGTTCATATCGGTCAAATATGATCAACTTTTACCTCATACGAACACCTTGTAAGAAATGACTTATTTTTATTGTAACAGACCGCATGTATCACTTCTGTGATTTATGCGGAAATGAATGAAAATCCTTCTAATGGTTCACATTTCCCTGCCATTTCATGATGATACAGTCAATAGACGACGAGAAAGGCACATTTGGTTTCAATCTATTTCATTTTCGCCATTTTTTCTCAAATAAAAAAGACCCCTTTCGGCGCCTTTTCCTTAGATGTATGGATTTCAAATGATGATCTTTCTTAGAATGGAAGCTGCCTTATATTCTGCTATGCATGCGGCAACACCCTCTATGATCCTACCCATTTATTGCAGCTTTCCTTTACAAGCAATCTCCAGCTCTTCTACCACCTTGCCATCTTGAATGAGATATGCTTTTTCATGAAGATTCACAGCAGGACAGATGTGATTCGGAATCATTTGCACCTTCTCACCGATCTGTACACTTTGACGAAAGCCTTCATGATAGATAATGGCATGCTCATCAAATACGCTTGAAACAAATACATCATCATATTCTTTCACTTTGCCTAAGCCCTCTGTTTTGGTCAGCCCTTTTGTACGCGTTTGTGCCGTCAGCCCCTTGGCCCCTACATCTGTAATCACCCGGCGCTCTGTCGGTTTACTAATGACCGTCGTCAGCACAGATGCTGCACAATGTGAATATGTGCCGATTACATTGGACTGGGAAGCATCCATCAAAATGTATGTGCCTGGCCGTATTTCAGTGACTCCTTTTGGAATATCAAATTGAAATAAAAATGGCGGTGTTGATCCAATACTGACGACCTCTAGCGGCATACCAGCTTCTTCTGCAATCTGCGCAAAACGGAGTGTTCGATTTACAGCCTCCTCGTATAATGTCCGGCAATGTGCTTTACTTTCCGCTTGATACGTATGACCATCATGAGAAAAAATCCCCTTTAAATGAACGGCATCACTTGTTTGAATCGCCTCTAATATGTGGCAGAAATCACGTTCTTCAATGACACCAGACCTTCCCTCTCCAACCTCTATCTCAATTAAAACCTCCGCTTTTTTCTCTGATTCACAAAAGACTTGCTCAATCTGCTTCACATGCTCAACACAATCTACACCGAATGAAATCTGTATCGACTCTGCCAGTTTACGAATCCGCTTGAGTTTAATCTCACCTACAATTTGATTGGCGATAAAAATATCCTTTAGCCCATGGGCTGCCATTACTTCAGCCTCTCCTACTTTCGCTACCGTAATGCCAGATGCACCTTTCTCTTCCTGCAGCTTGGCAAGTGCAGGCGTTTTATGAGTTTTCGTATGAGGGCGCAATTTGACATGCTGACGGTCTGCGTATTGTTGCATCGCCGCTACATTCTCCATCAACACCCGTTTATCAATGAGTAGTGCCGGCGTATCCAGTTCTTCATACATCATCCCCATGACCCCTTTCATTATATAAAAAATTATACGATATATATAAATTATATATTTTTTTATACGATAATCAATGGTTTTTTCTGCAAAAAAGTGATGGCGATGAGTAAGCAGTCCAGCGGCTGTCTGCCGCTGATCTCTCACTAATAACGATTGCGAAGTTCTCTTAAGATAAAATCATACACAAGGTTGAGCTGCTGTTCTTTTGGATACAGCATAAATTCTTGTTTCTTAGGAAGACCTCCATCAAGTCGATCTTGAAATTTCGTTCGGAGATACGCTGTTCGGTGTACCTGACTCTCAAATGACTTATATGAGACATCTAGTTTGACCGATTGCTCATTTGTAAAAGTAACAACCGTGTCTCCGAGGGATGATTCCTGAAAGATATGAATGTATTTGTGGGAGATCCATCCGCATTGAGGGCGGTTGGATGAATAGGTTGGGAAGAAATACAGATGATTGGATGAGTCAATCACGATGGGAGGCTTGTGGGAAATACCTGTTACTTCATATGTTCCCGCTTTTCTGCCTGCATAGCTTGAGCCAAAGAACCTGCAACTGCGTTCTATAATTTGCAGCGGCTTTAATTCAACGTAAAAGCTTGTCTCTCTTTCGATCACTTTTGAATATACTCGTTTTCCTTCTTCAACCGGAAGGACCGCCATTGTTGTTTGATTAATGACGTATGAATCTAATGGTGTTTCACTAATTCCTGACACTTCATTTCCTCCTGTGTTAATTTTTGGTTATTTTAGATACTATTAATCTATCACCAACGTATAAGAAACGACAGGATTTTTTCAATATTTATTTAAAATTATCTTTTTATCATGTTATTTAGTACATTCGATCTATCTAAAAGCCATTTTTAAAGATATATCGCATCTTGTCGACTGGACAAGGGGTGTCGATATGACTCAAAAATAAATTGTCTAAAAATTATAAATTCTTGTTGATTTTTTCTCCGCCAATCCATATACTATAAAAAAGGCATCGGGGGGATTCTTTATGAAAGAGAAAAAAACGTATGCTGAGCTCATGAAGTCCCGCAACACCCAAAAAACCGAAGAAAACGGCGTGACGATTTTAGACATCTATATTCAAATGGTTTTAGATGAGGCGCTTTATAAACAGCGCTTAACCTTCCTTAGAGAAGAGATTGATAAGGCACTGGATCAGCGTGATGAAAAGCGATTCAACGACCTGTCAGCTCAATATGCAGAACACTGCTTACATTAATTATGATGATTTTACTTGCGGCAGAGAGACAGAAACTTGTCTCTTTACCGCAAGTTTTTTGTTTTTATCCATTTAATATGGTTCCGCCATTCACATGAATCATTTGTCCATTCATATAAGAAGAGTCTTCGCTCGCTAAAAATAAATAACTTGGCGCTAACTCTACTGGCTCACCAGGCCGCTCCATTGGGACATCTCCACCAAATTCAGACACTTCCTTTTCCGTAAATGTGGATGGAATCAGTGGTGTCCAAATCGGTCCAGGCGCTACCCCATTTACCCGAATCCCTTGTTTGATAAGAGATAGAGATAATGACCTTGTAAACGTTACAACCGCCCCTTTTGTCGATGAATAATCAATTAAGGTTTCATGACCTTTATAAGCAGTGACCGATGCTGTATTAATAATACTGCTTCCTTTCTTTAAATGAGGGAGCACCGCTTTTGTTAAATAGAACATGGCAAATATATTCGTTTGAAATGTCCGAAGAAGCTGGTGAGAGGTAATCTGTTCAATGCTTTTTTGCGGATGCTGTTCACCTGCATTGTTGACCAAAATATCAATCGAACCGAAAGCATCTTTTGTTTGTTTGACGACCTCGTGTGAAAAAGCTTCATCCCCTAGGTCACCTGATATTAAAATGACGCGACCTCCCATCTTTTCAATATAGTCCTTCGTTTCTTCCGCATCACGATGTTCATTCAAATAAACAATCGCTACATTGGCTCCTTCTTTGGCAAATAAGACAGATACTGCTCTTCCAATCCCGCTGTCTCCACCTGTGACAATCGCCGTTTTCCCTGTCAGCTTTTTGCCTTGCACCTCTCGATCAAAGATAGGTCTAGGGTTCATTTTATATTCAAGTCCTGGACGTTCGTTCTGATGCTGAGGCGGTAACGTTTTCTTTGGCTGCTTTGTTGACACGTCAGTCCACTCCTTCCTTTTTATCTCGTTTATTTTTATGTGTTGCTCATTTTTTTATGTATTTCGCTCTTGTTTTCACTAAAATGTATGATTTTCAGCATCGTGGAAAAATTATACACAATAAGTGACTGGAGGCGACAACATGGAACAAGAACATAAAGGATCGGAACAAGCAAAGTCGTTATGGCTAGCTGATAGTGAGAAGCCCTCTTTTCCTACTGTCAGCGAAGATCTTACAGCAGATGTCATCATTGTCGGTGCCGGTATTACCGGTATCGCTACTGCATTTGAAATGACAGAACGCGGACTGGATGTCATCATCATAGATGCTGATCAAGTATTGCAAGGAACCACTGGACATACGACAGCGAAAATTACCTCCCAGCATGATGTGTACTATCATGAGCTGATTCAGCATATTGGTATGCCGAAAGCCCGTTTATATGTAGAAGCAAATGAAAAAGCAAAGGAGCTCATCCAAGCACGTGTGAAAGAGTATGACATTGATTGTCAGCTTGAGGTAAAAGATGCTTACCTTTATACAACAGAAGAAAACGGCGTCAAAAAGTTAAAGAAGGAATTAGATGCGTACAAACAGCTCGGTATCGATCGCGAATGGAAAACAGCGCTCCCGTTTGATGCTGGCATCAAGGCAGCCCTCGCCATGACGCAGCAGGCACAATTTCATCCTCTTCATTATCTTCATGCACTGATCGATCAACTCATTGACCGAGGCGTGCGCATATTTGAACAGACATCGGCAGTCGATGTAAAAGAAGGAAAACACCCTGCTGTCATCACAAAAAGTGGCCATCATCTGATGGGGCGCTCTATCATTTCATGCTCACACTTTCCTTTTTACGATGGCAAAGGACTGTATTTCACGCGAATCCATCCTGAGCAATCTTATGTCGTCGCAGCCAAAACAAAAAAACCGCTTCCAGACGGCATGTACTTAGGAATTGATCAGCCTGTCCATTCATTAAGAACAGCGAAATTCCATGGAGAAGATGTCGTGCTCATCGGTGGACAAGGCCATAAAACCGGACAAGGCGGAGATGAATCCGCACACTATGAAGCACTAGAAAAGTTTGGTGAAGCCACCCTTGGTATAACGGAAGTCCTTTACCGTTGGTCCACGCATGATATGATCACAATGGATCAAATCCCTTACATTGGCCGCCTGACATCACATCATTCGAATATTTTTGTGGCAACAGGCTTTAGAAAATGGGGCATGACCACAAGCCACGTAGCAGCGACACTGATCGGAGATTTGATCGAAGGAAAATCGAATCCTTACGAATCCATCTTTACTCCATCAAGACTCGTGTCAGACGCATTCGTAAAAGACTTTATCAAAGAAAACACCAATGTTGCAGCGAAGCTGATCAGCGGTAAATTAAAGCGAGCTGATCAAACAATTGATGATTTAAAACCGGGTGAAGGCGGGATTGTGTCTTATGAGCATAAAAAATGTGGCGCATTTAAGTCAGAGGACGGCGATATCTTTCTTGTCGATACAACCTGTACTCATTTAGGCTGTGAAGTCGCGTGGAATAATAGTGACCGCACGTGGGACTGTCCTTGTCACGGGTCTCGTTTCTCCATTACGGGAGAAGTAGTAGAAGGTCCGGCTAAAAAACCACTAAAAAGGTCATATAAAGAACAGTAAAATTTCACTGTTTTCCCTTTAAAAAAACCAAAATTATCCGATAAAAAACATAAAGTCTGATATTTTTGATAATCATGGGGGGACAAACACATTGTTATTTAAAAAAGAGAGTAAAAAGAAAAACACTGCTTTTTTCACACAGCAGGATGATGGGATAAAACGAATCAATTTTCCGGAGAATACGGACATTGCCAAACAAATTAAAATGATTGATTTGACGCAGCAAGACCTTTTTATCTTGAAACAGCTGAATCCAATCGTTCAAGATGAAATTGAACATATCGTCGATAAATTTTATAAAAACCTAGAAGTCGAGTCTTCCTTGATGCACATCATTCAAGATAACAGCTCAGTCGAGCGTCTAAAGAAAACACTACGCATTCATATTAGTGAAATGTTTGCCGGTGTGATTGACGAATCTTATGTGGCCAAAAGAATTAAAATTGCACAAGTTCATTTAAGAATTGGACTTCAACCTAAATGGTATATGGCAGCCTTCCAAGACCTATTGCTATCCATTATGGATTTATTTGCCCAGCATATCCAAGATTTCAAAGAATATCAGACGGCAGTGAAAGCGACGACGAAAATTTTAAATCTAGAGCAGCAGCTTGTCCTAGATACGTTCCAAAATGAATACTCTAAAGTTCGTGATGAAGCAGAACTACAGCAAAAAGAGCTTCATACAAAAATTACAGAAACATCTAATTCACTTGCTTCTCTCTTCTCAAACACAACAAATGCAGTGGACAAACTTGTATCAAAATCTGATGAGATGGCGGATATGTCACAGGCTGGCACAAAGATTTCAGCACAAGTTGAAGAGAAATCAATTGGCGGTAAAAAAGAGTTAGAAATTCAGCAGACGCAAATGAACCAAATTGACGGCAGTATGACAAAGATTGAAACAGAAATTAAACGCTTAGAAGAAATTGCGAAACAAATTGAACAAATTTTTGGGATCGTCACAGGTATTGCGGAGCAAACGAATTTACTCTCTTTAAACGCTTCAATCGAATCAGCTCGAGCAGGTGAACATGGCAAAGGCTTTGCTGTCGTTGCAAATGAGGTTCGCAAATTATCAGAGGATACAAAGAAAACGGTTTCAACTGTATCTGAGCTCGTCAACAACACAAATTCACAAATCGCCATTGTGTCACAGCATATTGCTGATGTGAATTTACTTGTGACAGACAGTAAAGAAAAAATGACCCAAATCAACTCGCTATTCGATGATATCGTCAGCAGCATGAACTTAAGCAAAAACCAAAACGGAAAAATTGAAATAGATTTGCAAACATTCCTAAACGAATTGAAAGAAGTCAAACAAACTGTGTCCCAAGTGGCAAGTTCGGTCGAATCCTTAACGAGTCTGACAAATCACTGATCCAGTCATTCTTCTTCTGTTTTAGTATAATAGAAGAAAAGATAGAAAAGGCGGGATTTGATTGACAGCAATTTGCCTAGTCAGACACGGTGAAACCGATTGGAATGCAGCGAAACGAATTCAAGGACGAACAGATATCCCTTTAAATGACACTGGTAAATGGCAAGCGGAACAAACCGGTCTTTACTTAAAAGATGCCCACTGGGATGTTGTCATTTCCAGTCAGCTATCAAGGGCAAAAGAAACAGCTCATTTGATTTTACAGCATGTACATGCACCGCTCGTGATCATGGACGATTTTATTGAACGTGACTATGGCGACGCTGAAGGCATGTCATTTGAGGAACGTCAGAAACTGTTTCCAAATAAACAGTATCCAAATATGGAACCACTATCGGCACTTCAAGATCGAATGCTAGAAGGTATCGAAAAAGTGAGAGCAACCTACCCAGATCAACGGGTACTAATCGTAGCACACGGTGCTGCCATCCATGCCTTACTCACCTCACTAGCTGACGAACATATGGGTATTAAGGATACAAGGCTTGAGAATGCCTGCTTAAATTATGTGGAATGGACAGATGGTGAATGGAAGGTGAACGATTACAACGTGGTCAGCCATTTAACACAATCTGCCCCTTCTTAAAGAACCTGTTTTCATAGCAGGTTCTTTTTCATGTCAAAAACAATGATAAAATAATATTTTTTTATATCGAAATTCGAAATAGATGATAGCCTTTTCTACCTATTTTATGGCATTTCGGGTATCGAATGTTTATCCTCAAATGGATCATGAGAAAAAAAGCACGATTCCTTTTTAATAGGAAACCGTTGGAAATATAGAATAAACATATTTTACCATCATTTCCAAGCGACTTAATTCCCTATTTTTCGCTAGGACTTCCACAAAAATTCGGGCCTACTCTTATTTGCCTATCTCTATTAAACTGAAAATACAGAATAATCAAACGGATCATTCTAATAGACTACGGATGATTATTCTGAAATAAGAAAAAGGGATGTGGAATGTGCGTGAAAAAGAAAAATGTGATGACAAGTGTTTTATTGGCTGTCCCTCTTCTGTTTTCAGCAGGGTTTGGAGGCTCGATGGCAAATGCCGAGACTGCCTCAAAGTCAGAAAGCGAAAAAAGCTATATCGTTGGCTTTAAAGCTTCTGCCACCACAAACAGCTCTAAGAAACAAGCAGTGACACAAAATGGTGGGAAATTAGAAAAACAATACCGCCTCATTAATGCTGCACAAGTGAAGATGTCTGAACAAGCCGCAAAAAAACTTGAACACGACCCTAGCATTGCTTATGTAGAAGAAGACCACAAAGCAGAAGCATATGCCCAAACCGTCCCTTATGGTATCCCTCAAATCAAAGCTCCAGCCGTACACGCTCAAGGTTATAAAGGTGCTAACGTCAAAGTAGCTGTCCTTGATACTGGAATCCACGCCGCACACCCTGACTTAAATGTTGCAGGCGGTGCTAGCTTCGTCCCTTCAGAGCCAAATGCCACACAAGACTTTCAATCACACGGAACTCACGTAGCCGGAACCATTGCTGCCCTTGATAACACGATTGGTGTTCTTGGGGTTGCGCCAAGCGCCTCCTTGTATGCCGTTAAAGTGTTAGATCGAAACGGAGATGGACAATACAGCTGGATTATCAGCGGTATTGAATGGGCTGTTGCCAATAACATGGATGTCATCAATATGAGCTTAGGCGGACCAAACGGCTCCACAGCGCTTAAAAATGCTGTAGACACAGCGAATAACCGCGGAGTAGTTGTCGTTGCCGCAGCAGGGAATTCAGGTTCAATTGGCTCTACTAGCACCGTAGGCTATCCTGCAAAATACGACTCTACAATTGCTGTTGCCAACGTGAACAGCAACAATGTCAGAAACTCGTCTTCTAGCGCAGGTCCTGAATTAGATGTTTCTGCACCTGGTACATCGATTTTAAGTACAGTACCAAGCAGTGGATATACGTCTTATACGGGAACATCAATGGCATCTCCTCATGTAGCAGGAGCAGCAGCGCTTATCCTTTCTAAGTATCCGAATCTATCAACGTCTCAGGTTCGTCAGCGCTTAGAAAATACGGCAACACCGCTTGGTAATTCGTTCTATTATGGAAAAGGATTAATTAACGTTCAAGCGGCTTCTAACTAAAATAAGTGTGACAAAAAAATCCGGCGAACTGAGCCGGATTTTTTATTTATTGCTTTTTCGATGTTTCCTCTTTTTTTGCGGCTTTTTCCATATCGATGATTCTCTCCATCATCGTCGGGTGTCCATAGCGGAATATTTTCACTAAAAGTGGCGGATTGACTTGGGAAAGCCCTGATTTTGCAAGCTTTTGAAATGACGTCACCCCCGCCTCTCCATCTTTCGTCAAGTTCACGGCGTATTCATCAGCTGCACGTTCTTGATGCCTTGACACAGCATTTGTAAAAGGAGAAGCAACAAATGACAGCATAGACACAATGATCAACAGAAGCGGCAGAGCAGCAACGTCATGTGGTGCCTTCAGACGAAATGAAGAAGCGCCTTTTTGGTAAAGGGAAAAATAAAAACGGTCAATGGCAAAAAATCCAACCAGAGACAGCACTAAATATCCTGCTAAACCGATATACACATGCTTCATCACGTAATGTCCCATCTCATGCGCCATGATAAATAAGATTTCACGGTCTTTCAGCTTTTGAAGTGTCGTATCCCACAAAACAATACGCTTATTTTCACCAATTCCTGTGACGTAAGCATTCATCGTGTTTGTTTTCTCTGACATGTTGACTTCATATACATGATCTGCTGGAATGTGTGCTTTCTCTGCAAGAGTTAATATCTTTTTCTCAAGCGCTTGATCCTTCAATGGGTAAAAATCATTGTAGAGTGGATCAATAACGACCGGCTGTATAAAGAAGAGAAACAGTGTAACTGGAACGGTTAAACACCAAGCATACAGCCACCAATATTTCCTTTTCTTTTGAATGAGCCAAAAGAACACAATTGCGCATAGAACAAGCAGTGGATATTGAATCCAAAAATCAAGCGTTTGGTCTTTTAGCCAACTTGCCGTGCTTTGTGCTGAAACACCGTAGTACAAGGACAACTGGTAGCTCACCCACTTGACCGGCAATGTGATCAGCATCGTCAAAAATGACAGCACAAACACATACACAAGTTTGCTCAAAAGGTCAAAACGAGCTGCTACCAAGCTCCAATCTGCTAATTTCCTTGAAAACCCTGAAATGAGCAAAAGGAAAAAGACATACCAATCTAAAGGAATTGTCATAAAGTACAACAGGTTACGAATGTTCGAGTAATTTCCACTGATCAAAAGCTCATGGCTTGTCATAAATGTATGCGGGTCTGCACTTGTCCCTTTCACACTGTCAGGGACAGATGAATCCCCCATTAGAAATAAGTAAGAATAAATAAAAAGACCGTACAATATGTATGCTACCGTTGCAAGAGCTACCCATTTGCGTACTCGCACTGGTCAGCCTCCTTTCCATTTCTCTCTCTATTGTAATCACGCACGTTTTTGTTTAGAACCTGTCTCATGTGGCTCCATCATAGCATGCCCTATCTGAAAAAGCTTGAGTGAAAAAAATGATTATGCTGTTCAAAAATCGGAGAAACTAACTATAAAAAAGTGAGTTGGAGGTTCATCATGAAGAAAATCCTTGCAGGAATTGTGATCTTTGGGCTTTTACTGATTACCTTCTTTTATGTGTTCAGCCGGACAAGTGACATCTTCGATGAAAATCGAGCAGAGAAATTATTGCTTTCACCGACGAACCAGTCCATTTCTTATGAAATAGATGATAAAGATACAACTGAGGATCTAATTGAACAATTAAACAAAGGGAAACAAACAAGCAGCCATCTCAAAAAGAATGTAAAGAAGCCAGATTATATCGCCAAGGTCATGTTCGGACGGACAAATGGTACTTCTTTTCAGCTATGGACCAACCGCTCTCAAGTTGTTTTTTTAGTAGACGGCACCTATTATGAATTAAATCAAAAACAGTCAAATTCCTTTCGAAAACAGGTACAAGAAGCGATTCAAAAAGGAGCCTCTTCATAAGAGACTCCCTAGATTGTTGACAAAGGGATAAAATGAACTTGATTTTATCCCCTTGTCTTCTTTTCAGCGTGATAGAAAACCTTTGCAGTCTAGGAGGCGCGGAGCGAATGTGACATTCGTGAGCACCAGCACACAGGACTGACAAAGAATGCGAGGGTTTGTCTACACACGACGCTAAGGAGCCTCTTCATAAGAAGAGACTCTTTTTTTATTTACTTGTTTCTGCTTGGTACTTATCCTTTAGCGCTCTTCTTAAAATTTTACCAGTCGTGTTTTTTGGAATATCATCAATGAAATGGATCGTTTGGGGCTGCTTATATTTCGCCAAATAGCGTGAACAATGTGTGATGATGTCTTCTTGATTGATGTGAGCATGTTTCTTAGGGGAAATGTAGCAGACAACAGCCTCTCCTGTGTTTGGATCGGGCACACCGATGACAACGGCTTCTGCTACAGCTTCATGTTGATAAAGCACTTCTTCTACTTCTCTTGGATAGACATTATACCCGCCAACGAGAATCATGTCCTTTTTTCGATCGACGATATAAATATATCCGTCTTCATCTCTTCTCGCCAAATCTCCTGTGTACAGCCAGCCATCTTTCAGTGCTGCTTCTGTGTCTTCTGGCATTTGATAATAGCCTTTCATAATGTTTGGCCCTTTTGCAATCAATTCTCCGACTTCGTTTGGTCCAACTTCCTCTCCAAGTTCATTCACGATCTTATTTTTCACATTCATAATATCAGTTCCGACTGAACCTGGTTTTCTCTTTCCATCAAGGGGATTGAATGCCGTCACTGGGGAAGCCTCTGACAATCCATAGCCCTCTAACACCGTGACACCGAACTTTTCTTCAAAACCGTGAAGTAAAGCAACAGGCATGGACGCACCGCCTGATATACAAATCCTCACCGACTTCATCGCTTCCTCATGACCGTCCTGACGATATAAATAGTTATACATGGTTGGAACACCAACAAATAGCGTTGGTTTTTCTTTCTCCATCATTCGTAAAAGCTCTGATGGGCTGAAATGCGGCAGGACATAGATGGTCGCTCCATGAATCAAAGGGGCATTCATACAGACGGTCAAACAAAACACATGGAACATCGGCAATGCAGCAATCACCTTGTCCTTCTCATCAATTGACAGGTACTCTGCAATGTCTCTTGCATTTGAATATAGGTTAACATGAGAGAGCATTGCCCCTTTTGGCTTTCCTGTTGTGCCAGATGTAAATAAAATAACGGCCGTATCGTCAGGTTGGATGACAGGATGCTCAGTTTCCGGCGCATCTCCAGACACAAGCTTTCCGAAGAAAACAAGACGATCAGATACTTCTTTTAAACTTGACCTGCACGCAGATTCATTTTGTGCACAAATAATGACTCGTTCAATAGCTGGAAGCTGTTCATACACCTGCTCGTATATCGGCAGAAGCTGATCCGGTGCAACAATCCCTTTTACATCACCAGTGACCAGCATATAGCCGATTTCACTTGGCGTATATGTTGGATTGACAGGTACAACAACAAGTCCTGCCTTTAATGCACCAAAAAATGAAATCACAAATTGCGGTGAATTTCCTAAAATCAGCGCGATATGATCTCCCACTTGAAACCCTTCGCTCACTAAACCATCTGCAAAACGTTCGATACTTGTCATCAGTTCTTGATAGGTCCACTTGTTCCCTTCAAAGATCAGTGCGACGTTCTCTCCCTTGGTCATCGCAGTCTGCTCAAGATTTTTGATCAAATCCATTCTCCCACCCCTTATACTTCATCAATGAATGAATAGCCATTCATTTTATGACCAAACATTCCTCCTTTCTATTATAATAGACAATCGAAAAAATTCACAAGATCAAATGTAAACCGCTTTCATCCCTTTCATTAGAAAAAGCACCGCTATCTCTAGCCGTGCTTGTCCTTGCTTAATAAATCAAATCCAGAAAATCTTCTTTTGATACGTTACCAAAATAATGGCGCATATCCATGTCTTCTAATACATCACTAATGGTTTTGCGATCATATTGCTGCCCGATGAGTCGTTTCTCAATATCAGCAATATCCCCTACACCGAAGAAGTCACCAAAAATTTTGCAGTCTTGAATGATGCCTTTTTTCACTTCTAATCGAAGATCAATCGATCCAGCTGGAAAACGCTTAGAGTGCTGCAAGTTAAACTTAGGTGAACGGCCGTAGTTCCATTCCCATTTTTGGTATCGATCACGAGAAATCTCATGAATCTTCTCCCAATCCTTTTCTGTCAGCTGATACTCAGGCACGTCTCCGTTCGTGTCAAAAATATAGCTTAAAAGAATTTTTCTAAATTCTTCTGTTGTCATCTTTTGATCCATCAGTTCACTAATATTCGCAACCCTGCTTCTAATGGATTTAATGCCTTTTGATTCGATCTTTTCTTTCTTCACATTTAATGCCGAGACAACATGTTCGATTTCTGAATCAAATAATAGGGTGCCATGACTGAAGATACGTCCTCGTGTAGCAAATTGAGCATTCCCCGAAATTTTACGCCCATCTGCCATGATGTCATTTCTGCCGCTTAATTCCGCTTTGACGCCAAGCTTTTCAAGCGCTTTGATGACTGGCTCGGTGAATTTTTTAAAGTTATGAAAGCTGTCCCCATCGTCTTTTGTAATAAAACTGAAGTTCAAGTTTCCTTTGTCATGGTAAACTGCACCACCGCCAGATAACCTGCGAACGACTTTGATGCCATTGTCTTCCACATATTTTGTATTGATTTCTTCTATTGTATTTTGGTTCTTTCCAATAATAATGGATGGCTGGTTGATGTAAAACAGCAAATACGTTTCTTCTGGATCTAAATATTTTAAGCAATACTCTTCAATTGCTAAATTAATCATTGGGTCATAATGTTGCTCGTTATCGATAAACAGCATCTCTATCTTCCTTCCTTGTTCCATCTAAGCCCTGATTGGGCAAGCTGTATATTGCCAGTATATAACGCCTGTGCTTCATTGACTAGGTCTTTATGCCGACCGAAATGAGGCAGATGGGTGATGATAAGCTCTCCAACATTTGCTTCACTTGCCAGCTTCCCTACTTCAGTACTGTTCATATGTCCTGCACCCGATCCGTCTTGTCCAGCGTAAAAGTTGCTTTCGGCAATAAGTAAGTCTACATCCTTGCTAAAAGGGATAAATGCATCTTGATAGCTGGAATCAGCTGTATACACCACCACAGCCTCATTTGCTTGAATTCTCATCGCATAGCATTCTGCCGGATGAACCGTTTTCAAAAAATCAATTTGAAATGGTCCGATTTGAATGCCCTCTTCCGGGTGATAAGGTTTTGTCTTTGTATGTACATCATCAGAGAGCCGCTGAAATGCTGCTTGATCCCCGGTATGTCCGTAGATCGTCAGCGGACCACTGCTTTTTCCTAAATGATAACCCACTAGCTTCGCATATTGGAGAGGTCCGATATCTGCAATATGATCGTGATGATAATGAGAAAGGAGTACAGCATCTAGTTCTTCTATATCAATGTATTGCTGAAGCTTTGACAGAACTCCGCTCCCGCAGTCGACAAGCAGACGAAAACCATCTGATTCAAAAAGATAACCT
Source organism: Bacillus sp. FSL W7-1034 (assembly GCF_038593365.1). NCBI lineage: Bacteria > Bacillati > Bacillota > Bacilli > Caryophanales > Bacillaceae > Bacillus > Bacillus sp. FSL W7-1034. The sequence goes on along the minus strand of NZ_CP151989.1, from coordinate 1,031,186 downwards.
GATGTGGCTTCACCAGCTGCTGGAAATCCTCCGTAGCAGCCAATCACGGTTAATTTCATCGTCATATTTCCTCCTTTTCAAAAAATCCCCTTCTTACAATATACCCATTTTTCATAAAAAAAGCATTCTTCTTGCCTATTGTTACAAAACAGATTGACAATTATCAATCTGTTATAATACAATGATAGCAATAAAACGTATTGGAGGATGACAAATGCTAGGAAAAATCACTGAGTTTTTTAGAAATTTGCCTTCAAAAAAATGCACAAAATGTGGAAATGATTTAATGGAACAGCACGAGTGTTACGGTAATGAATGTGAGGAATGCTCACAAGTAAGTTATCTTAAATAAGGAAATAAATAGAACGAAAAGGCACTTTTTTCCTCCTTCGTCAGTTGGAGTCAAAAGTGCTTTTTATTTTTTCTGAAAAATAGGTAAAAAGGTAAAACCCTTGGTACAGAAGGGTTTTTTAGTATTTTCATATGATGACTTTTAGTTCGGAAGGCACTTTTTATTGACTTAAAACAACGAAGGGGGTTCGAAGTGTCCATTTTTTCAAATAATTTTGTATTTTCTTAATATAATTTAATCGTGGACGAACCTCTTTAATTTTAGTTATACTTTAATTCATATATTAAAACTTAATATAATGGGAATATTCCTTTAATGAATATGTTAGGGAGGAAATCTATGAAAAAATTAAAATTTGGATTAGCAACTCAAATCCTAATCGGTCTTATTCTCGGTGTCGTGGTTGGTGCGATCTTTTTCGGTAACCCTGGTGTTGAGACATATTTAAAACCAATTGGAGACTTCTTCTTACGACTCATTAAGATGATTGTCATTCCGATTGTCGTATCTAGCTTAATTTTAGGTGTTGCAGGTGCGGGTGATGGTAAAAAAGTAGGGAAGCTTGGTTTTAGAACCATTCTTTATTTTGAAATTATCACAACGTTTGCGATCATCCTTGGTCTTGTGCTTGCGAACTTTGTTCAACCAGGTGCAGGCGTTGACTTTGGACATACAGAAAAACAGGATATTAGCCAGTATGTTGAAACGGAAAAAGAACAAAGCAGTAAATCAGTTGCTGATACGTTCCTTCATATCGTTCCGACGAACTTCTTCCAATCATTGGCGGAAGGTGATTTGCTTGCGATTATTTTCTTCACTGTATTATTCGCACTTGGCGTTTCAGCGATTGGTGAACGCGGCAAACCAGTGCTCGCCTTCTTTGAAGGTGTGTCACATGCGATGTTCCATGTCGTCAATGTTGTGATGAAAGCTGCACCATTTGGTGTGTTCGCGCTCATTGGTGTGACAGTATCAAAATTTGGTCTTGAATCTCTTGTTTCATTAGGTAAGCTCGTAGGTCTTGTTTATTTTGCGCTCGCTCTCTTCCTTATCGTTGTATTCGGAATTATTGGAAAGATGATTGGCGTCAATATTTTCAGATTTCTTGCTTACATGAAAGACGAAATGCTTCTCGCCTTTAGTACATCCAGCTCTGAAACAGTTTTACCGAGAGTCATGGATAAAATGGAGCGCATCGGGTGTCCAAAAGGAATTGTTTCTTTTGTTATCCCAATTGGTTATACGTTTAATCTGGACGGCTCCGTCTTGTATCAAGCCATTGCGGCGCTTTTCTTAGCGCAGGTATATGGCATTGACCTCACGATCGTACAGCAGCTCACACTAATCCTTGTATTGATGGTGACATCAAAAGGAATGGCTGCCGTTCCTGGTACATCCTTTGTTGTATTACTTGCAACACTTGGAACGATCGGTGTTCCTGCTGAAGGTCTAGCCTTTATTGCAGGTGTTGATCGTATCATGGATATGGCAAGAACCGTTGTCAACTTAACTGGTAATGCACTTGCAGCTGTCGTGATGTCTAAATGGGAAGGGCAATATGACCCTGAAAAAGGACACCGCGTGATGACTGGACAAGATGTACCTGAGCCAACACAACTTTCAAGCTAATCAAAAAGAACCCCGCAATCGGGGTTCTTTTTTTATACTGTGATTAATTTGCTTTGAACATAGTGGTACAGAAGATTGGCTGTATGAATCAATGAGTCTTCATGGGTTCTTTCAAAGGCATGCGAAGAGTCAATGCCAGGTCCAATCAGTCCATGAATGATATCATGCCCTGCTCGAATCGCTGCTGACGCATCTGAACCATAATAAGGGTATATATCAAGGCGGTAATCGATCTTATTTGCCTCAGCTAATGCGGCTAAATGTTTGCGCAGACCATAGTGATAAGGACCGCTAGAATCCTTCACACATATTGACACACTGTATTCATCAGTTGATTGACCGTCACCGATGGCTCCCATATCAACAGCCAAATATTCCACCGTTTCTTCCGGGATATTCGAGTTCCCACCGTATCCGATTTCTTCATTATTTGAAATTAAGAAATGTGTCGTATGCGGCAATGTGATGTTCTCTGTTTGAATGCGGTGAATCAATCTCAGCAACAACGCCACACTTGCCTTATCATCAAGGTGTCTTGATTTAATAAAACCTGAAGACGTCACTTCCACTCTAGGATCAAATGAGATAAAGTCTCCTACTTGAATGCCGAGTGCTTGCACATCGTCTGCATTTTTCACTTTCTCATCTAAGCGAATCTCCATATTTTCTTGATTTCGCTTCGCTTTTCCAGCATCCTCATATACGTGAACGGACGTTTGATGCATCAGAATGGTACCTGTGTATGTACGGCCTGTTACTGTTTCAATTTCACAATACTCGCCTTCTATCGAGTTATATTGAAAGCCTCCAATGAGTGCAAGACGCAGCCGGCCATTTGATTTAATTTCTTTGACCATCGCACCGAGCGTATCGACATGTGCTGTCAGCATGCGGTGTTCCTTGTCATCTGTTCCTTTTAGGGTGGCAATTAATCCGCCTTTTCGATTTCGCTTCGTTTCAATATTTAAATCTTGTAAAAAACGTTCGACAAAGCCAATCACTTTCTCTGTATTTCCTGATGGACTTGGGATCGACACAAGCTTTTGAATAAGCTGAATCGTTTCATTTACTTCCGTTGTCATTCGGCATATCCTCCTTCATCTAAAAGAAATTCTTTCCAAGCATGCCTTTTTTCAGCATCCTTCTTAAAATATATCGCTTCGGGTTCCTGATGTCTAATTTCTAATAGAAAAACCTTTCTCATGAAAGAGAAAGGTTTTTTTGATTATGCTTCTTCTTGTTTCATTTTTCTTATGTTCCAAGCAAAGTATGCTGTTGTTGCAGCCATCATGATGATGGCTACTGTTCCAAGAATCGCTGCTTGGTGCCATAAATAACTGTTATCACCGCTTGCAATGATCGTTCTAAATCCGTTGATGGTATACGTCATTGGAAGCAGACTGTGAATAACTTGGAAGAATTTTGGTACAAGCTCAAGCGGGAATGTACCCGCACTTGCTGCAAGCTGAAGAACCAAGATAATGACGGCAATAAAGCGTCCTGGGTTCCCCATCGTCGTCGCAAGAAGCTGAATGATCGCTAGGAATGTCAGACTGACGATGATCGCAAAGAGATAGAAGCGCCAGAGGCTTTCCACTTCAAGTCCAAGTCCAAAGATCAGCATGGAGCTTGCAATCACTGCCTGCAAGATACCGACTAAGAGAAGCACACTATATTTGCTGACAAACCATTCAAACGCATTTCTAGGGCGTCCTGCAGGATCTTTCATTGGGAATACAACAGTCAGCATAAGAGCTCCAACAAAGAGTCCCATTGATAAAATATATGGTGTGAGCCCTGTTCCATAGTTATCAATTTTTTTCGCTGTATCATTCTCTGTTTTGACTGGGCTTGCAATCATATTGTAGTTGTCCTGCCCCGCATCAATGTCTCCTGTTTCATCTGCAGCGCTTTTTAGCTTATCAGAAAGCTTTCCAGTTCCACTTTTTAAGTCACCTAATCCTTTATCAAGGGATTTTGACCCTTCAGCCAGTTTAGATGAGTTGCTTTGGATACTCGCTGATCCACTTTCTAGTTTATTCAATGCTGCACTAAGCTGGCTTGAACCATTTGCCAGTTTATCCGCACCACTTTTCGCTGTATCAAGCTTTCCATTTGCTGTTTGCAGGCCATCTTGTAATTTCCCTTGGCCCGTTTGAAGCTTCAGTGCACCTTGATACAATTTATTCGTACCAGATGTCATTTGATCAATCGCATTTTGTATGGCGACTGTCGATGTATACAGCTGTTCTGTTTTCTCTGGCAGCTGCTTGACTTGCTGTAGCTGTGCTTTTGCAGATGCAACCGCAGACTGAACTTCACTTGCGTCAGGCAGTTCCTGCAGCGCCGCTAAGCTTTGCTCAAGACCAGACAAATCAGGCAGTTCGATTGTAGGAAGACTGTCTAGCTGGTCCATTGCCTCCTTTTTCTCTTCATCTGTCATCGAGCTGTTTTGAATAATACTTTTTACTTTTGCATCTCGATTAGATAATGCTTCTTTTAAAGAAGCAAGTTTGGTACTGAACGTTTTTGCATCTTCTTTCACCTGATCAATCTTAGGCGCCATCTTTTCAAGGTTCGCTAATTCAGGTGAAGACAATACTTTCTCAACAGCAGCGATTTTTTCTGAAAATGACTGTGCTTTATTGTTCAGCTGCTCAATGCCTGCTGTGAATTGCGGCATTTTAGAAGAAAGCTGCTCATGTCCTTCACGGCTTGTGTTTAACCCTTCGGTCAATGTATCAATTCCTGTGCCAAGTTCACCAAATTTCTGATCAATCGTTTGATAGCCTGTTAAGAGCTGACCAAGACCGCTATCAAGAGATTGAATTCCAGTGTTCAGTTCACCCATTTTTCCTGCAAACTGATGAACACCTTCGCTATACGTTAACGTTCCTTCTGCCAATTTCGCCAGATTGTCTTTTAACTTTTGGCTACCGTCTTTTGCGCTTTTTGTTCCGTAATCAATTTTCTTCGCTCCATCGCTTGCTTGATCTAATCCTTTTGCAATCGTTTTGAAGTTATCAAAGATGACCTCTGCATAATTTTCTGTGACTTCCTTTGAAACCGAATCTTTTAATTTGATAATGGCGTTATTCGCAATTTGAGACGCAGCATAGTTTGCGCCTGGATTCGTATAATATTTCAGATTCGATTTTTTCGGATGTTTGTCTAGTACTGTACTCGCATTTTTCGAGAAATCTTTCGGAATCTCGACGACGAGATAATAGTCTTCGTTATTTAACCCCTTGATGGCCTTTTCTTCACTATCAACAAAATGCCATTTAAAACTATCGTTTTTCTTCAATTCCTTCACTAAATCATCGCCCACTTGAAGGGTTTTGCCGTCATAATGACTGCCTTCATCCAAGTTGACAACCGCTACAGGTAATTGATCAACTGTACCATATGGATCCCAGTAAGCTTTTAAAAATACACCACTATAAATCAGTGGAATAAATAAGACAGCTAAAATCGGGATCAGTAGTTTTTTGCTCGTCACAATGTCTTTCCATTGATTCCGAATTAAATTCATTGCTGTTTTCCTCCCATTGATGAATGACTAAATTAAGAATTCGGTCATTTGAACTCAAAAAAAATTATGTTGTTGCAGACAGTCCTTTTAGTACATAAAGCTCGAGCGATTCAGCGACCTCTTCTTTTGTTAAAGGCTCATATCGCTTTTCCCAGTCAAAAATAAGTGCAATATATAGTTTCACCATCACAAATGCCGTCAATTCAGGATCACAGGGCTTAATGTCGCCTTTTTCAATCGCTTCTTTTACTTTTGTTTTAATATAGCGAATGATCATCTGCTCCATTTTTTCAATCATTTCTTTCACTGCTGATGTGCCAAGCTCCGCATTTTCCTGAAAGATTTTAATTGTAAGCTGGTGGTTTTTTCGAAATTCTAATATTGCAAAGAGTGCTAAATGAAGGTTTTCTGAGAAACTATTCTTCTCATCTATTGCTTCATCTGCAATTTTCCTCATCTCCATTAACAGTGATGTGAAAATTTCATCGAACAGCTCTTCTTTGTTTTTGAAAAAAGTATAAATCGTTCCTTTTCCAACGTTGGCAAGCTTTGCTACAAGGTCCATTGTCGTGGCTTTATACCCGAACTGGGTAAATGCCTTTGTTGCTCCATCTAAAATCATTTGTCTCCTATCAACACTCATGATCTCACTCCCAAAATGACTATTTGAACGTTTCGGTCATTAAGTACAGAAAGTAATATACCACATCCTTTTCCTCAGATGCAACAACTTTGTTCAATTTTATTATTCACCACTCTTTTCTAAACATACGAACATGAAAAACTCCCTTTCCATGACAGAAAAGGGAGTTTGTTTTTTATGAAAATAGATAAGATACAGCTTCTGAGATGGCAGCTTTCCCTTGATCAATACAATCAGGAATCCCAACACCTTCAAATGCAGCACCCGTGATATAAATACCAGGATATGATTGCTTAAACGTTTCTCGCATCGTCGAAATCTGTTTTTGATGACCCACATGATATTGCGGCATGCTTGTTTTCCAGCGAGTCACTGTCGTCAGCTCTGGATCTGCTTTAATATCCATGATTTTCTTCAAATCCTCCAGCACGATGCTCACGATTTGATGATCAGACTGTTCGACAATTGATTCATCGCCAGCTTTCCCAACGTATGCACGGAGCAATGTTTTTCCTTTAGGTGCAGTGTGAGGCCATTTCTTATTTGTCCACGTACATGCTGTAATGGAGAAATCACTATTTCTTGAGATGACAAAACCAGTACCATCATATTCATTGTGAACATCCTCTTCTTTAAATCCGAGTGCAACTGTTGCAACAGAAGTCGATGTCATGTCATGCAAGTATTCAAGCCCTGCTTCTTTTGGAAACATGGAATAGATCGATTGGTGAGGAGTTGTCACAATGGCAGAATCTGCAAAAAGCGTTTGACCGCTGTCTAATTGAACGCCATAGCCTCCCTCGGCTTTTTCGATCTGGGTCACTTTTGTCCCTTTGTAAATCTTCGTCAGCTTGAGTTTACTTTCGACCGCTTCAACAAGTGCTTGCAGCCCTTGATTGATTGTCTGGAACTGTCCTTGCTTTTTCGCTGTCACTTGTTGCGCTTTTGCATGCTGCTGTGATTTTTTCATCCCAAGAATCAAACTGCGATGCTTCTGTTCTGTTTGATAGAACTGCGGGAAGGTAGACATTAAGCTCAGGCGATCAATGTCACCAGCATAAATGCCTGATAGTAGCGGTTCAATTAAATTCTCCACCACTTCATCACCCACACGTCTTCTAAAAAATTCCCCCAGAGACTGATCTTCTGTCTGTTTGCTTTTTGGCAAAACGAAATCCATCGCTGCACGTGCTTTTCCGGCAACTGAAAAAAGCCCAGTTGTAATGAAAGGACTGATTTGAGTTGGAATGCCCATGACAGCCCCCTTTGGCATCGGATGAAGGGTTTCATTGACTAATACATACGCTTGCCCTGTTTCATTATTGACGAGCTGATCAGATAGGCCAACATCTTTTGCCAGCTGGGGTCCACTAACCTTTCTTTCTAAAAATGAATCGGGTCCACGTTCAATGATATAACCGTCTTTATATAATGTTTGAATTTTTCCACCTAGCCTAGGACTCGCTTCAATAAGAGATATTTGGATAGGAAGGCCTTTTTCTTCAATTTCCTTTTCCAAATAGAAGGCGGCGGCCAAACCCGTGATGCCACCGCCAATGATGACAAGGTGTTTTTGATTGTCATGCATAGGATCGCCTTCTTTTATATGATTACTTGCTTTCATTAAGCTTCTTTAATACGACTGCTGCCAGTGCATCAATAAATGCTGGTTTCGCATTTGGCATTTCTGGACGATAGTAGGCTGCACCAATTTCATCCGTGACGACTTTACATTCATAATCATTGTCGTATAACACTTCAAGGTGATCAGCGACAAATCCAACAGGCACGTATACAAATGTTTTATAGCCTTTTTGCTCAAATAGGTCACGCGTGAGATCCTGTACGTCTGGTCCAAGCCATGGATCAGGCGTATTGCCTTCACTTTGCCAGCCAATTTCATAATGCTCAATTCCTGCACCTTCAGCAATCATTTTTGCAGATTGTGCAAGCTGATCAGGGTATGGGTCCCCTGCTGCAATAATTTTTTCAGGAAGACTATGTGCAGACACAATCAGCACTGCTGAATCTCTTTCTTCCTGACTCATGGATGCATACGTCTCTTTCACTTGTTTCACCCAATAGTCCACAAACTTCGGTTCATCGTACCAGCTTTCAACAGAAGTAATGTTCAGATGGCCAAGCTTTTCTGCTTCATCTTGTGCACGTTTGTTATACGATTTCACACTAAATGTGGAGAAGTGCGGTGCAAGGACAATACTCACCGCTTCTGTGATGCCATCTCGGTGCATGTCAGCGACTGCATCTTCAATGAAAGGCTCAATATGTTTTAACCCAATGTATACATGAAATTCAATCTCGTCTTGGATCTCATTCAAATGTTCACACAAACCATTTGCCTGCTGTTCTGTAATTTTTGATAAAGGAGAAATGCCGCCAATTGCCTTGTAGCGGTCCTTTAAATCTTGCAGCATCTCCGGCTCTGGCTTTCTGCCTCTACGGATATGTGTATAGTAACGTTCAATGTCTTCTTCTTTATATGGGGTGCCATATGCCATGACAAGTAGCCCCATTTTCTTTTTCTCCACAACCAACACTCCTTCAGATCATTTGAAATCATTTAGATGGATGTCTTTTTATGTTTAGCTGAATAATCGTGAATAAAATCTGTCAGCTTCTTTAACGTGTCTGGTGAGACATCAGGAAATACCCCGTGACCTAAGTTAAAGATGAATTGATCTGATTTCATCCCTTGATCTAAAATCGCTGCTGCTCTTTCTTCAATCACTTCCCAAGGAGAAAGTAAAATCGTTGGATCAAGGTTTCCTTGTAACGTTTTTGTTAAGCCTTCTTTTCGCGCTTCGTCTATACTCATACGCCAATCCAGTCCAACGACATCAAGCGGCAAGTCATGCCAATCTTTGGCCAGATGGCTCGCACCGACACCATACATAATCATTGGTACGTTTTCAGACTTCAGCTCTGTGAAAATACGCTGCATGACAGGCTTAATGAACGTCCGGTAATCTGCTGCATTTAAAGCGCCAACCCAAGAGTCGAAGATTTGAAATGCTCGGACGCCTGCTTTTACCTGAGCGCGTATGTATGTGATCGTCATATCGGCTAATTTATTCATCAAAAGCATCCATGTCTCTGGCTCACTGTACATGAGCGCCTTTGTTTTATGATAATTTTTAGATGGACCGCCTTCGATCATATAGCTTGCCATCGTAAAAGGTGCACCTGCGAAACCAATCAGCGGAACATTCAACTGCTCCTCTGTTAACAGCTTGATCGTATCAAGCACATACGGCAGGTCTTCTTCAGGATGAAGCTCTCCAAGACGCTGGATATCTGCCTTTGTCCGAATAGGCGAGTCAATCACTGGTCCAATTCCATTTTTAATTTCAACATCCACTCCAATAGCTGGAAGCGGAGTCATAATATCTTTATATAAAATAGCGGCATCTACACCATATTGTTCTACAGGAAGTCTTGTTACGTAAGCACATAGCTCTGGCTGATGCGTAATTTCAAATAGCCCGTATTTTTCTTTAAGGGCACGATATTCAGGCTGCGAGCGTCCTGCCTGTCTCATATACCAAACCGGTACATGGTCTGTTTTTTCCCCTTTGCACGCCTTTAAGAACGTGTCATTAAAAGCCTTCGTTTTTCCCATTACCTTTCATTCCACCTTTCGCCTCACACTCTCTTTGTATAAGGCTCAAACACTGCTTTTACTATACCGCTTTTTCAAGGCTCGGTATACTAAAGCGGCTCAATGTTCAAAAAATCGCCGAATATTAACGTCCAAAAGCCTCTGGCTTGATATAAGCACTGCCTTCGCCTTCTTCTTGTGTTTGAGTATTGTATGGAACAACCTTATATTGCGCATCTGAAAACACATTTGCATACGGCATTGTGTAGCTGTTAGTTCCTGTTACAGAATCGATCAGGGTCTCGCTTCCATTTCTTTTTTCATAAATACGATATTCAACGCGTTTGTCTTCCTGTTCATCCCATGACAGCTCCAATGTAAAGAGCCCTTTGATTTTAAATGCATAACGTGCTTCAAAGCCTGACAGTCCTTCTAAATGGATTGGCGATTGAAGTTCTTTAATTCCCTCTGGTTTTTGGAAGGTTTCATTGGTTATTTGGGCTGTCGTTAAAATATCTTTCATTAACTGCACTGGATACTGACTGCCGCCAGTTAAATAATGACTGTTATCCGTTTTGTCATACCCCATCCAGATTGCCCCTGTTGTACTAGGCGTGTAGCCAGCAAACCAAGCATCTTTCGTTGCCCCTTTGACACCGGAATACGTAGTTGTCCCTGTTTTACCAGCCAAATCTCCAGCGTATGATCCACTCTGAGCGGTTCCGCCTTTGACGACCTGTTGAAGCATTCTTGTCATATTCCAAGCATTTTGTACGCTAAACACTCGTTCTTCTTTGTTTCGATTTTTTTCAACGGTTTCTCCATCATCATTCGTGATTTTCTGAATGAAGAACGGCTTTTTATAAACGCCTTCATTTGCAAATGTATGAAATGCTCCAGCTATCTGCAATGGAGAAACCCCTTTTTCTAGACCACCAAGCGCTATGGCAAGTCCTTTATCCGAAATATCCATCCCCATTTTCTCAAGATAGGATTTAGACGTATCGATGCCAAGCTGGCTTAACGTCCATACGGCAGATGTATTTTTACTTTTCATGAGAGCCTCTACCATCGTGACCCTGCCCTCGTACTGTCCATCGTAGTTCTTTGGAGAATAGCCGTCATAGCTTTTTTCCTTGTCCTCAAGCAGTGAATACGGTCTGAATTTTTTCTCCTGCATCGCTGGACCATATACTGCGATCGGCTTAAAGACAGAACCAGGCTGTCTAACAGCTGTGACTCTGTTATAGCCTCTTGCCTGATATTCTCGTCCGCCTATTGCTGCTTTTACACCACCAGATGCGTTGTCAATAAACACAGCGCTGCCTTCAGGTGACCCGCTTTTTCCCGGGAAATAACGATTGTTTTTCATTGCATCATAGGCAACTTTTTGCAAATTCATATCGATTGGTACCGTAATGGTATAGCCGCCTTGAAGCAATTGTTCATGCGAAATCGAATACTGTGATTCTGCTTCTTTAATCATGAGATCTACATAACTGTCCACCCAAGGGGTTTCTGATTTCTTTTTTAAATGAATACCAAGTGTTCTTCCTTTTGCTTCAACTGTTTCTGTAGAAGACAAATATCCTTGTTCATTCATTAAATTCAGGATGGTATCCCGTCTTTGTTTATTTTTATCTGGGTGTAGAACAGGGGAATACGTTGAAGGTGCCTTTGGCATGGCAGCAAGTGTAGCTCCTTCACTGACAGTGAGATCTTTTACATCTTTACTAAAATAGTAATTGGCTGCTGCTTGGATCCCATAGACGCCATGACCAAAGTAAAGCTGATTCAAATACATTTCAAGCAGCTTGTCCTTTGAATAATCTCTTTCTAAATTGATCGCAATAATGACTTCTTTTGTTTTTCGAAGAAACGTTTTATCATTTGTGAGAAAGATATTTTTGGCGAGCTGCTGGGTGATGGTACTGCCGCCTTCTACCTTTCCACCTGCTAATATATCTCGATAAACCGCCCTTGAAATCGATTGTGCATCAATTCCGTGGTGCTCATAAAAGCGCTTGTCCTCTACAGCAACAAAAGCTTTCGCCACTTTATCTGGGACCTCTTTTAATGACACAGGGTCCCGATTTTCTGAATACATGCTTGTGAGTTCTTTTCCATTCTGATCAATGATTTTCGAGGAAGCGTGAAAAACGAGCTTCTTCTCATCTATGACATAATGTCCTAAAAATAAAATGGTCAGATAGCCAATAAATGAAAGCACGATTGTACTTCCTGCAATGACTAATGGAATGATTATCTTCTTTTTCTTCAAATTAGGTCACCTCATTCCTTTATACGGATAGTATGGGATGTATTGCTTCATAATATGTTTTATGGATTGACTACCAAAGAATTATATATCATTCTTTTGTTATACTATCAAGCAGGAGGCGGTTTAGATGAATTTCTATATTACATATGGAACAGCAGACTTTTTGCAAAAAATCGCAAAAAAACATCATCTTGAAAATCTGCTTTATACGGTCGGTAAGGAACAAGCAGCTCTTTTTCATGAAACGGAGGGTGAGACAGTCTTTAAAGCACCCCATGCCTATGATGTGATTTATACAAAAGGTGAGCTCGTCCAATCTGGCTTTGTCACGCTGAATCATATCCCTGTAAAGCTCGAAAGCAGAGCACTTTTTGAATCCACCTTTCAGAAAAAAACAAACATGTCAGAACACCAGCGCGGCTTTCAGGCGCTTCGTGTGTTAAGACCAAAAAAGGATGAAGAAGTATACTTGATATTGACCCTTTGGGAATCTGAAGACTTATTTCAAGACTTTCAAGAGTCAGAAGCATTCTTTCAGCCACACGAGGATACTGGCTCCATCTTCTCTCGTCCTGCCTATCTGACATCCTATCATGCCGTCATAGACCATTAAGGAAGTGCTGCTTTTCGCACTTCTTTTTTTCATAAAAAAAAGCCCTTCTGCTGGGCTTTCAACACTTATCTCTAAGCTCGTACCGATGAATGATTGGCTGAAGTACATAAAAATTCAGCAAGATCCACCCTAATAAGATTGGCCATTTGAGCATAGGTGAAGCACCTTTCATCTGAATAAGTAGTACCAACAGTGGAATCAAACAAATCATCAAAAAGCTCATCTTCGAAACGAACGTTTCTTTGATTTGATGCCGGCAGCTTGGACAAAGCATCATTCTCGTATGCGATAAATGAAATTTTTCGACGAAAGAAAATGCTTTTGAACAATTTGGACAGCTTCCCAATGCCACTCCCCCTTTTTCAAGCTTCATACTTAACCTTCGACTTTTATGTAAAATGACCTTTTCTGTCATTCTCGACATCCTCTTCTGTTGAAAGATTCTAACAATTACCATACAATCAGTAAAAGAGCCTAAAGGAGGTTTTCGGATCAATGACAGTATCCACTTTACACAAAAGGATCAATGAACGTCTTGATGAACATTATGAGGAAATGGTTGAAATTAGACGCCATCTCCATATGAATCCAGAACTTTCTTTTCAGGAAGAGGAAACCGCTGCTTACATCGCTCAATATTATGACAGATTACATATCCCAACACGCACACATGTAGGCGGACATGGTGTACTCGCTTTTATTGAAGGAGCTTCCCCTGGACCGACCATTGCACTGAGAGCTGATTTTGATGCACTTCCCATTCATGATGAAAAGGATGTACCTTACCGTTCAACAAAACCTGGCGTCATGCACGCATGCGGTCACGATGGCCACACAGCAACACTTCTCGTCTTAGCGAAGATCTTACATGAGCACCGAGATCAATTAAAAGGAAAAATCGTCCTCATTCATCAACACGCTGAAGAATATGCCCCCGGCGGTGCGAAACCAATGATTGAAGATGGCTGTTTAGACGGTGTTGACGTCATTTTCGGCACCCACCTTTGGTCCTCAGAGCCATGCGGCACTGTTCTTTATAAAAGCGGGAACTTTATGGCAGCGGCCGATCGTTTCTCTATTCAAGTGCAAGGTAAAGGCGGACATGGCGCACAGCCGCACCTGACGAAAGATGCCGTACTCATCGGTTCACAAATTGTAGCCAATCTTCAGCAGGTCGTGGCCCGTAAAGTCAACCCGATTGATTCTGCGGTGGTATCTGTAGGGGGATTTGTCGCTGAAAATGCCTTTAACGTCATTGCAGATTCGGCCGTGCTAACAGGTACTGCACGTTCCTTTGAAGAGAGTGCACGCCATATCATTGAACGTGAAATTGAGCAGGTGGTGAAAGGTGTCTGCCACATGCACGATGCCTCTTATACTTATGAATATGTAAGAGGCTATCCTGCAGTCAAAAATCACCCTGCACCAACTGAATATATAGCAGAAATAGCCAAACAGACAGAAGGAGTCACAGAAGTAAAAGAAGCCGAAACCCAAATGGGCGGAGAAGACTTTGCTTACTACCTTCAGCATGTTCCTGGTACTTTCTTCTACACAGGCGCTATGCCAAAAAACAGCCAAGATGTGTATCCACATCACCATCCGAAATTTGATATTAACGAAAACGCAATGCCTGTCGCAGCAAAGGTACTCGCTCATGCCGTCCTTTCCTACGATGAATAAAAAAAAGCCGCTGCCACCAGCGGCTTTTCTATTTCGATTCTTTCAACACTCTCAAGTGAAATACATGGCGTGCGACTTCACCAAGCTGTCCTGTCAGCTGATGATTTGCCACCCCACCAACAGCGGCACCGACCACAGGCATTAATTGAAACAGCTTCACAAGGTCAATATAATCTCGATATTCCTGCTGAAAGCTATACCAATCCATTTCTTCCCGGGTTGTTTCCCATTCTTCAATGAGTTTCATCATTTTTTGACGGTGTGCACTGCTTGAAAAGGCGAGTTGAAAAATACAAAGCAAAAAGAGCCTTTCCTCTTTTTGAGACAAATCAAATCCATATATACAAGCAAGCTCATATAGACATTTCATTTTAATACTCAAAAGGAGAGGGAAATCCGCCATTCCGAGAAACAATCCACCCGCACCTGTGCCAATTCCTTCAATCGCAGCGGCCTTTTGATAATATGTCACCTTTTCCTTTGCCAGCTCATTTCGCTCTACAATAGACAATTGTTCATCAATGACTGTAAATGAAGTAAAATGGCTTCCTGATACGGTGGATTCAACCATTGTTTTCACCGCACTTGTGATGACTTGATGAAATCGAGCAGGGATTCGGCGATTCACTTGCTGCTGAACGCCTTTTGAAAACCGCTCGATCTTGGATGGTTTTCTTAAAAAACGCATTTGAAAAAAAATGGCCTCTTCATACAGTTCCCGTTCAGCTGCATTCATCCCAGTTCCCTCCTTGGTGACATCATACACACGCTGTAAAAAATGCTTATCTCATCTTTTTTAATCTGCTTTGTACGTAAGGCTTGAATAGGACAAGCACAAATACCAATGAAATGAGAAGAGCAAGTCCGCTTCCCTTCCATCCACCTGCTGGGAAAACGGCGGAGCTCAGTACAATTGACTGGATGATGAGTACATTTCGTACGAGAATAAAAAAGCTTCGATCTTTTTCTTGCTGAGACACAGGATAAAGTGCCTGTAACGACAGATGAGCAAAATGCTTTGTTAACGGGACAAGCTGTACACCTGTGATAAAGACTGTAAACAAGACAAGTAATGCCCCCACCCAGCCTGCTGCACCTGTATACAAGAGGATGAGCACAAACACGACCGTTAACCTAAACACAAGACCAAAATAGTCATTTGAACGTAAAAACGCCCTCACATACATATAAGAAAAAGCTTTACGCTGTTCATAAGGGACAAACTGCAAGACCCAGTCCATATACGCCCTTCTTTTCACTTGTTTCTTTAAATGAGGGACATCCGTAAATAAGTTTGCCAAGCGGTAAAAACGCTGTTTTCGTTTTAGCTCATCAGAAATATGCAATTCCCATTGAAAGGGCTGTTTTTTTACTGCATTTGTTAGATAAATGAGATAGACAGCATATAAAAGATAAAAAACAATGGCAATGGCATAAGCTGCTTGTAAAACGGTATACATTAACATTGTATTGAGCAGAAAACGAATCACTGCATCAATCCATCTGACATGTTTCCCTTGAAAATAAGTGATTCTCCATTGAATCGCTGTATTCAGACCTTTTATTAAGATCATTTGCGCCAAAATGAGCACATATAGCATCAGATCGCCTGAGGAGACAGCCGAATATAGCGGAAGTGCAATAATGGACACGGCAATCAAAGGAAATAACTGAGAAATGAAGCTAAAGTTAAACGCTTGTTTTAAATAAGGGTCCATCTTAGCTTCCAAAGGAAGCATAAACACAAGATCTGCCTCTTTGATCAACGTTCGCACGTAAGAACTAGTCAGTACCAATGAGAAAACAACTGCCATGACCCAATAGGATGGGAAGTGAGCTGGAATATGCTTCAGCCAATTACTGTACCAGCTCGCCCCGCCTGCAAGGAAAAAAATGAGCACAATCACAAGATGATCGTTGAACATATATTTTAAATATTTTCTTGTTTCTTGTACGTGTTCTTCTAATCGTGATTTCCAAATGGTTTGCGTTGTTTTACTCATAGCTTTCTTCCTTTGTTAATTCCAAATAAAGATCATCGAGTGTCGCATCTCTCATGTTGAACTGTTCTCTTAGTTCTGTCAGTGTTCCTTTCGCTCTAATTTCCCCTTCATGCAAAATAATAAAGGAATCACAATAACGTTCCGCTGTGGCTAAAATATGCGTAGACATCAGAACACTTGCGCCATTTTGTTTCGCCGCATTCATACGTTCTAATAGTGCGTTGATCGCAAGCGGATCAAGCCCTAAAAACGGCTCATCGATAATATACAACTCTGGCTCCACAAGAAACGCACACATAATCATCACCTTTTGCTTCATCCCTTTAGAAAAATGAGCAGGGAACCATTTCAATCGCTTCTCCATTCGGAATTCCTTCAGCAAAGACGGCAGACGTTCTTCTAATTGTTCTTTTGAAAGGCCGTAAGCCATCGCTGTCAGCTCTAAATGCTCTTTTAACGTTAATTCTTCATATAAGACAGGTGTCTCTGGAATAAACGTAAATTGTGAACGATACGCCTCTTGATCTTCTTGAAGGGTTCGTCCGTTTAGCTCAATGACCCCTTTATGAGGTTTCATTAATCCAATAATATGACGAATGGTTGTACTTTTTCCCGCCCCGTTTAAGCCAATGAGACCAACGATTTGGTTTCTTTCTAATTCAAATGAAATATTTTTCAGAACGGGATTCTTTGTATATCCACCCGTTACATCTTTTACAGTTAGAAGGGACATCAGTTCGTTCCTTTCTTTCTTTTTTCCTTTATAGTACCAAAAACGAAAGACAATTTGAAATGTTTACCTATAGACAACTCATGAATAAAACATCGGCATACTGGTCATCATAATGTATGTAGAAGAAATGAACTTGATGACCAATACGTAAATGAGGTGTTTGTTAAAGGCAATAACCGCATGACAAATTGGTTTTTCATCTAAAAACCTTAGCTTCTGTTTTGCTTCACTGATTCTTGATTTTTGTGTCCTATACAAATATGTATACGACGAACCAAAACGTCAAATGAGGTGTTTACGGCAGAAATAGCAGGCATATGAATTCTTTATTTCAGTAAATAGAGAATTCAAAAGGCATATCAAATGAAAGCATCAGCATTTCTTCTGCAGGAGCAGGATGAGCGACCAAAGGAGTTCGCTTGTCCTGTTTTCTTTTTTGCTTCTTTTTGTGATACGATAAAGGAAAAATAATGAGGAGTGACATGGCGTGAGCGACTGCATTTTTTGCAAGATCATTGATGGAGACATTCCATGTGCAAAAGTATATGAAGACGAGCATGTATTGGCTTTTCTTGATATCAGCCAAGTAACAAAAGGACATACCCTTGTAATCCCGAAAATACATAAAGAAAACATTTATGACATGACACCAGAAGTGTCTAATCATTACTTCCAAGCGATTCCAAAAATCGCTAGAGCCATCAAACAGGAATTTGAACCAATTGGTTTAAACCTTCTAAACAACAACGGTGAAAAAGCCGGGCAATCTGTGTTCCATTACCATATGCACATCATTCCACGTTATGGCAAAGGCGACGGCTTTGGTGCCGTATGGAAATCTCACCAAGATCAATATACATCAGAGGATTTAAAAGACATTTCTTCTGCCATCCGTACGCGCCTTACCTCATCTTAATTGATGAGGTTTTTCTTTTTTTCACTTCTTTTCTGTGCTTATCCTCTGAATCGTAAGATATTTAGGACGATTCAAATTTTTTGTCCAAATGCTTCAAATTTGTGATAGGATGGTTTTATCTTTTGATCCATTAACGCGAGAAATAGGGAGAGATTGTGATGAAGCGAACGACGAATTTTAATGCTGGTCCGGCGGCGCTGCCGCTAGAAGTGCTTCAAAAAGCACAGGAAGAACTTGTTGATTTTAAACAAACCGGGATGTCTGTGATGGAACTTTCTCATCGCAGCGGTGAGTATGAAGAAGTCCACAATAAAGCGAAAGCACTCTTGGTAGAATTGATGGACATTCCAGAAGATTATGAGGTCCTCTTTTTACAAGGCGGGGCAAGTCTTCAATTTGCAATGATTCCGATGAACTTCTTACATGAAGGCGAAACGGCTCATTTCATCCAAACAGGTGCTTGGTCAGAGAAAGCCTTGTCAGAAGCAAATGGGTTTGGTGAAACATCAGTGTTTGCCTCAAGTGAAGACGACAACTATTCGTATATTCCAGATGTAGATGCTTCCGTTTTAAATGACGGTGCTTACTTGCACATCACATCGAACAATACCATTTTCGGTACTCAGTGGAAAACGTTCCCGAACACGTCACTCCCGCTTATTGCCGACATGTCCAGTGATATTCTCAGCAAAAAAATAGACGTGTCTTCATTTGATTTCATTTATGCCGGGGCACAAAAAAACCTAGGGCCTTCTGGTATCACGATTGTGATCGCGCGCAAACGTTTATTAGAGAAAGAAAAAAGCGGCACACCTAAAATTTTAAAGTATTCAACACATGCCAAAGCCAATTCTCTTTATCACACACCACCGACTTTTGCGATTTATATGCTATCCCTTGTCCTGGAGCATGTGAAACAGGCGGGCGGTGTAGAAGCAGCAGAAAAACGCAATGAACAAAAAGCAGCGCTTCTGTATGATACGATTGATCAAAGCGGCGGTTTTTACAAAGGACATGCACGTGCTGACAGCCGTTCACATATGAATGTCACGTTTACCCTTCGTGATGATGCACTCACTGCATCCTTTGTGGAGAAAGCAAAACAAGAACAAATGGTTGGACTCGCCGGCCATCGTTCTGTTGGCGGATGCAGAGCCTCGATTTACAACGCCGTCTCTATAGAAGACTGCCAAAAGCTTGCGGACTTTATGAAAAAGTTCCAGCAAGAAAATGAGTAAAAAGGCTTTTCTATCGTGAAATAAATTTGTTATAATAACGAGAAATATAAAGTCATGACTCTTGCAATAAATGATCAGCCATATTATTGGAGAGTTCTAAGAGCTTAGCAGAGGAGAGCATAGAAATGAAAACAAAAGAATTAGTGATTATGTCATTGCTTGCAGCAATGGGAGCTGTTTTGCATACGATTTTCCCGCCCATCTTTTTCGGAATGAAACCTGATATGATGCTGGTCATGATGTTTTTAAGCATCATCCTTTTTCCGAAGGTACAGCATGTCATTGTGATCGCCCTAGTTACTGGGGTCATTTCCGCTTTGACAACAGGTTTTCCAGGCGGACAAATTCCCAATATGATTGATAAACCGGTGACAGCCTTTATCTTCTTAGCCCTTTTCTTATCTTGCCAGAAGATCAAGAACAAAGTCGTTCTGACCGCTGTACTCACCGCTGTTGGGACCGTCGTATCGGGCGTGATTTTCCTATCTGCCGCTTTACTGATTACTGGACTGCCGGCTGCGTTACCAGCACTTCTTGTAGGTGTTGTCCTGCCAGCAACTGTGATCAATACGATAGCTATGGTATTTGTCTTCCCGATTGCTCAGTCCATATTAAAGCGCGCAAGAATGATTGAAGTCGCTTAACGAATAACTGAACCTCTTCATTAGATGAAGAGGTTTTTTTCATGCTTTCATGCTTCTATAAAAGAAAAAGGGTAAGTAGCAAAATGGAGAGCGAAATCCCTGCACCTGCCGCACACACAATTGCTTTTTGTCTTAATACATGTTTTGGCGGATAAGACCCTGCATACCCAAGCTGCCTTACATAATGAATAGAACCACCTGCGAAAATCACACACATACACGTAAAAACGAACAGAAAGACAGACAACCTTCTCCCCTCCCTTTTCTTCAAAAGTATGCTAAAATAAAGCAAGCTATGTATGGAAGTTCAATGAAGCTGATCGTCAGCTCAGAGAGAACATGCGAATGTGTAAAATTTGACTAGAGGTGATTGGAATGGCTAGTGGACGTTCTTTATTAACAGGATTATTTGTAGGCGGTCTCCTCGGAGGTGCGGCAGTGCTCCTGACGACTCCCTCTTCTGGCAGAGATGTACGCGGAAAGATGAAAGACGGCTATGACAAATTCGAAGATACGCTGACAAGATTAAAAAGAGATGGACAAGCTTTAAAAGAGCAGATTGTTGAAACCGCAAAAGAAAGTGCTGAGGTCATTAAAGAGGTCGGAACTGAATTGCAAACATCCATTCAGCAATGGCGCGAGGAAATCAAACCTCATCAGCAGGACTTACAAAAGGAAATTCAGGAAATTGAGGAAAAGCTCAAACAACTGGAGAAAACCTTACAAAACTAATATACTCACAAAAAAATATTCGTTTACAAAAGTGTGCGGGGTGCGTATCCCGCACTTTTTTTGTTGAAAAAAGGTTATTTTGTCAATGTTTTTCATGACTTTTAAAAATTCTTGAATTTTCAGCTTTATTAATCTTTATTTTATTGGCATAATAGAATTACAAGAAAAAGAGAAGTAGGTGAAATGGATGAATCATTCGGAACAGCCTTTCGATGTAAAAGAAGCACTTTTATTCAGTCAAAGAATGGCCCAATTGAGCAAAGCTCTTTGGAAATCCATTGAAAAGGACTGGCAGCAGTGGATCAAACCGTATAACCTAAATATCAATGAACATCATATTTTGTGGATTGCGTATCAATTAAAAGGAGCTTCAATATCAGAAATTGCAAAGTTTGGCGTCATGCATGTATCAACGGCGTTTAACTTCTCTAAAAAATTAGAGGAAAGAGGATTTTTAAAATTTTCTAAAAAGTTAAACGATAAACGCAATACGTATATTGAACTAACGCCAAAAGGCGAAGAGACATTCCATAAACTACTCGAAGATTACGACCCGGCCCGAACTGGTATTGTCAAAGGCGCACAGCCGCTTCATGACATTTACGGAAAGTTCCCTGAAATTTTAGAAATGATGTGTATTATCCGAAACATTTATGGTGAGGATTTCATGGAGATTTTTGAGAAATCGTTTTCAAACATTGAGAAGGACTTTTTGAATGAACGTGGGAAAGTCACGAAAAAGCCTGAAGAACTTGAAGACTCAGCAGAGGAAAAAGCGGCTAAAGCAAATCAAATTGTTTAATGATCTTTATAAATTCATTCATTAACGGCTGAAACAGCCCTTGATCATGCAAAGCAAAAATCGTCTCATGAACATCCAGCTTTTCAATTAACTGTCCCGCAAACAGCGCAAGGAGATCGTCGAACATGACGTAGCCTTGTGCTTTTTGCTTGTCCATTTCATCTGAGAGCTCAGCACAAATACGCTCAATGTCCTTTGCCTCTTCTTTCGATACACGCTGCCGGATCAATAGCGCATAATATGGATAACGGCTCATATCTGTCGCCGTCAGTAACAGTTCCATATAATATTCGAGCTGGCTCATTCGTTCCTCAATACTCATGTACGTTCCCTCTTTCTCTTAGTCACTCTATTTTAGCCGAAATTACTCATTGACGAAAGAGACGAACCTCCCTCTTATGTCTTTTTTTCTTGAAAAACCCAAAGTTTCCTCTCTTTATTCCATATGAATGTAACAATTTATTTTTTTTCTTGAAAACCATTGATTTTTATCCTCAGGAAGAGTAAATTATCTTGAGATATTCAATTAGTTTTTTTGAGATTGGAAGGATGAAAAATGAATTGTTGGAAGACCATTAATCTTGAAAAGGATTATGGTTATACGAGAATGATGATTTCAGCCATATGTCTGACTGTATTTTTTTTCATTATGGCATTTTTATGTTTTCAACTGACTCATCCTGAAACGAGGCTCAGCAGTCACAATGCACCGCTTTTTATCGTGCTTTTACTTGCGACATTGCTTGTCCACCGCGTGGTTCACTTGATCCCAGTCATGAAACATAAGAAAAAAATGACGTTATTTAAACGAAATTGCTGGCAGCGCGTGCCTAAGAGAGTGATGCTTTTCTCACTGCTCAGCCCGTTTTGTGTCATCTCACCTGTTTACTTTGTTTTAGGAATGGCATTTCCAATGTACGCACACTATTTTATCATGATCGCAAGTATTCATGCAGGCTATTGTTTGCCTGACTTTTTATTTGCTTGGAAACTGCTAAAAGCGCCAAAATCATGCATCATTGATCAAGCCCAAGACGAGTTTGATATTTTAGTTGACCCAACTTCCTCATCATGAGGTTTTTAAAGCCAACTTCTATCTTTTTCATAAAAAATTTGGTAATGTAGTATGGGAATAGCATAGAGAGGGGGGATCTCCGATAGTTTTATTTTACTTCATCGTCTTTGCCGCGTTTATTGTGTATTCAATAAACAGGCTTACTAATACATTATGCCTTGTCAGAGAGATTCCTGAAGAACGGCAAGATAAGGTGTTTCGCTTTATCAATGTATCGATACTGATCTTACTGATCTCATCATTTGTTGAAATTACCATATCTATTTAAGATCAAAGCAAAAGCTGCCTGTTTGATGGCAGCTTTTTGTGTATGATGATCTATTAGTAAATCCAAGATGCACCGATAATGATCAATAAGATGAATAACACGACGACTAGTGCAAAACCGCCAGCAAAGACTTCTCCTCCCATGTGAAAACACCTCCTGCCAGTTCTTCCTCTGTTCTAAGCTCAGTGTATGCAGAAAATTTTAAAACGTTTAGGCACTTGTCATCGTTTTAAAAAAGAACCGCCCGCACGCATGGCAGGACGGCTCCTTTCTGTCACAGCGATTTAATTAATAAAGATATGCTGCACCAACGATGATCAGCAAAATGAATAGCACGACCAATAAAGCAAACCCATTAGAATATCCTGCTCCCATATAATTCAGCCTCCTTTTTGTGATCAATATATGTGTATGTTGGTCGCAAAAATTTGACTAGACGAATGCCCTCCCATTTGCATTTCTTTTTACAGCATGTCACAATATGTTATGATACAAGCAATGATAAATAAATTGGAAAGATTAGGAGTGTTTTTTGAATGAAAAAAATGGCTTTAGCAGCTGTAACAGCAGTAAGTGTTTTAACTCTTGGCGCATGCAGTAGCGGTGACAAAGAAGTGATCGCAACCACAAAATCAGGAGATGTCACAAAAGAAGAGCTTTACACAACACTTAAGAAACAAGCAGGTGGAGATGCTTTAAACCTACTTGTTCAACAAAAGGTTCTTGCTGACAAATACAAAGTATCAGATAAAGAAATTGATAAGAAATTGGAAGAATATAAAAAGACACTTGGTGAAGATCGTTTAAAACAACTTCAAGATGAATTCGGAAAAGATTACATCAAAGATCAAGTAAAATATGAGCTGCTGACTCAAAAGGCTGCCAAAGCTAACATCAAAATCACTGACAAAGAAGTAAAAGCGTATTACGATGACCTAAAAGGGAAAATCCGTGCAAGCCACATTTTAGTTGCTGACAAGAAAACAGCAGATGAAGTAGAAAAGAAATTAGATAAAGGCGAAAAGTGGGATGACCTTGTATCTGAATATTCAACTGACACTGCTTCAGCAGCACAAGGCGGCGACGTAGGCTGGTTCGCAAAAGAAGGCCAAATGGATGAGAACTTCAGTAAAGCTGCCTTCAAACTAAAAGTAAATGAAATCAGCAAACCAGTAAAATCTCAATTTGGTTACCATATCATTAAAAAGACCGAAGAACGCGGTAAATACGATGACATGAAAGCAGACTTGAAAAAAGAACTGCTTGATCAAAAACAAGCAGACAACAATGAAATTCAAACGATCTTAAACAAATTGGTGAAAGATGCTGATGTGAAAGTAAAAGATAAAGAACTTGAAAATACATTCAAAGAAAAATCTGAGCAAACCACACAACAAACACCAAACCAATAATGAACGAAAAACCCCTCTACATGAACTTGTAGAGGGGTTTTTTTATTCTTATTGATTATGCAATCGAATGGTCCTCATGCTTCGCCGTTTCCTGGGATCGTTTCATTTGCTGTCCTTGACGTCTACGCTCTCTCTCCTGCTCCATTCGTTCGATAAAGATTTCTCCCTCTTTTTCAATAAAGGATTGATCAATCTCTTGCTCCTCTTTGGCTGTCGTCATTAATTTATAGGCACAAAAGATAATACCAATGATACATGCATATACCCACCATGGAAAAAATAACATTGTCTTCGCCTCCTTTTTCAGGACTAATCTCTCTTCCTTTGTGTTACATGCTTATGCGAAAAGAAGACAAGTTATGAAAAAAAACGCCCGCATCAAACGGGCGTTTTATCATGAGGATTCATTGTGAAAGGTTGGTTTATAAAACGAACGATTCTCTAGTGCAAAAATACGCTCTGTATATTCTCCTGGCTTCACATGCTCAAGCGCACGATCCATCATGTTCATTTTTGCATCTAAATTATCTATATAGTGGAGAATTTCGGCTTCCTTCACCATTGGTGGTTTAGGACTGCCCCACTCCCCTTTTCCATGATGACTCAGCACTAAATGCTGCAGAATCAGAATTTCCTCAGAATCAATGCCAAGCTCCTCTGCGGCTTTCGCAATTTCTGTCACCATAATAGAAATGTGGCCAATTAAGTTCCCTTCTACTGTATATGTGGTGGAGACAGGACCCGAAAGCTCTTTGACTTTCCCTAAATCATGTAGAATGATCCCTGAATATAAAAGATCTCGATCTAGTGATGGGTATAGATCAACAATGGATTTCGCTAAATGAAGCATCGATACCACATGATAGGCAAGACCCGAAACAAACTCGTGATGGTTTTTCGTAGCTGCTGGGTAATCAGCGAATTCCTGTCCATATTTCTTCAGCAAATGTCTTGTGACACGCTGAATATTAGGGTTTTTCATATCAAAAATATATTGCATGATGGTATCCATCATATCGTGCTTTGGAATAGGAGCTGTTTCTAGAAAATCATCAATGCGGATTTGTTCGTTTTCAGCAACAGGACGTATATTCCTAAGCTTCAGCTGATTCCTTCCGCGATAATGATGAATATCACCTACTACCTTCACAATGGTTTGCGCAGCATATGTGAGTTCATCATTCTGCTTTGCATCCCATAGCTTCGCCTCAATATCTCCACTTTGATCTTGAAGAATTAACGTTAAAAATGGTTTGCCATTACTCGCAATCCCTTTAGTAGATGATTTAATTAATAAATGCAGGTCAACTTGTTCGCCGACGTCATAGGTCATGATCCCTTTAGCCATTCAATAAATGCTCCTTCCATGTTTCTGCTCATATAAGTATAACATAAGTCATAATTTGTCAATCATTCCACTGCTAAGCTCGTAATCTGCCCGTCTTCCGCTGCTTGTTTCATATAATGATGACAAGTGAAATAAAACAGCTGTGTTTCAAAACGAGTGAGTTCACTCATCAGCTCCAGCACCCTGTCTAGACGGACATGATCAAAGTGAACGAAACTGTCATCCATCATAAATGGGAGCTGACAATCTTGCTGGTGGGACAAAGCAAGTGCAAAACGAATCGAGAGATAAATTTGCTCACATGTTGCTTGTGAAAGCTCCTCCGGGCGGAATAGGCGTCCATCCCTCCGTTTCACAATCAGCCGGTCATCTTCGGCAGAAAATAAAATCACTTCATATCGATCATTCGTTAACGGCTGAATAAATCGGGAAGCTGTTTGGAGGAGTGCTGGTAGCCTCGTTTCTTTATGCTCATTGAGTTTCTCTCGAATGACGGAACGAACGAGCTGAATAGCCGCCCATTTTTTCGCTAGATGCTTTGCCTGCTCCTGCTCTACAGCAAGCTGATGAGTCAAATCAGACACTGTACCTGATGCTTCTATTTGGCGTATTTCAACTGCTAATTCTGCCAAGCGTTTTTTCATATTCGTCACATTCTCTTGCATGTCATTCAGATGTCTTTTTGCTTGTGCACACTGCTCCTCAAGGGTGCGTAAACCTTTACGGACAATGACCTCTTCCTCATCTATATAACCGCTTTTGTGTAGCTCTTGGTTCAGCTGCTGCAAATTGTACAGCCGCTCCCGGTATTCTTTGGATAGATGAGATAGGACATGATAATCTTCTTTTGACGCTGCTTCTACTTTTCGAAAAAGCTCGTCCGTTTGTTTTTCATAATATTGAACTTCTCCTTCTAATGTTGTCAGCTGCTGCTCTACATGTTGAATGGATACGTGCAATGTCTGACGTTCTTTTTCTCTTTTTTCCTCATCTTTCAATATCTCTTGAAAGGCTGAGATATTCTCTTGAATGGTCCCTTCTTTTCTTTGAAGGAGACTCATGAGCGCTGAAACTCTTTGCTCGTAGGTCGATTGCTGCTGTGTGAGCATCTCTATTTCCTTGTTAAGCGCCTCATATGCCGCTGTATTCGCTTTTAATTGTTTCAAGATATGGAAAGCTTCCACAAGGAATGAGAGCTCTGAGGACAAACCCAGCTGCCTTCTCATATCTTCTACTTGTTGCTGTACAGGTTCCAGTTCCCGCTCCCAGTCTTCATATTGCTGTATCATTCTTTCGTATAAAAGCTCCTTTTGCTTCACTAGCGTTTCAGCTGAAGCTGTTTGAACTTGAAAGGAATGATAGGCGTTACTGTCGTTTGCTTCCTTCATCTGAGTCTGTTTAAGCACTGGATAAATAGCGATCAAGACAAAAACGGAAAATCCTGCAAACAGTAACGTCACCCAGCTCTCTGCTAAAACGAATAAGACCGTGAGAATGACAGCACATAGCACGAACATCAGCGGGAATAACCACACTCTGGAATGATTCTGTTTCACTGTAGCCCTTGTGCCCCTGACATCTTCTGCATCTTGCTGTTTAACGGGCTGTTCCTTTAATCCTTTTAGAGCGGTTTCCGCTTCTTCCAGCTCATGTCTTGCATGATCAAACCGGTCATCGAGATGCGTTTTCCTATCCATTAAACGAACGTATTGGCTCACAGCCTCTTTTAATTCCCACTCAAAGTCAAGTGAATCATCCAGCTGGTCAAGCTTGATTGGACGCTGCCACTTCAGCTTCGCT
The DNA here is from genome assembly GCF_038593365.1 of Bacillus sp. FSL W7-1034. NCBI lineage: Bacteria > Bacillati > Bacillota > Bacilli > Caryophanales > Bacillaceae > Bacillus > Bacillus sp. FSL W7-1034. The sequence continues at coordinate 1,003,860 of NZ_CP151989.1, read as the reverse complement.
GATGCTTCTTCTATTTTTTGTTTCAAAGAATTCTGCTCTGTTTTCCCTGCTGCTAAGCGTTTCTTCACAAGTTCAGCATCCGATGATTCAGCTATGACTCGCTTCATCTCCAATACCGTATCCTTGTCATAGAGTGGCCGAACTTGCGTGAGCGACGTTTGCAAATGATCTAATTTTTGTTTCAGTGCCGTCACTTGCGCCTTTTTTGGGTGAAGGTGTGATTCTAATTTATCAAGTTCATGTGCGGTTTCCGGTCTAAACCGTTTGACTCGTTCAGGATAACTAGCCAAATCTTTTTTTAACTCTATCTTGTTTTCTATCATAGGATAAAGTCGAATATGTTCAGTCAAAAGCTGAATCTCTTCTTCAGTCTGTCTCATTTCATGCTGAAGCATTTCTACCTTCTCGGTTAATTCAGCTTGTTCTTTTTTCTTTTCGGTATAACGACTTTCTACCAATTTGGCCTGTTTCAACTTACCTGACAGCTCTTTTACATGATCAAGCTGCTGATTTAATTCAGGCTTACGTCCATTCGGTTTAAAAAGCTGCTCCTGCTGTTTTAGCAGCCTGCTGTCCATTTTGGATGCCGCATCTGAGCCAAACAAACTTGAAAAGAGTAGAAATTCCCCTATTTGATCTTGATTTAATGCTTGTACATTTTGCAGACCAAACACGTCAAAAGAATAGATCGATTGGTATAATCTGCGATCTGTTCCCTTTAACATCGCATGTAGAAACGCTTCATCTTTCACTTCACCATTTGGCAGCAACACCTGAGCTTGGCCGCCATGATCAGATGTTCTTTCAATATGAATCACACCTAATTCCTCATCTAAAAATGTAAGAGACCCGCCATAAAATGAGCCATGCTTTGGCTTATACATATGGCTTTTAGAAAAACCAAATAACATCGATTCAATAAACGCCTTCAATGTCGTTTTCCCCGATTCATTCAGGCCGTAAACTAACTGAAAACCGTCATCAGAAAAGTGGAAGGTTTGATTGGAAAATTTCCCGAAATTCGCAATATGGAGTGAACGTATTTTCATCATGCCTCTCCTTTTCTCATAAATGCTTCAGCTGTTCTGCCAGCAGCCTTTGTGCCTCTTCTTTAATATCGATCTCGTCCTCTTTTGTAAAAGCTCTTCCTGCCTTTCTATAGGTTGGATGACGCTTGATCGGTGAAAGCAGCTCATCATACGCATCAAACTCGGCAATTTCTGCTGTTAGTTCTGTCAAAAAAGAATCTTCTGGATAGACGGCATCTTCATGTGTCCGGCAGTCAATCGACATCACCCAAACGAACAAGTCTTCATCTTCCTCCTGTTCATGAAGAACAGCCATCAGCTCCTCAAGCACTTCAAGCTGCGTGAGCTCCATATAAGCAGGAGCATCGCCAGTTAGTTCGATTTTCACAAAATGAGGAACACCTCTCTCTTTCAGTCCACTCATCTTTTTGTCCACAAGTATCACAAGATCGGTCATATGAGCGGTATGTGTGATATCTATTGTCAATGTCTCAAAGATGACATCTGAACAGCCCATAAACTCCGCTCTTTGAGCATCTTCAGATAGGTAAACGACATAACAGCCTTTCTCTCCTGTTTCTTTTATATGTCTTCCTTGCACGTTTCCAGGATAGATCACCATTGGGTCTTCATGCAGAAGAGCCCGCTTATGAATATGTCCAAGCGCCCAATAATCAAAATCCCGCGCTAGAAGCTGCTGAAGCTGAAATGGTGCATACGCATCATGCCCTTCTTGACCTGCTAATGTTCCGTGAAGCATTGCAATATGATAGGGGGCATCTGTTGTTTTTTCATAATAAGGTGTCATATTTTCATGGACCGCTCGCTCTTTGTAGCTGAACCCGTAAATACTTGCCACAAGCTGACCTTCTCTATAAAAGGCTTGCTCACTTGGCGTACTGCTCAAAAAAACGTGAACATTCTCTGGCCACTCAATTGTTGTCCATTCACCACCTAAATGATCATGATTACCATAAATAATAAACACTTCAATCCCGTGTGATTGCAGCTTAAGAAACTGATTTCTTAAAAAAAGCTGTGCTTTTAGGCTACGATTCGATTCGTCAAATATATCTCCGCTCAGCAGCATAAAGTCTACTTCTCGATCAATCGCAAGTTCAAACATGTTCTTGGCACTTTGAAATGTACTTTCTTTCAACCTCTTAAAAATTCGGTTCGGTATATTGGACATTCCCGCAAACGGACTATCTAAATGAAGATCTGCGGCATGAATAAAAGTGAGCTTCGTCAAACGTCTATCTCCTTGTACGTTACTGTAGTTGTCCATATTTTATCACGCCGTTTTTACGAATGCACGTTCTATCGCTCTCATTCTAAAAAACACATTTTTAGGGGTGAAAAAAGAGGTTTTAACTTCCTCCTTGTATAATTCATTAAAAAACAAAAAGAAAGGGAAGATCAGAGATGGAGAAAACCTACTATTTGACTGTATTTGATTCGTCAGGTGAAACCTTATTAAACGAAAAAATCACCACAGATAGTGATGAAAAAGCAAAAGAATTAGGACGTCATCGTTTAATCGAACAACAATACACAAAGCATTCTCACCGGCTCGTAAATGATGCAGGTAAACTTCTTTTATTTGAACGTTAAAAAAGCCGGCATCCGCCGGCCATTCATTCTTCTATTTAATGAAACACAGGACGTCTTTTTTCCAAAAATGCTTGAACACCCTCCTGATGATCATTGCTTTGTCTCAGTCTAGCTTGTGCAGCACGCTCTTTTTGAAGAACGGCTAACAGCTGTGATTCTGACTGCTGAAAATAAATCATCTTTGTTTCAACAAAGGCTTGAAGCGGCATATTTAAAAATGGCTTGACGCACGCTTTTTGATACGTATCCACCTCATCTTGAAACACGCCGTCTGCAAGGCGAAGCTTGAGCGCTTCTTCAGCCGGTAGCTTTTGTCCGCTCCAAATCAATTGTTTAGCGGTTTGTTCACTAACTCTTTTGGTGAGGAAAAAATGCCCTCCGCCATCTGGGATTAACCCGATTCCATTAAAGTTCATGGCAAGTTTAGCATCTTGATGCATAAACAAATAGTCACAGCTAAGGGCAAAGCTAAAAGCAAGACCGGCCGCTGCCCCGTGGACAAGTGCAATCGTCACTTTTTTCATATTGGCTAAAGAAAGTGTAATTCCCTCGATCAAATCCATCACGCGATGAAAATCTTCTTCACGATCTTGCTTTAGCATCATGCCAATATCTCCGCCTGCTGAAAACCCTTTGCCCATCCCCTTAAGAACAACAATTTTCGCACTGCTCTCACTCGCTGTATCACACGCTTCCTTCAATTCAGCAAACATGTCAACATGAAACGAATTATACGCTTCAGGTCTATTGAAAACGATTTCAAAAATATCCCCGTCTACCTGACAATTGATATATGTCATCATCCATTCCCCCTCTTTCTTTTCAAACTCATGACTTACTTCAATTTCCATCAAGTAATTCCTTTTCCTCTACATAAAAAATTTCAAGATCAACTGATACTAAAATAAGCATAATTGTTGAAACGAGAAATATATTTTTATATAGTAAAATAAGAAATAAAACATCATTTGAAAGGGGGAGGATGATTGATAAGAAGTTCCATATGTATATTGATTAGCTGCATCGTCATGTTTTCTCCCTTTTCAAATGTCGTTTTTGCTTCACAAGCAGAAGCGAGCACACCCAGCCTGATTTCTCCATCGATTTATGATGAAGAAATCAACGCTGTGAAGACACCTCCATTCTCAAAAAAACATGCCGCATCTCTTCTGTTAAAACAGAGGTTATCAATAGGCGCTTCAAAAGCTTTTCTTGTAAAGCTTGCATCAACCACAGCGTTATCTATTGATTTATGTTTTTTAGAAATGAAGTGTGCAATCCCCATTATGTACCAATCAAATTACCTCGACTGATTCATTTTATTTCATCCGTACTCACTATATGAAAAACAAAACCTATCATATTCGGAGGGATAAAATGAACATTAAAGAAAATGATCTTCCTGGGATTGGAAAGAAATTTGAAATTGAAACGAGAAATAGAGAAAAGATGACGATTGTGATTCATGATGATGGCAGACGGGAGATTTATCGTTTCGACGATGAAGATCCAGATGAAGTACTGTCCACCATTTCTCTCGATGATGCTGAAGCCCGGCAAATTGCTGCCATTATTGGCGGTATGGTGTATAAGCCGCAAGCACTTGAAACGATTGAAATGGCGTTCAATGATTTGATCATTGAATGGTTTAAGGTAGAAAAAGACGCAAAAGCGGTTGGACATACACTCGGCGATTTAGATGTGAGACAAAATTATGAAGTCACCGTCATTGCGATCATTAAACATACAAATGAAAAATTACTCAACCCCGGTGCCGATTCGATAATTCAAGCAAATGATACGATGGTCATTTCAGGCGAAAGAAAACACTTGAAGCGATTGATACGTGATTTTCTTTCTAGAGGGGGAGAGTGATGAATGGATCATTTAGTCTTTGAAGTTGGAACGGCGCTTATTCTCATCGCCATTGCCAGCTTAATCGCCAATAAAATTAAATTTTCTATCATTCCTTTTCTCATTGTCCTCGGGATGATTGTTGGTCCGCATGCACCAACCATCGGGATCATTGATTTGAAGTTTATCGAGAGCACCGAGATTATTTCGTTTTTTGGTAGAATGGGTGTCCTGTTCCTTCTATTCTACCTCGGGCTTGAGTTCTCTGTCGGCAAACTCATAAAATCGGGTAAATCCATTGCAGTCGGCGGATCTATTTATATTTTGATCAACTTTAGCTTAGGATTGCTGTATGGGTTTATCACAGGCTTTGGATTCCTTGAAGTTCTCATTATGGCAGGCGTTATCACCATTTCATCCAGCGCCATTGTCGCCAAAGTCCTTGTCGATTTAAAACGGACAGCGAACCCTGAAACAGAGTTAATTCTTGGGATTATTATGTTTGAGGATATTTTTCTCGCCGTCTATTTATCTGTCGTATCCGGTCTTGTCCTTGGAGATGCCACGTCCGTTGGCGGTGCCTTATTATCTATTTTAATCGCTTTTGGTTACATGATGATTTTCTTTATCATCGCACGTAAGCTACCAAAACTATTAAACAAACTATTCGATATCCGTTCAAATGAAGTATTTATCATTGTCATTTTTGCCGCTTTGTTCTTCGTGGCTGGTTTTTCAGAGACGATTCATGTCGCAGAGGCCATTGGCGCTCTCTTACTCGGTCTTGTGTTTTCAGAAACAGAGCACTCAGACCGCATTGAACATCTCGTTGTTCCTTTTAGAGATTTCTTTGGCGCCATGTTCTTCTTCAGCTTCGGATTGAGTATTGATCCATTTACATTAGGAGATGCCTTCTGGCTTGCGATCGGCGCTGTCATTCTCACCTTAATTGGGAACTTCACCGCCGGGATGTTTGCTGGAAGAAGAGCCGGTTTCTCTCATAAAGCTTCTTCTAATATTGGATTAACCATCGTATCAAGAGGAGAGTTTTCCATCATTGTAGCCGAACTTGGGATTGCAGGCGGGCTTGCCGCTACATTGAAGCCATTTGCTGCATTATATGTATTAATCCTTGCGATTTTAGGACCGCTAGTGACGAAAGAATCAAAGCGTATCTATCAAATCCTAAACAAAATCTTCAAATGGAAAACTGAAAAACCGAAAGTAAAAAGAGAAACAACCATTTAATTGAAAAGGGCCCAGTGCTGGGGCCCTTTTTTTATATCTATTCAAATTGCTGAAATGCTGTTTCTTGCTTCACTTGTTCTTTCGTATCCCCGCGAATGGTTCGGATGACTTTCTGATTGCGGTAGATCGCTAGTTTTAAATTGGTCGCCGCTGTTCCATGAGAGTGATCGAGGTTCGTGAATGTAAAGAAATGATGAGACCGTTTGTCTTTAAACACAAGCCTGAAGTCGTCTGTCACTTTAAAATGCTCATCGCTTTCCCATTCAATCAATGGTTCATATGCGCTAAACCATTCCGGAATATTAGGCGTATATCCTGTAGCCAATACCACATGATTGGCTGTGATTTTCTTTTCTTTCTTGAGCTGCCATTGTTTCAAATGCAGCTCTAACTGCTGCTCATCCTCCATATGTATCGCTTCAAGCTCAGTCATTGGCTGAATGAGTACAGAAGGCTCTTCTCCTGAAACGGAGCGATGGTACAATTCCTGATAAATACGAGAAAGCGTCGATGCATCTATGCCATTCCTTAATCCTGCCAGTCTAGGCAATGTGTTCATCCGTTCTTCATAAGGAAGGGAATGAAAATATTCAACATACTTAGGTGTAAATAGCTCCTGACCAAGCTCCGCTGTCTCTAGTTCTCTAAATTCACTTGAACGTGTAAACCACGAAAGCTGCTGTCCTTTCTTCTGATGCTGAAGCAGGTCTAAGAAAATTTCAGCTGCACTCTGACCTGAACCAATCACCGCCACTGTTTCAGCTTCATGAAGTTCTTTTTGTTGATCTACATAACGACTGCTATGGGTCACATGCGGCAACGCAGCTTCTGGCACATCGACAGGGACCATCGGCTTGCTTCCCGTTCCAAGGACGACATGCTTTGCACGATATTCAGAAAGCGCACCATCTTTCAACCGCCGAACTTTTACAAGATACCCGTCTTCACAGTCGGTCACTTCTTCCACCTTCATCCCGAACTGACAGCTATCTAATTCACCTGCAACCCATGATAAATACTCATTGAATTCTCTCCGGGGGATATCAAATTGTTCAAATGTATAAAATCGGTGAAGCCTGTTTGATTCATGTAAATAATTTAAAAATGTATACTTGCTCCTTGGATTAGCCATTGTCACAAGGTCCGCTAGAAAGGAAACTTGTAAGTCCGTTCCTTTGATGAGCATACCAGGATGCCAAGCAAATTCGGTTTCCTGTTCAAAAAAACAGCATGTCACATCTTCATACTCCTCTAATAAAGCGGCCAATCCTAAATTTGCTGGCCCAATCCCAATTCCGATCACATCCATCATATGTACACCTGCTTTATCTTTTTACCCCCTATATACCCTTTTACAAATGAAAAAAACACTGCGTCACCGCAGTGTTTACATGTGAGAAACAAATAATGACTCAAGAAACTGAATCTTCTCTTCCGTATAGTGCTCATAACGATCATTATAAGACTTTGGATCTTTTGGATTGGCATACTGCGTAATTTTTCCGGTTCGCGGATCAATGAATTTACTCGCAGCGCCGCATCCAATGCCAATGATCGTCTGCACCTCTTCCATAATGATAATATTATACAAACTTTCCTGTCCATCTAACGAATACCCGACATTTTCGAGATTCCCCAAAATGTTTTTTTGTCTGTATAAATAGTACGGATGATAGTCATGTGCCTTTGTCCAAGCAACCGCTTCATCCATCATACGTGTGATCTCTTCACGGTCTGCCACTTGATACTTTTCCTTATTGCGGGTCATTTCAGACGCTCTCTTAAAGGAAAGGGTATGCACCGTTAAAGATTCAGGCTTCAGTTCTTCTGTTTGCTGCAAGGAATGTTGGAATTCCTTTAGCCCTTCTCCTGGCAGCCCAATGATTAAGTCCATGTTAATATTATTCATGCCATACTGCCTTGATAAATGATACTTTTCAATCGTTTCTTCCACACTATGGTGCCGGCCAATCGCTTTCAATGTTTCATTCTCATATGATTGCGGATTGATACTAATCCGGTCAATATGATAACGGTTGAGCACCTCCAGCTTATCAGGTGAAATCGTATCAGGTCGTCCCGCTTCTACAGTGACTTCCCGAATATGTTTCACATCTGGAAAAGAGCGATACATCTCCTCATACAGCAAATCCATTTCTTCTGCTGTAATACTCGTTGGAGTACCTCCGCCAAAATAAACAGTCGTCACTTTAATCCCGTGTTCCTTTAACCATTCGCCCATTTTTTGCATCTCATAATGCAGCCCAAAAAGAAACGTTCCTACTCTTCCAGCTTGTCCTTGAATGGCATAAGCAGGGAACGTGCAATAAGCACATTTTGTTGGACAGAAAGGAATACCGATATAAATACTCACTTCCTCCTGCAGATCGTACAGATCTGGAATGGCTTTGATTTGACGATCAACAATTTCCTGCATCAAATTGATCTTTTCATCATGAATCAAGTAATCGCGCTTTAACGCTGCATGTGCTTCTTCCTTTGTCATGCCTTCTCTTAGCATCTTATGAAGTAATTTCGTAGGGCGTATCCCCGTAAGAATCCCCCATTTTTGCGTCATTCCTGTATATTCCTGAAGCAGATGTAAATAAACAGACAGCACAGTGTTTTTGATTTGCTTCCAGCGCTCTTTATCGTTCAAGCCCTCCGGCATCTCTCTTGTAAAACGACTCGTCATATCTGATCCAGCAATATGGCCAGAAGCCTCCACCATACCGCCAGTTTCTTTCCAATCAAACACCATGACCAGGCCATCGTTCGCTTCACCTGAATCAAACAGCACTTCACTATCTTCCTCGAATAAATTGGCTATATTGACAAGCGGTCGATGAAATCGTTCATCAGACAGCCCTTTAACTAAAATTCGCATCGTATCACCTTTATCTTCAAACTTGTTTCATTTTACAAAATTCATCTAGGAAAAGCAATGAAGAGAACAGATGAAGGCCCTGCCATTTCTAAATAGACAGGGCCTTCACTATATTATCGTTTAATATCAAATTGATGTAAAAAACCTTCCCTTTGCTGCATTCTAAAGTATTCTTTGATCATATAAGCAACACCCTGTTCATCATGAGAACGTGTCACCCAATCGGCTTTACGTTTGACCGAATGAGGTGCATTCCCCATCGCAACACCTAAGCCAGCTAACTCAAGCATCGGGATGTCGTCTGTCCCGTGACCGATCACGACCGTATCTTCTAATGTAAAACCTAGTGCTGAGGTTAAAAGAGAAAGTCCTGCTTCTTTCGATACCCCTTTGCATACAATGTTCATTTTCTCATCACTGATCTTAATCAGATCAACAGATGGGAATGCTTGTTGAATGGTTGTGTGGATTTCAGGCTGAAGTGCTGCCGTCGAATACACTTCAATGACAGGTGTGCTAACCGGTTCATCCATAAGCATATCACTTAATGATTCAACAAATTGAACGGGATAGAAAATGGGATCAGACGGATGAATCAACGTTTTTCCCATCAGTTGAGACTGTGTTTTTTTCCGATTGCCGATTGAGAATTTTTCATGTAACAAGCGAACATTACAATCAAAGCTTTCAAGGATCTGCACAAGATTAAATGTTTTCTCTTCCGTTAATTTCTTCACATGGAGCGGCTCATCAAGCTTATCAGCGATAAATGCACCACTATGCGTCACAAGAGTTGAAGTTGGTATTTTCAACGCCTTGGCAATTTTTTGTGCAGATCGAAAATGACGGTTGGTGACAATCGTCACGTAAACCCCTTTTTTCTTAACATATTCCACAGCTTCTTTTGTAGCGGAATGGATTTTCCCATTGGAACGAAGCAACGTTCCATCTATATTGAGTGCAAGTAGCTTTTTTGACACTGAGGCATCCCCCTTCTTGATGACTGTACTTACGATGAGGATATGCCCTAGCTTAGCGCTTTAGAACATGCAGTTGAAGCAGCCCTTGTTTTATGCCTCAATCGCAAATAAAAAAAGCCTACCCCTAGGCTTTTTTTTATGTATGGTTTGGATGCGTAACAATGGCGTGATGAAGCTCCCCATGATCCCCTCATCTTTCACACACCAAAGCATTGCTTATATCATATCCCCTTATGCTTTGCTTTTCTCCCAGAAGCGCTTCTCTCTCATTTGGCTCATCGCCGTAAATCCAAAGTGGAACGCACCCAATTCATCACGATAGCGCTTTTTGAAAGCACTTTCAATAAGTATTATCGCAGAATTTACGAGCTTCGACAACCCTTTTTTTAAAGATATACAAGCGGCGATATGAATGAAAAAAAGGGCGAATATGATCGCCCTTTCAATTAATTTTCTTCAGTATTTCCATAAAGCTCTTCAAGAGGCTTCATGATAATTTTATTTAATTCACCGATGAGAACACTTACGCGTTGTTCTGCTTCCATCAACTGAGAGATTTTATCGTGTTGCTGCACAAGTGCAACCGTTTTTTGCGCTTGCTCTACTTCTTCTTGTGTAATCTCTTGACCAGTCATTTGTTTTTGTTGAAGGTTTACTTGAATGTCACGGAAGTTCTCAAACATTCTTTTAGAGGATTCATCCCCGTTTACCTCATCATAAAGATTTCTTAACGCTGAATATTCTTCGCTATGACGCAGTGCTTTTTCAAGGTCATATGCAACATCATAAAGATTTACAGACATGTTATGTCTCCTTTCTATCCGTTATCACCGATATGGATCGGCGGACACCACTCCACTATAACAAACTATGGCTTTCGTTTCACATATATACAATAAATTCATCGAAATTTCTCGATCTTGCCTTAGAATAAGGTGACAAAAATCGCTTGGACAGCACCGATCAATCCACCTAAAAGACCGCCTAAAAATGTGATCATCTTCAGCTCCTTATTAGATATGCTGATCACAAGCTCTTCCATTTTTTCAAGCGGGAAAAGTTCAATTTGTTCACGAATAATTTCTTCAAATTGGAGCTTTGCGAGCAGTCCCTCAAGCGCATTAGATGCGGCTTCAATCCCTTTATCAATGAGAGATGGAGCAAACTTGGTCTTAAGATCATCCGCTACTGCACTGATGTAAACTCCTACTGGTCTATCTAACAGCACCTTTGTAGAAAAATGTGAAAGCAATTGCTTTTTCAAACTAAATAGAAGCTCCTTCACATTCCATTTTTCATCAAGCTCATGTAAAGAAAATTGCTTTACCTTGTCCCATTCTTGAACAAGTAAATCTGATAAAAACCTTTTTGTCTCTGCATTCTTTAAGAACTTCATCATTTCAGGATGCACGCGATCAATTAAGCTTGAATTCCCTAAAAACATTTGGACCATACTGCCAAGCATTCCTCGTTCTTTTAAGAAATCGTCTATCATATGACCGAGTCTTGCTTTTCCCTCATCACTTTCAAAATAATGAATGCCTCTCTTTAAAATATAATCTGCGGCATCTGGAATTTTTGATGCAAGCTTATTTTCTACATCCTGTGGCAACAGCTCAGACAATGTTTGCTGATCATACTTTTCAAGCAGTGAGTGGAGCTTATGATCAGTCCACTGATGAAGCCATGCGTCAGCTTTAACGTCAGCCTGTGAAAAACCGTATTTTTCTAACATGGAGAAAACCGTCATTTCCATATCAGCACCTTTATCAATATATCGGTGCACTGTCCGCAATATCTCTTGCTTTGCCTCTGATGATTCAAATCGTTTTTTAATGCCCTCTGGCGTTAGTAAATGCTCCATCACCATGACGCCAACCTGCTTGGCTACTTCATCTCTTCTTTTAGGAATGAGACCCGGTGTAAATGGGAGCTGCTTCCCAAATAAATAATATGGCTTATACGGACGAAAAAGCATTTTAATCGCGAGATGGTTTGTTGCTGCCCCTATCACTGCACCTATCACAATCATAAAGATAAACGTTGTGAATATATCCAAAGTCGTCATCTACCTTTCAAACAACACCTGAAGTTTATTGTTTTTATCTATACGTATTATAGTTGTTGTCAAGAGTCCAAGCAAATGAAGCATTCAATGTGACATATGAGACAACGATCTGTCGTAATGATATAGGAACGCCAAGTTTATGTAAAATCAACAAAAAGTGTTTTTCAGATGTTAAAAAAAGAATTTGAAAAGTAGGTGTAGTTTCATGACGTCAACGCTCGGCATTGTCACTCTTTCTCCGAAGCATGAAGAAGCATTCACACATCAGCTTGCCAAAGCAGCCTCTTCTTTTGATTTAGAAGTTGTTCGTTTTTCACCCCTAGATTTAAAGCCTGCTTCAAATGTCATTCACGGTCAAAAATTTAAGACTGGCAAAGGATTTGAAGCGTCAGAATTTCAGATTCCTGACTTGATTTATGATCGTTGTCTTTATCAGCATGACGCACAATCTAAAAAAGCAAAACCTATCATGAATTGGTTAAAAAAGTATCCAAAAACCGTTTTTTTGAATACTGGAATTTCAAATAAAATGCGGCTATTCGAGCAGCTCCGTCTCCTCCCTTCTTTACAACCATACTTACCTGTCTGCTCTCTATTGACAGAGCCTTCAGACCTGCTCAACTTGGTCAGAAAGGGCGGATATTGTAAAATACAGCCGCTTTCTCAACAGCACTCAGCACCCTCTTGCTTCATTTCTTTAAAAGACAAATCACTCATTACTGTGCAGCTAAACTCTCAGCAAATCATCACCTTTTCACATTCAGAAGAGGTTGAGCGTTGGTGCAAAAAGTATATCGGCCGATCTTTCCTTCAATTTTTTAACACGAATGATCAAAAAGACGTTATATTCAATGAAATTAGGATTTTTCTTGTAAAAAATTCACAAAATCAATGGAATAGCATGGGGATTCATACAAAACCATCAGTAGAAAACAGCCTTTTAAGCAATACACAAAATTCCATTCATGTGGTAGCCTTTGATCACTATTTAAACTCATTAAAGCCACACATCAAGGAGCTGTTGTTAGATGATATTGCCTCCATTCAATCATCTCTTCCAGCGTTTATAGACAAAACTTTCTCACCGTGTATTGAATTCGCTATAGACTTGCTTCATACAAATGAAGGCAGACTTTTCATCTCAAATGTAAGATCAAAGCCAGGACGATCCTCTTTTTTAAAAGCTTACCCTGAGAGGGAGAATCAATTGATTCTGACCATACTTGAACATGCCAAATCGATGATGGCTGAAGAAAAGGAGGTTCCTTATGAAGAGAAAACGCTACATCATCGCTCCTCACTCAGCAAGTGAAAAAACAGTATATCTCCCTGCTCAGTTTAAAGAGCAGGAGGCAATTTTATCTATTGCTTTAGGTTCTTGTTTAGTAGATGATTTCACCATTTCCTATCATCATCAATCACAAAGGATTTTATTATCAGAAGACCTTTATCGCGCTTTACTCATTCCATACAAAACGAAAGCTGATGTCATATTAGTTCAACATACACTCTATATAGGACCTCTCATCGGCATTTTCACTGCAGGATTCGAACAAAATACAGCACCTTTAGGCGCAAGATCTTCCTATTTTATGAAATTGCTGCAATCTTGCAGGCAGCATGCTGGTTTTGCATATCTTTTTGGTACTCATTCTATCGATTGGGATAAAGGAATAGTAGAAGGTTTGCTTTACCAAGAGGAGCGCTGGGTAAAAAAGCAGATGCCCCTCCCATCCGTTGTTTATGACCGGCTGCCTAATAGAAAGGCTGCTCAGTCGGCATTCATTCAAGAAACAAAACGAAAACTCACTCAAGACTACGATATCCCTTGGTTCAACCCTTATTTTTTTAATAAATGGGACATTCATGAACAGTTATTAACAGATGAAAAAACAAGCTCTTTCTTACCACATTCTATACGATTAGATCCTGTTGATGCTTTAAATAAAATAGAAACACTCCTTCATCTGCATCATGTCATTTATTTAAAACCAACAAACGGCAGTCACGGAGACGGTATTTATCAGTTAAAGAAGACGGAAAGCGGGGTCACTGTCTGCTCAAATAAAGGGAAATCCACTTCATATCATTCCGTAGACCATTTCGTGAAAAAACTGCGGGAAGATTGTGCAATTCACGACTTGATTGCACAACAAGGCATTGAGCTTCTTCAAATAGACAATCAACCAATGGATTTTAGAATTCATACGAATAAAAATAAGTATGGTCATTGGACTGTTACAGCCGCTGCTGGAAAAGTTTCAGGAGATCACACTGTCACAACCCATCAACTGCATGGTGGTTCAGTAAAAACACTGTATGATATCTTTCCTGATGCAGAGAAACGTTTGAAGGTTTTGCAAGAGCTCTCTGATACTGCCCTCGCACTTAGTCGTGTGATAGATGAAAAAATGCCTGGTCTGATTGGGGAAATTGGTTTTGACTTAGGTATTGATCACTTAGGTGCTATCTGGATGTTTGAAGCCAATTCTCGTCCAGGCCGCGAGATTTTTCTGCATGCACCATTGAAAAACTCAGAATGGCTGATTGGGAAAAGAATCGTTGAATACGCATCTTACCTAACACAAATGGCTCTTTCTCCTATAGACCATGCAAACGCCTATTGATGTTTTCTTTTCATGTCTCTGAAATCTGCGCTTTCCCTATGCTCTTTTCATCAGATGAGATACAATAAAACCAAGTTCAAGATTGTTTCCGTATTGTCGTGTGTATTTATTGTTTCATCAATAAAAGCAAGGAGGCAATGATGATATGATTTCTCATTTTCAATGGAAACCTCTCTTTAAAAAAGCGCAATTACCTGGCTGGAAAATATCCTTTTTTCATAATGGTTCACACTATGAAGGCATTTATCACAAAACGGGTGATATTGAATGGGGCTCTCAGCTTCCGCCTCATGAAGTTGAACCAACCTTAAAAGAAGAAATCCACGAATTAATGCTATTCCATGTGTATGATTAAACTGTTTAAGGAGCCTCGCCATGTTAGAAAAACTAAAACTTGTTTACGGACACCATATCATCAGTTCACCAACAAATGATAAACAAATTCTCTGGTATCAAACAGACGAAGGCGAAATTTTCGGAGTAAACAAAACGGAGCTAACAGAAAGGGAAACGCTTCTTCTCAATTCATTCCTCACACCAATTGATGTACCTCATACGCAGGAAACGGAAGAAGAACAGAAATGGTACAGCTATCTCTTTGAAAACAAATCAATCACCATCGATCAATCCGTCCGTGTTCATTTTTTCAAAATGGATCACCAAGCAGAACAAAGGCAGCAAATAAAAGAGGCTGTGAACAGCAGCCTCGAACATATTCATTTCATATGGACAGGCACTGAAACAGCTATGCTCATTCAAACAAACGCTACATCAGAAAATGGTCAACTTGAACAGCTACATGATTTGTCTCAAGCCATCACAAGTGATTTTTTAACAGACGTTGTCTTCATGCAAGGACAGCTGCATTTGCCGAATGGAAATTTAAAAATGAGATTATTAAATGAACATCAGCTCTTTTTATGGCATCTGAAGCAAGGAAAACTTAGGTCAGGGGTTGCAACATTTTATCAATGTCTACCTGCTTTCATTCGCCATGATACAGACATAGTTTCTGCCGCTATTTCAGATGCATTTATAGAAACAATCTTTGATCGGGACGTTTACCGGACTCTCACGACCTATATGCAGTGTAATTTAAATGCATCGCAGGCAGCAAAAGCGTTATATGTTCATCGAAACAGCCTTCAGTATCGGATTGATAAATTTATTGAACGGACAGGACTAGATATACGTCATTTTCAAGAAGCGTCAGCTGCTTACTTCATGATGAACCTTCTCGATCTTTCTTAAATGATCCTATCATGAGCACCTTGCCTAAAAATGAAAATAAGATGTTGTGCACGTTGTCCATTTACAGACACCCTTCCTTTTTATACACTTCTTTTATAAGTAAAGCGCTTTCAAAAAAGGACTGGGAGGCTACCACCTATGGCTGAAATGATGCTGAATCAAATTTATAAAGTGTACGATAACAAAGTAACAGCAGTAGATAACTTTAATCTACATATTGAGGATAAAGAATTTATTGTGTTTGTTGGTCCATCTGGGTGCGGAAAATCAACAACCCTCCGCATGATTGCAGGCCTTGAAGAAATTTCACAAGGGGATTTTCTATTAGACGGCAAGCGAATGAATGATGTGGCACCAAAAGATCGGGATATTGCGATGGTTTTCCAAAACTATGCCTTATACCCTCATATGAATGTGTACGATAATATGGCTTTTGGATTAAAGCTTCGAAAATTTCCTAAAGCAGAAATTGATGAGCGGGTACGAAACGCTGCAAAAATATTAGGGCTTGAACAATACTTAGATCGAAAACCTAAGGCATTGTCTGGAGGTCAAAGACAGCGTGTTGCACTTGGAAGGGCCATTGTGCGCGATGCAAAAGTCTTTCTTTTGGATGAACCTCTCTCTAATTTAGATGCTAAACTTCGTGTTCAAATGCGTGCCGAAATTTCTAAACTTCATCAGCGGCTGCAGACGACATTCATCTATGTCACACACGATCAAACAGAAGCCATGACAATGGCTACTCGGCTTGTTGTCATGAAAGATGGCTTTATTCAGCAGGTTGGCGCACCAAAGGATGTGTATGAAAACCCAGAGAATGTCTTTGTAGGAGGATTTATTGGCTCTCCAGCGATGAACTTTTTTACAGGAAAACTGTCTGACGGAGCCATTGCCATTGGGAATACGCACATTCGTGTACCAGAAGGAAAAATGAAAGTATTACGCAGTCAGGGCTATATCGGAAAAGATGTGATTCTAGGCATCAGACCTGAAGATTTCCATGATGAGCCTGTGTTTATAGAGGCTTCTGAAGGAACAAAAATTGAAGCAAACGTAGAAGTGGCTGAATTAATGGGAGCCGAAACGATGCTTTATTCTTCTCTCGCTGGTCAAACGTTTATTGCACGTGTTGATTCTCGCACAGATATTCAGGCAGGTCAGACGATCCCTCTTGCCATTGATATGAATAAAGCGCACTTCTTTGATACAGAGACTGAGCTCCGCATCCGCTCAGCTGAATAAGAAGACGTTCCACAAACCATCACCATTGGGTGGTGGTTTTTTGTATATGAAAACAACATTTACCATGTTCTTTTTCCGTATGTTTTTTTCGTAGCGAACCATAATATTTAGTACAAAGCAGTTACCGCATTGGGTTTCGCCAAGTGGCAAATGACTTGGTCATTTCGCTGGTGCGACTCCAGCAAACCCAACCAAAAAAATCATATATAAAAAGGAGATTCAACATCATGGCAAATTCTAATAGTTCAAATCAATTACTAGTTCCTGGAGCAGCGCAAGCAATCGATCAAATGAAGTACGAAATCGCTTCTGAGTTTGGTGTAAACCTTGGAGCAGAAACAACAGCTCGTGCTAACGGTTCAGTTGGTGGAGAAATCACGAAACGTCTTGTATCTTACGCTCAGCAAAACCTTGGCGGAACAAAAGCTTAATTTCATATCTGGATCATAGAAGGCACCTCTTATGGTGTCTTCTTTTTTTGGTTTTATCCCTCACCGATTCCTTTTGAATTCATATGATGTATTAGAAAGGAGCGGATCTTCATGGACATTATTTCAGGTGTGAATTTTGAACTTCTACAATTTGTCGGTCTCTCTCTATTATGTGAATATGCTCATAGTATTCGGTCCTTTCATCTTTATAAAAAAAGCATGACATAAAACTGTACCATTTTAAGTTCTTTTCACTTATAGTATGTAGTGGAGGGATCGATCAGATGAAAATAGCTCTTTTCGGTGCTCATGGACGTGTAGGACAAGCATTTCTTCGTTTCGTAAAAGAAGATGATCGTTACATGGTTCGCTCGTTAATTCGGACAAACCGGGAAGAAATGCTTGCGGGTATGTTTCAAGTCACCGGCAATTCCAGAAATCAAGAGGATGTGCTTGAAACAATTAAAGGATCAGATATTGTCGTGAGCTGTCTATCAACAGATGGTGATGATACTTTATCTGTTTCAATGGAGCATATCGTACAAGCCATGAAGCAAACAGGAACATCAAGAATTATAACGATTGGCACTGCGGGGATTTTGAAAGCAAGGCAGCAGCCTGAGCTTTACCGCTTTGAAACAAATGAATCAAGGCGAACCACTTCCCGAGCTGCTAAAGAACATGCCAAAGCATTTGAAATTCTTCAATCAACTGAACTAGATTGGACAATCATTTGCCCAACCTATTTACCAGATGGAGAAGTGACACGGTCATATCGCTATGAAAAGAATTTTCTCCCTATAGATGGACAGAAAATCTCAGTTGAAGATACCGCACACTTTTTGTATCAGCAGTTAAACTCAAAAGAATTTGTGCATCAACGTGTCGGTATCGCTTATTGACCATTTAGTTCGTGTAAATGATATACAACCAGTAAAAGTCGAGATCATATCATGAAGCCTCGACTTTTTTCATTGCCATGAAAAAGCCTCTTTCAAATTGAAAGAGGCTTTTGCTACTCATCCTATCAGCCGCTCGTCACAGCTCCCTTTTGTAATTCGTACATTTGCGCATACAGTCCGCCTTGCTCCATGAGCTCTTCGTGGCTGCCGCGCTCGACAATCTCACCCTTTTCTAACACCAAAATCATGTCAGCTTTCTTAATAGTAGATAATCGGTGCGCAATGACAAAAGTGGTTCGTCCTTCTTTGACGACATCCAGTGCCCGTTGAATGATGGCTTCTGTTTCTGTATCAATGTTAGCCGTCGCTTCATCTAGAATTAAGATCGCTGGATCGTATGCCAGTGCACGGGCAAATGAAATCAATTGACGCTCCCCAGAGGAAAGAGTACTCCCCTTTTCAACAACTGGTTCATCAAAACCTTCAGGCAAATGCTTTAATAGTTCTGCTGCGCCCACTTGCTTTAACGATGTTTCAATCGTTTCTCTTTTAATGTCTTCATTTCCTAAACTGACATTGGATGCGATCGTTCCAGAAAATAAATAAGGATCTTGCAGTACAATGCCCATTTGTTTACGCAGCGTTTGGCGCGACTGATCATAGATGCTTTCTCCATCAATGAGGATATCCCCATGCTGAATATCATAAAAACGTAGCAGCAAATTCATGATCGAACTTTTCCCAGAACCGGTATGTCCAACGAGCGCCACCGTCTGACCTTTTTTGGCCTCAAAGGTGATGTTCTTTAATACATTTTTCCCTTCATTATACGCAAAGGTAACATCCTGAAATTGAACGTGCCCCTCGATTTTCTTCTGAACCGGTTCTTCCACTTCAGTACCTGGCTCATCTAATAATCGAAAGACCCGTTCAGATGAAACCCTGGCTAATTCTAATCTAGAGAATTGATTCACAATGCCTGTAATCGGCTGGAACAAACGATTTAAATAATCGACAAATGCATAGAGTACCCCAATCGACACAATGCCCGTCGCACTTAAGGACGCGCCGCCAAAATACCAAATGAGTGCGACATATGCTAAGTTCCGAAGTAGATTCACCAAGTTATGTGAAAGCAGTGAATTTAAATGAAGCATCTTTCGCTGATATCGAAAGTGATTGTTATTCAGCTCATCAAATTCTTCTTTCGTTGCTTGTTCATGTCGAAATGCTTGAATAATCGTCATTCCTTGAATGGCTTCATTTAGCTTGGCATTAATTTCACTGATGATGGATCGAATGCGGTGATTGTAAACTGACGCAAACTTTCGATAAGTCATCGACCATAGGAAAATAATCGGAACAGCCACTAAACAAATAAGCGCCAGCTTCACATTTAATAAGAACATGGCGATATAAATTCCAACCATGTAAATGGCACTTGTGACGAAATTCGCTAGTACTGTAACATATAAATCACGAATGGTTTCTGTGTCATTCGTAATCCGGGCGACAACCTTTCCAGCCGGTAAATTATCAAAATACCGAATCGGAAGCGTTTGAATATGTTCAAATACGTCCACTCGCATTTTTTGAATAATGCGATTTGCAATACGCTGGAGTAAATAGTGCTGCCCATATTGAAAGAAAATCGCAATGACGAGCATCCCAAAATAAAATAGAACAAGCTGTACCAAACCACTGATTTCCGGCTGATAAAAAGCAAAGATTTCCTCTTTGGATAAACGCTGTACCTGATACGTCTCACGTTCGCTCCCATTTTCAATGGTGAGCTGATCCCCTTCTATTGTCCTGCTCCCGTCAAATCGAATCGGTTCATTCACAAAATAGTACCCAAATCCGACTTGCACGACATTGATTTGCTTTCCAGCTTCATTTTGATTCTGTAGCCGGTCACTTCTTATATAGTTATTTCCCTGGTAATAAACCGTTTTATCTGTTTTTTCATTTACCTCAACATACGGTTTTTCTACACCTAAAATATGATCATCAATCATTTTTTTCCCAATGAAAGGTCCTGTCAACTCAGCACCAACTGCAATGATCAGAAAGATCAAAGCAACAGACAATACTTTTTTATATAGGAGTGCATAGGCAAGAAGTCTTCTCCCTGTTGTCATGCCTCATCCCCTCCTTCCAGCTGATTTGTCAGCTGTTGACGCAGAAATTGCTCTTTATACCATCCATCTTGCTGAATAAGCGCTTGATGGGTTCCCTTTTGAACAATACGTCCTTCTTCCATGACAAGAATGAGATCCGCATGCTCTACAGCTGATAGACGGTGGGTTGTAATAAATGTCGTTTTTCCATGACGATTTTGTCTTAAATTCTCTAAAATAGCCGTTTCTGTTTTTGCATCAACTGCAGATAACGAGTCATCCAAAATCAAAATGTCTGGGTCAATTAATAAAGCACGTGCAATGGAAATCCGCTGCTTCTGTCCTCCTGACAGCGCCACTCCCTTTTCTCCAACCATGGTTTCCAAGCCTTCTGGTAAAAGGCGTAAATCCTTTTCAAAGTAAGCATCTTTAATCGCTTGTGCTAATTCAGCTTCTCTCGCGTCTCTATGACCGAAACGCATATTCTCTTCTACACTTTTTGAGAAAAGGACATGATCTTGCGGAACATAGCCAATCCATTGGAACAGTTGATCCAATTCAAAGTCCTCAATTGGAACACCTGAAAGCAAGATCTTCCCATCACCTGTCGGATACTGACGAAGAAGCTGTTTGACAATCGTTGTTTTTCCACTTCCCGTTTTTCCTGTAATACCAATCGTTTGCCCTTTTCGTACAGTAAAGGAGACATCTGTTAGATTATCTTTAGAGGAAGTTGGATACCTAAATGTCACATGTTCAAATTGTATATCGCCAGGCTCTTGTAATCTTTTTGGCTTGGCTGCGTCAGTTACATCCGGTTGATAACTGAGTGTATGATTCAACCGGTCTAATGAGGCATTTCCTCTTTGCATGATATTAATCAATTCACCAATGGCAAACATTGGCCAGATCATCATCCCCAGATAGACGTTAAATGCGACAAGCTCACCAATGGTTAAATCACTTTGGAACACAAGATATGCGCCATAACCGATACCGATTAAATAACTGATCCCCACAAGCAATTTCACCGTCGGCTCAAACAATGAATCAATGATCGCTACTCTCATATTTTTTTGAAAGACATCGTCTGTCATTTCTCGAAAGCGATTCACATCTTGTTTTTCCTGCACAAAAGACCGAATCACCCGAACGCCGGCAACTGATTCTAATACACGATCATTCATATCACCAAATGCATCTTGAGCAACTGTAAAGCGTTCATGAATTTTACTGCCATAAAACGCTATCAAAATCGCCATCAACGGCATCGGGATAATGGCCATTAAAGTTAATTTCCAGCTGATCGTCAGCCCCATTGTAAAAAAGATCATCAGCATGTAAGCAGTGGAATCGACTAATGTTAAAACGCCAAAGCCTGTTGTTAAAGCCACAGCATTCAAATCATTTGTACCTAGCGCCATTAGATTTCCGGTTTTTTTCTTTTCATAAAAGGTGGGTGTCATCTTCAGTAAGTGGCGCATTAATTTTCCGCGCATCACACGCTCCATGACATTCGCGCCGCCAAATAACTGATACATCCAAAAGTAGGTGAGCGCATAGACACTGACACCAAGTAAGCAAAAAATGGTTACGTAAAATAAGATACTGGATGTTGTAAATTGACCAGACCGAATGTCATCAACTGCTTGACCTAGATACCTCGGTGGCAGCATTTCAAGCACATTCACAATGAGCAGCAGCGTAATGGCGATTGTATAGCGCCTCCACTCTTGTTTAAAGAACCAGCCTAATTTCACAAATACTGAAAACATGTTTGTCTCTCCTTTTAAAGCTAGCCGCTTTCTATATTTTCCTGATTGTCACCTTGTTTCGTTTTTTGAACTTTTGTCATTTGTCTTGCCTTTGGCATGTTCACATGCTTTCACTCCTCTTCATTTAGTTGTTGATGCATTCCATTATTTCGAGATACGAAATGTATACAACAAAAAAAGAGGCAACCAGCTAACTGGTACGCCTCTTTTATACATGATAAAAAGGCGCATGTTGACAAATACGCAACATACGCCTTGATTCATCCGATCAATTGGAACATACGAGTCCCTTTTCAATGACCAATGAAGGTGTAATTGTCACGTGAATCAACCCATTCATGCAGTTTGATTTCATTCTTCCAATGATGTTGCACATGACATTTCCTCCTTTTGGCTCTTGAATCTTTTTTTATCTTATAGTGGCTGTCACCATTTTGTCAATAAATATTTTTCAATAAATGAAATTTTCTAACAAAAACACAATCGCTTTCATGTGTATCTTTTTCTCATAACGGGTATACCATGAACGTATAGACTCCTTTTGAAAGGAATGAGGACATTGTTTCAAGCTGATCGGATGGTCGTTGCGTTTGATGGACATGAAGACAGTAAGAAAGCATTAAAGAAGGCAATCGCTTTAGCCAAAACGTTGAATGCCAAGCTGACCGTTGCTTACGCTCATGATGGGAAATCCAGCAGACAGGTGTTTGATGCACCTCGCCCAATGACTGGCGGCGCTTATATCGGAGGCGGCATGGCAGACCTTCAAACACCCCCTGTGTATGTACCTCATGATGAACAGCAAAGTCCCTTGATTTTTGAAGATCATACAGAAGAGGTCGTTGCAGAAGCAAGAATGCTGTTAAATGAAGAGCAGTTTGAAGCTGCGATTGAAATTGTTGAAGGGGAGCCTGCAGAAGCGATTATCGAATACGCTGAAAAGATTTCAGCAGACCTCATCGTCATGGGAGCACGTGACCAAAGCAGATTGAAAAAAATGCTCTTTGGCAGTGTGAGTGAAAAGTTATCGTCCAAATCAGATATACCTGTACTGATCGTGAAATAAATATGAATCACAAAAGGCTGTAAACATTGGTTTACAGCCTTTTTCTTTTTACGAAGAAATGGATGCTTCGCTTTCATACTTAATTTTTTTCTGGAACCCTTCCTGTACACGCTTCGTGATCTCTCCTGGAACACCTTCCCCAACTGGCTGACCATCTATCTCTACAATTGGAATCACTTCAGCTGTCGTTGAACTGATGAAAATTTCCTGTGCATGCAAAAGTTCGTCTTTACTCATGCGGGTTTCTTCCACACGACATCCTTCTTCCTGACAAACCTCTAGCAGCTTTCTACGTGTAATGCCGTTTAAAATCAGGTTATTTGCTGGGTGTGTACGAATGACACCGTCAATGACGGCATATACATTCGAGGACGTCCCCTCTGTCACAAAGCCGTCTCTTATTAAAATCGCTTCAAACGCACCAGCTTCAGACGCTTTCTGCTTTTCCATGACGTTATATAAAAGGTTTAAGCTTTTAATATCACACCTTAACCAGCGAAGATCTTCAGA
This sequence comes from Bacillus sp. FSL W7-1034, assembly GCF_038593365.1. Taxonomy (NCBI): domain Bacteria; kingdom Bacillati; phylum Bacillota; class Bacilli; order Caryophanales; family Bacillaceae; genus Bacillus; species Bacillus sp. FSL W7-1034. Next base: position 980,254 of record NZ_CP151989.1, on the reverse strand, counting down.
CAATAGAGCTTTCACACCAGCTGTCTGCTCTTGAATAGGCTTTTTCACTTGAAATGTATATGCCGTAATCTGAGGGGTAAGTGCACCATATTGATGTTTACGAGGTGCGACGCCTCGCGTGACTTGAATATACACGCCGCCATCAATCACTTGATTATCTGCGACTAGCTTCTTCAAATTCTCTTCCATATCGGATACTGTACCTTGCAGATGAATGCCGATTTCCTTTGCACTCTTGAATAGACGCTCAGTATGCTCTTTTAATGTAAACAAAGTCCCATTATATACGCGGATGACCTCATAGACTCCGTCGCCAAATTGATAGCCTCTGTCTTCAATATCAACATGTGCATCTTTTTTTTCAATAAAATCCCCATTGTACAATACTTTCATATGGAATCTCCCCTTCGCTTTGCTTAATGGTTGAATCTGATGCTATCTTAGCGGATAAATGTAAACGTTTCAATGATTATTCAGAATTATTTCATATCCATTTGACTGGATAACCTTCTATTGTAACAAATATAGATTCATAACCAAAAAGATTCCAATTTTTTAGCATCTTCTATATTCATAGGCTCTTTTTTCCTGTATACTTACTCCATATGAGCACGACAAAAAACAGCGAAAAAAGACAGAATCCACTACATGATTCGACACAAACTACTGATTTATTGGAGCGATTGTAATGCAACGGGTTACGAAAAAACAGACACCTTCAAACACGATGCTGCTCTCAAAGGCGATTGGTCTAGTCATCCTGATATTGATCCTTTTTTTCATTTGGGATATGTCTAAAACCAATATGCAGGCAGCAGATCAACCGAATGAAGTGTCTGCGAGCAGTCCATTTCGAGACACAAGTACAAGTCTGAAAGCAAAAGATGATTCGCCAAAAACATTAGATGCACATTTTAAGATCAATCCAAACAAACATGTAACGGATCAAACGATCTTTTTGACCTTTGATGATGGCCCTTCTGCTACATCAAATCAGCTGTTAGATGTGCTAAAGTCACAGCAAGTGAAGGCCACATTTTTTATGCTCGGGCCGCAAATCAAAGAACACCCAGCAGCTGTGAAAAGACTTCATCAAGAAGGTCATCAATTAGGACTTCATGGCATCACGCATGATGTGAAACGCTTTTATCAAAAAAGTGATTCTCCTGTAAATGAAATGAAAGAAGATCAACGTATATTGGCTTCTGTTACTGGTGAATATACACATCTTGTGAGAACACCTTATGGCAGTTCTCCAAACTTAACAGACCAGCAAAAAACACGTTTAAAACAAAAAGGCTTTGTATACTGGGACTGGACCATTGACAGTCTTGACTGGAAATATAAAAGCTCAAAATATGTACCAGAAGTATTAAATCAGCTGCAGGTACTTGAAACCAAGTACCCGAAAGAGCCAAAAATCATCTTAATGCATGATCAGCCAGCTACTGCAAAATACTTAAACAGTCTGATCACACAATTAAAGGCGAAGGGCTACACGTTTGAAGTCCTTGATGAAACAATGAAGCCACTTCAACAATAAAGCAAACCCGCACCTATTGGATGCGGGTTTTTTATGATTTATAAAGCATTCACAAGCTCGCCAATTCGTTCGTGAAAGACAAGATCAAACAGCGGATCGAATTCCGTTTCACTTAAATTCATCATGACCTTAAAGATGGAAGGATGATGAGCAGCATCTTCTGGAATATATCGGGCTGGTGCCACTTCTAAGGACGTTCCCATGACGAGTAGCATGTCCGTTTGCAGGAGCGATTTCTCCACTTGATCAAAGTGCTTCACCATGTCCCCAAAAAGGACAACATCTGTTTTAAGTACTCGTCCACATGTACGGCCGTCTGATGAAATCCGCTCACAAACCGGTACCTCTTCTTGTAATAAATAAGGCAGTTCGTATGTTGACCCGCATGATGGACATGTAGCTGTTTGAATGGAACCATGCAGTTCATACACATGCTGGCTTCCCGCTTTTTTATGCAGACCATCGATATTTTGCGTGAAAATATCCACGCGTTTTCCTTGCTTTTCTAAATTGGCTAAAAAAGCATGTCCAGCGTTTGGCTCGTACTCTCCACTCATCTTCATTTGAAACAATTCTTTGAATTTCGGCCAAAATTGATGCGGATGTGATAAAAAGTAGGACCGGCTCATTGCCTCCATGCGAGAAGTATCTTCTGTCCATAGTCCACCCGTTGATCTAAAATCGGGAATTCCCGATTCTGTGCTCATCCCAGCACCTGAAAGGACTGTAATATGTGAGGCCTTTGATAATCTCTCTCTTAGCGCTGCCACTTTTGTTTGATCCAACCACCATTCCTCCTTTATTCACCGAGCTGTTTCTCACCTTTTTGTTTCATATAAATGGTCTGTCCAGGGAAAGCAAATTCTACCCCTTCTTCATGGAAAATATCAATAATGCGATAGTTAATATCCTGCTTAATATCCAGGTTTTCAGACCAAGCCGTTGTGTTTGTATAAAAGTTAAAGAATAAGTTTAAATAGCTGTCTGCCAGCACATCGAAATTCACCATAATCGTTTCCTTATGAACCCCATCATGATCATAAAGCATTTGCTTCAGACGTTTGATGCACTTATCAATGTTTTCTTTCGGTGTATTGTAAGATACGCGAACGGAGAACGTAATTTGACGTTTATTCATTCTCGTCCAATTTGTGATCGGCTCCTTTGAAAGGGTCGAATTTGGCACGGTCACCACCGCTTCAGCAGGTGTTCTAAATTTTGTGCTTCGGAAGGTAATGTCCTCTACAGTCCCAAGTACACTTGGAGTCTCTACAAAATCGCCCATTGTAAAAGGCTTCTCTGTAATAATCACAATTCCTCCAAAAAAGTTCGCCACTGTATCCTGCGCAGCGAGTGCAAAAGCAAGACCACCTAGGCCAAGCCCTGCCACAAGTCCGTTTACATCATAATTAAATTCTTGTGCAATGACGCTAATACTCAGTGCAATAATCATAAACCGAAGAACCTTTGATAAAAATGGGGCTAAAATATCATCCATCTCTAATTCAAATTTTGAATTCACTTTTTGAAATAAGAAGGAAGAAGCTGCGGTTAGATTACAAAGCCCCCACGTCAGCATCAAAATAATAGAAGATCTATACAATTTGACAATGACATCCATATGGTGCTCAAAGTATGGGGCTTGTCTTAACGCAAAATATAAACCTAGTGCCACAAAAAACAGTCTCGCAGGTTTTTCAAACGCCACGACAATTTGGTTAATGACTTCGGTTTTAGACCGATTTGTCAGCTTAAAGAGCAGGTGAAACAAGTATTTCGTAAATACTTTTCGAAGTAATAAAAAAAGCAATAAAATACAAAGGCTAATGCCTATTTGGATCGCAATATCGACTGTAAAATATGTATCCATCCATTTTTGTGTAAACATCTCTGTCTCTCTCCTTTAAAACAATCCTCTCTAGTTTATAATATAACCTTCGTTTATGTCCTCTCTTAAATGTCTGATCTCTATATAAAAAGCCTCGGGACCTATCCCGAGGCATGATGTTCAATTATGAAATTTTGGCTTGAGACATATCGACGGGCAGCAAACTACTTTTTCTTCTGAGCCTGATCAAGGAGAGTCGCTTTAAACATTTCAGCATCCGTTTCGGCCTTAATACGTTCTTCCACTCTAATTCTCCCTTTACCCAATCATCTCGCCTCCTTTTCATCATTATAAAACATCAGAATTTTCAGTCAACATGACGAAAGCACTAATATTTTGACGAACGCTGACGATTTGGACAAAATTGATCGAAGAAAAATTGATGTAATTCAGGTTTACTCAATCAAAGCTTGCTCTATTCCTGTAAATTTTTCAAAATGATACATCAAGCTTTTTCGGTACATGAGGTTCCATGATAATACGGCGCTCTTCTTCTCCATATAGTAAAGAAGGAAAACCACCAAAGCATTTGATATGATAAGACCAGAACTTATGTCAGGGAGCTGGAGCAAGTGTATATTATCGCACATAGAGGGTCATCAAGCGCAGCCCCAGAAAATACAATCGCTGCGTTTGATGTAGCTGTCGAGCAAGGAGCAGATTATATTGAATTAGACGTACAAATGACAATGGATCAGCACGTCGTCGTCATCCATGATGATACCGTTGAGCGAACGACGAACGGAAACGGCTTAGTCAAAAGCTATACACTTGATCAGTTGAAAAAACTGGACGCAGGAAGCTGGTTTGACCAACAGTATACGAATGAACGAATTCCAACATTACAAGAAATTCTTGAAAGATACAGTCAGCGGATTGGGATATTGATCGAGATCAAACACCCAAAACGGCAGATAGGAATCGAAAAGGCCGTTGTCGACATCATCAATCGGTTTGCCTATTCTCGTCATATCATCATTCAATCTTTTGATGTTCATGCACTACAAAGAATTAAAGCATTCGCCCCTTCTCTTCGCACAGCTTTGATTATAAAGCCTGATGCATTTAAACTAACGAAACGAAAGTTAACGACATACAGCTCGTTTGCAAATTGTCTTAATATGAAGAAAACGATGATCAATAGATGGTGGATAGACCGCATCCACACATTCGGGATGGATGTGTTTATATGGACTGTAAAAGATCAAAAAACAGCGGATCGAATCAAAAAATATCCAATTGATGGTGTGGTAACGGATAACCCGCTATTTTTTCAAAAGGAGAAATGATGCACATGAAAACTTATTTCGCCGTTTTTATCGGTGGATTGATTGGTACACTTTGCAGATATGAACTAAGCCAAACTGTCATCAGCCAGACATTCCCATATGCAACGATGATTGAAAATATTTCCGGCAGCCTGCTTCTTGGTTTTGCGACAGGATACTTTCTATTTCAGAAAGGAAAAAAATATCTTGCAGCTTTGATTGGAACAGGGTTTTGCGGCGGGTTTACGACCATGTCCACCTTTTCTAAAGAGACAGTTCTTCTGTTACAGGCAGGGCAGTTCAATTTAAGTATGATGTACATCCTGCTCTCAGTCATTGCTGGAGTAGCCGCTGCTTTAGCTGGCCTGATCCTTGCTGAACGGCTCTTTCATCAAAATAAGCAGCAGAAAGGAAGCAGATAAATGATTGTTTTTTGTACAGCTGTAGCTGGAGGGATCGGTAGTGCATGTCGTTTCTTCATCAGCCAAACAATCCAGAAAACTCCATCCCATGCCCTTTTCCCGTACAGTATTATTTTCATTAATTTATTAGGTGCAGCCGGTTTGGGTTTTCTCACAGGCGCTGTAACGTCCAATCATCCACTGCTAGTGATCATAGGAACCGGTTTTTTTGGCGGCTTTACCACATTCTCTACGTTTAGTGTAGAATCTGCGACGATGCTGATGCAGCGTCAAATAGGAAAGCTTGCTGCCTATTTACTTGTGACAATTATCGGCTCTTTATGCCTTTTTGCGGCGTTTTATCAAATAGGACAACTTCTTTTTTAAATATCTGTGATGGCAGCTAGGCTGATGAGCAGTTGATCCATCAGCTGGCGCTTCATTAAAAATAGTGTCTTCTCACTATAGCCGATTTCGATTGCACATTTTGCCATGCGCCAATCTCGAAAATACTTATAATCAATGAGCTGCTGCTCTATTTCATCCAATTCTTTTAAAGCCGTTTCAATACAAGCAACAATCAGTTCATACTGGCTTTTCTGCTCTTCTAATTTTTGACGTGCCATATGATGATGTTGGAGAGAACTTCGCTTTTCAAGCTGTCTTTCAATATTTAAAATGGCTGCTTGATAGTTCTTGAAATTTTTTAAATGAAACTCAATACGTTTCATTGAGGTTTTTTTCTCCGCGATACTTGCTGTTTCATACCAGAGCATGTCCATCCCCCTTTTACGAACGTTTGTTCTTATTATATACGAACATATATTCTCAAAAAAGAGGCTAAATACCTAAAAAAACCTTGAGCTTATTTTTCGCTCAAGGTCATTTCATTTACTAACAGCGGCTCTTTTATATCAAGCCCTGTGCGTGTATTTTCTTTTTCTGATGATGTGACGCCTTTTTTCAGGTCGATCTTTTTCACATAGCGTCCATCCATCTCCAAGACCTTCATCCGAATATCATCAAGGTAAATGGATTGTCCTTCTCGGATATCAATGTTCTCATTTAAGATTAGCCCGCCTATCGTATCAATTTCTTCATCATGATATGACATTTCGATCAAATCTTGAACTTCCTCTAATCTCACTTTTCCATCTAATATATAATGATGCTCCGCTCTCTTTTGAATGACCGGCTGCTCATCTTCATCGAATTCATCTCGAATGTCTCCAACAATCTCTTCTAAAATATCCTCCGTTGTAACAAGTCCAGATGTCCCGCCATATTCATCCGTTAAAATCGCCATATGCATTCGATCGCGCTGCATCTTGACGAGAAGCTCTTGAATTGGAATCGTGTCAATCACTTCAATCACTGGATAAATATAATCTTGAAGCTTCAGTTGATCTTTTTCTCCTAGATACACAATATCTGCAAAGAGCTGCTTTTTGTTGAGCATGCCAATGACATGGTCTTTATCCCCTGAAAACACGGGGAAACGTGTGTACTTTTCCTTTGTCATGATCGCCAGTATTTCGTCTAACGGCATATCTTCTGGAATCGCACAAATTTCTCTTCGCGGTATCATAATTTCTCTTGCGATTCGATTATCAAAATCGAATATCTTGTTCATATAATTATATTCTGATGAGTTGATTTCCCCATTTTTTAAGCTTTCAGATAATAAAATCTTTAATTCCTCTTCGGAATGGGAATGTTCTTTTTCAGACCCCATATCGATACCCATCATTTTCGTTAGTACACGGGCTGACCCGTTCAACACATAAATGAAAGGGTACATAAGGATATAAAATGCATGCAGCGGTCCTGACAGCCAAAGCGTCATTTTTTCTGCCTTTTGTATGGCAAGTGTTTTTGGTGCAAGCTCGCCAACAACTACATGCAAAAAGGTAATAATAGAGAACGCAAGTGTTGCTGAGATCAGGCTGATTGCTGAATCAGGAATGTTTGTCAAACCAAAACCTCGAACTAAAAGTTCTTTTACTGCCGGTTTACCGATCCACCCTAAACCAAGGGATGTCACTGTAATACCGAGCTGACAGGCTGACAAATATTCATCTAGCCTTGATGTCACCTTTTTCGCCATGATAGCCTTTTTGGACCCTTCGGCAACAAGCTGATTAATTCTTGAACTTCTCACCTTTACAATGGCAAATTCAGATGCAACAAAGAAAGCTGTTAAAGCAATCAAAACTCCGACTATACTCAGATTAACAATATCGTCCATTTAACCTTGCTCTTTCTTAGAAGAACAAGGAGTCACCTCCTGATTGATGATGTTGTCTTTTGCAAAACGGTTAACTGATTAAATAAGACTACTTTGAGGGCCCCACTTAACCACCTCCGGTTCACGTAAAATCCGTCTCTCTACATATATATGAAACGGTATTCATTTTATCTTACCATAAATAATCTGAAAATTCCTGTATCGCTACAGTATTTTAGAGATGACAACCTAAATTGATGGAAATACCCTTTGTTTCTTCATATTGGCAGGAAATCTGAACAATTATCTTGTATTTCAGACTCGAATTATATTAAACTATTTTCATAAACTATAACGTGACGGTTAGGAGGAGATGTTCAGATGGGGCTGAGAAAAAGTATCGTATTGGTGAACTAGCACAGATTGCACAGGTGACGAAACGAACTGTAGATTATTATACGAATCTAGGGTTGCTTGCGCCTGTTAGATCTTGCTCTAATTATCGTTATTACGATGAACATGCTTTAAAACGATTACAATTAATCGTTCTTTGCAAACAGCAGAGATTGGCTCTTTCTGACATCAAATCCAGATTAGATGAACAATTCCCTTCTCAAAAGGAAGATCCTGATGAACTTGTCCATTTAACCTCTGATATCGATCGGATGAATGAGCATATGGACCGCATTTTGGTACGTTGTAAGCAGCTTCAGCCAGAACAACGTGAAAAATTAAAAGAACAGCTTACACCTGAGAAGATGACGGCTGTCCAATCATTTTTACTGCTGTTAAGTTAAAATTTTTACTAAACAGGAGGTGTTACCTTCGTTCTCAAAGTCAGAACGAAGGCCTTAATTGGACATAGTTAATTTACTTATAGTTGCTTTGCTTATAGCTTTAACCGCATTTTTCGTTGCATCAGAGTTTGCGATCATTCGCTTAAGAAGCTCAAGAATTGATCAGTTAATCGCAGAAGGTAATAAAACAGCAGTTGCTGTCAAGCATGTCACGACTCACCTTGATGAGTATCTGTCGGCCTGTCAGCTCGGTATTACCATTACCGCCCTTGGAATTGGTTGGTTAGGGGAAGAAACAATTGCGCACATGCTTGCTCCACTATTTGTAGAGCTGTCCATTCCTCAATCAGCTAGTTCTATTGTCACTTTTATTATTGCGTTTAGTATTATGACGTTTTTACACGTCGTGGTTGGAGAGCTTGCACCAAAAACACTCGCCATTCAAAAGGCTGAGCAAGTGTCCCTTCTATTTGCTAGACCACTTATGATTTTTTACAAAGTGATGTTCCCGTTTATCTGGGTATTAAATGGATCTGCTCGTTTGTTAACAAAAGCGTTCGGTCTTCAGCAAGTTTCTGAGCATGACATGGCGCACTCTGAAGAAGAATTGCGGATTATTTTATCTGAGAGCTATAAAAGCGGCGAGATTAACCAGTCTGAATTCAAATATGTGAATAAAATTTTTGAATTTGATGACCGTCTGGCGAAAGAAATTATGATTCCTCGTACCGAAGTTGTCAGCTTCCCGCACGATATTACGATTGAGGAAATGCTGAAAGTGACCAAAGTCGAGAAATATACACGTTATCCAATTGAAGATGGCGATAAAGACAACATCATCGGTGTTGTGAATATTAAAGAAGTACTCACTGCATGTATTAGTGGTGAATGTTCCACAAGTGATACGATCGAACATTTTGTAAACCCGATTATTCATGTAATTGAAACAGTTCCTGTTCATGATCTACTTCTTAAAATGCAGCGTGAGCGTGTACACATGGCCATTTTATCAGATGAATATGGCGGTACAGCAGGACTTGTAACAGTTGAAGACATCCTTGAAGAAATTGTCGGTGAGATTCGTGATGAATTCGATATTGATGAAATCAACGAAGTGCGTAAATTGGGAGAAGACCACTACATCTTTGATGGAAAGGTCCTTGTGGATCAAGTCAACCTGCTACTAGGTATTCAGCTTGATAACGAAGAAGTCGACACAATCGGTGGCTGGTTCCTTACACAAAAATATGAAGTCGAGAAAAATGACGCGATTCGTGAACAAGGCTATGAATTTATCATTAATGAAGTCGATGGACACCATGTGGCATACATCGAAGTCAAAAAACTAAACGAACAACTATTAGAAGCAGCTGAAGAAGGCGCTTCTTAAGAAAAAAACGACCCTTGCCTAAGCAAGTGGTCGTTTTCTTTATCCCTTTTCGATTAACTTAGCTTCAAGTTCTTTGATTCTTGTGTTTAATACTTCTGTCATCGCACCTAATCTTTCTTTTGGCGGCAGATGATCAAATTCAGACTGCTCAATCGGTTCACCAATGATTAAGCGCATTTTCCCCTTCTTAAAAAGGCTTTTTGCATTAGAAGGTCCTTTGTACGCTGCTGGAACGATTGGTGATTTGCCGAGCTGAGCAATCGTAACGGCCCCTCTTTTTAAAGGAACATCTTCCGTTGTACGTGTGCCGCTCGGAAAAATCCCAACGATCTTTCCCTCTTTTAATAATTTAATGGGCGTTTTAATACTGCTTGGCCCAGGATTCTCTCGATCAACTGGAAAAGCATGAATCCTCTTTAAAAATCCGCCGATCCATTTATTTGCAAACAATTCTTTTTTCGCCATGTAGTGGATCTCAAACGGAAGAATTCCTGCGCCTAATGCAAGAACATCCACAAAACCCTCATGCGTACAAGCAATGACAAACCCCCGGTCTGTTGGCAGATTCTCTTTTTGATATACTTTGATTCCGCCTCGGAGAGCAAAAAATGCTTTGACGGTATAGCCTGAAAATTTATACATAGTGCACTTCCTTTGTTTGAAGAATGAAGGATTTGTATCTATTATAACAAATTTTTTATTACCTGGTACTAAAAATTTTCTCCTGCTGATAAAATAGAGACGGTTCACTAAAATCATCTTTTCACTTAAGATTACTGCTCCTTCTGTATTCAAGCATGTGTTTTTAGGAGAGAATAGAGGAAGAAATGTGTCCAAAATTGTCGTTTTTTGAGTTTTTTTCCTGATTTGTTCTATTGAAAACACTTTATAAATGATGCAAATTTCGCTATGATAAGGAGAAATGATTTTGATTCGGTGAAAGAGATGAGTAATGTACGGCCTATGAGAAGTTTCGTGCAACTTTATGCCTTTCTTATGCGTGTATAACATAGAGGGGAGAAAAATCAGTGACGATCGATGAAATTTATCAAATGTATATGAACGATGTTTACAGGTTTCTGCTCTCCATGACAAAAGACAAACATTTGGCAGAGGACTTATTGCAGGAAACCTTTATGCGTGCTTATATACATATTCATTCCTACGACCATAGCAAAGTGAAACCTTGGTTATTTCAGGTGGCACGAAATGCTTTTATTGATTATGTCAGGAAACATAAAAAAGAAGTGACCATATCGGATGATCTCATTGGCGGTCTTTTACAAACGTCTGTACAAAGTCCTGCTGAACAGATTGAAATAAAAGAAGTTCTCAACATGTATTTGGAGCAGCTTCCAGATAACTACAAGGAAGCGTTGACATTGTATTATTTAAAAGAACTGAATTACAAAGAAGCATCCAAGGTCATGAATATTACTGAAGCAAATTTTAAAAGTGTTTTATTTCGTGCAAGGCAGCGCCTAAAAGCACTATATAACAGAGGTGTTAATGATGAATGAAGAGTTTAATAAGCGATGGGAACAATATAATAATGGCGAGATGAATGAAGAAGAAATGATGGCGTTTGAAGAAGAGCTCGAAGAAAATGAAAAACGCTTAAGCCAAGAACTAAATGACTCAGATTGGACAGACTTCTCCATCAGTCCTGAAAAACAAAAAGCCATTTTACAATACGGAAAAAGAAAGTCCTATTTACGTATTTCTGTGCTTGCTGTCATATCTACACTGATTATTTTACCGCTTTGTACACTAGGTAGTTATCTATACTACGGCGTTGGCGGAGCAGACAGTAAAGGCAATCATTTTATGGAAACGGCCGCTGTAACAGTCGCCCTAACAAAACCGAATGTCGCCATTGATATGAAGGATTTAAAAGGGCAAGTCAAACTGTTTGGTATGAACACAGAACTTAAGCTACAAAAACAAATTGGCAATAAAACAGAAGCCATCGGCAGTGAACAAATCGAAATGTTTTTCGATAAATTAAAGCAGCCTACGATCTCTTATTATGGAGACAGCGCACGTAATACGGAGGATTTCTTTACGCACCCTTCGTCTCAGGCAGATACATCTAAAAAACAAACACTCACCACTTTAGACAAGCTGCCTGAAGGAACAGTGAGTGAAGTGTATGTATCCTATGACAAAGCATACACACCGAAAGACGTATATTCATTTGCTAAAAAATATGATATGAAAGTGCTTTGGAATGCGATAAAAACAGAAGATTCATTAAGTGGAAATCAGCGTCCAATCGGTTTTCCTGGGAAAGACTCTGAATTTTTAAAAGAGCTTCAGCACACATCAAAAACAGAGGTTGATCAGTTTAAAGATGCCCTCGCCTATGTCAACCAGCATCCAACCTGGGCAAAAACGATCTCTGGCAGACCTGAACTTGACCTCTCTAACCGAATACGCTACATCAATCAAAATGGTGTCACGGTTTACGGTTCTGTTGTCACAGGTCCTTCTAAAGAAATAGAGAAATTTGTGAAGACAAAACGTATTAAAACGGCCAAAGTGAGCGAGGTGGAATTATGGAATTGGTAAGAATTTTTAAAGAGCATAATGTGTTTGGCTGGATTTCGGTCGGCACCGCTATTTTATCGCTGCTCATGCTGAACCTCGCCATTATTAGCAATGTGACATTTTATTCGTTTCAAATGCTTCCTTTTGCAATGGCCGCAGTTCCATTCGGTATGATTGAACTGTTCATTAAAAAAGGCCGCACTGGACCAGGTTTCCTAGGCGTCGTTCTGAATATTTTTGTCATCGTTTGTGTCTATGCGATCGTCTCCATTGATGTCGATCTTCAATTAGGTTTTTAATACTAAAAAGCCAGTCATACTTGACTGGCTTTTTCTGTACACTCTTATTTTTTGTTTAATTCGGAGTGCTTTCTTGAATATAAGAAATAGACAACAAGTCCAATGGCAAGCCAGATTAAGAAACGAACAAATGTGATGGTGCCAAGCTTATAAATGAGCAGTCCGCAAGATAGAATAGCCAAGATTGGAATGAGCGGCACTGCGGGGCATCTGAATGCTCTCGGTAAATCAGGCTGTGTTTTTCTCATGACAATGACAGCAACTGAAATCAAAATGAAAGCTGAAAGTGTTCCGATGTTCACTAGACTTGCCAACTCATCAAGCGGAATGAATCCACCCATTAATGCTGACAATGTCCCAAAGAAAAGAGTATTGATATAAGGTGTTTTATGTTTTGGATGAACCTTTGAAAGAACCTTTGGTACCAAGCCATCACGAGACATGGCAAACATGACACGTGTTTGACCGTACAGCATGACAAGCATGACCGTGGTCATCCCTAAAATCGCCCCAACATCTACAATTCCCGCCACCCAATTTTGACCGGCTACTTGTAAAACAAGAGACACTGGATGGGATACTCCCTCAAAGTTCATAAATGGAACAATGCCTGTCATGATGGCACTGACTACCACATACAACATGGTACAAATCAATAAGGAAGTGATGATTCCTCTTGGCAAGTTGCGGGATGGATTTTTTGTTTCCTCTGCCGCAGAAGCAACTGCATCAAATCCGATAAATGCAAAGAATACGAGAGCTGCTGCACTTAACACGCCTGAAGTTCCAAAAGGAACGAATGGTGTCCAGTTTTCAGGTTTTACATATTTCACAGCGACTAAAATAAAGAGCAGAATCACCGCAATTTTCATAATGACCATGATGTTGTTGACTCGTTTTGATTCTTTAATACCGAAGTACAGCAAGAAGGTGATGATCATTAAAATAATAAATGCAGGAAGATTAAAATATGTCACTTGACCCTTTAAACCACCTGGTGCTGCTGTTAATTCAACCGGTATATGAATCCCTATCCCATTTAAAAACGATACAAAGTAGCCTGACCAGCCTGCTGAAACGGCACTAGCGGCTAGCATATATTCTAATATCAAATCCCAGCCAATGATAAACGCTAAAAATTCTCCCATAGATGCGTACGTAAATGTATAAACAGATCCTGATACTGGCACTGTGGAAGCGAATTCCGCATATGACAATGCCGCAAATAAACATGCAAGACCTGCAATTACAAATGATAAAACAAGTCCTGGACCTGCTGTGACGGCGCCTGTACCTGTCAGAACAAATATCCCTGTACCGATAATCGCTCCAATACCAAGCATCGTTAAGTCAAATGAGCCTAATTCCTTTCTTAACGCTTTTTCCCCTTGTGTTGCCGCAATTAGCTCTGAAATGCTCTTCTTTCTAAACAACGAATTGCTCATACCATCACTCCCAAAACTTAGTATCCGTCTAAAGACGCCACCACTTCGTAATTCACTTCATTTTCTGAATATTTAGATTTAATTTAGCGCAATAAATTGGTGGCGTAAAATTATTATATATGAAAATTAAAAAATGAAAACACTTTTTTTCAAAATAGAGTGAAAATTCTTATTTATCAACAAAATACTTGTCAATATTCATGGTAGATTTTCTTCAATCTTTATTCAAATCATAGCTTGGCCTCTTCTATTTATTATACAACATACAAAATTATACTTTTTTGATATAATTTTTATAAAGTGAAAATAAAATTATTCTTTTGATAACTTGTCTTCACTTTTGCTTATTTAAAAGCCTTTAGACTCATAGAGAGCTATGATAAAGGACTGTTTTAGCTGCGCAAACGATATACAAAAAAAGAGACTGCCTAGTAAGCAGTCTCTTAAGATCCATTATTAATTTACAAATGTCTTTGCGCCAAGGTAAATTGGCTTCCAATAGCTTGAAGTCATATCGCTGATCGTCACACCATCAGAAGCAGCGTGGATAAACTTGTTGTTCCCAAGGTAGACACCCATGTGAGATGGGCCAGATTTATAGGTTGTAAAGAAGACAAAATCTCCAACTTTAGGTGTTGAGACGCTTTTCATTGATCCCCAAAAACCTTCAGTCGTTTGTCTTGAAATCTTTGTTTGTTTGTTAATGATATACCACATAAAACCGCTGCAATCAAAGCCTTTCGGTGTCGTTCCACCCCATTTATATGGTGTACCGTTTTGTGCTTTCGCATCTGCTACGAGTTTAGACGTATTTAAAGAAGAAGTAGCAACTGTTTTTTCTTTGACAGGTGTTGGTTTCACTTTGGACGTCTTTTTCACTTTCAGCTTTTGTCCAATTTTAATCAGATCTGTTTTGAGTTTATTTAACGATTTCAGCTCTTTCACTGTCATTCCATATTTTTTGCCGATTTTAGATAAAGTATCACCTTTGACAACTTTATGAGTGGCTGTCGTCGAAGACGCTTTTACTTTTGTTGTTGTTTTTGATGTTTTCGTTACCTTTTTTGAAGAAGTACCATTCACTTTTAAGGTTTGTCCAACATAAATCGTGTTAGATTTCAGTTTATTGTCTGATTTAATCTTACTCACGGTTGTTTTGTATTTTTTCGCTAGAACAGAAAGAGAGTCACCTTTTTGAACCTTTACTGATTGTGCTGAGGCAGCTCCGGCAAATAATGTCGTCCCAAGTAGAACTGCACTTGCAGCTGTGATCAATTGTTTTTTCATTTGTTCCTCCTGTATGTATCTATCGTGATCCGAATTTTTATCTACTTTCTATTATAAGGATCGAATACCAGAAGAAATAGTCTTGACTTCCTACGACATTATGCTTATTAATTCGGCAAAAAATATTTTTTTTTAGGGTTCTTTTTATTTCATTTTTATTACACAATCATGACAAAACAAATGCATCTTGTCATAGATAAATCATACATTCATTTCTCTTTTTGGTTCATTCTATGTAAAGTGGACCTTTACAATTTTAAAGTGAACTTTACGGTGCTGTCATTTGGAATCCACACTTCTGTTCTACCATTGTAAACGTGAGAGCGATACATAAACAATGAGGAGGCAAAATGAATGAGTGTGTTGAAAAGCTCGAAAACGAAAATAGCTGCAATCGCAGCCGCATCAGTGTTATCGATTGGTATTTTTTCAGGAATTGAATTTGGACAGGCTGACAAAGCTGAGGCTAAAAAGAAACCAAAAAATGACGTACAAAATGTGATCGTGCTCATTGGAGATGGCATGGGAACACCTTACCTTTCAACTTACCGCTCATTTAAACACAACGGTGATCTTTCCAAGCAAACAGCGTTTGACCCTTACCTCACTGGCATGCATAAAACATACCCTGATGATTCTAAAAGTAACATTACTGATTCAGCAGCAGCTGGGACAGCCATGGCAACTGGTCAAAAGACATACAACAACGCCATTGGTGTAAACAAAAATGGCAAAAAACTAAAAACAGTATTAGAAGAAGCAAAACGCAAAGGAAAGTCTACTGGTCTTGTCGTCACATCTGAATTAACCAATGCGACACCTGCTGCGTATGCCGCCCACGATGTTTCTAGAAAAAACACAGCAGCCATTGCTGATGATTTCTTCGATGAGAAAATTGGCAAACAGCATACAGTCGATGTCATGCTTGGCGGAGGACTGATCGATTTTGTCCGCAAAGATCGTGATTTGACGAAAGAATTTCAAAAAGCAGGCTATCGTTACGTAACCAATAAAGCTGACTTACAAAAAAACAAACAGCAAAAATTGTTAGGCATTTTTGCTGACGGTGGTCTCGATAAAGCAATTGATCGTGATAAAACGACCCCTTCCTTGCAAGACATGACATCCTCAGCCATCAAACAGCTGTCTAAAAACAAAAAAGGATTTTTCCTCATGGTTGAAGGCAGTCAAATTGACTGGGCTGGACATGACCACGATATTGTCAGTGCGATGAGTGAGATGAAAGATTTTGAAAAAGCATTTGAAGAAGCCATTCGTTTCGCAAAAAAGGATAAAAACACGTTAGTCATCACGACAGCAGATCATTCAACTGGCGGCCTTTCCTTCGGGGCAGACGGCTCGGGCAGCTGGGATTATCAGCCTGTCAAAGCAGCAAAAAAGACACCTGATTTCATTGCAAACAAAATTGTAGGGGGTATGACGGTCGAGACTGCACTCAAACAATACATCGACCTTGATTTCACAAAAGAGGAAATCGCCTCTATTCAAAAGGCAGCTGAAACAAAAGATCCTGTTCAAATTGATGATGCCATCGAAAAGGTCATCAATACGAGGTCTCATACAGGCTGGACCACATCGGGTCATACAGGGGATGAAGTACCATTTTATGCTTATGGACCAACAAGCGAACAGCTAAAAGGGCTTATGGAAAATACAGATCAAGCGAAACACATTTTCAAACTGCTGAAAAACCAATAAAGTGCTAATCACAAAAAAAGATGTCTAGTCGTAGACATCTTTTTTGATCATTAAGTGAGATACTTCCTATGAACCCCTTTTCCATCGTATGAAAACATCACTTCTTTTCCTTCAAGAACTGACTCGATGTGCACACTTCTT
Source organism: Bacillus sp. FSL W7-1034 (assembly GCF_038593365.1). Lineage (NCBI taxonomy): Bacteria > Bacillati > Bacillota > Bacilli > Caryophanales > Bacillaceae > Bacillus > Bacillus sp. FSL W7-1034. The sequence continues at coordinate 963,299 of NZ_CP151989.1, read as the reverse complement.
CCCCATAGCTGATACAAATATGGAAGCACCTTTTCTAAGTATTTGAGATCGAGCTCAATGCCTTCATACCAATGTTTAATATAGAGTTCATTGTTTTTTAAATAGTCGCCATCGATGACTGTCAAATACGGAAAGCCGCCATTGACCCTCATACTGACTAGCTGATCACGGACTGCCTTCCATTCTTTATCAATGACTTTATAGTCTCTCCCCTGCTTTTGAAACAAGTACAAATCTTCCCTCATCACAAGGTCTTTCGTTAAGTAATTTCGAATAAAAGAAATGTCTGATTCAATTTCTCGCACTTCAAACATTTTGCTGCGACCCGACCCTTCCGTCACTCCTGCTTTTTTTAATTCCTCGCATGGATGATCGTAGCGCTCTTCAATATCTTCAAAAATCTTCAGCCCTAAATAGTAAGGATTGATTCCTGTCTTAGATGGCTGCACGACACCTGCATTTAATTTGGCAAATTCAATCGATTCACTTGAATCTAAATCAAGTTCACGCATAATCCGCTGGTGCCAATACGATGCCCAGCCTTCATTCATGATTTTCGTTTCTAACTGTGGCCAAAAATAGAGCATTTCCTCTCTCAGCATCGTCAGCACATCCCGCTGCCAAGGCTCTAGCTCCCGGGAGTGTGCCTCGATAAAGAGCAATATATCTTTTTCTGGCTTTGGGGGGAATTGCTTGATCGTTTTCTTTTTCTCACGTGTTTTTGGTTCATCCATTCCCCACAAATCATCATATGGCGTTTGACGTTTTGGTTTGTCCTCTTCATATTCATCTTCATCGTCGAGATTCCAACTTAATTTTGAACGAACAAGCGACGGATCAATATGCTCCTGCAATGCCAATACAGCATCTAAAAAGGACTCGACTTCTTTTGTACCGTGGATATGTTCATATTCTTTAATTCGCTCTGCTGCCGCTGACATACTTTCCACCATATCTCGTTTTGTGTTTTGGAAACGGCAGTTGTTTTTAAAGAAATCGCAGTGTGCCAAGACATGAGCCACAATTAGTTTATTTTGAACAAGCGAATTGTTATCAAGGAGAAAGGCATAGCAAGGATTTGAATTAATCACCAGCTCATAAATTTTGCTTAATCCTAAATCATAATGAAGCTTCATTTTGTGAAATTGCTTTCCAAAGCTCCAGTGGCTAAATCGTGTTGGCATGCCATATGCACCGAATGTATAAATAATCTCCGCGGGACAGATTTCATACCTCATCGGATAAAAATCCAGACCAAATCCTTCTGCAATTTCTGTAATTTCATCAATGGCTCGTTGTAAAAGACGCTTTTCAGATACGCTCAAGGAAACCATCCCTCCTCATCGGACTTATCCCTACTATATGAGCGTACCTAAAAAAACATGATGTTCAGCCAGTTGTTTAGACGACTTCCATCTCTTTCATGGACTGCCCGCCGAACGCTTCAAAATGGATATTCTCTTCCGGAATGTCCAACGCTTTTAAAATAAGGATCATCTCTTGAGTAAATACTGGGGAACCGCAAACATAAAATTGGCCTTTTCCTTCACCAATGACGGATTGAAGGAAAGGTCGGTCAATCCGCGTAGCCACCTTCTCAACCAGCTCACTCTTTACACTCTTTTCAAATTGTTCGTTACAAAGGATAATACGCCCCTCTGGAGATGAAGTGAGAACGTGTTCATACTCTTGTTCAAAAGCGGTTACATCCTCTAGTCTGTCTGCATGAATCATCGTGAATGGCTGATTGTTATGCGACGCTGTTTTCACTAAACCAATCATTGGTGTGACACCAGAACCGGCACTAATCAAATAAACGGGTTCTTTTGTGTCATCTTGCAAGCAGAACATTCCCTGCGGCATACTCACGTGAAGAACATCGCCTTCTTCCATTTCATCATGCAGGAATGTGGAGACATGCCCATCTCGTTTCACTGTGATGCGATAGTAAGATGGGTGATATTGATCTGATAAACTGTATTGTCTGCTGCATACATAGGCTTCACCCGGCATATCTACCTGCACCGTAATGTATTGACCAGCTTCATACATTGGTAGCTCAGATTCATCCTCCTGTACTAAATAAAAGGAAATGAGTGATGGAGATTCTTGTTTCTTTTTCTTCACAATAAACGGTTTGACATCTGCCCATCCACCAGTTTGTTTCACATTTTCAGCCATCATTTCTGCCTCAATGGTGATGAATATATTCGCAATGATGTCATATGCAGCCTTCCAAGCCAACAATGTGTCATCTTCCTCTGATAACCCAAATACCTCTTTCATTGCTTCAAGAAGGTGATATCCGACGATTGGGTACTGCTCTTTTTTCACCATGACACTGACATGCTTATGGGCAATTTGTTTCACAGCAGGAAGCAAGTCTGCCAAGCGGTCAATGTGCAGTGCAGCTTGATAGAGTGTTGCGGCAAGCGCCTCTGGCTGGCTTCCATTCATGAGATTTGTTTTATTAAACTGATTGAGTAGCTCTGGATGCTGTCTAATCATATTTTGATAAAAAACTGTCACAAGTTTTGTTCCCTCAGCTTTTAGAAGAGGGGCTGATTGTTTAATGGCATTCATTTGACCTGTGGATAACATCGTTATTCCTTCTTTCAAAAGATGTATTTTAAATACATCTTTATCGTAATGGAAGACAACGTATAAAAGCAATATTTATAATACATGTTTTAAATGTTGTCACATTTAGCACTTTCTCGAACAGTTTTTGTCTAAAATGTGTTACGATGATACAAAACTCTATTAGGTTTAGAGGTCGTCCAAATGAAACTTACGAATTATACAGATTTCTCATTAAGGGTACTCATTTATTTAGCTTCGAGAGAAAACAATGAACTGTCAAATATTCAGCAGATTGCCGATATTTATGGCATTTCGAAAAATCACCTGACAAAGGTAATTTACCATCTAGGAAAACGTGGTTATGTAGAAACGATCCGCGGAAGAAATGGTGGGATTAGGCTGGGGAAAAGCCCAGAAAGCATTAATATTGGTGAGGTTGTCCGCTATACAGAGGATGATTTAGTCATGGTTGAATGCTTTGATCCGAAGAAAAATAGCTGTATTATCTCCCCGATTTGTTCATTAAAGCACGTACTTCATGAAGCACTCACTGCTTATTTACGCGTTCTTGACCAATACACATTAAATGATTTAACACAAAACAAAGATGCTCTAAGAGAGCTTCTGCTCTAAGGCGAAAGAATTTATTTCTTTCGTCTTTTTCTTTACCTCCTTGTAATAATAATTTATTTAAAATTATTATAAATAAATATTGACTATCATGTTTGATTCAATATAATTAGGGTATATAGATTGCTAGAAACCATTTTTTGTTTACAGGAGGAGAAAAAGAATGACAAATTCTAATCATAAAAATTTGACAACGAATCAAGGCGTGCCAGTTGGCGATAATCAAAACTCAAGAACTGCTGGTCACAGGGGGCCTTCATTTCTTGATGATTACCATTTGATTGAAAAACTTGCACACTTTGACCGTGAACGTATTCCAGAGCGTGTCGTTCATGCAAGAGGCGCCGGCGCTTATGGTGTATTTGAAGTAGAAAATAGCATGGAGAAACATACAAGAGCAGCCTTCTTAAGTGAAAAAGGAAAACAAACAGACGTTTTTGTCCGTTTCTCAACGGTTATTCATCCTAAAGGTTCGCCTGAAACATTACGTGACCCTCGCGGCTTCGCTGTCAAATTTTATACAGAAGAAGGCAACTATGATCTAGTTGGGAACAACTTGCCGATCTTCTTTATTCGTGATGCACTCAAATTCCCTGATATGGTTCACTCTCTCAAGCCAGATCCTGTAACAAACATTCAAGATCCTGACCGTTATTGGGATTTTATGACGTTAACACCTGAATCCACTCACATGCTCACATGGCTCTTCTCTGACGAAGGTATTCCTGCGAACTACGCTGAAATGCGCGGTTCTGGTGTTCATACGTTTAGATGGGTAAACAAATACGGAGAAACAAAATATGTGAAATACCACTGGAGACCATCAGAAGGCATTCGCAATTTATCGATGGAAGAAGCTGCAGAAATTCAAGCAAACGACTTCCAGCATGCGACAAGAGATTTGTATGATCGTATTGAAAAAGGAAATTATCCAGCATGGGATCTTTACGTTCAGCTTATGCCGCTCAGTGATTATGATGAACTAGATTATGATCCATGTGATCCGACGAAGACGTGGAGCGAGGAAGATTATCCGCTGCAAAAAGTGGGCCGCATGACACTGAACCGCAATCCAGAAAATTTCTTTGCTGAAACAGAGCAAGCTGCTTTCACGCCAAGTGCCCTAGTACCAGGAATTGAAGCATCTGAAGACAAACTGCTTCAAGGTCGTCTGTTCTCTTATCCTGACACGCAGCGTCACCGCCTAGGTGCAAACTACATGCGCATCCCAGTGAACTGTCCTTATGCGCCTGTACACAATAACCAACAGGATGGCTTTATGACAACAACTCGTCCAAGCGGTCATATTAACTATGAACCAAACCGTTATGACGATCAGCCAAAAGAAAACCCTCACTACAAAGAAAGTGAACCAGTTCTTCATGGTGACCGTATGGTGAGACAAAAAATCGAAAAACCAAACGATTTCAAACAAGCTGGAGAAAAATATCGAAGCTACTCTGAAGAAGAGAAACAAGCATTGATCAAAAACTTGACAGCTGACTTGAAAGACGTAAATGAAAAAACGAAATTACTTGCGATCTGCAACTTCTATCGTGCAGATGAAGATTATGGACAGCGTTTAGCGGATTCACTCGGTGTGGATATTCGCTCATATCTTCAAGGAAGCATGAAATAAATCTTCTTTTCAGCTGGAGCACCTCTTTTTAAAAGAGGTGCTTTTTTATAGCCGAAATACGTTAATACTAATCAAATGACCCGTCACCGGATGAAAATAAATTTCTGCATGTGCTGCAAATCGTGTGGAGCCTTCCTTCACGGTGACGCGAAAGACATCTTTTGTCTGATCTTCATTTACTTGTGTACGTCCAATGTAATGATAATCGTTTAAAGCGGCGCCTTCATATTCATCTTGGAAGGCAGTATACGCAAGTCTTTCCCAATTCTCTGCCGGCTGCACAGCTGCTTGTGAAGATGGATGAATCATCAGACTGCCAAATAAAACAATTTCTGCTGCAAAAAGCATCCATAATTTCGGGTGCATGATATCAATATTCTCACTTTCATGTCTATTTTGTTTAGGTTTTGCTGGTTGATTCTTTTTCATACATCAAGCATTTATTCAGCCTATAATTCCCGGTACCCTGTTTATGCAGACACCAACTTTTCCCCTGAAAAAGTCGATCTGATCCGAGCAAACTAAGTAAGACTTCTCAAGGGAAAGGAGAAGGTTTAATGAATGTGGCAGATTATGATAAGGCACTTTATTATACGCATCGTTCGCAATGGGATAATTTACTTATTCTTATGGTCCGTACGCAAGATGACTTGCTCTCGAAACGTATTGAGCATTTCTTACATGCGTATCAATTTAACCGGAACGATGCAGATGTTGAAAAATGTTTATATGGACTCCTGCAGTATATCGACCATGCTTCAGAAGCTGCCGTTGCTGAAGCATATGCTGAACCAATGTACACATAAAGGAAAAGGTTGATTTTCTTTCAGATTGTTGACATAGGGCTAGAATGAACTTTATTTTAGCTCTTTGTTTTCTTTTCAGCCTTTTACTAACCGCCTTTCATAAAGAAGAAAAGACTTCATGAGAAATACTCATGAAGTCTTTTGGAATGTCCACCATGACTGTTACAACAGCTCTTTCGGCTGATTTTTTTGATAATCTACCGCATATAGAGCGGCCTGAGTTCGATCTGCCAGCTCTAACTTTGATAACAAATGAGACACGTGAGTTTTCACAGTCTTTTCAGAAATAAAAAGCGACGAGGCGATTTCTTTGTTACTTTTCCCTTTTGCGATTTCAAATAAGACATCACGTTCTCTATTGGTCAGTTCGTTCATCAATGCCCATTTCTGCTCTTTAGGTTCAGTTAGATGCTGGACAAGAAAAGCTGTAATATGACCATCTAGCTGGTACGTACCATTTTGCACCTCAATCATTGTCGTGAGAAGCTTTTCAGGTGCTACATCTTTGAGCTGATAAGCCTTTGCTCCCGCTTGGATAGCAGGGATCACATAGTCCTTATCTGCATAGCTTGTCAGAATGACAATGCGGACATCCGGCATATCCAGCGTCATTTGCTTTGTCGCCTCAATCCCATTCATTACAGGCATAGAGAGATCCATCAAGACAATGTCAGGCTTTGTCTGCCTCACTACCTTTAGTGCCTCTTCTCCATTGGATGCTTCACCAACGATGTCCACATCTGGCTGGGTTTGCAAGAAAAAGACCAGCCCTTTTCTGACAATGTGATGATCATCTGCAATGACTACCCTCATGACAATCCCTTCCTTTCTTGAGAAAATGGTACTTTCACATCAATCGTCGTTCCCTTCCCTAGCTCAGAATTGATGCAAAATGTACCTCCTGCTCTTCGGATACGGTCAGCCATCCCTTTCAGCCCAAATGAAGGAAGACTCATTTGTTCATCATACTGAAATCCCTTTCCCTGATCGATGATTTTCATACCAAACGTATCTCCTGATTGCTCCAGTTTGACCTCTACTTTCTCAACGCCCGCATGCTTTTGGCAATTATTTAGAGCTTCTTGGCATACGCGAAATAAAGTCTCGTGCTTTGAATGATCTATTTCCATACAGCCTGATAAAGACAATGAACAATTTAGACCTAAAAGCTGTGCATACTCTTCAATCGCTGTTGTAAATCCTTTTTCAAGTCCTTTTGGTCTTAACTGCCATATGAGTGAACGCATTTCAATGAGGGCATCTTGTGATAAATGCTGTATAAAATCAATCATTTCCCCTAAATGTTGATCACTGGTCATTTGACGCGCTGCCTTTGCAGTCAAACTCACGGAAAACAGCATTTGATTCACAGAATCATGTAAATCCTGCGCAAGCCGGTTTCGTTCTTCTAAAAGTGCATGCTGCTGCTCATTTTGCACAAGCTTCATGCGCTGAATAGCCGTACCAATTTGCAGTGCAATACTTTCAAGCAGATTCAGCTCCTCCTGTGTAAATGTAACCTTCCCTTTTGCCGCCACATTTAATAAGCCAAACGTACGCTTACATGCTTGGAGCGGAACGGTTGCATGATGGGTAATTCCTTCTGTATCTCCAAGCTTTTGCTCAATCGCCGTTTCAATCCGTTTACAATTGATGATATTGGTAGCTGATTGCAGTGAGCCTTTCGTGTAGCGGTTGATGCAATAGCAATCGTTTTGACACATCAATTGCTTTCGATCCTTTGCCAACGCTTCAGGTAAGCACACTTCTGCCATTAGTTCATACGATCCGTCTTCTTCTATAAAATAAATCCATGCTGTTTGAAAGCCTGTCACTTCCATAAGCATATGAAGCACTTCATGAAGCGTTTCCTTCATTTCCATCCCTTCATTTAGCTTTTCAGCAATTTCTTTTAACGTTTTTAATGTTTCAACCTTCTCCTGATATTCTCCCATTCTGTTTACCCCCGGCATTTTCTGCCTTCTCTTTTCATTACGCTCATTATACCATGAGCATCTGTGCGGCTCTTTCTCAAAAAGGATGATTTTTTCTCATCCTTTTGACTGAGAAAAAGCCATCATGCATGACATGATGGCTTTGTGATATTTTATTTAGCTGTTTCTTCCACAATGTCATAGACGACTTTCATGACTTCTTCTGATAAGTGTTTCAGCTTTTCTTCGCTGTCTGTTAACGATGTGCCTTTGACTGCAATATAAAATTTGACTTTAGGCTCCGTACCAGAAGGTCGTAAACAAAACCATGAGCCATCTTCAAGGAAATATTTCAGGACGTTTGATGCCGGCAGATGAATCGTTTCTTCTTTCTTTTCAGCCACAAGGTGCCTTTGACTTGATTGATAATCCTCAATGACCGTAATGCGCTGACCGGCGATAGAAGCTGGCGGGTTTGATCTAAAGGTATGAAGAATAGCAGAAATCTGCTCTGCTCCTACTTTCCCCTTTAAGGTTAATGACTTTAACCCTTCTCTGTAAAATCCAAATTCCTTAAAAATATCAACAAGCGCATCATATAATGACTTCCCTTGTTTCTTATAAAAGGCTGCGACTTCAACTGCTAATAACGCAGCTTGAACTGCATCTTTATCTCGTGCAAAATCACCGATCAAATAGCCGTAGCTTTCTTCATAGCCAAATTGAAACGTGTATTCTCCGCTTTCCTCGAACTGCTTGATTTTTTCTCCGATAAATTTAAAGCCAGTGAGCGTATCAATCGTGTCAGCTCCAAATGCTGAGGCAACAGCACGCCCAAGCTCACTTGTCACAATCGTTTTCATCACAACGGGGCGAGGCGGCAGCTGACCTAGTTTTTGTTTTTCAGATAATAAATAATGAAGTAGTAAGGCGCCTGTTTGGTTGCCAGTCAAAACGGTAAATTCACCATCATGATTTTTCACAGCGATACCTAATCGATCTGCATCTGGATCTGTCGCAATCAAAATATCAGCATTTTGCTTTTCACCAAGCTTGATGGCGTATTCAAAAGCGGCATGCTCCTCTGGATTTGGAGACGTAACCGTCGAGAATTGCGGATCTGGTTTTTCCTGTTCAGGCACAACCGTCACATGCTTATAACCAAAGGCCTGAAGTCCGTTTCGGACAGGTTTATTCGCCGTCCCATGAAGCGGGGTAAACACCACTTTGACATCGACTTCTTTTGCAAGCTCAGGGTGCACACGAATCGTTTTTAATTTTTCCATATACGCTTGATCGATTTCTTCACCAATCATGCGGATCAAACCATTTTGCTTCAATACTTCTTCTGATTCCACTGAAATGGCTAATTCATTTTCGATGGCATCTACTTCTTTAATGACTTGATCTGCTTCAAATGGGGGCATTTGGCCTCCATCTTCTCCATAAACTTTATAGCCATTATATTCTGGCGGATTGTGACTTGCTGTCACAACAATCCCTGCAAAGGCATTCAGTTCTCGAACTGCAAAAGAGAGTTCTGGTGTCGGACGCAGTTCGTCAAATACGTATGTTTGAATGCCATGTGAAGCAAGTGTTTTGGCCGCTTCCATCGCAAATTCAGGAGATTTATGGCGTGAATCATAGGCAATGGCGACGCCTCTTTTTTTTGCATCCTCTCCATGTGCTGCAATATACGCAGCAAGACCAGCAGATGCTTTTCGAACAGTGTAAACATTCATTCGGTTCGTTCCAGCACCAATTTCTCCGCGCATTCCTCCAGTACCAAACTCAAGGTTTTTGTAGAAGCAGTCTTCAAGCGCTTGATGATCATCTTGATGTGCCTCCAGCCATTCCCTTAGCTCAGTATCCAGGTGCTTCTCATTGATCCAACGCTCATAATTCGTATTCCAACTCATGGTCGTCCTCCCAGCTCTTATCATCAATAAAATAACATCTACTGTTATTTTATATGGAATTATCCTTCATGTCATGTTATATCATGAACATATGAAAAAACGATGAACAAAATAAAAAAAGCCGATACACGATCGGCTTTTTACTTATTCAGCATCAAGCGGTACGACTGCTTCATGGAATAGTCGGTCTAATTCAGTTTGATGTTTCTGTTTTGTCACTTCATCCCAGCCAAAACGATCTGCCATATAGTCAACAACAGGCTGTGCATACGTTTTTGCCCAATTGATATTAAATAATAGGCTGCCTGTTCTTCTCAAGAAGAAATCGACAGGTGTAACAGCCAATTCTTCTTCGATCGCATAGACAAGTTCAGCCAACACATATGCGGGAATGTTTCGTTTGTCTGCTTCCCCTTGAAGCTGCTCCACACGCTTGAAGACATTGCTGACGTTTGAGCCATATTTCTCAGCTAATTTTTGTGCAATCGGTTCTGTCAAACCAACGGATGCTCCTTCTGCCGTTTTCGCTTGAACAAAGGATGCCATATTTTTCGAACCGCCTACATGCCCACCTGAAATTGGCATATGTTTCGTTTTACATGGTCCGAAATCTTTTCCAGTTTCCTCTTTAAGTCCATCACGTACAAGATTCACAATGTGTTCAGCCATTTTACGGTAACCTGTTAATTTACCGCCAGCAATCGTGATTAAGCCTGAAGATGATGTCCATACCTCATCCTTACGAGAAATTTCTGAAGGATCTTTGCCTTCTTCATGAATGAGTGGACGAAGACCAGCCCAGTTAGATTCAACGTCTTTCTCTGTAATATGAAGATCTGGGAACATATATTGAATGGCTTTGATCACGTAATCACGATCTGCTTTTGTCATACGCGGATGTTCCAGCTGTTTTTTGTATACGGTATCTGTTGTTCCCACGTACGTTTTTCCTTCTCTTGGAATCGCAAAGACCATTCGTTTATCAGGTGTGTCAAAGTAGATTGCTTGTTTTAATGGGAAAACAGATTGGTCAAATACTAAGTGAATTCCTTTTGTATGTTGTAAATGTTTCCCCTCTTTTGAGTGGTCCTTGTCTCTTAGCTGATCGACCCATGGACCTGTCGCATTGACGATTTTTTTCGCATATACATCGTATGTTTTCTGTGTTGTGACATCTTCAATGACAACACCGACAACTTTGCCTTTATCATAAATAAATTCTTTTACTTTCGCATAGTTGACCGCTTCTGCCCCGAATTTCACAGCCTCTTTCATGACTTCAATTGTCAGGCGTGCATCATCTGTACGGTATTCAACATAGTAGCCCCCGCCTTTTAAGCCATCCTTTTTCACTAGCGGTTCTTTTGCAAGTGTCTCTTTTGCACTTAGCATACTTCTGCGTTCACTATGCTTAACGCCAGCTAAAAAGTCATATACTCTAAGTCCGATTGAAGTTGAAAACTTACCGAATGTCCCGCCTTTATGCATCGGAAGAAGCATCCATTCTGGCGTTGTCACATGAGGACCGTTTTCGTATACGATGGCACGCTCTTTACCGACCTCTGCGACCATTTTCACTTCAAATTGTTTTAAATAACGAAGTCCGCCGTGTACAAGTTTCGTTGAGCGGCTAGACGTACCTGCTGCGAAGTCCTGCATTTCCGCAAGACCGACACGCATTCCGCGTGAAGCCGCATCAAGTGCTGTACCAGCGCCAGTAATACCCCCACCAATGATAAACACATCATATGGTTTTTTTGTCATGTCCTGAAGCATTTGTTCTCTTTCTAAGCTAGAAAAAGTCATCTCTTGTTCCTCCCATGTTGTACGGTAAAGAAAAAGAGACCGCAAACACCCAAAGCGTATTTCTACACTTCGGTGCTTGCGGTCTCTCCAGTTCTCCAACCGTTCTATTAACTTACTTGAAGTATACCATACTTTTTGTTTATTTGAAAGCTTGAGCTGCTTTTACAGCCTTTTTCCACCCGCTGTATAACGAGTCACGGCTGTCTTCTTCCATTTTAGGTTCAAAGCGCTTGTCAAGGTTCCATTGTTTTGCAATGTCTGAACGGTCGTTCCAGAAGCCAACTGCAATTCCCGCAAGATAGGCCGCACCGAGTGCCGTCGTTTCATTAATTTCTGGACGTTCTACTGGTACATCGAGCAAATCACTTTGGAAGCCCATTAAGAAATCATTCTTTACAGCCCCGCCATCGACGCGCAATGTTTTAAGTGAGATGTTTGAATCTTTTTCCATCGCATCTAAAACATCTTTCGTTTGATAAGCAAGTGATTCTAACGTTGCACGAACAAAGTGCTCTTTAGAAGTACCGCGTGTTAAACCGAATACAGCGCCTCGGACATCACTATCCCAGTATGGTGTGCCTAAACCAACAAATGCTGGTACGACATATACGCCGTCTGTTGACTCAACGCGCTCAGCATAAGCTTCACTGTCTTTTGAGTCTTTAAACATTCTAAGTCCATCACGCAGCCACTGGATCGCTGAGCCAGCAACGAAAATACTTCCTTCTAAAGCATATTCAACTTTGCCGTCAATGCCCCATGCAATCGTCGTTAACAATCCATGATCCGACTTAATTGCTTTTTCCCCTGTATTCATCAACATGAAACATCCTGTACCATATGTGTTCTTCGCCATTCCTTCTTCAAAGCAAGCCTGACCGAATAACGCAGACTGCTGATCTCCTGCCGCTCCTGCAATCGGAATATTTTTACCGAAGAAGTGATAGTCTGTTGTTTCACCATAAATGTGTGATGATGGTTTGACGTCTGGCAGCATGGAAGCTGGAACACCTAAGATATCAAGTAGTTCTTCATCCCATTTCAGATCGTAAATATTGAACATTAACGTTCTTGATGCATTCGAATAATCTGTCACGTGTGATTGACCGCCAGTCATTTTCCAAATGAGCCATGTATCGATTGTGCCAAACAGTAAGTCACCATTTTCTGCTTTCTCACGAGCACCTTCGACATTGTCTAAAATCCATTTCACTTTAGTACCTGAGAAATAAGCATCAATGAGTAGACCCGTTTTATTTCTAAACGTTTCATCGTGCCCTTGCGCTTTTAGCTCATCACATATACCAGATGTTTGTCGTGACTGCCAAACAATTGCATTGTAAACAGGTGCGCCTGTATGTTTATCCCAAACAACAGCTGTCTCACGCTGGTTCGTAATTCCGATACCGGCGATTTGATCTGCTTCAATTCCTGATTCGATTAAAGCAGTTGAAATAACTGATAGAACAGAGCTCCAAATTTCATTTGCATTGTGTTCTACCCAGCCTGGGTTCGGAAAATATTGATTGAATTCCTTCTGAGCTGTATGGGCAATTTTACCTTCTTGATCAAATAAGATCGCTCTTGAGCTTGTTGTCCCTTGATCTAATGCGAGAATATATTTTTCTTTTGCCATGGTGTTTTCCTCCCCTTACATACTTTCATTGACAGCATTTGTCTGGTTTTTCGTAGAAACATAGAGTCCTAACAATACCACAACTAAAATAACGCTTACAATCCAAAAGGCTGGTGTGACGTTCGCTTTAAAGGCTGCATTATAGAAAACACCGCCAAATGCACCGCCCAAAATTGGACCAACAACAGGAACCCAAGCATATTTCCAATTTGATGGACCTTTACCTGGAATCGGCAGAATGGCATGTGCGATTCTTGGACCTAAATCACGTGCAGGGTTAATTGCGTAACCAGTTGTACCACCTAATGAAAGACCAATTGCGACAATTAAGAAACCAACAATCAGCGGATTGACTCCGTCTGCAAATTTATTTGCACCAATCGCTAAAATTCCTACCACCAATACAAATGTACCAATGACTTCACTGAGCACGTTTGCAAAAGTATGCGGAATCGCAGGACCAGTTGAGAATACGCCTAGTTTTGCACCTGGATCGTCTGTCGCTTTCCAGTGTGGTAAGTAATGTAAGAAGACAATAATAGCTCCGAGTAATGCGCCAAGCATTTGACCGACAATATACATTGGAACATCAGCCCAAGGAAAACTTCCTTCTAATGCAAGACCTATTGTCAGCGCCGGGTTTAAATGTGCACCGCTGATTCCTCCAGTGGCATAAGCTGCAATCGCTACTGCAAATCCCCATCCGAAAGCGATTACAATCCAGCCGGACTGATAAGCGAGCGATTTCTTTAAACTGACTGCCGCACACACACCGCCTCCGAAAATAATAAGAAGCATTGTACCAACGACTTCACCCCAAAATGGTGTCATGAAAAATTCCTCCTCTGGTTCAGTTGCCATCCCCTATAAATGTGTAGAAAAGATAAAGAAAAAAGATCCACAACAAACATACTTTACATCAGGGTCATTTGTCACCTAGTAAAGCGTCGTTGTGGATCTCCGTTTCTCCATCACATGATATTAACTTAGTGCTATAGTAACAGAGGATGAAAACGTTGTCAATCAATTTTCACATTTTATCTTTTTCACTTTTGGAACGCTTTCCAAAGCTCTGTATTCGATGTGGTGACAGCTGTCGCCCCTGCTGCAAGCGCCCTTTCTACATCTTCTTTTGTTCGAATAAATCCTCCTGCAAATATTGGTATTCCAGCTCTTTCGCGCACTTCTGTAATTAAATCTGGCACGACACCCGGCAATACTTCAATAAAATCTGGACGATGTTTCCCGACAAACTCCATGCTTTTTTCCATCGCACTTGTATCAAGTAAAAACATTCGCTGGATGGCATATACCTTTTTCTGCTTGGCTTTTACTATGACAGAAGACCTAGTAGAAATAATGCCAGCTGGTTTCATTTCCTGACAAATAAATTCCGTTCCGTACTCATCATGTTTGATTCCGTGAATGAGATCGACATGGACAAACATTTTTTTATGATGCGCATTCGCCTCATTCATGATGCCCTTAAGCCGCCCTAAGTGAACATCTAGTAAGACCCCATATGTAAATGGACTTTTTAAAAATTCCTCAAATTGCTTCATATTGCGAACAGCAGGTAGAATGGGTTGATCATGAAAACTCATATGCCGTCTCCTTCTCGTGTGTGTATTGGTTCTATCTTCTCCTTACAGTAATAGAATCGCATGTTTTTTTCAATACACCTAGTGTGCCCATTGACCATTCAGCCTAGCAGATCGATCAAAACCTGATCCTTTCAGGGCATAGAAAAAAGCAGAGAAACCTCTCTGCTACAGCGTGTAGGCAAACCCTCGCATTCTTTGTCAGTCCTGCGTGCTGGTGCTCACGAATGTCAAATTCGCTCCGCGCCAGTACTCGTCCTTCCTAGGGCTGCAAAGGTTTTCTATCACGCTGAAAAGAAGACAAAGGGCTAAAATAAATAATATTTTAGCCCTTTGTCAACAATCTGAAGCAGAGAAATCTCTGCTATAATTGTGCCATGCTTTCTTTTAAAGTATGAATAATGAATGAGGCGTCTTCATCAGTGATATTTAGCGGTGGTGCGAGCTGTGCCACGTTATTATAACCAGCCACTGTATCGCCATTTTTCCCGATGATCAATCCTCGCTTTTTACATTCTGTAATCAATTGACCGACTACACTTGGATCAGCTGGCTTTTTTGACGCCTGATCCTGCACAAGCTCAATTCCAAACAGCAGGCCTTTTCCTCTCACATCACCGACAAATGGATGCTCTTTTAACTCTTGCAAACGTTCGAGCATGTCTTGGCCAAGCGTGCCTGACCGCTCCACTAATTGCTCGTTTTCCATGATCTCTAGGTTAGCAAGTGCCACCGCACAGGAAGCAGGGTGACCGCCAAATGTATTCACATGCCGTAGCCTGTCATACGTATCTTCTCCTGCATACGCTTCATAAATGTCTCGTTTCACGCACGTTGCAGATAGCGGTAAATATCCACTTGTGATCCCTTTTGCCATGGTGATGATATCTGGCTTCACTTCCTCATGCATAAATCCAAACCGCTTTCCTGTCCGGCCAAATCCGCAGATGACTTCATCTACAATGAGAAGCGCTCCATGGGCTTCACAGATATCTTTGACCTTCTTCAAATACCCTTTTGGCGGCATTAGGATACCTCCGCCCGTAATGATCGGCTCCATAATGACCCCAGCTATCGTCTCACTTAGTTCCCACGTCATGGCCTGATCTATTGCCGCAGCACTCGCCAGATTCTCTTGATCCTCAGGATGACGATACATATCAGGCGGTGCGACATGGATAAATCCCTGCCCTAACGGTTCATATTTGTACTTACGCTGCGCTTGACCCGTTGCGGCTAGAGCTGCTGCTGTGTTGCCATGATACGATCGGTATCGGGAAATAAATTTTGTGCGTGTACTCTCTCCCTTTTGCGCATGATATTGTTTGGCAATCTTAAATGCCGCTTCATTCGCTTCAGAACCACTGTTAGAAAAGAAGATCACATAGTCCCCGTCTAGCCATTCATTGAGCTTCTCAGCCAGCTGAATCGCTGGCACATGGCTTTGTGTCAGTGGGTAGTAAGGCATCGTATTTAATTGCTTATACGCCGCTTCTGCAAGCTCTTTACGTCCATATCCGGCATTTACACACCATAGTCCTGACACCCCGTCTAAATAGCGATTTCCATGAATATCTGTCACCCATGCGCCTTCTGCCTCATGAATCACCATACTTTCATTTTCTTTGTTTGTCCCTTTCATATGATGCCAAATGAACTGATCATCTTTCGCCTGAAGATCTTGTGCGTTATGTGTTTTCATCTTCCCACGCCCCCATGTATCCGTTTTCATCATAAAAGAAACTTAAACCGGTCCTGCATATGACCTCTCCATTCATTATATGGATAAAAAGTGAGGCATATGAAACTGAAACAAGACCGCCCGTGTCGTTACTCTCATTATAAAAAAGGGGCCAGACACATTACATTAGACAGATCGTCAACTGATTGAAAAGAACCATGAGACACTCTACTTGATCCCTTAGCAAATCTAACATATACCATTAATGGCGATTCCCCTGTAAAAATTCATAAGCAAGGATCGCAAATTCAAGCGCTTGACGTTTTGGCGCTTGCATCATATCCTCACCAAGTAAAGCATGAAGCTTATCCAATCTGTGATAAAGCGTCTGCCTCACAATATAGAGCTGGCTTGCGGTTTCTTTTTTAGAACCGTTTGTCTGTAAAAAGATATTCAGCGTCTGATAGAGCCTGCCGCTATTTTGTTTATCATATAAAATCACCGGCTCTAAATACTCTTTCACCATGCATTCTAATAACCCGCTTTCTTTCATGACAGGCATCAACCGAAGCATATGTAAATCTTGATAAAATGGGCTTTTTATCCGTTGCGGCATCACTTTCTTTAAATGCAGCACTTCTTTCGCTGCTTGAAAACTTTTTCTCATGTACTGAAATTGCTCACAATATGAACCGATTGCATAATTGATGACTGCCTCGCCGGGCTTCTCACGGTCATATAATTGCGTGATGTCGTTTGCCGCTTTTTCTGCACGCTCTTTCCAGTCCTCAACTTTTCTTGTATTCAATAAAATAAATAAGGTTTGTCCTTGATGCTCGTACACAATCAAATAGAAACCAGCACGCTGAAAAATAGAACGGCAAGAGACAAGAAAATAAAGATTCCCTGCGATTTCTTCTATTTGGTGGTTTTTTTGAAAGAGCATCACCACACAGCCGGTCGGTTTTTTCAGTCCTTCTGTTTCCTCAAGGTGTTCTATGATTTCTCTTTCTGTATGCTCTTCATGAAACCATTTTTGCAGCCATTCATTCTCTTTTGTCTTCTTCAGCTCTTCTGTATACAGCTCTCTTAAAGTTTGCTGGGCAAGGGCATTCGCTCCTTTATCCATCACAAGCAGTTCAAATTCCGAGAGCGTGTTCGATTGATGAATGAGGACGAGGTCTGCAAAGGTTTGTTTGAGTGCAAGGACTTGTTTTTGCGTCACTTCATATCCTTTTGGTAATGAAGCATACTGCAAATAATTCATCACAAGCTCTTCTGTTTGTTTGGATGAATCACATAAAATAATCGGTTCACCTTGAACAGGGATCAACAAAAGAATCCCTCTCACGTGCTGATACACTTGATCCAAAATATCCATCTGCGGATGAGGAGTCAATAAAAGCTCATTCAACTTGGACGACAGTGTTTCTAAATCCGCCATCATCTGATACTGACGCTCAATCATCATCGTATGGAGATGCTGTGTAATATTGACGAACTTCACTTCTTTTGTAAACAGAATAAGCGGAAAATCACGTTCTTCTGCATAAATAATCAGTTCTTCCGGTACATCAAACCGGAGCGGTACAAATTCAATACACAAGCCGGCCGCACCTGAGTCAATCAACTGCCTTAAAAACGCCTGAAAGACTTCCAATTGATCATGGAAGCCTGCGGCCGTCGTTAAGATCAGCTCGCCTCCGTTTAACAAATCCTCTACAGCAGGCACTTCAAGTACATGTACCCATTTTACCTGCCGAAACAATCCCTTTTCCCCAGCTAACACTTTCGCATGCGTAAAATGCTTCGTTTTTAACACATCACTTACTTGAAAATGAACATCTACATTCATTCATAAGTCCCCCTTTGTTTGCCGTCCCCTATCCCAGAGGGTGCATGGATAAAATCCATAATAAAACAGGTAAAGTCACAATACTTAAAATCGTACTGAGAAACGTCGTGCTTGAGACAAACTCAGGCTTCGTTCGAAATTGCACAGCCATCAGTGTTGTATTCGCCGCTGTCGGCATCGCTGCAACTAAAATCATAATTTGTTTCACCAAATCATCTACAGGTAAAATAAGTGTAAAACCAAAGGCGATGAGAGGTGAAATAAACAGCTTGAGCAGCACCGCATAGGAAATATTGCGATAATCCACTTGTTTAAAAGAAATCACTGCGAGCTGCATACCTAAAATCAGCATAATCGTTGGTATCGCTGCATCCCCGACCAGCTGAACACCTGTCATAAGCTCTTTAGGTAATGAAAGGTCAATGAGCTGAAATAATAAACCAAGAAGAGCCCCGTAAGCAACCGGCATACGCAGCACTTTTTTTAGAACGACCTTCAAGTCTCCCGCGTCCTCTCCACCTTTTGCTGCATAATACATGCCGATCGTACTCATGACGAGCTGCTGAAGGACCATTAGCACAATCGCAATATCTAAACCAGCTGCTCCAAAAACAAGAAGGACAACAGGTGTGCCGTAATTTCCATTATTCATAAATGCTGATGACAAAATCATGGCACAATACGTTTCATTCGAATACCCGTAAATTCGAGATAAAATGAAGACACATAAAACAAGTGAAAGACAAAGCCCTACGACAAATATAGATAAGTACACATAGTCCATCGATACTTTATTTTGATAAAAGGTTTCAAACGCAAGAAATGGTGACATTAAATATAAAGACATTGATGAGAGCGTATGTATATCAAAACCAATTGTCTTCTGCCCAATATACCCTATAAGGAATATGCCGAACACTGGCATTAAGACAAGTAAAAACTCCATGCAGCACCTACTTTTCTCTAGATGAATTCCTTATTTTTTACCCTCTTATCATACCACTGATCATCAATAAAAAAGAAGCACCCTTATGAAAGGTCGCTTCTCTCCTCATCCATATAAAACACTTCCCATAAATGACCATCACGATCCTGAAAGCTCCAGCCATACATGAAATCATGGTCTTGTTTTTCCTTAAACGGTGAACCACCAGCTGCGATCGCACGCTCTACAAGCTCATCAACCTCTTCCCTCGTCTCGACCTGTAAAGAGATAATGACCTCTGCGCCATTTCTGGCATCTACCAATTCCTTCTCTGAAATGGATTGGAAATGCTTAAGTGATAACAGCATGACTGTGATCGTCTCATTCATCACAAAACAAGCAGCATGTTCATTCGTCAGTTCTTGTTGAAAGTCAAAACCCAGCTGTTCAAAGAAATCCTTTGACTCATTTACATGCTTAACCGGCAAATTGATATACAGATGTTTAGATTCTCGCCCCATATCCCTCTCCCTTTGTAAAACATCATTTCCATTCAGTATATTCGTCTTTTCATTTGGCATCCCTTTGTCGCATGGAAAAATAAGCGGTAAGCCTCATTACCTTATTTTAACAAAAATATATAATAAATCTCGTGCACAATACTAAATGAACTAGGAGGTTTTCTTAATGAAAACAATCGCAAAATCTTTGATGCTCTCCACCTCTGTCCTTTTATTCGCTTCACCTATTACACAAACAGCTGATGCTGCATCTATTCAAACGAAGCAGGTGACAGCAGAAAGTGATTTTCAGCTTCCTTCAACAACAGACACCATTAAACAAAACATCGAACAATCTTTCCAAAAACAAGAAAAGTGGCTACAAAAATTAGAAGTGATTGCCGGACAAGAAAAACGCGAACAATTTGAACAGTTTTTCAACCAGCATGTAGGACCTGATTTAAAAAATCTTTTAGAAGAGCCTGCTCTTACATGGAAACAAGTAGAAAAAACGATTTATCAATCTCTTGTCAAATCAGACGTTCCATTTTTAGCTGCCAAAAGCATTGCCCACTTTGCTACACTCGCATTAAAGAAAATGTAAACATAAAGAAAAGCGCCTCGCATAACTGCGGGGCGCTTGTTTTGGTTATTTCTTATATTCAATATGGTACACGTCTCTTCTTCGGTCTTTCAGCTGACGAACCGTCCCATCTTGACGTTGCCTTCTTAATATTTCTAAGTCGACATCACCGACAACCACCATTTCAATATTCGGGTTGCATTCCCCTACAATGCCATCTCTTGCGAATTCAAAATCAGATGGTGCAAAGATTGCTGATTGTGCATATTGGACATCCATGTTTTCTGTTTGCGGAAGGTTTCCGACCGTTCCAGAAATGACCGTATATATCTGATTTTCAACCGCTCTCGCCTGCGCACAGTAACGTACTCGTAAATAGCCTTGACGGTCTTCTGTACAAAATGGAGTGAAAATAATTTTCGCTCCTTTGTCAGCTGCAATTCGAGCAAGCTCAGGGAATTCAATATCGTAGCAAATTTGGATCGCAATTTTACCGCAGTCCGTATCAAATACCCGGACTTGGTCACCAGCTGAAATCCCCCACCATTTTCTTTCATTCGGCGTGATATGCAGCTTATATTGCTTTTCAATCGTTCCATCACGTCTAAATAAATACGCGATATTGTAGATTTTCCCTTCCTCTTCAACGAAATGGGATCCACCAATGATATTAATGTTGTACTTCACAGAAAGGTCTGTGAACAAATTAATGTAGTCCTCGGTATATTCCGTGATACGCTGCACTGCAAGACTTGGGGAGCGCTCCTCTAAATAAGACATGAGCTGCGTTGTAAAAATTTCTGGGAATACGGCAAAGTCAGCTGACGCATCTGATGCGACATCAACATAATACTCCACCTGATTCATAAATTCCTCAAAGGAATGAATTTGTTTCATCGCATATTGAATGACGCAAATACGTACTGGGAACGCCGATTTATAATATCTTTTTGATTGCGGGCGATAATCGACATTGTTCCATTCCATTAGCGTTGCGTACGTACTGGAAGCTTTATCATCCGGCAAGTAATTCGGATTGATCCGCATCAGGCTAAATTCATTTAACAGCTGAAAAGATAGCACAGGATCATAAATTTGGTGCAGCATGACTTGCTCTACATATTGGCGAGGCGTCATTTCCTCTTGATATTTATGATAATTCGGGATACGTCCGCCAATGATGATGCTTTTTAAATTTAATCTTCTCGCTAAGTCTTTTCTTGCTTCGTATAAACGATGACCGATTTTCATCCGGCGGTACTCAGGACTGACCATTACTTCAATTCCGTACATATTCATCCCATCTGGATTATGGTTTGTGATATATCCATCATCTGTGATGTCCTGCCATGTGTGACGATCATCGTATTCATCAAAGTTTATTAATAAACTTGAACATGAGCCAATGATTTCTCCCTCGAATTCCGCACAGAACTGGCCTTCTGGGAAATGTTCAAGGTGGCTTTCAAGGTGCTCTTTTTTCCAAGGGTCCATGCCTGGAAAGCATACCTCTTGCAATGCAATGATTCGGTCGATATCTTCTTCTCTAATATTTCGAATCACCATTCTTTTTTCAAATCGCGTTAAATCTAGTTTTTCTGCCATGATGTATTGCCCCCTTACTGATCCTCTTTTTCAAGCTGATGGAATAGCTGGAGCAATTCGATTTCAGCCATGGATTCTAATCTAACATCATATTCTTCAAACTGCACTGTGCTCGTCACTTTATTTGGCACGATGACACATTTCATGCCCGCTCGTTTGGCAGCGATTGACCCATTCACAGAGTCCTCAAATGCCACGCAATCTTTTGGCTCAACGCCTAAGCATTGTGCGGTTTGCAAATAAAGTTCTGGGTGAGGTTTTACTTCTTCCACATCGTCTGACGTGCGGATACATTCAAAGTAATCGAAAAGTCCAATTTGTTTCAGGTGATCAGACACCCATTTATAATCTGAGCTGGAAGCAAGTCCAATCTTAATTCCAAGCTCCTTTGCCGCTTCTAAATAAGCTTCTACACCAGGTCTTGCTGCTTCGTCCTTCATTCTCTTTTGAAAACGTGAACGCCGGTCTTCTGTGAGTGCCTCATGATCTAATGTCTTCCCTAACTGCTCTTCCAAATATTCAAAAGGCTTAAAACCTGCCTGTGTTCCAATCACATTTCCCCATACAGACAGAGGCAACTCCGATTCATGCTCCGCAAACATTTCCTGCAGAACCTCATATTCATGTGTTTCTGTATCTAAAATTAATCCATCAAAATCAAATATAATCGCCTTTACCAAAGAGGCCACTCCTTTTTTCCGAAAGTCTGAAATATCTTCCATACTGCTATCATATCGTGAATAAAATTGACTTTCAAAGATGAATGTCTGCTAAAATGATTATGTATAAAAGGAGCCTGCATCGTTTTGTCAGGCTCCTGTCATGTTCGATTCTTTCTGCAAGAGATCCAAGCGCTCCGATTCGTGGAGAATAGACATTGTTGAAAAAGAGCGGAATTGGTATTACAGATCTTGAAGGTTTCTCCGTTCCCTTAAAAATAGTATGTGCGACGACCTTGTAAGTTAACAAGGAAGTTCACACCAACTTTTACGCATTTTGAAGGTGACGGCCTGCAAAATCATCTAAATCAAACGGGAAAGAAAAGCCGCACGCATTAACTTGTTCACGGTTGAGTTCAAATAACTCACGATCTCGTTTTGTGATATGTCGCTTCGGCTTTAAAATAATGGTATGTAATAGCTGAAGACCTGATAAGATACGAAAAGCATCATCCATTGTCCCGTTATACACACCATCAATGAATGTAAGCGGGGGTTGTTTTTCCTGCGCTTCTCCATTGACAGAATGGGATAAGAGATCTTCAATTTCCTTTGAAACTTCTTCAATTGCCTGCTCTTGAAGGTCTGTCGCAGCTTTCATTAATCTCACGTGGCATCTACCTCTCTGTCGTTACTACTCCATTCAGAATAGCACAGAAAAAAAGTCATTCGCTAAGGTAAGTGTTTCCTATATATACCCAAAGAGAGGACGAATATCATGATCATAAAAGGACACATGCTCTCCCTAAAAGTAGGTGAGCAGCAAAATGGCATTTCCTTAAGTCAATTTTTAAAAGACGAAGTGTCTGCCTCTAAACCAATTATCCATTTTTGGATGGAGCACCAAAAAGTCCGTCTCAATCAAAAACCTGCCCACCATGCTGCAAAAGTGAGTACAGGTGATCAGATTCTCATTGATTTATTTGAGACGGAAGAAAGTGATGTGACGCCAGAATACGGTGAATTAGAGGTACTCTTTGAAGACGAGCATTTATTAGTTGTCCAAAAGCCTGCTGGAAAGCCGACGCATCCAAATGAAAAAGGACAAACAGGTACGCTGGCGAACCTAGTCGCTTTCCATTTTCAAGCAAATGGAGAAGAAAAGCGGGTCAGACATATACATAGGCTGGATCAAGACACAAGCGGCACCGTTATTTTTGCCAAACACAGGTTGGCACATGCTGTACTCGATCAAATGCTTTCAAAAAAAGCGATTAACAGAACGTATCTTGCCATCGCACAAGGACTGTTTAAGAAAAAGAAAGGAACGATCCAAGCAGCCATTGGACGTGATAAACACCATGCCGTCAGAAGGAGGGTTTCTCCTACTGGTCAAAGCGCCAAGACTCATTATAAGGTCTTTCATCTCAATAAACGTTTACAGATGACGGCCGTTAAGCTGCGATTAGAAACAGGCAGAACGCATCAAATTCGGGTCCATCTTAGCAGTCTCGGGCATCCTTTAGCTGGCGATACATTATATGGCGGGAAACGTGACCTGATAAACAGGTGCGCCCTTCATGCCAAACAAGTAGACATGAACCATCCATTCACAGGTGAAAAGCTGACGATAGAAGCACCGCTCCCACCTGATATGGCTGAATTAATGGACAATATGTAGAAAAAAGAGCCTGATCATACAGGCTCTTTTGACGTTAGACAGATGCTCTTTTCGCATAAATAATGTACCGCTCTGGTGCATTGCCGACAAAATGAAATGGATAGCATGTGGTTAACACAAGCTCTTCTTTTTTATTTTGTAAGGTAATAATGGATGTATCGTGCTGATCCACAATTTTCGTATGCGTAATTTCATAAACAAACTCGCCATACGGTACAGTGATTTTCAGCTGATCCCCAATATCCAGTTCACCAGTCCGGCGGAAGACCGTATCCCTGTGTCCCGACAAAACGATTTGTCCATTTTGATCAGGGTAATAACTGCCTTTATAATGACCGACGCCTTTGGCAAGGTCGTCCGCATCTGTCCCTTCAACAATCGGCAAATCGGCTTTTAATTTCGGAATGGTCAGGATGCCAGAGGCTTTCCCCATTTCAGGTGAGAATTTTTCCTTTGTCATCCCTTGATCAGTTTCTACGACCTTTTTTGCTTCCTCTAAAGAATGTGCTGTTTGTATGTGAGTAGAAGCCATTTGCCAGATTCCCCAGCCAAGCACCACAATTCCCGCTGACATGACAATCACTGCAAGCCATTTTTTCATGCGTTAACTCCTTTGTCTTTGCTGATGATTCTTTAGCTTGCTGCTGCCTTTTCTTCTTGTTTCGCTTGTTGAATTCGGCCTTCTTTTTGATACACAATAGAAGCTCCCTCGAAGCTCTTTACAAAAGCGACCGTTGCTTCTAAATCTTCTGGGCCTGTTTCCGGATTTTTCCCTAGCCGCCCAATCGGTGCATACTTACTTCCAGTGGCAGTCGCCATGAAGTTGTTCACTGTGAGTGTATACGTTTTATCGAAATCAACGGAAGAACCATCAGGCAGTTTTAAGTCGACTACTTTATATGTTAACGGATTGTACGAATAAGAAAAGCCTGAAATGCTATAATCCGGTCCAAATTGAGGAGATATTTGAGCTTCAATGATATCAACTAAATCTTTCCCCTTAATGTCCAGCTTCACTAACACATTTCCAAATGGCTGAATATTAAAGAGGTCTCCCCAAGTAATGGGTCCTTTTTCGAGATTTTGTCTGATGCCGCCACCATTCATCATGGCAAAGTCACTTTTCATTGAATATCTCATGCCATCCGCAATGAGATTGCCAAGTGGTGTATCACCATCATTTGAATAGCCGCCCTCCATCTTGACCCCTGCTTCTCCAACCACCTCACTAATAATCGGCTCCACTTCTTTTCCGTAATGAGCTAAAATGTCCGCTGCCTCCTGATCCTTTTCAATACCAGCCTGGTCCACATACTGAATGTTTGCACTCTTTTTGACAATATCTTTTGTTTTCCGGTCAAGTGTGACATTGACTTCTCCAATTGCCTTTCCGTATTCAAAGGCTTGGACAATTAATTTTCCATTTACCTCTCCATTGACCACTTCGTGATTATGGCCAGCGAAAATGACATCGATTTCGTCATCACCTTCTTTGGCAAGCCTTGCACTTTCTCCAGTAATGGTATCACCATTTTGAGAGGCGGTCATATGAGCCAGAACTGCGATCGCTTTAATCCCTTTTTGCTTTAATTCCTTCGCTGCTTCATTGACAGCTTGGACTTCATCAGTAAATTGAATGTCTTTAATTCCTTCTGGCATGACCATACCTGCCGCTGATGTTGTCACAACCCCGATAAAAGCCACAGGAATTCCTTCGACATCCATGATTTCATAGGCCGGTAAAAGTGGTTTGCCAGTATCCTTGTATTCACAGTTTGCACAAACAAGCGGGAAGTTCTGCCCATCGTATCCTTTTGTGCCTTTCGGGTGATCTCCACCTTTTAAAATGCGCAATAATTCATCTACACCTTCATCAAACTCATGGTTTCCAACTGTCCCAACATCAAAGCCGATGTTCTCCATTAGTTCAACGGTTGGTTCATCTTGTAAAAGAGAAGAAACCGGCGAGCTTCCGCCTATCATATCTCCTGCATGAACTGTCAGTGTATTTTTTTGCGCAGCTTGCTTTTGTTTTATATAAGCCGCCACATAATCCATCCGTCCATATGTTCCTTTACTGCCATCACCTTTTACATCCAGCTCATATTGCTGATCAATTTTCCCATGCAAATCATTCATGCTTAAAATGGTTAATGGGACTTCACTAGATGATTCTGACGCCTGATATCCAGCCTGCTCTGCCTCTTCTTTAGAAGCAAAAAAGACACGTTTATCTACATCGATCTCATTCCAGCTGTCAGGTGATACGTAGGTTTTTGCAGATGAATCCCCCACATAACGTGTGAGCCCTTTTTTCTGCTCGCGTGCTCTAAATTCAAACGGCTGTTCTAGCAGAGGATCTTCTTCATTCCAAATACCCAGCCCTTTTTCCTTGGCATCTTTCACTGCTTGCTGGAACATCTGATACTCTTTTTCATCTCCAACAGGCCAGATGAAATAAGTAGGGGCATATCCTTTTTTCACAAGCTCTAGGTTCGTATTCAGCCCTTTTTTGGTTTTGACTTGAGCTAAAAGACGTCCATATCCATCCTTTGCTTCCGGGCCAATCTTTAATGTGACTCGATCACCACTTGAAAGAAGTGTTTTTAAATAATCCGTCGCTTTTTGTCCAAAGCGCAGCTGGTTTTGATCTAATTCATTTTTTGGCTTGTGGTAGGTTTCTGGTGTGTCCATATTCACGAAGCGTACCTTTGTTGTGCCGAGCACAGGCTTCTTCAAATGAATGGTATCTCCATCCACAACACGATCTACCGTTGCCTCATATTCTTTTTTGATTTTTGGCGGCTTTGGCTGGTGCTTCAGCAATTTGACATCGGTTTTGTGTCTTGGAAGTACTTGCAGCGTATCATATCTGCTTAAAACGCCAGTAAACTCATACCATTTTCCGGTCTTCACTTGATCAATGGCACCCGTATCAACCATGACTCTAAGGACTGTGCTATGATATTTTTTATCGATGATGACCACATTGTATCCACCGCCAGCTGGCTGATCTGGCGTCTGTTCTACATAGCCTTTTACCTTCACTAATCTTCCTTCATATTTGCTTGCCTGATCCGATTCCAATTGTTTAATGGAAACTTTCTTTGGCGAAGGCAATGGCTGATTCACAGCCTCTATCTTCAGACGATCTTGATCTGGCACAATTTCAACGAGCCCTTTATAAGTCGTCACCTTGCCAGTCACCGTGACCTTCATGCCTGCTTTCAGTTCTGGAAAATTCTTAGGCTGCGCAGAATAAATATTGAGACCAGCTGTTTTGTCTTGAATATATGTTGATAGTTTCCCATTCCCTATAGCGGATTGATCTGCTGTTACGATTCCGCTCACCGTTACCGTTTCTCCTATCAGTTTTCGGGCTTTTTTTATGTTCATCGGCTTTGTTTGTTTCCATAAAGTCTGCTTTTTCTCAGAAGAAGAAAACGCCTCAGCTGTCATGATACTAGGCAGTAAAGATTGCAGACTAAATATCACCAAAATCAAACAACAGACCATTCGAATAGATTGTATACGTTTCATTAGATTTCTCCCCTTTGAACTTCATCTCTTCTAGTGTACAAAGCAATTATTAAGACTGGATGGATTTCATGTAAAGCTGATCTCAATTACTTGGAAACGTAATAATCACACGTGTCCCTTCAAAGCTTTTGCTCTCAAAACGAATGGTACCGCCATGGCTTTCAATAATCTTAATGGTCATCATTAATCCAAGACCCGTGCCTTTTTCTTTCGTTGTGTAAAAAGGTTCACCTAATTTCCCAATCTCCTCTTCTGGTATGCCCTTTCCTTGGTCTTCAAATATCAGCATCATTTGGTCGTTTTTCAATAATGAAGTCACTTGGATCACACCTGTTACTCCATCCATCGCTTCAATTCCGTTTTTAAGAATGTTAAGGAACACTTGTTTTAGTTCATTTGGAATGCCTTGAATATGTGGCAGTGAGGGCGCCAGATTCTTTTGAATCGACACTCCTTTTAAGACCGCCTGAGATTCAACGACCATAATGACTTCTTCGAGCAGAAGATTTACATTCACCGGTTCAAATTTAACAGATTTACTTCTAGAGAGCACAAGGAATTCGTTAATAATAGACTCAAGCCGATTAAACTCTGACATCATCACATCGGCATAATCCTTCTGATACTTTTTACTTTGAATCATTAGCTGTAAAAAGCCTTTTAACGACGTAAGTGGGTTACGTATCTCATGGGCAATACCAGCTGCAAGCTGTCCAACTGCTGACAGCATTTCAGACTTCATCAGCATTTTCTCAGACTGTTTTTGACTTGTAATATCCTCTGAAATCCGCATGACAGTAGACTGCATTTTGTCAGGGTCATCGATTCGGTGTAAAGAGACTCTTTCCCATCGCTCACGCCCTGATAAGTCCTGAAAATACAGCTCACCTGTCCAGCTGCCCTCTCTTAAACACACGTCCCATTGTTTCGCTAGATCATCACATTGACACAACGCATAATAGACAGAAAAAATATCTTTTCCGATCAAGTCATATTCATGCTGTTGTACAAACTGACAAAAGCGCTGGTTGACACACTGAATGACACCTTCTCCAGTTGCAACCACAATATGAATATGGCTGTTATCAAGTGCTGTCACCGCAAGATGAAGAGCCTGCTTCAATTTCGTCATTTCGGTCATTTTGATCCAGGTCATCACTGCTCCCTCGCGATCTTGATCATAGAAAGGCGTCATATGAACCGTGAATTGTTCTCCTTCGTTCGTTTCAATTTCACGTTCGATCACTCGCCTATCTGAAATGACAGATTGAATATCATGATAGAGCATTTCCTTCGATAACTTCTTCACCATCGACTGAAACGTTTGCTGGTGCCGGGTTTGAGCTGAAGTGAATAAAGAGGTAGCTGTAGGAGTGTGATAGCGAATATTCATTTCCCGGTCCACAAACAACGTGGCAAGTTCTGGCTTCACAGACGGCCGGTACAGTTCTTCTCTTGTCACCTTTAAATTGTTTATAATATTAATAAAATGCTCGTTTGTTTTCTCGCGCACTTCTATTTGCTTGTTTTTTTCTTTTAATTGAGCCCTTGCTTCTTGCTCCTTTTGTTTGACCTCATTGAGCTCATTTTCTAAATCGACAATTCGCTGTTGATAAACCGAATTCTGCTCTGACATCCCTTTGTCCCTGCCGTTCTTTTGATTTTTTCCTCTCTCACTCATCCGAATGAGAATGACGTATACTCCTTTAAAACGGCGATCAAAATGTTTCACTGTGAAATCAGCATACTGCTTTCTTCCATTTTCCGAAATGAGGACATGTTGAAAGACAACCTCAGTCTCTTCAGTCCATACCTTTTGAAAGCTTTGACTTAGTATCTCTTTCATATAATGAGGGGTTACATATTCACATAATTCATCTGAGACTTCTGCATGCGCTAAGAAAGAATAGGCACCGTTTGATATCGCGAGGATTTTCTCACAATCGTCTATGATGAAACATGCATCATACTCCTGCTCTAATTCTTTCATATATTGAACAGCTCGTTCTTTTAACTCCGTATGACCTGCATTGTATTTAGGAACGTTTGAGTGGGTGTAAATGTTCCACTTTTCATTTAACAAATGAAATAAACGAGGGATATTGGGTACCTTTTCATTCGGTCCTAATATCAACATCCCTTGATCCTTTAGTGCATATTGGAATCGAGATAAGACTCGTTTTTGTACTTCTGGCTGGAAGTACATCAGAACATTTCGGCAACTGATAAAATCGAGGTGGATAAAAGGTGAATCGATCAATAAATTGTGAGGAGCAAAGACTATATGTTTTCTAAGCGACTGCTTCACAATAAAAGCGTCACCTTTTTTTTCGAAATATCGTGCCCTCCATTTTTCTGGCATTCGTGCCATAGACTCAAGCGAATAAACACCTTTGCTTGCACTTTGGATGGCTTTCCGGTTGATGTCTGTTGCAAACACTTGAAGTTCAATGGACACTTGTCTTCGTTTCATTTCTTCTAAAAATAACATCGCAAAAGAATAGGCTTCTTCACCTGTAGAACATCCTGCAATCCAAATGCGGCATCGAGATTTCCCATTTTTCAATGTATTATCAATGATCGACGGAATGATGTGATGTTCACATACTCGAAAGGCTTCCATATCTCTAAAAAAGGAAGTCGTGCCGCTTAAAAGCTGTACATGCAGACGATCAAGCTCATCTGGTTCTCTCTCTAATAAACGATCGTACTCGGACAATAAGGAGATCGATTGGTTCGCACTCCTCATTCTTTTTTGAATGACAGAGAGCAGTCTGCGCTTCTCATAGGTTGAAAATGCAATTCCTTTATGCATTTCAAGACGTTCAATGATTCTGATCAAAACAGGGTCTGCAACATCTGTATGCGGAACGTTGATGATGTTGGCTATATATGACGCAAGTGCAGAAGGGTCTTGAAATGTTTGATGATACATACGATCAAACCCACTATTTGTCTCACTGCACGATATGGCTGTACCGCCTTGCTCAACGATTTGAAGCAAACCACTTCCTACACAATAGCCTTTTTGAAAAAAGATCGCATAGGCCTCTTCCTTTTGCACATTGGCAAGTGACTGAAACAACGAATTTACAGCACACGCCTTGTTCGTAGGATGCTGCTCTGTTATGTGTAGCCGTTTGTCTTCTGTCAATGTCACAGCTGCATGCTGCGGACAAACATAAATCGTATTTTTCATGACTTTCTCACCATGCTTAATCGGCTTTGCCCGGTAGCCAATTGGTAAAACAAGTGCTTCCAAATCAGTTACACAATCGCCTGTCACATGATTTTGCACAACAATAAAAGAGGCATTTAATTCATGCGGAAATGATTGAAAAAAAGCCTCAAGATGATGCTGTTCAAACGGCGAAACACCGATGCCAATCACTGGTGCCTGCACATGTTCGTCTTCTATCAAACGATTAATGATTTTGTCCTGCATCTGGTACCCCCATGTTCATTCGTCTGATACATTTTTTCGACAAAAAGGAAGAAAACCCTCTAATTGTAAATAATGTTTTTTGCATGAAAGGAGGAAAACTTCCTCACATTAAAACAGACTGTATAAACAGAAGGAGGATTCTTTATGCAAAACGATCAGCAACCAAACGTTCAAGGACATGTCCAGCAGTCCCAATTCAATCATGGCGGGCATGAGTTATTTGATTTACATGAGGTATTAGCAGGGACCATTAATATTTTGGATCAATACATGATCTTTCGACAATTTATCCAAGATCCCGCATTATCCGACATGTTAGATCGACAATATCAATTTGTATTGTCCCAGTACAACGTCATGGTAGATTGCTTTTCTACTGGTCAAAAGCCTAGTGAAGAAACATCTACTTATATGATGAAAGAACAGACACAGGTGACATACGGAATAAAACCATCTCAGCCTAAGAAGCCAAATCAATCATTACAGGATGTAAAAGATGCGGGAATTACAGGGCATATGCTTGGTCTCGTGAAATCTCATGCTGGATTACTCTCAATGACTGCATTAGAGGTCACAAACCCTGTGGTGCGACGTGTGCTTGCAGCGCAAATCCCGAACTTTATTGAAATGGCGTATGAAATTTTCTTATATCAAAACAAACATAGCTATTATCAAGTTCCGCAGCTTACAGCTCAAGATATGCAGGCGATGACGTCTACATTTGCCCCTATGCAGGGACAAGTGCAGATGCCGCCAAGCAAAGCCAACCAGCAAAAACCGCTTCATTAACCAAAAACAACGGCCGACCTATTTACAGGTCAGCCGTTTTTTCTTTGATAATTCAGTTTAAATTGCTCTTCAAAATCTGTGAGACGTTGTCCTGTCGCTTGTTCAAACCCACTATCAAAACGACTAGTTTTCGCCGTTTCCTCCATGATCTCATGTATGACATCTCGTCCATAAAGCTGCACAAGCTCATAGATCATATAGTAGCTTTGTAAATAAACATCTGTCTCATACGTCGTGCGAGATTCTTGCCAGTCTTGATCAGAATAAAGAGATTTAAAAGGAATGACGTCAAACCGTTCAGACGTGGCGTTCAGCACATCATAGGCCGTCCATTCTGCTGTTCCTTCATGGAACCAAAGGGGAAAGACGACTGGAGATACATTGTATGCATGCACCTTTTCATAGAAAACGAAATGGGCATACTCATGAATGAATAACGTGTTGAAAAAGTATAAAGGCAGTGTCTCTTTCTTCAACAATTCTTCCCGTTTATCTGGGTATAATCCAATCATATGATCAACATCAGAATAAAAACCTGTAATATGCTTAATACCGGCAAATTGCTCAATCGTCTCTTTATCATCAAAATAAATGATATCTAACGGTTTGTCAGCTTCATACTGAAACACTGACATCGTTCTCTTCTTTGCCTGTTCCAGCGCTTCTATGGTCAAATCGACAAAGGCGCCCTCATCCTTTGCATAGTAGATTCGAATATGTTCATAGACTTGCTTATTGAGTCCTTCCGTTAAGACCGTTTTAGGCGAAGAATGCTGCTCTAGATATTGCTCTGCCAGCTGGAATCCTACATAAATCAAGTACGCAGTGAACGCATAAAAAATCAAACCTGCTGCAATCATTCCGCTTACAAGTTTTTTATGAATTAATGACGGTTTTGCTTTCATTTACTCCCCACCTGAATTCATCCTGCAACCTCTTTCTCTTTCTATGAAAAAACAAAGATCAACAAGAGGTGATATATTTTTTACTTTATGCAGTCAGGTGCGCAAGGTGCGGTTCCAAACAAAAAAGCCGCATATGACATACGGCTTTTGTCGTAGCTATTTTGATTCAGGGAAGACACGTCGAACCGTTTCAGTAAACTCGTCGAAGAATCCTGAAATTGGCTCTCCACTTCTAATACGTTTTCCGTACCCTGCCATACGATCGACAAAGTCTGGATTAGCAGATACATACACATTATCAATTTGTTGATCCGTCGATTTGACTTTGTCAGAAATTTTCTTTTTCAAATCGTCTGTTACATCTCCGCTTTTATTGCCTTCAAGCACGACAGCAACAAATGCATTTTTCCCTGTGACAAGTACGTTCGCTGTTTTCACTTCAGACATGTTGGCAACAAGCTCTGATGCCTTATCTGCCACTTTCACCTTCTGAGGTGTTTGCACATTTGGTTGATCCTGTCTCATGTTGTCGTTCTTATATGTGACATTTTCGTACTGTCGTTTCATTGTTCCTCTTCGTTCATCGCCTTGGTTGTTCATTCCACACCCAGCAGTGATCAATGTTGGAACGAGTAATAAAGATAGCATCCATTTCTTATTCATCAATTTATTCCCTCCTTTTGCTCATAGGTTTTTCATCCAGCAGACTTTTTATGCACGCATCCTCTATTTCAGCAATGAATTCATAAATCAGCCTTGATTGGTCATCCTAAACATGATGAAGAAGTATCATCACGATCAAATGGAGGGATTCGTTTGTTTAAAAAGAGAAAAGGTATGAGTACTGGTGCAATGATCGCAGCATCAACAGCCATCATTGCATTATTTTCACCACTATTACGGAGAAGACTAAGCAGCATGACTCAAATGAATTTGTCCTCAACGATGAAAGGCAAAGATCAACACCATCATGAGTCATCTCGTCATGAGTCCCATTCACATTCACGTAAAGACTCAAAAGGCACAGCTGAAGTAGGACAAATGATCAAGCAAGCATTCACCGCTGTCCAGCCTAATGAAACAAGCCAGCATCAAACATCATCAAAAACATACCAAACTCATCAGCCGCCGAGAGAGTCTTACGCCCAGTCTCTTCACATTGATGAAAGTGTCATGAATGTAATGGATGATGAATCTATTCAGCAAGTACTCAATGACATCGAGCACAAATAACTAAAACAGGAGCCTTTTTTTCAGAAAGGCTCCTGTTTATTCTCCTGAAAAATGCTCTTTCACCATGATGCAGAAGGAAGGCAAGAAGGTGATTTCGATCGTGATAACAAACCGTTCCACACCATCTAATAGTATCAACAGCTCTTTTTCATGCTGCCGATCCTTTTTTATTTCTACATGTCGCACAGTTTTAAAGGCATATACTCCTAAAACGAATGCCTCCTTTTTTCGAACAGCCTTCAAAGAAAATTCTTGTACTCCAAGAGACATCGTCACCACAAATCGCTCTTCCTCATTCTCAAACCGAAACGTTAGATCTTGATATTCAATGGGCATATCTCGTTCAAATCCTTCATCAGGCCACGTTTCAAAAAAAGAAAGCCAGTCCGTTCGATCTGGAAATTGTTTTCTCCTCATTTTAAACCCCTCATAAGTGAAATTTTTATTAATTATCTTGTTTCCCCTTTTCTTTTGCAACAAATTTTAGTAATTTTAAAAAGGTGATTTTATTTTGCTAAGAGACCTCTTTATTAATTTAACAATTCTTGTCACTTTCCATTATTTATTGATGCTTGTGTTTAAAGAGAATTTTTTAAAAAAGGAAGACACCCTGCTCAGACAAATTTATAAAGGAATGATCTCTGGGTTACTCGGTGTCCTCTTAATGTTTTTCTCTATTAAAGCAGGACCAGCCATCATCGATTTAAGACATATCCCCCTTATTTTAACGGCATTTTATGGAGGCATTGCACAAACGTTCATTGCAGCCTGTGTGATCATTATTGGCCGATTATTAATCGAAGCCAATGTCGCTTCTTTCATTAATATTTTTTCCATGATATTTATCGCCACAGCTTCTTTTTTAATTGCTGAGCGTCATATCAATCACGTCGTAAAAATGCTGTTATCTATTACCATGAGCAACGTCATAGCGACGATTTTATTTATCATCATCGTCAATGAAAGATCATTTGAACTGCATACTGCCTATTGGATATTCTCGTATATTGCCGGTTTATTTAACTTTTATGTCATTGAGCATCAAACAAAAGCGTATCAGATGTTAAATTTGTATAAATTCCAAGCTCATTATGACTTTTTAACTGGTGTTTTAAATAAACGGAAATTCGATGAGATATTAAGTGATGCTTTTTCTCTGAACTTAAAGCAACCTATCCATCAAATGTCCTTGATTTATCTAGACATCGATTATTTCAAAACCATCAATGATCAGTATGGACATCATGAGGGAGATATCGTTTTAAAAGAAATCGGAACAAGGCTAATTAAGAACACAAGAAGCTCTGATTATATTGGGCGAATCGGCGGTGAAGAATTTGCTGTGCTTTTACCGAATTGTTCCGTTGAAAAAACATGGCAAATTGCGGAACGTTTACGAAAAAAAATGGCGGATCAGCCAATTTATTTACAAAACGGAACATCGATTCACATTACGGTGTCAATTGGATGTGCTTATGATGCAGGAACAAGTGAAAACATGAAACAATTACCGATTATTGCAGACCAGGAGCTCTATAAAGCGAAGCAGTCGGGCAGAAACCAAGTGAGCTTTTCTGGACGAAAAAGAGAACACTTAACATAGGCTTTTTCCTCAATTTGTTAGCGCTAATTATTTTTAAAAAAGTTTTCGTATAACAGTTGTTTTTTCCCGCAAACACTGGTAAAGTAAAGGTAATTATTTTTGTTCGTATCATCTTTAAGAAGAAAGTTTTGAAAGAGTTTTCGTCTTTGAAGTTTGTGTAAGAGCAAGAATAGTGAATTTAAGCGTTAAGATCGCTTTAGGAGGAAATTTCATGTTAGAAGGTAAAGTAAAATGGTTCAACTCTGAAAAAGGTTTCGGATTCATCGAAGTAGAAGGTCAAGACGATGTATTCGTTCACTTCTCTGCTATCCAAGGCGAAGGCTTCAAAACTTTAGAAGAAGGTCAATCAGTTTCTTTCGAAATCGTTGAAGGTAACCGTGGACCACAAGCTGCTAACGTTAACAAAGCGTAATTTAAGAGCATCTGCTCTTTTAGCACTTTATAGAGTGAAGGAAAACCGCTCGGCTTTTATGCCAGCGGTTTTTTTGTGCAATAAAAAAAGAGAACCTGACGAGAGGTTCTCTTTTTATTTGTCCTTCTGCTTTAGTTTCTGTAAAGCAGAACGATACATATCATCATTCATTTTCGTCTCTGGTTCTCTTTCTTTGACAGGTGGTTCTGGCTGCTTAAACTTTTGAAGCGCCTGTCTATAGAAATCATCACCTGACGGAGCATCATCTGTCTGAGAAGGCTCTGACGCTTTTTCTTCCACTTCAGGCTCTACAGGTCTCGCCGCAACTTCTGGCTCGCTATGCGGCACGTCAGGATGATTCGATACATCTTCTTTGATCTCTTCCTTCTCGGCCGAAGCGTGTCTGACATTGAACGCTACTAATCCGATAATGACTAGAACAGCAGCTACTAACGCTACAATAATCGTCGCCAAAAGAACCCTCTCCTTATCGCTTAAATGACGCAGTGACTGATGCTACACGTCTTCCTAATGCTTTCCCCAGCTCAATGCCTTCTGAAGAAATCACTTCATCAGAATCAATCGGGCACGTCACACCTGCTCCATAATAAGAGCCGTATAACGCATTTTCTGGAACATTTCCAGGAAGGCCGACCACAAGCATCCCTTGATGGAACATCGGCGTAATCAAATTATGCATCGTCATTTCTAAACCGCCGTGTGTTGTGGCAGTGGTACAGAAAACGGCACCGACTTTATCGATGAGTTTTCCTTCTGCCCATAAATACCCAAGACGGTCAATCCATGTCTTTAATCCAGAACTAATGGTACCAAAGTGACCAGGGCAGCCCCAAATGATTGCATCCATTTGATCAAGCTTGCGGATATCCGCATCTTTCACATGATCAATGAACACTTCAGCGTGCTCTGTTTCACCTGCGCCAGCTGCAATCGCTTCTGCAAGTGCTTTTGTATGGTCACCTTCACTATCGTATACGACATAAATTTTCATGTACGGTCCCTCCACACTTATCTTGCATCTTGGTTTGCTTCCTTAGGTGCTGGAAGCAATGTCATTTCTTGTTTCTTATCCTGCTTTTCTTTTCGCTTTTTATCCTTACGTACATCTCGCAGGAACAAGCTGAGAATCACACCAGCTGCACAGAATAATGTCACCCACATGTAAGCATCATTGATGCCCATCACATTGGAATCAACTTGTGCTTTCGTAAAGAGCTGGGTCGACACATATTTTTGAGCAGCTTCTGCTGTCATGCCCATATGGTGCATCACATTAGAGACAGCCGCCTGGAATGAATTCATAAAGAACGGATCAGCTGTATTCGTTTGATCTGCCATATTGGAATAATGGAATGTCGTGCGATTTGTATAAATTGTCGTGATCAAACTCGTACCGATCGAACCACTGATTTGTCTCAGTGTGTTTGACATCGCTGTACCATGACTGTTTAAATGTTGCGGTAATTGGTTCATCCCAGCAGTCATGACTGGCATCATTAAGAGTGACATACCAAAAGCACGTACTGCATACATGAGCACAATGTGACTATAAGATGTATCAATCGTCAGCCTTGTAAACTCGTATGTGGTGACAACCGTAATCAGCATCCCCACAATGGCAAGTGGACGAGGTCCAAATTTATCAAACAAGATCCCTGAAATTGGGGACATAATGAGCATCGCAAGTGCCCCTGGAAGCATTAATAGCCCCGATTGCAGTGCAGTAAACCCAACGAGGTTCTGCAAGTAGATCGGTAGTAAGAACATCCCAGTGTATAAGGCAACGGTAATAATAATGTTAATAACACTTGATAATGAGAAAATGCTGTATTTAAACACGCGGAAATCAAGCATCGGATTATCCGCTTTTAGCTGTTGGAAAATAAAGAGAATGATCGCAATCGCACCAATGATAATCGTAGATAAAACGATTGGATCTGTCCAACCATCACTTCCCGCTTCACTCACTCCGTATAGAAGCGAAGCAAAACCAACGATCGACAGAATCGCCCCAAGAGTGTCCAGCTTGATTTTTTTAGGCTCTACAATATTTCTAAACATAAAGAAAGCCGCGATAATGACAATCGCACCGATTGGTACAAGTCCATAAAACATAATACGCCATGAATAGTGTTCAATAATATAACCAGATAACGTTGGTCCGACAGCTGGCGCAAACATCATCGCAAGACCAAAAATCCCCATTCCTTTCCCTCTGTTTTCTGGAGGGAAAATAAAAAGGATTGTTGTCATGACGAGCGGCTGTAAGATACCGCCACCGACTGCCTGAATCAAACGACCAATCAGCATCGTAGAAAAGTTTGGCGCAATACCGCAAATAAAAGTCCCTAGTGTAAATGAAATCATCGCCACGAGGAATAAGCTGCGCTGGCCAAAACGTGTGATTAAAAACGCAGATAACGGAATGAGCACACCGTTGACAAGCATGTAACCTGTTGTAAGCCACTGAATTGTCGTCGCACTCACATTAAATTCAGTCATTAAATGGGGCATGGCTACGTTCAAAAGCGTTTGGTTTAAAATCGCTACGAACAAACCGGCCATTAAAATGATCAGTAAAGACAAGGAGCCTGCTCCCTGTTTTGTCGCTGCAGGTTGATTTGCCATCTCAGACAACCTCCTTTCATTTTTTGATATCAGTCATCATTAAGATGAAATTTTGACAGAAGCATTCATACCTGGAAGTACTTTGTCAGATGGATTTTTAATTGAGATTTTCACTGCTACTTTTTGTGTCACTTTCGTGTAGTTACCACTTGAGTTTGTTGCTGGCAGCATATTGAATGTTGAGTTTGTTGCATAACCAATTTGTTCAACTGTTCCTTCAAATGTTGTATCAGGATCGCCGTCTACAACGATGTCCACTTTGTCACCTTTTTCAATGTTCTTAATGTCTGTTTCTTTAATATTCGCTGTAATGTAAAGCTTGCTTAGGTCAATCGTTTCACCAAGAACTGTCCCAGGCTGCACTTGTTGGTTGTTTTGTACTTCTTTTTTGACTAATGTGCCATCAGCCACTGCTTTAATGTTTGTTTTTGCTTCTCCTTCAACTTTTGCAACTGTGCTGTCTTTTTGCACTTCGTCACCTTCATTGATGTCCCAGCCTTTGATTTGTCCAGCTGCTGGCGCTGTAATTTGGTACATGTCACCTGTCACTTTTGCTTCATCTGTTTTTACGAAGTTTGTGCTTTCGTAGTAGTAATAAGCACCTCCGGCAATAATGGCAAGAATCACAATAAGGCCAATAATATTCGTTAGCAATAAACGCCCTCTGTTCATGTTTTGTTTCTCCTTTCATGTATAAAAATATAGTGTCATCTGCTTTAGCAAACTTAGAATGCCCATCATCTGACAGATTATGAAACAAGCTCATAGAGCTGCCTGTTTCCCCTTTTTCTACTCCGCTGAAAATGGTGTGCAGCCCATTTATACTTATTGTTCACTTATGAGCAAAAAGCAGAAAAAGAAGAAAAGACAATCGGCATCTTTTTTGAAAAACTTATATTTAACAAGATTAAATATTAATAAATGAAAATTGAAATGTCAAAGAGAAAGTTTTACTTTTTTTCTGGTGATCCCTTCCTTCTCCACACAAAAAACCTTTCAGCCCTTATGCTGAAAGGTTTTTTTGAATGTTCTCTTTAAGAAAGAACTTCTTCCTGCTGAAAAAATTTTTTTAATGCGAGAAAAACGTCTGATTTTTGCTT
Organism: Bacillus sp. FSL W7-1034; assembly: GCF_038593365.1. Lineage (NCBI taxonomy): Bacteria > Bacillati > Bacillota > Bacilli > Caryophanales > Bacillaceae > Bacillus > Bacillus sp. FSL W7-1034. The sequence continues at coordinate 923,580 of NZ_CP151989.1, read as the reverse complement.
CAAAATATAATGCTTAAATTTCTCATCCTGAATATGTTTATATGCTGACATTAACGTAGAATGCCGATTATATTGATTCACTTCACCATAACAAAATAAATTGGCTTTTTTCATAATTTCAGAAACGAGCTTCACGCACCGTGCATTATCTGAGGTCAAATTGTCACCATCAGAAAAATGGAAAGGATAAATATTATATCGTGACGGAGGATATCGTTCGTCTATGAGCTCTAGTGCCTTTCGATAGACAGAAGAACAAATGGTTCCCCCGCTCTCTCCCCGAGAAAAGAAGTGCTCCTCGTCTACGACCTTCGCCTCTGTATGGTGGGCAATGAATTCGATCTCGACTGTCTCATACTTTGTCCGCAAGAAACGTGTCATCCAAAAGAAAAAGCTTCTCGCCATATATTTTTCCCAAAGCCCCATACTTCCGCTCGTATCCATCATCGCTAGGACAACCGCTTTTGATTCTGGTTTGGTGACTTCATTCCACGTCTTATACTTAATATCCTCTGGATAAATAGGATAAAAGGAAGGGCTTCCTGTCATGGCATTTCGTTTAAATGCTGACAGCATGGTTCGTTTTTTATGAATATTACCGGTTAACCCCGTTTTGCGAATATCATTAAACTCAATTTCCTCGACAACGATATCATCAAGTTCCTTTTGTTTAAGATTTGGTAGCTCCAGCTCACGAAATAGCGCTTCCTCTAAATCCATTAATGAGACTTCTGCTTCGTAATAATCATCACCGGCTTGATCTCCAGCACCTTGACCTTTTCCCTGCCCTTGCTTACTGTCAGATCCATCCCGAGCGACCACATCGCCAACCTGGCTCTCTCCATCCCCCTGACCTACATGCTTATTCTTATCATAGTTGTACCGAATTTTATATTCATCTAAAGAACGGATCGGAATTTTGACCACATCTTTGCCATTAGACATGATGATGCTTTCCTCTGTGACAAGATCCGGCAAATTGTTTTTAATCGCCTCTTTGACTTTTTTCTGATGACGCTGCTGGTCATCAAAGCCTTTTCGATGGAGGGACCAGTCTTCCTGAGACACAATAAACTGACTTTTTTCTTGCCGGGACATCCATCCCCCTCCTCACCTTTTTGGACAATTCTTGTACCCATCGATTCCATTATCGTATGCTGGCCGTCGTCGAAATGACGATGATTTTTAAAAAAGACATTACCGGTGCTAGTTTGCGCCAATAATGCCTCCTTCATTTATTAACGATTCAGAAGACTGCCTACATATTTTAAGAGTTCATTTGCACTTGTAGAATTATAGCCATGCTCATCAATCAATCGCGCCACTACTTCATTGACCTTTTTCAACTGTTGCTCATCCGGCGTTTTCGTCGATGTCGTAATTTTCACGACATCTTTCAAATCGGCAAAGAGCTTCTTCTGAATAGCTTCTCGTAATCTCTCGTGAGAATTATAATCAAAGCGTTTGCCCTTTCTCGCATAAGCTGAAATCCGAATAAGGATTTCTTCTCTGAATGCCTTTTTGGCGTTTTCAGAAATGCCGATCTGTTCCTCAATTGAACGCATGAGCTTTTCATCAGGATTCATTTCTTCACCTGTTAACGGATCACGCAGTTTGTTTTTATTGCAGTACGCCTCAACATTATCTAAGTAATTATCCATGAGAGTTTTCGCAGACTCCTCATACGAATACACAAATGCCTTTTGAACTTCCTTCTTCGCCATATCGTCATACTCTTTTCGTGCGACAGAAATAAAATTCAAATAACGTTCCCGATCTTCACTTGAGATCGATGGATGCTGATCGAGTCCTTCTTTTAAGGAACGGAGGACATCCAGTGCATTGATGGATTCCATGTTCTTTCGAATAATAGTGGATGAAATGCGGTTAATGACATATCTCGGGTCAATTCCGCTCATTCCTTCGTCATGAAATTCCTTTTTCATCTCATCAATATCAACAGATTGGAAACCTTCGACACTTTCCCCATCATACAGTCGCATTTTTTTCACCAAATCGATATCAGACCGCTTCGGCTCTTTCAGTCTTGTCAAAATAGAGAACATCGCAGCCACCTTTAGCGTGTGCGGTGCAATATGAACATCTGAGACATCACTTTCTGAAATCATCTTATGATAAATGCGTTCTTCCTCTGTCACCTTTAAATTATAAGGGATCGGCATCACAATAATTCTTGAGTGTAAAGCCTCGTTCTTTTTATTCGAAATAAATGATCGATACTCCGTTTCATTCGTATGTGCAACAATCAATTCATCCGCACTAATCAACGCAAAACGCCCCGCCTTAAAATTTCCCTCCTGCGTTAATGAAAGAAGATGCCATAGAAATTTCTCATCACACTTTAACATCTCCTGAAATTCCATCATTCCACGGTTCGCTTTATTGAGCTCTCCATCAAACCGGTACGCACGCGGGTCTGACTCTGAACCAAATTCAGCAATCGTTGAAAAATCAATACTTCCTGTTAAGTCAGCAATGTCCTGAGATTTCGGATCCGACGGGCTGAAGGTACCAATGCCGGTCCGTTTGTCCTCTGAGAAAAAAATTCGTTCCACTCTCACATCCTCAATGCGGCCACCATATTCCTCTTCGAGCCTCATCAAGTTCAAAGGTGATAAATTCCCCTGCACACGTATGCCATATTCTCTATAAAAATCCTCCCGCAAATTTTGCGGAATGAGATGAAGCGGATCTTCATGCATTGGGCAGCCTTTAATCGCATAGACTGCGCCATGATCTGTTAGTGAATACTCTTCAAGCCCTCTTTTCAGCCTTGTGACAAGCGTCGATTTCCCGCCGCTGACTGGACCCATTAACAATAAAATACGCTTTCTGACATCTAAACGTTTAGCCGCAGGGTGAAAATACTCTTCCACTAGCCTTTCCAATGATTCCTCTAAACCAAAAAGCTCCTGATCAAAAAATTTGTAGGTTCTGACCCCATTCTCCTCTTCAATCCCGCTGTCCTTAATCATATGATAAACGCGAGAATGAGCAGATTGAGCGACAAGTGGATTTTCTTTAATAATATCTAAATATTCGCTGAATGTGCCTTCCCATTTCAGTCGCTGCTCTTCTTCTCTGTGCTGTTCAATTTTCTTTAAAATATCCATATGAACCTCCTCTTTCAAGATTGAAGCTAGAAATCAGATACTGTTTTACAATCTATGCGGAGGCGTCCTATTACATGCTTTCGTTCTTCAAAATGACGAATTGGCAAACTGAATTGACAACCATCCGCAAGACCCTTCATAATAAAGGAAAAACAGGAGAAAAATGATCTTCATCTCCTGCTTTTCAAGGCGAACTTCACAACATATGAAACCGGCAGCGAAGGAACAAAGGGATAAGGGGGAGCTTATATGAGAACGGTCATTATGATGGGCGTCATCATTACGTTTTTAGTATCCATTTTCACAGCTGGCTACGAAGGCAAGCCTGGTAAATGAAAAAAAGGATGTTCCATCAGCGGAACATCCTTTTTCATTTCGTTCATATTTTCAGCACTTACATATTCACTGAAAGCGAGATGGGATCTCGGCTTTTATCATGTTCTTATATCAAATCTCGGTATTGCTGCTGGCGAAGCGCCTCATACACAAGAATCGCTGCCGTATTCGATAGGTTCAGTGAACGAACATGCTCTGTCATTGGTAAACGTAGACAGCGATCCATATTCCGTTCAATCAAATCTTTTGGCAATCCACTCGTTTCTCTGCCAAATACGAAGAAGTAGTCTTCATCTAGCTGCGAGTAATCGAACGTTGTATGCGGCTTTTGGCCAAACTTTGTGATATAGAAAAATTGCCCCTTCGGATGAGCCTCAAACAATTCATCTAATGAATCATGATAGACGACATTGGCATATTTCCAATAATCGAGTCCTGCACGCTTCAGCATTTTATCATCTGTCGAAAAACCAAGCGGACGAATCAGATGAAGTGTTGTATTTGTTGCTGCACATGTTCGCGCAATATTTCCAGTATTAGCTGGAATTTCTGGTTGATATAAAACGACATGAAGTCCCAAAAAAGTTCACCTCTAATTTTCTTTTCCGCTCAACATTATACCATTAACTATCCTTCGGAGCATCGTCCAAAATGTGAAAAAACGTATAACGAATACTAGGTGTATAAGCCGTTGAATCTTCATACGACCAGTAACGCATACGGCTGTCATACGTTTGTGCATTCACAAGAGGCATTCCGCCTTTATCATGATCAACGACAATGGTTGTATGATTATACCTACCGTCACCTTCAAAATCGTAACAAATAACATCACCTATTTGAAGCTCCTGCGGCTCCTTGAGCTTCTTCGCTCTCAACCCCGCTTTGGAATTCGCTAAATAATTTTTCATCGAATGTGCCACCGTCCAGCTGTAGCTCCACGTATGTGGACGAACCCACCAGCCAGATCCACGGTTCGGATATCCTCTCGTTGGCGCATTCCCTGCTTTTAGACATTGTGAAATAAAATTCGTACAGTTATCTTCGAAATTTTTATAGGCTGGATTCCGTTTATTCCAATACGTCTCAGCATATTGAACAGCTGCACGCCGGTCATAGTGAAAAGCTCTTCCAAATTGGTCTTCATTTTGGAAGCGCTCATCCACCTGATCTTCCTTTTGTCGTTCTTCTAACATCATCCGATCTTTCACAAGCATGTCGTTATAAAGAAACGCTTCTCTTTTCTCAACCTGTTCCTCTAAATAAAAAGAATCGTCTATATCCTTACAGACATAAGTGAGGTGCGCGAGATATTGTACTTGCTGAGCTCCATCATCTTGAATAGCTGAATCGAGAAGTTTTGCTTTTGCTTTCGCCTTGACAATCTCAACTTGTCTTCTTGCAAACAGCTCTTTCTTTCTCTCCACAGCGTCCACATCAGACATCAGCTGCGGCTGTTTGATCGTACTGCCATTTAATAAATATGCCAGTCTGTCTTCTAACGTTTGTTCTAATAATTGTTTCACACAGACACCACCAAACTTTTTTTAACATCTCTGTTTGGTTCATTCTATGTTCAATGGGAGGTTATTTAGTATTTAAAGGTGTTTGTAACAATTCAATCCCTTTGATGATCTCTTGTTTTGCTTCTTCATCACTTTCCCGCTCAAGGGCTTTTTCGAGTTCTGAAAGCTGCTGACCATCGCCAATTTTACCGATTGCCCAAGCAGCCGTGCCTCGAATGACTGGTCTTGGATCTTTATGCATCAGGTCAACCAAATCTGGCAAAGCAGATGTATCTTTAAAGTGAGCAAGTGCCAAAATGGCATTCCGCTGAATTGGCTTTTTCCCTCGCCATGATCCAGAAACATGACCATACTTCTCTTTAAATTCACGATTGCTGATTGTCAGCAGTGGCTTTAAGAGCGGCTTTGCAATTTCAGGGTCCGGCTCCATTTCAGGATGTAGATGAAAGTCTTTCCCTTTATTAATTGGGCAAACCGTTTGGCACGTATCACATCCATACAACCGATTCCCTATTTTCGAGCGAAATTCGTCAGGTAAAAACCCTTTTGTCTGTGTTAAAAACGAAATACACCTTTGAGAATTGAGCTGGCCTGGATTCACAAGAGCACCCGTTGGGCATGAATCCACACATTTATTACAAGTTCCGCACTGGTCTTCTATTTTCTCATCCGGTTCAAATGGAACATTTGTAATCATCTCAGCCAAATAGACATAAGATCCGAACTCTGGTGTGATAATCATACAGTTCTTTGCACTAAAGCCAATGCCAGCACGTTCGGCTACAGCACGGTCAGACAATTCACCTGTGTCCACCATTGATTTTGTCCGAATATCTTCGTGTTTACTGCGCAAAAATTCTTCAAGCATGTCGAGCTTTTTTTTCAGCACAACATGATAATCAGTTCCCCATGAAGCCCTGCAAAAAATCCCTCTTCTTGCATCCTTTGTACTTCGGGGAGCATCTTTCATTTTGGAAGGGTATGCGAGCGCAATGGCGACAATTGATTTTGCTTTTGGAAGCAGCAAAGCAGGATTTGTTCGTTTTTCGATATCAGGCTCTTCAAAACCGGACAAATACCCTAACGATTCATGTAAGATGAGGCGGTCCTTTAATGAATCAAATGTATCAGCACTTGCAAATCGAATTTTATCGACACCAATTTCATTCGCATATTGAATTAACTCTTCTTTTAATTGTCCAACATGAATCACCTTGCAAACCTCCTTTCTTTGTTTCTTCAGTTGTTTTCAGTATAATACGAGTGTATCATGACCGATTGGAGTGAGTCACTGTGAAGATACAAATGGAAATCTCCCAACCTCAAAGCCCGTCTATCCATGTTGGACAGATTGAATATTCACATATTGAGATAGAAAAATCCCCTCAAATGTTAAAAGGCCGACTGCGACTGTTTCAAGAATCTTTGTTTTTTGAATATGAAGATCAAACTTTGGAAGAAGTACCAGCGATCAAAGAATGGACGAATCTTCTAGAAGGTGTCCCCTTTCTTCCGCTTCTTGCTGATATTCAAAAAGAACAATTTATTGACTCGACCAATTCCGTACAGGATTTGTCGATATTTTTTTCATTAAAATATTTCTTGCCTATCCTTACATTAGATGCCGATCAATTGAAAGGGCCTCTTTCATTATCCAAAAATGAAACTGGTCATATTGAATGGCAGGATGGCGCAGAGCTTAAAGGGTTATTTTCTCAAGCAAGTAAAGCTCAAATTTCTCAAGACACAAAAAGCATTCTTCAAATCATTCTCTTCCCACCATCTATTTCCCGGGAAAAGAGTGAGGCACTTATACAATCCTTGACGAAGATGTTTATACAAATACATGGTGGAGAAAGTAAATATGAACTCATTGAAAAAGCACTGTAGGTGACAGTGCTTTTTACATTATACTGACATAATAAAAAACGCAACACTTCGTTTATCTATGAAACGAAATACTGCGTTATAAACAAAATTATGTATTGGAGCGGGTGATGAGAATCGAACTCACGACATCAGCTTGGAAGGCTGAGGTTTTACCACTAAACTACACCCGCATCAATCTTTTAAAGACAACATCATTGCGTTGACTTTTATTATGTTACAACTTTCTTAACAATTCGTCAAGAGAATATGAAGATTTTTCGTCAAAAAATTTCATATTCTCCATATATATTACGATAGTTATTTATCGAGCTGGATATAAAATAAGTAGGCATGTGACTTATTCTTCAGCGCTTGCTTAGGATTTTTCTCAATCACTTCAAGCATCGGTGAATTTCCGTCTTTCCCCATTGCCGCAGTATACGCAATCAGTGCCTTTCCTCCAGGAGAGACTTTGACAGTATCAGATTGTGCAGAAAAAACATAATCACTTACTTTGAACGGAAAACTTGCTGTTGCTTTTGTCATTCCCTCATTCTTGTTGTCTGACCACATACTAAATTGTGATTCATATGTATCTTTCTCATCTCTTAATTGTAAAAGTATATTCATCGTTTGGTCAGTTCCATCCTGATGTAACGTAAAAGTCGAAGAAGATGATTCCTTATCAACTAGCCGGCCATTTTTGTAGTGGCTCCCGATAAACGTAATACTCTTATCATTCTTCGTTAATCCTTTAAGTGTAAGAGCTACTATTTCATTCGTCGTTGATGCCTCTAGTAAGTTTTTTTCTTTCTTTGTCAATTTCATTTTTTCAATCGTTACTTGGTTTTTAGAGTCAGACTCTGTTTCTATTTTAGAGACCGTTTTCTCTGTCGTTGTTGTTTCTGCAGCCTTCTCGCCGCATCCTGCTAATAGAAAAACAGTAAATAAAAGAATGCTCCATTTCTTAATCATTGATATCCCCTTTTATACTTTTATTTTTTATTATACTAAAATTTGGTTGATTATACAAAAAAAGATTAGGAAAATTCTCCTAATCTTTCACTTTTTTCTGTTTCATGGCTGATAGGAATGCCACAATGAGAAAACTGACAACAAAAATGACAACCATATAAATAAAAAAGTTTGGTTTGATTTGAAACGTAAATGCAGACGAACCTTCCATCTCAAAAGCAAGACTGTTAAATAATAATTCATTATTTGTTTTTGATTGAAATAAGTGATAGAACAGAACACCAATGGTCAACATCGGAAAACCTAAGAAACCTAGGAAACTACCAACAATTGCACCTTGTTTCATTGCCTGAACGTTCATGATCGTTGTCCTCCCATTCCACCAAGCAATAACTGCTTCATAATAGACTTACCATCCCCCATAAACGGAAGAAGGTAGAGTAATTGAATAAAATACGTGATTGAAAAAATGAAAAACCCTGTCGAAATTGGATTTTCTTTTAGAAATAAAACAGTCACAATGATTCCGGCTGCGCCAATGAGCCCCGGCAAAAGCGGACCAAGCAGTGTAATCCACACCTGTTTTTTCTGAAACGGATCTAAAACAGGCCTCACAAATTTCACAGACATCATATCGCTCGCAAAAAAGCCTTGAGGACCATCCCGGCCGGCGAACTTCCGATGTGCATACCCATGTGCCGCCTCATGCAAGGCAGTTCCAGTAATTAATCCAAAATAAATAATCGTAAAATAAATCGCAATGGCTGCAATCGATGGATCAGGCATAAATAAAAAGGCGATTCCCGCCATGATCATAAAGAGCACCCAGAAAAAGATGATTTTGCGCGTCACCATCAGCAGAGCCGTACCCAATATGTGAAGAAATGAATGACCCGTGCAGTCAAATCGCTCTTTCATCTTTACTTGATACTGCTTAAAAAATTGACAGAAGGCTGTGACAGTCCGATATGGCGATTGATAATGAATCGACAGCAAGTGATGCTGATTCAGCCCCATCATCAATTGATAAAAATCGCGGGCAATCACAGACTCATCGACCTGAAACAAATCGGCGAGTTCTGCCGTAATACTCGCCTCTGTCCTTTGACCATCCACTTTCGTTAACATATGATATGCACTTTCGTTAATTGGAAGTGAGCTTCCGTACTGCGTATCAGTCAAATGCCTTTTTTGTAAAGTCACATATGGCCCAAGTGCCGGCACCCGCTCAATCTTTAGCTTATTGTTAAGAAGTTGAATCATGTGAATACCTCCATGAAAAACCTTTATATATGGCAAAGATGAGCAGACATTCAAATCCTGCCACAAGCAGCCACTGAAGCATTTGACTCGATTCCCCCATCACATAATTTCCAATAAATACAATCGGAATCATGATTAAAATAAGCGCTCCAAACGAGAAAATACCTGTGTAAGGATTATTTCGATCAAGGGGTAATAAAATACCTACCACATAAAAGAGAGCCGTTGCATTACACAAGACAGCAGCGCCAATCAACACGATCCATATCTGATCCGGGAGCGTCAGTGTTGTGATCATAAATAAAACAATTTGGATCACACCAACGAGCAAAAGTCCGAGAAACTTATAAAGAGCCACTTCCCACGGCCTTAGACCAAACGTTTTATACATCCCAAGCATACGTTTGTCATTGCCAAATGAATTAAAAGCTGTTAACCCAGCTAGCGCACATAAGACAAAAAAAGCTTCTCCTTCAAAGCGGAAGGCAAACTGATAACGGACAAATAAAATGACAATAAGGAGGATGAGAAAGTTTAAAATATTTTCTTCATTTCTCACTTGTGACTTTATTTCCTTTACAATGAGTGACCACTTTTTCGAAGATGAAAATGGTAGTTTGTGCAGAAAGGTTAACGCTTTTTTCTCAGCCATAATTGGCATTAAAGCAAGAGAAATAAATGCGCCTCCCGCAGATAATAAGATGAAGAGGATCAAAATCGCATAATTCACCCCGTCAGGAGACATCCCTTGTGCCGCTAAGAAAAACGGCGCTGTAAAATACATCAAATGATAATCAAACTGTACATATGATTGCTGTATTTGATTGATGTCGAAATGTGTCATTCCATACGCTACAACTAGCGCTAATAAAACAAATATCGCTGCAAATTTTTGCAACGGTAATTTTAATTTTAGTACGAGTAAATAAGTCACGTTGTAAATGAGCTGAAGCAGCGTTAAGACAAAGAGCGATTGCAGCAGCACCATCAAAAAGAATGTAAGAATAAAGAAAATACCGATCCCTTGTGCAATAAAATTAGGTAAAAGCAAGATCCCGATGAAAAATAAAACAAGCCCTGTCACGACTGTCACCATCGGAATGAAGTAACCAAGACTTTTTTGAAAGGTAGACAGCGGAAACCAGCTGAGCTGCATAGAAAAACGATCTTGTTCAGGTGTTCTGACTTTGATCAGCACAAATAACAAGCTTGTAAAAATGGATGCATTGATTGCCATCGACACAACCAACAACCCAAGTGAACGTTCATCTCCATTTAAGAAAGCCTTCATAAAGACACCCGTAAAACTGTATCCGATGATGGCTCCCATTGTGACTGCAAACAAAAAGAATAAGACCACAATGATTCGCTTCGTTTGAGTATCAAAGAGCTTATACATCTCCTGCTGCCACATTTTAAGCATCATTTTAGAAATGATTAATGATTTCATCAAAATGTGCACCCCTATCACTTAACATTGAAGCTTTCAGAAACACCTGTTCCAATGTGCTTGATTGATACTTTTCTTTTAAGGCTGAAACCGTCCCTTCATCCATTTTATTTCCTTTAGAAATAATGGCGATCTTGTGGCACAGCTCTTCCGCTGAAAGCATATCATGCGTTGAAAGCAAGATTGCACCATGGTGCTCGGCATAACGTTTCATCAGTTTCTTTGTGTTTATAACCGCTTCAATATCAAGTCCTCTAAAGGGCTCATCCATGATCACTAATTGACTCTCAAGCATAAAGGCAGCAATCAGCTGTGTCTTTTTTTTCATTCCATGGGAATAGGTTTCAATCGGTCTTGATAAAGCTGTTTCCATATCAAACAATTCAATTAGTTGATTTCTTCTTTGAATTGTTTTACATTCATACATAGAAGAAACAAAATCTAAATATTCAGCACCAGTCAATGCTTCAGGGAGCAGCAGATCATCTGGAACATAGGCGACTTGTTTTTTAAAGGATGGATCATCATTTGTGACATCCTTGATATGAATGGTTCCTTCTGTATGCTTAATGATGCCGAGTACACAGTTAATCATCGTTGTTTTACCGGATCCATTTGGTCCAGCCACAGCAACGATTTGATGAGGGGCAATTTTCAAATGAAAATCATTGACAGCAGTCACGTTATTTTTATACGTCTTGGTTAAATTCTCGATCGTAAACATATAACCTCCAAGTGTCTGCATATTCTTTAAAAACAGATCAGGCTAAACCGCCCGCCACAGACGGTTTAGCCCTGGTGTCTTATCTAAGAAGTAAAAAGATGAATCCTAAGTATAGCTACTTACATTCAATTTGGACTTTTAAGCCACTTTCCCACTGAACGGCTCCTGTAAAGCTACCCTTGCCGTTTGCTAAACACCAAACTGCTGCTCCTAGAACAACTGTTGCTCCCAATCCAAGAAGGACAGCAACAAATACTAAGAACCAAGCTTGGTCCATAATAGCAGGTTCCATAGTGGAATAGTCAACTTGCGGCGCTGCATAAGTCATACTTTTCACCTCCCAGCTTATGATGATCGTATCATAGGCGTCACACTCCAAACATCAACAGAAGATCCCATTTTTGACCGAACATATTTTCGTGTAAAATGTGACTTTTTATTCAATTATTCATGTTCAACTGTATAAATACTCCCTTTTTTACTATTTTTCACCACAACATAAGAACCACAAAACCCATATATTGTCAATAAATCCATCTTTTTTCTGCCTTTTTTCAAATAGTTCATTTTCATCATCTCTTCTATTTAATCTTTCATTTTTTTGAGATAGAAAGAATTCCCCCGATATATCAGATATAAAAGTCCTAATTATATGTCGTTAACACATCAAATACGACATATTAACTGATAATTCCGACAAAAGAGTGAGCATATTTTCCTTCTTCTCTTGTCTCTTAAAATATGTATATACAAGAAAAACTGTTGGGAAAAAAGCCCTTGCCTTCTTCCACAGCACATATCATTTTACTTGCTTCTCTTTCTATAAAAAAAGCAAAGCAGCCCGACAAGTATGACTGCTTTGCTTTCATTTATGAGGAACTTGCAGCAGAGGCTGTATCAGGAAAGTAATTGTTCCCAATAATTTCACCAGCAGGAACGTGTGGTCCTGCATCACCATTTCTTTTAAATGGGAGAAGCGGGAAAACAAGTTCTGCTAAATAATAAGATTCTTCTAAGTGCGGATAACCAGAAAAGATAAATGTATCAATACCTAGAGACTGATATTCTATTATACGTTCTGCTACTGTATGCGGGTCCCCGACGAGCGCTGTTCCTGCCCCGCCTCTAACTAAGCCAATGCCCGCCCAAAGATTAGGGCTAATTTCAAGCTTCTCTTTATTCCCTTGATGTAATTCAACCATTCGTTTTTGCCCTACTGAGTCCATCCCTTGTAAAGTCTTTTGCGCATCATCAATAGTCTCTTGATCTAAATGACGAATCAGATGTTCCGCTGCCTGCCAAGCTTCATCTTCCGTTTCCCTCACGATCACATGAAGTCGAATACCAAACCTCACCGTTCTTCCCTCCTTTTCAGCCTGCTTTTTCACTTGTGCGATTTTCTCTTTTACTTGTGCAGGCGGCTCGCCCCAAGTTAAATAAACATCTGTATGTTTTGCAGCGGCTTGAATGCCTGCTTCTGATGATCCTCCAAAAAAAACGGGTGGATGTGGTGTTTGAGCTGGTGGAAATAACAGCCGTCCATTTTGTGTTTGCAGATGCTTCCCTTGAAACTGAACATTCTCTCCTTTCAATAACCTCTTCCAGATGGTCAAAAATTCTTCTGCTGCCTCATAGCGTTCATCATGAGAAATGAATAGCCCGTCTCCTTCAAGTTCTTCTTTACTTCCTCCCGCTACAACATTGATCAGCAGTCTCCCGCCTGAAAGCCGATCAAATGTGGAGGTCATTCTAGCAGCAACAGATGGCTGCATCAACCCTGGCCGAAGAGCCACAAGAAACTTTAAATGGGTTGTTTCTGCAGCTAAAGCGGCCGCTGTCAGCCATGGATCTTCACAAGATCTACCAGTAGGCAGCAAGACCCCTGTGTACCCAAGCTGATCGGCAGCTTGAGCAATTTGTTTAAAATACGGATAGTCTGCCTGTCTTGCCCCTTTCGAAGATCCTAAATAACGCCCATCCCCATGCGTTGGAATAAACCATAGAATATTCATCATATCGCCTCCTATTATTTTTCACCTTGATAACTTGTGCGCCATTTGAGCAGTCGCTTTTCTAACAGCCGTACAAATGAATCAGTCATCTTACCAACTACCGCAAAGATGATAATCCCTACAAACACTTTATCCGTTTGCGAGAATTGTCTTGCATCCATAATCATGTAGCCAACTCCACTACTCGACCCCATCAATTCAGCCACCACTAAACCAAGCCAGGCAATGCCTAATGAAAGCCTCACGCCCAGAAGAATATGAGGAAGGGCAGCAGGTAAAATGAGCTTTGTGATATTTTGATACAGATTAAACTCTAAAGCGCGAGCCACATCGAAAAGCTTGTTATCTACACTGCGAATTCCTAGAAAAGTATTGATATAGATCGGAAAAAAAGCCCCAAGTGCAATCAATAAAATTTTCGCTGATTCATCAAAACCAAACCAAAGAATAAATAAAGGAGTCACCGCTAAATGAGGAACTGTTCTCAGCATTTGCAAGGTCGGATCTACATACTGCTCGGTTTTCCTAGAAAAACCGACACACAGACCCATCGCAAGTCCTAAACCTCCCCCAAGTAAAAACCCGCATATTGCTCTGTAGAGACTGATGTAAAGATGGCCAAACAGCTCACCGGAACGAATCAACTCACGAAAAGATTCCGCAATGACAGTGGGTGCAGGTAGTACAGTAGAAGAAACGATTTGGGAAGCAGCAGCTCCCTGCCAAATCGCAATGAGTAAAGCAGGTAATACAAGTCCTTTTAACATGATGAAGGATGAAGCTTTTCTCCTTTTTTTCTTCATTCGCTCAGTTTTAGTCACAAGGGCTGGGTTAGATGCAGCTTTCATCAACTCTTCTCCTCTTTCAGCATTTTTTCAATAAACGAATTATCTACCACCTGATTGACATCAATCTTCCGCTGAATCGCCTTTGTTTGATATTGAAAATCAGCTGTATGCTGCTGAGCGTTTATGATCTTCTTAGAAATGGGCTCATTGAGCGGCTCTGTATTGTTTAATACTTGTGTCACCACCTTCTGATCTAATTGTTTCAAACGAGCATAAAGTGTAATGGCTTCCTGTTGATGGTCTTTCTGCCATTTCACCGCTTTGTCATATACTTTTAAAAATTGCACCACTAGTTCAGGGTACTCATCGGCAAACTTGGATCTGACAAGTGTGAATCCAGGTGAATATAAATCGGTCGCTTCTCCATTAACCAGTAGCTTTGCTCCCTTTTCTATCGTTTCAAGTGATAAGAACGGCTCCCAGATCGACCAAGCATCAACTGATCCATTTTCAAACGCAGATATTGCCTCATCCGGCTGAAGCTGAATGATCTGAACATCCTTTGCAGATAAACCAGCCTGATCTAATACTTTGTATAAAAAGTCAAAACCACTGCTTCCTTTGGCAACGGCGATTTTTTTTCCTTTTAAATCTTCTACTTTTTGAATCTCACTGTTCTTATTCACTAAAATCCCATTCGCCTTTAACCCATCCTGAGATAAACCAATTTCCTTAAAATCAATACCTGCTGCCTGACCAGCTATAACAGGTGAATTACCAACCTGTGAAAAATCTAATTGATTGGCGGCGAGTCCTTCGAATTGGGGAGGACCACTTTGGAACTCCACCCACTTGACTTTCACACCTTCTTTTTCAAATGATTGCTCAAACCACCCTTTTTCCTTTGCTAAAAGAAGTGGGCTTAGACTTTGCTGAATCCCAATCCGAATCTCTTTCGGCTTGTCTTCTGATCCATTCGCTGCTTGACCACACCCAGCTAATACAAGGAGGATACCCAGAAAGAGAACGATCCTTTTTTGCCTTTTCATTCAATTTGACCTCCTTAAATTCCTGAGCCATTCGTCAGTAACAGCTCATCTGTTTTCTCAAATTCTGAAAGCACCTTTTGTCTTAAGCTCTGAAAAGCTGTTGACGTTCTATTCCGCGGGAATGGTAAGTTCACGGGAAGGATTTTATGAATTCGACCGGGTCTTGCTTGTAACAGCACAATTTCATTGGCTAAATAAATGGATTCGTCAATATCATGAGTGACAAGCACCATCGTTGTTCTTTTCTCCTGCCAAATATCCAGCAGTACATCCTGTAAGTGTTTCCGTGTAAATGCATCTAGCGCACCAAAAGGTTCATCAAGCAATAAAATCTCCGGATCACGCAGGAGTGCTCTTGCAATAGCAACACGTTGTGACATCCCGCCTGAAAGCTCATGTGGATAGGCGTGTTCAAAACCTTTTAACCGAACAATTTCAATTAATTCATCCACTTTGCGGCGAACAGACGCCTGTTTTAAATTGAAATTGGCAGCGATATTTTCTTCGACCGTCAGCCATGGAAACAAGCGATGCTCTTGAAAGATAAAGCCCTGTTTCATTCCTGGTTCTACCACACGCCTTTCTCCTATCACGATCTGCCCATCATAATCTGTATCAAGGCCTCCAATCATCTTCAGCAATGTACTTTTCCCGCATCCGCTCGGACCAATCACCGTCACGAATTCACCAGGAACGATGGTGAGTCTTACGTCTTCAAGCACTTGAATGGTTTGTTTGTCTTTCCAAAAAGACTTATCCACAATATCAATGGAAATAGTCATTGCAAGTTCACTCCTCTTGTCATCAGATAAATACACAGAAAAGCCCTTATCCCAAAAGAGAGATAAGAGCCTTCGTGTTGTCCGATCAGCTATTCATATTGAGTTGTTAGCACCATCCTAAATCATATTATTCCTATAAATCAACTATATTTTATAAAATGGTTATTTCGACCTTGTATGCTTTTCATCAATACGATCGTAAATTTCTTCTATTCGTTCTTGATTGCTGTAAATCTCATATTTGTTCCGCTCAATCAAAATGTCTAACGTGATATCCAAATGTTTTCTGTATTTTTTTCGTTTTTTCTTTTTCTCCATCTTCAGCTTCCCTCCTGATTAAAATAAAAAAAGGCCCTTCACTCATGCCTGAGTGAACGAGCCTTCGGTTGACCGATCAGCGATTCTTGTTGGTATTTTCAGTATGCTTATGTTAATACATACTATTCCGACATGTCAACTATATTTATTGTTTTTTCAGATTTATCTAAAAAATGATTGACCGGGCAGTAAACAAGATTTATAGTCTTATTAAATATTTCTTATTAAAGTAGTTGGTTTTATCTAACAAAAGGAGGATACACACATGTCAGAAGAACTTCAATTTCGTTTAGAAACAAAAGCAATACACGCAGGTCAAGAACTGGATTCAGCCACCTATTCAAGAGCTGTACCTATTTACCAAACAAGCTCTTTCGGTTTTAGAGATAGTGAGCATGCGGCGAATTTATTCGGACTTCAGGAACCCGGTAATATTTATTCACGTATTATGAACCCGACAAATGATGTGTTTGAAAAACGGATCGCTGAGCTTGAAGGTGGAATTGGTGCACTTGCTGTCTCCTCAGGACAAGCAGCGACCACTTACTCCATTTTAAACATTGCGGGAGCTGGAGACGAAATCGTATCCTCCAGCAGTCTGTATGGCGGCACATATAATTTATTTGCTCATACCTTGAAAAAACTTGGAATAACAGTAAAGTTTGTGGATTCCTCAAACCTTGAAGAACTTGAAGCAGCCATTACAGATAAAACAAAAGCAGTGTATGCAGAGAGCATCGGAAATCCAAAAGGCGACATTTTACATATTGAAGCCGTATCAGCCATTGCACACAAGCACCACATCCCTCTAATTGTGGATAATACACTTGCCAGCCCTTATTTGTTAAGACCGATTGAATTTGGCGCAGACATTGTCGTCCATTCAGCGACGAAATTCATCGGCGGCCACGGCACATCCATTGGCGGAGTCATCGTCGACAGCGGTAAGTTTCCTTGGGGTGATAGCGATAAGTTCAAAGGCCTGACTGAACCAGACCCAAGCTATCATGGCCTGACGTATACGGAAGCAATTGGCGAAGCGGCTTATATCACAAAAGCACGTGTACAGCTCTTACGTGATCTAGGGGCGGCTTTATCACCATTCAACTCATTTTTACTCTTGCAAGGCTTAGAAACCTTGCATCTACGTCTTGAACGCCACAGTGAAAATGCATTGAAGACAGCACAATTTTTACAAGATCATCCTCTTGTAGAATGGGTCAGCTATCCAGGTCTTGAAGGCCATGAATCCTTTGAGCTGGCTCAAACTTATTTACCAAAAGGACAAGGTGCCATCCTCACATTCGGCATTAAAGGTGGCAAAGACGCAGGAAAAAAACTCATTGATTCGGTTCAGCTTTTCTCACATCTTGCAAACGTAGGCGACTCTAAGTCACTCATCATCCACCCTGCCAGCACAACGCATCAGCAATTAAGTGAAGCAGAGCAAAAAGCCACAGGGGTGACACCAGAACTTATTCGTTTATCTGTTGGAACAGAAGCGATTGAAGATATTCTGGCAGATCTAGAACAGGCGATTTCAAAAAGTCAGTCTTAACCAAACAAAAAAAGCACACGCCTGTGTGCTTTTTCTTATTGATTAGTGATTGATTAATCGAATATCTTGGAAGGGATAAAACACGAATGATGTTGTCCCTTGAATGTCACTCTTTGTAAAAAGACCTAAACCATTGCGACTGTCCATTGAGTTTTGGCGATTGTCACCCATGACAAAGTACTTTCCTTTAGGGACTGTAAGAGGACCAAAATCAGGTGTCAGCAAGGTGCCATCTGCGGCAGCTTTCTTTTTGTTTGATGCTAAATAAGGCTCCGCCACTTTTTGACCGTTCACATATAGCTGGTCATTTTTCATTTCGATTTTATCACCAGGTAAACCAATCAATCGTTTCACATAGTGAGTACTGCGGTCTTCCCCATCAAGAACAATGATCTGTCCGCGTTTATAATCGCCGAAGTAATCGACTGTTTTATTCACAAACACCCGCTCTGTATCATGCAGTGTCGGTTCCATAGAAGTCCCCTTCACAATATACGGTGCGAATAAAAAGTTACGAATGATAAAAACAGCAATAAATGCGATTAAGATGGCTTTGATCCAGCCCCATAATTCTGATTTCTTTTTTTGTGTTTTTGTATTTGTTGTCATAAGCTCCTCCTGAAATCCCCTAGGACAAAATGAGTTATCGCCAGCTGACCGCTGACGCCACGCTTGTTTCTCCCTAAATATAAACATATTTTGCCAACAAATCAAGCTGTAAGAGAGAAAAAGGCAAGCACCTTTCTGTGCTTGCCCAAAACTCAGTTAGTTAGCAGAAGAATCCGCTTCTGTCTCTTTGTTTGTTTTACCATAGAAATAATCAGATGGATTCACTGGTTTAAAATCAGATAGCTTATGGAATCGAAGAAGATCCCTGTACAGTACTTTATCTGACAGGCTTAACTGATTATCAACACGGGCTTTAATCGCTTCTGTCTTTTTGTTTTGTTTCACCACTTTACCCGTTTTTGTATCGTAGACCGTATTATCTACAAGGGTATATTTTGGTGTCACATAGTTTCCGTTACGGAATGCAACAGTTTGATCATGCTTCTTAGAGAATAAATCTGTTCCAAAATTCACGTACTCATTTGAATCAATACCTTGTAAGTGAAGAAGCGTTGGCATCACGTCTACTTCACCGCCATACGTATGATTCACGCCGCCTTGTTTCCCAGGGATACGAATCATGAGCGGTACACGCTGATTTTGTGCATTTTGATATGGCGTAATTTCTTTCCCTTGAATCTCACTCATTGCACGGTTATGGTTCTCAGAAATACCGTTATGGTCACCATATAATAGAATCACTGAGTCTTTATACAGACCCGATTTTTTCAAGTCCTTAAAGAATTGTTCTAATGACTCATCCAAGTATCTCGCTGTTTGGAAATAATTATCCACTGTTTTATCGCCAGTTGTTGCCTTAGCGATTGTCGCATCTTTCTCATCTAAATTAAATGGATAATGGTTGGTCAATGTCATTAAGTGTGCATAAAATGGCTTTTTCATTGATTCTAACATTGGGATTGATTCTTTAAAGAATGGTTTATCCTTCAGACCCATGTTTACAAGGTTTTCTTCATCCATGTTGTAATAAGATGCATCGAAGAATTGATCAATTCCCATATGTTTATAAATCGTGTCACGGTTCCAGAAAGATTTATAATCCCCGTGAAGCACTGCACTCGTATAGCCTGCTTTTTGATCTAAGATGGCAGGAAGTGATTGGAAGGTATTTTCACCTTTTGTCACAAACGCTGCACCCTCTGGCAAGCCAAACATACTATTATCCATCATGAGCTCAGCATCAGAAGTCTTCCCTTGACCAGTCTGGTGGAAGAAGTTATCAAAATACGTAAAATCTTCTTTTCCATGAGCTAGTTTGTTTAAAAACGGCGTCACTTCTTCTCCATTTAACTTGTAGTCAATTAAAAATGACTGGAAGCTTTCTAAATGGATTTTGATGATGTTTTTTCCTTTTGCTTGACCAAAGTATTCTGCATTTGGTTTCGCATAGTGAGAGGTCGTATAGTTCACGACATCCGTTAAATCATCACTACTCGCATTTGCTACTTGCGTTGCATTTTGTGCGGTTTGCACGCCGTCATAAATCGCATAGTTATAAACACCTAAATATTTCACAATATACTTATGATCAAATGTTCTCGTCAATAATTCTGGACGATCTTTTTCAGCTAAGTGTAGGTTAACGAAGAACAGTACAACACCTGCAGCCACAATCAGCAGTGCGAAAGTTTTTTTCATTTGGAACTTCTTCACTTCTGGTCTCCAAATGACAATGGCAATTAAAATGATGATATCAAGGAAGTACAAAAGGTCATGCGGCTTAATACTTGCTAACACACCGCCGGTCATACCTCCCCCAAGATTACCGGCTTGTTTCATTGTCGGGAATGTTAAAAAATCATCAAAGAAACGATAGTACGCTACATTCGCATATAAAAGTGCGGTCATAATAAAGTCAATGACAATTAAAACAATGGCCGATTTACGCCCCTTCAAAAAGAGAGCAAGTCCTAAAAACACGATGGCTGAACTGAATGGATTTAATAAGAGAAGACCCTCTTGAAAAGATCCCTTCACTCCTAAATTAAAGTCCATTTTGTAGGCTGTGTACGATTTTGCCCAAAATAGAAGAACAGCCAAAACAAAAAAGCTATATTTGTTCGCAAATATTTTTTTCATAAAACCTCTTCTTTCTTATTTTCGATCTGATATAAATGAAATCATAAAAAATTTACATTGATTTTGCAAATGTAAATCTTCTGCACCAAGCATTCCGATGCTCTTTTCTCCGCAGGTTACATGTGCTCCTTTAATATAACGAATAAGAAGCATCATAAGTTTCAAAAAAAATACGAGTAAATAAAAGGAAAAATATCCATTTACATTAAATTTACTGCCGCTTCATGTTTCAGAGAATGATGAAGGTTTTGTAAATCACTCAGTACTACTTTACTTTTTTCATCTAATCGTGTCAAAGTAATTATAAAGAAAAGGAAGAATCACCTAGGCTTTTCGACTCACTTAGCCAAATTTATACAAAATCCGAACCGATTTGCTTTTTTATTGTGACTCAACCTCCAGCAATCCATGTATCCTCTCTGTTGCCACAAACCTAAAAAACAGTTTTAAGCAAAAAAAGCTTGATTTCCCCTGCCAATGTACGGTGTGATAAAGGTATAGCTCCATCAAATAAATCAAGCTGGGGGACATCCTATGAAATCAAACAAACAAATCAACATATTTGAACAAAGATTCTCAGAAGAAGTGATAGACATCATGGCTGTTACAGGACCTTCTGGAGTCGGCGCAGGAAAAGCAGGAAAAGAGACTCTTTGGACTGCTTCAATCCCGCTCATTGCATGGAAGGAAAAAGACCGCATCATAAACGAAAAAGTGAGACTGTGCTGGTTAACAGATGAAAAGGGATTACGAGAAAAACAAGCGCAATTACATAAAGAATCTATCGTCACACTTCAAGTACGTAAAGGTGAAGGTGAATTTATGCTCGTTTCACTTGTTGATACAGATACTGAAGATAAGGAACTTCAAGAAATATTAGAAGAAGCTCAACAACCTATCTTTTACCACGATGACAAGCTGGGTACCTTTGAATTAGTGAAAGGACTAGACTTATTTGAAACAACCATACAGTGGGGCAATGAGGAGTGCCTTCTTTACTTCAATCTTGAAGAAGAGGAAGAAATGAATGACTCTCTGAAAACGGCTAGACAACTCGTAGAAGAACAGACAACATGGGATGCCTCCATGAAGTCATATGCAGCAAATCAGCTGATTGAACTAGCAAAAGATTGGCAGGAACAAGACGACTCCGCTGAACATTCAGAAGAGATCACACCGGATCAATTTATCAGCCGCATCTCTCTTGAAAGCCTCCATGCTTATCCAAATGGAGAATTCGAAGCCTACTATCATGACGGAGATTTATTTTGGGGACATGTCATCATTGTCTCTGGCAATATGAATGGAACGTTTCAAGATGCACACATTGCTGGCTAAAGAATGGGGGATGGATAAATGAAGATCAAAGCTTTTGACGAATTAAATCAACTAGGAAAAACACCTATTGTAGCCAAAATAGGCGGGTTTCGCCCTGATCCTTCTAAGTACAGCTGGTTTGCTGGTCATTTTTTCATCCAACGTGATAAAGGGTGGCCGGCAGATCAAGATGGAGCTATGATTCCCATTTTACAAATGTATTTACCCGAAGTACCAGGGGGAATGAACGGCTTTGATGAATGTAAGATGATTCAAATTTTCATCAACAAGAAAACCCTTCCGATCGATATCGCCAAAAACGGTGATGGCTGGAAACTCATTGAATATTCATCAATGGAAGGATTAGAAATCGCTGAGACCCCTGAAGAAGTAAAAGGAATTAAGCCTTTCCAGATAGAGTGGCTCGAAGGGGAACAACCGGATTATCCATGCTGGGAGGAAGCTTGGTCATACGTTGACTTATCAGAGGTTAATGAAAGTGAAGAAGCAACAGATCATTTCTTCGAGCATTACTCAAACTACTCGTTCACAAAAATCGGTGGATACGGGGCTTACATCCAATCTCCTCCCCACCAGATGTCAGGAGAATTCATGCTACAAATCGCTTCAGAAGAAAAACCTCGGTTCATGATTGGTGATAACGGCACGATGTATTTCTATTACGACAAAGACAATAAAGAATGGTTCATGCACTGGGATTGTTTTTAAAACCAATTGTATGGAACCATTCCCCTTTCTAAAGGTAATAAACGATATGAAGGGGGCCGGTAATATGGGATTCATTTTAGACATCTTCAATCTTGCTCTGTATATCCCTTTTTTACAGGTAGATGAAGATGATATATCACGAAATGCAGCACAGCTAAAAAAATACAGCTGGTTTCAAGCGTTATTAAATGATCAAACGAGCAGAAAGCTAATCATTTATGATCAAGGAGTCCGCCGTGTAATTGGTCAATTTAAGACGAGTAAACTCCATAAGAAACCATACAACATCAGATGCGAACGAAAGGTACAACAAGCCATACACCGTGCCATGTCAAAACACGGAAAGATCCGCACTTAGCTGTGGCTCTTTCCGTACAAATGTAATAAATCCTTTTGAAGAAAACAATTGACGCTCGGACAACTCTCCCCGTATATTATGTATAAATCCATCTTTTTTTAGAAAAGGGGGCCTCACATGCGCTTGTTTAAGAACTGGAGAAAAAAGCAGCACAAACAGCCGATTACTTCAGATACGCAAGAAGACAGCATCCCAATTAACTTTTCCACTCTTCCCTTTGGCACAGACACCGTAGATGATTTTTTGTTCAACTTAGACCTAACCTCAAAACTGATAGATCCATACAAAGAAGCAGACACGAACAAATAGAACCTAAACTTTCGTGAACCGTCATCCAATATTGGATGATTTTTTATACTCAGAGGAAGGTGTCCCCCCTATGAAGACATATTATTTCGTCAGACACTGTCAAGCAGATGGACAATCCGAGGATGCGTCTTTAACGCCTCAAGGCATCACACAATCGCATGAACTCGCACAGTTTTTTTCCGGCATTCAGCTCAACCACATCATCTCAAGTCCTTATAAACGAGCGATTCAAACCGCTGAGCCCCTTGCTTATGCCAAACAAATAAAGGTACAAATGGATAAGCGTCTCTCTGAACGTAGGTTAAGCAGTCAACCAATGAAGGATTGGTATGAAAAACTAAAGCTCAGTTTTTCGGACTTGCATATGACCTGTGAAGGCGGAGAATCGAGCCAAGAAGCGATGAATCGTATTGTAGAGGCACTCTATGAACAAATAAAATTAGGAAGAGATCATACTTTATTCGCCACTCATGGCAATATTATGAGCCTGCTTCTAAAACACGCCGATCCTGCAATTGGATTCAAGGAGTGGGAACAACTAAGCAATCCAGATATCTACATCCTGAAATATTTTAAACCAGACCATGTAGAAATAGAAAGAATATGGCATAAATAAAAAAGGCAGGGTTGACCCCAGCCTTTTTCTTATGAAAAACAACTATTGGTGATAGTAAAATGTCTGTACCCACTCATAGGGCTTCTTACGATCCGCACACCATTTCACAAAACCTCTGGTCTCCGTCTGCTGAAATTCCTTCCAGTCCGATAAGAGCTGGTTATAGTAGACTGCTAGTTTTTCAACATTGCTTTGAACCTTTTTATCTTCGATCAGTTTCATGACATCTTGAATCCCTTGAATTCGCTCATGATCTTTCTCATAGGTGCTTAAATAAAGATCTTCATGTATATGATGAAACGAATACCACAAAGCCGAGAAATAGGTTTCACAAATTTGAACAATCACTCGCTGCTCTTTGCTGCCTCCCATCTCTAATGCCTTCAATAAATAGGGCAGCCCTTCCCCCTGATGCACAAACAAGCCTTGCCAGCGATACGGTCTCACATCCGTTGGATCAATATTTTCCCACTCTCGAAGAACAGGGTGGATCACCCCATGTACCAATGGATACACAAGCAAATGATGACCATCCTCAAAACGTTCAATGTAATCAAACAGCCAAGCAACAAATGAACGCCGTGCTGCAAATTCATTCTTATTCATCTCTTCAACAAAAGACTGAAGAACCTTTAACGCATCTTTACGCAGACCCTGTTCTTTCCTTACACAGTACTGTCTAAAAAGCGGATAATCATGTGATCGCTCATCTTCAATCATAGTCTGTAATATCGTCTTCGTTTGCAAAATAACAACTCCGCCTCTTTACCTTCATTCTATTGAACTATTATAACCAATTGTAACATCCACATGAAACTAGTAAAAAGATGAGTTGTCCTTTTTCTTTTATAAAACCCTTGGCATCCTCAAATCCATTCTTTTCTGTGTTCATGAATGAATTGTATGTCTTTTTGATAATGTTCAAGGTGCCCCTCATGAATCATTTTTTGAAAGGCTCTATCCCCTTCATTCGCTTTTCGCTTCATGTATTGACATAAACCTTCTAAACGCAGCAACACCATGTCCACATAATCTTCTGGTATTTCCTCACCATAAGCTTCAAAAAACAGTTTGACTCTATACTTTATATGGGCTGCATGCTCTAATGAATGATAATTTACGACCTCCCCTGTTTCAGTACGAAAAAACCTACTGAGAGGGACACAAGTATAGAGAGTATATGCAATATCCCAAAGCTTTGGACCAGGAGCAGCTACATCAAAATCAATGATTCCCACTGGCTTTTTATTTTTGAAAATAATATTGTACATCGCAAAATCATTATGGCACACAACCTCTATGTTGTTAGGCGTATTGTCCATTCGTTCCCAATCGTCTGAAATGGGAAAATCACTAACAGCATCATGATACAGTCTAAGCATTCTCGCTATTTCTTTTAAAGCATTGTGAGAGCACATGTATTTTTTTAAGGGATCATGACCGGCTACACCTTCAATGAAGGACAAGATCTCTCTACCTTTTTCATCAACCCCTAAAAACTTTGGAGCATAGGAGAAATCTTTTTTTTCTAAATGCTTTAGCAGCTTTTGTATATTCATATTGTCTGACTTTACCTCTCTGCGAACCGTATCTCCCGAACGATATACGTTCGAGACATTTCCACCTGTCAGTAATTCTTCATGATCATTTTGTTTTTTCATAAATTCTCCCCCAAACTGGGTCACAATGATGATGCCAGCTAAAGATGTGTATGTACCCACAAATATTCATTTAGTTACACAAAGGTAATTCACTGTTTTATGTGAATGCGCTAATCCATTTTGATTCCTTATATGGTTAAATGTATCTTACCAAATGTTGCAAATCATCAAAAGTTTATTCTGTTAAAAGTAGTACATGCTCATTCTATTCTAATAGGATTCTATTTTCATCTAAATAACTCATTTAAACCACAAAAAAACGTTTCACCACGAGGGTGAAACGTTGGGTTCACGGTAAAAACCGATCATGAAACTTTTAATATTAATAGATACCGGTGGCCGGAGTCGAACCGACACTCCATGATAAATGATTCCAAAAAGGCAAGGTATACCCTCTGAAAGTAAAGCAGCCGTTAATGAAATAAGAATTAAAGTTCTTCTTGATATATTGCTGATTTTATCGGCTTTAAAGTCAAAGGAATTTTAAACTCATGAATACTTTCAATATGATTAAAAAAATGATCTATATCGTCATAATCCATTGACCATTCTTCTACCACCTTTAACTTTTTTAACTCGCTTGTTGGTTTAAATAAAAATTCACAGTGCAGTTGTTCCATGTGAGAATAATCATCTTCTTCATAAATTGTAAACTGACGTACAAAATCAAGATGAAATAGTTCCTCTCCCGTAAAATCATAGACACCACACTGAAATAAAATTTCTTTATCTTCTTCGCCCTCAACGGTCTCCTTTGAAAAAGCCTTAAATGTTTCCCAAACCTTTTTTATCTCATCGGTCTCTTCACCGATGCTATCTTTAAGATAACTTTCAGCATTTTTAACCGTAATCATTACAACATCTCCTATGTACAATTGATCCAATCCTTCTTCAATTGTCCTGCCCCTTTAGTTTAATCATAAGGTAACCATCAATAAAGTAAAAGTTAATCTCCTTTGAACACAATTTGAAGTAATTTTTTCGTGTGAAAAATCAGCTAAACAACAAATAAAAAAAGCCCTCCTACAATTTGTAGAAAGACGTTTTAAACGTTAATATTCTTTAATTCTTCTGTAATTGACGATAATAAAGAATATCTTAAACTAGATACAGTGGCAGGGGTCGAACCGACACTCCAGAGGAACACGATTTTGAGTCGTACTTGAACGTCTGAACCCTTGAACCATTGGTATTATGCTATTTATTCAACATTTCTTAAAATAAAGATGCTAACAAATTAGATTTTGCATAGCATATTCCTTCTTATACACTAATACATCCGATGCATTACATGTTACTCGTTTCCCTTGTATATCCCAAGATTGAGATATTTCATCACGAACATACTCATAAGCAAGTTTTGTCTTTTCAATTTCAGTTTGAGCCGGAATAAAAAGTTCATCTGCATTAGACCTAATAATAGGATTAGTATAACTGACTTGGTTTAATTCAAGCAAATAATCTTATGTTTTTTCACTTTCACATATCAAATGCATGAAATTTACCCTCCAATCGATAATTTTTTAACCAAGTTTTTTCATCATTGAAACAATTTTTATACTTAAACCATTTGGCTTATGTACAACTTCCTCATCGTAGATGCTATACCCCACTGAACTATACAATTTTATGTTTCTAATCACGGTCATACGAACTTTGCAAAATATACTAGTTAATTCTTCTTGTACTGCATAATTTTCTAAAAAACTTAATAATTTTTTGGCAATACCATGACCCTGCATTTCTGGAATTACTGATAGTCTATAAAAATATAAACTATCTTCTTTTATTTTAAATCGAACCATTCCAACTGGCTGATTATCAATATAACAAATTAAACTCCTCTCTCCTTCTTTTAAGGCAATTAAAACGGATTGCACAGTTTCCTCCAAAGCACTTGAAGGTGGCTCTTCGTCCTTATACTCCATAAATGCCTTTATCATTAAATCAAGTATTACCGATGTATCTGATAAATTAGCAAACCTTATCTCCAAATATGTCCCTCCTTTAACATTCTTGTTTAATGACAGGTACGTACACGATATTTTTATAAGAATCGTATTGAAGATAAATAAAAAACGTTCCTTACAAAGTGTAAGAAACGTTGATTTCATCGTATTTACTACCGATGATATAGATACCGGTGGCCGGGGTCGAACCGGCACTCCGTGAGGAACACGATTTTGAGTCGTGCGCGTCTGCCAATTCCGCCACACCGGCATGATCATTAAAGAGCGCAACTTATAATAATAAAAAATGGTGCCGAGGGCCGGACTTGAACCGGCACGGTAGTCACCTACCGCAGGATTTTAAGTCCTGTGTGTCTGCCAATTCCACCACCCCGGCAGTCTTTTCAAAAAAGGCGACACCCGGATTTGAACCGGGGATAAAGGTTTTGCAGACCTCTGCCTTACCACTTGGCTATGCCGCCATAATTGGAGCGGAAGACGGGATTCGAACCCGCGACCCCCACCTTGGCAAGGTGGTGTTCTACCACTGAACTACTTCCGCATATCAACTGGGCTAGCTGGATTCGAACCAACGCATGACGGAGTCAAAGTCCGTTGCCTTACCGCTTGGCTATAGCCCAATAATAAAATGGGGCGATTGATGGGAATCGAACCCACGAGTGCCAGAGCCACAATCTGGTGCGTTAACCACTTCGCCACAACCGCCATAGATGTTATGAATCATATAATTGGCAGGGGCAGTAGGAATCGAACCCACACCGGAGGTTTTGGAGACCTCTGTTCTACCGTTAAACTATGCCCCTATGAAAATAAAAATGGTGGAGGGGGGCGGATTCGAACCGCCGAACCCGGAGGGAGCGGATTTACAGTCCGCCGCGTTTAGCCACTTCGCTACCCCTCCACATTTGAAAAACAGTGCCGGCAAGAGGACTTGAACCCCCAACCTACTGATTACAAGTCAGTTGCTCTACCAATTGAGCTACACCGGCAAATAGTGGTGGCTCGGGACGGAATCGAACCGCCGACACACGGATTTTCAGTCCGTTGCTCTACCAACTGAGCTACCGAGCCAAGTATTCTTTTTAAAAAATGGCGGTCCGGACGGGACTCGAACCCGCGACCTCCTGCGTGACAGGCAGGCATTCTAACCAACTGAACTACCGGACCAATAAAGAGAAATTTGGTTGCGGGGGCAGGATTTGAACCTGCGACCTTCGGGTTATGAGCCCGACGAGCTACCGAACTGCTCCACCCCGCGACGATATAAAAGATATGGTGGAGGATGACGGGCTCGAACCGCCGACCCTCTGCTTGTAAGGCAGATGCTCTCCCAGCTGAGCTAATCCTCCGAATAAAATGCTGGTATGTATTTCTATAAAAGTAGTGGTGACCCGTACGGGATTCGAACCCGTGTTACCGCCGTGAAAGGGCGGTGTCTTAACCGCTTGACCAACGGGCCCTTTATTATGTAAATTGTGGCGGAGAGCAAGGGATTCGAACCCTTGAGACGGGGTTACCGCCTACACGATTTCCAATCGTGCTCCTTCGGCCACTCGGACAGCTCTCCAAATTGGCTCCGCAGGTAGGATTCGAACCTACGACCGATCGGTTAACAGCCGATAGCTCTACCACTGAGCTACTGCGGAATGAAGAAAGCCTGGCGATGTCCTACTCTCACAGGGGGAAACCCCCAACTACCATCGGCGCTGAAGAGCTTAACTTCCGTGTTCGGTATGGGAACGGGTGTGACCTCTTCGCCATCATCACCAGACAATTTAGTGACAAAAGATATTATACTATGTATTACAAATAAATCAAGAGATATTTCAAAAAATGTTCTCTCAAAACTAGATAACAATGTTCATTTTTCACATTAGAATATAGGTTAAGTCCTCGATCTATTAGTATCTGTCAGCTCCACGTGTCACCACGCTTCCACCTCAGACCTATCAACCTGATCATCTTTCAGGGATCTTACTTCCTTGCGGAATGGGAAATCTCATCTTGAGGGGGGCTTCATGCTTAGATGCTTTCAGCACTTATCCCGTCCGCACATAGCTACCCAGCGATGCCCTTGGCAGAACAACTGGTACACCAGCGGTGCGTCCATCCCGGTCCTCTCGTACTAAGGACAGCTCCTCTCAAATTTCCTGCGCCCGCGACGGATAGGGACCGAACTGTCTCACGACGTTCTGAACCCAGCTCGCGTACCGCTTTAATGGGCGAACAGCCCAACCCTTGGGACCGACTACAGCCCCAGGATGCGATGAGCCGACATCGAGGTGCCAAACCTCCCCGTCGATGTGGACTCTTGGGGGAGATAAGCCTGTTATCCCCGGGGTAGCTTTTATCCGTTGAGCGATGGCCCTTCCATGCGGAACCACCGGATCACTAAGCCCGACTTTCGTCCCTGCTCGACTTGTAGGTCTCGCAGTCAAGCTCCCTTGTGCCTTTACACTCTGCGAATGATTTCCAACCATTCTGAGGGAACCTTTGGGCGCCTCCGTTACATTTTAGGAGGCGACCGCCCCAGTCAAACTGCCCACCTGACACTGTCTCCCTGCCCGATAAGGGCAGCGGGTTAGAAGGTCAATACAGCCAGGGTAGTATCCCACCGATGCCTCCACCGAAGCTAGCGCTCCGGTTTCCAAGGCTCCTACCTATCCTGTACAAGCTGTACCAACATTCAATATCAGGCTGCAGTAAAGCTCCACGGGGTCTTTCCGTCCTGTCGCGGGTAACCTGCATCTTCACAGGTACTATAATTTCACCGAGTCTCTCGTTGAGACAGTGCCCAGATCGTTGCGCCTTTCGTGCGGGTCGGAACTTACCCGACAAGGAATTTCGCTACCTTAGGACCGTTATAGTTACGGCCGCCGTTTACTGGGGCTTCAATTCGCACCTTCGCTTACGCTAAGCGCTCCTCTTAACCTTCCAGCACCGGGCAGGCGTCAGCCCCTATACTTCGCCTTACGGCTTCGCAGAGACCTGTGTTTTTGCTAAACAGTCGCCTGGGCCTATTCACTGCGGCTTCTCGGGGCTTTAACACCCTAAGAAGCACCCCTTCTCCCGAAGTTACGGGGTCATTTTGCCGAGTTCCTTAACGAGAGTTCTCTCGATCACCTTAGGATTCTCTCCTCGCCTACCTGTGTCGGTTTGCGGTACGGGCACCTCTCACCTCGCTAGAGGCTTTTCTTGGCAGTGTGGAATCAGGAACTTCGCTACTAAATTTCGCTCGCCATCACAGCTCAGCCTTCACGGGAAACGGATTTGCCTATTTCCCAGCCTAACTGCTTGGACGCGGATATCCAATACCGCGCTTACCCTATCCTCCTGCGTCCCCCCATTGCTCAAATGGTGAGGAGGTGGTACAGGAATATCAACCTGTTGTCCATCGCCTACGCCTTTCGGCCTCGGCTTAGGTCCCGACTAACCCTGAGCGGACGAGCCTTCCTCAGGAAACCTTAGGCATTCGGTGGACGGGATTCTCACCCGTCTTTCGCTACTCATACCGGCATTCTCACTTCTAAGCGCTCCACCAGTCCTTCCGGTCTGACTTCACTGCACTTAGAACGCTCTCCTACCACTGTTCGTAAGAACAGTCCGCAGCTTCGGTGATACGTTTAGCCCCGGTACATTTTCGGCGCAGAGTCACTCGACCAGTGAGCTATTACGCACTCTTTAAATGGTGGCTGCTTCTAAGCCAACATCCTGGTTGTCTAAGCAACTCCACATCCTTTTCCACTTAACGTATACTTTGGGACCTTAGCTGGCGGTCTGGGCTGTTTCCCTTTCGACTACGGATCTTATCACTCGCAGTCTGACTCCCAAGGATAAGTCATCGGCATTCGGAGTTTGACTGAATTCGGTAACCCGGTAGGGGCCCCTAGTCCAATCAGTGCTCTACCTCCGAGACTCTTACCTTGAGGCTAGCCCTAAAGCTATTTCGGAGAGAACCAGCTATCTCCAGGTTCGATTGGCATTTCACCCCTACCCACACCTCATCCCCGCACTTTTCAACGTGCGTGGGTTCGGGCCTCCATTCAGTGTTACCTGAACTTCACCCTGGACATGGGTAGATCACCTGGTTTCGGGTCTACGACCACGTACTCATGCGCCCTATTCAGACTCGCTTTCGCTGCGGCTCCGCATCTTCTGCTTAACCTTGCACGGGATCGTAACTCGCCGGTTCATTCTACAAAAGGCACGCCATCACCCGTTAACGGGCTCTGACTACTTGTAGGCACACGGTTTCAGGATCTATTTCACTCCCCTTCCGGGGTGCTTTTCACCTTTCCCTCACGGTACTGGTTCACTATCGGTCACTAGGGAGTATTTAGCCTTGGGAGATGGTCCTCCCGGATTCCGACGGAATTTCACGTGTTCCGCCGTACTCAGGATCCACTCTGGAGAGAACAACATTTCAGTTACAGGGCTGTTACCTTCTTTGGCGGGCCTTTCCAGACCTCTTCGCTTATATCGTTCCTTTGTAACTCCGTATAGAGTGTCCTACAACCCCAAGAGGCAAGCCTCTTGGTTTGGGCTGTTCCCGTTTCGCTCGCCGCTACTCAGGGAATCGCATTTGCTTTCTCTTCCTCCGGGTACTTAGATGTTTCAGTTCCCCGGGTATGCCTTCTCATACTCTATGTATTCAAGTATGGATACTACTCCATTACGAGCAGTGGGTTTCCCCATTCGGAAATCTCCGGATCAAAGCTTGCTTACAGCTCCCCGAAGCATATCGGTGTTCGTCCCGTCCTTCATCGGCTCCTAGTGCCAAGGCATCCACCGTGCGCCCTTTCTAACTTAACCATTTCTTACTTTAGAAAGAATCACTATGTGTGATGAACTTTGCATTGCATTCAATGTGAATGTATTACTTATTGTTATCTAGTTTTCAAAGAACAATCCTGTCTCGCTAGAGACATGTTTGAAGGAATGATCCTTCAAAACTAAACAAGACGAAAAACGTACGCTGCTCCATATATCCTTAGAAAGGAGGTGATCCAGCCGCACCTTCCGATACGGCTACCTTGTTACGACTTCACCCCAATCATCTGCCCCACCTTCGGCGGCTGGCTCCATAAAGGTTACCTCACCGACTTCGGGTGTTGCAAACTCTCGTGGTGTGACGGGCGGTGTGTACAAGGCCCGGGAACGTATTCACCGCGGCATGCTGATCCGCGATTACTAGCGATTCCAGCTTCACGCAGTCGAGTTGCAGACTGCGATCCGAACTGAGAACAGATTTGTGGGATTGGCTAAACCTTGCGGTCTCGCAGCCCTTTGTTCTGTCCATTGTAGCACGTGTGTAGCCCAGGTCATAAGGGGCATGATGATTTGACGTCATCCCCACCTTCCTCCGGTTTGTCACCGGCAGTCACCTTAGAGTGCCCAACTAAATGCTGGCAACTAAGATCAAGGGTTGCGCTCGTTGCGGGACTTAACCCAACATCTCACGACACGAGCTGACGACAACCATGCACCACCTGTCACTCTGTCCCCGAAGGGAAAGCCCTATCTCTAGGGTTGTCAGAGGATGTCAAGACCTGGTAAGGTTCTTCGCGTTGCTTCGAATTAAACCACATGCTCCACCGCTTGTGCGGGCCCCCGTCAATTCCTTTGAGTTTCAGTCTTGCGACCGTACTCCCCAGGCGGAGTGCTTAATGCGTTAGCTGCAGCACTAAGGGGCGGAAACCCCCTAACACTTAGCACTCATCGTTTACGGCGTGGACTACCAGGGTATCTAATCCTGTTCGCTCCCCACGCTTTCGCTCCTCAGCGTCAGTTACAGACCAGAGAGTCGCCTTCGCCACTGGTGTTCCTCCACATCTCTACGCATTTCACCGCTACACGTGGAATTCCACTCTCCTCTTCTGCACTCAAGTTTCCCAGTTTCCAATGACCCTCCCCGGTTGAGCCGGGGGCTTTCACATCAGACTTAAGAAACCGCCTGCGAGCCCTTTACGCCCAATAATTCCGGACAACGCTTGCCACCTACGTATTACCGCGGCTGCTGGCACGTAGTTAGCCGTGGCTTTCTGGTTAGGTACCGTCAAGGTGCAAGCAGTTACTCTTGCACTTGTTCTTCCCTAACAACAGAGCTTTACGATCCGAAAACCTTCATCACTCACGCGGCGTTGCTCCGTCAGACTTTCGTCCATTGCGGAAGATTCCCTACTGCTGCCTCCCGTAGGAGTCTGGGCCGTGTCTCAGTCCCAGTGTGGCCGATCACCCTCTCAGGTCGGCTACGCATCGTCGCCTTGGTGAGCCGTTACCTCACCAACTAGCTAATGCGCCGCGGGTCCATCTGTAAGTGACAGCCGAAACCGTCTTTCATCCTTGAACCATGCGGTTCAAGGAACTATCCGGTATTAGCTCCGGTTTCCCGGAGTTATCCCAGTCTTACAGGCAGGTTACCCACGTGTTACTCACCCGTCCGCCGCTAACATCCGGGAGCAAGCTCCCTTCTGTCCGCTCGACTTGCATGTATTAGGCACGCCGCCAGCGTTCGTCCTGAGCCAGGATCAAACTCTCCGAAAAAGTACAAAACCGAAGTTTTGTTTTTCGTCAGCGTTTGACTGACTACCTATGATGTATCATAGGATTTTTTTATAAAAACTCGAATTAACAGGTACGTTTTGTCTTGTTTAGTTTTCAAAGATCATCTTCATTATCGCTCAGAGGCGACTTTCTTAATATAACATTTGAGCATCGTGTGCGTCAAGTGTTTTTCTGAATTTCTTTTTGTCCGCTTTTCTTTAAAAGCAACTCAGTTGCTCATTAGCGACGTTTAATAATATACCATCATAATATTCATACGTCAATATCTTTTTTAACAAAATATCCTCGATGATAGATTTTTTGCCCCTTCGTCTCAATTGGCTCTACTAGCACAATTCCTTTTTCCACAAAGAAATCAATCATCACACTAAGATCAGGTGTGAAATGTTTGAGATCAGGATGTGCAAGAAGCTCGCCAAACAGCCAAATATCCTGCTGTTCCATGACATGACGCAAATGAGCCGCACCAATTTCTGCTTTTGAATGAATCAAGAAATCATTCGCTAGGAATAAAAGTTCTAACCGTTTATGAAGACTTTCGTGGCTTTCAATCAACTCTGAATAAAGTTTATATACTTCCGGCTCCATATGACGTACTTGGTTCCAAACGGTCACTTCTGGGTGGAAGCCTTTATCAATCACTTCAATACGCGCCAGATGATGCAGGGCATGCACAATGGAATTATATGCATCGAGGAATTGATTTGATTCAAAAAATGCTTTTCCTTCTATATATCTGCGAATGAGCTTGCCATATTCTAAACCAATTTTGAGCTTACGGTTAGAAAACGGGAATGTACTCAGTTCATCAATCAAGTTGAAAATATATTCATTTCGATCAAACAGGACTTTTCCGTTTAAAATCCAATCAATAATACGCCTGTTGGTACCTAAGGTAATCCATTCCTTCAGCTGATCATCTGTGACAACATTTAAAGAAGCTGTCTGGTGATCGGATTCATAGTGCTTAATAAATAAAGGTTCTTCCGCATCCTTTACGATGACTAGAAGCGCTGCATCAAAGTTATCCGTCTCAGAAGATACTTTATGCCTTCTTTCTACTATAATCACAGCTAATGTATCTGGATGACTTGCTCTCTCTTGATAAATAGGACGGAGAAGATTTTCCATAGTGATTCCTCCAATACTCGGGTGTAAGGTTCTTCTCTAATGCTATGTATTTCTCCTCATAGAATCAAAATTCCTTCAATACATGAAAAAAGATCGTTGAATCATTATAAGCAATTTATTCACAAAACTCTATAACTAATTCAAACAGAAAGGTAAAATGTGCTATATTGGAGATGAGGGGGTCTAGGGATGGCGAAATACTCCAGTAAGATTAATAAAATCAGAACATTTGCACTTAGTTTGGTTTTTGTTGGTTTTTTGATCATGTATATCGGTGTGTTCTTCAAGGAATCGGTCTGGCTGTCGACCTTCTTTATGCTACTCGGCGTGTTATCGATTGGATTGAGTACAGCCGTTTACTTTTGGATCGGTATGCTTTCTACGAAGGCAGTCCGTGTCGTATGTCCAGGCTGTGAGAAGGAAACAAAAGTGCTTGGGCGGGTGGACATGTGCATGCATTGCAGAGAGCCACTTACACTCGATCCAGCATTAGAAGGCAAAGAGTTTGATGAATCCTACAATCGAAAAAAGTCATAAAAATAAGCTGACCATTCAACTGGTCAGCTTTTTCATCAATGATTTTCTTTTTTTGCACATTCTTGACAAGTGCCATAGATCTCCAAGCGATGATGACTTACTGTAAAGCCTGTCACATGGGATGCAAGCTGTTCTACTTCATCAAGGCCAGGATAGTGAAAGTCAACGATCTTTCCGCAGTTTTCACAAATCGCATGGTAATGGTCAGATGTCGCAAAATCAAATCGGCTTGAGGAATCCCCATACGTTAATTCTTTTACTAATCCAGATTCCCGGAAGACTCGTAAATTGTTGTAAACCGTTGCTACACTCATATTAGGAAATTTCCCTTCAAGTGCCTTATATATATCGTCCGCGGTTGGGTGTGTCATAGAATTTACGAGAAACTCCAAGATGGCATGGCGCTGCGGAGTAATTCGAACACCGGTTTCTTTTAGAGCATCTAAAGCGTCTTTTAGTTCGTGAGCAGCCATTTCATCATGCACCTCTCTTTTCAAAAATATTCTTATATTATAATCTTTATAAATAGTGTACCCCCAGAGCCGAAACTTTGTCAATTACAATCCTCTTTTTTACCTATTCTTCTATACAAAAAAGACCGGCACGACTGCCGATCTCATCTCGTCAACATATTAAGCGTGAGCTTTCAGTTCCTCAAGCGCTTCTTCCACATGATCTTTCACCTTTACTTTACGCCACTCTTTCACAAGCTTTCCTTCTTTATTAATAAGAAACGTTGAGCGTTCAATTCCCATGTATTCCTTACCAAAGTTCTTTTTCAGCTTCCATACACCGAAAGCTTCAGACAATTTTTGTTCGTCATCTACAAGAAGCAGGAAAGGTAAGTCATGTTTTTCTTTAAACTTTTGGTGCTTGTCTTGACCGTCTGGGCTTACGCCGATGATGACAGCATCTAATTCGGCAAAACTTTGATGGCGGTCACGGAAATCACAAGCTTCCGTTGTACACCCTGGCGTCATATCTTTTGGATAAAAATAAAGGACAATGTGTTTCCCTTTAAAATCAGAGAGCTTTACTTTCTCTCCATTATCACCAAGTAATTCAATATCAGGTACTTGCTGCCCCACTTCGATTGTCATGATACAATCCCTCCAACCTATTTTTTCATTAGCCTATCCAATTTCGAGAAGATATTCAACTAAGGACGCTTGCATCGGCATGTTAAAATAATGATAGACGACGTGATACGTTGAGATAGGAGGCTATTTATGAAATTCACCGAATCAGAAAAATTACATCAAGAGGCGCTGGAGCATATTGTTGGAGGGGTTAACAGCCCATCTCGTTCATATAAAGCAGTGGGCGGCGGGTCACCTGTTGCAATGGAAAAAGGCGAAGGCGCTTATTTTTGGGATGTTGACGGAAACCGTTATATCGACTATTTAGCAGCATACGGTCCAATTATTACGGGACATGCTCATCCTCATATTACAAAAGCCATCACGAAAGCAGCCGAGACGGGTGTCCTTTACGGAACACCAACGAAGCATGAAGTCACTTTTGCTAAGATGCTGAAGGAAGCGATGCCTGCTTTGGACAAAGTTCGTTTTGTCAATTCAGGGACAGAAGCTGTGATGACGACAATCCGTGTCGCTCGCGCTTATACAGGCAGAACAAAGATCATTAAGTTTGCCGGATGTTACCACGGCCATTCTGATCTTGTGCTAGTTGCGGCCGGCTCTGGACCTTCCACTTTAGGAACACCAGATTCAGCGGGCGTGCCTAAAAGTATTGCCAATGAAGTCATTACAGTTCCATTCAACGATATAGACAGCTACAAAGAAGCATTAGACCGCTGGGGTGATGAAGTAGCAGCTGTTCTTGTTGAGCCAATTGTCGGGAACTTTGGCATCGTAGAGCCTAAAGACGGTTTCCTGCAGCAGGTTAATGACCTGACTCATGAAAAAGGGGCTCTAGTCATCTATGATGAAGTCATTACAGCTTTCCGCTTTATGTATGGTGGTGCACAGGACTTGCTTCAAGTAAAACCTGACCTCACTGCATTAGGTAAAATTATCGGCGGCGGTCTTCCAATCGGCGCTTACGGCGGCAAAAAAGAAATTATGGAGCAAGTCGCCCCGCTTGGACCAGCCTACCAAGCTGGTACGATGGCAGGTAATCCCGCCTCCATCCTTTCTGGTATTGCATGCTTGGAAGTGTTAAAACAAGACGGGGTGTACGAACGTCTTGATCAGCTCGGGGCAATGTTAGAAGAGGGAATTTTAGCCCACGCAAAAAAACATCAAGTAGATATTACAGTGAATCGCTTAAAAGGTGCTCTCACCATTTATTTTACAAAAGAAACGATTGTGAACTACGAGCAGGCTGAAAATACGGATGGTGAAATGTTTGCCCGTTTCTTTAAATTCATGCTCGCACAAGGTATTAACCTCGCGCCTTCTAAATATGAAGCTTGGTTCTTAACCATTGCACATACTGAAAATGATATTTCTGAAACGCTCAAAGCAGTAGATCATGCGTTTGAACAACTGAAACAATCATAATGAGGAGAAAAACAGACGTAAATTCATGCGTCTGTTTTTTTATTTACCAGCTCTTGATTGTCAAAAGCGAGTGAATCTGTTACATTTTTTCTCAATACCTTCTTTTGATGTTTTCATGAACTTTCAAAAATCACTTGAATATTTCGGAAGACCGCTGTATATTACTTAGTTGTTTCATCAAAATATTTATGATATATGACAAGTGGTCATCTATTATCGAAAAGAAAGGAATGCAGGGACAAAACCAATGAAACTTGGAGCCCGTATTTTAAAAACTGGTATTGCCATTGTACTCGCGCTTTACCTGGCAACATGGCTTGGGTTGCCGACACCCGTCTTCGCGGGAATTGCAGCTGTATTTGCTATCCAGCCATCTATTTATCGATCATTTTTAACGATTGTTGATCAAGTGCAAGCCAATATTATTGGAGCAGCACTTGCCATTACGTTTGGTCTGCTTTTTGGCACAGGACCAGTCATCATCGGCTTAACTGCCGTCATGGTCATTGCGATTAATTTAAAGCTGAAGATTGAACACACGATTCCGATTGCACTCGTAACCGTCATCGCGATTTTAGAAAGTGCAGGGGATCATTTCCTTTCCTTTGCCTTAATTCGAACAGCAACTGTGGTGTTAGGCGTACTTTCTTCATTTTTAGTGAATTTGATTTTCCTGCCGCCAAAGTATGAAACAAAGCTTGTTCATCACATTATGGAAAATACGGAGGAGATTTTAAAATGGATCCGTCTGAGCTCCAGACAGTCTACTGATCATTCCACTTTAAAGGATGACATCGATCAAATA
The DNA here is from genome assembly GCF_038593365.1 of Bacillus sp. FSL W7-1034. NCBI lineage: Bacteria > Bacillati > Bacillota > Bacilli > Caryophanales > Bacillaceae > Bacillus > Bacillus sp. FSL W7-1034. Next base: position 884,565 of record NZ_CP151989.1, on the reverse strand, counting down.
AAAGAACGTATGATCAAATTAGATCACATTTACTTGTTATACAAAGAAGAACGAAGCTATTTAAAGAAAACGACCTATGTCAAATCTAGAAAGCTTGTTTTATTCAGACAGGCAATCATGACGTCTAATCGAGCGCTGTACTTGCTGAAAAAGCTTCATAAGTTAGAAAATGAAATTCATTTGATGCCAGAGCATTTCAGAGAGAGCTTAACAGATGAGATTGATTATTTACTTTATTGGCATGAACGTACCTTAATGAAATTTGTTGGAAAAATGAAACCGCAGGACGATGACTTCCAAAATGAATGCTCTCTTCGTCTTGAAACATTAACGAAATCATTTATTCAGCATCAGCAAAATCAAGAAAACGACTTGCTGGATTACAATATGCTGAATGTGATGTCGAGTATTATTGAATACCGTGATGAATTGGAGCATCTAGATACTTTAATTACAAGCTTCCAAACGTATCACCCAAAAGATAGTGAGATTGAGACAGAAGAAAAAGAAGCTTAAATAGAAAAGACCGATTCTTAGAATCGGTCTTATTTTATTTTCTTCATTTTAGGATCAAGGGTGTCTCTTAATCCATCTCCCATCAAGTTAAAGCCAAGAACCGTCAGCATGATCGCAATCCCCGGGAAAAATAAAGTCCATGGCGCTTGTACGAGATAAGGTCTCGCATCTGCAAGCATTTTCCCCCACTCTGGACTTGGCGCTTGTGCACCTAATCCTAAAAATCCTAAAGCCGCCGCTTCAATAATGGCAGTACCAATCGCAAGCGTCGCTTGAACGATGACCGGCACCATACTATTTGGCAGTATGTGACGAAGAACGATGCGGCGGTGTGACATCCCGACTGCCTTTGCTGCTAAAACATATTCTTCTTGCTTAATGCTCAGCACCTTTGAACGAACGAGCCGGCCAAATGTGGGGACGTTAATAATCGCTATGGCAATAAGGGCATTTTGTAAGGAAGGTCCTAAGATGGAAACGATCGCAATCGCTAATAGAATGCTAGGAAAAGCGAGTAAAATATCAAATAGTCTTGAGATGACAGCATCCAGTAATCTACCGCCGTAACCTGCCATCAACCCAAGCAATGTCCCTAAAATAACCGACCCGAGAACGGAGAAGAAACCCACCCATAATGAAATCCGAGCTCCATGCACGACTCTAGAAAATATGTCTCTCCCGAAATCATCCGTACCAAACCAATGCGCAGCTGAAGGGGCACTAAATCGTTCGCCTAGTGACTGCTCGTTGATTCCATAAGGAGCAATGAGCGGTGCAAAGATTGCTAGGATCAGAAATAAAAAGACAATCACAGTGCCAATGACCGCCAGCTTGTGCTGAAAGAACAGTTTCATCGATTCAAGAATCAGTGATTGAGAGCGTTCTTCCTTTTGTTCAGGTGCTTGAAGCTCTTTTTGCGCTTCCATGTCGTCACTCTCCCTTCTCTAGTATTTAATCCTCGGATCAATGACTGCATACAAGATATCCACAATGAAATTGATCAGCACAAATATGAGCGCAACAACAAGAATGCCAGTTTGAATAACAGGATAATCACGATAGCTAATTGCATCGTAAATATACCGCCCAATTCCCGGCCAAGCAAAGATCGTTTCTGTTAAAATGGCTCCGCCTAGCAAGAGACCTGTTTGAAGACCAATAATCGTTAAAATCGGAATGAGCGCATTTTTCAGCCCATGCTGATAAATGATGAAAAATGAACGTACCCCTTTTGCTTTTGCTGTTCGAATAAAATCTGAATGAAGGACTTCCAACATACTTGCCCTCGTAATCCTTGCAATAATCGCAGCAGGAATCGTTGCGAGAGCGGTACTTGGTAAAATTAAATGCTTGATGCTGTCAAAGAATTGATCAAATCGTCCTTGCAAAAGCGTGTCCAGCGTATGGATATAAGTGATCGACTCTACCGGATTTCTGACGTTTTCTCGTCCTGTAGTCGGCAAAATACCTAATTCAATCGAGAATAGCCACTGTCCCATTAAGCCTAACCAAAAAATCGGCATGGACACCCCAATGAGAGCAATAAACATGGCCACATAATCAAAGAAAGAATGTTTAAACCATGCACTAATGATTCCGGCATTCACACCGACAATAATCGCCAGCAACATAGCGAAGAAAGTCAATTCTAATGTAGCGAATAAGTAAGGCTTCATTTCCTGGGCAATAGCCGCTCCTGTTCGTATGGAAGTCCCTAGATCACCTTTTAAAAGCCCCAGCATGTAGTGACCATATTGTACGTACCACGGCTGGTCTAAACCAAGCTGAATCGTCAATTGCTCTACTGCTTCTTTCGTTGCCCGCTGTCCTAAGATGACCTGCGCCGGATTTCCAGGGATAAACCGAATAATAGAAAATACAACTAAGGTCATTCCGATCAGTACTGGAATGAGCATTCCTGCTCGCTTCATACAATAAGCAAACAAACAGCTTTCACCGCCTTTTCATTGTTTGGATAAGGGAGATCGAACGATCTCCCTTATTTGCTTATTCGAAATATACGTCAGTCAATGCTTCGGAACCAGTCGGATGCGGCTGGTAGCCTTTTAAATCTTTAGATGCGGCAAGCATTGGAATTGAATGGACTAATGGGATCCAAGGCGCTTCATCATGAATGATTTCTTGAGCTTCTTGATATAATTCATTTCGCTTCTTTTGATCTGTATCGGTCTGCGCTTCAATGAGGATGTCATGCATTTTATCGTTTTGGAAGAATGTATAGTTGTTACCGCCAATACTGTCTTTATCTAATAATGTGTAGATGAAATTATCAGGATCGCCATTGTCCCCTGTCCATCCTAATAAGAACACATCTGCTTCGCCTTTACTTGCTTTATCTAAATAAGTCGCCCAATCATATGTGACGATTTCGGCTTTGACACCAACTTTTTCAAAGTTTGACTGAATGACTTCAGCTACCTTCATCCCGTCTGGCATATATGGACGCGGCACAGGCATTGCCCAAAGCTTGATGCGAAAACCGTTAGGGAAGCCTGCCTCTTTCAATAGTTCTTTTGCTTTTTCCGGATCATATGGATATGGCTCAATCTCGTCATTGTAGCCTTCTAATGACGGAGGAAGTGGATTTTTTGCTGGTTCAGCAAGCCCTCCATAAAACGACTCGATGATTGATTCTTTATCAACTGCATAATTGAGTGCCTGACGAACCAACTTGTTATCAAGCGGCTTTCTAGTCACTGTCAGCCCGATATAACCTACGTTCATGGATGGTCTTTCAATCAGCTGGAGCGCTTTGTCTGTTTTAATGCCATCTAAATCGGACGGATTGACGCCATCCATTAAGTCGATTTCGCCTGTTTTAAGCGCATTTAAACGAGCAGAGTTTTCAGGAATAGAGCGGAAGATGATTTGTTTCAGTTTTGGTTTATCTTTTTGCCAGTAATCTTCGTTCTTTTCTAAGACAATACGGTCGTTTTGCTTCCATTCTTTAAACTTAAATGGTCCTGTGCCCACTGGGTTTTCTCTAAATGAATCACCGCTTTTTTCAACTGCTGCAGGACTAGCGATACCAAATGGTGACATGGCGATGTTTTTCAGAAATGTTGCCTGCGGGCGTTTGAGTTGAAATTCAATTTCATGCTCTCCTTTGACGATGATGTCTTTAATGACATGCCCTTTATCTTTTTTATAGCCGCCAAACATGCCGTAGTAAGGAAATTTTTCGGCATCTCCATTCATCCAGCGGTCAAAGTTGAATTTCACTGCTTCTGCATTAAAATCTGTGCCATCGTGAAATTTCACACCTTCTCTTAAGTAGAACGTGTACGATTTTCCGTCCTTTGCAACATCCCATTCTGTTGCGAGGCCCGGATGGATGGTCGTGTCTTTTTCACCGTAATTCAAAAGCTTTTCAAACATATTCTCTGTGACCTTGAAGGTTTCGCCTTCTGTTGTTGTAATCGGATCAAGTGACGTAGAGTCCCCTCCTCTGCCGAATACGAGAGTGTCTTTTGTGGCTTTTTCTTCTGATGTTGATGAAGATGAACAACCCCCTAAAAATAACGCAAGTGCCAGCACAAGAATGAAACTACTGAATAACCATGTCTTCTTCATTGTGTTCCTCCTTTTGATATAAATAGCACGCAGCTGCATGGCCTGTTTCCTCCTCATACAAAGGCGGAACAGCTTGCAAGCATTGCGCCCACCTTTTTGGACATCTTTTATAGAAAGGACAGCCATCTTCTGACACCAGGGTGGATTCTTCCGCTGACACATCCTGCGTTTCCAGCACGTGATCCATATGTGGAATGGATTTCAGAAGAAGCGATGTATAGGGATGAAGCGGCTTGTGAAAGACGTCCTCCGCAGGACCCATTTCTACAATACGGCCAGCGTACATCACTGCAATTCGGTCGCTCATATACTTGACAACGCCTAGATCGTGAGAAATAAACAAGTACGTCAGAGAAAGCGTCTTTTGCAATTCGAGCATTAAATTCAATATTTGTGCTTGAACCGATACATCTAAAGCGGAAACTGGCTCATCGGCAATCACAAGACTTGGATGAGTAATGAGCGCCCTAGCAATTCCAATACGCTGCCTCTGACCGCCGCTGAATTGGTGCGCATAACGGTCTCCATAGGATGGGTCAAACCCAACAATGTGCAGCATCTCTTTTACCCGCTTTTGTCTTTCTGCTTTTGTTCCGTGTTTATGAACAATGAGCGGTTCTTCTAAAATGTCTTTGATTTTCATTCGTGGATTTAAGGAAGCGTATGGATCTTGGAAAATCATTTGAATGTCTTTTCTGAAGGAACGCATGTCTCGTTCTTTCAGAAGCGTCACTTCTTTTCCTTTCATTTGGATTGAGCCAGAAGTCGGTTCGATTAATCTCATTAAGCTTTTGCCAAGGGTTGATTTCCCGCAGCCAGATTCGCCCACAATGCCGAGCGTCTCTCCTTCTTTCACGTGAAAGGACACTTGATTTAAAGCCAAAGTCGTCTGTTTGTGTTTAGAAAAAAATGCCGATGTGTCATAACGCTTCGTCAGTTGATTCACTTGCAACAGTGGGTGATTCAGTGTCTTCTCCTCCTTCCATTAGAAAACATGCGACGCGGTGATTGTGTGAAATGGATTGTAAAGATGGGTCTTTTTCAAGACATTGCGTCATTTGATATGGACAGCGTGGTGCAAATTGACAGCCGGACCGAATAGCTCCTGGCTTAGGTACATGACCCGCAATAGACATGAGTTTTTCTTTTTTCTCTTTAAATGATGGAACAGAGGCGAAAAGACCTTTCGTGTAGGGATGGAGAGGTTTTTGGAAAATACGGTCAACGGTTCCTTCTTCTACGATTCGACCGGCATACATAATCATGACACGCTGGCATATTTGCCGCACGACGCCTAAATCATGAGTAATAAATAAAATAGCGGTGTCCATCTCTTCATTTAACTTTTTGAGCAAACGAAGAATTTGTGCTTGGATGGTGACATCAAGTGCAGTCGTTGGTTCATCTGCAATCATGAGCTTTGGGTGACACAGCATCGCCATCGCAATCATCACACGCTGACGCATGCCGCCCGATAGTTCATGTGGATATTTTTTGAGTAATGACGCTGCTTGTTTCAGGCCTACCGTTTGAAGCAAATCTACCGCCTTTACTTTTGCTTCTTTTTGGCTGATAGTCTGATGTGTGAAAAGGGCTTCTGTCATTTGCTTGCCGATGGTCATGAGTGGATTGAGAGAAGTCATGGGTTCCTGGAAAATCATTGAGATGTCATTCCCTCTGACCTCTCGCCATTGTTTCTCCGACAGTGACAGCAGGTTTTGACCTTCAAATTGTATGTGACCTGTTGTTTCTGTTTGGTGATTCAGCCCCATTAAAGACATCGATGTGATGCTTTTCCCGCAGCCAGATTCGCCCACAATACCTAAGGTTTCTCCTTTTTGAATAGAGAATGAGATGTCATGAACGATCGGCACTCTCTGCTTTTTTTGCTGAAAAGCAATAGACAGCTGTTTGACATCTAGCAATACTTTTTGTTCTTTCACATCTTCACCACCCCGTCATACTTTTTAAAATTGTATTGAGACAAGCTGGGAAATATGTCATGTTTTTGACAAGCATAAAAAAGCCTATCCGCTAGAATCGGATAGGCTTCTACTAATTTAATGTTTGAATGGTAAATAGATGACGATAGTGGCTGTCTCGGTTCATTAATTCTTCATGTGTTCCTTTTTCCACAATCTCGCCTTGTTCCATGACCACAATGAGGTCCGCATGTGTAATCGTTGATAAACGGTGCGCAACAATAAAAGTTGTGCGATCTTTTGCCAGCTTTTGCATCGCTTCTTGAATGTAATGTTCACTTTCTAAATCAAGTGCAGACGTCGCTTCGTCTAAAATAAGCAGCGGTGGATTTTTAAGAAATACCCTCGCAATTGAAATTCGTTGTTTTTGACCGCCTGATAGCTTTACGCCACGTTCTCCTACCTTTGTGTCATATCCTTCAGGAAGAGACATGATGAACTCATGGGCATTAGCCGCTTTGGCCGCCGACACAATTTTCTCAAAGGATGCTTCTGGGTCTCCCACAGCGATATTTTCTTTAATGGTGTCACTGAATAAGAATGTATCTTGGAGCACCATCCCGACTTGATTCCGCAGGCTTCTTGCCTTGTACTCTTTAATATCAATGCCGTCAATTTCGAGTGATCCGCTTGTGACATCATAAAATCTTGGAATTAAGCTGACGAGTGTCGACTTCCCTCCGCCGCTCATTCCTACAAGCGCAACGGTTTGACCTTTGTCTACTTTCAAGGAGATATTGTGTAAAATCTCTTCCTGTGTATGTTCGTAACGGAACGACACATCTTTAAATTCTACCTCTCCTTTTAAGTGATTGGCTTCTTTTGCATTCGGCTTGTCTGTTACTTCATACGGTTCATCAATAAACTCAAAAATACGATCCATTGATGCTACTGACTGAGTTAAAGTCGTCGATGAGTTAATGAGACGGCGAATCGGGTTGTACATCCGGTCAATGTAGCCAACAAAGGCAATCATTGTCCCAATTGAAAGCGACCCGTTAATGACGGTATAGCCAGCAAAAGCAATGATGAGCAGCGGCGCAATGTCTGTGATCGTATTGACGACAGCGAATGTTTTGGCATTCCAATTCGTATGATTGATCGCTTTGTTTAAGAAATTTTTATTTTCATCGTGAAAATTCTCTTGTTCGTATTCTTCAATCGCAAAGCTGCGAATGACAGGCATTCCTTGTACTCGCTCATGCAGGTGCCCTTGTACCTCAGCCAGTGCCTGCGACCGCTCTTTTGTCAGCTTGCGAAGCCGTCCGTAAAAATACTTCACTGCTAACGCATACAGCGGAAAAATAATGACAGACACAATGGTGAGTTTAAGATCCAGTGTACACATAATGGCTATCACAATCAGGACGGTCATCAAATCAAGCCAAATGTTCATAAGCCCTGTGATGACAAATTCCTTTGTTTGCTCCACATCGTTGATGACCCTTGAAATAATTTCCCCTGTTCTCGTGTTGGCGTAATAACGAAGGCTCAACTTTTGAATGTGCGAGAACAGTTTTTCCCGAATATCAAATAATACTTTACTGCCTGTCCACTGCGCATAGTATTGTCTGTAGTACTCAACAGGCGGTCTCATCACTAAAAATAATACAAGCATGATTCCCATAATAATAAAGAGAGTGGATGTTTTTTCTTCAGCCGATCCAGAGCCTTGAATCACATCATCAATGACATACTTTAAAAGCAGAGGCAATGTTAAGGGGATCGAGAACTTAATCATTCCGATCACCATTGTCAATGCAATCTGTTTTTTATACGGTGTTACAAAAGCCATGTAACGTTTTATGACCCCCATGTAAATCTCCTTCCCAATCTATCAGTGCCTCTTATCCGTACGCAATCAAAAACCTGTTGGCTTTGAAAAGCCAAACAGGTTTTAGCTGCTGTTACTTATTTTGTATAACGCAAAAAACGTTCATACCACATATCCACAAATTCTGGAGCAAACGGTCCCTTCCGCTGGTGAATCCAATGCAGTAATGTATTTAGATGCTCTCGTAAGATACTATCGATTTCTTTTGGATAATTCATCTGCCTCTTATGATCTGCATATTCATCCTCATCCAAAATATTATACGTCATGTCCGGAAAGACTTTGACATCTAAGTCGTAATCAATATACTTAATCGCCTCTTCATCTGTCGCAAAAGGAGAGCTGATGTTGCAGTAATAATACACCCCATCATCTCGAAGCATCCCAATGACATTAAACCATTGTTTTGCATGAAAATAGCAAATAGCCGGTTCTCTTGTCATCCATGTTCGGCCATCGGATTCAGTCACCATTGTTCGATCGTTTGCACCAATGATACACAATTCCGTTGCTTTCAGAATGGTGGTTTCATTCCAAATCCTGTGGATCAAGCCATTATGTTTATAGCTTTGAATTTGGATGGTTTCTCCTTCCTTGGGATAGCCCATATTTTCTCCCCTACTTTCTATAACAAACAAACCTAACAGTCCAAAGACCTAATTTCCCAACTAAACATGTCTCTATTATATTATACCGTTACATCATTAAAAAATGAAATGAAAAAGCCATTCAACCCAATTGAACGGCACACTCTTTTACATCACGGTTGAGCTCTTCTCCATTTGCTTATACGAATTGATGACTTGTTTAGTCTGTTTTGTAAATAGTGTTTGGACTTTTTGCAGTTCCTCTCGTTTCTGTTTGATTTGATCATGAAGCTTATGCCGCTCTTCCTTTTTTTCACCTTGCAACAATCGTTTTTCTGTCTCTAAGTACAGATCAAGTTCTCCTTGTACATCGAGCAGCTGATCCATAAGCTGCATTTGTTCTTTGACAAGCTGATCGAAATCAGACATCTAACTCCTCCCTTTCCTTCGATTCCACTTTTTGTATCTATACCATTTCTTGAAAGAAGGAAGAAGTCCTTTGACTGTTTATGTAGAGGTTTTACAGGTTTTGTCGGATGGTGGGGAGAGGCAAAAAGAAAAGCACTTCATTCGTAGATGAAGTGCTTCCCTTTGTTTCAGTGATTAGCTGTTTTGTTGTTTGTTTTGCTCAGCTTTTTGGTTGTATTTTTTTACGTGCTGTGCGTCAGTCTCGCTAGCAAATTCAGTGCCATATTGACCGCCTTGTGCAGCAGCTTGGTTTTGTTTTTTCACTTGTTGTGCGTTTGTTTTGTTTTGTTGTTTATCCATCATTATCACCTCCACGCACATTAATTTGTGCAGAAGGTGTACATCTTATTCATAATTTTTTTAAACAAGCAAAGAACGTCCGCCATCGACGATAATCGTCTGTCCTCTAATCATATCTGCTTTGCCTGATACAAGGAATTCTACACTGTCGACCATGTCTTTAATTTCCACCATACGGCCTGCTGGTGTATTTTTCTTAGCGTCTTCTAATAGCTCTTCACGATTTGGGAAGTGCTTGAGTGCATCTGTATCGATGGCGCCGCCTGATACGGCATTTACGACGATATTTTTTTGTGACAGCTCAACGGATAGATAGCGTGTCAAAGCTTCTAGTGCTGCTTTAGATACACCGACCACCGTGTAGTTTTCAAGGTAGCGGATAGAGCCTAGTGAGCTAATGCTGACGATATGTCCGCCGCCGTTTTTCTCCATTAATTTGGCTGCTTCTTGTCCGCAGAATAACAAGGCTTTCGCATTGATATTCATGGTCCAGTCCCAATGATTTTCTTCAAGATCCATGATTGGGCGCTGAACGCCAGATGCCGCATTGTTCACAAATACGTCTAAACGGCCAAACGTTTCGTCAATTTGCTGGAACATGTCTTTGATTTTCTCTGGCTGACCAACGTTGGCTTTGACAACTAATGTTTTAACACCCATCGCTTCAATTTCTTCAGCTGTTTCAAGTGCTGCTTTTTTGCTTCTTGCATAGTTAATGACAATGTCATATCCTTTTTCAGCCAGGCGAAGGGCTACTTCTTTCCCGACACCTCTACTGCTGCCTGTAATTAGTGCACATTTACGCTTGTTCATTATGGTTCATCTCCTGATTTGAATAGTTTTCGTCCATTCGCTTCACACTAATAGGAAAGTTCCTATTAGGAGGTTACATTCATGTATGTCGGACGCGATTTAAGCCAGCTTGGCATGATGTCAAAGGATCAATGGAAAGATACTGAGCTTGCTTTTTTTCATCATGCTTTCCAACAAATTTTACCTTATTTAAACGAAGAAGGGCAATCTAAGTATCGAGAAATCATTTCTGAAATTGAAAACCGCGGGGGTCTGCACCGAAATGAAGCCGATTATACCCATGGTACAACGGTTAAATATGACTAGGCTGTTCAAGTGCCATCTTCCATATTTTTTGATGTGAGACTGGCAAAGCATATGCCTCAAATTCTTCTGTTGTGACTTTTTTCAGCATCGTGTCATCAGATACAGAGGTCACACGTCCAAAGAAAACAGAAATATTCCAGATGAGGTGGGTAAATACATGTTGAATGGTGCCTTCTAAATCACCAAGTTCTGCTTGTACACCCGCTTCCTCTTTTAAGAAATCAATCAGCTGCTCTTTTTCCGTTTTTCTTCCCTTCATTGTTTCTATGTTTGGGAACTCCCATAAATTCGCAAGCAGACCTGTACTTGGACGCTTATGAATATAGAGGTGGCCTGCATCATCAAATAACACCACCGCTGCCATTGATTTCGCAGTCGGCTTTTTCTTTTTACTTTTCACCGGCAGCTCATGCTGAACGCCTTCCTCAAGTGCCGAGCAATGCATGTTTACAGGACAAATGAGGCATGCAGGAGAGGTTGGGGTGCAAATAAGTGCACCTAGCTCCATTAGCCCTTGATTGAATTCTGACGGCTTTTCCCGGGAAATGAGCTGATCAACCGCAAATTCGAAAATGTTTCTCGTTTTTGGTTTTGCAATATCATCCCATATGGACAAGATACGGGAAATGACCCTCATCACGTTGCCGTCTACCGCAGGGTATGGCTTGTTATAGGCGATACTCAGCACTGCGCCGCTCGTATACGGGCCTACACCTTTCAGTTTTGAAAATTGTTCTTTCGTATCAGGGACAACGCCCCCGTAGGATTCATAGACTTCTTTCACAGCTGCCTGTAAATTACGCACTCGTGAGTAGTAGCCAAGACCTTCCCATGCTTTCATGACCTTTTCTTCATCAGCTAAAGCAAGATCCTTCACCGTCGGGAATTGCTCCATAAACCGATTGAAGTACGGAATGACCGTATCCACTCTTGTTTGCTGGAGCATCACTTCTGATACCCAGACGCGATATGGATCTTGATTTTCACGCCATGGAAGTGTTCGTTGTTCTTTTTCATACCAATCGATTAAATCATGCTGAAAGCCCGCAATATCTTTGCGGTCCAGCTTTTCTTGAATGTCTTTCATCTCTATACTCCTTCTTATCGAACCGAGAGCTAACGTTCTGAAAAGAACCTTATTTGTTGTATACTGTTTGTAGATACGTTAACATGTTACATTAAATCGGGATAAAGCAAAAGTGATTTTGCACATAGTCTTGATGAGAGACGTATACTTTTTATGATTGTTCCTAAGCATGATAACTAGGAGGTAATCAATTGGACACTGGTACTCATGTAGTAATGGGCATTTCTCTTGGGGGACTTGCGCTTTTAGATCCAGCCGTCAGCGCAGATCCACACATGGCACACGCCGTGATGATCGCGACCATCGCCGGCTCCCAAGCACCAGACATTGATACTGTGCTAAAACTAAAAAATAATGCAGTTTATATAAGAAATCACCGGGGATTTACTCATTCCATTCCGGCTGTACTGTTTTGGTCATTGCTAATTCCGGCTGTGATTTTCCCATTTGTGCCGGGGGCAAATTTACTTCACCTTTGGTTATGGACACTATTAGCCGTTGTGCTTCATGTGTTTGTCGATATTTTCAATGCTTACGGCACGCAGGCCATTCGTCCATTTTCAAAGAAATGGGTAGCGCTTGGGATCATTAACACGTTCGATCCATTCATCTTTTTTACACATCTTGTCGCCATTGTCGTATGGGCGATTGGCGGGCATCCCGGCTATACGTTCATTACGCTGTATGCCGTGATTTTCTGTTACTATATCGTCAGGGTCATCATGCAGCTTCAGATTAAACGCCAGCTGCGTGCACGATTCGATGAGATTGAGGAAATAATCATTTCGCCTACAATGAAGTTTAGACAATGGCGTATTGCTGTGAAATGTAAATCCTCTTTCCATGTTGGACGCAGTATGAATGGTGAGATCATCATTTTAGACACCTTTAACCGTGTGCCGGTCCCTGATACTGAGATTATGAAAATTGCCAAACAGGATGAAAACATTTCAGCCTTTCTCTCCTTCTCCCCTGTCTACCGGTGGGAAGTAGATAAATACAAGGATCATTATGAGGTACGGTTCATTGATTTGCGCTACCGCAGCAAAGGTCACTATCCTTTTGTTGCGATCTGCCATATCGACATGGACCACCAAATCAAAAATTCCTATACCGGCTGGATTTTCAGTGAAGAAAAACTGCAAAAAAAATTAAGACTCGGCTCTGTGTGAGCGAGTCTTTTTTTGTTGTGTAGGGCTTGGATTTAGGGGGGGACGTACATTATTGATTATTCATTTTGTGTAGATTTTGAACTGGATAGGTAGTTGAATTTGTATAAAACAAAGACACTGTGATCTATGCACTCAGGTAGAGTGCGACGTTAATAATTGTGTTCTGGTTCTTCTTCATCCGTAAATTTCAATCCACGCACTCATTAGAGTGCGACTGAAAAATGGTCCGAGCGTTTGGGATGATTCAAAATTTCAATCCACGCACTCATGTAGAGTGCGACTAATTGGGTAGAGGGTAACATTTGTATAAAAGGTATTTCAATCCACGCACTCATGTAAAGTGCGACATGGTAAGGCTGAGAAAAAACTATGATACTACTCATTTCAATCCACGCACTCATGTAAAGTGCGACCCAAGGAGCTAGGAAACAGTATTCAAAATCTAGCTATTTCAATCCACGCACTCATGTAAAGTGCGACACCCAGAGGCAGCAGTCAAAGAGTTAAATGACATATTTCAATCCATGCACTCATGTAAAGTGCGACTGCGATTTCCGCCCTAATTATAACATTTTTTAGGTAATAATCGTCAAAACCCACAAGTTTCTATATAGAAGTTTGTTTTTACCCTTAAAAAAATATACATTTTTTCTCATTTTTGTCGAATGAATAGGTGCGAATGTTCCAAGGATTTTATGTTCACCTCACATTCGCACCGACTTTTTCTTAGTATGAAATCTATTGAAACTTGTTAATCATACTTCTTTATATTTCAGCAACAATTGAATTCAATTAGATTCATGACTACTGATGCAGGAGGCAGAGTTAGTTTTCGCAATTATTAATCCATCCACTAATGTAGAGTGCGACGATAGTCATGACTGGAAAACCTTTAAGAAGATAGAATTTCAATCCACGCACTCATGTAGAGTGCGACTAACCGAGTCTTTATGCTTGTCATGAGCTACAGATTTCAATCCACGCACTCATATAGAGTGCGACAAGATCGACTTGAAGCCTCAAAATTCTTTGAAGAATTTCAATCCACGCACTCATATAGAGTGCGACACTCAGGTAATACCAATATGTCAACAGTTTTCTAATTTCAATCCACGCACTCATATAGAGTGCGACTGCGATTTCCGCCCTAATTATAACATTTTTTAGGAAATGATCATCAAAATCCTCAAGTTTCTATATAGAATTTTGTTTTCCTCCCTAAAAATATACATTATTTACCATTTTTGTCGAATGAAACGGTGCGAATGTTCCAGGGATTTTATGTTCACCTCACATTCGCACCATGGCTTAAGAAATGACGTCGTCCATTTTAAGTCTTCCATAACCCGCATTTGTTTTAGCACCGATTCCTTCGTGTTCTAAAGCGCCTAGTAAGATGGTTTTGGCGAGTTCGAGCCATTCCGATTCTTCTGGTAGATTCTTTTTTGTTTTCAATAGAAGTTGAAAGCGGCCGTTGACCACCGTTAAGAAATGAATAGGTGTTGGTGAGTCATCGTCTCGAGGGGCTGGAACACTTCCCCCTTTGTTTATCTTATCTAGCTTGACGCTGTTGTAGTCTGAATGATGTGGTGTCATCACATCTACTTTGAATGCTTCTCCTACCGTCTCAGGCATCATGAGCGCATCATGAAATTCGATGATGCCAGCACGTTCGTTTGTTCCAAACAATGTGTTGTAATCACTACCACCTTGTTTTAGTTCTGGAAAGTTTTCACCTAATACAGAGTGGGCATAATGAGAGGCTACGCCTTTTAAAGCTGTTCCTGGTAAATAAGGAACGCCGTATATCGGGTGTAATAACAATCCCGTTTCAAGCACACCCTCTCCTCCATGTCCAATGACTAACGGCGATATGGATTTGACTAAGCATGTGGGGTTCGTATCGGTATAATATCGCTCCAAAAATTTTTCATACAATAAGCGATTTTTTCCCCATTGTTTTCGATGTAGACTAATCACATTTTCATAAAATGACTGCTTTTTCGAACTGTCCTTTATGATGTTCGACAATGCAGAACCATCAATCTCCCATTTGCTTTTGTTTAAGGTTAATGACAGATTCATTGGATGTCCTCCACATTTTCCGCCCCTTGTTCCACCTTTAAAATAGATTCCGCATATCTTTTTAACCAAACAGATGCACTTAAAGCTTGTCTTGATTTGATTAAGTAATTTCGATTAGAAGCTGACCAATCTCCTTGTATATCTAGTGTTTCTTTTATATCCTGAACGAATTGTTGATAAGCATTTCCTTTTTTTGATTTTGCTTCAAAAAATGTAATGGTGAGCCTTAATCCATTTGTTAAGATCATTGAGGCGAATCTGTGACAGAGTTGTCCATATTGATTTGAGAAATTCTCCTCATTCGTTTTGGCATTCATCACATGTTGATACGCTTTCTCAGCATAATGATGTTGAATGAGTTTCATGATCTCTCCCCTCCTGTCATACGCCAGGATACTCTTCCTTTACCTACGTTTGTGTTTCCACCTAATTGAAGATACATCTGTTTTTCTAGTTGATTTAAAAGTTGGTGTCTAACAGATAAATCATTTCTTCCATCGACACGATCACACCACATGAGCCCATAAAATATGGCTTCTGCTGGTACATACTCTTCATACCAGAGAGCTCCTTTACTAACTGTTTGGGTTTCATGATCAATTCTAATACGAGGTGTCACTTCAGAATTCATAGTGACAATGTATTGAAAAACGTCATCACTTACAATCACAAATCGTTCTATCCAAAGAGTTTGTGATTGTTTATCGTCGAATAAAAGTTTGGCCATCTGTTCAGCAAAATCGGTTAGTTGTTGAGATTTTTTTGCAGCCCCTTGAAATTCACCTAGATATAATTCGTCATTCTCTACTAATTTAGAATTCATGGTGACTAGCGTGCTTGATTCTTCTATGAGATCAGGGATATCCAGCGATACACCTAATGCTTTTGCATCACGGGCTAATCTTTTCAATATGAGTGGACTTGCCACATATCCAAATGTACCGTATCTACTCGCCACCGGGAATGAAAATAACCGGCCATCTGTCATGACGACTGCTCCTGCGCTTCCATCTTGATCTCCTTGTGTACCAAATACTTTTTGTACGAATGTGTCTTGTCCTTTCGCGCGATAATGCTCACGCTGCACGCCTTTGATACTGCTTCCAGGTATAATCGGCCATTCTGTTACTTTTTCTCGTTGAATAGGCATATCAATCACGCCAATTCCTTCACCCGCTCCAATATGGAGGGGGGATAAACAATGTATCCAAAACCAACGGCTTGCTTCCATCATCTCACTCCTCTTATTCATTCGGCTTCCATGTTCCCCAAAGTGCTAACCCGCAGCCATCTTCACGATCAAACGCTTCTTTACGCCGGTTACGATCAGATACTGATTGAAGCCACATTTTTTCGGCCAGTTCTGCTGGATCTCCTTCTTCTACTGTAAAGAAGTAAACACTACCTGCGGGGACTAAGCGTCGTATTGCTTTTTCACGCCCTTTGTCTTTATTCGCTAAACTCCATCCAGAAATTGGCTGCCAATGTGGAACAGAGGCCCAAACCAATTTCAGTCGTACATTTGTATCAAATAGTGGTTTTGACATGAGCTGTTCATCCAGCCATCCGGGCTGCCATCCTTTACTGAAATAAGCAGGTGTCGCCAATATCATGCGAACATACGGCTTGTTTTTGAGCGATTCTTTAATAGGATCCGGACATGTCCAATCTTGTTGGTATACATGTGGCCGGTCTTCTATATGAGCCAGCCGCCGTTCACCACCGATTGGGTGAATGCCTGAGAAAGGCTTTAATTCTTCTGACTCTTCAGTAGATAAATCTATTCCTGCCTCCAATTTAAAGTCATCTGGGAATAAGAGCGATTCAGTTGAAAATAGATGCTGATCTTTTGCTCTTTTACTGCCAGTTTCCACCTCAATTTGTGTTCGTTCCTGACGCTGTAATGCTGGAATAAATGCAGGTGGTGCATCATTTTTGAACGAATGATTTTCCTTCTGCAAGTGTTGGTATTCAGTCAAGGCTTCCTTCACCTGACTCTCATCCACTGCGTCTGTCAGCCAGTTCACCATCCACTTTAGTGATACAAAAGCAGGCGGCGATTTCATTTTTTTACGAGCACCAGCTCCAATTGGCGGCCATAATGCCTCACTAAAACGGCCTGTTTTTCCTGTACCAAAAAAGCCCTGGCCTTTCGACATCATTGGCTTCGGTCTCACTTGATACATGCCATACTCATCATCGAATAACTCAAGGTCATGAGGCATTGGAACATATAAATGATCATGCCAGCGATATAAAGGACCTCGCACAAGAGATTTCGCATAATAAGAAAGTGGCGTCGTGTGTTTTATTGATTGTCGTTTCTTCGCTAGAGCTGTACGAAGTGTTCCTGCGACCACACTCGGCGGAACATCGTTTAATGAACGCGCCCTTATACCCGGTACACTTTGAAATGGGCGTGCATCACGAATAAGCAGCGGATCAAGCGGTTGAATGTGAAACCATCTTTCAGGCATGTCCACTTACCTCCTCTAGTTGAAGAGCAATGATCATACATTCAGCGATTGTATGTAATTCTTCTAATGTATTCTTCTTCGGTATATACTTCGCAATCAATTGATCGATCCACTCTTTCGTTTCTTGCTCTGTTTTTGCTTCCGTTTTCTTTTTGAATGCAAGACGTCTTATCTCTAGTGGAATGAGTTCATCTAAAATTGCTGGCTGTTTTTTAAATGGAGACTGTTCGTATGTTTGATACAACTCTCGTAAGCCATATGCAAAGCCAGTCGTGAAATAAGACTGTTTTAACCACGTCGTCATCTCTTGGATAGAGTCCACTGGATCTATTTGAAATGAGACTGAGATATTCATTGTGTCTCCTCCGCCTCGCTTTTGGAAATGAATCGCTAATGAATTTCGCTCTTGTTTTGCATATTGTTCAGCCTGACGTGCCATACTTCTTACTTCTTCAAGAGGCTCAAGCATATGAACAATGGCGATGCCAATTGAAATCGAAGGAGGTGTCTCACTATGTTGATGAGCCTTCATCGTTGAAACAAATTCTCTTTGTAATTTCCCAGCTGCTTCTAAGCATTTGTGAACCGGTACATAAGCCATGACATCATCTCCACCGCCATAGATCAATGTACCTTCACATTTGGAAATAATCCCACGAGCCTTTGAAGCAAAAGTTGAGAGCGTTTTAGAAAATGCAATATGGCTTTCTACATGCTGTATATTTCGTAGTTGGCTGCCCATCTTATCTCCATCCGCCATGAGAAAGGCATAGTAAGGTGAAGGTGCTGGTGGTTTAACCGGCTGGCCATGATGCTTGCTGTATTCACCTTTGAAATATTTTTCAAGCAGCTGTGTGATATCATTTTTCGCTTCTGTTCGTGTGGTCCCGACAAGTCCACGTTGTTCAAGATAATCTTCTATTCTTCTATCATAAAAAAGCGATGCCTCACTCAAATCAATAGGGGCTACTGTTAGATTCATATTCTCAAGATACATTTCTACATCTTTCACATATTGAGTGGCAGCTTTCTTCATCTGTTCATTTTCTTCCAACATGTTTTGATAGGGAACAAAAGCTTTATCGCAGACTGATGGAAATGTCTTGCTCGGATGCTTATGTAAGGACAATCGTTTGATCACTGAAATCGCATCTAATGATTCATGTTCACCAATTCCCCATTTTGCTAATTGCGCCACTTGCTGTGGTGTTTTTTGCTTTTGGAAAACTGATTCCCGGCCACCATCAAGTGATGATTTTGGTTCACCGAATAACGCCCCTGGCTCATTTTGTTTAAAATCTCTTAAAGACTTCCGTGCCGCCATTAAACCTTCGACTTCTTGAAGAGCCATATGATATGGACTTGCGGACGCATTTGCCGCTTCCTCTTGAGTTTGCATCTCAGTCCACACAGCATAAAATTCTATTAAATCATCTACTTGTCGATTCCATGTGCCTATTTGAATATAAGGATCCACAATCCCTCTTACGAAGTCTGCGTATTCCTTCCATTTGTTATATATTGCTTTTTTTACTTGTCTTGCAACGGATGAAGGTTGTTCGTGTGAAATTCCTCCCAATATTTTGTTTGGTGCGTTGTTTGTTTTTGCAGAGGATTCGTTGAACACAGGGAAAATAAGCGTTCCACCCAGTTCCTGAAATTTCTTCGCACCTGCTTTACTTAATTCAGATAGAAGAAAAGAGCCAAACCATAAATCACGCGTCCGCCTTGCTTGCGCAATAAATTCTTGAACAGGCCCTATCGAAAATAGCATTAATGTTTGTTTTTGTAATTCTTCTGACAAAATGTTTGCACCTCCTTGCTATGTAAAAAGGCTTGAATCGCCGATGAGTGCGTACGGCCACTCTCGTCTTGTAATGGGTTGTTTGAGTAGGAGGCTGTTGGGTAGATACTTTGTTCATCTGTCACATTGGGCAAAGGCTTTCCGTACCCTAAAAGCGATAACGCTTCGATCTTTGGTTGCTGCAACACCATCACCATGCCCACCGATTCCTTTTGATTAATAGCTAACGGTTTTAAGATGAGTGGTGAAGCCAAACGATCCTTTCCTTTAGGTAGGAGCGTTACAGGATCTGGATCTTTCCCACTATCTTTAGGAGCAAATCGGAACTGAATAGGCAAACCAAATTGAGCTCTAGGAAATGCTTGATATTGAAATGGTTTCTCTTTTGGATAAGGGATGTGATGACCTGATTTAGCCTTACCTGTTAACAGACGAATAGTATCTGCTTCCGGCCAGCAACTTCTTCCCCTTTTTTTGTACGGGTTTGATCTTCTTCGAAATGTTTCATATGTCTGAATGACGGATTGCCAGCATGAGATCATAGATGATGGAAATGCCTGTACTTTGAATTCACGACTAAGCGTCGGCCATTCTCGACTTGATGCTGGCAATTGAATGTCATATTCTAAAAGCTTTTGCTCAAACCATTTTTCCAATTGGCTTTTTGTCCTCTTGTTGTATGGTGAAAATTGTTTGCAATATAAACTGCCACACCCACGTCTCGTTCTTGGCCCAAGTCCACCGAAGTTGATCCAAGCCCATAATGCTGCTTCAACTTCTTTTTTGATTAACTCAAAATCGGTTGTTTTTTTAGATAACCGGATATTTAAAGAAAATTGCGCCTTCATGAGGTATGGTGTTTCATCTTTCATATTTGAAAGAACATACCGTGGAAAAGGATGATTTTTCTTTTTAAAAAATACTTTTGAATTTCTTTTCACTTCGTCTGTTTCATAATGGGTTACCACTTGAATCTGGCTCGCTTGTTCTGTATGACCAAATATCTCTGCTTCTCTTTTAGATAATTCATTCGCATTTTTGCAGGCAGCTCCTCGAGTTGCACGCCACCAGAAACGAAGATGTCCACGAATTGCACTTTCTCGAATCGGTCTGTCTTGATCAATTGAGTTTGATTTGGGCCCTCCCCCAAACATTGGCGTAACCAAATGAATAGTAAGCGGCTCTTTAAAAAGTCTTTGGTCCTCATGAATTTTCGTGTCAATCGCATGTTTCACATCATGCCAATTCGTTTTGGGTTTACTAGATTCCCTTGTCATGTCGCTCTCCTTTCTTCACTTTGTTATCTGTTTCTGAAATAGCTCGGCATATGCATAGTGAGGGAAAAACATGGGATTGTTGATGAGCATCAGCAATTGATTTAATTGGAAGTTTAGCGTTAACAGCTCATTGTGATCAATACGTAATTCACTGAGTTTGTTCGAAATCACTTTGTCTTTACTATCATCTTCATTATTTTCAATATTTTCTTTCTTTTTTTCATCCTCTTGTTTCTTAGATCTTTCTGGATCATAACAATTTAATTCATTAGCCCACCATCTTAGGTGTTCACCTTCATTAGGAGCTCTTAAATGAAATACACTCTTTTGTTTCATAAGTATAAAGTCAAATGCTTTGTCTAATTTTTTAAACATCCCTGAAGATGAGTTTGCTGTTTGCCTTTTTAAATTACTTGCTAAAATTAATATAGGACGTGTTCGTTTCTGTGTATCATTTTCAACCATGACAACCCCTTGGGCGGCCATCCTAGCTATTCCTTTTGTTTTCGGTACTAATTTTTTTATATTGTCAGACCAAACTTTTAAATTATCAACATCGAAATTTGAACTTTTACATTCTATAGCAACCGCAACCGCCTCAATCGGTATAAACTTCAACGAATTGTGTTGGAACACATACGGCGTATACTGCTCATCAAAAACGGCAATATCGACTTCGTTAGAATGATTTCCTTCTGAGTCAATAATGATGACACCTTGTGCTAATGAATATTTTTTAGGAATGATTTTCCGAAAAAACTCCAACCACATCACTTCTCTAGAATCTCCTGTCAGCCCGCCATGATTAGAAGCAAAGTCGACTTCTTCGGATATCATGCTGTTTAATCTTTGATAATTCTCTAAGATCAGCTGCTCCACTTTACCGGTTCGCTCCGTTTCACCCAAAACAATTCCTCCTTCATTTCTTTACGAATGGATAAAATTTGAATCTAATTGACTACTTTTCATTTCGACTTATTTTGAGATTTTTTAAGGTGTATTTAGGAAAAAGAAGAAGAAAAAAACATGACTGCAAAAAGTCATGTTTTCACTATACGAATGAACGGTATATTTTGATGGATTTTGTATCTGAAAGAGGGTGTTGTAAGATCATGATCTCTGAGAATGTCATACCCGTTTAAGACACAATCATTTAAAATCCCGCACTCATATAGAGTGCGACTAGCTATCACCATTACTGGGACATCTACTTCAAGATTTCAATCCACGCACTCATGTAGAATGCGACCCGCTTTCCGATAATCCAATGTATCAAGCCAAGATCATTTCAATCCACGCACTCATATAGAGTGCGACAAGAGCGGATGGGATCGACTACCTCCAAGTAATTATTTCAATCCACGCACTCACATAGAGTGCGACTGTAACAGCGGATATTGTATCTGACATCCTCACAATTTCAATCCACGCACTCACATAGAGTGCGACTGCGATTTCTGCCCTAATTGTAACATTTTTTAGGAAATGATAGGTAAAATCCTCAACTTTCAATAAAGAATTTTGTTTTCTCCTTCATGAAATATACATTTTTACCCAATTTTGTCGAATAAAAAGGTGCGAATGTTCCAGGGATTTTATGTTCACCTGACATTCGCACCATCAGTTCCTCTTACAACTTCGTCATATATTCCACAATAAACTCCCAAAAGCCAGGTCCTTCTTGGTAAATCAGCCGGTCTATTTTTTCGATGAGTTTGATGTAGAGTTCTTGTTCGAGGTCTTCTCTTTCTTGATATGCCGTGTTTTGTAGTTTCTTTTTGATCATGGGTGTGAAGGTTTCAATGAGTTCTTCCATTTCTCCATTGGTCATTTTGTCTTCTTGCACGGACATCTCCCCCTGTTTCTTCTTTTAGTTTGTTGAGTGCTTTTTTGTGGATGTTTGAGATGTTTTGTCTCGTTTCGCCTAGCCGGTCGGCTATTTCTTTCATTGTTTGACCTTCAACATAAATATGCGTTAAAACCATTTTTTGTTTGTCTGTGAGCTGCTGATAGGCCTTGTACAATCTTGGGTCTTGCAGGTGCTCCCCTAAGTCTTGCTGGTTAAAGAGCACAGCTTCATACGTATCTGTTTGAACAGGGTCTTTCACTTCTTGCGTATCAGGATGATCGAGTATGAGCGGAAAACGTTGCTGCTTTTTTTTCACTCGTTTGTCAAAGTCGACTGAAAAGATGCGGATCATTGTGGAAATATACTTGATGATGCGGATTTTTTGATAAAACTGCTTGAACTCGGAATCTAGTTTTTTCGCATTTTCTTCGTTTGGCTCTTCCATGACTTGCCGGAGCAACTGCTGGTTTTTAGGATTGCTTAAAAACTGCTGAATGAGCGGGTGGTCAACGATTTCCTTCCATTTTGCTTTCAATAACAGCCGATAATCCATGTGCATCCTCCCCTTTGTTCTCTCTACTTGCATTAAGTGGACAAAAGTTAAAAAAAGTAAACTTTGTGAAACGGGTCTAATGGTTCATTTTCTCCCCTTTTGATTTCCTATTTCTTCTTTCATACCACTTATAGAGAAGACGAGCATCCGCTGGGAGGTGAGACAAATGGAGACCTTTTTTTCGGAGGAATGGCTGAAGCAGCTCGGTCAGGCTGGCTTTCCTGCCATTTTGACGATTTATTTGCTGACACGTTTTGAACGAAAGTTTGATGAATTAAGCAAGCTCATCCAACGATTGGTCGCTGTTCAAAAAAATGATGAATCAGATTGACATCTTCTTGATTCGTTTCACCTTTTGAAAACGAGGGCGAAATGAAAGGCCTTTTGTCACCTCACACAATACGATGTTGAAAGGGGATTTTATCATGAGTGAAAAGCAAAATGGTGTACCGCAGCCGATTCGAGGAGAAAAAGGAGCAACGGTCAAAATTCCACGTAATCTCGAGCGAGACAGACAAAACCCAGATATGCTCACGCCACCAGAAACCGATCATGGAACGGTTCCCAACATGAAATATTCTTTTTCTGATACGCACAACCGTTTAGAAAAAGGCGGTTACGCAAGAGAAGTCACGGTACGTGAACTACCAATCTCTAAAAGTCTTGCCTCTGTGAACATGCGGCTAAAACCTGGTGCGATTCGCGAGCTGCACTGGCATAAGGAAGCCGAGTGGGCGTACATGATTTATGGAGAAGCCCGAATTACATCGGTTGATGCAGAGGGGCGCAATTTTACAGAGGATGTGACCGAGGGAGATTTATGGTACTTCCCTTCAGGCTTGCCGCATTCTATTCAAGCACTTGAACCGGGAGCTGAATTCTTGCTTGTGTTTGATGATGGTTCCTTCTCTGAAAATAGTACGTTCCAAGTGACTGATTGGCTTGCCCATACGCCAGAGGAAGTTGTGCTCCAAAACTTTGGAATGACAAAGGAGCAATTTGAAAAACTGCCAGAGAAAGAGAAGTATATTTTCCAAAAAGGAATTCCTGGTTCCCTTGAGTGTGACAAGGTGAAAACAGAGCAAGGAGAAGTCCCGAACTCCTTTAAATATGAGCTGTTAAAGCAAGAGCCGATTACGTCAAGCGGCGGACAAGTGTGGATTGCGGATTCTACCAATTTCAAAGCTTCTAAAACGATTGCCTCCGCTCTTGTGAAAGTTGATCCAGGTGCCATTCGTGAGCTACACTGGCACCCAAATACGGATGAATGGCAATATTTCATTTCTGGAAAGGCACGAATGACGGTCTTTGCTTCTGATGGACATGCGAGAACCTTCAACTATCAGGCGGGAGACGTTGGCTATGTGCCATTTGCGATGGGGCATTATGTAGAAAATACAGGCGACGAACCGCTCTATTTCTTAGAAATCTTTAAGAGCGATCATTATGCAGACATTTCACTCAATCAGTGGCTTGCGGTCACACCGAAACAGCTTGTTTTGGATCATTTAGATCAAGGCGAAGAATTCTTAAAACTGCTTGATACAGAAAAACATCCTGTCATCGCTGCACCTAAAAAAGAGGATTAATTCCACCTTCCTGCAAAAAGGCTGTCCTTTTTGCAGGTATCTTCATGTAAAGGAGTGTTGTTTACCCATGCAACAATCTGTTCACGCTTTATGGCAAGGGCTGAAATGGCTCATGGCGCTATCAGCTGTCTGTTACATATTTTTGTTGTTTTGTGTGCTGTTCTTTCATTTGACCGGTGCTTTTTATCAATCGATTTTATCGTTGATTCTGTTTATGGGCATCTATGTTGTACTTGGGATCTCTTTTGAACATCTGGAACACGTGCTCATGCGGTTTGTTCGTAAGTGTCGGTCCAAAAAACGATCCATCGTTTTCTATGCCGTTTTATTTCACCTTTTGTTTATTTGGGGTGCTGTCTATGTATCAGACGAATTAGTTGACGGCATTTTGCTGACTACTTCTGAAGAAATTCTCTTTGCGCTAAGCCTTTGGTTATTTCATTTTTTGTTTGATTATGCGACGTTTCCATTTGAGAAAGAAGCTTCATGACTCTACTCTCTTTCTGACGAGAGTGCTTCTTTGATTTGCTTCATATGATGGGTATCGTGTTCAATCAGTCCTTGGAAATAACTTAATAACGTCAGCTTGGTTTGACCAATAAAAAAAGGTTCATTCCAGCGAGATGGTTCAATTTTCTTCATTTCTTGAAGTAATTCTGTTCTGACAGCAATAAATCGAACGATCGTCTCGCTTTTCTTTTCCTTTCTCGCTCTTTCAGCTGACTGCTGATTCATTTTGTGCACATCAGGAGCTTGAGGTAATGGCCGATCGTTCCAAAATTCCTTTAGTCGAGCCTTTAAAATAAATTCATCCCATGGAACGAAATGGGCGATGATTTCAGCGGTGCTCCATTTTCCATCAGCGATCGCTCTGCGCCATTCTTTGTCTGTTAATTCCGTTAGTGACTGTACCCATTCAATGGAGTGTTCAAAATGAGCAATAGTGGACTCTTTGTTTAACGTCAAATGGTTTCCCCCATTCACATGCTTTAATGTAGATTGTATCAATGATGAGAAAAAACACCACTTATGATGTAAAGTGGTGTTTCTTGTGTTTTCTCCGTGCATATAAAATCGCAACGATCAAACTGACGAGTGAAATCAATGCGAGAATTCTGATATAAGGCGGATAGTAGGTTAGCACGATCTCGTTTTTGCCTTTTTCTATTGGAAAACCGATAAACGCATAATTGGCTTGTTCAATCTCGGTTTGATGGCCGTTCACCGTGAGCTCCCAGCCTTTTTCATATGGAACAGGCAGAATCATATAATCATCGCCGCGCTTGTTCTCATAAGAAATCGTAAAGCGGTTATTTTTAAGCTTCACCTGCTGGCTGCCATCATCCTGTTTTTCTTTTTCATATGCCCGCGCAAGGGTGCGGTAAGGCTCATGATACAGCTTTAATTGACTCAGCTCATACGTCCCTTTTGGAACTCGTATGGAAAGGATTTTTTCCGCAGGGACTCTGATCGTCACGTCATTAACGCCTGTTTTGTAGATAGACGTATTGCTTTTGCGTGATGTGACGTAGTCATCCACAGATAACTGAAACCCTTCGTTACGGTCGGTCCGCTTCACATAAAAGCTCACATACACATCCCCCACGCGAGCGATATCATCTGGGAGGGTGATATTCAGCCCACCCGTTTTCCCGTATACATCAAGCACGCCATTTTCGTATACCGCTTGTTCAGTATGAATGTTTGTATCCTTTATTCGATCAGGCGATTGGTCGATTTCAGCATTTCCCTTTTTGTTTAAGATCACACCTTGCAACATCGCATGTTCTTTATCAAGTGCTGACGCATGCTCTAGTGACTTTTCTGAATAGACGGTACTCGTTGTTCTTGCAAATGGGAGCGGGCGTGTATTTTCATACACTTCATAATGTTCGCTTTCCAATATGGGCTTAAAATAAACCGGCGGTGAGAAAGACATCGATTTGTCTCTCATATAATACTTCCCGTAGGTCAGACTGTATAAATTCGCCCTGTCCCCCATTGTTGCATACCGGCTGACACTTTCCCGTCCCATATCAATTTGCAGGTCATTCCAGTAGAAATGGAGCAGATGCTGATTCAATATACTTGAATACGCACTCATGCCTTGAAAGCCTTCAAATAACGGGGTGTTGTTGCGCACGCCGTTCATCCAATCAATCCGGGCAAGCGGATCTTCTTTTGAGCGGCTTTCAATCTGCTGAATGAGCTTCATTTGCTCATGTCCAGCATACGCCTCACTATTCAGATACGTATCTGATACGCTCTTAATATTGCTTCTTTCAAATAAGTAGCCCTGCTGATACACGCCTGCTGTCAGTAAGCTCACAACGATGAGCACAGCTGACAAGAGACGAAGGTGCAGACGTTTTCCCGCATGTATCGAGAGGAAGAACAAGCTGATCACAAGCAGTCCTATTCCGGTAAATACAACAACATCCATATTTCCCTTTGCTCGTTCTGAAAGGGCGACTGCGAGAAGGAATACAATCCAAGCGCCTAAAACCGCACGTGTTTTCCACTTCCACTCCATTTGCGAGAAATGCTTGATGGTGATGGCTATAACTGCTCCAACTGTAAAAGCAAGAATATATTCAAATCTGTACTGCGGTGCAGAAAAACCATTAAACACGCTCGCCATCTTTGGACTGTAGTGAAAAATGATCAGCAGAACACTGATCGATGTGAACATGAAAAACCATCTGTTCCGGTATAGCGGAACGAGAAACAGACAAATCAGAAAGATGACCGGCAATAAATACACCCTGCTTGTAAACAGCAGATGATCATGCAGCTCAAACCAAGGAATTGCCTGTTCATACGGCGGTCTTACATTATTGAGAAAGCCGTAAACAGACGGGATAAAAAAGGCAGCACTGATCCCAAACGATAACAACGTAGAGATCGCAAGTGTCCAGAACACCTTCCAGCCTCGCTCCTCGCTTTGAAGCTTAATCATATATCTGAAGACGAGATAAATGGCTAAAAAGATAAAGTGAATGTAAGCAAAGTAAAAATTGTTGATCAGCATGAGACTGCAAGCCGCAATAAACCATGCCGGCTTGCCTGTTTTAAAAATCCGTTCAACCCCGAGCACAAGCAGCGGAAGCCACATCATGCTGTCGGTGAAAAACTCCCAAAACGTTTGATGCCGAAAGTACACAATAGACAGTCCGTAAATACCGGCACCTGTCAGCGCCCCCAGCCTATGTTGCACAATCGAAAGAAGCACACGATATGCGATGAACAGAATGACTGTCAGCTTGATCACACTCAGCCAAATAACAGCATTTGCCCAAAAGTGAATGTCTGTTGACTGTACAAGGTGAAGCGCATTTAACAGCCAGACAACAGCGACTGTGACCATAAAGACCATCGACGTTGTAAAATAATAACCTAATTGCGTATATGTACCGCCGCCTAGGCCAAATTGATAGGAATAAAAGAAGTTTCCTTTGACGTATTCGTCATACAGCAGTTTTTTAAACGGGAGCATTTGCGAAATGCCATCTCCATCTCCCGTCATATATCGGCCTTGCGTATATTCATATAAGAAAAAGGAGTGTCCTAATAAAGCAAGAATGAGGCACATTCCAATGAGTATCCATCTACGTTTCATCATCTAAATCCTTTCTCCAAAAGATCCACTGTTCATTGAAACAAAACAACCCAGCAAGCGATTCGTGCTTGCCGGTTATTTGACTCCACGTTATTTAAATAACTGCGTTAACACTCGGTCTTGTTCTTTTGAGCTTGTCTCTTGTTCCATGACATTTGATTCTTGAATTAAGTAATGCGGCCTCTTTTTCGTTTCATAGTAAATCCGGCCAATGTATTCTCCGATCACACCTAGACTCAAGAGCTGGACACCACCGAGGAAAAGCACAGCTGAGATTAAAGTGAAATAACCCGGTACCATGATGCCCGTTCTGACGATTTGAATAAAGGTCGCCACGATGTAAATCAAAGAGAGAAATAAGATCAAAATACCCGTATAAAAACAAATACGCAGCGGGCGGTTGTTAAAGGAAATGACACCATCAATCCCGTAGTTAAATAATTTCTTTAGTGACCATTTTGTATCACCATGCTGTCTTTCCACATTTTCATAATAGATGACCTTTTCTTCAAAGCCAATCCAGCAAAAAAGGCCTTTTGAAAAACGATTTCCCTCTTTTAGCTGAAGCAATGCGTCGATCGCTTGACGGGAAATTAAGCGGAAATCTCCTACACCATCACGCAAGTCCACTTCAACCACCTTGTTCATCACTTTATAATACATCGATGATAGGTAAGAACGAAGCTTGCTGTCCCCTTTACGGTTTCGTTTGGCAATGACTTGATGATAACCTTCTTCGTAGCCTCTAACAAAATCCTGAATCAAATACGTTGGGTGCTGCAGGTCGGCGTCCATAATGATCGCAGCTTCCCCTTTTGCATGCTCAAGACCTGCTAAAATTGCAGCTTCTTTCCCAAAGTTACGAGAAAAGGAAATGTATTTGACTTTTGCACTTTTGTGAGAGAGCTCTCTCATGTATTGAAGCGTATTGTCTTTGCTTCCATCATTCACAAAGATGATTTCAAAGTCATAATGAAAATCGCGAAACTCTTCCTCGAGTGCCTCAAAGATTCGTCTGATGTTTTCACCTTCATTGTAAGAAGGAATTATAACAGAGAGCAGTTCCCGTTCCATATCGCACCTTCTCTTCACTTTTTTCACATAGTCTGTTATGTTCATTATTCCTTTTTTGTCAGAAAACGAAACCCTTTTTTATTATCCATAAATTTCATGTATCCTTAATCGTTACATTATATCAAAGTTTTATTTCCAGTGATTTTCACCAACATGAATTTAATGTAATTTTAAATTTATCCATTGTAAAAAGCCTGTAATTTTGATCACAGACTGGGTATTGTTTCATAAAATTGTTTGGTCAATTATATATTTTCCTGTTTATTGAAAAAGATGAGTGGAAGTGAAAAGGGCAACCCTTTTAATGCAGCAGCCCTTTGTCGTTTTGTTGCAGATGCTCGTTTGCCTTCGATTGTTTATTTTGAAATAAATGCAGCTGAGCGCCGTAGCTTTCGATCCATTCTCGGACAATCCGTTCAGTCGTTTCTTGTCCTTTATACTTGCGGCCAGCCTTTGCATAGGTTGTTTCAAAATCACTCCAAAGGAGCTCTACCCATGTACGTGCTTCTTCATATGTGAGCATATTGTTTTTTTCCATTAGTTGTTCGGTTAATCGCTCAAAATATTGTTCCATACTGGTTCCTCCTTCATCTAGCAGAAAGTGCCTTTTTAAAAAAATCTCTTTTTTCATATACTACCCTTACGTCTTCAAAAGACGCAAATGATTTGTATTGTTTGGAGGGAATCAGTATGCGTAATAAAGCAAAGGGCTTTCCAAATCAAGTGAATCACAAGTTTGAAGGCGAACCAGGGGCCACAGATGCTTATGCGTCTAAAAGGCCGAACGGTGAGACGAATACACGTCCACAGGAACGTATGAGGGCATCAGGGAAACGCTAATTTTTCCAAAGGGAGTGCTTGAGATATGAGTTCAAATGGGAAATCGTATATGGAAGACTTTGTTCAATTAAGAACAACCGCTTACCCTCAACCATGGGCGAATGCTAAACATTCTGCCTCTCAGGTCAACGGAGAAACGCAGCAAACGCAGCACGACATCGTACTTCAGAACAACGTCCGTAAACAACGTTCGAAGTAAAGAAAAGGACTGATCTCTAACGATCAGTCCTTCAGATTGTTGACAAAGGGCTAAAATGAACTTGATTTTAGCCCTTTGTCTTCTTTTCAGCGTGATAGAAAACCTTTGCAGTCTAGGAAGGACGAGTACTGGCGCGGAGCGAATTTGACATTCGTGAGCACCAGCACGCAGGACTGACAAAGAATGCGAGGGTTTGTCTACACGCTGAAGGACTGATCTCTAGGGATCAGTCCTTTTGCGTAAGCATTGAAATCGGCAGAGCATCTTCTTTATTTGGCGCTGAAACTCTGTAGCCCCAAGCAAAAACACCATTTAAATACTCCACATAAAACTGCTCGTCTGTATCTTTGATGTGATAAGTCGTTTTGGTCTGAATAGCAGCTGGATCTAATAAATAGGCTTTCGCCATGTCAATTTTCCGCTCCAACACGGCATATTCATTCACAATGCCTAGCTGCTCAGCTTTTCTTGCTTTTTCAGAAAGAGCGGCAATCTCCTGCTTTAATTCGTATTCTGTCATTTCACTATAGCGTTTTTCCATCTGTCATTCCCCTTTGTCTAAAACGTGATCAATTGTATCAAGATCAAATCCTTTTCGGTAAAGGAATTGCTTCACTTTCATTTTCTTCTCAAATGATCCGTCATAACCTACCTTGCGTTTTGCCTTCTCAAGCATATAGTGAAGGGCTTCTTCTTCCTTTTCCTCTTCTTGTCCATCATAGGCTTCTTGAAGGGCTTTATCAATGATATCAAATGAAAATCCTTTTCGCTGAAGCTGCAATTTGATACGCTGTTCAATTTCTTTTGCGGACCGGTTTTTCTCTTTCTTAACCAGCTTTAGCACTTGTTTCACTGCTTCCTCTAGCTGCAAATCATTCGGATATTGCGATAGTGCTTGTTCGATGGTGTCATCGTCTATGCCTTTCAGCTTTAATTCTTTTTTTAGCACTGACGGGCCTTTGCTATTCGTTTTTCGGTGGGTGCTTACATACGCTTCTGCAAATTCAAGATCATTTACATACTTATAATGTTTTAATTTGTGTATAATTTCACTAATAGCAGGTGCTGGTATGTCTTTTTTCGTCAAATAATCGGTGACTTCTTTCACTGATCTCATCCGATACGATAAATAATCGACGGCCTGCTGAAATCCTTTTTTTACTGCATCACCGAATTGAATCTCTATGATATCGGCTTCGTCCAGCTCTTTTCCCTTTTTCAAATCATGCTGGACGAGCACATCTAGATCAACGCTAAAAGCGTACTTTTCATCAAGAAAGATGTTCACGCGTTCTGTATTGTTTTTCTGAGCAGAGATTTTCGTAATATAGGGCATCCTGTGATCACTCCTTTTTTCAAACAGTCAGGATGTTTCTTCTGATTCAAAATCGTGAAAGATATAGGTATGTATATGAGAGGAGAAGATGTCAATTGAATATCGCCATTACCGGAGGAACCGGGTTTATCGGCCAGCATGTCACAAAGGTGCTCGCAGCTGAAGGACATCATCTATATATTTTAACAAGAAATCCAAAGGAATCCGAACAAAATCATTTACACTATGTGCAGTGGCTGACAGATGGTGCTAAGCCTGAACATGAATTGCCTGCGATTGATGTATGGATTAACCTTGCTGGAAAATCCATTTTCACACGCTGGACGGACAAAGCAAAAAAAGGCATTCTCTCCAGCCGTATTCAATCCACACAAGAAGTGAGACGCATTATAGAAGCGCAGGAATCGAAACCATCTGTACTCATTCAAGCAAGTGCTGTCGGTATCTACGGCACTTCTAAGACAGAGGATTTTACGGAGGAGGCCCCTCCAGCCGATACAGACTTTTTAAGTCATACGTCAAAACTTTGGGAAGCTGAAGGGCAAAAAATTGAGGCGCTCGGTATTCGCACAGTTTATACACGCTTTGGGGTAGTGCTAGGAGAAAAAGGCACACTTCCTCTTATGACCTTGCCATACAAGCTGTTTGCCGGTGGAACGATTGGCTCTGGCTCGCAATGGGTATCTTGGGTTCACGTGGAGGATGTAGCACATCTCATTGCGTATGCCATTCAACATGAACACATATCAGGTCCACTCAATGTCACGTCTCCAAATCCTGTTCAAATGAAGCAGCTGGGGCAAACTATTGCATCTATCCTTCATCGCCCTCACTGGCTGAAGGTGCCGTCCTTTGTCATCAAAACCGCACTTGGCGACATGTCATTGCTTGTATTAGAAGGCCAACGTGCTCTGCCGAAAAAGGCACTGCTGTCTTCTTATGAATTTTTACACCCTGAGCTAAAAGAAGCGATTTTGCATTCAGAGGAATAAATTTTGTCAAAAACACCCATCCTATTAAAAATGAGATGAGGGGGCGATTTTGATGAAGAAAAAAGAACACCAGCCGACTTCAAAACTGAAGAAAACCCAGGAAGTTCTGTATCAGCAGGAATTCAAAAAAGCGGAAAGAGCAGCAGAAAAAAGAAACAAATAAAACGGATATTCCTCTTTTACAAGCACATAACTAAAGTGATCTTGTAAAGGAGGGAAAAGCTTTGAAAAAAGACCAACACAAAAAATCCAACCACCAGCTTGCGGCACAAGAGACGGATGGCGAATATGTTGAATTTTCCAAAGAACTTGCAGATCCGAATGACGTAAAAGCGATGGCACGTATGAAAGCAGCCGATCAGCGTGCCAAAAAACAATAAGTAAAAAAAAACAGACCCTATCAAAAGGTCTGTTTTTATTTGATTTCAGTTAGCAGGCTTGATGCCTTCTGACGTGACTTTTCCTCAGGCACCTCTTCTGGATAACCGATGTGAAGAATCGCGGCAAAGCGTTCGTTTTCCTTTAATCCCATATCCTGTTGAAACCCTTTGTCGTATAAAATACGGCCGCTCTTCCATACCATACCGATTCCTTGATCCCAAGCCAGCAGCTGGAAGTTTTGAATGAGCGCACTCACAGCGGCAAAATCATCATTTCTCACAACTGGATTTTCGTCTTCTTTTAGAACAACAAGTAAAAGTGCTGGTACTTTAGAAAAATAATCTCTGTACTGATTGATCTTTTCTTCTTTTGCGTCTGGATTGTTGCGTTTAAAGAAAGCAATAAACCGCTCAACAAATACCTCTTTTGCTTCATCCGTCACTGCATATAAAAAACGCCAAGGTTCCGTGATTTTATGATTGGGTGCATAGACTGCGTCCTCTAATAATGGCTGAAGCTGTTCAATGCTCACCGGCGTTTCTTTGAATTTTCGAATCGATCGTCTATATCTGACAGCGTCTCGAACCGTTAACGCTTCTGTTTGTTGTTTTGTTTCTGGCATATATGTCATCCTTTCAATCAACCTTAATTGAAATTGATTCTCATTCACATTATAAACATGATCATGTGCTGTTTGCAAATAAGACCTCACCTCTCTGCTAAAAAGTTGTTTGCCTTTTTCAAGTAATGTTACAATCATATTACGTTTTAAACAAATTTTGAGAAAAAAGCCAAGATGATGAAATGATTTCAGGTATTTCCACTTTGTCTCATACGGCTATTTTTTCAAAAAGCTTTCAACCCATGATTGGAAGGGAGGCTTCTGGATGGAATGAAAATCAATATTGGGCAAATCATCAAACTCTATCGTTATAAACAAAATATGACCCAATCGGAGTTGGCAGAAGGAATTTGTTCTGTCTCTCATTTAAGTAAAATTGAAAATGGCTCAAAAGAGGCCAATCAAGATACGATCAATCTTTTGCTTGAACGGCTTGGAATTAGTCAAGAAACGCTGTCTCAAAAGGCGCGTCATCTGTTGTCATTGCTCGATGAGTTTCAGATGAACATGTATTTCTATGCGCTCGATCAAGCAGAGCAAAATGCAGAAATGATCATTCATCACGAGGAACAGTTCTTTTCGCTAGATTTAGGGATTCAGTATCATTTGTC
This sequence comes from Bacillus sp. FSL W7-1034, assembly GCF_038593365.1. Classification (NCBI taxonomy): domain Bacteria; kingdom Bacillati; phylum Bacillota; class Bacilli; order Caryophanales; family Bacillaceae; genus Bacillus; species Bacillus sp. FSL W7-1034. The sequence goes on along the minus strand of NZ_CP151989.1, from coordinate 850,598 downwards.
CTTATTTCAATTTTATTTATTAACAGAAAAACAGCAGCTTGCCTTAAAAACGCACCGCGTGCTTAAGAAGTTTGAAAAAACCTTTATTGACACAGAAAAAGAAACGTTTGAATATCTAGATGGCATCCACCAGATTAAAATCGGTCAGCTCGAAGAAGGATTGAAAAGACTTGAAAGCTGCTTTTCTTACGCTTCTGTTGAACAGAGCGACCTGTATTATCACTATGCAAAAGCACTTGGAGCCATGGGACATCTCGGTGATGCGCTTGAGGCCACACATCAAGCAATGGATTTGTATAGACAAAAAAATAATTTCAAGCGGGTCATTCATTGTACACTCATTCATGGGGTCATCTCACTGGAATTAAAGGCCTTTCAAACAGCTAAAAGATATTTAAAAGAAGTGATTTTACACACATCGCTTCACCCTGATGCTTATATTAAGATGACAGCTTATTTTTATTACGGGGTTCTCTTAAAACGCCAAGGCGATTTCTCATCCGCTGTGCCTTATTTACTAGATTCACTCAATTATTTTAATCAAGAACAGATAGAAGATCGTTACTGTGAAACGCTTTATGAAATCGCGACATTGTATGCGGAATATGATCGCAAAAAGGCGCTTCCATACATACACGAGCTGCTCAAACAGCCTCGTATTCAACCAAACTGTTTATATATGATTAAAATCTATAAATTGATGATTGAAGAGAATCCTCATGATTTGAAAACTTATTTAGTAGAAGCAGCGATTCCTTACTTTGAACACAATCAGCTCCACAATGAGTACTTGTTTGCTCTTAGAACCTTGCTTTCCTATGCGGCTTCTGAGCTTGATAAGCGTGCATATATGTCTTACACAACGAAGCTGCTTGATCACTTAGCATCATATATCCCGTATTATAAAAAAGCATGACCTTCTGCCGATCGAAGGTCATGCTTTTTCTATGATTAGATGGTCTTTTGTTGATCTGTATCGGGACGGGTGACTTGTTCGACAGAATGAATGTACCGTTTTCTCGCAAAATAATCGTAAGCATGCTGCCCAAAGCCAAGCCAAATGCTGAGTACAATGAATGGGACCGTTCCCCATAATGCAGGGATGTGACAAGCCATTCTCAGCCACGTATAAATCCCTGAGTTTTTTTGATTTTTCGCTAAGGAAATAGACACGATTCGTTTCTCTGCCTTCTCTTCACTAATTTTATTCAGTCTCAGCAGCTGTGAGTGTCTAAATGATTCAAAGTGAATTCGGTTTTTCCAATCGAGTGATTTCAACAGGTCAATCGCTTTAGCACATGAAGGACTTTGTCCGTCATAAAACACAAGCAGTCTGAGTGATTTGATGGAACGCTGTTCTCTTTTCTTTGATTCAGCGAGCTTCTTTTTTTCTTGATCGAGATAGATGATTTTTTTCATAAATTGATCGCCAGCCCTTTTCCTTCATTTATTTTTTTAGTTCGTTCAAAGGAGATTACAACTAGATTACTATAGTTGCTGGGCCTCTTGTATTGGGAAAAAGCCATCCGACGTGCGTTATATGAGCCTTTAGATAAGGGCAAAATAGCTGATTTCATGGCATATATGAGGTTTTTCAACTAAAAGTGGTTGGGAAAATCGTGATGCTTTGCGGTTTTCTGCGGTATTTGATAGAATTCTGCGGTTTTTCTACATCTTTATGCGGTGTTTTGTAGGTAAAACGCAAAAACAAGATAAAAAAAGACTACTTCCCATTGCGGCGAAGTAGTCTTTTGGTTTATATTTTTGCCAAAACTTCTACTATTTCTTTCTCAATATCTTTCCATAAGTAACGATCTGTCGTATAGTGATGTGCGGCTTCTTTCGCAAACACTTTAAATGCTTCCTCAAAATCGGGTGCATCTTTATCCGGCTTTTTCTCGTCGACAAAGCGCTGAGCTTCTGCTGAGCGAGGTCCCCATTTCCCCACTTCTTTCCCTTCCTGATCAATGATGACGATAATCGGAATCGATCTTGCGGTCCCGTTCGTTAAATACTGATCCATCAGGTCTAGGTGCTCGTCCCGAATGAAATAGCGCGCATCAATCAGTGCTTCATTTGCAATACGCATGAAAATAGGTACATTAACCATCGCATCACCGCACCAATCTGCCGTGATCACAAGCGCTCTGAGCTTTTTCTTTTGAAGTTTTTGAAGCAGCTCTTTTTCCTTTTGATGAATTGCGTACTGGTTATACACCGTGAGTAAGTTTTCACGGTTTTTCTCCATGTTGTGTACATATGTACGTTCAGCTAATCCCTTTGTAAACCATTCATTTAGTGTCATGTGAACATCCCCCTTACCCTTCAACTTTACCACTTTTGCTATTCTTTTGTCTAAAAAAACCTTCACCTAGTGAAAGGTAAAGGTTCTTTGGACTTATGGACGCCGTTTTCGATTTGGGTCCATTCCTATCAGCTTAGTGACGAGCACCATTGTGACAGGCAGTGATGTATTCTTTTTATACGCTAAATATTTTCCGCGCCATTCTGGTTTATATTTCTGTTTAAACGACCGTAAACCGCTGAAACTATACATATATCTGACGTTATTGAAGATGACACTCGCCAAACGTTCTGTCAGAAAGGACTGGTGGAACGTGCCTACATTCGATAATGGCGCCATTCCCATGTTAAAGGATGTGTAGCCTTTTTCTTTCGCCCATTGAAACAGGTGGATAAAGAGTGCATCCATCATCCCGTTCGGTGCATCATGCATATGACGCATGAGGTCGATGGATATCTCTCCTTTTTGATACATCGGCATTAAGGACACAAAAGATATGATCTGCCCTTGTTCATCCTTTAAAATCGCAATCGGTGCTTTTTGAAGGTAGTCTTCATGGAAATAGCCTAATGAAAATCCTTTTTCTTTTTTCTTGCCCAGCCAGCTGTCAGAGATTTGTTTTAAGGTTGAGATCAATTCCTCTGAAAAGGGCGGCTCCAGCATTTCAAACGTATAGCCTTCTCGTTCAAATTTATTTGCGACAGCCCGTAAGTTTGATTTTTTCTTTCCTGACAAAGAGAACGTTTCTAAATCGACCATGGCTTCTTCCCCAAGCTTAAAGAAGTGAAAACCTAGGTCATGATAAAGCGCCATTCCTTCACGTTCTACTTGATAAAAAGCGACACGATAGCCTGCTTTTTCTGTCTGCTCCAAAAATTCTTCCAGTACAAGCGGATAAGAGGCTCTACGCCCAGAAGGATCTCCAAGCACAATTACGCAACGGCCAATCCGGCCAAACTGAAGCATCGCCTCCCCATCACTTGAGAAAAACAATTTTTTGTCTCCCAAAAAACCTAGATGACTAAGAGCATTTCCTCCCTTTTCTTCGAGAAAAGTTTTTAATTTTTCTTCATCGGCTTCTTCGCCGATTGGAACTGCTTTTTTATTAAAAATCAATTTGCTAATGAAAAAGAAAAGAGGGACGCCAATTAAAGCAATCATACTGGTCATCGTGATATGCCGTTCATTATGAACCAAATAGTCCTTGCTTAGAAAATGTCCAATTTTCATCCAAATGAAGTTCCCAATGACATTATAGTTAAACAACACGAGTAAATATCCGGCGGCGGCGGCCACAAACTGATTCAAAGAATAAGGCGCCTGCTGCTTCACAAATTGATTTCGAAGCGAGAAAAATACCACCATGATGACCGGCAATATAAAGATCAAACTCAGGTTAAACCCTTTTAGTAAAGTAAACACAAAGCCGCCTGCTAGGGCAATCATTGTCAATAGATAAGACCGCTTCGTTCTTTTATACACTTCAATGGACAAAATCATTAAAATGATCCCGAACATTAAAGAAAGACCATTAAATCCTGATAACAAAAAGCGTGGAATGGTTGTAATCACACCTAAACGATCAACAGGAAGCACAACGGAAGCCATAATGAGCAAACCGCTTCCAAACGTTAAAATGGACAAAGATCCGTACAATAAACGGATGAGCAAAGCTCGGTGCAACACAATTAAGACGTTTGTTGTTTCAATAGCAGGCGCCATTCTCGGATTGCCCTCAAGACGCCTGAGTGTTGTTCCAGTTAAATCGTATGCCGCTAGACAAAGTCCAAGAATAAACGGGAAAATGGAGTAAACGAAGCGGTACAATACAAGCGCTGTCAGCACCATCTCTTTATCAAACCCAATGTATTGCATACTGAGTAAAAAGATCAGATCAAACGAACCAAATCCGCCCGGAACCATACTGATTAAACCGCCGATTGACGCAATCGCAAAGACGCCTAATACAATACGGACATCAACGTTCATCCCCATAGAGACAACAGCCATGTACATGACAAGACCAGCTGCCAGCCACTCTAAAAACGATGCACCAATATAAGCATAGATCGGGTGCTTCAGTCCGTTTTCACCGCTCTCAATCGAGCTTTTTCGAATGGACGCCATGATGATGTAAATGGGCACAATACAAGCAAAAATAATGACAAATGCCCATAACCACGGCTCCTGACTAATAATACTTTCAACAGGCAGGACCCTAACTAAAATCAAATCACTGAAAATAGATAAGCCCAGCAGAACAGAGGATGTTAAAAGGGCAATGCCTTTCAACAGTTTTTTCGTATCTGTTATGTATTCCTTGTATAGAAGCGTTCTAAGCCCTGCTCCTGATAAACCACCGAAACCAAGCACACTATTAAAGGAGTTGGCGATCCAAGAAATTCGGATCGTTTTCCAGCCGCTGATAGGCATATTAAGGCTTTTTCTTAAAATAAAATCATATAAGGACATGGATAAAACAGCGACAAGTCCAAGAAAGACAAGAATAAACAAGTCCATTCGATTCAAGCTGTCAATAATATAAAACGTCTTTTTAATGGAAAGGCCGCTCAGCTCCTGCTTGGCGACAAAAATTAAGACAAGGATGATCACGATCGGAAAGAGCATTTTTAAGATCGTCATACCCGTTTTTTTGTTCCACATGTTTTTCCCAACTTTCTAAGTTGCTTCATTAATTTCAACTGACCATTATTATACAACAAATACCACTTAATTCATGCAGTTTAACATTCAAAAGCTTCATGATACTTTCAATTAGAAGTAAAAATCAGTAATATAAAGAAAAGAGCCGCTTAAAGGAAGTGAACAAGCGTGGAATATAATATTCATGACACCACCGTACTAAAAGAGGAAATCCTATCTCCTGAGGAAAAAAAGACATGGGTGCTGTATATGAAAGTGCTCACTGCTGCAGGACTTGGAGATGTTTCTGAATGGATGAAGCTGGATATGAGTATGCCTCAAATGAAGGTGCTCATGCTGCTCAATAACCATGGCTCTCTTAAGGTGTCCGAAATTGCTGAAAAAATGGGGGCTTCTTTGTCCAATATGACAGGGCTGCTTGATCGGTTAGAACAATCGAACTTTGTGGAACGAAAGCATTCTGAGCGTGACCGTCGAATCATTGTCGTAGAATTGACAGAGGAAGCGAAAAATATTTTCAGAAGTATTTATCAAAAAGGGCATGAAAAAATTAAAAATTCCCTGCAACGGCTCAATGACGAAGAAAAAGAAAAAGTCAATGAAGGTCTAGCTATTTTAGAAAAAGCACTTCGTCCCGAACGTGGATAAAAAAGAAAAAAAGACGGTCACTTGAGGTCCGTCTTTTTTAATTCTTCTTTTCCTTGTTTATCTGGGGTGAAAAGATATTGACGAATGACTTCCCGGTCATCCCACAAGAGATAACCTAAACCGATAATGAGAAAAATGATGCTGATCCACATACCGCCTGGGAGTATATCTTCCAGTTCCTCGATCGTTCTTTCTGGGCCTACATTTCCACCATAACGAATCTCAAACAAAACGAATTTTGCTATATAAAACAATGCCGCCGTGCAGATAAACATAGCGCCGACAATTCTTCTACTTGACATGTGTTGACTCCTTTACTTCCACTGATTTCTTTTGATTAATTCCGTGATATGGGCAAGATGATGCTGTGAATGCCAGACGTACATTCCTGTTGCATTATATAAGGACACCGTTTGTTGATCGGCTGGATGGTAATATGCAGCGTTGAAATCTTCCTCTGTCATCTCGCGAAGTAATGTGACCCACCTGCGATGCAGACTGCTGATTAACGGCAGTGATAGACTGATAGACGCCTTACTGTCAGGAAGTGAAGCAAATGCCTCCTGATCATATGGACGTATGTGCGGTGTTTCTTCTGTCAGCGCAAGTTTAAATCGCAAGTAGGCGTTCAGATGGCTGTCCGCTACGTGGTGAATGAGCTGACGAACGGTCCATCCCCCTGGCCGATAGGGGGTATCCAGCTGATCATTTGTCAATGGGACAACTGCCTCTTCATACTTTTGAGGAATGAGTGCCAACTCATCAATCCATGCCTCCACCTGCTTTTTCGTTTGTTGGTCCACCGGTTCGTATAAGCCAATCGGATATTGTAATGATGTCATCTGCTGCCCCTCCTTAAAATCCTTCTAGAACAAATTTACCTATCATCTTCCCTTGCTCAAGTGTTTGATGTGCCTGCTTCAAATTGGCGGCATTGATGGGGCTGAGCACCTTTGTTAATGTATGTTTTAACTTCTTCTCTTCAAATAATGTACTTGCTTCTTTTAAAAGCTCGTGCTGCTTCATCATATCCGAGGTTTTGTACATCGGCCGTGTGAACATGAATTCCCATACAAATGCAGCACTTTTATTTTTGAGTAATTGAATGTCTAAATGGTGCTGATTTTCAACAATGGTACAGATCGTCCCTTGAGGTTTAATCGCTTCTGCCATCCCTTTGAAATGGCCATCTGTATCATTTAAGCATAAAATGTAATCCACTTCGCCAATCCCTTTTTCCTGAAGCTGCGCTAAGAGCGGCTGGTGATGGTCAATGATATGATCAGCCCCTAATGAGAGACACCATTCATTTGTTTCAGGTCTTGATGCAGTGGCGATCACAGTCGCCTTTGCTAATTTGGCGAGTTGAATGGCGATAGAGCCCACTCCGCCTGCTCCACCGATGATCAGCAAGGTCGAACCTTCTGCATTCCGCTTCATATGCATTCGGTCGAATAGCGCTTCATATGCCGTAATTGTTGTAAGAGGCATGGCAGCTGCTTCGGCAAAAGAGAGATTTGCAGGCTTTTTCGCCACAATTCTCTCATCCACAAGCTGGTATTCACTATTTGAGCCTTGTCGCGTGATATCTCCTGCGTAATAGACATGGTCACCCGGCTGAAACAACGTACACGCTTCGCCCACTTCCACCACCGTACCGCTTGCATCGTAGCCAAGAATTTTCAATTCATCTTCTTTCTGATTCTTCGGTGACCTCACTTTTGTATCCACTGGATTCACCGACACAGCCTCTACTTTCACCAAAATATCCCTGCCAGCTGCTTTGGGCTTTGCCACCTCCTGATCGATCAAGCTTTGTTCATGCTCAATTGGCAAATACTCAAATAATCCAACTGCTTTCACTCGCTCGCACTCCCTTTCTCCATGCTTCTTTTCCACATTTTATCATACATTTCTGATGCTGATGGATCAGTCAGCAAGCGATTGCACATTTAGGATTTCTTCAAAGCCCTTCGTTCCCTCACGATGTAAGAAGGACGAGCCTTTTGTAAAGAGAGGACATAGGTGAACCAGCCGCTCGATTTAAAAAAGTACTGAACATAATAAAACTGAATGTGCTGCAAGAAAACGACGATGAACAGAAAAATTGTGAATAATAACGTCACAATGTCTCCCTGCATCCATCCACTGATCAATAACATCACAAAACCGAGCATCATGAGCTGTTCGAGCCTCTGCATGATCTGGACAACGAGATGTCCCCGTTTGGTTAGGTCACCTGATTGACGCTTTCGAATGTTTCTTGATTTATAAAACCATACGATACTTGTCACTAGATGATGAATGATAAAAAGAGCGATCATGACCATAAATAAAGGAGTTGATTTAAAAAGGTCTTTTATAATGAATGGGATCACCAAAAAATAAAATGCGGTAAATGCGTGTCTACCTGATAAGAGAAATAGTTGTTTTTCTATGTATCGCTGCATGTGTCTCACCTCTATATGTAGTACGTCTCATTTGTCATAAGGTTCCTTCTGCCTATCAAAAAAGGATGCCCTGAAAAAGGCATCCTTCATGAATCAAGCTTAAAATGCAGCACTCAGTACGACAGGGCCTTGCGGAAGCTTGTTATCCTTTTTTGGTTCAAGGGTGACAGCCACAGTATCCCATGATTCGTTTGCTTCTTTTTCAGATAACGCATAGGTGACGGTGCCCTCCCCTTTGCTATCTGTTTTAAAGGCACCGGCCGGAACGGGCTGATCTCCTTTAATGAGCCATACTTGATAAACAGCTGATGAATCAAGCTGGCCTTTTAATCCGTCGGCACTCACTACAAGCTCTTTTTTGCCGTGATGCTCAATCACTGAAAAAGCACCCGTTGTTTTTGCCGATTCGGCAGATGCCAGTGATTTTGTCGCAACAACTTTGACAGGTTGTTCTGCTTGATCTGTTCCATTTGTTAAGAAGTACACGTTCCCAGCTGCAGAAATGAGAAGTAGTGCGGCAACGAGAGGCAAAAGCCATTGATTTTTCTTCTTCATTGGCGGTTTCGTCTCATTTGCATCACGAACTATTTTGAGATCTTGAGGCGGGTTCGATTTTGCAGCGATTGTTGTCTCTCGTATCTCTTCTTCAAATACTCTTGATAAAATGCGGTCTTTCATCCCTGCCGGAGGCGTTTCGTCCTCTGCTAGAAACGGAATATCAGACATGAGCGATGTCAGTTCTTCAAGCTCTTCTTTGCAATCCGAGCAATGTTTGATGTGTTCTTCAAATTGCGTCTTTTCTTCTCCTTGTAAATGCCCGTTAAAGTAATCAATGACTTGATGTTTACACTGAGTCATGCCTCTTCCTCCTTTCCTCCGCGAGACAGTTTCGTTCGTAAATGCTTCAATGACAATCGAACTCTTCCCTTCACCGTTCCAATAGGGATGCCTAGTTTTTCCGCAATGCTCTTTTGTGTCATTCCTTTAAAATAGACATCTTCGATGATGGTTTGCTGTTCTTTCGACAATGTTGATACTGCTTCACGTATGATTTGTTTTTCTTCGTTCCATTCTACTTCTTTTGACACATCTTCTTGATGATCTGCCAAGTATTCAATATGCTCATCTTCAAGAGCTGTTTCATTTCGGTGTTTCCTTAATAGATCGATTGCCGTGTTTCGTGACATCATAAATAACCATGAGGAAAATTTCCCTTTATCTGTATTGTATTCTCCTATGCCGCGCCAAAGCTTGATAAAGACTTCTTGAAGCACTTCCTCCGCCAGCTCACGGTTTCCAGTCATTTTATAAATAAACGAATATAACACACGTTCATAGCGATCGTACAATAATTCAAGCGAGGGCTTATGTCGATCATGTTTGATCTTGTGATACAGCTCAAAATCCTTCAGTGTGTCCATGGTCATCTCCTTCCTTTTTCATGAGAAAGAGCATTATGCATTCATCATGAAATCTTCACGTATGGCTCATCACTCAAATTGCTGAGATAAGCCTCCTTTGTACTTTACTCTTTTTTCAAGGAGAAAAAAAGAGCGCTGAAAAAGGAAATGTGTTCCTCATGAGAATGTACTTACTCAACGGATGGATTGACCATTTGGATCACTCGCCTCAAGGAAAGTCAAGAATCCATGTGTTTCATTCACTGTTCAGTTGATTTTAGCAAACTCTCGTCAGGCTCTCAATTTATATCAGGTAGAACGCATCCTTTCATCATGTCATAATAGAACGAAACTGGAGAACTGGAGTGTCCGAAAATGATTGTAACGATTGTTCTTTTTTTATTAGCTGGTCTGGCTGAAATAGGTGGCGGTTATCTTGTCTGGCTGTGGCTGCGTGAAGCAAAACCCGTCAGCTACGGAATCGCAGGTAGCCTCATCTTGGTCGCTTACGGCGTCATCCCTACATTCCAGCAGTTCCCGACCTTTGGGCGGGTTTATGCGGCCTATGGCGGTGTTTTTGTCGTTCTCGCTGTGTTTTGGGGCTGGTGGGTCGATCGCAAAACCCCTGATTTCTATGACTGGATGGGTGCTTTGATCTGTTTAGCTGGTGTCAGTGTGATGTTATTTGCCCCCCGCAGTTAATGGTCGGATGATGATCACACGCTAAAAAGCCGGCAATATACCGGCTTTTCCTCTTTTACATTCTAAATTGTGTTTCATACAAACGCCGGTACATCCCGTCCATTTCCAGCAGGTCTTCATGCCTGCCTTGCTCCTTGATGCCCTCTTTTGTTAAAACCACAATCCGATCAGCATGCTGGATGGTCGCTAGGCGATGCGCAATAATAAACGTGGTTCGTCCTTCAGATAGTTCTTCAAGTGAGCCCTGAATAAAGGATTCTGTCTCCGTATCCAGAGAAGATGTGGCTTCATCTAAAATAAAAATTGGCGGATTTTTAAGGAAAATACGTGCAATAGAGATACGCTGTTTTTGTCCGCCAGATAACATCATTCCGCGTTCACCGATGATCGTATCAAGCCCATTTGGCAAGCTATTTACAAGATCCTTCAGTTGGGCTTTCTCCACTGCCTGCCACACTTCTTCATCAGATGCATCGAGTTTTCCGTATAAAATGTTTTCTCGAATGGTCCCATGGAATAAATAAATATCTTGCTGGACGACACCAATTTGTCTCCGCAGCGAAGGCAGTGTCATCTTTCTTGTCTCTATGCCATCAATTGTAATGGTACCCTCCTGCCATTCGTAAAAACGTGGCAGCAAACTGCAAAGCGTCGATTTCCCAGCACCAGAGGGACCTACGACCGCAATGGTCTCTCCTTGTTTCACCTCAAGATTGATGTCATGAAGAACCGGTTTGTCTGATTCATATTGAAAAGACACGTGCTCAAAAACGATATCCCCTTTTAACTGATCAACTTCAATGGCATCATCCGCATCCTTTTCATCTGGCGATTGATCGATGAGTGATGCAAATCGTTTAAAGCCCGCTGCACCTTTTGGATACATTTCAATGACTGCATTGATTTGTTGAATGGGTCCTAAGAAGATGCCTGTTAATAGTACAAATGACACAAATTCCCCATACGTCATATTTTTTTGCAACACAAACCATGCGCCGCATACAAGGCCAAACACTGTCACACTCTTAATAAGAAAATGACTGACAGCGGTATGCACAGCCATCATTTGATATGTGGTTAGCTTTGTCTTTCTAAATTGCTCGTTATGTTCAATAAATCGGTCCATTTCATGTGATTCATTTCCGAATGCTTTCACAACCCGTATGCCACTAATATTGTTTTCCACACGTGAATGGAATTGACCAATACTCGAGAACATTTTATCAAAAGCAGCAGACATTTTTTTCGTAAAGTAGACGGATAATCCGATCAAGAATGGAACGACAATAAATGTGAGAACTGCCAGCTGCCAATTAATCGACAGCATCAAGCCAAAGGCACCCGTGAGTGTCATGATAGCGATAAATAAATCCTCCGGGCCATGATGCGCAATTTCACCAATATCCATTAAATCATTTGTCATACGGGACACGAGTTTTCCCGTTTTCTTTTTGTCAAAGAAGCGAAAGGACATTCTTTGCACATGAGAAAATAGCTGATTCCTCATATCCGTTTCTATATTAATGCCTAATTTGTGCCCAAAATAGGTCACGACATAATGCATCGTAGAACTGATCACGTATAAAACGAGGAGCAGAATGCCCCAAAACCAAATGGCATCCCAATCACCATTTGGCAGCAAATCGTCCATCACTTTACTGATGGCAAGGGGAAAGGATAATTCGAGTAAGGCTGCCAGTACCGCACAGGAAAAATCTAATATAAACAGCCCCATATATGGTTTGTAGTATGAGAAGAAACGCTTTAACAATTGACAGACCTCCTACCGATCAGACATTTCTGTCAATATGTCAGCAAACTCTTCCGCTTGATTGGCTACTGCAATCGGATCGTAAGGCCAGAAGAACTCTGTATCCATTTGATAGGTCTGCTCTTTTTTGACAGATTCTAGACTCTTCCAAATAGAATTGTTTTTATCAAATGTTCCGCCGTTGCTTTCATCAATGAAAATGTAATCTCCTGCATATTCAGGAAGGGTTTCATAAGAAATGACTTCATACCCTGTCTTACTTTTTAAAATCGTATCTCTGACCTGTTTTGGCGGGTTTACCTGTAATTGCTGATATAATGCCTGCCCGCCTCGATAAATTCCGTTACCATATACATAGACATCATTTTTAAAAGCGCCCATGATCGAGACCGTTTCATTCTCTTTTAAAGCAGACTTCACTTTTTTCCTAGCAGCCTCGATTCGTTGATCGAAGGCGGTGAGGAATGCTTTTCCTTCCTCTTCTTTATTTAAAATTTTTGCCAGCGTCGTCAATTCTTCATGTGCATCTTTGAAAGAACCGTAAGGATACACGATGGTAGGCGCTATTTTTTTGTACACATCATAGACTTTTTCATCCTGTACTGCTGTGATAATCAGATCAGGCTTTAAGCTAAGTGCTTTTTCAGCTGAACGCTCGTCACTGATGTCCTCTATTCCTTTTATCTTGTCCTTTAAGTGTACGTTCTTTAAATCCTGCGTGGTCGATCCCACAGGCTGAACGTCAAGTGCAATCACACTCCCTAAATATCCATCTACGAGAATTCGTTTAGGTTCAGCTGGAATCTCTATCTTTCCTTTCACTGTTTCAACCGTTTTCGTTTCTTGCTTTGATTCTGCTGTTTTGGCTTGTTCTTTATTGCCACAAGCCGTCAATATCATTAGAAGAATGACAGCACATATCCAATACGTCTTTTTCATCTCCATATTCCTCCTTCATTTTCACCACTACAAATGAGAATAGTTATCAATTACTAGTCTCATGTATTCTATCAACCTCACCCATAGTGGTCTATGGAGGATTCTCGCAACTTACATATGGACAATTGTTGGATAGGCTGGCTGTGTCAATTGAGAGACAAACCGGTCCATCAAAAGAAGTGCACGCTCTCCTTCATCAAATCGAAACTCCTCCAGTTTTACTGGATAAAAGGTACCATTTTTCACAGCCGATAATTGACGAAGAACATCACTTTCTTCCATTCGCTTGTCCATTTGCTTATACCACCCATATTGGTCAGAGACAATAAAAAACATATGATCCGCCTCGTATTCTCCAAGTCTCTCTAAAGGAATGACTGTATGTTGATTAGGAAGAAGAACTTCTTCTAATATGGCTTTTGGAGGTTTTAAGCCAAGCGTTTCGTAAAGATAGAAGGCCCCTCTTGCCTCATAGGACCACATATACACTTTGTCATGTCCTCTCATTTCATAGATTGCAACGGTCTCGCCTTTTTCTCTAAAGGAAGACAGGGTGTTTCTTGCCTGTTGACTATGCTGTTCAAATCGCTTCACCCAATCGTTTGCCTCATTTTCTCTTCCTAAAAGGCGTCCTATAGACAGTACCTCTTGTACAGCATGATGACCGACGTATGGCAGAACAAGAACTGGTGCGATTTGCTCCAACCGCTTGATCAATGCAGGTTTTGAATAATAATAGTTAGGGACGATGATGACATCTAATTGAAGTGATTTAAAGACGTCATCAGGCGTATGTTCATTTATGACGAGCGAACCGGCCAGTTGTTCTTTCAGTATATCTGAATGGAGATAGGTTTCTTCGTCAATACAAACAGGCTCAATGCCTATTGCAACCAATGACCCGACAAATTGAAAAGCAGCAATACGCTCTGGTCTTCGGTTCATTCGAAACTGACTGGGCGTTCTCCCTGTTTTTTGACGGAACTTCCTGCTGAAATATAAACTGTCTGCATACCCGACTTGCCGTGCTATGATTTGAATTTGATCGTCTGTTTGCAGAAGACGTTTTTTGGCTTCGTCTATTCGAATTTGTGTAATGTATTCTGTCACACTCATCCCCATACTTTGTTTGAAAAAGGTAGAAAAGTAACTCTCATGAAACCCCATCTTATGAGCTAAGTCTTTTCTTGTTAGTTTTTGATCATAATGCTCAGCCATATACTGCAAGATCATGTTAATCGAATAATGCACTTTTTCGTTGTATGGCTTGGATTGTTTGCGGAAAATGAACATGATTTCTTCCAGCCATTTCGCCTGTTCTTGTATGATTTGGCTCGTCTGTATTTGTTTGATGTAAGAAAAAAGGACGGCAGAGCCTTTCACCACTTCCCCGTTATCAGGGAGATTATCGTGATTCACCTTATAGACCAATTCATTTTGTGCATCTTGTGCCAGAGTGAATTGGTCAAATGTGACAGTATAGATCACCACTTGCTCGCTCGATAAAGATTGAACCATGACATCTATTCCTGAGCGGATCAACACACTGTCTTTGGCGTTTAGCTCATATCGAATTCCTTCCATGTCAAGTCTCACCGCACCGTCCGTAGTCAAGAACATCAGTGAAGATGTTTGCCATGAGTCCGTTTGTTTCACAGAAAGAGATCGTTTACTGCTTTCTTTCATGCGAAGAATTGTATGAGTATAGGCGGTCATTTTCTCTTTCTCCTTCCATATAAAAAAGTGCTAAAATAAACCATTTTAGCACTTCAATGTCTGACTGAATGGTGATTATCGCGCTCCAGCCGTTTGTAATTCTTTGTTTTTCTCTTTAAAGCGTTCATTATGTGAAGACACGTACGCTACTTTTTCTGCTTCTGGTTCGATGTATAGCTTTGCGCTATTGAGTGCATTGACTCCATCAACAAACGTACCGGCAATTAAACGCACTTTACTTTTATGTGTGCATAAGTCGCCAACTGCATAGACACCAGGTAAATTGGTTTCCATCTTTTCATTGACCTCGATGAGTCCCCACTCACCTTGCTTGAGTCCCCATTCTGATAGAACACTTAAATCACCTTTCATGCCATGGTTGACGATGACAGCATCGGTTTCGATTCGTTCGATGTCGCCTGTTTCTAAGTGCTGAATGGTGACGGCTTCAATTTTGTCACCTTGACCATGAAGCTCTGTGAGTTCATGCGGTGTGAGAATGCGAGCACTAGATGCTTTCATGTTGGCGACGTTTTTTTCATGTCCGCCAAACATATCACGACGATGCACAACGGTCACACTTTCAGCAATTGGAACGAGGGCATTTGCCCAATCAACAGCTGAATCTCCGCCTCCAGAGATGACCACCCGCTTCCCTGCAAACGTCTTTAGTTCCTGTACGGTGTAATAAAGATTTGTTACTTCATAACGGTCTGCATGCTCGATTTCAAGTTTTCGCTGAACTGGTATTCCGTGACCCATGGCTAAGATGAGGGTCTTTGTCAAATGACGATCGCCATTTTCAGCCGTCAGCAGGATATGACCATTCTCATCCCGCTCGAATTGCGTGATTTTTTGATTCAACGCAATCTCTGGTTCAAATGTTTTCGCCTGCGTTTCTAGCTGCTGAATCAGTTGTTCACCTCTTGTTGGTGGCAAACCACCCACATCCCATATGACTTTTTCAGGATAGAGGAGGATTTTTCCGCCAAGGCTTTCGTTATACTCCAGTACCTTCGTCTTTAAATCCCGCATCCCGCTATAAAAGGCAGTGTACATTCCTGCTGGACCGCCGCCAATAATGGTGACGTCAAACAATTCAAGCTGATCTGTCATTTGAGTCCCTCCGTTTTTTCATCGATTGATCTATTTATAAGTGATATTGATTCTCATTATCATATGTACCTATTGTAGTCTACTCTGGTGAAGGGAATCAATAGCTTTCTGCAAAAAAAGAACAGGACGAGCGCTTTCTCGTCCTGTCATCCATCACACAATCGTTAATCCAAGGTCCTTTAATTCCAGCGAAACAAGCCTTGCAATCGCATCTGCTCCTTCTTTTGTAAAGTGCGTGCGATCCTCTATGCCTGTTGACAGCATAAAGTAAGAAGTCGTTTTCTCTATGCCGGAAATTTGATAAAACTGAAGGCTTGCCGTATTTAAATCTACAAGAAGGACTTCTTCTTCATCAGCTAGTTCTTTCATCGCGGCACAGTAATCAGGGAAATCATTGATATATTCTCCGTCTTTTTCATGAAAGCGGCCGACTGGCGTTAATAAAAGCGGTGTAGCTCCTTTCGCTCTTGCTCCGTGAATATATTGAGACAAATAGCTTTTATACGTTGTGAAAGGATCTGTATGCCGTTCGGGCTTCTCCGTTGAAGCATCATTGTGCCCCATTTGTGTAAACAGCCAGTCCCCAGGCTGAATGTCAGCCAATATTTTATCAAGCCGTCCTTCTTCAATGAATGTTTTTGAGCTTCTTCCACCGATTGCGCGGTTGTCGACGCTCACACCCTGCGCTGTGTAGCGATGTAAAAACTCTCCCCATCCTCCTTGAACAGGACGATCTGGATAAGATGAAACGGTTGAATCACCAGCTAAATAGATGGTTGTCATGTTCATACGCCCCCTTTTTCATATAGCCACTCTAATAAGCGATGCGGACATCCAAGTGGCTGCTGAAAAGATATGAAACAATCAGCATCGCTACTTCATTCATTCTCTTTTGAATGATCAAAACCCTGCTTACCGGTAGATGTGAATACGTTAAATATGCGGCGGAAGTTCTACTTTTGTCTCAACGGCTTGCTTTAACGCCTGAAGCATATAGCCAATTCCTTTATATGGAGCCAGCGGATAAATCGCTGTCTGATGAGGAAGTAATAACGGATCGATTACCTTTCGATATTTCTTTCCACCTAGTATCACTAATTCATCATATGCAGTGAGATGTTTTTCATGAAATTGCTGACTTAGTGCTTCTCTTGTTATCTGATCAGTATGCGGTGTACCAAAAGCCACATCATAATTTTCATGAATAATATCATCTGCCTTTAAGAATCCATGCTTCGCTGAAATGATTAGGTAGTCTGAAAAGAACGTTCGGGCATAGCTTTTCGTACGCTGATGCAGCGGACTTAAATAAACGAGGTTCGCCGGCTGGCTCCCTGCCTCTGGATGGACGTCCCACATTTTCTTCGCCCCACATGGAATGATACAAACTCGCTTCACTTGATTTTCTCCTTCCTTCGTTGATACATCCGATACAACATACAACCTAGCGCTGTGCCAAGTGTATTTAAGAGAATATCATCAATATCGCTGCTTCTTGTAATCATACCAGATTGCGAGAATATCCATTGAAGCACTTCAATTATTGTTGACAAGAAAAAGCCAGCAAGAATCGCCTTTTGCGAGCGCAAGGTTCGGAATGCTTGATAAAGAAAAAAACCAAGTGGCACAAATAACAAAATGTTCCCTGCCAAATTTAAAAAAACAAGATTGGGATAGCCATGATGATAGGCATGGAGATTTTGATAAATGGACTGCAAAGGCATGAGGTTGACACTCACCTGATCCCTTGGTGCGGAAAAACGATTAGGAAAGACCGTCAAATATAATAAAACATTTGTATACATAAACAGACAGGCAAGAACGATTTCAGTTCGTAAATAGATAAATCGTTTTTGTTTTTTCGCCTGTCTGTATCTCATATGTAAATAGAGCGGGACGAGCAAGAGAAAATAAGTCATGGAAAACATCGCACTGAATGTCATACGGAGAGCTGCCCCTTTCTCACATCATGCTTGACCATATTTACAGCTTATTCAGGCTTGCCCGCATCTATTCATCACTTATTCTCCTATTCAATGACGAGAAACCCATATTGACAAATCGTCATTTTTCCGCTAAACTGACTGACATTCAGTCATTTTAAGGTCGGTGATCCTGTGTCAAAACGAGAAAAAATTATGCTTGCTGCGATTGATGCCTTTAAAGAGAAGGGAATTGAAAAGACGACCATATCGGATATTGTGAAAACAGCAGGAGTAGCGCAAGGAACTTTTTATTTATATTTTCCTTCAAAGCTGTCTGTCATGCCTGCCATCGCTGAACATCTGATCGCACAGATGGTGCCTGCGATCGAAAAGGAATTAACTCAGCATGCAGATGTCCTCGATCAAGCAGATGCGCTTGTTGAATTCATTTTCGCTTTTACAAGGCAATACCGTGATGTCCTTGCCCTCACCTACTCAGGCTTAGCTGCCACCGAGCATTTAAAGGAATGGGAAGATATTTATGAGCCGATTTACAAATGGGTCGCTGCTTTTTTAGAAAAAGCTAAGCGGGACAAAAGAGTCCGTGCGAATCTGAACTGTCAATATGCAGCCAAATTCATTATCGGTTTACTTGAATCATCAGCTGAGCAAATGTACTTATTTACAGAAACAGATACAGAAGAGGTTCTGATTCAAAAGCAAGAGGTCAAGCAATTCCTTCTTTACGCACTCGGCATAGAGACACCTTAACTTAGTACAGCACTTGCTGTACGCTCTTTTTTGGCTTCAAAATGACGAATCGTCATTTTTCAGTTTTAGGAGGAAATACGATGAAAAAAAGCTGGATGTATGTTGCACTCACATGTTTATTTGAATTACTTTGGGTGTTTGGTTTAAATAGAGCTGATGCTGTGTGGGAGTGGGCGATCATTATCTGCCTGATCCCGGTTGATTTTTATTTTTTAATGAAAGCTTGCGAGAAGCTGCCGACTGGGACTGTGTACGCCGTGTTTGCCGGAGTTGGAACGATTGGTACGTCTTTGATGGATTATGCGCTGTTCGGCGGTTCATTTTCATTAGAAAAGCTTTTATTTATGGGCATTTTAATTCTCGGAATTATTGGACTGAAAGTGTCTGATGGAGATGCACATGAGCAGAAAGGAGAAGCGGTATAAATGGGCTGGTTTTTTGTACTGTTGGCCTCTGCCTGCGAAATTGGCGGAACCATTGGTCTCAATATGTTCAGTAAGAAAAAGCAACTCACGACAGGCATTTTATTTGTCGGCGGATTTGCCTTATCCTTTTTGTTTTTGTACGCCTCGTTCTCTTCCGTTCAAGTCTCCGTTGCCTATACGGTTTGGATTGGACTTGGAACAGCGGGTTCTGTCTTGTTTAATATGATTCTATTTAAAGAGCCGAAAAACATGATTCGTATCCTCAGCTTGCTGCTGATTGTGATTGGCGTCGTTGGGCTGAAGTTGTTTGCGTAATAGAAAAAGCAATGGAATAGATTATCCATTGCTTTTTAAGTTAATTTTTATACTTTTCTTGGTACGCTTTAAATTGTTTTTCGTATTTTTGCAACTTTTTCCCATCGACTTTTGAATTTAATTTCGGTTTCCGCTTTCCAATTACCATTACATCTTTATCTACAATAGGACTTGATAAAAAGATGTATGGTGCAAAACGATCACACTTCGTATTTGGAAGGGTTACGGATAATCTAGCGTATTCTTCTGTCGGGAATTGGTTTGAAATGTCAAGCTCCTTGAGTCCCTCTAATGCCGATATTGGTTCTAAAGACTCGTCCTTCACTTTTATATTTGATAAGCACAGATATTTTAAATTCTTAAGGTATCTTAAAGGTTGTAGAGTATTTAAATTTAATGTATTCCAAATCCCGCCTGACAATTGCAACCATTCTAAACCAGTGTTTTTTTGCAAAGGGGCTATGTCATTCAACTTTGAAAAATCTGTTAAGGATAAAGATTTTAAAAAAGTGTTTTTTGATAGATCCCATAAACTTTGTGCCTTTGTATTCCATTCAAGTGCCAATACCTCAACATCTTGAAGAGAACTGATGATTGATAAATCTTCTACTCTCAGTTCACGCATATAGAGCATTTTGGGATTAACTAAGCTCAAGATCGTATTGAATTCCTTTTGGCTCACTTTGTAAATCCACAATGTCGTGAGGTTAGAAAAAGAGTTCAACCTTTCAATATTTTTTGTTTTTCCTGTGATTAACAACTCGGTGGCATTTTCATCTACATCGGCTAAATCATGAACAACTTCTGGTTGGGCATCATGACGAAAAATATAATCAGGGTCTTCTTTGAGCATTCTTTTACCTCCACACCTACGAATGATGGATATCTAAATGAATTTTATCAGAAGTTTGGAGTCAAAACATTATTCTTTCCGATTTATAAAATCTTTATCATCTAAAATATGGAGCAACAACATATCAACGATTTTCACTATACTCCATATATTCTGCACAGGTCTTGACGATAGCTCGTACTCTTTCATATAAACAAATAAAAGAACTCCAATTCATATACGAATTAGAGTCCTCATTATATGACTAATACAATTTTCCCACCTTAAAACCGTACCCGTTAATCAAAGACCTTCCTTTTTTATTTCTTGTTTAATGTGGATCATGCTGCTCAAGCAAGAGATCCATTGTGTAAATCGATTCGCCTTTTTCATCCAATAAAAAGTACACAATCAAAGGCTCTCCAAAGGACTCTGTCTGCTGCGTGAACAAAACACAGGTGAATTTTTCAATACCTATCGGAATCTTTCTTCTTAATAAAGGATGAAGAATAGGCGAAGTCCGAATTGTATCTATATCCACATCCCAACGTTCGTTTTTTAAAGTGGGATAATGCTCTACTAACAGTTGGTGTAACATGTCGGTCGTGAACGCTGCTTTTCCAGCATACCCATCATCTATTATGTTGGTGTTATACATCCGACGGTTGCTTATCCTTTGAAGCATTGATTCGTATTCCTTTTAAGACAAATCGTTTCTGGCCATCAAGAGTACAAGTGATTAATGTCAGTTCATTTTTCCCGCGATCCTTTAGTACATTCACATCCGTCGGTTCAATCGTAGCTGAGCTGACAATTTTGTATTCGTATGTTTCTGCTTGATGATGTAAGACGACTTTTTCTCCTTTAGGCACCTCTGGCAGCTGCCGGAAAAGCCGGTCGCCTCTATACCCTCTATGGCCTGCAATCGTGAAATTTCCTTCACCTGGCATTTGATGAGATTTGATTTGAGTCAGTGCAATACCTAAATTTTCTTTTGTTGTAACAGGAAGCACTTTTTCGTTTAAATCAATTGACGGGATCTCAAGCTCCATCGTATCTCGCAGGTCTTCTTCTGACACTGTTAAATGTGGAATAGAAGAAAGGGCATCACTGTCATTTTCTTCAATCATTTTCAATGCCTGTTCCATGGCTGCTGTCTCCTGAGAAGTTCGCCACTCATATAGAAAAGGAACGGAGATGAGCATTAGTCCCGCGACCACCAAAAAGCTGCCTAATAAGGTTCTTTTTTTCATCAATATACTCGTTCCTTCCTTTTACTGAATGGTTCTTCTTCTGACAACAAGAAGAACAGTTCCAGACACTACTAGTAAAATCCCTGCATACATCAAATAACGTAGCCATTCTTCCCCAGTCTTTGGCAATTCACCGTTTGAGTCATGAGGCGGATGTTGATCCCCTTGATCTGAAGCTGGAGGATTTGTGTGATCCTCTTCATTCTTCATTGGAGCATTTTTTACAATCAATGTCTTGATCTCCACTTCGCCCATTTGAATTGTAAAAGCGAGTGGTTTTTTTAACGCTACATAACCATTTGGAGCTTTCGTCTCTGTGAGTGTATAATCACCAGGTTTAAGCCCTTTAACAATGGCTTCTCCGTCTTTTCCTGTTGTCACAGATTTTATCGTTTTCCCAGCTTTTGTACGAATGTCAAAGGCTGCACCTTTTAAGGTTCTATCTGTCTGCTGGTCTACCTTTATGATACGCAGACTTCCTAAAATCAAGTGATTCTTCGCTGTTAATTGAAGAGGCTTCTGCTGATTTTTCTCAATCGTAAACCGGATCGGCTGATCATCTAATTCATAGCCGTGAGGCGCTTTCGTTTCAACGAATTGATATTCTCCCGGTTTTAGATCGTTGATGTGAAGCTTTCCTTTTTGATCCGTTACAAGTGATTTCTTCAACGTTTTCCCGTCTTTACTCTGAAGAGCAAACTCTGCGTTTTCCAGCGTGTGTCCTTCAGCATCCACTTTGGTCAGTTCCACTGCTCCCGGCGTCAGTTTGTTGATCATTTCTACTTTTGCTGGTTTGTCTTGACCTAAACGAATCGTAAATGAGACAGGTGTCTGATCCAATTCATAGCCGGCAATGCTTGCTGTTTCAACAAATTGGTAGGTTCCTGGCTTCAATTGATCGACTGTCAGTTGACCGTTTTTGTCTGTCTTTAAGTCTTTCTTCACACGCTGATCGTGCGCATCAATCAGGTCAAAGGTCACGCCAGCGAGCAATTGACCATCCTCCCCTTTTTTCTCAAGCTTCACAGCACTTGTCGTCCGGATATTTTCTTTTGTCACTTTCACCAGTTGATTTGGATTGAAATCAATCTTGAAGTCTACTGGTTCTGCATCAAGTTGATGTCCAAAAGGAGCCTTCGTTTCAACCAATTGGTAAGCGCCTGGTTTCAAATCGTTGACAGTGATGATGCCTTTTTCGTTGGTTGTTAAACCTGACATCAATTCTTTACCATCGTCATTGAAAAGTGTAAATTCTGCGCCTTTCAATCTTTCTTTTTCTTCCCCTATTTTTGTGAGTTCTACAGAACCTTTCTTGAGCTGATTGATCGCCTCTACTTGAATCAAGTCTTTTTGACCTAATTCAACTTCAAAGACAAGTGGTTTCGTACTCAATTCATAGCCTTCAAGACTCTTTCTTTCAACAAATTGATAGGTTCCAGGTTTTAGACCTGTGAAGGTAATCTTTCCATCCTGATTGGTTGTAATCCCTTCTCCTCCTGCCACTATCTTTCCTTTGGCATCAGATAGATCAAAGACAACCCCTTCTAATGATTTCCCATCTTCACCTTTTTTGTGTAACAGCACTCCGCCAGTTGTGCGGCTATTTTCTTTTGTCACACTGACCAGCTTCTCAGGGTTAAATGGAATAGCAAAAGTGACAGGTATTTCGTCAAGCTCATGACCGAATGGCGCCTTCGTTTCAACAAACTGATAGGTTCCAGGTTTCAGATCGTTGACGATGATCTTCCCGTTCTCATCGGTGACAAGACCTGTTTTTATCTCTTTTCCATTTGCATCTACAAGCTTGAATTCTGCTCCTTCAAGCACATCATTCTTTTCACCGAGTTTCGTGAGCTGGACAGCTCCAGTTTTGAGATCATTGATCACTTTGATCTCTGCCGGTTTTTTTTGTGCGATTTCGATGGTAAACGGATAAGGTTTATTTTTCTTTTGGTAACCATCAATACTCTCTGTCTCCACAAGCTGATATTTGCCCGGTTTGAGGTGATCGACCAAAAGCTTTCCATCTTCATCTGTTGTCAAATCTTTACGTACCACTTTGTCATTTTGATCCGTGATTTCAAAGCGAACACCTTGAAGCTTCTTGCCATCTTCTCCTTCTTTCATCACTTCTAATCCACTTGTTTCATAGAGGTTCTTTTGTGAAATGATGACTGGTTCTTTCGGATCGAATGGTACTTCAAATGTGATGGGTGTTTCATCTAATACATAACCGTCTGGTGCGTTTGTTTCGATGAGCTGATACGTACCCGGTCTTAGTTCGTTGATCGTGATCTTGCCATCTTCTCCTGTGACAAGCGAACCTTTTAGCTCATGCCCATCTTGATCTAAGAGCTTGAACTGTGCACCTTCTAGTCTCTCTCCGCCTTCACCTATTTTGCTCAATTCAGCAGAGCCTTTGATGATGTCATTTACTGCGGTGACAACCGTTGTTTCTGTTTGATTTTCTTTAATGGTGAACGGCCATTTTTGCTGATTTAATTGATAGCCTTTCGGTGCGTTTGTCTCAACAAAATAATAGGAACCTGGCTCAAGATGTTTGAAAAGGATTTCTCCTTTTTCATCCGTTTTCAAATGGGTTTGGACGGTATCTCCAGATTCATTTTTCAGTTCAAATTCTGCATTTTCTAATGCCGTACCCGTCTCTTTGTCTTTTTTCGTGAGCTTCACATGCTGACGAATTTCTTGGTTTTGCACCGTCATGCTATTTCCTGTTTTCGTTTGATCTCCTGATTCGTAAGGCTGATCAATCGTGACATTGATCGGTTCCTTCGTTTTCAAATAACCATCAGGTGCTTTCTCTTCTGTCACGATATAGTCACCATACAGAAGACGATCAAATCGAAGAGCTCCTTCTTCATCTGTTGTCTTTGTTCCAATGACGATACCGCTCGCAGCATCTGTCAGTGAAAAGCTTGCTCCTTTTAGCGCTTTTCCACTACTCGCATCTACCTTATGAATGGTTAAAGCGCCAATCGCTCCTGTGCCATCTCCCATGCCAGCGGTACGTTTGACCACAATTGAGGCTTCGGATTCCTTTTTGATTTCTTTTACATTTTCACCTCTAAACGTTACTTCGTTTTGAAGTGTACTTCCCACCTTATCTAAAATGAGAGATTGGTATTCTAAAATATAGGGTCTCGTGATTTCTTCTTTAAATTTGATTTGAAAAGAATCTGGATCGAATTCAAGGTCTAGTTCATAATCCTTCCCTTTTTCCAGCTCTTCCTTTTTGGTCACTTGCCCCTTTTCATCTATTGTTGTCGAATACAGATGAAATGAGTTTTCTATTATGGCTTGGTTACTGCTCGGATGGTCTATAATCGTCGCATCTTGGACTGTTGATTGACCAAAGTTGATATTCAGTTTCCAATCAATGACTTTCCCTTGTTGATTTCCTGATTTGCTCGTGTATTTCCCTCCATTTGGAATGGACACCACAGCATTCACATCTGATTCTTTCGTCTTTCCATCATAAAGGGTCGCTTTATTTTCGTAGGTTTTCTGTACTAAATCCATTCCTTCAACACTTGTTTGATACGTGATTTTGTATGGGGAATCAATGGCATGTTTGAAAATGACTTCGAAGCCTGATTCTCCCTTTTCATTTTCAAGGAATTTGATGTCATAATGTTCTTTCGCTAATACCTCTTTTTCTTCCGCACCATTTTCCCCGCCTTGTAAATCAAGCGAGTAGACGATAATTGAATCTTTAAGCAAACGCTGATTTCCTTGAATGAAATCCTCGATTTTCGCCTCTTCTAGATGTTTCAAATTATAGTTCACACCAATATTCCATGTGATCTCTTTTTTCTTTGCATCATATGTTCCGTTCTTGAATCCATTTGACTGCGTGTATGTGTCAGGCGTAAAGACAGATTGATTTTCCTTCGTCAAATCCTTGCCATCTTCATTTACCCATTCAAGTTTCACATGGTTACGTAGGTTCTTTTGATCTTTATCTGCTCTTTTTTCATAATCAAAAGACGTTGTATATGTGATGGTATGTTCTGTCTTGATTTCTTTCGTAAATTGAATATCAAATCCATTTGCATGTTCAACGATTTGATAATCTGTGCCTTCTTCAAGCACTGTATTACCTGTCGTCACTTTTAAACTATCTTTTTGCAGCGTCAATCCTTCGTTTGTGAACGTATCTTTTAATATCACGTTGTTCATGGTTTGTTGATCTTTGTTAAAGGTGATATGCCATGGAATGGTCTTGTTCTTGTAATTCGGTGTTCCGTGGTTTTTCGTTAGGATTTGCTGATCAATTCTTTGCTTCGCTTGTTTGCTCTCTTTACCAGCTGTTACAGTATTGATAATCTCTTCAGCTTCGAAAATCCGCTCGGTTGCTTTTGTTTGATATGTGATGAGATAAGCCGATTGAATATCTTGATTGAATTGCAAGGTAAACCCGTTTTGTTCATCCTTTTTTTGAGGTTGAACCACGTAATTTTCAAATGCTTTTGTTCCTGCTTCGTTGCCGTTCTGATCAATTGTGACTTCTTTGACTTGAATTGAGTCAGATATTAGTGCCTGTGTACCGTTAAAGAAGTCTTCTATCAAAGCATCCTTTTGAGCCAGCTTTTTTTCGTTATAGTTATACCGAATTTCCCAAGTAATCGTTTGTGTGACTGGATCGTAGTGGGCGGCTTTTTTATTTAAAGGACTGCCTCTTGTCACATTCACTGTTCCTTCTGCTGAACTAATCACTTTATCAGCAGAAACAAGGGACGCTTTATTACGAAACGCAGACTGATCTTGATTCGTAATGTCCGTTTCATACATTAAACGGTAAGCGAGATGCACGTCATCTTTAAATTCAATCGTGAAATCTTGACCATCTGCTGTTTGGCCGATTGTGTAGTGGTTTTCGTCAAGCAGCTGTCCAATCGATGTTTCACCATTTAGTTTTGTATCTACACGATAAAGCTTGATTGAATCTTTTTTTAACGCTTGACCTTCTTGAATCGGATCTAACAGTTTCGCTTGTTTCACATCATCTAAGTCCATATTAAAATCGACTGTCCATTGAATAGTTTCAGCATTGTAAGATCGATTGGGTTCTCCCTTTTTAGAGACATTTGGACCATTTGGAATGTATTGAATCGGGATCGATATCGTATCTTTGCCTTCAATCGGGGTAATCACCACTTCTTTTTCTTCAGTGATCACTGTTTTTTTATCTAATTGTGTCCATACTTGAAGTGTTCCTTGGATATTTGAATATTGTTTAATAAAATCTGTGAACTCGATGGAGGCATTTCCGCTTTCATCTACAGAAAAATAACCGATGGTCGATTGATTAAATTTCATCTCGAGACGATCGATTTTTTCATAAATGACTAATTCCTCTGGAACCTTGAAATGGAATTCATCGCCGCCATTATAGTTATGACCATTCGGGATGGCCCACTTATAGTTAATGGAAATCAGTGAGTTGATATCAGGCCTTTCTACTGAATTTCCTTCTTGATCTTCAAATATCAATTGCGCATCAGTGAGAAGATTTTCTTGGATCGTCATTTGTTTTGAGACACTTTGCAATCCTACACGTTTAGACACGTTCACTTTGTTTTTTAGTAACTCATCTTCATCGCTTTGTGTCTTTTGAACATTTTCTTGATTGTTAGCAGCTTTGTCTTTCTCCGATGAGGTTGAATTATCTTTTGAAAGATTTCCTTCACGCTCGTTTTGCTTTGTTTTCTCTTTTTTCTCAGCTATACTGGTGACGTCAATATCTATAGATCCTTCTAAATTCGGATCAAGCTCAATATCCTCATTGAATGTTACTGTCACTTCATTTTGTTTCGAAACGGTATACTCACCAACAGGTATGTCATCGACAGTAATGAGTTCTTTCTGCTCCTTCTCTACCTGAATGACTGAAGGAAGAGAGAGAATATAAGGATATTGCTTTTTGAGATCAATTCCTTTAATAGACCAATGCACAATGGCCTTTCTAACTTGCTGATCTTCTATGCTTGATAACTTGTTTCCTTCGCTATCAGCAAACTCAATATTCCCATAAATATTCTCTTGAATGACTTTAGCTTGTGCCCCTGCTAAAGGCAAGATTCCTAATATAATAGACTGTATGACTAACATGGTCATCAGTGCCACCGACAATATTCTTTTCAATACATCCACCCTTTTCTACAATTATTTTTCAACAACGATTAAAAAATCATTTGTATACTGTCTGATCAATCACTCCGCTTCTGATCAAATTTTTCTAAAAATTGCACCTTAAGACCCAATGAATAAAATGAGTTGATGAATCATGAGTTTGAAAGGTCATCATGAGTAGTAGATATAGTAGCTGGATAGGGGTCTATAGCAATGGGGAATAGTGAGAGGGAACATGAAAAGAAGACATGTGAATTTTTCTATTTATACTGGAACGAACAACAAATGATTAGTACATGCATATATAAGCATGTATTCACATATAGAACGTTCATATAAAACAAGCATGACTCATATGGTATGTATGGTTAGATAGTTCAGCATCATATAGATCGCATTCCTTCTACTCCCTTCCATATGGTAATCAAAAAGCCGATGCTTTTTATTCTTACATTTACCGTTTAAGCAGCAAAAAAATAAACAAAATGATCCATTTTTATAGGATTCATGGCATACTTATCACCTTTTAAAAGAAAAATATGGAGAATCAGCGAATAACATTTGTTTTCGTCTAATTTTTTTCTCTTTTATCGTCAAAAGTGAAGACAAAACGATTTAGGCAAAACATTACAATCATTTCATGCCTATTTTGAGCTCAAATGTTCTTCATCTGAACTTCATAATATATAGAGGCAAGTCAAAGGAAGGAGTTAGTTGTTTGATGGAGCTCATTGATAATAAATCAAAGAGATGGATAAACATTTTAAAATTGCTTGTATCCAAAAATAAGTGGTGGAGCCTTCAAGAGATATCGAATGAACATATCGGCTCGGTTCGTGCGATTCAAAGCGATTTAGAACAAATGAAATCGTTCCAAACAGAGAATGGAGAGCCGTTAATCCACATAAAGCCAAGACAAGGCATTTCCATTTGTAATACGCAGACGATTCGAGTGGACTACTATATTAAAGAAATTTTAAAAGATACGATTGAAATCCGATTGATTGACGGCATTTTTTTCGAAGAAAACAGATCTTTCTATGAATGGATGGACACGCTTAATATCAGTAGATCCACACTGTATAACACGATTCATAAAATCAACTCGATCCTTACATCCTATGAAATTGAGTTACGTCCAGATAGTATGCAGTTTCATGGGAATGAGAAGGAGATTCGTCAATTCTTTGTTGAATTTTTGTTTGAAGTGTATGGAAGCCGGCTTTGGCCATTCGATGATATTCCAAAGCAAGACGCAGTTGATTTATTACAGGAGCTATTTCAGGTGCTTGAAGTCAATGTGCCAGATGTGGCGATAGATAAATACTGCCTGTGGCTCGGCGTTTCCATTCACCGAATGCGAAAAGGTTTTACAATCAGCCGTAAATATACATACTCAATAACTGAAGAAAAACAAACCTCTACGGCTAAAGGAATCTATGATCAAATTAGAAGATGGGAAGAGCACATCTGCCGAATGGCCAAAGACGTATTTGATGTGACGCTGGATCATCATGAATTTGTCTTTTTGCTATTGATCGAACCAGCTATTGGACACTTTAAATCAATTGAAACTGTCGAAGAAAAATTGACGTTCTTTCAGTCGCATACACCACGCCTCTATGATGCCATTCATTCATTTATCACCCAGTTGGAGTCGATTTTTCATCAAGAAATAGCAAATCGTAAGGTGATGACACTCGTTCTTCTCCAATATTATGTGTATTCCAATGAAATTACCGTGAGAGATGGATTCCTTTTCAAAAAGAAATCGAGCTATTTATCAGAGGTGAAAAAACAGTTTCCCTACTTCTATTCGAGGATTAGTCATATCATCCAAGAGTTAAAAACAGACGATATCCTTGCTTCTTTTGTGAAAAATGAACGGGAATTGATTCGTATCATTACATCTTCCTGGAGAGGGCTTGTTCATTTGGAGATGGAACGGAGAAACGTGCTGAACATTTTTGTTATTTCAACATTAGGTTATTATCATAGTTTGTTTATTGCTGATTTAATTAAATTAAGCGTGCCTCCTCTCATTCACATTTTCACAAGTCCAGAAAATTCGTTAAATGATGTCACGATGGATCTACTTGGGGTTGATATGATTGTGACCGATACTGAGCTTCCTCTTCAATTCGGTCGATCTACGCTGCTGATCAGCTCTTTTCCAACAAAAAAAGAATTGGACAACTTACACCGAAGATTGGTTGATATGACAAACTAATGTTCATCATAAAAAAAAGCTGCTGAGACATTCTCAAGCAGCTTTTTGGTTCTGTATTAATGAAGCACGATTTGTTCATTCATCAAATCAATGGCGTAGAGCGATTGCCCATATTCATCTAATAGAAGGTATACTTTGAGCGGGGCAGTGGTTTGATCTGTTTGCTGCGTGAATAGGACACAAGTGAATTTTTCAATCCCATCTGGCAGCTTGCTTTTCAGAAAAGGATGAAGAATAGGAGAGATTCGAAGGGTATCAACATCTTTCAGCCAAAGCTCATCTTGTAACGCAGGATAATGGTCAACCAAAAACTGACGAAACACTTCCAATGTACTCAAGGTAGATATCCTCACTTTCTTCTAACTTGGCTTCAAACTCACCTAAAAACAAACGGAACCAACTCATCATATGATCTCGGTACACGTATTTTCGCATACGGCTTGAGACATGATCACTCACTTTTTAGACATGAACTGTAGATCGACTGTACTGTCACGAATGTTCAATATGTATAACGTTTCCTATGTCATCTCATTGACTCCACCACGAATTCAAACAATGGACCTATGATCATATTCTTACCTGTTTTCTTTCGTGATGAAACGACAACTTCCTGCTACAAAATTCCATTTTTCTGCAAAAAAGAGGGAGATGGGACAAAAAAAAGAACAGCACTGACTGTTCTTTCAATAGCGTAAAGTGCCAATTCAAATATCCTGTAAAGGAATGACTTCCCCGCTCACTGCATCCACTCCATCATGACAATCTAGTTTTCCACATAAGACATACTGCTTTTCTGTAAAATCATATACATAGATGGGGGTCAGCTCTAACCGATCTTTTAATTTTTCGAAGGCTTCTTGTTTTGTCATGGTGATTTTACCAGGAGGTTGGAGTTCATCCAACATGCCACACTCCTTAAACATTTCTTTTCTATCTATGTAATTAACGGCTTCAAATGTAAGGGCATCAATGAATATCAAGATTTTATCTGTAAGCAAGCTTCTCTCTTGTCTATTTGCTTTTACTGTTGCATGAATGTAATGATCACGATGAAGAGAAATGCAAACCCATTTTCCAGTGTCGTTAGGATATTCCTGACTCAACAAGTTTTGAACTGCTTTCAAACACTTATCTTTTTCTTCCTCTGTTATTGGCATTGTATCTGGTGAGGGTTCAATTGAAAAGGCTTGATCATCTGAGATGTCTTCTTGAATATTTAATTCCTTTCTTACAAAAGGTTCAGTTATTGGTTCATCCCATTTGATGATTTGGTTGATATTGAGACATTGATGTTCCTGTATCGTACCTTCAAACGGGAGGATTCCGGTTCCATCATTCTTTACATACACTTCTTCTAACGCATAAATTGGACGAATTTTATTCTGATCAAAGGAAGGCCATTCGATTCGTTGCACTTGCTGAAGGGCTAAGCTTTCAATCTTCTCAATGAGCAGCGTATATTTTTCAGCCCTGTGCTTTTTTATTGAGACAAATGGGCCGTGACGAACAAAGTAAATGAGTTGTCCATGTTCATCCCATTTCACATCAATCATGCCCGAAGGGGTCACTGGTACACCAGCAATTTTTTCCTCAAAAATAAGCTCCCCTTTTTCCTCCTTATGCAAGTGAAAGTGCTCTCCATATATCAACCCTGTTTCTTGTTCAATCCATTTGATGGCGTCATTCTGGCCGCTATCAAACCACACACCCTCCTTTGCATATGTTTTACCCATGACAAAAACAGCACTCTCAACCTTTCCTGTATTCAAATTCACTTCTATCACGGCTGTGCCATCCGGGTTTAAATCTTCGTCCACAGGTTCCGTTTCATGTGGAGGAAACCATTCCATACACAATTTATAAATTGTTTCATTAAACATATTCACATTTCGGTAATACTCGTAGTTTTTTAAACGATAATCATCTAAGCCGAACTTCTTTCTTGTATCATCTATTAGATGCTGTAGAGTTTCATTCATTTGTTTCACCTCAATCTGTTAAGTGATTATCTTATGGAAGGACGAAAATAATGATAAAGCCGAATAGGATGATAGCTGATAAAAGGCCTAAAACCAAACCCATCATATTTGATTCCTTTGTATACCCTTTTAATTCGTGTTCCTCAGTAGATCGATCAATTTTTCTAAAGCGAAAAAGCATGCTTACATTCATAATAACTAGAAACATAGCCACTAAGAAAAATAGAAATGCAGGTTGTATTTCAAAGAATGGGTTCGTTACATCTCGGAAGCTAAATGACTGAAAAAACATCAGACCACTCAATACTACTCTCGAAATATTTTCTGTTCTCTGTTCTTTCTCCCACTCTTTTCCTAACTTCTCTTTTTCATAAATAGCTACCTGCTCAAAAATGGGAATGAAAGATTTTGTTGATTTCCTTTTAAAGAATCCTAAAATACTTTGAAAGAGCATGACAATTCCTAGACAAAAAAACAAATGAGTTAATTGAATATGTAAGATTTGAAAAAAGATTGAAAACGTCACGATCATGATGCCAGCTATTAAATTACATGTGACTAATTGGTTTGTTCTCATCTTTTTCAGTGCTACTTGTTCCATACAATACTCCTCTCCTTCTCTATTGGTTCTAATAAAAGCTCTACCTGTACTACGTTTTTACCGGAAAAATGTTTCAATATTTTTCCTTTCTATTGTGAATTTGGTTTTTCACACACGAAAAAAGTAAAGAGTAATTCCCTTTACTTTTTCGCTTGCCTCTATGGGTTTAATCCTATTCTCAAACCGCTGAATTGACTGCTTACTCATTTTCATGGACTGTCTAATCAGTTCATATTAGTGTTTAAAAATTCCCCTTCACAATCGTTCTTTTGGCTTTCTTGACAATTCTGCTGGTTGCTTTTGTATCAGAATCTTTTAACCACTGTTCACACAGGTTTATGACCCAATTTGGTTGTGTTTTACTAGCGTCATTGAGCCAGTTTCCTACAGAATCTTGAACATATGTTGATGGATCAGATTTGAGCAAGTCTAGAATAGGCTGTGCCCTCATTGGCTCTTGTTTTAATGACTCAATATGCTTTGTCCAAACACCTCTTGGGCGAATAGCTTCTACTGAGAATCGGCGAATATTTTCATCTTTACTTTTAGCCCATGCTGTTAAATGTTCTATACTTTGATCGAGCTGATCCGTTAGGCTTTCTCTCACTGACATCCACGCAATTTCTCGAACTCCAAAATGATGATCAGCTGCAAATGGCTGAATGTACACCAATTTCTCTTCCAAAGTTGATAAACGGTGTTTGTTCATATAAGCAGCCCAACAGCGGACGCTATCAGATACATGGTGAGTAAATGCCTGTAGCACTTCCGCTTGTTTTTCCCCATTCTCTTTCTGTAGCCATTCATCTAACAATTGACCGATGAGACGAATTGCTTTCATTCCAGACTCAGCCTTTTGTTGAGTGATCTTAGATGTTAAACCGTCTAAATGATGGTCTAAACCAACGGATGGCAAAACATGACGTAATAACGTCATATGATTGACAGCCAGCCATTCAGTTAAATTCACACTCTCTATTTTTCCCTGATTCAAAAGGAACAAGACGTCATGAGGGATATCAGTCCCCTTTCGAGCACCTTTTCGATTGATGATCTCTTCGCTTATTTGCATTTATTTTCTCTCCTCGTCTAGTGGTGCTTTTGTTTGATATTCATCGTTTTTAAAAGAAATATATGAATGCCTTCAATCTTTGGATATTGCCCCCTATTGTATCAAATAAACAACTTTACTGGTGCATTCTTCAAATCAAAAAGGAACTACCCGAAATAAGTAGTCCCTTCCATACAAAATTGAATTTAAGTTACCTTCCTTGCTCGATCACCTTCAAACGCTTATGTTGAGAAAATCGGTCAAACGCCACCATGAGAATGGTCATGAGTAACGCAAGGAAAACCGTACCGGCGCTGAGCCAGCTTAGGTTCAATACAGAGGTTCCGTTTAACACAATCCCCCCTAACCCCGAGCCTAAAGCAAATCCGAATTGAATAAATGATGTATTAACACTTAATGCGATATCAGGAGATTTCGGAACAAGGGTTACTAGATATAGCTGCTGAGCTGGTGATGTACTCCATGTTGCGATCATCCATATCATGATAACAGCCACCATGACCACGAGATTCCCTGTGACAAATGCTAGTAGCATGAGCATCATGATTTGCAAAGTGATGCCAGAAAAAATCGTGAAGATTGGCCCTTTTTTATCTGCTGCCATCCCTCCAAGGCTTGATCCTAAAAAGCTGCATATTCCCGCTAGTAACAAAATGCCACTGATTTCTGTGATGCTTAGGTTGGCTGACTTTTGCAGGAAGGGCGTTAAATAGGTAAATAACGTGGAATATCCCCCTACATAGAATAACGTGACTGCCACTGCAAGTAATATACGCTTGTCTTTTAAAATCGATAATTGCATACGAAGCGTCACCGGCTCTTGTTCTTTCATAGAAGGGATCCGCCTATACACCACAATCAGCGGAATAAGCGTGATCACTCCAATGGCTGCGAATAATGCTTTCCATCCGATCATACTGCTTAGAAATGTCCCGATTGGAACGCCTAAAACCAAGGAGCTGCTTAATCCCATTAAAATGATGCCAATCGCTGTTCCTCTTTTTTCCCGTTCTACAAGACGAGTTGCAACCGCCATCGCCACTACAATCGCCGTTCCCCCACTGATTCCTTGTAAAACTCTTGTGATCATGACCATTTCAAACGAATGGCTGATACTTGTGATGAAGTTACTTAAAATAAAAATGATCAGCGTCCATGTTAATATTTTTCTGCGGTCCATATTGATGGTTAGTGCGATGACAATCGGTGCACCGATTGCGGCCGAAAGTGCTAAAGATGTGACCAATAAGCCAGCAGTAGACGTTGTGACATGTAAATCATGTGCGACCATTTGAATAATGCCCGTAATGATGTATTCGATCGTTCCGATTAAAAAAGCTGCTAAAGCAAGTAAATAGACAACGGTTTTATTTTGCATCGTGACGTTTCTCCTTTGGGCCATGTTTACGATTTGATTTCATTCTTAATAGGAATTTGAATTTCAATGAGCCTGCCTTCTTCATTTTCTGACAATGGGTAATAGATTTCTCGGCCCGGCTGATCATCTTTCACGCGGTATCCGTTATGTTCGATCCATGTCGCCAGGTCAACACAAGCTGTTTGTGCAGATGGAGAATGGGAATGAAATAAGAGTGTTGCCATGGTGTCTTCTGCAGGTAACGTGCGAATTGTCATTCCCTGAGGAAGAGAGCACCTTAACGATTTGACGGAATACCCCACCTCAAATTCGAACTCACTTTCTTTCTCCAGTGATTCTCTCCATAGCACCACTTGTGGTCCCGAGATCGATTCTTGTTGATGTTTATGTAATAAATGATGAAACATTTGAAAGAATGAAGGGATTTCTTCAACAGTTCCGTTGGATTGAAAAGACATGATGCGTTTGCTTTCAACAGATTTGATGATGACCTCCTGTTCTTTTTCAACACACCCCTCTCGTTTGATGAGGTGCATCCGCTCCTTAATACGGGCTAATTTCTGTTGTTCTCTCTCGATCAATTGCTGAATCTCACTCTCTTTCAAGAGAAACATGCCCTGAATTTGCTCTACGGAAATGTCTTCACGAAGAAGCTGCCCCATTTGTTTTAACGTAAAGCCTAATTCCTTATAAAGAAAAATTCGATTGACCTCAAGTAACTGCTCAGCTGAGTAATAACGGTATCCCGAATCTTGATCGATCTGCTGAGGCTTTAATAAATCAATTTGGTCATAATATCTTAAGGTTTTGACAGGCACTTTACTTAACATAGAAAAATCGCCGATCTTGAACATCCTGCATCTCCTCCGTTTTGTTGATCTGATCACAGTATAAACCTTTCAGTTAAGGGGAAGGTCAACATGAAGTTGATTAAATTTTTCAAAAGCACAAAAAAACCTAGATTTCTCTAAAATCTAGGTTTTGCTCATTATCCTACTATTTTTTCTAACAATCCCATCTCTTCAACAATCTTTATATCATCCATAAATCGTTGCAAACTTACTTTATGTTCTTTCTTTTGTAAATCTGTTGAATAACCTAAACATAGATTAAAAATACAATCTAACCTTTGTCCGACTCCACTATAAAAATAATTCGTCAATATTCCATTATTTTCACTTGCAAGAACCACAACTGTAGCGATCTCTAATACATATTCTATATCTTCTATAGAAATCGTTCGATCCTTTTTCTTAGCAGTCATGAATTCATGACTATGAATAGAACGAATCCTACCTTCAAGTAAATTGAGTATAGACCTTTTATAGATGACATACACACTGTGAATATGATGTTTATCAGGACAATAGGGATCTTGTAAAATGAATTTTATACGTTCATCTTCTTTTTCCATTTTTATTGCATCAAAATCATATAATAAAATATGATCAATTTCTTCTATTTTCATAGGAGGAAACATGTGGGCTACATCTGTTTTGTTTTTCATTTGATCACCCCGAAAACTAGTCTCTCTTACTCCAAACGTTCCAATCTTTCAAGCCACTTGACAATAGTTCCTTTTGTAAAGACATCGAGTATGACACCCTCGCAAAATCGTTCAGCTCTCAGAACCCCAATGATGAGAGCCAGTACACACTGCGCATTTACATTTGAGATGTCCACATTCTCCATATCGTTCGTTCCACCCTCAATGCCATTTTCTTTGAGGATCTCACTGTAGCGGGTAAGCTCCATTTCTTGATGTTGTTCTGCAAAGGTATAGACATCCTCGATAAAACGACGGACCGTTTCGGAATAATTCACATAGGGCATCTGAATCGGATGTTCCGCTGTTCCATCATTTTCTTGATCGATCACCCATTCTCCGATATGGTCCTCGTGAAGCATCGGTATGTATTTTGTTAGAATCTCGAATTGACTCATTCCATCCTCCTCTACCTCATTCATATGGTTTACTCTGATCGACACTATGGATTAGTATATAAAAAAATCCGTAATTATCCTACCAGCTAGACACCAGTATTCAAATTACGGACAGTCTTTTATTTACTTCACTTTTTTACAGTCTTACCATTGATACAACACACTCCACATGCGCCGTATGCGGAAACATATCCACTGGCTGCATGTATTCGATCTTGTAGTCTTTTGACATGTATTCGAGGTCTTTTGCTAGTGTAGATGGGTTGCAAGAGACGTAGACAAAGCGTTTTGGTTTGACTTGTTTGACGGTGTCTAGGAAAGTGCGTTCGCAGCCTGTTCTTGGCGGATCGACGACGATAACATCGGGACGGAAGCCTTCTTTGACCCATTTTGGCAGCCAGTGTTCGGCTGTGCCTGTCACATAAGTTGCGTTTTTCATGCCGTGTTTTTTGGCATTTTTCTTCGCGTCATCAATTGATTCTTTGATGACATCCATACCTCTTACTTCTTTTGCTCCATCTGAGAGCCACATTCCAATGGTTCCAACGCCGCAATACGCATCGACTACCTTTTCTTTGCCAGTCAGTTTGGCCGCTTTTTTCGCTTCGTCGTAAAGCTTTAATGTCTGCTTCGGATTCAATTGGAAGAAAGCCCGTGCACTCAATTCAAAGGAGACGTCTCCTAAAAATTCTTGGATGACCATGTTGCCAGCTAGGAGCGATGTTTTATGTCCAAAGATGACTGACGTTTTTTCGCCATTGATATTGTGCATAATAGACGTCACTTCTGGCAGACGTTTTTGAATGGCTTCGGCGATTTCTTTTTTCTTTGGAAACTCAGGCTTTGATGTGACAAGGACGACTTGTACTTCACCTGTTTCAAAGCCGACACGCACAACAATCGAGCGCACGTCGCCTTTTCTTGTCCGCTCGTTGTAGACAGATACGCCGAATTTCTCTAAAATTTTGCGGACGACGCCTGTTGTTTTATTCGTTTTCGGATGCTGGACGATACATTCCTTGATCGGGACAAGTTTATGGGAATTCAGCCCATAAAGCCCTGCGATGATGTCACCGCTATGTGATCTTCCGACTTGGAACTGACTTTTATTCCGGTAGTGCCATGGATCTTCCATACCGATTGTTGCTCTAATGTCGATCTTTTCAACCGACAGCTTTGTATGACGCTCCATTGATTGAATGACAATATCGCGTTTTTCCTTTAGCTGCTGCTCGTATGCCAAATGCTGAAGCTGACAGCCTCCGCACTCTTCGTATACTGGGCACGGCGGTTTCACTCGATGTTCTGAGCGCTTGCGAACTTTCCTCACCGTACCTTCTGCATATTTCGCTTGAACATTCGTTGCTTCAACTACTACTTCCTCACCTGGAAGTGCACCTGGGACAAAGACCACTTGCTTTTTAAAATAACCGACCCCTTCCCCATTAATGCCAAGGCGTTTAATGGTAAGCGGGAACTGCTGCCCCTTTTGCAGAAGGGCTCCTTGCTGTTTTTCTTTCACGTTTATTCTCTCCGTTCTATTTAAACCTTTATCGGTTGTCCTCATTTTATTCCATCTGAATAGTATATCACGACTTGGACGAAGAGAGAAAATGCCTTTCAATTATTTATCTGTCTCTATACTTCTCCATAAATAAAGGGAGGCGTAGCTTAAATAAGGTGCCCACTCCTTGCTTAAAACTGCCATCTCTTCTTTTGTTGGCTTTTCTGGCAGGTCAAAGTGACGTTTGATCGCATTTTGAATCCCGATATCTGCCATTGGAAAGAGATTTGGTCTTCCAAGTCCATTCATGAGGACATTTTGAACCGTCCAAGGTCCAATTCCTCTAATCGGAAGCAGACGTTCTTCAATTTCAATATCCGTTAAGTCGTGTAATTCTTCTAAATTCAGAGAGCCACTCACTATTCGCTTTGAGACATCAATCACATATTCCGCTTTTCGCTGACTGAATTGCAGTTTTCTCAAATCGTCGGTTTCAAGTGATGCAATGGTATCCGGTAAAGGGTCAAACCAGACGCCGTCGATTTGCTCACCATACGTATGAACAAACCGTTTCGTCAGCTCATAAGCAAATGCAAGATTGAGCTGCTGATGAATGATGCATTTCATCAAGCAATGATATAGATGGAAATCCAGCATAAGCGGCGTTCCGATATGACGTTCAAAAATGGGCGCAAGATTTGTTTGAGCAAAATGGTCATGCACGGCGTGTAATTGATGCTCCATGCCAAATATCCGCTTCACCTCAGAAAGGATCGCTTCCTCCGGCCCGTTTCCCTGTACCCGGAACGAAGGTGCTTCTTTTGTTCCTGTCGCTTGAACGACTGCAATGTACGGTTTATGATTCAGCCTCATCGGTACTTTGATTTCTCTTTTATCCAGATCGACCGCCTTTAATGGATCGCTCGACAAACGTCTCAGCACTTGATCGAAGTGATAGGGCGGTTCAACCAATAGGTGTTTTTCCCACATGTTTTTCCTCTTCCTTTCTGTCAACACACGCAGATGTGATTGTTTCACTTTGCATGAATGATTCTCTATATTGAATACTTTTAAATATAAAGAGTACAAGAATTTATCAGTTATATCTTCCTTATTTATGGTCATTCTCCTTTTGGATAGATGAAAATTTTTAGTCGAATTCAGCTAAAATTCGACAGCAATCTTCAACATTTTAGGATCATTTTCCTTAAATTAGAAATAGAACCTATGGGTGATATCTTCTATTTCAAAAATATTTGTATAATTATGACATATCAAGGAGGTGAACAAAGGAATTAGCGGATTAGGCAATCATTTGTTTCATCTTGCAGGAACATATTTACCTCATTGATAACCGGCTTCACCTAGTTTCACGTTTTACTAAAAGAAGACCCAAAATTTAAAAACAAAGGAGATCCGACCAATGAAAAAAACAATTCTTTCTGTTGCCCTTGCCACTGCTGTTTCTTCGACACTACCAGTATTCGCTGACGCTGCTGAGCAAAAAACTGCTCCAGTTTCAACAACTATTCAGCAAACTGTGTTAAACAAAGCTGCTGAAGGTAAAGCTTCAACAAATGCGACAAATGTTAACATTAACTTTGACGTACTTGGAATTGCCAATGCATTAATTAATGCTGCAAATGCTAACACGAACCGTGAAGGCTTTGTCAAAGGATTAATGGAGTCTGCTTTCTATGCTGCTGGCGCAAAATACAATGTCATGGTCTTTAACTTAAGCCAAGGCTATGAGACTCGTTTCAACGGTGTTAAAACGTTTGCTACTGTTAAATACGGAAGCATTACGTACGGAGTTTGGGTATTTGAAAATGGATCTTTCACAAACAAAGGTGATGGCGGTTACATCAACTGGGCATTTAGAGGTTGGTTCGACCGTAACGGTGGTTTCGTCAACTTCCGTCGTCCTTAATTCTCGCTTTATCCATCAATCATACACGCACATTGGACCGATCTCAGCGATGAGATCGGCTTTTTTATGGTGAAAACGTATAAGTTCACCGCTGCTGCTTCATGATATAATGCAAGTCTGGAGGGGTGCACATGCTGAAAAAACTTGCAGTGACAAAAAACGGCGACTTGATTGAACATGCAACATTGCAGCAGCTTTCAAGCCCCGATATTGCCTGGTATTGGATTGATTTTTATGCGCCAACGGAAAAAGAAGCAGCACTGTTAAAGGAATTTTTTCAGTTCCATCCGCTTGCGATTGAAGACTGCTTCCATTATTTACAGCGGCCAAAGCTTGATTTTTATGAAGGGTATTTATTTTTCGTCCTTCATGCCCTCAATCAAAAAACACTTCGATCTGAAGAAGTCGACCTGTTTGTTGGAGAAAACTATATCGTTACTTTTCATTTAAAGGAAGCACCCTACATTGATCGAGTCATTCGAAAGCTCAAAGGGTCTGATAAAGCACGAAAGAGCGGGCCAGAGCATATGGCTTATATGCTGATTGACCAGCTCGTCGATGATTATTTTCCTATTATTTATCAAATTGAGGACAGGCTCAATGAAATCGAGGATGAAGAAGGACATAAAACGTATGGTACATTAATGAACGAAGTATTCGGTATTCGATCCGATTTGCTCAAACTGCGCAGAACCATTATCCCGATGAGGGACCTCTTATATCGAATTGTGAACACGAATATGATGAAAAGCGATGCAAACCGGCAAGCATATTTTAATGATATTTATGATCATCTATTGAAACTAACAGAGATCGTTGAGTCAAACCGTGATATGACAGCCGATTTACGAGACAGCTATCAAACACTAAATTCCAATCGAATGAATGCCATCATGATGACACTGACCATTGTCTCGACGATTTTTATTCCACTGACCTTTATTGTTGGGGTATATGGGATGAACTTTGATAACATGCCTGAGTTACACTGGAAATATGGCTATTTTGGCGTACTGATTTTCATGGGTTTGCTTGTCTCAGGGATGCTTTTGTGGTTTAAACATAAAGGATGGTTTAGGATTTTTAAATAGTTTTTTGAGAGAAGTGCTTGAAAGGGAGATACTATGGAAAACTGGATTCCACTGACAGACAAAGAACTAAAGTACGCATGGAAAACATTTGATCAAAAGTTTAAATTTAACCCAAGCATCTCTCGCTTTCCCGGTTTTCAAGCACCATCTCCTTACATCACATATGATATCTCTGCTTATTTCGAGGACCCTTCTCTCCTAAGTGGGGATGAAGACCTTGAAAAGAAGGCACTGCTGTCTTTTCAGGAGAATATCACGATCACACCATACGGCTCATTTGAAAAAGATGAATTTGGAGAATGGAGAGTTCCTGTGCTCCCTATTTCTTTTTATCAAAAGAGATGACCTGGGGTTTACTAGGACATCCTTGGGAGCAAAGCATCACGATTTTCGGTGAGGGCTTGATTGACTCCTTTACTCGTCATCGTCCCCTTTTGTTCCAGCGTAAAATAAGAGAAGGGTAAGTCAAAAAGCTTGCAGTGTCTGCAAGCTTCGGATTGTTGACAAAGGGCTAAAATGAACTTTATTTTAGCCCTTTGTCTTCGTTTCAGCGTGATAGAAAACCTTTGCAGTCTAGGAAGGACGAGTACTGGCGCGGAGCGAATTTCACATTCGTGAGCACCAGCACGCAGAACTGACAAAGAATGCGAGGGTTTGGCTACACGCTGAAGCTTGCAGATGTCTGCAAGCTTTTTTCTATAGCTGAGGGAGATGCCATACTTTTTCAAGCATGAGATCGTCTAAGCTTTTAAAGGTATATCCTTGTTTTTTTAAAGCAGTGATGGCATCATCAAGTGCCTCGGCATTGTCCCTTGAGACGGTATGAAGTAAGTAAATGGCACCCGGATGCGCCTGTTTCATCATTTGATTGTACGCATACTGTTTTCCTTTTTGATGGTGGATGTGCCAATCTACAAACGCTACTGACCAGAAAACGGTTTGGTAGCCAAGCTGTTTCGTTTCCTTTAGTACCCTTTCACTGAACACCCCGCGCGGTGGACGAAGGTAGAGGTTATCTTGTTTTCCTGTGATTTTGTATACCGCTTCATTGACACGATCTAGCTCTTCTTTGATTTCTTTCGTGCTCTTTGTTGTTAAATCTGGATGGTGATAGGAATGGTTGCCAATAATATGACCTTCCTCTGCCATACGTTTGACGAGCTTAGGCTGGTCCTTTACGAAGTGCCCAGTCACAAAAAAGGTGCCGGGTACTTGATGTTTTTTCAGCACATCCAAGATTTTGGGTGTGTACCCATTTTCATAGCCATTGTCGAATGTAAAATAAATCTCTTTCTTTTTCGTATTTCCTAAATAGAAAGCATCATATTTCTTTAAGAGTGTCGTCAGTTCCTTGCCGGCATCTGCTGGCTTGTGCTCTTTGCTTTTAGCAAATCCCCAATGAATCGGCTGATTAGACACGGCTTCTAAGTTTGAAAAAGGCATCGATACAAAAAGCGCACATAGACAGATCAGTATGCATTTTTTCATTTACGTCACTTCCCGGTTTTTCTTCTATTGTGCAGAATATACCGGGTACTCATACACTTTTTGACCTGCCAATTTAAAGAAAAAAGCCCGCATCAGCGCGAGCTATTCTTCCTTCCAATCGGTTTTAAACCGTTCATATTTCGCTTCTAGGTCGTCAATCATCTGGATGAGTCTGTCTATATCCTCAACGTCTGTGGATTCAGGATCTAATGAATCAATCACATTCATAAACATATCTAATCGGTTCTTTAAATAATCAACCTGCTGCTCTTTGCTGTCTGCTGCCTTGCCCATAGATACACTCCCTTTAGCATTTGTTTATAGCTTATCTTTTTTTCCTTTGTAAATCAATTGTGTCCCCTCTTGCGTATAACGGTGATGGGGCTTAAAATTAACTGTTGGCGGGTCTATGTTTGCCCGAATGAAAAGGAGATAGATACCATGAACCAAAAAACAGCACTTCGCCCGATTACACCTGCATTCGACCCTTGGGAAGCCTATCTCGATGTGCAGGATTACGGAGAAATGAAGCTGACAAATATTGAATTGACGACAACGACGTTGTGTAACATGAGATGTGAGCACTGTGCGGTTGGCTATACTTTGCAGCCAAAAGATCCGAATGCACTGCCACTCGATTTACTGCTTCGCCGTTTAGATGAAGTACCGCTCTTGCGTTCCCTTAGCATCACAGGCGGAGAGCCGATGCTGTCTCTGAAATCTGTACGGGAATA
Source organism: Bacillus sp. FSL W7-1034 (assembly GCF_038593365.1). Lineage (NCBI taxonomy): Bacteria > Bacillati > Bacillota > Bacilli > Caryophanales > Bacillaceae > Bacillus > Bacillus sp. FSL W7-1034. Next base: position 807,259 of record NZ_CP151989.1, on the reverse strand, counting down.
TGTCGTTCCTTTATTAAAGTATGCCCATGAACGCGGCGTCCGTACCCAAATTAATTCGAATTTAACACTTGATTTGGCTCGATATGAAGAGATTATTCCATACTTGGATGTCCTACACATTTCACATAACTGGGGAACAGTCGAAGAGTTTGCTACGGTTGGTTTTGCAATGATGGACCGAAAGCCAACCTTTGAACAGCGCGAGAAATTGTTTAACCGCATGATTGAGAATAGTCAGGCACTTGTGAAAGCGGGTGTAACCGTATCTGCTGAAACGATGCTGAATAAGCGTACGCTTCCTTATATTGAACACATCCATCGTCAAATCGTGGACGAGATGAAATGCCAGCGCCATGAAGTTCATCCGATGTATCCAAGTGATTTTGCCAGCGCCCTTGAATCATTGTCGCTTCCGCAAATGCGGGATGCGATTCATCAGCTGCTCGATGTTCGTGATGAGAACACATGGATGCTGTTTGGCACATTGCCATTTTATTCATGCAGCACAGATGAAGAAGACCAGCGCCTCTTGACTCGATTGCGTCAAGCGAAAAATGTGACAGTACGAAATGACCCTGATGGCCGTTCACGGTTGAATGTGAATATTTTTGATGGGAATATTATTGTGACAGACTTTGGCGATACACCGCCATTAGGAAATATTGAAACCGATACGTTGCAATCAGCTTATACACGCTGGATGAACACAAAATTGGCAAAAGAACTGAATTGTCATTGCCCAAGTGTGCAATGCCTTGGTCCGAATGTTCTTGTGAAAAACAGTTATTATCAAGATGTTGATTTTACTTCTCGTACAGCCAGGGGGTAACCGATAGATGGACGAAACATTTCTGACAGTGGTCAAGAACAAATACATTGAAATTCTCCTTGTTGGCCTCATTCTTTGGCTTGCCGTCTTTATGATCAACAAAGCGCTTCAGATTTTCTTTAAACGCACTGAATTCATTGAAGACAAGAAGAAAAAAACGATTGAGAGCTTGGTCAAATCGGTTTCAAAGTATACAGCTTCCATATGTTTTGTCTTATATGTGATTTCTCTATTTTTTCATGACTTTGGGAAGATTCTTGCGGGGGCTGGTGTCGCTGGAATTGTCATTGGTTTTGGCGCTCAGACCTTGATTCGTGATATTCTAGCCGGCATCTTCCTCATTTATGAAAGGCAAATTCATAAAGGTGACTATGTGACGGTCAATAATCTTTTTAACGGAACCATTGAAGAAATTGGTCTCCGGTCTTTGCAAATTAGAGAATGGAGCGGCAAGCTGTTAACCATTTCAAACGGAGACATTCGTCAAATCCAAAACTACAATATGCACTACATGCGTATCACAGAGTCAGTCTTGATCAGCGCAAACCAAAATCCTGACATTGCTTTCAAGGCGCTAGAAACAGCATGTGATCAGTTAAATCAAATGCATCATGATTTACTGAAAAAAGATGAATTCCAAAACGCCATTGAACCTTTTCAGGTTCATGGCATTATGGGGCTCAATAAATTGAATCGCGGGATTGAGATCACCGTAAAAGGAATGGTCGAGGATGAAAAATACTTCGAAGCCGCCCTCGCTGTGCGAAAAGAAATGATCACACAACTTCATCAGCATGATGTGAAATTGCTTGAGGATCTCGTCTATCCACAGCCTGCAAAATAACCTCATTTTTGATGGGGTTATTTTTTAATTTTTTTAGTTAACCAGTTAATTATAATATTATATAGTTCACCAATTAACTAAAAGAAAGGGTGTTTACATTGAGAAAAACTGAAGCGATTTTTTTATTAAGCAAATGTATCAAGAGGTGTTAATCCAATTAGATATAGAAAAGGTGGAGACTTATTTTTCTTCAGATTATCAGCAAGTCACTGATGGAAAGGTCTCTTCCCTTAATGAATTTAAAAAGCATCTCTCCACATTAAAAGTCATGACCAAACAGCTCGACATCCCCGCCTTTCATGATATGTTGTTTGATGAAGAGACTCAGCAAGGGTGTTTTCGTTACACTGTACATATTGAGCTGTCCACAGGAGACCACGGTCTAATAGATGTGATGGCGTTATTTACTTTATTAGATGGTAGAATCATTCGGTGTGATGAGCTGACTAGACCGCATGAGAAAAATAAGACGCTTGAACAACTTGGACATATCAGCTAAGGAATTCTTTTCTTTTCAGCCCTCTTACTTCTATCCTCTTGACTGATTCATGTATAATAGAAAGCAGATTGATTTCATGCAGCATGGGGACCCTCATACTGTGTATTTACTAATTGAAAGAGAGTGAATAAGATGGGTCGTAAATGGAACAACATTAAAGAAAAGAAAGCATCAAAGGATGCCAATACAAGTCGTATTTACGCAAAATTCGGGCGTGAAATCTATGTGGCTGCCAAGCAAGGTGAGCCAAATCCAGAATCAAACCAAGCACTTCGTTTTGTCCTAGAACGTGCAAAAACATATAGTGTCCCAAAACACATTGTGGACCGTGCGATTGAAAAAGCAAAAGGCGGCGCAGAAGAGAACTTCGATGAGCTGCGTTACGAAGGATTTGGTCCAAACGGATCTATGGTGATCGTTGATGCCCTGACCAATAACGTCAACCGCACAGCGTCTGATGTTCGTGCAGCATTTGGGAAAAACGGCGGAAATATGGGCGTCAGTGGATCTGTTGCTTACATGTTTGACCAAACAGCGGTGATCGGTGTCGAAGGGAAAAGTGAAGAAGAAACGCTTGAACTTTTAATGGAAGCAGACATTGATGTACGTGACATTATGGAAGAAGATGATACGGTGATCGTCTACGCTGAACCAGATCAATTCCATCAAGTTCAAGAAGCGTTCAAACAGGCAGGCGTAGAAGAATTTACTGTCGCTGAAATCACAATGCTGCCTCAAAACGAAGTGACATTAGATGATGAATCGAAAGCACAATTCGAGAAACTAATCGATGTATTAGAAGAGCTTGAAGACGTGCAGCAAGTTTATCATAATGTGGATTTAGGGGAATAATCAGCTAAGCCATCGTAGTTGTTGGATTCATTCAACTTCCGCGTTGGCTTTTTTATTGTCTAGGTAAGGTTTACGTTCTACTCAAGACCATGTAATATGAAGAAAGAGTCGTTTCCACAAATAACCAAGGAGCTGAGTTTCATTTTTAAAACATGGTGGTTTTCGTATTATGGCTTTATGATCCTCCCTTTTATTGGCCTATGCTTAATTTTCAACAATTTGACGATATTCACGAAAGTCTTTCTCTTTCTTTTCTTTGTATGGTTATTATATAACGCCTTTGATTTTTACATTCATGAAATGAAAAAGAAAAAAGATAGGACATCTTAATCAAAAAACAGTCATCTCCCCTTGGTAAGAGGAGATGACTGTTTTTAATTCATCCCTTGAAACCCAAACGTCAGGTGATCCTGAACAGGAATCCAAGCGCCGATTCCTTGTGAGGTCACATTTTTTACGACAAGTTTGCGTTTATTTCCTTTGAGCACAAGGTACACTTCTCCGTATGTGACCTTTCCTTTTTCATTAATCGCTGGTGCATAGGCATGAAGAGATGCTGCTTTTTTCGGAGAGACGTGGTAGGACTGATCTCGCTTTGTTCCTGCACCAATCACTGTGTCGAAGGCGAGCGGAAGTTTTGTTTTTTGGATGGCTTTTTGCATCATCAACGTTTTCACATCTTCTGGGTTTGGTACTTTTGCTGTGAGCCCTCCACTTACTTTTACTTGTTGCTTTTGCACATATTTGCCGATGGCTGTTTTGTTTCCGCCTCTATTATCAATGTGATTCGTGTTCACCTTTTTGTATTCCCAATTGGCGACGGTTTCGTTTGAATCATAGCTGAGTGCCCATCTTCCAAGAAAAATCGTTGCCCTGTAGCCAACTGCTAGCGGTGTACCTGAGATACTGGATTCATTCAGCATTTTAATTAAATGTGTATTTTCAATTGGTACACTTGTTGTTTTAAATAATTCGGCCGTCAGCTCGCTCGGCTGGAGCAGCGGTTGATCCTGTGATGCATTTGGATACGTATTTTCCTTTGAGATACTGGCGACAGACGATGGCACCTTAAACGGCTTTGCTGCCTCGGCTGGAAAACTGTATAGAAAACTTAAGGATAAGAGAACAACAAACATGATGCGGGGCATCTTTTTCATATCATCACTCTTTCTCATTCATTTTTCCATAGTATTTTCCCGAAAGACGTCCCTTATCCACAAAAGATTATAAAAGGAAAAATCCAATCGCCATAATGAAATAGGCAGCGAGCAATGTAGCACCTTCAAACCAGTTCGTATCCCCATCATTTGAGAGGATGACCGTTAGTAATACAGAGGATGCCATGGCAATGAGCTCTGGTAATGAGAAGATCAGTGGCATTTGCTTTTCAAAAAACAGAGAGCTGATCACAAGGATCGGTGCGACCATCATGGCGACTTGAAGCGTGGAACCGAAAGCAATTTCCACTGCGACATCCATTTTGTTTTTATACGCCATAATCACAGCAGATGCGTGTTCTGCTGCATTACCGACAATCGCAACAATGATGACCCCGATAAACAGCTCACTCCAGCCAAACTGTTCTCCGACTGTGTCAAATGTATGGACGAGCCGCTCTGAAATATACGCCACAGCAATTGTCGCAAGGAGTAAAATCGCCGTGGCAAACTTCCCCGACCACTCTGGTGTTTCTTTTTCCGTCGCTGCTTCCCCTTCCGTAATTTCCTGCTTGGCAACATAAACACCTCTGTGGCTGACCAGTTTGAAATAGAGTGCTGCGACATAAAGCAAAATCATCACAATGCTAATGCCGATACTTAAAACAAATTGACGATCTTCTGCCATCCCTATGGAAAAGACTTCTGGAATGACAAATGCCACAATAATCGCAAACATAAGGAGCCCAGAGTTATGCCTTGCATCGTGGACATTGAACTCTTGTCGTTTAAATTTCAATCCGCCAACGAAAAAAGACAGTCCAGCCACGAGCAGTAAATTGCCGATCACTGAGCCAGTGAGTGAAGCAAGGACAATAGCGGTGAGTCCTTGTTTTAATGCAAAAAATGAAATGATTAATTCCACTGCATTTCCAAAAGTAGCGTTTAATAACCCACCAATTCTTGGTCCCGCTATAATGGCAAGACTCTCTGTCGCTCTTCCCATAAAACTTGCAAGACCGATGATGGCGATACAATAGACGGCAAACATGACAGCCTGAGGGAAATGAAGAAAACTACCAATTACAGATAATGGAACACCGATCGCGACAATCACAAGAAACAAACGATTCATACAGCCAATCTCCTTTACATCATATCTGACTGTTATTCTTTCGTGAGTGCCGGCATCATATACATTTAGATTCGTTCGTGTGAAAGGGTGATATCAATCGTTCCTTTCACGGATTGCACCATGGAGCAATGCTTCAACGCAAGTTTCATTACTTTTTCCAGCTGTTCATCAGAGGTGCTGATGCTTTCAAAGATCATATGTAAATGAATATGAGTAATTTTGTTTACAGTTCCTTCTCTTGTCGTTTCAGGCGTAATGGTCAGCCCTTGATAGGATATTCGTTTTTTCCGGCATACATGAATGACCATTTCTCCAAAACAGCCCGCAATAGCCGAGGTGAACAATTGATACGGCCTGTATCCCGCTTCTTCATTTCCTGAAATATGTAGCTGCCTTTGATCAGCATTAGCGACCCACCGATCATTTTCGTATATCAGCTTCATTCCTTTTCCACCTTTCTATTGAAACCCCTATGGTTCCATTGTACGATGAAAGCATGAACTTGTAAGGAGCTTCTTATGTCGAGAATTCATTTTATGATTTTAATTTTACTTGTATCCGTATCTGGTTTTTCGCAGGGAGCGTTACTGCCAGTTATTTCGATTATTTTCGAACATGCCGGCACTTCCCCGACGTTAAACGGACTGCATGCCACCGGCTTATATCTCGGCGTGCTGCTTGCGTCTCCTTTTATGGAAGCGCCGCTGCGCCGCTTCGGATTTAAACCATTGATCGTCATTGGGGGCGCTGCTGTCTTTTTAAGTTTGTTTAGCTTTGTCTTTATTGAATCTTATGTCGTCTGGTTCTTCTTGCGGCTGATGATCGGCATCGGTGATCATATGCTTCATTTCTCCACACAGACGTGGGTAACCTATGCCTCTTCATCTAGAAATCGCGGGCGAAATATTTCATTGTATGGGTTATCCTTTGGACTCGGTTTTGCCGCTGGCCCTTTTTTAACACCACTCATTGAAATCAATCCATCCTTGCCGTTTATTGTGTCTGGTGCAGTTAGTTTGTGTATTTGGCTGCTTGTGTTTGTTTTAAAAAATACATATCCTGATACATGTGAAATGCAGACGTCAGAGCAGACAAATAGTTTGAAGCGCTTCAAGAAGGCGTTTCAATTTGGCTGGGTAGCGTTTATGATGCCGTTTTGCTATGGCTTTTTAGAAACGACGCTCAATAGTAACTTCCCTGTGTATGCGCTGAGAAGCGGGGTGACGATAGATGCTGTTGCGTTTATTTTACCTGCGTTTGCGATTGGGAGTATTGTTTTTCAGCTTCCTCTCGGGATGCTGAGTGACCGTTTCGGCAGACGACGCATGATTTTAGTTGTGACACTCGTCGGTTCATTCTTTTTCCTTTTAGCAGGGATTTTCATTCAGTCCGTTTTGGCTGTTGCGATCTGTTTCTTTATCGCAGGTATGGCTGTAGGTTCGACCTTCTCACTTGGCATCAGTTATATGACAGACTTATTGCCAAAGCATCTGCTGCCTGCTGGGAATTTGATGTGCGGGATGGCGTTTAGTGCAGGAAGTATTCTCGGTCCGGTTCTTGGCGGATTCTTTGTGCAGACGTTCGAGGGCATGAATTTACTTTACCTTGTCAGCATTGTGATTTTATTTGTGTTTTGTTGTGTTCGATTTGGGAAGACGCTGGCAGTGGTTGAAAGTAACTAAATGGAGGATCTATTTTGTTTACATTTAACATTTCAGATGACTTAAAATTGGCGTGTTTACAAGTAGCCGATGCAGAGGCATTATTTGCACTTATCCAGCAGAATAAAGATCACTTGGGAGAGTGGCTACCATGGGTGAATCACTGTCATCGCATAGAAGATGTTCAATCATTTATTCAATCTGCCCGCGCTGCCTATGCTGAAAAAAAAGATATAGAAGCGGGTATCGTATTAAACGGTCAATTAATTGGGGTATTCCGTATGACGTTTCAGCATCGGATAGGCAATATTGGCTATTGGATTGGTGAAGATGCGCAAGGGCAAGGTATTGTGACCAAAACAGTGAAATGTATGACAGATGCCTTTGCTCCTGAAGTCGATGAATTTGAAATCTTTTGTCCTGTTGGGCATGTCAGAAGTGAACGTGTTGCGATGAAAGCAGGCTTTCAGCTCGATCCAAACTATCAGCCAAAGCCTGAATCAACTTTTCTCCTGAAACGTTATATACGAAATTGAATCATTAAAAACTCCCCTGCACCTATGCAGAGGAGTTTTTTCATCTAGTGATACCCATTTTGCCCATTCGCACTTCCGCTTGTTTTGTGCTTTGGCTGATGGCCTTTGTTTTGTTTTGTGTTGCTTCCGCCTTTTTTCGATTGTTTAGACATTCGTTATTCCCCCATCCGTCAAGATTGAACATGTTCGTTCTCCTTTAGGATGCCCGGTTTTCTTTACACCTTGCCTGGTACGATTTTACGCTTATGTAAAAGCGCATTGAGCTCGCCGCCGAGGATGATCATAATGCCGGTTAAATAAAACCAGATCATTAATATAATGATTCCCCCAATGCTTCCGTACATCGCACTATAGTTAGCAAATTCGCCTACATAAAATGAGAACAGCATGCTGACGAGAATCCAGCCAACAGAAGCAAATATGGCACCAGGTAGCACAAATTTCAATTTCAGCCTGATATTAGGGGCAAAATAATATAGGGATGTAAAAACAATTAGTAAAATCAGTGGACTAATAATCCATCTCATGGCGGTCCAAATGGTGAGAAAAGCATCTGACTGCCCAACTAATTTAGCGACAAATAAGCCAAGCTCTTTTCCAAAGACAGGCAGCATCAAGGCAAAAATAATCGTAAGCACCATCGCAATGGTTAAGATAATCGATGTTAAACGTACGAGAATGAAGGAACGATTTTCCTCGACTTCGTAAGCATGGTTAAATGCTCTGACAACCGCATTAATACCGTTGGATGCAGACCAGAGTGCCGCAATAATCCCGAATGACAACAATCCGCCGTTACGGTTATTCAGCGTCTCTTCGGCAATGGATTCAATCATCGAAAGCGCTCCCTCTGGCGCATAACCAGAAATGACGCTTAGAACATCCTTTGATGTCAGCGGCAAATAACCAACAAGCGTCAGCACGAAGATGAGAAACGGAAATAATGAAAGCAAAAAGAAATACGCAAGTTCAGCTGATTTTGCCGGTCCTTCATGCAGCAAAAAGCGTCCAATTAACGCTTTAACAAAACCCATACGTCTCATCTCCAATGATCAATCTTTCTGTTTCTTTTGAAAGTGATCCTTTGTTTCTTCAATAATCTCTAATACCTTTGGTGTTGTTTCCTTTAACTGATTCACCTGTTCATTCAGAAAAGACAAATCATCTGAGACTGTTCTCATCAATTGCTTCGTTTCTTCCATTTTTTCCTTTACGCAAGCAGACATCTTGCCAGGCTCCAGGCGGTATTCGTCCAGCTTTTGCTGGCAGTCATTCCATTTTTCTTTCAGTGCAGTTCTTGTTGGACGATGAAATAATGTCAGCAATATGCCGCAGGCTGCGCCTATAACAGCTCCCCGAAGCACGATTTGTTTGTTCTCTTCCATCTCATCTGATCTCCTTTCAGTTAAAGGTGTTTCTCTTTTTTTACATACGTCAAAAAACGATCAATTCCTGTTTCAATTAAATCATGTACTTCCTCAAAGTTCCCAGTGTAATAAGGATCTGGCACATCGTCTCGATCGTCGTCTTCTACAAAGTCAAGAAGACGGCCAATAAAGTGATGTTTTCCATAGCCGGCTAAACTGCGGAGGGCGCCTACATTTTCAGCATCCATCGCAATGATATAGTCGTATGTGGTGATATCCTTATCCATGATTTGTCTTGCCGTCATTCCTTCATAGCTGATGCCCTTTTCATCAAGCAGCTTTCGTGTTCCTTCATGCGGAGGACTGCCTTGATGCCAGCCGCCAATGCCTGCTGAATCAATCACAAAGTGTTCACTCAGCCCTTCGTCTTCGACTCGTTTTCTAAACATCGCCTCTGCCATCGGTGACCTGCAAATATTGCCGAGGCACACAAATAATACATGAATCATCCTTCATTCTCCTCCTATCTTTTCCCTAAGAATCCCTTTGGAAAACCTTTTCTCTATCATATCAAGCCCTTTTTCTTTTGGAAACTTTGCAAGAAAAACTCCCATCGGCATTGACAAAATACACAAAAAAAGGAGAAACTTTAGGAGAATTACACAAACAAAGGGGGACATTAGATGGGAATCATTGAGCAGTTTGTCACGACGATGAACAATTTTTTGTGGGGGCCTCCCCTATTAATTTTAATTGTTGGTACTGGAATCTACCTCACCTTTCGGATCCTCTTCATTCAAATTAGATTACTTCCTTATTCTTTAAAGCTCGCTTTTTCAAAACAAGACAAAACATCAGAGGGAGATATCTCCCATTTCCAAGCATTAATGACGGCTCTTGCTGCAACTGTCGGTACTGGGAATATCGTCGGTGTTGCCTCAGCTGTCATTGCAGGTGGTCCTGGTGCAGTATTTTGGATGTGGTTTGCTGCATTTTTCGGGATGGCCACCAAGTTTGCAGAAGCTGTTCTGGCTGTAAAATACAGGGTCAAAAACGAAAAAGGCGAAATGTCTGGCGGACCTATGTATTATTTAGAGCATGGCTTAAAACAGAAATGGCTAGGGGTGCTATTTGCTGTTTTCGGTGCCAGTGCTGCCTTTGGGATCGGCAACCTGGTACAGTCTAATTCCATCTCAGGCGTCATGAATTCTACTTTTCAAATTCCAACATGGGTAACAGGTATCATCATTACCGCCTTTACGGCACTCGTGATTTTAGGCGGAATTAAAAGTATCGGCCGAGTGACGTCTATTTTTGTACCAGTCATGGCTTTATTTTACGTCATTTGCGGGCTCATCATTCTTGTCATGAATGCTGATCTTGTTCCTGGCGCAGTCAGTCTTATTTTCTCAGATGCCTTTACAGGTCAAGCCGTAGCAGGTGGTGCGATTGGAACCGTTATTCGCTGGGGTGTCGCACGAGGAGTCTTTTCCAATGAAGCAGGTCTTGGATCAGCACCAATTGCTGCTGCAGCTGCGAAAACGGATATGCCTGCCCGTCAAGCTCTCGTCTCTATGACGCAAGTGTTTATTGACACCATCATTGTTTGTTCTATCACTGGCATTACGATTGTCATGGCAGATATGTATTTAACAGAAAAAAGTGATGCGCTGACTTCGTTATCCTTTGCTCACTTCCTCGGTCCAGCTGGCTCAATCATCGTGGCAATCGGGTTGCTCCTGTTTGCCTATTCAACCATCATTGGCTGGTCCTATTATGGAGAGAAATGCTTTACATATTTGGCTAAGGATTCGTACGTCATGTATTACCGTATCGTGTTTGTGATAGCTGTCTTTTTCGGTGCCGTGTTTAAGAATGACTTCGTTTGGGGCGTAGCAGATATGCTCAATGGACTGATGGCCATTCCAAACTTAATTGGCCTCATCGGTTTATCAGGTGTTGTGGTATTTGAATCCAAACGAATCATTGATAAGATCAAAGAGGAGAAAAAGGAAAAAAACATTTCAGTGTCGTCATAATAGCCCTTTTATTCTTTTGCTTTTCTGTTAAAATAGACATATTATTCGACACATGCAGGAAAGGACGTGCCGCCCTTGTCACAGCAAAAAGCGGCTGAAGTCAATCAGCTGATTGAAGACATTTCGCAAAAGCTCAATATGCTGAATATTGGAGTCATCAAAGCCGAAGACTTCAGTCCAGATAAGTATGAAGATATTGAATTTCTTCACCAAATGGTGATGAAAAAATCTTCATTCAGCCCAAGTGAAATGCAAGCCATTGCAAGCGAGCTGAAAAGCTTAAGAAAATAATTGTGCACCTGATACTGAATTGCGGTTGACGCCGCTTTCTTACATCCATGCACAGAAAAAGCCAGCACCTCGCAAGGTGCTGGCTTTGTTTATCCTGTCAAAACTACTTATTTTGCGAGCAGTTTTAATGATTCACGGTTAAATGCTGGAATGTCATCAGGTGTACGGCTTGTGACAAGCTGATCCTGACAAACGACGACTTCTTCATCTTTGAATTTGGCGCCTGCGTTTTCCATATCTACTTGAATGGATGTATAACCGGTCGCGCCTCTTCCTTCCAGCGTCTTCGCTGTAATAAGCAATTGCGGTCCATGACAGATCGCAAATACTGGTTTTTTCTCGTCCATAAAGGCTTTTGTGAATTGCACGTAGCGATCATCCGCACGCAGAATGTCTGGTGAGAAGCCGCCAGGAATCAGAAGTGCATCGAAGTCTTCTGGTTTCACGTTATCGATAGACGCATCGACTCTTACTTCTGCCTCTCCTTGCTTTCCTTTCACTGTTTTTCCTTTTTCGTTTTCAATTACTGTGATCTCATGGCCTGCGTCTTTAAAGGCTTTTGCAGGCTCGGTGAATTCAACATCCTCAAAGTAATCTGTTAAGACAACTGCAATTTTCTTACCCATGTAGAAACCCTCCTGCTTGATTATCGTTTACACTACACACTATACCCCCACCAATTGAAATCAAACATCCTATCCCTATGAGAAAACCCCCTTTCATAAAAATAAGCATTTAGACTCATTCACATTCCCTTAACAAGGTAATTCGTATGATTTATGTTATCTTTACAATAATCTGCAAAAAATAACTACAAAAGTTAACGAAACATTTCTACAATAGGTATTGTGGTCAAAAAAATTAGAAAGGCGGAGATCAGGTGAAGAAGCAAGCACATAGGTCTAAACGAAGGAAAAACCTGTCTATTCTGCTCACTTCCATTATGTTGATTAGTCTCATTCTCCCAGCAGTACCTACTCATGCAGAAACAGAAAGCGGCAGCGCCGTAAAGGTCAGTATCTTAGCCACAACGGATGTTCATGCGAACATGATGAATTACGATTACTACAGCGACAAAGAAACAAATGAATTCGGTTTGGCAAAAACAGCCGAGCTGATTGACAAGCACCGTTCACAAAATCCCAATACACTCCTTGTTGATAACGGAGACCTGATTCAAGGAACCCCTCTTGGAGAATACGTTTATAAAAATGAAAAAGACAGCATCATCAATCAAACAAAGGTTCACCCCATTATTCATACACTCAACAAATTAAAATATGATGCAGGTACACTCGGCAATCATGAATTTAACTACGGTTTATCTTTTCTTGACGGTACCATTGCGGGCGCCAACTTCCCGATTGTCAATGCGAACGTCAAAAAGTTAAACGGAGAACACCGATTTACTCCTTATGTCATTCAGGATAAAACCTTTAAAGATGCAAACGGAGCCTCCCAAACTGTGAAAGTCGGTTACATAGGATTCGTACCACCACAAATTATGACGTGGGATAAGAAACATTTAGATGGACAAGTTCAAGTGCAAGATATTGTGGAGTCTGCCAATGAAACCATTCCAGAAATGAAAGCAAAAGGCGCAGATGTCATCGTCGCTCTTGCTCATACAGGAATTGAAAAAACAGCTTCACCTAAAGGATCAGAAAATATGATCTTTGACCTTGCCACGAAAACAAAAGGCATTGATGCGATTGTGTCTGGCCACCAGCATGGCACATTCCCAAGCGCTGAATATAGCGGCGTTGACAAATTTGATGTCGCAAAGGGAACCATTAATGGCATTCCTGTCGTCATGTCAAAAAACTGGGGAAGCTACCTCGGGGTCATTGATTTAACGCTAGAACCAGACGGCAGCAACTGGAAAGTCACAGATGGAACAGGCAAAATCGAATCCGTTGCCGGGGTGACATCTCAAAACAGTACAGTGAAAAATGCCATTCAAACAACTCACCAAAACACCCTAGATTACGTCAGAAAGCCAGTTGGAAAAACAGAAGCAGACATTAACAGCTTTTTCGCTCAAGTGATGGATGACCCTTCTATTCAAATCGTGACAGATGCCCAGAAATGGTATGCACAAGAAAAAATGAAAGATACTTCGTACAAAAACTTGCCGATTCTCTCTGCGGGTGCGCCATTTAAAGCCGGCGGACGCAACGGTGTGAACTATTATACAAATATCGCAAAAGGTGATTTAGCGATTAAAAACATCGGCGATCTCTATCTTTACGATAACACCGTACAGATTGTAAAACTAAAAGGCAGTGAAGTAAAAGACTGGCTTGAAATGTCTGCAGGTCAGTTTAACCAAATCAAACCAAATACTTCAAATGAACAGCCTATTTTAAACGAAGAATACCGCTCATATAATTTTGATGTGATTGATGGTGTGACGTACCAAGTAGATGTCACACAGCCTGCTAAATACAGCACAACGGGCACACTTGTTAACGCTAGTGCGAACCGCATCAAAAACTTGTCTTACAATGGAAAACCCGTTTCTGACAATCAAGAATTTTTAGTCGTGACAAACAACTACCGTGCATCTGGCGGCGGAGGCTTCCCGCACCTCACACAAGATAAAGTCGTGCTTGCCTCAGCAGATGAGAACCGCCAAGTGCTGATGGATTATATTATTGAACAAAAAACCATTAACCCAAGCGCAGATCAAAACTGGTCCATTGCACCAGTAAAAGGCGCAACCGTCACTTTTGAATCTTCTCTTTTAGCAAAACCGTTCGCAGAGAAATCAAGCAGCGTCGACTTTATTCGGAATGCCAGCACAGACGGACTTGGCGTGTACAAGCTAGCGTTTAAAGATGATGGTACAACAGAACCACCTGCAACAGACAATTGGCATTTAACGGTGATGCATACAAACGATACACATGCCCATCTGGATGATGCAGCAAGACGCGCAACCAAGATCAAAGAAGTTCGCGCCCAAAGCGAAAACAATATTTTATTAGACGCTGGAGATGTCTTCTCTGGTGATCTCTATTTCACAAAATGGCAAGGACTTGCCGATCTGAAACTGATGAACTTAATGAAATACGATGCCATGACGTTTGGGAATCATGAATTTGACAAAGGTCCATCTGTCCTTCGTCAATTCCTGACAGGTGACGCATCCAGTGTAGATGCTAAAAACCGTCATCAGTTTGAAAAACCGAACTTCCCGATCGTGTCATCAAACGTGAATGTCTCTAAGGAAAAACAGTTAAGCGACTTAGTGAAAAAACCAGCAACATTTAAAGCTGGTGAGAAAAAAGAAGCTGGCATTTACCCTTACATTCTACTTGATGTAAATGGTGAAAAGGTCGCTGTATTCGGTCTAACCACTGAAGACACAGCCATTACATCCAGCAGTGGTCCCAACATTCAATTTCAAGATGCATACAAAAAAGCAAAAGAAACAGTCAAAACCATTCAAACTGAAGAAAAAATCAATAAAATTATTGCGCTCACACATATTGGCTATAACCGTGATCTAGAGCTGGCTCAAAAAGTAGATGGCATTGATCTCATCATTGGTGGTCATACCCACACCCTTGTTGAAAAATTAAAGGTCATCAATAAAAAAGAACCAACGATTGTTGCACAAGTAAAAGACTACGGACAATTTTTAGGAAAAGTAGACGTGGCCTTTGACAAAAAAGGCGTCGTACAGCCAAAAGAATCTACTTTTGACCTCATCACGATCGACGACTCTGTGAAAGAAGATGCGGACGCAAAAGCGATTCTTGATCAGTACAAAGCAGATATCCAAGATTTAAAAACCGAAAAAGTCGGGACGTCAGATGTCTTCTTAGATGGACAGCGTGAACACGTCCGTGCAAAGGAAACGAACCTTGGAAACTTTATTGCAGATGGCATGTTAAAGAAAGCACAAGAATCTGCTGGTGCTGACCTTGCCATTACAAACGGTGGCGGTATTCGAGGCAGCATTGAAAAAGGAGATATCACATTAGGGGATATTTTAACGGTGATGCCTTTTGGAAACACACTATATGTCGCAGATTTAAAAGGCAGTCAAATTAAAAAAGCGCTTGAACAAGGTCTTTCAGGCATTGAAGAAGGCGGAGGCGCATTTCCTCATGTAGCCGGTATTGAATATACGTTTACACTGAGTAAACCAGCTGGCAGCAGACTGATTGATGTCAAATTGAAAGATCAAAAGGGCAATCTGACTGACATTGATGATCAGAAAACATACCGCGTGGCGACTAACGCATTCGTCGGCACAGGCGGTGATGGCTACAGCGTCTTTACAGAAGCGTCTCATGGTGAAGACTTAGGCTATGTTGACTATGAAATCTTCAAAGAACAAATTGAACAGGCAGACGGTCATATCTCTCCAGTCATCGACCATCGAGTGAAAGAAGTATTCCTTCCTCGCTTGAAAGGAAAAGGCGCCTATGACATTCAAGATGATGAGAAATTCCAAACGTATGTGCAGCATACGAACAAAGCATTGCTCTATTTAGACAAAGCAACCGAAGCGAAAAAGGTTCAATTGTCTCTATCAAAAGGGCAAATAGCTGAACTGAAGAAACGAGAGCAAGATCCAAACGTCACCATCTATCATGACAAAGTCGGTCTAGCATTACCGCTCTCCAATTTGTCAGAGCAACAAACAGATATATCAATGGCAAAAACAAATAAAGTGAAAAACGCATTAACCGACACATACGATTTCCAAATCAAACAAGATCAGAAAAATGTCTCTACCTTTAAAGATCCCGTCACACTGTTCTTTACATTAGACGCGCCTGAAAAAGCGAAGAAACCAGGTGTCTATTATGTCGATCGTGAGAAAAACCGCTATGCCAAAACAAGTAACGGTTCATTCGAAAACGGGATTGTCTCAGGTAAAACGGAGCACTTTAGTGAATACACCGTACTCAATCAAAGTGAAGCTGCTGGAACAGCTCCAGACCAAACTGGCGGAGACGGTGGAACTTCTGCTCCAGGCGGTTCGGATCCAAATCAGGATGGAAGCGGCATGCCAGGGGGCACACTGCCGAATACGGCAACGATGATGTATACAGCGGTATTAATTGGCTTGCTCATGCTCGCCTCAGGCGGTATCCTTTATTACTACCAGCGCAAGCGCACACGAAACAAAGTATCATCTTAATAGAAAAAGGACAGAGCTTCGGCTCTGTCTTTTTTCATGCAATGATTTTGTCTTCCTTTAACTAATTACGACTGAATAGTTTGTTCCATTTGAATAATGATTGGCTCGGAAAATAAAGATACCTTTAGCCCTTTCTCATTTTGTGCAAATGCCTTAACTTTGTATTCCCCATGATTTGTTGTCTTTAAATCATAAAATTTGTCTAGTGAATAGTTTTTTGCATCTATCTTTTTATTGTTTTGATAGACATACCAAGCAACTTTATTATCAGTCTCTGTTTTTGCAATAAATTTACAACTACCATCAACATTGTTCCTTTGAATCTCAATATCCAGACTTGGGTATCCTATATATTCCCTTATTTTCCCCTTTAATATTGGTGGAAATGCCTTTGCTACATCACTATGTTTATCATAATCTCCTAGGTCGAGATTATATTGTAATCCAGCATCATCTAGATCTTTCGTTAAAGGCAGTACATGTTTTTGATAATGCATTTCGCCTTTACCTAAATGTATTAAAATATTTGGCTTGTTGTGAGTTTTGATTATCATATTTTTCATTATCGTGTTTAAAAAAATATGATCTCCCTCTAAGTCATTCCCGGCCATAAATTTTACAACTTCGTTCGTTCTCGTTTGTTTTAGTAAATAGTCACCTAGTAAATATTGCGGAGAAGCAGAAATTATATAATCGAATTCGTATTTTATTCCATAATACATTGCAGCGTATCCACCTTTGCTAGATCCAGCAGATATGACTGTCTTTATGTCATTTTCTTCGATGATTTTCCTGATCAATTTTATTACCGAGCGTTCAATCGAAAAGTCCCTATTTTCACACAAATAATAAGAAGCCCTTGCCCCGAAATCATCTAGTATGAACAATTTATTGCAATCAAACTCTTCTATCGTTCGAACATAGTTATAGCTAGGTGGTGAACCAATTTTTTGGAATGCAGAAAAGACAATGACAAGCGCATCTGTTTCTTTGAAAGATTTTCTAAATACATACTTTACACTCTTTTCACTATCGAAAGTTTTTTCATCCTTAAACATTCATTCACTCTCCACAAAATTTTTCATTATGTTATTTTCTTTTATATTTAGGAGGGACACTACTTCCTCGTTCTTACTTTCAATTTCTTGATCTTCTTTTAATGCACTTTTTTATAAAATAGAATACACCTATTCAATTTTCAAATTTTTCTTCTATTAGTACATCCTCCCTAAATCCTATATATATATTATCATTTCATTACAAAATAATATACAGAATTCGAGACCCAGCAACCTTTTTTTCTACTAATTTAATAGCAGAAACTCTTTTGCATACTGTCTTCATGTTCTAGATTAATTCATTTTCTGGTATAAGTATCAGACTGGGTAAAATGGTTTCCAAATCGGTGACTTCCGCTGATAACCACATTATCTTTTGATATCATTGGATTTTTATGTATCTTGAATGACTTTCAATATACGAATCAAGATGTCTTCTTAAAAGAAAAGGACAGAGCCGAAGCTCTGTCCTTTTTTGCATCTCACTATCAATCTTGGGATAAATACATCCAATTACGGTCATCAAATTCTTTCACATCATCTGACCCTATATGACGCAGCATTCTATTAAAGAACGTGATATCATCTTCATCATCAACGGCATATAAATCCTTTTGAACATATTCTCTCGTAATGAAATTCGTTAAGTTCGTGTTATTCACAAATTCAGCAAAGTACGATTTCACAAGGGTTAAATCTTCTTCATTTAATGTTTCATCACTGATAATTGAAATATGAAATACATTCAAAATCGCTTGAATGTCTTCTTCATCCATATAACATAATGGCTCTAATTTTCTATCTTCTTCCGTAAACGGTTTTCGCGTGTCTTCAATGATGACATAACATAAAATCCTGTGATCTTTCATCACGCTAAAAATTTCTACATCTCTTAATTTTAATGGTCTATTCAGTCTGATCATTTGTCCTCCTAGAATGTTGCTCTTGTTTCCCTACAACCTGAAATAGACAGAGCCTCGGCCCTGTCTATTTCTCTCTTCTAGCAAAATCCACGAATCTGAAACGATCTAGCCGGTGGCGGCTTTCGGTGTATTGGAATAGACTTGTATCCTCCAAGAACACATAATTCTTCACCACCACCACATGATCAAACCCGTTCAAATCGAGATACCTCTCATCTTCTTCAGTACATGGCTCGACCACAAATTCCTTTTGAGCGTAACTAATTGAGACCCCGAGTTCTCCTTCAATATACTCGTAGATCGATCCTTCACAAATGTCCTTAGACAAGACCTGCACATGTTTTTGCAAGAAGTAATCTTTGTCTAAAATGACTTCTTCTCCGCTAATATTGCGAGAGCGAATGACTTCCCAAACGTCCTCCTGCCCACTGATTTTCAGCTGAGACTGAATATACTGATCTGGCTTGATTAAACCGAACTCATGAACCGTTGTTACCGTCTTTCGCCCAAGCGTTTGGGAAAGCTCTTTAAAGCTGACAAGACCCGAAACTGGGAACTGCATTTTCTCTCGATTCAGCAATACTGAGCCTTTCCCACGAATTTTTTGGATATAGCCATTTTGCACAAGGATGTTTAATGCCTTTCTCACCGTCTCACGGGATGTGTCATACATGACAGACAGCTCATGTTCTGATGGGAGGATGCCTTTATCCTGCCATTCACCTTGTTCAATCCGTCTAGCGAGCTGATCATAAATCACTCGAAACTTATTCTCTTTCATTTTCCTTCCGCCCCATTTACTAGCGTTTGGTTAAATGATAAACGATTGACTCATATGGACGCAACGTAAATCCCTTGATATCTGCCGGCACATCCTCATAATTGGACAGCAAGACTTGCCCTTCCATTTCATTGACATCCTTTGCAAGCTCATCTGGTAGTGTAAAGTCCGTCTCGCCTGCATAAAAATGGTTGATCACGAGAATCTTCTCATCTTTGCCTTCTCGCACATACGCAAACACCTTTGGATCATCTGAAAGCAGTAAAGTAAAGCTCCCATAGGTGATTACATCAAGTTCTTTGCGAAGTCTACAAAGGGCTTGATAATGATAAAAAATCGACGTCTCATCTTTTAAGGCAGCTTCTACTGAAATGCCGTTTTGAGCTGGTTCAATCCAAGGCGTACCTTTTGAGAACCCCACATTTTTTTCCGACGTCCATTGCATAGGTGTCCTTGCGTTATCTCTTGATTTGACCTGTAAAATCGCCAAAGTTTCTTCCTTTGTTTTCCCTTTTTCAAGCATGACTTCGTACATATTAAGTGATTCGATATCGCGGTATGACGAAATGTCCTCAAAGCGAGGATTCTTCATCCCAATTTCTTCAC
The DNA here is from genome assembly GCF_038593365.1 of Bacillus sp. FSL W7-1034. NCBI lineage: Bacteria > Bacillati > Bacillota > Bacilli > Caryophanales > Bacillaceae > Bacillus > Bacillus sp. FSL W7-1034. Next base: position 787,520 of record NZ_CP151989.1, on the reverse strand, counting down.
CTTGATAAATATAAGGAGTGCCTTGCATCAAATGAATGGTGGTCGCCAGCATCTTCGCTGATTGCTGATGGTACGTGCCATCATCACCGTATCTAGACACGATGCGTGGCTGATCATGGTTGCACCAAAAGAGTGCGTTCCAGCCGCCGCCCTCATGCATTTTCGTCTGCCATTCTGACAGAATTGATTTCAACTCTAGAAAATCAAATGGCGCAATGGCCCACTTTTCACCGTTAGGATAGTCAACTTTTAAATGATGAAAATTAAACGTCATATCCAGCTCCTGCCGATCAGGTCTTGTATACCGAATGCAGTCTGCAATATTCGTTGAAGACATTTCCCCCACGGTCATGCTATCGTATTTCGAAAACACTTCCTGGTTCATTTCATGCAAGAATTCATGAATTCTCGGCCCATCTGTATAGTACATACGCCCGTCACCTTGCACTGATTGCCCGGCATCATCTAAAAAGCGTTGATCCTTTGAAATGTTATTGATGACATCCAGTCTGAATCCATCGATCCCTTTTTCAAACCAAAAGTGCATGATGTCATATACTTTCCTGCGCACTTCATCATGTTCCCAATTGAGGTCTGCCTGGGTAACATCATATAAATGAAGATAATAGTCACCTGTCGCTTCATCTAATTCCCACGCTGGCCCGCCAAACTTTGACTGCCAGTCATTCGGAGGAGAGCCGTCCGCTTTCGGCTCCTTCCAAATATAATAGTCTCGATACGGGTTTTCCTTCGACTCTCGGGAGGCTTGAAACCACTCATGGAAAATCGACGTATGGTTCACGGCTAGATCCATGATGACACGAATCCCTCGTTCATGTGCTTCTTTCAGCATGTGCTCAAAATCGGCCATTGTGCCGTACATGTCATGGATTTTTGTATAATCACTAATATCATAACCGTTGTCATGCTGTGGTGACTCATACATAGGGGTCAGCCAAATACAATCCGCCCCTAGCTCTTTGATATAGTCGAGCTTTTTCGTCACACCATTGATATCACCTGTACCAGAGCCTGTTGTGTCTAAAAAGCTCTTCGGATAGATTTGATAGACCACGGCTTTTTTCCACCACGGTTCGTTTGTTTGTTGATTCAATTTCCTTCACCACCACTAGTTAAGTTCTTGTGATACATCCTTCTTCTTAAGTTTTGCATATAAAAGGGTACCAATGAATGGGACGATCAGCACAATCACCATTCCGATGGCAAATGCACCCCAATATTTCGGAATGATCGAGAAGATTCCTGGAATGCCTCCAACGCCGACTGAACTTGCCAGTACCCCTTGTGAGGCAATAAACATACCAGCTATCCCCGAACTGATCAGGGCAAAAATAAACGGGAATCTATAGCGCAAGTTCACCCCAAACATCGCCGGTTCAGTAATACCCAAGTAAGCAGAAATACTTGATGTCAGCGAGAGCCCTTTTTGCTTTTCATCTTTTAAGACAAACATCATCGCAAGTGCCGCTGATCCTTGAGCAATATTAGACAGGGCGAGCATTGGCCATAGGAACGTGCCGTGCAGTTTTGAGTTAATCAGCTGAATATCGACTGCTAGGAACGTATGGTGCATGCCTGTAATGACTAACGCTGCATATAATCCGCCATATAAAAGGCCGCCAAGTGCTGCGAATTGCTGAAATACTGTGACGAGTCCAGATGTTAAAACGTTTCCGATCGCAAATGTAACGGGACCAATGACGATAAATGATAAAAATCCAATGAGTAGTAATGTAATTGGTGCAACAACTAACAGCTGAATACTTTCAGGTGTCCTTTTTGTTATAAATAATTCGAGCTTTGCGAGTAAATAGGAGGCGACAAGTATCGGAAGAACCTGCCCTTGGTAACCTACCTTTTGTACTTCAAGTCCAAACAAATTCCAGACAGGAATGTCACCTGTCTTTTCCGCCGCTCCATACCCCCACGCATTCAACAGATCTGGATGTACAAGCATCAGTCCGAGGACCATCCCTAAAAGCGGATTACCTCCAAACCGCTTGACAGCCGACCAGCCGATTAATGCTGGCAAAAAGGTAAAGGCAGTACCTGCAATCAAGTTGATCATATTTGCTAAATCCGCCCATGCCGGATACACATCCACAATGGATTTTTGATCAAAGAAAATATCAGGAGCTGTTAAAATATTATTAATCCCCATCAATAAACCGGCTGTCACGATAGCTGGAAGGATTGGAATAAAGATATCTGCAAGCGTTTTCACCGCACGCTGAAGTGGATTTAATTTCTGATCAGAGGCACGCTTGACGTCCTCTTTTGTCGCTTCGCCGATTCCCGTCTGTTTGACCATTTCGGCATAAACCCGATTCACCACTCCTTGACCAATGACCACTTGGTATTGGCCATTCGCTGAGAAAGATCCCTTCACTTCATCAATTTGTTCTAGTGCTTTCTCATCCACCTTACCTTCATCTTTTAGCACAAAACGAAGTCTTGTCACACAATGTGTGGCTTGATCAATGTTTTCTTTGCCGCCAATGGCTTTCACAATCTGATCTGCCGCTGCCTGATAATCAGCCATGCTATCCCCTCCGAGATCGTTTTTTTATAAGAAAAAAGAATCAAAACTTGTATATACATGTTCACTTCATATTTTATATTTGTATATACATGTAGTCAATAAGAAAATGTAGCGCTTTCATAAAAAAAGCTCCCTCAATGTGCTCAAAGAGGCAGCGTGTCATCATCTTTTTTTATGCTCCGTTAGTTTTTCGTAGACCCTATTCTTATAAAAGGAGGAGGCTGGTCGAGCAAACGTTTGGCGCTTGGATGTGAGTTCATCAAGGCGTTTTTGTTTTTCCTCACATACGAGAGAGAGTTTTTTTCTTTCTTCTCCATCTATACTCGTTTTCAGTAACTCTTTAACCGTCATTAGTTCTTTTTTCAAAGCTGTTTCTTCCCCGGCAAAGCCAGCATTTTTCATGATTCGATAGCCCATCCTCAGCTCTTCTGGTACATGAGCAGCATCATCCTTTGGCAGAGGTTTCCCAAAGCCTGATAGTCCTTCAAAAGCTCCATGGTCCATCGCCTTTTTGATCCGTTCTTCTGACAATCTCTGCGCAAAATCCATGACACGTCTCCTTTCAGATCGTCTGATATTTTGGTTAAGCATAGCAAAAAAGCTGACTCTCTCACAAGAGCCAGCTTTCTCGTTATTTTTTGTCGATTTTAAAAGTAGATACCATTTGTGCCAAGTCCTCTGACATGTCAGAGAGCTGTTCAATCGCACTTGAAATTTGCTGCATGCCAGCACTTTGTTGTTCTGTTGCTGCCGCTACTTCTTGAGAGCTTGCCGCATGTTCTTCTGACACGACCGAAATTTGTTCAATCGATGTAGAAATTGTTTGATAAGCGCGTTCTACCTGCTTAATAGATTGAAGCAAATTGTTCGTTCTGCTTGCAAATTGAGACACTCCATCATAAATACCAGCGAAGTTCTGCGAGGTGCCTTTCATTTGCTCACGGCCTTCTTCCACTGCTTTACTGCTTTCCTCCACGCTTTCAAGGACACGCTGACTATTTTCCTGTGTGCCAATGACTAAGTCTGAGACCGTTTTAGCTGCATCAGCTGACTGTTCAGCTAACTTACGGACTTCATCCGCCACAACAGCAAATCCTTTTCCTTCTTCTCCTACACGGGCGGCTTCAATAGAAGCATTCAGTGCAAGCAGATTCGTTTGCGCTGAAATGTCCGTAATAATGGAGATGACACTTTCAATTTCTGTTGAATGTGATTGCAATTCTTCTGCCGCCTGCTTTGAGCTTGTCATCATGTCGTGTAACATGTTGAGATGTTCAAGCACATGCTGCACCAATTTTTGACCAGATTCTGACTGCTCTTGTACTTCTGATGAAACAGATTTCATTTCATCCACTTCTTTTGTCACGCCTTCGATTTGAGTATCGATTTCCGCAACAGATGTTGTGCAGTCTGTAATGTTTGCGACTGAATCATTGATTCCTTCACTCATATTCGTCATCGCTTCTGACACTTGTTGTGCACTTTGACTAGATTCTGTTGTCACTGTGCGAAGCTGTGAAGACATTTTCGACACTTCACTTGATGAGTTTGAGATCTTTCCAATAAGCTCTTTGATCCGTCCCTGCATTTTCTGGAAGGAAGCTGCTAATTGACCGATCTCATCTTTACTTTGAACTTCTACCATGCCAGTTAAATCACCATCTGCAATTCGATCTGCTGATTCCATTAATGAACGTGCTGGTTTTGCAATTCTTCTTCCCATGAAGAATGAGAAGAGTAATCCACCGATGAGCACAATCGCAGATGCTACTGTAATATAAATTGTCAGCTTTTTCGTTGTTGCTGGAACAACAGACGCATCTAAGTCAATTCCTAAAATCCCCGTGAGTTCACCGCCTGAATCTTTAATTGGTAAAAAGACGGATTTATGAGTCCCATACGAATCAACGTAAATGTCGCTTTTGACCATTTTATCTTCAGAAAGAGCTTGTTTCATTTCATCTGAAAAGACATAATCTTGATCAAAATCATTGTCTTCCCCTGTTAGTACGATGATTCTTTCTTTGCCGCCCTTATTTGATAACACGTATAAGTTCTCAAGCGTATGATCTTCTTTCAGTTCTGTGAATTTCTTTTTGATCTCCACATAAATAGGATCATCCTTCCCGCTAATGCTAAGGACATTTCCATCCATATTATCGATTTCTTTTTTCGCTGTATCAATATCTGTTGTTAATCGATAATCAAATTGCTTTAATAATTGGGAAGATAAATCCTGGCTAACTAAATAAAATGTTAGAACGAATAATGCAACGGTTGCGAGTAATGTTACGACAACGACTGACATGATTTTGGAGGATATCGTAAGTCCTCCAAACTTCCTTTGTTTCGCCATTTTTTTCTACATCTCCACTCTCAATTTTAATTTAAGCCTCTACACTTTCAAATTGTCCACAAACAGATGCAATCACATCTTTTAAATAAGATACGATATGAGGGATATGCTCCGGTAACGTATAAGGTGAAATCACAAAAAATTTACTCACACTTAGATAGAATTCTTGACCTTCTTTGGCATTGACTTGTAAAAACTTCGTTGTATCGCCAAAGAACATTTCGTCTCTTTTCTCTCCAAGCTTTTCAAAGAGGATTTTGTTCAAATCATTGTTGCGCTCAATTTCCATAGCAGTTGCTTCTCCAGACACTTCTTCCTTAAAACGAGGAGAGCCGTCTAGGTAAATTCTAAACAATGTAGCCATTCCGACATTGTCATCATTGACGACTTCTGCTTGTGGAATTTCCTGACGAAGTGCTTCTCTAAATGCAAGGTTCACCTCTAAAAATTGACCGAGCAAGCGCTGGTATCCTTCAATTCCAAACGTTAGCAGCACACTTAGCATGCTGATGGAGCTTCCCATTCTTGAGCATTCCAGTGTATAACCCGTATGGTATTCGCCGTAGCCTCTATGTCCAACGTATGGTGTCTCTTGTTCTTCCAGATCTAAACGCTTTAGGTCTGCTGCGTTTTTCACTAAGAATAAACTAGATGTGTACGGCGTTTGGCCGAGCTTTTGAAAGTCAAAGCACATCGTGTCAGCAAGAGAAAGATGCTGGAATTTCGCTTTGATTTCTTTTAGCATACGAAGAACACCATCTGAGAATTGCAGCGGGTTTTCAGATACATCATACTCATTAAAGAAAGCAAAGAATCCACCAAGCGCCGAATCCGCATGAATATGCGGCACCTTGAGACCATACTCCTCAGCAATGGCTTCTGCCGTTTCACGTACCCCTTTTACATCATCAATTGCAATGGCATCTGTTGTTCCGGTTGTTGCCACAATATAAACGGGAATTCCGCCATTTTGGGCAACACGTTCCATTTGACAACGCAAATCTTCCATATCCATCGAATGATCTTTATTCGTCTTAATTCTGATTAAGTTGTCTGTGCCAAGCCCTGTTGCTTCCATTGACTTAAATAAGCTGTAATGTGCTGCATCAGAACAAAACGCATAAAGATTTTGCGGGACACCTTTTCGTAATGACTCCGGTGCAACTTTCGAAATTGCTAAACGAAGCCCCGAGAAAATAGCCCCTTGACCTCCCCATGTTGTGTAGCCCCCGCTCACATTTGGATCATATCCGATGAGCTTAGACATCATTGAGACCACTCTGACCTCAGCTTCTGCGCCTGCTGGTCCATACACATCCCATAGGTTGTTTCCGTTAACCAGCATAGCCGTCAGCATGCCTAGAATTCCTGGTGTACTTGCCATTGGCAAAATGTTCGTGAAGAAATACTTCGTGTGGTATGGATGATTATGTAAAAGCTTCAGTAATTCTTCATTCACAAGTTCCGCTTGTTGTCCGTTCATCGGAATTTGACTTGTTTCAGTGAGCTTTTTGTAAAAGTCCTCCTCACGATTCTTTTCACCTTTTAGGTGAGCACGGTTCGGATCCTTCAGGTCATCGACCCCTGAAATGATCTGTTCCATTAATTTAATGAGTTCTTTCCGCTCTTCTGCATTTCCGTCCTCACTCGGAAACCAGTTCTGAACGAGGTTCTGTGCTCGTACAGTCATATACTATCAATCCTTTCAATGGAAGATTTCCTGTCACTGTCTATATCGACCCCGTTTCAAAAGTTTATAGTGTCGAACTGTTCGCTTAAGTATATTTAGATAATTTGTTCGCTCGTCAAAACGAATAAAACCCTTACACTGCACATCAAAACCTTTATGTTTATGAAGCAATAAAATATATCAATATATTTTCATGAAGGAATTATTATCCAGTGATTTCATCCATTCATTCCCTCATTTTTTTTACTTAACCTGCATAAACATTAATAAACACTGGAAATTCACCTAAAAGCACCATTGTAGGAATCAAATTAATTCTTTAGACTTGTGTCTTTTTACCTGTTTTATTGATATAGCAACAGGAAAATACCAGAATTTTCTGTCAATAATAGGATGAATTTCATAAAAAGTTTTTCGAAGATCGAACATTTCCGATGTCTTCCCATTTTTAGCGCGGACAGGCTGCTTTACCGGCTCACCGGTTATGACTTTTCTATTTGTGCATTTCATGGTATATTCTAATGGTTCGTTTTCTTTCGTTCCGCCTCTTCCGTTTAACGGAGAAAAGGAGTGTTTAAATGAAAACATTTATTCAAAAAAGGGGCCTCGGCTTCTTTGTAATTGCAGCCATCTTGTTATGGCTCAAGACGTATACAGCTTATTTAATCGAATTTAAACTTGGTATATCAAATGTGCTTCAGCATATTTTGCTTTTTGTGAATCCTATTAGCTCCAGCTTGTTCTTTCTTGGCTTTGCTTTATTGTTCAAGAAAAAATGGCAGCCTGCCGCTATCATTGTGATTCACTTTTTCATGTCTTTTTTACTTTACGCAAACATCGTGTACTATCGATTCTTCAATGACTTTATCACGCTGCCTACAGTGATGCAGGCAGGAACGAATGGCGGACAATTAGGTGATAGTGCATTTTCACTCATGCGTTGGACTGATATGTTTTATTTTCTCGATACCATCATCTTGATCGTACTCGCAGTCCGCATGAAAAGACAGCAGCAAACAAGTACAGCGACTGTACCTGTTCAAAAAACAAAATCGTTTAGACTCGTTCTTGTGTCCTCTGTTCTGATCTTTGTTGTCAACTTAATCGCAGCAGAAATTGATCGCCCAGAGCTTTTATCAAGATCGTTCGACCGCAATTATTTAGTCAAATACTTGGGTGCTTATAATTTTACGGTGTTTGATGCCATTCAAAATGTGAAATCAAACAGCCAGCGTGCCCTGGCAAATTCAAGTGACGTAACAGATGTAGAGAATTATCTAAAGGCGAACAGCGCTGATCCTAACCCGGCTTATTACGGAAAAGCGAAAGGCATGAACGTCATTACGATTTCTCTTGAATCACTGCAAAACTTTGTCATTGATTACAAGGTGAATGGAAAAGAGGTCACTCCTTTCCTAAATTCATTAGCCCATGACAACAAAACGTTTTATTTTGATAACTTCTTCCATCAAACAGGACAAGGAAAGACATCTGATGCGGAATTTATGATGGATACGGGGCTTTTCCCATTATCACAAGGCTCTGTGTTTATTAACAAAGCTCAAAACACATATCAGGCGCTTCCTGGCATTTTGAAAAAGGACCAATACACGTCCGCAGAATTCCACGGGAATACAAAAACGTTCTGGAACCGAAATGAAATGTTTAAGTCCTTTGGATATGACAGATTTTACGATTCTGAGTACTACGATATGAATGAACAAGATACGAAGAACTATGGATTGAAAGACAAACCGTTCTTCAAAGAATCCATGCCAATGCTTGAAAATCTGAAACAGCCGTTTTATTCAAAATTCATTACGCTGTCAAACCACTTCCCATTTGGTATGGATGAAGGTGATACTGATTTTGAACCTGGCGACTTTGGAGACTCCGTCGTTGATAACTACTTCCAATCTGCTCATTATTTAGATGAAGCCATTGAACAGTTCTTTAATGACTTGAAGACATCTGGTCTCTATGACAATACCGTCGTCATTATGTACGGTGACCACTACGGCATTTCAGAAAACCATAATGAAGCGATGGAAAAAGTGACTGGCGAAAAAATTGGAGACTATGAAAATGCCCAGCTTATGCGTGTGCCGCTCTTTATCCATGTGCCAGGCGTAAAAGGCGGACAGATTCATAAATACTCTGGTGAAGTGGATGTTGCGCCTACCCTTCTCCACCTGCTCGGAGATGATACGAAGAACTATTTAATGTCTGGTTCTGATATCTTATCGAAGAACTTTAAAGAGCTTGTGCCATTTAGAAATGGAGACTTCGTGTCTAAGGACTACACGAAAGTAGGCAACAACTATTACAGCAACAAAACAGGTGAAAAAATCGAGCCGACTGAAAAGGCATCACAAGAAAACGAAACGGTGAAAAAGATGCTAGAGACATCTGATAAGATTGTCACGGAAGATTTACTCCGTTTCTACAAACCTAAAGGCTTTACACCAATTGAACGCAATGATTATGACTACACAAAGAAAGTACAGGATGAAAAAGATTCCTCTTCCGCCAAAGATGAATCCAGCTCGTCTTCCAAATAACTTTCTCATTTAAGGCCCCAGCCGATCCAAGATCAGCTGGGGCTTTTTACGTTTGATCCACATGGCACCGGGTATAGTTGAAGAAGGAGGGATTGATTAATCATGAAAAAAACAGCAGCTTTTGTCGTGACCGCTTCACTCGCTTCTTCCACCTTATTCGGTTTTAGCCCGGCGATTTCAGCACACACCATGACCAAAACGGAGACAGAACAGTCCATTCCTCAAGGGCCGAAAGCAGCGCTAAACAGCATTTATCAGCTCGCACATCAAGGACAAATGCCATACTATGCAGAAGGACTCAAAATAGGGGTTCAAACAAAAAAAGACGTTCGGCATAAACTAGGACAGCCTTATCCAGAAACCGGTCAAAGCGGCTTTGATTTGTATCATGCTGAGATGGGGAACCCAGGATTTGCTTTTCACTATGACAAAAAAGGCAAGATTAACGAAATCCGTTATTTTGGAACAAATGTAGAAAAAGAAACGAATATCGGAGGAATGACTCCTTCCCTATTAAAGAAACAGCTTGGTTCAGCAGATTCAGTCAGCACCATCCCGCAAACAAAAGAGAAAAAATACGTTTATCAGACCGGTGATTATGAGCTCGAATTTATCGTCGGACATGATCCAGATATCAGTCAGCACGAGCTGACTGTGGTGCATATTAACCTCATCAAAGCCGGTTCTTAAATAAAAAGCATCCTGAGTTTTCTCAGGATGCTTTTCTTTATTATGATGCCACTTCTAAATGCGGCTTTCTTTTCAGTTTTCGCTTAAGGATTGGACCTGCTACATAATCAAGACCAAATTTTCCGGCATTTCCTTTCGCTGCTATGATAAAGACGGCGATCAGAAGAAGAAGCGGGTTAACAGAGACGGTTCCAGCTAGTAAGAAAGAGACATTCATCACGCTTCCAAAAAAGGCTGCCGTTGTTGTGAACAATCCAACAATTAATCCTAGACCAACTAAGATTTCTCCCCACATGACCATGACACTGAAGAGTCCGGCATTTGGCAACGCGACATTTTCTAAAAACCAAACATAGAACGGATAAACAAGATGTCCATCTTTCACAACAGGTTCAGCTATGGCAAATTGCAAATATCCTGATGCATCGAATCCGCCTGTTAGTTTTCCAATACCAGATGTCAGCCAAGTCCATCCGATATAAAGTCTTGCTGCCAAAAGGATAACCGCTGCCCATACATTCGTTTGTAAGAATTTTGTAAACATGATGATGCCTCCTTTTAAATTATGTGAAATATTTCACATTTTCTTTATGATCTTATTATACTATGTAAATATCATTTGTGATCCTTTTCACATATATATTCACAAATTGTTCATGAATATCTAGTCGAGGTAAACTTTTCCCTTGCTATTTCCGTCTAAGTTATTTCAGACAGTAAAAAGGGGTTACATTTTGTATGAAAACATTATTTCATTTTGCTTATTTACAGGCTATTTCATGTCTATTCCCCGTCATGATCTTTACAGCGCTTGCCCTATCAAAGATCGTGTCTATTCCTTTTCTTCCTCGATATGATGTTATTCTTCTGCTTTGCCTTATCGCACAGCTCCTCATGCTGATGCTGCGGCTTGAGACACTGACAGAGTTGAAGATTATTTGTCTCTTTCATGTGATTGGAATAGGCTTAGAAATCTACAAAGTACATATGGGTTCATGGTCCTATCCTGAAGAAGCTTATACGAAAATTTTTGGGGTTCCGCTCTACAGCGGCTTTATGTATGCCAGTGTGGCAAGCTATATTTATCAGGCACTGACTCGGCTTCGCGTGAAGGTGAATGCGTGGCCTCACCCGTTTCTTTCAGTGGGGATCAGTTTATGTATTTATCTCAATTTCTTTACTCATCACTGGATTTATGATCTACGCTGGTGGCTGACCTTACTCCTAGTGGTTGTGTTTCGAAAAACAACCGTGTCCTTTCAGGTCGGTTCATCGACCTTTCGCATGCCGCTTGTTATCTCGTTTTTACTGATTGGCTTTTTTATTTGGGTGGCCGAAAATGTCACGACCTTTTTAGGAGCATGGCAATATCCAAATCAGCAGCATGCTTGGTCTCTCGTCCATCTTGGTAAAATCAGTTCATGGTTTTTACTTGTTGTCATCAGCATTGTACTGGTGATCGAACAGCGAAAACAAAAAAACGTTCAGCCCATTTGATCTGGCTGAACGCTTTTTTTAGTCCCGAGCGACTTCCTTGCGAAGATCATCGGCGACAAATTCGACATTTGTTCCAATGATGATTTGTACGGAAGTTTTTCCTGACGTCAGTACCCCTTTGGCACCTGCTTTTTTCAATGTACCTTCATTTAATAAATTGGTATCTTCTACTGTTAAACGAAGACGGGTTGCACAATGGTCAATTGTGGTGATATTGTCTTTGCCGCCTAGTCCCTCTACGAGCATACTTGCTCCAGCAGTATGTGTATCATCACCTGAGATATCTTCGATGTCATCATCTTCCCTGCCCGGTGTTTTTAGCTTTAACAATTTAATCAGGAAATAGAAAACAACAAAGTAAATCACGCCATAGATGACCCCAACTACAAGTAACAGAATGGGCTTTTGTGCTATTCCAAAACTTAAAACGTAATCAATCGCACCCGCTGAAAAAGCGAAACCGCTATGAATGCCTAAGGTGTTGACAATAAAGAGCGAAAGACCAGTTAATATCGCATGAACACCATATAAAAGTGGAGATAAAAACATAAATGAGAATTCAATTGGTTCTGTGATTCCTGTAATAAATGACGTCAGTGCCATTCCAATCATAAGACCGGCTGTTGCTTTTCGTTTTTCAGGCTTTGCGGTCACAACCATCGCAAGACATGCCGCTGGCAGCCCGAACATCATCACTGGGAAGAAACCAGTCATAAAGACACCTGCACTTGGATCGCCTTTGAAGAACCGTGCTAAATCACCTGTCGCTCCGCTGAATTCACCGAATTGAAACCAAAATAGATTATTCAACACATGGTGAAGTCCTAATGGAATGAGCAAGCGGTTAAAGAAGCCAAACAGCCCGGCACCCGTTGCTCCAAGACTTAAAATCCACTCTCCCAAATCATTGATCACACTTTGAATTGGAGGCCATACATATCCAAAAACGGCTGCTAATAGAATGGTAAAAAGTGCTGTCATAATTGGCACAAGCCGTCTTCCACTAAAGAAACCTAAGTATTCCGGCAGTTTCGTGTCCTTAAATTTATTGTAAACGTAACCTGCCAAAAGTCCGCACAAAATACCACCCAATACCCCCATATTGTTGGTCGAATTGATCGACGTGGTACCAGCTGACAAAATAAAATAAGAGATCGCTCCAGATAACGCCGCTGCCCCGTTACCGTCCTTTGAAATACCAATCGCTACACCCATAGCAAAAATTAAAGCCAAATTCGCAAAAATTGCATTTCCTGCTGCATGAATAAACGGGATGTTGAATACATCTTCACGCCCAATAGCCAAAATGATACCCGCTGCAGGAAGCACAGCGATTGGAAGCATAAATGATTTTCCTAACTTTTGAAAAAACTGAAACACCATCTTATTTCTCCCCCCTTCGTCATCATCATGAACAAATCTCTCATGATGTTCATAAAAAATATATCATATGCACATCTAGTTATCTATACCAATTTGTCCACATCTCACCCGAATCTCAGCCTTTACTCTTTTGGCGTAAAATGTGGTAAGCTATTGAATAGAATGAAGTTATAGAAAGCGGGAATGAACAGTGATTGTCAAACATGATCATGAGTTAGAAGCCTTAAAAAAAGTCGGCCGAATTGTCGCTTTGGCAAGAGAAGAAATGAAAAGCCAAGCGAAACCAGGCATGTCTACAAAAGAATTAGATTTGATTGGGAAAAAAATATTAGAAGAGCATGGAGCCAATTCAGCTCCTGAAAAAGAATATGATTTCCCCGGTACGACTTGCATCAGTGTCAATGATGAAGTCGCACATGGCATTCCAAGTGAAAAAACCATTTTACAAGAGGGCGACCTCATTAATATTGATATCTCAGCAGAGCTTGATGGATATTATTCCGATACTGGGATTTCATTCGTTTTAGGTACAGGAGATGCTCGTCTTGAAGCATTATGCCAGTGTGCAGAGGATGCATTCCTTGAAGGATTAAAGCACGCGAAAGCCGGTAAAAGACAAAATCAAATTGGCCGTGCGGTCTACAATACAGCGAAAGAACAAGGATTTACCGTCATTAAGAACTTGACAGGACACGGTATTGGGAAAAGCCTGCATGAAGCACCTAACCATATTTTGAACTATTATGATCCATTCGATAATGCTTTGTTTAAGAATGGGACAGTCATCGCCTTTGAACCTTTTATTTCAACAAATGCTGAATCGATTTATCAAGCGGATGACGGCTGGACATTTAAAACACCTGATAAGAGCCTGGTCGCACAGATTGAACATACGATTGTGATCACAAAAGACGAACCGATTATTTTAACAAAGCTGTAAGCAAGCAGGTCCCTTCCTTCACTGGAGGGGATTTTTTCATGCCCGTTTCACGAATCTGTCACGACTAAACAAAAATGCCTGTGGTAAAATAGGCAAAGATATGCGAAAGGGGTCTTATTTGATATGTGGTTCATCATCATCGGTGTTATCTTCTTTATTGAAAGTATTATTTTAACGGTTGTAGGTATTAAGAAAAAACAATCCATGATGACCTACCTCGGTATTGTCATCATGATTATGACAGTGGGCATGATCATCGTTACCCTCAACCCGCCAAATTCATAAATGATTATTTCCAGCATATACATGGATCATAGGCAGATAGAATCAGTTTTCATTTCTAAACACCTGCACACTTTTCACGTCCTTTTTTGAGATGTTACAATGCAGGCAGTTTCCATTGAAAGGAGTTTTCTATCATGCATTATGGTAGCAAAGGCTGGTATGTCGAAGAATTAAAGAAGCTTGGTGTGACCAAGCATGAAGGAAGAAAGCTTCAAAGCTTTAAAACTTATTTCCTTGCAAATCTTCTTGAGCAAAAGAAAACGAGCTCTTAAATGTTGAAAAGCCGTACATCCATATCAGATGTACGGCTTTTTTATATGGGCTGAACACGTTTTTCTAAAGACTTCCTGACCACTTCTGCTAAGGCATCTACGTCAAGAACTGCTTTCAGCCTGTTTTGATCTACTTGACGGTATTTAACTTCATTGACTTCGTGGACAGTGATGGGATGGGGCGCTTTTTCGACTAACACAAGAGCTTCATCAGGAGAGACCATTCCTTCTTTCAGCACACGCAAATAAAAACCGGTATATCCCGTTTGCTGCACTTCCTTCACAAGCTTCATGTTTCCATGCTTAAGAGAGAGCTTCACACATGGCTGTCTTGGCTGGCTGACCTCAACAATCGCTTCCCCAAACTGAAATACATCTCCAATACGGACTTCTGTCTCTACAAGCTGATGCACGGTCACATTCTCACCGAAGGCTGCCTCCTGTAACGGCACCCCTAAAAATTGCTCAAAATAAGTATAGTGATCATATGGAAAGACGCAAATGGCTTTATCATCACCTCCGTGATGGACCAAATCACCCTGGCCATCTCCATCAAAATTGAGCTTACTCAAATAAACAGGCTCGTGAATACGCTTTTTGTTGATGGCTGTTTTGATTTCTTTACCATTCACATAGGTGGTGATAGGTTGCCCTACTTGAATTCCTTCGATGTCGTACCTTGTCTGCCCCACTCTCGCCATCTCCTTTGATTGTCTGATTGCCTTTTATTTTACATGGTTTGACAGTCAAATCATAGTCGGTACGTGAAGGAACGAGGCAGGTTATGGTACGATGAGAAAAAAGGAGAGATGACATTGGTTCATTATCACGCTATTGTAAAAGGACGAGTGCAAGGAGTCGGTTTTCGATATTTTGTTCAAGGAGAGGCCGTCAATCGAGGGATAAAAGGCTGGGTACGCAACACAGATGAGGGTCACGTGGAGTTAAAAGTAGAAGGAGAGCAGCAGGAGGTTTTTGACTTTTTAGAGACCGTCCGTAAAGGCAGTCCTTTTTCAAAAGTCACACATTTTGACATGGAGCCGCTCACCAAGTTCGCCCATTATCAAGACTTTCGGATTAGAGGATAGTTGATGTGTGTCCTTTATTTCACAACAGTAAATGGGTTTGCAACATAATATCCAATCAAGGTTGTACGTGAAGCATCTTTGTAGAGACTCACATGAACATCATAGTTGGCTGATCCACTGTTAGGAAATAATAAACGAGTAGGTGCTGCGAAAGCGTTTTGTCCAGAGATAGACCCTTCGTGTGTAAAGACTGGTGTCACTGGGAAAGTAAGTTTTCGAATAGTAGCTGTATAATAAAGTGTTTCATTTGTTGTTGCGGTCATGTTGACGTTGACCTGAGGATGAAGCGAAGTATAAGTTGAACGATCGGTTGTCACCTTTAAATCGATGACATTCTGAACTATTGTTCCAGTAGTTGCTTTAGCTCTCTCATCACCTAGCGGTAGAAATCCGTTGAAACTGAATACAGCCAAAAATATGAGCAACGTCATTTTTTTCATCTCTATTCCCCCTTTTTGATTTCACCGACATTAAACCATCATTTACCAAATCAAACAACATTCAAAAGACTCATTTCATACAAAAAAACCTAGCTTTTCGCTAGGCTCTTTCCGTCCCGTGGTAGGGTTTTTCCTGATAAAAATAATTCGGTTTCACGATCGTATTGTCATAGTGACGATGGAAGATATGCGTAGCAGCTGGTGATACTGGCGGAATCAGCCATGTCCAATCACCAGTCAGCTTACGGTCAGCCTTTTCTTCCTGTTTTTCAAATTGTTTGAACTGATGGGCAGCTGTATGATGATCCACAATGGTCACCCCTGCTTCCCGGTAAGAATGAAGAACCGCCACATTCAACTCGACAATGGCTTTGTCCTTCCAAAGTGACGCATTCTTTGTCGTGTCCAGTCCTAAAATAGAAGCAACTTTTTTCAGCATATTGTAGCGGTTTTCGTCAGCTAGATTTCGTGCGCCAATTTCTGTTCCCATATACCATCCATTAAACGGTGCCGCATTGTAATGAATGCCGCCAATTTCTAATTTCATATCAGCAATAATCGGAACAGCATACCATTTCAGTCCTAAATCACCGAATCCATCATATTCAGGATGGGTGATCTCTACCTCTTGAACGATCTCTCTCGGAAGATCATACAGAACCGGCGGCTGATCTTTTAGCTGAAACATAAGTGGCAGAAGGTCAAAATGCGTGCCTTCGCCTTTCCAGCCATGCGCTTCACACAACTTGGTTAATTCAAGTGATGCCTCGTCCCCAATGATGCCATATTCCGACTCATATCCCGCATAACGAACGAGTTGATGATTATAAATAACGACTTCCTTCCGTCCCTTATTCTCTGGTGGGAAGATGGTAATGGACGGTTTGATTTTACCCCCATTTGTCGCATACTCAATATGATGAAAGAGTGCCTCTTTCACCTCATCTTCTGTTGTCACGTGCCGGCAGTCATGCACATGCAGTGTTGACCAAAACAAGCGCCCAATGCACCGGTTGCTGTTGCGCCATGCCATTTTTGCCCCGTGAGCTAATTCTTCCTGCGTATGAGTATACATACCGTCAGACTCAATTTCTTTTTTTATTTCATGCAGACGTGCTGCTTTTTCTTCATTTGACTTGCCTAATTCTTCATAGCATACAGAAATAAAAGCTTCTGCTTCATTCCACAACGCTTCTTGGTTACTCAAACATACTCGCCTCACTTTAATACGAATATATCCATTGTAGCGGTTTCTATTGATAAATTCACTTGTTTCAAACCATTTTTTATCATATCGTGCGACGATTGTCCTTAGACAATGGATGAATCAATGACTTCAAGGGTCTTTTGGAGCCAGCGAACATACCCTTTTTCCCTTTCAATTGCTCTTGTCAGTACTAAATAATGCCCGAATTGTGTTGAATGCAGTGATTGGGCAGATGGATCTTCTTCTGTTAAAACATTCAGTTTCTGTTCAAGCATCTCTACTTTCTTTGTTCGCTCCTGCAGCTGATGTGAGAAGAGACCGGCCGCTTCTTTTTGATCCATAGATGAGATAAAGAACGTTTTTAACATAAATTCATCTTTTGTTGTGTCTGGAATCGGGCCTTTTTTCCTTAACCACTCATGCAGTTCTCTTTTTCCTGCATCAGTGATTTGATAAACCTTCTTCTCTAGCTTCTTTCCTTGTATGTGAATATCAAATTCAATAAAACCCTCTTCTGTTAGCCGCTTTAATTCAGGGTATATTTGACTATGCTTCGCACTCCAAAACTGTCCAAGGGAATCTTCAAAGTGTTTCTTCATATCGTATCCCGTCAGCTCACGCTGATCTAGTAAGCCAAGAATGGCATATTTCAGTACTCTCATGACATGCCTCCAACGCATATTCTTTGACAATAGTATACCATACACCCTAAAATAAACATGTAAATCGTGACATGTTTGAAACAACATCATTTTAATTGAAAGAAGGAATAAACATGGATCAATTCGTTGGACTTCATATGATTTATACGTATGAAAATGGCTGGGAATATGAGATTTACATTAAAAATGATCACACCATTGATTACCGCATTCATAGCGGAATGGTTGGAGGCCGCTGGGTTCGTGATCAAGAAGTGAATATTGTGAAACTGACAAAAGGGGTATACAAAGTTTCCTGGACGGAACCGACTGGGACAGACGTGTCTTTAAACTTTATGCCTGAGGAAAAACGCATGCATGGCGTCATTTTCTTCCCAAAATGGGTGCATGAACGTCCAGATATCACCGTTTGCTATCAAAATGACTATATCGACCTCATGAAAGAATCCCGTGAAAAATATGAAACCTATCCGAAGTATGTCGTACCAGAATTCGCAGACATTACGTACATCCACCATGCTGGGGTAAACGATGAAACGATTATCGCAGAAGCACCGTATGAAGGCATGACCGATGAGATCAGAGCTGGACGAAAATAGAAAAAGCGGCACGCACTGTGCCGCTTCTAGGGTGGTTGACAAAGGGCTAAAATGAACTTGATTTTAGTCCTTTTTATTTATACCTAACGTCTTTTGAGATAACAAGAATCGGTAAACTGGTAGTTCATCGCCTACTTTCGATGCAATAAAACCTGATGACATATAGCTGTCTTTTGATTCTGGTTCAAGGGCAAGTGACAACAAATTGGTCTCTGGCTGTGCAGTCACATATACCTTTGTTCCTTTTGGCAGTTGACGTTTCTTTTCAACGAGTCTCGTTTCAAGCTGAATATCTGTTTTGCTTGTTTCCACTCGTTTTGTCACCTCATAGGCTTGAACTGGCACTTTCATGCCAACTGGCAAAGTCACACTTTTCAGTCCTAAAGTTCTAAGTTTTCGATCTACCCCTTCATGTCCAGGGAGAATGAGATAAGCTGTTGGCCGTTCTCTTGTCAATACAGGAACCGCATCACTTGCACTATGAAAACGCACTGGGACATTGGTGGTTTGTCCTTTCTCAATATCCACCATTTCAAGTGAATCGTTCACAGGCGCCTTGAAAGCATCTTGAATGACTACTTGATCATCATCGTTTGATTGAAGACCTTTTTTCACAAGTTTCAGCCGCTCCGTCACCATTTGCTGCTTCACCTGCTTAGCATGCTTCACTGTTGTCTCAATGATTTTTTCATGAGTGGTGACTTGTGCTGCCACACGCCGAGTAAAGTCCTCTCTGCCAATTCCAATCCCCCTACTTTCTACAAGAAATGATAAAGCTGGTGAAAGCGCCAGGGCATTTCGGCCAATTCGTGCATCGGTTCCGCCTTCATAAAGGTCGATCTTTCCGTCCTTTCCTCTTGTGTTTGTATAATATAAATCGTTGGAAAATCCTTTATTCGTCAATGTTTCACGTACTCCGTTGACGTACAATTCATTTGACGTGAAACGAATGCTTTCAGGAATGTTTAAATTCTTACCGGATAATATCAGCAAATCGTGATACTTAAGAGCACCTGATGCACCGATGTCTTCAAACTGCTTTTGACCGACATCATATTCATGGGCATCGATGACGACCTCGGGCGCATAGCGATTAAATTCTTGATGAAGGGCTGTCAGCTCTGGAGATTCTAATGTCATGTGGTCACGGTTGCCATCCATTCCGTTTGCAAGCCTGCGGTCAAATGCATAAGAACCATCTGGGTTGATTCTTGGGACAATGATGACGTTGACATGGCTCAGGATACGCTCTCCTTCATCACCTGCTAGTCGTTTGGCGATGACAAGGGCAGATTCACCGGAGGCTGGTTCATTTCCGTGTATTTGTGCTTGGAGCCAGATCGTTGGCTTTTTTGACAGTGGAGAGATGTGACGATCCTTTGTAAAATAGAGGGCTGGAATGGACCTGCCTTCAATGGATGTTCCAATCTGTTTCTGCGTGGCGTAAGGACTTTTACTGACAATGTCACGTAAAAAATCTTGAAGCTCTTCTTGTGTGGTAAATGCTTTTCCTTTTTTCTGAAAAGCAGGGGTATCAAACGTTTCGTCAGGCTCAGGATACAGTTTTTGAACCGAGGCTGGCTGCTCATAGCTTTTTCCATAATAAGGGGTCTCTGCATTCGCTGAAGCTGGGGTCACCATCGACAAACTTCCTGCCATGAGGCATACAGCAGCAAAAAGAATGGTACTTTTCTGTTTGGACATGCTATCCTCTCCCTTCGTTGATTTGCATTATAAAGAAAAAAACAGCAAAAGTGTCAGCATTTTTCAAAAATATATCTTTTGGAGGAATCATGTATGGCTTTATATAGGGCAAATGAATGGAGCTTGCCCTGTAATAGGACCTAAAAAAGAGCGCCTGCATGAGCAGCAGACACTCTTCTCATTACCAGATCGAAATGGCCCCAATGAGAACCGCCATCACTGTCATGGCGACGACTGCAAGAACCGCCCATTTCATGCCAAATTTCTGATGCTGATCTAGTGATACCCCAACGAGTCCAACAAGTAAATGAGTCGATGGAACAAGTGGGCTTAACATATGAATCGGCTGACCAATGATAGATGCCCTCGCAATCTCAATTTTATCGACACCGTATGCTGCCGCTGTTTCTGATAGGATCGGCAGTACCCCATAAAAGTATGCATCATTCGGCATAAAGAAAGTGAAGATCCCGCTTGTTAGCGCGACAATGACTGGAATAAACCCGCCAAGCTGCTCTGGAATAGCTGAAACAATCGAAATCGCCATTTCATCAACCATTTTCGTCCCAGTTAAGATGCCTGTAAAAACACCTGCCGCAAAAATCATCGAAGCAATCGCCAAAACATTTGTTGAATGAGCCGCAATCCGCTCACGCTGCTGCTCTAAATTCGGATAGTTCACGATAATGGCGACACAGAAGGCAAGAACAAACAGAACCGTTAAGCTTACTTTTCCTGACACAAGCAAGAGAACCAATAGCAAAGTCAGTGTCAGGTTAAACCACCAAAGTTTCGGTCGCTTAATATCATCTTGCAGTGCCGCTGCCATTTCATTGGCATGAATCGGCTGTTCGAGCTCAATAACACCAAGACGTTTTCTTTCAGACTTCCCAAGAAAGTATGCCACCACAATCATGCTCAAAACCCCTGCGCCAATGACTGGAATCATCGGGCCAAATAAAAGTGATGGATCAACGCCAAGTGCACTTGCCGCTCTAGGTGTTGCCCCTCCCCATGGAATCGTATTCATAATCCCCATGCCGACTCCGGCGATACCCGCTAAAATAATCGGACGAATGCCAAGCAGTGTAAATAACGGAAGCATGGCTGTTGTTGTAATCATGTACGTTGTGGTTCCATCACCGTCAAGTGCGACAAGCATCGTCAGGACAGCTGTTCCGACAACAATTTTTAATGGATCGCCTTTGACGATGTTTAAAATTTTTGCCACCATCGGATCAAATAAACCTGCATCAATCATAATCCCGAAGTACAAAATGGCAAACATGATCATGACCGCCGTTGGTGCAACTTGCTGTACACCTTTGACAATCATGTCTGAAATTTCTGTAAAATGAAAACCTGCAATAAGAGCAAATGCAATCGGTGTTAATACCAATGCCGTTAGAACAGACATACGTTTCGTCATAATTAAAACCATAAATACAACCATCATAAGAAATCCTAAGATCGCTAACATTTTGTTCACCCCTTATGTTGTATACGCTTTCATTAAATGTTGGTATCCCATTTCCAACCCTTTCTGTCATGATATCTGACGCCTGAATTGAAGTAAATATTATGAATTTTAATTCTTTTTTGGTCGATAAATGCTTTTTGTTCATTTTGTGCAATTGTTGTTCTTTGTTGGTTCCATGAAAAAAAGCGGTCTCATTTGACCGCTTGTTCTCCTTGTATAAATTGCTCATATCGCCTTAATTGATCTTCCATAAAGACCTTTGCTTCTTTACTGTTCATATAACGGCTTGTCCAGCCTTTTTGTTTTAACTGCTTTTTCCATGACTTCGTTTGCGTCATTTTTTGAAGAAGCTGATCCCATGCTCGAATGTCGTGCTGATTCATTTGCTTTGGTCCCATCACACCACGCCAATGAGAGAAGATGAGCGGAATCCCCTGTTCTTTCCAAGTGGGCACGTCTTTGAATCCTTCTAAACGCTGATTCGTTGTGGTCGCAACAAGCTTCAGTCTTTTCTTTTCATAATCATGGCGAACCTCTGTAATGGTCGTAGTTGCCGCATCTACCTCATGGTCAATGAGTGCTTGAAATAAATCATCTGCACTATCAAATTTTAAAAACTGAATGCGGTACGGATCAATTCCTGCCATTTCAGCAGCCCGTGCGAATGAGATTTGATCATCATTTCCAAAGTCCGGGGCAAACCCAATTTTTAAGGAATCTGGTTTCTTTTTTAGTGCGTGTAATAGCTCCTTTCCATCTGAGAAAGGAGAATCAACTGGCACTGCGACTACCTGCCACTCTTCCGCAAGAATAGCAAGCGGGGTGACATCATTCATGGTCACGTTACTGCTGCCCAGCAAATTACGGCTTAATAATAAGCTCGAATTTAAACTGATATAATTGGCATCTCGCTCCATCATATAGGTCCATCCTTTATCAACCGTTCCGCCTCTTTGATAAAGAATATGCACAGGCTCTTCCACTAGCTTTTCTTGTTCTAGCACGGTTTTCATCACTTGAGCTGTTTGATCAAATCCGCCATCAGGTACACCTGATACCACAATATATAATGGGCTGTGCTCCAGGAAAGAATCTTTTGCTGTTTTTTCATTAAAGGTGAGCGTTGTACAAAGGCAGACCAAAATGAGTAAGAGTATTCCTTTTTTCATTTTTATGACTCCGTTTGTTTTTTGGCGGGATAATATTTCCGTTCTGGTCTACCAATGATTCCATACGCCAGCTCTGCCCGGCATTCTCCCGTTGTCACAAGATACTCTACGTATCGTCTTGCTGTTGTGCGTGATGCGCCCATTTTTTCTCCGAGTTCTTCCGCTGTAATTCCGTTCATCTCTGCTGTCATGAATGTTTTCACCTTGTCCAAAGTCAATGAATTAATGCCTGTTGGCAAGTCTCGTTCATCCTTTTGCTGCGATTCTTCCTGTATTTGACCAAAAAACAGATCAATCATCGTTTGATTGACTTCATCTTTTGAATTGATTAACTCTCTCTTCTCTTTATATTCGGTTAAAACCTGCGTGAATTTTTGGGCGGTCACTGGTTTGATTAAATAATGAACGACTCCATAATGCAATGCGTCTCTTAACAGCATCGTTTCCGTTGCAGCCGTGATAATGATCACATCCACTTCAGGATGGCGCTCTCTTAACAGCGGCAAAAGGTTCGTGCCGAGCTCATCAGGCATGTAGACATCAAGTAAAATGAGATCCACTTGTTCTTTTTGAAGTGCCTCCCACAGATCCTTTGCACTCTTTGCCTTGCCGGCCACTTGAAAGCCTTGTACCTTTTGTATATAAGATTCATGAATCGCAGCGATTCGAAAATCATCTTCCGCAATGAGTACCTTGATCACAACCTATTCCCCCTTTGTGCCTTTCGGTATGTAAACAGTGAAGATGGCACCGCCTTCTTTTTGGTTCGCAACTTCAATCCAGCCCCCAAGTTCATCTAGCACTTCTTTGACATTGGCAAGTCCATAACCTCGCCCTTCTCCCTTTGATGAATGTCCTCTTGTGAAAAGTTGTGAAATGGCTCCTTCATCTACACCGTCCCCTGAATCAGATACCTCTATGATAATATCAAATCCAATATCTGTGATGAACAAGCTGACTTCTCTTTTCTCTTTATTCAATACAGCCTCAAACGCATTGTCTACGAGATTGCCAATGATGGTAATAAAGTGAGATAAACTTAAATGGGCTGGGAGCGGCTCCAATGAACTATTTTCATCAATGTGAAAATGAACCTTTTTCTCAGATGCCTTTCCTAACTTCCCAAGTAAAATGGCTTGTATCTTCGGAGAGCGAATTTGCTTCATGAGTAAATCATGCTGGCGATTTTGAAGTGTATACTCTTCTTTAATTAACTCAATGGCTTCATCCACTTGTTTCAACTCAAGCAAGCCTAAAATAGCGTACAGTTTATTCGAAAATTCGTGTGTTTGTGCTCTCAAGTCTTCTGAATATTGACTGACCTCTGTCAATGTATCCAGCAGCTTTGTCAGCTCGGTTTTCTCCCTGAAACTCACAATTCCTCCAAATACTCGATTGTCCTGCACCACTTTTTTGACATTTAGCACGAAGGTTTTATCATTGACGACTGATTCTATGTTAGGTTCAATCGTCTCTACCTTTAGATAGGAAAGAAGATTGGCATTTGGCAACACTTGATCAATATGAAGAGGCAGCGTTGAAGAGACGCGTAGCATCTGTTCAGCTGACGTATTCATCATCGTAATGGCACCTTTACGGTCAAATGCAATGATTCCCTCTTTAATCGCATGCAGCATCGCTTCTCTTTCTCGATATAATGAAGCAATTTCATGCGGTTCAAGCCCTAATATGTCTTTTCGAATACTCCTTGTTAAAAAAATCGCTCCAAAAACCCCAGGCAAGAGCACAAGAAGGGCAATATAACTTAATTTGAAGAGTTGATGAGCTGTCGCTTGATCGATATCTCTTTTTAAAAATTCGACACTGACTGTCCCAATAATTTCTTCATGACTGCCTGTTTCTTTCATAATCGGGGCACTGCCTCTGACAACGGTTTCACCACCAGAATCACCTGTAGATATGGAGGTTCCTCCAAATAGCAGTGTACTTCTTCCTTCCGACACACTGATGGTTTTTCCTACATCCTCATGATTCGTATGAAAAAGAACCTTCCCTTTTTGATTGGTGATAAAAATGGCATGCGCTCTTACTTGCTCTTTCATTTGCTCAAGCACATCCTGTTCCTCATTTTGGGAATCTCCCGTGGCCACCGATGTTTTAATGGGCGGCATATAAGATATCGTTCTAGCAGTTTGCACCGCCAGCTGTTCAGCTTGGCTCTGCCTTTCTGATGTCTGCAGAAAACCAAAACAAATGGTCAATAAGGCAATAACAACAAGCAAAAGACCAATAATTAACCCCAAAATTTTTGTTTGTAAAGTGACTTTCCTTTTGCCCATCCTCACCGCCACAACCCCTAATTCAGTAGATTCACCCGAATAGACTTTAAGAAAATCATATCATTTTTTCTCATGAAGTTAAGAAAAAATTCACACAGACTAAAAAAGGACGACTCAGTATTGAGTCATCCCTGTTTCTTTATTACGTGATGGATAAACCAGCACTCGCATAGCCTGCTACGGTGTTAATTAAAGATAAGCCTGTTGCAGTAGCAGAGAATACGACAAGCAATCTTGTTTCTGGTGTGACCGGTACACTTAGCCCTGTAGCAATTCCGTTTGAGATAGCGCCAAGCGTTAAAATTCCGGTTAATGCTGGAGCTAATGTGACACTTGCTACTTGAGTGAAGCTGTTATTTGGTGTTGGTGAAGCAAATAAGCTAGCTGTCACTGTAATACTCGTGCCAACTAGAGAAAGAGCGGCTGTCGTGCTAAAATAGCCCGCAAATGACGTAATGGTTCCTGCTCTTGGAACTGAGAACGCCATGTTTAACAATGTTCCTGCTGCTCCGGTTAAATCAATGATTCCGCCTACGATACTGACACCAGTTGCCGAGCTACCAAAGCCGACCAAGCTAGATGTACCAACGAGACCGCCTGCGATGGTTGTTAATGCGACAGGTAAACCTGATGCAAATGGGATAATCGCACTCGATCCTGTTGCACCAGTTGCGCCCGTGGCTCCTGTTCCTGTAGCCCCTGTTGCACCCGTATCTCCTGTGACTCCGGTGACTCCTGTTGCTCCGGTTGGACCCGTATCTCCCGTGGCTCCTGTTGCTCCGGTCGCTCCGGTTGGACCTGTATCTCCGGTGGCTCCTGTTGCTCCGGTCGCTCCGGTTCCTGTTGCTCCCGTGGCTCCCGTATCTCCTGTGGCTCCTGTCGCTCCGGTGGCTCCTGTCGCTCCGGTTGCGCCGGTATCTCCAGTAGCGCCGGTCGCTCCGGTTCCTGTTGCTCCCGTGGCTCCCGTATCTCCGGTGGCTCCTGTCGCTCCGGTTGCGCCGGTATCTCCTGTAGCACCGGTCGCTCCGGTTCCTGTTGCTCCTGTGGCTCCCGTATCTCCGGTGGCTCCTGTCGCTCCGGTTGCGCCGGTATCTCCGGTAGCACCTGTCGCTCCGGTTCCTGTTGCTCCCGTGGCTCCCGTATCTCCCGTGACTCCTGTCGCTCCGGTTGCGCCGGTATCTCCAGTAGCACCGGTCGCTCCGGTTCCTGTTGCTCCCGTGGCTCCCGTATCTCCTGTTGCTCCTGTTGCTCCGGTGGCTCCTGTATCTCCTGTAGCGCCGGTCGCTCCGGTTCCTGTTGCTCCCGTGGCTCCTGTCGCTCCGGTTGCGCCGGTATCTCCGGTGGCGCCGGTATCTCCGGTGGCTCCTGTCGCTCCGGTTGCGCCGGTATCTCCGGTGGCTCCGGTCGCTCCGGTTCCTGTTGCTCCCGTGGCTCCGGTCGCTCCGGTTCCTGTTGCTCCCGTGGCTCCGGTCGCTCCGGTTGCGCCGGTATCTCCGGTGGCTCCGGTCGCTCCGGTTGCTCCTGTATCTCCAGTAGCACCGGTCGCTCCTGTTCCTGTTGCTCCCGTGGCTCCCGTATCTCCTGTTGCTCCGGTCGCTCCGGTAGCACCTGTATCTCCAGTAGCACCGGTCGCTCCGGTTCCTGTTGCTCCCGTGGCTCCCGTATCTCCGGTGGCTCCGGTCGCTCCGGTAGCACCTGTATCTCCTGTAGCACCGGTCGCTCCGGTTCCTGTTGCTCCCGTGGCTCCCGTATCTCCGGTGACTCCTGTCGCTCCGGTTGCACCTGTATCTCCTGTAGCACCGGTCGCTCCGGTTCCTGTTGCTCCCGTGGCTCCCGTATCTCCTGTGGCTCCTGTCGCTCCGGTTGCGCCGGTATCTCCAGTAGCGCCGGTCGCTCCGGTTCCTGTTGCTCCCGTGGCACCCGTATCTCCGGTGGCTCCGGTTGCGCCGGTATCTCCTGTAGCACCGGTCGCTCCGGTTCCTGTTGCTCCTGTGGCACCCGTACCTCCTGTGGCTCCGGTCGCTCCGGTTGCGCCGGTATCTCCTGTAGCACCGGTCGCTCCGGTTCCTGTTGCTCCTGTGGCACCCGTATCTCCGGTGGCTCCTGTCGCTCCGGTTGCGCCGGTATCTCCTGTAGCACCGGTCGCTCCTGTTCCTGTTGCTCCTGTGGCACCCGTATCTCCGGTGGCTCCTGTCGCTCCGGTTGCGCCGGTATCTCCTGTAGCACCGGTCGCTCCTGTTCCTGTTGCTCCCGTGGCACCCGTATCCCCCGCAGCTGCTAGTAATGTATAATCTGGAGACGTACCTGGCGTACCTGTTGGTGAAGCTGTATTCGCCACATACGTACTTCCATCAAATGTCACCACTTGACCTTCTGGATAGGTTGGGGCATCCGCTGGATCAAATGCTACGATACCAGTTAAGCCTACACCGGTTGCGCCCGTTGCTCCTGCTGGACCCGCTGGGCCTACTGGACCCACTGGACCCGCCGGACCTGCTGGGCCTCTTCTTCCTCTTCCCCCTGGCGGTCCTTGAATGACACACACACAAGGATCTTTTCCGCAGCATGGATTTTTTACTGGTTTCCTTGGTTTGTCTGATTTACCTTTCTTACAACTATCACATTCCCAGCCATCATCCTTATACGCATCATACCAGCTTCCTTTTTGGTAGTGGTCTGTCGAATGAGTTGGGTATATCTTTCCGCATTGTCTACATTTTCTCATAGAATCACCCCAATCCATCGTATTCATCATGATCGATAAAGGTGTATGTACAATTTTATTTTTATCAAAAAATTTGAAAGGTCTTGCACTCTGCGTGCAAGGACCTCTCTCCATCGTTAAAATGTCATCGTCATTTTTAAATCTTTTCCTACCATACTATATTCAATATCCGCTGGACGGATCGCCTCTTTTAGTTTTTTTACTCCTTCTCCTTCAAAAAAAGTAGGTGCATCTTTCCCTCCAATCAACAAAGGTGCCATATAGATAACAGCTTCGTTCACAAGTGATGCTTCTAAAAATGATGCACTCACACTGCCCCCTGCCTCTACAAGCACTGACATCACAGAGCGCTTCTTCAACAGGTGTAACACATCCTGAAGATCTGTCCGGTGTTCTCCGCTTGTGACAAATACTTGATGACCTTTTTGTATCAACTGTTGATACTTTTGATGATCATAATCTTGTGATGTACAAATTATGGTTTCTGCCCTATAATCTGTTAAGCATTTGGCATGAAGCGGTATCCTTAATGTTGAATCTAAAATGACACGAATGGGCTGATGGTTGAATGAATCCTTTACAATTAAGCCGGCATCATCTTGAATAATCGTTTCCACTCCTGTCAGCACCGCATCTGCTTCTTGACGTAAGCGCTGCACTTCTGTTCTCGCCTCTATTCCTGTGATCCATTTGCTTTCTTGCTCAGCCGTGGCAATTTTCCCATCTATCGAAATAGCTGATTTTAAAATGACATAAGGAAGGTTTGTTTGCATCAAATGAAAAAAAGGAGCATTTAAACGATCTGCTTCCTGTTTACATATACCTTGCTCCACTTCAATTCCAGCCTTTTTCAAAAAGGCAATTCCTTTACCTGCAACAACCGGATTCGGATCTTGGGTGGCAATCAGCACTTTCTTCACACCACTTTTGATGATCGCTTCGGTGCAAGGGCCTGTTTTTCCGTGATGTGTACAAGGTTCGAGTGTCACATACATGTCAGCTCCCTTCGCCTTTTCTCCTGCCATTTGTAGCGCATGAATTTCAGCATGAGGCTCGCCAGCCTTCATGTGCGCACCAATCCCAACAATCTCACCGCTCTGAACAATCACTGCACCAACAAGCGGATTGGGTGAGGTTTGTCCTTTCATCGCCTTCGCGTTGGCAATCGCCAGCTTCATATAAAAAACATCGTCTTTCATCTCGGACTCCTTTCTTCTCTCAAGGGAAAGAACTCCTTCAGAAAATGAAGGAGTTCTATTCTCATGTGCTATACTTTCTCAAGCCGTTTCTTTTCAGATCGATCATAGTAAGGCAAGGAATAAAACAGTTTATATGATGCTCGTTGTTTACAAAAACAGCATTTGCGACATTCATATTTATTAATGAGGAGCACATGCGGACAATTGAGTACAGTCAGACCTTTTTTCATATGTTCCTTGCAAACACTTATCATGAGAATCCCCCGCTTACATTCTTTTTCTTAATGAGAGATTACTTCTTTCGGAAATTGTTCAAATAAGCGCAGTACTTCCGTATGTGTGCCATCTTCTCGAATATGATAAATACCACCGTCATATGAGCTTGCATACACATCATCTCCTAGTTGTCTAATGGCACTAATACCATTCTTAGCAATTCGAATCGGACCTGTATTGACATCTAGCTCTGGATTCCATACCACAATATACCCCCAATAGTCTCCGCTCACAATATAGCCAGAGTCTGTCACAGTGATGGATTTAATGGAATATTGATGCTCGTTGTGCTGATTTAAAATTCTGCCTGTATGCAAATCAAACAATCGGACGTTTTTATCACGGCTGACAATGGCAATACGATCTCTTTTGCTATCAATAAATACATCATTTAACAGCTCTGTCGCCCCGATATATTCTGCTGTTAAGGACAAACTCTTTTTATCGAGAAGACAGATGGTTCCTTCAACTGCCGCTGTGATGATATGATCTCCTTCTACCTTTAATGCTTTGACTGCGCAATCATGTGCTTTAGAACGGCCGATTTCCTTTAAGTGTTCTGTCGAAATGACATGCACATAACCGCCATAAGTGCCGATATAAAATTGACGATCCTCCTCATGGAAATACACACTATTGACAGGACCTGTGTTGAGATCAAAAGAGACCATTTGCTGCAATGACTCGTGTACAATATGCACCTGACTCGCATGATCGCCCCATGCATAATAGCTTCCATCCCGTGCAACAGCCACTCCATTTGTGAGAACACCTGTTGATTTTGCTATTTCGATTCCATTCTTTCTGAATTTTCCGTCATCTGATGCAGTGATAATATCACCCGCTTCAGTCAACGCAATATCATTAATAGAAGGTGTCGCCAATTCCTGCTCATCAGAGATCACTTTTCCTTCTTGAATTGACCATTCACAATACGTTTTCCCAAAGCTGGCTCCTAAAATGGCTTGCTCGTCTTCTGTCCAAACAAGCGAGCGCTCCCATTGATATTTATGAGGCAGCAACGTATCAATTAATTCACCGGTTTCATAATTCCACAGCTTAATTAGATGGTCATAACCCGCTGTAAGCAAGTAGTTACCGCTCGGCGAAAAATTCACACGTTTCACACCTTGTAAATGAGCTTTAATGATTTTTTTCTCCTGTAATGTAGCGGCATCATAAATGATGACCGTGCCATCGTCTCTACCAAGGGCGAATACTTCTTTTTGATTGCTGCCGCTGATGGTATCCAGCTCATAATCAAACGGGCCAATTTCACCTACAATTTCTCCTGTTTCATAGAGCCATACAAGGACATAGCCATCATCACCAGTTGTATAAGCTTTATCCTCATGAATCCATACAGCTAATACATCCTTGCTATGTCCATGAAATTCTCTTAAAATGGCTCCCGTTTCAATATCCCAAACTAAGCATCTTCTGTCTCTGGACACCGATACAAGAAGCGTATCCTGCTTTGCAAATGCGACAGCTTCCACATCATCCGCATGACCATATAGCGTACGAATTCTTGTATGTGTGCTAGTATCATATAATTGAATGGTATAGTCTGACGATGCACTCGCTAAATACGTTCCATTTTCCGAAAGGGATAAAGAGTTGATGATATGCTCGTGACTGCCAATGAATGTTCCTTCTCCCGTGGCACGGTCCCATTTATAAATACAGCGGTCATAGCCACCTGTGTAGACAATTTGGTCATGCTGAGTTGATAAAACGGATGTAATCGGTCCTCTATGCATGGTTTTACACTCCCACCTTTATATGTTGTTTTTGACGAGTAACTACACGAAAACCAGTAAATCGAAAAACAGGGTCTGGGTGTTTCCCGTGTCTTCTTGCGACTCTGCATAAATCTCCGCCTCTTGCGAAGGAGCCACCTTTTAAAATGTAGTAATCACTGCCGAGTGTCTCGGTTAAATCATCTACAACCTCAATTCCGCCTTCATATATGTGATACTTGGTGTTGACCCATTCTTCGACATTGCCACCCATATCATATAGTCCAAATAGAGATCTTCCTTTTTCGTAATGACGGACAGGTGTCGTTTTTTCAATATTTGATTCGTGCGTATTACAGTAAGAGGGATCAAACTCATCTCCCCAAGGATATTGATGTCTCGTATTGCCCCGGGCAGCATATTCCCATTCTTCCTCAGTAGGGATCGATACCTCATATCCAAGCTTCCCGCTCAGCCACTGACAAAATGAGAAAGCTTCCTCGATGTCCATGCCCCAAGCTGGATGGTCTTTTCCCCCGCCAAGTTCTAGGTTCGTCAAGCTCTCTGGATAAGGCTTTCCTGTCTCGTCGCAATAGCTTTGATACCATTCATTGGTGACGACCGTATCTGAAATGAAAAATTCGCTCATATACGGCTGATAAGATGGAAATTCTTTGTACAGCCATTTTTGAAATTTTTTCTCACGGCCATAGGCTGGATTCAGAAGTTTGTCCTTCCAAAATTCTGATGCCTTTTTCATATCTTCTTCATTACTTCCAATCGTCGCATAGCCGCTTGGGATTTGAATCCAATTGATATCAGGTTTCACGCTTTTCTCCCGCCTTCTTTAAATAAACTCATCTACTGATTAATTAATTTCTTCTCATCGACCATATGCCCTGATGCTGCTTTTGCCTTTAAATACGCCTCATTGTAGAGAGAGGCTTCTACCGTATGATCAAACCGTAAAACCGGAAGACCGTAAGCAGCAATGGAATCGACTTTATCTGGATTATTGGTTAAGAGATGCAATGGTTTACCTTTGTTTAAATAGTGCAAGACAGCCGCTGCTTCCTCGTAATGCCGATCATCATCTCCGCAGCCGATCAACCTGTTCGCCTCAAATGTATCCAGTTTCATTTCCTGTAATTTATACGTGAAGGCTTTGGCCATTAGCCCAATAGAGCGCCCTTCTTGATTGGCCATATACACAAGCATGCCTTTTCCGTAATCGGTGATTTTTTTTAGCGATGATGCAAGCTGTGGACCGCAATCACATTTCAGTGACCCAAACACATCCCCTGTTTGGCAGACACTATGAATTCGCACAAGCGGCGGCACTTCATTTTCAAAGTCGCCAAAAAGGAGACAAGAGGAAAATGTTTGCTGCTCGGTACTCATTTGTACAATAGACTCAACCGTTGGCGTTGTATCAGCTTCTACAGACGCAAAGGCATACCATGTAAACTGCACTTCTTCATGTTCAATAGAGATCGGCAGGTTCACTGGCCCCACGAGCAAATAGTGTTTTTCTTGAAATGTAAAATGATGAATCATTGATTGTAGTTCAGCTACAAACTTGTTCATTTGTCTCCCCCTATTCATCACTGCACCCCATTGAACTCTCTCAGCGCAGTGATGGCGTGATGAATATGTGTATGCACTCCCTTTGCATCCTGAGCACCGGTTCCAGCTAGAATCATGGCTCAGGAGAAATTTCCTGTCATACTGGCTGAATAGATGTGCGATGCCAATCATCCATCAGTACCTTTCATAAAGACTCTTTTTAGACTGTCACTTGTCCAGTACAAAGGAGCAGAAATCGAGCTTCACGCTGTATTCTCTGTAAGAGAGCAACACCATTTGATGATTCTTGAATGGAAACTGACATGCTCTTTCTCTAAAAGAATATCTCTGCTAGCTTCGAGCTGCTTTCTCCTTTACTAGAAGCTCTGGTTCTTCAAATGCACGTCATCCGGTTGTACCCTTTTTGATTGGATGAATAGTCCGTACTTCAATTCAGCTACATTGATTGAAGCATGACACCCGCCTAGGTATGCACCAAGAACCATCACATCAAACATCGCGTTTATCCTCCTTTGCACTAGATTTTGACAGCAATGACATGATGCTGGCTGATCCCAGCCTTCGCTTGTAATGGTGTAATCGAAACGAGCTCAAGTCCTGATGTACAAATCTTTTCTCCAAGCTGAGTATCTGAGAATGAAAAATGGAAGCGTCCATCTTCTCCGATTAAGCCTG
Source organism: Bacillus sp. FSL W7-1034 (assembly GCF_038593365.1). NCBI lineage: Bacteria > Bacillati > Bacillota > Bacilli > Caryophanales > Bacillaceae > Bacillus > Bacillus sp. FSL W7-1034. The sequence goes on along the minus strand of NZ_CP151989.1, from coordinate 754,430 downwards.
TTTTCCACTCTTCTCCCCATACAACAAGGGAAAAGACACCACCTTCATGAAGCAGCGAGGAAATCTGCTTTAAGTATCGTTCGTGGTCATCAGGGTGCTGATGGTGAAAGCAGCCATGATCTAAAATCAAATCAAACGTCAGCTCGCGCCCTTGATTCATCGACCAGGACATAAAATCTTGATGATAAAAATGGACAGGAACCTCTTTTCTCTTCTTTAATCCTTCCCATTCCTCATGCTCATAAAGATCAATGCCGGTATATGCCGACAGTCCTTGTAAATGTTCAAGAGCCCTGCCGTTCCCGCAGCCGATATCCAGCACAGAAGCAAGTGCATCCTTTTCCCTGGAACGCCATGCCTTCAGAGACATCACAGCAGCGTCTGTTAATGATGGATCAGTGGACCACATATCTGTTCTTTGCTCATAGTGTTCTTGAAAAGCCATGCGCATTTTCTCTAAATACAACCCGCTGTCTTCATGATACAAAGCCTTTTTCATCACGTGACCTCCTTCAATTCACAATCACCTTTCCTAATAAAGGTGGTTTTCAAGCAAAAAGCCTTATGATAAAATGAAAGATGGATTTTTTAGGAAATCTGTTTTCTGAAAAAGGAGAGAAGCATCCCACATGTCACTCTTCTTTTTCAGCACTCATCTTCACATACAACCACAGCCATTCAACTGTTACAGCGCCTCAGTTTGTTATACATTTTCTTCATATGAATTCACCTCCTTAACATCGTTTAGAAAGCGCTTTCTTTATGATGATCCTCTGAATACCTTGAACAATATCATTGAGAAATAGGCATAGTAGAAAGACGAATCTACCATTCTAAGCTATCTTTCATCTATTTTTTTGTCTAATAGATATTTCTTCAGTATCGCTCTGCCTCAGAAGCGCTCTCCCTTAGGTCTTAATGCATCATCATTTACCGAATTGATCCTGAAATCCACCTATCGAAAATTTAACAACTACTTCCATAATAACTTGATTAAGCCAAATATATTGTTTTTAGATTATTTTGTCAACAAATTATTTCCTAAACATTAGAATGATTTTCTAATTGAAAATACAGGTATATTTCGTGGTTTTTTGACCTTAAAACACTTATTTTTACACAAAAATACAACTTAAACCAATAGAACTAAGAAATTTATCTACTAAATTACACAAGATTTTCATTTCATTTTGAAATAAAAATAAAGATATCATAATTATTTCCCGAATGGTTTTTTGTGATATTTTCACTACTTTTTTCATTTTTTTGATGGTACCCTTTGATATTTCTATATTTTCAATTAGACATTTTACTGTTTATCCCAATTTTTCAACCTTTCTTATTATAGTGAAAAAGACAGATGGTAGATTTTAATTATCGCAGCATGAAAAAAAGCCCCTTACAAAAGTAAGAGGCTTTTTACAATGGCGTTTATGCCCAATTTTTCACTTTTTCATGGTCAGTCACAAAGAGAAGAACTTTTCCTTCATCTAAATGTTCTTCAAATGTCTCAGCTTCTTCTTTTGAGAAACCAATTTCGTGAATCTTATTGCGGAGTTCATCTCCCTTTTTGCTAAAGATGTTTCCAACCGCATGCTTGAGTCCAACTTCTTTTGGACCTATCGTATTGGCATCTGTGTTGCTTGCAATACGCTCAGTTCGATCATCGTCATGGGACAGAACATAAATGTCCTCTCTTGCAACACCGAGTTGTTTTAATTGCTCCACATCTCTTTGAAGTGTTTCATCATTTGAATACTCTCTTACAACAGGTTTCATTTATTATTCCTCCTTTAACGTCTTACGAATCTTTTACCCGTCACTTTTGTCATTAAACCTTCCTCCAGCACATCCATTTTTACTCTGTGAACTTAATGCGTCTATGGACTTATTTTTGACAAAAAGACTGTTAATATGACTAAATTTTCTGAAAAATCGTATTCATTCCTTGTCATTTGTTGTACAATTCTTATACTGGAGGCTAGAAATGGGGTGGAGCTGATGTATTATTTTTCAGCTGAGCAGCAGTTTAATGCATGGGTTGTCAGTGATTTGGTGAAACAGCTTTTTCAAAAATGGAATCCTGAAGAATCAAAAGCAAAGCCGCTTACTTTGTTTGCTGAACAGCACTTTCACATCTGCATCGATTATCTCTTTTCTATTATTATTAACATTGGAGATATCGAGTCAATCGAACAAGATCCACAAGACCTGTTGTCCTCATATTTAAATATCCTTTTTCCTTTTGTGACGCACGATATGATGAAAGCCTCCATGCAAAATGCAAATGAATATTTATTAAAAGAACGTGATGCGGATGAGTATCAACTGTTTGGTTGTCTCCCGCCGCTCCTTTCTGTCTCTCTTCAAAAAAAGTAGTCCCCTTCTTTTAGATGGTGGCTGCTTTTTTGTATGTGCTTGGAAAAGACCGTATGTTTTGAACGAAAAGAAGCATCATGTTAATGTAAATCTAGGTTGCAAGTGAAAGGGAGGATTTGACATGAGTCAACAAAAACAAATTCAATTAGCAAAACGTCCAAAAGGGTTACCTACTAAAGATGTTTTTCATTTTGAAACAGTTGATATACCAACGCCGCAAGATGGCGAAGTCTTGATTCAAACGAAATATGTGTCTGTAGATCCTTACATGAGAGGACGAATGCAAGATACCAAATCCTATACACCTCCGTTTAAACTCAATGAAGTGATCCAGGGTGGAGTGGTCGGAGAAGTCGTCGAGTCCAAATCTCCTCAATTTGAGAAAGGTGATTTTGTACTTGGATTCCTTGGCTGGCAGGAATATTCTACTGCCAAAGCAGAGTCTCTGACAAAAATTGATCCATCCATTGCGCCGTTATCTTATTACTTAGGGATTTTGGGCATGCCAGGACAAACCGCCTATTTTGGACTTCTTGCGATTGGTCAGCCAAAAGAAGGCGAAACTGTTGTCATTTCTGGAGCCGCAGGTGCCGTTGGTTCTGTTGTCGGACAGATCGCTAAAATCAAAGGTGCCCACGTCGTTGGAATTGCCGGATCTGATGATAAGCTGGCTTATTTAAAAGAACTGGGCTTTGATGAAACCATTAATTATAAAACAACAAATGATTTAGATGACGCCATTGCAAAAGCCTGTCCAAACGGTGTCGATGTGTATTTTGACAATGTGGGCGGCGAAATCTCTGATGCTGTAATGAATCATTTGAACCGTTTTGCACGTATTCCAGTCTGCGGCGCCATTTCTTCTTATAACATTAGTGCAAGCGAAGACATTGGCCCTCGTGTGCAAACAAAACTCATTAAAACAAGTGCATTGATGCAGGGCTTCATTGTTGCCAACTACTCTGATCGTTTTGAAGAGGCGGCAAAAGATCTCGCACAATGGGTAAAAGAAGACAAACTGACTTACAAAGAGACCATTATCGAAGGTTTTGACCACATTCCAGATGCATTCCTTGGACTATTCAAAGGGGAAAATGTCGGAAAACAACTTGTCAAAGTTTCATAAAAAGAAAGGACCCTCCATGTGGAAGGGTCCTTTTTTTATGCTTGCTTGGGCGCAAGGTGCAGCTGACCTTGCTTATAAACAATTTCCTGAAGCGAAAGATTTAGCTTTTTCGCCATTTTTTTAAGCATTGAATGCTCTTGAGGTGTGACTAGGCTGATAACAGCCCCTTCTTTTCCTGCGCGGCCGGTTCTGCCTGAACGGTGGATATAGCCTTCTTCGTTTGGCAGGTCGGCATGGATCACGTAAGGCAGATCGTCAATATCGATCCCTCTTGCTGCGATATCTGTTGCAAGAAGAAGCGGGAATTCACGCTGTTCAAATTCCTTTAAGATGATAGCTCGCTCTGCTTTTTTCGCTTCACTGTGAAGCACACCAAGGTCGACATGGTGATACGCTAATTTTTCTGCATAAATGCTCAAATTCGTAATATCTCGCACAAAGACAAGTGCCTGCATGTCCTCAAGCCGTGATAGCTTTTGCAGTAATTTCACCTTGTCACGCTGATCACATAACAGGTAATAATGCCCTACCTTCTGCGCTTCTTCTTGGCTTCTGCTAATTTTCAATACTTCTGGTTCAGATGCAATGTCTTTAATCTGTTGAACGGTTTCCTCTTTCAACGTCGCAGAGAAACAAAGGATTTGTCTTTCTTTTAATGTGGATTTAATGATCGCTTGGATCGTTTTCATATGCTCTGGGACAAGAAGCTGGTCTGCCTCGTCTAACACGATCGTTTTCACTTCATGCATTTTCAGTTTCTTGATTTTGATTAACTCTTGTACGCGACCCGGTGTCGCCACCACGATATTCGGGTGTTTTTTTAGCTTTTCCTGCTGCTTCTTGATGTTTGCCCCACCTATTAAGGAAATAGCTTTGATGTCTGAACCTTGTTTGAACTCTTGCACAACATCAAAAATTTGCATCACAAGCTCTCTTGAAGGTGCCAAGATTAAGACTTGCGGGTGTTTGATACTCACATCAATTTTATTTAAAAGCGGCAGAACATACGCTAGGGTCTTCCCTGTTCCAGTCGGTGATTCTGCGATCACATCGCGTTTTTCCGTAATCCACTCTGCTGTTTGTTCTTGTATCGCTGTTGGCTTCTCAAAGCCAGCCGCTTCAAAGTTCTTTTGAATAAATGGCTTTGCTTCTTTCAAAAATGCCCAATTTTCCGTCATGTTGATCTCCTTTATCCTCATTCAATCTATCCTTAAGTATCTCAAAATCAGCTTTGAAACGCAATTTTTCTTTTGATGCTTTTATCGAGCCGTACAGTTCGATATAATCATGAGAGGCACTAGCCGTTTTGAATCTATTTGAGGTGTAAAAAATGATATTATCTGTTAAAGATTTAAGTCATGGCTTTGGCGACAGAGCCATTTTCCACGAAGTCTCCTTCCGGTTATTAAAAGGCGAGCATGTCGGCTTGATCGGCGCCAACGGTGAAGGAAAGTCAACGTTTATGAATATTATTACTGGCAAGCTTGAGCCAGATGCAGGAAAGGTCGAATGGGCAAAAAATGTCCGTGTCGGCTACCTCGATCAGCATACCGTGCTTGAAAAAGGAAGAACCATTCGTGAAGTCCTTCAAGATGCATTCCATTATTTATTCTCAATGGAAGCCGCAATGAATGACATTTACGAAAAAATGGGTGAAGCAGATCCTGATGAGCTAGAAAAGCTTTTAGAAGAAGTAGGCGTCATTCAGGATGCCCTGACGAACAATGATTTTTATATCATTGATTCCAAGGTAGAGGAAATTGCAAGAGGTCTTGGGTTAACAGATCTCGGGCTGGACCGCGATGTGACAGAGCTGAGCGGCGGACAGCGGACAAAAGTACTGCTTGCGAAATTGCTGTTAGAGAAGCCTGAAATTCTTCTTCTTGACGAGCCGACCAACTATTTAGATGAACAGCATATTGAGTGGCTGAAGCGCTATTTGCAGGAATATGAAAATGCATTTATCCTCATTTCACATGATATCCCGTTCCTAAACAGTGTCATTAACTTGATTTATCATGTCGAAAATCAAGAACTCACGCGATACGTTGGTGATTATGATCAATTTAAACAAGTGTACGAAGTGAAAAAGCAGCAGCTAGAGGCAGCGTATAAAAGGCAGCAACAAGAAGTAGCTGAACTAAAGGATTTCGTCGCGAGAAACAAAGCACGTGTCAGCACTCGAAATATGGCGATGTCTCGTCAAAAGAAACTCGATAAAATGGACATGATTGAATTAGCAGCAGAAAAACCAAAACCAGAATTCCACTTTAAACCTGCACGCACATCAGGGAAATTGATTTTTGAAACGAAGGATTTAGTCATTGGGTATGACGAACCGCTCTCTCGTCCATTGAATTTAAAAATGGAACGCGGGCAGAAAATTGCGTTATACGGTGCCAACGGTATCGGAAAAACGACACTGCTCCGAAGTCTTCTTGGAGAAATCTCCCCCATTTCTGGTGAGGTGGAACGCGGAGAATTCCTGCATATAGGCTACTTTGAACAAGAAGTAAAAGAGCAAAACAGCAACACTTGTATCGAAGAGGTGTGGAGCACCTTCCCATCGTACACACAATATGAAGTCAGAGCTGCCCTTGCCAAATGCGGTTTAACGACAAAACATATTGAAAGCCGTGTGTCTGTTTTAAGTGGTGGTGAAAAAGCGAAGGTCCGCCTTTGTAAGCTGATCAATGAAGAAACCAACCTACTTGTTCTCGATGAGCCGACAAACCACTTGGATGTCGATGCCAAAGAAGAATTAAAGCGCGCGTTAAAAGAATATAAAGGCAGCGTCCTATTGATTTCCCACGAACCTGAATTTTATCAAGATGTGGCCACTGAAACTTGGAATTGTGAATCCTGGACAACCAAAGTATTATAACGACAAAAAAGCCTCATATCTTTTCAAAAGATATGAGGCTTTTTTCTATTAATGACCTGCCTGGATATTCACCAAATGCTTACGGCCAAGAAGCAGGATGACCATTCCTAAGAGAACAACAGCCGCCCCTACATAATAAGGGGTGCTTGCTGTGTAAGTTTCAGCGAGAACTCCCGCAATCCAAGGCGCAATCGCACCACCAATAAATCGTACAGCACTGTATGAAGATGATGCAATTGAACGCTCAACAGGAGCTGATCCCATCACAGCCGTCGTAAGCACCGTATTGATCATGCCGAGGATTCCCCCAGCAATGACAATACCGCAAATGACCACGACCACATGTGATGTCCATATTCCAATGCCGAATAAAATCACAGCAAACGAAGCAAAGAGAACAACAAGAGCTGTTAATGTACCCAATTTACGATGAATGACCGGCGCTGAGAAGACAGATGTCACAGCCAAAAATAATCCCCATCCAAAAAAGACATAGCCAAGACCATGCTCATCAAGATGAAGCACAAATGGCGAATAAGCTAAAAGAACAAAGAATCCAAAATTATATAAGAAAGCAGCAGATGCCATCGTTAAAAGCCCCTTATATTTCAAGGCTCCAACAGCTTCAAATAACTTCACCTTTTTCTGCGGCTTTTGCATAGGTGGCAGCATAAAGGTAATGGCTAAAAGAGCAACGAGCATTAACACTGCCACACCAAAGAATGGCCCACGCCAAGAGATCGTTCCAAGCTCACCGCCAAGGAGCGGCCCGACAGAAATCCCAAGACCTAGTGCCGCCTCATATAAAATGATGGCTTTCGCACTTCCGCCAACAGACACACCGACAATCACTGATAATGCCGTTGAAATAAATAAGGCATTCCCAATGCCCCATCCGCCTCTAAAACCAATTAATTCATTAATGGTTGAAGAAGTACCGCCTAAAGCAGAAAAGGCAATAATAAAGATGAGTCCTAATAATAACGTCCATTTGGCACCAATACGACTAGAAATAAAACCGGTAAAAAACATCACAAAGCCGGTGACAAGCAAATAGCTCGTAAACAAAAGAGAGACCTGACTTGGAGATGCATCTAATTGTGATGCAATGGCAGGCAAAATCGGGTCTACAAGCCCTATGCCCATAAATGAAATCACACAAGCAAAGGCCACCGCCCAGACGGCCTTTGGCTGTCTAAGCAGACTCGTACGCTGTTTCAACACTTCTTCTTCCTTCATTCCATCAGAACCTTTCCTACAGTTGTTTAACAAAATAAAATAAACACACTGAGGTGTTTATTTTTGTAATTGCTCAATCGCATGAGCCGCTCTTTCTTTCATCATTTCAAGATCCTTTTTAAAGGATTGAATCGTTTCTAGCTTTTTTGTAATCAATTGATGCTGCACAGTCAGCTGCGCATCAATATCTAACAGTTTCTCTAATCGTTCCTTCGGGTCAAGTGACAGCAAGTAGCCTTCTTTATTCAGCTCAAGCTGTTTTCCTATTTCCATAAACGACTGAAGCTCTTGTAAAGAAAAGCCAAGTACTTCTTTGGCCTGCATCACTTTCTCCAGTTCTTCCATGTCATCCTCTGAGTAAAGTCTGACACCGCCCTCTGTCCGCTTTGGTGCTGATAATAAACCAATCTCTTCATAGAAACGAATGGTCCGTTTCGTCAGACCGCTTCTTTTCGCCACTTGATCAATTTTCATCCATTCCATCACCAGTGCCTCCTGCTCATCAATTCATGTTTTATTATACACCTTTATGACCTTAACGTAAACGTTAATGTTTGATCACTTGATTTCTGTTGTGGTTTGATGCAGAATAAATAGGAATCATTACGTTTTAAAGGAGGTACCCTATGCGTTCATTTCCATCCAAAAAAGAACGACACGCACAATTCGGTTCTGTCCCGCCAAGCGCTAGAACAAAACCTTGTCAAAAAGAGGACATGATAGACATCCAACAAACCGAACAGGACTTTTATTTTGATCTGGAACAGGTCGGAATTTGCCGTGTGTCGTACCCTGTACATATTTTGTCTAAAACGGCTCCACAGCACCAAACCTCTTCCGCTGATTTTACGCTGAGTACATATTTGCCAGCTCATCAAAAAGGCATTCATATGAGCCGTCTCACCGAGCAGCTTCACTCCTTTTATGAGAGCGGAAAGCCGGTTGATGTGGATTCCTTAAAAGAATTGACAGCACAGCTTGCCAAGCATATGAATCAGCCATCTGCCTCGATTCAAGTTTCCTTTCCGTGGTACATGGAAAAAAAGAGTCCCATCAGCGGAAAGTCCGGTTTGATGCATGCAGACGTGCAATATGACATCCACTTTCATGAAGAAAACGGATGGATTTGTCATATTGGCTGCATTGCTCAAGTGACAACGTTATGTCCTTGTTCAAAAGAAATCAGTGAATACGGCGCACATAATCAGCGCGGCACTGTATCTATTCAGGTAGAGCTGTTTGAACAAGGTCAACTCCCTGATGACATGAAAGCAGATCTACTGCAGATCATCGAGTCTAATGCGAGTGCGCCCCTTTACCCTGTACTCAAAAGACCAGATGAAAAACACGTGACAGAAGAGGCCTATGAAAATCCACGTTTTGTAGAGGATGTTGCGAGATTAATTGCGGCAGAGTTGTACGAACAAAACTGGATCAAAGGGTTTCAAGTTGAGTGCCGAAATGAAGAATCCATTCACCAGCACGATGCTTATGCCAAATGTTCTTATCAAAAAAAACTGTAGAATGTCTCTACAGTTTTTTTGCCAACCTTTATTTTTCATTACTTTCTAATTCCTCAATCATCAGTGACAGTTCTGTCCAGCGGTCCATTGCTTGTTCTAGTTCTTCAGCGACGGCTTTTTGCTTGTCCATCAGCTCTTGAATTTTCCCAAAATCACTGCCAGCCTCAGCAATGCTGGCTTCGAGCTGCTGGTGTTTGTCCTCTAGTGCTTGTATCCGATCTTCAATCCCATCCCATTCAAGCTGGTCCTTATAGGATAGTTTTTTCCTCTTTTTCGGTGCAGCTTCTACTTGTTTTTCAGCTGGTTTTGTCTCTGTCCGCTTCTGTTCTTTTTCTTGCTCCATGTAATCGCTGTAAGCACCTTGGAAGTGTGAAATACGTCCATTTCCTTCAAACACAAGCAGACGATGGACGACTCGGTCTAAGAAATAACGATCATGCGACACGGTGATGACTACGCCTGGGAACTGCTCCAAATAATCCTCTAAAATGCTGAGCGTCTCTGTATCAAGATCATTCGTCGGCTCATCTAAAAAGAGAACATTCGGCTCTTCCATCAATACCTTCAATAAATACAATCTGCGGCGCTCTCCCCCTGACAGCTTGCGGATAAACGTGCGCTGCATGGATCTAGGGAATAAAAATCGCTCCAACATCTGCTCTGCTGTCACAATGACGCCATCTGCCGTTTTGACAATTTCAGCTGTTTCTTTGATGTAATCAATGATATTCAGCTCTTCATTCATTTCGTTATGGTCCTGCGTGTAATAGCCAATGCGGACTGTTTGTCCAATGGTCAATTGTCCATTCGTCGGTTCGATTTTACCCGCCAGGCAATTGAGTAAAGTCGTTTTGCCCACTCCATTCGGTCCGATAAATCCGATACGATCCCCTGGCACGACTAAATCACTGAACTGGTCCACAAGGGTTTGACCAGCAAATGTGATGCTGATCTCTTCTGCCTCAATCACTTGTTTTCCAAGCCGGTGAGAACCGATGGCAAAATCAAGCTCTCCCTTTGCATCAGGTCCCTTTTGATCCTTCAGCTCTTCCACTCTGCCGATACGTGCTTTTTGCTTTGTCGTTCGAGCCTTTGCCCCTCTTCTGAGCCATGCAAGCTCACGTCTAAGCAGGTTTTGACGTTTCGTTTCTTTTACTTGAGCATCTGCTTCTCGTTCCGCTCTTTTTTCTAAAAAGACTTCATAATTTCCTTTATATGTGTAAAGCTGCCCCTGATTTAATTCATAAATCCGATTGGCGACACGGTTTAAGAAATAACGATCATGGGTGACAAGAATGACAGCCCCGCTGTATTGACTCAAATATCCTTCAAGCCATTCAATGGTTGCGTTGTCTAGATGGTTTGTCGGCTCATCTAAAATCAGCAAACCCGCAGGCTGGATTAAATTTTTGGCGATCGCCACACGCTTTTTCTGTCCGCCTGATAACGCATGAACAGATCGGCTCACATCTTTAACGCCAAGCTTTGTCAAAATCGTTTTCGCCGAAAGGTTCGCATCCCATGCGTCGTCCTGATCCATTTTATTTTGCATACGCATAAGCGCTTCTTGTTTTGCCTCGTTTTGTGGATCATGCTCTAAATCAGCCAGCGCCTTTTCATAGGCTTTCATTGTTTGAATCATTGGTGCTGTTCCTGAAAAAATATAGTCGAGAATCGTTTCATCCCCGCTCATTTCAGGATCTTGCTCGAGAAATTCGATATCAAGTGTCCCTGCCTTTGTGATGTCGCCTTCCTCAAATGATTCAAGTCCTGCAATGACTTTTAAAAGCGTTGACTTCCCTGTTCCATTCGGTCCAATTAACCCGATGCGTTCCTTTGGTTCTATATGAAAAGAGATATGATCAAACAGCGTTTTTTCGCCATAGGTTTTATATAATCCTTCTACATTCAATAAACTCATTTTATCAGCCCTTACATAGATTCTTCCTTTATTTTAAATCAGCCAGTAGCAGAAAACTAGTTTTAAAAAAACCCGCTGCTGAAAAGAATGTTTCCTTTTGATGCTCGATACACTATGAAGAGGTGATCTAAAGATGATAACCATTAGTTTATGTATGATTGTGAAAAATGAAGAGGAGGTTTTGGCTGACTGCCTGTCTTCTGTTCAAGACATTGTAGATGAGATGATCATTGTTGATACAGGATCAACAGATCAAACAAAGGACATTGCTCACTCCTTTTCAGCAAAGGTACTCGACTTTGAATGGGTCCAGCATTTTGCAAAAGCACGCAATTTCGCTTTTTCCCATGCGACAAAAGAGTATATCTTATGGCTGGATGCCGACGATGTCCTACTTGAAGAGGACCAGCAAAAACTGCTTCAGCTCAAACAGACGCTTGATCCCGCAGTAGATGCCGTCTCGATGTTTTACCACGTTGGATTTAGTGAGGACGGTCAGGTGAATTTTAAATATAGAAGAAACCGGCTCGTCAAACGTGCCTTGAACTTTCAGTGGTACGGGGCCGTTCATGAGTTTCTTCAGGTGTATGGCAACATCTTACCGGCTAATATCGCCGTCACCCATCAAAAGCGTAAGAAAACAACCGCTGGAGAGCCTGGACGCAATCTGCGCATTTATGAAAACATGCTTGCAAAAGGCGAAGAGATGACGCCTCGCGATCTCTTTTACTTCGCTAATGAATTACGAGATAACAAGCAGCATGTGAAAGCGATTCGTTTTTATCACAAATTTTTAGCCACAAAACAATGCTGGATTGAGGATGAAATTCGCACATGCCAAAATTTAGCTGACTGCTATTATGCAGTCGGTTTTGAGGAAGCCGCCTTATCCTCCTTATTGCGATCCTTCTTATATGATCAGCCCCGTCCAGAATTTTGCTGCCGGATTGGGGATCATTTCAAAGCACAAAATAAATACAAAGCGGCCATCTATTGGTATGAGCAGGCACTGAAGGCACCTGAAATCGAAACAGCCTTTACACTGACACAATATAAAACATGGTATCCTCACCTTCAGCTTTGCTATTGTTATTATCAGCTCGGTGATTTGGCTCAAGCCAAAACCCATCATCTTGCATCCTCAGCCCATTACCCAACCCATCCGAGTGTGCTGTACAATGAAAAAATATTTGCAGAACAAACGTAAATCTCCTGTTATCACATCCGCCTGTCACATGACGGCGGATGTCTTTTGATAAACATTAGCCTTTTGTGACATTTAATACTTTAGCGATTTAAAGCGTTTTTCAACCAATTGACTAAATTGTCATTTACGCATATACTAACATTCGTCTTACGAAAAGATTTATCCATTAGGAGGTCAACATGAGTTCTTTATTTAGAAAAAAGTCTCTCGACCAGCTCATGCTTGAAAGTCAAACGAAGCGGCTGAGCCGTTCTTTGAATACATTTGATTTAATCTTGCTTGGCATTGGCTGTGTGGTCGGGACTGGAATTTTTGTGATAACGGGGGTTGCGGCTGCGAAAGATGCGGGACCTGCGATTATTATATCTTTTATTTTGGCTGCGATCGCATGCGCCCTTGCTGCTTTTTGCTACGCTGAATTTTCCTCGTCCATTCCAGTGTCAGGAAGTGTCTATACGTATTCTTACGCAACACTTGGGGAGTTTCTCGCCTTCTTAATGGGCTGGGATCTCATGCTTGAATATGTGATTGCCCTCTCTGCTGTTGCCAGTGGATGGTCGTCCTATTTTCAATCACTGCTCAGTGGATTCGGTCTGCATATACCGAAGGCTTTATCGGCTGCACCCGGAGCCGCTGATGGGGCCATCTTTAACCTGCCAGGCGCACTCATTATTTTACTCATTACCTTTATTGTCTCAAGAGGCGTAAAAGAGAGCACGAAGCTGAATAACATCATTGTGCTCATCAAAATTGCCATTGTCCTCCTCTTTATCATTTCAGGCTTTGCTTACGTTAAACCTGAAAATTGGACACCTTTTATGCCAATGGGCTTCCATGGCGTGATTGCAGGAGCGGCCACTGTCTTTTTTGCTTACCTTGGATTTGATGCAATCGCTAATGCATCTGAAGAAGTCAAAAACCCACAAAAAGCGATGCCGATCGGAATTATTGGTGCGCTCGGTGTTTGTACGATTTTATACATCGGGGTTTCATTTGTCTTAACAGGCATGGTTCACTACACGAAGCTGAATGTCAGTGACCCTGTCGCTTTTGCTTTACAAGTGGTTGGTCTAAATAGTGTCGCTGGTATTATATCGGCAGGTGCTATTATCGGGATTACGACAGTGTTAATTGCACTTGTCTACGCTCAGGTTCGTTTAACCTTTGCTATGAGCCGAGATGGACTCATGCCGAAAATCTTTTCAAACGTTCATCCAAAATCGAAGACACCGGTTGCCAACACTTGGCTGACAGGCGCTGTTGCGGCATGTATCGTTGGTTTCGTCAACTTATCAACACTTGCTAATTTAGTCAGCATCGGTACACTTGCGGCCTTTACGGTGATCTCGATCGCTGTGATCATACTCCGGAAAAAACATCCGAATATGAAAACAGCGTTTAAAGTACCCTTTGTTCCTGTCCTTCCCATCATTAGTGCGGTCATTTGTATGATCTTGGCTGCCACACTGAAATGGGAGACATGGCGAGCCTTCCTCATCTGGGTAGCCATTGGTGTCGTTGTGTACTTCACCTATGCAAGACGCAAAAGCCATCTGAATCAAACACAATAGAAAAGAGACACGGGGTATCCCGGTCTCTTTTTTGTTTAAATCACACTGTTTTTCACTGAATTCGAATCCACCATATCTGGATCGAGTACGCTTGAAATCGGAATGACAAGCGGTGAACAATCTCCATTGTCCTCACCAAAACCCTGGTTCAATTTCATCGAGAGAAAATAATCGATCTGCTGATAAGGTCCTAGCGTCAGTGATGCCCCCCGATCCATTGCATTGATTTTAAAAGCACCGACATTGACGACTGAGGGTGAGAATAACATCACACATCACTTCCTTGGAATAGGTTTAGCTGCTGGCGAAAAAGAGGCAGGTGAGTCCACTTGATCTCGATCATCTACATGGCTCTTTGTTCCGACAAAACCGCTGGCATCTCCAAAATTCTGTCCGTACCCCTGATTTTTTTTATCTGAGTTTTGCCACTCTGCTAACAAATTTTGTCCGACATTCACCGCCGACGCATTTTCAAAGGAATTAATTTTTAACATGAAAATATTAATATTGATATACGGAGTTGGTTGAACCACAGATAAACCTCCTTTTTATAGGTATATGCGAGCACCCATCAAGTATGTTAACAGGAGGTCTTCACATGGACTTCGAAAAAATGAAGCAGTGGATGGACATTGCCCAGCAAATGCATGGAGATGATTTTTGGAAAATGATATTCGATGATGAGCAAAGATCTCCCTTTATGGCAAATGGTCCGTCTCCCTTTACATTCTCGCAGCAAGATCAGCGAGGAACAGATGCATCGTTTCCACCAGTCGACATTGTGGAAACCCCTACTGAATTTCAGTACTTAATTTATCTGCCTGGCTACCGGAAGGAAGATGTTCAGGTGCTGTCATATGGTGAATATTTAATTGTAAAAGGACAGCGTTTTTCCTTTTTTAACGAACAAGATTTTCGCCAAAAACAAGGAAAGTATGGTCCGTTTGAAAGAAAAATTCGGCTCCCAGATATGATTCTTGGTCAAATGAATGCGGCCTTTAAAGACGGCGTGCTATACATTCGCCTGCAAAAGGATGAAGGAAAAGCAACTGCGATCATCATAGATGACGAATATTGATACTGACTGCGTCTATTAGATCACGATCATCAATTGTTTCAATCGGCAAGATCGTGATCACGCCATCGGCATTTTGTTCACCAAAACCATTGTTTCTTTTGATCGTCGAGCAGTGATTTCGTACGATCGTCGAACCGAATGTCATCGAGGACCCTGTACCAATCGTATTCGTCTTCATATGGGTAATCTGAATGCGTGTAGGCAGCATGCACTTCTCCCCTTTCATGTATCTCTATAAGTATATACCGGGCAGCTTTTCCATAGACTAGAGCAAGGCGAAAGAAAAGGTTGTGGTCCACTTGAAACATTTCATTCAATCACTCTTTAAAAAAACCGAAACCAGTCCATCCCCATCTGTCGTCGAGCTGGAAAAAAGACTCACCGCTCTTGAGCAGAAAATGTCTGCACCTGCTCCGCCTGTCTCGGAGGATACGCACATTCACATTGAATCACTGCATGTGGACAAAATTGACTACCATTTAGAGTTTGGTGAGCTTTCCATTGATCAGCTTAAAGGCAGACTCAACATTGGGGCCACCTATTACACGCCAAAGGACCCGCACCTCAAAAAGGCAGCTTCAGTACCGAAGCCAAAAGAAACAAAAACACCAAAAGTCTCCATTCGATCAAAGTCTTCATCTCAGCACGACAGGAAGCCAGAAATAAACCGCAAGCACAATCGCTACAATACTGATCACATTTAGCCAAAAGCCAGCCTTGACCATATCAGATATTTTCAGTACGTCCGCACTAAAGACAGCCGCATTTGGCGGTGTGGAAATTGGCAACATAAACGCACATGAGGAAGCTAACGCAGCCGCAGCCATTAAGCCGTACGGCTCCATGCCAATTGCAAGTCCAAGCCCTACTGTAATCGGAATGATCATGTTCGCAACTGCTGTATTAGACATAATTTCGGTCATAAATAAAATAGAAGCCGTTAAAATAATTAGCAGCATGAGGTACGACAGCCCATTTAAATGCTGTAAATTTTCCCCGATCCATCCTGTTAGATTCGTTTCCGCAAATCCTGTAGCGAGCGAAAGCCCGCCTCCAAACAAAAGCAAAAGCCCCCATGGCAACTGCTTCATATCCTGCCATTCTAGTATTCTCTCTCCATTTGTCGCTGGAATGAGAAATAACAGCATCGCCCCAAAGATTGCGATCGACGTATCCGAGACAGGAAGCCCGCCAAACAAAAAGATTTTAAAAATCCATAAAAAAGCCGTC
Organism: Bacillus sp. FSL W7-1034; assembly: GCF_038593365.1. Lineage (NCBI taxonomy): Bacteria > Bacillati > Bacillota > Bacilli > Caryophanales > Bacillaceae > Bacillus > Bacillus sp. FSL W7-1034. Next base: position 738,272 of record NZ_CP151989.1, on the reverse strand, counting down.
ATAAGAAAAATAGCAAAAACCCATTTTTCTTCTTGTTTCATTTTGCCTAAATCCTCTAAACCCTTCCGTATAAACGCCGCTCCCATTTCACCTGTGTGCTCTACCTTGAACTGTATCTTGGTCAAATACAGAAATAAGAGAATGAGCAGAACAGCCGCCACCGGAAAACCAAACAAAAACCATTCAAAAAACATAATTTCTCGATCTAACAGCTTTTTTGACATCGCTGCAAAAACAGCATTTGGCACAGACCCAACGAGTGTCGCCAGTCCGCCAATAGAGGCTGAATAAGCGACTGATAATAGGATGCTTTTACTGAATCGGTCAAGAGATGCACCAGACAAAATATCGTTCGCCTTCACCTCTTTAATCACAGCCAGTGCCACAGGCAGCATCATCAGTGCTGTGGCTGCATTTGAAATCCACATAGATAAAAAGGCCGTTGCCATCATAACCCCTAATACAATGCGGTCACTTCTTGTGCCAATGATGTTTAAAATATGTAAGGCCATTCTTCTATGTAAATTCCATTTTTCAATAGCAATGGCAATCATAAATCCGCCCATGTACATAAAAACAATCGGGTCTCCATAAGCTCTTGATGTTTGCTCCATCGATAGCCCGCCAAGTGTTGGCAAAAGGATGATGGGCAATAAAGAGGTAGCCGGTATAGGCAAAGCTTCTGTGACCCACCATGTCGCAGTCCAAGCCGTAACGCCCAGTACCACTCTTGGTGCATAGGTCAATTCACTTTCTGGAATGAGCAAAAAAATAAGCAAAAAGAAGATCGGTCCAAGAACAAGTCCAGTCAGATTCACTTTATTATAAACGATCACAATTCCTCCTTCATGAAAACGCTTTTAATCTTTTCTAATTTTTCACATTCGATGATCACATAAAAAATCCTTTAAATCATAAGAAAAAATGAAGAGATCCTTAAGTAGCAACTGTGTCTTGCTTCATATTTCCACTTCATGACTTGGTCTATTTTCATAGGAGAAACTATACAAATCCTACACAGTAACTGTAAACTATAGAGGATCTAATCAAAAATTGAGGTGTTTTCATTGTATACAGATCAACGAAAATCATTTTGGAAACAGAAAAAAGTCATCATTCCCCTTCTTAGCATCATCGCGATTGCTGCTGCTCTCTTTTTCTTAAAAGATACGCTTTTCTCAAAAGAAAAAGAGGCGCTGAAAGCCGCTGAATCCTTTACGAAACATCTGGAGAAAAAAGAATTCACAAAATTGGCAAATGAGGTCACAAGCGGCTCTCTGAAAGCCAATGACTTTTCTAAAAAACAACTTGCCGAAAAATACGATCATATCTTTAGCGGCATCGGTGCGAATGATCTAAACGTCTCAAACGTCAACGTAGAAAAACAGGACAAAGGAAATGGGTATCAATTCACCTATGAAGTCACGATGAAAACGTCACTTGGAAAACTGAACAAACTCTCTTACAATGGCATTCTCTCCGAAGAGGATAACGAGTGGAAAGTAGACTGGAAACCAAATCTCATCTTCCCGCAAATGGAAAAGGGTGACACCATCAAAGTGACAGCTGACCCTGCGGTACGCGGAAATATTGTGGATCGAAAAGGGCGCACGTTAGCAGAAACAACTGGTGGACACGCACTTGGCATCATCCCTGGAAAGCTCGGGACAGGCACGGAAAAAGAAAGCAACATCAAAAAAATCAGCAGCGCTTTTGATATAGATGAAGAGCTGATTCAAAATCAGCTGAAACAAGCATGGGTCACAGATGACACATTTGTCCCGCTAAAGTCTATGTTAGAGCAAAAGCCGATTCCAAAAGACATAAATGGCGTCACCTATCAAACGAAGGAAATGCGCTACTATCCATATAACGAAGCCGCTGCTCATCTGACAGGCTATGTGGGAAAAGCAAATGCGGATGATATCAAAAGAAATCCAGCTTTAAAAGCGGATCAAATCATCGGCAAAACCGGCCTTGAATTCACATTTGACAAGAACTTAAGAGGACAAGATGGCGGAAGCATCCTCATTATCCATGATGAAACAGGTATTGAAGAAACATTACAAAAAACAGACCGAAAAGACGGAAAAACAGTCAAGCTGACCATTGATGCATCTTTACAGAAAAAAGCCTATCAACAGCTGAAAGGTGAAAAAGGGGCTGTCACCATTATGAATCCATCATCAGGTGATTTATTAGCGCTTGTCAGCACCCCTTCTTACGATGTCAATTTAATGACCAACGGGATCACGCCTAAACAATACCAAGCATACAGTGAAAATCCTGATCTCCCATTCCAAGCTCGGTATGCGAGCAGATATGCACCAGGATCTACATTCAAAACCATTACAGCAGCAATTGGACTGGAAACAGGTGTCACAAAACCTAATAAAGTGCGCACCATTCATGGGCTGAAATGGCAAAAGGATCAATCATGGGGAAATTATCGCATTACACGGGTTCATGACAAAGAACAAGTCAATATGGTCGATGCCCTCGTGTACTCAGATAATATTTATTTTGGACAGGAAGCCCTTGAAATCGGCAAAGATACTTACGAGAAAAAAGTGAAAACATTTGGGTTTGGTGATGATTTAAACATGCCGTTCACAATGAAACCGGCACAAGTGTCTAACGACGGGATCCAATCAGACATCTTACTTGCCGACTCAGCATATGGCCAAGGAGAATTACTCATGTCTCCAATTGAACAAGTACATGCCTATTCTCCATTTGCAACAGGAGGAAAGCTTGTGTACCCTCGAGTCATTCAGGATGAAAAAACAGCATCACCAAAACAGATCATCAAAGAAGATACAGCAAATACGGTGAAGGATGCACTAACTCAAGTCGTCACCAATTCAAACGGAACCGCTCACTCGTTGCAAATAAAAGGGGCTGATATAGCCGCTAAAACCGGAACAGCGGAACTAAAGAGCAAACAAGGTGCGACAGACGGTACTGAAAATGGATTTTTACTTGCGTTTAATCCTAAAAAAGAAGATTATGTCCTCGTCGGCATGATTGAAGGTGTGAAAAACCGTGGAGGCAGTGGACTTGTCATTCAAAAAATGAAGCCTGTCATCGCTTCTTTCTATAAATAACCCTTTAGAGACACACGCTCCATCAAGCGCATGTGTCTCTTTTTTTCTAAATCATGACAATTTGCTATTGTTTTATAGTTCACCTTATGAATAAAATGAGGAGAATGAAAAAAAGAAAACAAGTTGAATGAAAGGAGGAAGTCTCATTGGCTATTGCTGCTCAAACAAAGAATAAACCTCAAAAAGCGGTCACCGGTTCAACGGTTTATCCTATTTTATTGATTATTGGTATTTGCCATATGCTCAACGACACATTGCAAGCCGTGATTCCTGCCATGTTCCCTATTTTAGAACGCTCAATGGGGCTGACCTTTACTCAATTAGGGCTAATCGCCTTTACATTAAATATGGTCTCCTCTGTCATGCAGCCTGCGATCGGGTGGTACACAGATAAACGGCCGATGCCCTATGCACTGCCTATCGCATTATTTTCAAGTGCTGTCGGCATTCTCGGCCTTGCGTTTGCACCATCATTTGCGACCATCCTACTGTGCGTCGTCTTTATTGGACTCGGCTCTGCGATTTTCCATCCAGAGGGCTCACGGGTTGCCAACATGGCAGCTGGTCCTAGACGGGGTCTTGCTCAATCCATCTATCAAGTCGGTGGAAATACAGGTCAAGCCTTTGCTCCGCTAATCGCTGCATTAATGCTCGTCCCTCTCGGTCAGCCAGGTGTGGCTTGGTTTACGATTGTTGGAATGATTGCTGTCGGTTTCCTTCTTTATATTTCAAGATGGTACGCAGGAAGACTTCAAACCATTCGAGCACAAGCGAAAAAAGCGCCTGCAAAAGCAGCAAGATCTGAACTTCACCGCAAGTCAGCGCTCACAGCACTTGGCATTATCGTCTTTCTTATTTTCGCGCGTTCTTGGTATGGAAATGCGATCTCGAATTTCTATGCGTTTTATGCGATTGAACAATATGGTTTGACGATTAAAGAATCACAAACTTATATTTTCTTATTTCTTATATTGGGTGCGATTGGGACATTTTTAGGCGGGCCGCTTGCAGACCGCTTCGGCAAGAAAACCGTCATTTTAATTTCTTTATTAGCATCCTTTCCGCTTGCCCTGCTTCTCCCATTTGCCGGACCAGTTTTTGCTTATGTTTTACTTGGACTCATTGGGATCATTCTGACCTCAAGCTTCTCTGTCACCGTGGTCTATGCCCAAGAACTATTTCCCGGGAAAATTGGTACAATGTCTGGTTTAACTGTTGGGCTTGCGTTTGGTATGGGAGCGATTGGATCCGTTGCCCTCGGCTCATTAATTGATGCAGTCGGTTTAACACCTACCATGATTGGTGTCGCCTTTTTACCGATATTAGGCATCCTAGCCTTCTTACTGCCAAGCGATCAGACCATAGCGAAATGGAATGAATCATAAAAGGTAAAAACCGCTCAATAAATGAGCGGTTTTTTCATATCTTATAAAAATGTGTGTCAGGAACATGCTTCTTTGCAATAAACCCCTGCTGAAAGTCTGGAAAGACCTTTTGCACCTGTTTAATTTTCAGATGAATCAAATCAGCATACGGAATATACAAATGATCCACAAGAGTGTGTTCTGTCATATAGTAATACCAATTCAGATTAAAGGTATTTTCATCAATGATCGTAAAGGCAGAAAAATGATAGAACAGCAGTGGACATTCGTCGAGATACATATCTCCTTTCACAACGGAGAGCTTATAGTTTTCAATATTCCAAATCGCTGCATTGGCACCTTTAGATGCCACCACATGGACACCCTCAAAATCATCGACCCATCTTTCAACATACCGCTGATCACCATATGTCTTTTTTTCCGTATCCATTTCTACTGTACAGTGCGCAATGCAGTTCTCTTTCCACTGCGTCACAGCCCGTTTGGCCACATCTGTGTTTCGACAGCCTACAAACCCAGTATTAAAACGGCCGGATAATTCATAAAAGTGATAGAAACGCTTGGAATTCATATGATCTGTCAAAAATACATGAGCGAGTGGATTTTCTGCAAATATCGCCTCTGGATCATGGTAAAAATACAAATCCGTATCCAAGTGAGCGAGATAATCTGCATCAGAGGACTCAAGAATTTTGAGTAGAAACGCAGGCTTAAGCGTCCAGCAATACTCGTGGAACGTACGATCCGCCTTTGCTTTTCGCAGCGAATCATCTTCCACATCTTCAAGCTGTTCATATTGGACATGTGGGTGAGGAAACTGACTTAACACCTTGTAAGCCAAAGGATCAGCACATAAGACAGAAAGTTTGTATGATTGAGCCGTCTGCTCAAGTGAATGAATCAGCGCCAGTAGCTTAAATACATGGGTATTCGACACAATGGTTGTGAAATGATAGGATGCCATCTACAACACATCCACTTGGAACAAGTCAACATGCAGCAGCTCTTTTGTGAGCCCTTGAATGGCCTCTGCCAGCACCGTGCATCCATGTTCCTGCTTGGCAAGCTGAGCCGCCTCTGACAGCTTTTTCAAAGGGAAATGCTTTGCCGTCAGCACGTCCTTTTGATCACGTTTAATGCCCACATTCCGCTCTGTGATCATATGAAGCAGCTCCAAAAAATAAGCGAGCAGATCATCATATGCTTCATTCTTACGCAGCTGGCGAATGTCTTTCACGATATCATTTGTCACGGTATGAGAAAATGGTCCAGAGAAAGCCAGATGAACATCAATCGAATCAATATTGTTGTACTTCTCGCACATATACAAAATGTTATATTTGATGTCATCGAATGACGTTAAATTACTTGGATGTTCCTGATGCACACTCAAAATATCCTCACGCAGTTCAAATGAGAGGCCAAGCTGATGCAGACGAATGCCTAAATCATAATCCTCAAACCCGTATCTAACGATTTTTTCATCAAACATCCCTAGTTCCATGACATGCTTTCGCTTGACGGAAGAGTTATTTGTGATAAAAAATCGCCACGGCAATTGATAAGAACTTAAATCATAGTCGTACGTGTTTAAAATGTCTTTCAGGATATCAATAAATTCGGACTGCAAGTCGAAGCTTCTCTCTAGAAATGCGCCGCTTTTCACTTCCTCCATCGACATAAGAGACGTTTTGTCTTTCATTTTCCGCTGATACAGCCCTTGTTTTTTTAATCGATTCACATGATCTTTATCAAAACCGGTGTAAAAATAACGGTAGATTCGCTTCCAGCATACACCGCAAATGACACGGTCCTCATGATCAGCATGTGCCTCTGCGTGCTTTTGAATAAATTGGGGCTCTGCCAGCATATCGCTGTCATGGAATATTAAAAGGTCTCCCTCTGCCTCACGAATGGCATGATTGCGCCCCTTGGCAATTCCTTGATTGACAGGAATACGCACCTTTTTGAATGGAAAGTTCACCTCAATGTTTTCGAGCATTTCCATCGTGCCGTCCGTTGACCCATTATCAGCGACAATGACCTCAAATGGAATATCGGTTTCCTGAAGCGTTAAGGAAAAAAGGCTCCCTTCTAAACGCTCTTTCGCATTATAACTCGGAATAATGACGCTGACCTTCGGCTTTTCATTCATGCGCCATCCTCCTCCAGTTTGGCATAGCCGTTAAACATCGGATTGACTTGTTCTACCGATTCAATCACATGACGCAGCACTTCCCGATAGGCTTCTTGGAAAAATGGCAAGTCATCTCTTCCTTTTTCATGGATTTGCTGCATATCATCTTTGCTTAAGATCCGAAAACCACTGAAATGATAGCAAATGAGTGGGCTTCCATCCTCAAGCAAAATACGTCCATTCTCTTCCTGATAAGAATGCTGGCCATAATTCCAGTGACCAATATTCACACCCTTTGTTTGAATATCCTCTACTTTTTCAAACAGCACCGGCATATGATCTAAATACCCTTGATCGCCAAATTTTCCTTCTCCAGGCGCATTTTTGCATTCTTTTAGACATTCTATTTTCCACCAGCTCAGGCACTTTCGGCCGGCTTCATCTCCTTTAAAATGCAGGAACCCTGAATTATAGCGCCCTAAAAGTTTCTGAAGCATCTTCACTTCCTCTGGATCAAAGCTTGGAATGACAATATCCCCTCTTGATAGAAGCACAGAGGCATCAGGCTGGTTTTGAAAAATCACTTGTGGACTCTCATAAAAGAACAAATCCGCATCAAGATACGTCACTTCCTCCGCCTGGTCCTGCTTAAATAGCCACTCAATCCAAATCGGTTTTAATGTCCAGCAATATTCCGAATCATTTCGTTCCTTTTTGATCTCTAGAAGCTCCGGCGTTTCAAGTTCACGTACATGAACAAGATCGACATGCGGGAAATTCATTTGATGAAGCAAATCAAATGCAGCATCATCCATACATAACGTCTTGATGACAGCATCATCTTCTACTTGCTTCAACGATAAGAAAAACGCAATAGCTTGATAAAGTCTTCCACTTGATAGAACCGTACAATATATGCTGTTCATCTGTATACACCTCTATTTTTGAAAGAATTCGCGATACCATTCAATTGTCTTTTCTAACCCTTCATCAATGGAGTAATCAGGCTTCCAATCAAGCAGCTTTCTCGCCTTTTCTGCTGATAAATATTGATGCTTAATCTCATGCGTTCCTTGATTCAAAATACGAGGTTTTAGTTCACTGCCCATCGCCTTTAAGATTTTATCAACGAGCTCAAGCACAGTCAGCTGAATTTCATTACTAAAGTTAAATGCTTCTCCTGCAAGCCCTTTTTCCTCCATTTTTTCAGCTAGCAGTAAATAAGCCTTGACCGCATCTTCAATATAGAAATAATCACGGATAAAGGTTCCGTCACTTCTAATTTCTGGCGCCTTTCCCTCTAACACAAGCTGGATGGTTTGCGGAATGATTCGGTTAAAATTCAAATCCCCGCCTCCATATAAATTACCGCAGCGCGTAATACAAACCGGTAGACCATATGTGTTGTAGTACGTGTGAGAAATTAAATCTGCACAGCTTTTTGACACATCATATGGGTGCTTGCCGTTAAGCGGCATGTCTTCATCATAAGGAAGCTGTTCTTGATCCCCGTATGCTTTATCACTCGATGCCACAATCACTCGTTTGATAAGCGGCTGCCTTCTGCATGCCTCCAGCACATTCCATGTTCCTAAAATATTGGCTTCAAATGTAGAGACCGGGTGACGATTTGCGACCCCGACAATCGCTTGGGCAGCCAAATGAAAGACTGTATCAATCTCATATTCTCCTAACGCACGTTCTATCGTTTGCATGTCCTCAAGTGCGCCTTGGACGACATTCATCTTTTCAAATTGACTGCCTTGATACAAGTTCGATCTTGGCACCTGATCACGTACAAGCCCTGTTACGTTTGCTCCTTGATCAATCAATTCCTTGACGAGGTAACTCCCTAACAATCCCGTACACCCGGTCACAAATACGTTTTTCCCATTCCAAAATCCGCTCATGCTGTCACCAAACCTTCCATGGTTGTTTTCCATCTGCCCACATGCCGTTGATTTCTTTCAAGTTTTTATACGTATCAATTGCTGTCCAAAATCCGTGGTGCTCATAGACTGCAAGCTCTCCATCATTCGCCAAGTTTTGAAGAGGCTCTGCTTCGAACACACATTGATCATCATCTGTTAAATAATCAAAAACCTTTGGAGACAACACAAAAAATCCTCCATTGATCATCCCGATACTGTCTGTCTTCTCAGAGAAGGATTGTGCCATCCCGTTATACACCTTCAGCGTGCCGTACTGTGATTTCTTTTCAATTCCTGTGACAGTGGCAGCTGCTCCAAGCTCTTGATGGCGCTTGAGCAAATGAAACATATTGATATTGGCAAGTCCGTCCCCGTACGTCATCATAAATGTCTCATCACCAATATAATCCTGTACCTGCTTTAGCCGCCCGCCTGTCATCGTATTCTCACCCGTATCTAAAAAAGTGATTTTCCAGTTCTCCGAATTCCCTAAAAGCTTTATTTCCCCTGTCGACATATCCAGCTGCATGCTGTGATGCCGCCAGTCGTAGTTGAGAAAATACTCTTTGATTTTCTCTCCTTTATATCCAAGCAATAAGATAAACTCGTCTACACCGTAATACTGATAGATTTTCATAATATGCCATAGAATAGGCCGATCTCCGATCATAGCAAGTGGTTTAGGAAGCGCTTGTGTGACCTCACTCATTCTCGTTCCCTTTCCTCCGCAGAGAATGACTGCTTTCATCTTCTCCCCTCATCTCTCTATGAAAATTTTTGATTGAAAACCCTATCTTCATGCGGAAAATCAGTACATGTACCCTTATACTTTGTCCGACATCAGGTTTTGAATCTACTCTATTCATATGTCGGAATAAGAGAGGGTGCCACCTAGCATTTAACTATTTTTACAAACAAAAAAGAGCGAGATTTGCATTCTCGCTCTTTCAAAGTTTAAATTGTATATTTTCAGGGTAGATGGTATGATAAACATGTGCATATACAGCACAAACAGCCTCTTTCGATAAAGAGACTACTAGATTGAATGAACTCAAGTGGCAGCTTGCTTCATTCTTAATATGAATCACGGAGGTGAATTCCCATGGCACAAAATGTACTTTGTGAAGTGAACTCTTGCCGTTTTTGGGCTGACAACAGCTGTACAGCTTCTACCATTAAAATTGGTAAAAGCACAATGACTGACGTGACTCGCAATGCTGAAACGGATTGCGAAACATTTGAAACAAAATAATACATGATTTTCTGAGATGAAGGAACTGGCAGGTTCCTTCTTTTCTTTTATCATTCTATCAAGAATGATAATTATTATCAAGCGTTTTTCACGAAACATTTCTCGGGAAATAATGACACGATATTTCTCCATTCGTTGACGATTTTCACTCCTTTTTCTATACTCAACATATCCAAAGAAGAAAAAGTGGTGACCAATCAGTGGATTTTACGATACGTTTTCTATCATTCTATGTGGTTGAAATAGAAGGCAAAGAGGAACAAGCAAATAAACGGTTTAAACATTACCAAACATTAAACCAAGAGGAATTTGAACAAAGTGAGCTGAAGGACTTTCTAGACGGTGAGCTTAAAAAAATCGTCAAACGAAAAGTGGACAGACACCCTAAGTCTGAGCAAGTACCGACTAAAATTGGCCGATTTATTGTCGAACCCGGGCATGAACTCGATTCAAATCCAAACTACAATTTATTTCATCAGACGAGATTTGCAGATACAAAAGAAGTATTTAACGAATGCAGTGAACAATTTGTTCGCACCTATTTAGATACAAGTGCTGTCAGAGGCGGCGTGTTTCTGGTTGCATCTGCGGTTCCTAAAAAGTATTTCGATGACTCTTTTGTCTTTATCATGAAATGCGATTTTGAACAGAAAGTCGCTTCTATTGCTGATACATCCACCTTGATCAAAAAAGTAGAAATGGCGATTACAACAAAAAACATGAAATCGATTCAATACCCGTTTATGCCAGAAGAGGGCATGACAGAGGAAGCCGAAGTGAAAATTCACCAATCCTCACACGCTCGTTATTTTGAAGACTTTCTAAAATTCGTCGAATACGGGGAATCGATGCCTGAAATCATGAAATCACAGGTCATGAATATGGTGCAGGAACATGTATTTGAAACATTTCAGGATGAAAGTGAAGAATTAAAACAATTTGAAGAGGACCTTGAAATATGGGAAGCAAGTGAAAAACGGGAGATTCGGGAAACACTCGATACAGAACAGGTCACGCTAGCCGCTTCACACATTGTTGAACAAACCCCTGATATCACGATGAAGATGCGTCTAGGCGAAACAGAAATTAAAGGACTTTTAGCCGACTTCGGCCACTCGATTCATATTGCAAAGGTCAACAATCGATATGTCGTGCTCGTTGAAGCAGATCAAATTGTATTTGAAAAAGGAAGCACACCTGTTGAATTCCATAAACCCAATGGCTTGAAAGAGGTCGTCAGCCAACTGACGCAAAAAGCCTATGATTCAGACTTAGAATAAGAGAATATGACTGCCTCCTGCGATTAGCTGCATGAGGCAGTTTTTTATATAACGCTTTATTTTTTACACTGCACTAGAAGAAACATGCTGCCCGCTTCTTATCCACATGCTGACGAGCATTAAACTTATGATAAGCATCAGCCAAAAGACGCTGTTTGTTCCGAAAAACTGGATCAACGTATACCCACACAAAGGTCCTAAAGCAGCCCCCATATCTTGAACAAAAGAATAGCTGGCGAGAAAGCGGTTCTTATCTGTTTGAGCAGAAGCTTTTTGAAAGGCAAGTGTATCGGTGAACGTTGTGACAATTGTTGCCATCAGTTGCATCAAAAGCAGCATCAATAGGAACCAGCCGCTTACCTTCAGCATGATCACAAGAAAACTGAGACCTCCAAATGAAAGAAACATCCAGCATAACATTCGTTCCTTCATCACAAGACGATCAAACCATTTGCCCGTTCTCGGTGCGAGAAATGGTTCCCATCCCCACCTGAGTGCTTGAATAACACCGCTTAAAGCTGAAGCTCCGATGACAAAGCCAAACAGAGTCAATTCATCTTGGTCAATCTTTGCTTCAATGACATGACTCAGCGTGGATGCGAATAAACCTTGGATGATCAGTGCGATCAGCATGCCTGTTATCAGTACTTTTACCACATCTCGTGTAAACCACTTCTGTTTGATGCCATGATACACCTGCGTGCCTTCTCTCTTTTCAATTTCATCCAACGATACATAAAAAATGCAGCCCATTAATGTGAGTAAGCCAAAGACAAGCGTCATGGACTGAAAACCGATCAAGCTGGCAAGGATTCCACCAAATAACATGCCAAATAAACTGCCAAGCCGGTAAAGCCCATTATAAAGACCCGTCAAATGTCCTTGTGAGCCTTCGTCCATTTCAGCCAAGACCCTCATCCCACTCATACGGAGTAACGTCCAAGCGAGACCCCATGCACAGCGGCAAATCAATAGCAGCCAAAATCCACTCATACCATATAATATCGTGGTCACTGACGCGATCAAAATTGCGATCAGTACACCGGTCTTCATTGGGATATATCGATAAAGCCACCATACGACAGGTGCTAGCGGGATACGAATGAATCGGTTGATAGACAGCAGTAACCCCACCTCCCAAATGGATGATAAACCAATCTCTTTCCAATAGACCGGGAGAACAATATAGAGCATTGAATCCCCAATAAGGGCAAATGCTGTGATGAGCGAAATTGACACCACTTGCTTTTGACGACGATCCATTTTTTCTTCCCCCTTCGCTACCTTTACGATAAGGGATACCTTATAATAAATCTAATGAATGTTTTTGATTGAATCATCAAAATAATTGATAGGCGGTGCAATGATGAATTTACATGCCCTCCGTATTTTTGCAAAGGTAGCCGAAACAAAAAGTGTCACACAAACGGCAGACGTGCTGTCTTTGACACAGCCGGCTGTGACAGCACAATTACGAAGCATTGAACGAGAGATCGGCTTTCGTCTTTTCAAACGAAACGGCCGGGGGATTACACTGACAGAGATGGGGAAGATCCTGTATCCATATGCTCGGCAAGTATTCGAGGCGGAAAAAGAAGTAGAATATCAGATCACCCTTCTGCAAAACGGAAAAAAAGGAAGACTCAGAATTGCTTCTACCTATGTACCACTTAACTTTTTGCTGCCTGATTGGCTTGCCTCTTTTAAAACATCATCGCCACAGACAGACATTGAATTAAAAAGCGGAAACTCCGCTCAAGTGATCGAAAGCCTGCTTCAATATCAATCAGATGTGGCGATCGCCGTAATAGAGGATCTGCACGACGAAGATCTTCACACCTCTCACTTAACTGATTTAAGTTATGACTTTATCGTGCCTGTGGATCACCCGTTAAATGGACAAACCGTCCCCCTAGAACGCCTAAGCCATGAACCCTTTTTAATGCGAGAAGAAGGCAGTTCGACGAGAGACAAGCTTTTTTCCCTTTTTACCGCTAAAGGAATTAAAAAACCGACCGTTGATTTACAATTCAGTGGTGTCCACGAAGCCATTCAAATGATCAAAGCTGGCTATGGCATCACCCTTGTTCCTCGTGACGCTGTTCAGCGAAGCTTAGAACGTGGAGAGATTGGGCGCGTGTATATCGAAGGAATTGACATTATCAGACCTGTTGTGGTCTGCAAACGGGCGAATGACCTTGAGGAAAATAGGACGGTGAATGCTTTTCTGCAAATGAAAGACATCGGACCCTTTATAGCACCTGACTCCAATTAAAAAAGTGCCTGCTTCAGCAACAGGCACTTTTTCTATTCGGATGGTTGAACTAGATCAAATGGGACCGCCTTTGAGGCTTTCACTAATTGTTCTGGTGTGATGAGTATTTCATTTCCCCATTCTCCTGCTCCAACGCCTAATATCTTTTCTTCTAATAGCGATGCTTCGATAATCGTGCGGAACCCTTCAGGCTGCCAACAAAATGGCGGGATGGAGCCAATGCGATAGCCTGTCACTTCAAGCACCGTGTCTGGTGAAGCCATTTTGATATTGCGAGAGCCTGCGGCTTTCTTTAGTTTCCCTGATTTGATGTGCTGGTCAGCACCAACCATCACAAGCAGCTGCTCCCCTTCCCCTGTTTCAAAGATCAATGTTTTGATCATTTGTCTTTCTCTAAAACCAAGAGCAGCCGCTACATTCGCTGCGCCCTTCTCTGTGTCGGCAGAAAATGTTTTGATGTCATACGGGATGCCATGCTTGTCCAAAAAGTCATGTGCTGGTAATTTTTTCAATGGATTGAACCCCTTTCCTTACAATGTCCTTTCATTTAGCTTATCACAATCCTCTCATCCTTAAGATGTATTTTTCAATGGAAAACCTCTGCACACTTCGCCAACATGCTATACTGAACTTGTTTTTGAAAAGGAGTCGGTTGGATATGGGAAATAAGTTTTGGTGTTATACAGGCAGTAAAAGCCTTCTCATGCTAAGTGATATTCTATTTTTGATGACAGTCACATTGGTTATTTATCAAGATACACAATCTGTCGCCTATGCGGCTGTATTTCCGCTCATAAGAACACTATGTCAGCTATTGGCTGGGCTCCTCTCGCCTGTTTTGACAGAACTCTTTCAAGCCAAGCGTCTATTGAAATGGGTCCCTCTTTTACGTATTGGAATGCTCATCGTATTCACGACCCAATTTGATTTCTTTCAGCAGCACCTGATCTGGCTGTTTAGTGCGTTCGTTTTGATTTCCATCACAGGCGGGTTCATCAGCCCTTTATTACAGGCCATCATGCCGATGCTTGTGCCAGCAAATCAGCTTGTGAAAGCGAACAGTACAGCCTCCGTTTTTTATCAATCTGTTCAAATCGCCGGCTATTCGTTTACTGGAATGCTCGTCCTGTTGATTGGTCCATTTTATTTAATGTGGGCCTCTTGTTTCATGATTGTGTTGTCCTATCTATTGATCATCCCTGTTTTTTCTCTACTCAAGCAAGAAGACACGGTTCAAAAAGAAAATAAGATGAACGGGTTCAAGGATGGCTGGAAGATCATTTGGACAAACAAAACGGTTCGCATCCTGACTTTCATGGATGTTAGTGAAAATATTGCAGGTGCTTTGTGGGTCGGACCGGTTACGCTTGCCTTTGTCACACTTGTTTTAAATGAAGGTGCGGAATGGTGGGGATATATCAATGCCGCATATTATATAGGTGCCATTATAGGCGGACTCATGGCTGCATGGCTAAGTCAGTTTATTCAAAAACAACTTCTCCTCTTTATGGCAGCGGGCTCTTTTATTTATGCAGTGCTGACGATCCTATTTTCACTAAACAGCCTGCCATGGCTTGCATTGCTGCTTTGTATTTTAATGGGGCCTGCCTATCAAATTCGGGATGTTTCGCAGCAAACCATCCTCCAAACGGAAACGCCAGTCCATGAGTTATCAAAGGTGTATTCGGCTCAATACGTTCTCTCTTCTATGTCTGTCAGTTTATCTATTTTCTTTGTTGGATTAATTGCGGATACATTCGGAGCGAGATTTGTGTATTTGTTAGGCGGACTGTTTGTACTCATCTGCTCAAGCATTGCCATCACCACTTTCATGATGCAGAAAAAAAGAGCGGCTGTTTAAGGCAGCGACTCTTTTACTTTTCTTTTAACATCGCAAACATGTCACGCGCCATTGCTTCTAGGATATAGACAACGGGTGTCTGTGTAGTGATGTTGGCTCTATGGACTCGTTCGTCTGTGACGTAATAAGCAATATTCAAGTCAGAAATACGAGAAATTGTACAGTGCTGATTGTTTGTAATACTAATGATCGTGCTGCCTTCTCTTTTAAGTTTCGAAATATGATCAATCGTAATACTGTTCTCTCCTGATACCGACAGCACAATGGTGACACTATTGTCTAAATACTGCATATTCATCGGGAAAAATGGATCATTGATGTAAAACGAAAATTTCTCCAGACTTGAAAAGTACCTTGCCCCATACTGCGCCAAAATACCAGAACTGCCCGTCCCAATAAACAGCACATTCTTTGCATCCGCAATGAGCTTCGCTGCCTCTTTAATCTTCTCCTCAAAATCTCCTTTAAGTGTCCGTTCGATAAATTCATACAGGAAATGCTGCGTGCTTTTCAAAGAAGGTGTTTGTTCTGCTTCTAAATACATTTTGAGCTTCACCTTAAATTCTGAAAAGCCTTCACAATTCACTTTTCGACAAAAGCGAAGGACAGATGAGGTCGATATATGTGCGGCATCTGCCAAATCACGAATTCTCATATAGACGACTTTTTCACTGTTTTCCATAATGTATCGGTATAAAGAGCTTTCTAGTTCATTAAAGCTGGAAATGACCTCACTTGAAAACATCTGACTTCCCCTTTCTCCAACAACATGACACAACACGTTTCTTTTATGTAACAAATCTCTAAATAGGGCACCCTTGCCTAAAGACGCTGAAACCGTTTACGCACAAGGTACTCTCACGATAAGCTATAGATGTACAAACAAATGATAAAAGATTGATTCACTCTATTATAACATTGTGCGTTACATTATTCGGAGGTGCAGAACATGGCAAAAGGATTAAAGGTTGTCACAATCGGCGGAGGATCAAGCTATACACCAGAACTTGTCGAAGGATTCATTAAACGGTACGAGGAATTTCCAATTAGCGAACTTTGGCTCGTCGATATCGAAGCAGGTAAAGAAAAGCTTGAGATCGTCGGAAATCTTGCAAAACGCATGGTGAAAAAAGCAGGGCTTCCAATCGAGGTTCATTTAACTTTAGATCGCCGGAAAGCACTGGTAGACGCTGATTTCGTCACAACACAATTCCGCGTCGGATTACTGGAAGCACGTATGAAGGATGAACGTATTCCTTTAAAATATGATGTCATTGGTCAAGAAACAAACGGTCCAGGCGGTCTATTCAAGGGTCTGCGCACCATCCCTGTCATTCTTGAGATTGTGAAAGATATTGAAGAATTATGCCCGGATGCTTGGCTTGTGAATTTCACAAATCCAGCTGGTATGGTCACAGAAGCCGTACTTCGCTATTCAAACCACCGCAAAGTCGTTGGACTATGTAACGTACCAATCGGCATTCGCATGGGCATCGCCAAAGGACTTGATGTCGACGCAAGCAGAGTCGAAGTCAGCTTTGCTGGATTAAACCATATGGTCTTTGGACTGAACGTGTTCTTAGATGGCAAAAGCATCATGGATCAAGTGATCGAAGACATGGCAGATCCAAACTCCACCATGTCCATGAACAACATTCACGCCATTCCGTGGGATGCAGATTTCTTAAAAGGGCTTGGTGTGATTCCTTGTCCGTACCACCGCTACTATTACAAAACAAGTGATATGCTGGCTGAAGAAAAGAAAGCAGCAGAGAATGAAGGAACTCGTGCAGAAGTCGTCCGTGCACTAGAAAATGACCTGTTCGAGCTTTACAAAGATCCTGATCTTGATATTAAGCCGCCACAGCTTGAAAAACGAGGCGGTGCTTACTACAGTGATGCAGCATGTAACTTGATCGCATCCATTTATAACGACAAGCATGACATTCAGCCTGTAAACACGATCAACAATGGCGCCATCAGTGACATTCCAAATGATTCTGCCGTTGAACTGAACTGTGTCATCACAAAAGACGGCCCAAAACCAATCGCTGTTGGTGAAATGCCGGTCGCTGTCAAAGGACTTATTTCTCAAATTAAATCCTTTGAACGTGTAGCCGCTGAAGCAGCCGTGACAGGCGACTACAACACAGCACTTGTCGCCATGACCATCAATCCGCTCGTCCCATCAGATGCCATTGCAAAAAGCATCCTAGATGAAATGCTAGAAGCACACAAAGAATATCTGCCACAGTTTTTCAATAAAGTAGAAGCATAAAAAGAAGCCGCACTTGTCAAAGTGCGGTTTTTCTTATTTCCCGGCAAACAACTGATCCATCTGAGCACGGTCATAGTCTAAGAGCCAGTGCTGTAAACCTTCATAAACTGGACGCAGATGTTCTGGATCTGCCGCAATAAGATCACAGCCTCGATCATCATATAAGTGGAAAATCATCTGTTTTGAGAGATTGATGAGATAAATGTCATAACCAAGCTTTCCTTTCATGATTTGATTCGGTTTGTAGAAATCCTCTTGGCAGATGGCTTGTAATAGCGGGCGCAATCGAATATCTTGCAGCTGACACTTGAGTGTAAATCTCTCTCTTTTCATTGTTTCTTCTTGTTTTGGTTGTACATAGGTCAAACGCTCGTGACGCAATCGGTGACGCACTTGTCGGTCGGCATATTTTTGATAAACAAGGAGCTTTTGCTTCGTTAATTCATGTTCATGCTGCGTATAGACATCCGTGACAAGTAGAATATCGTCTTCTGGATCAAAAGCATATCTGATAATTTTTAAAGCCCGATCGCCTGCTTTTTCTAATACAACCGATTCTTTTCCTAATGACCAATCTGCCACTTCAAAGCGAAGACCAAAAGGCCACCTATAAAAAAGAGGCGGTGTGAGGACAAGATCAGGAAAATGACTTTTTAAAAAACGATTGGTTTGATTGCTCATCTCATGTCCTTCCATTGGTTTTATATCTTATTTTACCGTTGAAACTGATGGAAATTCAATTGGAAATAAACTGTCATTTCTTATATGATAGAAAGAGATGGAGGTGTGACCAATTGAAAAAATGGTTTTTACAGGTGTTCCTCACCGCATTGATCACGATGTGGATACAGGCTGGACTTGATCAGGCGAACATCATTCATATCAACAATGTATGGGTCGATGTCAGTAGCTGGATCCTAATCTTCTTTGTCATCTACGCACTTTTTGAATGGACTGCTCACGTCTTAGTAAAACGGAAAATCGCTCATCGCTGAACATCTCTTTTTACAGAGATGTTTTTTGTTGAAACTCTTCCTGCACAAGTTCATGAATGACGCCCATTCCTGCCTGACTTCCAGCTGCTGCTGCAAGAACAAGCTGAGCAGGTCCGCCTAAATTATCACCACATGCAAAAATACCGCTGACGGTTGTACGCCCAAGAATATCTGTTTCAATGCCCCCATTTTTCGTCATTTGACAGCCTAGTTTTTCAGCAAAAGGGGTTGACTGCTTAAAATCACATGCGACAAATCCGCCTTCTCTTATCACTATCTCTCCATTTGCAATCTGAAGAGAGCGTAGCTGACCATTGTCATGATGGATCGCTACAATTGGCACATCAATAACTTGAATAGAATGTGCTGATAACAGTGCTTTCTCCTCTTCAGCTAACACTTGCTGTCCATTTGTAAACACAATCAAATCCTTTGTCCAATTGGAAAGAAGTTTCGCCATATGCAAAGCGCGCTGGTTCTCTGCAATCAGGGCAAGTGGCTTGTCCTTCAGCTCCCAGCCATCGCAGAAAGGACAGCTAAACAACGTCTTTCCATACACTTCATGAATCCCCTTCATTTCTGGCAGTATATCCTGAAGTCCTGTTGCCAATATGATTTTCTTCGCTTCGAATCTTTCTCCTTCTTGTGTCAGTAATGCGAAGTTGTCCTCATGATTTTGTATCTCCACAATTCTGCTTCGTTTGATTTGGATATTGGGGTAGTTTTGAAGATCCGCTTCTCCCGCTTGTCTGATCTCAAACGGTGTCATTCCATCGTTTGTAATAAATCCATGTGATTCCTGAGTCACCCGATTTCTTGGCATCTCGTCATCGAATACTATTACCTGTTTTCTGCCCCGCCCTACAACAAGTGCTGCATTTAATCCGGCTGGTCCGCCTCCGATAATGGCACAATCTAATATCATATAAACCGCTCCTTCATTCAAGACTTTAAAGACTCTTAATATCTATAATTGGTTCAAAAAAATCACATGTTGAAAAATGGATTTTTTTCTGTCTGCTCTATTTGACTTGCAATATCAACTAACCGCTTTTGACTTAACGTCTCCTGCATTTTTGTTTCAACATCCTGCATGACTTGTTCAATCAAACAGCCATCGTGAGGCATGAAAGAATCATGTGCTAAGGAACAACGAAATAAATGGGTTTGTCCTTCTACCGCCTGAATGACGTCTAAAAACGAAATGTCCTCTTTCTTTTTCAGAATGGTGTAACCACCTTTTGCGCCAGGTGTTGATTCAATCAATCCTGCCTTCACAAGCTTTGTTAAAATTTTAGATAAATAGGTAGGTGAAAGATCTTGCATCTTGGCGAGAGGCTCAACGCCTATTGCTTTCCCCTTTGGTGCAAGGGTTAAAAAGACCATCGTATGAAGCGCATAGTTGGTCGCTTTAGAATATTTCATAGAAACATTCCTTTCTATCTATTGTAGACCTTTTATATCTGTAATTAATCATAGAGGATTCAAGAAGAAAAAGCAAGTATTGTGGATCTGCTTCTTTTTTCATTCCACATTTCACATTTCCTTCCGATAATAGAAGTAAGCACGAATAAAAGCTTGATGAAGACTAGAAGGAGTGAAAAAAATGTCAGATCAACAGCACAATGCAGCACACGAAGAAGAAGAGGAATTTAACGTATACGACATGCTTCCACCCGCAGGAACAATCATTGGCGAAGCAACAGAAGAAGAAATGGAAGCTGCGGCAGCATTAGAAGTGAGACATTACGCCTTTATGCGTCTGCAAGACTCGTACATTCAATTTGATGGATCTTCTTATAAAGAATTGCTTAAAGACTTTCAAGAACTAGAATTTGATTCTGCAAAATTTTGGAGAGCCATCGCACGACGCCTGCAAGTCCCATACGAATGGCCAATCCGAATCGACCATGCAAACGGCCCTATTTATATTGGTGAAACAGAAGATAGCCGTGATGTTGAGGAGAGTGCAGAGTAAAGGAATTGGTGACCCCCTTTTGGTGAGGGGGTCTTTTAACTCACTTATCATTTAAACGTTATAGATGAGGTCTAAAAGAGTTTCAGTCACTTTCTTTGTGCTCAAGTTTGCTAATAACTCTATCTAATATACTTTCATAAAGTTCAGTTTTTCTATTCATTAAATGCTTTTCTTTCAAAAAGTATAATGATACGATTACCCCACAAAAAAATATTGTCACACCATTCATATAGTAAATTACATACTCGTTGACTAAGGGGAAACGCTCACTTATATATGTTTTATAAGTATTCATTATGTCAGGATTAAATATTACTGTCGTTATTACCCCGAAAATAACTGCTATAAGTGAGTTATATAAAAAATCTAAATCCTTTCTTCCTGAACTAACTCTGTGATATAGATTTAATGATTTTAGTTTTTCTAAAGCATTCTGATTATAATTCTCTTTAGCCCATTTCATAACAGAGACTTCAATTTCATCGATATTTTCCACTGCCTTACTAATTTCAGAATATTGGTGAGGGTAGTCCTTTTGTTTAGCTACTTTAAAATACAAAGGATCTTTTCTAAATTTTAGAAAGCTGAAATAAGAGAACAGCCAATATATAAAAGCTATATCAATTATGCTACTTAGAAAAAAACCACTGTATTCAATTATCCATGTCTGGTTAATTAAAACGCCTACCAGTGCTATTAAAAACAAATACATACACAGTTGAGCAAAGAATACAGATAATTTTTTTGAGGGAACGAAAATTTTTTTTAAGATTCTATATATAACTTCAACACTTTTTTTGAACACTAACACACTAATACCTCCCATAATTATATCGACAGTAATTTTTTATACATAAGTATAATTTTAATTTCATATCACTTTAAGTTAAATAACATGATGTTTATTACTAGAATATTAATGAATTTAATTAATACTGTTTTAAGACATTAAGATAAACAAGTTACAAAATAGAAATACCAAGAAGTTTAGTATAATCACGAATATGTAGTGCAAAAGAAGTAGTCCTGATTCAAGAAAAAAGAGAAGGGCCCTCCCTCCTCTTTTTCATAATGATTGCTCCTTATTTCTCGCTTCAAATTCATCTAGCATTGCACGCACTTCATCTGTTGATGATGTGTTCATTAATTGGTTTCTTAGGAAGCTCGCTCCTCTGAATCCTTTTACATAAATCTTAAAGAAACGATGCAGTGCCTTAAATGGACGCAAACCTAATGAAGAATATTGATCATGAAGATCAAGATGTAATCTTAAAAGACCTAAGAGTTCGTCACTCGTATGCTCTTTCGGCTCTTTTTCAAAAGCAAATGGGTTATGGAAAATCCCACGCCCAATCATCACTCCATCTATTCCATATTGCTCAGCAAGCTTTAAGCCCGTTTGACGATCAGGAATATCACCATTGATCGTCAAAAGCGTATCAGGTGCTACTTCATCACGCAGTTTTTTTATCTCAGGAATAAGCTCCCAGTGCGCATCTACCTGGCTCATTTCCTTTCTAGTACGAAGATGAATCGATAAATTCACAATGTCTTGCTCCAAAATGTGTCTGAGCCAACCACGCCATTCATCGACCTCTGTAAACCCTAGTCTTGTTTTCACACTAACAGGTAATCCCCCTGCTTTTGCCGCTTGAATCAGCTCTGCCGCAACGTCTGGACGAAGAATCAATCCACTGCCCTTTCCGTTTTGCGTAACATTAGGGACAGGACAACCCATATTAATATCGAGCCCCTGAAATCCTAACTCCGCCATTCCAATGCTCATTTGTCTAAAGTTCTCAGGCTTATCTCCCCAAATATGAGCAACAATCGGCTGCTCATCCTCGGTGAACGTTAATCGGCCTTTCACACTTTGAATGCCATCAGGGTGGCAGTAGCTCTCACTGTTCGTAAACTCCGTAAAAAACACATCCGGTCTCGCTGCCTCACTCACAACATGACGAAACACAACATCTGTCACTTCTTCCATTGGTGCTAATATAAAAAATGGCCGTGGTAAATCACGCCAGAAATTTTTACTCATCTTTCATCCAATTCCTCTCATGACATAGCGCCTTATGGGGCATGTCCTTCTGTAAATTCTTTCAGCAATTTTTATCATTATATACTTTAATATGAACTAGGCAAAATTGCAAAAAAGGACATTTGGTGATGAAATGTGGGGGGAAATATTCATTTCACTTCCAAATATTATTTTTTGGTGCATATTGAACAAACAAAAATAAAAATATCCCGATATCAATGCTTTTCTCGAAATCGGGATGACTCTCAATAGATTACTGATTAATTACAAGGCTTGCTACAAATTCCACGTGCCTGGATAAACTACTACTGCTTATAATTTATATATACAATCGGATTAAGTCCCTGCAATCGAACTTCTTTTTTCCACGAATCTAATTTGTTTTTCAGCATGATCATATTCAAAGTACTTAAATCAGGTTGTCCATTTTCATTAAGAGGAAGTGGTTGTCTCTTTAATACTAACCAAACTGCGACATTCTTAATTGCCGGCATTCCTTCTAATGTATTATGTTTATACATTTTCAAAGAACTTATAGATTGATCTACTGCATAACATAAATTTGAAGATTTACTTCCTATTTTTACTGCGTACATAGTTTCATCTTTGTATAAATCCATTAACTCTATCTTTGCACCTGCATAACTATTTGTAACTCTATCGTAATTTTCAAAACCATCTCTCACTCTTAAAAGATTAAAAGCTCTTTCTGCATAGTATTTATTCTTTAATTTTTCTTTTATTTTCGAATCTCTCAATCCCTCGAATTCAGTCTCTTCTTTTTCTGCATTAAATTTTTCATCAATAAAATCCTGATGAATTGAATCGCTAAAATCATACTCCTGATTATAAATCACTTCTATTTCTGAAATAGAATCCTCTAAGTACTTTTGATAATCATCATTATAGTGATACCATATTCCTTTATTTAAAACACACCTATTATCATCGTCTACATAATCAATTAAATTTTTAATTTTGTCTGTTCTAATAGATTTACCGTTATTAAAACTTTTTACCTTGATATTGAGAATCTCTCTAGATAATTCGATTTCTTTTTCTTCAGCGAACTTTTCTACCTCAGCAAAATTAAGACTTTCTATTTCTTTTCTTTTATGACCGTGCCATAGCTCAAAAAATGTATCTTGATTATTAAATATCTCTGAAACCCCAATAATATCTAACTCAGAAATAGTTATAACATTACTATTTTCCTCAATCTTTGAAAATAAGTTGGCCTCTAGTTTTATTAAGAGATCTTTGTCCGTCACATTATTAAATACGGGGATTTTATATATTTCATCTTGATTTAATGTTGATTTTATAAATTTTAATAGCTGGCTTACATTTTCTAAGCTTGAAACTTTCAAATCGAATTTTATAGATTTTCCAAATTCGACAGTTTCCCCAATTAATGGATTATTGAACTCATCTAAGTTTAACTTTGCCTTTAATTTTGCAAATGACTCACCACTATCAAACTCCAAGGCTTCGTAATTTATATATGTACTAATATTCTTATTCCTTTGCATATTAGGTGATAATAAAGTAGTCGTTTTAATCTCTAAGTATTTCATTCTTCTAGCAAATTCGAATGCAAAATTTCTATCACAATACTTATCTACTAAGAAAAATGCACTCCCAAATGTCACCGCATACATTTCATCATCATACTCAAGTACTAGCACTGCTTTTGGTTGTGTTTTGACTGACAACAACGATTGTTCAAACTCATTTAAAATCCAATTCCAACTAATTTCTTTATCTACCTCTTCATTTATTTTAAATAATGAAAATGAATATTTTTCTCCTTCCTCATCTTCTAACGCTTTATTTCCAATATAAACCAGTTTTTCTTCTAAATAATTAAAAAAAGTTCTATGATTTCTTTCATCAATTTTATATAAATTTATTTTATACATTTTTACACCCCTAAATTGATTCTATATTATTAAAACCTTAATAAGTTTTAATATTGAAAATATTATGTTTCTAAGAAAAGCTGGGTTATTTCTATTCCCAGCTAGATTAATAATAGATCTCCTCAGCATTACGGTTAATTATATCAATAATATCCAAAATTCCTTTTGCTTTTGGCAATTGATCTTTAAAGACAACCGTAATACCACCACCTAATGTTTTGATAAACGGAAAAATAGTAGTTACCATTTCTTGATGCATTTCTTCTGCTGGTAATTGTTTAAATTGAGTCCAGCGCATTTTTGGCTAATGTTCTTTTTGTATATCTGTAAAATCAGTTGGCATTTCAGTAAAAATTCCTGTATGTTCTAAGCCTAAAAAAGACGATTCTTTTTCTTTATGTAATTCACTTTCGTCTAATCCTTTAATAAATAGTAAATATGTTAATTGTTCGATATTTGTTAATGGATTTGTATTTCCTTCTGTCCAAAGAGTTGTCCAAATCCCATCAATTTTATTTAATTTCACCTGTAATCATTTAAGTTCCTTCTTATATCAGAAATCCTAGCCTTTACAAAAGTGTAAAAGCTTTATTGATTCCCATTGCTTCATATACTTCAAGCTTAAGTTCTTTTTGACGTGCTTTTAGACGTACTAATTCTTCGTTAATTTTACCTTGTTCAACCTCGAATATCTCAACAACTTTCTTCTGTTCGTCTATTGATAGTAGCGGGACAGGTAGTTCTTTTAAACCCTTCATTGATAAATTCATAATTGTTGTACCCGCTGTATGTTTATCGAAGTAGAATTGTACTATCGGCGATTCTAAGTATAATAGCAAAAATTTTGGATCTAGTAATTCACTACAACGAATGCCTGCAAAGTTTTGAGATAGTAACACATCATCACAATCACTAGTAAATAATGCTGCTTTACGATTTACTCCTCGAATAGATAATAAAACATCGCCTTGTTGTATACGGTTATTATTGATTTTGGCATTATTTTTAATAGAATAACGTGTTACACCTTCCAAATTAACCACACCATCTTGAATATCAGAAATTTTTAAAACAGCGTATTCTCCGCTTTCATCCTCATCTTTTGCTGAGGCGTTAAACCCGCGATAAAAATCAACTAATTCTGATAATGGCTTCGTTGATACATTATTTAAGCCATCCATATCAATTGCAACAGTACCTAATTCACTTACTTGTGTCTCCGTTTTATAAATATAGTTACTTGGTGTCAATTGTGCTAATTTAATATCATCGTTAGTAATAAATTGGCTAATTTTATCAATTTCTTCACCCGCAGAAATTATGTCATTAATTAATCCAATATTTTTTTCACTTAATACAACATCACGTTTATTAGATGTCTCACCTAGATCTTCAGCATTTACCATTAAAATTTTACCTTTACGTGATTTGGGCTTATTTTTGTTGCAAAGTAAAAGCACCGTTTTAATACCTGTGTACGGTTGTAGTAACGGTGGAAAAGAAATGACTGCTTCTATTACATCAAAGTCAATTAAACGTTGACGGATTTCTTTTTCCGGACCACCTCTAAATAAAACACCCGCCGGTAATAAGAAAGCTGCTTTTCCATTTTCTTTTGTTGCACTTAACCCACAGCTTAAAAATGTTAAATCACCTTGGGAACGAGGAGGAATCCCATAAACAAATCGATTAAATGGATCATATTTCATATCAATTTGTTGTTCTTCTGTTAAACGGAGTCCAAATGGCGGAGCCATAAACACCCGATCAAATTGAACTAGTTTATTTCCTTCTACATATACTGGATTTTTTATTAAATCGTCTATTACAACTGTTCCCTCAATGTCATTTAAGAATAATCTTAAACGCAATACTGTTGCAACTGTAGGATTGATATCTTGTAAAGCTAAACGACTATTTGGTACTTTTTTCGCTAACATTATTGCAGTCTGACCATAACCTGCTGTTCCATCGTGGAACGTAGTATATTCAGAAACCTGATCTACTAAATATTTTGTAGAAATCTTATTAATACTTTGTGGTGTCAAGAATAGATCTCGACTTTCCATTCCTACGAATTCGATTAACTCATCAAAGACTTCACCTATATATAGTTTTTTTAAATTCTGTTCGATGTTTAAAAGGACATTCACTAAAGCATTTATGTACTTTGTATTAAAAGTTTTTTTAAATACTTCTAGCATTAAATTTTTAAAGTGCTCTTCGAGTTGTAACTCAATAATCATCTTTTCTACTTTTTCTAAAACATTTTGGCTTTGAATTACTTTTGTAAATTCAGAACCATTTTGTTTTGCTATTGCTAAAATTGTACCTGTTGTTAGCAGAACAGTTTCCGAATTACTTAAGCTATTTGTAAAGTTTAGTGTTTTAATACTTTTGTATACTTCTTTAGCTCCCTTTTTTCTTTCCATACTTAACTCCTTCTAAAGTAAGTTTTTATATCATAAGTTAAATATAATACACAAAAACAGTATAGTCAATACTAACTTTTTGTATTGTTTATATAAATTTAAGGTAATTAGAAATTGTTCTAGTAAGAAAGGCGATAGTTCATAACAACTTCGTAAATCCTTTCGAAGAATAAGAATAGGCAACAACCACAAGGGTTAGTTGCCTTCTTTTAAAATAAGTTGCGCCACACATTCCACATGTGAGGTATGCGGAAACATATCCACCGGCTGCACTTCCTCCGTCACATACCCACCATCTTCAAGAATACGCAAATCACGAGCTAGCGTCCCAGGATTACAGGACACATACACAACACGGTTTGGTTTCATCTTTAAAATCGTATCAAGCAGTGCTTCATCACAGCCTTTTCTTGGTGGATCGACCACTAGCGTATCTGCTTTGATACCTTCTTTGTACCAGTTTGGGATAACAGTTTCTGCTTCACCGACTGCGAATTCAACGTTGTTAATCCCGTTTAGGGCAGCATTGCGTTTTGCATCTTCAATCGCTTCTGGCACAATTTCTACGCCATAGACTCTGCCTGCTTTTTGTGCGAGAAATAAGGAAATTGTACCGATTCCGCAATACGCATCGATCACGGTTTCTTCTCCTTGCAGCTCGGCATATTCAAGCGCTTTGTCGTAAAGCACCTTTGTTTGAGCTGGGTTCACTTGATAAAATGAGCGGGCTGAAATGGCAAATTTGATGTCGCCAATCGTGTCATAAATGTATTCTTCTCCCCATAAAACGGTCGTTTCGTCTCCGAAAATGACATTTGTCTTCTTTGAATTCACGTTTTGCACAATTGACCGAACATGTGGGAAGCGTGCTATAATCTGCTCAATCACCTGTTGCTTTTGCGGAAAATCAGCCGTTCTTGTGACAAACACAACCATCATTTCACCTGTTGCCATGCCATAGCGAACCATGACATGACGGAGCCAGCCTTTATGCCGCTCTTCGTTATATGCTTTGATGCCAAACGCATTGCAGATGTCTTTTACTGCCTGTACCACTTCGTCATTTTCTGATTGCTGGATCAAGCATTTTTCCATATCAATGATTTCATGGGTACGCTGCTGATAAAATCCAGCAACAAGTCCGCCTTCCCGTTCGCCAACTGGTACTTGTGCTTTGTTTCGGTAGTTCCAAGGGTCTTCCATGCCGAGTACAGGATGAACTTTTACACGGCTCATATCAAGCTTGCCGATCCGCTCCAATACGTCCTTTACTTGTTTCTGTTTAAATTGCAGCTGACCTTCATAGCTCATGTGCTGGATTTGACAGCCGCCGCACTGCTTGTAAATGGGACATGGCGCATCTTGCCTGTGCTGACTTTCCTTTGTCAGCTCCATGAGTCGTCCAAAAGCAAATCCTTTTTTGACACGTGTGACTTTAATTTTCCCTTGTTCGTCAGGAAGGGCATTCGGTACAAACACAGGGAAACCCTCAATTTTCGCTACTCCTGCACCTTCGTGCGTTAAATCTTCGAAGGTTACATTGTAGTATTCATTCTTTTCAACAGGCGGTTTCATTTTCACCAATTTTATCACCTCATTTGCAAAGAAAAACTTGGTCGCCATAAGGAACCAAGTTTAGTCTTCACCCTATTTTTTCAGCTGTTGCTTTTGGCACAATAAATTCAATATGGCGATACAGATTTTCAAATTCACCTGGCAGCATGCCGCCGTATTCACCATCTAAATTCAATTGCATTTTATCTTTTACATCTACCTTCACGCGATTCGCTTTTGCGTAGATGACATTGTTATCATGAATATGCTCGCCTCGAAGTGCAAGACTGACCACTCGAATGGCTTCTGCTAGATTGACCTTCTTTAGAATGATCAGGTCAAACATCCCGTCATCTAGAATGGAATCTGGTGCCAGCTTTTCAAAGCCGCCTACTGAGTTTGTTAGTGAAACAAGAAACAGCATGATTTCTCCATGAAACAATTTGCCGTCATATTCAATTTCGACTTCTGTCGGGCGAATGGATGGTAGCATCTCCATGCCTTTCAAATAATACGCAAGTTGTCCTAGCATGGTTTTCAGCTTACTAGGCACTTCATAGGTCAGCTCTGTTAATCGGCCGCCTCCCGCAATATTAATGAAATACTGTCCATTCACTTTACCAATATCAAGCGGCTTTGCTACACCATCAATGATGGCATCTGTCGCTTTTAAAATATCTTCTCTTGGAATGCCAAGTGCTCTAGCGAAGTCATTGGTCGTTCCAACTGGAATGATTCCTAATTTTGGTCTTTTTTCAAGCGGTGCTAATCCATTGACGACTTCATTAATCGTGCCGTCTCCACCAGCTGCTACAATTAAATCAAAATCTCTCTGTGCGGCTTTTTCGGCTGCTTGTGTTGCATCTCCTGCACATGTCGTCGCATGACAAGATGTTTCATAGCCAGCCTGTTCAAATTTTTGCAAAACCTGCGGTAAATTCTTCTTAAAGAGTTCACGTCCAGATGTCGGATTGTATATAATTCGAGCACGTTTCATTCATCATCATCCTATTATCATTATGCAATCTATTTTCACCACTAACAACCTTTAATTATACTATGAGATTTGAAAATGGC
Organism: Bacillus sp. FSL W7-1034; assembly: GCF_038593365.1. Taxonomy (NCBI): domain Bacteria; kingdom Bacillati; phylum Bacillota; class Bacilli; order Caryophanales; family Bacillaceae; genus Bacillus; species Bacillus sp. FSL W7-1034. The sequence goes on along the minus strand of NZ_CP151989.1, from coordinate 708,764 downwards.
AACAGAACAACCCCCTAATATTTGAAATCTCACGGTACGTTTCCCTCAGCAGATCAGCATTCTGATAAGATAAAAGAAAACGATGAAAAGGATGGCATGCCATGAAAAAGCCTGTCTATTTCAACCATGACGGCGGTGTTGATGATCTCGTGTCCTTATTTCTACTTCTTCAAATGGAACACCTGAAAGTGATCGGGATGTCTGTGATTCCTGCTGATTGTTATTTAGAGCCTGCGCTGAGCGCCTCTCAGAAAATTATTGATCGATTTAGCCCATATGAGATTGAAGTAGCCGCTTCCAATTCTAGAGGTGTGAATCCATTTCCAAAGGAATGGCGCATGCATGCTTTTTATGTAGATGCCCTGCCGATTTTAAATGAAAAAGGCGCTATTGATACAAAAGTATCTAAGCTTCCTGCACATCTTCACCTGATTGAAACGGTGAAAAAGTCAACCGAACCTGTTACGCTGCTCTTTACAGGACCGCTCACAGACCTTGCACGCGCCTTAGAAGAAGATCCTTCCATCTCAAATAAAATTGAGAAACTGGTATGGATGGGCGGCACATTCCTTGAAAAAGGCAATGTAGAAGAACCCGAGCATGATGGAACAGCAGAATGGAATGCTTTTTGGGACCCTTATGCTGTGAGCACCGTATTTCAAGAGCGTTTTCCAATTGAAATGGTCGCACTGGAAAGCACGAATCAAGTCCCGCTCACACTCGATGTCCGTCAACGATGGGCTTCCCTTCGCTCTCACATCGGGATTGACTTTATTGGACAATGTTATGCCTTTTGTCCGCCTCTCATTCATCACGAAACGAACTCGACTTACTACTTATGGGATGTGCTGACCACGATCACTCTTGCATCCACCTCATTTACCCGTTCAAAAGAAATGAATGCAATTGTTTATACCGAATCGCCAAGACAAGGACGTACCGAAGAACATCCAGATGGAAAATCGATTCAAGTCATTGACCACGTTGATCGAGATGCCTTTTTCGAGGCCTTTGAAGAGCTTATGAGAAAAGCGGTTTGTCAGATTTCATCATAAAAAAGCCCCGCTAATAAGCGGGGCTCAAATTGTTGACACAGGGCTAAAATGAACTTGATTTTAGCCCTGTGTCTTCTTTTCAGCGTGATAGAAAACCTTTGCATTCTAGGAAGGACGAGTACCGGCGCGGAGCGAATTTGACATTCGTGAGCACCGGCACGCAGGACTGGCAAAGAATGCGAGGGTTTGTCTACACGCTGAAGCCCCGCTCATGAGCGGGGCTTCCTCTTACTCTTCTTCAGCGTACTTTTTCTTACGTCTAAACTTGCTTAAGATTTCATACACGATTGGCACGATGACCAATGTGAGAAGTGTAGAACTTGTTAAACCGCCAATAACGGTGACGCCAAGTCCTTTTGATACGATCTGACTTCCGCCTTCAAAACCTAATGCGAGTGGCAGCAATGCACCAATTGTCGCAAGTGCCGTCATTAAGATTGGACGTAATCTTGTTGTACCTGCTTCAAGTAAGGCTTCTCTTGTTGAAAGTCCTTCTTTTTCTTTATGAATCACTCGGTCAATCAAGACAATGGCATTTGTTACAACGATTCCGATCAGCATCAGCAATCCAATCATGGCATTTAAGCTGATGGTTTCTTTCGCTACAAACAATCCAACGAGTGCACCAATAATCGTAAATGGAAGTGAGAACAGAATCGCAAATGGTGCAAGACCTCCGCCAAATGTAATGACGAGAACGAGGTATACAATAGCAATCGCTGCAAGCATTGCGAGTCCTAGCTGTGTAAAGGATTCCTCAATATCCGCACTTACACCACCTGTATCAATCGTAACGCCAGATTTTAAATCAAGCTTGTCAACTTTCTTCTGGACATCTTGTGTCACACTTGATACGTCGTCTGTTGTCATGTCACCAGATACTTCAGCGTAAATCTTCCCATCACGCTTTGTCACAGTGTTTGCTGTTGTGCCATCTTTCACTTTCACCACATCGCCAATTCGGACTTGTTGTCCTGTTGGTGTTGTGATCTTTTTATTCTCTAGATCTTTTTTACTCTTGTATTCATCTTTTTCCGTTTGAAGCTTCACATCTAGTTCTTTGCCGTCCTCTGTTACTTTCGTCAACGTTGTTTCATTACTTTGAGGAGCGATCGCCTGTGCGATTTGTGAAGCGGTCAAGCCTAGTTTCGCCAGTTTTTCTTGATCTGCATTAAACGTATATTCGTCATACTTCTCAGATAAGCTTGTGCTGACGTTTTTCAAGTTCTTCTCATCTTTTAAAATGTTCTCGACATCTTTGACTGTGCCTTCAATATCACTTGCTTTGTCACCGTACACATAGTACGTCACTGTATTGCTTGCGCCAGCAGATGAGAAGTCTTGTGATTTCCATTCCCCTTTAGACGTTTTGTCTTGAAGGGCTTTAACCACACGATCTTTTTCTTTATCAAAGTTCGGTGTGTCATCGTCGTATTGTACGAAGAATAATGCACCGTTAGAGTTTCCACCAACACTTGCTGTCAGTGCATTTGAAGAGCCTAATGAATATTGAACCGTATTGACATGATCCCGTTTCATTAAGTAATCTTCTGCCTTTTTCGTTTCAGCAATGGCTTGTTCTCTCGTTTGTCCAGGCTCTGGCGTGTATGTCACCATTGCCGTTTTTTCTGCTTCCTGTGGTAAGAAGCTAACACCGACAAGTGGTGCGAGGAATAAGCTTCCGACCAGCATCAAAATCGCAATTCCTGACGTGATCCATTTATGGTTCAATGTCCAATTGAGTACACGTCTATAACCACCAGCAAGTTTGCTTGGTTTGTGTTCTTTTACCTTTTTCGCTTTGCCGTACAGGTTCTTTTTAAATAGGCTGTGAGCCATCATTGGAACGATTGTAATGGCGACAAGTAATGAAGCCATTAGAGCAAACACAATGGTTAATGCAAATGGGATGAATAGTTCACCAATCATTCCACCCACTAGCGCTAATGGCAAGAATACCGCAATTGTGACAATCGTCGAAGACATAATCGGAATAAACATTTCTTTTGTTGCTTCTCTAACGAGTGCTTTGCCTTTTAACGGTTCATCTTTTAACGCCATTCGTCGATAGATGTTTTCTATGACGACAATCGAGTCATCGACAACACGTCCAATGGCGACTGTCATGGCACCAAGTGTCATGATATTTAATGTGATATCTAGCTGATTTAATAATAAAACAGCAATCAACAGGGATAACGGAATAGAGATGACCGAAATTAATGTTGATTTGATATCTCGAAGGAACAACATGATGATAATGATCGCAAAGATTGCTCCGATGATCGCCTTGTTCAGCATTGTGCTGACAGATTCTTTAATCGGCTCTGCTTGATCATATGTCGTGCTGACTTTGATTCCTTTATTGTCTTTTTTGAATGTTTCAAGTTCTTTTGTGACTGCTTCTGCTACACTCACTGTGTTGGCATCAGAGCCTTTGACAATTTGCAGACCGATACTGTCTTTTCCGTTCGTTCTAGAAATCGATTCTGCATCTTTCACGACTTTAATATCTGCAATCTCAGAAAGTTTGATCGTCGGCAGCTCTACCGATTGACCGCTTGCTGCACCTGCACCAGTTTGCTGCTGAGCTGCTGCCTGCTGCTGACTTGCACTTCCAGCCTGTTGATCAGCACCTTGAGCTCCTGCATTTCCTGAGCCGCTAGAAGGCGCTCCAGCTCCTGCGCTTCCCGCACCGCCGCTTGCACTTGGTGTAACAGGAATTCGCATGTTTTTCAAATCTTTAACACTTAAAATATTGCCATCCACTACGACTGATTTTTGCTTGTTGCCAAATGTGTATAACCCTAAAGGTACATTGACATCAGAGCCTTTAATCATGTTTTGGACAGTTTCTTCATCTAAACCATATTCCTTTAATTTCTTTTGTTTAAAAGAAAATTCTACTTCTTTGATTTGTTGTCCAGAAGCTTCGACAGAAGAGACACCATCTAAGCCTTGAAGAGAAGGAATAAGGTCATTTTCCACTTTTTGTGTCAGGTCTTGTAATGATTCTTTATCACCAGAGACACTAAGAGCTAAGATTGGAATCGCATTGATGCTAAAACGTGCGATTTTTGGTTTTTCTGCATTTTCTGGGAAATTGATATTGCTAATGGCATCTTCAATTTCCTTCTTTGCTTCATCCATATCTTTATTGTAATCGTACTCGATTTGAATCGATGAGGCATTTTCAAAAGAATTAGAAGTGACCACATTCACCCCATTGAGATTTTGTATCGACTTCTCAATTGGATCTGTCACCTTATCTGATACTTCGTCCGGCGTTGCGCCAGGATACGTTGTAGAAACCGTAATGACTGGAGTGTTGATATTTGGGATTGATTCTTGTTTCATATTCAATCCGGCATATAGACCAGCAACTGTTACGATAATCGTCATGAGCCATACAGCGAACTTGTTCTTTAATACAAAATTGATGATCGAATTCATTATGTCCTCCATTTTCCTTTATGTATTGACTGACTGGTCATTCTATATCATAATAAACGGTGATATACAATGCCGTCAACCATTTCACTTGCGTTTGACGTAACATTCTAAAGCTGAAGGGGCCTTATTTCATGAACGAAAAAAAAGAAAAGATCATTAAAGCAAGCATTCAGTTGTTTGCGAAAAAAGGTTTTTCTTCTACGACCATTCAGGAAATTGCAGATGAATGCGGAATTTCTAAAGGTGCATTTTATTTGCATTTCAAATCAAAAGAACAGCTTTTCAACAGAGCGTTTGAATATTATATCGACACGTCTATGCAAAGTATTGAAAAGATTCGAAAAGAAAATCAACATCTTGCGCCTAGAGATATCTTTCAGAAACAAATCGCTGAACAGTTCCAGCACTTTGCTGAGAACAAGGATTTTATCATTTTGATCCTCAGCGAGAACATTATTCCGGAAAACCAGCAAATTAAAAAGTATTCCAAAACGGTTAAAAAACAGATGAATGATGAAATCCAAATTTCTATTTTGACCACGTATGGACAGGAGATCGAACCATATATAACTGACCTGTCAGTCATGATTCAAGGAATTATCCAATCTTATGTGCAGGTACTGCTTTTGCAAGATCAGATGCAATTATCATGTGATGAGCTCTCATCCTTTATTCTCGACCGATTTGATGATTTGGTGCATGGGCTTCTCCGTTCTCATGCGAAGCCGATTCTGAAGCAAAACATTTGGGATGATGAAGCGCCAAATGCCGCTACTCTTCAAGAAGAGCTTCGATTGTTAAAATCTGAGCATCTGCTTTCGGATGATACCCTTGTATCCATTGAAGTTATTGAAGAAGAATTGGCCAAAGCTGAGCCTCGCAAGCCGGTCATTCAAGGGATGCTGACAAATTTAGAAACGTGTGAGGACTCCGCTGTCCAAAGAGCTGTGGAACAATTGAAGCTATTCCTCCAATGACAATACGTGGCGATGTTCACTTTAGTTCACCTTTATCCCCTTCGAATATGTGCTAAAGCTTATGCTTCATTATAAAAAAAGAACCAATGAATTGATATACGGCGGTGGTCTGAATCTGTGATAAGACCCTGTCATATCCATCAACAAAAAAACCGCCTCTTCCATGAGGCGGTTTTTGCAATTTATCGTTTTTTGATTTCTTCGAGAAGAATCTTGTTGACCATCGGCGGGTTTGCTTGGCCCTTCGATGCTTTCATGATTTGTCCGACTAAGAAACCAATTGCGCGGTCTTTTCCATTTTTGAAGTCTTCAATGGATTGCGGGTTGTTATCAAGTGCTTCTGTGACAAGTTTGAGCAGTGCACCTTCGTCAGAAATTTGGACAAGTCCTTTTTCTTTGACGATTGTTTCTGCGTCGCCCCCATTTTCGATAAGTTCTTTGAATACCTTTTTGGCAATCTTAGAAGAAATCGTTCCTTTTTCGATAAGCTTGATCATACCAGCCAGTCCTTGCGGCGTTAGCTTCGTATCTTCCAGCTCTTTTTGAGCCGAGTTCAAGTAGGCAGATACTTCACCCATGAGCCAGTTTGATGCTTGCTTCGCTTCAGCACCTTCTGAAATGGTCGCTTCAAAGAAATCAGACATTTCTTTTGTCAGCGTCAGTACCATTGCGTCATATGCAGGAAGTCCAAGTTCATCAATGTAGCGTTTGCGGCGCTCGTCTGGAAGCTCTGGAATGGATGCTCTTACGCGTTCTTTCCACTCGTCATCAATATACAGCTCCACTAAATCTGGTTCTGGGAAGTAGCGGTAATCATCAGAACCTTCTTTGACACGCATGAGGATCGTCTTTTTAGACGCTTCGTCATAGCGGCGAGTTTCTTGTTCGATCAAGCCGCCAGAAAGCAATACTTGCTCTTGGCGTTTTTCTTCGAACTCAAGACCTTTTTGGACGAAAGCAAATGAGTTTAAGTTCTTCAGCTCTGTTTTCGTTCCAAACTCTTCACGGCCGATCGGACGAAGAGAAATGTTGGCATCACAGCGCAGTGAGCCTTCTTCCATCTTACAGTCAGAGACGCCTGTATATTGAATAATGGATTTTAATTTTTCTAAGTAAGCATACGCTTCTTCTGGCGTACGAATGTCAGGCTCAGATACGATTTCAACAAGTGGTGTTCCTTGACGGTTGAAATCGACGAGTGAATAACCGTCGCCTGTGTGCGTCAGTTTTCCTGCATCCTCTTCCAAATGAAGACGTGTAATACCAATTCGTTTTGTTTTGCCGTCTACTTCAATTTCAATCCAGCCGTTTTCACCGATCGGTTTATCAAATTGAGAAATTTGATACGCCTTTGGGTTATCAGGATAGAAATAGTTTTTACGGTCAAATTTTGTATCAGTTGCAATCTCACAGTTCAGTGCCATTGCTGCTTTCATCGCAAAGTTCACCGCTTCTTTGTTCAGCACAGGCAGTACGCCAGGATAACCAAGATCGATGACACTTGTTTGCGTATTGGCAGCCGCACCAAAAGGCGTCGGTGAGCTTGAGAAAATTTTTGATTGTGTTTTGAGCTCTACGTGGACTTCAAGTCCAATTACCGTTTCAAAGTTCATTCTGATTCACCCCTTACAGTTCAGGTTTTGCTTTATGATGATCTGTTGCTTGTTCGAAAGCGTGTGCCACGCGGTAAACGGTTCCTTCATCAAAGTGTTTACCAATGATTTGTAGTCCTAATGGAAGACCATTTGCAAATCCACAAGGCACACTGATTCCTGGAACGCCTGCAAGGTTAACAGGGATCGTTAAAATATCGTTTGCATACATTGTGAGTGGATCGCTTGTCTTTTCACCAATGTTAAATGCCGGAGTTGGTGTTGTTGGTCCTACAATGACATCATACTTTTCGAAAACATCTTCAAAGTCTTTTTTGATCAGCGTACGGACTTTTTGTGCCTTTTTATAGTATGCATCGTAATATCCTGAGCTTAGAGCGAATGTGCCAAGCATGATGCGGCGTTTCACTTCGTCTCCAAAGCCTTCAGAACGGGTATTTTTATATAAATCAATCAGGTTGTCTGCATTGTCTGTACGGTAGCCATAGCGAATACCGTCAAAACGCGCAAGGTTTGCAGATGCTTCTGAAGATGACAGTAAGTAGTACGTCGCAAGCGCATATTTAGAATGCGGCAGAGACACTTCTTCCCATGTCGCACCAAGTCCTTCTAATACTTTCAACGCTTGAAGAACAGACTCTTTTGCTTCTTCGCCAACACCTTCGCCAAGATATTCTTTTGGCACAGCGATTTTCAAGCCTTTGATGTCGCCAGTTAATGAAGAAAGGAAATCTGGGACATCGACATTTGCACTCGTTGCGTCCATTTGATCAACACCAGAAATCGCTTGAAGAACATATGCGTTGTCCTCAACATTACGCGTAATCGGCCCAATTTGATCTAATGATGAAGCAAATGCGATTAAACCGTATCTAGATACACGGCCATACGTTGGTTTAAGACCAACAACACCACAGAATGATGCCGGCTGGCGAATGGAGCCGCCTGTATCTGATCCAAGAGAGAATGGTACTTCTCCAGCTGCAACAGATGCTGCTGAGCCACCACTTGACCCACCTGGAACTGTATTTAAATTCCACGGGTTTTTCGTTGCTTTGAAGCCTGAGTTCTCCGTAGAAGATCCCATCGCAAATTCGTCCATGTTTAATTTACCGATTGTGACAGCTTCCGCTTCTCTTAAGCGGTTCACAACGGTTGCATCGTAAATAGGATCGAAATTTTGCAAGATTTTACTTGATGCCGTTGTACGTAAATCTTTCGTCACGATGTTATCTTTGACACCGATCGGCATACCGAACAATAGACCAAGCTCGTCCTTTTCACCAACGGCCTCGTCCAATTCTTTTGCGTACGCACGTGCTTTCTCTTCGTCCAGCGCTAGGAATGCTTGTACTTTCCCGTCTACTTCATGGATTCGTTTATAAGACTCGTCCACTAAATCAGAAACAGACAGTTCCTTTTTATGTAAAAGCTCTTTTAATTCAGAAATTTTGTGGTCAAACAGTGACATGCCTCAGGCCTCCTTTAGTCCAAAATTGATGGCACACGAATATAGCCGTCTTTATGATCAGGCGCGTTTTTGATGACTGCCTCAATGGAAAGACCTTTATTCGGAACATCTTCTCTCATGACGTTTTTCATTTTTAATACGTGTGTTGTTGGTTCAACGTTTTCCGTATCTACCTCGTTTAACTGCTCTGCAAATGAAATGATGCTATCAAGCTGTTCTGTAAACATCTCAGCTTCTTCTTCTGTAATCGCAAGCCGTGCCAAATGCGCAACATGCTTTACTTCTTCTATTGAAATTCTTGACATGCAGGTTCACCTCCAAAAATGATACGTGTTCGTGGTCATGATCATAAGTCATATACACTTTATCATATCAAATTTTACTGTTCTAAAGCAACTTTACGAGGTCGCCCAGAAAGGCTTTATCCCCTAATATGTCATTGTGGTGCAGCCAGTGTCTAAAATATTCATCGAAGTACCTTTTTATTTTTCAGAAAATTTTTACTTTAGTTTATTTTTGTAAACGCATACATATAGACGCTTATCACCGATCCGTGCATTTTTTCTTAAAGATAAAGATGTTTAAGAAGGTTGATCACTTGGGAATACTCTGATAGGTTAAGTAACCATAGCAGTGAGCAGACAGTTCAATAGGCTGTTCTTTGTATATTTTGATTGAGGTGATGTCAAATTAATACGAAAAAGGTGATATGGAAACATGAGTATTGAGATTGTAATTTCTCTATCTATTTATTTTATTGGAATGCTTGCTATTGGCTGGTATGCATTCAGAAAAACAAATGACTTGAATGATTATATGTTAGGCGGACGCGGGTTAGGTCCTTATGTAACGGCTCTATCTGCTGGTGCAGCTGATATGAGTGGGTGGATGCTGATGGGGCTTCCAGGCGCTATGTATACAACTGGTCTTTCATCTGGATGGCTTGCTGTTGGTTTAATTAGTGGGGCTTACTTAAACTATCTATTCCTAGCGCCACGATTGAGATCGTATACAGAAGTTGCTGATGATGCGATTACCATTCCAGACTTTTTTGACAAACGGTTTAAAGACTCATCTACTTTATTGAAAGCTGTCTCAGCTGTCATCATTATGATTTTCTTTACGCTTTACACCTCATCAGGTATGGTATCAGGCGGACGCTTATTTGAATCAGCGTTTGGTGCTCATTATATGTTTGGTTTAATCTTAACTTCTAGTATCGTGATTTTGTACACACTATTCGGCGGCTTTTTGGCAGTTAGTTTAACTGATTTTGTTCAAGGAGCTATTATGTTTTTAGCATTAGTGCTCGTGCCGATCGTTGCCTTTACTCAATTAGGTGGACCTGTTGCCACATTCAATGATATTCAACAGATTGACCCTAAATTGCTTGATATTTTTAGAGGAACGAGCGTCATTGGCATTATTTCCTTCCTCGCTTGGGGACTCGGTTACTTTGGACAGCCGCACATTATTGTTCGCTTTATGGCGATTACGACTGTAAAAGATTTAAAGCCAGCACGTCGTATCGGTATGAGCTGGATGATTGTGTCTGTCATTGGTTCACTATCTGTCGGTTTAGTCGGCGTGGCGTATGTTCATGAAACAAGCACCACTTTGGCAGACCCAGAAACCATCTTTATTGTGTTTTCTAAAGTGTTATTCCATCCATATATTACTGGATTTTTACTTTCTGCCATTTTAGCTGCAATTATGAGTTCAATTTCTTCTCAGCTACTTGTCACTGCAAGTGCGATGACAGAGGATTTATACCGTACATTCTTTAGAAGAAAAGCCTCTGACAAAGAACTTGTGATGATTGGACGTATCTCTGTACTAGTCGTAGCGATTGTTGCCATTTGTCTCTCTCTAAACCCAAGTGATACCATTCTTGACCTTGTCGGTTATGCTTGGGCTGGGTTTGGATCTTCATTCGGTCCAGTCATCTTGTTATGTCTATACTGGAAACGAATGAATCATCATGGCGCTTTAGCCGGAATGATTGTTGGGGCTGTTGTCGTTCTCGTTTGGATTTCAACAGGCTTAAACAACACGACTGGATTGTACGAAATGGTTCCTGGATTTATTTTAAGTGGTTTGACTGCTATTATTGTCAGCCTCTTAACAAATAAACCGTCTAAAGCTTCTAAAAAGCTATTTAGCAAAATGGAAGACCATCTCGAAGAAGAAACAAAATAACCAGACATGAGGAGTCATCTGCATTATGCGGATGACTCTCTTTATTTTTAAATAAAATGCTTTTCTTTCTCCCGTTTCTGAATAAAATAGAAGTTGTGCAGCCATATGGGCTGTGAGAAGATCATATACATGATGTGAAACGTACATGAAGTGAAAGGAGCGATACGCATGTTTTGGACAATTGAATGGGATACGGTCTTAAAATTAGCCGTTGCCACCTTAATCGGTTTGATCATCGGTCTTGAACGCGAACTTAAGAAAAAGCCGCTTGGGCTGAAAACGTGTATTGTCATTGCTGTCAGCTCCTGCGTATTAACCATCATCAGCATTGATGCAGCCTACAATTTCCCTCGAGTCTCTAAGCTTCAAATGGACCCACTCAGGTTACCGGCGCAAATTATATCTGGTGTTGGTTTTATTGGAGCAGGTGTGATTCTTCGCAAAAGCAATGACGTCATCTCAGGTCTTACGACATCTGCGATGATTTGGGGAGCAGCAGGACTTGGGGTTGCAACAGGTGCAGGTTTTTATAAAGAAGCCTTCCTTAGTCTTTTCTTTATTCTTGTCAGTGTGGAATTTTTACCTTGGCTCTTCCAGCGGATTGGACCCATTCGCTTACAGGAAAAAGAAATCCGCATCAGAATGTCACTTTCTGATCGAAACCGTATGACAGAGATTTTAAAAGAAATGAAAGCACTCAATATTCGTATTCATTCTGTACGTATTGATGATTTAAAGGAAAAGGACTATCCGATCATGGAAGTACGTGTTCGCGTACATAAAGACCGCTATACAACCGATGTGTACTTTGATATTAAAGATTTAGAAGGCGTTGTTGGTGTGAAGTGTGATACGGTTTAGGATAAAAAGCCCCTTGCTATGTGAAACAGCAAGGGGCTTTCTATTTATGTTGTTAGCTGATGAAAGTCAAAAGGCGTAATTGGGGTTTTGTCCTCAATCTCCTTTCGAAAACGCGCCAGCATGGCACTTTCTTCAGCGCTTAGTGTTCGGAGATCAAATGCTTGATGTAAAAGCCCATAAATAAGCATATGACGCAGCATAAGGAAATCTGGTATTGTCGCCAGCCATGCGTCATCAAGCTCATTCTCCTGTCGATAGCCTTTGAGAAAATGGCTCATAAATTCACCCGTAAATTCAGCTTTATCCTCATACGGAATCACCGGATACCAAAGAACGTTGTATAGCAAAATGCTTATATCATTGATAAACCAGTGATACCCACAATCATCAAAATCAAATGCAATGATTTCTCCCTGATGATAATGGAAGTTCCCGTGATGTAAATCCGCATGCACCAGTCCATAGACATCCTTGGATATTCGGATCTGGTGAAGCTTTTGCATCAGTTCATCTTTTCTCTGCAACACAACCGTTTGATCAGAAGGAATATACGTTTCAAGCTTTAATTGCTCCTCCTCATACCACTCTTGACGCTTATAGCGAGGATCTTTCACTTGATATTGTTTAGTCGTTTGATGCATACGCCCAGTATAGGCTCCTAACGCTTGAAACAACTGTCCATTCCAATCTGCTTCGGTCACTTTTCTGCCGGGCGCCTTTTCGTACACTCTCAGCAAAAAAGCGCCTCCTGCTTGATCGGGAATCGCTTCAACATCTTTTCCTCTTGTGGATAAAACCGGTTTAGCTACTGAGATTCCATGTTGAAATAAATACCGAATCCAGTCCATTTCTCCTAAAATATATGTGCGGGAGCGGCGAATGGTATGGGTAATTTTCAATATATAACTTGACCCTTTTTCATCCGTATATTCATACACATAATTTTCTGCATCGGCTAGAAATGTGACCTGTTCTGGCTGAAAATGATAGAGTAGAGCCGCTTTCTTTAAGACCATTTGTTCATCGTATCGTGCTTTTACTTCTTTATGCATGCTGATTCTCCTTTTATCGTCTTTTTACTTATACATGACGGTAATCAGCATTTATACGAGCATCAACATACCTGCCTTTCCTTTTGGTTTCTTCACATACTTTGACAAAAGTTGAAAAATTCCTCTAATTAGAAATAAAAAACCGCCAAAAGGCGGTTTTCAGATGGTTGACAAAGGGCGAAAATGAACTTGATTTTAGCCCTTTGTCTTCTTTTCAGCGTAATAGAAAACCTTTGCAGCCCTAGGAAGGACGAGTACTGGCGCGAAGCGAATTTCACATTCGTGAGCACCAGCACGCAGGACTGACAAAGAATGCGAGGGTTTGTCTACACGCTAAAAACCGCCAAAAGGCAGTTTTTATTTAGTCATATATATGGACCGTTGGTTCTTTGTCTTCAGCATTTTTTGTGATGAGGGCTTCTTGCTGATCAGAAGAGGTGATGTTGATTTCTATATTGGTGCTCTTATAGTAATCCATGACTTCACCTGTTAAGTATTGCGTGAATGCCACGACTTCTGTTTTTCCGTAGAATTGCATTGGAATTTCTACTTTCATTTTTTGCAAGTTCCCGTTTTTATAGAAACCTTTGCCTACCACACCTGTGTAATTCGGGAAGTAGTCTTCTACCTTTGTCTTAAAGCGGTCAAATCGCTCTGAATCATCTTTGTAGCTGCTCTTGGCATTATCTGAAGGGAAGAAGACATTCTCTTCTTTAATCGTATCCCAACTGCCAATATCAGCTGATCCTGCTTTTACATCGGTTTTAGCGATGAAGTTTCCTGGAACAATAGATGATTTTGGTGCTTGTTTATAAAGAGCAATCATGACTGGGACTTTTTGCAGTCCGTCCATTTGACGAAGTCGTTTAATGACTTGTTCCGCAATTTTTTCGCCCTCTGCTAAAAGTTTCTTTGAATTTTTCGATGAATCGATGGTCACCTCTTGCTGAGGATCCCCGATATTTTCGCGATAATAATAGACAGAGTTAAGCGCAAGACCGATGACAACCCCGCCAAGCTGTAAGCTATTTTTATCTTTTCTGATTAAGTAATTATGTTCTAGCATGGAAGCTAAGTAGATTGGACTATTTTCATTTTTTGACTTTGTTGAACCTGAGTTTGGAAGAGCAGGGTTTAAGCCTAAGTTCTTAAAGTCTTTGTCTTCTTTTTCAGCTTTTTTCAGATCACTGCCTGTTTTTTTGCGGGCAAGCCAGCTGAGAACAGTATCTTCATCTAAATGCTGTCCTTCTTGGAACAAATAGTCGTTTGTATTGAATGATTCTGTTGCCAGGCGCATGAGCCCTGTTTCAAATTCATCAATGTCTAAGCGTGTATTGAGACGCTCTGCTGTTAGTCCTCTTGCCGCTCCTTGTTTAAACGGCAGCACCATTTTGTAATAGGAATCAGAGATGTTGTACATTGGGATGATCGCTGTTTCTTTCGTTTCATCCGTTTTTTGTGTGACCTCTTCCTCATCCTTTCCCCCAAAAGGTGCACACGCTGACAATACCAGTGTGAGCATTGTCAGCAGCAATAGCAACTTTTTCAATAGAAAACACTCCTCTTATTTCTTTAGCTCCTCGAGCATTTTGGCTTCGTCCCAAATTTCAATATTGAGTTCTTCTGCCTTTGTCAGCTTACTTCCAGCTGCTTCGCCGGCAATGACTAAGTCTGTTTTTTTACTTACGCTACCGGCTAACTTGCCGCCTAATGCTTCGATCGCTGCCTTTGCATCATTTCGCGACATTTCTTCTAATTTCCCCGTCAGCACAATCGTTTTTCCTGCAAAGTAGGAATCACTTTCTTCTACTTTCACTGGTTTTGGCCCTGTGTAGGTCATATTGACCCCAAGTTCTTTTAGTTCATTTAGCAAAACTAGTATTTCTTCTTTCTCAAAGTACGTGACGACTGCATCGGCCATTTTTTCACCAATTTCATCTACTTCAAGTAATTGTTCTTTCGTTGCTTGTTTTAACTGATCGATATCCTCAAAGTGCATGGCCAACGTCTTCGCTGCTTTAGAACCAATAAATCGAATACCAAGTCCAAATAATAAACGTTCAAGAGAGTTTTCTTTCGATTGCTCGATCGAACGCAGTAAATTATCGACTGATTTTTCGCCCATTCGTTCTAGCTGAATCAACTCTTCTTTTGTTAAACGGTAAAGGTCTGATACACGAGAGACAAGCTGTTCTTTGAAAAGTTGTGTAATGACTCGCTCGCCTAGCCCATCAATATTCATCGCATTACGAGACACAAAGTGAATGAGTCCTTCACGTATTTGAGCGGGGCATTGTGGATTGATGCACCGCAGCGCCACTTCTCCTTCAATTCTGACCAGCTCACTATGACACTCTGGACATTCAGTCGGCATGTGAAACGGCTTTTCTTCTCCTGTTCGCTGATCAACAAGGACCCCTGCAACCTCTGGGATAATATCGCCCGCTTTTTTGACAATCACTTGATCAAAAAGGCGGATATCCTTCTCTTTGATCAAATCTTCATTATGAAGAGAAGCACGCTGCACTGTCGTTCCTGCCACTTTTACAGGCTCAAGAATCGCTGTTGGGGTGATGACGCCAGTACGCCCCACACTTAGTTCAATATCAATCAGCTTCGTCACGACTTCTTCGGCCGGAAATTTGTACGCAACAGCCCAGCGTGGACTTTTTGCTGTGAAGCCTAGTTCTTCTTGCTGAGCCAATGAATTGACTTTAATGACAATGCCATCGATTTCGTATGAGAAATCAGCACGCTTTGTTTTCAGTGTTTCAATGAGGTCGATCACTTCTTCAATGGTTTGGCACATCCGTCTTTCTTTGTTCGTTTTAAAGCCAAGCTCATCGAGAAGATCAAGTCCTGCGCTTTGCGTTTCAACACCAATTTCATCAAGCTCCGCTATACTGTAGACGAAGATATCAAGGTTTCGTTTCGCTGCAATTTTCGTATCAAGCTGACGAAGTGAGCCAGCAGCCGCATTACGCGGGTTCGCAAACGGCTCTTCTTCGTTTTGTAATCTTTTTTCGTTAAGGGCTTCAAAAGAAGGTTTTGGCATAAATGCCTCGCCTCTCACTTCAATCGACAGAGGCCGATTGATTTTGAGCGGGATGGAACGAATGGTTTTGAGGTTCTCGGTAATATCCTCACCTGTTGTCCCATCACCCCGCGTGGCACCCCGGACAAACACGCCATTTTCATAACGGAGAGAAACAGCGAGTCCGTCAATTTTCAGCTCGACATTGTAAGCGACGTCGTCACCGACTGCTTGACGAACCCGGCGGTCAAAATCAAGAAGGTCCTGTTCATGAAACGCATTGCCGAGACTAAGCATCGGTGTACCGTGACGTACTTTTTGGAAGGCGTCTAAAACAGCACCTCCTACTCTTTGCGAGGGTGAATCCGCTGCTTTTAAATCAGGGTATTCTTCCTCCAGAGAGATCAGCTCACGCATCCGCGCATCATATTCAGCGTCAGGAACACTTGGACGATCCAGTGTGTGATATTCGTAGTTGTATTGATTCAAAATCTGGTGTAGTTCCTCGATCCGGCGTTTCGCTGCTTCTTTATCCATCTGCTTCTTCCTTTCACTTCATCCGTTTTGTCAGTCCTATCAGTTTATTGCTTTTCGATTGGCGCAAATGCGGCAAGGAGACGCTTAATGCCTGTAGGGCTTGGGAAGGCAATATCAAGCTCTGTACTATCCCCACTACCTTTTACACTCACAACCGTGCCAACACCCCATTTTTTATGAGCGGCTTTATCACCGACAGCCCAACCAATGCTGCCGCCGCCTGTGTTTTGAATGGTTTGCGTTTGGGGACGTGAGACAGGCCCTCGTCTTTGCGGTCTTTCTCTCGTTTGGCCAAATGGTGTTTTCGTTTCTTTTTTCTCATTTAGGTTGTCCAATAAATCAGCTGGTATTTCTCTGATAAATCGTGATTCCAGATTCATGTTCGTCCGGCCGAATAGTGTTCTCATCTTCGCACTTGATAAATAAAGCTCTTCTTCGGCCCGTGTGATCCCTACATAAGCAAGACGGCGCTCTTCTTCCATCTCGGCATCTTCCATTAATGAACGGCTGTGCGGGAAGACACCTTCTTCCATTCCCATTAAGAACACAACAGGGAATTCAAGTCCTTTTGCTGCGTGAAGCGTCATTAAAATGACCGCATCCTGATCTTCTTCCTCAGCCTCATCCAGCTTATCAATGTCTGCGACGAGGGCGAGGTCTGTCAGAAAGGTGACAAGTGATTTATCTTCATTTTGTTCTTCAAAGTTTTTGGTGACCGATAGAAACTCGTCAATATTTTCTAAACGGCTTTGTGCTTCAATCGTTTTTTCAATCTTCAGCGCTTCACGGTAACCTGTTTTCTCTAGGATCTCTTCCGTTAATTCTGTGACAGATAAATAATCCTGCATATTTGTCATTTGATCAATGAGCTGTTTGAACTCATCAAGTGCATTGGCTGCTCTTGCACTGAGTCCAATGAAATCTACCTGAGCAAGTGCTTCAAACATAGACAGGTCATTCATCTCCGCATATGCCGCAATCTTATCAACAGAAGTTGCACCGATTCCGCGCTTTGGTACGTTCACAATTCGTGCAAAGCTAATGTCATCATCTGGGTTAGCTACTAGGCGTAAGTACGCCAAAATGTCCTTGATCTCTTTTCTATCATAGAACTTCGTGCCGCCGACAATGTTGTATTGAATGTTTGACTTCAATAATGTTTCCTCTATGACACGAGACTGCGCATTGGTCCGATAAAGAATCGCAAAATCGGATAATTTACGCTTGCCGCTCTGATGCAGCTGATGAATCTTTCCAGCAACAAATTGTCCTTCACCGAATTCATTATCTGCACGGTAATAGGCAATCTTCGCTCCTTCATCATTTTCTGTCCAAAGGTTTTTTGGCTTACGGTTTGAATTGTTTTGAATGACTGTGTTTGCGGCATTCAGAATACGTTTAGTCGATCTGTAATTTTGCTCAAGCAAAATCACTTCACTGGACGGATAATCTTTTTCAAAGGAAAGAATGTTTGTAATATCCGCTCCACGCCAGCGGTAGATGGACTGATCCGAGTCACCGACCACACATATATTTTGAAAACGCTGAGCAAGCAATTTCACAAGCATGTACTGCGCTCTGTTTGTATCCTGATACTCATCGACATGAATGTATTGGAATTTTCGCTGATAGTGTTCTAATACTTCAGGGATCCGCTCAAACAGACGAATCGTCATCATAATAAGATCATCAAAATCGAGTGATTGGTTTTTGAGTAATCGTTTTTGATAATCTGTGTAGACGTCGCTGACGACTTGATCGTAAAAGTCACCGGCTGTTTTTGCGTATTCCTCTGCGTCAATGAGTTCGTTTTTTGCACTACTGATTGAACCTAAAATGCTACGTGGATCAAACTTTTTAGGATCGATATTTCGTTCTTTTAAAATGTTTTTAATGACTGAAAGCTGATCAGATGTGTCTAATATAGAAAAGTTGCGATTCACACCAATACGGTCAATATCGCGGCGTAAAATGCGCACACACATGCTGTGGAACGTAGAGATCCAAATGTCATCCGCACCAGGCCCTAAAATGGCTTGTACACGCTCACGCATTTCTCTTGCTGCTTTATTTGTAAAGGTAATCGCTAAAATATTCCACGGTGCCACATGCTTTTCTGCCATTAAATACGCAATTCGATGCGTGAGCACTCGTGTTTTTCCACTACCTGCTCCTGCCATCAGTAGCAGCGGCCCGTCTGTTGCTTTGACCGCTTCTTTCTGCGCGTCATTCAGCCCTTCTAATAGATGATTCGATATTTCATTCATTTCATTCACCGCCAATTCGAACTTATGTTCTATTTTAACCCGTTTCGTCTTGTTTGACTATGATGACTTTTTCACTGCGTCGACTGTCTTTAACGCTTCTTTAAAATTGTCATAAATGACGTTTCCCACTACGACAACGTCTGCGTGCTGTGCAAAGTCTTTCGCTTGCTCTTCGCTTTCAATACCGCCGCCATAAAATAGAACCGTTTCATGTAGCACTGCTTTGGTTTCTTTCACAAGCTCTATGTCTCCAAGCGTCCCGCTGTATTCTAAGTAAAAGATGGGCAGTTTCATCAAGTGCTCTGCCACTCTCGCATATGCCCTTACGTCATCTATATCCAGTGACGTATTTGCCTCTGTCAGCTTAGCCGCTTTACACTCTTCGTTTAAGATGACATATCCTTCCGGCACAATCTCTTCCATTGACATCAAATCACCGTATTCCTTCATCGCATCCTTATGCAGACCAACAATCCAATCAGGATGAGCGCTGTTTAACACAGTGGGGATAAAATACAGGTCAAAGCCAGGCACAATCATCTCATGTGTCGAGATTTCCAGGACACATGGCACAAGAAAGCGGCGCACCTTTGACATCAGTTGCAGCACGTTGTCTTCTGTCACATTGTCACTGCCGCCAATTAAAATGGCATCCGTACCGGATTCACAAATCGCTTCAAGTTGTTCATCGGAAATCTCTTTATTTGGATCGAGTTTAAAGACATGCTTCCACTCGGTAACATCATACATGAAAAACGTTCCTCCATTCGTTTCATTCCATTTAAATATTATAACAAAATCAGACACCGCAAAAAATGGGTAACCTCCTTCAGCTAAAAGTTTCATTCTTTTGAAAATAGTCGATTTTCACTTTAGGCGAGGTGAATGGAGACTATATGAAAAGCTCCACTTCAAGAGGAGCTGAAGGAGATCAATAGATGCGTGCTGAACTGAAATGAGAGCTACTTCATCTCATCACATGATATTATACATGAAAGGAACATTTTACTATCGACCAAGCAGGTGAATGATTTGAAAAGAACCATCACATATGATCAAACGATCGACATCGGATACATCTATCTCATCCCGCCTCGAATCGGGACAATCAAAGAAACCATTGAATTAGACGTGAATGAATGTGTGAACGTAGACATCGACAAAGAGGGCCGAGTGGCTGGGCTGGAGTTATTTGCAGAAGAAGCCAAGGTGTTGAAGCACACACCCGTTTATGAGGACGAGCTTTCGTTACGTTTTACGGATCAAGAAGTTCTCTCAACCTATCATTTATCGGGCATTGAATTTCTTTTCTCGACGCCTGATCACGAAGGATTGATCGGTTTTACGATTGTCGATCCTCTTCGATATCACATCAAAAAAAAGACAAGAAAAAACCGTTTTGAATGGTCAAAACGGTTTTTCTAAACTATTGTCTCACTTCATTAAAATAATGAACAGATGTCATGGCCCCTTCATCAACCATCTTGTTGTCTTGAATATCTAACGGATCAGGGTGACCAGCTTTTTCAGGAACCTTTTCATCTGATCGGAACATGCTTGCCCATTTTTTGAGATGCTGTTTATTTTTCACTGCTAATAACACGGCACCACCAACCCCTAATCCTGCAAGTACATACGCATTCGGACGCTTATTCATGTATGTTCCCTCCCCTTATAATCTTATTTGTAAGTTACCCCGCCTTTTCATTTCTAAACGTCACAATCTGTTGAAGTGGTTTCTCTTTCAATGAAAAGTGGAATAACAACAGTAATGTTAGAGAAAGAGGGGATTTTCGTGACAACAACTTTCATTGTCATTGGCGCATTATTAGTGATTTTTTTCATCATACCAATCATTTTATTCATCTGGATTTGGATGCGAGATGAAAAACAGGAAGAGCATTCTGTCCTACGAAATTATCCGGTCATTGGAAAGCTACGGTTTATTTTTGAAAAAATAGGACCTGAGCTTCGTCAATATCTGTTTCTAAATGATCGAGAGGAGCTTCCTTTCTCAAGAAGAGAATACGAGCAAGCTGTCATGTCTGGGAAGTACAAAAGCCGGACAATGGGCTTTGGATCAAAACGTGATTTTGACAAGCCTGGTTACTATATTCGCAACGTCCTATTTCCAAAGCAGCGAGATGAGTTACGCATCGATCAATCTGAAAAAATCCAAACAAAAGTGTATCAGATCGATCAAGACAATTTACTGAGAAGAAGTGAACATACCAAAGAGGTCGAAGCAAAACCTTACTATCTCCATCAAGACGATGTACAAGTGATAGGCGAGCACACATGTCAAAAGCCTTTCCGTGTAAAAGGCCTGATTGGTCAGTCAGCCATGAGCTACGGATCTTTAGGCGACAGGGCCATTACAGCATTATCCTCAGGATTAAAGATGGCTGGCGGTACGTGGATGAACACAGGTGAAGGCGGGCTTTCGCCTTACCATCTCAAAGGGGGCGCCGATATCATTTGCCAGATTGGGCCTGGTTTATTTGGGGTTCGAACAGAGGATGGCGCATTTTCGTTTGAAGAGTTTAAGAAAAAAAGTGAACATGATGAAGTAAAAGCCTTTGAACTCAAGCTAGCACAAGGAGCAAAAACACGCGGGGGACACATTGACGGTGAAAAAGTCACAGAAGAAATTGCCCAAATCCGTAAACTGCCGCCGCACCAATCCATTGACAGTCCGAACCGGTTCGAGATGTTTCACTCCATTCCTGACATGCTTGATTTTATTGAACAACTGCGAAACATCGGCGGAAAACCAGTTGGAATCAAGCTAGTTGTTGGACATAAAGAAGATATCGAGGAGCTTGCTCTCTATATGAAAAAAAGCGGAAAACATCCTGATTTCATTACAGTGGATGGTGGAGAAGGTGGCACAGGTGCTTCCTTTCATGAACTGGCTGATTCCGCAGGCCTGCCCATTTTCACCGCACTGCCGATGGTCCATCAAATTTTGAAGAAATATGGGGTTCGAGATCAACTCAAGCTGTTTGCGTCTGGTAAACTTCTCTCCCCTGATAAAATCGCCATTGCCCTTTCCATGGGAGCGGATTTTGTGAATATCGCACGGGGCTTGATGTTCTCGGTTGGCTGTATTCGGGCGCAAGTATGCCATACGAATAAATGCCCAGTCGGGGTCGCAACAACTGATCCAAAGCTGCAAAAAGGTTTATCCATTGAAGAAAAGAAATACCGCGTCTGCAATTATATCCTGTCCCTTAGAGAAGGTTTGTTTAATTTATGCGCAGCAGCTGGAATCGAATCACCTATTCATTTTAACGAAAAACATATTATTTTTAGACAAGAAAACGGCCAGACAAGTGAAGTCCCTATGTTCTCAGGCACAGAGCAGTCTGTCTAGCTTAAAAAGGTGCGTTTCCGCACCTTTTTTCGTTGACATTCTTGCTCAATCACGTATAAAGAACTTAATAGATCTTTGATAAGGAGAAAGAGTATGCGTGAAAAAAAGGTCCGCGGTATGAAACGAAAGACTCAACAGATCATAAAAGAAATGAACGCAAATACGCAGTCGTTTCCGGAGAATGTTTCTGACTACTGGCACCTGCCTCTACCAGCGGCTTATGATTTTATGACTTCCAACAGAACACCGAAAAAGATCAAACGTCTATGCATTCAAACTCTATTGAATAGAGCTGAGCATCTCATTGATTTGAAACCAAACGACGGGGACATATATCGTGTCGTGGTCGCAGTCGATCTGCCTGGATTATGGCATTCACAAATCATTGTGTTTAAAGGGGATTCTTATGTGAAAGATTTCTTCAACAGACAAGATGAGTATCAGACATGGCTTCCCCTTTCTGATCAGAGAAATATTCAAAAAGAATGGGATTTATCTGTTGCGCAAAATATGCGAACCATCGGTTTTAAGGAAGTGATCACTGATGACGATGAAGTGTCCTATGAAGGTGAACGATGGTTTATGGGAGAACTTGATGATATCAAATAGAGCCATTTCAACTGAAATGGCTCTATTTGTTCAACTTCAAAACGACAAATCATAAAGAATGTCTGCAGTGAAAGCTGCTTTATTTTGTTTCGTCCGTTGCTTGTTGCTCTGCTACGCGGTCAAGTGCCATCGTATAGGCATCATTTCCGTAGTTCAAGCAGCGTTTGACACGTGAGATAGTGGCTGTACTTGCACCTGTTTCCGTTTCAATTTTGTGATACGTATTTCCCTCGCGAAGCATACGCGCTACTTCAAGACGCTGTGATAAAGATTGGATTTCATTGATGGTGCACAAATCATCAAAAAATCGATAACATTCTTCCAGGTCTTTAAGGGATAAGATGGAGTTGAATAGCTGATCTAAGCTTTTGCCCCTTAATTTATCAATTTGCATCTTTATACATCTTCTCCTTTACTATTGGCACACCGCTCCGCACTGACTTTTCCGAGAAAGCGGTATCTTTCCTGACTCATTTTTTTCAACCTCAGCAATGAGCTTTGAACGAATCATGACAGGTTTGGTTCTACGCTGAAAATGCCATCAGGTTCTTTCGTAAGCCGAAGCTTCTTTATCGTAAACAAATTCGACAAGTTTTGTCATATTCCTTGTGCGACAATCTGACAAACTTGTTTGCCTCCGATATCTAGAACACTTCTGCTCTGTTAAGTCTTTCCCTAAAAAATAGTATGTGTAGAAAGCTTGGCGAGACGATAAACCTGCGCCCCGCCTTGCTTAATTATTCAAAATATGTTGGTCGGCCAGCGTAACCGACAGATTCATTTTACAATTGGGCACTTCATTCGTCATGTCAAAGCCCTATGCTTTGTCACCATATCTAGCAGCGAAGAGATCCATTGCTCACTCCTGCCCTATAACAGCGGTCAGAAATCTAGCAAATATGATACAGCTCCACTCTGTTATATTTTAACGCATTATAGACGGAAAGAGTACAGTTTTTTTCATGACATCAAATATTCCTCTTGGTGTCACTCGAATATACGGCAAGTGTGTGCTTTGGAAAAAGACAAGTGTATCAATTGGGCAGTCAAATGGATACCCTCGCTCAATGAGTAGCTCGCGTAACGTTTGCTCCTGCTGAAGAACCGTTTCAAACGGTTCAGCTGATGCACAGCCTGATAATTGCAGCGGGATTTCATGCAAAATCTTTCCGTTTTCTGTGAGCACGATTCCTCCGCCAATTTCTTTCATTCGCTTATGAGCGAGCATCATATCATCTTTATTTTTCCCAATCACTAAAATGTCACCAGTGGTTGAAAATGAGCTGACAAACCCTTGCACCTTGTTTGCAAATCCTTTTAACATTGTGTTCACGCGCCACTCGCCTTTTCGATCAATCAAACTGAAGAAGCTTTGATCATGGTCACAGGACAGCTGGTTGACAGAGTTATCAATCTCCACTGTATAAGGCTCCATGATGACAGCATTTCGCATTTTGACACCAAGCGGCATTGAGAATTGCAGGTCACTCATCGTCAGGTCATAGCTTAAAGCTAATGGTTCAAGCCCGCCATTTTCCCATTTTGTCTCTTGGAATTGATGCTGGTTCTCCCCCTCTAATTTCAGGATTACCCCTTTAGAAATCACCGTTTCTGGATTTGGATTCATCGGATCATCTAAAATATTCAAAGAAGCCAATCGGCCAGGACCGACCACCCCTAATAAGTCATCAATTTGATAGTATTTCGCAATGTTAAAAGTCGCCATATTGTACGCATCAATAGTAGGCACGCCTTCTTCAAGGGCAATGGAAATGAGACGATTGATCATGCCTTCTTCATAAAAGTGAGGCGCTGATCCATCTGTTGTATAGAAAAAGTGATCGTAGTGCCTAAAGTCACGCTCATGCAATTCCCTTAAAATGTTCACTAAATCTGGGCGGATGGAAGAATGACGCAAGGACACATGATAACCTAGAGACAAGCGTTTGAGCACATCGTCTGCATTCATTGCTTCATGATCACTGTCCGCTCCAAACAGCTTCATTTTTGTTAGCGTTTTCTCAGAAGCCCCAGGGAAATGCCCTTCAATTCGTTTTCTCTGCTTCTTCGTTTCTTGCATGCAATATAAAATGAGATCATCACCGTCCATTAATCTTGGCCAGCTCGTTAATTCGCCGCCTTGAAGGACGTCGGGATGATCAATCCATTCTTTCCGATAGTTAATAGGAAGCATCTCATCTTCATACCTGACCTCGGTTTGAAGATCGTATCTGGACCACCAGAAGTACTGAAATGGCTGCTTTTTTAATTCACACAGAGTGGAAAGCGCTTTCTTTTCATTGCTTTGCAAAAGAAGAAATAAGTTATCGCTGACCATCGTTGTTGTGCCAAATTGAGACACATATTCTGCAAGTGATTGGGGATTATAAATATGGAACGGATGCGCGTGAGGTTCAATATACCCCGGCACAATGTATTTACCTTCACAATCAATCACACGTTTAGCTGATTTATTTTGAGGAAGCTCTGCTCCGACATAAACAATTCGATCATCATGTATCCAAATATTTGCCTTCACCCATTGCTTCAAAAACGGGTTTAGCACGAGTCCATTCGTTAAAAGGAGTGTTGGAACTGTTTTTGAGTCGACTACATCGATTTGTGTGCGGATGTCATTGTTTCTCCAATTAAAAGTACGTTCGGACATTCACATACTCTCCTTCATTTGTATTAGCCCTATCGTAACATAACGAACCACGTTACGCATTAATGAAACGTTACAATTTCTTGAAATCACACTTAAAATAATTTAAAAAAGGAGAATCACTTGCAATGAAACCTAATCTTGGCTTAATGGAAGCGCTCATGAGAATTGCCTGCGGAATGACGATATGTACTGTAGCTGGATCCTTATATGCTCGAAAACCTTGGAGTAAAATGCTGCTTTTTGGCATCATGCTCGGCGGATTAAAATTGGGCTCTGGTATTCTTCGTTTTTGTCCAGTGACCTATATGTGTGAACAGCAGAATACACATAAAGAGAAGGCTGAGTAGACAGCCTTCGTCAGATTGTTGACAAAGGGCTAAAATGATTTTTATTTTAGCCCTTTGTCTTCCTTTCAGCGTGACATGAAAACCTTTGAAGTCTAGGAAGGGCGAGGGTTTATCTGCACGCTGGAGAAGGCTGAGTAGACAGCCTTCTTTTTTTTGTGTGTGAATCATTCCGCTGCTTCGCACCATTTGACCAACGTACCAGCAATGATTTCTGCTGCTTCAATCACATGTTTGATCTCAATGGATTCATTCGGGAAATGGGCAAGCTCTGTCGTTCCAGGTCCAAACACAATGATTGGGATATCCGCTGCTTGTGACAGTAATCCGCCGTCTGTCCCCCAAGGGGCGGCTTCCACCTTTGGCGGGTGCTGCATGACCTCTTCATATTGTTCCTTCAATAGACCTAAAAGCGGGTGATCAGAGTCGATTGACCCTGGAAGCCACCTAGCACCAAACCACTCCACTTCCACAGGATGTTCTTGAAACCAATCATCCTCTTCAGCGAGTCCAGTCATCCAATTTTCTAATTCCTTCTCTGCCTGCTCAACTGTCTCACCTGGCATCACACCAAGCCTGCCTTCCATTGTGACAAGATCTGCGACAGAGGACGGCCAATCACCGCCTTGAATTTTCCCAATGTTGATTGGAATTGGAATCGGGATATGCTGAAACAGAGGCTCCGTCACTCGCTGATTTCTTTCTTTTTCTAGTGCCGCTATATGAGAAAGGACCACCGTGCTCTTTTCAATAGCAGAAACACCGTGATACCTTGTTCCGCCATGAGCTGCCCTTCCTTTAATATGCAGCCTGAACCACTTTGATCCTTGCTGAATCGGAAAAATGTTCATATGACTTGGCTCTGGAATGATGGCAGCATCCGCTGTGTACCCTTTCAATATCGCAGCAAGTGTGCCTGCTCCGCCGCTTTCCTCTTCGACGACACTATGAAACACCACATCTCCTTTCAGGGGAATCTGAAGCGCATGCAGTGCCTCAAGCGCAAAGAGTAAAGAAACGTTTCCACCTTTCATATCTGTTGCCCCGCGTCCATAAAGTCTCCCGTTTATGATATGCCCGCTGTAAGGCGGATATGTCCATTGATTCGTATCTCCTGCCGGAACCACATCTACGTGCCCGTTTAATAAAATCGATTTGCCGCCACCTTTCCCTTTCAATCGCCCAGCAACGTTGGGACTCCCTTGAAAAGATCGGCGCGGGGAATAAAAATAAGGATGCTCTAGTAATTCATCGTCGCCAATTTCCCAAACGTCTACATCAAAGCCAATGGCGGACAGTTTATTGGCCACGATCTGCTGAACCTCTTCTTCATTTCCTTGGGTGCTGTCACATTGCACCATTTGCTGAAGAAGCGTAATGGCTTCATCCTGATGCTCTTTCATCCAGTTTCTGATACGTGTCATTGGCTGCAAGTCGTTCATCCTTTCTACACAACAGATTTGACATCAGGCGCTAAAATTAATGGCGCTTCAGTCGCCCTTATGACATCTTCCGGCTGAAATGGCGGCATGACTTCACGTAAAATGAGCAGCTGAGACTTAACCTCAATGACCGCCATATCCGTAATAATCAAATCGACACACGCTTTAGCGGTTAACGGCAATGTACAAGCCGATTTCACTTTAGATCGACCGTGTTTATCAAGATGGCTCATCACCACGACCACTTTTTTCGCTTTTTGCGCCAGCTCAATCGCTCCGCCCATACCCGGTACTCTTTTCCCCGGTACAATCCAATTGGCAAGATCCCCTTGGCTGCTTACTTCAAGTGCACCCAAAATCGTCATATCCAGCATGCCTTTTCGGATGATGCCAAAAGCAGTCGTACTGTCCATGTACGAGCCGCCCTTTGTCAACGTAATGGGAAAACCACCGGCATTGCACAAATTCGAATCTTCTTCCCCTTGCAGAGGCGAGGCTCCTGCCCCCATAATGCCGTTTTCTGCATGCAGCCACACCTCGTAATGTGATGGAATGTAATCTGCTGCTAGGGTCGGAATGCCGATCCCAAGATTCACAATCATGCCATCTTCAATTTCTTGTGCTGCTCTTTTAGCAATGCGGTGTCTTAAATCGATGTCTCCCATGCCCATGTCCAGTTCACTCCTTTTGATTGCACGATTTGATTCACAAATACGCCTGGCGTCACGATTTCTTCTGGATCGAGCTGCCCCGCTGCCACAATTTCTTCTGCCTCCGCAATGGTCCAGTCTCCTGCCATCGCCACAATCGGGTTTGTATTCCGTGCGCTTTTATCAAAAATCAGGTTTCCCACTTCATCTGCT
Source organism: Bacillus sp. FSL W7-1034 (assembly GCF_038593365.1). NCBI lineage: Bacteria > Bacillati > Bacillota > Bacilli > Caryophanales > Bacillaceae > Bacillus > Bacillus sp. FSL W7-1034. The sequence goes on along the minus strand of NZ_CP151989.1, from coordinate 680,943 downwards.
TTGTAGGCATTGACGATGGCAATATCCGCTGTGAGCGCAGGCTCTAACATATAATTCTTCCCATTCAGTTGAACCAATTGTTTCTCATCGAGATTCAGGCTATCCATCCCAACATCTGTCACAATGCCCGCCAGCCCCATTCCGCCTGCTCTGATTTTTTCTGCAAGAATGCCCTGCGGATAAAAATGAACGTCTAATGTACCAGCTTGCATTTTCTGTCCGGCAATGGGATTTGAGCCGATATGAGAGGCGATGATTTTTTTCACTCTTCCTTCTGTGATGAGCCGGCCCACACCAATTTGCGGGAAACCTGCATCATTTCCGATCAATGTCAGATCTTGAATATTTGCTTGCAAAATGGCATCAATCAACGATGGTGGTGAACCCACGCCGCCAAATCCGCCAAACATGATGGTCATGCCATCTTTTAATCGCGTCATCACTTCATCCAAACCCACAGTTTTGTTCATGTTCGTTCCTCCTTACATAGCAGATGGGAAAAATCCTCGATTGATCACTTCTTGTTCGACTTGTGTGATGGTCTGCCCGAATAAATCAATGAGTTCATCCATTTCCTGCTGTGTGATGGAAAGCGGCGGTGCGATCATAACCGCTGCGCCTCCGACCCCATTCTCTCCAGCGCTTGCTGGATACACCAGCAGTCCATTTTGTTTTGCCGTTTCAACGACGAGATTGGTTATCTGAGCATGTGCAGGAAATGGCGTTTTAGATAAACGATCTGCGACAAATTCAATGCCAATAAGCAATCCCTTCCCTCTTACATCCCCTATGATGGAATGGGCTACTTGCAGATCTTTTAAAGCATTCATCATGTATCGCCCGGAAAGTTCAGCCCGTTCGGGAAGCTGATGCTTTTTCATATATCGAATGACCGCTAATGAAACAGCTGCTGAAAGCGGATTGGCACTATATGTGTGCCCTGCCATGACAGAGCCGGAGCCGCTGATAATCGGTGCCATCACACGATCCGTTGAGACAACTGCTGCGATTGGAGAATAACCTGCGCTCATGCCCTTTCCAAGAACCATGATATCTGGTACCGTGCCCCAGTGTTCCATCGCAAACATTTTCCCAGTTCGTCCAAAGCCCGTCATGACTTCATCTGCGATCATTAAAATGTCGTTTTCTTCACAGACACGCTTCATCGCTTCGTAATATCCGTCTGGCGGCAGGAGCGCCGCTCCCGCTGCGCCAACAATCGGTTCAGCAATCAATGCGGCGATCCTCTCTTTTCCTATACGCTGGATGACGGTCTTAAATTCCTGAACATACCACTCGACCTGCTTGCTGTCTTCCTTTGGCAGCCATGACCGGTAGCTATAGGGCGGAGACAGCACTGGATGCTTTTCAAGCAGTGGTTCAAAGCGCTCTCTCCTTGCAATATGACCTGACATCGACAGCGCCCCTAATGTAATGCCGTGGTAACTCATCCACCTTGAGATGATATGATTTTTTTCCGTCTTCCCCTGCTCCTGCCAATGCTGTATCGCTATTTTCATAGCAGTCTCCGTTGCCTCTGAACCGCTCCCTACAAAAAAAGACCAGTTCAGATCACCTGGGCAAAGTGTACTCAATTCATACGCTAGTTCTTCCGCTGGTTCATTCGTAAATTGTGACCTGTACGTAAAGCTCACCTTTTTCGCTTGCTCCGTCATCGCATCAATAATCTCTTGTATGCCATGTCCAATACTTGCCGTGACTGCCCCTGATGAGCCATCTATATATTTTTTTCCGTCCCGATCATATAAATAAATCCCCTCTCCTCTCACAGCCACAGGATATTGCTGATTTAACATCGGTTTGATTAAGTAATCCCGGGTCTCCACTTTGTCATTCCTCCCTCTCTTGTCAGCAGCTGCACTTTTCTTTTTACATGAATCGCAAGAAAATTTTGTATACTTGGTATAAGATTAGCTTAATCAAGAGGGCAGTCATCCTCCATTCGCCATATGCCCGAATTTCACATGTGTTTTTTATACATGGTGTATAAGAGTGTTCAAAAGGAGGTCATGAGTCTATGGCGATTCTCGTCAAAGATGCACTCTCGCTCGATATGATGAAAGAAACCAAACTGCTTGCTGGAGAAAATGGACTGGATCGTCTTATCCAGTGGGTGACCATTGTGGAAATTATTGAGGACACGTCTAGACTTTCCGAAGGAGAATTACTTGTTACAACTGGGTTTGGACTGACAGAAAATAAAGAAAGACGCATCCGGCTTGAAAAATTGATTCAATCTCATCGTCTTTCAGCCATTGCCATTTATAAAGGCGTGTACTTAACGGAAATTCCCGCATCACTCATTGAAGCCGCCGAAAATAGCGGTATTCCGCTCATCGAGATTCCGCCCCATGTCAATTTTTCAGACATCACAAAAGCCGTTCTAGAACAAATCGTCAGCAGTCAGCTCCATCAGCTCAAATATTCTTCTGCGATTCATCAAAGACTGACCCATTTAAATGTGAGCAATAAAAATGTCACGCAAATTACAGATGAACTGGCACATCTCACAGCGGCAAATATCGTCGTACTGGATGTGTTTTTGCACCAAACAGCAGCTCATCTCGAAACAGACGAAGTGACCTATTCTCCTGCTTTTGGCTTTCTAACAGATGACGAACCGATTGAAACCTCTTCTCTGCTCAAGCAGGCAGAGGAAAAAGGCCGGCTCGTCTATGACACATATGGTGCGTTTGTTCTAGCTGCATGCCCTGTGATTGCAATGGGGGATATTTTCGGGTTCATTGTGGCGTTAAAGAAAAAAGAGACGTGGCACCATCTCGATGCCATCGCCATTGAGCATGCCGGTGCGGTGTATGCGATTGAATGGTTGAAACAAAAAGCCATTCAAGATACAGAAAACCAAATGCAGGGGCATTTATTGGATGATATGCTGCAACAGCAATACACAGAAGAAAGTTATGTCATCGAACAAGCAAGAAAGCTGCAATATGATATGAGCGAAGAACAAGTCGTCATCTACTTTCAATTTCAGCATCAGCACACACAGCTCGATCATCAAATGGTGCAGCGCCTATCCCAATTGCTCACATCCATTTTTGAACGCAGACAAATTCCTTTTTTATTAAAGGCAAGGCTTGATTCCATTTTCGTCTTGACGCCTGCAGGGAAAAGCACGTATCAAGAAACAAATTGGTATCGCGCATCAGAAGAATGCCGCAGTACTTGGTCTTATTTTTTCCCCGTCCATCCCATTGTGATTGGCATTGGAAGAGCCTACGACCAGATCAGTCTCTTTGCTAAAAGTGCAAAAGAAGCCCAATATGCAGCAAGGCTTCTTCCTCTTTTGAAAACAGATGACAGCATCATTCATTATCAGAAGCTCGGTCTATATGGGATGCTGCTTGAAATGAACGAAGCCGGAATGAATTTGCATGACTTTTACGTGGAGCTGTTAAGCCCGCTGCTTTATACAAAAAAACAAGGAGCTGACCTCATTCATACACTCGAAGTGTATTTGGCACACAATGAAAATATTCAAAAGTCAGCGGGGGAATTGTTTATTCACCGGCATACGTTAAGCTACCGGTTGAAACAAATTGAAACGAGAACAGGCTGCAGCCTCAAATCCACTGATGATCGGATGAAGCTGCAGCTGAGTATCATGGCGTACCGCCTATCTGGGCTACTTGATCAGATGAGAACCATTTCATGATTCATTTGGCGTTTTGACCCATAGATTCATATCTTCAATTTTGTCAAAAATATAGCAGTTGTTTTGAAAGCGTCCGGTGTATGTATACCCGAGCTGATAAAATACTTGATTCATTCCATAGGACAGTGCACGGGCGAGAGAATAAAAGACATAAATGTGCATGGATTGAAGCTCTTGTTCGAGGGCTAGAATCAAATGATGCATGAATCCTAGTTTTCTGTATGTGGGAAGGGTTGCACAATCTGTTAATTCTGCATGACCATACAGCACATTGATTTCAGCGGATGCGGCACTTACAAGTTGACCGTCATGTTCAACGGCATAAAAAACCGTCCCTTCCTCCATTACCTTTTGGATGTAATCTGGCTCGTTCATTGGCGTGGGGTACGTTTCAAAGACCGTATCATAGAGCGCTGCCAGCTTGTGCACATCCTCTGGACCAGCTTTCCTCATCACATACTCATCTTGCCACACGCCTTGGTCTTTTTTCATCGGCTTTTCTTGAATAGACGCAACGATTTCATCTTCCTTCAGCCAAAATGGGCTGTTCATTCGATCTTCGGTCAGAAAGAGCGACATGCCGTACGCATCACTTCCGAGGAAATAATGAGAAAACACGCCTTCAAGCCGAAAGCCTTTTGCTAAAAAAAGAGGCATATGCTCGCGCCTTACTTTTACAATAACCTTAGACGCCTTGCAGTCCGCCGCTTCCTGAAGCACGGACTGAATCACATCCTGCACCCTGCCGCTATAGTCATCCAAACGAATTCGCTCATTGAATGGATCCATACAGATCAAAGCAGAAAAACGCTCGTTTGCAAGTTTCTTCAATTGCACCATACACTCATTCCCCTCTTAGCTAATGAAAAACTTCCAAATTAAAAATGAAGAAATAGCAATGCCAGAAAAAATGGATAGGATCATATAACTAATGGCTGAAGCTTTTTTCATTTTATTGTGTTTAATGGCAAATAACATAATGTTATTTATGTTTATGAGAAATAAAATGATCATGAATATTGCAAAGAGAATAATTGCCTTAAATTCCATGTTGCCTCCTCGTGAATGGGTCATCCAATAACACTTCTCCAAATTCGGGCTATATCCCTTCTAATCATCAAAAGAAGAAAAAACACCTTGCCATCTCGTCAGATAGAAAGGTGTTTTGATTAAACCAATTTTCTCGAAAATTCCAGAAAATAATTTCTATAATTAACGATGTTTAGTACCACTATTATTCCAATATTTGTAATGATTTGAAGATTTAGAAACTGAGAAACTACCAGTTACTGTTACCCCTTTTACTGCTGCAGAACCACTTCCACTTATTGATACATTAGTGGTTCCATTATTATAGAAGTCTCCATTTACATACCACCAAATAGCAGTTGGAGAAGTTATTTTTGCTTTAACTTTACCAGCAAAATGTTTTGAACCAAGGCTAGAATATCTGTCTAAGTCTATATCTTCAATATATTTAAATTGTACAAATGATCCACTCGCATATGTCCAAGCATAAATTTGAACTTTAGGTTGATATAAAAAACCTACATCCTGAACAATTGTCATTTTATGCATACTGTATTTTGTTGCAGCTGTACTAAATTGTTTCTTTGATAAATTTGTAGAAGATTTTTGAACTTCTTTCTTAGAGATACCCCTTGATTTGGATACTTCCTTAACATATTGATCATATGAAATTTTTTCAATTTTGGTATTTCCTGTTTTACCTAAATTATGGACCTTATTAAGATTGATAGAACCAAATTCTTTAGCAGAAGTTGGTGCAGGAATAGCAAAAGCTGAGCTTACTAATACGAGAACTAGAAGAACTGATGAAATCACTTTTTTCATTATTATACCTCCCTTTGTAATATATTAAATTTATAACATTAAAATGAAAATAAAAAGGTTTTTTTATACATTTAAAGTAATTTTAAGGTTTATCTGTGAGTTTTATAATATAAAAAAAGACCCACTCACATAGTGAGAGAGTCTAGTATAATCATGTAGTTTTCCCCGCTGCCTTCAGCGCACGGGCGCCAATGTCACGGCGATAAAATAAACCTGGCTGAATGATTTCTTCAACCGCTTCATACACTCTTGATCTTGCCGCTTCAAATGTGTCGTCAAATGCGGTCACATTTGCTACACGGCCGCCATTTGTGACGAATTGATCGTTTTCCTTTTTTGTTCCTGCGTGGAAGGTGACGACATCAGAGACCGTTGTTTGCAAAGCACCGATTGGCGTGCCTTTTGCGTAGTCTTCTGGGTATCCTTCTGATGCAAGAACGACACTGACAGCGGCTGTGTCTTTCCACTGCAAGTCCACATCTTTTCCATCTAGAATGTCTAGGAAGACTTGGACTAGATCTGATTCAAGGCGAGGGAGCACTACTTGCGTTTCAGGGTCGCCAAAGCGTGCATTGAACTCAATGACTTTTGAGCCTTCTGGTGTCAGCATTAAGCCTGCATATAAAATGCCTGTAAACGAACGCTCTTCCTGCACCATCGCGCGAGCTGCTGGTTTGACGACGTCTTCCACCGCTTTTTGTACCACTTCATCAGAAATTTGTGGAACCGGTGAATAAGCGCCCATCCCGCCGGTGTTTGGTCCTTTGTCATCTTCAAATGCCCGTTTATGATCCTGTGCGATCACCATCGGATACACCTTTTCTCCATTGACAAAGGCCATCAGAGAAAACTCTTCACCTGTTAAAAATTCTTCAATGACAACCGATGCACTCGCATCGCCAAACTTTTCATCCTCTAAAAAGTCATGTAGGCAGTTGATTGCCTCTTCAAGCGTCATTGCCACTGTCACGCCTTTTCCTGCGGCAAGCCCATCTGCTTTAATGACAATTGGGGCACCCTTTTCTTCCACATATGCCTTCGCTTCTTCAAACGATGTAAAAGTGGCGTAAGCGGCTGTCGGGATCTCATAATTTTTCATTAAGTCTTTTGCAAATTCTTTTGAGCCTTCAATGACTGCGGCTTTTGCATTCGGTCCAAATACCTTTAGACCTGCTTCTTCAAATGCATCGACGACACCTGCAATTAAAGGAACCTCTGGACCGACAATTGTTAAACCGATGTTATTGTCTTTTGCAAAACGAATTAACGCCTCATGATCTCCCTCGTCGATCGGGACAAGCTTCGCAGCGTCTGTCATTCCATCATTGCCGGGTGCGACAAATACTTGGCTGACAAGTTCGCTTTGATTCACTTTCCATGCGATGGTATGCTCTCTTCCGCCTCTGCCGATAATTAATACGTTCACACTGTCATCCCCTTAATGTTTGAAATGTCTAACGCCAGTGAAGACCATGGCGATGCCGTATTCATCTGCTTTTTGGATTGATTCTTCATCACGAATGGAACCACCTGGCTGGATGATCGCTGTGACGCCTGCCTTTGCAGCAGCTTCCACTGTATCGCCCATTGGGAAGAACGCATCAGAGCCTAGTGCACTGCCTTTTGCCTTTTCACCTGCTTGCTCAATCGCAATGTTAGCCGAGCCAACACGGTTCATTTGACCAGCACCAATACCTGCTGTCATTTGATCCTTCGCTAGAACGATGGCATTTGATTTCACATGCTTGACGACTTTCCAAGCGAGCTTTAAGTCTTTCCATTCGTCTTCAGTCGGCTCTCTTTTCGTTGGGATAGAGATCGTTGCTTCCTCTAAGCCGTATGTGTCGATATCCTGAACGAGCAATCCACCATGAACACTTGTCAGCTGCTTTTCTTTTTTCCCAAGATCTGCTTCTACATCTAATGTTAGTAGACGAAGGTTCTTTTTCGCTGTTAACACGTCAAGTGCTTCTTGGCTGAACGATGGTGCGATGACGATTTCTAAGAAAATCGTATGGAGCACCTCAGCCGTTTGTTTGTCTACTTCACGATTAAGCGCCACAATGCCGCCGAAAATAGATGTTTCATCTGCTTTAAATGCACGATCAAATGCTTCTGCAATCGTTTCCCCTGTCCCAACACCACATGGGTTCATATGCTTTACAGCCACAGCCGCTGGCTCCGTAAATTCACGTACAATTTGAAGTGCTGCATCTGCATCTTTGATGTTATTATAGGAAAGTTCTTTTCCATGTAATTGCGTTGCAGTAGCTAAAGAGCCTTTGCTTGGAAGCGCATTTTCATAAAACGTCGCCGCTTGGTGCGGGTTTTCTCCATAACGAAGAGATTGCTTTTTCTCAAATGTGACTGTGAACTGTTCTGGCTCTGTTTCACCAACAAAGTTCGTTAAATAATCCGCAATCAGGGCATCGTAAGCAGCTGTATGACGGAATACTTTTGCTGCAAGCTCACGTTTTTTCTCTAGTGAGACGCCGCCTTCTTTGATTTGTTGAACGACAGAATCATAATCACGCGGGTCTACAATCACAGTGACGTCCTGATGGTTTTTAGAAGCAGCACGAAGCATACCCGGTCCGCCAATATCAATGTTTTCAATCGCTTCTTCATACGTGACATCGTCTTTGGAAATGGTCTCTTTGAATGGATATAGATTCACAACGACAAGATCAATTGGCTGAATGCCGTGCTTTTCGATCTGTGCCATATGCTCATCGTTTTCTCTCACTGCTAACAGTCCACCGTGAATGTTCGGATGAAGCGTTTTGAGTCGTCCGTCCATGATTTCTGGGAAGCCAGTCACTTCAGAAATACCAATGACATCAATGCCGTTCTCTTGAAGAAGTTTGTGTGTACCACCAGTTGAAATCACTTCAACTCCAAGTTCTGTTAGTTCTTTCACAAAAGGTACAAGATTTGTTTTATCGGAAACACTGATTAATGCGCGTTTGATCGTCATGCCTTTGTCACCTCATTAAGATAATTCTAAAAGTGATTTGATCACTTTTGGATATAGTGTATGTTCTAATTCATGCATTCTTTTTTCAATGGATTCAAGGTCTTCCCCTTGTTCAATATGAATGGCTGCTTGATCAATAATCGGGCCGGTATCCATGCCTTCGTCGACATAATGAACCGTGATGCCAGCTACTTTGACTCCTGCTTGATAGGCTTGTCCAATCGCATCGAGTCCAGGAAATGCTGGCAGTAAAGAAGGGTGGATATTCACGATTTTCCCTCTAAATGCGTCAAGTAATGTCGGACCGATCAGTCGCATATACCCAGCGAGGAAAATCCATTCCACTTCATGCAGCTTCAGCTGTTCAATGATGGTTTGCTCAAAAGCGGCTTTACTCGGGAAAGCCTTCGGCGTAAAAGAAAAGGACGGAATGCCCTCTTTCTCTGCCCGCTCCAGCACCTTCGCACCCGGTTTATCACAGATCACAATGGCGGCTTTTGCCGGCCACTGTTCTTCTTTTAACGTATCAATAATGGCTTGAAAATTTGTCCCGCTTCCAGAGGCGAAGATCGCAAACTTTTTCATGAGAGGCTTCCACCACCGAAAGTGACGCCTTCTCCTTTTTGAACTCGTCCGATAAGGAAGGCTTTCTCTCCGTCTTGTTCAAGTCCGCTGATCACATCGACGAGATCATCCTCTTTGACGGCTAGGACAAAGCCGATACCCATATTAAATACATTGAACATCTCTTCTGCTTTTAATTGCCCTTTTTCTTGAATAAAGGAGAAAATAGGCGGGACCGGCCATGAGCCATTATCAATCTCAACACCAAGCCCTTCAGGCAGCATACGTGGTAAGTTCTCAATAAAGCCACCGCCTGTCACATGTGCCATACCGTCAACCTTGCCAGCTTTCACTTGTTTAAGAACAGGCTTGACATAAATCTTCGTCGGTTCCAGCAGCTCTTCTCCAAGCGGTCTTGTAAAAGGTTCATACGTTTGGTGAAGGTCTAGACCTGCGTCTTCCAGCAATACTTTTCGTACAAGAGAATAGCCATTGCTATGAATTCCGCTAGAGCTGAGTCCAATCAGCAAATGACCTTCCTTGATGTTCTCTCCTGTGACGATTTCATCCTTTTCAACGACACCTACAGAAAATCCAGCAATATCATATTCTTCTTCTGTGTAAAGACCCGGCATTTCTGCTGTCTCTCCGCCGACAAGCGCTGAACCAGACTGCTCGCATCCGTCAGCTACACCTTTGACGATGGATTCAATTTTCAAAGGATCTGCTTTTCCAACTGCTAAGTAATCTAAGAAAAAGAGCGGCTCTGCCCCTTGTGCAAGCACATCGTTCACACACATAGCAACAGCATCTACACCGATCGTATCGTGTTGATCCATTAAAAATGCCAGCTTTAATTTCGTACCAACACCATCTGTTCCTGAGACAAGAACGGGCTTTTTGTATGGCAGTTCAGATAAATCAAACATACCGCCAAATCCGCCTAGAGCCCCCATGACACCTGCTCTTTTTGTACGTTCTACGTGTGTTTTCATTCGTTTAACGGCTTCGTATCCTGCTTCGATGTCGACACCGGCGTTTTTATATGCTTCTGACATCCCATTCACTCCTTTTATCTGCTTGTCTTCCATGTATTTTCGGCAGAATGAAAGAGCAGCATATCAAATCACGTTGACTGCTGCTCCATTATTCGATTATTTCGTCAGGACTGTTTCCTTCACATGAGGAAGGACAGTATCTTCATAAATTTCGGTCGGGTATTTTCCAGTAAAGCATGCTAAACACTGACCACGCTGCGGATCATCATACTTTCTGCCAATCCCGTCCATTAAACCGTCTACAGATAAAAATGCAATGGTGTCTGCACCGATTTCCTGTCTAATTTCTTCCACTGAATGAGATGATGCAATCAGCTCTTCGTGTGTAGACGTATCAATTCCATAAAAACACGGATGAGCGATTGGCGGTGAACTAATGCGTACATGCACTTCCGTCGCTCCCGCTTCTCTTAGCATCGTCACAATCCGGCGGCTTGTTGTTCCACGTACGATGGAATCATCCACCATGACGACACGTTTGCCTTCGACCACCCCGCGCACTGCAGACAGCTTCATGCGCACGCCCTGCTCACGCAATGCTTGAGACGGCTGAATAAATGTCCGGCCGACATAACGGTTTTTAATTAAACCTAGCTCATATGGAATACCAGTTGCTTCGGCATAACCAATCGCTGCAGAAATACTGGAGTCTGGCACACCTGTCACGACATCTGCTTCGACATGTGCTTCTTCTGCAAGCTTCTTGCCAAGATTCTTTCTCGCACTATGCACGTTGATGCCATTGATATTGCTGTCCGGTCTTGAGAAATAAATGTATTCCATGCTGCACATGCTGCGGTTAATGTTCATCGAGAAACGCTCAGATTTTAAGCCGTCATCATTAATGATCAGCATTTCGCCAGGCTCTACATCTCGTAAATAGGTAGCACCAACGACATCAAAGGCACATGTTTCAGAAGCGACAACATAAGCATCCCCAAGCATACCAAGTGAAAGTGGGCGTAATCCGTTCGGATCAAGCGCTACGATCATTTCTGTTTCCGTCATGATTAAGAAAGCATAAGCTCCTTTTAGCATGGACAGAGCATTTTTGATTTGATCCTTCAAATCCATATATCCGCTGCGCTTAATTAAGTGAGCGAGCACTTCGGTATCAGAAGACGTTTGAAAAATACTTCCTTGGTTCTCTAGCTGCTGTTTTAATTGCGTTGCATTGACCAAGTTTCCATTATGAGCAAGGGCAAGACTGCCATTGTTTTGAGAGCGGAAGAAGAGGGGCTGCACATTCTCAAAGCCGCCTCCGCCTGCTGTCGCATACCGAACGTGTCCGATCGCACCTTTTCCCTTTAAATCCTTAAGCTCACCATTTTGGAACACTTCCGTAATCAGTCCAAGGCCTTTGTGTGACGTCAAGTTTTCACCGTCTGTTGCAATAATTCCCGCACCTTCTTGTCCTCGGTGCTGAAGGCTATGCAATCCGTAATATGTGATTTGCGGGGCTTCTTCGTGTCCCCAAACCCCAAAGACGCCACATTCTTCGTTTAAGCCTCTGATTTCAGCAAGCATGGGATCGCTCCTTTCCATGCGCGTTCAAGCTCGTTGACTGCCGCATGAATCCATTGTTGTCCTTCTTGATTTTTGACAGTGAATACACCATCATTTGTGACCGTTCCGACTTCTTTTGCATCTTGCACAGCCGCAGCAAACGCTTCGCGGTTTTCTGGTTTCACTGTGACGACAAAACGTGACTGTGATTCACTGAATAGTGATGCAGCGCTGTTTAGATCGATCTGGATATCAGCGCCAAGACCATCTGTTCCAAATGTACTTTCAGCTAGTGCTACACCAAGACCGCCTTCAGACACATCATGTGCTGACTGAACAAGTCCGTTTTGAATCGCTGCTAATAGGGCTTCTTGACGCGCCAGTTCTACATCCAAATCAATTTCTGGTGCTTTTCCGTAGATACGGCCTTCTGTCATTTTTTGAAGCTCACTGCCTGCAAATTCTTCCTTTGTTTCACCAATGACGAAAATCACATCGCCTGCCTGTTGGAACGATTGAGTCGTAATATGAGCTGTATCTTCAATCAAACCAACCATGCCAATGACTGGCGTTGGGTAAATGGCCGTTCCATTTGACTCGTTATATAAAGAGACGTTACCGCCGATGACCGGTGTGCTTAATGTACGGCAAGCTTCGCTAATGCCGTCAGCAGACTTTTCAATCTGCCAGAAGATTTCTGGTTTCTCCGGGTTACCGAAGTTCAAGTTATCTGTTACTGCAAGCGGACGAGCGCCTGAGCAGACAATGTTACGTGCGGCTTCTGCGACGGCGATCTTACCGCCGACCTCTGGATCAAGGTAGAGATAACGTGCGTTACAATCTGTTGTCATCGCAAGAGCTTTTTTCGTCCCACGGATTCTGAGCACACCCGCATCAGAGCCAGGTGCAACGACAGTGTTTGTACGAACCATATAGTCGTATTGATCGTAAACCCATTCTTTACTCGCAATCGTTGGCTGCTTTAACAGCTGTTTCAACGTATCTGCTGCATCTGTGATCGCTGGAGCTTCCACTTTTGTTTCTAAAAACTCGCGATAGTATGCAGGCTCACTTGACGGCTTGTGATAAACCGGTGCTTCTTCTGCAAGTGCATCAACTGGAAGCTCACACACTACTTCTCCTTGATGGAGTAAACGAAGCATTTTATCGTCTGTCACATGACCGACTGAGACTGCTTCAAGATCGTATTTTTCAAAAATATCAATGATTTCTTGCTCACGGCCTTTTTCAATGACCAACAGCATTCTCTCTTGGGATTCAGACAGCATCATTTCATACGCTGACATGCCTGTTTCACGCTGAGGGATCAGGTCTAAGTTCATTTCGATACCTGAACCGGCTTTACTTGCCATCTCTGCACTTGAGCTAGTTAAGCCAGCCGCTCCCATATCTTGAATGCCCACAAGCGCATCATTTTTGATGACTTCAAGACATGCTTCAAGCAAAAGCTTTTCCATGAACGGATCGCCGACTTGAACCGCTGAACGTTTTTCTTCTGATTCATCAGAAAATTCTTCAGACGCAAATGTTGCACCGTGAATCCCGTCACGTCCTGTTTTGGCACCAACGTACATGACCGTATTGCCAACACCTTTTGCCTGCCCTTTCTTGATGTCTTCATGGTTGATTAACCCTACACACATCGCGTTAACGAGCGGGTTGCCTTCATAACTTTGATCAAAATGAACTTCTCCGCCGACTGTTGGAATACCGATACAGTTTCCATAGCCTGCAATCCCTGCCACTACTTCTTCAAACAAGTACTTCACGCGCGGTGAAGTCAGTTCACCAAAACGAAGAGAGTTTAATACCGCAATTGGACGAGCACCCATGGAGAATACATCACGGATGATTCCGCCGACACCTGTTGCCGCTCCTTGATACGGTTCAATTGCAGATGGATGGTTATGTGATTCGATTTTAAATACAACCGCTTGGTTGTCTCCAATATCAACGATTCCAGCGCCTTCCCCAGGACCTTGAAGAACATGCTCTCCTTTTGTCGGGAATTTGCTTAAAACAGGCTTTGAGTTTTTATAACTGCAATGCTCTGACCACATGACAGAAAAGATACCCGTTTCTGTGTAGTTTGGCAGCCTGCCAATAATGGATTCGATTAAAGCGAATTCTTCATCACTCAATCCCATTTGCTGATACAATTTCTCTTCTTTAATTTGCTTGTGACTTGGTTCAAGCAGTAGTGACATGAGTGTCCCTCCAATTTTTCACGATAGATTGAAACAATTTAAGTCCGTCTGCGCTGCCTAGTAATGAGTCAACCGCGCGCTCAGGGTGCGGCATCATGCCGAGTACATTGCCCTGTTCATTCGTTACACCTGCAATTCGATTGACACTGCCGTTAATATCGTCACCGTAAGTGAAAGCGATTTGGCCTCGTTCAATCAGCTTCGCTAACGTGTCTTCGTCACAGTAGAAGTTACCTTCACCGTGTGCTACAGGAATCGTAATCGATTCACCTTTTTGATAGCCGCTTGTAAATTGCGTTTCGTTGTTCTCTACAATGAGTTCAACTGGACGACAGATAAATTTTAGATCTTTATTCCGTCTCATTGCACCTGGCAGAATGCCAAGTTCTTGAAGAATTTGGAACCCGTTACAAACACCAAGAACAGGTTTTCCTTCCGCAGCTGCTTTTTTCACAGCCGGCATGATGTTAGAAAAACGAGCAATCGCACCGCATCTTAAGTAATCCCCATAAGAGAAACCGCCTGGTACGAGTACACCGTCAAAACCATCAAGACTCGTTTCGTCGTGCCATACATATTCAACTTGTTCACCTAACTCATCTTGAATCGCATGGTACATATCGATATCACAGTTAGAGCCAGGCAAGACGATCACTGCAAACTTCACTGTGCGACAACCTCCTCCACCTCATAGCGGTAATCTTCAATCACCGTATTGGCAAGCAATTTTTCACACATTTCTTTGACCACTGTATCTAAGTCACGTTCTGATTTCTCAATGACTAGCTCCATATATTTCCCGATACGGACATCCTTTACTTCCTGATAAGACATGCTGTGCAAAGCGTGCTGCACGGCACTTCCTTGTGGATCAAGAACGCTCTCTTTTAAGCTGACAAAAATTTTCACTTTATACATGTTTATGGCCTCCAAGTCTTTTGAAAATTTCTTCGTATGCATTTGTTAAGCCGCCCAGGTTTCGTCTGAACACGTCTTTATCAAGCTTTTCGTTTGTGTCTTTGTCCCAAAGCCTGCACGTATCAGGTGAAATCTCATCAGCTAGCAAAATACGATTCTCGTGATCTATTCCGAATTCAAGCTTGAAATCAATTAAATTCACATGGCAATCTGAGAAGATTTGCTTCAATTCTTCATTCACTTGTCTTGTGATTTGTTTCATTTCCTCCACCTGTTCAGGTGTCGCTGCATGTAAAATGCGAATATGATCTTCTGTAATGAGCGGATCGCCGAGTGCATCATCTTTGTAGTAAAACTCGATCAAAGGTGTGTCCAGTTTCGTTCCCTCTGGAATCCCAAGACGCTTTGACATACTGCCTGCCACCACGTTTCGCACAACGACTTCAAGCGGTACGATGTCTACCTTTTGAATGAGCTGTTCTGTTTCAGATAGGCGTTTCACAAAGTGATTGTTGATCCCTTTCTCATGTAGCATTTGAAAAATCAAGCTAGAAATTTCGTTATTCAGTCTGCCTTTGCCTTCAATTTCCGCTTTCTTTTCACCGTTAAATGCTGTAGCTGAGTCTTTATATTCGACATATAAAATATGCTCGTCATCGGTCTGATAGATTCTTTTCGCTTTGCCTTCGTAGAGAAGTTCTTGTTTCACAGTCATTCAGATTGGCCTCCTAATTTGAATGTTGGCAATTTTCAGGATTAGGCGCCTGACTAGCAGGCGGCCCATTTCTTACGCAAGACCTAGACGTTCGAAAATCATATCGACATTTTTCAAGTGATAGTTGTAATCGAAGCAGTCAGCGATTTGTTCAGGTGTTAAGCGTGAAGTGATTTTCTCTTCTGCTTCTACTAATGAACGGAATGGTACTTGTTTCTCCCAAGCTTCCATCGCCTTTGGCTGAACCGTGTCATATGCTTCTTCACGTGCCATGCCTGTATCAATGAGTGCAAGAAGAACACGCTGAGAGTAGATCAAGCCAAGTGTGCGGTCCATGTTGCGTTTCATGTTTTCAGGGAAAACCGTTAAGTTTTTCACAATGTTAGAGAAACGGTTCAGCATATAGTTCAGTGCAATCGTTGCATCTGGTAAAATGATGCGTTCAGCAGATGAATGAGAAATATCACGCTCATGCCAAAGCGGTACATTTTCATAAGCAGTCAGCATATAACCACGGATGACACGGGCAATCCCCGTCATATTTTCAGAACCGATCGGGTTTCGTTTATGAGGCATCGCGGATGATCCTTTTTGTCCTTTTGCAAAGAACTCTTCTACTTCACGTGTTTCACTCTTTTGAAGACCACGAATTTCAACAGCAAATTTTTCAATGCTTGTTGCCACTAAAGCAAGGGTTGCCATGTAATCTGCATGACGGTCACGCTGCAAGGTTTGGGTGGAGATTGGTGCAGCTTTGATGCCAAGTTTCTCACATACATATTGCTCAACAAACGGGTCGATGTTCGCATATGTGCCAACAGCACCAGAGATTTTGCCGTATTCGATGCCGGCTTTAGCTTGTTTAAAACGTTCTAAGTTACGCTTCATTTCCTCGTACCAAAGAGCAAGCTTCAAGCCAAATGTTGTCGGTTCAGCGTGTACACCGTGTGTACGGCCCATCATGACTGTATATTTGTGCTCTTTTGCTTTTTCTTTTAGTATGTCAACAAATCTCTCAATGTCCTTGAGCAAAATATCGTTCGCCTGTTTTAATAGATATGAAAGCGCCGTATCCACTACGTCTGTAGATGTTAGCCCGTAATGAACCCACTTTCTTTCTTCTCCTAGAGATTCAGATACAGCACGCGTAAAGGCAACCACGTCATGGCGCGTGTCTTGTTCAATCTCTAGAATACGATCAATATCAAAGCTTGCATTCTTACGCATAGTCACAACGTCTTCTTTTGGAATAACACCAAGCTCTGCCCAAGCTTCACAAGCGAGAATTTCTACTTCAAGCCATGCATTAAATTTGTTTTCCTCTGTCCAGATTGCTGACATTTCTGGTCGTGCGTAACGTTCGATCATTTCCCGTTTCCTCCATCTCTTTCAGTCCATATCTTTGTGATGTTTGCCATCCATTCATCATCAAGCTGTTTCATAAATGTCATATGCCCCATTTTGCGGCCGGCTTTTACTTCATGTTTGCCATATAGATAAAGCTTCGCTTCCTTTAAAAGCTCAGGATGTTCTTTTGGGATGTCCACTTCATCGCCCAGCAAATTCACCATCATACCCTCTGATAAAAGAGCTGTTCCGCCAAGCGGCAAACCGCATATGGCGCGAATGTGCTGTTCAAACTGACTCGTCTCACATAAATCCAATGTGTAATGTCCAGAGTTATGTGGACGCGGTGCCAGTTCATTGACAAGCAGCTTCCCTTCATTTGTCAGGAACAGTTCAACAGCAAGCGTACCGACCAACCCTAGCTTTTCAGCAAGCGTTGTTGCCAGCTCTTTTGCTTTCTCCTGAATGCTGCCTTCTACCCGTGCAGGCACGATGCTTTGGAATAAAATATTGTGCTTATGAATGTTCTCAGCGACTGGGAATGTCGCAATTTCCCCATGAACAGACCGCGTCACAATCACGGACAGTTCCATTTGGAAAGGAACCCAGCTTTCTAAGATGCACGTTCCATGCGTGAGAAGTGCAGCCGCTTCATGAAGCTGATCCTTCTCTTTGATGACGTACTGTCCTTTACCGTCGTAACCGCCTCTGCATGTTTTCAGCACAGCTGGCAAACCAAGCGCATTTACTGCATCTTTCAGCTCCTTCTCATCATGAACGATGCGATAAGGGGCGACTTCACAGCCTGCATCTACAATCCCTTTTTTCTCCGTTTCACGGTTTTGGGTTAAAAGAAGGAGTTCGCTTCCTTGCGGTAAATACGCCTCTTCCTTCAGCTGATTGAGTGCATCATAATCAATATTTTCAAATTCATATGTGACCACATCGCTGATGTCCGCCAGCTGCCTGATCGCTTCAAGGTCACTGTATGCGGCTGTAATTTCTGTATCAGCAACCTGTCCACAAGGAGAATGTCTTACCGGATCAAGAACTGCTGCCCGGTAGCCCATTTGCTTTGCACTGACGGCCATGTATCTGCCAAGCTGTCCGCCGCCGATGATACCAATGGTTGCGTTTGGAAAAATGGTCTGCTTAGCCAAGCTGATCACTGCTTTCTAATACAGTTTGTTTTGTTTGCTCTCTTCTTTCTTCAAGGCGTGCTGCAACGGCTTCATCGAATGCTGAAATCATTTGTGCGGCTAAAAGGCCTGCATTTGTTGCACCGGCTTTGCCGATTGCCACTGTGGCAACAGGTACACCGCCTGGCATTTGAACGATGGATAATAAGGAATCCAGCCCGTTTAATGCTTTTGATTGTACGGGCACACCAATGACCGGCAGTGTCGTTTTTGCTGCGACCATCCCCGGTAAATGTGCTGCGCCTCCAGCACCGGCAATAATGACCTTGAGTCCTTTACCTCTTGCTTCAGTCGCATATTCAAACATCAAATCAGGTGTCCGATGTGCGGATACAACCTGTTTTTCATACGGAATGTTTAATTCCTCTAAGATATCGCACGCATGTTTCATTGTTTCCCAATCAGATGTACTTCCCATGATGACACCTACAAGCGGCTTCATTTTGTCCCCACCTTTAAGCTATTATTCGATTTTGTATCGTTTGACACGCTTCCCAAACCTAAGTAGCTTGTCAAACGCCGAACAAAAAGGCCCGGTTTGTATTGCATTGTTAGGAAGCAACACAAACCGGGCCATGGTAAGCGCTGTTCGCTTTTAAAACGCCATGTCAGTTTTGTTCACTATCCTGCATAGTCCAGTCATTTACGGTAACTGGGTAGAAACTTATGGGCCATATTCCCAAGATTATATGAGGCTCGTGTTTTGATTTCATGTTTATCTTAACAACGGATGTTCATGATGTCAACGGATTTATCGAACAATCTATGAAGTCGTCGTTTTAATGTTCGGATTTAGAGTATTTTTCCCTCAAATACGATTTTTTTCCCAATCGGAATGATCTGAATCGACCCATTTTCCTTCTTTTCCTGAAAGATGGGCTCCTCCATTCGTCGGACAGGTGAGTAGCCTTCCTCTGCCATCTGGGACAACACTTGTTCAATCGTCATGTTGTCTTCCACGTAGAATTTCTTTTTCTTTGGTTTTGCGGTCATTCTTTAATTCTCCTTTTCTTCACAGCCTTCACCCAGAAGCCGCCATGAATCGTTTTGGGCTCATACGAAATGATAAACGCCTTTGAATCAAGCGTTTTAATCGTTTCATATAATTGCAGTTCATATTTTCTCGGTGTTAAAATTTGCATCGCTGACCGGTCTCCTTCAAGACCTCCTACTACCCAGTTGGTGACGCCATATCCTTTTTCTCTCAATTGCTTTGGGAGATCTAGATCGATTTCTTTTGTAATCACGTTCACAGTAATGTAGCCAAGTGCCAGCTTCTCTTCAATTTTCATCCCGACAATGATTCCAATTCCATAACCTAGCGCATACGCAATGACATTTTGTACTTGATCTAAGTTATCTAATACGATACTCAAACCAATGACATAAATCAGCATCTCGACAGTACCAGCAAAAGCGGCTGCATACCTTCTGCCTTTCATTGTTAAAATTAAACGCATAGTGGAAAAAGAGACATAAACAATGTTAATCACTAAAATAATCAAAACCATGGTGAACGCATTGGATAAAAGTTGTTGAAGCACGATTCGAACCCCCTGCACTAAAAATCAAATAAAGCACCCCATATTCTACTAGAGAACAAACCTTGATACAATCAAATTTGCGCGAGAAAAACACATATATCTTTCGACAACAAGGGGTGGTCTTTGTTACCAAGAGTTTACCCGTTTTTTCCTCTTCTCAACATGAAAAACCTCCTTTTTCAAAAGGAGGCTTTAGATGGTTGATAAAGGGCTAAAATATACTTTATTTTAACCCTTTGTCTTCTTTTCAGCGTGATAGAAAACCTTTGAATTTTAAAAAGACCGAGTACACGCTGAAACGTATTCTATCCAAACCTAACCGGAACAAGTGATGGGATCAAATACTCTCCGACAATGCCCCATAAAAGGGCAATGATGACGAGCTCAATCAACAAAAAGACCCAGCCGGCATACATCAAGTCTCCCCGCACAGCTTCTTGCTCTGATTGAATGGAGCGGAAGAGCACAATGGCAATCAGCTGAAGACCAAAAAACATCATCACGGATAAAATCACCGTTACATATGGAATATTCAGCATGGCAAATACAAGCCAAAGGATAGATAAAACCAAAACCGGCACAAGCATGGCACCGAACTTCATGATCACTTCTTTCAGCGTTATGTTCCCTTTCAGCATGTACTTACCGAGCACCCAAACCGTCAGCATCATCAGTGTCAACAGAATGAGTGTAAAGACCGCTACCTTCAAAAAGGCGTCACCAAAAGAATAATGAATACCAAAACCTAATAAACGGGTCTTTGACGCCTTTAATTGAACGTAGTTGCCTAAAGCAAAAAACACACTGAATAACACAATTGAAATCCAGGCGTACTTCATGCGTAAAGTGTCCGCTTGATGGATCGCACGGCTCGGTGATTTTAACATCGCGAGCCCATATGAGCCATAGCGCTTAAACGCACCTCCTACACTTCTTGCAATGCGCTGAATGGCTGAACGCTCTTCATCAGCTGGCTTAGTCGTTCTTCCTCGTTTTGCAGCACTGCGGCTGAGGCGGGACTGCCTCGTTTCTTGATCTATTGATGGCTCTTCGTTTTCGTTTTTCGTTTCAGATGTAACCTGCTCTTGATCTTTCTCTAACATCCCATATCAACTCCTATCTCAGACAATCCGCACAGGCTCAGGTGACCTGTCCGGATGACTCCTATTAAAGTAGCGGAGTCTCTCTATTCAGTCAAGATTCCTTGACGTTCATACGAATAGACGGATAAAAGAATGAAGAGGTTTTAAATGGTGAGAAAATAAGCCAAAACAAAAAAGCTGATGAGTGGATCAGCTTTTCATCATCTTTCATAACTTTTCATGAACGATAGCGCCCCTGCTTTGCTTTCTGAATCCGAAGATTCTCCTGGTGTGCTGGGAAACGAGTCTTTTCTGTCGTATCGACTTGTGTAATTTGTCCATTATGAATGGTGATCACCACCGACCCGTATTCAATCCCTTTTAAGGCAGATAAAATAAAATTCAGCTTTTGTTCATCCATCGCTCATCCCCCATCCCACTAATTTTGCTTTCGCTCTTTAAATAGAGAACCTCATTTTCCAGCTCATGAATCGTATAATGCATGAGCGCTTCATGTTTTTCTTCATGCCCCCATAAAAGGAGCTGCTCAATCAATACCTGCTTTTTCCGCTCAATCACCTGCCTAAGCCAGCGTGACAAGTCATCCCCTCCCGTTATGATGAATGCAAGAAAAAAGGCACTCTGAACCCTTCTATAGAAAAAAGGAAATCAAAGCGCCTTTGGTGATCCAATCAGCGAATTATGTCTTTTTATCATAAACACATAATTCCTATAAGTCAACTATGTTTTTAAAATTTCCCTACAAAAAACAGCAGCCTCCATGAGCTGCTGTTTCAGACAAACCATTAATGATTTAAGAAAGCAAAATATAGAATAAAGATGACAAACAGTCCGTACATAATTGGATGCACTTCTTTTGCTTTTCCTTTAAAGATCATGGTGATCGGGTAGAAAATGAAACCAATCGCAATCCCTGTTGCAATACTATATGTGAGTGGCATCATAATCATGGTTAAGAAGGCCGGTACCGCAATTTCAAAACGATCCCATGCGATCTTCGCAAGAGGTGCAACCATCAGTGCACCGACAATGATTAAAGCAGGTGCCGTTACATTCGGTGTCACGACAGATAAAAGCGGCGAGAAGAACATCGCAAGTAAGAAGAAAATACCTGTCACGACAGCTGCAAAACCAGAGCGGGCACCCGCAGCAACACCTGAACTAGATTCAACATAAGACGTCGTCGTTGATGTACCAAGAACAGAACCGACGACGATAGAAGAAGAATCCGCCAGAAGCGCTTTTCCTGCACGCGGCAGCTCATTATTTTTCATTAAACCAGCCTGCGTTGCCACAGCCACAAGTGTACCAGCTGTATCAAAGAATCCAACGAATAGGAACGTTAAAATAACCACAAGCATTTGAATGGAGAAGATGTCTGGCAAGTGAATCAAGGCTTGACCAAAAGTTGGAGACAAGCTTGGAATGCTATCTACAATTTGAGATGGAACTGGTACAAGACCAAGGATCATCCCAGCAATAGCTGTCACAAGCATCCCAATGAAGACACCTGCATTCACACGAAGAACCATTAAAATGACAGTCACAACGATTCCAAATACCGTCAACAATACCGGACCACTATGAATATTTCCAATCGAAACGAGCGTATTATCGTTATTTGCAATAATACCGGAGCCTTGAAGACCCACAAATGTAATGAACAAACCAATCCCTGCACCAACAGCCAGCTTCAGCTCACTCGGAATGGCATTGATGATTTTTTCACGAAAACCTGTTAAAGAAAGGGCAACGAAAATCAATCCTGAAACAAACACACCGGAAAGTGCTGCCTGCCATGAAATCCCCATACCAAGAACAACTGAGAAAGCGAAGAACGCATTCAGCCCCATACCTGGTGCAATCGCAATCGGGTACCTGGCGATCAATCCCATCAGGAAACAACCTGCCGCAGAAGCTAACGCTGTAGCTGTAAAGACAGCCCCCTGATCAATTCGTAATTTATCTGGAAAATCCGGTACTGCTACTAAAGCAAGTGTGATCGGATTAACAAACAAGATGTAAGCCATCGACAAAAATGTCGTTAAACCGCCGATGATCTCTCTGCGATAATTCGTACCTAACTCATCAAACTGAAAAAACTGTTTCAAAGCCAACTGACTCCCTTCATGTCCTTTTGCTTTAGTCTGTCCCATTCACAAGTCAAATAAAAAACGCCCCAACAGTTTTTGGGACGCTTGACTACAATGTGAATTCAGACCGTGACATCAAACAAGAACAATGCATGATTTATATCAAACGAGTGTGAATTGACGTAGTCAAGCCATTTACGGTAGCTTGGTAGAAACTTGCGGGCCATATCCCCGCCATTATACGACTTCTATCTATTTGATTTCTGTGTCTATTGTACCAACTTCATTTTTAAAACACAATACAAAAAGCGAACATTTTTCAAAGAAATGTCCGCTTCATTCGTCTTATTACACGAATTTGGAAAATCACATCTAGTTCTTTATACACCCATCACTGAATTCTGGCAAAAACCGTTTCTGCTACATCGAAAAATGCCTTCACAGCAGGAGAAGCTTGCGTGAGCGATGGACAGGCAAGCGCCACCTCACGATGATGCGATACATTCAGATGACTGATCTGCACAAGTTGCTGCGTTTTTAGGAATAACTCAGGACCTATCGTCACACCAAGTCCTTCCCCAACCATGCGGGCAATGGTCGTACAATCATGCACTTCAAATAAAATAGACGGCTGGATTTGCGCCTCTGAAAAAATATCCTCTACATGGGACTGATACATGCCAGTTGGCATAATAAACGGTTCGTCCGCTAATTCTTCCATATCTACAATTGGTTGCTGCTTAAAACGATGATTTTCGTGATAGGCGACCACCATTTTATCTTTCATAAGTGGCAATAGATCAAACGCTTCATCCGCTTTACCTTTTACAACAAACCCAACATCAATAATGCCAGAATCGAGCCACTCCAATATTTCTTCATATGTCCCCTCATAAAATTTAAATTCAATCTTTGGATGCTTTTTCTGATAGCTCACAAGCAGTTTTGGCAACAAACAAGCGGATGCACTGGCAAATGTTCCAATCCGAATCAAGCCAGATTCAATATTTTTGGTGAGTGCAATTTCCTGCTGAATTTTCTCTACTCGATTTAGCACTTCTCTTATATGCGGAAGAAGGGTTTCACCGGTATCTGTCAGCGTAATGCCCTTTTTTCGGTCACGCACGAATAAAGACACGCCCCACTCCGTCTCTAAACTTGCCACCGCATGACTCACGGCAGACTGTGTCATATTTAACGCTTCAGCTGCAGCGGTAAAACTGCCTAGCTCGACCACCTTAGCCATCGTCTCGAATCGAACAAAGCTCATGAGTATTCACTCATCCCTTTCATGAAAAACATCAATTTTACTTATGTTAGCACGGAATTTAAAATGAATACAACGTTTCAACATAAAGGAAGGGTTCAAAATGAAAAGTACATCTTATCCATTGCTCATATTTCTTTTAGCCGTCGGTTCTTTCGTCACAGGCACTTCAGAATTCGTCGTTTCAGGCATACTGGACATCATTTCTGACGATCTGCGCATCTCCATCCCGGTTGCGGGACAGCTCATCACCATCTATTCTCTTTTTTATGCCGTGGGTGCCCTCTTTTTAGTCATGGCCACATCGAAATTGAATCGAAAAAAGGTTCTTTTATCGGCGATTTCCATGTTTATAGCAGGGAATGTGCTTGCCTTTTTTAGCCATCACTTTATGCTGCTCATGCTCTCACGGGTCATCATGGCCATGAGTGGCGGCTTATATATTGTGCTCGCAACAAATTATGCAGCGCAGCTCGCCCCGCCAGAAAAAAAAGGGAGTGCGATGGCCACGGTGATCACTGGATTTACAGTTTCACTAGTACTCGGTGTACCGATTGGAACATTTTTAGCAGGATATGTAGATTGGCATGCCATTTTTCTCATCATTGCAATAGGAACCGCTTGTCTCTTATTTCTTCTGTATCGATTATTACCGCCTATGGAGGGACATTCGCATGTGCCATTCAAACAGCAAATGCAAATTCTTCAAGACCGTAGGGTGTTAAGCGGCTTAGCCACGACAGCCTTTTGGATTTTAGGTTACACAATGGTATTTGCCTACATTTCGCCATTATTGCGACAGACATCCGGATTTACGCTCGAAATGACAAGCATTGCCTTGCTCGTCTTAGGGATTTCTGCTTTTATCGGATCACGCTTTGGCGGATACGCTGTCGATCAATGGGGACCAAACCGAACCATTTCAATCAGCATCACAGTTCAGATGCTCATGCTCTTTGCATTATCTTTTACACAATTTTCTGTAGTTGGCGTCTTCATCACGCTCGCCATTTGGGGCACCGCCACATGGACGACAACACCAGCGAAGCAATTTTATCTCATCTCCCTAAAACCCGAAACATCGGAAACCGTGCTGAGCTTTAATACAGCAATTATGAATATCGGCATGATGCTCGGATCGTCAATGGGTGGTCTGATTATTCAATATACAAATGTAACGAATTTAAGTTGGATAGGCGGGCTAGCCAGTTTTGTTGCGTTGATGTTGATTCGGTACTCGTTCAATCGTCATCGACTGCTGCATCAACAGATAAAAAGCGAACATGTGTAATCATGTTCGCTTTCTTATTTATCGATTAGCTTTTGATGTTTCTTTTTTGACTGGAATGGTTACCGTTATCGCCTTCTGTGGTGCCAACATGTTCAGTTCAGTCAAATCAAGATAAAGCCCATATTCTTTAAAAGAAAAATGGTTTAATGATAAAGTCTCTAAATTCTTATCATCAAATTCAAAGGTGGATTGCATGGAAGCTGTCTTTAAATTCGTCACCTTCGCATGGTTCCCCTTCAAGTAATATCCGCTTTCATAGTCTGCTTGTGGATCGGGCCATGATTTCATCTTTTCAACATCGCCTAATCCAATGAATTCACCTATATTCTCCATCACATCCTGATCTAATTCTTTTTGATCTACTCCAGTAAATTGATAATCAACATTCACAGAACGGTCTTTTTGCTCTATCTTAATGATTTTGATTCCGATGCCATGGTGTTTTGTTTTGAACTGAACAGGCAGCTTTGTCTTGAGAGGAATGATGTGGCTGTATTCTCGTTCGTATCTCACATCTGTGTAAAATGTCAATTCAGTCGCCTTTGGATTGATCGGCTGATTCAAAATTGTCAAATGATCTTTTCTAGTTTTGTCAGAAGTCAGTTGTTTTTCCTTAAAACGGTTCCAATCTCAAGCTCATACTCATTACCTAAATTATCCTTCATTCTATCAATACTAACTCTATCATCTTTGGCAAAACCATTGTAATCAATGGCATATTGAATAGCAGAGCCATTCACTCCATTTTCTACCTTTACATTTCTTATTTGATAACGGCCGTTTAAAATAGACACGTCTTTTTGCCCCACTAATAAGGTGGTTTTTTGCTTGACAACAGGTAATTTGAAGCGCCAATTCCCTACAATATCCCCAATCTTCGAAATGACAAGTGGCACTTGCTGACCTTGTTTGATCGTCTGTCCATTTGTATAGACTTCTGTCTGCCCAACATAGCGGCCATCTTTCATTTTTTTCAATCCTTGATTGTCGTAACTCGGTTGGAAAGTGTCATTTTTATGATCGAAGTTGTTGACTATGAATGGTACAGAATCTTCCTTTGTATTCAAGTTCTCCACAGTAAACGTATAAACAAGCCGCCCGGCATCATAATACACACTGTTCACTTTCACAGTAACCCCTCTTGATTCAGCCCCCTCATTGACATGCTTCACCAACTCACTCTGAAAAAGAGACATTCCTACTTTATCGTGAAACATCATATATAACTGTCCAACAAACGGCACTCGAGCCATCGCTGTATTAAGAGAAGGAAAAATGAAGCCTGATGAAAAGTAAAGGACAACCAGGGCGATAACTGAATAGATTGGCGTTCTCCAATTCCATTTAAACCAATTTCTTTTCTTTTCCGCTTTCACATCTCCTATTGCTTGGCGAACCGCAGAGGTCAATTCAACCTTTGGTACATCAATCTCATCATAAAGCTTTTTCATTTCTTTTCGTTCCATCGACACTCTCCTCCTTCTCCAATGTTTGCTTTAATAACTTTCTTGCTCGATACAAATGCGTTTTGACCGTTCCTTCAGGCACAGCCATCTGTTCAGAAATCATTGAAATCGAATAATCTTGAAAATAAAATAGCTGAATCACGAGCTGATATTGCTCATCTAACACATCAAGTGCATTTCTTAAATCGAGCTTGTCTTCCAAAAAATCATGCCGCTCAACGCTCTCATGATGCTGTTCAAACTGAACAACATCTTGCTGCTTTTTCTTCATCGCAAAAATCGTATGAATCAAGATCCTAGTCAGCCATGTAGAAAAATAAGCCGGTTCTTTTAATCCAGATAAATGTTTAAATGCTTTAATGACCGTCTCTTGAACAGCATCTAACGAATCCTCTTTATTTCTTGTGTAGAGAAAAGCCGTTTTATATAAACGCTCTTGATACATCAGCATTAATGTCTCAAATGCCGGGACATTCCCTTTTTGTGCTTTTTTAATTAGACGCACTTGCTTCATCTCATCCACACCTCCTACACCTGTTAGAGCAAGGTTTCTCACAAACGGTTTCAACAAACAGAAATTTCTTTTACTTAGCATATGTCGGACAAAAATAGAGAAAGTGAAGAATAGGCCGCAAAGATCGTATTGAACTTTTGATATAATGGAAGAAATATCTACAAAAAGGAGGATATTGATTGTTTCTATTTGAAGAACCTGCTTGTGCTAGCTGCCAAAAGAAAATAGAAGGTAACGAAGAAGTGTACGTTAAGCTGGTCTATCCAAAGAGACGAGGAATGACAGAAGTAAAGGCTTGGCTAAGAAATGAAGGGGTTTTTTATTGTAAGGCATGTACAGAACAAAAGACATCACATGGGGGATAAATGCATGAACAAAATTACTTTTCCACAATCATTTCCAACGATACAGACTGAAAGACTAATCTTAAAACAAGCGACAATCGCAGATGCTGAGGATATGCACATCTATTTATCCAATGAAACCGTGTGCCGCTACATGGGCATTGATGCACATGAAACCATCGAAGACACAAAAGGAGAAATCAAATGGTATGACAATATCTTCAAAGAACAAACAGGCATCCGGTGGGGCATTTCTTTAAAAAACAACCCCACCATCATCGGCAGCTGCGGCTTTCTCAATCTAGAAAAACAGCACCGCCGTACGGAAATTGGCTATGAATTACACCATGAACATTGGAGAAAAGGCATCATGAAGGAAGCGATTACTGCGGTGTTGCGGTATGGATTTCAGGAGATGAACTTGAATCGGATTGAAGCAATCATTGATCCAGCAAATACGTCTTCTGTTCAATTATTGGAGAAGATACATTTTGTACAAGAGGGTTTATTAAGAGAGTATGAATTGGGTCAGAAGGGATTCGATGATGTGTATATGTATTCGATTTTGAAGAGAGATTACGAAAAATCCTATTAAACAGAGGAGAAACAAATGAAAACGGATATTCATTTCATCCAAAAGCCGCAACCAGAGTATGTTTCTTTTCACATTTATGAACTCAATCCGTCGGTTGAAAAACTTGTCCAGCAAGTGGAGCAGTCAGCCCCCTATTTCTTAGCACAAGAACCAACGAAAGAAAGAGTGAAAAAGGTCTATTATCACGACATTTTATATATAGAAAGCGTTGATAAAAGATCGTTCTTGTATACGTCAGATGGAGTGTTTCTCTTAAAGGAAAAGTTATTTGAACTTGAAGAACGGCTTGAAGCGCACGATTATGTCAGGATTTCAAAATCGATGATTCTGAATATAGATTCTATTGCCGCTATTTCTCCTAAAACGAGTGGCCGTTTTGAAGCAAAGCTTACAAATGAGGAAAAGGTGATGATTTCACGTTTTTATATTCAATCATTAAAAGAGAAACTTGGGTTACGAAGGAAGTGAACAGGATGAAACGTTATATCACAAATCTTTTGATCACATTTTGTATGATCTTTACTGCACTCGTATTGATTTACTGTTTCACGTTTGGAACGATGCCCATCTATATTTTACAAGCCATCATGTTCAGTTCCTTTTTTTCAAGCGCCCTGACCTTCTTGCTATACTCAAAACAAACGTACAGCCATAAACGGATTCTTTTTCAACAAATTCTATATATCGTCCTTGTGATGGGTATGATTATAACAACCATCATTATTGTGAGCGGTGAAATCAGCCCTCTTTCGTTTATCCTAAATTTCCTTGTGGTCATGGCTTTATTCTTTGTGATCAAGTACCTATTGTATAAAAAAGATCAAGCAACCGCTGAGGAAATCAACGATCTTTTACAGCAACGAAAGAAACGAACAACATCTTAATGTGCATCTTAGGGCTAAATATTGACATGTTAGGAAGATTTCATTGTGACTTCTGCATGATTCCACTACTCTGACGTTAGAGGAGGAATCAACACATGAAACCAATCACAATCATTCGAAAATCAGTACTTCTACTGCTCTTTTCTTTAATCATTCCAACAAGTGCAGGTGTCTATTTATCCATCAAAGAAGTAACCGATCCGATGACCATCTATCTCATCAATGGCTGCGCCATGCTAGCTGGGTGTCTTTTACTTCTATTCATTATTCAAAAAAGTCGTTTTCACTTGAAAGAAATAGGTTTTCGAAAAGGGTCTCTTGGGATGTGGATATTTCCGATCCTTATCATCGAGGCCATTCCGTTTATTGCTGGATTCAACAAGGATTTAACTGTTTCTTCCTTTCTAGCACTTTGTTTCTTCATGGTGTGTGTCGGCCTTTTTGAAGAAGGAATCTTTCGAGGCATTCTGTTTCAATATTTAAAACAAATCAACTTGCGCACTGCCATATGGGGCTCCGCCGTACTATTCGGCCTTGGTCATGCTGCGAATCTGCTAAGCGGAAAAAGCATCACCTTAACCATCGCACAAATCCTTTTCGCCTTTTTATTTGGATTCGTTGCAGCTGAAATCGTTGCACTCACGAACAGTCTGCAATGGGTGATCTTATGGCATGCCGTTCATAATATCGTGGATCAAGTGACAAATGGAAATACGCCTTTCGGAATGCAAATGCTTTTGCTCTCGGTTCAATGTGTCATTCTGCTTGTTCTTGCGGTGGTGTTGTGGAAAAGATTAAGAATGAAAAAAGTATTCAATAGATAATGAAAAGAGGAGGAAAGAAATGAAGGGGAACACATGGATAGAAGGCTGGTTTGAAAAGTGTGAAGAACTTGAAATCAAGCCTTAGGAATGGGATTTTAAACAAAGCTATATCAAAGAGCCGATCAAAGATACATCATCAATTAAGATCATGTTAGAGTATAAAATGGGTAAACTCAAAGCTAAAGTTAAACCGCGTAGTAAAGCTGATTGTGATAAAGAACCTTTTCATATTTATCAATTACTATGGGGTACAGAGAATGATCCTGAGCTTAAATCAAAACACCATTTAGATTATTATGATTTGCTCCGCGGCGAAACAATGAATTCGTTTTGGACAACTTATAAAAACAGTGTGATAAGCTCAGAAAATAAAAACGCTTTATACAATGAAATTGGCATTAACCCCAAAAACCCTCTTATAGATCAATGTCATTTATTGATTTCTAATGAGAAATTCAAAGAGTTTAAACAGATCAAAGATAATATTGCAGCGTTTGAAAAATTCGCTACTTCTTCTCATTATATTGGAAATTTCACTGTATTACCTCATTGGATGAACACTGGTCGATACAGTTTCTCTCAAGATTATTGGGATGTGACATTACAATCATTCTTTGGCTTTTTTAAACCATTAGGCTGTTGGAAACAGTTCGTCGAACGATATTTCCTTCAACCTTATGTGAACAATGATGAGGAATGGACAGTGAGTGAATTTTGGGAAGGTCATTTTGCAGGTATAGGAAATTACAATCAATTAAAACCTCAAAATGAACAAGAATTAAGTGAGTTCCTACATAAAGTAAATCTCAGAATCGAAGAACGAGGCAAATGGATGATCAAAAAAGTCTGTGAAGAATTGAAGTTACAACACTTCACATTCTATGATGAACTAAAAGATAGACAAATTCGATTTTCCAACGAATTGAATTAACCATAATGAGCGAGCTCAGTGTTCGCTTTTTTATTTTCTAAAAGGGTTCCGATAAAAGAAAAATGAGATCATAAAAAGCTGATATCTTAAACGCTTTATCAGCATCATGTTATCAAGCTTATTCACTCATGTAATCCACTTTCAGCATGCTGTATATTTCTACATCAACAACTCCTTTGCCAGACCATAAAACAGCTTGTCTAAGCAGTCCTTCTTTGATAAAACCATTTTTCGACAGGACTTTTTTTGATACCTCATTTGCTGGCATGACTTCCGCTTGAATTCTATTGATATCAATCTCTTCAAACAGAAATTTCACTAGTGTAGAGACAGCTTCTGTTGCGATGCCTTTTCCCCAATGTTCCTCTGCAAAGAAATAGCCAATCGTCACCGCATTCACTTTTTGATTGATGTCCATTATTTCGATGATACCAACTAGCGTATGAGGATTATCCTTTTGACAGATTCCCCATTTCACTCTGCTTTTCTTCGTATAATCTCGTTCAAAATGTCCAATCATTTTTTTTACCGTTTGGAGATTATGTTTGGGAATGATCCCACAATACTGAAAGACTGTGTCATTGTCGTAAATTGAAAACAACTCTGGCAAATGACGTTCTTCCACCTTTTTTAATAATAGATTCTTTGACGCAACTACAGGAAAAGTGCCAAAAAGACTTTCTATTTTCATCTCTTAATCCCCCTTATTCCTCGATAGGAATATAGATTTTCATTTTGATATCGTTCGGACCATTTGAATGTAGGACATCTGTTATTTCAAAATCTGGTCCGCTCGTTCTTTCATAATTAGAATTTGGAAGCCAGCTACCATAGATATACCTTCTAGTGTTTTGCACCATTTCATGAGAGCCACTCACTTTAAATTCTGCATATCTCCCCTCAGGAATCACTATTTTTACAAACCCTTCATTTAAATCTATATCGGATTCCTCCACTTCTTCCCCTACCACAAACGAAAAACGGCCATCATCATGAAAAGAAGTAGATACACCATAAGCCATATGAGGTGCTTTTCTCTTTGGAATCTGTTGATAATACTCCTTTTTTCCAAAATCCATATAAAACAAAGGAATGTCCGTGAAATATTCCTCACTTTGAAGATTCGTTTGATACTCGTAACCAATAATATAAAATTTGTTTAATTGAGTCATGACAGGTTTATTCATATTGAATTCACTGTCTAACTTAGATTGATACGCTAAAAAATCCATTTTGTTTTGTTTCTTTAACACCATTTCCTCTTTTCGAAACCTGCCTGGTGTCACCCCAAAGAATTGTAAAAAAGCACGGGCAAACGCTTCTTGAGAACCATACTGGAACGCAATCGCTATGTGTAAAATATTCTGATTTGTTTCTTTCAGTAACCTAGCAGCTTCAGAGAGCCTTCTATTTCTGATATACTCTTGCACAGAAAATCCTGTAATGGCTTGAAACAGTCGCTGAAAATGAAACGCTGAAAAGCAGGATTTCGAGGAAATATCCTTTATACTTATATTGTTTTGAAGATTCTCCTCAATAAACTCAATCGAAAGCTGTATTCTCTTATAGTAATCCATTGTTTCTCCCTCCTCTACCTTTTATTTTATTACTTTCCTCCTCTTATTTTTTGATCATTTGTGCTATTTTTAAATAACCTTCCACAAAATAATCATTCAATTTCCATAGCACAAAAAGTCAAGTTCCTTAAAAATGATTTCCGTTATACTAAACTCGTAAGGTAAAGATGTGCTCGGTTCTCCTATCAAGAATGAGAAAACGGTTCAAAGACCATTAACATCTGAAAGATGAATTACCGCTTCAAATTCTAGCAAAACACGCTAGTTATTCTAGAATTCACTTTCACCATTAAAACAGAAGTAAAATGAAGACAAGACACCCATAGGACAAAAAAAATCAATTAAAAAAGACATCCCTACCACTATCACTTTTTTGTCATCTTGGTATAATAGAAAAAATCAGAAAAATGAGAATGCGATGATAAGGAATAATACTTGCCGAAATGTTTTCAGAAAGTTGCTGGTTGATGAGAAGCAATAACATAAAGGTAGGGAACTCACCTTAGAGTAGCCTTAGTGAAATGAAAATGATTGATGTAGTTAAGGTCGGCACCCCGCCGTTATACGGGAAGGATATCAGATCAAACAATCTGTATCCGAATAAGCGCATGATAATGTAAAGTTATCATGAAACAGGGGTGGTACCGCGTAAGAAGAAGTCTTTCGTCTCCAATGAAAATATTGGAGATGAAGGACTTTTTTTATTCTATTTACTAGGAGGAATCGATGATGTTTAACCACAAAAAATACGAAAAGAAATACTTTTTGCCACCGAACCTTACTTATGATTGGGTGAAAAAAGAAACATTAGAACGTGCTCCGATATGGTGCAGTGTGGACTTACGGGATGGAAATCAAGCATTACCTATTCCTATGAACTTAGAAGAGAAATTGGACATGTTTCAGCTACTAGTAGAGATAGGTTTTAAAGAAATTGAAATCGCATTTCCAGCTGCTAATGATACGGAGTTTAAGCTATTACGGACACTGATTGATCGTCATATGATTCCAGACGATGTCACGATTATGGTGATCACTCAAGCAAGAGAGCATATTATCCGCCGAACCTTCGAAGCCATTAAGGGGGTACCGAAAGCGATTGTTCATTTATATAATTCGACTTCAGAAGCGCAGCGCAGACAAGTATTTCAGAAAACAAAAGATGAAATAAAACAAATTGCCATTGATGGAGCTATTTTAGTAAAAGAACTGGCCGAAAAAACAAAAAGTAACATTTATTTTCAATATAGTCCTGAAAGCTTTCCAGGAACAGAAGTTGATTATGCATTAGATATTTGTAATAGTGTTTTAGATATTTGGAAACCGACACCACATCACAAAGCGATCATCAATATTCCGACAACAGTTGAATATTCAATGCCTCATATCTTTGCAAGTCAGATTGAGTATATACACAAAAATCTGTCTTACCGAGACAGTGTGACATTATCTGTTCACCCTCATAATGACCGTGGCTCTGGGGTGAGTGATGCAGAATTTGGTGTTCTAGCTGGCGCAGAAAGAGTCGAAGGTACATTATTTGGTATCGGTGAACGTACAGGGAACGTAGACTTGATTACCTTGGCGATGAATATGTATTCACAAGGTTATGATCCAAAATTGAATTTCAATAACCTAGAAGCGATTCGTAAAAAATATGAAAAACTAACAAAAATCACTGTTTATGAGAGGCAGCCATATTCTGGTGAGATGGTTTTCACCGCATTCTCTGGGTCACATCAAGATGCGATATCTAAAGGTATGAAATATAGAAAGAAACATCATGTTGATAAATGGGACGTTCCGTATATCCCAGTAGATCCAGTTGACTTGGGGAGGAATTATCAAACGGATGTGATTCGAATCAATAGCCAGTCTGGAAAAGGTGGCATAGGTTATATCCTAGAAACAAATTATGGCATTCAACTTCCTTATCAAATGAATGAAGCCATGGGATATGCAGCAAAGAAAGTATCTGATCAGACAAATAGGGAATTGTCTGTCGAAGAAATATATCATGTTTTTGAAGAACAGTATGTTGATTTTCACCCTCATTTCCAGCTGCTTGATTATCAATTTCATAAAGGAGAGAAGCAAGAAGTCACCTTAACTTTGCTGAGAGATCATCGACAAATTGACATACAAGGAACTGGCACTGGAAGTTTAGATGCAATCAGTAACGCGTTAAAAGCACATTTTCATCTCGAGTATGATTTGGAAGTCTATGAACAGAATTCTTTGGGCAACGATTCTCAAGCAAAAGCCTGTGCACAGATTGGTATTTCAAATCAAGGGAAAATGCATTGGGGTGCTGGAATCGATAAAGATATTATAGAAGCAACAGTGAAGGCCCTGGTGGTTGCAGTAAATAAACTAGAGGTTTGGATGTAGATGGAAACAGATAAACTTGAAAAACATGAAGCGATGCAATATTTAAGAGAATATAACGAACAAGAAATCTTTTATCAACAATACCAACAGAAAAAGCATGACAATCAATCATTGCAATTATTTTTGAAGGATTATGATCAAAACAATTTCATGCAAAAGCAAATATATATAGAAGAATTTTTGCTAAGAGGGCAGAACGAATTTGAAAAAGAGGATACCATGTGGTTAGGTCAGGAAAAAGATATCGAAGTGAGAAAGTATAGCCGTTTTATGCCTCAATTGTCGGCTATCCATGATTTCTTTGAGATGATCTATGTTCTGGAAAATGAGATGTATGTAGAAGTGGAAGATAAAAAAATCGTTTTAAAATCAGGAGATATTGCCTTTATTCCACCTGACACAATACACAAGCCACTTGTAATGGAGAATACAATCGCAATACAAATCATGATCCGCAAAAGTACTTTTCAAAAAGTGTTTTTTAAAATGTTAAAAGGAAATCATGTCATTTCAGAGTTCTTTTTGAATGCATTGTATATAAAAGAAAATAAACATATTCTTATTTTCCATAGTCACTTGAATAAAAATTTGCTAGACTGCTCTCTTCAACTATTTATAGAAAATCACAATCGATTTCCTAGTTACCAGTTGATTATGAATAATTTGTTTGAGATATTATTATGTCTCTTATTAAGATTCAAACCAAGTCATATGAACGTCATTCAGGTCAAACAATATAGTGATATACGTATGATTCAAATGCTTCAATATATTCAGCAATGTTGTGAGCATATAACAATTCAGGAGATGGCAGAGGAATTTAACCTTTCACAATCTTACCTGTCTAAATATATAGCTCGTAAACTCGGCAAATCATTTCGTGAGATTCGACAAGAAATAAGATTGGACAAAGCCTGCGAAATGCTAACCGGGAGTAATTTACAAGTGGATCATATTTCGGGAGCCGTTGGTTATCAAAATGTAGAGCATTTCATTCGTTTATTTAAGAAAAGGTATCACCTAACACCACATCAATATCGTTTAAATAATAGAACATAATGAGCAGAATGTATGAGACTTATCTTTAAAGTAAAATTTTAAAATCAAGAAAATGTCAAATCAATACGAATAAAAAGGAGACATCATCATGTCAATCAAGCAAGTAAAAGATTATTTTAAACAATATGAGATGGATACTCGAATTCAGGAATTTTCAGTATCTAGTGCAACCGTAGACTTGGCTGCTTCTGCATTGGGCTGCGAACCTGAAAGAATCGCAAAAACACTCTCCTTTCTAGTAAATGGACAAGCTATTTTAGTTGTGACCTCTGGCGATGCAAAAGTTGATAACAAAAAATTCAAAGAATATTTTAAAACAAAAGCGAAAATGCTGCCTCCTCATGAGGTCGTTGACTTGGTCGGTCATGAAATTGGCGGAGTATGTCCTTTTGCTATAAAGAATGGTGTTTCTGTTTATTTAGATATGTCACTCAAACGTTTTGAGACAGTCTATCCAGCCTGCGGCAGCAGTAACAGTGCTATTGAACTCACAATCAAACAACTAGAAAAACACTCCGGTTATACACAATGGATTGATGTGTGTAAGGGATGGAATGATGAATACACACAATAAAATGGAAGGAACAAGTGCAATTAAACATAAAAAAGAGCTAGAAACCCTTGATACACAAAGGTTTCTAGCTCTATTATTACTATTCCCACTCAATCGTAGCAGGCGGCTTACTCGTAATATCATACACCACGCGGTTCACATGCTTCACTTCATTCACGATACGAGTCGAGATCTTTTCAAGTACATCCCAAGGGATTCTTGCCCAGTCACTCGTCATACCGTCAATAGACGTAACAGCACGGATACCGATTGTGTAGTCGTATGTTCTTGCGTCACCCATGACACCTACGCTGCGGATGTCAGGGAGAACTGTGAAGTATTGCCAGATGTCGCGCTCAAGGCCGAAGTTGGCAATTTCTTCTCGTAGAATCGCATCAGATTCACGGACGATTTCTAGTTTTTCTTCAGAAATTTCACCTAGTACACGGATTCCTAGTCCTGGACCTGGGAATGGCTGTCTCCATACGATGTCGTCTGGAATACCTAGCTCTGACCCTAGAGCACGAACTTCATCCTTGAATAGTGTATTGAGTGGCTCAATCAATTCAAACTGCATGTCTTCTGGAAGACCGCCAACGTTGTGGTGAGATTTGATTGTTTGTGCCGTTGCTGTTCCGCTCTCAATGATGTCTGTATAAAGTGTTCCTTGTGCTAAGTAGTCAATTCCTTTTAGCTTGTCCGATTCGTCATCGAATACATAAATGAATTCGTTACCGATGATTTTACGTTTTTGCTCAGGATCAGACACACCTTTTAGCTTGTTTAAGAAGCGATCTTTCGCATCTACTTTAATCACGTTCATGTTGAAACCTTCGCTAAATGTTTTCATAACCCCTTCTGCTTCGCCTTTGCGAAGAAGACCGTGGTCAACGAAAATACATGTTAGCTGATCGCCGATGGCTTTGTGGATCAATACAGCCACAACAGATGAATCTACACCGCCGCTTAGTGCGCACAGTACTTGTTTGTCGCCTACTGTTTCACGGATTTTCTGCATTTCGATTTCAATGAAATTCTCCATTGACCATTTGCCATCGCAGTCACATACGCCGAAGACAAAGTTCTTCAATAGATCATTTCCGTACTCAGAGTGACGTACCTCTGGGTGGAACTGAACGCCATAGAAATTCTTCTCAGCTAAGCTCATCGCTGAGTTTGGACAATGTGCACTTGTTGCATCAACTGTAAAGCCTTCTGGTACTTCAACGACAAGGTCACCATGGCTCATCCAAACGACTTGATCCGTTGGAAGGTCTTTGAATAAATCAGGTGTTCCGTTAATATGGATGTCTGCTTTCCCATATTCACGCTGGCTAGCCGCTTCTACTTTCCCACCTAAATAGTGAGTCATCAGCTGCATGCCGTAGCAAATGCCTAGAACTGGAATGCCTAGATCAAAAATCTTTTCGTCACAACGGAAAGATCCTTCATCATATACACTGTTTGGTCCACCAGAAAGGATGATTCCTTTCGGCGCCATTTCTTTAATTTCTTCAGCAGTTAAAGTGTGCGGATGAAGCTCACTGTACACACCAAATTCACGAATACGGCGAGTGATCAGCTGATTGTACTGACTACCGAAATCGAGAACCAAAATCATTTCATTTACTAAATTTGTCATGGTGTCACCTCTATGTCCAATATAGTTTTTATAAACGCACAGAAAAAATGAGAGGAGAAAACCTGCTCTCAGTGTAAATCACGCTTTTGAAGCGCCCAGACTCACATCCGAACGCTTCAATTTCATGTATTTTAGAAGGTTTTAATATTCACCTATTCTAACAACAGGAAGGTACGGGGTCAAGACTATCTCCTGTTTATTAAATTTTCCCATAACTTCACCGACTGCCGCCAAAGCGCCGACGCATCTTCTCGCCTGTAGAGCGCCCGCTCATAGAACTGCGTTAGTTCAGACATGTGATGATTCCCTTCCTTGTCATCGATCAAAGAAGCAAATTCTCTTAGCGTCATGCCTGGCTTTTTCTCAATCCCTCTGCGCCTTAGCTGTTTTAATAGAGCAGCATATGCGTAGAAAAAAGCTTCCTCATCTGGCAGACGTTTTACCTTTCTCACAATAAAGATTGGCAGCCATCTTGCTCTGAACCGGTAAAGCATCCAGCCTATGAAACCAAGAAAGACAATCACACCTGCTGCGTAGCACAAGATTGAACCAACATGAACCATACTTGGCTTTGCTTTAGTTGCTTGTTCCTCTTGTTTTGCCGCCTGTTCTGGTTCTTGTTGCTGCGGCTGTTGTGTCTGCTCGTTTTCTTGTTGATCAGATGCGGGCTGATCTTTTTCATCCTGTTGATCATCTGTTTGGTCGTTGTTAGCCGTGGTTTCATTCGTAAATGTCTCTGGGTTCGTGAACCCTTTTGTCGGTTCGAATGTCACCCAGCCACGGTTTGGAAAATACACCTCTACCCATGAATGCGCATTGTTATTGGTCACTTCATACACATTGTTTCCATCCATTTGTGTTTCATATAACTGACCTGACGTGTACCCTTTCACCCATCTCGCCGGAATTCCAATCGAGCGAAGCATGACAATCATAGAGGTTGAAAAGTTATCACAATAGCCAATCATCGTATCAAATAAGAACTGATCCACATAGTCTTCGTCACGCTCAGGCACAGCGACATTTTGGGTTTCATATGAAAACTTCGCAGATCCTAAATAATCCTCAATCGCTTTTGCTTTATCATACATATTATCCTTCGTTTCCGTTAAGCTGTTCGCCAATGTTTTCACACGCTCTGGCAGCGAGGATGGGAGCTGCAAGTATTCACGTCCGACCTGCTGGTTCACTTGCTGCTTGGTCGGTACTTTGATCCGCTGTAAATCCTCTAGGATAAATGTAGGTGATAAGAAGCTGACTCGATAGTTCCCTAAATTTTTGGGCGGGTTTTGAGTGGACGGGACAATTTTCTCCGTTTTGCCCATCATTTGTAGTGGAATGTTTTCCATTGGCGTCAGCATAACCGTACCAATCGGATAAACAGCATGATTAAATCGATAATTTGATTCCATATCGACTCTCGTTTCATGCTCCTCTGTTTTCACGCGATTGGTAAACCACCGGTTCGGCACCTCATTCCCTTTTAACCGAGTAGGTTTCGTATCATTTGAAGCATCCTCCCAGCCTTTCCCCGTGTAAATACTTTTTGTTTCTACACGAAAATAAGACGGCTCTTTTCCGCTCCATTTAAATACCGGTGTACGGTCCTCACTAAACGGTCCCCCAAGCGACGAATCATCCGCACTATATCCCACCTTATTCTGCCCGGTGGAACCATCTTGATTCGTGACCGCTTTAAAAAACGGAACAGGGTCAGGCCATTTCGGATCAGATTTTGGCAAAGAAGCACCGAGTGATGCTGATACAAGAACAAGTGCCAGCATGGGTAAGAACCAATTGAGACGCGCTTTCTGTGACACCCGCACACCTTCAGCCGAACGAAGCCGGTCGAAATAGAGCAGGCCAAGCAAACAAAAGCCAAATACCATAATTCGAACGATCGCAAAAGTCGCATCATAAGGTGTAAACGTATCAAGAATCGTGACATATACAATCGTCATCAGTAAAAAGAAAAAGATACGCTGCTGATACACAACCCAATAATGAAGCAAATAAACAAGTAGCCAAAGCAAAATATAAAACAACAATGTGCGGAAAGACGGATACATGTCACTCCACATGCCCATGCTCATCAAAGAAATATTATCTTGAATATCAGCAAACAGCGCAGGCAGATAACTTGGCTCTGATTGATAAAAAATCAAATATAATGCGAGCAAGATCAATCCAGCACAAATAGGAAACGTCACATACCACTTCAATCGAAAGAACGTAAACAAACACGTAAGCCCTATAAAAATGATGAAATAAGACGTATGACTCGTCTCTGTAAAATCTTGAAGCGGACGAAGCCACTCCCAAAGCAGCAGAAATGCGACAGCATAATAGATGAACAACTCAAAACGGCTTTGCCGCTGATGCATATGCAGCATAAATGTTTGTCACCTCACAGTTCTTTCGTGCAGCCGGTCCTCAAATAAAAGGGTCGTGTGTATCCCAGAAGCTTTAAGCCGGTCCACAAGCTGTTTTTCTTTTGCCGTCAATCGATCAACGGCTCTCTTCACTAAAAGAACGGTGATGTTCTTTCTGTTTCGATTCCCAAGTAAAATGGTAGCAAGCTCTTCTTGCAGATGACCTGTCACCACATACTTTCCTGTCTGCTGGTGCTCAATCGATGTTAATGATTGATAATCAGGTGCACGAGAAGGCTGATACTGCACCTTTGTTAAATAGTAGAGCATGTCCTGTAAATGCCACTCTCCTTGATCCACTCGAAATATGTGCTGATCCCCAAGCGGGACAAGGCCTACCGGCACCCCTTTTTTCACAGCCGTTTGCAGAACCGATGCGGCCATAGATACAATCGTTTCAAAAGCGGCTTCATCTGTAAAATCAGCAAACACCACCAGATCCTTTGTCTGATTCTGTTCAAATTCCTTCGTCATAAGCTGACCTCTTCTAGCTGTTGTCTTCCAGTCCACCCAAGCGAAACGGTCTCCTTGCTGGTATTCACGCACACCTGTCGTCACATTTGTCGGTTCATTTAACCAAGAGTGCACCGCTTTGCCTCCATTTTCATTCACCGATACAGCAGATTCAACCGGAATATTCAACATTTTCGGATACACAAGCAATGTTTTCTCTAGTGGAAGAATCACTTCTTTTTCAACAAACCCAAACATATCACCCGTTTTAATTCTAACCGCCGTCAATTGATGCTCTCCCCGCATGATGTCATTGAATTGATATGAAAATCGCCACGTTTTTCGAAACCAAGGAAAGATCATTCGCTTCATTTCAATCTGTTCCTGTAAATGGAAGGTATCCGGCGGGTCATCCTCAAGTATGACGTACACGTACGGAAATAAATTCGTCCGCTTGATTTCAAGGTCAACAGACAGCACATCCCCTGCCTTTAACCGGGTATGCTGTAATGTCCTTTTGGCTGTTGCACGAAGTGGAACAAGGGCAAACAACAAAGCATACAAAGCATATGGTGAAAATGCATAAAAAAGGAACCAGCTCACAAAACCGCCCTGAAACATGGCATAGCAAAAGGCTGCTGCTGTAAGGAGAAGGAGCATAAACACCCGTAACCATAGTGAAAAAGCGAAACGGTCACGTGACTTCATTGAGTCATCGACTTTTGAACTGGTACGCCAATATGCTCAATCATCTGTCGCAACAGTGTCTCCGCCTTCTTCCCTTCATATGTTGCTTCTGATGTCAAAATCATGCGATGCGGCAATGTGTAAGGCGCCAAATACTGTACATCATCAGGAATCACATAATCCCGCCTGTTCAACAGCGCATACGCCTGAGCCGCTTTCATCAATGCAATTGAACCCCTTGGGCTCACGCCTAAATAGACAGACGGATGATTTCGCGTCGCTTGGGCGATTTCGACAATATATTCTTTAATCGATGCATCCACATGTACGGTCTGAACCGCTTGCTGCAAAGCATGGATATGATCTTTTGTCATGACTGCCTGAAGCGTGTCAATTGGCGATTGTTTCTCCTGCAAATTCAGCACCTCAAGCTCCTCCAGCATGGTTGGATACCCCATCTGCAGCTTAAATAAGAAACGGTCCATTTGCGCTTCTGGAAGTGGATAGGTTCCCTCATACTCCACTGGATTTTGCGTAGCCATCACAAAGAAAGGATCTGCCAGCGGCATCGTTTCTCCGTCTACTGTGACACTGCCTTCTTCCATCGCTTCAAGAAGGGCTGATTGTGTTTTAGGAGAGGTTCGGTTGATTTCATCAGCCAAAATAATCTGCCCCATAATCGGTCCTTGTCTAAATTCAAACTCGTTTGTCTTTTTATTATAAATCGACACACCTGTTACATCTGAAGGCAAAAGGTCAGGCGTAAATTGGATTCGCTTAAACTCACACCCAATGGATTTTGCCAGAGCACGAACCATCATGGTCTTCCCAACGCCAGGCACATCCTCTAATAGCACATGCCCCTTCGCCAAAATCGCAACAAGGCTTAATATCGCAATATCTTTTTTCCCCACCATCACTTTATTGATGTTATCTACGATTTTTTGTAAATCTGAATGCATCGGTTCATCAAATGCCATCCTGATCCTCCTATCACGTTTCCGTCAATTTTCATATAGTCTAACTTTACCATACAACACGCATTTGCATGAAACATCAACACGTAGAAAAAAGAAGCCTTCTCACGATGGAAAAGACTTCTGCTCCTCTTTAGGCTCACTTGCTGGTTCCATATGAACATGAGAGTGTAAAATATCATGCTCCTGCTTCATTCTGCGTTCAATTTCATCTGCAATATCATGGCTTTCTGCGATGTTTAAATGCGGTTCTACTTCAATGACCACATCCACATGGACGGTGCTTCCAAGATAACGAGCTTTAATGTCTTTCAAATCGCCCACTCCTGGTGTCGCTTCAATCGTCTCTTTATATTTAGACATATCTTTTATATGAAAACCGTCCGTTAACGAATGAGACGCATCTCTGAAAATCTCCCACGCCGTTTTACAGATAATTAAGCCAATCACAAACGCAGCAAGCGTATCAACCCACGCCAGCTGAAATTGAGAGGCGATAATTCCGACAAACGTCCCGATACTCACATAAGCATCTGATTTATTATCAGCCGCTGCGGCATATAGCGCCTGGCTATTAATTCGTTTAGACAGTTTACGGTTATACATATACACGCCATACATCACAACAGCACTTCCTGCTGCCGTCCAAGCTGCAATCATATCAGGCGTTTGATGCTCTGATGAGAAAAGCGACTGGCCTGCACTCAGCAAAACCTGAAGCCCGACAAGCATCATAATAAAGGAAGCCACAAGTGACGCAATATTTTCAGCTCTAAAATGACCGTATGGATGATCCTCATCAGGTGGCTTCTGAGAAATACGCAACCCAATTAATACGGCAAGCGAAGCAATGATATCTGTCGTATTATTCAAGCCATCTGCGGAAAGGGCTTCTGAATGAAACACATACCCAATGATCAGTTTGACAGCAGATAAGATCACATAGGCTATAATGCTGACCCAAGCACCTGTTTCACCTTGTCTTAATTCGTTGTAGCGCTCCATACCGAACAGCGCCTCCTCACACATTACTTTTCTATATTTATCTTACAAAGCCAAGCCCGTGTGGGTCTACAGCAACATGATTCGCTTGAATCAGCAAAATAGGATACATAGAAATGTGTTGACCTAAGCAAACTTATTTTTATAAGGTCAATTGACCTCAAGACCCACTCCCATCAATGTTTTTCAAAACCACCCTGAAAAATGAAAAAGAACAAAATGACTCTACTATCTAATTGTCAGAATAGTTTTATTTCAAAACACAACTTTTCTTTCTTCCTTCTTATGCTATTTTTAAGAATGGGCAGAGGAAAATGAGGGAACATAATCTCTCAAATCCTTTATACTTTTTAACATCATGTTAAGAGGTTTGAAATGTCAGTTTGATAACCTGTCCAATGCTGAATGACAATTCAGTATGATAAAATTTAAAATATTCTAAAAACAAACTCTCGAATAAAAGAGAAATGTTTGGAGGTAAAGAAATGTCCAACATGACAAACGGTCTTCAAAAAAACCTTAAGACAAGACATATTTCAATGATCTCCATTGCCGGGGTCATTGGGGCAGGACTATTTGTTGGTAGTGGTGCTGTCATTCATTCTGCAGGGCCTGGATCGATTCTTTCCTATTCATTTGCCGGACTTCTGGTCATCTTTAT
This sequence comes from Bacillus sp. FSL W7-1034, assembly GCF_038593365.1. Classification (NCBI taxonomy): domain Bacteria; kingdom Bacillati; phylum Bacillota; class Bacilli; order Caryophanales; family Bacillaceae; genus Bacillus; species Bacillus sp. FSL W7-1034. The sequence goes on along the minus strand of NZ_CP151989.1, from coordinate 636,590 downwards.
TATGAGAATGCTTGGAGAAATGGCATGTGCCTATCCGACAAGCGGCTCTTTCTCACAATATGCGAGCGACGCCATCGGCCCGTGGGCCGGGTTTACAATCGGCTGGCTTTACTGGTTCTTCTGGGTGATCGTCATCGCCATTGAGGCCATTGCCGGTGCTGCCATTATTCAATATTGGTATGGAGATGCACCTGTTTGGCTCACAAGTCTTATCCTCACAATCCTCTTAACTTTGACAAATATCTTTTCTGTTAAATCTTTTGGCGAATTTGAATATTGGTTTTCATTGATTAAAGTCGTCAGCATTATTCTATTCCTACTCATTGGTTTTGCATTTATCTTTGGTTTTGGCGGTCATCATACTGCAGGTCTTGCCAATTTAACGGGGAATGGCGGTTTCCTTCCAAACGGATTCGGCTCTGTACTCCTCGGGATTGTCGTTGTCATCTTTTCCTTCATGGGAACCGAGATTGTGGCAATTGCCGCAGGTGAATCAGCAGACCCTGTCAAATCTGTGACAACAGCTACCCGTTCAGTTGTATGGCGTATTATTGTGTTCTACGTCGGGTCGATCGCCGTCGTTGTCACTTTACTCCCATGGAATTCAGCGAATATTTTAACAAGCCCGTTCGTTGCAGTATTAGAATACATCGGTGTCCCATCAGCCGCCCAAGTCATGAACGTCATTGTTTTAACAGCCGTTCTTTCTTGTTTAAACTCCGGCCTATACACAACGTCCAGAATGCTTTATTCATTAGCAGAAAGAGGCGAAGCACCAAAACGTTTTATGAAAATCAGCAAACGCGGTGTCCCTGTAGCAGCGACAGTCGCAGGTACCTTCTTTTCCTATATTGCCGTCATGATGAACTACTTTTACCCTGAAACCATCTTTCTATTTCTAGTCAATGCCTCTGGTGCCATTGCACTTCTTGTCTACTTGGTCATTGCCGTTTCACAATTAAGAATGCGTCGTAAAATTGAAAAAGAAAATCCAGCACAACTCAAAATCAAAATGTGGCTGTTCCCATACCTTACGTACTTTACCATTTTGGTCATCTGCGCCATCTTGGCCTCTATGCTGTTTATCGAATCGATGAGACCTCAGCTCATACTGACAAGCATCATTACCATCGGTGTACTAGCCGCCTACTTCATCTTTAAACCAAACAAAAAAGTGCCTGCAAGTGCAGCGCTTGAAAATAAACACCCTTAATTCTCCCGCTAAAAAGCGGGTTTTTTTATTTTATTCACCTATTTGGATGTCCGCACTTATAATGTATCAAATTGATTTTAAGTGAGGATTAGTCAACATGAACCTAGAAAAGTTTGTTGACGAGCTGCCAATTCCAGAAGTCGCAGAGCCCGTCAAAAAAAACCCAAGACAAACGTATTATGAAATCGCTATGGAGGAGGTGTTCCTAAAAGTTCATAGAGATCTGCCCCCAACCAAGCTATGGACCTATAATGGCAGTTTGCCGGGTCCAACCATTAAAGCGAATCGAAATGAAAAGGTCAAAGTGAAATGGATGAACAAATTGCCGCTGAAACACTTCCTGCCTGTCGATCATACCATTCATGCTGGACATCATGATGAACCCGAAGTCAAAACAGTCGTTCACCTGCATGGGGGCGTGACACCTGCAAGCAGTGACGGTTATCCGGAGGCTTGGTTTTCGCGAGACTTTGAAGCGACCGGCCCCTTCTTTGAACGAGAGGTTTACGAATACCCTAATCACCAGCAAGCATGCACATTGTGGTATCACGATCATGCCATGGCATTAACACGATTAAATGTATACGCCGGATTAGCTGGCTTTTATTTGATCTCAGATGCGTTTGAAAAATCACTCGAATTACCGAAAGATGAATATGATATCCCTTTAATGATCATGGACCGGACATTCCAGGAGAATGGCGCACTGTTTTACCCAAGTAGACCAAATAACACACCAGAAGATAGTGACCTTCCAGATCCCTCCATCGTGCCATTTTTTTGCGGGGAAACGATTTTAGTCAATGGAAAAGTATGGCCATATTTAGAAGTAGAGCCTCGAAAATATCGTTTTCGTATCTTAAACGCGTCCAATACAAGAACTTACGAGCTTCATCTAGATAACGACGCCACAATCTTACAAATTGGATCTGATGGTGGCTTTTTGCCAAGACCTGTTCATCACCAATCTTTTAGCATTGCACCTGCTGAACGTTTTGATGTCATCATCGACTTCTCAGCTTACGAAAACAAAACGATTGTTTTAAAAAATACGGCAGGTTGCGGTCAGGATGTCAATCCAGAAACAGATGCGAACATTATGCAATTTAAAGTCACTCGTCCGCTCAAAGGAAGAGCAGCTAAAACATTGCGTCCGATCTTCAAACCACTGCCACCGCTCCGGCCGAGCCGAGCTGATAACGAGCGAACGCTAACGCTTACTGGCACACAAGATAAATATGGGCGCCCGATTTTATTACTAGATAACCGGTTTTGGAATGATCCTGTCACGGAAAATCCTCGACTTGGTAGTGTAGAGGTATGGAACATTGTCAACCCAACAAGGGGCACACACCCTATTCATTTACATCTTGTTCAATTTCGGGTGATTGATAGAAGACCATTCGATACAGACATCTATCAATCAACAGGTGAAATCGTGTACACGGGACCAAATGAAGCGCCTCCTTTGCATGAACAAGGCTACAAGGATACAATTCAGGCGCATGCTGGTGAAGTCATTCGCATCATCGCTCGGTTTGTCCCATATAGCGGACGATATGTGTGGCATTGTCACATTTTAGAACACGAGGATTATGACATGATGCGGCCGATGGATATCATTTAGTAAATATGAAACCTCCTCTCTCTTAATTGCGTAATATGAAAAGGGCTAACAGCTTCTATATATTAGCCCTCTATTTTCTTTTCAATCTCCATGAGAAAAAACGAACAATGTATCGCATGAATGGCATTTTTTTGAACATTCCACACTTAAAAAGTTGACGAAGTAAACCGATAATACTACTATATACCCATTACCTCTATCAAAAGGCACTTAAGAAACCATGCACGAACAAATAGAAAATCGTCATAAAAAACGGAGGAGTTCAATTTGAATGAAGAAAAAGAGACTTGCCAGGTCAAGCAAGAAACAGTGGCAGGTAACAGGGAGAAGCTTTCAATTCATGAAAATGAGAGCATTCGATCAAACATTGAACAACTAACAATTGAACTCGGTGAACAAAAAGAATTCAATCACTTCATATTAGATGAAAAACAGAAGGCCATCAGCACATTATCGGCTCTCATTGCAAAAGGTGATTGTGATGAAGAGTTAAAAGCTCATTTTGTACAAGCATTACATATCGGGCTCTCTGTTATAGAGATTATGGAGATCATTAAGCACTGTACAAAGGTTGCAGGATTCCCTCATTCCATTAATGCCTTGTTTATTTTTCAAAACTTACTAGATGAAAACAATAAATAAATAAGAGAAAACGAGAAGTCTTCTGTCCTCTCGTTTTTTTATTTCCACTTACTTTACTCTCTTACGCTGATTCTGTCACAGTAGCAAAATATCAAAATACCACTCATTTCCTTGCTTAAAAAGTGATGTTCATTTCACAAATCCGCATTTTTCACCGACACATCCCATGACAAAATAAAAAAACGTCCAGTTATATAAAATAACTGAACGCGCACCTTTTACCGATTGACAGTGAAATTGTTAACAATCCCGCCTTCTTTCTCCCAAGCGGTTTCTACTGTTTTCTTCTTAATATCATATTCAAAAATGGTTCTGACCTTCGCCTTTCGTCCTGTGTCATCCTTTAATTCCTTTGCGTTCTTTGCAACACCTAAGAAATAAACAGATGTACCATCCGCAGAAAATTGCGGCTGGGCAGCACTTAAAATACGCACATCTTGGCTGTTTTTAACGAGTGTCTTTGTTTTTCCTGTATCTACATCCATCACCTTAATAGATGATACTTCTTTTTCATTTCGAACCTTCACTTCTGTATAAATGAGTTTTTTATGATCTGGTGAAAAAGAAATATCATTGATGGTTTGAGAAATACGTGCAATTCGCTTTCCCTTCTCACCTGTTTGAAGGGTAATCTTCATGGTCGTTGGTTCAGGATCCATTCCTTTTTCATTTGCCTCATCCGTCTTTTTATAATCCTCTTTTAACGAATAATGCTGAATGGCCAACAGATTTGATGCTGGATCATAAGCAAAAGAACTCACCGTATCATCATCACTTTTTTCTGGATATAACACTTTCACTTTCTGTGTTTTCAAATCAAAAGACGCTACATAAAATTGCTCACCTGAATCCTTGTTATACCTTAAATATAACTGTTTTCCGTCACCAGAAAGTCTCATACTGTCGATTGAATCGTCACTCGTAAAGAGCGTTTTTTCTTTATCCGTTTTCACATTCAATTCCCGTATACTTACTTTTTGTGTGTCTTCATCTGTATACGTGTAATATAAAAGCTGCTTCGTCTGATCATAAGCAATTGAAGGATATGCTGTCAGTTTCTCTGTATGAAGCGCCTTGTCATGCAAGTAATAAGTATTGTTTAACTTTTGATCCGTAAATGAAACAAGCAATTCGTCTTTTGCATCTTGATTTGTTTTCACTTTTCCTGCATGTTTTGCCTCTTGCCCCGGCTTCATCATGAAGAAGATGACGGCCGCAATCACTACGACTCCAATTACTGTGATGATCCACCATGTTGATTTTTTCATTGACTTTCAGACCCTCTCCACAAGAAAAGAAGCCAGAAAATGAACTTTTCCCGCTTCTTTGCATGCCTATGTATTAATAAGTGTAATGCCCTTTGACGACACCTTTACTTGTTTTATACCCAAGTGCTTTGAATGCTTTCGGACTTACGTCTAATACTGCGTTTGGCATTCTACCTACATCATATTTATATACTGTAATCACTTTATGTGGTTTCGCTTTTGTTGTCACTCTTAGTTTTGTACCTTTTTTCGGTACGTCAAATCCCATTTTCGTTGCTGCATCCCAATGACCGAGTTTTTTTCCATCTGCGCCTTTTTTACCGACACCATTATACCATGTAATATTGCCGCTTACTTTTTTTGCACTTGCTCCATGTGAGAAACTAAACGCTAAAAATAAACTAGCTACTGTTACGATTGTCGCGATAAGCTTTTTATTCATTAAAAAATCCTCCGTATTTGGTTTCTGACCCTATTATACATGAAGATGCACCCAGTTATTTTACAGTCACATTACAATTCGAATACAAGTTGACCACTTAATGACCGATTTTGTTCATAAATTTCACCAAAAACAGCCAGAACATTGTCAGTAGATCCCTCCCTTTTGTTTTATATAATAGAAATGAATCAAAGATAAGGAGGAATTTTCATGAAAAAGTGGTTCATCGTTTTGAGTGTAAGTTTGACCTTCGTATTGATGCTTTCAAGTATTCCTGCCTCTGCGGCTGGTCCTCGTCACGGCGCCATCGTGACACAAACGGATGAAGCCAAATGGTCAGGTATCTCGGCTGATATTGTGCTGCCAAAAACAGCCACTATTAAAAATGGCTATGCCGACTGGTATCTTGGTCTCGGTTCTGCCGTTGTTGAGAGCGGGATTTCAAAAACATCTTCTGGTTATAAGGTATTCCTGGGCACCGGCTCCCAAGGCGGCAGTCAATATTGGAACAGCGAATACGATTCAAGTATTAAAGATGGTGCACGTGTCAACTTAAAGCTCATCAACAATGGTGATGGCACAGTGTCACTATACGTCAACGGGAAACTGCGTTATAAACAGCCTGTTTTCAACCCTAGTCGTCTGAAAGACCTCGATGTCGTCAAAATGGTACACGGCGTACAAGATAATGGAACAAACAGCTACTCGCAAGCAAGCTTCTCTAATGTACAGCTTCGTGCAAATACATCTGGAAGTGTCTATAAAAAATGGGACGGCACCGTCAAATCATCTCTTTTACGCAAAAATCTAGAATCTGGTGCTCCGGCTCCAAAATTCACGGTCATTTCGTCTATCCCACTTAGTACAACCCTTTCAGCACAATAAAACACGAGCACCCAACTTTGGGTGCTTTTGATTGTTCACAGCTTATCAACACTTCTCTTTTAATCAAAACATCAATTCGTGGTAACATAAGCATACATACTTTGAAGAACAAAGGAGAAAGAACGTGAGAAAAAGTCTACTTGTTTTCATGAGTCTTGTTGCAATCTTCTCTATCCTAGCAGCTTGCTCAAATACGGCAAAAGAAGAAAAAACAGAATCTACGGCACTTCCAACGATTAATGAACGCATTCAAAATGAAACGAAAGAGGTCATGGAGCAGTCTAAGCTCGTAAAAGACACAGCGATCACCGTTGATCAAAAGAAAAAAGTCATTTCCTTAAACGTGACGGCTTCATCTGAGACCAATAGTGATTACGCTGAAGTCATTGGTTTGAACTTTGCCAAAACACTAGCTATTGGTGCATCCACTGAAAAGGAAAACAACCTGCATAAACCGGAAAATGACAGCCTCGGCGCCCTCTACTCCTTTTATGACCTAAACATCACCGTGAAACAAGAAAACGGCAAAGTGCTCGCAAAAGGAAAGAAAACAACAAATGAAACAAAGATTACCTGGGAGAGAGCCCAGTAATTGGACAAGAAAATTCTTTATGGATTTTCTTGTTTTTTTTAACAAAACTATTAACATTGTGAAAAGAATGCCGATGAGTAAGATTGTGTTGGTTCTTAAGTACCAATAATTCTTATTTACATATCGGGGGAAAGTATCATGAAAAGAACAACGGAATTTGTTTTAGGCTTAATTGGAGGTATTTTTGGATTTTTCGGTGCAATGTTTGCCATTGCCTTTGGAGGACTCGATGCGGCATTTAGTGAATCAGGTACGAGTCAAATCACAGGATTAGGCTGGGCAGCGATGCTTTTCTCTATTCTTGCTATTGTGGCATCTGTTATCGTGAAGAAAAAAGCAAAGCTTGGCGGGATTTTATTATTAGTATCTGCTGTTGGTGGTATTATTTCTATTTCTATGTTCTTTATCCTTCCAGCTGTATTAATCCTCATCGCAGGATGCATGGGTGTGTTTAGAAAAGAGCCTGTCAAAACAGTTCCAGCTGAATAAAGTTGATATAAAAAAGCTTGTAGAGGGTCGCTCTACAAGCTTCTTTTATTGTATATTTTCATTTAAATCTTCTCTTATGATATCAATCAGCGTGTCAATATCCGAGTGAGCTCTAGATGCTAATCGTACCAGCAAATGATCGATATCCTCATACAAATGACGATCTTTCAACATATACTTCCCATAATACGGAATGACAAAGAAATAGAGCAAATCAGCTACTTCTAGTGCAACGTCATCACCAACTTCATTCTTTAGCGCCTCCCCAACACATTGGATCAGCCAATTCAAATCTTCTTTCTTTTCAATCGGAACGTACATCAGCTGATGAATACGGTCCGTATCTCCCGTTTGTAAAATCTGCTCCGCTGCTCCCTTTGATAGAGCACCAATCTCTTTAGAAGATATATTAAGAACCGCGAATTCATTCTCTGATCTATCTTGATCCATTTGCAGCACGTTTTGGTCCATCTCGACTCACTCCCCGTTCTCAGATACTTTTATTATAAGGAATTCAGCTGATTTTTTATGGAAATAGTGGATTTTTTTATGTAATTTTAAACAAAAAAGAGAACCTAATGATATGATTCAATCTCAATTGGCATAAAAAAACCATTGCACTTTATTTCAATCTATCTCAATATATGTATGTTAGTAGATTGAAAGGGATGAGAGAAATGAAGATGAAACACCCGTGGATCAAAGGAATTATTGTCAGTGTGGTTCTCGTACTTGGGCTTGGAATCTTTCCTATCCAGCTGCCCTTTTTACACATGACTCATGCGACACCAGTCGCAAAAGCAGCTACACCGAAATACGTGACAACAGCGAATGTTCATCTTCGCAAGGGACCTGGAACAAAATATTCAGTGATATTGACCATTCCAAAAGGGAAAAGGATTCCTTATCTTAAAAAGAATGGTTCATGGATTCAAACAAAGTATAAAGGAAAGACGGGTTACGTCAGTTCTAAATATATCAAAAAAGCAGGCAAAAGCTCGCCAGCTTCATATGCTGCTCCTTCCACTAAAACGCCAGGTACGTATGTAAAAGGGATATTGGTTGTGAATAAGAAACATAGACTCCCATCTTCATACAATCCCGGAGAAAACAAACAAGCGAGAAAAGCTGTAAACGCTATGATCGCGAAAGCAAAAAAAGCAAACATCCGACTCACCGCTTTTAGCACCTTCCGTTCATACGACCGTCAGCGTGTCTTGTACAACAATTACGTCGCCTCTCATGGCAAAAAACAAGCAGATCGATTTAGCGCAAGACCAGGCTATTCCGAACATCAAACCGGCCTTGCTTTTGATATCGGCGGTGCCAATTCAAAACATTGGGCTGAAGATTCTTTTGCCAATACGAAAGAAGCGAAATGGCTGGGTAAACACGCCCATGAATTTGGCTTTATCATCCGCTATCCGAAAGGTAAAGAAAAAGTGACAGGCTATCAATATGAACCATGGCACCTCAGATACCTCGGATCAACCAATGCGAAAAAAGTGAAAAAGAGCGGCAAAACCCTTGAAGAATATTTGAACATAAAAGGATAACAACAAAAGCACTCTTTTTCTTCAGAGTGCTCTTTTCATATATTCTTATCTCTCTTTTTCATCGCAGCCGCCATTTCCACTTCACCCTCTGCTTCCAGCTGTTCAATAATGCGAGCATAATCTCTTTCATGGCGATTTTGGCTTAACTTAAAAGCAGCTTGAACTTCATTAATGATGATTTTGAAGCCCACAATCCCTTTCATTTGTTTCTCTAACAGTTCCTCAGATAACGTATCCCATAACACTGGCTGATCTCTATGACTTTCATATGTCTCCAGCATCACTGTTAATTCCTTGACCAATTCTGATTTTTCGAGTAGTGCAGCCTTTCCATATACATGTACAGCTTGATAATTCCAAGTCGGTACGGCTTCTTTCTCATACCATGAAGAGGATATGTAAGCATGCGGCCCTTGAAAAATGACGAGCACCTTCTCATTTTCTTCAAATGTTTTCCACTGAGGATTTCCAATCGCCATATGCCCTGAGATCACATACGAATCGCCAATTTGATGAAAACTCACTGGAATATGGGTCGCAATGGGCTTTTCATTCATTGTCGTCACAACTGTAGCAAATGATTGTGATTGAATAAATGATTTGATTTTCTCCATATCTTTCACTTGAAAAAATGATGGTATATGCATGTTCCCTTCCCCCTTTATTTAATTAATAGCTTCTTTTTATCCCTTTTTTCACATCTTCCCAATCTTTTTCGATATTCTTTCGCACCCTTAGAAGATACTCATAAATCTGTTCCGCTTCCTCTTCAGAAAACCCATCCAGCGCTACCCGATTTGAATGATCATGTTCTCGTTTGATCATTGGATAGACGGCTTTCCCTTTCTCAGTTGGAAACAGCTTCTTGATTTTTTTGTTCACTGAGTCATCTTTTTTCTCAATAAAACCATGCAGCTCTAATTTTTGAATAGCTCGGGCAGCCGTTGTTCGATCTACCTTGATCATCTCTGCTAGTTTTTCCTGAATGATGCCAGGCTCCTCACAAATACGCACAAGATACAAATACTGCCCCTTCGTTAAATCGTACTCTTTAAATTCAATATTACTAATTGAATCAAGTGCCCGAGCAATCACGCCGATCTCCCGCAAAATTTCTTTCATTTACCACGCTTCCTTTTTATTGTATTTACAACAAATTATTAAAATTAGTATATTACATTAATGTTGTATTTACAATAAAAAAACCCACTTCCTTTGTTGTAGTGGGTTTTGATTGTTTCTCTAATGAAATGGTTTTCTTACTGACACCAACCAAAAATTACATTTTTATCAAGTGCTACTGTTAAGAACTCTTAATCACTTATCGTCCTGAAGATTGTATCACCTTTGAAATGAAGGGAGATAATTATAAATTATAATCTAGTATCGAAACTAGTTTATTTTCTTCACTATCTATAAATAAATCAAATTCAAACGGTGTATTTGCTCTGGATGTTAACATATGAGGTTGCCATATTGGGTTTTTAGTAGACCAATCTATTTTTTCTAATTGAATGACTTCTTCTTCCCAGTTTATTATCCATTTCACTTTATTAGTGCACTCAGTAATAATTCTCTTATGTAAATGATATGCAATTGCACTTTGTAATGGTTCATGCCCAATAACATATTTCAATACATTACCAGGTTCAGAAGGAAGCACTTCAATAAAAACAAGGAAAAATCTCTCTAAGAAACTTAAAATATCATCATAATATTCCTTAATTAGCTTTTCTTCTTTCATATTTGTACTTTTTTTCCCAAATAATAAAATACTAACAAACTTTTTTAGTCTCACGCTGGTACTAAAATCAGTATTGGTTGGTCGTACTAGTCTACTTTTATTAAATTCAATTTTTACAGATTGAAGAGGTTTGGATATTTGATATAGTTCTTTTATTAATATATTGGTAATGTCTCTAGTATCATAATTGGTGATAAGGGACATTGAAACTCTTTTAGAATTGGAATTCATATCTGCAAATAATGACTTTTCATCTGTCTTTGTTAACCCAAAATATAATTGCAAAGTTAAATCACTATTCAGGATTTCCTCTTTTTTGTCTTCATTGAAATGACTTTTTGTCATATACTGTTCCAAGCTTTTTAATCGATGTTGACCATCAATTACCACAAGTCTTACTCCTTCTGATATTTCCAGTTCCATTTTCTCCATATCATAAAATTCTAAGGGACTTCCTGGGAAGGAACATACAATTGATGGGAAATATATTCCGAGATCTGAATCAAAACTATCTAAATAATTTATTATTTTAGGTAGTCTATTATAGCTCAGATCTCTATTAATTTCAGGATCTATACGATATATATTGAGTATATCTCTCACTTTAATTTGAGTGGTCATTAAACCTTTATTTCCTTCAGTATTAATAGGTTGAATCCCCCCCTTTAGCTTAATATTAAACATTTGATATTTTCTCCTCCAAGATTCTATTTAAATAGCTTGTTATCATTCTGCTTCCTCGTGCACCACTTGAAAAATTATATTTTTTAGTTGTTTGTTTATAAGGGATTCCCAATAATTTAAAATCAACATTTTTATGTGACCAATCAACTTTACTTATCACATTAATAAAAAGAAAACGCATTGAAAAATTTTGATTCTTCTCCTGTGCCTCATATAGAAATAAAGCTATTCCAAAAATTACAACTGGTATAAACATTACACATTCATTTCGATTATGTGCATTTTCGGGAGCATATTTTACTAATAAGTTTAAAAAATCTTCTGTTTTATTTTTATATTGTTCATAATTATCTTTTGAGATTTTTGATTTTGTCTTAGCAGTATATAAAATACCGTCATTTAAAGTAATAATAGTATTGTGAAGAGTAGCTGCCGTCATTAACTTTGTCCTCGTTGTTTTGCCCCTTACTTCAAATTTATCCATAGATATAGTGGGATGATTATAGATTATATCTTTTGTAAGTTCTCCACATAGACTGTTATTTTTGTACATGACCAATAAGGTGTTGCTTACCTTTGAAGATTTTGTGTTGATATCTGTAAAAAGTTGTTGTTCTTGACTAATAGTTAAATCAGTAAATATTTGAATTGTCAAAGGGAAGTTCCTTGCCTTACTTAGTTTATCTTTACTAAGAAGATCATTTCTTGTCTCTAATCTTGCTATAATCATTTCAAAAGCCTTAATCCTATGTTGCCCGTCCAACACAATTAGCTTATCGTCAAAATTTAATTTGAATTTATAATCATTTTTATCATAATTACCTTTTCCTCTTGATGAGAATATTAATGGAGGAAAATATATATCATTCCCATCTAAACCATATTGAATATACTTCTGAATGTCTGTTACATGATACTCTATAATATCTCTTTGTACTTCCCGGTCGATTTCAATAAATTTTAAAACTTGATCAACTGAACATTGTATTGATATCACATGCTGATTAAACTGTTTTCCTTTCATTGCATTAAATGATAGGTAATGCGGAGAAATCATTATATTTTTTAAACTATCCAATCATTATCCCTCTCTTCCTTCTAGGACTTTCTTACAAATTATTCATCTGCGTAATATTCTTCCATGAACTAATATTAACTCAAAAACCATTAAATTACAATATTTTTAAAATTTTTGTATTAATTCTTTACAATACTCATTTTAGATTAAACGTGTTTATATTTATTTGTTCCCCTTATAACAAAAATTCAAGATTACTAAATTAAAATAATTATTACGTAGATCACAACCCCTTGAATAATTAATCTTATGGTGTTAAGTGAGAGAATTTTTTCATCTTTATATTGACCTATCGCTTAAATGAAATTATTTTATAATTTGTAAAATTAAATATTTTAAGAATACTATTAAGTTGCTAACAGAATAAAATAGAAAATCTATATTATAAATTCTTAATCACTAAAATATTAATCTCCATAGAATTTTTAAATAAAAACCCCCCTGTATATATACAGGGGGGTTCGAGGTGTTACATCATGCCACCCATTCCGCCCATGCCGCCCATATCCGGCATTCCGCCGCCTGAGCCGCCTTCTTCTGGTTTGTCAGCTACGACTGCTTCAGTTGTAAGAAGCATAGCTGCTACAGAAGCTGCGTTTTGAAGTGCAGAGCGAGTGACTTTTGTTGGGTCAACGATTCCTTTTTCGATCATGTTTACCCATTCGTTTGTTGCTGCGTTGAAGCCTACGCCAATTTCTTCGTTTTTCAAGCGCTCAACGATGACTGATCCTTCAAGACCTGCGTTGTGAGCGATTTGACGAATTGGCTCTTCAAGAGAACGTAGAACGATGTTCACACCTGTTTGAACGTCACCATCAGCTTCGATCGAAGCAACTTTGTTGTATACATTCACAAGTGCTGTACCACCACCGGATACGATACCTTCTTCAACTGCTGCACGAGTTGAGTTCAGTGCATCCTCGATGCGTAGTTTACGCTCTTTTAGTTCTGTTTCAGTTGCCGCACCAACTTTGATGACAGCAACGCCGCCAGCTAGTTTTGCAAGACGTTCTTGTAATTTTTCTTTATCGAATTCAGAAGTTGTTTCTTCTACTTGCGCACGAATTTGGTTCACGCGTGCTGCGATTTGAGCAGAATCTCCTGATCCTTCTACGATCGTTGTGTTCTCTTTTGTAACAACCACTTTAGACGCACGGCCAAGCTGACCAATTTCAGTTGATTTCAGGTCAAGTCCTAGGTCTTCTGTGATTAATTCCCCGCCAGTTAGAACAGAGATGTCTTCAAGCATTGCTTTACGACGATCACCGAATCCAGGTGCTTTTACTGCCACTGCGTTGAATGTTCCACGAAGTTTGTTCACAACAAGTGTTGCAAGTGCTTCGCCTTCTACATCTTCAGCAATGATCAATAATGGTTTTCCTTGTTGTACGACTTGCTCAAGTACAGGAAGGATTTCTTGAATGTTTGTGATCTTTTTATCAGTGATTAAGATGTAAGGATTTTCAAGAACTGCTTCCATCTTATCAGAATCAGTGACCATGTATGGTGAAGCGTATCCACGGTCAAACTGCATTCCTTCAACCACTTCAAGCTCAGTTGTGAAACCTTTAGATTCTTCAATTGTGATGACGCCGTCGTTTCCTACACGCTCCATCGCTTCAGCAATTAGGCTGCCGACTTCTTCATCTGCTGCAGAAATAGACGCAACTTGAGCAATTGATTCTTTACCTTCGATTGGTTTAGAAATCTCGTGCAAGCCTTCAAGTGCTACTTTCACTGCTTCTTCGATTCCTTTACGAACGCCAACAGGGTTTGCACCAGCTGTTACGTTTTTAAGACCTTCACGGATCATTGCTTGAGCTAGAACTGTTGCAGTCGTTGTACCGTCACCAGCTACATCGTTTGTTTTGCTTGCAACTTCTGCCACAAGTTTTGCACCCATGTTTTCAAATGCATCTTCTAATTCGATTTCTTTTGCAATCGTTACACCATCATTTGTGATAAGTGGAGAACCGAATTTTTTCTCAAGAACCACGTTACGTCCTTTAGGTCCTAAAGTTACTTTTACAGCATCTGCAAGTGCATCTACACCACGTAACATCGCACGACGTGCTTCTTCACTGAACTTAATATCTTTTGCCATAATAACGAAACCTCCTCAGTCTTTTTAGAAATATATCTCAATCTTTGTTTATGTGATTAACCAATAACAGCTAAAATGTCGCTTTCACGAAGGATTAAATATTCTTTTCCTTCATATTTCACTTCAGTACCTGCATATTTTGAGAAGATAATGCGGTCGCCTGTGTTTACTTCTAACGCAACGCGCTCACCACTTTCAAGTACACGACCTGAACCTGCTGCAACAATTTTACCTTCTTGCGGTTTTTCTTTTGCAGAATCCGGTAAGACAATACCGCTAGCGGTTTTTTCCTCAGATTCAACGAGTTCAATGATTACGCGATCGCCTAATGGCTTTAACATAAGAAACAACCTCCTCAATTTTTATATGTAGTCTTTTTTAGCACTCATCATCAACGAGTGCTAACACATTTATTATAATAAAGAATGTCTTCTGTAATTTCAAGTAAAAACCTTTAAAAATTTTTACGCTTTCATGATCTTTTTTTATCACCGATTCTTTCCTTTTCAACGAAAAAGAAGACTTGTGTTACAATAAATCTAGTTCTTTTAGTAAAGGGGTTTTCGTTACTTGAAAAAACAATATTGGTACATCATCTTAACGTATATATTGGTGCAGGTTTCTGCGATTCCTTATGTGTTCATTATGAAATGGTTAGGATACATTCAGACACCGATGACACAAGCAGAGCTCTCTGAATTGTCAGGAACCTGGACAATCATTAGCTTCTGTGTCGGATTAATCATTATTCTGCTCATCCTTCGGACTGTACCAAAAGCTTCACTTCGAAATGAAGCACCGGCATCAGTCGGCGTGGCAATCGCTTGGATCATTGGCGGTTTCTTTCTTTCCCTCTTTGCACAATCCATTGCGGGGGCGATTGAACAATATGCATTTGGCATTAGCCGAGAATCCGAAAATACTCAAAACATTTTAGCCATTATGGATGCAGTTCCATGGCTTGTAATCGTCATCGCTCTGATTGGACCGATATTAGAAGAAATCATTTTTCGAAAAATCATTTTTGGTGTGGTTTATGAAAAAACGAATTTTTTCATTGGCGCACTTGTCAGTTCAGTGGTTTTTGCTGCTGTACACAATGATTTCCCACATATCTTGCTCTATACCGCAATGGGTTTTACATTTGCCTTTTTATATGCGAAAACAAAACGAATCATTGTGCCCATCGGTGCTCATATGCTGATGAATTCGCTCGTTATCCTTGTGCAGATTGAGCCAGTAAGAAAAATGATTGAAGAACAATCTCAAACAATGCAAATGATTATTGGAGGCTTTTTCTCATGAGAAACCCTGTCGTATGGGGCATTATTTATTTTGCCGTAGGTGTGGCTTTCACCTATATGGCCATTCAAAATCCAGGTGACATGTGGTCATTTTACAGCATTTTGCTGATGGTGTTTGCGGCCTATAATATCAATATCGCGTTAAAAATGTTTGCTTTTTCTGTCAAAATGAAAAAACAGCAGCAAAAATAAAGCAAAAACCATTTTCCGCCGTTTGGAAAATGGTTTTTTTATGGAGGTCATGTTTTCATGGAACACGAAAAACTGAACATCATGAACAATCAGCATGAAACGATTGGTACAGCCGCTCGATCTGATATCCATGCTGAGGGCCTTTGGCATGAAACCTTTCATTTCTGGCTTTTAAAAAAGGAAGATGACACAGTGTTTCTCTATTTTCAGCTGAGGAGTCCCTCCAAAAAGGATTTCCCTTCTCTACTTGATATCACAGCAGCAGGCCACCTTCTCGCAGATGAACAGCCTTCTGATGGCATCAGAGAAGTCGAAGAAGAGCTTGGTCTCTCCATCTCGTTTGAGAATCTTACCTTTGCTGGTGTCATTAAAGATGAAATCCATATGCCTTCGTTTACCGATCGTGAGTTTTGCCATGTGTATCTTTATATGGATCAAAAAAAGCACATGGATGTCCATCTACAGAAAGAAGAAGTTGCTGGACTTTATAGAGCAAGGCTGATGGATGCACAGCAGCTTTTAAATAGAGAATGCGAAAAAATGAACATCGAGGGCTTTGAAGTGGATGCAGACGGCAAGCGACGTGAGGAAAAGAGAGAGGTACATGTACATGATTTTGTCCCGCATGAACCTGCCTATTATGAGCATCTCTTTCAAGCAATCAATCAATTTCTTTCACAATAGAAAAAGCATCGTGACCCCTATTTGGATCACGATGCTTTTTTATGAGACAACATCATTTTCTTTCTCCTCTGTCTCTGTTTGCTGCATTTTGCGATAGGTCACTCTTGAAATGACAATACTCACTTCATACAAAACGAGCATTGGCAAGGTAACCATGAGGTGAGAAACGAGCTCTGGCGGTGTAATAAGTGCGGCAATGACAAGGAGGACAAAATAGGCATACTTCCGTATTTTTGATAAAAACATCGGTGTAATGATACCAAGTCTAGTGAGAAACATCAACACGACAGGCATCTGAAACAAAAAGCCAAATGGAAGTGTTAACTGCATCAGAAATGTAAAATACTCATGAATCCCAATCACTTGCTCCACATGTAAATCATTTGACATCCGTATCATAAAATCGACGACAAATGGAAACAAAATAAAATAAGAGAAAGCCACACCGCTCAGAAATAAAAGCAGTGCAATCGGAATATAAGCAAGTGTCACCTTTCTTTCTTTTTCATATAAGCCAGGACTCACAAACGCCCAAAGCTGATATAAGATCACGGGACACGTCAAAACAAGAGCAATGACAAAAGCGAACTGCATAAACACGTACAGTGGATCTGTGAGCTTAAACGCGTTCAATGTCAGTGTGGCCGCTTCATCGGTATTTTGTAAATACACAATGACCGGCTTAGCGAGAAAAAAACCTGCCACCATAAAGGTGACAAAAAACATCGCAATGATCACTAAACGTTTTCGCAGTTCCACAATATGCTCCATAAGCGGCATATCTTTGACATTCATGAAGCTCATCCTATTCTACTGATCTTCTTTTTTCTTTTTTTCTTCCTGATCATCAGCTAAACCTTTTGTGGCATTTTTGAATTCACGTAATGTATCTCCTGCTGCTCTTCCTAATTCAGGAAGCTTTTTCGGCCCAAAAATAATGAGCGCAACAACCGCAATCAGAACCAAACTTCCAGGACCGATCGGACCCATTTGCTCCACCCCCTTTACCCCTTTTCGTCAGTCCTCCTGTGTAACAGAGTAATGCTTTAAGAAATACACAAGAGACTGAAGTTCAACCGCCAAATCTATATGATGAATTCGAATGTGTTCCGGCACATTCAATCGAGCCGGCGTAAAGTTAAGGATTCCTTTGATGCCAAGGGCAATCAAACGATCTGTAATGGATTGAGCTGCTACGGCAGGCACTGTCAAAATCGCAACAGGAATATCTCCTACCTCTTGCACATGCTCTTCAAGCTTATCCAAATCATAGACAGGCACGCCGCCTATCTCACTTCCTATTTTACTCTCATTGACGTCAAAAGCCATTGAAATTTTTGTATTATTATTTTTAATGAAATTATAGTGTAAAAAAGCAGTCCCTAAATTCCCGACACCGATGAGCATGACATTCGTCATTTCATCTTGGTCAAGGGTCTTTCTAAAGAAGGTCAAGAGGTAATCGACATTATAGCCATACCCTTTCTTCCCAAGTGCACCAAAGTAAGAAAAATCTCGGCGAATGGTGGCAGAATCCACTTTGACTGCATCACTAAGCTCTGCCGATGACACCCTTTGTTTTCCTGATGCATGCAGATTTTTTAAAAAACGGTAGTAAAGCGGCAAACGTTTGGCTGTCGCTTGTGGAATTTTTGACTGGTCTATATTCATATAAGATCCTCCAACTTAAATATCAGATGCTCTGTGAAAATCACCGTTTTTCCCGCCTGTTTTTTCTACTAGATAGGTCGGGCCGATGATCATCCCTTTGTCTATTGCTTTGCACATGTCATAAACGGTCAGTGCACATACTGAGGCAGAAGTGAGCGCTTCCATCTCCACACCCGTACTTCCTTTTGTTTTCACCTGTACTTGTATGTTCAGAATGTACGCATTTCCGTCTTCCTCCCAATCAAAGGAGATATCGACACCTTTTAATGCAAGCGGATGACACATTGGAATGATGCTGGACGTTTGCTTTGCTGCCATGATGCCAGCTACCTGTGCGACAGATAATACATCCCCTTTTCCAATGTCATGCTTTTGTATTTGATGAAATACTTCTTTTATCATACGAACGCTTGAAACAGCAACGGCAGTTCTCACTGTAGACGATTTGTCACTAATGTCGACCATCTTTGCTCTTCCTTGTTCGTTAAAGTGGCTAAATTGACTCATCTTTCAACGCTCCCTCACTCAAATCATACACTATTTTTTCCTATCTGTCTTTCATTTGACCATGGCAGCCGTATGTAAGATTTGCCGGTTTACTGCTGATAAGCTACACTTAACATATTATAGCAGAGGTGAAGTTACATGATGATTCTACAAGTGAATCAGCTGTCCAAATCGTTTGGCGCTGATACCGTTTTAACGAATATAAAATTGGAAGTCAAAGCGAGGGATCGTATTGCCATTGTCGGTCGTAACGGTGCAGGAAAATCCACGCTTTTAAAAATCATTGCCGGTCAAATGTCTTACGAACAAGGTGAGATCATCAAACCGAAAGACCTATCCATTGGATATCTAGCACAGCATACAGATGTGACGTCTACACGTACGCTAAAAGACGAACTACTATCCGTTTTCGATCATTTAAAAGAAATGGAACAAGAGATGAGAACCATAGAAGAGAAAATGGCTTCTTCCACAGGAACAGAATTAGATTCTCTAATGAAAACCTATGACAGGCTGCAGCAAGCATTTAAAGATCAAGGCGGCTATCAATATGAAGCAGATGTCCGCTCCATTTTACACGGACTCGGCTTTAGTCATTTTGAAGATCATACAACCGTCCAATCCTTAAGCGGCGGTCAGAAAACCCGTCTAGCGCTTGGAAAGCTATTATTGATGAAACCAGAACTCTTGATTTTGGATGAGCCAACCAACCATCTAGATATTGATACCTTATCATGGCTTGAGCAGTATTTGCAAAATTATACAGGAGCCATCCTTATCGTTTCCCATGACCGATACTTCTTAGACAAAGTCGTGAACCATGTATATGAAGTGTCAAGAACAGCGATGAAAAAGTTCGCTGGGAACTATAGCAAGTATCTTGACCAAAAAGCTGAGCAGCTAGAGCGTGATATGAAGCTGTATGAAAAACAACAAGAAGAAATTTCGAAGCTTCAAGATTTCGTGGATCGCAACTTAGCAAGAGCCTCCACCACAAAGCGTGCTCAAAGCAGGCGGAAACAGCTGGAACGGATGGATCGTTTAGATAAGCCGTTAGGAGATGAAAAATCCGCAAACTTCCATTTCGATATTATGAGGCAAAGCGGAAATGACGTGCTGAAGGTGCATGATCTCGATATTAGTTACGATCAAAAAACGCCGCTCCTCTCCTCCCTATCTTTTCATATTAAACGTGAAGATAGCGTGGCACTCATCGGTCCTAACGGTATCGGGAAATCAACTCTTTTAAAAACCTTAACGGATACGTTAAAACCAGTAAAAGGCGAGATCAGCTTTGGTTCTCATGTGACGATTGGCTACTATGATCAGGAACAAGCCAAGCTGACATCCTCCAAAAAAGTGTTAAATGAACTTTGGGATGATTATCCCCATATGACTGAAAAAGACATTCGGACTTGTTTAGGAAACTTCCTTTTTTCAGGTGATGACGTCTTAAAGCCTGTACATGCATTAAGCGGTGGAGAAAAAGCACGACTTGCACTGGCAAAGCTGATGCTCCAAAAAGCCAATTTCCTCATTCTCGATGAGCCGACGAACCATCTTGATTTGGACAGTAAGGAAATATTAGAGAATGCACTAATAGATTATCCAGGCACCATCTTGTTTGTTTCGCATGACCGTTACTTTATCAATCGCTTGGCAACAAAAGTTCTCGAGTTGTCACCAAATGAAACAAAAGAATACCTTGGTGACTACGACTATTATCTTGAAAAGAAAAACGAACAATTAGAGCTTGAAGCACTCCAAACTCAGGAGACGCATAAAAAACAATCAGAAAAACCAGTAGAAACAGCAAAACTTTCCTATGCAGAAGAGAAAGAACTCAAAAAGAAAGAAAGACAAAAGCAGCGCCGAATTGAAGAAATTGAAGAGCGTATCGCTGTCATCGAAGACAAGCTCGGTGAAAACGAAGAGCTTCTATGTGATCCTGCTATTTTCCAAGATCACGAGAAAGTACAAGCCATTCAAACAGAAAATGATGCGCTCAATCAAGAGATGGAATCACTTTTTGCGGAATGGGAAGATCTATCAGATGCATAAAGAGTGCCCTAACGGGTGCTCTATTTTAAGGTGAGAATATTTATCCACAATGATACCCACAATAACATCTTGATTATTCTTAAATATTTTAAAGTTATCCACTTTATCCACAGTATTTTAATCACATATCCACATAAAAGATCACATTTATACACATTATCTTCATTTTAAAACGAATTTTCTAACAATTGTGGATATATAACGTTTACATGTGAATAAATCGCTTTCATTTCAATAGAAAAAACTCCTGTATATTCACAGGAGTTCCAAATTTTTGACAAAGGGCTAAAATGAACTTGATTTTAGCCCTTTGTCTTCTTTTCAGCGTGATAGAAAACCTTTGCAGCCCTAGGAAGGACGAGTACTGGCGCGGAGCGAATTTCATATTCGTGAGCACCAGCACGCAGGACTGACAAAGAATGCGAGGGTTTGTCTACACGCTGAAACTCCTGTATCCACAGGAGTTCTTATTCATAGGAGACAAGCGGCAGTCCAGGTTGACCGTTCATTGCCATGTCGCCTCTTATTCCCTTTTCAAATGCAATGGTTCCCGCAGCAGCAATCATGGCTGCATTGTCTGTACAAAGAGACAATGGCGGAATCATGACATTCACTTCAGGCAACTTCGCAAATGCTGAAGTAAGGGCTTCTCTAAGACCTTTATTGGCAGCAACCCCGCCAGCTAGAACGACTTGTTTCACACCATACGCTTCAGCCGCTTTTAATGTCTTTCCGACTAACACCTCAATCACGCTTTCTTGGAAACTTGCAGCCAAATCCTCTGGCGCAATGGTTTCGCCCTTTTGAGACGCATTGTGTAACGTGTTGATAACCGCTGATTTTAAACCGCTGAAGCTAAAATGATAAGACCCTTCTTCAAGCCATGCTCGAGGAAGCTTAATCGTTGGCTCCCCTTCATGTGCCAATCGATCAATGTGAGGTCCCCCTGGATATGGCAGACCCATTGTCCGAGCTACTTTGTCATACGCTTCTCCAGCCGCATCATCCAACGTTTCACCAATGACCTCAAAAGACCCATGCTCTTTCATCAAAACAAGCTCAGTATGCCCACCAGAGACGACTAGAGCTAAACAAGGAAACACCAGTTCACCAACGAGCTGGTTCGCATAAATGTGTCCAGCAATATGATGAACACCAACAAGCGGAATTTGATGTGCAAAACTCAATGCTTTGGCTGCATTGACACCTATCAAAAGTGCACCAACTAAGCCCGGACCTTCTGTCACAGCAATGGCGTCTAAATCCTGAAAGGTCATATTGGCCTGCGTCATGACTTCTTCTAATACGATCGTCATTTGTTCCACATGATGCCTTGAAGCGATTTCTGGTACCACGCCGCCAAATCGTTTATGACTTTCTATTTGTGAGGCGACAACATTCGCTACGATCTCTTTCCCATTTTTCACAATGGACGCAGCTGTTTCGTCACAGCTTGTTTCTATACCTAATATGAATCGATCTTTTTTTTCACTCATTTATCTTCACCCACATGACTAATGCATCTTCCCCGTTATCCGTATAATAATTCTTTCGAATAGAAGCTGGTTTAAAACCTAGCTTTTCATAAAGGGATTGTGCTGGCGTATTTGATACCCGCACTTCTAGTGAAAGATGATCTGTCTTTTTTTCTTTGCAAAATTCCATGACATATCGAAGCAGCGCTTCCCCGTATCCTTTTCCCCGGTGCTCAGGGAGAATCGCAATATTCGTAATTTGTGCATCATCCATGACAATCCAAACGCCACAATACCCAACAGGCTGACCATCTTCTTCAATGAGGAAATAATGGCTGTATTGGTTATGGAGAATTTCATAGACAAACGACTCTTTTTTCCAAGGCGCTGTAAACGAATGCACTTCAATCGTATATACCTCTGGGATGTCCTCTACTGTCATTCTTCGCATCTCTACTGTGTTGAGATTATTTTTGTCCTTCAAGCCATTTCACTTCCGCTTCTGCCAAACGAATATAATTAGGAACAAGCTGATGGACATCTTCAGCAGGGCGGTCTGCCCCTAAAAATGCGAGCACTGAAGGTCTTGGGTTATGAAATGCCTCGTCTGCGATCACAGCAGTTTCTCCAAGTATGGAGAGAACATTCTCTTGATGAAGATGCACATCATGTCCAAGAAATAAAACAGAGTTCCCTTCCTTTTTCAGCTCTTGAAGCCAATCAGTGAGCAGGATATTTTGATCTGGTTTCGCTTCTTTTATCTTTCCACCTTCAAATGTATATAACCCTGTATAAACTTGTCCTCTTCTTGCATCAAATATAGGAGAAATCATTCCATCAAAATATCGAGCATTTGCCGCCAGCGTTTCTAAACTTGAAACAGCAGTTATCGGGATAGACAGCGTCCAAGCAAGTGTTTTTGCAATGGTCACACCGATTCTAACGCCAGTGTAAGAACCGGGTCCTTTGGCTACAACAATTTTGCTTAATTCGTTCGGTGCTACGCCGCATTCTTTCATCAATGCTTCAACTGTCGGCATTGCTCGTACTGAATGATTCTTCTTTAAGTACGTAATACTTTCCCCAACCACAGTGTCATCACGGACAAGAGCTATTCCGAGTGTATGGTTTGACGTATCAATTGCCAGTATGGTCAATGTCTTTCATCTCCTTACAAAGGGCCTCATAGCGCTCCCCTTTTGCATAAAACGTGAGATGACGTTCTTCTTCACGTTCTGTTCTCAGCATTTCAATTTTTAAATACGATGAAGGCAATTGAGGTTCAATGAGATGTGCCCATTCAACCAAACATACACCTTCCCCCTCAAAATATTCGCCCAGTCCAAAATCTTCTTCCGCATCTTCCATACGATACACATCCATATGATAAAGTGGCAGTCTGCCATCCGTATATTCTTTAATAATTGTAAAAGTAGGGCTGTTGACGATACGGGTAATACCTAAGCCTTCTGCAAAACCTTTTGAAAAAGTCGTTTTACCTGCGCCTAAGTCTCCTTCTAATGTTAAGACATCGCCGGGCATCACAAGTGTAGCCAAGGCAGCAGCAATTCGTTTCGTCTCATCCGCACCTTTTGTTGTCCACGTTAACTTCATGGTGGAGTCACCTCATTTCTTAAAATGATTATATCCTTTTTTCATTAAAATTGTTTGTTGATCATGGTCTTTTAAAATAACGCTGGACGCTCGATCATCTTTGACTTGTCCAATACGCGTGACCTGAATGTGATCTTTTTTACATTGCGTCTCAAATCGCTGCCAATCCGTTTCAGGGATCGTACCAGTTAAGACAAAATCCTCTCCACCGAACAAGACCCATTCAAGCCACTCTTTATGTAACAACGGTAGATGTGGATGTTTTGGGAGCTGATCAGCTTCAATTTCCAGCGTTACACGACTGGCCTCCGCTATTTCGTTCAGCTCACTCGCTAATCCGTCACTTACATCATTCAAGGTCACCCGGGGGAAGCTTGAACAAATAAGGCCAGCAGCAATATGCGGCTGCGGCATTTTGTGTCGCTCTAGAAAAAAAGCAGTGTCAATCGAATGTGCAGCATTTACTTCATTCATTAAAAGGGATAGCCCAGCAGCTGATGAACCTAGTTCACCTGTGACAAAGACAACGTCTCCTGTCTGAGCACTATGACGGTAACAAGCTGTTCCCTTTGGAATCTCACCAATGACCGTTACTGTGATGACAAAGTCACTGCGGGTGGCTACAGTATCTCCACCGATTAAATCCATATGATATGTGTCAGCCAATGCTTTCATTCCCTCGTAAAAAGCTGCGACAATTGCTTCATCCCCATGAGGCGGGATCGCGATTGATACAAGATAATACTTAGGGGTTCCTCCCATGGCTGCGATATCACTGATATTCACTGCCAGCGCTTTAAATCCAACCTCAAAGGGTGTGGAAAAATCAAATCGAAAATGGACATGCTCTACCATTGTATCAACACAAACGACCTCTTCACAATGTGAATGAGGTTGATAAACACTAGCATCATCACCGATGCCCATGACCAAAGAACGCTGATGCGTTTCTTTTGGTGTAATTCGGCGAATAAGATCAAATTCATCCATAAAAGACAGCCCCTTCATACAATCAACTGATTGAGCAAACATGATGTCAGACACAGTTAGTATTAGTGTAGCGAATATGAGCCTCGGTTCCAACTAAAAACGATATAAAGAAAGCCTGGTATAAAAAAACCAGGCGATGTTTGTTGAAGTCATGATCTTTTCTTATCACATTTAGTGTAGCCAAACACAAGGAGTTTCATTGCATCTAGGATACTTATTGAAAGAAAAAGACATAAAAAAAAACGAAACTATACGTTTTCGTTTACAAGTCATAAAAATGGCGGTCCGGACGGGACTCGAACCCGCGACCTCCTGCGTGACAGGCAGGCATTCTAACCAACTGAACTACCGGACCATTTTGGCTGTACTCAATGAGTACTCCATATTTAATAGGTAAAATAATTTGGTTGCGGGGGCAGGATTTGAACCTGCGACCTTCGGGTTATGAGCCCGACGAGCTACCGAACTGCTCCACCCCGCGACGATATAAAATGACAAGCTTGGCGGCGTCCTACTCTCACAGGGGGAAACCCCCAACTACCATCGGCGCTGAAGAGCTTAACTTCCGTGTTCGGTATGGGAACGGGTGTGACCTCTTCGCTATCGCCACCAAACCTGATGGAGAGAATGTTCTCTCAAAACTAGATAACAATGTTCATTTTTCACATTAGAATATAGGTTAAGTCCTCGATCTATTAGTATCTGTCAGCTCCACGTGTCACCACGCTTCCACCTCAGACCTATCAACCTGATCATCTTTCAGGGATCTTACTTCCTTGCGGAATGGGAAATCTCATCTTGAGGGGGGCTTCATGCTTAGATGCTTTCAGCACTTATCCCGTCCGCACATAGCTACCCAGCGATGCCCTTGGCAGAACAACTGGTACACCAGCGGTGCGTCCATCCCGGTCCTCTCGTACTAAGGACAGCTCCTCTCAAATTTCCTGCGCCCGCGACGGATAGGGACCGAACTGTCTCACGACGTTCTGAACCCAGCTCGCGTACCGCTTTAATGGGCGAACAGCCCAACCCTTGGGACCGACTACAGCCCCAGGATGCGATGAGCCGACATCGAGGTGCCAAACCTCCCCGTCGATGTGGACTCTTGGGGGAGATAAGCCTGTTATCCCCGGGGTAGCTTTTATCCGTTGAGCGATGGCCCTT
Source organism: Bacillus sp. FSL W7-1034 (assembly GCF_038593365.1). Classification (NCBI taxonomy): domain Bacteria; kingdom Bacillati; phylum Bacillota; class Bacilli; order Caryophanales; family Bacillaceae; genus Bacillus; species Bacillus sp. FSL W7-1034. The sequence goes on along the minus strand of NZ_CP151989.1, from coordinate 610,604 downwards.
CCATGCGGAACCACCGGATCACTAAGCCCGACTTTCGTCCCTGCTCGACTTGTAGGTCTCGCAGTCAAGCTCCCTTGTGCCTTTACACTCTGCGAATGATTTCCAACCATTCTGAGGGAACCTTTGGGCGCCTCCGTTACATTTTAGGAGGCGACCGCCCCAGTCAAACTGCCCACCTGACACTGTCTCCCTGCCCGATAAGGGCAGCGGGTTAGAAGGTCAATACAGCCAGGGTAGTATCCCACCGATGCCTCCACCGAAGCTAGCGCTCCGGTTTCCAAGGCTCCTACCTATCCTGTACAAGCTGTACCAACATTCAATATCAGGCTGCAGTAAAGCTCCACGGGGTCTTTCCGTCCTGTCGCGGGTAACCTGCATCTTCACAGGTACTATAATTTCACCGAGTCTCTCGTTGAGACAGTGCCCAGATCGTTGCGCCTTTCGTGCGGGTCGGAACTTACCCGACAAGGAATTTCGCTACCTTAGGACCGTTATAGTTACGGCCGCCGTTTACTGGGGCTTCAATTCGCACCTTCGCTTACGCTAAGCGCTCCTCTTAACCTTCCAGCACCGGGCAGGCGTCAGCCCCTATACTTCGCCTTACGGCTTCGCAGAGACCTGTGTTTTTGCTAAACAGTCGCCTGGGCCTATTCACTGCGGCTTCTCGGGGCTTTAACACCCTAAGAAGCACCCCTTCTCCCGAAGTTACGGGGTCATTTTGCCGAGTTCCTTAACGAGAGTTCTCTCGATCACCTTAGGATTCTCTCCTCGCCTACCTGTGTCGGTTTGCGGTACGGGCACCTCTCACCTCGCTAGAGGCTTTTCTTGGCAGTGTGGAATCAGGAACTTCGCTACTAAATTTCGCTCGCCATCACAGCTCAGCCTTCACGGGAAACGGATTTGCCTATTTCCCAGCCTAACTGCTTGGACGCGGATATCCAATACCGCGCTTACCCTATCCTCCTGCGTCCCCCCATTGCTCAAATGGTGAGGAGGTGGTACAGGAATATCAACCTGTTGTCCATCGCCTACGCCTTTCGGCCTCGGCTTAGGTCCCGACTAACCCTGAGCGGACGAGCCTTCCTCAGGAAACCTTAGGCATTCGGTGGACGGGATTCTCACCCGTCTTTCGCTACTCATACCGGCATTCTCACTTCTAAGCGCTCCACCAGTCCTTCCGGTCTGACTTCACTGCACTTAGAACGCTCTCCTACCACTGTTCGTAAGAACAGTCCGCAGCTTCGGTGATACGTTTAGCCCCGGTACATTTTCGGCGCAGAGTCACTCGACCAGTGAGCTATTACGCACTCTTTAAATGGTGGCTGCTTCTAAGCCAACATCCTGGTTGTCTAAGCAACTCCACATCCTTTTCCACTTAACGTATACTTTGGGACCTTAGCTGGCGGTCTGGGCTGTTTCCCTTTCGACTACGGATCTTATCACTCGCAGTCTGACTCCCAAGGATAAGTCATCGGCATTCGGAGTTTGACTGAATTCGGTAACCCGGTAGGGGCCCCTAGTCCAATCAGTGCTCTACCTCCGAGACTCTTACCTTGAGGCTAGCCCTAAAGCTATTTCGGAGAGAACCAGCTATCTCCAGGTTCGATTGGCATTTCACCCCTACCCACACCTCATCCCCGCACTTTTCAACGTGCGTGGGTTCGGGCCTCCATTCAGTGTTACCTGAACTTCACCCTGGACATGGGTAGATCACCTGGTTTCGGGTCTACGACCACGTACTCATGCGCCCTATTCAGACTCGCTTTCGCTGCGGCTCCGCATCTTCTGCTTAACCTTGCACGGGATCGTAACTCGCCGGTTCATTCTACAAAAGGCACGCCATCACCCGTTAACGGGCTCTGACTACTTGTAGGCACACGGTTTCAGGATCTATTTCACTCCCCTTCCGGGGTGCTTTTCACCTTTCCCTCACGGTACTGGTTCACTATCGGTCACTAGGGAGTATTTAGCCTTGGGAGATGGTCCTCCCGGATTCCGACGGAATTTCACGTGTTCCGCCGTACTCAGGATCCACTCTGGAGAGAACAACATTTCAGTTACAGGGCTGTTACCTTCTTTGGCGGGCCTTTCCAGACCTCTTCGCTTATATCGTTCCTTTGTAACTCCGTATAGAGTGTCCTACAACCCCAAGAGGCAAGCCTCTTGGTTTGGGCTGTTCCCGTTTCGCTCGCCGCTACTCAGGGAATCGCATTTGCTTTCTCTTCCTCCGGGTACTTAGATGTTTCAGTTCCCCGGGTATGCCTTCTCATACTCTATGTATTCAAGTATGGATACTACTCCATTACGAGCAGTGGGTTTCCCCATTCGGAAATCTCCGGATCAAAGCTTGCTTACAGCTCCCCGAAGCATATCGGTGTTCGTCCCGTCCTTCATCGGCTCCTAGTGCCAAGGCATCCACCGTGCGCCCTTTCTAACTTAACCATTTCTTACTTTAGAAAGAATCACTATGTGTGATGAACTTTGCATTGCATTCAATGTGAATGTATTACTTATTGTTATCTAGTTTTCAAAGAACAATCCTGTCTCGCTAGAGACATGTTTGAAGGAATGATCCTTCAAAACTAAACAAGACGAAAAACGTACGCTGCTCCATATATCCTTAGAAAGGAGGTGATCCAGCCGCACCTTCCGATACGGCTACCTTGTTACGACTTCACCCCAATCATCTGCCCCACCTTCGGCGGCTGGCTCCATAAAGGTTACCTCACCGACTTCGGGTGTTGCAAACTCTCGTGGTGTGACGGGCGGTGTGTACAAGGCCCGGGAACGTATTCACCGCGGCATGCTGATCCGCGATTACTAGCGATTCCAGCTTCACGCAGTCGAGTTGCAGACTGCGATCCGAACTGAGAACAGATTTGTGGGATTGGCTAAACCTTGCGGTCTCGCAGCCCTTTGTTCTGTCCATTGTAGCACGTGTGTAGCCCAGGTCATAAGGGGCATGATGATTTGACGTCATCCCCACCTTCCTCCGGTTTGTCACCGGCAGTCACCTTAGAGTGCCCAACTAAATGCTGGCAACTAAGATCAAGGGTTGCGCTCGTTGCGGGACTTAACCCAACATCTCACGACACGAGCTGACGACAACCATGCACCACCTGTCACTCTGTCCCCGAAGGGAAAGCCCTATCTCTAGGGTTGTCAGAGGATGTCAAGACCTGGTAAGGTTCTTCGCGTTGCTTCGAATTAAACCACATGCTCCACCGCTTGTGCGGGCCCCCGTCAATTCCTTTGAGTTTCAGTCTTGCGACCGTACTCCCCAGGCGGAGTGCTTAATGCGTTAGCTGCAGCACTAAGGGGCGGAAACCCCCTAACACTTAGCACTCATCGTTTACGGCGTGGACTACCAGGGTATCTAATCCTGTTCGCTCCCCACGCTTTCGCTCCTCAGCGTCAGTTACAGACCAGAGAGTCGCCTTCGCCACTGGTGTTCCTCCACATCTCTACGCATTTCACCGCTACACGTGGAATTCCACTCTCCTCTTCTGCACTCAAGTTTCCCAGTTTCCAATGACCCTCCCCGGTTGAGCCGGGGGCTTTCACATCAGACTTAAGAAACCGCCTGCGAGCCCTTTACGCCCAATAATTCCGGACAACGCTTGCCACCTACGTATTACCGCGGCTGCTGGCACGTAGTTAGCCGTGGCTTTCTGGTTAGGTACCGTCAAGGTGCAAGCAGTTACTCTTGCACTTGTTCTTCCCTAACAACAGAGCTTTACGATCCGAAAACCTTCATCACTCACGCGGCGTTGCTCCGTCAGACTTTCGTCCATTGCGGAAGATTCCCTACTGCTGCCTCCCGTAGGAGTCTGGGCCGTGTCTCAGTCCCAGTGTGGCCGATCACCCTCTCAGGTCGGCTACGCATCGTCGCCTTGGTGAGCCGTTACCTCACCAACTAGCTAATGCGCCGCGGGTCCATCTGTAAGTGACAGCCGAAACCGTCTTTCATCCTTGAACCATGCGGTTCAAGGAACTATCCGGTATTAGCTCCGGTTTCCCGGAGTTATCCCAGTCTTACAGGCAGGTTACCCACGTGTTACTCACCCGTCCGCCGCTAACATCCGGGAGCAAGCTCCCTTCTGTCCGCTCGACTTGCATGTATTAGGCACGCCGCCAGCGTTCGTCCTGAGCCAGGATCAAACTCTCCGAAAAAATACAAAACCGAAGTTTTGTTTTTCGTCAGCGTTTGACTGACTACCTATGATGTATCATAGGATTTTTTATAAAAATTCGAATTAACAGGTACGTTTTGTCTTGTTTAGTTTTCAAAGATCATTTTTTTAAAATGGAGCGGGTGATGAGAATCGAACTCACGACATCAGCTTGGAAGGCTGAGGTTTTACCACTAAACTACACCCGCGTGGTTAAATGTTATTGGCGCGCCCGAGAGGAGTCGAACCCCTAACCTTTTGATCCGTAGTCAAACGCTCTATCCAATTGAGCTACGGGCGCTTAATCAGGCGACTTAATTATCTTAACATATCGTTTTTATTAAGTCAACATCTTTTTAAAGTTTGTTTGTCGTATCTGTCTGAGCATCAGTGTTTCAGATGCGTCATCAGCGACGAATAAAAATATACCATGGATCATACAAAAGGGTCAATACATTTTTCTAAAAAAGTTTAATGTTTTTTAAGAAGTGCTCTTTTGTTAGATAAATAGAGTTTCAATCGCCCTATTTTCATTTCTTTCTTCATAATTCTAATGATTCTTAAATAAAATCTTTCTAAATCCAAAGGAGGACAAAACATGGTCACCTAGAATTTTTATTTATTGGAAAATTCTTAATATTTCCCATGCATTTAAAGGAGGTAGGAGATGATGAAAAAGTTTGTCGCTTTTCAAATCATGATCGCTTTGGTGATAGGAGCTCTTATCGGCCACTTCTTCCCTGATTTCGGAATGGCACTGCGGCCCATTGGGGATGGCTTTATCCGATTGATTAAAATGATTGTAGTCCCTATTGTTTTCTCTACGATTGTCATCGGCGCAGCTGGCAGCGGTGGAATGAAGAAAATGGGCAGTCTCGGATTAAAGACAATCATTTGGTTTGAAGTCATTACGACCATCGTTCTTGGAATCGGGCTTTTATTGGCCAACGTGTTAAAGCCAGGCGTTGGACTCGATTTCTCTCAATTAGCTAAGAAAGATATTGGGGAACTCGATGGTTATACTCAAAAGGTCGTCGATTTTAAACAGATGGTTTTAGACATCATTCCAACCAATATCATCGATGTCATGGCTCAGAATGATTTACTAGCAGTGATTTTCTTCGCTATTTTATTCGGTGTAGCCGCAAGCGGCATTGGGAAAGCTTCCGCTCCTGTCCTTACCTTCTTTGAATCAGTAGCACAAATTATGTTTAAGCTCACACAAATGGTCATGGTGACAGCTCCTATTGGAGTTTTAGCATTAATGGCAGCTTCTGTCGGACAATACGGCATTGTTTTACTCATTCCTATGATGAAACTTGTTGGCACTGTCTTCTTAGGATTGTTTATTATTCTATTTGTTTTGTTCCCTCTTGTCGCACTGATCTTCCGTTTTAACTACTTCGAAGTGTTGAAAATGATTTGGGATTTGTTTTTGGTTGCCTTTTCTACTACAAGTACAGAAACTGTTCTTCCACAGCTCATGTCACGGATGGAGAAATACGGCTGCCCAAAAAGAATCGTTTCCTTCGTCATCCCGTCAGGTCTTTCTCTTAATTGCGATGGTTCAAGTTTATATTTATCGGTTTCCTGTGTGTTTCTTGCACAAGCGTTTGGTGTCGATATGAGTTTATCACAGCAGCTCCTCATGATGCTTGTCCTTGTTTTAACAAGTAAAGGCATTGCAGCTGTCCCGTCTGGCTCACTTGTTGTTCTTTTGGCAACAGCTCATGCAGTAGGTCTGCCAGCAGAAGGTGTCGCTATTATCGCCGGGGTTGACCGGATTATGGATATGGCTCGAACAGGCGTGAATGTTCCTGGACATGCGGTTGCCTGTATTGTCGTTTCTAAATGGGAAAAAGTATTCCGAGAGTCTGCATGGGAAGTTCCAAAAGCAGGTGAAGAAACAAAAGGAATGTAATGTTTTTTATGAAGGAAAGGGGTCGCCCTTTCCTTTTTTTATGGCAAAAATGTCTGCTTCAGCACGGCTTTACCTTCTTGTTGCAACTGCACCTCCGCATATGCTCCGTTAATGAGGGTCATTTGCGGCGGTACGTGTCCACAATCAATATCGTAAACAATCGGTATGTGTAATTCTTTATGCAATTCTTCATATAGATCCGTATATTCATATCCTTCCACAGGAGTGTCCACTGCACTCCTGCCAAACATGATGCCAGAGCAATGATCAAACCAGCCTGCTAGTTTTAATTGAACAAGAGACCTCTTCATGCTCGCAGCATTTAATTCACAGTTTTCAAAATACCATAGAATGGGTTCACCTTTCAGGTATGTTTCTTGAAAAGCTTTGACATCTCCAAAAGGCGTGCCAGCTAAGTGCCGGATCACATCAATACAGCCACCCATCAGTCTTCCCTTCATCGTCGTCTCTAAGTGATCAACAGTACGCCATGCGGTTGGCTCGGTTAAATGAAAGACATGAATGCTTGGATGGTCATACTGCCATTCCTTTTGATACATATCAGAAGAAAATTGAGTAACGTCCTTTTTCTCTGGAGTGGAAAGTATTTGTTCCCACATAGCCGTCACCTGATCAAGCTCTTCCCCCTGAAGATCCACAAGGTTCGGTCCATGCGCTGTCGCAATGCCAGTGTTTAAGGTCAAAGCTAATAGAAGGAGACTTGTATCTGAGTAACCAAGAATCCACTTTTTTTGCATCACTGAGAAATCAAGATGCTCTAACACTTCAATAAGCAGCTGTCCACCCCATGGCGGGATGATGTGGTCAATCTCATGACAATTCATCATCCGCTGTAACTCATTTGCTCGCTTGATCGCAGGGGCTGATTTCGCTTTTTCCTGCTGCCATACTGTCTCTCCACATATGACTTCATAGCCTCTTTTTTTCATCCGATCGCAAGACAGTTGAAACATCTCATGCAAAGAGGATTGTACACCTGAGGATGGTGCTGTCACACCAATTGTTTGTCCCTTTTTCAAATGCGGATACTGGATCATCCTGCTCACCTTCACCTTCTATGAGTCTCTCATCTATTCATTGTAAAGAAAATTCCCCTTCTCCAAGGGGAATCTCGTCTTACTCTCTCTGACGCAGGACAGTATATACACCTGCGAAAATACACAAAATCCCAACAAACGAACGTAAGCCCATCTCTTCACCTAGAAGCATCCATCCAAGGACCGTGCCAACGATTGGTTGAAAGAAGAAAAAAAGACCACCGCTTGAAGCGTCCATCAGTTGAAGCCCTCTATTCCACAAAAAGAAAGCAAGGGCCGTTGAGATGATACCTAGATACAGAATGCCGCCCCATATTTCCGGTCTTGCCATTTGCTGCACATCAAGATGAGGCAAACGAAACAAGACAGGTGGTGTTAACACGATAAAGGCCACAATGATCGCATATGTTGTCGTCACTACTTGAGGATACTTTCCTGGAACTCGTTTCAAAAGAACAGACATGAGCGCCCATGTTAATGCAGCAATAACCAGTGAAAGACCGCCAACAAACTCATCCGTTTGAACAGCGACAGGCCCAATCATCATCAGTACACCTACTGTAGCAAGCAGAATGGAGACACACTTTCTCATTGTGAAAGATTCTTTTAATAGAAAGAAAGCGAAAAGCACCATAAAAGCAGGTGTGGCCGATGTGATGACGGCACCCATTTGTGCAGACGTATACATTGTGCCAATTTCTTGGGTCACGATCGAAAGAAAGTTGCCAATCAATCCAATCGCCACAATCAGCGGGATATCCTTTTTGTCTAATCGAAAAGAGTAACCCAAACGCCAAATCGTGAACACAAGAACGACTCCAGCTATTGCATATCTCATCCAGACAAGCTCAAGTGGCGGGACCACCGCAACTGTTACTTTGACCACTACATACATACCGCCCCAAATACTAGCAGCTAACGCTAAGTAAAGGGCTCCTATATATTTTTCATTCATTTTTTCCCCTCCGTTACTGGATATATTCACTGCGATATCCACAAACGGAGATCACTCTCCGTTATGGACGGAGGTGATTTGGTACATCATGTTCAAATAAAGGCTTCCATTGCATATCAGTCACCCCAATTGTTTTTATTTTCTGATTACTTTATAACAAAATCTGGTTCACTTCAATCCTTTTTTATCACCCATGTTTCTTCATATAATAGAAGTTCAATAGGATTGACATGATGAATTCGTTTTCTTATAGTAAGTAAAACAATTGATGTTTACACAGAAAAGGAGTAGAGGTCTTTGGATGTTGAAGCTAGGAAACACATTCCCACTGCCGGAAACGAACCGTTTCTTGAGGGAATAAAAGATTGTGTGCCAACCTTGCTTGGTTATATGAGCATTGGGTTTGCCTTTGGAATTGTTGGCATTAGTTCGCAGTTAAGTATATGGGAAATCGCGCTGCTCTCTATCTTTATTTATGCTGGCGCTTCACAGTTTATCATCTGTGCATTACTTGTGACAGGAAGCCCCCTTTCCGCTATTATTTTCACCACGTTCATTGTCAATTTACGGCATTTGTTACTCAGCCTTACGCTTGCCCCCCATTTTACACGCTACTCTGTAAAGCAGAACATCGGGTTTGGTCTTCTGCTTACTGATGAATCCTTTGGCGTAGCGATGAATAAATTAGCACAGCAAGGAAAATTGAATAACAGATGGATGCATGGACTGAATATTACAGCTTATTTATGCTGGATTGCTGCATGTACACTTGGCGGAATATTCGGACACTGGATTTCAAATCCAGAGGCGCTTGGTCTTGATTTTGCCCTATCCGCGATGTTTGCTGCGCTGCTCATTCTTTCTTTACAGACGGTGCCAAAAAATAAGCTAACCCATCGCTTGTCACTTGTTTTATATATGTTTGTTGCGATGTTTGTGCTGCTTCATTTTGTTCCTTCACACGTGGCTGTTTTGTTGGCAACTGTGCTTGTTGCCACTATTGGGGTGGTGACAGATAAATGATTAGTAGTTTTATGTTATGGCTCATTCTTGGCTGTATGATTGTGACTATCATCCCAAGAGTCGTTCCATTTTTATTTGTAAGGAGTATCCAGATGCCAGAAGTGGTGCTCAAATGGTTATCGTTTATCCCTATTTGTATATTTACCGCTTTGATTGCAGAGCATCTTTTCATACATACTACAGCAGGCGTCACCATTCACTGGATGTACCTTGCTGTCTTGGTTCCAACTGTGTTAATCGCTATTTGGACAAAAAGCTTGTCCCTCACCGTTCTAGTAGGCGTCATGCTGATGGGCACAGCTAGATGGTTTTTCTAATAGAAAAAGCTTAACCGGATGCGGTTAAGCTTTTTTCATTTTACGATACCGTATATAAAGCCGTCATAGCCTTTTTCGCCAACAGTTTGAATAGCGGTTGCTTCTATTCTCGACTCTTGTTTGAGTAAATTGAAAAATTCACGCGTTCCCTTCACTCGCTCATCTTGATCAGAGGCATGGAGAACTGCCCCATTTCTGACCACATTGTCTGCAATAATGACTGTTCCCTTTTTTGAGAAATGTAACGCCCACTTCAAATATTGCGGGTTGTTTGGTTTGTCTGCATCAATGAAAATCAAATCGAACGGAAGCGTATCCTGCTCTTTTAACTGAGATAAAGTATCTAACGCTTTTCCTTGTAAAATGGTGACACGTTCTGCTAGGCCTGCTCTGTCTATGTTTTGTTGTGCGGTTTCTGCATGATGACTGACAGCCTCTAATGTCATGAGTTCTCCATCCGATTCAAGTGCACGGGCAAGCCAAATGGTACTATAACCGCCAAGTGTACCGATTTCTAAAATGCGCTTTGCACCCCTGGTTTTTGCTAACAAATAAAGCAGTTTTCCTTGGGCCGGCGACACATCTATTTCTGGTAACCCGGCTTGCTTATTCTTGATAAGAGTTTGCTCCAATACGTCATCTTTGGCCATCAATTTGTCTTTGATATACTCGTCAACTTTCCCCCATACTTGCTTCATTTCATCCATCTCCCTTGTTCATGTCTTCTATTTAAAGTCTACATGACGGAAGCAAGAATTTATAATCAATTCTTTTCACACACCTATTGATTTTATTGATGAAAGGAATGTGATGATGGATACATGGGGCGAGTACCTGCAAGTATGTGCAAACTACTGATTTAGCTTATTTTTCACGTCACCTTTTTTATCTTGAAGCTTTCCTTTTACTTGATCTTTCTTTCCTTCTGCTTTCAGGTTTTCACGATCTGTCGCTTCGCCAAGTTTTTCTTTCACTTGACCTTTGACTTGATTTGTTTTTCCTTTCGCTTTATCCATATGTCCATTTTGTTCACTCATTTGTTCCACCTCCACGTTTGATACTGTTTATTTATCCTTTTTGCACATGACAAAACATCTGAGTGTGCTGTGTGCGCGTTTCAGGTATGATAGACATAATGGAATGAAAGGTTGGTGGTCTGTTCAATGATCATTTCTGAAAGTATGTTCACTGTACGTGGTGTGACCTATCGTATTCGCTCTGCTGCATTAGCAGATGCCAAACAGTTATCAACTCTCAGACTGAAAATCGATGGTGAAACCGAATATTTAGATCGTGAACCGGGTGAAGCTTTTATTGATGAGAAAGGGTTCGAGGCGTTGATTCAAGAGGATTCCAAGGAATGCCGTCATCTCTTTTTAGTTGCAGATATTGAAGGAGACATTGTCGGTTTTTCAAGATGCGAAGGACATTCTCTTAAGCGCTCTGCTCACAAAGTAACGTTTGGCGTCGCCGTACAGAAGGCCGCTTGGGGCTATCACATCGGGAAAGAACTTTTAGCTACATCGATCGACTGGGCAGATCAGCAAGGCATTCAAAAGATGTCACTTCAAGTAATGGAAACCAATCAAAAAGCCATTCGTTTATATGAACACTATGGCTTTGAGATTGAAGGCTTGTTAAAAAAAGATAAACGGCTGGCGGACGGCATGTATTATGATACGGTTGTGATGGGCAGGCAGCGGCCAGTCTCCTGACCGCTTACATGACATAACTCCAGATCATCGAAATCGCACTATACATAAGCAGCAGCCCCATGACGAACTGGAACGGCCGCTGATAAAGAGTCAAAAAACGCTTGAATACAGAGCCAAATAAACTCCAGCTAAATGTGCCTAAAAAACCAATGATGGCAAGAATCAGCGTCAACAACATGTATTGCATATTGGACTGTCCATACGGCAGAACAAAAGTGGAAATGACGGTTAACCCATACAAAATGGCTTTCGGATTAATAAATTGCAGCAGCATTCCCGGGATAAAATGATTATAGCGGTCTAATGTTTCGTCATCTCCGCCTTTACTTTTCATGATTTTAACAGCCAAATAGATCATGTAACCGGCTCCTATGAAAGCCATGACCCAGCCGATTTTCGGCATGACTTGATAAAGAATGAGATTAAAGAAACCACTCAAACACAAAATGACCAAAAATCCGATCCCAACCCCTAAACAAAATCGAAATGTTTGCTTGACCCCATATTTATTCGTAAAGACCATCGCCATGATATTATTCGGCCCAGGGGTGAAACTGGTAACAAAAGCATAAATCAACATGGAAACAATCAAATCGTTACCTCCTTTTCATACGTTATTTAGACTCAAAAGTCTTTATTGCGTATATTACGTTTCATTGTACTATTCGGTCGTTATAAAGTAAATAAAAGAAAGGAGTTTTTTGATGGAGGATGTACAATCAATTATTGCTAGAAATGTCAAACTGCTAAGAGAGCAAAAGAAATTAAGCCTAGAAAAGATGGCTGAGGTAACAAGTGTGAGTAAAACGATGATTGGGCAAATCGAAAGAGGAGAATCCACACCGACCATCACCACTCTGTGGAAAATCGCCAATGGGTTGAAGGTGTCTTTTAGTGAACTCATATACGCACCGCAACCTGAAATTAAGATCGTGCGAAAAGAAGAAGGACAAGTTTTAACCGAGGACGAGGGAAAGTATCGGGTATATACGACGTTCCCATTTGATGACCTGAGAAAATTTGAAGTCTATCAGGTAGAAATTGATCCTCATGGGTCGTTAAGTGCGGAAGAACATATCGGCGGTACAGAGGAATTGATTACCGTATTTGAGGGAGCACTTGATTTATCGATCGGTGATGAGCAATACACATTACAAGCTGGCGACTCGATTCGGTTTAAAGCTGACCGTGCCCATGAGTATAAACAATCAGGACAACAGATGGTAAGGATGCAAATGATTCTTTATTATCCCCATTAAAAAAAGCTGACAGGCTTGTCCACCTGTCAGCTTTACATTTTATATTTAATTAAATCCTGGATCGCGTACAACCGTTCCAGTAAAGGTAACTCTATATTTTCCTAAACCTAACTCTTCAATTGACGATTGATAGAGAATACCGACCCATCCATCCTTTGCATATGTAATACTTGATGGGATGTTTGACGTCGTATATGTTCTCGTTTCCGAGACGGTTCGACTTGCTTGTACCGTTACTTCACTGCTTACTTTCCCCTTCGCTTCTACTGGGACAGCGGTGACACCCGCACCCGTTAAAACAATTGCTCCAACCAAAACAGAAGTTATGACCTTTTTCATACAAAAATCCCTCCCTTTTTTTGTTGAACATATTAACCATACCATAATTTAGAACTTTAGTAAGTTATTTTTTCATTTTTTTGAAAATTATGATATGATTGTCTTATGCTGGATAGAGGGTGTTACATACTTCTATGCTTTTATCCTCACCTCGTTCTAGTGAAACAATTGATAACGGAGGTGATTTCATGAAAAAATGGCTTATCTGTTTTCAACTTGTTTTCCTCTTCACCTTGACGGCCACACCATTTGCTTCTGCTGCTTCATGCCCTACAGTGAAACCATGTGTTATTGATCCTTAAGCATAAGAAAAAGTCGATCAAGCCTATTCACTTGATCGACTTTTTTGTTATGCTTGTTCGGCTTCCCAGCGAGCAACCTCTTCTCTTACTTTAGGAGCCACTTCTTTCCCAAATAACTCAATAGCTTTCAGCACTTGATCATGCGGCATCGAACCGACCGGTACGTGCAGCATGAAGCGCGTAATGCCTACATTTTTTCGCAGATGAATCACTTTCTCTGCTACGGCATCTGGATCTCCTACATACAATGCACCTTCTAATGTTCTTGCTGCATCGAATGTAGAACGGGTATAAGGTCCCCAGCCTCGTTCTCTTGCTAATGTATTCATGACATGCTGTGTAGAAGGGAAGAATTGATCTGCTGCTAATTCTGTTTCCTCCGCAACAAATCCATGTGAATGGGATGCCACCGTTAATTTCTCAGGATCATGTCCAGCGTGAATCGCAGCTTGCTTGTAGAGCTGCACTAGCGGTGCGAACTGTCTAGGGCTGCCGCCAATAATGGCAAGGACAAGTGGTAATCCTAATAATCCAGCACGTACGACAGATTCTCTGTTTCCTCCACTGCCAATCCAGATGGGAAGCGGATCTTGAACAGGTCTTGGATATACGCCGACATCCTGAATGGAAGGACGGTGCTTACCGCTCCACGTCACACGCTCTGACTGCTGTAATTTCAACAGTAAATCTAGTTTTTCTTCAAATAATTCTTCATAATCATCTAAGTCATAGCCAAAAAGCGGGAACGATTCAATAAATGATCCACGGCCAGCCATGATCTCTGCACGACCGTTAGAAAGGCCATCTAATGTCGCAAAATCTTGAAACACACGAACAGGATCTGCCGATGAAAGAACAGTTACGGCACTTGTCAGACGAATATTATTTGTTTGCGTTGCCGCAGCTGCTAATACGACTGCTGGATTTGATGCGGCAAAATCTTCACGATGATGCTCTCCTACACCAAAAACGTCGAGACCCACTTGATCTGCTAAAATAATTTCTTCTACTACTTCACGAATACGCTGTGCGTGGCTGACTGTTTTTCCTGTTTGAAAATCAGGTGTTGTTTCTACAAATGTACTAATTCCTAGTTCCATGAATGGAACCCCCTATCTTATAAATATGTCACAAATTCAGAGACCGGCTTGCGATAGCCTCTCGCTTGTCTGCTCTCTACTTTTTCTTTTCCGAGCGTGATCATTAATACAGGAACCAAATCTGATTCGATGTTTAACACCTTTTTCATTGCTTCGGGGTCAAAGCCGATCATTGGGCAAGTATCCCATCCCTTGTTTTTGGCGGCAAGCATAAATAGCATGGCAGATAATGAAGCATTGCGAATCGCCTCTTCTTTCTGAAAGTCTGATCCTCTCTGCACATAAAAACTCATCGTCTCTCTGACCATTTCCTCATATTGTTGCGCATTTAAGATGCCGAGCATTTTTAGGCCTTCATAAATGTTTCCTGCTTGCTCATAAGCTTTCGGATCGCCGAGTACAATGATCGCTGCTGAAGCGGAATGCACCTTATATTGTCCAAATGCAGCATCTCTTACTTGCTCTTTAAGCGCTTCTGATTGGACGACGACATATTGCGTATGCTGTAAATTAAAGGCTGAAGGTGCCAACTTCACTTCTTCAAAGATACTATTAAGCTCTTCTCTCGAAATCGAGATATTTGGCAAAAAATTTGATGCTGATCGTCTTTCACGTACCAATGTATCAAAGCTGTGTGTCATCTTGTTTCCCCTTTTCGTGAAGTTGTTTTGCACCTAAACCGATTTTTTTCAACCATTCAATGAGCTGTTCTTTTTCCTCTGTTTCGATAAAGGACAGATTTTGTGAAATGACATCTGTATGTTTTGGAAAAATATCGTCAAATAGCTGCTTCCCTTTATCTGTCAGTAATACATGGAATACACGTTTATCAGAAGGTGCACATTGTCTTTTGACTAATTCTTGCTTTTCTAATTTGTTGACCACATAGGTGATGCTCCCACTTGGAATGGATAGAATCTCACTAATTTTTTGAACGGGATGCGGTCCCTTACTATACAGTAATTCAAGAATTTGAAAGTTTTCAAATCCGATATCATAACGTTCAATGTCTTTTTGGATGTTTGCAAAAAGGGCATGGTAGGCTTTCATCCATACTCGGAAAAGCCTTAAGTCTAATTCCTGATCTTGCTTCACCATGGCAACTACTCCTTTTTCAATAAATCCTAAAACTAGGATAAATTTATCCTAACACTAGGATATTTTCTTGTCAACGTGTTTGTTTGATTAAAAAAAGACCCCTTTGATTTAGTGGTCTTCTTTTAACACAAAATGCATTTCAGCAATTTGTTTGTATTGATTCACTTGTTGTAATGAAAATCTAGATTCCTGTTCAGTTGGAGGGAAAAGAGGGATTCCTTTTCCAATCATGACAGGTGCGATTTGGAGATACAGCTCATCGACTAATTTTTCTTTTAATAATGCTTGAAGCAGTTCCCCGCCTCCTACTATCCAGATATGTTGCCCTTTTTCATTTTTTAAGTTGTGGATAAATGAGAGAACATCTTCACGAATGATACGGGTCCCTGTATGACTGTCTTGTAAAGTGCGAGAAACGATATAACATGTCTTGTCTTCATAAGGAAACCCATCAGGTGAGAGCTTTAGAACCTGTTCATATGTGTTCCGTCCCATGATCAGCGTATCAACTGAAGCATAAAATTCCTCATATCTCGTATCCTCTTCGCCTTCTGTTCCTATGAGCCAATCTAAACGGTGATCATCCCTTGCTAAATATCCATCAATGCTCATTGCCCCATAAAATAGTAATTTCCTTTTCAATCTCACCACTCCCCACTTCAATTAAGAACATACATTCTTATCTTAACAGACAGGAAAGAAAAAGAGTATATGATTAATTCGTTTCTTACGATTCCTGTTCTACCTTCATGAGAAGCTTGTACAAGATGTGTGCAAGCTGCCCCGCTTCGACTGTCATCCCTTCATGAATCCATTCCTCCAGTACACCAACAACACCAGACACAACAAATGAGGCCACAATCTGTTCATGCTCCGTAATTTGACGCTGATCAAGCTGCCACTCTTTCATGATTTTTTCTTTAAAAAACGATTTGAATTGATTCGTCGTTGGGCTATTCGGTTTGACAAACAACGTCATCATGAATTGTTTTTCTTTTAAATACTCGGTTGTTTTGTTTAAAAAGGACAGCATATCAAGCGGGTCCTGGCTTGGAAACGATTCATCGTATAGTCCGCCAAGCTGATCGAATAGTTCCTTCTCAAGCTGTTCATGCAAATCAAATACATCTTGGTAGTGCAAATAAAAGGTCCCTCTTCCTAAATCCGCTCTTCTAGATAGCTCTGATACTGTAATTTGTTGAACATCTTTTTCCTTTAAAAGCTCAAGAAAGCTTTCCCGTATCGCCTTTTTGGTTTTGATTGTTCGTCTGTCCTTCATCAAACACCCTCCATTTTTGAACAATCTGGCTATACCTGTCTATTTATGAACAAGAGATCATTCATTGCCGATGTTCGGTTTATTTTCCTCTTATTATAATAGACACATGTTCAATAATCTATATCTGTTCAAAAAAAAGGAGGACCATCATATGTTTCAATTCAGACTTGCTAGAGAGGATGAACTGCCTCAAGTGGCAGCGTTGTTAGATGATTCATTTCAGAACTATTCATTTTTTGATTTATTATGCGAAAAGGTTACCAAGCGTGCTGCTTTCGCCCGTCAGCTGCATTTGATCAATACAAGGGTATATTTTCAGCATCAAATCTGTTTGGTCGGGGTTGAGAACGAGAAAATTGTGTCTGCCGCCCTGTTAAAACATCCCCGTCTTCCTGAGCCAGGACTCATGGATTATGTGTTATCTGGTGGGTTAAAGCTGCTCTTTACTGGCGGCATATCGGCGATTCAGCATGTGTTCCGTATGTTAAAGGAGGCAAAAAAAGCGTGTTCTTCCTTAAAGAAACCTTACTGGTATTTAGAAGCTCTTGTCGTTGCAAAAGACCAACAAGGAAAAAAACTTGGAAGCCGTATGTTAAAGCAATGTCTTTTCCCCTTTATCGCCCGGCAAGGCGGCGGACTGTTCACACTGATTACACATAACGAGGCCAATCGTCATTTCTATCGAAAAAATGGGTGGACGGAGTTTGATGAGAGAGTACTGCACGGAGAAGAGATGTCCCTAGAAAGCTGGAGTTATAAAACCGTGATCAAATAAGGTATCTTCTTCAAGGGATGATATAATAGAAGCAGTTCAGACAATGATCATACTTGGAGGAGAGACTGATGATACGACGACTTGATCATATCGTGTTGACTGTACAACATATGGAGGAAACCATTCGCTTTTATACAAACGTATTAGGAATGAAGGAAGAAAATTTTGGAGAAGGCCGTAAAGCCCTTCGTTTTGGCTTACAAAAGATCAACCTTCATGAAGTGGGTCATGAATTTGAACCAAAAGCTGCTCATCCCAAGCCTGGATCTGCTGACTTGTGTTTTATCACCGATTTAGATATAGACAGTTTATTGCTTCATCTTCGAAAGCAGGTTGTTCCAATTGAAGAAGGCCCGGTCAGACGTTCTGGTGCATTAGGTCCGATTGAATCCATTTATATCCGTGATCCTGATATGAACTTAATTGAAATCTCCCGATATTTAGAGGAGGCTGATCCATCATGACTCGATTATTCTTGAGACCGATTGAAGAAAAAGATTATCCTGGTATTCATAGAGGATGCCAGCATGCAGAAACACTTTATATGACTGGCACACGCAAAACGTTCACACTAGAAGAAATTCGTTCAGCCTATACCCGTTTTCTGCTGGATGACAGTAGACGAGACTTTGCTATTTGTCTGCTAGACACGAAAGAAATGATCGGGGATGCGGCGATTGTGGATATTGATCCGATAAACCATACGGCAAGTTTCCGCATTGCGCTACATGGTCCAGAGCATTTTCACAAAGGATATGGTACTGAGGCTGTTCGGATGGTTCAAACATTTGCCTTTGAGACGTTAGAACTCAATCGGCTTGAGCTTGAAGTTTTTTCCCATAACCCACGAGCCTTTCGAAGCTATGAGAAAGCCGGATTTCAATATGAAGGAAAAAGACGTCAAGCGCTCTATTTCAACGGTGCTTATTCGGATGTCATCATGATGGGCATCCTTCGTGAGGAATACGATAGAATCAAATCATAAAGATGTCCCAGCCTACGATGGGTCATCTTTTTTAAACAAATGAACCCCTGTAACGATGAGCAAACAAATGATAGAAGAGAGAACGATAGAGACGCTTGATATGCTGAGCGCCATCCCTTCCCATCTGCCAATGAAGAAACTGCCGATCAATAAGAACAATCCAAACAAGGTGATACATATCGGAACAATCAGCCCGGCATGGCGATGCCTGCGTCTTTTTCCTGCCCACCACGAGAGACAGAGTACAATGACAGTAAAAATAGCGGTTTGCAGCCAGAACATATCGCATCAACTCCTTTTCTTTTTTATCCTATGACAACGGAGGTTTTTCCAATGAATATTAGACCGATTCAAAAGCAGGACAATCCTTTTATCGCGGCCATTATCCGCCAGTCATTAGAATCAGCGAATCTTGCGATTGAAGGTACAGCCTACACAGACCCACACCTTGATCAGCTTTTCGATTACTATCAATCATTGACTCATGCAGCCTATTGGATTGCCGAAGAACATGGTGAAATTGTTGGTGGCGTTGGCATTGCCCCTTTCACAGATGGCATTTGTGAGCTGCAAAAGCTTTATTTAAGCCCCAAAGCACAAGGCAAAGGTGCGGGCAAGAAACTGATGGATACGGCCCTGCAATATGCTGCTACATACTACGATGCTTGTTATTTAGAAACCCGCAGTGAATTAACAGCTGCTACTGGTCTTTATCAACGGTATGACTTCTCTCTTCTTCCTGCACCGATTGAAGGCTCAGAGCATTCTGCCATGGATGCTTGGTATCTCAAAACCTTTTCAGCGTGAGGCATAAAATAAACGATACGTCTTTGTCCAATGAAAACCTAGCTTCTCTGCCAATTTGGCCGAGGCTGCATGATGGACATCGCAATCCCAATGCGGTGTCTTCCCTTTTTCAACACAGATGCTGATCATTTGCTGAGCTGCTAACAAAGCCAACCCTTTTCCACGGCAGGCTTCATCTGTCCAAATATCGATTTCCACACGTTTTTCACTTAAAAAAATAGAGACACATTCACTGACCACATCTTCACCATTTAAGATGGCAACTCCGACGCCATTAGATAAAAAGTGATCTACTCCTCCCCAATATGCTTCATAATAGCTGGATGGGAATACTTTGCTTGCGGCAATGACTTGTTCATTCGTGCGTTTGATCATTTCGTCTTGATCAGGCACAATCAGATCAGGAGAGGTCAAGTCATAAGAATATGCATGTCTTTGCATTTCATTCAGTTGGGAACCGAAGCATTTTTTCATCATCTCATCTGATGCTGGATTTGCTGAAAACAAAGTGAACCGTCTGTTCTCTCTTTTCTGCTTTTTATAAACATCCACAATGAACGTTGAACATAATGAGAGTGCTGCTTCTGTTTTGCCTGCGACATAATAAATGCCGGTTGTCGTCCCTGCAAAATAGACACACGGGTGATCTCGGTGATCCACATATAAATCTCCTTGTATCACCCCATCGAGTATCGCATCTACGAACACTGGATAGGCAGGATCAATCCGCCGAATTTCCTCTTTTACCGCTCCTGTCCTTTGTTGATCTACAAGATACAACATCATTCCTCCATTCACGAACGAGTATCTTTTCATTATAAAGGAAAGCCGCAGACACACGGTGAATCTTTGCAACAAAAAGAATTCTTCTGCATCAAAGCAACATTCAATCGCATTCGCTTTTATCTATTGCTATGCTCATTGTGAGAGGAGGTTTATGGATGAAATTTCGTTTGATCTGGAATCAAGAAAAGGATGTGACGGAAGTAGACGTCATCAGCCATCCACATAATCAAGAACGTTTACAAAAGATGGCATCAATGCTGGAGACTAGTACATCTCTAACGGTCAAAGATCCAAAAAATGATCGGCAGTCTCTTTTACCATTAGAACAAATTGAAGCGATCTCTGCGTTTGGACATCTGTCAAAGGTGATCACGACTCAGGGTACGACATATTTTCTCAGTAAACGGCTGAAGGATCTGAAGTCGCTAGAGCGTGAACATTTCTATCGTATCAACAATGCAGTCATTCTCAATTTGGCGCAAGTCGACAGTTTTGTCGCTGGTACGTACGCTCGCTTAGAGGTCGAAACCATCTCGAAAAACAGTTACACCGTCAGTCGTCATTACGCCAAATATATAAAGGAGCGATTCAAATGATCAAGGAACTAACACATCAATTTATGCAAACAGCTTTTGTCTCTATCGTATGGCTGACACTCATCCTGTCAATCACTCAATGGTCATCCTCTATCCCTTTTCATTACGTGTGGCACATCATTGCCATCGGTATTCTGGCAGGCATCGTCTTTGGGGTCATGTATCCTTTACTATGGAACTACTTTACCTTTCCAGCACCCATCAACATTCTCATCTCCACTGTCGTCAATTTAGGGTTTCAAGTAGGAGCCGTCGCTTTATATTCGACTACACTGCTCGAATGGATCATGCCTTATTTTATCGGTATAGCCTTTCTCACATTAGTAGGCCATATCATCGCCTTTCTGTTTTACAAAAAGCAACAAAATCAAAAACTGGCGCAGGCACTGAATCACCTGAAGCCGCAGCCTTAAAAAAAGAGACCTTATTTGAAAGGTCTCTTTTTGAATAACTCATGCAATTAGTACAAATGGAAAATTCGTTTTATAAGATTCGGTAAAACAAACGCTCTCTTTATTTGGTGATCCACTTTAATAACATCTTCTTTTAATACACCATTATCCTCCCAAAGGAGATTTACTTCATATTGTTTAGCTGGATCAGGCTGATCAGCCATGATTGCAACTGCCATTTTTTGCGCTTTTACTTGTTCATCCTTTCCATTTCCAGATGAAACTGTTACCCCATTTTCTTTAAAGGAAAACTCCTTTACATACATCTTAGGACGCTCATTCCAAGTGAGATGGACAGCCCATAAATTCTGACTGGCAAGATCAATATCTTCTTCTGGCTCGTATGTTACATGCCATTTACCATCTTTAGAGGTTCCCGTTAAAATAGGCGGCTGATGTGTGGCTTCAAAAAGAAACCATCCCAAAAGAATAACGAGGATTATTGTTGTGACTATAACCACTAATGATTTCGTCTTCATGTTCGACTCCTAAACTCTATTTTATATTACTTTGATATTGTTTATGTAAACTTAATTAACCTATATTTCTTGATACCTGATATATTCTTAATATTCCTTTTTAAATAGTCAGTTGAATGACCCGACAACTGTAAAGTGCCATTGGATTTACCATATACAAACATAGTATGGAAATAAGTACTTCGTCCATTTTTCATAAACTGAATGACATCTCCAGGTTTAGCATTCTTGATAACGTCTTTAGTATTATTGTAAGTTTTTACTTTTTGTGATCTAGCCCAATAAGCACCAAAATCAGATACTCTTATCCATGAAGAAGAGACTGCGCGTCCATACCTAAATATCTTTCCTGTTTCTAGACTATTTATAAAACTGTACCAATAATAGGTAGTATTATTAACCTTTAGTGGTTCAGCCCTCTTCCTATCTTGTTCCTCTTTCTTTCCACCAGAATAAAGAATTTGAGATACATAGTTAGTGCAATCTCCACCTGCTCCTGAGTAATCATTATAATTTCTATTTCTCCCATTGTACCATTTTCTTGCATATGCTTGTGCTTTAGTTACACTATAAGAACTTCCAAAGGCTTTTATTTTATTCTCATTTTCTTTAACTATTTGTTCTACATTATTTTCTTCTTCTAAACCTTCTTTACTGATTTGCCCAATTGTTTTATTTTTCATCTTACTAATATCATTATTATTTTGTCTTTCTTGTAAATAATAAACTAGAAAGTCACATATCATCCCATATTTTTCATGATTGACAAGAGCTTTATCTTTGTCATCTAATAATTGATCTGTAGCAAATTGATCAAATTCTTGAGTATTTAAACTAAGATTTTTACCGTTATTTTTTAAATAGGTCTCTAAAATAGTTTGAATTTCACCTAATGTATAATCATTATTTGATTTCACCTGTGTAACATTTGTTGATGCAGCTTCAATATCATTGGTGAAAAAAAAGTTAAACACTAATATACATCCTAATAATACTGTAATTATCTTCATTTCATCCTCCATTTTTACAATAATATCATACACAATAGTTCAATATGGTTATTTTGTCAATATATTCATATGATAAAAATCATTTTAATTAGGTATTTTTAATCAAAAAAAGAAGATTAAAATATTCAAATTAACTTTGAGCATTTCTTAATTTCAAATGAAATTTCTAACTCTTTATTCAATCATAAAAAAAGAGACCTAAAAAAGGTCTCACTTTTTTCAATAAAGATTTTTGAATAAATCTTTGGTGTTCCATTTTATTACTTTATTTTTTAATCTACTAGTAAATTATCAACAGGATTTTTTAGGAAAAGGATTATTTCCTCACTAGACACAAGCATTGGTAGTATCTGCTTTTCATTATTCTCCTGATGCCTCTTCTGTCGCCTTCCCCTTCCAAATAAGGGTTAAGCCTAATCCAAGAAATAAGACAACACCTGCAAACAGGAAAGGGAAATGAATATTTTGATCGAATAAAATGCCGCCAAGTGCCGGGCCAAAGATCGTACCAAGACTTGTGTAGGTAGAGTTCATCCCTGCGACAAACCCTTGCTGATTGCCAGCGATTTTTGATAAGAAGGTCGTGAGTGCAGGGCGCAATAAATCGAACGCAAGGAAAATCACACACGTCACGATCAGCACAACCATAAAGCCTGACACGACTGTGGAAACAAAAGCGAGAACTGCTCCAACAATCAAGCATAGTTGAATAACTCGTTTCTCCCCAAGCGCATTCACCATTTTACCAAACACGAGGACTTGGATGATGACGGCTACAATTGAACTGACGGTAATGATAATCGCAATATCCTTCGGACCAAATCCAAACTTGTGATTTGTAAACAAGCTAAAGACCGTTTCATATGCAGATAGTCCAAACGCCAGCACAAAGACAATGATGAAGGCGATGAGATAACTTGGATGAATCGATTTTTTCAAGTCTTTAAAGAAGGTCGATTCTTTCACTTGATCCATTTGTTTCTCTCGCTCTTCTTTTGTTAATGGTTCCTTCAGCATAAACATAGACGAAATCACAGCAATAAATGCAATCCCTGCTGCAAAGAAAAACGGCAGGCGAACACCATATTCTGCAATAAATCCGCCAATTCCCGGGCCGATGATAAATCCGGTACTAATAGCAGCGGATACATACCCCATTGCCTTTGATCTTTCTTGAACGGTTGTGATATCAGCGACATAGGCAGTGACAGCCGGCATGATAAATGCCGCACTAATACCGCCTAGAAGCCTTGCAAAATACAGAACATACACATGTGTCCCAAGGCCAAAAACGAGTTCTGATAACGCGAATAGAAACAGCCCAGACACAATCATGATCTTTCTTCCGTATCGGTCTACCCATCTTCCCGCAATAGGTGATGCGATAAGCTGTGCAACAGCAAACGCCGCCACAAGATATCCCATCGTACTGCCCGTTAAATGCATGACATTCATAAAGAGCGGCATGACAGGTATAATCAGACCGATACCTAAAAACGCAATAAATATATTACTTAATAAAATAACAAGTACCGCTTTTTGCTCACGAATCGGTTTTTGCATGATGTTTGTTTCCCCTTTACTGACTCACTTGTTACTCATGATGGTTGATTCCGTGAATAAACAATGAGATCGCCTCTTTTTGTAATTCCTTTTTCTGCTGCATCGTGTCATTTTTATATAACACGTCTAATCCATAGAATACGGAAAGTAATATTTTCACTTTTGATTCAACATGCTGAATCGACCAGCTGCCATCTTCGTTTCCTTCAAGCAGGATGTCTCGCATTACATCATCAAAGTCTACATCAATCTTGTTCAGCCGCTCCATGACTTCATCTGATGTAAATGCACTGGCACAAAATTCTTCACTCGCTCTCATTAAAGGATAGTTAATCCCCATTTGACTAAGCAGCTCTGCAAACCCTGCAAGCTTATCAATGGCCCGGTGCAGCGTTTGTTTCTCTTCATGCCACGTCTCCATCATGAATCGATGATCCTCTTCCATAATATGAAGGAACAAAAACTCTTTTCCTTTAAAATGATGATAGAGGTTGCCTTTACTAACCTCAGCCGCCTCTAGAATATCTCGCACGGATGTTTCGGAATATCCTTTTTTCGCAAATAAATCACGTGAAGCGGTGACAATCTTCTGCTTCGTCTTTTCACTTTTTCCAGCCCCGCTTTGTGTACTTGTCATCTATGAACAATCCCTTCTACCTTGCTTTTCTTCACACGGACAAACAAAACCGACCAGTTGGTTTATTTTTTTATTATAAATGGAGATCGCCCATAATACAATGAAAAAGTCATCGACTTCCTAAGGAGTGAATCTCAGTGAAAACAAACAAAACGATCATTTATGCCATCACCAAAAAGGACGTATACTTGTTTTTCTTCTATGATCTATTCATTGCCACCTTAGCCTACTACATGTTCAAAATCAAACCAACTATGTTTTATGAATGCTTAGGGATAACAGGAAGTATTCTTTGTCCATTGTTGATGAGAAAGTGGAGGTAGAGGTCATTTTCTCATCACATCTATCCCTCTTTTATTTAATTTTTCTTAACATTTAACTTCACTTAAATATTAAGATCGCATATAATATAGGAGAAAAGAGGTGATGTCATTGGATGAGGATATCATTCATTACAGCAAAAAAATCATTGAGTACTCAAACGCGCTAGGCTCTATCTATGTAGAAGAGTATCAACGATTCTTAAAAAATGAGTATGCAGATTTAACAAGCAAACAAGAACTGACACTTGAATTGCTGCGGTCGAAGACGAGAACAATCAATGAACTGGCTGATTATTTCTCCATTTCATCTAGTGCCGCTAGCCAGCTCATATCAAAGCTTGAACAGCTTGGATATGTGAAAAGAGAGATTAATCCACATAACCGTAGAGAAATCATTGTTGATTTTGCTCAAAAGGGCCATGACTATCATAAAGATATTGAAAAAATTCAGCTACATCTTATTCAAAAATACTATGCCAAGCTTTCAAAAGAAGATCTAAAAACATTATTATCGCTTTACGAAAAAATCTATCAAATTGCGAAAGAAACGCCTTAACCCGGCCTTTCATGCATGAATATGTAAGCTAGATAAACGATGAAGGGGATGATCATATGGACAGGATTCATTTGCAAGATGGACGTCATATTGGTTTGTCTCAATACGGTGATCTTGAAGGATTCCCAGTATTCTTTTTTCATGGGACACCTGGATCGAGAGTGATGTTTTTAGATGATGATCCAATCTCAAAAGAGCTTGGCATTCGTCTCATTTCTTTAGACAGACCTGGTTTTGGTTTATCTGATCCGCAACCTAACCGTACCATTTTAGACTGGGCAAAAGACGTACAGGAAGTGGCCGATCATCTTGACATCTCCCAGTTTTCAGTGATTGGTGTCTCTGGAGGCGGGGCATTCGCTGCTGGTTGTGCCTATCAATTGCCAGATCGCATTCTTTCGGCTGCTCTCGTCTCAAGTACCACCCCATTTCAGGATGGTAAACCGCCTAAAAGTATGCTAAAAGAGAACAAGATTGCCTTTTTCCTCAGTAAAAGAATGCCTTGGCTCTTAAAGGCAAGTTATCGCGCTCAGAAAAAACTAATTGAAAAGAAACCAGAGAAATTCAAGAAACTAACGAAAAAAGGGAACAAACATTTACATCCATCGGATCGGCAATTTCTTCAAACCGATGAGCAACTGGAGCTGATGATGATGCATTTATACGAAGCTACTCGTCAATCGGTTGATGAATGTATTCATGAACCAGATTTACTCTCACGGTCATGGGCATTCGATATGAAAGATATACAAATCCCTGTGGATGTCTGGCATGGAAAAGAGGATCAGATGGCCCCTTTTGCAGAGATAGAAAGAATGGCTCCGAACATTCCAAACGCCAAAACGCACTATATCGAGCAAGCAGGACATTTTCTTACTGATATAGATGATGTTTGGAGAGACATTTTACTCTCTTTAAAAAAACGGGCTGAACATCAGGTACACATATAAAAAAAGACCCAATGATACGTCGGGTCTTTTTCTTTTTAATACTGCTCGTAATAGGATTGAATTTTATCTGGATCTTTTGTTTTCGTCAGAGCCAGCATGAGTAGAATGCGGGCTTTTTGTGGATTTAATGAATCCGATGAGACAAAATGATGTTCATCATCCATTTTTTCATGTGTGACAATGCCATTTCCTGCACGGCTTGACCTCACGATCACCACGTCTTTCTTCACTGCATCTGTTGCCCCATTGATCGCTTCTGTTGACATCGTTCCATTTCCTGCGGCGGCAACGACAATGCCCTTCGCTCCTGCTTTAACGGCAGCATCATACACATACTTTTGATCATTTTGATAGCCGTATAAGATATCCACTTGCGGCAGCTCTTTTAGCTTTGAAATATCGAATTCACTGTCAGCTGTATGTTTTCTTGTCGGTTCGTTATAAAAAGAGACAACTTCACCCGCCACTTCTCCAATGTACCCTTGCTCAAGAGACTTGAACGAATCGGTTGTGGTGGTATTTGTCTTCGTAATAAAACGAGCAGAGGCAATTCGGTCATTTAATGTCACCATTACACCTTTGCCTTTGGCTTCTTTTGTCGAAGCAATTTTCACTGCATGATACAGGTTAAGCGGGCCATCCGCACTAATGGCAGATGCTGGCCTCATGGAACCCACGACCACCACTGGCTTATCACTTTTTACAACCAAATGTAAAAAATAGGCCGTTTCTTCTAAAGTATCTGTACCATGTGTCACCACAATGCCATCCACTTGATCATCATTTAAAAGCTGATTGACTCGTTTCGCTAATTTTAAAAGAAGAGCGTTATCCACATTTTCACTGCCGACGTTCGCTACTTGCTCACCCGTGACATTTGCAATATCCTTCAGCTGTGGTACGGAAGCAATGACTTTATCGATTCCAAGTGCACCAGACTTATATCCAGTCGTATCTGTATTACTATCTGAACTACCGGCAATCGTTCCGCCTGTTGCCAGCACCTTAATATTGGATAAAGATTTGTTCCCTGTCTCAACAGCCGTGTTTTTTTCTTTTGTTTCACTGGTAGTGCTTTCTTGATTACTTTGATTATTCTCTTGAGTGCTATCATTCGCACAAGCTGCGGTCACCAATAGTGAAACAGAAAGAAGGGTAGCACCAAACCATTTTGTTACGTTCATAAGATCATCTCTTTTCTTAAATGTGATGAATAATTATCTATCTATAGGGTTTACTTTATACCATTCCTTCATTCATCAGCATGAGGTGAAAGTCACAGAACCAAATAAAGTAAAAAGGACACTATTATCAAAATTTATTTATACCATAATACCTAAATTGACTTCAGAAATTGTTCTCAACCCATTTATGATAAAATATAGGAAATCTTACAAAAAAGGAATACATACAGTGCGTTTCGTTCAACCATTTTACAAAATCCTACTCACACTATTCTTCAGTTCCATTTTACTCAGCTTGTTCGTATGTTTATATCCACCGATTCAGGGCGAGCCTGCGTTTATGATGTTTTACACTCCCATCTTTTTTGTTTATTATTTCATCTTTGCGGTACCTTTACAGTTGTTGTTCTCTTTACAGCCCAAGGCTTTTCATCCTCTTTATTTAGCGGCTTACTTACTGATAGCAATGATTGTCATGCTTTTTGTTATGGATGGAATTGAGAGCTCCACATCCCTTCCGATCATAATTGTCAGCAGTCTCATCTACTGGACCTGCGATTCTTTCATTCATCAAAGAAGCATAAAAAAAACACCTAATGTGTAGGTGTTTTTATCTATTCTAGTATGTGTTGACAGTGCTCCACAGTATCCAAGACATCTTTCAGCTCGGTGACCTGCTGATCGCTAAGAGAATCTATCCTCAGTGATTGGAACTTTTTATTTCATGCTTGTGCCAGCGTGTGAAAAAATGGGGTCCTTCAATTCAAAATCAAATGTCTTCCCATCAACGATACCAACTGTTTTTGAACTGTCGTAAAGCTCAAGCAAGCACGCTGCCATTTCTTTTGATGTGTGATATTTCTTGATAGTGCCTTCATATTCGAATTGATCGACATCTAATGAACGCTTTGCAAATTCCGATTCTGTCGCAGCAGGCGCTAAAACTTTTGCCTGTAATTTGGCTCCTTTTTCTTTCAATTCTAGGGCCAGCCCTTCTGTAAAGGCGCTCACATAAAATTTCGTGGCTGAATAAGTGACAGCGTTGCCGACGACGGTATAACCCGCTCTTGAAGAGATATTGATTAGCTGCGTCCCCTCTTTTTGCTCATAATCACGGACAAACAGAGTGGATAAAATTGTTAACGCTTCAATATTGAGATGAAGCATGTCCCCAATTTTTTTCACATCCTGCTCTCCTATTGAACCAAAATGGCCAAACCCAGCATTATTAATGAACGTATCCAGCTCATCACCAGCTAATGACTCATAGAAAGAATACACTTGCTCTCTGTCTGTTAAATCAACAGACTGGACTTTCACTTGAATATCGGGATATGTTTCTAGAATCTTTTCTTTCAGTTCTTGGAGTTTATCAAGCCTACGTGCAGCTAAGATCAGATTTTTTCCTCTTGCTGCAAAGGCCAAAGCCGTTTCATACCCAATACCTGAACTTGCCCCTGTAATGACTGTATAGCCCATTGTATATCCCCCTATTCG
Source organism: Bacillus sp. FSL W7-1034 (assembly GCF_038593365.1). Lineage (NCBI taxonomy): Bacteria > Bacillati > Bacillota > Bacilli > Caryophanales > Bacillaceae > Bacillus > Bacillus sp. FSL W7-1034. Next base: position 581,466 of record NZ_CP151989.1, on the reverse strand, counting down.
TATCTTCTAGCTGTTTAAAGTATAGCGAGAGCATGTGACTCTAGTCAATTTTGAAGAAATTCAAAGAGTCATGAACAACTGAACGTTCAGCTTTTAATCGGTTTCTTTTGAATCATGTTGGAGGATAGCCTGCTGAGCTTTTTTTGTTAATTTGTGAAAAACCAGTTGATAGGAATGTTCAATTAGCTCTTCGACAAATGAAGATGGAATATCTGCATCGAGATAAATAGAATTCCAATGCGTCTTATTCATGTAATACCCGGGAATAATTCCTTCATGCATTTCTCTTAATTCTTCAGCGCGTTGCGGATCACATTTTAAAGTGATGACTGGCTTGCGATCGACGTCTCCCCCCATCATGGCGAACATCTTTCCACCTATATGATAACGATCTGCCTGCCACTCAGGTTGATAGTCGTGGGTTGCTCCTTGTAAAGAAAGACAAAATGCCTGTAGTGTCTCTTTTTTCATTCTATTAGCTCCTTTTTTAGCTGTCTTCTATCTTTCTATTATATCGACAGTTGTGATTTTTGTATCTACACTTCTTTTCAGGACGTCAGCGAGAACAAAAAAAAGCACAGACAAAAAGGTCTGTGCTTTTTACTTATATCCGAATATTTCTTATTCAAACGCCTTCTTAAGCTGATCGCTCATCAGATGCCAAGCCTCTTCAGCTATCTCTAAATCTCCGGCATGAGTGAACGCATGAGGGACTCCTTTAAATTGTTTGTATGTGACATCTACCCCTGCTTCTTTTAACTTGTCCGCATAATGCTCAGCTTCTTCAGCTAGTGAATCCTTCTCAGCTGTGATAACAAGAGCTGGGGGCATTTGTGCTAAGACTTCTCTCTCTGCAAAGACTGGAGAAACGAGCGGATTGTGCGGATCTTGACCTTGCAGGTAGAAGGCATTAAACAGTCTCGCCATTTCAACTGGAATTGCTTCTTCAAACGCTGGCTTTTGTGCTGGATCAGTAGCCAAATCAAGCGGCGGATAATCAAGCACTTGATAGACAATCGGAAGTTTGTTCCCTTTTTGGATATCAAGCAAACAAACCGCTGTTGCCAAGTTCCCACCTGCACTATGACCGCCAATGGCTAATCGATTTGGGTCTATTTGTAGTTCATCAGGATGTTCATATAACCATTTCATCACATCGTAGCATTCATGAAGAGCAGCCGGAAAAGGGTGTTCCGGTGCCAGCTGATATTCCACATTGACAACGATACACTCCGCACGATCTGCTATGACCGGACACCAATGATTATCCATTTCAGCACTTCCAAGTATAAAACCGCCCCCATGCAAATTCACGAAAACAGGAAGGGGTTGTTTCAATGTTTTCACAGGTTTAAATACCCACACCTTTGTTTCACCAGCACCCGTTGGGATATCATATTCCATTTTGTTCACTTCAGGAGGGTGGACTGGCTTTAGTTCTGATTGACCAGCTAATGAATCTTCAGCTGGTTGACGCAATGACTCAGCCATTTTAATTTGTTCGTCTAAGTTCATGATCTCAGCTCCTATCTTATTCTTTTATCTCTATCCATTCGTTACGAATTTCGCCTTTTCCTTCAATGTCGTCAGAGAGTCGTTGCTTTTTATCTATCTCCCCATTTTCAGCTCCTTTGAAACAAACATTCACCCCTATGAGTAAATAAAAAAAGCACTGCGGCGCTAAGTCCTCAGTGCTTTTCATATATTATGATACTTGTTGTTCTACTTTCACTCGTTTAATAAAGAAAGCAATCACCAAGCCAATCACTGTCATGATGACAGCAAAGATAAAGGCATGCTGGACGCCATTTGTAAAGGCGAGCAGCTGATTGACTGGATTTGCGGGATCAGCCACATTTTCCATAAAACTGCGCGCTCCTGATGAAAGGATCGAGATACCAACCGCAGTCCCAATCGCTCCTGACACTTGCTGCAATGTATTCATAATCGCTGTACCGTGAGGATATAGCTCTGGCGGCAGCTGATTTAATCCATTTGTTTGGGCAGGCATCATGATCATCGCAATTCCTATCATTAACGTAATATGAAGCGTCACGATATAACCGATGGACGTATTCACACTTAAGTTCGTGAAGCCAAACATGGTCGCTGCAACGATGACAAGGCCTGGGATGACAAGCCACTTCGGCCCAAATTTATCAAAAAGCCCACCCATGATTGGCGATAGCAGTCCATTGATAATTCCACCTGGTAATAGCATTAAACCTGCTGTAAATGTAGAAAGTGCCAATGACGTTTGCAGATATAATGGCAAAATCATCATAGCAGACAGCATCACCATCATACACACTAAGATCAGAAGTAACCCGATCACAAACATTGGATATTTAAATGGGCTTAAATTCAACATCGGTTCTTTCATGTTTAACTGTCTTAGGGAGAACACAAGAATGCCAATGACACCTACAACAATCGCCACAATCACATGCATACTGCTCCAGCCACCGCCTTCACCGGCACTGCTAAAACCATACACAATTCCACCGAAACCGATGGTTGATAACACAATCGATAAAATGTCGATTTTCGGTCTTGTGGGTTCCGTAATATTTTGCATAAAAATATACCCAAATACGAGTGCAGCAACTAATAACGGAAGCGAAATCCAAAAAATCCAATGCCATGTTAACGATTTAAGAATAAGACCAGAGACCGTTGGACCAACTGCTGGGGCAAACATAATGACAAGACCGATAATCCCCATTGATCTACCTCTTTTATGAGGCGGAATGATGACCAAAATCGTGTTAAACATCAATGGAAGGAGCAAGGCTGTTCCTACTGCCTGCACCACACGTGCCACCATTAAAATACTGAAGACTGGTGCAACGGCCGCAATAAATGTACCGATGATCGAAAAGACCAGTGAGGTTATGAAAAGCTGTCTTGTTGTAAACCATTGAAGAATGAGGCCAGAAATTGGAACAAGAATCCCTAGTGTTAATAAATAGCCGGTTGTAAGCCACTGAGCAGTCGTTGCTTCAATACCAAAGTCTAATGTTAAACTTCTCAGCGCCATGTTGAGTGCCGTTTCACTAAACAGTCCAATAAATCCAGCTGTGATAAATGAAATAATAATGGGCAGCGTTCGAATGTCGGAAGCTGCTGTTTGCTGTTTGTTCATATTAAGTTGGCTCCTTTTCTTTTTCAATATTGAGCAATCTTAGGAAGTCAGGCTAGTCAGAAATGAGCCACTTCATTGTCGTTGAAAAACAGATAAAATTTGTTTTTCCGCAGCGAATTGTGCAATTTTTTCGATTGAGTAGCCGGATTCATGAATATAAAACATGAGTTCAGGCGTCATTGGAGAGGAGATACATAATGTCGTCAACTCAATGTCTTGTATGTTCGCTTCTCCTTTTACTTTCGCTTCCTCGAGCAAATCACGAATGATTTGTTTAAGTGATTGACTGTAATGACAATCATATACTTTACTTGTCTGCTCTAAGTTCCCAGAGATTGTGAGCATGCGAATCCAATCTAAATGATGACCGACGATGAGATGAATTTCTTCAAGAACATATCGTAAACGCTCACGAACCGGCTGATCACTGATTTTACTTAAGTAAAGATGCAACGCAGGGATCAGTTGTTCAAATTTTTCTCCAAGGATCGAAAGGCATAAATCACTTTTATTGGCATATCGGCGGTAAAGAGTACCCTGTCCAACACCAGCTGTTTTAGCAATTTTATGCATACTGACATTCTCTACACCAAACTCTTGAAACAAAGAAAAAGCGACCTCTTCAATTTCCTTTCCAATATCCTTTTCCATGATGCTTCACCTTCTTTACCTTCATCCACCTTGCATATATCTCTATGTGTAAATCAAATTTCTTTCATTTTCATTAGGACAATTGTACCGGTATTATCTTACGGACAACTGTCCGCTTTGTCAATCATTATTTTTTACCTATCAATTTTCTTTTCATTCTATTAAAAAAACACACTGTTTATCATTATTTAGACCGATTTTCCATTTTGAGAGAATCATGTATGATCAAAAAGAAAACGCTTTCAAAAAGAGAGGGGAATGCCTACATGTCTTACCGTGTAAAACGAATGTTGATGCTGCTTGTCACTGGATTATTCTTAAGTTTGTCCACATTTGCTGCAAGTGCCTCGGCACAAACGGGTGGGTCGTTTTATGAACCGTTCAACAACTATAATACCGGGTTATGGCAAAAAGCCGATGGGTACTCGAACGGAAATATGTTTAACTGTACGTGGCGCGCAAACAATGTCTCCATGACGTCGTTAGGGGAAATGCGATTATCGCTCACAAGTCCCTCCTATAATAAGTTTGACTGCGGAGAAAACCGCTCCGTTCAAACGTACGGCTATGGGCTATATGAAGTAAACATGAAACCAGCCAAAAATGTTGGGATCGTGTCTTCGTTCTTTACTTATACGGGACCGACTGATGGTACGCCTTGGGATGAAATCGACATCGAATTTCTAGGAAAAGATACGACAAAGGTTCAGTTTAACTATTATACCAATGGTGTCGGAAATCATGAAAAAATCGTCAACCTTGGTTTTGATGCAGCAAACTCTTATCACACATATGCGTTCGACTGGCAGCCTAACTCAATTAAATGGTATGTGGACGGTCAATTAAAACATACGGCTACTACTCAAATCCCTCAAACACCTGGAAAGATTATGATGAACTTATGGAATGGTGCAGGTGTCGATGAATGGCTCGGCTCCTACAACGGTGTTACCCCACTTTACGCTCATTACAATTGGGTGCGTTACACAAAAAGATAACCACATCACAAAACCTGTGACAAGTCACAGGTTTTTCTTCATTTAAATAGAGCTCGTTTTTAATTGATGAACTAGTTTTTGTTCATAACTGTGGATAATATCTTCATAACTTTCGATCTTGTAATCTAACCGTTTAATCGTTTCTTCGATTTCCTTTTGTTTGTCTACAAGTCTTTCTCTCTCATTGACCAAAATACTCTTCCTTGAGGACAATGTACGATCCTCTCCCTCGATAAATAAAGCCGTATATTCTCTAAGAGCATCAATTGACAGACCCGCATTTCTCATACATTTAATAAATTCTATCCACTGAATATCTTCTTCTGTATAATCTCGAACACCATTTTCATCACGCCTGATCGGTCTAATTAAACCTATATTCTCATAATACCTGAGCGTAGCAGTAGATAAATCGAGCTGCTTGGCGGCTTGTGCTATTTTCATTGTTTTCACCCTTCTCTTCTTTCTCTTACTTGACGATCTCCCTTTTCCCATCATCTCCATTTTTATCGAGAAGACAAGATACTTTTGGCTCAAATCTTGATTCAAGGCTGATGCTAAAGCCTGAATTGAGGCGATCAGAGGGTTCTATGTTGACTTAAAGTTCACTTTAAGACGTACAGTATAGAGGAAGGACCGAATCTTACTTTTGAAAGGATGATCAAGAATGTGTCAGACGCACCAATCAAACGTTTTAAGTGTTTCCCATGCAAAAGCAAACTTTGAACGGACAACCATTGAACGAAGAGCACTTCGTCCACATGATATTTTAATTGATATTCAGTTTAGCGGGATCTGTCATTCAGATATCCACAGTGCCTTTGATGAATGGGGCGGCGGTATTTTCCCAATGGTTCCGGGTCATGAGATTACTGGAGTTGTTTCAGCTGTTGGGGATGCTGTCACTAAATTCAACATTGGTGATCGTGTAGGCGTCGGTTGTTTTGTCGATTCTTGCGGTACATGTGAATATTGCCAAAATGGAGATGAACAATATTGCAAGAAAGGAGTCGTTCAAACTTATAATAACCTGGATTATGATGGAGAACCAACTTACGGCGGCTACAGTCAGAAAATTGTTGTGACAGAACGATTTGTTGTCAATATTCCTGACCAGCTTTCCCTCGATGTCGCCAGCCCCCTTCTTTGTGCCGGCATCACAACGTATTCTCCGTTAAAACACTGGAAGGCTGGGCCTGGCAAAAAAGTGGCGATTGTCGGAATGGGTGGTCTAGGTCATGTCGCCATTCAATTTGCACGCGCACTTGGCGCAGAAGTGACTGTATTAAGTCGTTCTTTGAATAAAAAAGAAGAGGCGCTGTCATTTGGTGCAAAAGACTATTTTGCTACAAGTGACCCTGATACGTTTAAGACACTAGCCGGTCAATATGACCTCATTCTCAATACCGTCTCTGCCAATATCAACGTGGATGCCTATTTGTCCTTACTTCGTGTTGACGGAACATTAGTAAACGTCGGTGCACCACCAAAGCCAGACAACTTCCATGTGTTTTCATTAATTACTGGACGTCGCAGCATCGCCGGCTCACTCGTTGGCGGCATCCAAGAAACACAAGAAATGCTCGATTTCGCAGCTGCTCACAAGATCGCACCACAAATTGAAGTGATCAACGCAAACCAAGTCGATGAAGCATATGAACGTGTGCTCAAAAGTGATGTGCGTTATCGGTTTGTGATTGATATTTCGACATTATGATCGAATTCTATTTGGAAAGACCAGCTCAATGGCTGGTCTTTTTTAATGGTCGATATCCTGTTTTTCTTGTAGCGAGGATTCTTGAGGATATACTCAAAAATCATCCGAAATTCCCAAAAAAATCTCTCTTTTTTAGAACAAAATTTATTGACAAAAAATAAATAAACATGTTATTATTAAAAATTTGATTATTTTACCTCTAAGTGTGGTACCCTTAAAGTAGATACATGATATGGAGGCGGATGATATGTTTCAAATTGGTGATAACATTGTTTATCCAATGCACGGAGCAGGTATAATTGAAGCCATAGAAGAAAAAGAATTCTCTGATGAAAAACAATCGTATTATGTCATTAAGATGGCCGTTAGCCATATGAAAGTGATGATTCCTACAAGGAAGATGTCAAGGTCAAGAATAAGACCTGTTACAGATATACTTGCCTTAAAGAACATTATGCACACTTTTCAAAATGGAACATCAGATAAGTTACTACCATGGAAAGAGAGATATAAAATCAACACCGACAAAATCAAAACGGGCGACATACTAGAAGGCGCTGAAGTGGTACGTGATCTCATGCGAATGAAGAAAGAAAAAAAACTGAATGCAAGCGAAAAGAAAATGCTCGACGATGCTTATGGTTATTTGATTAGTGAGCTAGAAGTCATCAAAGGAATCACTGAAAAACAAATCAAGAGTTTCTGCTAATATTGTCTACCTGCTTCCCCATTTTTTGAATACATTTTCTCTACGAACAAATCCCTCTATCTTCGACCAGTAAAGAAAAAAGAATTTATTTAAGCAAATTCCGCATATTGTAAATCCAATATGCTATACTGTTGATAAACCTTTGAAGCATGAATTTTTTTACGATTACCTTGTAACATCTCCCTACTTGTACGCTGAGTAGGGTTTTTTATTGCAGAAATAAATGAAAACACAAAAAAACAGGCTCTCTACAGAGAACCTGTTTTAAAAAATGAAGATTAAGCAGTTTTTTGAACGTTAGCAGCTTGAGCTCCACGAGAACCTTGCTCTACGTCAAAAGTTACTTTTTGACCTTCGTCTAAAGATTTGAATCCGTCACCTTGGATAGCTGAGAAATGTACGAATACATCGTCTCCTTCTTCACGTTCGATAAATCCAAAACCTTTTTCTGCGTTAAACCATTTTACTGTACCTTGTTCCATGTTTGTTGCCTCCTAGTGCGTTACCACACAATGTATTATACTATCCTTGCCCAAAGTATCCTCAAGACGAAAAGTCTTTCTTCATGCTATCCTTTACGCCGAACAAAAATAATTATTCTTATTGTAACATGAATCGGAAATTATTGCAATTTAGGATTTAAAAGAGCACCGAATGTGCTATGGTAACACAAATAAGACAGAGATTTAATGATGAAATGTTTATTTAGCTTTGTTCAATCATTTGTGCATAAAATCAGCTTTTTTCAGCATGAAAAGAAATCTTTATCTAAATTCTCTCTAAAATCGATTGGACAAAGTTAGTTTTTCCCTCGGCATATTTGTGTTTGTCATTTTTAATTAAGCTAGATAGGTTCAGTTTGAGTTGCTCGTACTCAATTCTTACTAATTTGTTACTTCTTAAATAATCCCTGAAATTTAACTGTTCAAGTAAATATCTATTGCCTGTTTGATACATATGAATTTGGTGAGTACGTGGTTCTCCTTTGTTAAAATAGTGTCTCTCAGGTAAAACTTTGGTCCCTCTATATGAATAACCAAGCCCTTGCAAAGCTGTTACACACTGTTTCCCGTCAAAAAAACAATCTATTTCAATCGCAATATCAATAATGGGTTTCGCACTCAAACCATTAACTGCTGTACTTCCAATATGATGCACATTCACTGTATACTGACCAATGACCTCTACTATGCGTTTCTTTTCCCTTTCAAATTCTTTGCCCCATTCAGCAGACCAGGGAACTAAAAAAACTTCCCCTCTTGGCAATCCAAGCATAAGCTCAACCCCACCTTATCATTTCGTTGTTTAGTTGGAAATTTCAATAGTTTGAAGCCATTCGATCGATTAGAATGACATTTATTATATGATAACTCATACAAAAAGCCCACTCACATAAGATGAGTGGACTTTTTCGTTCACAAACTATAAAAATCATTAATACAGCCACGAACCCGAATCAAGAAAATTTCTATTTATACAAAGGTGAACAACTACATATTTTCCGACTCAAGTCTGTTTAACCAGTTATGGACTAATGAATGAAACACATCGGGTTGTTCAATCTGCAGGTTGTGACCAGCCATATCAAGCACTGCAAAAGTGGCCCTTGGATAGTCTTCGATCAGCCGCCACGCATCTTGATATCCGACTACATCGTCTTGACGCCCTGTGATCATGAGCGTGGGATACTGAAATTCAGCTGAAATGTCGAAGATATAGCCATACCCATTTTGAAGAATGTTATTGATGAATTCATGATTTGTTTGTTTAGAAGGAAGGTAAATTTCATCGCGAAACCTCTCCCATTCCGTTTTTCCTTGCACAACCGCCATGGAGCAAAATGCATCCGCCTCCTCTGAAGACAAATGCGATATCAAGTGGCTGTCACTTTTTAGAACTGTCTTCTCTGGTACGACTCTTTTATCGAATACAGGTATAGTCATTGGGGCCACAAGCAGTAATCCACGAACGGTTTCCCGGCGTGAATGAACAATACCTCTAGCTATGTACCCTCCATACGAATAACCACAAACAATAAACTGTTCATCAGGGATCATCTCGTCCAAAAGACGCAATACCGCTTCTAACATTTCGTCAGAGTTCTGAATAGATGGGTGAGGCTGGGAACGTCCCATACCCGGTAAGTCTATGTATATTCTTTTCCAACCGCTTTGTTTTTCAAATACCGGTTCCAATGCATGTAACATCACTTGATGGTCAAGTGTCCAACCATGCAATATCACGATCGGAAATCCTTCTCCAATGACTTTATGATAAATTGACATGTATTTGCATCCCCTTTTCTAGCGCTTCCCTAGTAATCTCAAGGTTTTTTGTTGTTTTGCTTGTTAGGAAACTATGTTGCGATAACCCCAAAAAAACTTCTAACAAAAAATATTGTGCAGCCTGTTTATATTCTTTCACTTCATCATAACAAATCCCCATATTCATGTGTGACATTGAAATGCTTTATGTTACTTCAAATTTTAAAGAATTGAAAATTGTTCCAAAGCTCTTCTAATGAATTGATCAGTTTCTTGCTACAATAAATTGACAACGAACAGTTTGAACCACATACTCTCCATACATGCTAAAATATAAAATTCTGAGAGGAGAAATGAAATGAACCCTTTATTGTTAGATATTCCTTTACAATTAGAGACAAAAAGACTCATACTTCGAGCACCCCACCAAACAGGAGACGGGAAAATTGTAAACCAAGCAATAAAAGATTCCTTTTCTGAATTAAAAGCATGGTTGCCATTTGCTCAAGAACTTCCTACTGCTGAAGAAACAGAGATCAATTTAAGAAATGCTCATATCAATTTTTTAAAAAGGGAAAGTTTCCGTTTTCTTATTTTTGATAAAAACAGCAATCACTTCATTGGGATAACTAGCCTTCAGGGGATTGACTGGACCATTCCTAAATGTGAGATTGGGTACTGGATAAATACAAAGTTTAGTGGGAATGGATATATGACAGAAGCAGTGGAGAAATTAGCTGACTTCGGATTAAACAATGTCAAATTTAGAAGAATTGAAATAAGGTGTGAATCAACCAACCTCAAAAGTCGGGCTCTCCCAGAAAAACTTGGCTTTGCATTTGAAGGCACTTTAAGAAATGATGATTTATCCGCGGATGGCAGCAAGCTGACTGACACTTGTTTTTATTCCATAATAAAGTAACCTAATGAACATCAGCAATTAAAGTAATGGGTGCATTAGTGGAACAAGAAAAAACATAGCATATTATATAATATGCTATGTTTTTTAATTTTGGCCTTGATAAGTGGGTCTACTCCTCTAACATTGTCCTTATTGCCTTTACTTCTTCATAATCTGATGTTTTCTTTGATAAACCCTGACAGAAAGTTTTCAGCAGCAGGCTCTCAACACAAGACCACAATGTAACTGCAATCAGCTTCGACCTGTCACGAGGTACTTTTTTATCCCAGTCAATTTCTTTTATAGAGCAATTGGATTCACTCTCCATTCACAGATTTCTAAAGACTTTCCTCCTGATTAGCTTTCATGTTTCTTGCCATTTTTTCATAGTTCGGTCTGTTTTAACTCCGTCACCATCATTTCCACTGGTTTAACTTAATTTCAACGACCTCAACACTCTGTTCATGAAAGGACTCGTAACCTGTTTTAAAAAAACAAAAAAGATGCTACATGTTGAAACACCTTTTTTTGTATTGACAGCTCTCATTAGCAGGGTAATATTACACTTGATTATTTATACAAGAATTTTTATACAACCAGTTTATAGCATCATTAAGGTCATTGGCTATATAGTCTATTTTAATCCCACTTAATTTATCAAAGTGTTCACTAAGCGAATATTCACCAGCCCCAGTTCTAACCAAAATTTTAATACTTCCTACTTTATCAGCTGCAACAATATCACTCCAACGGTCCCCGATTACCACACAATTTTCGAGAGTTAAATCGTGTTTTTGTTGAGCTTCCATTAACATTCCTATGCCGGGCTTCCTACAAGAGCATCCGTCATTATGACCGTGTGGACATATATATACTTCATCAAAACCAAAACCTTTCAATTCCTCTTTAAAATCTTCTACCTTAGCTAGTCCACTTGATATACCAGGTTGATTTGTAAAAGAGAATATTTTCACATTATCTTTTTTTAGTTTATTAATTTGAATTGCTGTATAAGGAAAGAGTTCGAATTTTCCGGGATAATGAATAGTGTCATCACCACCAATTGTTCCATCTCTATCTAAAAAAATTGCTTCTATCTGTTTCATGTTATCCCCCCATTAGCTAGCAACTGATCCTGCGTTAAGATTTATTATTCCATTAGAAAATTTTGATGACATCAGTTTATCATAAATATTTATTATCAATATCCCCTAATAAAAATTAAAATCTTTTCAACTGTCTTTCTTTTCAATTTGTTTCATTCTTTCCAAGAAAGAGAAAAAGGATGTTCATGTTACAGACTTGCCAAATGAATTTACATAATAAGTTTCTACGTGGTGTCTTTGTAAATTACATTTGTTTCATACTCACCAACCATTCAACTTAATTATTAAGGAAGGCTCTGTTAACCTCTCATTAATTGAAAGAAGCTAAAAACATATCTTTAATATTGTGTTGTGTACTTCCGTGTACTGCGACTATCTACAAACAAAAACTTCAAAAATCTTCACTATCTTAAACACTCTCATATCGCTCTATTAATTGAACAAGGAGAAGAATGTATAAGGTCATTTATTTTCTAAAAAAGGCTACGGCTGAGAATTAGACGACAATATATAAAAATATCAAACTCAAACAAAAAAACCAAAGGTCTATAAACCTTTGGTTTCTTAGATGCGGCCGAGAGGACTTGAACCTCCACGGGTTATTCACCCACTAGGCCCTCAACCTAGCGCGTCTGCCATTCCGCCACGACCGCGTGTATGATGTGCTCATATATTCATAAGTGCACTGTTTAAAAACAATGCGGGTGAAGGGACTTGAACCCCCACGTCATAAAGACACTAGATCCTAAGTCTAGCGCGTCTGCCAATTCCGCCACACCCGCGTGACAATGGTGAGCCATGAAGGACTCGAACCTTCGACCCTCTGATTAAAAGTCAGATGCTCTACCAACTGAGCTAATGGCTCATCTGCTATGCAGAAAAACATATATAAAAAATGGCTGGGCTAGCTGGATTCGAACCAACGCATGACGGAGTCAAAGTCCGTTGCCTTACCGCTTGGCTATAGCCCAACGAATCAACATAAAAAGAAAACATGACCCGTACGGGATTCGAACCCGTGTTACCGCCGTGAAAGGGCGGTGTCTTAACCGCTTGACCAACGGGCCATATGATAATGGCGGAGAAGGAGGGATTTGAACCCTCGCGCCGCTTGCGCGACCTACACCCTTAGCAGGGGCGCCTCTTCAGCCACTTGAGTACTTCTCCATTATGGCTCCGCAGGTAGGACTCGAACCTACGACCGATCGGTTAACAGCCGATAGCTCTACCACTGAGCTACTGCGGAATAATGAGACATGTTTCATTATATCTATGCCAGAAAAATGTGTCAAGAATTTTTAAACGTTTCATTCCTGCTTCATTTGCGACGGCTTTTATAATTTAACATATACTAATATAACAGTCAAGCCTTTTTCCATGCCATTTGTTTAACTTGACAGAAAGCCCCCGACCTCCACGTAGACCAAGGGCCTTGATGCAGCCTTCCTCATAAGATTAAGACAGATGAAACTTTCGCATCCACTTATAAAAAGTACTTCTTGGTACTCCTGCTAACCTCGCTGCTTCTGACACATGACCTTTTGTTTTATGCAGTGCGTCTATCACTGTTTGCTTTTGAATGCGTTCCCTGAATGTGAGTTCTTTTGAAGTCTCGGGTTGCTCCGCTGGATGCAGCTTCTGTTTTTTCTGATCAATCGTCTCTAATACTGAAGCATATTGCGATTCACCAATCCATCCACCTTTCGGAAAGAGAACCCTTAGATGTTCAAACAGGTTAAAAAGCTCTCTTATGTTTCCTGGCCAATGATACGCCTGTAATTTCTGAAAAAATGATTCAGGAAACGCTGCATTCCAGTGATGCTTCTTTTGGTAATAACGATATAAATCATGAATGTCTTCTTTTCTTTCTCTAAGCGGCGGGATATTGATCGGATAGACATGAAGACGGTAATACAAGTCTTCTCGTATTTTTCCTTCCTTCAGCAGTTCGTTCATATTACGGTGAGTCGCTGTAATGATTCGAATATCCAAAGGGATTTCGTGTGTCCCGCCGAGCGGTACGACTGCCCTTTCTTCTATCACCCGAAGAAGCGCTACTTGCATCGCATATGGGATTTCGCCTATTTCATCTAGAAAGAGTGTTCCTTTATGGGCTTGTTCAAATTTTCCTTTAGCTCCGTGACGTTTTGCTCCTGTAAAAGCACCTTCAGCATAGCCAAACAGCTCACTTTCTAACAGGCTTTCAGGAATGGCTCCGCAATTAACAGCAATGAACGGCCCTTTATGCCTTTCACTGGCGGAGTGAATGGCTCTAGCGGCGAGTTCCTTCCCTGTCCCTGTTTCTCCCCAAATATACACATGAGCATCTGTTTGTGCCGCTCTCTTCATCTCACTAAGCGTCTGTTGAAATACCTTACTTGTTCCTGATTCCCCGGGAAATTGAGCAAAAGAAACGGTCATGCTGCTTTTCGCTACTTCTTCAAGAGAAAGGGATATGCCTAGCACCTTCCCGTCTTGCTCTGATTGAATGATCTGCTTTCCCCGGATAACAAATGGATGATCCTTAAGCCGCTCAACATCCATTCCATACCAGTCTGAAAATCGATCTCTAATCGACCTGCTGGCAGACACAATTTGCTTTTTTTCATTACAGACCACATACGGTTCATCTGCTTCCACCTGCTGGAGACAATGAGTGATCAGCTCCAGCTCTCTCCTTTTTTGCTCGACTTGAATTTCTCTCTCTATGGCATAAGCAACCGTTGAAGCCATTCCAAGCATAAAAGGGTGCTTGTTATCCGTCATACAGGAGATATCAATCACCCCTATGATCGTACCGTCCGCATCGCGAATTGGAGCAGCTGAACAACTCCAATGATGAGAGGCGATAGAAAAATGCTCCGTTCCGTTGATCGTCACCGCTTCTCCGATGACGAGTGCCGTTCCGATCGCATTTGTCCCTACATCTGTTTCAGTCCAGCGTGAACCCTCCATAAAATTAATTCTTCTGGCTTCCACCATCGTTCTTTCGCTTCCTGTCAGACTTAGCACATAACCATCTGCATCAATGAGTAAGGCCAGCATATCAGAATCTTTTAATTGCTGATTGATTTTATTTAAGTAAGGAAGAGCCGCATTTAGGAATAATGAATATTTCTTTTTTTGAGCACTGAATCGTTCCTTTTCTAACAACGACTGTCCTTTATCTAAATACGGATTCACATTTGCCTGTTTACACCTGTGCCATGATTCTGCCACTCTCTTATTCAGACGAGACTGATCAAGCAAACCTTCACGAACAAAACGTTTCCACGTATTTAAATAACAAGGCGTCGGATTCATTCCATCCTCTCCTCTGGGGGCTTTTTATTCATTATAAATAAACATAAAAGCGCTTTCAATTATCATTGGCTAACCCAAGAAGTCAATTGGATGGAAAAGGAGTCTTTTTCAGCAGTGCACCGCTCTTCCAATGGTTTGCAGAACGGCTTCGTGTATTGCCTCTGAAAGTGTCGGATGTGCCGCAATAAACTGCTCTAATGTATCAGCGGTCAACTCTGCATGCATCATCACCGCCGCTTGTCCAATCATTTCTGTTGCATTCGGTCCAATGATTGAAACGCCTAATATTTCTTGATATTGCGGCTCTACAATGACCTTTACGTGACCGGCTGGTTGATTTAAGATTAATGCTTTTCCATTTGCAGAAAATGCACATGTCCCTATCCGAATCTCCTCATATTGTTTTCTAGCACTCTCTTCATTTAAACCAACACTCGCGATTTCTGGAGAGGTGTAGATGCACCTCGGAATCACTTGTTCATTGACCTTTAGATGTTTACCTGATGCATGGGAAGCTGCAACCGTCCCTTCATGAAAGGCAGTATGAGCAAGCTGGACCCCACCTGTCACATCACCGCACGCATAAATATGCGGGAGATTGGTTTGCATATGTTCATTGACGTAGATTCCGTTTCTATCAAATTCAATTCCAATCTGTTCAAGATTTAACTCTCCAAGTTGCGGAGTTCTGCCAATGGCCACTAAGCAAAGATCCGACTGGATGTCACAACGTTCTCCTTGATTATTCTCCACCACTACTTTTCTTGAAGAGGAATCAAGCTGTTTGACTGCGGCGGACGTCAAAATGTTTACACCCGTTTCTTCGAGCTGCTCGTGAAGACATTGTGCTGTATCACGATCTTCTTCTGGTAAAATGTGCACTGCCCGTTCAACCATGACAACCTTTGATCCCATTCTGCTAAAGATGCTCGCAAACTCACAGCCAATCACCCCGCCCCCAATGATACAAAGTGAATCTGGGATCGAAGAAAGTGACATGGCGTCCTTGCTGTGAATGATCCATCCGCCATCAAAAGGTGCAAACGGTAAAGCCACAGGCACAGCCCCTGTTGCAATAATGATTTGTTTTGCTTGAATGATTTCAGACTTCCCTTCACTTTCTATGAATAGCTCATGTGCTGATAGAAATGAAGCCTTCCCATTTACCACGGTAATTTTGTTTTTATTCATCAAGTAACGAACACCATCAGTGAGCTGCTTGACGACAGACTGTTTCCGCTTTTGGACAGCATTCCATTGAATGATAGGCTCATGTTCTGGAAGCTCAATCCCAAAATGTCCAGCCGATTTCACATGCTCATACATATCGGCGCTTTGCAAAAGTGCTTTGGTCGGGATACAGCCTTCATTGAGGCAGGTACCTCCCAGCTTACCTTGATCAATTAACACAACCTCCCTGTCAAAACGGGCGGCTGTTATGGCCGCCACATAACCTGCTGGTCCGCCTCCTATAATGACCAGTGTCATGGTACATTCACCTTCTTCCTATAAAAGAATGGATATTGGTTCTTCTAAGTGTGCTTTGACCGTTGATAAAAATGCAGAGGCAGGCGCCCCGTCCAGCACGCGGTGATCAAACGTAAGACTGAGTGGTAGGATGGTCCCTTTGCACAACTCATCCTCTCGATAAACAGGGGTGTCATACATTGTTCCGACACCAAGGATCCCCGCTTCCGGCGGATTCAAAATTGGTGTGAAATGCTCTACACCATACACTCCAAGATTGGTGATGGTAAAGGTAGAACCTTTGATTTCGTCATGTAGAAGCTTTCCTTCACGTGCTTTTTTACCATACAATTTAATGCCCTTCGCCAGCTCTATCAGCGTTAACCGCTCCGCATCCCGAATGACCGGTACAGCCAATCCGTTATCTAACGCAGCAGCAATCCCAAGATGAACATTCTCAAAGGTTTCGACAACTCCGTTATGATATTGACTGTTCATCGCAGGATGTTCTAACAACGATAGGATCGCTGCTTTGGCTACAAAATCGGTGATCGTCAACCTTGTCTCGTAACGTGCGATGGCTGTTTCATTCAGCTGTTGTTGTAGGTTTTTCAGTTTTGTCACGTCCGCTTTCATCGTAATGGTTAATTGTGCACTTGTTTGCAGGCTTTCCATCATTCTTGAGGCAATTGTTTTCCGCATCATGTTAATAGGCTGTTGCACTGTCTCGTTTTGTTTCTTCTCTTTCCGTTCAGGAAGCGCATGAAGCACATCCTCTTTCGTAATTCTTCCACCTGGTCCTGTCCCCACCAGCGTATCAATGTCTAGATTTGCGCTATTCGCCATTTTACGGGCAACAGGGGAGATTTTTTTTCTCTCTTTCTTTGGTTTTGACTGGATTTCTTTTTCTTTCTTTCTCTCCACCTGTTCATTTCCTTCACCGATATAGCAGATGACCGTGCCAGGCGGTACACCTTCTCCCTCAGGTACTTTTATATCCAATATGGTTCCTTCAGCAGGTGATTCGATCTCCATTTCAATTTTTTCGGAGTTGATGCTTGCAATGCTTTCTCCTTTATTTACGGTCTCACCGACCTCTTTATTCCAGACAGATACCGTTCCTTCTTTCATCGACATGCCCAATTTAGGCATCACAACTTCGACAGCCATCTCCCTCTCTCCTTTCTCTAGTTCAAGATTTTGTCATGACTCTTGCCAATCATCTCTAATACGGTGTTCACAACTTTATCAGGTGTTGGCAGATATATATCTTCAAGAGGTGGAGAAAATGGTACCGGTGTATGAGGAGCCGTCACTTTTTTGATTGGTGCGTCCAGTAAATCAAATCCTTTATCTGCAATCAAAGAAGAGATATCTGCGGCAATTCCGCATCTTGGATTTGCTTCATCGACAATGACAAGTCGATTTGTTTTTTCTACTGAAGTCAGAATGGCCTCCTCATCGAGCGGCGACAAGCTTCTTGGATCAATTACTTCCGCTTCAATACCTTGAGCAGACAATTGCTCTGCCGCTTCGAGTGCTGTATACACTTGTTTGCCCACCGCAAAGATGGTTACATCAGATCCCTCTCTCTTCACATCTGCTTGACCAAGCGGCAATGTGTAATACCTCTCCGGCACATCTCCTGTGATATTGTAAAGCGTCTTGTCTTCAAAAAAGATGACAGGATCCTGATCCTCGATGGCTGCCAGCAGCAGCCCTTTGGCATCATATGGTGAAGAAGGCACAACTACTTTCAATCCAGGGATACTTGTAAATAGTGCATACAAACTTTGCGAATGCTGGGCAGCTGCTCTAAAACCCGCCCCATGGGTCGTTCTAATCGTGATTGGCACCTCTGCTTTTCCGCCAAACATGTATCGAAATTTTGCGCCTTGATTCAGCACTTGGTCGAGACAAGTACCGATAAAATCATTAAACATGAGTTCAGCAATTGGTCTTAGCCCTGTTGAAGCAGCAGCCATGGCCGCACCTATATAGCCAGCTTCACTAATCGGTGTATCAAGGACACGTTCACGCCCAAATTCCTGAACAATGCCTTTTGTTACACCAAGAACACCGCCCCATGCTTCATCATCCTGTAAGTGATCTACATGAGCACCTCCTGCAACATCTTCTCCCATTAAAATGACATCTCCATCTCTTCTCATTGCCAGTTTAATCGCTTCATTCAAAGCACTAGACATGCTGATTTCTCTTGTCATTTCCCTCTCTCCTTTCAGATTTATTGATACGAAACATACACATCAGTTAGCAATTCAGTATGATCTGGATATTCACTTTCTTCACTGAATCTCACGGCTTCATCTATCGCTTCTGCTACAGACGCTTCAATACTTGATATTTCTCGATCTGTTAGCAGCTGCTGCTTTAATAATTCATTTTTAAAAAGAGTGATGGCATCTTTCTCTTCTTGATGTTCGGTTTTTTCTTGATTGGTTTTGTAGCGCTGAGCGTCTCCTTCAAAATGACCATAATTCCGATATGTCATGCATTCAATCAATGTCGGACCTTCTCCATTTTTTGCTCGTTCTATCGCTTGTTCTGCTGCTTGATAAACGGCTGTCACATCTTTTCCATCCACTTGAATACCCGGAATACCATAACTGGCGGCTCGATCCACAATCGATTTGCAGCTTGAAGCATACGAAAATGGCGTCGCTTCCCCGTAACCATTGTTTTCTGCGATGAAAATGACTGGCAGTTTCCAGATAGCGGCGAGATTGATTCCTTCGTGAAAAGTCCCTTGATTATTAGCACCATCCCCAAAAAAGCAAACGCTTACATTATCTTTCTTTTTATATTTAGCCGTGAGGGCTGCCCCGCACGCAAGTGGAAAGCCGCCTCCAACAATCCCGTTGGCACCGAGCATTCCTTTATCAAAATCTGCAATGTGCATAGATCCACCTTTACCTTTACAAAGACCTGTGGCTTTTCCATAGATTTCTGCCATCATTCCTTTTAGATCACAGCCCTTGGCGATACAATGACCGTGGCCACGGTGTGTACTTGTAATACTGTCTTGTTCATTCAGATGAGCGCAGACTCCTACAGCAACAGCTTCTTCACCAGCATAAAGATGGACAAAACCTGGCAAGATCCCTTTTGTAAAAAGCATGTGTACTTGATCTTCAAATTGGCGAATTTCCTGCATTTTTTGATACATCCAAACGGCTTTTTCTTTTGTAAGTGCCATTTCCATGTTAAAACCTCCTATCTTTTTTGCTTGCACTTCTATACAAGCAAAAAGCGTGCCAACATCATGGCGCTTGAAAGCTTAGGATTTGACCGATTCCCATCGATCAAAAAGAGACAAAATGAGACTCGCGTCTCTATTTGTCTCAATATGTCTACTTCATCTCACAAAAAAAGCATCCCATAAAGGAATGCATATCACTCTGAACCGATTGTACGCTGCCATTTTAATTTTCCTTTGCAGACGCCGCACACATAACGAGAGGTATCAATTCGCCTTTTCCTGATAAAATACTGATCGCATCCTGTGCAAACATATTCTTGCCGCTTCTGTACACGCCGTTTA
The DNA here is from genome assembly GCF_038593365.1 of Bacillus sp. FSL W7-1034. Classification (NCBI taxonomy): domain Bacteria; kingdom Bacillati; phylum Bacillota; class Bacilli; order Caryophanales; family Bacillaceae; genus Bacillus; species Bacillus sp. FSL W7-1034. The sequence continues at coordinate 561,643 of NZ_CP151989.1, read as the reverse complement.
TTTTGTAAGGTCTTGAGCGGTGTACAAAAACGCGGGGCTCCTACTTGTTTTAATAACTCTTTAAAGGAACGGTCACGATGCTGATAGCCTTTTCCCTCAAGATGCAGATGATAATGACACAGCTCATGCTTGATGATCCCGATTAATTCTTCTCGTCCATGTTCTTCTAGGTATCGCCGGTTCAATTCGATATTGTGTGTTCCAAGTAAATATCTCCCGCCTGTCGTTTTTAAACGGGGATTGAAAACAGCCTGATGGCGAAACGCCTTACCAAAGAACTGCTCTGAAATGTCTTCTGTTAACTGCTGTAACTCTCTCTCGTTCAATCAAGATCGTTCCTTTCTATAAAAACCTCGAACGGGACAATTTCCTCTTTGCATACATTGAAGGTACACCCACTGTTTTGATCAAAGGAGGAATGGGCGATGCCCAACTGGCTGAAAAATCAGATGCAGAAAGCATTTTATGAGAAAAATCATTATCAAATCAAATTGCTTAATCAATGCTGGTACTTCTATAGAAAAAAACATTCAGTCACATCAAGGCACACCCCATCCTAAGGTGCGCCTCGTTTTTTGTTTACTCTGGTTTTAGCATCGAAAGAGCCACCCGACCTTTTGCCTGGTCAACGGAGTCTACCCAAACGGTCACAATATCACCGACTGATACAACGTCGAGCGGATGTTTCACAAAGCGATTGCTTAGCTTGGAAATGTGGACAAGTCCATCCTGTTTTACGCCAATATCAACGAATGCGCCGAAGTCTACGACGTTTCTCACCGTTCCTTGTAGCTCCATCCCTTGCTTCAAGTCCTCCAATTTCAACACATCTGTTTTCAAAAGAGGTTTTGGTACTTCATCGCGCGGATCACGCTCAGGTCTTGTGAGCTGATCAATGATATCCTGGAGTGTAATTGGACCAATGTCAAGCTGCTGTGCGGCTTCGTCTAGCTTGACCTCTGCGATTTTCTCTTTTAACTGCTCTGTACCAAGATCGTCTGGCGTCATCTTAATCATGCGTAAAAACTGTTTTGTTTCTTTATAGCTTTCAGGGTGAATACCTGTGCGGTCAAGTGGATCTTGTCCATCTGTGATGCGCAGGAAGCCGATACACTGCTCATATGTCTTTGCACCAAGCCTTGGGATATCCTTCAGCTCTTTTCTGCTTGTGAATCTCCCAATCTCTTCACGGCGCTTGACGATGTTCCCTGCGACGGCTTTTGAAAGACCTGACACATATTGCAGCAGTGCCTGTGAAGCTGTATTAACGTTCACACCGACTTGGTTAACAACCGTCTCTACCACAAAGGTTAACGAGCTGTTTAATTGCTTTTGACTCACATCGTGCTGGTATTGTCCTACACCGACAGATTTTGGATCTATTTTTACGAGCTCTGCTAATGGATCTTGTAATCTTCGAGCAATGGATATAGCGCTTCGTTCTTCGACTTGCAAGTCTGGAAACTCTTCTCTTGCCAGTGCAGATGCAGAGTATACACTTGCCCCTGCTTCATTCACGATCAAATATGAAACTGGCTGGTCCAGCTCTTGGATCAAGTCTGCGATGAATTGTTCGGTCTCTCTTGAGGCTGTTCCGTTTCCGATCGCAATGACTTCAATGTTGGATGATTGAATGATTTCTTTCACTTTTTGTTTGGCTTCCGCTTTTTTCTGCACAGGCGGGTGCGGATAAATGACGCCAATATGATGGACTTTTCCTGTATCATCCACGACGGCTAATTTACAGCCTGTACGAAACGCAGGGTCCACCCCAAGTACACGTTTCCCTTTCATCGGCGGTTGAAGAAGGAGCTTTCTTAAGTTTTCAGCGAAAATATGAATGGCTTGTTCCTCTGCTTTTTCTGTCAGCTCTTTTCGTATTTCCCGTTCAATTGAAGGCTGAATCAACCGCTTGTATGCATCATCAATGGCCGCTTCAATGTAAGGCCTCGCTGTCGTTTGCTTGCCTTTTAAGATTTGTTTATCGAGGTAGAAACGAATATTTTCAGCAGGTGGTTCGATGGTTGCTTTCAAAATCCCTTCTTTCTCGCCTCGGTTGACCGCGAGTACACGATGAGGCACAATTTTTTTAATCGGCTCTTGATAGTCGTAATACATTTCATAGACGTTTTTCTCGTCGTTTTCAACGTCTTTTCCTGATGTGACAAGACTTCCCTTTTGGTACGTCTCACTGCGAATCCATTTCCGCATATCAGGATCATCCGCAAGCTGTTCAGCAATGATGTGCTGGGCGCCCTCTAGTGCTTCTTCTGCGGTTGTGACTTCTTTTTCTTCATTGATAAAAGCCGATGCTTTCTTTTTGATATCATCGTTTGGCAACTGCAGTAAATACTCCGCAAGCGGCTCAAGTCCTTTTGCTTTGGCTACATTTGCCTTTGTTTTTCGTTTTTGTTTAAATGGTCGATATAAATCTTCGACCTCTTGCAGCTTATGCGCCTGTTCGATCTTCTGTTTTAATTCATCTGTTAATTTGTCTTGTTCAGCGATTAAGCGAATCACTTCTTCTTTTCGATTCGTCACATTTTGGATATATGTATAGCGTTCAGAAATGGTTTGAATTTGCACCTCGTCTAGTGAGCCTGTCTGCTCTTTCCGGTAGCGTGCAATAAACGGGACGGTGTTGCCATCCTCTAATAGCTGGATCACACTTCCAATTTGTTTTGTTGAAAGCTTTAATTCTGTCGCAATTTGTTTCAATAAAAAGTCAGATGTCTTCATACTTTGCATCCTCTCACTGTGTCTTCTCTTTTAGTGTATCAAAAAAACTGGCAAAACAGAAAAAAGGTCAGCTATTTCATGTAAGCTGACCAAGTACATAGGTGAGATCGTCTTTCTTGTCTTGTGTGTATGTTTCAAGTTCTTTTGCGATGTCTGCAACTGAATGGCTATGCTTTAAACACATTCGCATGTTTGGCACATTCAGCCCGTCTGAATACATAATGAATGTCGAACCTTTTTCGTAGGAATAGGTGTATGTTTTGTATTTTCTAGGTTTACCTGATAGATATCCTGATGTCGGAAGTGGATAAATATAGTCGCCAGAAGGTGCATTCAAGATAAAACGAATGTTACCAACCGAACAATAGGTAAACTGCTGTTGGGAAAAATTCACCTTTAATATGGCTACAGTGGCCCCGCGTTTATTTTTCATGGCCTGATTGCATCTATCAATGAGGGTTATTACATCCTCATGTCCATATTCTTCGACAATTTCGCTGACTAAAGAAGATGATTCATTGGCGAACTGGCCGCTGCCTAATCCGTCTGCTACAGCACAAATTAGTTCTTCATCATCTGCTTTAATAAAAAAACTGTCCCCGCAGCATGATTTTCCTTCTTTGTTCGATTGATAGATAATGGCGTTTACATGCTCATGCTGTTCGATCTGCTTCATTACCCTAGCTCCATAGACGCATCTTCTGACAATGCATCTCGTAGCTTTTTAACTGCCTTCCGCTGCAGCCTTGATACATGCATTTGAGATATGCCGAGTAAATCGCCTGTTTCTTTCTGGCTTTTATTTTGCAAATACGTGAGATTGATAATTTCTTTTTCTCTATCTGTCAGAACGTGAAGCACACTTTCAAGCATCATTTTTTGGTTTACACGTTCGTACCCTTCTTCTTGTGAGCCGACGACGTCTAAAATCGTCACAGTGCTTCCTTCAGAATCTGCCTCTACGCCTTGGTCAACAGACAGCGCTTGATAGCTTTTGCCCATCTCCATTGTTTCAAGAACTTCTTCTTCTGTTACATCTAGATATTCTGCGATTTCTTGTACTTTAGGTGACTTTTGCGTTTCCGTTGTCAGGTGATCAACTGCCATCTTGATTCTTGGTCCAAGCTCTTTAATTCGTCTTGGTACATGGACACTCCATGTTTTATCACGTAAAAAGCGTTTGATTTCCCCGATAATGGTTGGAATGGCAAATGCCTCAAATGATTTACCGACAAGTGGATCATAACGCTTAATTGCGCCAAGTAGACCAATCATTCCAACTTGTCTTAAATCCTCATGAAAGCTTTTTCCTTTGGAGTATTTCTTCGCGAGCATATCCACAAGATTTGTATAACACTCAACTAGTGTCAGCTGCGCCTGCTCGTCTTGGTTGGATTGATAGCTTTGAATGAGGCGATCCACTTCATCTTTAGTTAGTTTCATAGTTTTGGATGGTTGTGTCATGGTCAACTCGCTCCCTGTTTAAAAACTTTGTCATCGCCACGGTAACTCCGGAGTTTGCTTGCACCTCGACTTCATCCATCAATGTTTGCATTAAGTATAAACCAAGACCTCCTTCTGCCAATTGATCCACCGTATGAGCAGATGTGTACGGCCCTAGGTCTTCCTGCTTTTGCTTAAAGTCAAAGCTACCGCCTTTGTCTGCGACAATGATTTCTAGACGATCTTCGTAGACAAGAAAGCGAACCGCTACCTCTCCATCTTCACCGTCTTTTCCTTTATAGGCATGCTGAACTGCATTTGTACAAGCCTCACTGACGGCAATTTTTAAGTCTTCAATCTCTTCGTAGACATAGCCCATTCGGCTCGCTACGCCTGAAAGAGTCAGACGAATGATGCCTACATATTCTGGTTTTGCCGGTATTTTCATCTCGATTAGATCTACTGTTTCGTTCATTGTACCCCACCCTCTGACTTTGCAGAAATGTCAATGATGTCCTTTAGTCCAGTGATTTCAAACAACCTTACAAGCCGCTCTGACAAGTTCTCAAGCTTTAGTGTTCCACCTGCTTTTTGAGCTGCTTTAAACAACCCAACAAATACACCTAATCCTGTACTATCCATATACGTAACATCCTTCAAACAGATCTCTAGATGCTCGCCCGCCTCGGCTTTAGGCATGAGTGTTTCTCTTAGCTGAGGAGCAGAGTACACATCGATTTCTCCACTAACACTAATTTTCGTTTTTTGATCTATTTGATGCTCTTTTACAGACATATTCATTATGCATTCACCTCGAAATTCTTGTTTCCTTGAATTTTATATACCCGTCTATGCACTTTCTAAACCTTCCTTTTGAGGACAAGTAACGTAAAATCATCATGCAGCTGAAATTCTTGCAGCTTGAGTAAGCTGTCATAGATGGAATCAACCATTTCCTGAGCTGAATAGGATAGGTTCTCAGATATCAGGGCTTTGATATCCTCACGCTCTAGGAAGCCATCCTCCGATTTGGATTCTGTGACACCATCAGAGAATAAGATCACCATATCCCCTACGTCCAAATGCTTCTCATACTGCTTATAATCAAAATCTGGTGCAATTCCAAGCACAAGACCCTTTGCATCTAAATCGTAAAATTGATTCTCTTTTTTGCAATAGAAAAAGCCCGGCTCATGTCCAGCCGATGCGTACTTAAATTCATGTGTTTCTTTATTATAGCTGCCATAAAACATAGTGATAAACATGCTTGGGTCTACGTTTTGCTCGACCACACGATTAAGGGTTTTGAGCACTTTCGTTGGGCCGCTGCCTGACTCTGGCAAGGAATCCATCGCATACTTAATCATCGACATACAGAGCGCAGCTGGAATGCCTTTCCCAATGACGTCTGCAATCGCGATATTGATTGTATCGTGATCTGTTACGAAATGGTAATAATCCCCGCTCATCTGTTTTGCCGGCACACTGATGGCTCCGATATCAAATGTGTCTCCTTCTGGAATTTTCGTTTCCAGAAGGGTTTGCTGAACATTTGCAGCAATTTCAATTTCCGACTTAATTTCTTGCTGGATGCCTCTTAGTGTTAAATGCTCCTGGTAGGCAAGTCCGTATCCAATCATGACTTCAATTAAGAAGTCTAGTGAATGAAAGACATCTTCCGGCAAATCAGGGTAAAGCTCCTGAATCACTTTTCGGTGAACACTCACTATTTCTTCAGGAGGTATTTGATGCTCAATGGTTTTACGGCTAAATTTTTGAGCTTGATAAAGCGATGTTTCAGTTAAATCACTGATATAACGACTGAGCAGCTGATGGTACCGCTGCTCCATTACCTCCTTAAAATCCATGGTTCCCCTCCTAGCGAAGCCACTTGACAGCTTGTATCTCAGTTCCTTGTTCTGGTGCGGAATCTAATTTAAATTCATCCATCAGTCTTCTGACGCCCGGCAAGCCTGCTCCGAGTCCGCCTGATGTAGAAAATCCGTCTTCCATTACTTTACGTATATCCATGATGCCAGGCCCCTCATCGGCTGCGATGACTTTGAGTCCACGCTTTCCGCGCTCCATCACTTCTTCTATACAAATCTGACCTTTACCAGCGTATAAATAGATGTTACGAGCTAATTCTGAAATGGCCGTCGTAATTCTTGCTTGGTCAACTGTTCCAAAACCAAGTTCTTTTGCAACATTCCGCCCCAATTGTCTTGCTGCGACTATGTCCCATTCCGTCAATATTTTTACACAGGATTGGTCTTTCATATCTATTCCCCCAATTCCCGCTTCAGTGTCTCAAGCCCTTGTTCAAGATCTAGTGCTGTCTGAATTTCTTCCAGTGAAATGCCAAGTTCAATAAGCGTCACAGCGACTGCCGGCTGTATTCCTGTTAATACAACTTTTGCCCCCATGAGCTTGGACATGGTGATCACATCGCCTAATACCTTTGCGATAAATGAATCAATCATATCGACGGATGTTAAGTCAATGACCACACCGTTTGCTCCTGTTTCATGAATTTTATTCAGTAAGTCTTCTTGAAAGTGAAGAGCTGTTTGATCATCAAGCTCCCACTGTATTGAAATCAGAAGACAATTATATAATTTTAAGATTGGAATCTTCGGGTGATTTCTCAATTGGTTATCCCTCCAATGAAACAATTTTTCGATTTGTCATTTCCAAAGCAGTTTGAATTCCTTTTTGAAGGGTATTCTTTGTTGTAACCTGAGATAAATCAATTCCAAGGTTAACGATCGTTTGGGCTATTTCCGGGCGAATACCAACAAGTAAACACTTCGCTCCTACTAATCTCACAGCCTCTGACGCTTGAATAATATGGTGTGCCACCATTGTGTCTACGACAGGTACACCCGTGATATCAATCAGGACGACCTGTGAGCGATGTTTGACGACACCATTAAGCAGGTTCTCCATAATTTTTTTCGCACGATCTGTATCAATTGTGCCAACAAGTGGCATGACGGTGATGTGCTCAAACACAGGGATTAGCGGGGCAGAAAGTTCCTGCAGCGCAATTTTTTGAAGGCTGACGGTTTTTTCCCATGAGATGGAATACTGGTTTAAGATCTCATTATGGATGGGTGTGATGAATCGATCGATTTGCCAGATGAGGTCATGACTTTCTTGTGTTGTATCTTTGTCATCGTTCATTTTTTCATATAAATGTGTACGGATTTCCGTTAGACCGTTTGCCAGTAACTTAAGTGATATACCCATTTGAACGATTTTCAAAGCAAAATTTTGCACTTTTTCTTCAAAATCCTCATGATCCCCCTCTGAAAGGGATGTAATGATGAGTTGAACATATTCCGAACAGATGGTTTCATACATTTTGTCGTTCAGCATCATGTCCGTTTCTTTTTCTCCGAGTCGTTTTAAAATGTCCGTCCACTCTGTTTCTAATTCCTTTTGGTGCTTTCTTGCAAAAGCTAACACGATATGATTCGACATGTTTTACCCCCTACTTACATTTAAAGCTCTTCTTTAGTCTTTCTTCATTATAACGTTAAAAAAAATTGAACACAAAAAAAGTTGCTCCCAATAGAGCAACCAAGTATCACCATATTAAAAATCAATAAGAGCCAAACTAACTTGTAAGGCTTCATCAACCTTCTCCATCATCTCATCATCAAGATGTGTGATTTTATCTGTCAATCTTTGTTTATCGATCGTACGAATCTGTTCCAAAAGAATGACAGAATCTCGTTCAAAGCCGTAGCGCTTTGCATTAATTTCGACGTGAGTCGGTAATTTCGCTTTTTGTATTTGGGCTGTTATGGCTGCAACGATAGCAGTCGGGCTGAAGCGATTTCCAATGTCATTTTGAATCACCAATACTGGGCGAACCCCGCCCTGCTCGGAGCCAACAACAGGAGATAAATCAGCAAAGTAAACATCACCGCGTTTAACAATCAAATGTTTAACCCCCGCTGACTAATCGCTCAACTGTATTCTCAGCCTCAAACTCTGCGTATTGTGCTTCTGAAGAGATATTCAGATTAATTTTCGCCATCTCCATGTAGCCGCGTCTCATCGATTCACGATTTTGTCGAATATTACGTTCACGAATATACGTTTTTGTCGCTCGGTAGATCAATTCATTTCTTGTTACCTTATCCTGCTCTGCTACTCGTTCGATCTCAGACATTAAAGTCTCCGGCAGTCGAATCTTCATTTCGTTTGTTGCGCTGGATTCAGACAAAAAACATACACCTCCACAAAACTTACGGATTCCGTATCGATCCATTCCAAGACTAATCATACCATTATTCAATGCACAAGCAAAGCTGTTTTTTCATGATTTCTTATTAGAACATGAAGCGGCTCGCCACCCGTAAATCAAGATGATAATGGAGTTCCTCTTTCCCATTATACGCTTTTTTCCGAAAATCATACGGTATTTCCAAAATCTCTAAAAAAGGGAGAATGTTTACCCTATTTTTGTCGAATAAAAAAGAACGAAGTCAGTTTGACTATCGTTCTTTTTGAATGTTGTTTATAAAAAACTTGACCCGACTTGAAGGAGTGGATTCCGCACTTGCACTCTTTTGCCGTCTTCTATATATACTCTTGGAACACGGTGGCCAATCGAGCACGTGACTTCATAGTTAATGGTTTCAAGTCTTTTAGCGATTTCATCGACTGGTACCATGTCTTCTCCTTGCTTACCAATTAAAACGACCGGTTCCCCTACTGGAAGCTTGTCTTTCAGTTCAACCATGAATTGATCCATACAAACCCTTCCGGCGATCTTCCGGCGCTTTCCGCCAACAAGTACTTCCGTTCCTGCCAGCTTCCGGATCCATCCATCTGCATAGCCAACTGGAACCGTGCCGATCCACGTATCTTGATTGGCTGTATACGTTGCTCCGTAGCTGACACTCTCACCCTTTTGAATGTGCTTCACATGGGCAAGTTTTGTATGAAGAGACATAGCTTCTTCGAGCTTGAAAGGCAGTTCATCCTTGATTTCTTCTGACGGTGACAGCCCGTACATACTGATACCGAAGCGAACCATGTTAAACAAGACGTCTTTAAACCTTAGACCCGCTGCACTGTTGGCGCAATGAACGAGCAGCTTGTCCGTATGAAGCGGCTCAAGCAGTGTTTGAAAGGTGTCGACCTGCCGATCAAAGTAGGTCTCATCCTTTTCATCTGCTGTCGCAAAGTGAGTAAATACGCCTTCCAGCTGTAAATAAGAGTGCTCGCTGACAAGTTTTTTCACTTCGTTCACTTGCTCAATCGTTTTCACACCTAATCGGTTCATTCCGCTGTCTATTTTCAAATGAAATCGTATAGGCTGTCCCATCTGCCCTTTCATCATGTTGGTGACGTCTCTCAGCCAATCGATGGAGTATGCAGTCATGATGACATTGTATCGAACGGCGACTTTGACATATTCAGCAGGTACAGCGCCGAGTATCAGTATTGGTGCTTTGATGCCTTTATTTCTTAAAGAAATGGCCTCATCTAAAAAGGCGACGGCTAATACGTCTGCTCCTGCTTTGAGAGCAGCTCTTGTCACTTCTATATCTCCATGTCCATATGCATTGGCTTTCACCACAGCCATTAGTTGAACATTTTGACCGATATGATCTTTCATATGTGAAACATTATGCTTGATTGCTGATAAATTAATTTCTGCCCATGTGTCTCTATAAAAGGCGTTTGTGTCCATCCGTCACACTTCCCTATTGAATGATTCAATCCCCTCATATGATACTAAAAATCAGGAATAAAGTGAAACAAATCAAAGAAGATCAGCCCTTGTATAGGGCTGATCTTTCATTTCTAAGGCTCTCGCCTGAGGTATTTATTTAGCTGACTGGCCCTCTACACTCTTTGCAACCATCAAGAGCTCTTCCTTCGATAGATCACTTGAAGAAATCAAGTAGTCAACTCCATCAGATGTCCAAGAAAGAGATTTGTCTGTCAGAACACCCACTGTCATGCCAAGATCGACTGGCTCGCCGTTCATTGTCACAGGCGTAGACGCTTCTGCTACCCGCGCTTTTTCCTGAATGAGTGTGAAGGATTTCTTTCCGCCATACGTCATCACATAACGCTTCCCGGCATCTGTTGTCATTTCTTTCTCTTCCATTTTCTTCACGCCCTCTGGCATATCCACAGGCGTTTTCACCGCAAAGCTGTCAGATGGATCTGCACTTGTGGCAACATCCATTTGAGAAAGTGTCATATTTTTCTTCTCATCAAAGGCGTCTTTGTCAAAGGATTTGTTGAATTCAAAGTGAGAGAATTCTACTTTCACCATTGGCTTTTTATCGCTATCCAGTACTTTCACACTAGCAGGCGCCATTGTTTTTTTATGAAAGGTAATCTCTTGGGTCGGCAGCATTTGGTTGTGCTGATAGTTGGTTTTTGTTTCAAAAACGTACTTCGACTCTTTTGCTTTGAACTGAGCTGCACTGTCATTTTTAATGTCTTTCACAAGTGATTCAAATAAATACACCTGACTGCTGTTGTTCGGCCAATCGCTGTGGAAGCGGAAGCTTTTGTTTAATGAAGGTGTCAGCACAAATACACCATTGCCATTTCTTAAAATGACTTGACTCTGATCCTTCTTCGGATTTTCTAAGTAGACACGGTAAAGCTCCGGCTTCTTGTACCAAATTTCCACATGGTATTCCTGCGGATCATTTCCTGTCTCAATGGTCATTTTTGCTTTGGCTTTGTATGATGTCATTTCCTCTGCCTTTTTGTTTAAATCTCCAACGATATCCTGTTGAGATTTTTGACCGCATGCGGAGAGAATCAGTACAAAAAGGATCCCCGTTACAAGCAAAACAAAGCTTTTTCTCACCCTTTTCAACCCCTTCGTTAATTGTGTTAAAAGGAAGAAACCGCTTGTTTGACTTTAACAGTACGCCTCAAGAGTTAACTGCGTACCGCGAACCATCAAAGCCTGTTAGCAACTCGCCCTTCCTTATCGCACTACCCAATATATGAAGGGGGGACAAACAATATGCAGACTAGCTTGACAACCTTTCAATTAAAACTTGTGCTGCAGCATATTCTTTTGTGTGTGTAATGGATACATGAACGTAGTCTTCTTTTGTTTTCTCACTTTTGATGAGAGGTTTTCCGTTCGCATCTTTTTGTATCTCGATGTCGTGAAAGCTGACATACTGACCAATTCCCGTACCGTATGCTTTTGCGAATGCTTCCTTCGCCGCAAAACGTCCTGCCAGAAACTCCAGCTGTCTCTTTTCACTTAGTGTGCGAAAGACTTCCTGTTCACGTAAAGTCAAAATTCGTTCTGGTAAACGGGGCTGCCTGCTAAGCACTCGTGACAGCCGGCCGATCTCTACAATATCCATACCGATTCCTTTAATCATGAGGTACCTCCTATGATACTCGTACTAATTTGGATGTTCGCTTCATAAACGTGTTACTATAAACTTACCATTATCTAGTCAAAAGGGGTTTGTTATGTTTATTCGAACGGAGAGCTTTCAACAATTTATTAGATCGTATCCAATCGTAACAGCGATCCTTGCTTTGCAAATCGGCCTATGGCTTTTATTTGCGATCCCTATTCCAATGATCCAGCTTGGGCAGGACCATCTCGTTGGTTTTAATTATGGTGTTGCAGCAGGAGAATGGTGGCGGCTTTTAACGCCTATTTTTCTTCATGGAAGTCTGACACATATTCTGTTCAATTCCATGTCGCTCTTCCTATTCGCTCCAGCACTTGAGTATTTGCTTGGAAAGGTTCGATTTCTTGTGATTTATCTGGGTGCTGGATTCATTGGCAATCTCGGAACCTATTGGGTGGAGCCTTTAGAGTACGTACATGTCGGGGCTTCTGGTGCGATATTTGGTTTATTTGGCGTCTATCTTTATCTTGTCCTATTTAAACCGCATATGATGGACCGTGGTAATTCTCAGGTCATCTTAACGATTCTCGGCGTTTCTGTCATTATGACGTTCGTCAACTCGAACATCAACATCATGGCCCACTTATTTGGATTGATAGGCGGCATGATCCTAGCACCGATCACCCTATTCTTCCATTCAAAAAAACGACGCTATTAAGCTCATAAAAAATGTCGATCACTCCGTTTAACGGGAGCTGATCGACATTTTTTGGTTTAAGTTGATTGATTCGTTTCATAGGAATACCAATCGCATACACGTGCAGCGTCTTCCTCTTCAAGGTGATGCACACCAAAGGAATCAAGCAAGGCAGAGGACTTCACAAAGGTGTGAATACTTGCCACTCGCCCTTTCTTTTGAAAATAAGATTGGGTCACCGTATAGTTTTGCATTCGTTTTCTTAAAACAATTCCGGTGGTCTTGCCGATACCTCTTGTCGTTAATTGAATCAGTTGATCTTTGATCACATATCCTGATTGTTTATAGGCTAAATACCCAAAAAACAAGGCAAATGGTAATGGAATCAGCGCCAAATATCCCCATGGTGGAAAACGTACAGAAAGGATTATACCTACAAGTAATGGAACAAATCCGTAAGATATCAGATAACGTTTTAGTGAACGCTTCGGCACTTTTTTCAATTCACTTTCTGGTGCCAGCTGATATTGATCTGTAAATTGCGTTAACAATTCATTGATTTTTTTCTTCCGTATGAGTGGAAATAAGACAGAAGAAGTCTCTTTTTCTGTAATGGAACCTCCTGCGCTGACAAGCATGACCGTCGCAAAACCAAATGGTTCACGCAGAATATTTTCTTTGATTTTCACTGCTTGAATTCTCGCAAGCGGAATGGTCATTTGATGCCTTTCGATGAGTCCTCTTGTGATGATGATGTCTTTCCCTTTTCGTTTTGCGGTAAAATTCGCATATTGAAGGGCTGTTACCCCAACACTAAGAATCCACGCAATCAATACGGCAATAAATATGAGAATCGCATAAATCTCAACACTCGCATGACTTAAAAAAGAAAACCGTTTGAAGAATCCGTCCAAAGGCAGAATTTCATCTATTTGTGTGTAAATGGCGAGACACCCAGAAATAATGACGCCGATTCCGCTTGAAGTGGTCGCAGCCAAAAGCAGCTCTGGTATACCCATTCGGTAGGAAACACTGATTTCTTTTTCTACAGGCTGTTGCGCTGTCAGAGGATCAGGGAGATCTAAATTTTCATCATTCATTTCTTCTTGTTGCAAGCTTTTCTTCCGGTTGAAAATCGATTGCTTTAATTGCTCAGCTTCTGCTTTTGTAATGGCCGTCAGGCTCACTTCAGGTCCATCCGTCCCGCCTGCCGTTTCGATTTGCACCCGAACCAAACCGAAAATCCGCTGGAAGATGCCTTCACTTGTATTCACCGTTTGAATTCGTTCTAATGAGATATACTTTTTCTTTTTGGTGATGACACCTGATTCTACTCGAAATTCATCGTCTTCCATTCGGTAGGTGAATCGTCTCCATGCTAAAACGGTTGAAACAGCTTTCCATAAAAGAAGCACACCAAGAATGATAAACGCATAAAAACGAATACTTGAATTCGAGTTCACAAAAATAAGCACGAAAAAAGGGATAATGAAGTTTTTGATCATGGATACGGCATCTGATATAAAATCAATGAACATCGAGATTGGATGTACACGTTTTGGTTCAGACATCATCTTCCGTCACCCTTGCTAATCGAGATATGTAATCGCGAAGCTCATCTGCCTCTTCTAATTCCAGTGCCGGAATATCATGCACTGTCGCAGCAGTAGAAATTTGAACAGAGGCCAATCGGTAGCGCCTTAAAAGCGGCCCTTGAGATGTATCCACATGCTGAACACGTACCATTGGCACAATGACACGTGTGACACGAATCAGTCCGTGCTGTATTTCAATTTCGTTCTCAAATACTTCGTAGCGCCAGATGTGATGGCGGATTTTCGGTATGAGCCAGATTCCGAAGATGACCTGTAAAATCCACAAACCGATGAGGATGGCTCCAATCCAATATGGCCATTGAAAATAATAACTAGCTACAAATACCCCAATGATGATGAATAAGAAAATCAATGAGATAATTCCATTTTGAAGACGCCATACTTTTAATCCATTTAAGCTGATTTGACGTTGCGGCTGTTTTCTCACATTCTTCCCCCATTCTCTTACTTTTCTATCAATATATTACGAAAGAAAGCCTAAAAAGTTTCATTAGGCCTGTTAAAAAAAGCGAACCCTGCAAAGGATTCGCTTTTGAATTAGTTGTTATAAGATTTCTTTTGACGACGATCGTTAGAAGAACGATTGCGGTCATTTGAAGAACGCTTTTTATCACCGTAAGATGAACGGCTTTTTCCGCGATAGCCGCCTCCGCCGCCACCGTCTCTACGTTTTGAAGAGCTGCGGTTGTTACGATTGCGTTTTGAAACCATTGGTGCTTCATCTGTCAAACGAACAGGCGTTGCATCTGGCTCTTTTGTCATCATTTTGATGGCAGCCGCAACCACTGTAACAGAATCATGATCTTCTAATAATTCAGCAGCTGCTGTCATGTAGAAGTTTAAGTTGTTTTCACTGATGATTGTGCGCAGACGATCAATGGTTACTTGTTGTTGTCCTTCGATTGCCTCATCTAGTGTTGGTTCTTTCATACGATCCATTTTACGTTTAGTCGTTTGCTCGATCGCACGAAGCATATCTTTTTCACGTGGTGTGATGAATGTCATCGCCATACCTGTACGTCCAGCACGTCCAGTACGTCCAATACGGTGTACATAGCTTTCTGGATCTTGTGGCACGTCAAAGTTATACACGTGTGTTACGCCTGAAATATCAAGTCCACGTGCTGCAACGTCTGTTGCTACAAGCACATCGATTGAACCTTCTTTGAATTTACGAAGCGCAACCATACGTTTCGCTTGAGTCAAGTCACCATGAATTCCTTCAGCTGTATAACCTCTAAGGTTCAGTGCTTCAGTCAATTCGTCAACGCGGCGCTTTGTACGGCCGAAGACAATTGAAAGCTCAGGTGATTGAATGTCAAGAAGACGAGTCAATGTATCAAACTTTTTACGTTCATGGATATCCAAGTAGAACTGCTGGATGTTAGATACAGTCATTTCTTTCGCTTTTACTTTTACGTGTTCTGGGTTTGTCATGAAACGTTCTGCAATACGCTTAATTGGTGCAGGCATTGTCGCAGAGAATAAAAGTGTTTGGTGTTCACTTGGTACATTTGAAAGGATCGATTCAATGTCTTCGATGAAACCCATGTTTAGCATTTCGTCTGCTTCATCAAGCACGACTGTTTCAACATTTTGAAGACGCATTGTACGACGGTTAATGTGATCGAGTAAACGTCCTGGAGTCCCTACGATGATATGAGGATTTTTCTTGAGCGAACGGATTTGGCGACCGATATCTTGTCCACCGTAAATCGGAAGTACGCGCGCACGCTTGTCTTGGCCAATTTTGTATAGCTCTTCAGATACTTGAATCGCTAATTCTCTTGTTGGCGCAATGATAATCGCTTGGATATTTGGAGACGCTGGGTCGATTTTTTCTACAAGAGGAATACCAAACGCTGCAGTTTTTCCTGTTCCTGTTTGTGCTTGTCCAATGACATCTTTATTCTGAAGACCGAGAGGAATTGTTTCCGCTTGAATCGGTGTTGCTTCTTCAAATCCCATGCGGTTAATAGCTTTCATGAGACTTTCGCTTAATTGAAAATCTTGAAACGTTATAGTCAAATTATTCAAACTCCTTCTAATTGCTGTTTCAGTAATCTCGTGAATGATCATTAAAAACTGCCCTTTGTATGAAAGGACAGGTCCATTATATACAAAGCCCGAATTACCCTACATTATATCTTACCATTACACTATTTGTTTTTCAACAAGACAGAAATGGATATATCTACTGCTCGACAATGACCGATTCACCTTCACTTTGATCTCCGTCCATCCATTTCCACTTTTCAAACAGTTGAATTTTTCCGTTATCCAGCTGCTTAGGAGTGGAATGACATGAACCGCTTCTCATGCTGCCATCCTTACTTACATGATGATATCTAAAATGAAGTGCTCCGTCTATATTCACAGTTCCTACAAGCACGCCAGATTGAATACTGCCGCCTTGATATGTGCCCGTTAAAATATTCCCGTCCTGACGATATTGAAATATGGTTCCTTCCGATACTTCCCCATTGCTCGAATTAGACTGCGGGATAAAGGTTTTTCCGTCATATTGAAACAACCGAATCGACCACCTTTTCTTACCTATTGTAACATAGGCCTGTCACTCATTCGACAAAAATGATGCAAATTTTAACAAGTGGGATTCAATTTATATTAGTTTAGCCACATTTTAGCTTTTCTATAGATTAAATTGTTTTTTTTAGAAATTGTTCGACTTTCTCAAACAATTGCTGTGCACAAGGCTCATGACAAACGTGATGTTTACAATCAGGTAAATAGAACATTTCTTTCTGACGGGACGGGATTTTATGATAAATGAATTCCGCACTAGAAGCGGGGACGATCCCATCACTTTCACCTTGAACGATCAAGACAGGTAGATGAAGCTTTTCAAGAGAACCTTTCGTTTGCTTCACCAATTTCATAAATTCTACAGCAGCTGATAGCGGTGTACTCGTCAGCTTATGACGATATCGATCATACAATGGGTTCGTATCAATCAAACCAGACAAGGATTCCTTCACCATCTGCCTTGTGTCTTGAATCATTTGTTTTGGGTTTACATATTTAGCAGCAGCACTTAACAGAACAAGACGGGCCACTGGATACTTCGCTGCTAAATATGAGGCAATCATCCCGCCCATAGAAAAGCCGATCAAATAAATGGTGTCACATGTTCGGTAAAGGGATAAGAGTTCTAATTCAGCGGTGGCAATCCACTCCTGATAGAGAATGCCTTTGAGCTGAAGTTCCTCCCCATGCCCCGGAAGCGTGACAGATTGTACCGTCCAATCTGTCGTCTGCTTTAAATATTCCGCAAGCGGCTCTACTTCATACGGGGCACCAGTAAAACCGTGTATACATAGACAGCCAATCACCCTGTCACCTTCTTTGCCGATCTGATTTATAGTGCAGTAATAACGTCTTCCAATCTCATGCCACGGGAAGCTTTGACCAGAACGACATCGTCAGGTCCTGCCACATCCGCTAGTTTTTTCTTCAGTTCTTCTTTGTCCATATAAGAAGACACGCGGTCGTCTCCAAATGCTTTCTTTGCTCCTTCAGCAATGAATGCGCCAAGACGGCCAAACGTTAAAACATGATCAATAAACTCAGGCTTGATGTACTCCCCTACTTCAAAATGATAGGTCTCTTCTTCACTGCCCATCTCCAGCATATCTCCGAGTACGAGAATGCGGTTAGCAAAGCCATCCATATCTCCTACAAGATCAATCGCTGCTTTCATCGACGTAGGACTCGCATTATACGCATCGTTGATAACCGTGATGCCCTTATCTGTTTTAAACAGTTCTAAACGCATGCCTGTCAATTTCGTTTGCATCAGCCCTTGGGCAATTTGTCTTTCATTCAGACCGAAATGCTGGCCGATTGCAATAGCTGCAAGAGCATTCTTTACATTGTGTTTCCCTAATACAGGAATGAGAAACCCTTGAGCGTATCCTTCCACTTGAAATTCAGTGCCTTCAGCGAGTTGGTGGATGTGAATCACCTTGATATCACAGTCCTCTGATTCTCCAAACGTTTTTACGCTGCGTGCCAGGGCATTTGCTCTTTGGCGGAGTAAAGGCTCATCTCCTAAATAATAAAAAGTCCCATCCTCTTTTAACCCTTTTGTGATCTCACATTTTGCATCTGCAATAGCTTCTCTTGATCCTAAATCCTGCATATGAGATTCTCCAATATTCGTGATGACAGCTGCATCAGGTTCAGCGAGTTTAGATAAAAATTCGATTTCCCCTTTTGCACTCATGCCCATCTCTAGTACAGCAATCTCGGTTCCTTCTGGCATCGCAAGGATGGTCAGTGGAAGTCCAATGTGATTATTAAAGTTGCCATCTGTTTTGTGGACTCTGTATGTCGTTTGTAGGACAGAATGGATCATATCTTTCGTCGTTGTTTTGCCATTACTTCCAGTAATACCGACAACTCGAGGGTTTTCCTCTTTTAAGTATGATTTTGCAAGCTGTTGGAGTGCTGTCAAAGTATCCTCTACAAGTATGACAGGTACACCGAACGGTGGATTCGCTTCTGTTTGATTCCAAAGAACCGCTGCCGCACCAAGCTCCACTGCTTTTGAAGCAAAAGTGTGACCGTTAAAATGTTCCCCAATAAGCGGGATAAATAGTGCGCCTTTTGATACTTTTCGTGTATCTGTAGTCACTCCGTGTATCTGTTCTTCGCCAAAAGCTTCATTCGATAATGTGCCACCAGCCATTTGGGCGACTTGTTTCACTGTACGTTTGATCATGTTTTTTCGCCTCTCTTTCTCATTTCACGTTTGAAGGAAAAGAGACACTACCTGTAGGATAGTGTCTGCTTGCTTCTTACATTAAAAAGTGGTTTTAATGGTTTGTTTTTCTTGATGGCGTTCAATTGCAAGTGACACCAGCTTCTCAATCAGCTCAGGATACTCTACACCAGTATGTTTCCAAAGCAGCGGGAACATACTAAAAGGTGTGAATCCTGGCATTGTATTCACTTCATTGATCAGCACTTCGCCTTCTTCTGTTAGGAAAAAATCTGCACGTACGAGGCCAGATCCATCAATGGCTTTAAAAGCCTTAATCGCCATATCGTGAATCGTCTTGTACTCTTCCTCTGTCACACTCGCAGGAATGATCAAATCTGTATCGCCATCTTCATATTTTGCTTTGTAGTCATAAAAATCTGTTTTAGGTGCAATTTCACCAACGACTGAGCATTTCGGCTCGTCATTTCCTAATACACCAATTTCAATTTCTCGTCCTACAACGCCTTCTTCCACAACAACACGACGATCATATTGGAAAGCCAAATCAAATGCTGTTTGCAGCTCTTCTTTGCTGCGGCATTTACTAATTCCGACACTTGATCCCATGTTGGCAGGTTTCACAAAACAAGGATACCCGAGAACTGCTTCTACCTGTTCTAGACTGTCTGATATGGCTTTCTCATAATCCTTTTTATTGAAGGAAAGATGCTTTGCCTGCGCAAGCCCAGCTTGAGCAAACACATCTTTCATCATGACTTTATCCATACCCGCAGCAGACGCGAGAACGCCGTTACCGACATACGGGATATTCAATAGTTCAAGTAACCCTTGCATGGTCCCATCTTCACCATTTGGCCCATGTAGCAATGGAAAGACGACATCAATCTTTTCATCAGCTGATGCAGGCTGTGGAAACATGCTTTCATTTAAAGAAGTTGGTAAAAACGTCTTTGCATTTTGTTCAAATTGAAGCATTTTGACGTTTGATACTGGTTCAGTGAGTTTTTCTCCTCTTAGCCATTCGCCCTCTTCTGTAATATAAATTGGATGTATATCGAACTTCTCAGTGTTAAGTGCTTTCGTAACTGCAAGGGCTGTTTGCAGTGATACATTATGTTCGGCTGACTTTCCGCCGTAAACCAATCCTAAACTTATTTTCAATGGATACTCCCCCCACTAAAATTCATCTTTACTATCTTATCACTTTCAAGCAAAAATGCTCTAATTAATTTTTGTTGTTACGGAATTGAAATGATTTGTAAAGGTTGTAAGCGCCCCCGAGCATTTGTATGTCATTCGCCTTTATTTTATATTAAAATGACATTGAAAAGGAGTTGTGACAAATTGAAAAAAATTACAAGCACTGAACAATTCAACGAAATCATTCAATCAGACAAAGAGGTCATCGTTAAATTCTTTGCGACATGGTGCCCTGATTGCACTAGAATGGACATGTTCATTCCAGACATCTTAGAGGCTTATGCTCAGAATGAATGGTTTGAAATAAACAAAGACGACTTTCCTGAGTTAGCGGAAACGTATCAGGTCATGGGAATTCCTAGCCTGTTAATTTTCAAAAATGGCGAAAAAACAGGTCATTTACACAGTGCCAACGCTAAATCACCTGAAGAAGTAACAGAGTTTCTTCAAGAACACGTTTCATAACTCATTTGAATGGAGACATCAGCCAACTCATGCTGGTGTCTTTTTTTATATCCTTTTAAATCAAATCTCTTCATAAGACGAGATGTGCGGCTAAAATGTTTCAACATCGACAGGAATGTTTGATCTGATTTCATGACAAGGTTTGACAGCGGATTATTTCCTGGGAAAGAATTCATCGTCGATATGGATGGGAATATGTCGGTTACGTGAATTTTCTGAATTGAATCTTTACTTATGACATTCTGCTTTGTATAATGGAGATGCTAATTGAAAATGATTATCAATTTCATCTGTGTGAAATCTTATAGAGTCCATTCTACCAAAGGAGCGTTGAGTTACATGTCTAAGAAGAAAATCAAAACGTATCAGCAATTGATCGAAGAAAACAAGGAAGCAATCATGCAAGACCCTAAAATGATGGAAAGTATATACGCAACCATCGACAAAAAGCACCAGAAGCAGCTTGCCGCTGCTGGACGTGAATCATAAACACAAGAAGAGCAGTCAAACAGATGGCTGCTTTTTTATTTGCCTGAAGAAAAGAAAAAGCCGATAAAATCTATTCTTCGATTTTATCGGCTTTTGTTTTAATGTGATTTCGCTACACGGTCTTGTTTCATTCCTAAATAGATGAGCATATATGTTAGATAACCCATTGTCATCGTTAAACCACCGAAGAAGAATTGTGAAAACACGGGTTCTTCAAATGTCGTAACGGCAGCAAGAACGATCCAGCTCGCATATAAATAGACCATGAACCATTTCATGTTTCTTTTAAGTGTATACAGAAAGAAAAGACCCGCTAATGAAAAGATCCCTAGCGCTAGTCTGAAATAAACAAGATGATCAAACTGGAAGGCAAAAGACACAAACGAAAACGACAACAGCAGCAAAATAGGTAAAGCCGTAATAAAATTTTTCACGATAGTGCCACCTCCATGACTCTGTCTTATTATAAGACAAAATCAGCCGGTTATCGTGAAATACAGACTCGTTTTCACAAAGATGTCACGAATTTTTCTTGTTATTTGACACAATTTTTACACATTTACATCACGCTTCCAAAAAAGGAGCCAAGCAGCACCAACAAAGAAAACGAAATGCGCCCCTACAATGAATAGCGAAAAAAGAGGGCTCATGCCCTGAAAGAGCGGCGGACCTTGAAAACTGTATTGTGTGAAGTCCGTATTAGCGAAAAGTAGAATTTTCCCCCACTGATTTTCTAACAGAGACATGATCGACACTAGTGATTTCGCCGCGTATAAGACGAAAAATGAAGTCACAAGTGCAATCAGACTGTTTCTAAACAAACTTGAGCACAGAAAAGCAAAGCTTGCCATCATGACCACTTCCACCCACTGTGATCCAATCACAGCAAATGTGTGCAGAAATAACCGCCCAGTGCTTTCATCAAAATCAGTACCAAAGAAAATAAGGCCAAAAAGAAAAGCGAACACATAATAAAAAACAAACAGGTAAAGGACCATCAGCACAAGAGTGATGTATTTTGACAAGAAAATATGAAGCCTTGTCTTCGGCCGAATCAACAAGAACTTGATGGTTCTCTTTTGAAACTCTGTTGAGATCAATGTGGCGCCAATCACGACAGCGAACACTTGTAAAATAAACACAACATTCGTGGAATAAGCAAAATAGTTCGCGACTGTATCTTGCCCGCCAAGCCCGGAAATGACTCGTTTTAATGCTAGAGCCATTGTCAATTGAAAGACAACAATCAGTCCAAGTGCAATGAATGTGATCTTTTGTCTCGTGATTTTTTTATGTTCATTCTTGATGAGTTGAAGCATCTTCCGTCCCGCCTTCCGTCCATTTCATAAAGGCCTCTTCAATTGATTGTTTTTGAGGCGTCATTTCAAGTACATCAAATTCTGCTAAGACAAGCTGTTTATTCAGCTCCGGCACACGGTCTTTTTTCAGTTGAACCAGCACATGCTGATCCCTTTGTTCATATGTATATCCTTGCGTATCTAGCCATGAAACTGCCTTTTCTACTGGCTGAATATTCATCAGCACCTGCTCTTTTCCTTCCATGTCGCGAAGGTTTGTATTGGCTTTGATCTGTCCTTTTTGGATGATGATCATGCGGTCACAAAGCTCTTCTACTTCATGCAAAAGATGTGTAGCAAATAACACAGAGACACCTTCTTCTTGTACAAGCATTTGCAAGTGCTCTCGAAACTCCTTCATTCCTGCGGGATCAAGCCCATTTGTTGGTTCATCTAAAATGAGCAGATTGGGCTTATGCAAAATGGCTTGTGCAATCCCGAGCCTTTGTTTCATCCCTAGTGAATACGTTTTGACCTTCTGGTGAATGGCGTGCTCCAGACGAACTCTTTTTACCACTTCAAAAATGCGCTCTTCTGAAACTCCATCATGCATAGACGCATACAGCTCAAGGTTTTCAAAACCTGTTAAATATGAATAAAATTCCGGATTTTCTATGATCGCTCCAACAGATGACATCGCTTTTAGATGATCATCATCTTGAGAATATCCATTAATGATGATCCGGCCGTTGTTTTTTTTCATCAAGCCAACAATCAATCGAATCAAGGTCGTTTTTCCAGACCCATTTGGTCCAAGTAAACCGACAATTTCCCCTTGCCTAATGTCCATCGAAATATGTTGTAAAATTTGATGCCGGCCAATTTGTTTATCGACGTTCTCTATGTGTAAAACAGCAGACTGCAAAGTGGTTCCTCCTTCTGATGTAAAACCTATGGCGGCAGTTACGGCCGCTCATCCTGTAAAAAGTATATCACGCTAGACAAGCCGTTCCACGAAAAAAAGGGCTGATCCAGTCAGCCCTTTTTGTTGTTACAGTGATAAATTAGGTGTTGGTGCTTCCTTCTCATGTTTCTTCTCGGTTTCAGAAACAATCACCGCACATGCTGCGTCACCTGTAATATTGACCACGGTTCTTGCCATGTCTAATAAGCGGTCTATGCCAAGGATCAGCGCAATGCCCTCAACAGGAAGATTCACGGAATTTAAAACCATGGCTAGCATGATGAGCCCTACCCCTGGGACACCTGCTGTGCCAATACTTGCTAGTACTGCCGTTAAGACAACTGTCAGCATTTGAACAAGGGTTAATTCAACTCCATACACTTGTGCGATAAAAATAGTCGCAACCCCTTGCATGATCGCTGTACCATCCATATTAATGGTCGCACCTAGCGGCTGCACAAAGCTTGAAATAGGTTCTGGCACCTTCAAACGCTTTTGAGCTGTTTCCATTGATACTGGCAGTACTGCGTTACTGCTTGATGTACTAAATGCCACAACCATCGCTGGAGAAAATCCTTTGAAGAATGCCATTGGATTTCGTTTAGCTAATAGGGCAACGGTTGACCCATAGGTCAGGAAGAAATGCAAGATCAGCGCAATTAAGACGACTGAGAAGTAAAGTCCCATCGCTTTCATGGCATCGAGCCCCTGACTGCCAATCGCCGTTGCGATCAAACCGAATGTCCCGTACGGTGCGAATTTCATCACAACACCGACAAGATACATCATTAATTCATTTCCTTGTTCAAACAGCTTCAGCAAACCTTCTGTTTTTTTACCGAGCAAGGCAATGCCAAGACCTAGAAATACACAGAAGACGATAATTTGAAGCATATTTCCTTCAACTAGAGATTGGACTGGATTGGTTGGAATAATATTGAGTAGTGTGTCTGCCATTGATGGGGCTTCCTCAGCGGAATATTCTGCCGCTTTCGTATCAAAATTGCCAAATGCGCCTGGCTTAATAAGTAAGGCCAATGAAATGCCAATAATGATGGCAAAAGTCGTAGTGAGTAGAAAGTAAGTAATGGTTTTTACGCCGATTCTGCCAAGTTTTTTCGGATCGCCAAGGCCTGCTACACCAAGTGTGATCGAAAAGAAGACAATCGGTACAACTAACATTTTAATCAGGTTTAAGAAGATTTGACCTAGAGGTGTAAATAAATAAGGGTCTAACACTTTGAAAACATTTGGAGCAAAAATGTTGAGTAGTAGTCCTGTGATTGCACCTACAATTAAAGCAATAATAATTTTCGTCGCGAGCTTCAATAAAATCTCCCCTTCCTCGTCAAAAAGGCCCACGAGAGAGTCTTCTCGTGGGCCTGCGTGTCCATACGTGTACCACTGTCTACTCTCTTCACGCTGATGAGGTTAGCTGACGGGTTAGGACGAAGAGATGTCCTTTTTTCTTAAATAAGAAAAATTCACCCCAAAAACTTGGGTCCCCCATTCCTTTAGAAGGATTAAGCGTGTGGTAATATGATATTTTCATACTATTTATACCTTATTTTTAGAAAATTGTAAACAGGTTCATATGAACTTTTTAATTACTTTCTTCCTTATTCGTGACCTCCAAGATATCTAAGATAAACACAAAGATTGGGATGCCGATAATCAGTCCCCAAATGCCAATATAGTGTTCAGAAAAGATCAGGACAATAAACGTGAAGAAAATAGGGAGCTCTGTTTTAGCTGACATGAGCTTTGGATTTAAGAAGTAGGCTTCAATGGCATGGATGATCACGATCACCAGCACAATATATAGGACGTACATTCCGCCTCCAAGTGTATACGCAATGATGCTGAGTGGAACGAGGGAGATGACCACACCCGCTACCGGAATTAAACCTAACAAGAAGACCATGACCGCTAATCCAAATAATTGCGGGAAGCCCATAATGCCAAGCGCAATTGTCGTTAAGACACAGTTAACTGTTGCAATGATGAACTGTGCTTCAAGTACCTTACCAAATGTTCTGGAAAACTTACGTCCAAAGAAGGCAATTTCATGATAGAACACGGAGATTTTACTCGTTTTGAACTTATTCATGAATTGAATGAGGCGTTCCTTTTCGAACAGGAAGAACATGCTTAATATTAAGGACATAATGACCTGGATACTGAACGTGCTGAAATCTGTTAAGTATGTATAGAGGAAATTAAACCCTTTCTCGAAGAAAGAAGATATTTTGAAATCTCCGAACACATTGGTGACGACGTCAAAGAAGGGTAAATCTTGTGGATGATCTGCAATCTTTTTCCCTAAATGAAATAACTGTTCCACCTGTTTAGCAATGATGGGCACAAACACAAAGCCGCCAAACGTCAATCCACCAGCCAGAAGGATGTACAAAATGGTGATGACTGATTTCTGTCCTATTTTCAGGAAGCGATTTAAAAAGCCTCTTATGACCTCTTCTAACCGGTTCATTAAAAAAGTGAAAATGAAGGTCAGGAGGATTAAATTCATCATTCCTCTTAATAGATATAATGCTGTGGCTAATACTACAAATACTGAAAACCTCTTGACACCAGGTTTTTCGAACAATTTAAAAAATGCCGCCATACGTTACACACCTGCCAGGACTAAAGTCTATTTTTCGTTGGATCTCCTATTCATTATATCGGATCTTTCTGTAAATTATATAACAAAAGGTCAATGAGGTCTTACGATTCGTCCTAAATTAATCAAGCTTTTATGTTTTTTCTTTTTTTACACAAGAAAAAACCGAACCCCATGTAGAACATAAGGTTTCGGTTTTTGGTTGTTTTTATACTAAACAGCCTGCTTGATATTTCGCATTTCCTGTAGCGCTGTTTTACTCTTCGCTTCGTCAAATTCCCCTTCACTTTTCGCTACAACAATTGTCGCAATTCCATTTCCAATCAGGTTCGTAATCGCTCTTCCTTCACTCATGAAACGGTCTACCCCTAATAGCAGTGCAAGACCTTCTAGCGGGATAACCTGAAGTGCAGCAAGTGTAGAAGCTAGCACGATAAATCCGCTTCCTGTGACTCCAGCTGCTCCCTTTGATGTGAGCATCAGAACAAGGATAATCGTGATCTGCTGTCCGATGGATAGATCCACCCCAAACACTTGCGCTAAGAAGACCACGGCCATGGACAAGTAGATTGAGGTTCCATCTAAGTTAAAGGAATAGCCTGTCGGAATGACAAGTCCAACAACCGACTTAGAGCACCCGTAGCGTTCCATTTTATCCATCATTCTTGGCAAGACAGATTCTGAAGAACTTGTGCCAAGAACAATTAAAATTTCATCTTTGATAAAACGGAGGTAACCGAACAGGCTGAAGCCATACATTTTACAAATGATGTTCAGCACGACGAAAATAAACAGGAACATCGTCATATAAACGGAAAGCATCAGACTAGCCAGTGGTTTAATTGAAGCTAAACCGAAGTGTCCGATTGTATAAGCCATTGCTCCAAATGCCCCTAATGGCGCGGCACGCATGATGTAACCAATGATTTTAAAGAAGACAAGCGACAGTTTATCAAGCCATTCGATGATGCCTTTCCCCTTCTCGCCAAGTGCAGCGAGCGCAACACCGAATAAAATAGAGAAGAATAAGACCTGTAAAATATCTCCCTTTGCAAAGGCATCTACCATGTTAGATGGCACAATGTGTGTGACAAACTCCATCCAGTCGATACCCTGTCCCCCATTTTGGGTATATTGCGAGACATCCCCTTTTTCAAGCTTACTATAGTCAAGACCTGCTCCCGGCTTCATGATATTGACCACGAACAGTCCGATGACAAGCGCAAGCGTCGTCACAACTTCAAAATAGATAAAAGCTTTTCCCCCAACTTTTCCAACCTTTTTCATATCCCCCATCTTGGCAATCCCAAGTACGATGGTTAAGAAAATAATGGGTGCAATGACCATTTTCACTGCATTAATAAATGTGTCACCAAGCGGCTTCATTTCTTTCCCGACGTTTGGCCAAACCATCCCAACAATGATCCCGATAATGACAGCTGCAATGACCTGAAATGTCAGGTTCTTCAATAGCCTCTTCATAAAAAATCAACTCCCTCACCCTTTGATGTAAACGCTTAACTGTTATCTGTAGGTAAATGATAGCGATTTCATCAAAGGCTGTGAAGCTTATGGACATATCGTACATTTTGGTCTTTTTGGTCTCTTAGTCAGAATGTACGATATATTTATTCACAGGGCGTCCGACCCCGCCATATTGCATATCTAATTTCAGCTCGCCTTCTTTTACAAGGAAGTCTAAATAACGGCGTGCCGTGACACGTGCAATCCCAAGTGCATTGGCGACTTCCTCTGCAGACTGCGCTCCTTCTTGCAGACGCATATAGGCTTTAATTTCATTCATCGTATGCACATTCAGCCCCTTAGGAAGCCATGTCTCTTCCTGCTTAACTGCAGGCTTTCGTATGATATCATCGAGCATCTCTTGAGAAAATTCTGCTGCGGTACGAATTTTTGATTTGAACGCTTTATAGCTTTCAAGAGATTCTTTCATCCGTTCAAACTTAAATGGCTTAATGATATAATCTCGGGCACCATTTTGAAGCATGGTGCCGATCGTCTCTTTGTCCTTTGCTGCCGAAATAACAATCACATCCACCTGCATCTTTTGCTTTCTGATGTCTTGCAATGTTTTGACGCCATCTTTTTTAGGCATATACACATCGAGCACCACAAGATCTGGGCGAATGTCTTTGATCAGCTGGATGCCCTGCTCACCATTTCCTGCTACAGCCGCAACTTGAAAGCCAGGGACACTCTTAATGAACTCTCTATTGACTTCTTGCACCATCGGGTCATCTTCAATTAATAGCACCTTAATCTGAGTCATCTGTCTCTCTCCTCTATTGTCATTGGGAATTCGATTGAGAAGGTGGTACCAATGCCGATGCTTGATGTGACTTCTACATTTCCCATTCCTTTGTCGATAATCGTTTTTACAATATACAGTCCGTAGCCTGTTCCGCCTTCTTTACCGTGAGTAAAGCCTTTGTCGAAAATATGAGGAATCATGTCCTCTTCTATTCCAGATCCATAATCTTCAATTAAGATCGCGAGGACATCCTCTGTTTGATCAATACTAATAGAAATGAGTTTTGTGTCTCTTTCTACAGTATCATACGCGGCAAAGGCGTTCTCGATCAGGTTGCCAAGTAGCTTCGTCATATCATGCTGATCCAGCCGCTCTGGGAAATCGCGCAGACTGCTATTTTCATCTACTTCAACCTTTATGCCTAGCTCCTTGCCCCTTCTTATCTTGCTCATCAATAAGCCTGCAACTGCGTCATGCTGTATCACACGGTGGAGAAAGTCCGTCACATGCTCCTGCTCTTCGGTCGTTTGGAACGCTAAATCGAGTGCTTGATCGGCTTTCCCCAGCTGAATTAATCCCGCAATTGTATGAAGCTTATTCATATGTTCATGATTTTGCACCCGCAGGCCATCAACGAAGTTCTTCACCCCGGTTAATTCCTCCGCCAATTTGGCCGCCTCTGTCCGGTCCTGAAAAATCGCAACCGCTCCGATGATTTTCTTTTTCATCACAATCGGAATTCGGCTGCTCATGATCCGCTTTCCGCTCATATGAATTTCTTCATTGTAGACGGGTTCTGCGCGGTCAATGATTTCTGGAAGCCTTGTATCTGATAGCACATCCCAAATATTTCGGCCCACTACATCACCAGTCACGCTGAAAATTTGCTTTGCTTTTTCATTAAAAATGGTGATCATGTGCTGGTTATCAATGGCAATGACCCCTTCATTAATGGAGTGAAAGGTAGCGGTGCGCTCCTCTAGCATTCTGACAATCTCATGCGGCTCTAGCTTAAACATTTGCTGTTTAATATGACGGGCGAGCAAAAATGAACCGACAAGCCCGAAGCTGAGCGTCAGCAAAAGGATCATGAGGATATCCTGCTTCATTTCTCCTAATATATCTGCCATACTCGGCAATGTTCTTCCGACTAGTACAACCCCTGTTTGGTTAAATTTTTCATCTTTTACTGGATAAAAGGCTCTAATGGCTGTGCCAAGCTCTCCCTGTGCTTCTGAGAAATAGATATGCTCTGCAAAAGCAGGTTCTTCATCTGTCCCCTCAGAGCGCTGGCCAATCCTTGTTTTTACTGGATGTGTCAATCGCACGTGATCCATATCCATGACAACAATGTAGTCAGCATCTTGGATAATCCGAATCTCTTCAATGGCATGCTGTAACTGCGCACGCTCCTTTGTCTGATCATCCAATGCCTGCTTTACCTCATTCATCTCAGCTACTGTTCTTGCCGTGTTCATGAGCCTTTTTCGAAGTTCTCGTTCCTCTGTTTGCTGAATTCCCCCGACTAGAACAATTCCTCCGATTAAAAGGGCAAAAATGACAACGAAATATGTGAGGATGGTGAGCTTCCATCTAATAGATAATTGTTGTAATTTCAGTCGATTTCTCATCATTTTTTCACCTGTATCTTTACGAATTCTTCCTCTGTCAAGTATCCTTGACATAAGGAGGATCTGACGCATGAAGAATTTACTCGCCTATACGCTATTGCTCATCATCGGTTTTGTAACCGCTTTATACTTTGGCTTTTATCATATGATGCCTAAATCAGCGACTACCTTCGACGATGAACAGACAGGGCTGAAGGATCAGCTTGTGTTCAAATTCAGCCATGTTGTCGCAGATAACACCCCAAAAGGGCTGGCTGCAAAGAAATTTGCTGAGCTTGTTCATGAAAAATCCGACGGCAGGATCAGCATTCAAATCTTTTCAAACGGGAGTCTTTATTCTGATATCGAAGAAATTAATGCACTAAAAGAGAATCAAGTTCAATTTATTGCTCCGTCTACGTCAAAGCTCGGCATGCTGTCCCCTGAATGGCTGGCACTTGATCTGCCCTTTGCCTTTTCTAACTACGATGCTGTCCAAGAAGGGTTACATGGTGCGATTGGACAGAGACTGTTCGGCACACTGCAAAAAGACGGACTAAAGGGAATGGCCTACTGGACAAATGGCTTTAAGCAAATCACTTCGAATAAAGGCCCAATCAAGCAGCCTAGTGATTTAAAAAAACAATCTCTCCGTATTATGCAAAGTGACATGATTGAAAAGCAATTCAAGCTTCTTGGCGCAAAACCCTATCAGGAATCGTTTAATTCAACATTTCAGCTGCTAGAAACAAAAAAAGTAGACGGTGAAGAAAATACAATTTCAAATATTTATTCAAAAAAATTCTATCATATACAAGACTATATGACGATCAGTAATCACGGGTATTTAGGGTATGTCGTCTTAACAGATCAATCCTTTTTTGATCGTCAAACACCTGAGACGAAGCGAATTTTACTCGAAGCGATGGAAGAAACAACGGCATGGAACGAAAAACATGCCGAACAAATGAACAAGGATCAGCTGGAGGATATTAAACGCGAATCTCCAATTGCCATACACGAATTAACACCAGCAGAGCGGCAAAAATGGATGAAGGCGCTCGATCCTTTATATGATGAAGCAGAAAGGATCATCGGTTCCACCTTGATCAAACAAATCCGCGAGCTCCGGGCACGCTATGAATATTCTCCGATTCAAGCGTTTGAAGAAGATGCTGAGACCAAATAAAAAATCCCTTTTAGAGAGGGATTTTTTATGCGCCGGAGTCTCGCTGTTCTTGCTGAGCGAGCTCCTCTAATCTTGTTAATATTCTGCGCTTTCGATATTGCATGATGCCTGTTTCGGCAATTCCTTTTAACTGTGAGCGGTTGGACGCTGCACCAAACAAAATCCCCGCAATTGGGACAAGTTGAAACAGCTTCTTCCAGCCAAACGAATCACGGTAGTTATATACGACCTCACGCCATCCTTGAATTTGAGAGATCATGTTTTCGTGCTTCCCTTCTGATGCATGATAGCTCTTCAGCTCTTTTAATATTGATTTTTTCCCAACAACGTCAGCAGAATTCAACTGTAAACATTTAATGATAAAGACTCGTTCTTCTTTATTTTTCGGATCATAGCCATAGGTGACGGCGATATCCTGTAATGTTTTTAAAGAGAGACCGAGGACAGCCGGAATATCTGCCGCTAATGTAAACATACCTCCGACACCTGTTGTCGCACCTTGCACAGTGGCGAGGTTTGTTCGGTTTTTCCCCATCTGATCACTAATGGCATCCATGACCTCGATCGGAGCCGCCTCAATATCTTCAATACGCTGAATCGATTCATCAGCACATTTCTTTTGAAATTGATGAATAATGCCTTTCTCTGACGTCAAATAGACACCGCCTGATTGAATGTAGTGCCCCATCTCATCTAATAACACACCGATTTTCTTTTGAATAAAGGCAGGGGTCAGCTTGTCCAGCATTTGAAATGGAAGCCGGCTGAGTTTCTCCCAAAACCATACCTTTTGCTGGTCTTTCTCCCATTTTTCAATCTCTTTTAATTGTGCTTTTAGCCACTCTCTTTCCTCCATGCCATTTGCCTCCTTAGATGCCGTTCAAGTATATGTCTGTTATTATACACAATCCTTGTCCATCATACGTATCGAACATTGAAGTGGTTCCGAAAGGTTTTAATCTCTTTTAAAACGGTTATTGCTTAGTAAACAAACAAAAGAGGAGTGATCAACATGTTAGGATTTCTGATTTCATTAGTTGTGGCGATTGTCATTGGTCTCATTGGGAGTGCACTCGCTGGAGGCAGTGTACCAGGAGGCTGGATCGGTTCAATGATTGCTGGGCTTGCAGGTGCTTGGATTGGTCATGGATTACTTGGAACGTGGGGTCCTAGTCTGGCAGGATTTGCGATCATTCCAGCGATCTTAGGAGCAGCCATTTTTGTCATTATTTTAAGCTTGATCTTCCGCAGCGTTGGATCAAGGGTTTCTTAAAAAACGATACAAAAGAAGAGGAAGCAGAGGATGCACCGCCTAAGATAAGAGGCGGTGTTTTTTATGTTTTGATTGACAAGGTATCTATTTTTTTCACTTACATATGATAAACAAACCTATTAGTTCAGATAGTTGACTTTTCATGAAGATGGGCATATGATGATTAAAAATTGCATCGAGGAAACTTTTTGTGCCAAAGCAAAACTTTGTAGAATCTAGGTGATGACATATGACAAACAAATACATCGAGGCACAAGCCCACATGTCAGTGGCAGCGGAGCGTGCACTTGAAGGAAAGGTGAAAGGTTTTAGAAGGCTCCTTCCTTTTCTCGGGCCTGCTTTTATCGCCGCCATTGCCTATATTGATCCAGGAAACTTTGCGACCAACATTGCGGCTGGCTCGAAATATGGCTACCTTCTGTTATGGGTCATTCTCATATCCAATCTCATGGCCTTACTCATCCAGTCTTTGTCTGCAAAGCTTGGAATCGCAACAGGGAAAAATTTACCTGAAATTGCTCGAGAAGAGTTTCCAAAACCAGTCTCGATCGGTTTATGGATTCAGGGCGAACTCGTCATTATCGCCACAGATTTAGCCGAATTTATCGGGGCTGCCCTTGGTTTATACTTACTCTTTCGTATCCCGCTACTTGAAGCATCGATTATTGCAGCGATCGGTTCTTTTGCCATTTTAGAGCTCCAAAGACGAGGTTATCGAGCGTTAGAAGCAGGAATTACCGGCATGCTGTTTGTTGTCGTGATTGCTTTCGCTGTACAAACCTTTGTGGCTAAACCTGATCTTGCAAGTGTCGCCGGTGGACTGTTCATTCCAAGGTTTGAAGGGACAGACAGCGTACTGCTTGCCGCTGGTATTTTAGGCGCTACGGTGATGCCGCATGCGATCTATCTCCATTCAGCCTTAACGCAAAGAAGAGTCGTCGGCAGAACGGAAAAAGAGAAAAAGCTGATTTTTCGTTTTGAGTTTTTAGACATCCTCATTGCGATGGTAGTTGCTGGCGCCATCAATGCCAGCATGTTGATTGTAGCAGCTGCTTTATTTTTTAAAAATGGTCTTTTTGTTGAGGATTTAGATGTAGCATTTCAGCATTTTGGAACTCTCGCAGGTCCTGTATCAGCGATCTTATTTGGTGTAGGTCTGCTTGTAGCTGGACTTTCCAGTTCTTCTGTCGGTACACTGTCAGGCGATATTATTATGCAAGGTTTTATTCAGTACCGAATTCCGCTGTATGTCCGCCGGCTAATTACCATCATTCCCCCTATTGCGATCATTGCATCTGGGGTCAATCCGACATCTGCGCTTGTGATGAGTCAAGTGGTCTTATCCTTTGGAATTGCGTTTGCTTTAATTCCGCTCATTTTGTTTACAAGTAAAAAACGAATTATGGGCGATTTGACGAATGCTCGCTGGGTGACCGGAATATCTTGGGTGATAGCAGCTCTTGTTGTCGCACTTAATCTGTTTTTAATTGTGGATACGTTTATGTAAAAGACAGTGATCAGGCTGTCTTTTATATCGGGTTGTGGTAGAATTTCCCTTGAGAGGATGTGATCACATGTTTTTTTATCAGGATCAAGATCTATCCATGCGGCTGCTTGAACCAAGAGACGCGAGAAGTCTGTATCTGCTCATCCAACGCTCAAGAGAGCACTTACGTGAATGGATGCTATGGGTCGATTCGACGCAGACAGAAGAAGACAGCATGGCGTTTATTCAAGGTGCCATGCAGCAAGCTTTGCAAAACAATGGTTTTCAGGCTGGAATCTGGTCACATGGAGAACTCGTTGGTATCATTGGCACCCACCAAATTCATTGGATTAATCGGACGGTTTCCATTGGCTATTGGCTCGGGGAAGGCTATCAAGGAAAAGGCATCATGACAAAAGCATGCAAAGCGGTCATTCACTATTTATTTGAAGAGTGCGGTCTGCATCGCATTGAAATAAGGGCCGCTGTTGATAATCAAAAAAGCAGACGCATCGCAGAGCGTTTATCTTTTTCACTTGAAGGCATATTAAGACAATGTGAATGGCTGGGCGACCACTTTGCCGATCACTGTGTGTACGCACTTTTACAGCCTGAATATATGAAACAAAAAACGAGTTCGATCAATCAGCCCACTTAATTGTGTCGATTGCATGAACTATTTTACAAAGTGAAGCTTTGTAGTATCCGTTGTGATTGGCATCTGATAAAATAGAAGGAAAAAATCGAGGTATGATGTATGTCTCTTATTATTTTATTTTACTTATGGATTGTCCCTTTATTATTTGGCATTTTCTTCTCATTCCTAACAAAGAAAGCCACATACAAACGCCGCTTTGTCCCATCATATAGCATGGCAGGACTCAGCATCGTGTTTCTCATTCTGGCACTCGTCTTTTCAGCCAGTCATTTTCTATTCATTTGCGGTATGTTCCTATTCGCCACTACACTTGTCGGCACAGGCATCCCGTTATTTTTAGCCTTTACCAAAACACCTTCATAAACAAAACCACCTTTTCGCGATGGAAAGGTGGTTTCTTTTTTTACTGCTGAGGCATTCGATAGGTCATCGTACCATTTGGGTTTTTTTCAATTACTTTCACAATGTCTTGAAGGATCTCTGACGCTCGATCGCTTGAGTCATACTTGCCGAGCGTCTTGACCCAAGAATCACTGCCTGCGATAAACCCTTCAATCTTTTTACCGGTTACTGTGACTTCGTGAACATTGACGAAACTTTGTTCGTTTTGTGTGAAAATCCATAGCATGGTTTATTCCCCTTTTTTTGTGGTGATTGGGTTTCGATAGTGTCATTTTCTAAATCTTAAAAAATGAGCACTTCACATTTCACCCTTTTTTGTTAATAACTCATTTCGAATAATGCGTGTCTCGATATCTGCATATCTTACAGGTATCGGCAGTCGACTATTTTTATCAATAAGTTTCATCACAATTTTTGTAGTTGTATCTAAATCAATCCAGTTACCACATGAAATAAAAATGGGCTTAACATTCATTCTGGTTCGAAGTACTCGACCATAAATTTCATCATCTATAATAATATCTGTGTATGCATTCTCTTTATTTTGGGGTAGGGTATAATCTATTCCTTTGATTTTCAAATAGCTTTTTGCTACACCAATGGTAGGCTTCTTTAAGAAAAATGATGCCTGTGTAGCAATACCCATATGTCTATCATGTAAGTAACCATTTCCATCAAACATATAGATATCTACTTGTTTCGTCAGCTTTTTTGCTGCATCTTTAATTAAAGGCAATTCACGAAAAGCAAGAAATCCGGATATATAAGGAACCTTTATTTCTCCATAACTATTCACTTTTTCAATTACTTGTTTTTCTGTCAAATCATATACAACTATGCAACAAACACCTTTCGATTTTCCATTTGTTTCAAAATAAGAAACATCTACCCCTGCGATAAACCGTATATTTTCTAATTGGAAATTATTTTCCAATTTAACTTTAGGCAAGAGAGCTTTTTGTTCATTTTTAAATTTTTCTATTAAATGATCTATTTTATCATTATCCAGATTAACCATATATCACTTTATCCTTATTAATCGTTGAATTTTTCGACGTATTTTAAATCAGATTCATCAGGTTCTGCTTTTTGCTCTACAATATTTCCGTTTTCATCGTATTTTATATAAGTCATTTCTCGACCAGCAATATATTCAGATTCATACTTTCTATTTCCATTCTCAAAAAACTCGACTTGATATCCATCTGCAGCACTTTTATTCATATTACCTATTTTTTTCACATTTCCATTTGAGTAAAATTCAACACACTTTCCCTGCTTAACACCTTGCTCTACATAGAAATAACTTTCGATATTTCCATTTTCGTATTTATCATAAGCTAAGCCCGTAAATAGTTTTTCGTTACCATCCGGGGTATATTCCACTATTGCTAGTTCGTAAGGACCCCCATACTCTAAATGTTCTTCAAACTCCGTACCATTTTCTAAAATAAAATCCTTTTGTAATATATCATTTAACATTTTTAGGAACCTCCGTGATAATTTTAGATCCATCCGTAAGATAAGCACAATGTGGACATCGTGGAAACATCATCCCAGCCGGTTTCACTCTACTTTGACCGGTCCTAACTACATTCAAAATAAAATTATCTAAACTAGCACCTGGGTTTTCCTTTAAGGCCTTATTCAAGGCAATCACTTCAGCATGTGATCCCGCACCTTTTGTAAATGCATATGAATCTATAACCTCTTTTGGCATTTTATCATATTTGTTTTTTATTAAGGGATGAAAATCTGGTAACTTTCCATCATAATCATTTATTGCATAAGAATATTTCCCAGTTTGTTTATCATAAACTCCAGCAAAAGCAGGTCCCATTTTCTTCTTACTAATACCAGTATCTTTTAATTTATTTAGCTCTTTCATCGTTTCACCGCGCAAATTGATTCTTTCATTTAATTCTTTAGAACTGATTGTTCCATATTTATTTCTTAAATAATCTATACGTTTTCCACTCTCTACAGCACCCATCTTCCCATGAAATCCTTTCGCCCCAAACGGCAAAAGCATCCCCAGAGCCGCATTCATACTCGCTTCCTGCTGTTCTTTTGAGATCTTATTTCCAAACATATCTCGACCCGTAATCGCTTCGCTGAAGCCGTTGGTCGCGGTTAGTCCATATAAGCCTTTTTGTGATGTTTTCAACGCATCGAAAGACTTCTGTGATGTCTTGTAAATGTCGACTGCTCTGACTGCGGCTGACGTGGCTTGAGTCGTTTTATAGACGGCTTTTCCGCCTTTGAAAATACGTCCTGCCCAGCCGACGATCGGGATGTATCCTGCTGCTGCCATGCCGCCTGCGGCGACTCGCTGGCCTGCGGTGAGTTCTTCTCCTGTGATCGGATCGACACCTGTTGCGGCACGTTTTGCATCGTTCACGCCTGTCAGCTCATTGACGATATTCCCACCGTAATCAAGGGCTTTTTCATACCACGGACGGTTGGCTAGTGCTTCTTGTTCCTTTGCAATCTTGCGGGCTTCTTCTTGATCTTTTTTGATTTTTAGATATTCAGAAGTTTGCTTCTCAATATCGCTTTTTGCCTTGTAGATTTCGCTATTTTGATACACTTTCTTGTCAAAATTCATAGGCGAAATGGATTTTCCGTCATTTGTGGCATTGATCATTTCTGCGTACAATGCCATTGTAGCCTTCTCCTCAGTCTCTGACAAAGCATATTCATCTTTTAGATTTTGATCAAGTTCTATTAAATCTTTAACCGTTTTCTTCCGTTCATCTTCCGCATCTGCAATCTTTTCGTCAAAGGTTTTACTATCAAATACCTCCAGAGAAATGAGGTCATCAATATCTTGAAAAATCGTTTTGAGTGCCTTTTTTTGATCCTTCACGATGCTTTTGGCATTCTTGATTCCCATATGTACAGCGTTGTCTAAAAAGTGTTCTTCTACAAAGGTGTCGCCGCCGAAATTTGTATCATCAAGTGTCCCAGAAACACCTTCATGAAAGGCTTTTTGTTTATCAATGAAGCTAATAAACATGTCCACATTTCCGGCGAGTTCTTTGTAGAAGCTTTTAATGTTATCGGCACCTTTTCCAGTGAAGTCGTCACCGAGGTTGGCAACACCTTGTAATGCCTTTTTTAAATCTATCATTTGTTCGCGGAGTTCCTGATAGTGTTTTGCCCTTGTATCCATGGAACTGGTTAGTGCTTTTGCATCAAGTATCTTGCCCAGATTAAGCCACTCCCTCCATTATTGATCATAAAGTCTATTTTACCTTTCTCACCGAATTGGAAAAATAGGCTTTAAGTTGCAAAAAATCCAGTCTGTATATTTTTATACAGAAGAAAACAAGTGACAATTGAAATGATTTTACCTATTCAACAAAAAAAGTCAGTCTTCTAATTAGAAGACCGACTACCTGCTGTTTAGAAAAAGCGTTTAAGGCTTCTCTTGAGTGGAGGGATATCCAGCTCACCTTTTTCAAAGAATTTTTTCAATAAATATTTACTAAAGCCCGCTGCTTGTGTGTAAGTGATTTTACCAGGTAACGGTGGTTCATTGGTCACCGCAACATCAATGATCACAGGTTTCTCAGCTTGAAGTGCTTGATCAAAGGCTGGTGCTAGTTCTTCATGTGATGACACCGAGATTCCTTTACCACCGCATGCTTCTGCAAATTTTGCAAAATCAATATCTTCCAGCTCTATACCATAGTTGATGTTGCCTTTTACCTGTTGTTCATATTCAATCATACCAAGGTTGTTGTTGTTTAAAATCACAACGACAATTGGCAGTTTATATTTTACCGCCGTCACAAAATCTTGCATCACCATTGTGAAGCCTCCGTCACCACAGACAGCAATGGCTTGGCGGTTTGGTTCGTTTAATTTAGCTGATATTGCGCCAGGTAAACCACAGCCCATTGTGGCAAGCCAGCTGGAAATAATGAAATCCTGCTGCTTCATTTCGAAGTGACGTGCCATCCATACCGTCACATTACCGACATCAACTGAAAGAATGGCATCATCATCGACCGCTTCCTCTAATCTAGCGATGACTTGCTGCGGTTTAAGCGGTGATGTGGCAATAGATTTTTCCTTATCCATTTCTTCTCGCCACTTCATCATATGCTCTGTACAAGCTTCAAGGAAACCGCGTTGCTCTTTATATTCAATATAAGAGGTTAGTTCATGAAGACCAGTCTTACTGTCACTTACAATCCCCACTTCTACTGGATATCTTTTACCGATCTGATCCGGTTTGATATCCAATTGAATGGCAGGTGTGTCTTCTGGTAAGTAATCCCTATATGGGAAGGAGGTTCCAAGCATGATTAATAAATCGCACTCTTCCATTGCTTCATATGCAGGCTTCGTCCCGATCTGACCTAGGTTCCCTAAAAAGTATGGATGCCTGTCTGGAACAACACCTTTTGCAGGAAGTGTAATGACGATTGGTGCAGCTGCCTTTTCTGAAAACGAAAGAAGTTCTTCTTTAGCATTTCTTAATCCTTTTCCTGCTAAGATGACTGGCTTCTTCGCATTGTTAATGAGTTGAGCAGCCTTTAGCAGTTGATCTTTCTTCGGCCGCACATCTCCCTCTACATAAAGAGGTGATGTATAAACGGGACTCCGCTTAATTTTCTGAGAAAATAAATCATCTGAGACAGTGAGAACTGCCACCCCTTTATGGGTATAAGCAGCTTTGATGGCTTGATTCAATAAGTCAGGCAGAGCTTCTGCTGTTTGTACTTGCTGATTAAAGACAGCAACATCGTCAAACATCCGCTCTAATTTGATTTCTTGAAATGCATCTCTGCCTACTTCAGTTGAGGCAACCTGCCCTGCAATCGCTAATACAGGTGCACCATCCGCTTTTGCATCGTATAGTCCATTTAATAAGTGGACAGCACCTGGCCCAGCAATTGATAAACAAACACCAAGTTTGCCTGTTAGTTTCGCATCAGCTGCTGCTGAAAGTGCTGCCACTTCTTCATGTCTTGTTTGTATAAATTGAATTTTGCTTGATTCATGCCTTAGTTCTTCGATTAATTCGTTAATACTGTCGCCGGGCATTCCATAAATATGTTTCACGCCCCACTCTTCCAGTAGCGCTGTTACTTCTTTTCCTGCGGTTCTTTGCGGCATGTGAGAAAACTCCTTTTTTCTTACTCCATACCACCGCACCCTTTTGATCAAACGTTTCAACTTGCTCTTGTTACTTTTTAAAGTGATATGGAAGAGTGGCGACAACAATATCCCGTTTCCATAATAAACGGAACCTCAATAAGAAAGCAGATTGATTATGCAAAATGGTGTGCCATCTTTTTTTCGGAATAAATTGAGGGACGAGTACCATCACTCTATATTGATGCGCATTTGCTTTCGCTTCAATCGTTTCAAGAAACTTATCAAGCGGGTGAATGAGACTTCGATAAGACGAATGTAAAATCACAAGACGCACATCACTATTCAGCTTTTCCCAATCAGCTTCAATTTTCTTGTCTTTCTCTTTATCAAACGATACATGAACCGCTATGACCTGGTCTGATAAGGATTTTGCATATTGCACAGATTGTTCGACGACACGTGTGACACCTGCTATTGGGACGATGACCACATTCCCTTTGATTTCGACAGGCTCGGTTTCATTCAATAAACGTAATTGTTCTCCAACAGACAGATAATGTTTCTTAATAGAATAAAAAATAAATAGAACAATTGGCATGAAAACAAATACCGGCCATACAAGATGGAACTTGGTCAAAATGAGAATCATGAAAACCGTAAATGAAATAAGTGCTCCTACGATATTGATAGGCATTTTCACTTTCCATCCCTGTGGTTTTTCACGAATCCACTTTACACACATACCTGTCTGAGACAAGGTAAATGGAATAAACACACCGACAGCATAAAGTGGAATGAGGTGTTCCGTTTTCCCATCAAATAGCCAAATGAGCAGCATAGAAGCTACACCTAAAAAGATAATACCATTGGAATAACCGAGCCGATCTCCTCTCACTGTAAACATGCGTGGCATATATTTATCTTTTGCTAAGTTGACAGCCAATAATGGAAAAGCTGAAAAACCTGTGTTAGCCGCTAATATTAAAATTAAAGCTGTGACAGCTTGAATGACATAGTAGAAAAATGTCCGTCCAAATGTGTCTGATGCAATCTGTGACACAACCGTTTCTTCTGGCTTTGGCGAGATGCCAAAACCAAACGCAAGTAATGTCACTCCTACAAATAGAACGGCCAGTAATCCACCCATCATCAATAAAGTTCTCGCTGCATTTTGTGCAGCTGGTTTTTTAAAGGATGGAATTGTATTAGAAATCGCTTCAACACCAGTTAAAGCAGAACAGCCAGACGAAAATGCCTTTAATAAAAGAAATAACGTGATGCCTGATACATGTGTGCCAAATGCTGTATGTTCAGGTGCTGGCGGCACTTGCCCTGTTAATAGTTTAAAACCGCCCACTCCAATTAAAATGAGCAATGAAAAGACAAATAGGTACACAGGATAAGCCAAAATAGATGCCGACTCTGTCAGTCCACGAAGGTTTAACACCATAATCACTAGGACTAATACGATTGAGATCATGACATGATATGGATATAGAGCTGGAAAAGCCGATGTGATTGCATCGGTCCCAGCAGAAATGCTCACTGCTACGGTTAAAATGTAATCGACGAGTAATGATCCACCAGCAACCAGCCCTGGTTTTTCACCTAAGTTTCTGCTGGAGACGACATACGCTCCGCCGCCTTCTGGATAAGCATAAATAATCTGGCGGTAAGATAGAATTAACGCCATTAAAAGAATTAATACACAACCTGCAATCGGGAGTGAGTACCAAAACGCTGCCGCACTAACAACTGATAGAACAATCAAGATTTGTTCTGTACCGTATGCGACTGACGACAATGCGTCTGATGACAATAATGCCAAAGCTTTGATTTTTGATAGTTTTTGTTCTCCTGCTGCCTGTGATTTTAATGGTTTACCAATTAAAATACGCTTCATCAAACTGTACATGTGATGCCCGCTCCTTTAGTGTCAAACGATTTGAGTTACAAAATTTGGATCGCCAAAAAGACACAGAGGCAATAGAATGCCCCTGTGCCTATTGTTTAGATCACAGGTTGGTCTTTGCTCTCTTTAACGCTTACGAGGTTAGCTGACGGATTCGGGCGCATGAGATTTTGCCCTACCTTAAAAGGATTCACCCCACGTGGTGTTTTATACCACCACAATTGGTTCCCCCGCTCATCGAAATGATTCAGCGATTGGTCTTTTATAAAAGAGATCATACTCCCGTTTGACACCAAAGTAAAGAGATTTTTTCAAGGTCTTTTGATCGTTTAGAACTCAGTCTTTTTACGGTATTTTCGTACGAAATAGACAATCATTAAAAGCACAAAAAGGATGAGTGCAGCGATACACGCAAAGTAAATCCAAGACTCGCTGCTGCTTTGTTTTTCACTTGTTTTCAGACTGCTCGATGTGCTGCTGACGGATTGATGATTAGTAAACACACCTTTGTTTTTACTCTCTATTGCAACTGTTGCTTTTTCTGTATTTGTTTGAAGAAATTGCATTACTTCATTTGACACGTTAGCTTCAGCTGCAGTCATTCCTGAAAAGACTGTCATTGTCTGTTCTTTATTCCAAACAGATGGCTGCGTCCATACAATTCGAGCCGTTGTTTCGTTGATCATGCCGAAAGAAGATACATCATACTGATCCTTTTTCACCGGAACAACGAGATCGGCTGCTTTTTCTTTCAGAAGAGAGAATGTTTGAATGCCTCCGATAAAAATGAGAGGGTGATTTTTCAATTGTTCATTTGTCACTTGAGAAGCTTTCATTAAATGATATTGAGCTACTTCTGGCTGACTAAAAGATTCCGTCAGCATGGCCATTTGATTGATTGTTTCACGTTTGATTTGATCTGGTATGATGATCAATGTATTTTTCGAAGTGAACGGGAGCGGCCATGCGGCTAAATCTGGCTTTTCACTCGTTGTTCCTTCTGGTATTTGTAAAGAGCTATTTTTGTCAATGAATATCCAGCCTTCTTCATCCGTATGTCTGCAGGATTCCATGTTTTTAAAACCACTTGTGACAAATTGCAAATCAATATATTCATTTTTTTGAAGTATCTTTGAATCTACTGGAATCGAGACATGATAGAATCCATTCGCATCTTTGCTGCCTAGTTTTGTTAATGGTACGTCGTGCGGTTCGTCATTGATCATAACAGTTAACCGTTCTGTTTTGCTTGCCGCTGTATCAGATTTTTTGAATGAAAGATTGAGCTTTGCACCTGATTTTTGGTTAGCCAGTAGCGCTTTCGGATAATAGTAGTGGTCGGATACCGTCTTGTTGGTCCCAACCGTGACATCATCTCCGCCAAAATCTTTCAAAGGAATCTTGTAAGATGGTTTAGACGTTTGAGCTGCAGCCTTTTGAAGC
Source organism: Bacillus sp. FSL W7-1034 (assembly GCF_038593365.1). Lineage (NCBI taxonomy): Bacteria > Bacillati > Bacillota > Bacilli > Caryophanales > Bacillaceae > Bacillus > Bacillus sp. FSL W7-1034. Next base: position 518,632 of record NZ_CP151989.1, on the reverse strand, counting down.
ACTAGGTCTGTTCCAGTCAGTTGATCCGTTAATTCTGACTGAGTCAGAACATTGATTTTTCCAGCGATTGTCACAGGCTTTTCCGCTGTCACAAATAAAATGGGCTGTTCTGTTTTCTTTGCTGTCAAAGTTCTCATCGCTACCGTAAGATGACTGCTTTTTGTTTTAATTCCTGCAGCTTGTTCAATCGATTTCATCCGTCCATCCCAGCTTCCTTTAGCTCCCACAGCAATCGTTGGGTGCGCCACTTGCTTGATGTCCTTTTCTTGGATCAGTTTGATCTCTTTTTGGTGATCTTTGTTTTTCAACGTACGATATACTTTGATGGCTGCTTCTAATTCAGCTGCATCCGGTGAATTAGGAATTACAATGTCTGTCTGTTCTTTCTGATCACCTGTTTGAATAAAAGGTGATGGAAAGCTATCTAATGTGAAATCTTTTGTCTGGATTCCTTTGAATGTAAGTTCACTTTCAGGATACACTTTTAGCCAATTAGCAGGTGTCTCTTGGTTGATACACACGCCTTCTTTTAAAACACCATAAAAGGTGACCTGAATGCGGTGAGTACCTTTTTTCAATTGTGCTTTGTTCAACTTGATTTGAATCGATTTCTTCTGGTTTTTCCCTGATACAGGGATGGTCTTTTCGATCTCTCCATCAATCATAACAGTGAATGAGGAAGGTGAAATCAATAATGGTGAAGTCTCTATATTTAACGTCAATGTGCTTGACTCTGTTTTTTCCTGATCCACTTGATAGGTAAAATCAGTGCGGTCTTCTTGTCCATATAAGGTCACTACGTCTTCTGATAGATGCTGCGTTTTTGTTTTGCTTTCTTTTGAAGATTGAACCCAATCATCTTTGACTTGAACTCGGTTGGATTGCGCCATTGCTTGACCTGCCATGAAAAAAGGCTGGATCGCTAAGGATAATCCTAATATATAAATCAACCATTTTAACGATTTCAATATGTCACCCGCTTTTCTTTTGTTGTTGATTGTAACGCTCGGTTTTGTACCATTTCACTTCTTGTTTCAATAATCGGCTTTTCACCTCTACACATAAGGAGTACACAACAAGCGCAATCCATACTTGGGAATAGGTAAAGTACATGAGAACGACAATGAGAATGTTTTGTTTGGTCAGCTCTGTTTTCTCTATGCTTAACGTAATCATCACTTCTGTTAAAAAGAGGAAGAAGGCTAACCCCCATAGGATGAGTGCCACAGCTCCCACAGATAAGTGAAGATCAACGAATAAGTTTACGATAAAAATGCTGTTGGAGAGCAGTACACCAAAGAAAAATAAGAAATACGTAAAGAAAAAATAAAATAAATCGAAAATCATTCGTTTTCGTTTTAATTTCATAAACTGCCTTAAAAATTTGAGCACAACATATTGGTTGCCTCTAGCCCAGCGTGTTCTCTGCCGCCACCAGACTTTCCATGTTTCAGGCTCTTGTTCCCATGTAATCGCAGCAGGAAAGAACCGAATCACATAGCCCAGATTATACACACGAATTGTTAATTCAGTGTCTTCAGCTAGTGCATGGACATCCCAGCCGCCAAGCTCTTCTAAAATGTGCCGGCGGATCGCAAAGTTGGTGCCTGGTATTGTCGCAATGCCAAACCATTTCCATCTCCCGCCTTGCGCCATCCACTGGAAGCAGATCGTTTCTATGTTAATGAATTTTGTCAGGAGGTTTTTGGCTGCATTGATGACCCTGAATTTCCCGACAACAGCACCTGCTTTAGGATCATTCAATAATCCAAGAACCAAATGGTAGACGGCTTTCTTTTCAGGCATATTATCTGCATCGTATACACAAATAACGTCTCCTGTCGAAGCCTTCAAGCCTTCATTCAGTGCAGTAGATTTCCCCTTCCCTGCAAATGGCGGCTTTGTTTCAATCATATGGACATAATCGTATTGCTCACTAAATGATTGCACAATCTCCCCTGTACGATCAGAGGAATTGTCATTAATCACAATGATTTCAAGAAGGTGTTTGGGATAGGATAACTGGACCATGGCTTTTAGCGTCTGCCGAATGACCACTTCTTCATTATGTGCTGGAATGAGAATGCTGACGGTCGGCAGATCTTTCCCTTGTTTCGTCCATTTAGGCAGCACTTTTTCGTAAGTTAAATAGTGCTGAAAGCCTCCCTGCATCAGAAACATATGATATAGGAGCATGATCCAAATCAGTATTAATGATAGGTAAAATAAGATATCAGCCACCTGATTTTCTCTCCTTAAAGATCCGTTTTTTCATCGTCAGCCTTAAATACAATGTGTAAAAAGCAAATGCCACAATAAAGAGCAGCACCACCACTGTGAGTATTCGAAGCATATTTTCCATCCCGCTTCGTTTGTTTGTTTTTGTTTCAGCTATATTGGATTGCTCTATTTGAATATGTCCATTTCCTACTGTTTTGATCTGGACATTCTGAGTTTGAACAGTCTGTTTTGTTTTCTTTAAATCTAGCCATTCACTAGAAGGGATCGCATCCATTTGTGTGATTACATCTTGCAGCCCATCTATCCCCGCTTCCACATCATAGGACAGCCCAATGGCGGCGGATTGGATATGCTGCATGGATTGAATTGTCTGCTCAGTCAGTATGTTTGCACCTTCTTGGTCAGATGCTATATCTATAGACTGTTCAGGATATAAAGTCATGCCATGAAGCATGGCGGGTGTCGACAAAAATGGTGATGCACTACTTGTTTTCCATGTACGGTCTGAGAGCTGCACCTGTCCAAATAGACTGGACATATGGCGGGAAATCACTTCATAGCCTTGCAGGGAAATGGCGTCATTTGGCACTTCAAATGCAAGCGGATATAATCCCAGCTGCGCGAGCAGTTCAATGCCTTTTGTCAGCTTTTCTTCTGTATAGATGGCTTCTTGATGTTGATTGGATTTGATATACGCATTAAAATCTTTTTCATTCGGAAAAAAGCTTTTGTTCAGCTGCTGATCAGCTTTCTCTGGTTCATTTGACGTAACGGGCTGATCGTACTTTACATCCCAGAATTCAAAGCCTTTACCCGACTCCTCCGTTCGATACGTACGGCTAAACCCATGAAGAACGACACTAGCTCCATTGCTTTGCAATTGTGTTAACACGTGGACAAGTTTAGGCCGGTCACTGAGCGTCACTTCATCCCCTGTTGCTGGATCAATCCATATAGGGGTCACCGCCAGCAGAAAAGGGATATGGCGAGCTGTTACGTATCGTCCAAGTTCAAGTAACTTCTTCTCATCCGTGACGGGGTTAATCTTCTCAATCTGTAAGTACTTTGTCGTCGTTTGATTAGAAGCCGGCAGGAGACTTTCCAGCACCTCTGCAAGCAGCTTGTCGTGCTGAAGGATATTTAGCATTCCGACATATGCCGCACCTTCTTTTGTTTGAATCACAAATGGCTGTTCAGCTTGATTTTTCTTCAATAAGAATTTACGTTGCAGATCTGTCCCTTGAACCGTCTGAGCTGTGATTCCTCTCTCAAGCTGACGGTATTCTTGATCATCAGTATCTTTGATTTGACTGATGTGATCTTGTTTGTGAAAAGTAAGCGTGGAGAATGGGCGAAGCTGTTCCGCATTGTATCCTATTGCGATTAAGCGTTTTGATTCGTTTATGAGACGAATGGTTTGTGCTTTCAACGTTCTCTTTTCTTCACCTATATAGATAACTAGCTGAGAGTCATTGAGGTTCTTTTCAGTGATTTGTTCATCAGATAAAATGGTCGTTCGTGTGGAAAAATGCCCCACAAGTACATCAAGCATATGAACAGTTGGCGTTGCCTCACCTGTTTGTGTGGAATAGACGATGAGGGTCCTTGACTCTTTCTCAAGTGCACCGGCTGATGTACTGTCTTTGATCGAAAGCATAGAGAAAAGAACGATTAACAAACAACATTTCGTCAAAACATTAAAGTTCATTCATCATCATCTCGTTTTCTAGTTCTTCTAAAAATTGCTCTGGTGTCCGATAGTCCGAGCTGCTTGTTAAATGACAGACATGAAAAGTTAAGGTCACTTCACGACCATTTAGCAGGACATGCGTTTGCAGTTTATCCTTTAGCTTATCAAGAACGATCGAGACATTTTCTTCAGGTGTGTGAGTGAGCAAGAGACCCATTCGTTCTTCGGATAATCGAAATTTCTTATCGGTTTCTCTCACACTTTCGCGAATCTTCATACTGAGTTGCTGGAAAAGATGTTGCATTTCTTTTTCTCCATATAATGTTTTGAATTCCGCTGAGTAGTGCATATGAAGAAGGATAAAGACGAATGGCTGTTTGTATCGTTCTGCTCGTTTCATTTCCTCAGACAACTCGAGTCTCATCCGCTCTGCATTGTCAAATCCTGTGGTTGAGTCAATCGCTACAAATTGTTTGATGGCCCTCTTTTGTTGGTCAATGGTGTAACGCATCGTTTTTATTCGCTCATGCACGTTTCCAGCAGAAATAGCAAAAAAGAGAAGCGCCACGCCCCATATCACGACATCTTGCAACGTTTGATGAGAAAAGAGTGAATTTGTGTGACCAAGCTCTGTAAAGAACATCCCGCTTCCTATAAAGAACAAAATCAACAAAGTAAAAACCAATGCTGGCAAAATACCAAATAAAATGCCGCATCCTATCACGACAAATGTGAGTGTGATGATCATGACACTCTCCGCATCACGTCCATTCAAGTAGCCCATAAATAAAATGAGTCCCGCAAACGTGAGGAGCACCGTATAATACGTGCGATAGGTGTTACTGAATAACCTTTTCATTTAGAAGCTCCCTTTCTGCAATTAGAGGCAATAAATTATCAAATGAGTGTGTATCTTTTTCGTTCATATAGCCTCCGTAATAAGGCTTGAGAGGATCTTGGATTTGCAGCTCTTTCATTCGGTGATAGACGTCTTTTGCAAAATCATCTTCTCCTTGTTTGAGTGCATATAAGATCACCAGTGCATAGACTGAAGGCGATTCATACGTCACTGCTGGCTGTAATGTGCTCAGTTTATATCGTCCATACAGTTTTCCTTCCTTTTGGAAGTTGGTTTTCAGCCATTTCATGATGACTGTTGTATCAACCTGTGCACGTTCGGCATAAAGAGCCGTATAAAGCTGGTCGATCAAGTTGATTTCCTGATCAAATGAGTAGACTTTCTTCGCTATGTCATAGGATTTTGGAAAAAATCCTTTTTGTCTCGGTGCATTTTTTAGAATGGCCAATTGGTTGTTCATCATTTGTTCTGTGAATAGGTGGAGGGATACTAGTTCTTTGATTGCTTTTGGGTCAAGATATGAAAGTGTGATTGTATGTGAAGTTTGCTTTGTCGATGCATCATAATAGTCGGTCAACATACCCTTGAACATGTTTTTGTCTTTTAACGCTTTGGCGATTTTTTTGGCTGTGGTTTGATACACTGACTTCTGCCACAATTGATCTGCTTTTTGAAGCGCTGTAACTACGCGTAAGTCATCAACTAAAGCATTGACTTTGCTTTTTTGATGAGATTCGATTTGCCAGCTAAGAAGATCATGTTCCAGTAAGAATTGAGTGCGCAGGACGTCTACCTGTTGATCAAAAGATGTTTGATCTTTTTTTCTAACAAGATAATCCATCCAAAGTCCGAGCGATTCTGATAAGTAAGTAGGCTGCTCCGCAAGCGAGGTCCGGATCATGCCTTGATCTGTCATTAAGTGGTGAGTCATAAAGTACTCTCCTGACAATACTGGCTTTGCAGGTTCTGGTTGAGCTGAATGTTGCTGCTGTTTCCAGGTACATCCGCCTAGTAGAATGACAATGAGTATAGCGATAGCTGTACGATATATGGGTGTATCCATTCGTGTCCCCTTTCAATCCTTGTTCTCTCTAAGCATCTAACGATTTATTATAGAGCGTTTCTGTTTAAATGAAAATAAATATTTTATACCAAATTACGAGTCTTTTCGCTTACATATTCCCATTTACAGAAAAACAACATGTCAAAATACTCTAACAAACAAAAAACCCATGCGAATTCACATGGGTTTTTACACAACTATTGATCTAATTTTAGTTTCTTCAATTGTTCTGCAAGTGCGTTATTGATTGGTTCTTCCACTTTCTTTTGTTTCTTCATATATTTGGACACATCGTGCTTACTGGCTCGTTTTTGATTGGATTGTGATTTGCGTTTTTCGAAAACAGACAGTTTCTCTCTATGACCACAAACACAGGCAAATATTTTGCCATCACCTTCTCCTCGTAGCTCAAGCTTTTTATGACAGTTCGGGCAGCGTGCATTTGTTTTCTTTGCCACATTTTTTCGATGTCCACATTCTCTATCCTGACAAACAAGCATGGTGCCGTTTTTCCCGTTCACTTTTAACATGAGTTTTCCGCAGTCAGGGCAATGTGTGCCTGTCATGTTGTCATGCTTAAAGGTTTGGTTCGTTTGTTTGATTTCAGATACGGCTTGTTTTGCATATGACTTCATTTCACTCATGAATTGAGAAGCTTTCAATTGGCCTTTCGCAATTTTAGAAAGCTTTTGTTCCCATTCCGCTGTTAAAGCAGGTGACTTTAAATCTTCAGGTACTAAAGAAAGAAGCTGCTTCCCTTTCGATGTGATGAAGATGTCTTTGCCTTTTTTCTCAATTAAGAAGCTGTTAAACAGTTTCTCAATGATATCAGCTCTAGTTGCCACTGTCCCCAATCCACCCGTTTCGCCAAGGGTTTTCACTAAGTCTTTTTCCTTGTTCTCCATAAATGCAGACGGGTTCTCCATGGCAGATAAAAGGGTCGCTTCGTTAAAACGAGCAGGAGGTTTCGTTTCGCCTTTTGTCTCTTTTAATTGGCGTACGTCAAGTGACTGCCCCTCTGTTAATGCCGGCAAGTGCTGATCTGCTTCGGCTGATTCCTCGTCTTCATAGGAATCATCGTACACGGCTTTCCAACCGGCTGATTGCACAATTTTTCCTTTCGCTGTGAATGTCTCACTGCCGATCTTGGCGATCACTGTTGTTTCCTCATATTCAAAAGGGGTCATCAGTACAGCGAGGAATCGCTTGGCAATCAGGTCATATAATTTACGCTCTTTATCGCTTAATGCACCTGGATACAGCTCTTCCTCGGTTGGAATGATCGCATGGTGATCTGACACTTTGGCATCGTTGACGAATCCTTTATGTGCTTTAATGCCTGATTGTAAAATGCGATTCACATGCTGCGCGTAAGGTCTAACGTTCATTCCTTTGAGTCGATCTTTTAATGTAGGCACGATATCTGCCGAAATGAAACGTGAATCCGTACGCGGGTACGTGACGAGCTTATGCTGCTCATACAGACGCTGAAGTGTAGACAGTGTTTCTTTTGCTGAAAAACCGTAGCGTTTATGGGCATCACGCTGCAATTCTGTCAGGTCATACAACCCTGGAGCAAAGGATTTTTTCGCTGTTTTTTTCAGTGCATCAATCACTGCAGATTTTCCTTTACAGGCTGCCAAGCGCTCCTTCACTACATCCTCTTGGAATGTACGGTTTTGTTTTGTCTTTGCATCCTGCCAAGTCAGCGTCAGTCCGTCAACTTGTGCAGTCAGCCCAAAGAACGGCTTCGGCTGGAATTGCTGAATGTCTTCCTCTCGCTTGGCGATCATAGCAATCGTTGGCGTTTGCACACGTCCACAGGATAACTGCGCATTGAACTTCGTTGTCAGCGCTCTTGTTGCGTTGATCCCTACAATCCAGTCGGCCTCTGCACGCGCAACCGCAGAGCGGTACAAGTTGTCATACTCTCTGCCGTCTTTTAATCGTTTGAACCCTTCTTGAATGGCTTTGTCTGTAACAGACGAAATCCATAAACGTTTTAGAGGCTTTTTCACATGTGCTTTTTCAAGAATCCACCTTGCCACAAGCTCCCCTTCACGTCCAGCATCTGTTGCGATGACAATGTCTTTTACATCTTTTCTCGCCAGCTGCGCTTTGACCGCTTGGAACTGCTTCCCTGTCTTTTTCATCACGACAAGCTTGAGTGGTTCTGGAATAATTGGTAAATCCTCTAGGCGCCAGGATTGAAATTCTTTCCCGTAGCCTTCTGGATCAGCCAGTGTCACCAAGTGGCCCAGCGCCCACGTGACAATGTATTGATCTCCTTCTAAGAAACCATTTCCTTTTTTATGACACTTCAGCACACGTGCAAGGTCACGTCCTACCGAAGGTTTCTCTGCTAATACAACTGTTTTTGACACGAAATTTCACATCTCTTTCTTCTATCCATCCTTTTATTATAGCAGACGTGGAGATGTGGTTCTAATGACGGATTATTTCTTCAAGCGCTTGATGATTTCGTTTGTGATTTCTTGTGTTCGATAAGCCCCGCCGATGTCTGCCGTTAAAAAGCCGTCTGCTGTGACTGACTCGATGATTTCGAGCAGGTGTGTACCGAGTTCTTCCTCTCCGAAATGATCAAGCATGAGTTTAGCGGTCCAAATTTGACCGATTGGGTTGGCGATTCCTTTTCCTGCAATGTCTGGGGCTGACCCATGTACAGGCTCAAACATTGATGGATATTTGCCATTTACATTGATGTTGGCAGCAGGCGCCACGCCAATACCTCCCATAATGGCTGCCCCAAGATCAGTTAAAATATCGCCAAATAAATTACTGGCAACAATTACATCGAATTTCTCAGGTCTTGTCACAAAGAAGGCTGAAAGCGCATCAATGTGCTGCGAGTCTGCTGTCACCTTTGGATAATCCTTGGCTACGTCTTGAAACACTTCATCCCAAAATGGCATTGTATGAACGATTCCATTCGATTTGGTTGCACTTGTCACATGCTTTCGTCTCTTTTCTGCTAATTGAAAGGCAAAACGCATGGCTCGTTCTGTCCCTTTTCTTGAGAAAACAGCATTTTGAATGGCAAGCTGATCTTCCCCTTGATAGATGCGGCCTCCAATTTCACTATATTCACCTTCACCGTTTTCTCTTACAACAAGAAGATCGAAATCCTTTGGGTGAGCAAGCGGGGAGCGAATGCCGCTCAGCTGTTTTGCAGGTCTAACGTTGATCACCTGCTCAAATTCACGTCTAATTTTAATGAGCAATCCCCAAAGTGATACATGATCCGGCACTAAATTGGCATCTCCGACTGCTCCTAAGAAAATGCTGTCAAAGGCTTTTAGTTGTTCCAATCCATCCTTTGGCATCATTTCGCCATGCTCTAAATAATACTCACAGCTCCACGGAAAGTCCTGAAAGGTGAAAGACAGACCGCCATGCACATCTGATACCGCTTTCAAAACTCGAATAGCTTCAGGCACAACTTCCTTTCCAACCCCGTCACCTGGTATCGCTGCAATTGGAACATGCTTCATTGATTTTTCCCCCTTTGTTATCGGTCGACCGTCGACCGTTTCATTTGAGTTTACTAAAGAGTGCGTGTTCTTACAATGGACAAAAGACGCTTTTTTTGATCAAAGCGCCTTTTTATCCTGCATCAGCACATGGGGCTTCTGTTTCTTTCTTCCCGCACTTTTTTTATCTGAAAGCAGCAAACCTCCTAAGGTCAGTGCTGTTCCAAGCCCAGACATGAAGGTCAAGCTCTCGTGAAGAACGATCATTGAAATGATCATCGTGATAATAGGCACTCCATAAATATACACACTTGATTTCACCACACCGATCGTCTTCACGGAAAAGCTCCATGTCAGAAAACAAATAGCAGATGCAAAGACGCCTAAAAACAGCAAGTGGAAGGCAAACGATGGATTGGTCAACCGCTCCCAGTCTAAACGAACCTTAAAATGCCAGATCAGGGGAATCATCCATAGCAGTCCGTAAAAGAAGACACGCCTTGTTACCTGAATGATATGGTAGCCATATTGGTTGATCATCTTCGATAAAATGGAATAGAATGCCCAGACGATGGTTGCTGTTAATGCTAAGGCATCACCGAGTGGATTCAATTGAAACGTCGTCATTCCATTCATGCTAATCAGCACGATTCCCGTCATCGCGATGAAAAAGCCTATGAAAAACCGGCTGTGCAGCGGCTCATCTTTTAATAAAAAATAAGCCAATAAAAAAGAGAAGAATGGGACAACGGAGCTGATGACACCTGCATTCGAAGCGAACGTATAAGTAAGTGCGACATTTTCTAAAAAGTAATATAAGACCACACCGCATAAACCTGCCAGCGCAAACATCCCTTCATGCTTTTTACTTTGCACCTTCATCGTAAACGGATAGATGATCATCAGAGCCAAGTACCCTATAAAAAAACGGAAAAATAAAATCTCTGTTGGAGAAAAAGCCGTTAATAATATTTTGGTAGAGATAAAGGTAGATCCCCATAAAAAAATGGTGAACATGGCCGCTAAATGACCGAGCAGCTGTTTATTTTTCATCAGCTGTTACCTGCTTTACAAAAATTTGCTGATACTGCCCTGGCGTGAGCCCAATAAATTCTGAAAAGAAATGACTCAAATGACTTTGATCAGAAAATCCAGCGGAGGCAGCCGCATCTACAGGCTTCACTCCTTGGGCGAGAAGCTCCTTCGCAAAGTTCACTCTGACTGTCTGTAAATAACGATACGGCGTGATGCCTCTAAACTTTGTAAAAGCACGCAGCAATGAATATTTGTTCATGGACACAAGCTCGCCTAAGTCATCTAACGATATATTTTCCGTGAGGTGTGTTTCGATATATTGCTGTACGTCTCGGACTTTTTGTTCGTTGGCACGTGTGGCTGATGCTTTTTCCTCTGAGGTATCAGCATAGGCTTCAATCAATTGTTTCATAAAGAAATAGAAGGTTTCCTGTTTATTCAAAGCAGGAGCTTCTTCTGTGATCATTTGATGTAGATCATATAATGGCTTTGTTAGTTCACTTTGTAAAAACACAGGGGCTTTAAAATGCGGTTTGTGCTGAAAGACCTTCTCTAGCACACCTGCTTCAATATTTAAGCAGCGATAATCGAGTGTCCTGTGATCAATTTGTTCACATGCGTGATTATCATACGGATTAAAAAGAAGGATATCACCTTTTTCAATGATGTATTCTTGATTTTGGCAGACCAAACGTCTTTGACCGTCTTCAATAAATCCAATCACATAATATGTATGAAAATGATTCAGGAACTTTTGCATGATGCCATGAAAGCGATATGCCTCTATTTGTAAGTCTTGATCAAAATGTACAGTTCGTTCCTCTTGTGTGTTCATGTCGATCCCTCTTTTCGCTGAACTGATCATAAGTGTAGCACACCCCTTTTCTCTTGGATTGTACGATATTGACTTTTTGATGCAGGCTTGCCTAGAGGGAAAAACTTGGATAACATGAGACAAAAGATGATGTATTAAAGAGGGAATGATGGCATGAATTCATTCGAGATGGAAAGACCAACACCGTATCACATGCAATTTTATGAACAGCTGAAGCAAATGATTTTTGATGGCCAGTTTCAGCCAGGAGAGCGCATCAATGAAACACAGCTTGCCAAACAATTTGGCGTAAGCCGATCACCGGTAAGAGAGGCGATGAGGCTGTTAGAAAAAGACGAGCTCTTAATTGCGGATCATCGATCAGGCTATTCCGTCTATACGTTAACAGAAAAAGATGTCGAGGAGCTTTATCAAATTCGGGTAGCTTTAGAAACACTTGCTGTTGAGCTTGCCTGTAAGGAAGCCGTGCAAAGAGAAATGGATGAAATTGAGCAGGTTCTCACGCAGGCGGACGAAGCGATCAAGCAGCAGCTGCCCTCTAAAGAGATCGTCCAGTTACATGAAGCCTTTCACCAAAAAATCATTTTGGCGAGTCACAATGACCGCTTATCCAAACAATTGAATCACGTAAATGCACTCATTCACTATTGCCGCATCTTTCATTTTAGCGGCGGGGCTCGTGCTGAAACCATTCAAAGAGAGCATGCAGCCATCTATTCTAAAATAAAAAAGCGCCGCTCCACAGAAGCCGTTCAAGCAATGACGGAGCATTTATTGCATGATGTGATGCACTTAAAGCAAGTACTCTCTGAAACAAACAAGGAGTAAAGGACTTTTCCCATTTTTTAAGCATTCCATGAACATATTTTGAATTTTTCGTAGATTTCCGCATGTCCAGACGATCTTTCGTTTATATTAGAAGATGAGAAACTAGCTTTTATACAGGAGGATTTGTATATGCATACAAGTATCAGCCGTCTGAGACAGGCGGGTTTTATTGAGGGTATGTCTCTTTTAACCCTTCTTTTAATTGCCATGCCTCTAAAATATTTTGCGGATATTCCGATGGCGGTCACCATTGTGGGCTCTCTTCATGGCGCATTGTTTGTCATCTATATGCTCATTTTGGCATATGTGACCTTTAAAGTTCGCTGGCATTTGAAATGGTCCATCGCCGGATTCTTTGCGGCATTCATTCCTTTCGGCAACTTCGCCTATGATAAGGTGCTTCGCCAGTATGATACAAAAGCTTAATCAAAAGGGCTAAAACGAAATTCGTTTTAGCCCTTTTTTCACGCTGGGGAACGCTTTTTTAAATCGATGCATATTTCACAATGGCTGCTTGACGCGTCATGTCGTGATACGCCACCCATAATTCATCACCAGGCAAGACGCTAGTGATTGGATCGATTGGCTGCTTCACTTCATACATGATGCCATCTCTCTCAACCTGAATGATCGCTAACGGCTGGTTGCCGATGACACCGGAAAATGTGACATGGGTCACTTTTGCACTTCCTTGTTTCTCTTGCATAAGACTGATTTCTTTATCCAGCTCTTCTTGTTTTGTCTGCATCGTGATTTGAGTTCCTGGCGCGACCTCCATATGGTCAGGGATGAATTGACTGACCGTTTTTGTGATGGATTGACCTCCGCTAGAAACCGTCACATCCAGCATAATAGGCTTTTGTTCATGGATGGCCATTGGATATTGCTTCACACGCTGGATCGTTCCTGTTAACGTCACGTCTTTCCTCGCACGATTCCGCACTTCATGCCCATAGGCTGCCATTTTCAACTGACCGCTGATGACAACGAGATCGGCTTTTTCTCCTGTTCTAAACTCAAAACCAGCGGCTTGAATCATCGGAATGGTATACCTTTTCTGATCTGCTTCAAATGTAAGTGATAAGACGGTGCCTCGTCCTACGGTTCCATATGATTCTATGTTTCTTAAAATAGCGCCTTTGATGAACTTTGGCTCGCTCGGCTGCGAGAAGTCACCCTCTTTTAAGAGCATTGCTTTTTTCTTTTTCGGATTGTAGAGAATGGCGATACGCTGACCCGGTTGCGGTATCTGAGTATAGGATACAACCGTTTTAACCGCCTTCTCGATATTTTCCCCATCATATTGAAATTGAAGCTGCATGTTGACCAGCGGCTGTTCATTGATGTAGGTACCCGTTTCTTTGACAGATACAATATTGGCTTCTAATGTGACACTGTCCTTTATCTTGTTCTTTCTCACCAGTCTCAAAATCGGCGGCAGGAAGATCGCTAGCACAAATAACAGCAGTGGGATAAAGAGCCATATCGCCCAGTTGAGAATGAGTGGTCCGCCCTTCATGACATATTGCATAAAGGTGTCAACAGACGTTTGGTGGGCTGGACTGGCATTTTCGATTGAGATGACCTTTTGCAAAGGGAATTCCTTTAGCTGTTTGCTTTTCGCCTCAAATGCCCCCGTTAATTGGTTGCCAAGTGAATAATAGAGCCAATCGCTCTTCACATTTTTATGAAAAGAGATATCTTCTTTTTGTAAAGATTCATATGACAACGACTGAAAAAGCTTGCTGGCAGACGTCGCCTTATTCGTGCGATGATTATAAATATAACCAGTCAGCTTGCCTTTTGCTTCGTCCTTTGCTGTAGAGCCTGCAAGAAGAACTTCTTCTTCATTCAGCTGGTAGATAAAGGTTTGGTAAATCGGTTTTGGTGTTGGGACGACTTCCCCAAGCCTTCCCTCTGCATCCACTTTCCTTGGTCTTTTTGGATAGTTGGATTCGACAGCGACAGCAACGTTTTGTGATGATCCGATCGTTTTTTGCAGCTGCTGCACGACTTTATCTTCAATGAGGCTAAACGGTTCAGCACTTTTGGAGACATAGACCCCAAGCTGATGTTTCTCGTTTGAGATTCCGCTGACATACGCCTTCTGGTCATTTTTCAAAGTCAATTCAAACATAGGGAATGGGGTCTGCCCTCTAAAAGAATTCATGACGACATCGATGGAAACAGGTCTTGCTGGCAGCTTCAGCTCGTTGAGATTGTGGACATGAAACTGACCATTCTTTAGCTCACCGAGGACCGCAGCAGCGCCTTCCTTTTCTCCTGTAAACAAGAGTCGTCCATTCCATTGATATGTATTCGTTTTTAAAAATGAGGGAATCTGTAATCTTTGCTTAACGAGTTCTTTCTTTGCTCCGCTTGGAGACAGTTTCTCGATCAACAGCTGCTCGTCTTTATTTTTTAAAGCAAGTAAGAGGTTGTTACCTTGAGTGGATGGCAGCATTTCATTAAACGTATCGCTTTCCGTGGTCCATTCACTGATTCTTTTTCCTGATTGAGGATCATACATTGCAAAATGGAGCTGCTGGTTTTTTGATACAGCACTCACCACTCGTTTTCCTTCATCGAATGTAAATATTTGTTTGACGTCATATTGCGTCGCTTTCCCTGCTGACAAATCATCTTGGTAATGGTTCCACACCAAGACACTAAGAATGATTGCTGGAATAAAGAAGACAATATACCTGAGGAAAATCACTGGTATTCTTTTCACTTGATCGCTTCCTTTCATGGAGTTCCTTTTTCTTATACGTCAGTGCAGCGAGAATGTTTCATGCTAGCAGAATACCATTCCAACTTTCTAAATCCATATTTTACATATTTGATTATTTACGATAAAATCCAATCAGATTCAAAAAAAGGATGTTATCTCAATGGATAAGCTATCATCGATCATTCTAGCGGCTTGGCTGCGTGTTCCCCGTTGGTTCAAGCAAGGGGTGCTCGTATCTATTACCATTTTCTTTTTTTATATGTGCTTTGTAAAGGGGCTGACTAGCTGGTACACCTTGCCGCCTGTTACTTTGCTCGCATGCGCCATTTGTTCCTTTTTCATCTGGATGGTGTGGCTAAACACTCAAAAAAACAAGTAAAAAGGAGAATTTCATGAAAGAATCCATCTTTTATTTTGCTATCTCTTTTGTTCTTCAATGGGTTTGGTTTGGGGTTGTGCATCCAGATAGAGGTGTGACACTGCTGGACATGTTGATCTTCTCTATTTTGTTTACGGTGATGTTCTTTTTTATTGGCCGGATTTGGAGGTATCAGAAGAAAGGGCGAAGTGAGTAATGATGAAGCATTCCCTCTTTCTGTCGATGAGTGTTCGTTGTTCTATTGTTGGCGGCGGATCTTTTTGAAGGGGATTTCATGCGGATGGTGTCCGCTTTTAACCTAAAAAAGGCTGCCAAATAGATGGCAGCCCGTTTCTTACTCTTTTCATGCAAATAAATAATCAATGTTTAATCTCCGTCACGGAGTGTATGAATTAAGATTCGATCATATCAGTGTGTCATATGTGTTCCGAGTGAACCTACGTTTGAAAGTAAACGCCATGGAAGTTCTGGATAACAAGACAACGAAAGCCCTACCTCTCATTCGTCCTTACGGCTCCGAAGCCGTGCCAGTGTGAATTGTAAATCAAAACGTCTTTTTTCCATTCTTCCGCTTTTATAGGGGGCGGTTGCAGAAGGAAAAGAATAAGTTTGTTCGCTTTGACAGCGTCTCGTTCTTATCAAGTAGAAGCTCTATTGCTTCTCATTATGTCATAGAAAAAAGAAAGTTTACTTTCTTTATTTATTTGCTATTTCAACACTTAATATAAAACTATAACACATTCCCCCAACTTACACAAGTGTTAAAGTGATAATTCTGCTGGTGTCCGGTTTCCTTCGTTCATATAACGAATGGAGGTTGGGTCAATCTTAAGGATCACTAGGTTTGGATCATCTTTTCCTTTAAACCATTTCTCCATCTCATCAGACCAAAGGCGGTCGATCAGTTCTGGATCATCAGTTAATGTGGCTTTACCTGCGATTTCTGCATATGTGTCCCCAAATCCTTCACCTGAATAACCAATGAGAATATGAACATTCGGATTTTTTTCAATCTCATCCGCTTTATGTGTTTCTTTGCTTGTTGGTGTATATAATGTCAGCCCTTCATGAAAAAAAGTCATATAGCGGGTATGCGGCTTATCTTGTTCAACAGTCGCCAATGTTCCGACTTTTTGTTCGTCTAATAAATTCATTACCTTTTGTTTTAACTCTTCTTGTGACATGTATCTTCACTCCTTCAAAATGTCATCCGTACTCTTAGGTTTCCACGACAATCCATTCATTAAACAAAGAAATGTGTTTTTCATAAAAAGACATCTTCTAGCTGATGCTATAAAAAACGGATACATTGAAAGGGGAAGTAGTTGAATATGCATCATGAAACGATGTTCCATTTGAGTTCACTTGTTATTGCAGCGGTTGTTGTGGGCATTATCATATGGTCTGTCTCATCTGTACAGAAGAATCGGAAGAAATACTAAACACACCGCCCAATCAAATCTGGGCGGCGTGCTATTGATCATGTATTCATAAAGGAACCGCCGTTGACATGAAGTGTCTGTCCCGTCATATAAGACGATTCGTCCGAAGCAAGCAGTACATAGCAGCCTACATGCTCCACAGGCTGTCCTGGTCTTCCCATTGGCGTCTCGGCACCGAAGCTTTCGACACTGTCTTCATCAAATGTAGATGGAATGAGCGGCGTCCAAATTGGACCGGGTGCTACACCGTTTACCCGAATTCCATCTTTCACAAGCGACTGTGCCATAGAACGAGTAAAGCCGTTGATGGCCCCTTTTGTCGCTGTATAATCAATCAGTACCTTGTTGCCTCGATACGGGTTAATAGATGTTGTATTAATAATGGAACTTCCCGGTTTTAAGTAATCGAGTGCCTTCTTCGTAAAATAAAAATAGGAATAGAAATTGGTTCTAAAGGTTTGGTGAAGCTGTTCACTAGAAATATCTTGAATACGTTCTTTCGGATGCTGTTCGGCCGCATTATTGACTAAGATGTCCAGCTGTCCAAAGGCTTCAACTGTCTTTTCTACCGCTTTCTCACAAAAGGCTTCGTCCCCGACATCCCCTGCAATTGTTAAACATTTGACGCCTTCCTGTTCTACACGTTTTTGCGTATCCTCTGCATCCTCATGTTCATTTAAGTATACGATCGCGACATGAGCTCCTTCTTTGGCATACGCAACAGAAACGGCACGTCCAATTCCGCTGTCTCCACCTGTAATCAGCGCTACTTTTCCTTTTAGCTTACCAGACCCTTTATACGATTCATCCTCATAGATCGGCGCAGGATTCATTTCTCTTTCACTGCCCGGCTGCTGATCCTGCGTTTGGCGCGGAATGCCATTTGTTAAGTATTCACGTAAATCCATGTGTAAGCTCCTCCTTGATTTGTTGATGTATCCTTTCATTACCACTTCATTTTTTCACTCAAACATCCCTATGCGTCATCGATGCGTTTTGAAAACTGACAGGTTTCATGATGGGAAAAATCGGTTACATAAACATAAAAAAGGAGCGTTCTCACATGCTGTCAACCATTTCTAAAACCTTTAGCAGACCAAAAGGCTGGCTCGGAAGCATCGCAGGTTTTATTATGGCAAATGAAAATAAGGCACTGAATCAATGGGCGATCCAGCATTTAGATTTATCAGATGGTGAAAACATATTGGAAATAGGCTATGGCCCCGGCTATAGCATCAAACATATGCTCAAGCATTTTGACGATCTTCACATTGATGGACTAGATGCTTCTTCAACTATGAAGGAACAGGCGCATTCGCGTATAAAGAAACGATCCAAAGAGAAGCAGGTCCGGCTGTATGTCGGGAAAATTGAAAAAACACGCCTGCCGGCGGATCAGTATGACAAAGTACTTTCTGTTAACAATTATACGATTTGGGATGACCCAAAGGCTGGCGCACTCAACCTTTATCACACCTTGAAGCCGGGTGGAACACTCGTCATTGTGATGCAACCAAGAGAAAAAGGAGCGGACGCCAATCGGACAAAAGAAATGGGCGAAAGCATCCTCAATGACTTAGAATTTGCTGGATTTGATCAGTTTTCTGTTGAATATGAGGAGATTCGTCCCACCCTCGCTGTCTGTGTCACAGCAAAAAAGCCGAGAAGCGAATAAGCTCTCGGTTTTTTTCTTACCATTTTGCCTCTTTGACAAATTGATAAAAAAGTTGATGTAATTTCTGTTCAATCTCTTCCTTTGTTCCTTGTCCATAAAGCGCCATGCTTTCTTCGCTTTCAATGATGGATGAACTGATTAGGCTAAACATTTCGGACCCTTCTTTGCCAAGCTCTAGCGGCGCCAGCATGAGGAGCATTCTGGACATAAGCTGCTGCCCGCCATCCATGCTTTTGATCTCGTATGCCTCATCAAGATCATAGATATGAAAGACCGGTTTCTTAATGAGATCATGCTTTAAGTGAAAAAGAGCAAACTCGGTTCCTGGAATGCCTAAACCACCTTGCTGCTCACGCTCAAGCAAACCGGCTGTCACTTCGTCTGCACGTTCTAAATAGCCTTGACTTTCAACCTGACGCATCAGCGCTCTCATTGTTGACTCATGCTGCTCCGTCGTCTTCTTTTTTTCGATTGTAAAATGGGACAAGATGCTGCGAATCACTGACATATAATTCGTGATTTGCTCTGCCATCCCTATCATATCAACCTTTTCCTCCACCGATTCTTTTGCAGATTCCTGCGCTCTTTTTTTCTCAATCAGATAAGGAATTTTTCGTTTAATATGAGACTTGACCCGCACTGCGTCATCCTCGTTTAAGAGCGGGCTGACCATAATGTAATCAATATGCTCATAGGGGATCGGCACGGTTGATACGATCATGTCATAGCTTGCAGCGTCGATTTCCTTTAGCTCCATTAAGGAAGATAGATCGAATTTGGCAATCTCAGGCAATTCTTTTTTTAATCGTGATGCGAGCATTTTTGACGAACCGATACCACTTGAGCAAACGACCAATGCATGAATCTTGGTTTCTTCTTTTTTAATTTCAAGCACCGAACCAAAGTGAAGCACGATAAAGGCAATTTCATCCTCAGGAAATTCGATCTCAGGAAAGAAGCGCTCCACACCTTCTTCAATCGCCATGAACAGCAAGAAGTAGTCTTTTTTTATTTGTTGTGTGAGCGGATTGTAAATCCGCATCTTTTCTTTTAATCGGTTCATAGCTGGTTCAAGATGAGACACGAGTCCCTCATACAATGAATCGTTTTCATTTAAATGATAGCCTGTTTTATGAGAAATAAAGTCAATGAGTTTCTTCGTTCTCAGCGCGATATCTAACTCAATCTCATCAATGCGGTATTCTGCCGTAAAGCTTCGATTTGCACTGCGCAAATGGATGGTCATGTATCCAACTTCAGCTTCAGGAATCTCTACATTAAACATGCGTTCTAATGCTCGTGCGATTCTGAGTGAAGATTCAAATTCCTTCGTCCGCTTTAATTCAAGCAATTCTTCCTCTTCCATCCGAATGGTTTCACCGATTTGAATGCGTTCAATGGCATAGGTTAAGTGAACGACAAGTGCAATATAGGCACTATCTGACAACGAGAGAGAGAGTCTGTTTTTCAAATGAAAGAGCAGCCTTTCTACCTTGAGCAACTGTCCTCGACTGACTACCCCAAATACCTTTTCAGTCGCTTTCGTTCGATGTTTAATATTCATCTCAATCGTTTCGAGAAATAATTGAATGTCGAGACGGTCAACGATCAGGTTCCCGACAATTTTTCGTTTGGCTTCCTCCGGTCCTTTTAATTCAATACCGTACCCACGCTTGCGGATAAGCAGTAAACCGTAAGGAGCGATCCAGTCCGTCAGTTCATCTAAGTCGTAACTGATGGTCGCATTTGTGACCTGCAAGTCGGCTGCAAGTGTATATAATTTCACCGGTTCTTTTGCTTCAAGTAGGGCACACAGGATTAAGAGCTTCCGTTCATCAGAACTATATTCAATTTGGTCTTCATTTGAAATATGAGACAGAAGCCGCTGTTTGTCTTCCTGTTCACCGACCGCCTTCAAGCCCTTCCCCGGCTGTTTATCAAGTGATAGGTTGTAATTCTTTAAAATAGGTTTAATGGATTTAAGTTCTCTATGAATGGTTCTTGTACTTACTTGAACAGAATCGGCGATCTCACGAATGGTGACATAACGATTTTGCTGAATCATATATTTGATCACTTTCTGTTCTCGTGCCGTTATGTACATGAAATGCCTCCTTCTGCTTAAATAGGTCTATTGTCACACTTTAATATAAAACGCTTTCACTGATCGATGCAACCTGAAGTTGATCTAAATTTGGCACACAGGCTGTGACAAAATGAAAGACTCAAACGTTTCTCCAAAAGGAAGGTCCATAATCCTTTTGATGAAATTGAATCGTTTGTTCATGAAATGGCAGTGTGCCCCCGACCTTTAATGAATAGGTAGGGTTATAGACGGGAGAGCCAAAGCAATACTCCATCGTCCCTTCCTCCGGCCGAAACATGACGGTTCGCATCGTCCCAAACAGCTCTTCATAATTGTGCACAGTCAGACCAGCAGGGTATTCTGCCTGAAATAGTTCCGTAAGAGACTCGCTTGACGGCTGTTCTTCTAAAGCTTGAATTAACATGTCGTACCTGACAACAGAATGATGTTTCGTCAACCCTTTTGCCGTGTGATCAGCAAGCGGATGGTTCGTAGCCGCAATAAATCCACGCTCCGGCCTTCTCACCTTTTTTTGCCCATCAATCATTTCAATCACAGCCGCCTCTCCCTTCCGGTCGGCAAGCATAAGGTGAACATTAGACGCGACGGGCATTTCCTGTACCAAACGGACGGCATCCTCCACCGTTTTACAGGACTCTAGCACAGCACGAATGACATGATATACTTGCAAGCCAGCAACAGCCGGCGGCTTTAAGCCTGGTTCGTTGCCAATAGGCGGACCACATGCAGAAAATGTCACCGATAGACCATGTTCATTCATCCCATCTGATCGACCAAATAAGATTAATGATGAGCCTGTATGGACTGCTGAGCCCTTCACATGTGTAGATACAAGACGCATATCATCAAACAGCGGAGAAAAATCATAGTTGCGCAGCATCACCGTCTGTTGATTGGCAGCCTCATTCCCCTGCATCACACAATGGGAACAGCCTGGCTGAAGATGCGAAGAATAGAAAAAGGTCAAATCGCTTTCATCTATTTGCATTTCATCACAAAATCCCGAGAGCTCTTCTTCTAACTGAGGAAGAAATGGTCGAATCAGCTGCTTTGTTTCCTTCACAGCCTCTTTTGATAACGGCTCTGATTGAATGTATTGTTTCTTAAGCAAAGGGCGCTCCTTCAGCCAAATAGCCTGCTGTTTTCCTACCTCATAAGCTGTTCCTTTCAATTCATGAAAATACGCACTCATCTCCTGCATGCATCCACCTCTTTTGTCTTAGTTTCTTTTATCATATCGAAACAGCCCTTCATTTAAAAGAATGAAAAAAACTGTAATCCCGCGGGATCACAGTTGCTTAGCGGATTTTTGAAACAGCGCTTCTGCCATTGCTTCATATCCTTTGTGGTTCGGATGAAATTGATCAATCGATAAGTATGCGCTTTGATGACCTTCAAATACACCGTAAATATCCACCACTTCTACATGTGGATTCGTAGCAAGCTGGCGAAGGTGATAGTTGTATTGCTTCAGCCATCTCTCGGCGATCGGAATCTCAGGAAAAGGATTATATAAATTCAATAAATATACGCAGTATGGTTGATGCTGCCCTCTTTTTATCAGAGCGATTTCTTGAACCATTTTGCTAAAATTCGCCTGACAATGCATAGACGCTTGCAGCAGTTTCTTTTCATCTTCACCTTTTTCATACTGCAGAACAGCTTGAACAAGATCATTCCCGCAGCCTGTGATGGTGATGATGTCAGTATGAGCAATCGCCCGTCTTACATCAGACCGCTGAAAAAGCTGCAAGATTTCTTCCGTTGTTAACCCTGATTTCGCAAATACAGACAGTTTCACCGGTATATGCAGCTTCTTTTCAAGCTTCGCCGCATATCGCTCCGTAAAACCGCCGCCAAATAAACGTGCCCCCACCCCAACCGTTAAGGAATCTCCAATCGCAACATAGGATCGTCCCACTCTTATCCCTCACTCTCTCCTGCCTTCTCTTATATATACGAAAAAGAAGAAGAAATGCTTGTAGCAGATGGCTTAAAGGCATCCACCTTTTTTTCAAAAACGCAGGATGAGCGCATTTACAAACACTTTACTTGCGATATCGATCCATTTTTTGTTCAATGGAAGTAGGGTTTTTTGCTTAAATCGCGGACTTGAAGCGTTTCAGAAAAATTTACAAACTTTTTATCTTGATTTCAAGACTTTATACCTTGACTTCAAACTATATAGTGATTACAATGAAAATATCAGTTTTTATGTAACTGTGCTTGTTACATCTTTTTCATAGCATTCCAATATGATTAAAGATGCCACATATTCAGTGTATCTTTGGGATACGCTAAAAAAATCATTGAAACAGGAAGGATTGAATGAACATGGCAAAAGTTTTATACATCACTGCACATCCGCATGATGAAACAGTTTCTTACAGTATGGCTACTGCTAAAGCATTTATCGAGTCTTATAAGGAAGCAAATCCAAGTGACGAGGTTGTACATATCGATTTGTACAAAGAAAACATTCCTCACATTGATGCAGATGTATTCGCTGGATGGGGCAAGCTTCAATCTGGTGCTGGCTTCGATACACTTTCAGCTGAAGAGCAAGCGAAAGTTGCTCGCCTAAACGAATTAAGCGATCAATTCGTTTCTGCTGACAAATACGTATTTGTTTCACCACTTTGGAACTTCTCATTCCCACCAGTTCTTAAAGCATACATCGACTCTGTTGCTGTAGCTGGTAAAACATTCAAATACACTGAGCAAGGTCCTGTTGGATTACTAACAGACAAAAAAGCGCTACACATCCAAGCACGTGGCGGATACTACACTGAAGGTCCTGCTGCTGAACTAGAAGCAGGTCACCGTTACCTTGGAACAATTGCAAACTTCTTCGGTATTCCTTCTTTCGAAGGTCTTATTGTTGAAGGTCACAATGCTGAGCCTGCAAAAGCAGAACAAATTAAAGCAGATGCGATCGAACGTGCAAAAGCTTTAGGTAAAACTTTCTAATCATGAACACGCAAAAAGCCAATGATCTTAACGATCATTGGCTTTTTATTTGTTCAGTTGTAAAACCTAATTCTTTTGAAATGCCGCTGGCCGCTTTTTTGACCTGCTCAATTAAATAAGGAAGCCGTTCCTTTTGATAGCCGGCCTCAAACCCTGCAATACTAATGCCTGCTGCCACTTCTCCGTGATGATTAAAAATGGGCGCTCCAATAGCCGCAGTATAGTTTTCAAGCTCTGAATAGCTTAACGTATATCCACGCCTGTTTGATTCTTCGATCATGTTTCGCAGGACATCTTTATCGGTAATGGTTCCGATCCCGATTTTCCCGAGCTCTACCGAATCAATATAGGCAAGTCTCTCTTCCTCTGGCAAAAAGGAAAGAATACTTCTCGCACAAGCTCCCGCATATAATGGGGATCTTCTTCCGACAGCGGTATAGAGCCGGACAGGCTGCGTTCCTTCCATTTTCTCCACATAAATGGCTTCATCTCCTTCACGAATAATGAGCTGAACAGCCTCACCTACCTCATCACGCAAGTTTTCCATAAAGGGCCTTGCAATTCTACGGATATCAAGGCGGTCTGCGACAAGCTGACCGTATTCAAGGAACATCAATCCTAATCGGTAAACACCTGAAGGATGCTTTTCTAATAACCCCATATCGGCTAACGAGTTGGCCATTCGGTGTACAGATGTTTTGGGCATGCTCGAGAGCTCAATCATGTCATTTAACGTTAATTGTTCGTGTGTGATAAAAAGCCGTAATATCTCCATTGATTTCACAACGGTTTTATTTGTGTTCTGCATGTTTCTCACCTTTTCTAAAACGAAAATGCTTCGAGTTTTAATCTTGCCGTCAGGTCCTTCATCTCTGCTTCTTGTGTGAATAAGGCTTGCTCTGCTTCTTGGCGGCCAATTTGTTGAAACGTGAGATTCGCTCCAGGCATCGCCTGCGCAATGAGCGGCAAATCGACTGTTGCCACCTCACCAATACGAGGATATCCACCTGTCGTTTGACGATCTGCGAGCAGAATAATCGGCTGGCCGTCAGGAGGTATTTGAATAGAGCCAAAAGCAACCGCTTCTGAAATCAATTCAAGTTTTTGCTTTAAACGAATCGGTTCCCCTTTCAATCTGCATCCCATACGATCAGATTGGGGAGTGACCTGATAAGACCGTTCAAAAAAAGCTTGTTGCGATTCTTCCTGAAAATGAGATAGATGTCTGCCTGCCAGCACCCGAATGACTGGTGATTTCCCGAGAGGCAAAAAATGCGCATGATTGACTGTCCAGTCTGGCGCACGTTCCCCTTTGCTTTTTAACATGTGAACGAGGCGCTCCGCCAGTGATGACGGTTCTCCCATTGGCAGGACGTCTCCTTTTTCTAGCGGACGCCCTTCTATCCCGCCTATCTTCGCTCTGACATACGTACTTTTACTTTTCATCACCGGCTCAACATCAAATCCACCGGCTACAGCGAGGTAGGAGCGGCATCCCCTCTTACAAGGGCCAAAGGTGATCGTGCTTCCTGCTCGAATGAAGAGTGGTTTCCATAGAGGCGCTCGTTCCCCGTCAATCTCAATCTCCACATCAGCACCAGTCACGGCGATCAGCTGATCCTTCTGACATGTAAACACTGGACCGAGCCCCATTAAAGTGATTTCCAGCACCGCTTCGTTTTCTTGATTCCCGGTGAGGATGTTGGCGATTCGGAGTGAGAGCGGGTCCATGCCGCCGCTCGTTAACACACCGTACTTCTGATAGCCTATTCTCCCTTTATCTTGAATGGTGGTGAACATTCCTGGCTTGATGACATGCATACTCAACGATCTTCCTCCTTCATGCTGAAAAATTCCTTTTCAGACAGTTGAACAAATCGAACCTCGTCCCCTGCCTTTAGTAGACTAGGTCTCTCAGCATTCGGCCGAAATAAGGACAAAGGGGTTTGTCCAATGAGCTGCCAGCCTCCGGGTGTAGATATCGGATAAACCCCTGTCTGCTTCCCCGCAATACCCACAGATCCTTTTGGAATCGACATTCTTGGTGTTTGTCTGCGCGGAGCTGCAATTTTTTCAGAAAGTCCGCCTAAAAACGGGAACCCAGGAGCAAACCCAATCATATAGACAAGATACGTTCCGGAGGTGTGAATGCGTACAACTTCTTCAGGCGTTAAATCATTGATACGGGCGACTTCTTCTAAGTCAGGACCGAGCTCTCCTCCATAACATACAGGAATGTCGACGATCCGGCGCTTTGCCTGATTCCCCTCCTGCCAGTTGTCTTCAAGGAGGTTTTCAATATAGTCTTTGACCCATTCATACGGAGAGATCGCACGTTGCTTAAGCTGAGCAGATTGATACACCTTATAGGGCTCATAAAAGACGGTCACGTTTGTAAAAGCTTGAACAGCTTCCACATATCCTTCAAATGGATGCTGTTCAATACATGAAAACAGCTGCTTCACACGCTCATGAATGTCTTCACTTATATCAGTCCCGGCTTGGATGACAATGGCTGCGTCTCCTAGCGGGTGGAACGTGATCGTATCTTTTATCGTTGAAAATGCCACTCTTATGACACCTCTCTTTCTACAGGACACCGAGCTTTTGATCTCTTACATCTGTTATAAACATATGACCGGGTGCATGGGTGATCGCAATGTCTGGCTTAGTGTGCATGACGATGGCTTGCGGCGTCACACCACATGCCCAAAACACCGGAACTTCCCCTTCTTTGATCACAGATGGTTCTCCAAAGTCTGGTTGATCTACATGTTCAATGCCAATCACAGCTGGATCACCTATATGGATAGGACCGCCATGTACCGATGGGAATCTAGACGTCACCTGAACACTTCTTGTGACTTGATGCGCTGGGATCGGCCTCATACTGACAACCATCGGACCATGGAATACACCTGCCCTTTCACATGGAATGTTCGTTTGATACATTGGGACATTATGACCGTCTTCAATATGGCGGACAGGAATGTCATTCAGCATGAGTGCATGCTCAAACGTAAAGCTGCATCCGATGAGAAAGCCCACCATATCATCCTCCCAATAGGAAGAAATATCTGTTATCTCTTCTTGAAGAACCCCTTTTTTGTAAACACGGTATTTAGGGAAATCCGTTCGAATATCGGCATCAGGTGCTGAACGCCTTGGCACTGGATCACCTGGGTCGAGCACATCAAGCAAAGGACACGAAGCCGGATTCCGCTGACAAAATAAAAGAAAATCGAAGGCCAGCTCTTTTTTGACGATCATTAAGTTGGCTTGAGCAAATCCCTCAGCAAAGCCAGCCGTTGGTCCTGTGATCTTCTGCTTACGAATCAATTCCCTTATTTGTGACGGCTTATAGGTTTGATATGCTTTCATGTGATCAGCTCCATAGTTTTGGAATTTCATTCATGATGGTATATCCGCCCATGATTGCCATGATGACAACAACAAACGCACCTGTTGCTGTCAAAAAGAATGGATGGCGATAATCACCGACAATTTCTTTTTTATAAGCAGCAATCAGCAATGTTCCTAGTGCAAGCGGCAAGATCAATGCATTGATGGCCCCAACCAAAATCAATATGTTCACAGGTCTTCCAATCGTTATAAAACAAATGGTCGAGAGCGCAATGAATCCAACGATAATGCCTCGTTGATTTTTCTCGATTTTTGGTGAGAAGGTTTTAAAGAAGGAAACGGAGGTGTATGCTGCTCCAATGACTGAGGTAATGGCAGCAGCCCACATAATAATCCCGAACATTTTATATCCAACATTTCCAGATGCTAATTGAAAAACAGACGCAGGCGGGTTCGACGGATCAATCTGTAAGCCTTTTGAGACAACTCCTAGAACGGCTAAAAATAAAGCCACACGCATCACGGATGTGATCAAAATACCGAAAATGGAACTTTTCGTCACTTGCGGCAATGCTTCCTTCCCCTTAATGCCAGCATCCAGCAGACGATGACCACCAGCAAAAACGATATAACCACCAACTGTCCCGCCGACAAGTGTGACAATGGATAACATGTCAATTTTCTCTGGCACGAAAGTTCTCATGACCGCTTCTCCAACTGGCGGTGCTGTGGAAATAGCCACATACAGCATCAGACCAATCATGACAAAACCAGCGATTTGTGTGAATCGGTCCATCGCTTTCCCTGCCTCTTTGATGACAAAAATGAGAATGGCAATGACTGCACTGAGCCCAGCCCCTATGCGGGGATCGACGCCGAATATGACCTGAAAACCGAGACCTGCACCAGCGATATTTCCAATATTAAAGGCAAGACCCCCAATGACAATCAAACAGGCTAACACATATCCGAGCCCCGGCAGAACCATATTGGCAATGTCCTGTCCTCTTTTTTCCGAGACGGCAATGATACGCCATACATTTGTTTGCGCAAAAATGTCTAGCAAAATGGAAATCAAGATGACAAACCCAAAGCTAGCTGCGAGCTGCTGTGTGAACACCGTTGTTTGTGTTAAAAATCCCGGTCCAATGGCGGACGTTGCCATTAAAAAGGCTGCGCCCATCAGCATAGAACGGTTCCCTTTTGGAGCTTTCATCTGTTTGGCTTTCTCTCTTTTCATGCTGTTTCCCCCTTTGATGACGATTTATCGAAAGGCCTTGAGTTGAATAGTGGCTTCTTTTAGCTTCGCTGTAATGGTTTTTGCAAATTGAAGCGCGTGACTGCCATCCCCGTGGATGCACACCGTATCTGCTTTGAGCTGAACATCTTCCCCTTGCACTGTACGCACTTTTCCCTCTCTTACCATACGGATGACCTGCTGAACCGCCCTTTCATCCTCTTCAATAAGTGCATGAGG
The DNA here is from genome assembly GCF_038593365.1 of Bacillus sp. FSL W7-1034. NCBI lineage: Bacteria > Bacillati > Bacillota > Bacilli > Caryophanales > Bacillaceae > Bacillus > Bacillus sp. FSL W7-1034. The sequence goes on along the minus strand of NZ_CP151989.1, from coordinate 490,443 downwards.
TTCACGGCGGGATGTCAGTGTCCCGTCTGGTTGATACGTCCGATCAGAAAAAACTTCATGTGCCACTTGAAGACCGATTCTTTCCCCTGCTGACGCAAGTTCACTGCCTGACAGCGCAAATAACACAAGGTTAGGATCAATATCATACACAGCCTTCGCAATGTATTCAGATAATTCAGTATTTTTAGCCGCCATGTTGTAAAGGGCGCCATGTGGTTTGACGTGCTGCATCATGCCGCCTTCTGCTTTCAGAAAAGCTGATAGTGCACCAATTTGATAGATCACAAGATCATAGGCTTCCTCTGCTGAGATCGCGATTGGACGTCTGCCAAAACCGACTAAATCTTGCAGACCTGGATGTGCACCAATTTGGACCCCTTTATCCAATGCCATTTTAACCGTCTTTCTCATCACAGTTGGATCTCCCGCATGAAAACCGCATGCAATATTGGCTGAGGTAACATATTCAAGAATTTGTTCATCTGAACCGATGGTGTATTGACCAAAACTTTCTCCCAAATCACAGTTAATATCCACTTGGTACATAGGACCCCTCCTTGTCGTTCCGAATTGCGGAATAGAAAGTCCGAATATTCGAATTTATATTGATTATACCAACTTTGGATAGACTGCACATGAAATTGTCAGAAAATATAACAATAGAACTAGGAGAAAACAAAAAAAGTGAGAGGTGATGTCCTCTCACTTTTTCTACTCGTTTATTTAGACAGCACCCAATGTTGTATGGCTTTTGCTACCCCGTGCTCTGTATTAGGAGCCGTAATCCAATCAGCCGCTTCTTTCACAACTTCTTGTGCATTGCCCATTGCAATGCCTAATCCGGCTTCTTGAATCATCGCCATATCATTCAGACTGTCGCCAAGTGACATGACGTTGTCCATTGTGCAACCAATGCGTTCTGCTACTTTTGCAAGAGCTGCCGCTTTGTTAATGCCTGCTGCATTGACTTCGATATTGGTTGGACTGGAATTCGTGATTTCTAGCTGTCCATTTGTTTTCAATGTATGGAGGACTTCCTCACGAACAGCATCGTCATGAATATCAAAACCAAATTTCAACCATTCGTGGTCATGAATGCGTTCTGGGAATTCTCCTCTCCACACTTTATCCACAGTAGATGCCCAGTAATCGGTTTCGTATCTGTTTTTTAGATCCCACATCATCTGAACGTGATCGGGATGCAGCAGTTCCCGTTCAATCAACTGGAAGTTTGAATCCCAAATTTCACTTCCGTTCGCTGTGACAAGATAAGAAGAGAGTTTCAGCGGCTCGACCAGCTCTCGGCATGTCATCAGCGTACGTCCTGTGCTAATCACCACATGGACCCCTTTGGCTTCTGCTTCTTTAATGGCTTGTTTATTTTCCTCAGGAATGACGTGCTCACTGTTTAACAGCGTGCCATCCATATCAATGGCAATCAATCGGATGTCTTTCTTATCAGCTTGTGTTGACAAATTGAGTACCCCACTTTGTATCATTTTTTGAATCTATCTTTATTTTAATATAAAGATGAAGATGGCACAAAGGGACGAGTTTGATCCCAAAGAAAAAAGACCTTGTGACAGGTCTTTTTTCTTCTTCTTAACGTTCACATGCGATGCCGTCTTTATCACGGTCAAGGTGTTTATTTTTTAAGTAAAGTGCTTTTGATACATAAGGCTTGTACTTCGTTTTTCCACCTTTGTTTTTCGTATTTTTGCTTTTTGCCACGCCGCCTTTATACACTTTGTTGAGTGCTTTGCAGTTTTTGTACTTGACTGTCTTTGCATCCGCTGTGTGAGTGTCAACTTGTGTAAAGCTAAGTAAAAGACCGAAAGATATGACAGCCACCATGATTTTTTTCAACATGTAAGTTCCCTCCTATTTTTCTCATTTTACATTTTTATCATATGTCACCACATTTTGTTTTTCAAGACGATTGAGGTAGGAATATTGTTTTTTTTGGAATTAAATGAATCTTATTGCCTATGTGGTAAAATGAGTGGGAAACCTTTCCGGTTTTGACACGTATATGAAGAGAGGAGCTTTCCACATGAAAATGAAATATACCATTCTATATGTAAACGATGTTGAAGCAAGTATTCAGTTCTACCATCATATCCTCGGTTTCCCGATTAAATTAAGAGTTGAATCCTATGTTGAGTTTGATACAGGAGAAGTGACCTTATCGATTAATTCACGCCAAGATGTGAAAGAGTCACTTGGTCTGCCTGTTCCAGAGGCAGTTAGCTCGTCACAAACGTTTGAGATTGGCTTTGTTGTGGATGATGTGAATGAAACAATTGCATCCTTGAAGGAAAAAGGAGTACCTGTCATCAAGGAACCTGACAAGAAGCCGTGGGGACAAACGGTCAGTTATGTGTCTGATCCTGATGGACATTTCATTGAAATATGTGATGCGGTCTCCTAATAGCTGTCTGAAGGAGTGAAGCATAATGAGAAAGAAACATGCTTTTTTTGCTGGTGTTTGCTCCATGCTGTTGATTTGCAGTGCGGCGCTCATATTACAGCACCATGAATGGATTGGGTTTGTCAGTGGTGGAATCTCTATTATTGCGTTCGTTGCATCTGGATTTCTTATGGGTGCATGGACCAACGGGGAAGAGGCACGAGCGGCATATCACTCTGAAACAAAAGAACACCGGATGTTTCGTCTTGATACGGCTTTTCTTTTCATCATCTTTGCCCTTCCGCATATGGGTGCAGCACTGTTGTATGTTTTTATGTAAATAGTTGATTTGGTTCAAAGGAGTAATTAACATGGCTGTTTTTGTCTTATTCGTTGTATTTGGTTTACCTATGATCTCTGTGCTGATTGGTATTTTCGGCACATTGTTTTTAAAGAACATTTGGTTTCCTACATTGATTGTGCTGGTTGCGAGTGTGATTCTGATGTTCACCTCTATTGGTGGAAATGAATCTTTTCTCATTTGGGTCATCATTTACACAGTCTGTGCATTTCTCGGTGCATTCATTACAAAGCGATTCAAAGCTGTTTCATAAATACTCATCAAAAAAAAGAACAGTTTGCACTGTTCTTTTTTTGATTAAATATCGGCACACCATAGCTCTATTTCGATTTTCAGCTCTGGCCACCCTAATGCAGTCACATAGGCAACGGTCATTGATGGATATGCCGTTTTGAAGATTGCATCCCACTGTGGATATAGATGATCCCAATCAATTTCTTCTGTTGCCCAAATATTGACTTTGATGACGTGTTCTTCATTCAACCCTTCTGATGCAAGGATTCTCTTTATATTTTCAAACGTATTGGTGACTTGGTCGTTTAAGCTTGATGGGATCTTTCCATCCGCTCCTGTCCCTACTTGACCTGATGTCACAAATAACCCCGCACCCTTTGGCACCCTTGTGATATGACTGTAGTTGCCAACGGGTTTCGGCATACTTTCTGGATTTTTTCTCGTAATTTTCTCCATGTAAATCCCTCACTCACTATGATTTTTCTGCGTGTTTTTCTTCCTGTAGACAGACTTCACCAATTTTTGTCTATCCTAAAAGAAAACAGCAGTGGAGTATCCGTAGCCACAAGGTAAGAACATCAATATTTTCTTTTTCATGGACGAAACACTCCTTTTTGATTGCGTGAGCAAGGTTTAGATTCATTTCATCCTACCTGATAAATGAACCACAGTCAAAAATAAATGATAAACGATAACGTGCAATATCTTGATTCTTATTGCCTATTATCTAAAATCGTTCTTTTCTTGTTCATGATTTGTTCAAATTTCTTCTATATAGTAAATCGTAATAGGAGGTAGGATACATCATGGCAAAAATAAATAAGAAAATGATTAGTCTTTGCACCGCAGCTATCAGCAGCTTATACATCACTGGTTATGCAACTACCCATCACGCGCAAGCCGTTCAGACAGCACAATCAAATACACAAACAGACGCTTCTAATCATACATCTCTCACATCAGATACTACCGCCACTCAAACAGAAGATACCACTTCAGAAACTGAACTCAAGGATGGTACTTTCTCTGGTACTGGATCAAATGAGATTGGCTCTATCAGTGTATCTGTTACCATCAAACAAGGAAATATCACTTCTGTCGAGATTACGAGTGATAACACTAGATACGGACAAAGCTCCATTTCCTCATTACCCAATGAAGTGGTCATCAGACAAAGTGCTGATGTAGATACGGTGAGCGGCGCAACATTAAGTACTCAGGATTTTGAAACAGCCGTTGCTCAGGCTTTAGAGCAGGCAAAGGCATAGAGAGGAGACACCATGATGAAATGGTTAGGACAACAAAAACTCATTACTTTTCAAAAATCCATGCTGGCTATGGGAACTGTTATCAATATTCAAGTGGTTGCCTATGAAGAAGATCGACGGGCTGTTTTAGAGGACATCAACCGTGCCTTTTCCATTTTTTACGATATCGAGCATCGTTTTAGCCGTTTCCGCTCTGATTCTGAAGTCATGAAGTTAGCCAATCGTTCAAAGCAAGAGGTATTAGTCAGTGAAATGCTTTTCGATTTAACAGCCTATGCGCTAGAGTTAGCCGAGTTAACAAATGGCAAGTATGATCCAACCATCGGAAAAATCATGGAACAAAAAGGATTCGATCGTTTATATACGACAGGACAAACTTTTTCATCACATGACGTTCCACATGCAGCCGTTCATTATCGTGACGTCCAGTTAAACGAGAAGAATCGGACGATTTATTTGAACAAACCGCTGATTTTGGATTTCGGTTCTATTGCAAAGGGATTTGCGTGCGATCTTGCCGCAAAAGAGCTTGAAGCATGGGAAGGCTTTATGATGAATGCTGGTGGGGATGTGTTGGTATCTGGATTTAACGAACAACAAGAAGAGTGGACAATCGGGATTCGGCATCCCATTCACAAACAGACCAACATCTCGGTCATTCAAACTACTAATTGTGCGATTTGTACATCTGGAAGCTATGAACGGATCAGTCGTTATGATCCTCATACGCACCATTTGATACACCCTCAAACGAAACAGTCTGAACAAAGTTTGTTAAGCTGTACCGTCATTGCACCACTTGGTATGCTCGCAGATAGTCTCTCTACAGCTGCTTTTTTATTAGGTCGAGAAGGAGGTTATTCTTTTTTAGCCGAACATGAAATACCTGCCGTGATGGTAGATCAAACCGCTGATATGATCGTAACACCGGAGATGAAGGAGGTTCACTCATGGAATCACAACCAGCACCTATCACAAACCAAACATTTTTGAAACCATCACCCTCACTAAAAGCCTACATTCGGACACCAAAACGGTATGTCATCGCCATTCTTTTGGTCCTTTTAGCCGCCGGGAGTCTGCACGCTGGTTTTCTTAGTGGTCTCGCTACAGTTGCTACCAGCATCGGGACAGCACTAATTCTTGACTCTTTCATCTCAAGAGTGATTTGGAAAAACAATAAACACACATTCCCTGATGGAGCTCTGCTCACAGGGCTGATTATTGGCATTGTTCTAAGTCCAGCTACTTCTTTTGCTGTTTCTGTTTTCACAGCCGCAGCAGCCATTTTATCTAAGCATGTCATCACTTATCAAAAGAAACCAATTTTGAATCCAGCCGCATTTGGTTTATGGCTCTCAGTCATTTTATTTTCTTCCAATCAAAGCTGGTGGGGCGGTATGTCTCTTCTACCTTGGTGGACCCTATTCCTTGTGGTGGTCGGCGGTTATTTGGTGACCAGCCGCGTACAAAAATTCCCGCAAGTTTTCGCCTTTCTAGCAGCATACGGCCTGATCCACCTCATATTGGGATTCATTGGCTTAACGGATGCTTCATCTGCTTTTATTACGCCCTACTTGAATGCTGTCTTGTTTCTTGCGTTCTTTATGTTGACTGATCCACCTACTTCACCAGCAAAGAATCGTGATCAAATCATCTTTGGTATCCTGTGTGCTGTCGTTTCGTGTGTGGACTTCTATTTATTTAATAGCTTATCTTACTTACTCACAGGGCTTTTATGTGCCAATGCTTGGAAAGCCTATCGAACGTACCAAACAAATCAAAAGCGACGGGCAACACGGACGAAAGTCGTCTAAATAAAAAAAACGGACATCGACTTTTCGACGTCCGTTTGACCATACATTATAAACGATAACGTGCAATATCTTGATTCAATCGCATGCTTAGCTCATTGAGCCTTTCTGCTGCCTTCGCCACATTGGAGATGGCGGTGACTTGTTCGTCTGTAGATGCAGTGATTTCTTCAATCGCTGCGGCATTTTCTTGAGAAATATGGGCTGCACCATGCATCGCTTTTGTGATGAGGTCGTTTTGTTCCAGTAATGTGTTCAGCTCTTTTGCCATCGCATTTGTTTCAACGATGGTTTGTGAAATCGATGTAGAGATGGAATTGAATTCTTGTTCTGTTGCGTGAACCGCTTCATCAAGCTCGGCAAAACGATCCATTGTTTTGGACATCATGCCAGCTGTAGCCGTCGTTTCTTCTTTAATGCCTTGAATCATCTGCTGGATTTGAACGGCCGATTGCTTTGTCTGTTCAGCTAAATTTCGCACTTCACTCGCCACAACCGAGAATCCTTTGCCATGCTCTCCTGCACGAGCTGCTTCAATGCTCGCATTCAGGGCCAGTAAGTTCGTTTCATTTGAAATGCTTTCAATGGTATCTGTGATTTGAGAAATATCTTGTACTTTTGTACTTAACTGCTCAATCCCTGATCGAATGCCTTGAGATGCCTGAATGGATTGCTCATTTGATTGTTTTAATTGCTGGACAATTTGCTGACCCTGCTCGGAAGATTGGTTCGACTGGTCTGAAATTCGTTTGATCTGGTCGCTTTGTTCTTTGACGTTTTCAATGGATTGATTGAACTGAGTCATTTGTTGATTGGCTACCTCAAGGTCTGATGCCTGATGAAGTGTCCCAGTTGAGATATCTCCAATCGCTCGGCCAATTTCTTCACTGCTGGCGGATGTTTCTTCAGAGATGGCGGATAGATCTGTCGCAGATTCGACGAGCTGGCTGCTCGTTTCCTGCAAACCGCTCACAAGTGCTCTAAGCTCTCCTGACATATGATTAAAACCTTTTGCCAGCTGCCCAATTTCATCCGAGGTTTCTTTTAAGCTGGTGCGTTCAATATTGCCCGCCGCAATTTCTTTTGAAGCAGCCGTAACTTGCTTGAGCAGTCTCACTTTTCCTCGGGCTGCCAAATAAAAGACACCCATACTTAAAAGAGCGACACCTGCTGTAATGAGAATAATATAGAGCTTCATCTGCTCTAGTTCTTTATAAAATTCATCCTGAAATACGGCGATTCCTATACTCCAATTCCACGGTGTAAACTGGTTCATATAAGCGAGTTTTTGCTTTTCTTCCCCCGTGGCATCGTCTTTATCCATATAGGTGATATAGTGTGCATCCTCGCCTTTTGCTGTAGCGCCAGCGACCATTTTTTGACGATTTGTCGTGTTATCTGGGATGACGCCGATGTCGTTAACCGGATGAACCTGTGATGAATAATCGGCTCCATATGCGACAAGGTAGCCTTTATTTTTATAGATGAAATCTGATTTTTGAAATTGATACCCTTTGCCGTCGTCATTTTTAGGCCCGTTCAAATAAATACGGGCTTGTTCCTGCGCCTGTTCAAGCGTCAGTTCTTTTTTCTCCACACGGTCGTTCAATTGTTCAAGAGTGGCCATCGCTCCATTTACGATGTGTTTTAAATCTGCTTTCCCTGCATCAATTAAGACATTTTTCGCTAAAAAATACCCCGTTGTTCCTACAAGTCCGCCTGTTAAAATTGTAATAACGATAATGGCTGACATCAATTGAAAAAAGACACTTCTTGAAGCAAACGCTTTCTTTTTCATGTTCTAATTCCCCCTTACTACATATATCGTCATGCAGGGGAAAGTATTAAAAAAGTCATAGAAAAAAATCCCTTTCACGTTAGAAAGGGATCTCAGATTGTTGACAAAGGGCTAAAATGAACTTGATTTTAGCCCTTTGTCTTCTTTTCACGTTAGAAAGGGATTTTTTACTTATCGCTCGGTTTCTTTGAGGATGGCTTGATAGAGATCGTCTTCAGGTTTGAGTCCACATACCTCTTGAAGCACACCTTCAATGCCTTTTTCTTTCCTTAATGCCTGCAAGCGAACCGCTTCTTCGTCTTCTGCAAAGTCGTAAGCCAAAGCAGCAGCGATCCCTTTGATTAAGTACACTGGCTGCTTGATCTTTTTCGCTGGACCGATTAAACGGTCATCTGCTCCCAGCTTTCTAAGAGGAGAGCGTGCGACACGAGTCACTTCATCGGAAATAAACGCATTTTCAAATCGCTTGATGATTTTTTGAATATACGCATCATGTTCTTCTTTTCGGAAGCCATACGCGTCAATTAAATAACTGCCCGTTTCATGAAGGGCACCTTCGACAACTTGACGAATATCTGGTGTATCAACAGCTTCTTTAATGGTTTTTACGCCTTGCTGATACCCGACATAAGCCGCTAGTGCATGTCCTGTATTAACGGTGAAAAGCTTCCGTTCAATATACGGCGTCAAATCTTGGACAAAGGTCGCTCCGTCAATTTGCGGAACATCTCCAATAAAGCCCGTCTCATCAATAACCCACTCGAAAAATGGTTCAACCGACACTTTGAGAATGTCCTCATGGTGCTGAATCGGAACAATGCGGTCAACCGCAGCGTTTGGAAAGCCAACGGTTTGTGATATCGCTGCTTGCTCATCTGCTGTTAAATGAGAGAACACCGCTTCTTTTAAATGAGCACTTCCCCCAATCATATTTTCACATGCCACGATGTTGATGATGTGGTCAGGCTTTTTTTGTTTTAATCCTTCAGCAATCGATGAGGCAATGATCTTCAATACGGCTGGTCCAACAGCTGTTGTAATCAAGTTGGCTGTGGCAACAGCCTCTGTTAATGCTGCTGGATTTTGCGAAGAATTGATCGCTGATACGGGCCCGACTACTTCTTGCTTCTGCCCTGGTGCTGCGAGTTCAACCGTGTATTCTCCTCTTTCATTCAGCTCATTGATGACCGCTTCATTCACATCGGTAAAGACAAGTTCAAAGCCTGATGTCTTTAACAAAGAACCGATAAACCCTCTGCCAATATTCCCTGCTCCAAAATGAAGTGCTTTCATGTTAGTTCACCTCGTTAAAGATGGCGATCAGTTCATCCTGATCCTTTGCATGAATGATCCGTTCTACATTTTCTTCTTCTGAACAGACAATCGCAATTTGAGACAGAATATCAAGATGCTCGTTGTTTTTCCCGGCGATCCCAAAGACGACTTTCGCCACATTTCCTTCACCATATTCAACACCATCTGGAATTTGGATAATCGAAATCCCTGAATGAAGGACAGCCGCTTTCGCATCCTCTGTTCCATGAGGGATTGCAATGCCGTTCCCCATAAATGTAGAAGAAATCTCTTCTCTTTCAAACATTTTGTCGACATAATCACTTGTGACATAGCCGTTTGCTACGAGGACTTCGCCTGCTTTTTTGATGGCTTCTTCTTTAGAACCTGCTTGTTCGTTTAGAAAAATATTGTCTTTAGAAAGTACTTGTTTCATACATGATCACACACCTTTTTTAGAATAAAAATCAGGAAAACAACCAAAACGGGGAGTTCAATTAGGAAAAATTGGACTCAACCCGTTTCGTCATGTTATTTTTTCAATTTCTCAATCAGCTCGTCATATTTCGGGCTGTTTAAGAAATTATCCACTGAGATATGCACAGCGCCTGGCAGCTTTGCCTTGGCTCTGTCTGTTAAATCTTTATGAGTAAAGACCACATCCGCATCGTCTGGGATGTTGCTGATAGATGTGTTTGTCACATCGATATCAAGCTCTGCCTTTTTCACTTTGTTTTTCAGAATGGACGCACCCATTGCACTTGAACCCATCCCTGCATCGCAGGCAAAGATGATTTTGTTCACGTCATCTGGATTGACATCACTAGGAGATGCTGCTTGCTCGTTTGCTTGAGCGTCTTCTTTTTGTGCCGTAAGAGCAGCGGCCGCTGCACTTTTCTTGCCTTTCATGTCCTGCATCTTTTCTGTTGCTGCTGTTAAATCTTCGTCAACTTCTTTAGATGCTTTCAAAATGACCGATGCGACAAGGAACGATACGATAGCTGCTACGACAACACCTGCTAAAACGGCAAGGTGACCGCCTTTTGGAGACATCAGCATAAGCGCAATAATACTTCCTGGTGACGGCACTGCTTTTAATCCTGCATTTAATAATGTGAACGTCAGGACACCACTTGCTCCCCCTGCAATGACAGCCAAAATGAGTTTTGGTTTCATTAAGATGTACGGGAAGTAAATTTCATGGATTCCTCCTAAAAACTGAATGACAATGGCACCTGGTGCAGACTGTTTCGCATTTCCTCTTCCAAAGAACATATACGCAAGAAGAACACCTAAGCCTGGACCTGGGTTTGTTTCAAGCAAGAACAGAACAGATTGCCCTGTCTTCGCTGCTTGCTCGACCCCTAATGGACCTAAAATACCTTGGTTAATCGCGTTGTTTAAGAATAATACTTTTGCAGGTTCAATGAAGATACTTGCTAGTGGCAGTAAATGAGCATTGACAATGATATCTACACCTGCCGCAAGGGCTTTATTCAGACCTAGTACCACTGGGCCGATAGCATAGAATGCAATGGCAACAAGAATGGCACCGAGGATACCTGCCGTAAAGTTATTCACAAGCATTTCAAAACCTGATCTGATTCGATCTTTAAACAGCTGGTCGATTTTCTTAATAAGATAACCGCCCAGCGGCCCCATGATCATGGCACCTAAAAACATTGGAATGTCTGAGCCAACAATGACCCCAATCGTAGCTGTAGCACCAAGCACTCCGCCTCGATGGTCATAGACGAGTTTACCGCCTGTGTAACCAATTAAGAGCGGCAGTAAGTAGTTAATCATCGGTCCAACGAGTGTAGCTAATTGCTCATTCGGAAGATAACCACTTGGAATGAACAAAGCTGTAATCAGTCCCCATGCAATAAATGCACCAATATTCGGCATAATCATGCCGCTTAAATAGCTTCCAAAGCGCTGTACTTTCACGCGGAATCCGCTTTTTTCCTGCATCTGTGAAAACCCCTTTCTTCTCTCCCTTTATTTCGGGCTTTATAGGTCAAAAGATATAATAACAAGAGTCAGTGAAGCCCTTATACCTATCGTAAAACGCTTTCACTTTCCCTTCAATTGAAACTAAATGTCACTTTGTCACTTAGTGTGTGACAAAATTGAAAAATAATGTGACACCTCTCGGCATACCATAGATGATAGCGGGGTAAAAGTTGAATCTACTGTTGTTTTGGCGCAAAATTCATTGGAATTTCACAACTTTCAAATGGTCACTTCTTGTTTCCTCTACTTAAATCGAATAGGCTTATATTGATCAAACATTCAAGAAACGTCTGCGCAGACAAGACATGACACAGAAAAAGTGAACCATCTTGCTATTTGTTTCGTTTACCTTTTAGAGTGGGCGGTACAATAGAAAGAGCGGTTTTTCTGTGACTCACAGTTTACTGCCGCTTTCTTTCTGATACATGAGACATTTTCATAGGTAGAAAGGCGGTTATTCACATTGTTGAAATATAGTAAGTGGCTTTTGCTGCTCATCTTCATGTTCTCCTTCTTCATGCCAAAAGAGGCATTTGCTCATGCATATGTAGTGAGCTCAAATCCAGTGGCAAATGAAGAGCTGGATCAGCAGCCTCCTGCAGTCTCGATCACCTTTAGTGAAGGAATCGAAAGTGGATTTCATGCCATTAAGGTGTTCAATGCAAAAGGGGATCGTGTCGATCAAGGAGATACGGTCATCAAAGAGCAAAAGATCATGGAAGCAGCTTTAAAAAAGAATTTACCTAAAGGAATTTACACCATTCAATGGAATGCGGTATCAGCCGATGGACACTCTGTGTCTGGCATGATTCCTTTTAGTATCGGAAAAGCGGATGGAGGATTTGATCAATTAGATCAAGGACAGTCGAGTGAATCCATCGATATGGCTTCAACCATTGACAAAGCCTTTCTGTATACGTCATTTAGCTTATTTCTTGGAACCATTTTATTTGGACTTCTATGGTTTAAAGCGGCCATAACCGACGTTTTAGCCCGGCGAATGAAGCGACTCTTAACTGTTTCATTGATCATGATGGGCGGAGCACTCTTGTTCCAGCTGCCGATTCAAACTAAATCAGCGGCAGACGTGTCCTTTTTAGGGGCATTTCAACCATCTCTTTTACAAGAAACCATTGCGTCGACTTCGGGCGGGAGTCTGTGGATGATGCTAATGGCGTCATTTGTTCTACTGACGATCTGGACGATTGTGGCGATGAAAAAAGGAAACTTCACTTCCTTCCGGGTATGGCTGTTTCCACTGCTCATTTTCATCGTACTCCTTTGGCTGAAAGCACAAATCGGTCATCCAGCCGCAACAGATAATAAAATACTGACAACGTCACTTGACTTCATTCATCTCGTTTCTGCATCCATTTGGGTCGGCGGCTTAACAGCTATTGTCCTTCTTTTGATGAAGAAACTGCCGAATGAAGATCAACCGCTCATACGCAGCACCCTGACAGCTTTTCATCCGTGGGCACTGCTCTCGGTTGGACTGATTGTGTTTTCTGGGTTTGTGAATGCGATTTTTATTCTGCAATCATTTGATGCCCTTTTCCAATCAGCTTATGGACGCACCTTCTTAATCAAACTTGGTTTATTTATCATCATGGGTCTCCTTGGGCTCGTCCATTATTTGATGCTGAGATGGGAAAAGAAGCAGAAACGAAACGTATCTTTACGAGCAGAGTGGATCATTGGGATCGCTATTTTACTATTAACAGCCGTATTCACCAATATCCCAAGTCCTCCGCCGCCTGCACCAGAGCCATTCTTTGCAGCCAATCAGGTGGAGCATCGTGACCTTGTGTCTTTGAGCATTACCCCGAATGCTCCTGGTAAAAACACGTTCGAGGTGGCATTTACGAAGAAGGATGGACAAACGATCACAGACATTCAATCTGTGACAGCTAAGATCCACAAAGTCTCCTTGTTCGGTGATGAAACGCCTAACGAGTTTCAGCTGAAACGATTAAAGAATGGACACTTCTCGGCTGAAAACCTCTTACTAAATGAAAAAGGCACTTGGAAAATTAACATTCATGCGTTAACTGGTTCTTTTGACAACATCGATACGACATTCATTAGAAGAAACTAAAAGGAGTTTATATGATATGAAAAAATACGTTAAAGCTTTATTACCAATGCTTCTCGCTTCATTTTTACTGGCGATTCCTGTAAGTGCACACGTGACAGTCAAACCTGATACATCTGCAACTAATGCTTGGGAAACCTATACGTTAAAAGTACCTTCTGAAAGCGACAGTCCGACAACAAAGGTTGTCATCACGATGCCTAAAGGCGTAGAATTCCAGCAATACGAGCCAGTGCCTGGCTGGAAAACAACAACTGAAGAGAAAAACGGAAAAGTCACAAGAGTCACTTGGGAAGCAACTGGCGATGGTGTCCTTGCTGGGCAGTTCCAGCAATTCGTGTTTGTTGCAAAAAACCCTGAAAAAGCCGGCGAAGCGGCATGGGATGCGTATCAATATTATAAGGATGGAACAGTAGTTGAATGGACTGGCGACAAGGACGCTGATAAGCCTCATTCAATCACAAATATTGTTGCGTCTAATACCGTAACGGATTCACATGGGCAAGAAAAACCAAAAGAAGAAAAGGCATCTGAAACAGCCTCTGCTTCTTCTTCACCACTTGTTCTTGGTCTGTCCATTGCAGCCTTAGTTGTGGCATTGATTGCACTTGGTCTTGCTTTTAGAAAGAAATAAACCTTACATGAGCGATCGTTTTTTCAAGCGGTCGCTTTTTATTTTCCCAACCTATAATTTCCAATATAGGATTGAATAGGATACTCGTGCATGCCATAATGAGACACATGACCACCTAGGAGGCTATGAGATGAACCATCTAATCATATTTGCTCATCCCCAGCAAAGCTTAAATCAAACCCTATTAGATCTTGTTGTAAGCACTCTTTTGAACAATGGTCATGATGTGACAGTTCGTGATGTGTATGCCATTGGCTTTCCGCCAGAGCGGACAACAGCAGAAAAGGCTGCCATGAAAAATGGGCATGTGCCGGTACCGGTTCAAAGAGAGCAGAAGCTGATTCAGCAAGCCGATGTCCTCACATTTATCTTTCCAATATGGTGGACAGGCTTGCCGGCGATGCTAAAGGGTTATGTAGAGCGCGTTTTTTCAGAGGGGTTTGCGTATGAGATCAATGAAAACGGAGTGGTGAAAAATCTGCTTCGAGACAAAAAAGGGGTCATTATTAATACGCATGATGCACCGAGGACCTTTCTTGATTCAAATATGATCATCACCCCCAGCCATCAGATGACGACAGATACAGCCGCCTTCGATCTGATCGGCGTTGAGCCAGTCGAACGGCTCTTGTTCAGCAGCATGGAACAAGCATCTGCAGACGACATCCACGAGATTCTCAAAGAAACAAAAGAAACGGTGGATCAACTTTTCCCACCGGCTGTTTAACATAAAAAAGACTGCCGAGACTTCTCGGACAGTCACAGATTGTTGACAAAGGGCTAAAATGAACTTGATTTTAGCCCTTTGTCTTCTTTTCAGCGTGATAGAAAACCTTTGCAGTCTAGGAAGGACGAGTACTGGCGCGGAGCGAATTTCACATTCGTGAGCACCAGCGCGTAGGACTGACAAAGAATGCGAGGGTTTGTCTACATGCTGAGACTGCCGAGGCTTCTCGGACAGTCTTTTTCACATGTTATTCGTCTAAACCAATTGACACATACTTCGTTTCTAAATAAGGTTCGATGCCTTCGATGCCGCCTTCACGGCCAATACCGCTCTCTTTCATACCGCCGAAAGGTGCCTGCACAGCGGATGGTCCCCCGTCATTCCAGCCAATAATCCCGTAATCTAGATTCTCAGATATATAGAGGCCATTGCGGTAATTCTCTGTAAAGAAATAAGCCGCAAGTCCAAAAGGTGTATCGTTCGCTAATTCAATGGCTTCATCTAAAGTGCTAAATGTCGTAATTGGTGCAACTGGACCAAACGTCTCTTCATGCATAATGTTCATTGAAGGGTCGACATGAGTTAGCACCGTCGGCTGAACAAAATAATACGACTTCTCCTCGTCAAAATGTGTATCGCCGCCGACAAGAACTTTCGCCCCTTTATCCACGGCATCTTGAATTTGGTCGACAATTTTATCGAAGCCTCGCTTATTGATAATCGGTCCGATGGACGTGCCTTCTTCAAACCCATTTCCTACTTTCAGCTTTTCCACTTCTTTGCTGAAGCTTTGCGCAAATGCTTCATGAATTTCTTCATGGACGATTAAGCGATTGGCACAAACACACGTCTGGCCTGCATTACGGAATTTAGATGCCACTGCTTGTTTCACAGCCAATTCAAGGTTGGCGTCCTTATCGACGATCAGCGGGGCATGACCGCCAAGTTCCATAGAAACGTGCTTCACTGTGCTCGCACTGTTTTTGATGAGATGTTTTCCAACTGGTGTTGAACCAGTAAACGTGATCTTGCGGATCAATGGACTATCTGTGAAGATTTCCCCCACTTCTTTTCCATCTCCAATCACCCATTGCAAGGCTTCCTCTGGAATTCCGGCTTCATGGCCTAATTTCACAAGCTCAATGGCCGTAAGCGGCGTGTCTTCAGCAGGTTTCACGATAAACGTACAGCCCGCCGCAAGCGCTGGTGCCGCCTTCCTTGTAATCATCGCCGCAGGGAAATTCCATGGTGTAATGGCGGCAACAGGACCAACTGGCTGTTTTGTGACAAATAGGCGTTTGTTTGTCGTATGAGACGGGATCGTTCTGCCGTAAATCCGCTTTGCTTCCTCTGCGTACCACTCAATATATCCAGCGGCATAGACGATTTCCCCTAATGCTTCTTGATACGGCTTCCCGTTTTCTTCTGTGATGATTTTTGCAAGCCTTTCTTTATGCTCGATCATGAGATCAAACCATTTGCGAATGATATTTGCACGTTCATGGGCTGACGTTTTTGCCCATGTTTTGAATGCTTTGTGTGAGCGAGTGATCGCATCTTCAATCTGTTCTTTTGTATGCTGAGCAACTGAGGCAATTTCTTCTCCGGTTGCAGGATTATACACTTTGAGTTCGTTTGTCATGCTCTATCTTCTCCTTCGTTCTTGGATTCATTACATATAGTATATACCCAATGAGTGCCCAACCTAAAAGCAAAATCCATTCAGCTGGCCATGACAAGGAAGCCGGCATCCCTGGAAAATAAAATGAAAGAAAAAGGAGACTGAGTCCAATGGCAAAAACGCCGGTCGTCCGCCAATATTTAATGCGGTATGGACGCTCAAGCTCAGGTTCTGTCTTGCGAAGTCTCATAAAGGCAATGGACACAATCAAATACCCAACGATGATGCCCACACCCCCTGCATTGACAATCCACACGAGGGCAGGTCGGCCTAGTAATGGTGCAAAAAAGGCCAATGCACCTAAGAACAAAATGGCATTTGTCGGAGTTTTATACTTCGGATGAATATACGCAAACCATTTGGAAATCATGCCTCTTTCCGCCATTGCGTAGAGGATACGGCTTGCACCAATGATAAAAGCATTCCAGCTCGTTACGATACCTGCTACACCACCAATGACAAGCACAGTCCCAAACGCCTGATGACCAAGAAGCTGTACCATAGCATCTGCTGTTGCTAGTGATGAAGCCTCAAGCTGACCTTTTGACAATCCTGCCGCTACTCCAAAGACAATGAGCAGATAAAATACAACCGCACTCACAATGGAGATAATCAAAATTCTCCCGATGATTTTCTTCGGTGCGTTAATCTCCGCCGCTACCTGCGGGATGACATCAAACCCAACGAATAAAAAGGGAATCATCACTAACACAGCCATCAGACCGCCAACCCCGCCTTGAAACATCGGCTCAAGGTTTGCAAAATCTCCATTAAATGTAGCTCCGCCTAATAGAAGAAAACCTGTCAGGATAATGGCCACTGTGAACACCGATTGAAAAATAGCAGCAGGCTTTGCGCCAATGTAGTTGAGAGCTGTTAAAAACAGCGCACCGCCAGATCCAATCAATACCCATGTAAAGTAAACATCCCATCCTCCTATATTCCATAGGAAACCAACATGCTGTGTTGGAATGACATAGTCAATGACTGTCGGAAGTGCGACCGCTTCAAACGTAATCACGGACACATAACCGAACAATACGCCCCATGCGGAGACAAACGCTGATTTGATCCCAAATGCCCGCTGGACAAAGACGAGTCCTCCGCCTGTTTCTGGAATTGCAGAGGAAAGCTCTGCATACGTTAGTCCAATAAAGATGACGAGAATGCCCCCTATGACAAAGGCAATCACACTTCCTAAAAATCCAGCTGTTAAAATCCAATCTCCCGAAAGTACAACCCAGCCCCAGCCAAGCATTGCACCAATGGATAAAAACAGTACGTCTGACTGCGACATGGTTTTAGCCATTTGTTGTTTTTGCATACAACCATCCCCCTTTGTTGTTTAGCGTGCTGTGAAGGCGTCTTCGATGATCCCTAGTCCTTCTTGCAGCAGCTCATCTGTGATGACAAGTGGTGTTAAAAAGCGAATAATATTCCCATTGATCCCTGCCGTTAATAAGAGTAGTCCGTGCTTGTTTGCATAGGCTGCAATCGCTGCGGCTGTCTTCTTATCTGGTGTACGCGTTTTTTGATCTTCCACAATTTCAATGGCCGCCATTGCCCCTAAACGCCGGACTTCCCCGATGAATGAATACTGACTTCTCCACTCATTCGCTTTGTCCTCAATGACTTGTCCAATGTGTTCAGATCGTTCATTCAGTTGTTCTGTTTCAATAATATCAAGTACAGCCAATGCCGCCACACAGCCTAATGGACTGCCAGCATACGTCCCCCCTAGCTCCCCTGGGTCCGCTGCATCAAGTAATTCTTTTCTGCCAACGACACCGCTCAGCGGCAGGCCAGCTGCAAGTGATTTTGACACAGTGATTAAGTCTGGCACCACATCGAAGTGTTCAATCGCAAAGTATTTCCCTGTTCTTGCGAATCCTGTTTGGATCTCATCTGCCACGAATACGATTCCATGCTGCTGACAGAATGAAGCGACGTGCTGGACAAAACGCTTCGATGGTACAATGAATCCGCCCTCCCCTTGGACTGGCTCCATCACCACACAAGCGACGGTTTCTGGTGCAACGGTTGCGACAAAGAATTGATTGAACTGATCAATGATGTATTCGTCGTAGGCTGCATCGCTTAATCCTTCAGGTTTTTGATAGTAATAAGGATACGGCGCTTGATACACCTCTGACGCAAATGGGCCGAATCCAAATTTATAAGGCTTGACCTTGCTTGTCATGCTCATCGTCATATTCGTTCTTCCGTGGAACCCTCTTGTAAAAGAGACAACCGCTTGTCTTTTCGTATATTTACGGGCAATTTTCACTGCGTTTTCAACTGCTTCTGCACCTGAATTTAAGAAAATGGCTTTTTTGTCGTGGTCGCCTGGTGTGAGGTGGCATAGTTTTTCTGCCAATTCGATATAGGATTCGTACATCATGACATTAAATCCTGGGTGAATCAGGCTGTCTGCCTGTGCTTTGACTGCTTCCACAACCTTTGGATGGGAGTGTCCTACATTTAATGTACCGATGGCGCCTGCAAAATCGATAAAACGATTGCCATCAATATCGAAAAGCTCGGCTCCCTTCCCTTTCGCTGCAAGATGACGGTTGCCATTACTTACGCCTCTTGCGACGTATTGATCTCTTTTCCCCTGCCATTCCTCTGTTGAAAAACGGTTTGTTGTCGTTTGACTCATTGTCATCCATCCCCTTTATGTCTTTTTTATTATTCTGAATATTTTTTGGTATGATAGAAAGTACCAATATCATTTTTTTCATGGTACCAGAGAGGATGGAATGACGAGATGCTGACAATTCAACTAGATCAAACAGGGGAAAACGGGTTTATTTATCATCAAATTTACACGAAAATTAAAGAGGAAATTTTAAACCGCAACCTGCAACCACACGATCAATTACCGTCTAAACGAGAGTTAGCAGATACTTTAAACGTCAGCGTCAATTCAGTGAATGGCGCCTATCAGCAGCTGCTTGCCGAGGGATATTTATATTCAGTTGAACGGAAAGGCTTTTTTGTGGAATCACTGGAAACATTTCATGAATCAGGTCAACTGAAACCCTCTTCCCTTCCAGCTGATTTAAAAGAGAATCCGATTGAGCGAGATGACTGGTATTCCTTTTCACATATTTCTGTTGATACAGCCAATTTTCCTTTTAAAAGCTGGCTGAAAAGTGAACAAAAGGCGATCAGTCTCCACCAAGAAGCCTTTGGTGAACTGCCGCACCCACAAGGCGTCTATGAGCTGAGGGAAACGATTGCCCGGCTGATTGGACTTGCACGAGGGGTCAAATGCTACCCTGAACAGCTCATTTTAAGTGCGGGTACACAGTCACTCATTCATTCATTATCTAGCATCCTTCCAGCTGATCAAATATATGGATTAGAAAACCCCGGCTATCGCAGACTGTATCAAATGCTGAAAAACAATCATCACCGGATTGAAACGATTGGCATTGATCGAAAAGGGGTGCGGATGAGCGATATTCAGAAGAAAGAGCCAAATGTCTTGATCATTACGCCTTCTCATCAGTTCCCAACAGGGGTGATCATGCCGATTTCCCGGCGGATACAGCTGTTAAACTGGGCGGCTGATCAGCCAGACCGCTATATCATTGAGGACGATTATGACAGTGAATTTAAGTATGGCACAGACAGCATACCGGCGCTGCAGAGCCTTGACCGCTATGACAAAGTCATTTATATGGGGACCTTTTCGAAATCATTGCTGCCCGGCTTGAGGATCAGCTACATGGTGCTACCGCAGCATTTATTAAGACGCTATAAAGAAGAACAGCACTTTTTTATTCAAACGGCCAATCTTTTTACACAATACACCCTTCTTTATTTTATAAAAGATGGCGCCTATCAGCGGCATATTAAAAGAATGAATGGGCTATATGAGGAAAAACGAAAACAGCTCATTGGAGAGCTCGACACTGTCTTTCGTGACAACGTACGGATTATCGGGGAAAATGCAGGGCTTCATTTTATCGCAGAGTTCCGTTCAAACCGCACGCAGCATGAGATTTTACAACGTGCCAAAGATCGAAAGCTAAAAATGTACGGGATGGACCGTTTTACCCTTGATGAGCATGTGCCTGGTCACAAAGAAGGCTTTGTCCCGCTCGTCCTCGGCTTTTCGCACATGCGGCCAGAGGATATTAAGCCAGCGGTGAAACGCCTGTATGACTCGATTTATGGGAAATAAAACAGCCAGCTGCTTTTCTAGACAGCTGGCTTACCACCGCTCTTTATCTACGGCTAAAATGGATGACACGAGTTCAGGAAAAGCGGTCTCAATGTCTTCTTTTCTTAAAGAATAATAGCGGTGTTTTCCGTCAATTCTCACTTTCACGATGCCTGCCTCCCTCAACACTTTGAAGTGATGTGACAGCGTGGATTTGGCAATATTCATCTCATACGTGCCGCATGTCCTCTCGCCTGCTTCAGCTAAGCAGCGGACAATTTCTAACCGGATGGGATCGGCCAATGCGTGCAGCACCGAAATCAGTCTCATGTCTTCTTGGGTTGGATGGATTGGATTATTCATACGATAAATGTACCGTATTTCGTGCCAACATACAATCTCCTTACTCGCCTCATTAAAGTAACGATACATCCTTCGGAAACGACTATGACTATATAATAGCTTTCTTGTGAAGGGGAGGATCTCATTTGACACGAAAATTATGGACTTACTTTTGTTTAATGTTACTCACCATTTGCTTATGTGGATGCCAATCCGTCCGGTATGCCGAATCTAAACCACCTAGTGCAGAAGAGTTATTAGCTCTCGATCCACAGGCAGATTTATTTCAATGGGAAGAAACGATCTATGAAACAAACATAGATTGGACAAAATCATTAAATGTAACAAAACATCAGCAAGTAGGTGTGATTCAGAAAACAGCTGCCGAACATTTTAATCACGGCACAGCTTCCAAGTTGAAAAAAGGGACAGCGATTTACTCTGTAAAGGAGCGAGAAGACCTTTTAATCGCCGAACTTAACGGACAGATCATCATATATGCCGCACATGCGGAAGGATAAAATACCTGTCATCAGATAGGTATTTTTTTAAGTTCATTTTCTTGTCATGTGCCATTGGTTTTGTTATCATAGCAAAAGTGACCACTCGGTTTCCATTGTGACCATATGGTTTTGCCGATTCGGAAAGGACTTATGAAGATGAACGAAAAGCAAGAAGAGATTTTGCGGGTGTCGAAGAAATTATTTTCTCAAAAAGGCTATATGAGTGTCTCCATGCAGTCAATTGCTGATGCCTGTAAAATATCAAAAGCGTCTATTTATAAACTGTTTGATTCAAAGGAAGCTCTTCTATTGGAACTGATTAAATACAATCAGCGCAAAATGAGAGAGATTTCTCAGATCATTCATTCCGAAACGACGCTGTCCAAAAAGGAAAAATTCACAAAAAAGATTAAGCTTGAGCTTGAAGAGTTTAAAGAGAATCATAAATTTTTGAATATGCTGTCCTTTGAAGCTTTTTCACAGCATTCGCCCATCGTCATTAAGCATTTACGTGAGACACGCTCCATTATCATGCAGCGGCACAGAGACATCATTTTAAGCACATATGGTGAATCTGTTGCGCCTTATGTGTGGGATCTTGTGATTGTCCTCAACGGATTAATGAGAGAATTCATCTTGATGTTGGCGATTGAGCACAAGAACATCCAATTAGAAAATGCCGCCGAAATGATCATCGGTGTGATGGATCGTGTATCAATAAAGCCTTGCTCCATTGAGCCTGTGCTAACAGATCAGCTGATGGACTCTTATTTGCTTTCCACACAGGAAGAATATGATGAAGAAAAGCTTGTCATCTCGTACTTAACAAAAATAAAACAAGAGCTTCACACACTATCAAACGGAGAAGAAAAGGACGATCTCCTCTCTGCGTTTGAGCTGCTGAGTCAAGAACTGTCAAAGGACCAACCGAGAACCTTTTTAATCAGCTCATTGCTTGATTATTTAGGCAAACACAGCGTTTTATCTCAAAACGTGTCACAGCTGAAAAGCATTATTTTATAGATAAAGAAGGGATAATATGAACCAATCAACAACATCGTATAACCGGTCTGTGATTGTTGGGATTTTCCTCGTTGGGGCGTTCGTTGCGATCTTAAACCAAACGCTTCTCATTCCAGCGATCCCGCATATCATGGAAGAGTTCAATATTGATGTCAGTAAAGGCCAATGGCTGACCACAGCCTTTATGCTGACAAACGGGATTCTCATCCCAATTACGGCCTTTTTAATTGAGAAATTTTCAAGCCGTTCCTTAGTCTTAACGGCTCTTAGCATTTTTACAGCAGGTACCATTCTTGCTTCGTTCGCCACGAATTTCCCGGTGCTTCTTGCAGCACGTATCGTGCAGGCAGCTGGCGCAGGGATTTTGATGCCGCTCATGCAAACGATCTTTTTAACCATTTTCCCAAAAGAAAAACGCGGGCAAGCCATGGGTATGGTCGGACTAGTGATTTCATTCGCACCGGCGCTTGGACCAACACTTGGCGGCTGGATTGTCGATTCCTTTAGCTGGAAGTTCTTATTCTATATTGTTCTTCCAATCGGTATTATTGATCTCATTCTTGCTTTCTTCTTAATGAAAAATGTCACACAGCAAAGAGACACTCGTATCGATGTCTTATCGGTGATCCTGTCTTCCTTCGGATTTGGCGGACTGCTGTACGGATTTTCAAGTGTCGGAACGTATGGTTGGACGAGTGCGACCGTTCTGATTTCACTCATTGTCGGTGCTGTGAGCTTGTTCTTCTTTATCCTGCGTCAGTCGAATTTAAAAAGACCGATGCTTGAGTTTGGCGTCTTTAAGTTTGCGATCTTTAGCTTAACGACCTTCCTCGGTATGCTCGTCTTTGCTTTACTGATTGGAACAGAGACGATTCTGCCGCTCTATACGCAGAATGTCAGAGGGTTATCTGCCCTTGATACAGGGCTGATCTTATTGCCAGGGGCTCTCTTTATGGGATTCCTATCACCGATTATCGGACGAATTTTTGACAAAGTAGGCGGTAAAGGGCTGGCTCTAGGCGGGTTTACGATATTAGCTGTCACTTCCCTGCCATTTATGATGCTGAGCCTTGATTCATCGATTACCCTCATTACAGTGGCCTACACGCTTCGCTTAATCGGGGTTGGGATGATCATGATGCCGCTGACAACAGCCGGTATTAACTCGTTACCACCGCATTTGATTCCGCACGGGACAGCAATGAATAATACGATGAGACAAATGGGCGGCTCTATCGGGACGGCTGTGCTTGTCTCCATTATGAGCAGCTCTGCTGCCAATGCAGCATTATCCGATCCAATGAAGTCAGCCGTTCATGGCATGAATACGTCATTTATCGTGTCTGGTGCTATTGCGGTCATTGGACTCGTTCTCTCGTTCTTCTTAAAAGAAAAACGTAAAAACAAAGTGATGAAGCAGGAGCTATCTTCTTCGTCCTCTTCTTCATAAAGACAAAGAGCTCGGCATATCGCCGGCTCTTTTTTCATCTATTCACACATAACGTCCTCCCCAAAAATACATTTGTTCATTCAGAGAAGAAAAACCTTGATAATTTGAAGAAAAGAGTTGATAATAGAAACTATTCAATTTGTGAGAAAATTTTTACTATAGGAGATGTATGCATTGAAGGTCGTTAAATTTGGTGGCAGTTCTCTTGCTTCTGGCAAGCAGCTGCAAAAGGTATTTGACATTGTCACAGCAGATCCAGCTCGAAAAGCAGTCGTTGTTTCCGCACCAGGAAAACGGCATTCAACGGATACGAAGGTCACCGATCTATTAATTAGTTGCGGTGAACAATATTTACGTTTAGGTGAAGCACACGATTTACAAGAAGCTGTCATCGAGCGATATGCCTCGATTGCGGATGAGCTGGGGTTAGGTCAAGACATTATTGACACCATCCGGCAAGATGTAAACACGTTATTACAGGCTGATTCTTCTCATCCTGAGCGTTATCTTGATGCGATTAAAGCAAGCGGTGAAGATAATAACGCAAAGCTGATTGCAGCCTACTTTCAGCATCAAGGCGTCGAAGCGCACTATGTGAATCCTAAAGAAGCCGGTCTATTTGTCAGCGACGAGCCTGGTCAAGCGCAAGTCCTTCCAGAATCGTATGATCATTTGTACAAATTAAGAGAACGCTCTGGCATTATTGTGTTCCCTGGCTTTTTCGGTTTTAGTCTAGCGGGTGATATCGTCACTTTTTCCCGTAGTGGATCAGACATTACCGGTTCCATTTTGGCAAATGGACTGAAGGCAGATGTGTATGAAAACTTTACCGATGTGGATGCAGTCTACGCCGTCAATCCAACGATCGTTCATGAACCAAAGGAAATCACAGAGCTGACGTATCGTGAAATGCGTGAATTGTCCTATGCGGGTTTTTCTGTATTTCATGATGAGGCACTTATTCCAGCCTTTCGGGCAGGCATTCCTGTTCAGATTAAGAACACCAATAATCCAGCGGCCAAAGGCACGAAAATTGTAAATCAACGGGATCATACGAATGGCCCTGTTGTGGGAATCGCGTCAGACAATGGATTTTGCAGTATTTATATCAGTAAGTATTTGATGAACCGAGAAGTGGGCTTTGGACGTAAGGTGTTGCAAACGTTAGAGGAATATGGACTTACGTATGAACACGTGCCTTCTGGCATTGATGATATGACCATTATTTTAAGGCAGGATCAGCTGGAGGAGCAGCAGATTGAACAAGAGCTTTTAGACCGATTAAAGCTTGTGCTTGATGCAGATGAAGTGGTTTTAGAGCGGAACCTCTCGCTTATTATGGTCGTAGGAGAAGCGATGCGTCATAATGTTGGTACAACAGCAAGAGCGGCAAAAGCACTGTCAAAAGCCAAAGTGAATATTGAAATGATCAACCAAGGCTCTTCAGAGGTGAGCATGATGTTTGGCGTCAAAGCAGCTCAAGAAAAAGAAGCCGTTCAAGCCTTATATGAGGAATTTTTCTCTATGTCCACGGTGCCTGTCTCCATTTAATCAGCAGACTGTCAGATCTCCGGATCGGCAGTCTTTTTGATCTCACACGATTTGCGCATTAAAGTATATCTATTTCTCGTTTGATTTTGTATGATAGAGACAAATCAACTATTGTTCCGGCCATTGATCGGAGCTACAAGGAGTCCTAATCCATGCCTCGTCAACAACTATTAAAACAGTTTCGCAATTTTCATGATGCTTCTACAAGTATTTTAAACATGATGAGTCAATTCATTCATATGAATACACTGTTTATTGCTAAAAATGATCAAAACACCAATCAGATTGTGAAGGTGCTAAATCATGACGAGCAGCTTCTTGAAGAAGGGGAAGAAAATCCTTACGAGAAGACATTTTGCAAGCTGGCGGTCGATCATCGCGATACGCTGTTGATCCCTGATATCCGCTTGGACGAGCGTTCAAAAAACTTAGACGTCACGAAACAGCTGCAAGGCGGCTCATTTATTGGGGTTCCCATCGATTTTACTGATGGTACGAACTATGGAACAATTTGTGGACTTGACCTAAGGCCGCAGCAATTTACAGAAGAGCATGTTCATATGTTTGAAACGATGGCATCTTTGTTGAGTTACGTCTTAGAACTCGACCAGGCCAATCGGCAGATTCAGCAATTATCTGTACCGATCGTACCTGTTGTTGACGGTGTCGCCGTGCTCCCTCTTCTTGGTGATATCGAAGAGACACGTGCGCAGCATATTTTAGAAACCATTTTACAGGAAAGCTACAGGCTGTCGCTCTCTCATTTGGTCATTGATGTTTCAGGGACAAAACGACTCAATGAACAAAGCATTCAATACTTGGTCAGCTATGCGCAAACGTTAAGACTGTTAGGCATTTCAGCTGTTTTAACAGGAATTAAGCAAGACCTTGCGCTGAGTGCGATTCAATCGAATATTTCATTTAAAGACATCACCATTCGTAAGGATTTACCGCAGGCACTTGCTCATATCGGCTTAACGTTCTCCAAAACAGAATAAGTGATGATACACCAAAAAGGGCTAAACCGAGTTTAGCCCTTTTCTTCTTTTCAGCGTGATAGAAAACATTTGCAGTCTAGGAAAGACGAGTACCGGCGCGGAGCGAATTTCACATTCGTGAGCACCGGCACGCAGGACTGACACCGAATGCGAGGGTTTGTCTACACGCTGAGGCTAAACAGAGTTTAGCCCTTTTCCTGTGGGAGCGGTAAACGAATGATAAATGTTGTTCCCTTATGTTTTTCACTTTTTAAATCAATCTGTCCGTCATGCAAGTCTACAAGCTGCTTGACAATCGACAGGCCAAGTCCGTATTCTCCATATGGTGTATTCGTTCTCGAAATATCCGCTTTATAAAAACGTTCCCAAATGTGTTTGACTTCTTCGGGTGCAATGCCGATTCCCGTGTCTTCTACTTCAATGATCGTTTCCCCATTCTCTTCTTTCCCTCTCAAAGAAATACGGCCGCCTTCTGTAAATTGGATGGCGTTCTTTGTGATGTTGACGAGGATTTGAATGAGCCGGTCATAATCTGCGTATACCTTTTGTTCAGGGTGAACCTCTACCATGAGCTGATTGTTTTTCTCTTCAGCCATTCGGCTCAGCTGCTCCTTAATCACTTCAAACGTATCAATGAGTGGATAGTGAAATTTTTGAAGGGTGATTTGATTCGACCTGATTTTCTCATAATCCATATTTTCATTGACGAGTCGCAGCATTCGTTTTGTCTCATCAGTGATGAGCGCATAGCATTTCTCTTTCTCTTCTGCCGGCACATCCGCAGTATTGAGCCATTCGACCAATCCTCGAATGGTCGTCAGCGGTGTTTTCAATTCGTGAGAAACATCCGCAATGAATTGGCGTCTCCGTTTTTCAAGCCGGTCAATTTCCTCTCTTGACCGTTGAAGACGATTGGCCATCATATTAAAATCCTCACCTAGTGTGCCAATTTCATCAAGGTGTTTGTTTTCAAGATGAATGTTGTAGTCACCATGCGCAATTTTCTCAGTTGCCTCTCTCAATTTTTTGATACGATTCACATGGAACTTCGACAGAAACAGACTGAGAATAAAGGTAATCGTCAATGCCACAAACACGATGATATATAAATACCGGTTCATTTGAGCAATCAGCTCTTCTGCTCCTTGAATAGGAGCTATGAGCACCACCCCGCCCTTCAGCTTTCCGTCTTCCATGACAGGAAGTGCCACAAGTGATGCTTCTTGATCAAGCCGGCGCGAATCACTTCGCTTGACAATGATTTCTTCTCCTTTTGCAAGCTTGGCCCACAAATCTTTTGTGAGTAACGCTTCATGCGGTGGCATCTCTTGCTGCTGAGACAGCACAGTCCCTTTTTCATCAAAGACGAAAAAACGGATTTGTCTTGTCGAAAGAATGTCTTCAAATGGACGCAAACGGAAGTTCATCTCGGCTTTCGACAGTTGTTTAAAATTCTCCAAAATTTCATTCCCATACGAACTCATTTCGTCTACCCTATTTTGATAGGCAATATCTTTTACAAAATGAGACATGAGGGTGCTGATAATAATGATGGCAATGAGCAATAACCCAAGGTGACTAATCAGCAACTGGTAAAAATATTTAATCTTCATCGAACTTATACCCTACGCCCCATACCGTATACAGAAAGGGCTTAGGTCCGTCTCCGATTTTTTGGCGCAATCGTTTAATATGAACATCAACTGTTCGTTCATCACCATAAAATTGGTATCCCCAAATTTGCTCAAGCAATTGTTCTCGTGAAAATACTTGCCGAGGATGCTGTATAAAAAAGCACAGCAGATCGTATTCCTTTGGCGTTAAATTTTCGATCCGTTTCCCCTCTAGAAACACTTCTCTCGTTTTTTTATCTAACTGAAAATGTTCGGTCTCTAGCCGTTCACCCTCTTTCGCTCCTTCTTGAGTAGATGTTGTTTGAGCAAAACGTCGTTTCACTGCTTTGATTCTTGCCATTAAGGTGAGCGGACTAAAGGGTTTTGTCACATAATCATCTGCCCCAAGATCGAAGCCCAGCACCTGATCAGATTCCGTTTCCTTTGCTGTCAGCATAATAATCGGAACATCACTAATCTGGCGTACTTTTTGACAAATGGTCAGACCATCCATTGAAGGAAGCATGACATCTAAGATGAGCAGATCCCAATCCTCCTCTTGCTTAAATCGATTCAATCCTTCTAATCCATCATGGACGAATTCCGCTTGAAATCCTTCTCGTTGAAAAAACATATCCGTCATTGTACAAACACTCTGGTTATCTTCAATCATTAATATTTTCATCATCAGCCTCCGCTGTTGCCTTTGTTTTTCTTTATGTAGCTTTATTTTACATGTTCCTTCTCAAATCTCAATTGGATTGATACGATTTCATGAACTTATCATGCTTTGGTCATCTTTTATTCATACTTTTTGATGGAGTTGACATTTTGGAGAATCACATTGTTCTTTTTTAATATAGTAGAATGGCAAAATGAAGGAATTGTAGAGGATAGTCTAAGATGAGGACAGTGTCATTTACGTTCTTTCAGATGAAGAAGTCTCCCATTTAGTAAAAGAATGAAATGACACGCTTCCTGATCGTTATAAATGGTCTATATAAAACAGTTTGGAACTGGACATGCATATCGAGGGCGGTGTGCCCTAACGAAGCTAATTGTGATTTTCTATAAGGCACCCCATTTCGATGCGAATTTCCTTTTTCTTTATATCTTCATTTGAATAAGAATTGACATTTAATCCAATCAGTTGAAAGCCATTTTTCAAATAAAACTGGATAGCTTGAAAATTGGATGATTGGGTTTCTAATACAATCATTCTAACTCCCAATTCACGAGCACGTTTTTGTGCCATTTTAATGAAAGTGCTGCCAATACCTTTTCTTTTAAATTGTTTATCCACATATAAATCATGAATGAGTAATGTATTATTCCATTTCATGTGTTGAATGACTATAATTCCAGTTTCTTCACCATTCATCTCTGACACGTAAACCTCTGAACCCTCTTTATATGGATCGAAAATCTCCTCTTTTAGATTTTTTTTAACTGGCGCTTCAAATACTTCTTCTGTAAGGGAGATGTTCCAACCATTGTGACTGGTTTCCATATGAATTTCATAGTATTTTTCAGATGTATATTGATAATATACTTGTTTTCCTTTAGGATAATTTTTTTGATAGATACGACGAATAGTTAACATTTCATACTCCCTTCATTTCAATGATTTAAATCTTTAAACGTACTACTAAATTCGTCGATTTGCGATTTGATACCTTTAAAAATACACCTAAAAGATAAAACTCGTTTTGCCTCTGTCATAGAATAGGGTCGTTTTTAAATGTGATTGTTGTAGATCAATTGTTCACCTGACGAAGAGAATATCTTCTTTGACGTCATAGAGTGTATTCACTCTTATAAGAATAAGGACATTTAAAAAGCTCATCTCCAAAGATGAGCTTTTTTCATATCACACGAGCAACTTCAGATAAGCAGCGTCATTTCCCTCTTCAACCGCCTGTAAAAGCTGCTTTGCCTGTGATGTGCTGGTGACGCTGCTTAACTTTTGTATGATGTCTTCTGTCGATAACGCACAGCCTGGTGCTCCCCGAGGGATATCGACCCGTTTTCTGATGGTGGTGCCGTCAGATAAGGTGAGCTTTACAATCGTAAAACGTCCTTTTGGCACTGCGTCTGGATGGGGTTCTATCGTTTGATCATATACTCTATTTACCCGCTTCATCCATGTCCGCAGCTCTGGTGAAATGGCTTTTTTCGTAAAAGCATCCAGTGATAAAGGTTGTCCAAACACCGCTAGTGCGATGACATACTCGACACTAAATCGTCCCTCTTCTCCCGTCAAAGGTGTCCGCTCCGTGAGTGCGGCATCTCCGCCAGGCGGAAACATGACGTCGACCTGTTCGATCTTCTCCTGTAAGGAAGAGTGTTCTTGTACTAATGACTCGATCGCATCGGCTGCATGATGCGCCGCTGAACAGAACGGATACACTTTAAACCATAGACCTGGCGACACAATACGCCACGCAGTGCCATAGTCTTCTAGCAAACGTCTTTCCGCTAGTTTCTGATCCCCATAGAGAGAAAAGAAGCCTAGCTCTCCATCCAGAAGCGATTCACTCCCGCCAAAACCTGAACAAGCTAAATCCATGGACCATACGGCGGTTTTAGCGGCGAGGCCAGCTTGTAATGGTTTCATATCAGCCCCAAACTGCTTTCGCATTCCAGCTGATTGCGCACCTGCAAAGCCGATCGCTTTCGCCAGCTCTTTCTGTGAAACTTGTTTCAAATAACCAATCGCACAGACTGCTGCAATGGCTCCGAGAGTTCCGGTATTATGCCAGCCCCGCTCATAGTGCGACTTGCCGATGGATTCACCTAGCCTTGCCATTACTTCGACGCCAGTAATGTAGGCTGCTAGAAATCGATCACTGTACGCCTCCCCGTTGGTCAGCTGGGAAAGCAAGGCCGGGATGATGACCGCACTTGGGTGTCCTCTCACATCAGAATGCACATCATCATAATCAAGGGCGTGAATCAGGTAGCCATTTAGCATGGCTGCGGATTGACGGCTGACCTTCTTCCCTTGTCCAATGACAGGAATTTGAGCCGCGCCGCCTTCTTGTTCCACCAGCGCCATGAGCTTCTGAATCCCTTCATCCTCTTTTGCAGCAAGCGCTGCTGCCGCAGCGTCTAACAAACCGTTTCGAGCCATTTGAACGGCCTGTTGATCTTGCAGCGGATCAGCAGATAGCACTGCCTCTGCGAGCTGTTTCGTTAGTTCCATGATCTTGACTCCAACGCCCGAACCGCAAGCTCGGCAAAGAAGGCAGCGGCAACAGGGAGTGCCTCTTCATTTAACGTAAAGGCAGGGTGATGCCATTCCTCGGTACCGCTTGTCCCCATCCAGACGAAAAAGCCTGGAATGCGTTCTTGGTAAAGGGCAAAGTCTTCTCCGCCTAGTGACTGTTCTGCCTCTACTACTGCGAGATCAAGTGCTCCTGCCGTTTCTTCCACAACCTTTGTCAAACGCTCGTCATTCATCACAGAAGGCAAATACGGATGCCATTTCACTTCTGCCTTTGCGCCAAATCCTTCTGCGATACCGCTCACGATCTGTTTCATGAGATCTGGAATCATCGCTCTCACTTCAGGTTCAAACGTCCGAACGGTCCCTTCCATCTCGACGCGATCAGGTATCACATTCCATGATGTGCCGCCTTGAATACGTGTGATGCTGACAACCGCATGATGCAAAGAACTAATGCGGCGGCTGACAATTTGCTGTAGGGCGCTTGTGATCTGACCGCTGATGGCAATCGGATCAATTGTGTGATTTGGAATTCCAGCATGACCACCCGTTCCTTGAATGTCGATTTCAAACCGATCGACACTCGCCATTAACGCTTTTTCTCTTATCCCGATGGTGCCAACTGGCAGGTTAGGTTTATTGTGCATACCAAATATCGCATCGACTCCATTTAAGACGCCTGCCTCTATGACGTGTTTCGCTCCTTGCGCCACTTCCTCAGCCGGCTGGAACAAAATGCGCACTGTTCCCTTGAGCTCATGTTTCCGTTCGTTTAATAGGACAGCCGCACCAAAAATCGAAGCGGTATGGAAATCATGACCGCATGCATGCATTTTCCCCTGTATCTTTGAAGAAAATGGTTCGCCAGATGCTTCTTCAATTGGAAGTGCGTCAATATCGGCTCTCAGAGCAATCGTTGGTCCCTCTTGTTCTCCTTTGATTTCACAAACGACCCCTGTTTGAAGATCTGGGAAATCGAGCACTGTGATCCCTTCCTCTTGTAACCAGCCTCGTAGTTTTTTTGTCGTTTCATACTCTTCAAATGCTAGCTCTGGATGCTCATGAAGCGCTCGGCGCATGTTAATTAAACGTTTGTTTAAAGCTTCATTTCCTAATGATTTCACTGATACTCACCCCTCTAAAGAGTAAAAAGCAGCTTATGCTTCTTCAGCCGCTGCTTCTTTTTGGATAAATCGTTTTGTTCGTTCATTCTTCGTTTCGTCAAATAGTTCGGTTGGCGTTCCCTGCTCAATGATATGACCATCTGCCATAAAAATGACATGATCTGCTACTTCTCTTGCAAACGCCATTTCATGTGTCACGATGATCATCGTTGTTTCTTGAATGGCAATGGATTTAATGACTTGAAGCACACCTGAAACAAGTTCTGGGTCAAGTGCTGATGTTGGTTCATCCAGCAGAATCGCATGTGGATCGACCGCTAACGCACGGGCAATCCCGATTCGCTGCTGTTGACCGCCGGATAGTGTAACCGGATAGCTGTCAGCTTTTTGTTCTAGCCCTACTTGTTTCAATAGCTCCATACCGATCTCATTTGCCTGCTGTTTTGTCATTTTTTTCGTCACAAGCAGTGACTCTGTAATGTTTTGCAAGGCTGTTTTGTTTTTGAATAAATTATAGTTTTGAAACACCATGGCCGTTTGCTGACGCAGGTGATGGGCTTCTTTACGTGTATATTTAGACGCATTCAGCTTCGCATCGCCAATTTCAATCGTACCTTCATCTGGCGTTTCTAATAGATTTAGACAGCGCAGCAATGTTGATTTACCGGAGCCAGAAGGTCCGATAATGGCCACAACCTGCCCTTTTTGCACGTCAAGATTAATTCCGTCTAAGACGACAAGGTCGCCGAATGATTTTTTCAAATTGGTGAGCTTGATCATGTCCACACCTCCTTAATTCCGGTAAGGTTTGCTGATTTTTCGTTCAAATAGGTCTTGTAGGAAACTATAAATGATGGTGAGTACCCAATACACAATGCCAACCGCTAAATACGTTTCAAAGTACTTATAGTTGGCCGATGCAATCATTTTCCCTTGCGCAAACATTTCTGCCACCCCAATGGTAAAGGCAAGCGATGTTTCTTTTAAAAGTCCAATAAAGGTATTCCCCGTCGCTGGAATGGCATTTCTGACGGCCTGCGGGAAAATAATTCTGACGTAAGACTGCCATCTTGTCATGCCGACAGATAAGCAGGCCTCAAGCTGCCCTTCATCCACTGAATTAAGAGCCGCTCTAAAAATTTCTGCTAAGTACGCTGAGTTTTTAATACTTAAACCGATAATGACCGCTGTTAAGGCATCCATTGAGGTCATCGCAGGGAATAGCTGCGGAAGACCAAAATAAATGAGAAAGAGCTGAACCAAAGTTGGAACCGCTCTGAAAAAAGAAATATACAGCTTGGCAAATTGGTATAAGACAGGTATCCGGTTTTTCGTTATAAGCGCGAATACCACACCAATGATAATGGCAAATACCATGGAGACAATCGCCATGAAGATCGTTATCGGCAAGTATTGAATCAAGGTTGGAAAAACCGTCACCATATACTGCCAATCAATGTGATTCATGTCTGCTTTTCACCGCCGCTGTTGTTATTTTTTAATTGGAACTGTGACATCATCTTTGAAATATTTTTCAGACAATTTCTTCAGTGTTCCGTCTTCTCTTAATTCTTTGATCGCTTGATTGAATTCTTCTCTTAGCTTGTCGTGCTTTTCATCTTTGGCAAATGGGTAGCCGACTTCTTCATATACGATTGGGTTGCCGACGATTTTGAGTGGAAGTCCTGTTTTTTCAATTTGAGCTAACAAGACACTGCGTCCGTTGACGTAAGCATCTACACGGCCATTTGCGACTTCATTTAAGACACCGTCTTGTGTTTCATATGTTTTGATGTTGATTTTCTTGTCTGGGTCTTTGCTCTCTAGGTTTTTGGCATGGTTTGAGCCAAGAACAGCCGCCACCGTTTTTCCTTTTAAGTCATCAAGTCCTTTAATGTCCTTGTTGTCCTTCTTGACAATGATTTGTGTTCCTGCGTATGCATACGTATCTGTAAAGTTGAACGTTTGTTTACGCTCATCTGTAATCGCAACTTGGTTTGATACAGTATCCAGCTTACCAGATGTCAGCTGGCCCATCAGTCCGCTGAATTCACTCAGCTGCCAGTCTAGTTTGTAGCCTAGCTTTTTCGCAATGGCTTCTGTGACCTCGACATCAAATCCTACTAGTTTGCCGTTTTCTTTATAAGCAAATGGATAGCTTTGGCCTGTAGCGCCCACTTTAAGCACTTTCTCGTCTTTGCCTTCACTCTGATTACCCCCGCCGCATGCTGCTAACACCGCAAGCATTGCCGCAAATAAAACAACTAGCCACTTTTTGTTTTTCATGTTCGTACACCCTTCTTTCCTCTTATGGTTGTGTAATATCTGATCGTAATTGTTTTTTAAAATAAATGGTGATATGGCCTTTGCCTAGATCCTTTTCACCTGCTCTGACATAGCCTTTACGCTCATACATGTCCATGAGCCACGGATGCTTATCAGCTGTCCCAAGAGAGACAAACGGTACCTTTAGTGTGTCCCTTAGCACTTCCGTTTCAACCCACTCAAGCAAGGCTGAGCCTGTGCCTTTTTTTGCCGCTGGTTCTGAAGCAAACCACCAAATATGCGGAACGCCGAATGGTCCTGGCTGTTCTCCCCACGGCATACGGAGTGATAAGGTGGAGAGAAGCTCTCCGTTTTCTTCCATTACATAGCAAAGGTTCTTTTGTACATTTTTCTGAACGAGGGCGACATCTGCATGTGCTGCTTGGAACTGGATGCCGAGCTCACGAATCGGCTCATAGGCTCTTGTTGTCAGTTCAAGCAACGCTTCTATATCATCCTCAGTTGCCAGACGAAACGTATATCCCAACGTTAGTCACCTCACCTTTATGTCGTGTAGCGATTTTTTGGCTGTTTTAAGCGGAGATTTTCTCGTAAAGTTTGTCCTGTGTATTCTGTTTTGAACAGGCCTCTTTCCTGAAGGATCGGAACGACGCGGTCTACGAAGGCATCAAGTCCTTCTGGCAATAATGGAGGCATCACGTTAAAACCGTCGGCTGCTTCCTCAACGAGCCATGTCTCCATCACATCTGCTAGCTGCTCTGGTGTTCCAATGAAGATATGGTGCCCACGGGACCCTGCAACAGATTGGTAGAGCTGGCGAATGGTCAGGTTGTCCTTTCTCGCCATATTCATCACAAGGTCAAAGCGGCTTTTCACGGCATTTGACGCGCTTGGATCAATCTCTGGAAGCGGTCCGTCTAGTGGATACTGGGAAAGATCAATACCCCCTAAGTAGTTTTGTAAAATGCTAAGGCCGATCTCTGGAACAATCAGCTCTTGTAATTCTTGATACTTCGCTTTTGCTTCTTCGACAGTATCGGCAATGATTGGGAAGATGCCCGGCATGATGCTGACATCCTCTCTAGCTCGACCAGCAGCCTCTACTTTTCCCTTCAAGCTTTGGTAAAATTCCTTCGCTTTGTCGAAATCGTTTTGTGCCGTAAAAATAAGTTCAGCCGTTTTAGCCGCAAGCTTTTGACCATCTTCAGAAGACCCTGCTTGAATGATCACCGGCTGTCCTTGAGGGGTGCGTGATACATTAAGCGGACCCCGTACGGAGAAGAATTCACCTTTGTGCTGCAGCTCATGAAGCTTACTAGACTCAAAGAATTCTCCTGTTTCTTGGTTTCTGATAAGTGCGTCCTCTTCCCAAGAATCCCACAGACCTTTGACGACATCGACGAATTCTTCAGCTCGTTCGTATCGTTTGTGGTGCGCTAAATGTTCTTCTCCGCTAAAATTTTTCGCTGTTTCTTCAATAGAAGATGTGACCACATTCCATGCTGCTCGTCCGCCTGATAAATGATCGAGTGAGGCAAACTGTCTCGCAATATGGAATGGCTCACTATATGTAGTTGATGCTGTTGCTGCTAAACCAATTGTTGAGGTAGACTCTGCAATCGAAGAAAGCAGGGTGAGCGGTTCAAATCTTGTTAATACATTTGGATGAGATGTATGATTAATTGATAAGCTGTCGGCTAAAAAGAGCAAATCCAGCTTCCCTTCCTCGGCCTTTTTCGCTAATTGTTTAAAGTAATCAAGATTCATGGCTGCGTCTGGTACTGCTTTCGGATGTCTCCAAGAGGCGACATGATGTCCAGTTCCCGCGATGAATACGCCTAGCTTGAGCTTCCGTTTCGGCTGTGACACTTGTTCTTCATCCTTTCTATATCTTCCTTGTATCAAGTGATTATTTTACAAGATACATTTTTCTGATTGAATTAATCGGTTTTATCCATAAAAAAAGGGCAAATGTTGTGAAAAATGAAAAATAATTATTACTATATGCCCTTTTTACATGATTGTCAACCGCCTTCTAAACCTCCAAAAAAAGGGATTTACAGGCGGTTACGGTGGATCAATTTCAATATTTCCGATGAGCCGGTCCGTGGAGTGCGTCATCAATTGACTGCGCTCTAGTACGTTATGGGCAATCACCGAATGAGTGGAAGATGTGGTGCGGACGGCAATCGCTTTTTGAGGAGAGAGATTAATGATGTTATTCCGCAGCACACGTGCTGAGACAACCTCATCAAGAAAAACGGCTGTCGGCTGTCCGATTGAACGATTTAAATAAAAGCGGTTATCACCAATTTGGGGTGAGCCATTTTTAATATACATCACCACATATAAGGACGTTTCTTCAAAGGAATTGTCTTTAATCTCTAAAGGAGCGGTCGTATTGCTGTAGACGGCATAGTTTTGATAGTGCTTAAAACGATTCTGCCATATGAAAGCCTTTGCATTTCCTGTCACGCTGATTGTATACGAAGATGCGAGCTGTGAATGTCCTTCTTGAATAAAGTGATTGCCGTTGATCCCCGCTTCTCCCTCCTGCACCCATATCCCTCGGCTGAATTCCTTGAATTGATTATGCTGAATTAAGATATTCGTTCCTCTGACCATCGCCGCATCGATGACAGAGTAGACGGTATTGTTTGAAAAGACAATGCTGTCTGATTGATAAATACGCAGCGATGTACTTCTAAGCCGTGTGTTTGTCCCTGACTCAATATGGTTTCCTTCTATTAAAATACGATTGGCCATATAGACAGACACAGCCGCATCTTCAAAAAGACTGATTTTATTACCTGTGATGTGCACGCTGTCTCCCCTCACATCAATACCCTTTTCAAACCCTTCAATCATATTGCCAATAATGATCACATTGTTTTCCGATTGATCAAGCGGCACACCTAAGCTCGTAATCCCTGCTTTTGTCACGCCCCCTCTCACTGCACGAATCAAATTATTCGCAATGATCATTTCAGTGGCGAAGCCATAGGAGATACTGCTGTCCGTTTGATTGCCTTCAATGATCACACCATAGCCGTTGAAATTATAGATAGAGCTGGCTGCGCCGCCTCTGACTATGTTGTTTCGAATCTGAATATTCAGCGGTTCCTCCAAGTTGGTCGCATTTTCTCCGTATCCTTCAATATCAATGCCCATTTTTGGCTCGACCCCGTTTACCCCTGCCCTTTCAAGCAAACAGTCTTCCACAATGACACCATCACAGCCTGTAATAGAAATATTGTTTCGCCTTGAGTCAGTGATGGTGCAGCCAGAAATATGAATTGACGAAGCAGGCGAGTACGATTCGATATGGGTCAATAAACCGTGCGGACTGACAATGATGCCGTCTCCCGTACAATTGTTGATTTGAACACGATCGATATTCACATGGGAAGCACCTTCAATACACACCCCGAAGCCCCATTCATGTGTTTTTCTTTCTGGCGGGAGCGCCTTGTACACATGCTCATCACGGTCGCCTTCAATCCGCCCGCCCCGAATGGTCACATGCTCTACCTCTCCTATATAAAAGGCTGCATATCCCCACGAATCATTTGGTTTCACTTTGATGACGGCATCTGATGCCATCTCAATACAAATATGACTTGGCACTCGTATGCCGGCATGACGAAAAGGAAAAAATTGATCCCCCCTGTACACCGCATCTATTAGATACGTTCCACTCGGCAACCAGACGTGGGAGTAGCCCTGTGCTTTTGTCCATTCCAGGCATTCGTTCAGTTTCGCTGTACAGTCCGTTTTCCCGTCAGCAATCACGCCAAAGTCTAATACATTGACAATGGGTTTCTTCAGATCAGATTCATTTACATCCCCCAATGAAAACCCCTCCTTTTTACACATGTCCTCTTGTCATCCTATGCATGTGGGAAAGATTTGCTTGTACGATATTTCAAATTTTATATAAATTCTTCTGGAATAACTTTCCGATGATTTTCACTTGAGCGAATTTTTTATCTTTTTGAGTCTTTACGCCTATTGAACTAACATTTTCCTGTTTTAGAATAGTTTTATATTGACACAAGAACTATACAAGAATATCATTTTTCTCATATCTCTTTTTTTAAGAAAGGATCTATGCCATGTCTACAATTGACCACGATAAAATTGTTAAAAGTGTTCCTCAAAAAGGGTTTTTTGGACATCCTAAAGGACTTTACACACTGTTTTTCACTGAATTTTGGGAGCGTTTTTCTTATTATGGCATGCGTGCACTGCTTATTTATTATATGTACACAGAGGTGACAAAAGGCGGTCTTGGCTTCGACCAGACAACCGCTAATTCGATCATGTCTGTCTATGGTGCGCTTGTCTATATGTCAGGCATTATTGGCGGATGGCTTGCCGACCGGGTATTTGGTTCGTCCAGTACGGTCTTTTATGGCGGGGTATTCATTATGCTGGGTCATGTCATTTTGGCACTACCTAGCGGAGCAACAGCGCTCTTTATTAGTATGGGGCTGATTATTATTGGGACAGGTCTCCTAAAGCCGAACGTCTCAAACATAGTCGGTGACCTGTATACAAAAACAGACCCTCGCAGGGATTCTGGATTCAGTATTTTCTATATGGGGATTAACATGGGTGGTTTTATCGCCCCATTAATTGTCGGAACACTCGGTCAAAAAGTGAATTTCCACCTTGGTTTCTCACTCGCTGCCGTTGGTATGCTTGTTGGACTTATTACGTTTGTCATCACGAAAAAGCCGAATCTTGGACTTGCCGGCACTTATGTCACAAATCCACTATCAGCTACTGAACGCAAGAACTTCAAAATTTTCGGTACATTGATCGTGATTGTACTTGCTGTTTTTGCTGTCATCGGCATTCAAACCGGAGCGCTCACGATAAATCTATTCACTTGGTTTGTCAGTGTCCTTGGTGTGCTGATTCCGATTGTTTATTTTATTGTGATGTATTTTAGTAAAAAAACGAGTGCAGTGGAGCAGTCGAGGGTACTCGCTTATATTCCATTGTTCCTAGCTGCGGTGATGTTCTGGGCCATTCAAGAACAAGGCTCAAATATTTTAGCCACATATGCAGATCAGCGAACAAACTTGAATTTCCTTGGCATGACATTAGCCTCCTCTTGGTTCCAATCATTGAACCCAATCTTTATTGTGCTCCTGTCACCAGTATTTGCTTGGTTATGGGTCAGACTTGGTAAGAAACAGCCGTCTACCCCGATTAAATTCTCACTTGGCCTTCTGTTCGCAGGATTATCCTTTATTATCATGATCATTCCTGCCTACATGTCTGGACCAAATACACTTGTAAGCCCACTATGGCTCGTTCTAAGCTTCTTCCTTGTCGTCATCGGAGAGCTTTGCTTATCACCAGTTGGGCTGTCAGCGACAACAAAACTGGCACCTGCTGCCTTCTCAGCGCAAACGATGAGCCTTTGGTTCCTTTCAAATGCGATGGCACAAGCCATTAATGCACAAGTGGTCAAGCTGTTTGATAAAGTGCCAGAAACCGTCTATTTCGGGATCATCGGCATGCTCGCCATCATTTTATGTGGCGCTATGCTTCTGCTTACACCGTTGATTAAGAAAGCGATGAAAGGCGTGCATTAATAAAAAACTGGACATGAGTACATCATGTCCAGTTTTTCACTTTATTGATGATCATTCTTCATATAGAAATTTTATATCTTACTGCATGATTCATTCGTTTTCATTGGTACTGTCTCATTTATTTCAATGTTAAAATAATTCACCGCATTGTGATAACAAATATCTTTGACTATTTTTCCTATAAATTCGTAATCCCTAGGAAGCTCACCACTTTCTATCCAAGTCCCAAATAAATCACATAAAATTCTTCTGAAATATTCATGGCGAGGGAACGATAAAAAGCTTCTTGAGTCTGTAAGCATACCTACGAAAGTGCTAAGCAAACCTATATTAGATAATGTTTTCATTTGATCTAGCATGCCGTCTTTTTGATCATTAAACCACCACCCGGATCCAAATTGAATTTTTGCTCTGGCATCAGAAGACTGAAAATTCCCTATAGTAGAGGCCACAATAGCATTATGAACGGGATTTAAATTATAGATAATGGTTTTAGGTAAAAGGTTATCTTTGTCTAATTCATTAAGAAAACCATTTAAATGTCTTGCTAGGTGGAAGTCAGACATAGAGTCGTACCCGCTATCTTTTCCCGTTACCTTGAACATTCGTGTATTATTATTCCTTAAAGCACCTATGTGTAATTGCATGGTCCAATGAAGAGATTGATATTTCTTACTCAAGTGAATCAGAGTGTTTGTTTTAAATTTATTGATATCCTCTTGGGATAGTGTTTTTCCTTGCAGAGCACGTGCAAATATAGAAGACACTTCTTGATCAGTAGCTGATGAAAACGGAAATATTTCAAAACCATGATCAGACATTCGGCATCCATTCGCATGAAAATAATCAATTCGTGAATGTAATGAAGCGATAAAGTTTTCATATGTTAAAACAACACCGTTGTTTGAATCACCTAATTGTTCTATATAATTCACAAAATTTGATTGTTCAATATTTAAAGCTTGATCCGGTCTAAATGTAGGTAGGACCCTAGTTGTAATCCCTACATCTTTACGTATGATTTGATGACTTTCTAAAGTATCGATTGGATCATCAGTCGTACATACAACTTTTACATTAAATTTTTCTAAAATTCCATTTGTGGACATGTTACTTTCATTTAATTTCTCATTACAGATATCCCAAACTTTATGTGCATTTTTTTCTGAGAACAACTCATTTATATTGAAATAACGACTTAATTCTAAATGTGACCAATGATAGAGAGGGTTTCCTATTGTATATGGAACAGTTTGAGCCCAAGCTAAGAATTTTTCCTTGTCACTTGCATTCCCAGTGATAAACCTTTCTTCTACGCCTAACCATCGCATAGCCCTCCATTTATAGTGATCTCCGTTAAGCCAAATATCAGTCATATTTTCATATTTTTTGTTAGTAGCAATTTCATCAGCCATTAAATGCGTATGAAAATCATAGATTGGCATATTTTTCGCGTAATCATGATAAAGAACTTTTGAACTTTTG
The DNA here is from genome assembly GCF_038593365.1 of Bacillus sp. FSL W7-1034. NCBI lineage: Bacteria > Bacillati > Bacillota > Bacilli > Caryophanales > Bacillaceae > Bacillus > Bacillus sp. FSL W7-1034. The sequence continues at coordinate 448,725 of NZ_CP151989.1, read as the reverse complement.
TGATGAAGCATCATATCTTCGCTTAGGAATGTAGACAATATCGTCACCTCTATACATTTTATAATTTTCTTTATCCTTCAAACTTATGTTTAGAAAATCTCAATTAAATGAAATAAGGTGTTATTAACAAGAATAACACCTCACTTTTTTAGATCTTACTTAATTCAAACTCCGTATTTACGTAGATTGCGTCTCGTTGTGCAATTAAGCATAGTTCTGCGGCTTTAAAAGTATGTTCTTGAGTCATAGCATTTTCAGTATCGTTTAAACAATCTAAAATAAGTTCACCAAAGTAAGGGAATCCTACTTCTCCATTTAGAGAAAAATGTTGCTCTGTCTGTTGATTTACTAAGTATAAATGGTCTCCTGTTTTATCCCTTGCTATGTCTACGTATTTGCGAATTTCAATATACCCATCCGTTCCAAGAATGAATGTGCGCCCATCCCCCCAAGTGCTAAGGCCATCAGGAGTCAGCCAGTCTACTCTAAAGTAGTTTGTAGCCCCATTATCCGCAATCAAAGTAGCATCGCCGAAGTCTTCTAATTCTGGATATTGATGATGTTTATAATTGCCCACTTTACTATGTACAACTTTTGCATCTTTTGCGCCAGAATAGAAAAGGAATTGTTCAATTTGGTGACTACCAATATCACATAGAATACCTCCATAATACTCCTTTTCAAAAAACCAGCTCGGTCTGTTTTCTACATTGCTACGATGTGGGCCAGTTCCAAGAACTTGTACCACTTTTCCAATTGCTCCTTGTTCAATCAATTGACCAGCAAATACGGCACTCTCCACGTGCAAACGTTCACTATAATAAACAGCCCATTTAAGCCCCGTTTCAGCTGTTTTTTTACGAGCAAGCTCCAATTGTTCCAACGTTGTAAAAGGTGATTTATCCGTAAAGTAATGCTTACCATGATCTAAAACACGCAGCCCTAAATCACAGCGTTTAGATGTAATGGCTGCGCCTGCCACGAGCCTTACATCTGGATCTTCGAGAACTTCTTTCTCACTTTTGGCTACCTGTACCTCCGGATATGCTTTACAAAATTCTTGTACTTTTTTCTGATCATGATCATAAACCCATTTTAATGTAGCCCCAGCCTCAGTTAATCCATTGCACATTGCATAGATGTGTCCATGATCAAGACCAATAGCTGCCATTACGAATTGTCCTTCTGTAACGACAGGGGCACTTTTTCCCTTAGGAGCATAATTCATTCCATCACTTTTCTGCATGATTGTTCCTCCTCTAGCTAGCTTCCAGTTTATTTTTAATAATTTAATAACGTTAGACTCATAGTTTCTCGTAATTTCCTCCAACGGTTATCGTATCGTCTGAAAAATTTTCTACACTGCTTTGTTTTTCATAAAAATGCTTAACGTTCGCAAGCATTCCTTCACGTGTATAAAAAGGATCGTCTGCTAAAAGAGGAAGCTTCACATGAACACCTAGGTTTGCAGATTTATAGATGGCTGTAATAAGTTCTAGTGTTTTTCTTCCTTCTGTTCCATCAATTAAAAGCTTCTGGTTACCCTTGATAGCCATTAAAAAATTATTTATTTGTCCTTTATGCCCTTCAAATCGTAATTCCGGATATTGATGAAAAGCTTCCTGAATACGATTTTCTAAATCCTCATCATTTTTCTCTTGAGGAAACCCATTTTCTTTAGCTATTTGAGCATTTACTTTCCACGGGACAGATACTCTAGCTTTTTCACCTTGAAAAATCAATTGTTGTTCTTCTCCATGATGAACAACAGAACTGGTTACTTGTGCTAAGCTGCCATTTCCATAGCGAAGTACCGCAATAGAAAGGTCTTCAACCTCTGCATTATCATGCAAGGTATTACTCGTTGCTGCAAAAATGTCAGTCGGCAATCCTAACATCCATTGCAACATATCAATATGATGGACAGCATGATTAAGTGTACAACCTCCACCTTCTTTTTCCCATGTACCGCGCCACCATAAATCATAATAACTATGACCACGCCACCAAAAAGAATCAACTTGAGTATGAGCGATTTTTCCAATGAGGTTTTGATCAAGGACATGCTTTAATCTCATAATGGGCGTCATAAACCTGTTTTGAGCAACAACGGATAAAAGCTTTTGGCTTTCAATAGATGCTTTTATCATTTCGTCACATTCTTTTAGAGAAGAAGCCATAGGTTTTTCTACTAGGACATGTTTGCCTGCTTTAAGAAAATCGATGGCAATGGTTGCGTGCATATAAGGAGGTGTACAAATGGAAACGGCATCAATCGTAGGATCATTCAATAACTCTTGGTAGTTAGCGACAACTCGTGCTTCTAGGTTATATTTTGATGCTGCAGACATTGCTTTTTCAGGATAAATATCAGCTAAAGCTACAATTTTACTGATTTCAGGCATTGCAAGATAAGCCTCGATATGGGCAGTTGCAATAGATCCAGTTCCTATAATTGCGATGTTGGTCATATCAATCTTTCCCTTCTGCAAGAAGATAAATTTTCACTTCTAATAATGAGATAGCGCTTTCAAAAAACTGAATGATTCAACTAACTGATAGATCAGAGTACCGTTCGTTCTATTAATATTCTAGTTATACTAGTATGGCAGCTCAAAAACATTATAACTCAATCTTTTTGAATTTTGTATAGTTTTTTGAATTTTCTTTTTAATCTCCCTCGTTTTTATGATTGATCATGGCTTACATAGTTAGAATCATCAAGAGTTATATAAATGCTCACAGGATAAATATTCAGAAAAATTAAATTAGTGTCTACCATTCTAATGCACTTGTATGGTAGTATGTTAGAGAAAGGAGATTAGAATAATGAATATTGATTTTAAAAACCAAAACCTCTCTACGAGGGAACAAGTTTACAATATGCTAAAAGATCAAATATTAAGCCTGAAGCTTCCACCTGGGACAAATATTTCTGAAAAAGAAATATCCGTTCAATTTAATGTGAGTCGAACTCCTGTAAGAGAAAGCTTTTTAAAATTATCTCAAGAAGGATTATTAAGTATCTACCCTCAACGAGGTACATTTGTTTCTTTAATTGATTTGAATCTTGTGGAGGAAGCACGGTTTATGCGAGAACATCTCGAGAAGGCAGTGATTAGACTAGCCTGTCAGGAATTTTCTGAAGAATTGATTAATGATTTAGATATGAATTTAAGTATGCAAAAAATTTGCGTTAAGAAAAAAGACTATAAAAAAATGTTTGAATTAGATGAGGAGTTTCATAGAACTATTTTCAAACGGTGTAAAAAAGAAAAAACATGGTTAGTTATTCAACAGATGAATGTACACTTTAATAGGAGTCGCATGTTAAGGCTAGTAACAGATTATAATTGGGATAATATTCTTTCTCAACATGTAAATATTTTCAAAGCAATACAAGATCAAGATGCTGATAAAGCTGAAACAATTATGGAAGAGCATTTGAAAATTGCACTTGTTGATAAAGAATTATTGAAGAAAGAATATCCAAATTATTTTAAATAAAAATATGTTGTTACTTATATTTAGGGGTGATGGTAGATGAGGATGACATTTAGATGGTTTGGAGAAGGAAACGACACAATAACACTGGAACAAATAAAGCAGATTCCAGGAGTGGAAGGAATTGTTTGGGCACTGCATGATGTGCCCGCAGGAGAAGAGTGGCCAATAGAAAGAATTGTAGAAATGAAAAAATTAGCTGATAAACATAACCTTCATATTGAAGTGGTTGAAAGCGTGAATGTTCATGAAGATATTAAGCTCGGACTTCCAACTAGAGATCGCTACATAGAAAATTATAAGAAAACAATTCAGAAGCTAGCAAAGGTGGGTGTTAAAGTCATATGTTATAACTTTATGCCTGTATTTGATTGGATCCGTACGGACTTAAATAAAACACTTCCTGATGGCTCTACAGCTCTATTTTATGAACATAGTCGAATTAAAGATATTGATCCGAAAGAGTTAGTAAATAAAATTAGTAAGAACTCCAGTTTAACCATGCCAGGTTGGGAACCAGAGAGGTTAAATCACCTTCAACAACTTTTTGAAGCCTACAGAAATATAACAGAAGATGATTTATGGGCCAACTTGAAGTATTTTTTAGATCAGGTTATCCCAATTGCAGAACTTCATGATATGAAGATGGCTATTCATCCTGACGATCCACCTTGGCCTGTCTTTGGTCTACCGCGAATAGTAACTAACCAAAAAAACATCAGAAAAATTTTACAACTAAATAGCAGCCCATATCATTGTATCACGCTCTGTACAGGTTCTTTAGGAGCAAACTTAGAAAATGATTTAGTTTCTATGATTCACGAATTTATTGATAGAATACCATTTACTCATATAAGAAATGTACGTGTATATGATAATGGGGACTTTGTTGAAACATCGCATCGATCAAAAGATGGTTCGGTAGACGTTTCAGCCATTATACACGCTTATTATGAAAGCGGATTCAAAGGTTATTGTAGACCCGATCATGGAAGACACATTTGGGGTGAACAATGCAGGCCTGGATATGGTCTTTATGATAGAGCACTTGGAATTATGTATTTGTGGGGAGCTTGGGATGCTTTTAAAAATAAACATTCTATACGAACAGAAGCAAAGGAGGAAGCTGCATGGTAAATAAAAATTTAGCTGGAAAAGTAGCTGTCATAACAGGAGGGAGTGGAGTACTTTGCAGTGCCATGGCAAAGGAACTTGCTAGACATGGCGTGTCTGTGGCTATTTTAAATAGAACAGTCGAAAAAGGTGAAAAGGTAGCCGAAGAAATTAACCTTATGGGCGGGAAAGCGATTGCGATTAAATGTGATGTTCTGAATAAAGAGAGTGTTGAACAGGCCGAGAAGATTGTAACAGAGGAATTAGGCCTGTGTACAATATTGATAAATGGAGCTGGTGGTAACCACTCCAATGCAAATACAACCAACGAAATATTTCAAACAGAAGACCTTACTAATCCTAAGATAAATACTTTTTTTCATTTAAGTACAGATAGTGTACAAAATGTATTTGATTTAAATTTTATGGGGACTTTCATTCCTACACAAATTTTCACTAAAAATATGGTTCATCAAAATGGAGCAGTTGTCATCAACATGTCATCTATGAGTGCCCCTTCTCCAATGACCAAAGTGCCTGCTTATAGCGCGGCAAAAGCAGCAATTGAAAATTTCACCAAATGGTTAGCTGTTCATATGGCCGAGACAGGAATTAGAGTAAATGCCATTGCACCGGGCTTCTTTTTAACCTCACAAAATAAAAACCTTCTCCTAACTGAAGAAGGAGATTATACAGAGAGGTCTCATAAGATTATTTCGAACACACCGATGAGAAGGTTTGGTACGCCAGAAGATCTTCTTGGTACCCTATTATGGCTTGTTGATGATCAGATGTCAGCATTTGTTACCGGCGTGACAATTCCTGTTGATGGAGGTTTTATCGCGTATTCAGGTGTTTAATATTTTTATTTTTTTCCTTGTCATACATCTTTATTTTATATGTTTTTTTAAATTTATAAGTAGGCTTGGAAAGGAGAAATAAGAATGCAGACCGAGAACAGGAAACTAACACTCAAAAATTATATTGGTTATGGAACAATGGATTTATTTGGAGGGGGAGCATTCGCTATAATAGGCGCATGGATGTTATATTTTTTCATTACATACTGTGGTCTTACCCCTGTTGAAGCAGGATCTATTATTGCAATTGCTCGGATTATTGATGCTATAGCAAGCCCAATTATGGGCCATATCACCGATAATTTTGGTCGTACTAAACTTGGGAAAAAATTTGGAAGACGCAGGTTCTTTTTGCTAGTTGGAAGCCCTTTGATGGTTATTTATTCTCTTCTTTGGATTTCTGATATGAATTACTGGTACTATTTAACGGTTTATATTTTGTTAGAATTCCTTGCAGCAATGGTATTAATTCCATTTGAAACACTTGGAGCTGAAATGACGAATGATTTTAATGCACGGACCAAGCTCTCAACAATAAGATTAATCTATTCAGGACTAGGAACATTTTTAGCTACCTTTATTCCAGGTAGATTATTCGAAATATTCGGAAAAGATTCACCCCAAGTTTTTCTTTACAATGGAATTATCTTCACCTTTATTTTTATGGCTGCATTATTAATTACACATAGAACAACATGGGAACGTAAAATAGAAGAAGACATGTTAGAACCTGATGGTGTAGAAAAAGTACCTGCTATAGAATCCATAAAAAAAGTCATTATTGACTTAACATCTACTTTTAGAATTAGAAGTTTCCGCCAGCACCTCACGATGTATATTTGTTCGTTTACTGCCATGGATATTTTAAACGCTGTCTTTGTCTACTTTGTTGTGTTTTCATTAAATAAAGATGCAGTGCTGGCAGCCGATTTATTATCTATTGGTTCATTACTTCAAATGGTATGTACAATATTGTTTGGTTGGCTCGTGATTAAAATAGGTCCTGCGCCATCTTTGAAAATATCTTATATTGCTATTATTACATGTATCAGTGGTTATATATTTTTATACTTCACACAACCAACTTATATGATTATAGCGCTGTATGCTTTCTCTGTTATCTTAGGTATCGGAAAGAGTGGATTATATTATATACCATGGAATATTTACACTTTCATTCCTGATGTAGATGAAATGGTCACTCGTAAAAGAAGAGAAGGAATATTTGCAGGTATTATGACTTTTACACGCAAGAGTACTACAGCTTTAGCCACATTCTTGGTAGGAGTTATTTTACAGGAAACTGGATTCGTTGCAAGCGCGACGACACAGTCTACTACAGCAATAAATGGGATTGTAGGTATTCTGTTTTTCGGAACTGTAGGGCTAGTCGGTATTAGTTTAGTTATTTCATTTAAATTTAAATTATCTAAGAAAACTCATTCCATTATGATTAATGAAATTAATAGGTTAAAGAATAATGGTTCAATGGAACAGGCTGATAATGAAACAAGAAGTGTTTTGAAAGCGCTAACAGGATGGGAATACGAGAAGCTTTGGGGTAATAATAACGTAGGATATCAGAATAAGCTCCAAAATTTAGAACAACAAGATTTCAAACAGCAGGATATGAACTAACTTTTGTTGTTAGTTGAGAACTACAGCTCAGTTAAATAGTACTTCTATTGATGATATGAAAAGTTCCAGAATCACTTCAAAAAAAACACCTTCAGATTGATATCAGAGGTGTTTTTAAATAGCTCAAATTTAATGTTTTTTGATTTTAAAACCGAATCTCATCATCTCCGTGGATTTGCAACTGGAGCGGTTCACTTTTCACCTGATGTTTTTTCACATAGCGGTGATAGACAACATATCCAATGATCATGAGCGGTACGCCGACATACAGCCCAATCCGCTGCTCGGCATCAAAGGCAAGACTGATTAGCACAATCGAGTTCAGCGTGATCGCAATGATCGGCAGTACCGGATAAAGAGGGGTTTTAAATTTTAGGTTTTCCAGCTTTCCGCCTGCTTTCAAATATCTTCTGCGGAAAAGCAGCTGTGATAATGTAATCGTAATCCAGCCGGTTTGGGCACTCATGCCTGCAATAGACACGATCCAAGCAAAAACGGTTTTCTCTGCAAAGAATCCTGATAATAACGAAATACCTGTAAACAGGAAAGTGAGCAGTAAGGCATTCATCGGGATGCCCCGCTGATTGACTCGTCTAAACGCCTTCCCTGCCATTCCTTCCTTCGACAAAGAGTACAGCATTCTCGTAGAGGCATATAGGCCAGAGTTCGCCACAGATAATAAAGCAATGATAATGACAAAGTTCATGATATCTGCCGCATATGGAATGCCCGTTCTCTCAAACACAGTGACAAATGGGCTTTGCAGCACACTCGCTTCTTTCCAAGGCACCATGCCCGCTAAGACAAAAATAGATAAAACGAAAAAAACAAGTGTGCGCCAAACCGTCTGATGAATCGAGCGAGGCACGGTTTTCTCTGGATTTTCACTTTCTCCTGCCGCAATCCCGATCAGCTCCGTTCCTTGAAACGAAAAATTCACCGTGATCATCGTGACGACTACTGCGAGCAAGCCATTCGGAAACAGACCGTCACTCACAAAATGACTAAAGTAAGGAGCTGGTTCCCCGCTCGTCGTTTGAATAAAACCAAACATCGCCGCTCCGCCTACGCCAATAAATAGTAAGATGGCAACAATCTTAATGGTTGAAAAGAAAAACTCCGACTCCCCGAACGCTTTCGCTGACCTGGCATTTAATAAGAACAAACACAGCCCAAATATGAGACACCAAATCCACACATCCACTTGTGGAAGCCAGCGTCTCATCAGCTGCCCTGCTGATAAAAATTCCAGCGCCACAGTAGCTGCCCAGCCAAGCCAATAAATCCAGCCAACAGCAAATCCTGCTGCAGGACTCACAAATTTCGTCGCATACGTATGAAACGACCCCGACACAGGAAGCGCGACTGACAGCTCTCCAAGACACAGCATGGTTAAATACATAATCAATCCGCCCACTATATAGGAAAGAACAGCTCCAACTGGCCCTGCTTGTCCAATCGTATAGCCTGTTCCAAGGAAAAAGCCTGTCCCAATGACACCGCCAAGAGAAATCATAAATAAATGGCGGGAGGTCATCGCCCTTTTCAATTGTTCGGGCTGATTTTGTCCAACATCCACAATGATGCCCTCCTTCTTCTAAGATGTTCTGTTATCAAAACATGTCTCCATGTGATTATTCCATTTTCAAAACAACCTACTAATTATACATCTTTTATAATAAATATGCTTCCTTCTATCGTCACTGTTACAAAGTCTTTATTTTAGTAATGTTCGCACAACTTAAAGAAGAGACTCACCTTGAAATTCACGAACCATCAAAAAACCAGTGTGCGTCTACCTAAAGACTTTCACACTGGTTTTCAATTATTTTTCTGACAAGAAGGAAATAGAGAATATCATGGAAGGATCTTTTTCTTTCGTGTACCTGTCATAACAATGATAAACAAAGCCATATTGATTTTGTTCAACTCTCATCCCCGAACCTCGATCATGATAACCAGGCATTCTTTCCTCTTCCCAGATATTGAATAAATTCATAGTACCTCCAACACAAGTTACCATATGTTCATCACTTCCCTTATTCTCCCAAAATATTAAAGTAGAGACTTTGTCACCCCCTCCTACGATAAAACCATTTTCTGATAAAAGAACAACTCCCTGTCTACGTGAAGACGCTGTATGATGGATTTTCACTTGTATCGACTGATCACTTGAAAAATGAACCACATCTGTTTTCATCACTTGATCTAATTGGCCATCTACTTCTTGGTACTCCTTCTCTTTTCTAATTCGCATGCATTTGTCGCTCCTCATTACTTTTTTTATGATCATTGTGATTGTTCAAATTCACTTTCAACAAATAAATCAAAAGAAAACACGGCATACAAATAATGGCCATTCCTAAGAATGCATAGGATGGAGATATAGAAAATAAGTACCCACTCACAATTGTTAACAGACCGTTACCAAGACTTAATCCTAAAGCTGCGTATAACCCGTGAGCATATGGGAAAAATTGATTTTTTATATGTGTATCTAGATATTTCATAAAGGCAACTTGAGTAAGACCAAACGTAAAGGCATGGAGTAGTTGGGACAGGATGAAAATAAACACATCTTCAAAAAGGAAGAGTGACACCCATCTTATAATGGATGCCGTTACACTAAACATCAATAAAGTCGTCACCGAACCCTTTTTAAACAACGAATCCGAAATGAAAAAGAAGACAATTTCTGCGATGACCGCTATTAGCAAAAGAAACCCTATATATTCTGGCCGTACCCCTAAATTACCTAAAAAAAGCACAGCGTAACTGTAATATGCAGCATGAGCCGACTGTAAGATGACACAAAGAAGCAGAACAAACACAAATGACTTTGATTGAAATAGTTTTTTTATGCTCATTCCCGCTGGGTCATTTTTTTCTCGCAAGGTACTAGGAGCTCGTAAAGAAGCCAATAAGGCAAATAGCAGCAGTCCCCCAAGCATCACATAAATAATGACTCTTTCCCCAAATAAAGAGATCATAATCCCCATAAGCAGCAATGCTACAATATATCCAAAAGAGCCAAAGGATCTACTGCGTCCATAAGCAATCTCTCCTTTTTTCATCAGTCTAGAGGCCATCGCTTCATGCATAGCTAAAGGCATTGGATAGAGAAGACTAATGAAGAACGTGGTCACAATGACCGCTGAAAAGCTATTTGCTGGTATAAGAAGAACAAAAAGAAGCACCGATAAAAAAACCACCCATTGATTTAAACGAGCCAAGCCCATATACTGACTTGCCAAAGGAAATAGAAAAAAGGTAGTCATCGCTCGGGTTAGTAACCCAGTCGCAATAATGATCCCAGCTTGATCAGGTGAGAAGTTTTTATCTGCAACAAGCCATATCGACCAATAAGGAACAAATATACCAAATGTGAAAAAGAAACCAAAAAACTGCATAGACATCCATTTGTTAGCATTCATATTCTTTCTGCCGATCTGACTTTATTCAATTGCCCTTTTATAAATTCACTCATTTCTTGAAAACAGCGGTCTTTAGAAGGCGCTTTAAAAGCCTCTGAATAGGGGTTAGCAAATCCATGTCTTCCCTCTACCATCTTCACACGAACCCCTTTCTTTTTCTCCAAAACCTCGACAATCTCCAAGGGTTTAAAAGCATTTTCAATGGTCGGAAAAAACAACAACGTTTCACATTTAGGCGAAATCGTCATGTAATCTCTTATCCTGGAACCATATAACCCGATGATTCCAGTAAATAAACCGTCATATCGACTACATAGCCAAGCGACTGTTGCTCCCACACTGAAACCCAATGCAAAAAGACGGATACTCTTATCTTTTGCTTTTAATTCTCTTGCTAATTGAAGGACTGTGTCGACTGATCGGTCAAAACCTACTTCTGTCATAAAATAACGATAAGCATCGTCTTCACTATCACGATCAAATGGTTTGATTTGACCTAGTAGCTGCGGGCAATAGACTTCAAAACCAGCTCTTTCAAAATATTTGATCGTCGTCTCCATATGATCATTTATGCCATAAATCTCATGTATTAAGATAATGACTGGCTTTTGTTGATGATGATGTAATGTTTGCAAATGTCTATCATTCCCTTCTTAAGAGTGAAAAACGAGAAGACTTTCCCCACCCTTAATTCCCATTCACCTTTACTTCCATGTGTAAAATACCTGTAAATGTAGGATTAGAAGTCCATTCTGGATTTTCAAGATCGTATAAAGGCTGTATATCAGGACATCGTGAAATGACTTCTTTTAATATCTCCATGATTTCTGCTCGAGCAAATGCTGCTGCGATACATGTGTGATACCCTCCACCAAAGGCCATATGACGAAATCCCTTTCTCGTGATATCCATTTGGTCTGGATGTGCGAAAACCCTCTCATCTCTTCCAGCAGATGCCAAGAAAAAGTAAACAGAATCGTTCTTTTTAATTTGCTTTCCATGCAACTCAATATCTGCGGATGCATGTCTGACAATATATTGAATAGGTCCTTCTAACCTCATTGTTTCGTCTAGGACTTTAGGTAATAATGACATATCCTTTTTCAACATATTGAGAATCTCTGGATTTTTAAATAACAAATGCAGCGAGTTACTGAGCACAAACTGTGGAATTTTATGTCCGCCAAAAATGAGATGCATCGTCTGGGCGATTAATTGATCATCTGTTAACTCGCCATTAACACCCGGTGTTTCAGAAATAAGCCGGCTTAACAAATCATTCTTCTTCTCTTTTCTTCTCTCTGCTATAGCATTTGATAAATATGCATAAATCTCTTTTACGCTTCCCCTGACTTGTTCGCTTATTTCTTTACTAGGTACATGAGATACGACAAAGTTTTGCATAAAAAGAGCAATATCATCGGACCATTTGATAAATTTATCTACTTCTGCACCTGGAATACCAAGCATTTTACACAGTACCATTGCTGGGATAGGATGTGCGATTTCTTCTACGAAATCAAATGATTCTGTGTGGCCCTCAAGAACACGGTCAATAATTGTCGCAACTATTTTTTTAATTTCAGGAGTGATCAATTCAATTTCATTTACTAAAAACGCCCGATTCATATAACCCCTTAGCTCTGTATGGTCAGGACGATCATGATAAACCATCCATGTTTTAATGATGTCAATGATATCTTTAAAGTGCTGATCTTCACCTTTTTCTAGGTTATTCATCTTTAAAGGAATTACTTGACTCGATATAAACCGATCGCCCGGAAGGTTTGTGGTCATGTCAGCATGTCTTGTAATGAACCAAGACTTCATCTCTTCATTCCAACACACAGGGGCTTCATTTCTTAATTGCTTATAAATGTCATATCGACGTTCAAAATATTCATTACTATACAAACTCAACTGTTCCACACTCTGTTCTGTTTTCATTTTCAACATCATCCCTTCTGTTTTCACATACAACTTTCTCGATTCATTTTTGAGATTAGTGGAAATATTACGACCTTCTCTTCACAGCAGGCGGGAGCATATAAAAAACCAAGATAAAGAGAACCTGCACCATCACTGAATAGCGCGAGAAGTTCTACCTGATCTTGGTCTTAAAGAATGTATGATTGAAACGATTCACAGAGGTTTTTAGTTAGAGGCATCTAACAGTATAAAATGATATAGTTCCTGTCATTTTTCCTATAAGTAAGATTAAGTAGCAATCTTCTCGTAGTCTAATTCTTTACGGGAATTAGGTAGAGACTCTCAGACCATATTTCTGAAGGTATACGAGTATTGCTGCCTACATCAAATTTGAATCGAATGTAAAAAAATGCAATAAAATACTTTATTTTTACATTTTCATCATAGCATATTTGCCTTTGAATTGGTTCAAAAAATGATTACATTTTTCAAATATCTTGACGAGCATTTCGCTATTTGCTCGATTTTAGTTTGATCTCTCTTTTAATTCGGGTATATGGATAGCGGCATTAGTTGGCCTATTTCTTACTAGAAGGCTGTAACAGCAGGCATAAAGTTGGTGAGATTCGCTCAAGCTAGTTTCAAATGCTTTACTTTTAGGTTGCTTCTCTGTAAGATCATATGTTGTAAATACCAACAAGAAAAGTGGGGAATAAAATGAAAAAAATGTTCTTTGCCATTATTTTAGGCGCTTGTGTTGCATTGATCACAGCATGTGGATCAGCTGCAAACGACAGCGCAAATAAACAATCTGGGTCTAAGGAATCAGGTGACCTTTGGAAGTCCATTCAGGATAAAGGCGTATTAACCATCGGTACAGAAGGTACATATGCTCCTTTCACCTTCCATGACAAAAAGACAGATAAATTAACTGGCTATGATGTCGAGGTCATCACAGAAGTCGCAAAACGTCTTGACTTAAAACCAGAATTCAAAGAAACACAATGGGACAGCATGTTTGCTGGTCTGAATTCAAAACGTTTTGATGTGGTAGCGAACCAAGTTGGTAAAACTGGACGTGAAAATCAATATGATTTCTCTGATAAATACACAACATCTCAAGCCATTGTTGTGACAAAATCAGATAACAATGACATCAAGAAACTTTCTGATGTGAAAGGCAAAAAAGCAGCACAATCATTAACAAGTAACTACAACAAATTAGCTACAGATGCTGGCGCTAAAATTGAAGGGGTTGAAGGTCTTGCACAATCCATTCAATTGATTCAGCAAGGGCGTGCTGATTTGACGTTCAATGACAAATTGGCTGTCTTGAATTACTTGAAAACAAGCGGTAACAAAAACCTAAAAGTTGCATTTGAAACAGGAGATCCACAAGAAACGTATTTTGCCTTCAGAAAAGGCAGCGGCGAAGTCGTTGACAAAGTGAATGGCGCACTAAAAGAAATGAAGAAAGATGGTACACTCGCTAAGATTTCTAAGAAATGGTTTGGTGAAGATGTTACAAAATAATATCCTCGGAGTCGTCATTCCGTGGGATCTTCTTCAGCAATCTTTTTGGCCAATGGTGATGCAGGGAATTTATTATACAATTCCCCTCGCCATCATTGCCTTTATCATTGGTCTTTTTATCGCGCTTGTGACAGCTCTTGCTAGAATGTCTAAAATCAAAGCGCTCAGATGGATTTTTTCTATCTATGTGTCGGCTGTTCGCGGAACGCCGCTTTTTGTGCAATTGTTTATTATTTTCTATTTCTTTCCGACATTTAATATCACACTTGATCCATATCCAAGTGCTATCATCGCTTTTTCTTTAAACGTAGGTGCGTATGCTTCGGAAATTATTCGTGCATCCGTCCTATCTGTTCCAAAAGGACAATGGGAAGCGGGGTATTCGATTGGGATGACCCATCGCAAAACGCTCGTCCGCGTGATTTTACCGCAGGCAGTGCGTGTATCGATTCCGCCGCTGTCTAATTCATTCATTAGTTTGGTGAAAGATACATCGCTTGCCTCCCAAATCCTCGTGGCAGAGATGTTCCGTAAATCACAAGAAATTGCTGCGGCGAACTTGGATCAAATTTTATTTATTTATATGGAAGCAGCCCTGATTTATTGGGTATTCTGCTTCATTCTATCGCTCGTTCAACACCAAATTGAAAAACGACTTGATCGATATGTCGCAAGGTAAGGAGGGAACGACATGCTAACAGTCAAAGGCTTAAACAAATCCTTTGGTGAAAATGAGATTTTAAAGTCGATTGATTTTACGATCAACAAAGGGCAGGTTGTGGCGATTCTTGGTCCATCAGGTTCAGGAAAAACAACGATGCTTCGCTGTTTAAATGCACTTGAAATTCCAAATGCCGGCTCCTTTACCTTCGATGATTTCTCGATTGATTTTTCTAAAAAAAATAAACAAGCTGATTTGCTCAAGCTTCGCCGGAAGTCAGGCATGGTGTTTCAAGATTATCATCTGTTCCCACATCGCACTGTTCTTGAGAATGTGATGGAAGGTCCAGTCCAAGTCCAGCGCCGTCCGAAAGAAGCGGTGCGAAAAGAAGCGATTCAGCTCCTGCAAAAGGTAGGACTTGAGGATAAAAAAGATTTGTATCCCTTCCAGCTGTCAGGCGGTCAAAAGCAGCGTGTCGGCATTGCCCGTGCACTTGCCATTCAGCCAGAGCTTATGCTTTTTGATGAACCAACCTCTGCGCTTGATCCTGAGCTTGTCGGAGAAGTCTTAAAGGTCATGAAAGATTTAGCGAAAGAAGGCTGGACGATGGCGGTTGTCACACATGAAATCAAGTTTGCCCAAGAAGTGGCGGACGAAGTGATTTTTATTGATGGCGGCGTGATCGTCGAACAAGGTCCTCCTGAAGAAATCTTCAAACGACCAAAGGAAGAACGAACAAAACAATTCTTAAATCGGATTTTGAATCCAGTATGATCAAAAAGGCTGTTCTCATCATGTGAGAACAGCCTTTTTTTATATCTCTTTTTGCAGCCGCAGCGCTAGTAAATCTTGCAGGAGCAGTCTCGCTCCCTCTGGGCTGACAACTACACCGCCTGACAGCGCCTTATTGGAACAGGTGACTTGCCCTGTAACGATACAAGGTTTATCCCGCCAATAAGGCTTTATCACAATATGACTTTCTTCTTGATAGATTTCAATAAAATCTTGTGGATGAATTTTCAACCGTTTTCTTATATCTGTCGGCAGGACAATTCTTCCAACGTTATCTATATACTTTACATCTTCTTTATTTAACAAATTGACCCCCCCTGCATCTCTAGATATGATATAGAAGATTCCCTGTTTATCAAGGGATTAAGCGCTCTAATCGGTTAATGAAAGAATGAGCTGCAGGCTGATCCAGTGGCTAAACACGCTTCCCATATATAATATATCTGTTTGGCGCAGGACCAATGAAAGAAAAAGGATAACATGTGGTGAGGACAAGTTCTTCCTTTTCCTGTTGTAGTGTAATAATACTTTGATCATCTTTTTTCACAATCTTTGTTTTCTCAATTTCATAGGTAAACCGACCGTATGAAAGCTCTATGACAAGTTGATCCCCTTTCACAAGTTCTCCTGTTCGTCTAAACACAGTATCACGATGCCCAGATAAAACGATTTGTCCCTGTTCGTTAGGAAAATAGCTCTCGTGATAATGACCCACTCCCTTTGCCAAATCCTCCGCCGCTGTTCCTTCTACAATTGGTAACTCAGCGTTTAACTTTGGAATGTGCAAGAGCCCAATGGTTTCACCAGCCTCCGGCACAAAAGAGGAATCCATTTTCCCCTTTTGCTGGATGGCTGCTTGCGCAGACTGGAATGATTGATCTACTTGTCTTTGTCCATCAACGATTTTCATATATCCTACAATCACAAAACAAATACCCGCTGTAATCAATAGAGCTGAGATGTTTTTTTGAAACATGGACGATTATCCGTTTCTTTTTCTTCTTTTCCATACAATAAGGGATGCACCTATTAGTACAAGTGCAAATCCTGCTAGTAAAAGGTTGTACATCTCTGTTGCAGTGTTCGGAAGATGATGACCAGGTGTATCCGGTTCTGAATGAGAAGGCTGCTCTGGATTTGCTGGCACCTCTGGCACATGCGGCGGTACTACCGTTGTTGAGTTTTCAGGTTTGTCTGGTTCGTCAACATTATCACCCTTCACAACTGCGATATTTTGAATGGTTTTACCTTCAGATCCTTTCGCGACCTTCGCTTCAAAAGTCACCGTATGCCAGTCCGTATCTTTGATATCGCCAAATTGACCGGTCACTGTGCCTTTTGTGTAGTCTCCGTTGTCGTCATCTTTTGCATCTGTAACGGCTTGGTCATCTACTTTTAGTGACCCTTCGACGTATTCAAGACCTTTTGGCAGTTGATCTGCGATGACTAAATCTTTGATGACACTGTCTTCTACACTATTTTTTGTTTTGATGGTGTAAAGGAGAGTGTCGCCTACTTGTACTTCTTTTTCATTTGTATTGCCTTCTGCTTTTTGAGCAATCTCAGATGTTTTTTCTGATTCAAGCTTTGGATCTCTTGGATCAATGTTTGTTTCGGTTGTCGGCTCATCTGGCGGCGTGTTTTCGCCTGTTACTTTCGCTGTGTTTTGAATGGTTTTATCCGCTTGGCCTTTAGCGACCTTCGCTTCGAAAGTAACTGTATGCCAGTCTGTGTCTTTGATATCACCAAATTGACCGGTGACTGTGCCTTCTGTGTAGTCTCCGTTGTCGTCATCTTTTGCATCTGTAACGGCTTGGTCATCTACTTTTAATGATCCTTCGACATATTCAAGACCTTCTGGCAGTTGATCTGCGATGACTAAATCTTTGATGATACTGTCTTCTACACTATTTTTTGTTTTGATGGTGTAAAGAAGGGTGTCGCCTACCTGAACTTGTTTTTCATTTGTATTGCCTTCTGCTTTTTGAGAGATCTCAGATGTTTTTTCTGATTCAAGCTTTGGATCTCTTGGATCAATGTTTGTTTCGGTTGTCGGCTCATCTGGCGGTGTGTTTTCGCCTGTTACTTTTGCTGTATTTTGAATGGTTTTCCCTGATTGTCCTTTGGCTACTTTCGCCTCAAACGTCACAGTATGCCAGTCCGTGTCTTTGATATCACCAAATTGTCCGGTGACTGCGCCTTTTGTGTAATCTCCGTTATCGTCATCTTTTGCATCTGTGACGGCTTGGTCATCTACTTTTAATGACCCTTCGACGTATTCAAGACCTTCTGGCAGTTGATCTGAAATCACGAGATTTTCGACGATGCTGTCTTCTTCAAGATTCTTTGTTTTGATCGTATAAAGAAGGGTATCGCCTACCTGTGGTGTTTTTTCATCTGTGTTCCCTTCTGCTTTTTTCTGAATGCTCGCTGTCTTTTCTGATGCTAGTTTTGGTTCACGAGGATAAATTTCTGTTTTCGTTGTTGGATCATCTGGTGGTGTGTTTTCACCTGTTACTTCGGCAGTGTTTTGAATGTCTTGACCAGCCTGTCCCTTTTCAACTGTCACTTCAAACGTCACGGTATGCCAGTCCGTGTCCTTCACATCACCAAAATAACCTGTGACCTTTCCATCTGTGTAGTCTCCGCTATCGTCGTCTTTCACATCTGTGACAGATTCTCCATCAATTTCAAGAGACCCAGCGACATACGTCAGCCCTTTTGGTAATTGATCTGAGATCACTAGATTTTCCACAAGGCTGTCTTCTATCGTGTTCTTTGTTTTAATTGTATAAAGCAGGGTATCTCCTACTTCTGGATGCTTCTCATCTTTGTTACCTTCAGCTTTTTTCTGCAAGACCGCTGATTTTTCTGATTCCAACTTTGGATCACGAGGATAGATTTCTGTTTTTGTTGTTGGATCGTCTGGTGGTGTGTTTTCACCTGTGACACTCGCTGTATTTTGAATGTCTTTGCCAGATTGTCCTTTTTCAACCGTCACTTCAAATGTCACGGTATGCCAATCTGTATCTTGAATGTCACCAAATTGTCCTGATATGGTACCATCTGTGAAGTCTCCGTTATCGTCATCCTTTGCGTCAGTGACTGCCTCTCCATCCACTTGAAGTGAATCCGGCACATACGCTAATCCTTCCGGCAGTTCGTCTGAGATCACTAAATTTTCAACGAGACTGTCTTCTATCGTATTCTTTGTTTTAATCGTATAAAGAAGTGTATCACCGACCTCTGGATGCTTCTCATCTGTATTGCCATCTGCTTTTTTCTGCAAGACCGCTGATTTTTCTGAAGTCAGCTTTGGGTCACGAGGATAGATCTCTACATTCGTTGTCGGCTCGTCTGGCGGTGTGTTGCCGGTTGTGACACTCGCTGTATTTTGAATATCTTTGCCTGCCTGACCTTTTTCAACTGTGACTTCAAACGTCACGGTATGCCATTTCGTATCTTTCACTTCACCGAACGTTCCAGTGACAGTTCCGTCTGTCATATCACCGTTGTCGTCATCTTTTACATCTGTGACTGGATTTCCATCTACCTGAAGTGAATTTGGTACATAAGATAATCCTTGAGGTAACTTGTCAGAAATCACAAGGTCTTCTATTACACTATCTTCAACAGCGTTACGGGCTTGAATGGTATACAGCAATGTGTCCCCTACTTCTGGGTGCTTCTCATCTGTATTCCCATCTGCTTTTTTCTGTAAGACCGCTGATTTTTCTGATTCAAGCTTCGGATCACGAGGATAAATTTCTATGTTTGTTGTTGGATTGTCTGGCGGTGTGTTTTCCCCTTTGACATTCGCTGTATTTTGAATATCTTTACCCGCTTGCCCTTTTGCTACTTTCGCTTCAAATGTCACGGTGTGCCAATCGGTATCTTTCACATCACCTATTTGACCTGTCACAGTACCGTTTGTAAAATCACCTTTGTCTTGATCCTTTGCATCTGTTACGCTTGTGCCATCTACCTTAAGAGATCCAGAAACATAGGTTAAGCTGCTCGGAAGATTATCTGATATGATCAGATTTTTAAGAATGCCGAATTGCACCGTATTTTTTGCTCTAATTGTATAAAGCAAAGTGTCGCCTACTTCTGGATGCTTTTCATCTGTGTTGCCTTCTGCTTTTTTCTGTAAAGCAACAGATTTTTCTGATTCAAGGTTAGGAGGATATGGATCGAATTCAGGCTTCACCCTTGAAGCTAAGTCGTAAGATAATGAATCACCTACAGTGCCCATATATGTTGTACTTAATGTTTTCGCATCAAGTGTAAAAAGAGTGGAATGACCAATGGATTCATTTAATCCTGACTGTAATAGCATCTGCCCATTTGGCAAGAAGCTAATTCCCCGCACGCCTCCGTCAATCGTTTTACCATCCGCATTTGTAATCGGAATGACACGAATGACTTCAGCTGTTTCAGGATTCATTTGCGCAACGGCTCCACTGTTATTAGATGCAAACCAAAGATAGCCATCCTTATCGACTACAAGATCTCCGCCAATGTCACCACCAATGCCAGAGCCAGCGTCATAACCGACGATTTTTTTGGACGTTTTTTGACCCGTAACTAAATCGTACGTTCCAAGGAAAGAATCACCATTAGAAAAATAAGAATAAATATATTTATCTTGATGCACAACGGCATTAGTAGCGCCTTCAGGTAGTTTCGTTACGACTTGTGCTTGCCCTGATGTCGCATTTATTTTATATAGAGTAAGGCTAGTGCCATTTGCAGTTGCATACACTACATTTTCTCGATCACTAACAGCAACACCATTCACTGCGCCTATATCGATTCCTTTCACCTCTACACTAGCTTTAACATTTGTTGGATCATTTCCATCGAGTTGCTGAAGAACTAGTGGCCTAGTCCCAATCATATAGGAATCCGTATTGTTCACGACCACTGTTCCAGCAGCTTTTGTAACAGGTGGTGAGACCGTTAATAAATTCCCAGCGATCAGCACCAATATAAGAAATAATTGACTCGTTCTTTTTAATATGTTCATTTTTTGACATCCCCTTTTCCCTGCTTTACATCATAATGGTATGTACCAGTTCACCTCCCACACTTTGGTAAAGAATATCAGTAACATTTCAGAACCCTCAACATGACTAAAAGACTATTTTCGACAAAAATAGCCCTTTTGTCATATACAGCTTTCGACATCTGATCCATCTATGTTTTTTCCAATAAAACAAGTTTTTTTATCGTGTATTAAATATTTTATCTATTAATAAAAACAGGCCTAACGGCGCAATTTACATACAATCTATTCTAATTTATCTTGAATATTCTTTAATTGGATAAAGGTTGTTTTTTTGTCATTTTATATTGAATTTTTTTCTTATTTTCATAAAAATTGTTAATTATTGGTTCACTTTGTTAAAAAAAACAAGGCAAAAGTCTTGCTCCAAAATTTGATGTTTTCTGCTCTTTTTATGGAAAAAATTCTTTTTGTCGAGTAAGCGATTACAATTGAGCAAAGCCATTTAAAGGGGCGTGCGAGTATGTTACGATTGAAATCGAGTGTTTAAGAAAGAAGGGAAAGCTTTTGAAGCGGGAACATCTTTTACGTTGGTTTTTTTATTTTGTTGGATTGATTGTACTTGCTTTTGGACTATCGCTGACAGTGAAGGGAAAGATCCTTGGCATTGGTCCGTGGGACGCTTTTCATTATGGACTGTTTCAGCATTTTGGTTTAACCATTGGACAATGGTCGATCATTATTGGTGCACTCATTGTGACACTGACATCTGTTTTCACGAAATCTTTTCCAAAGATCGGCGCCCTTCTCAATATGGTGCTGATTGGCGTGTTTATTGATTTCTTTAATGCAGTATTACCTGCACCACATGGGTATTTACCTGCTTTATATGTATTTATTACGGGCGTGATTGTGTCTGGGTATGGCGTTGGCATTTATGTCTCAGCTAATCTTGGCGCCGGGCCAAGGGATTCATTAATGCTGCTCATTTCAGCAAAAACAGGGCTGAACGTACAGTGGGTTCGAAATGGTATTGAGTTAACCGTGCTTCTATTTGCATGGATGCTCGGCGGCCCGATTGGCATTGGAACGATTCTGACGGCCATCTTTACTGGACTCGTCCTTCGCTTTTCATTGCCACAATCGACACGGCTCTTGCAGCTGCTCATTACAAAAACAGCGGAGAAACCTGTTCAAACCCTTACCCGATAAGAACAAGCCATTCTACTAAAAGAATGGCTTGTTTTGTGCTAAACTAAATAGACGAAATATTCTTAAAACAGGAGATGATCCTCTGATGCAGCTTTTCCATTATCATTACTGGACACCATTTGTTGAGGAGACGGAGCAGGCGTACACTTCATTAGGCTTTGAAGTAAAGGGTCGTTTCGCAAAGGAAGGTTCCTTTCCTCCTCCGCAGACATGGGATGATTTTAGAGAGAAGAAGCCCTCTTTCCGAATCATTGAGATGAGAAAGGGACAGATCAATATCACATTTGGTTATAGTAAAAAAGTCCTTTTTGATCACATCGGCTTTCTAGTGACTGATGATGAATATGATCAGCTGCTGGTACAAGCGCAAAAGAGAAACTGGGCAATCCAGACCGGGGAGCGAAGAACGTTTCTTTCTACACCGATGCGCTTAAGGCTTGAATTGCAGCGGCGGACAGATGTGATTGAAACTGGTGAAGAAGCAATTGCCGAGATGACGATCGCAGTACCTGATTTGACTCATACACCTGCGGTCGATCAGTTGCTGGACGGTTTGACACAACCTATTCATTGGAAAAAGGGAGAACGTCTCTCTTTACTTGAAGTGAAGATGATGGATTCTCATAGGATGAATACGACCGATCCAAACGGTGTTCACATCCTCAAACAAGGATAAAAAGCAGCGAGATACGCTGCCTTTTTTATGATTGTTTACGGATTGGAATCCAAATCAATGTCACATGATCTGGAGAATGTATCTCTCCATCTAAAGGATACGTTTCCATCTCCATTCCCCCAGCATGCTCATATCCTGAGGCAGGAAACCATTCTGTGAAAATACGTGTCCATGTTGAATGCACAGCGGTTTCGACAGGCCCCTTTGCCTGAAATACAGCCCACGTACTGGCCGGAATCTGCTCGACTGTCATGGTCGAATCTGGTTCTTCCTCACCTTGCTCAATCCCAATGATATAGTCAAATGTTTCAAGCGTTTCATCAAAATGCGCACATACACCGATATATCCGAGTTCTCCAGCTGCATGAGCCAGTGAATCCGTCCATCCTTCTTGATTGACACGCTTCCAAAAGGCGGGAATATCCTGTTTGTTTTGGCTATTCTTTGTTGTTGTCTTTAGTCTTCTGCCCATGATTGAAAATGAATCCTTTTCCACAATTCGATAATGCATCGGTTCGACTCCTTTTATTTGAAGTTCGAAGGAGAGACGGGGATAGGCTTTCACTGTATACTTGCCTGTTTTCACTGCTGCCGGTGTATATCCGTGATGCCGCTTGAAGGCTTTCGCAAACGACTCTGGGGTTTCATAGCCATACTTCACCGCCGCATCAATGACTTTCACTTGCTCGGTCATGAATTCTTCTGCCGCAAGGGTTAATCGTCTTTTGCGAATATATTCTGCTACTGCAATTCCCGTCAGCATATGGAATAGCCGCTGATAATGAAATTTAGACATACAGGCGGCCTCTGCCACTTCTTCGATCTGCAAAGGCTGATCCAGCCTCTCTTCCATATAATTGATACTATCCATGATCAAGTGAATCATTTTTCCCTCTCCTTCCTTTTCCACTATATCGAGAACCGCCCGCACCTTCCTGTCATTTTGTGCTTTCATTGAACAGGATGTCTGTTTCTCTTTTGCATGGGTTCATCCAATGGTACAATAAATGTAAAAAATTGAGGTCCGTTATGAAGATTTTCGCTATTCAATTACAACCTTTAGATGATAGAAATGCACGAAAACAAATAGAACAGCTGAAGCCTTTTGTATCACTTGAAAAACGCGCCGCCGTTGAGCGCTTTCGTTTTTTGATCGATGCAAGAAGAACGCTTTTAGGTGAGGTACTGATTCGTCACATCATTCATGAGATGTACGCACTGCCTATGGAACAGATCATTTTTGAAACAGAAGGGAATGGAAAGCCTGTTGTCCGGCAAATTCCTTCTTTTCATTTTAATCTTTCTCACTCTGGTGATTGGGTCGTGGGCGCAGTAGATGATGCGCCTGTTGGCATTGATATTGAAGAGATTAAACCGATTGATTTAGCCATAGCCAAACGATTTTTTTCAGCTGACGAATATCAAGATTTACTCTCACAGCCGGCAGAACGGCAGGAAGCCTATTTCTTTCATTTATGGTCCATGAAGGAGGCTTTTATCAAGCTGACAGGGAAGGGAATATCCTATGGTCTCTCATCCTTTACCGCTCGCTTGTCAAAGGATGGCCAGGCTACTTTGAGATTACCTGATCACGAAGCCCCTTGCGTTGTCCAAACATATTCGCTTGATCCTGCCTACCAAATGGCGGTTTGTACAAGAAAACCCGCTGCGGCTGAGCACGTCGAGATACTCACTTGTGAGAACATGCTATCTCGCCTTAATAACGTGTGATTTGTTGAAGTGATGACTTTAGCAAATCGACGCCTCGTGCGATTTCCTCTTCTTTTACATGCCAAATGTTCAGCTGAAGTATAGGCTCCTTTTGATAAGTAGAAATGAAATGGCGGTCGATCGGCTGAACCATCACAGAAGCCTTTTTTAGCTGCTGAATGAGCTGATTCATCGGAATGGACCGGTCGACACGAACGTGGGTATGAGTAGCTGGCTCCTCTTCTCCCAGCTCATAAGCGCCTTGATCATTTTTCAAACAGGCCACAAGTTGTTTGGATCGAGCTCTATAGGTCGCCTGCATCCTTTCTCTATGACGCTCAAACATCCCGCTTTTCAAATAAATTTCTAAAGCAGCCTGCGAGAGCATCGAGCTGTCTATATCAATAAGCCGTTTATGTTCACTAAAGGGGCCAATCAGCTCGTTTGGTAAGACGACAGCACCTGTTCTAAGCCCCGGAAAAATGATTTTTGAGAAGCTTTTTAAATAAATGACCTTCCCCGTCTGATCATATGAATAGATCGGGTCTCTTTTTGTATCGAATTCTAAATCAGCCAAATAATCGTCTTCAACGATGTAGACATCATATGCTTCGGCAAGGGCTGCAATCGCTATTTTTTCTTGTTTCGACAGACTCGTTCCAAGCGGGTTTTGAAACCTTGGCATCGTATAGAAAAAGCGAATATCCTCCTCTCGGAAGATACGCTCCAATTCCTGAAGGTCGAGTCCGTTTTCCGTCCGCTGAATCCCCCGGACAGGCAGCTGGTTTTTCTCTAAGTATTGGAGGAATAGGTGATAGCCTGGCTGTTCGACCAATATGGTCCGTTTTCCATTTGGAAACGGGATGGTGCTTAAAATCGATAAAGCCAGCTGAATACCAGAAGTCATGACGATCTGTTCTGGAGAGGCAAACACTTGATAATCCGTTAAACGCTTTGAAATGATTGGCAGTAAAGATGGTAATCCATTGGTGGTGCCATAAATAAATAAATCATTTTGATACAGATCAATCGCTTGATTGATGCAGTGCTGAAAATCGACATATGGAAACACAATGGGATCAGGCGCAGAGGAAGCAAAATCAATCCATGTGCTGCCCTTCTTAACGGCTGACTGATTGGTTTTCACGACAAAATAGCCACTTCTTTCTACAGAGTACAGCAAGTGTTCACGCTCTAATGTGTCTAGTGCTTTTATGACAGTGCTTTTGCTCACAGCATATTGAGCCGCTAAGTGACGAATGGATGGGATTTTCATTCCAGCATTGTATTCACCGCTCTCGATTTTGTTTTTTATATTCAACACAAGCTGATCATATTTCCTCACAGTACTACCCTCCTTGTACCGGTACAGATATCAATAACTCTTATTGTACACTTTACTTGATCCGTTTACGATAAAAAGACAGAACCGGTCAATTCAACTGAAGCATGCATGCTCGTGTAAGGAGAATTCTGATGGATATGTCAAAACAAAAAGCGTATGCTGCTTCGATCGCATACGCCTGTATTATTGGTTTTTCATTCTTGTTTGTCAAAGTGGCCTTAGCATCAGCGAATCCAATTGATGTATTAGCACACCGATTTACTGTTTCTTTCGCAGCCGCTCTTTTGTTATTTCCATTTTTACGAAAAAAGTACCGTTTTTCCATTCAATGGCGTGATCTCATTTACATTGTGCCATTTTCCTTGCTTTATCCTGTGTTGTTTTTTGCATTTCAAGTGTGGGGGCTGATGTTTACCTCTTCATCAGAGGCCGGCATTATTCAGGCGACCATCCCTATTTTGACAATGGTGCTTGCAGCATGGTGTTTAAAGGAACGCCCTACCTCGATTCAGGTGCTGTTTACCATTCTTTCTGTGTCCGGGGTGATGCTCCTCTTTGTGGTGAAGGGAATTGATGTGAAACATTCTCATCTCATTGGTTATGTGCTGATCTTACTTTCAGCCTTATCATCCAGTGCCTATAGCGTATTTGCCAGGGTGATGACACGGCGATTCCATGTCATTGAACTGACTTTCGTGATGACATTCTTTGGATTTGTCTTCTTTAATGCTGCTGCTCTCATTCGGCACTCGGTA
Organism: Bacillus sp. FSL W7-1034; assembly: GCF_038593365.1. Classification (NCBI taxonomy): domain Bacteria; kingdom Bacillati; phylum Bacillota; class Bacilli; order Caryophanales; family Bacillaceae; genus Bacillus; species Bacillus sp. FSL W7-1034. The sequence continues at coordinate 422,555 of NZ_CP151989.1, read as the reverse complement.
AATGCTACACTACCGCAGTTTTTCAGTCCGTTTACGCAGCCATCCTTTGTATGGTCTATGCTCTTTTTAGGCATTCTCTCTTCACTGCTCACAGCGTATTTATCAAACTATGCTCTTTCCCACCTTGAAGCAGCAAAAGTGAGTATCTTTAACAATCTTTCTGCTTTCATTACCATTGCCGCTGGCGTCCTTATTTTACATGAAACGATTGATATGGTTCACCTCATCGGGGCTGTGCTCGTTATTGGCGGAGTGATTGGCGGGAATGTGGTGAGGAAGGGGAATTCATAAAGAAAACGGCCCTCGTTTGACGGGGCCGTTGTTTTCTTTTATTGGCTGATGAATTGCCTTTTTGTTGTCTGCTCAATGACATGCCTCATATGTTCTGCGAAGTGTTTTTCTAATTTCCCTAAATGGGAGAAATAAATCCCATTTTTGTGAAAATACGAAAAAACCTTTATATCAAAAACCATATAACTTTTATATCCAAATTAGTTAAATACAGTATAAAAAACCTATTTATCATATACCCTTTTTCTGTATAATATGGGTATATGATCAAGAGGGAGGTGAAAAATATGGAAATGGGATTAAAAAACAGATTTTTTGCAATTTTAGGCTTGAGTCTTATTTTCACTTTAACTTTAACAACTATGGTTTTATTGACTCTTGAACCAGTTACACCTTTTGCAAATCTAGTAGCTAACTATCCTCAAATACCTACTTGGGCATTGACTTCAGTTAGTGCAATCCTAAATGCAGCTGGTACAGTTGGAGCCATTGCGGCAGTTTTAGGTACATTTGGACTTGGTGCTATTGCTTCTCTAGTAATTAGTTATGCTAGAAAATATGGAGTTAAATACGCTATTGCTTTCTAATTTTTTAAATAGAGAAGGTGTAATCGCCTTCTCTTTACAATTTTAAAATGGAAGTGTTGTAAATGCATAAATACTTAACATTCACTAAGATTTTGTTAATCAATGATTTTAGAAATCATAAACGTAATAATGCTCTCATTTTTGCATTTTTTTCTTTCTTATACATAATTGTTCCCTTATTGTTAGGTGTCTTAGCCGTTTATTTCATAAAAAATCTATCAACTATCTATATATCATTTTTCATAATAATATTAACAATAAATATTGATAAAAGTTTGATGAGGATCCTTTTCTCTAAAGATAAAAAACAGATGGCTATATTAAAAATAAGTATTGATCAATACATTTTCGCCAAAGACATGAGCAAGTTTTTCAGTATTATTGCTAGCTTATTATTCTTTTTTTCAGGATCATTGTTAACGAATTTAATTATAAATGGTTATGATCAATTTCTCACTTTAGCATCTTTGGGCGGTACCGCTTTTATTTTAGGATACCTACTTAGACTACATCTGTTGTTAATACTTTCAAATCCTAGATTTTTTTCTATTTCATCTACAATTGGATATATAACTACAGGCATTATTGCACTTTGGATATTCACAGTATTCAATTTCAACTTATTAAAAAATCCTTTACCTATAAATTCAATATATATCATTGTGACATTTGCTTTAATTAGTATTTTGTTAATGATTAATTGGAATAAAAGAGTTCGTAATGTGCCAATTTTTCATTTTCGGAATAAAACTACAGGAAAACAAGATGAACAATCCAGAAAATTTAACTATGTTTTTCTTTATGAAATTATACTTTTATTGAGAAATCCACCTATACAATGGTCTGTTTTACTTTTTATACTAACAATATCTGGAGGTTTATTTGGTTTAATTTTATATGGCGTTCAAACAAATCAACTTGAAACACTGAATATAGAAAATGATTTTTTGTTTATTTTTAGTGTTATTTTTCCGATGATCTTAATATCGAACGCAATACAACCTTATGTCTCATTCGATATCGATGGCCCAATCCTTCCTTTAAAGCAGAAATTACCTAATTTGGTTAACAATAAAATAAAAACAAAATTAACTTTATCTATCATACTTCATTTGTTTTTTTGTGTTTTATATATCATATTTTCTACTTTTACTATAAAGTTAGATCAGCCAATTTCCGTTATAATTACTCTAATAAACACTTGCTTTTTAATAGCTACTTGTACTGTCGGTTCGACAGTTTTATTTCCTTATTTCAAATGGGAATATGTATATCAAGTTCCAAGTTCTCTTAGTAAATTAACCTTAAATATTTGCTATGGGTTTATTTTAGCTTTATCAGTTATTTCCTCATATAGCAGAGTTTATTATATTTTGACAAATATAGTTATGATTACCAGTACCATCATAATTATATTTTTGATATTTACATTTTGGGATAGAACAATTAATAAAAACTATAAATCGTTTAAAACATTATTTGAGTGAGGGATTGTATGTTATCAATTCATAATCTAACCAAAGAATACAAAGAATCTAATTTTAAAGTAAAAATTCCTGAGATGAATTTTCAAAAGGGTTCAATCATTGGACTCTTAGGAAAGAACGGAGCAGGAAAGACTACTATTTTAGAGATGATTGCAGGATTAATAATTCCAGATGACGGTCAAATTTTAATTAATAGTAGTAAGCAAAGTTTTTCTCATGTTGGGTATATGGAAGACGATCCTACTCTTTTTGAAAACTTAACGTGTTTTGAATTGATAAAATATCAATCTATGCTTGTGGGACAACCCTTAAACAATGATCAAATCAATGATTTATTGAGCAAATATGGGTTAGCAAAACAAGCTCATCGTCGTACATCAAATCTGTCTCGAGGAATGCGACAGAGAATGTCTTTTATTTTAACCATATTACACAATCCAAATATCATTTTATTAGATGAGCCTTTTACTGGTCTAGACCCAACAAACATGGCTGATATGAAAAAACATTTAAGAAGTTTCAGAGACGACAACAAGATCATTTTACTATCCACACATATCATTCAATTTGCAGCAGATTTATGTGATGAAATTCTTTTTATTGACAATGGTAGTATCATACACTCAGAAAAAAAATCTTCAGGAGTGACGTTTCATGAAGATCAACTTGAAAGAAAGTTTTTCGAGAAATTATCTTAAGTATTTTTCAGTTTTTTTAATGTTTTTCCTAGGGGGTTTTATCTTAAGTATTTTTGCTTCAACATTTATAAATAGTATAGATTTTAAAAACAACGTACAGATTGACAGCTATCAAGAAATTTTCATTAATAATCTATCTGTATCCCTCCTCATTTTAATATCTGGAATAGTTAGTTTAGGCTTGCTGTCTAGCATTATCATATTTTTAAATGGATTTTTCCTTGGGGCTTTTTTTATATCATATACTTATATATATGGAATTGATATAGCCTTATATTATATTATTTTCCATTCACCTCTAGAAATTGTTGGTTTGTTTCTTTTTTATTTTGTATCGTTCGATATATCAAAACACATTTTACAGTACATACTTTCCAAAGATAGAATTCCTTTTAAAACAAAAGGAAAAACATATTTAAAACAGCTTTTAACAGGGTTGTTTTTGTTGTTTATTGCTTCGATTATTGAATTTTATTTTATAAAAATTTGATATTGAAAAGGATGTTAATATGAAAAAACACATTATATTAGTAAGTCTACTCTCTGGTATTATAGCCTTTATCCTTTCTATATTAAAAATGGATGAAATTAATAAAAATTTACTAGATCTTCAACTTGATGGTAATCAAGATATAATTGAAGTGAGTAAATGGATAGGCATATCACTTGCAGTTATTGGAGAAACATTTAAACCAATAATAGAAGTATTACTTTTTTCATTAGTATTGTTTCTAGGTTTTGTTACACTCGGAATAAATCAACCATATAAGAACATATTTAAAAGAGGGATACTCTCTTATTACTGCATTTTAATGGGTAATATTATTGTTATTATTTTATACCTATTGAATGTATCTAATGCCGAGCAAATGATCAAACTTCCAATTTTGTGGAATCTAAATATTTTTGTTCTAGTCTCTTTTAGCTTATGGTGCTACTCCTACGTAAAGGACACAGAAAACAGAAATTATAAATTTTACATACCGTTTGTATTATTATTCTTATTTTCTCTAGCTATATCAGCGTTTTCCAGTTTCATTCCACAATAAAAAAAGGCCCATATTGGGCCTTTTTTTAAATCTTTATCACTCGATCTTCTATTGTCTGCTCAATGACATGCCTCATATGTTCTGCGAACTGCTCGAGGTGTGTGTTGATATACATGTGGCCTCCTTCGAAATCAGTGCGTTCGATGGCGTTTGCCCATGTTAGCCAGCCGTCTGCGTCTTCCATGCATTTCTTATCTTGCTTTCCGTTCAATAAATAAACGGGTGATTCAATGATTGTTTTGTCTGTATGCTGGAAGGATTCTAATGCTTGATAGTCGGCACGTAAGGATGGTGTAAAGTAATCCATCATTGGCTTGTTCTCTAACAATTCTTTTGGAATCCCGCCCATTTCAGCAATATGCTGAACAAATGCTTCATTCGATAAATGGGTCAATATTTGTCTTTTTGTTTGCGGCGGCTGAATGGCAGAAATGACAACTGCTGCCGGATCGATGCCTTCCTTTTCTAGCAGCTGAGTCAGCCTGTACACCACAAGTCCGCCCATGGAATGTCCGAACAAAATAAATGGACGGTTTAATTTGCCTGTCAGTCCTTCTTTATACAATTCAGCCAGCCGGTCAATGCTTGTTTCAAGCGGCATGAGGTTCGTTCCATGACCCGGAGGCTCTGCTGCTGTCACTTCGGCCGTGTCCTTCAGCTGTTCAAAGAGCGGACGATAAGAGGCGGAATATCCGCCTGCAAAAGGAAAACAAATAAGCTGAATGAGATCTGATTTTTTTTCAAAGGTTTTAAATAATTGGTTCATACGTCCTTACCCCTTTACGATCGTTTCAAGAATCTGCGCAAGTTGATCTGCCTGCGGTCTTTTCATCATGGTCACATGGTCGCCTTTTATTTGATAATACGAGCACGTTTCTCTCGTGTAAGCTTCCCAATCGGCAAATTTTTTCTGGAAATCTGTGGCGTGATCGCTGCTTTGTATAATATAAAACGGCACAGAGAATGGGTCTTTTTCTAATTCAATGGCTTGTGACATGATGGTATTATGAGTCTGCATTTGCAAGTATTTATCTAAATAGTGATCATTCATAAATTGATGAACGACTTCATCCTTTTCTGCTTCTTTGAGGATTTTCTGCTTCACTTCTTGGAAGCTGAGCCCTTGTAATGCTTCTGGTTTGATGCCAACGAGGTTCCCCATACCTAGGACGAGGGCCAGCATTTTCACTTCTTCTTCGTTCATATCGGCATGAAGCGCTTGATCTGCCTCATCTCTTAATACCGGAACCGTATCTAAAATGATCAATCCTTTTGGCGCTTTTCCTGCATGACAGAGTCTCTGATTCATTCCGTAAGCAAGATGTCCGCCCATGGAATGCCCTGCCAAATAATCAATGCCTGGTCGATAGAATGTCTCAATGGCTTCAATAAAAATGGTGACAAGCTCTGTATAATGAAGGAATTGTGGTTCTTCATCCTCATACAAGCCTGGAGACTGCAAGGCGTAAACAGCTCCTGCATGTGTCATGAGCTTGGCCACATCGATATACCCCATCACCGTTCCACCAGCAGGCGGTGCAAAGAAAATTCTCGGTTCAGCCGGATCCCCTTTTTTCAACTCGATTACATAGTCTTTCGGCGCTCTTTCGACAGGCTCGCCTGTTTCTGGCACTGTGTCCAAATATGCCGCTAACTGTGCTGGCGCTGGGTGCATGAAAATCCACTTCGGATCAACACGGACACCTTTTTCTTTTAATTTGGCAACGGCTTGAATACTCATAATGGAATCTCCACCTAAATCAAAGAATGAATCATGAATTCCTACTCGTTTGACACCAAGCACTTCACTGAAAGCCGTCACAATCAGCTGCTGTGTTTCTGTTGCCGGTTGATCGTCTTCATGTGAGGAAGAGACTGCGTCTGTCGGCTCCGGCAATGCTTTTTGATCGACCTTCCCATTTGTTGTGACAGGAATTGCGTCAAGTACGATAAAGTAACTTGGAATCATATAGCCTGGCAGGCTTTCCTGTAAAAATGCTTTCCATCCGGGAACAGGCTCTCCCCCATCTGTGACAAGGTAGGCTGCCAGCCGGTTTGAGCTGCCGTACGTTTTAGCAATGACGGTACATTCTTTTACTTGTGGGTGTTTGAGCAGGGCTGTCTCAATTTCTCCACATTCAATTCGGTAGCCTCTAATTTTGACCAAGTTGTCTTTTCGGCCAAGGTATTCAATACTGCCATCAGACCGCCATTTCCCTAGGTCACCGGAACGATACAGTTTGTCCCCTTTTAATGCCGGGAATGGATTGTCAATAAACCGCTCCTGCGTACGCTCTGGGTCATGCAGATATCCTTTTGCCAGCCCTGTTCCGCCGATATAGATTTCTCCTTTGACGCCTGTAGGTACTGGATTGAGATGATCATCTAGTATGACAACCGTTGAGTTGGCGACTGGCACACCGATTGGCACTGATCTTGCATCCTCGGGTACGTGTGTGACTTGATAAGTGGTCGCTAATGTTGTGTTTTCTGTTGGACCGTAAGCATTGATCAGCACACCCTTCATATGTGGCAATGCCTTTCGTGCATGCTCACTAGACATGGCTTCTCCGCCAACGAGTAATGTACGGTATCCAGCTACACTTTTTGGATCATGCTCAATCAACCGGTTGAATAATGCAGTTGGCAAACAGTTGGCTGTGACTTGATGCGTTTTGATTAAACGAGTTAATTCGTCCATATTCAGAGCAGCATATTTCGGGATCAGAACCAGCTGACCGCCATTGAGCAGCATTCCCCATAATTCAAAGGTAAAGGCATCAAATGCATAATTAGACAGCTGAAGCATTTTATCTTCTGAACCAAGCTCAATATAGTTTGTTTCTTTCACTAAGCGGACCACTCCTGCATGAGGAAGCATCACGCCTTTTGGTGTGCCTGTTGAGCCTGAAGTGTAGTTAACATAGGCAAGCTGGTCTTCTCCTACAATCGATTTTTCCCTTTGATACACTGCGCCTGTTTCTGGTAACGGCTTGTCCATTTCAATCTTTGTGCCGCTCAGATCGTCTAAACGATTGATCAGATGCGACTGGGTTAAGATGATATGGCTTTGTGTATCGCGAACGATCAGACCGATACGGGCATCTGGATACTCAGGTGACATCGGTACATAAGCAGCACCCGACTTGACGATCCCTAGAACTGAGACCATCATGTCAAACGAACGATCAAACAGCATCGGGACAAGTGAACCGGGTCCAACGCCTTTTGACTGTAAATAGGCAGCCAGTTTTGTCGCCTTCTCGTCTAAATCTTGATACGTCATATGCTCTTCCATATAAGATACAGCAATCCGGTGCGGGTCACGCTGCACTTGTTCTTCAAATAATTCTTGCAGCGTACGCTTTGGATAAGGCGTGTCAGTTTGATTTTTCCCTATGATCATGGCATCCTGTTCTGTTTTGTCCATGACGCAAAAGTCAGCAAATGTCCGTTCAGGCTGAGCCGTCATGCCATCTAACAGATTGAGATAATAATTCATCATACGGTGGATCGTTTCTTGCTCAAATAAATCCGTATTATATTCCACATGGATAGACAGCTTGTCCTCCTGCTCAAATACATGCAAGGTGAGATCAAATTTAGAGACGGTATGATGGACCATCACTTGTTCCGATGTCAGTCCTTTTAGGTTGATATCCAGGGAATCAGTGACATACCCCATGGCGACTTGGAAGATCGGTGAACGACTTAGGTCTCTATCCATTGAAAGGTCATCCACAAGCTTGTCGAATGGATAATGCTGATGCTCAAAGGCTTTTAACGTCATTTCTTTCACCTTTGCCAGTAAATCGGCAAAGGTATCGGCTTTTGAAACGTCCTGTCTCAGCGCCAATGTATTGACAAACATGCCGACGAGCTTCTCTGATTGTTCGACATCACGGCCAGCGATCGGCGATCCAACAATGACATCTGTTTGTCCAGACAACTTGTGAAGTAGGACATAATAGGCTGACAACATCGTCATAAATAGTGTTGTCCCCTGCTGCCTCGACAAGGCATGTAAACGACGAACAAGCGGTTCATCTATCACGATTTGCTCTGTAGCTCCATTAAATGTTTGAATCGGCGGACGAGGACGGTCAAACGGGAGCTCTAATACCGGCAACTCTCCTTGTAACGTTTCTAGCCAATAGCTCTGAGCCTCATGGTGGTTCTTTAATTGCTCATTCTCCCAATGAACATAATCGGTCCATTCAATCTCAAGTGCAGGTAACTCAGGCGTTTTCTCTGATAATAGCGCACCATACACGACTTCTAATTCTTGAATAAGCAGGCTGAGCGACCATGCATCGGAAATGATATGATGCTGCGCACAAAGCAAGTAATATTCCTCTTTCCCCATATCAACAATTGTCCATTGTGCAAGCGGTCCCCGTTCTAAGTCATAGATGCGGTTCGCCTCTTGCTGAATCAGCTGTTCCAATCTTCTCGCTCTTGTTTTTTCATTAAATAATGAGAAATTCGCAACGGTTACTGATGGCGGAAGATCTTCACGGATGACTTGAACCGGCTTGCCGCCAATGGTTTGAAATGTTGCGCGCAGTGCTTCATGACGTTTTGTTAAGAGACCGATCGACTTTGTTAACGTTTGGATGTGTAATTGGCCCATCAGCTTCCAAGCACCTAATATATTGTAATGATGGCTCTTTTCTAATGTAGATAAGAACCAAATCCGCTGCTGAGCGTGTGACAGTTCATAGCTTGTTCGTTTTTCCAGCTTTGGAATGCTGGCTTCCTGAATAGCTGGTGCTCCATTGATGTCATCGACCATTTGTGCCAAGTGTGCCAGATTCTTGCTTTCAAATAATATTTTTAGCGGTGCCTTTATTGAAAACTCATGATTAATACGAGAAATCGTTTGAGTGGCCTTTAATGAATGTCCACCAAGGTCAAAGAATTGATCCTCTTTGTACACACGATCGACTTCTAAAATATCCTCCCATATGGCCGCAAGCACCTGCTCTGTCTTCGTTTCTGGCAATTGCTTTTCAAACGGCTGTGCGTGTTTGTGATGGAACTGTTTGAGGGCTTCATGATCAATAGAGCCATCTTGTTTTTTCGGTATATCTTCCACTTGCCTGATGTCCCATTTCCCCTCTATGATTCCTGTGATCTTGTCAACATCCACTTCTTTGCCTGATTGCACCGTATAGTACAGTTTCTTTTCAAAATGTGGTATTGGTGCTGGTTGAAGATGTTCAGCGATTTCTTGATTCGCCCCATCTAGGCCAATAAATAGATGCGCTTCATTCAGCCGAACACCTAGACATAATGAATGGAGTCCTTGTTTTTTTCCAATCAATTGAAAGCCCTTGCGAACGGTTAACGCAGCCCCAGTATGTCCCTTAGACAAACCAAGATTATCCCACATGCTGAAATTCAACGAAATCGCTCTTCTTCCCTCATGATAGGTAAGAGCATGTGCGAGTCCATCTAAAAAGCTGTTCGCCGCAGAATATGCGCCAAATGTGGTGCCGCCAAAAAAGCCATTCACTGATCCAAAAAAGACGAGTGGAACTGACGGGTCATGCTTGAAAGCTTCCTGCAGCACCCAAGCACCATCTGCCTTCCCTGAAAGTTCTTTGACGAAATCTTCTTCTGTTGTATGAGCCAGTGTGTACGTATCCACATGCTGAAAGTGCTCAGATACATTGCCAGCACCGGCTAAATGAAGCGCTCCTCGGATCGACTGTCCGAAATGCTTTTCTGCTTCATAAATCGCCCGCTCGACGTCACATAAATTCGTCACATCGGCTTGTACATAAAGAACGTCTCCCTGATCTTTAAGTTGTGAGAATGACGCCTCTTTTTCTCTGTCTTCTTCAAGGGATGTCCGTCCAATTAACACGAGCTTCAAGCCAAATTGGAGCATTTGCTTAGACAGTTCAAATCCAATACCGCCAAGCCCGCCAGTCAGCAAGTACAAGCCTTCATATTCTAAAAACCCTTCTGTCTGAGGTGCCGTCATCATATTCACTTTTTCCAGCTTTGGTACGAGGCGCTGGCCATGCCGGTAAGACACTTCTGCTTTCAAATGAATCGCACCTAGTTCGTCCGCAATATGTTTGGCATCCTGTTCCACATTCTCCGCTTCAATATCAAGGTGAGACACTTCTGCCCCTTCCCATTCTTGCGGGATGGTTTTTAATAATCCGGCAAGAGACGTTTTCTCCACATGAAACTCATCTTGCGGTTTTACAAATTGACCACCTTTTGTGACAACAACGAGACGCATCGGCTCTTTATTTTCTTGTCTCAATGCTTGATACAAATACAAAATGGATTGGCTAGTGCTTGCATTCAGTTCTTTGAACTGCGCAGGGCTCGCAATCATCTCCGTGTCTGATACATTCCACAAGTGGAGCATACGGTCAATTTTTAATTCATCGGCTTCAAGCGCCGCCACAAGCCTGACGTAATCCCCCTTGATTCGAGGGTTCATCTGATACATCCCTTTTGACAGGCGTAAAAATTCATAACCCTTTTTCACAGAAACATAAGGCAGGTTCATTTGTTCAAATTGTGTATAAAGCGATTGATAAAGCCCTTTTTCATCCTCAAATACGAGTACATGATCAGTGGAGACTGGCTGAGATGGACCGATATTCTCTTTTACCCAAATACGTTTAAAGAACCAATCTGGGAGGGTTTGTTCATTTTCCGAAGCAAGATCAAGTGCACGTTCAATGTCATGAAATACCCCATCTTTCAGTGCCGCACCTAGTTGGGCACGTTGGATTTTTCCGCTTTCTGTTTTCGGAAATTGGTCTTTTTTCACCGGAATGATATGGTCAGGTTCGATTCCCATTTTGCGAATGATGCTCTCTCTAATCTGCTGAATCATTGTGATTTGATCCTCTATCGAATCCTTCTGCGTGACAAAAAAGACGGCGAGTGTGTCATTACTTGATTCGGGATTGTAAATGCCGTACGCAGCGGCAAAGGTGACTTCAACCCCCTCAACTTCTTCCACAACGGCTTCAATTTCGTAATTCAAATAGTTCGCTCCGTTGATGACGATGATATCCTTTTCTCGTCCTGTGAGGACAAGGCGCCCTTCATGAATAAATCCTAAATCTCCTGTATGAAACCAGCCGTTTTCCGCAAATACTTCTTCATTGGCTTCCTCATTTTGATAGTAGCCCATCATAATCGTTGGACTCTTCACCTGCAAGCGGCCGACTTGATCTTCTGGCAACACTTGGTGATGCTCGTCTACAATCCGAATCCATACAGAAGGGATGGGTGCACCGACTTCTGTAAAAGTTATCTTGTGCGGATGATCGTGCGTCACATATTGAATCTCACTTGTTAATGAGGTCTGATCAATGGTCAGTTGTCCACCCTGATCATCATGACGCATGAATTCTTTTGACTGGACAATGGCTGATGATGTTTCTGACATGCCATAAGCCGGCACCATCGCATGGCGGCTTAATCCGTGCTCACCCATGATGTGCATGAAACGCTGCGTCACTTTAGGAACAACTGCTTCGGCGGCGTTCATGATATAGGTCAAGGTGGAGAGATCCCAGCTCCCTTTGCGAATGTCGTCTTCATATTCATTCATCATCGCAAAGGCAAAGTTTGGCGCCCACGTCCTTGTGACACCGTATCTTTCTACCCAATCCAGCCACACCATCGGCCGTTCGATAAATTGATCAATGGATGGACTAATTTGCTGGCAGCCGAGGTAGACATCATGGACATGAAACATGACAATGCCCCCTACATGATCAAGCGGCATCCAGTTCATTGATACATCCTCATGCGTGAAACCATTTGCCTGCTCAAAGGAAATGATTCTAGATAAAATGCTTTGATGGTTGTGCCGGATACACTTTGGCACACCCGTACTTCCTGAGGACAGCAGCTGAAGCACAGGCTCATCCGGCTCTGGCTCATAATGCTGTTCATCTGGGTCACAGGCAAGTAATGTTTCGATTGTTAAAATCGGAATCGCTTTTGATTCAAACGTTTTACGTAGCCCTGCAATGTCCTCAGCACTCGCTTCGTTTGTAATAATGAATGGTTCATTTTGAAGCTGAAACACGCCCTTGAGCTTGTTCACACCTTGATTCATTTCATCATACACAGGCGGTACAGAGACTGGGGTTGGAATGATTCCACCGAGAATACAGCCCCAGAATACCGTGATAAAATCTTGATGGTCCTTCAATTGAAGCAGCACTTGATCGCCGTTTGAAAGTCCGGCTGCCCTTAATCCAGATAGGACACGTTCCGCTCCTGTGAGTAATTCCGGGTAAGTCTGGATCACCTCATGACCGCCTTCTTTGAGATACGTGACTCCGCGATTTGGTGACATAAAGGCGGCTCGGATCAGTACCTCTGTCAATGTGACTGGTGTACCTGGTTTTCTGATCACATCACCTCCATAAACAAGAGCTGGTGGTTTTTCTTGTACGGAGGATTGTATGGTTTGGCTGACTTCATCTTTTGAAAACGATTCGTTTCCATTTGTACGCTGTCTATCTGGGAAGAGGTCATCTAAATGATAGGGTGTTTGTTTTTCTGTCTGACTCTCTATCAAAACGGCTGCTTCCTCTACTCCATCTATGGCTTTCGTGCGCTCTTCTATCTTTCTCCGTTCCTCTTCATCTAGTACATCAATGGCAAGCAGCGCCTCGGTATCGACCGCTCCATTTTCTTTTCGCGGCAAGGAAGGGACGAGGACGAGTGCGGCTGGCACTTCATCAGGATGAAGCGGGCCTCTCATCAAATCCTCTCTTGTCAACGAAGGGTCCTTCGCCTGTGCAAACAGCACAAGCGATAGGCCTCCTTCTTGATTTTTCTTCGGGATGAGCGCACATTCCTTTAGTGGAAAGTGAAGCATGAAGACTTTCTCTAATGCTTTGAGATCGATTCGTTTTCCATTGATCCTGACAATATGATTTGCTGCATTTCCTTTTCGTCTACTAACTAGCATTCTTCTTCTCCTCCTACATCCAATCCAAAATCTGAATCTTGCTTTCTTCCGTCCAAACGCCGACATCCCCTGTCGGATAAAGATATTCGCCTGTTTGATGTTTGAATGGATGCGGAATTTTATGCGCCTCCATCCAATCGGCTAGCTCTCCAAAAAGTGCTTTGATCTCTTTGGCGCCGATAAAAATATCTCCAGGAAATCCAATCGGCATGAGCTGATGTTCTTCATTCAGGACATATATTTCCGTTTCATAGGCAGGATCATGTACGCCTGCATAAACTTCTTCTTGGTCTGGGTATAGCACGCTGACATGTGCGTTTTTCGCCCAATCACTGATCATCCGCTCTTTTTCCTCATTTGTCACAATGGAGAAGGAAGATAGCGGCGTATCCACTTGTTCTGTCATGGCTTCAAGTGTGTGAATCAGCTGCTGCATCAGCGTTTGTATTTGCTTTTCTGTATATTGATTTAAGTTGTATGTGATCCGAAGCTCCAGCGTATCTCCCGGCACTGCGACAAGGGTTAAGTCATAATTTGTTTCTTCATGACTGGCGATGTCTAAAATGCGTACGCCATACGGCTCAATGGACTCAATTGGATAGTTTTCAAACACGACAATGCTGTGAAACAATGCCTCTCCATTTGGAATTTCCGTCATCTGCTGAATATCTGGCAATACGGTATACTCGTATTCTCTCATCTGAAAAACGGTTTCCTGTGTATGGGCGAGCAATCGCGCAATCGTCCAGTCCGAATGGATCGGTAGACGAAGCGGCAATGTGTTAATAAAGAGCCCTGTCATGCTTTCCACTTCTGGTAAGTCGGCTGGCCGGCCAGATACGGTCACCCCAAATATGACATCCTCTGCGCCCGAATGAAGGTGCAAGAGCAATCCCCACGCTGATTGAATCAGTGTGCTCATCGTGACCTTCTGCTTGCCAGTCAACTTCTCCAGCTTCTGCTGCGTCTCTGGCGTCAGTTTGACGCTGGACTGCGCCATGCTTGCTTCTTGGTCTGAAGCATGTTCTTCGCCGTCTCCTGGAAGCGGTGTCGCTTCCTCTACACCTGACATGTAACGCTGCCAGAATTCTTGCGCCTCCTCTTGATCCTGCTTTTGCAGCCATTCGATAAAATCTTTATATGGACGGACTGTAGAAAGACTGATCTCTCGTTCGTCCACAAGAGAGCGATACAGCGCAAAAGATTCCTGAATAAAACTGAACAAACTCCAGCCATCGATTAAAATGTGATGAAAACTAAAGACAAACGTGCATCTTTCCTCATCACAACGGAATAAAGCAATCCGAATCAGCGGTTCATCTATATGGTCTAAATTGAAATCCTTTGAACGATCAGATACTAAAAAGTGTTCGATTGTCTCTTCTTGCTCCGCATCACTCAGGTGGCGCACATCGTGCTGAGTGAGGTGGATGCTTCCTTCTGATTGAATGAACTGAACAGGCTCCTTCAGCCCTTCCCAAGCGAATTTTGTTCTCAAAATCGAATGACGTTCTACAAGAAGGTTCCAAGCTTGTTCATAGGCATCACCGTTTGTTAAGCCTTGGAGCGTCATATGCACCTGACCAAAATAAGCTTGTGAGGCTTGATCTAGCAGTGCATGAAACAGCATTCCTTGCTGCATTGGAGACAGCGGATACACATCGACTACATTGTCTGGAAGTTCATCTATTTGCTTTTGCGTAAGCTGAACCATCGGAAAATCAGATGGTGTAAAGCCGCCGCTCGTTTCAACACAATGCGTCAAGATGATCTCCATTTTTTCTTTAAAACGTTCAGGTAACAACCGCACCTCTTGATCTTGCAGCAGTTCACGATTGATCATAAAGTTCATCTGCAACTGACCATCTGTAACATATCCATACACATCGATCAAATGCTGTCTTTCTGCTTTCGGATCGTGAACATGTCCATTTCGTTCGTCTGCGATATAAAGCTTAGCTTCGCCATCTGCCTGATCTAACTGACCGAGGTAATTAAAACTCATCTGCGGCGCTACCGTTTTGAGTAAACGAGGTTCTGTCATGTATTGAAGCAAACCATAGCCGATTCCCTTTTGCGGCACAGCTCGTAAGGTTTCTTTGACGTCTTTGATTTGTCTTGCAACATCGGTTTGTATAAAAGGAATAAAAATAGGATAAGAGCTTGTAAACCAGCCGACTGTCCGTGACAAATCCATCTGTTCAAATAAATCCTCGCGTCCATGCCCTTCTAACGTGATGAGCATTGGCTTTCCAATGGCTTGCGTGAGTCCTGATAACAGTAAATCGTTAATCTCTGTTCGGTATGCTTGTGAGGCCTGTCTAAGTAACATATCTGTTTGTTCCTTTGTGAGCTGAACCGACAGGATCTCTGCATGTTCTTCTATATTAGAAAGCGCAGGCAGTTGGAAAGGAGAACCTTCTTCCTCTTGATCCTTGATTTTTTGCCAAAAAGAGGCCTGCGCTTGTAATTGATCTGTTTGTGCATATTCATATAAGGCATCTGCCCACTGCTTATAGGAGGCGGTTTTTTTCGCAAATATGATGTCCTGCCCCGTAGCAAGCTGTTTCAATCCATTTAGTACATCTTCTTGTATCATGCGCCATGATATGCCATCCATGACGAGATGGTGTGCAGCAATAAAGAGCTCAGACGTGTCTTCACCTGTATGAAAAAGAATGGCTTTGATCACTTCTCCGCGCTCTAATGACAATGTTCCTTGACAGGCACTTGTCTCCAAGCGGATTTGTTCCCGTGCTTCCTCCTGAGATACATCCGTCACATCAAAGAATGTGACACATGGTGTGACACCAGGCTCACGAATGGTTTGAATCCATGTGCCATCTGCCTCTTTTGTATATATAGCTCTCAGCATATCGTGATGATCGACCAGTTTTGAAAGAACCTGTGTTAACTGTTCATGTGGAACAGATCGCTTCATTTCAATATGCGCCGATAGATTCCAATAATCTTGATTGGTCATCGATTGCTCAAAGAACCAAGATTGAATCGGGAGAAGACGAACCTCTCCTGTCACAGGTGATTGGTCATAGACCGTAGAGACCTCTGCCTTTCTCATCACTTGTGCGAGTTGTGAGATGGTCTGTTTTTCAAATACATCTCTCGGCTGGATGACGTAGCCTTCCTGTGCTAAGCGTGCCACCATTTGTATGACAATAATGGAATCTCCGCCAAGCTCAAAGTAGTTATCATGGACGCCAATAGAAGGAACGCCTAGCAGCTGAGACCACACTTTTTCTAACACACGTTCTTCCTCAGTAGCTGCTTTGTCAATGGCTGTTTCTACTTCTTCTTGTCTCCACTCTGGAGGCGGAAGACGCTTTTGGTCTACCTTGCCATTTGGCGTGAGCGGTAATTCATCCAGCTCTATTAATAGGCTTGGCACCATATAATCTGGCAGGATGTCTTTTAAGTTTTGGCGAATGTCTTGCGTGGTCATGCCGCCTTTTTGGACAAAATAACCGATCAATCGCTTATGACCACTCTCGTGCTGATACGGGATAACGGCACATTCTTTGATGTCATCAAATGTCAGCATAGCGGCTTCAATTTCTCCACATTCCACGCGGTGTCCACGAATTTTCACTTGATGATCGATTCTTCCAAGACAGTCAATGATGCCATTTGACAGCCAGCGGCCCATATCGCCTGTTTTATATAAACGCGCTCCTTCTTGGAAAGGATGCGGGATAAATGATGATGCTGTTTTTTCTTCATCTCCAAGGTAACCAAGTGCTAGCCCTGTGCCGCCAACATAAATTTCGCCGATGACGCCTTGCGGAACTGGCTGCATTTGGTCATCTAATACATAAGCTTGTGAATAAGCAATAGGCTGTCCAATCGGGACCGTCGCCTGATCTTCTTCCAGTGCCCGAATGTGATGCACACAGGAGAATGTTGTATTCTCTGTTGGTCCATAACCATTTAAAAGCCCTTCAGGCAAATACGGTAGTGCTTTTCGGATATGAGCGGCTGATAAGGCATCTCCGCCGACCAATAATGCATGAAGTCCAGATAAAGCTTCTGGATGTTCTTCTGTTAAACGGTTGAACAGCGGCACAGTCAAGAACCCTGTTGTAATCTGATAAGTTTTTAGTGCTTCCGCTAATGTATCCATTGATAAAATGGTATTTCGATCCGTCAGTATGAGCCTTCCCCCGTTTAAAAGGGCACCCCATATTTCATACGTAAAAGCATCAAAAGAGAAGCTGGCGATTTGTAAAATGCGCGTTTGTTCATTAAGGGTGACATAGTCTGTTTCACACACAAGCCGGACGACCGCTTGATGCGGGATCAGTACTCCTTTTGGCTGTCCAGTTGACCCCGATGTGTAATTGATATAAGCAAGTCCATCAGGTCTTAGTGCAGCGGGCATGACCTCTGCTTCTGGTAAAAATTCTTCATACCCTTGATCAAGACAAATGAGTTCCGTTTGATGGATGGATACTTTTTTCAGCCATTCATTTTTTGTCAGTAAAAGCTGAATCCCTGTATCTCTCAGCATATAGTCAATGCGGGCATCTGGATATTCAGGATCAATTGGCACATAAGCCCCGCCTGCTTTCACAATGGCCAGCACCCCAAGAATCATTTCAGGCGATCTGTCGATGAGCAGTCCAACTGGTTCATGCGGCGTCACGCCTCGCTGCTGCAAATAGGCTGCTAGACGATCGACTTTCTCATGTAACTCTTGGTACGTCCACTCATCTCCCTGGAACTCGAGCGCCACTGCATGAGGTGTCTTTTTCACTTGCGCTTCAAATCGTTCCGTCATGAGTAGCGGACCTTTTGGTTGATCAGTCTTGCCGCTCCATTCATAGAGCATTTGATGCTTTTCTTTCTCTGGCAGGAAATTCACTTGTCTGATCGGCTGCGCTGGATTTTCACAAATGCTTTCAAGCAGGTGCTCGTAGTATGCGAGGAATCGCTCCATTGTGTCATCAGAAAATAAATCCGCATGATACTCCAGTTTTAACTGAAGGCCTTCAGCTCCTTCAAACACAAACAGGGAGAGATCAAATTTCGCTGTATCATTATCTTCAATGGCTAAAACCGACGTCGCCTCCCCCATTGGAGATGCTTCCAGCGGTAAGTTTTGCAGAACAAACATGACCTGAAACAGCGGCTGCTTACTGGCATCACGCACAATATTCAATTCATCGACCACCATCTCAAACGGCACATCCTGGTGTGCATAAGCACCGACGGTTGTCTCCTTCACTCGCTCTAATAATTCCGTAAAGGCTGGATTCCCGCTATGGTCGATCCGAAGCGCCAATGTATTCACGAAAAATCCGATTAAATGCTCCATTTCCGTTCGATTTCTCCCAGCAATGACCGAGCCAATGACAAACTCATCCTGTGAAGACAATCGATGTAAAAGGGTAGAGAAAGCCGACAGCAAGGTCATATACAGTGTGCTGTCTGTTTTCTTGGATAGCGCCGCAATCTTTTTAGACAGTGACTTCGACAGCTGATATGTTTTCGTCTTCCCTTTGTAGGATTGAACGGCCGGCCGCGGATGATCATACGGCAATACCAAATCTTCAACAGGTGCCGCAAACTGCTCCTTCCAATAGGCAAGCTGCTTACGCAATGGTTCTCCTGTCAAATACTCCTTCTGCCACAGTGCGTAATCCGCATATTGAATAGGCAGTGCCGGCAAGTGAGGCTCTCGCCCTTCGATCGCCGCTGTATACCACTCAGATAATTCTCTTGCAACAATGCCAATCGACCAGCCATCTGACACGATGTGGTGAATGGACATAAGCAAGATATGCTCTGCGGATGAAAGTCGAATCAGCTTCACTCGAAAGAGCGCTTCGTGTTCTAATTGAAAAGGTGTGGATGCCTCTTCTTTCGCCCATTCAGTCGCTTTTTGTTCTTTCTCTTCCTGTGACGCTATGCCTGAAAGGTCCATCACCTCAAGCTCTGGCAGGGCCATCTGTTCATGAATGACCTGTACCGGTTCATCCCCGCTCATCGTAAAGGACGTTCTGAGCGATTCATGTCTTTCCACCATATGATGCAGACTTTCCTGAAGCACCTTGATATCTAAAGGCCCATTCATCCGAAACGAAATCGTATTATTGTAAAATGGCAGATCCGGCTCTAATTGATAGAGGAACCACTGTCTTTGCTGGGCATAAGACATCGGAATTTCCTGACCCTTCTCCATTTTTCTCATCGGAATCACTTCATCTGCTTTGGCATTTGAATCGATCCAGTCTGCTAATTCTCCGAGTCTCGTATGTTCAAACAACACAGCAAGCGGCACGTCAAACCCTGTTTTTTGTCTAACCGCAGACAGCATTTGCGTCGCCTTCAGCGAATGACCTCCTAGTAGAAAGAAATGATCGCCGCAGTTGACATCTGAGACACCGAGCAGCTCTGACCAAATGTGTGCGAGCAGTTTCTCCGTTTCTGTGTGAGGTGCTCTGTTGTCTGCATCCATTCCGCTTTCCTCTATTAATTCATGAAAATATGCCTCGTCTGGCGATCCATCTTCTGTTTCTTTCCAATATTCCTCAGGAAACAAATGTACGGCATATTCACCAGATAGACGGGACTGTAAACATGTATGAATCGATTGATAAAGCCGCTCTTCCACCGCCTTTGTTTGATCCGTTTTGAAAAAGACGTAAAAGGTCTGCTCTGTTTGCATCTCCGCATCCGCATGGATCATCTCGTGAATCTCTTTCTTCGATCGATCCAATCCCGCATAAATGAGCGGAGCATCTGTCATCAGACATGCGAGCATCGTTTGGAAGCCTGCCTGCTTTGAAATTGGAAGATAACCTCTTTCTTTTAACATGCCTTTTATCATGGAGCCTTCACTCATACCAATCTCGTCCCACATGCTGAAACTAAAGCAATATGGCTTCACTGTAGATGTCAGCTTCTGATAATGAGCAAATTGTTCCACGAACTCATTGGCAGCGCAATAAGCGCCGACAGTCATACCGCCCTTTAGCGTTCGGGCTGACGAGCTGGAAAGAAATAAAACATTCCTGCGTTTGGAGGCAGCTTCATGAAGCGCAATCGTTCCATATACCTTCGCTTCATACATGTCATTCAGAGACACAGATGTCATATCAGCAAGTAGTTCTTCTTGAATGATACCTGCGAAATGAATGATGCCATCCAGCCTTTGATTTCCAGCGACCTCATGTCTAGAGATGATCGCTTCCACCTCTTTTTCAGCCGTGATGTCTGCTTTCTCATAAAGAACCTTGCCGCCATGCACTTTTGCCTGCTTTTCTAGCAAAGACAATGTCTCTTGCTGGTCACTAGAAAGTGCCTCTCTCTCTTTCCTTCCAAGCAACACGAGATGTGCTTGATAAGATGTCAGTAGGTGTTCACTGACTAAACGTCCAATTCCGCCTAGCCCGCCTGTTATGACATAAAGCCCAGATGATTCAAATGGCGGCTCTTTCCTTTTCTGTTCCTTTTCCAAATGAAGAGGTGCTAAAAAGGGAATATAACGAACACCTTGACGATAAGCAGCGACATGACGGTCTTGGTCATGCGTGAGTTCTGCCATAATCGCCATTGCATGGGAATGACTAGATACCGATTCTGCTAGTGAAAAATCAAGACATTGCACCTTGATAAACGGCCATTCATGCTGAACTGCTGTCATCAGTCCGGCTGTCGTTGCTTTTTCTACATCGTGGATATGATCCTCCGGCACATTCATCGCATGGGCTGAGACAAAAGTGATGGCCACCTGCTCCTCATAGACGGAAATGGCTTTTGTTAAAAATAATGCACTCATGCTGCCCGTTTTCTGCGCTTGTTTCGCCTTGGCCACATAAAGCTTGTCTTCTTGGTTTGTATAGTTCCAAAGGTGAATGATGTGTTTCACCGAAACGCCATACGAACGGAGCGTCTCAAAGAGTTGTTCGTAGTCAGACGGCCGATTCGGGTGGATGATGAAGTGAGTGTGTGTGAGTTGTTTGAACGCTTGACCCGGTTCAACCGTAATGTATGTTTGTTCACTGTTTGCAAAAGATTTCAATTGATCTGCCAGTCCTAATGGATCTGCAAAGATCACAACGTCCCCTACGATCTGCTTGTCAGCTGCATCAAGTGGAGCTGGTATCCACTTCTTTTGATAACTCCAATCAGGCAAGGTATGTTCATTTTCAAGTCTCATGTCCATTTCCATGATCATTTCATCAAATTCGCCTTCTTGCCATCTTGTCTTGAGCTGTGCCCTTTCTATTTTTCCAGAGCTTGTTTTGGGAAATGCATGCTTCTGGACAGGAATGATGCGAGATGCAGACAAGCCCATTTTTGTTGCAATATGGGATTTAATGTGCTGACTTGCCCTCATAATATAAGTCGGCTCATACAGCTTCGGTGTAAAAAAGAGAATCAGTTCATCGGATGCAGAAGCCTCCATTCGGACGGAACAAGCAGCCACAAAGCTCGTTTCTACTCCCGGTACTTCCTCTGCTATGGCTTCAATTTCATAGTTGTGATAGTTTTTCCCGTTGATGATAATCATGTCTTTTTCTCTACCGGTTAGTGTCAGCCTTCCTTCGTGCAGGAAACCTAAATCACCCGTGTGAAACCAGCCATCCGCTTGAAATACTTCTTGATTCGCTTCGTCATTCCGGTAATAGCCCTTCATGGTGGTTGGGCCTTTTATTTGCACACGGCCAATATGATCTTCTGGAAGAAGCTCATGCTGATGATTGACGATGCGTATCGTGATACCTGGAATCGGTTTGCCCAGCTCTGTAAAGCTGACGGTTCCTGTCTCACGTGCTTCTGCTGGTCTTAGCTGCTCTGTCAGCGACGTTTCCTCAAAGGTCAGAACCCCGCTGTTTTCATCTCCACGCTCAATCGCAAAGGAAAACACAACCGCTGATGAGATTTCAGACATGCCGAAAGCCGGTCTAATCACATCTCCCTTTAAGCCGTGCGGAGCAAGCAAGTTTAGAAATCGGTGGATGGTTTTTGGAACGACCGCCTCTGCCCCATTGATCATGCAGGCCATCGCCGACAGATCCCAAGACCCTGATGAAATCTCTTTCTCATAATCGTTGATCATCGCAAATGCAAAGTTAGGTGCCCACGTCTTCGTTGCACGGTAGCGGTCCATCCAGTCAAGCCACCGCAGCGGCTGAGCGATAAAGTCATCTGTTCTTGCCCGAATCTGCTCGCAGCCTGTGTACACATTGACAAGGTGGAACATCACGATGCCACCAATATGATCTAAAGGCATCCAGTCTAACGAGACATCCTCTTGTGTAAATTGATTCGCTACCACTGTTCCTTTGACGTTCGCCAGCACACTTCTATGGGAATGCTCTACACACTTTGGCATCCCTGTACTTCCAGACGTTAAGATAAAGAAGACGGAATCATCCGGCGCGGCAGGGTGAGCGGCTGTATCTCTTTCTAATGTCAGCATCGGCTCAACTGCTGCGACACGTAATTGGTCTGTATGCCACAGTAAGGCTAACCCTTGCACCTCCTCGATCAGTGAGTCATCTGTTAGGATGAGCGGATGCTCGAGCAGCTTCCAAGCATGATGAAGCTTCTTCACTGCAGCATTCATCTCCCGATAGGTTGGGGCAGCTGACACAAGCGTTGGAACAAATCCGCCTAATACACATGCCCAAAAGGCAGTGACCATGGCATGATTCGATGAGAATTGAAAGAAAACAGGATCGCCTGCCTTAAGCCCCAGTGCCCTTAAACCAGTCAGAACCCTCTCGGCGTCTCCTTGTAACTGCGCATAAGATTGTGTGAGTTCGTTCTTGCTATTCACGATATACGTAAGCCCATTTGTCGTTTTTGCAGCCTCTGTTAAGACTTCCTGTAAGGTCTGTGCGCCTTGTGTGACGTCGAGATCCCCTCCATAGGAAAGAGCGGGCGGCATGTCGACCAAAGCAGGTACAGCCGTTTGCGCCTGTATCGCTTCCGCTGCGGCCTCCTGCTCAATGTGCTTGTCGAGAAATAAATGAGAGAGGTGATACGGCCGCGGTCGAATGGTTTTTTCACGTGAAAAAACAGCGAAGCGTTCGATTTCGTTGGTTTGTAAAATGGTTGTCTTTACATCTTGTAAAATCGCATCCATTGATTCATGTATACTCGTTTGGTTAATGGTTGATGGTTTCATATGAGTTCCTTTCCTTTTTTGTTAGGCAGGACTGCAAGGCTGCATCCTGCCTAATCTAAAGTTTACAAGACTCGTTCTCTATTTGTTTGATTGACAATATGTTTGATCAGCTTTGCATTTTGAGCTGCACATTCTTTATGTTTGAACATATCAGCATGCCGGCCATAGCCTTGGTATTGGGTAAAAGATCCGGTCGTTGCCTGTGTCCACTCTTCCATCCAGTCCGGGATCGCTATTTGTTCTTCAGATTGGATGAACGTAATATCTGCCTGTATTTTGCCTTGATTCACCCCCTTAACAAACGTTTCATAGTAGGCGCGCGTCTTTTGGGCAAGCGCTTCTTGAACGATCTCTCCTTGAGCAAGTTCGCTTTGTTTCGTTTGATGAACAATCGCTTCAATATCATCATCAATGGATCGCCCTTCTAAATCACTTTCTCCAATTTTCTTATAGGAATCGATCATGATGACCTTCTCGACTGTCCGCCCTCCTTGTTCAAGCGCTTGAACAAGCTCAAAGGCGAGGTAACACCCGCCTGAGTACCCCATCAACGTCAGCGGCCCTTTTGGCTGAAGGTGCTGAATATGCTGAACGTACTGCGCCATTCGGTTATTCGTTTCAATAAAATCAAAGGCGATCAACCGGACATCATCAAGCGTTTTTGCTGCTTCCTGATAGATAAAGCCGTAGCCTGGTAACGGCGGAAGAGCAAAGACTGTTGATGTTTGAGATTCATTGAATACAAGATAGCCAGCGGTTTCCCCGTCCTGATGCTGAATATAATGACTAAGCGCTTCAATCGTCGGGGTCTCAAACAACAAATGGATCGGCACCTGAACCTCAAACTCTTTTGATACTTTGGACAAAAGAGACATCGCTTTTAAAGAATGTCCGCCAAGCTCAAAGAAATGGTCATCTGTGCTAATATCTTCTCGTTCAAGTACTTCCCGCCACATCACCAACAGCTTTTGTTCCACTTCATTTGCGGGCAGTTTCACACGGCGGTTTCCTTGCGGCGCCTCTGGTTTTGGTAGCTGGCGTTTATCAACCTTCCCATTTGGCGTAAGTGGGAGGTTCTCCAGTTCAATCAGCTCATGAGGCAGCATATAAGCTGGAAGACGCTCTTTCAGCCTTGATTTGATATCATCGAGTTTGCCTTTCCATGCATCATCACACGTGATATAGGCAAGCAGCCTTGTATGATTGGTTTCATCATGATCCGCTAGGATTACAGCTTGTTTTACACCTGGGTGCATGAGAAGGTTGGCTTCAATTTCGGTCAGTTCAATTCGGTGTCCTCGAATTTTTACCTGATCATCAACTCTGCCTGCATACTCAATCAGACCGTCTTCTCGAAAGTAAGCTAAATCCCCTGTGCGATACAGGCGCTCACCCGAAGCGAAAGGATGAGGAATAAACACTTGTTTTGTCAGATCAGGACGATTCAAATATCCTTTTGCCAGTCCTTTGCCGCTCAGACAAAGCTCTCCAACCATACCAATCGGCTGAAGCTGCCTGTGCTCACTCAATATATAAGCGCCCGTCTGGTTGAGCGGCTTCCCAATTGGAATAGAATGTGACTCTAAAGGGATCGCTTCATCTATCGGATAATACGTGGCAAAAACCGTTGATTCGGTTGGTCCGTATACATTCAACAATCTGCCTTTTCCCATCACATCAAAGGCTTTTCTCACATGCTGAACCGATGCCCTCTCTCCCCCAAACAGCACCTTACGCACACCGCGCATCCAGTCTGTTCCTTCATCAACGAGAAGATGGAATAAAGCGGTTGGAACAAACATGACAGAAATATGCTCTCCTTTTATCAGCTCAGTGAGCTTCCCCATATCTAAAATGGTTTCTTTTTGCGGCAGGACAAGCTTTGCTCCGTTTAAAAGCGCACCATATACATCAAATGTAAAGCCATCAAATACGCTATTTGATAACGACAGCAATGTATCTGTTTCTAAAATAGTTAAGTAATTCGTATTTTTGACCACCCGGGCAATATTGGAATGGGTCGTCATGATGCCTTTTGGCTGTCCGGTTGTTCCTGATGTATACATGATGTATGCCGTATCATCTAAACCTGCTTCAAGTGGCAGATTCTCTGAGCTCATCAGTAAAATTTCTTGATCATCTGCAAAAAGATACGTGCCATCAAATGCGAGTGACCTCGTCTGACTGATAAAGGATGAATGAGTCAGAAGATGCGTCGCTCCACTGTCTTTCAGCATATATTGGATACGGCTTTCTGGATAATCTGGATCAATCGGCACATAGGTGGCACCTGCTTTTAAGACAGCGAGTAAGCTGACAATGAGTTCAGGTGTCCGCTCTGCTAAAATGGCGGTCACCGTTTGATGTTCGACCCCATTTTTTTGCAAATGCCTTGCCAGTCGATTGGCTTGTTCGTTCAGCTCCGCATATGTCATCGTGTGATCACCTGCCGATAATGCCACTGCATTCGGCTGTTTTCGGACATTATGTTCAAACCACTTTGTCAAATAAAGCTGATCATGCTCCAGCTCAGGTGCATTCCATTCCTCTAACATTCGCTGCTTTTCCTGCTTAGTCACAAGTGTCAGTGTATGAACTGACTGATCTGGATGTTTGATGGTCCCTCTGATCAAAAGGGTCAGCTGATCCTTTAATTTATGGACAAATGCAGGATCAAATACACGCTGATTAAAGGCCAGCTTCATCTGCAATTGTTCCCCAGGTGATGCAAGTAAATTGAGATCATAGTTCGATTTTTCATAGACATTCATGTCTTCTACTGTAAAGCCAAGCAGTGACTCCTGCTCGTCTTTCTTTGCAGCTGGGACATTCTCAAACACCACAATATGATCAATGAGCTGCTGCTGACCTGCTTTAGCCTGAATATCATAAATCGGGATATATTGGTGCGGTTCAGCCGCTAAAGACTGCTGCTGCGTCTCTGATAATAGAGAACGGAACGTCATTTGGTCTGTCAGCTGAATTCGTCTTGGAATGACATTAATGAACAATCCCACCATCCGGTCTACACCAGCCAAATCTGCTGGACGTCCTGACACAACCGTTCCAAACAACACATCGTTTGAGCGCTGATACCTGCTGAGTAAGATAGACCAAATCGATTGAAGCGCACTGCTTAACGTGGCATTCTGCTGCAAGGCTAACTCTGATAAAGCAGCTGTTTCTTCTTTACTCATGGCCCATTCGATTTCGCCTAATTCATGCTCATTTGTTTGCTTTCGCTGTTCTTTAAAAGTCGATTGCCTCTCAAAGCCCGCCAAAGATTGCGTCCAATATTCAAGTGAGGCTTGTTTATCTTGTTTTTCCAGCCATTGAATATATTCTTTATATGGCTTGACTGGCTCCAGCCTGTAAGGGATGTCATGCAAAAGTGCATGATAAATCGCAAACAATTCCTGCACAACTAGACCAAAACACCAGCCATCTAGAAGGATATGGTGATAGCTCCATATCCAGCGATAGCTTGAAGGACCCGTTTGAAAAACAGAGGCCCGCATGAGCAGATCCTTCGAGAGATCAAATCCTCTCAGCTGATCCTTTTGTTTAAAACGATCGATACGTTCAAGCTGTTCACTTTCAGAAAGATCCTGTATGTCCACAATATCAAGCTGGAAAGGTCGATTCTTTAATACAACTTGGACAGGACGCTTCACTTTTTCGTGGAGGAACACGGTACGAAAAATATCGTACCGTTCCACGATGATATTCATGCTTTTCTCAAGAAGATCAGACCGAAGTGTCCCCTTCACGTTCATATCCATTTGTTCTACATAAAAGCCTTTTTCTTGATGATGGAGGGTATGAAACAGCATTCCTTCTTGCATCGGTGACAGATAGTACATATCTTGAACTTGATCCCTTTTAAATTGACTCATCTATTTCATTCCTCCTTTCCTTTTTCATGACTGATCTAGTGGTGTTACGTCAATTTCTCCTCGAGCATGTCAAAGATATCGTCCATTTCATCCATTTCAAGGTCTGCAGCCGAGAAATCACTTGGCGTAAATTCTCGCTCTTGATGCGCTAAGCAATGAGTGATGATGGATCTGATTTTCTCCTTCAACAATGCGATGAACTGCTGTATCGTTTGTTCTTCATATTCACTTGCACAATATGAGCACGACAGAATGAATTGATTGTGCTGAACAAGACCGCTGAGGTTCAGCTTATAAACAGCTTCTGATTCAGGGCTTGCTTGACGGCCCATATCATAGGTTGAGGGCCCAAAGAGTTCTGTCGTCACTTCCTGATCAATCTGCCCGAGATAGTTCAAGCTGATTTCAGGCTGCACGTGTTTGACTGACGGTTCGGATGGTGTCATGTATCTTAAAATACCGTAACCAATCCCTTTATTCGGTACACGCCGCAGCATCTCTTTCGTTCCTTTAATAGCGTCTGCAATGGTCTGATTCGGTTTCGCTTCAAGAACGACTGGATACATGCTCGTAAACCAGCCAACTGTGCGGGATATATCTAATCCTGATAAAATATCCTCTCTTCCATGACCTTCAAGCTGTACATGTACATGAGATTGTCCTGTCCATTCCTGAACGGCCAGCCCGAGCGCACATAGAAGAATATCATTCATTTCTGTTGTGTACGGAAGATGGATATTCGTTAACAGATGCTCGGTTTCTGCTTCTGTCAGCTGCATTTTGACCGCTTTCGTATCCGCGACTTTTCTTTCTTTTACTTCATGGTCAACAGGTAAAGTCGTAAACGGTCTATTTTCAATCGCTGCCCAATACTCCTTCTGGTTTTTTAGCAACTGCGACTGCGCGTATCGTTCAACCGCTTCTGCCCATTCTTTGAAAGAGTGCGTTTTTGGCGGCAGAACCATCGTTTCTCCTTTTTCTGCCTGATGATAAAGAGACATAAAGTCTTCTAGTAAAATCCGGCAAGAAACGCCGTCAATCACAAGATGATGTGTGATGATGAGTAAGTGATCACCGTTTTCTGTATGGAAACAAATCACTTTCATCAATGGACCTTTTTCAAGATTCAGTTGACGCTGATACTCATTGGCGTAAGTTGAAATCGCCTGTTTCACATCTTGCGCTTTTGAAACATCACAAGAAATAATTGAAAATGGTTCTGTCAGCTCCCGCTGATTGTATTGCAGAATGTCATCATGCTCCTGTCTGAACACCATGCGCAGTGCATCATGATGTGAGAGCAGTCTTTGCAGAACTTGTTCTGTGACAGCCAAGTCAAACCCTTTTGGCGCATGAAGCATCATTGAGAGATTCCAGTGGTGCTGGTGATCAAAGTTACGTTCAAAGAACCAGCGCTGTATCGGTGTTAAAATGACCTCTCCTTCCACAGGTGATTGATCAGCTGTGAGAAGGTCCGCTTCTTCGATATATGGGCGAAGCTCCGCAATCGTTGGATATTGGAAAAGCAGTTTCATATCGAGCTTCCAGCCTTCTTGCGTGAGTCTGCTTGCCATTTGGATGCCTTTAATCGAATCTCCGCCAAGGAAGAAGAAATGGTCGTGAATACCAACTTGGCTGACGCCAAGCACATCTTCCCAAATGCCGCAAAGCAGTGCTTCCACTTCATCTCTTGGGGCTTCGTATGCTGTTTGATTCGCTTCCATATCAGGTGCTGGCAGTGCTTTGAGATCCACTTTGCCATTTGCCGTCATCGGCAGTTGGTCTAGCTTGATGATCCATGATGGCACCATATATTCAGGCAAGGTGCGCTTTAAGCTTTCTTTCAAAGTGGCCGCTTCTTCATCTGTGATGGCGTAAGCGACAAGAGCGTCTTGATCACTTGCGTCTTTGACCGTTGTCACGACGGCTTCTTTCACTTCATTTAGCGCAAGGAGCTGCGCTTCAATTTCTGATAGCTCAATCCGGAATCCGCGGATGTTCACTTGATGGTCTTTTCTACCGAGGTAGATCAGCTCGCCATCCTCTGTCCATTTCACCAAGTCGCCTGTACGGTACATGCGCTCTCCTGGATAAAACGGATCTGGGACAAACCGTTTGTTCGTTTCCTCTGGGAGATTCCAGTAGCCTCTTGCCAGTCCTTTCCCCGCAATCACGAGCTCACCCGGTACGCCTTGCGGCGAGAGGTCATATAACGAACCCATAATGTAAAAACGAGTATTGGCAATCGCTGTTCCGATAGGAAGCGTGCCTTGATCTGGATCAATGATCCCGCTTGTCGCCACGACCGTATTTTCTGTTGGGCCGTAGTTATTCACGAGTGTATATGGAACGGGCTTCACCTGTTTCAGCTTGTCCCCGCCTGTCAGTAAGTAACGGAGAGAATGATTGTCCATCGACATAAACTGCTCACATAGCTGTGTTGGCAGGAACGCAATGGTGATGCCTTCGTGATTAAAATACGAATTGAGCTTGATCATATCGAGGCGAATCGCTTCGTCGATGATATGGAGCTCTGCGCCGGCCATCCACGTCGGGAACATCTCCCAAATGGAGGCATCAAAGCCAAAGCCTGCATATTTGGCGGTTCGGTCTTGTTTCGTCACCTGGAAAGCATCATTGTGCCAAAAAGCAAGATTGACAAGAGACTGATGCTCGACCATGACACCCTTCGGCTGTCCAGTCGTTCCAGATGTGTAAATCATATAGGCGAGATCCGTTGGTTTGATAGGAACCTGAATCTCGTGTGCTTCTCCTTCTACTGCCTCTTCTATGAAGAGGGTTTGACCTGTGAAAGAAGGTGGTGCAGTGAGCTCTTTCTGAATCAGAAGGACCTCTGCCCCGCAATCTTCCAGCATGTAGGCAATGCGCTGTGCTGGATAATCGGCATCAATCGGCACAAATGCCGCACCTGCCTTGAGAACTCCGAGAACAGCGGCTGTCATCTCAAGCGATGGACGTGTGAGAATGCCAATGCGGTCTCCCGGTTTTGTGCCGCTGGAAATGAGTCTTGCGGCGACTGTATTCGCCCGGTTGTTCAGTTCTTCATACGTCCAGCTTGTGCCGCAGAAAGTTGCAGCTTTTTGATCAGGTACTTCCTGTGACTTCGCCTCAATCAATGCATGAACCGTTTGATCTGTCGGGACATCTAGGATAGGTCCGGACCATTCATCAAGCAGATGTCGCTCTTCTTCTTTTGTTAAGATGGAGATGGTCGAGATCGACTGATTCAATTTCGCAAGCATTTCGTCTATGATTCGCTCAAAATATTGACTCCATCGCTGAATGGTACTCTTTTTAAATAATGCCGCTGCATATTCAAAGCGCAAGCCCACTTGATCTTGTTCCTCAAAGACACCGAGCGTTAAATCAAATTTTGCCTGAACGGCTTCTTGCTGTTTGTGCGAAAGCGTAAGTCCATTCAAATCCGGTAACGTCAGATCACGCTCATCCGTTGTCATCATGACACTAAACAACGGGTTGCGGCTCGTGTCTTTCGGAAGGTCTAACTGCGCGACCAAATCCTCAAATGGGAATCCTTGATGTTCATAAGCTGATAGATTGTGATCTCTTATTTTTTCTAGCAGATGCTCTGCAGTTTCTTCTAACTGAACGTCATGTCGAAGGGCCAGTGTATTCACAAACATGCCCGGAATCCGGTCGATTGACGCATGTGTACGTCCAGCCGTTACAGCCCCTATGACGATGTCATGCTGCCCAGTCAATTTATGAAGGAGAATGGCAAAGGCCGTTTGCATCACCATGTTCAAGCTCACACCTTTTTCAGCCATGAACGCTTTGATATGCTTCGCCTTCTCAGCAGACAGCCATCTATCAACCCGGTCTCCTGCAAATGACTGCACGCTAGGCCGCGGGAAATCAAGCGGAAGTGCTAAGTCTTCTGGCGGCTGTGCATATTGCTCCAGCCAATACTGCCGCTGTTTTTCAAGTGCTGCTTGCTGCTCTTCCTCTTGCTGCCATACCGCATAATCCTTGTAGTGCAACTGAACTGGCGGTAACGTCTTATGCTCATACAACTCCGCTAATTCTTGAATAAGCAGACTGCGTGTCACTCCGTCTGCGATGATATGGTGCATATCCATCATGAACACATATTTGTCATCAGACAGCTTTGCCACTTTTGCTCTCATTAGAGGTGCTTGATGTAATGAGAATGGTGTCATGAAGTTGTCTACGACAGATTGTACCTGATCGCTTTCTACTTCAACCATCTGTAACGTAAACGGCACACGGCGATAGATTTTTTGGACGGGACTGCCATCAATTTCAACAAAGGCTGTCCGCAATGACTCATGTCTATCAATTAAAGCTTGAATCGCTCCTTCTAGCTGCTTCAGATCAAGGTTTCCTTCCATCATGAAAACGGCTGGCATATGGTAGGTGACGGATTCTGGATGCAACTGCTGTAATACGTACATTCGCTTTTGTGCGGAAGAGACTGGATAGAAATCTTGCTTTTCCGCTGGCTGAATGGATGTGACGAGCGAAGCATCAGCTTCTTCCAAATAGGCAGCTATCGCCCGTATCGTTGGCTTTTCAAAAAGAACCTTGAGTGGAACATGCTGATTCAGTTTGGCTTGCATTTTCGAAATGAGCACCATGCCTTTCAAAGAATGCCCGCCTAATTCAAAGAAATGGTCATCAATGCCGACTTTTTCAATCTCAAGAACATCTGACCACATATCACAAAGCGTCTGCTCAAGCGCCGTTTCTGGTGCTGCATGTGCCGTGCGGTTCATATGTGCCTCATGAGGAAGCGGCAGAGATTTTGCATCCACTTTTCCGTTTTGCGTCAGCGGCATATGATCCACTTTGACAAAATAAGTAGGAATCATGTAATCCGGTAGTGTCTCTGAAAGCTTTTCTCTAAATGTCAGCGTTCCAATGTGATCAGGTGCTGTATAATATAACGCCAGCTCCGGTAAACGAGATGTGTTGATCACTTTGACATACACTTTTTGAATGGTTGAAAGGGCACGTGCGGCATGCTCAATTTCTTGTTTCTCAATTCGATAACCGCGAATTTTCACTTGATCGTCTACTCTTCCAAGGAATTCAATCTCCCCATTAGCATGCTGTCTAACCAAATCTCCCGTTCGATACATCCGCTCTTGAGGGAAATAAGGATTTTCAAGAAAACGCTCCGCTGTTAATTCAGGCTGATTCAAATAACCTCTTGAAACACCATCACCTGAAATATAAAGCTCCCCCGGTGCACCATAAGGAACAAGGCGCTGCTCGCGATTGCATACGAGCGCTCTTGTATGAGCAATAGGCTTTCCAATGATAGAACGCTCCTTTAAAGCGTCCAGTTCATGCGGTGTCATTAGCTTGCTCACTGTACCAATCGTTGTTTCTGTCGGACCGTAATGGTTCATCACTGCAACGCATGGATGCTGTTTCATAAATGTCTCAACATCTTCAGAGACAATCGGTTCTCCTCCCAATACCACAAGCCGTAAAGCGTCAAATGTATGACCCTTCGAATCTGCCATCATATGAAATAAGGATGGTGTCATTTTGATATAAGTCAGCTCTTGTTCATCAATAAAACGCATGAGACGTACAGGGTCTGTATACACGTCTTCACGAGGAATATAGAGTGTCCCGCCTGCTTTTAGAACCGGGAAAATGCTTGTGTAACCAAGGTCGTATGCATAAGAAGACAGGAGTGCCGTTCGATCGCATTCTTGTAAAGTCACTTCATGTGTCAACCAATTGACGTAGTGTGATAGATTACGATGCGTGAGCTGTACACCCTTTGGCTTCCCTGTTGTTCCAGATGTGTAAATCACATAAGCCAGTTGATCAACCGATACGTCCGGCAGGTCTAGAGAATCGTTTCGTTGGACGGCTTTCTCCACATGTACGACCTGAATCGACTTGAGATGCTGATACGAATCGCCAAGAGACTCATTTGCCACGATGACTTTTGCCCCTGAATCTTTTAATGTGTAACGAATACGTTCCGCAGGAAAAGCTGGATCAATTGGTACAAATGCACCGCCTGCTTTCATTACACCTAGCATGGAGACAATGACATAGACAGAGCGATCAAGAATAAGTGCGACTGTGCTTTCTTTCTCTACGCCTTGCATCTTCAGCTCACTGCAAAGAGCATTGGACATGTGATCTAGTTCACGGTAGGTCAGCTTCCTTTCACCATCCATCACCGCAATGGCATCAGGCGTTTCCATGGCTTGACGTGAAAATTGCACATGGTACGGCTCATGTTGACCTGTTTGTTCCCCATCCCTTTTCTCCAGCCGCTCCATTTGCTCATGCTGATCCAAGAGGTTGAACAAGCCAATTTGTTCATTCGGATGCTGGACCGCCTCACGAATAATCGCAAGAAGATGTGTTCCGAACCGGCGGATGGTTTCCTCTTTAAATAATGCCGTTGCATAGTCTAGGCTTAGTTTTATTTCTCCCTCACGTTCAAATGCTTCTAGAGACAGATCAAATTTGACGGATCGGTGTTGCATTGCATAAGGCGAAATGTTCAGATCGCCGAGCTTTAGTGCAGGAACATCCATGTTCTGCATATTAAACGAAACACTAAAGAGCGGGCTTCGGGTTGTATCACGATCAAGCGGTAGACGCGCGATTAACTCTTCGAGCGGATAGCTTTGATGTGCAAAAGCATCTACACTCGTTTCTTTTATTTCTTCAAGCAGCTGTAAAAATGACTTTGTTTGTTCCGGTTTCCCGCGCATCGCAATGGTATTGATGAACATCCCCGGCATGTCCTGAATATCTGGATGTGTTCGTCCCGCAACAGGAGATCCGACAATGATATCTTCCTGTCCGCTGTAGGATGCGAGCAGCACTTGAAATGCAGATAACAAGAACATGTACAGCGTCGTATCTGTTTTCTTGAGCAGCTCATGAATACGCTGAGTTGTCGCTTGATCACAGCCAAACATCACTCGTTCTCCAGAAAAATCACGTTCCACTGGACGCGGAAAGTCTGTCGGCAAATCTAAAACCGGTACATCTCCTTGGAATTGCTTCAGCCAATACGCTTCATGCACACGCTGTTTCTCTGTTTCTTCTTCACTTAACTGCCAGACAGCGTAATCTTTATAATGAATGGCTCTTTCTGCAAGTGCCTCTCCATCATAGGCTTTCGCCAAATCCTGAATGAACGTCTTCATGGAGCTGCCATCTGTAATCAGGTGATGTGCTTCCAGAACTAATAGATGACGATCATGACTCACTTTGAGCAGCTGTGCCCGCAGGAGGGGAGCGGCTGTCAAATCAAACGGCGCCTGACGTTCAGCAAGAAATGCCTCGGCCTCTTCTTCCTTTACATCATGGATGGGGAGGTCAAATGCCGCTCGTTCATGTACCCTTTGGACGATGTTCTCGCCTTTCATATGAAAACTCGTTCTTAAGATTTCATGCGTTTGAATCAACTCATCAAATGCTGAGGTGAGCCGCTGATGATCGAGCGTACCCTCAAGCGTTAAGACGATCGGAATATGATAGTTCGTACTCTTAGGTTCAAGTGTTTGTAAAATGTATAAGCGCCGCTGAGCTGGTGACACTGGATAGTTCTCCGCCTTCGCTGCGGGTAAGATCGGATGTCCTTGTTCTTCTTGACCGTCCTGGTCAATGTATGACGCAAGCGATCGAACCGTTGGCTTTTCGAATATCACTTGAATCGGAACTTCCTTTTGGAACACTTCTTGGATTTTGGCTGACATCATCATTGCTTTGAGTGAATGTCCGCCAGTCATGAAGAAATGCTCATCTATTCCCACCGTTTTCCCAAGCAGTTCCTCCCAAATTTGAGCAAGCGCCTTTTCCGTCTCGGTTTCAGGTGGAATGATCCTGATTTCTTCACGATCAGCTTCGTCAGGCGTTGGTAAAGCTTTTCGATCGACCTTTCCGTTTGCGGTAAGCGGAAAAGCATCTAGCTTCATGACGTGATGAGGTACCATATATGCTGGCAGTGCTTGATTAAATAGAGCCCGCACTTCTTCTTCCGTGATCGTTCCCATATAGTAAGCAGTCATTTCTTTTTCATCTGAAGGAGACTCATGGATGAGCACAACCGCATCATCGATCCCCGTCTC
Organism: Bacillus sp. FSL W7-1034; assembly: GCF_038593365.1. Classification (NCBI taxonomy): domain Bacteria; kingdom Bacillati; phylum Bacillota; class Bacilli; order Caryophanales; family Bacillaceae; genus Bacillus; species Bacillus sp. FSL W7-1034. Next base: position 387,300 of record NZ_CP151989.1, on the reverse strand, counting down.
TTGTTGAAGAATCGTTTCAATTTCACCGAGCTCAATACGGAAACCACGGATTTTCACTTGATCATCTGTCCGTCCGAGGAATTCGATTTGACCATTTGAACCGTACCTAGCCAAATCTCCTGTTCGATACAAACGCCCTTCTGCCTTGAAAGGATCAGCGATAAATGCTTGCTTTGTTAATTCTGGACGATGGAGATATCCTCTTGAGACACCGTCTCCGCCAACATACAGCTCTCCTGGCGCGCCAATTGGCTGAAGTCTTTGATTGTCATCTAAAATGTAAGCGGACGAATGATTGATCGGCTGACCAATTGGAATCGTGCCCGTTTCATCCCCTCTCACCTCATAAATGGTCGAGATGGTGGTGTTTTCTGTTGGGCCGTACGCATTCAGTAAAACAAGTGATGGATGATTTTTCTTCACAAGCTCTGCACTTTTCACATTGATCACATCACCGCCTGTGATCAATTTGGACAGTCCTTTAAATATATGCGGCCGCTGCTGAGCGAGTTGATTAAACAAACCAGTTGTTAAAAAGAGCGCCGAGATTTGATTCGTTTGGATAAAGCGTTCAAACCGGTTGATGTCCAATAACGTGTCACGGTCAACAGGATAAAGCGTTGCACCGTTCAGCAGTGTGGTGAAAATTTCAAAAGTAATGGCATCAAAGCTGACTGCTCCTGTATGTGCCATACGATCCGACTTGTTCAAGCCCAGTGCCTCCTGAGAACATGCCAATCTGACAATATGCTGATGCTCAATTTGAACACCTTTTGGCTGGCCGGTTGACCCCGACGTGTACATGATATACGCCAATTGCGAAGGAGAGGTCTCGACTTCGAATGGTCCGTTTGACTGATTCGATATGTCCGACACACGAACGGCTTGGATACTTTCATGAACTGGCGGCTGGCTGTCCGCATAGAGCAAAACGGATGCGCCGCTGTCTTCAAGCATAAAGCGGATTCTCTCCTCTGGCTGGGCTGGATCAATTGGTACATAAGCAGCCCCTGCTTGAAGAATCGCTAAAATGGCGATCACCGCTTCAGCAGATCGATTCATATACACTGCGACGGCATCTTCTTGTTTCACTCCGCTATCAATCAAATATCCCGCAACACGATGGATTTCTTGGCCGAGTTCTTCATAGGTGAATGCCCGCTCTCCTTCGACTAACGCCAGATGGTCTGGCTGCGTTTGAATGCGTTCTTTAAGAAGCTCAGGAATAGACAGATGCTTTGGATAATCTCGTTCTGTCTTGTTCCATGCTTCAATCTGCTGTTTTTCTTCTTCGGTGATACACGTCACGTCATGAAGGCGAACTTCCGGATTCTCGATGATCTGCTTCATGAGGTTGGTCAGGTGTTTCGATATTTTTTCAATGACCTCTTCTTCAAAAGCAACCGCATTGTATTTGATTTTCAATGTCCATGTTTCACCTGGATATACAAGGACATTTAGATCGAAATTCGTTTGTTCAAATCCGTCTTTTACATCAATGGAAAACCCTAGACGTTCCGACATGGTGTCACCAGATAGCTCTTGATCTAAAGGATAGTTCTCAAACCCGACCAAGTGATCGAAGAGTTGTCCTCCTGCAGCTGTCTGTTGCTGAATGTCATAAAGCGGCATAAAATCATAGTTTTCCGCTTCCAGCGCATGCTGCTGAACTTTTTGAAACAGCTGTTTGAAGGTGTCTTCCTGATCCATTTCTACCCTGACCGGTATTGTATTGATAAAAAGTCCTGCCATCTGTTCTATACCAGCCACACTTGGCGGCCTGCCAGATACGACTGTTCCGAAAGTGACATCATGTGCCGCATGGTAAGTGCCTAAAAGAACCGACCAAACAGCCTGGAATAGATTTGGTGCTGTCACTTGGCAATTCCTTGCGATCTCTTGAATGGTGCTGACCATTTCAGCATCCCATGTGAACGTCCATTCCTGATGGTCATATTGTCCGTTCGCTTCTTTTTGCTGCAAAAGCCCTTGATGCTGAATCGCACCATCTAAGCGATCCTTCCAATAGCCTTCCGCTGCTTGTTGATTTTGCTTGCCAAGCCACTGAATATAATCTGCATAAGGTTTTCCTTGTGAGCGATCCGGCGTTTTGCCGTTCCGATAAGATTCGTAGTAATGAAACAATTTTTTCATCAAAACTCCCATGGACCAACCATCCATGATGATGTGATGGTTGCTCCAAATGAGATGCCAGTTTGTTTCATTCAGTTGAAAAACAGCGACCTTCAATAACAAATCATTCGTTAAATGGAAGCCTTGCTTTCTCACTTGCTTTTTATATTGATCTAGTACCTTTTGCTGTTCCTGATGGTTCAGGTGAGATAGATTCTCTCTATACACATCTAGATTGCGCTCTGCCAGTACAACCTGTCGAGGCTTCTGTAATTGCTGATAGACAAAGGCTGTACGGAGAATGTCATATGTGCCGATGAGCTCATTGAGACTTTTTTCAAAAAGATCGAGATCAAACTCCCCTCTTATTCCAAGCTCCAGCTGTGTGAAATAAGAGGACGAATTAGGGTCTAGCATGGCATGATATAACATGCCTTCTTGCATTGGTGTTAAAGGATATACCTTTTGAATCTTCTGTTTGCTCATAGTCCACCTCTTCGTTTGCTTAAAATATATCCATTAGCTTTTCAAGTTCATCCATGGTCAGGTCATCGTCTCCTACATCACTAGGCGTAATTTGCGCTTCATCTTGTGATACACAATGTGAGATGAGTGCCTTCACGTTCTTTTCTAAAAGGTCCTTAAACTGTTCCATCGTTTGCTCTTCAAATTCAAGCTGGTGATAGGATATCGTCATATGGAACATGCCCTGTTCTACGAAACCAACAATATCTAATGCATGAGGTTTCTCTGATTCTGGACTTAATGATTGACCTGCCTGCCAAGTGGATCGACTTAGTTCACCCCCGCCAATCTGTTCATCAAACTGACCAAGATAGTTAAAGCTGATATCTGGCGTGACATCAAATGCGAGACCGTCCTTCATTTTGTCAGGCGTTAAGTATTTTAAAACGCCATAGCCGATTCCCTTGTTCGGAATGTGTCTGAGCTCTTCTTTCAAAAGCTTGATTTGATACGAAAGATCCTCCGCATGCGACAAATCAAGCAGCACAGGATACATGCTCGTAAACCAGCCGATGGTCCGCGACACATTGACCGCCGGAAGGATGTCTTCCCTTCCATGTCCTTCAAGGTGAATAAAGTGTCTGTCTTCTTCTGTCCACTCTTTCAGGGTCAATCCTAAAGCGGTTAGCAAAATGTCGTTGATTTCCGTGTGGTACGCCTCATGTACTTCTGTCAGTAGGCTGCGTGTTTCTTCCTCAGACAGCGTAAAGCGAATGGTTTTTGTATGCAGCATTCTTTGATCCTCTGTGACATGATCCTTTTGCAGAGGTGCAGTTAAATGCCCAAGTACCTTTTTCCAATAGTCCCTTTCTGCCAGCAGCTCATCTGACACTGCGTATTCCGTCAACTTCTGGGCATATGCTTGGAATGAATGTGTTTTTTCAGGAAGTGTCAGCTCCTCCCCGCGCTTCGCCTGCTCATAAAGAGCCATGAAGTCTTCAAGGAAAATACGCCATGACACACCATCAATGACAAGGTGATGTACAACGAGCAATAAGTGATCTCCATGATCCGTACGGAAAATCGCAGGTTTGACTAATGGTCCCTCTGTTAAAGAAATACTCGCCTGCACTTCATTTGCTAGCTTTTCTACCTGCTGGATTTGCTGTGATCGTTCTCCTTGTACTTCTATCACGTTCACCGCTACATCATTTTCATCTACTCCACGATGACGCTGGATGATGCGTCCTTCTTCTATCGGATAAACCAATCGCAAAGCATCATGATGGGTCATCATCTGCTCGAGCACTTGTTTGACAAGCACTTCATCCAAACCATTTGCCGCATGGAGCATAACGGACTGATTCCAATGATGTTGGCTGCTGAAGTTCCGTTCAAAGAACCAGCGCTGTATCGGTGTTAAAATAACCTCTCCTTCGACAGCTGACTGATCGGCTGTGAGAAGATCCGCTTCTTCGATATATGGGCGAAGCTCCGCAATCGTTGGATATTGGAAAAGCAGTTTCATATCGAGCTTCCAGCCTGCTTGCGTGAGTCTGCTTGCCATTTGGATGCCTTTAATCGAATCTCCGCCAAGGAAGAAGAAGTGGTCGTGAATACCAACTTGGCTGACGCCAAGCACATCTTCCCAAATGCCGCAAAGCAGTGCTTCCACTTCATCTCTTGGGGCTTCGTATGCTGTTTGATTCGCTTCCATATCAGGTGCTGGCAGTGCTTTGAGATCCACTTTGCCATTTGCCGTCATCGGCAGTTGGTCTAGCTTGATGATCCATGATGGCACCATATATTCAGGCAAGGTGCGCTTTAAGCTATCTTTCAACGTATCCGTTTCTTTATCTGTGATGGCGTAAGCGACAAGAGCGTCTTGATCACTTGCGTCTTTGACCGTTGTCACGACGGCTTCTTTCACTTCATTTAGCGCAAGGAGCTGCGCTTCAATTTCTGATAGCTCAATCCGGAATCCGCGGATGTTCACTTGATGGTCTTTTCTACCGAGGTAGATCAGCTCGCCATCCTCTGTCCATTTCACCAAGTCGCCTGTACGGTACATGCGCTCTCCAGGATAAAACGGATCTGGGACAAATCGTTTGTCCGTTTCCTCTGGGAGATTCCAGTAGCCTCTTGCCAGTCCTTTCCCCGCAATCACGAGCTCACCCGGTACGCCTTGCGGCGAGAGGTCATATAACGAACCCATAATGTAAAAACGAGTATTGGCAATCGCTGTTCCGATAGGAAGCGTGCCTTGATCTGGATCAATGATCCAGCTTGTCGCCACAACCGTATTTTCTGTTGGGCCGTAGTTATTGACGAGTTTGTATGGAACGGGCTTCACCTGTTTTAGCTTGTCCCCGCCTGTCAGTAAGTAACGGAGAGAATGATTGTCCATCGACATAAACTGCTCACATAGCTGTGTTGGCAGGAACGCAATGGTGATGCCTTCATGATTAAAATACGAATTGAGCTTGATCATATCGAGGCGAATCGCTTCGTCGATGATATGGAGCTCTGCGCCGGCGATCCATGTCGGGAACATCTCCCAAATGGAGGCATCAAAGCCAAAGCCGGCATATTTAGCGGTTCGGTCTTGTTTCGTCACCTGGAAAGCATCATTGTGCCAAAAAGCAAGATTGACAAGAGACTGATGCTCGACCATGACACCCTTCGGCTGTCCAGTCGTTCCAGATGTGTAAATCATATAAGCGAGATCCGTTGGTTTGATAGGAACCTGAATCTCGTGTGCTTCTCCTTCTACTGCCTCTTCTATGAAGAGGGTATGACCTCTGAATGAAGGTGGTGCAGTGAGCTCTTTCTGAATCAGAAGGACCTCTGCCCCGCCATCTTCCAGCATGTAGGCAATGCGCTGCGCTGGATAATCGGCATCAATCGGCACAAATGCCGCACCTGCCTTGAGAACTCCAAGAACAGCGGCTGTCATCTCAAGCGATGGACGTGTGAGAATGCCAATGCGGTCTCCCGGTTTTGTGCCGCTGGAAATGAGTCTTGCGGCGACTGTATTCGCCCGGTTGTTCAGTTCTTCATACGTCCAGCTTGTGCCGCAGAAAGTTGCGGCTTTTTGATGAGGTACTTCCTGTGACTTCGCCTCAATCAATGCATGAACCGTTTGATCTGTCGGGACATCTAGGATAGGTCCGGACCATTCATCAAGCAGTTTTTGCTGTTGCGCTGGTGATAATAATTGCATCTGATCTAATAATTGATCTGGTGCTGACACCATTTGTTCGATCAAGTAAAGGAAATACTCCTTCCACTTCTCAATCGACGACCGTTCAAAGATAGAAGAATTATAATCAAACACAAGCTCGATTTGATCGTCAGATTCGTTTCCAGTTAAGGTTAAGTCAAATTTTGCTATGTTCTCATTGAACGGCTGGGGAATGATATCAAGTCCATCCATCGACAGGTCACGAATATCTGCATTTTCCATCGAGAACACCACATCAAAGATTGGATGGCGGCTTGTGTCGCGAACTGTTTGCACTTGGTCCACCAGTTCTTCAAATGGGTAAAGCTGGTGTTCATTTGCCGCTAACACAAGCTCATGAACTGTTGACGCAAATTGAGAAAATGTCTGATGTCCTTCTGGTTTTGTTCTGAGTGCCAGCGTATTCACAAACATGCCGATGACTGATTGAATATCAGGATGGGTTCTGCCCACCACTGGAGAACCGATCATGATGTCTTCTTGTCTCGAAAGCTTACTTAAAAGCGTACTGTAGCAAGCAAGCAGCACTGTATACGTTGTACCGTTGAGTGATCTAACCAACTCATCCAATTGCGCTTTAAGCGCACCGTCTATAGAGAATTCGACGCGGCCCCCTTCAAACGTCTGAACCTTTGGTCTCGGAAGATCCTCAGGCAGCGCCAAAACAGGCAGTTCTCCTTGTAATTGTTCCAACCAAAACGCCGCTTCAGCCTCTTTTTGTGCAAGGAATTTTTCACTTGTTGACCAAACCGCATAATCCTTATATTGAATAGGCAATTCATCAAGTTCGTCTCCTCGATACAAGATCGATAGCTCATCAATTAAAATACCGACAGACGCACCATCTGAAATGATGTGGTGCATATCAATCAACAAATAATGAACAGTCGAAGATTCAGACACAAGCCCCACTCTGAGCAGCGGCGCTTTTCCTACATCAAATGGACGGATAAAATCATTCATTAATTGCTGAATGTCTCGGCCATCCCCTTCGATGTTTTCAATGTTCACAGAGACATTCGCTTCAATTCGCTGAACAGGTTCACCCTGAACGAAGTCAAAGCTCGTACGGAATGCTTCATGACGATGAACAAGCTGGTCAATGGCTTTTTTAAATCGTTTTTCATCAAATACACCTTCAAGCTTTAAAGCAACTGGCATATGATAGCTCTGCTCGGCATCTGTCATTTTTTGCAGAACAAACAATCTTTTCTGAGCAGATGTCACAGGATAAAAAGCCGCTTCTTCCGCTTTCTCCACTCGCCTGATTTCAGTTCGATCTGTTTGATCCACCGCAAGGGCAAACGCCTCTAAAGTGGGTGATTCAAATAATGTTTTCAAAGTACATTCCACATGCATCTCTTCATAGAGCCTGTTCAGCATTTTCATGCCGCGCAGTGAATGACCACCGCATTCAAAGAAATGATCATGTCTGCCGATTTTCGGCACCTCAAGAACTTCCTCCCAAATGTGTGCCAATATACGCTCTGTATCTGATTGAGGAGGGACGTATTCATTTGCCGCCTGCTCACTTACATCAGGTACCGGTAATGCCCGTCTGTCTACCTTGCCATTCCCCGTTAGTGGCAGCTCGTCTAATTGCATGAAGAAAGCTGGCATCATATAAACAGGGAGTTCTCGTCCTGCTTGCTCACGTAAATCCGACAGCGGAACAGCACCTTCTGCTGTGAAATATGCACACAATGTATCATTTGATATCGCAATGACAACGGCTTCCTTCACTTGCGGATGCTGCAATAGCTGGTGTTCAATTTCGCCAAGCTCGATACGCTGACCTCGAATCTTGACTTGATGATCTATTCGCCCAATGAATTCAATATCTCCATTTGACAGCCATCGTGCGAGATCGCCCGTTTTGTACATGACTTCACCAGATCGGAAAGGATTTTCAACAAACTTTTCGCTCGTTAGTTCTGGCTGTTGATAATACCCCTTGACCAGTCCGTCACCTGCGACACAAAGCTCTCCAGCTACTCCCGGCGGCTGCACATGTCCAAACTCATCGACAATATAAACAGCCGTTTGACTCACCGGCTTTCCGATCGGAATCGACAGTGCTTGTTCTTCAATGTGATTCACCGGATAATACGTTGTGAAAATCGTGCTTTCAGAAGGTCCATACATATGAATAAGTTTGTCTTCTCCAACCGTTTCAAGCGCTGCCACAACATGCGGCACAGAAGCACGTTCCCCGCCAAACAGCACTTTTCTGACGTTTTTCAGGCTGCCTTTTTTCATATCAATCAGTAAGTGAAATAGAGCGGTCGTGATCATTAAAATACTGACTTTTTCCTTCTCAATCGCGCCAGAAAGCTCATTCATATTTAAAATCTGATCCTTTGGCAAAACAATGAGTTTCGCTCCGTTCAATAAAGCACCAAACACATCAAACATAAATGCATCAAATACATAGTTTGAAAGGCTCATCACCGTGTCTTCATGATGAATGGTGAGATAATTCGACTGCTTCACTGTTCTCAAAATGTTCCGGTGCGTCACCATGTTCCCTTTAGGTTTGCCTGTCGTACCAGATGTGTAGGTCAAATTCGCCAAGTCCAAAGGCGAAACACATACAACTGGATTGCTCTCTGACTGCTGATCAACGGCTTGATCTTCTGTTTCTATGATTTTCCCTTCAAATGCAGTAAGCACAGAACGATGACGCAGCACCTGATGGGTCAGGACAAACTGTGCACCACTATCTGTCAAAAAGTGCTTGATACGTTCATCAGGGAAGTCAGGATCAATTGGCACATAGACACCGCCAGCCTTTAGCACAGCTAAAACCGACAGCACCATCTCATTGGAACGTTCAAAGAATAAAGCCGCTTTCATCCCTTTTTCAAAACCATGTTCGTGTAAATAATGAGCCAGCTGGTTCACTCTGCGATTCAGCTCTTGATAAGAAAGAACCACATCTTTACATTGCAAAGCAGGCTGATGACCATGCTGCTGTACTTGTGATTCAAATTGCGTCACAATGGTTTCTTCCGCAGGATAAGGCGTAGGTAACGGGTTCCACATCTTCAATTGAGCCGCTGCCTCTTGTTCAGACAGTAAGCGGTATGATTGAATCGCTTGCTCCGGCACTTCAACCATCTGCTCCAGAAGATAAACATAATGCTTGAGCATCTGCTCGGCAGTACTTCGTTTAAATAACGCCGTACTGTAATCGAGAACAAAAGAAAGACCATGACTTGACTCCGTCGCTTGAAGTGTGAGATCAAACTTCGCAATATGGAAATTGGTTTCCTCGACTTCGACTTTCATCTCTCCAATATGCTGGGTTGTTGAATGATCTGGCGTCAGAGTAAAGACCGTATCAAACAATGGATGGCGGCTAAAATCTCTTTGCACATTTAGCTTTTCAAGCAGCCGCTCGAATGGATATTGCTGATGCTCAAACGCCCTCATCGTCTTTTCCTTTACTTGCTCAATCAACTGTGTCATTGAACCGTTCGGATCTACCTCTGAACGTAAAGCAAGTGTTTGGACAAACATGCCGATCATGTCATTCAAATCTGCATGCACCCTGCCTGCTGTTGGCGTCCCCACCACAAACTCCTTTTGACCTGTGTATTTCGCAAGCAATGTATAGTAAGCAGAAAGCAACACGGTATACAGCGTCGTATGATGATTCGCTGCAAGCTCCTGCAAACGGCCTGTTAACGTCTCATCGATGTTTCTGAGAACGCGGTCTCCAGCGAAAGACTGGACAGCGGGACGCTGATAATCCGTTAGCAGCTTCAAAGCAGGGATATCTCCTGAAAATTCTTTCAGCCAGAATGCTTCATCTATTTGACCGCCTTGCTCTGCCTGTTGTTCTTGCCAAACAGCATAATCTTGATATTGAAGCTTCAATGGCGCTTTCACTAATCCCTCATATGCGTCAGACAGCTCACGCAGCATCAAATCAATTGAAAGACCATCTGAAATCAGATGATGCATATCGAAATAGAGAAGATGCTCCTGATCATGTAAAGACTGTAGCCCAACACGCAAAAGCGGAGCCTGCTCAAGATAAAAAGGTCGGACAAATTGACGCATGTTCTCTTCCATCGTGCTGCCTGTCACCTGTTCTATTTGAAATGGAACGGATGAAGCTACCCGCTGACGAGGGACTCCTTTGACTGTATGAAAAGAAGTGCGCAGCATATCATGACGTGCGATCAGTTTTCCAAAAGCTGCCTCCAATTTCTCTCGTTGCAGCGTTCCTCTTAATTTCACAACGGCAGGCATATGATAGGCGATGCTCTGCTCCAGCTGAGTCACCATATAAACACGCTGCTGCGCTGGTGACAGTGGATAATCGGCGGCAGTCGGTGCTTTCGGTATGACCACTTGTGAAGACTTTTCCGCTTGTTCAATATAAACAGCAAGTGCTGCAATCGTTTGCTGTTCAAATAAAACAGATAAAGGGACCTCCACTTGAAAAGCCCGCTGAACGAGTGTAAGAACTTTCATCGCTTTGAGTGAATGCCCGCCTATGTCAAAGAATGAGTCGTACACACCTATATTCTCTTGATGAAGAACGTCTTCCCACAAACGAACAAGCTTCGTTTCTACATCGTTTCTAGGCGCTACATAAACAGCACTGACAGCCTTGTCTCCTTTTAATGCAGCAAGCGCACGCCGGTCGACTTTCCCGCTAACTGTCAGTGGAAATGCCTCAAGCTGCTTGAAATAAAGCGGCATCATATAAGCTGGCAGCTGATGTTTGATAGCGGCTTGCAGGGTGTCCACGGAAAGAAATTCTTGTCGTGCTTGATAGTAAGCACTTAAAGCCTTTCCACCGTCCGGTTCATCCACGACAAGCACGACAGCCTGATCGACTCCGTCTATCTGCTCCATGACTGCCTCAATTTCACCTGTTTCGATGCGGTAACCTCTTATTTTTACTTGATCATCTATTCTTCCAAGGTAATCAATTGTGCCGTCTGGAAGCCATCTCACTACATCACCTGTGCGATACATCCGGTCTTCAGGAAAAAATGGATCTGGTCTGAATGCCTTCTCCGTCAATTCAGGCTGATTCACATAGCCCCGTCCCACTCCTATTCCCGCAATGCATAGTTCTCCCACAGCTCCCTGCACCTGTAGTTGTTCATGTTCATTTAAAATATAAATCCGATGATGGCCCAGTGGCTTTCCAATTGACACATAGCGCTGTTCTGGTGACTTCTGCAGCTCACTGAGATCTAGACGGTGAACCGTCGCATCCACACACGTTTCTGTCGGACCATACACATTCCACAAGGCAAAATCGGGCTGGCTGACACGCACAGCTTCAATCAGCGCCTGCGCTGCTTTCGCAGGGAGTGCTTCTCCCCCAATTAGCATGTGAGTCAGTGCAAGCCCATCCAAATCAGCTGCAAGTAAAAGCTGCACATGTGCTGGCGTTCCATCTGTTGCTTTGATTTGATGTTCTTTGTAATAAGCCGCTAGCTGTACACCGTTTCGTGTCGTTTCTCTTGGCACAATATGAAGCGTATGTCCAAATAAAAGAGCAGCAAAGATTTGTTTAACAGATGCATCGAAATGGAATGGTGCAAGAAGCGCCACTTGAAGCTGATTTGCCCCCTCATACACTTCGTGATGCAGGGCATGAACCAAATGATGCAGCTGAAGATGCTCGATCATCACTCCCTTCGGCTTTCCAGTCGTACCCGATGTATAAATGAGATAAGCCAAATCCTGTGATGTCGTCTGATCGATCAGCTCAGGCAGCGGACGATCTTCTAATTCCATATGCTGCTGGACAACCATTTTTTCGGCAATGGATGAATATCGCTGAACAAACGATTCTTCTGTTAAAACGATAGAAGCACCAGAATCTTCTACAATAAATTGAATGCGTTCCTCAGGTAATGCCGGATCGATCGGTACATATGCACCGCCAGCTTTTAATATCCCAAAAATGGCAACCATCGCATCTGCCGTCCGTTCCATTAAAACGGCAACTGGTACATCACGCGAGACACCTTTCATCTGTAAAAATCGTGCCAGTTTGTCCGCTTTTTGATACAGCTCTCCATAAGTGAACGTTCCATTTTCCGCTACCACAGCTGCTCGTTCTGAATACTTTTTAGCTACCTCATCAAATAAGTGGTGAACTGGTTTCGCTCCTGGTAAATCAAATGCTTCTCCCTTAGATAATTGAAGCAGCTGCTTTTGTTCATCTGCTGGCAGTAAAGAGAGAGCCCCAATCAGCTGATCTGGCTGAGAGACTGCCGCCTCCAGCAAAATCATCAATCGATCAAACAGCTTACTCATATCGTCTTCACTAAATAGATCTGTACGGTAATCCAAATCAATGGTCAATGTATCTGTATCCCAGCGGTCTTTCACATGAATCGATATATCATTCATTCCGCTTCCACTAAAAATCGGCTCCGTAATGAACGAAAGATTCTCTTTTTTCTGCCACTGCATGACCTGATACTCTAAAGAAATATCAAACAGGCGTCCTGTAAATCCATCTCTTTCCCTTAAATCATTCATGAGCACATTGTAAGGATATTTTTGATGACGCAAGATCTTCATCTGATCCGCCATGACTTGCTTCACGAAATCAAGAAACGTGAGGGATCCTTGCACAGATGCGCGCATCGGAATGGTCGACACAAACATCCCAATCATCTTTTTTTCCTTTGCATTTGTCCGATTGCCCATAAAGGTTCCAAGGACCACATCCTCCATGCCGCTAAATCGGTGCAAGTAAATATAGACAGCGGACATAAACATAGAAAGCATACTGACTTTCTCTTCTTCACAAAAAACTCGAAGCTTCTCCTTTAAAGCATCTGGAATATCCCCTGAAAATCTCTCCGCATGCAAACTCATCTCGTAACCTTTATGCGGTGTTAAAGAAGCGAAATCTGGAATATTGGCAAATTGCTCGTTCCAAAAAGCTTGGTCTTTCTGAAAACGTTTAGAAGATTCATACGTTTGCTCACTCATGATGTGATCAACGAAGGAAATGTCTTCAATTGGGGAGATGTCTGTCCCCTGCAGCATGTCATGGTATAGATCAATGATTCGGTTTCCCATCAAGATAATTGAAATACCATCAGCCACAATATGATGTGCTTTACAGAACAGCCAGCACTCTTGATCACTGATTTGAAAGACCGTAAATTCGATTAAGGAACGGTCAATCAGTTCCATCGGCTCACGAATCTCCTCGTTCGCCCACGCCCTGACTTCCTTTTCACTCCATCCTTTCACCAAACGAATCGGCTGTTTTTCATATGGCTTGATATATTGAACGGGCTCCTCCTGCTCATGTTGATACACCAGCCTTAAACGAAGAGAATCAGTTTCACGAATGTACGCTTGAAGCACATCAACGATCAAAGAAGGATTTAGACCTGATACCGATCTTAACTTGGCAAACCCACCCAAATTAGAAATACTTGTGCCTGGATAAAATCTTTCCGTGTAGAATACTCGCTTTTGCGCATGTGTTAAGGGGTAATAAACTGTACTCATTCTTATCCTCCGCTCTTCTATGTTTTCTCCACCAAATGTGATACCCTGCACCCTCTATATCAAAAGAACCAAGTCTATTTCATCAAAATAGACGAATAACAGAAAAGGAGCCCACCCCGAATAAAACGGAGGGACTCCCATTTTGATTCGGTAACCTGCCGACCATAGTAAAAAAGAAACTTTTACCTTAGGACATGGCTTTGCGTCTCTATGTTTCCATAGATTTGCCTTTTTCTTCTTTTCTTTTAGATATTTTCTATTTACGTCCACTTTATATGAAATTATTGTTTTTTTCACCGAAAAATGGGTGTAAAGATTCATGCGTTATGCCGAAGGGATCACATCATAATTTACGATATTTACCGAAAATAACTAATAATAGTTGCGTTCCACCGAAAATAAATGACCAATTACCGCAAAAATTTCATGTTTTTCCTTAAATTTTGCAAATATGACCGAAAATGTAGGAGAGAGGTCTCCTATCACGCCTCGCATTTTCTTAAATCTTAAGAACTATATTCCCTAAAACTTTGAATATTTTTACCATAAAAAACAATACAAAAAGAGCTGTCATTTCAAATGACAGCTCCTTGTTTCTTCATTATATTTACATCACCTTAGACAGACCAATCGTTTTCTCAATAATGAGCAACGCAATGATAGAAATGATAATAAATATGACAGATATCGCATTGACACTCGGATCAAAAGTTTGCTCAATGTAATTAAACGTCCTCACGGGAATCGTAATGGTTTGAGGTGAAGAAACGAACAAACTAATCGAGATTTCACCAAATGATGTCACAGCAGAAAACACGCCACCTGCGATAATGCCCGGCTTGATCAAGGGCAGTGTCACACGAAAGAAAGTACGTATGGGCCCTGCACCAAGATTCATGGAAGCTAGCTCAAGACGTGGATCAAGATTTGAAACACTGACACCCACGGTTCGTACCACATAAGGAAAACCAATGATGACATGCCCAATGACTAATGCCCACAAAGACCCTGTAAAACCCATAGCCGTAAACAAATACAGCATCGCAATCCCTAATACCACCTGAGGAATCATAAGAGGTGACAAAATAAAGGCTTGAACAGCTTCCTTTCCCTTAAAGGAAAGCCTTGCTAAAGCATAAGAAGCCATCGTTCCTAAAAGAACAGTAAGCGGCGTCACAATCAATAACAGAATCACGCTGATACGCAAAGATTCCATCCATTCTGGATTCGACACGACCTCATGAAACCAACGAACGGAAAATGAAGTCGGCGGGAATTCAGGAAAGGCATTCGGGCTAAAAGCAGAAAGAACAATGACAAGAACAGGTACGGTTAAAAAGAGATAAACGAGTGAGCCTGCGGTCCATATCAGAATCGAAAGCAAACGGTCACTTATTGATTTTTTACGCATGCATCCTCGCCTCCCAACGCTTCAATAGATAGCTTAATAGACTGACGACCGCTAGCACACAAATCAATAAAGTAAAAGACATCGCAGCGGCAAGAGGCAAATTATACACCTGCATGACCTGCTGATAAATGGACAGTGGCAAGAGCGGCTGCATCCGTCCGCCGACTAGCAGAGGAGTAATATAACTTCCTGCTGCAAGTGAGAAGACAATAATTGCTCCGGTGATCATGCCTGGAATCGTAAGCGGCAAGGTCACATGAAAAAATGTCCGTATACGCCCAGCACCAAGACTCATAGAAGCCGGTCTTAAGTGACGGTCCATATCAGTTAAGCTCGTTGCAATAGGCAGCACTGCAAAAGGCAGCATCACTTGAACATAAGCAATAATGACCGCATTCATATTCCACAGCATCGATAGCGGTTTCTCAATCAGATGTAAATCGATCAGCATGCCATTGATCAAGCCATTTTGCGAAAGAAGAACGATCCATGCAAATGTCCGAATGACGACACTCGTCAAAAGCGGCGATACAAGTAAGATATAGAAAAAAGCCCGCAATCTTGGATGAGGTGCTTTCACTAGCACATAAGCTGCAGGATATGCCATCAATAAACAAATCACCGTTGTCTGTAAGGCCACCCACACAGTACTTCCAATTGCTTTCACATATGCATCTGTCGTAAATACATGTAAATATTGAGACAAACTATAGGATTGTAACGTATTCATCATCGAATCCACATCACGAAAACTGAGGACAAACATCATCACAAGCGGAGCAAGAAGGAATACAACTAGAAACAAACAAGCTGGCAGCAGCATAAACCAATGAAAGCGCTGATTCTTTTTTTTGATTCGCATCACGCATGCACCTTCGAATCTAAGAACACAATATCTTCAGGCTGCCAATGAATATGCACAGTTTCTCCAACTTGAGGCAGCTCGGGAAATGCTGCGTCTGATGCATGGACAATGATTTCACCTTGATTAAGCCCAACGACCAAACGTAAAGAGTGCCCAATATAACTGACATCTGCCAACATTCCTGTGACATGATTTGGCTGAACTTCCTCCCCGCCAGAAGATAACTTGATTCTCTCAGGACGCAGCATGAGTAAACGCTTCTCGCTCTTCTCTTTAAATGCGGCTTTTAGCTGAACTTGCTTCCCGTTTGATTGAGTG
This sequence comes from Bacillus sp. FSL W7-1034, assembly GCF_038593365.1. Lineage (NCBI taxonomy): Bacteria > Bacillati > Bacillota > Bacilli > Caryophanales > Bacillaceae > Bacillus > Bacillus sp. FSL W7-1034. The sequence continues at coordinate 371,352 of NZ_CP151989.1, read as the reverse complement.
AAATGTGGAACAGTGTATGTGGAAGTAACTTCATCATACTCCGCTTCAAATAGATTGACCTGTCCGATAAATTCAGCAACAAAACGATTATTTGGCTGACGATATACTTCTAAAGGTGTCCCAATCTGCTGAATTTTCCCCTCACCTAATATCCCAATTCGGTCGGAAAGGCTTAAGGCTTCCTCCTGATCATGCGTCACAAGAATAGTCGTAATTCCGACATTCCGTTGAATATTTCGCAGCTCCGTCTGCATATTTTTTCTTAGCTTTGCATCTAGGTTACTGAGTGGTTCATCCAGAAGGAGAACAGCCGGCTGGATAGCAAGTGCCCGTGCAATTGCGACCCGTTGCTGCTGACCACCACTTAATTGGTGCGGCATACGTTTGGCAAATGACTCTAATTGAACAAGAGACAAGCTCTCCATCACCTTTTGCTTGATTTCCGCCTTCTTTTTCTTTTGAACCTTCAACCCATATGCAACATTATCAAATACGGTGAGGTGTGGGAAAAGTGCATAACTTTGAAAGACCATCCCCGTTTTCCTTTGATAAGGAGGTAAAGTCGTCACATCCTGATCACCAATATAGACGACTCCTTTTGTTGGTTCTAAAAAACCACCAATGATATTGAGTAAAGTTGATTTTCCGCAGCCACTAGGGCCAAGAAGGGAGAAAAATTCCCCCTCTTTTACCGTAAGACTGACATCATCAAGAGCAATCTGCTCGCCAAAATGCTGGCTGATATGTTCCAAATTGATTCCACTCATGCGATCACCTATTTTCCTCCGCCTAGTACTTCATTCCATCGATTTGTCCATTGACCGAGCTCTGAAGTCGCTGTTTCGTAATCTACCCAAGTCAGCTTGCTATAATAATTTTCGCCAACTTTCACTTTCCCTTTAATTTTGTCTCCGTATTTCACATCAGAATTCGACATGCCATAGTAAGATTTTTCTGAGAAGGCTTCTTGAGCTTCTTTCCCGCTAAGGTAGTTTAATAGCTTATAAGCCGCTTCCTCATGCTGACTTCCCTTTGTTAACGCCCAGCTCGCAACTGCTGCCACAGCGCCTTCTTTCGGATATGAGAATCCAATATCCATCCCTTCTTCTTCAAGTGCAAATGCTCGGCCATCCCAATATGGAACTGCCGTCACGTCACCACGTTCTAACAGCGTTTGAATAGACCCTGGGTTATCAGGAAAAGCAGCTACACGCCCTTTTAATTGTGCGAGGCTTTTAAATGCTTTATCAATATCCTTAGGATTTGATTCTGTCCCTCCTTGAGCATGGACAAGTGCAGAGAAAAATTGTAAGCCCGCTGAATAAGTTGGGGAAGAAATCGCCACTTTCCCTTTCAGTTGATCGCTCCATAAATCTGTCCAGCTGTTTGGCTCCTGTTTGACAAGATCTTTTCTATAAGCAATTCCAAGCTGTCCCATACTAAAGCCTGCTGCATATTGTTTTCCATCAACAGTGAGTTTCTTTTGAACAGAACGATAAAGCTTTTTCACATTTGGCGCTTGATCTTCATCAATAGGCGCAAGAACGTTTGCCGCAATGCCTCTTTGAATCGTATCAGGCTGTAAAATAAGCAAATCATACGGTGGATTTTTACCATTAGATGCTTTTAATTTTGTAAACCATTCAGAATCTGCCCCAGAGACCGTTTGTACCTTAATGCCTGTATCCTTTTCAAACTTTTCGAGGATTGGCTTAATATTCTTTTCCCAATCTCCTCCGTAGACACCAACGATCACAGTCTGCTGCTGTTTACTTTGGTCCTGCCCATTTCCACCGCATGCAGACAGCAGTAACATGACGGATAGGACACCTGCAAATATGGCGATTACTCTTCTTTTCATGATTCATTTCCCCCTTTTTGTTGATTCAAGTGATGAAGTGCTTGAATAATATCCATCTTTGTTAACGGTTCCTGTCTATGACCAAAATGAGAATGAACCGCATGTTTATAGTGCGTACGCTCATTTGCTGGGTATGAACGAAGCTGCACAGCAAGCTCACTGCTGGCTTCGTCCGTCCACACTTTCTCATAAGCTGCTCTTTGCTCTCCAAAATCCCAAGCGACAGCATCAGCATCATTCATCTTTTCACGAAGCCTGCTCGTCTGTTCGTCATCAATTTTCCATTCATTATGATCTCGATAGACTTTGACGCCATATTGCTGAAGTGCTCTTTCTTCACTTAATAGCCCTGCTTCCACTTCATGAAGGACTTTTTCTTTCTTTCTAGCAAATGGATTCCCCCATCCTCCCCCACTTGGTGAAACCAATTGAACAATATCGCCTTTTTCAAGACGCATGACATCAATTTTCGGCTGGTTTTGTGTCTCCCCATTTGGTTTGGTCAATTTCACCTCACCAATTGCTCCTGCTCGGCCACCCATTAACCCCCAAGGTTGAAACTTCATTCGTTCCATTCCTCGTGCCGTCACCATCGATTCTGGCTTGATCATTTCAAATTCTAAACCAATCGCATGTCCCCCTCTATGTTCCCCTGCTCCACCTGTGTTCGGCAACAGTTCATATCGGTGTACATGAATATCAATATGCTGTTCCAAGCTCTCGATAGGTGTATTTTTTAAAAATCCTGACGAATGATCAATTCCATCTACTCCATCAGTCCCTTTTTGAGCACCGCCGCCTCCGCCTAACGGTTCGACCACAGACATTTTTCTGCCTCCTGTTTGATCATCAGGAACAGAGAGAACGACGATAGCGGATTGACCTGCACCTGCCGCCGGCACTGCTTCAGGCAACAGCTTACCAATAGCACCTAGCACGACATTATACAGTCTCATTGTAATGGAATGCCGAATACCGACAGAAGCCGGATATTCTGGATGGACAAGCGTTCCTTTAGGTGAAATCACGTCTATCGGATACGTAATCCCACCATTAATCGGAATAAAAGGATCTTTACTAATGATGTAATTAATCAACCCTTGATATAAGAAGGAGTGCTTTTGACCATTGGTGACAAGATTAAAAGCTGTCTTAACTTGCGGGTCACACTCAGAGAAGTCCAGTGTCAGCTGTTTCCCTTTGACCGTCAGCTTGATCTTTAATCGGATCGGCACATCCGAAATCATATCATCATCCAAATAATCAGCGAATTCACTCGTTCCATCAGGAATGGCTTCAATTACTTTTCCGGCGCGATCCTCTGCTTGCTTCAGCAGATCAATCATTCCTTGCTTCACTTCGTTTTTTCCAAATTTCTCGATCATTTCTTTTAGTCTGATTTCTGCTGTATTAACAGCGGCAATCATCGCATTAATATCGCCATCATTTAAATGACTCGCCCGGCTATTAGCTCTTAAAAAGGTACGAACAACCTGATTCTCTTTTCCACCTTCATAGATTTTCACTGGCGGAATTCTTAATCCTTCTTGATGAACATCTGTTGCAGTTGGAGAAATACTTGAAGGGACAAGACCGCCCACATCACTTACATGAACAAAAGACCAGGCATAGCTGACAATTTCATCTTCTATAAAAATGGGCTTGATGATATGAACATCTGGCAAATGAGTCGCTAAACCGTCTGTCGTATAAGGATCATTTGTGATGATAATGTCACCCGGCTGCATCGGTCCGCTTTCTTCAATCGCTTTTCTGAGACTCAGCCCTAAAAAGATCGTGACACCGACTGTTTTTGGGTAAACAAAGAAATCTCCAGAAGGCGTGGCTAATGCTGTGGCAAAATCCGCCGATTCTTTTACGAATGTTGTAAAGGATGTCCGCTCAATGACATGTCCCATGCCTGATGCAATCGCATTAAAATAACTCCTCATCATCTCAAGCTTTGCTGGATCAGTTCCCATGTAAAGCTGCCTCCCTTGAAATCACCAAGTTTCCTGAATGGTCTATGCTGCCTGCCCAGTTTGGCAAAATCAATGTTGTCGTATCATCTTGCTCAATGATGGCAGGTCCATTCACAACAGCACCTAATGACAAAGTACTCCGATTGTAAACAGATGCTTCGTACTCTTTTTCTTCTATAAAGATTCGTCTGTATGATTGTGGTATTAAAGGCTGTCCGCTGCTTTCATCAACAGAAGAGAAAGGCAGTGGAGGCGTTTCACCTATAACCCGAACTCGCAAATGAGTAAATTCAATGTTCGCCTGATCATCTCTATGGCCATATTGACGCTCATGCAGGCTGTGGAAAGCTTCAATCAGATGATAGACGTCTTGTTCCTGCTTTAGCCAATCCACCGATAATGGCAATTCAATCTCAAATGCCTGTCCTTGATAGCGGGCATCTGCTAATAACAAAATGGACGTTTGTTTGATATGTTGAATATTTTGCTGGCTGAACCAATCCGTTGCTTTGCGAGAAAGCATTTCATAATCTTGTTTTAATTCGTCCATCGTATAGTCTTGTAAGCATATTTTCTTAGACAACACAGCATCATGGATAAAATCGGCTGTAAGTGCACCTAGCGCACATAATGTCCCTGGACTTGGAGGGACGACCACATTTTTCGCATGAATTTCTCTCGCAAGGAAATTCGCGACAACAGGCCCTGCCCCGCCAAATGCTAGCAAACTAAAATCTCTAGGATCAAACCCTTGCTGCTCCATGACATTGCTTAGTTCTGTGTACATATTGGCAACAGCCACTTGAATCAACTGGTCAGCCGCCTGTTCGACCGTTTTATGAAGCTGATCAGCAATTGGCTGAAAGGCTATTTCCGCTGCAGACCGCTGCAATTGTAAATGTCCTCCGGCAAACCGATCTTGATTGAGGTAACCGCATATGAGAAATGCATCGGTTAAAGCAGCTTTTTTTCCCTTTCCATACGAAGCAGGCCCAGGCTGCGAGCCAACTGATTCCGGTCCTGCTTTAAGAAGCCCGCCTTGATCAAGCCATGCAACAGAACCTCCGCCAGCCCCTATCGAATACATTGCAACAGATGGAAGAATGATCGGAAATCCTGAAAGCTGATTCGACTGAGCCATTGTAGGCTGCCCATTTTGAATGATCGAGATATCTGCACTTGTGCCACCAACATCAAACGTAATTAAATTGGGTTCATTTGCAGATGTTGCAATTCTTGCCGCACCAATTACTCCAGCTGCCGGGCCAGAAAAAAGTGTTTTAACGGGTGAAGTGGCTGCGCTTTCTGCATCCATTAAACCACCATTTGATTGGGTAATGTATGGAGAAATTGGTACACCTTCTTCTTTCAAACGGTTTTTCAACGTTTGTAAATATTGTTTCACCTTTGGTTGAATGTACAAATTGACAACAGACATCACTGTCCGCTCATATTCTCTCATTTGTGGCCATAATTCTGATGATGTCAGGACTTCTAACTGTGGGTAATGATGATGAATATAGGCTTTTGCCTGTAATTCATGAACTGGATTTTGATAGCTATGTAAAAAAGAAATGACAATGCCTGCTAGTTTTTTAGAGATGACCTGCTGGACAGCATCATCTAATTGCTGCAGTTGGAGAGGTTTTTTGATCGAACCATCGTGTATGAGCCTTTCAGAGATTGGATATACATGTTTTCGTGGTATCAATGGTTCTGGCAATTGAGAATTAAAGTCATAAGGAATGGGTAGACGTAAACGCTGTAATGACAAAATGTCTTGAAAACCTTCCGTTACAAAAAGGGCTAAATCTGCTCCCTTTCTCTGCAATAATGTATTAAGACCGATTGTCATGCCGTGTACGAGATATTGGATTTTGGATAAATCGACACCTCTTTCTTTTAGAAGTTTTAGCCCATTGATAATTCCTTGAGCTGGGTCATCTGTCACTGTAGGTGTCTTGAGTTCAGTCAGCTCCCCTGTTGCTTCATTCATCAGCGATAAATCAGTAAATGTTCCACCTATGTCTATTCCGAGCCGATAAGAGACATCCGCCATTTGTACTTCCCTCCTGTCATGTAAATGGAATCATATTTTGATAAATTACGACATTTTTTGATATTTGACTCCATATTATTAAAGCATATCGGTCTAGTCAATTTTATTTTTTTGAAATTTCTGTGTGTTAAAATCTTGAAATTAGCCCAAAAACCAATCATAAAGCCATTTTGCATCAGCATATATGTTTTTTGAGTAGCAAAATTAAATTTTTATGATGTTTGTACAACGAGGAAAAGAGCATAAACAGGTAAAAAACGTTTTTCGAACTTTAAAAGACGTTTTTTCAAAACGAGGAGAAATTGGTAAGTAATTCTGCTATACTTCTGTTTACAAAATACGCTAAAGAGAAAGAGAGCTAGCATCTATGAAACTTCTTAAAACCATTCTCTTGCTTTTATTGATTGTCATTGGTGTAGCAACAGGCTATGTCCAACTAGGGCAACATAAACAAGAGACGACAAACTCTTCTTATGACAAAACCATTCACTTTCCATCAGATCGTTATCCAGAAACTGCGAAGCACATAGAAGAAGCTATTGACGAAGGTCATTCTTCCATTTGCACCATTGATCGGAAAAATAGTGATGAGCAAAGAGACAAATCACTTCATGGCATTCCAACAAAGCGTGGTTATGATCGTGATGAATGGCCAATGGCGATGTGTAAAGAAGGTGGAGCAGGGGCTTCTGTCAAATATGTACGTCCTTCGGATAATAGGGGGGCAGGCTCTTGGGTAAGTCATCAATTATCAGATGATCCTGATGGCACAAGAATCCAATTTATTATCGAGTAGCACGATCTTTCCTTTTTTCATAACAAAAATTTCTGTGTAAGTGCATTCACGTATATCAAACATTTTTTTCATGCCGATAATCTTTAAGGAGGGATACCCTACCTTATACCTAAAGGAGTAAAAAGCATGAAGAAAAAAGGAAAACTGAGGCTTGGCGCCAAAATAATGCTGATCTTTTTAAGTGTCCTCATCGTATTTTCAGCAGTGGTTGGTTATGTAGTGAACCGCGAAATGACAGAGAACATTAAGCAAATGGCCACCGAAAAAGCAAAAGGCGATCTAAAGCTAGGATACGCTTACCTAACTGAAAAGGTTGCTGGCTCGTGGCAGATAAAAGATGGCAAGCTTTACAAAGGAAATACTCAAATCAATAACCATGACACATTGGTTGATCAATTAGCCGAATATACTGGTGATACAATCACGATCTTCCAAGGAAATACCCGTGTTGCCACAAATGTCATGTTAAACGGGAAACGAGCTGTAGGAACCGAAGTCTCACCTGAAGTAAAGACCGCTGTTTTGGATAAAGGCGAACATTATTACGGAACAGCCAATGTTGCGGGTAAAGACTACCAAACGGCTTATATGCCCATCAAAAATGATACAGGGGAAACGATTGGTATTTTCTATACCGGTGCAAATCAAAGCATGATTTCACAAATGCTTCAGTCTTTCTTTATTCAATTTGTCACGGTTTTACTGTTAAGTTTAATTGTTTCTGTTATCATTATTTCTATTTTCACAAAGCGGATTCAGACACGTCTCAAACATATGGCATCTGCTATTAAGAGTGCGGGCGAAGGAAATTTAACCATCAACGTGACAGATCACACAGGCGATGAACTTTCTGAGCTGGCAGGTCACTTTAATAAGATGCGTGAGAAATTAAATCAAACCATTTTAAATGTGATCAAAACATCTGAATTAGTAGCCACCTCTTCTGAGGAGCTGTCAGCTAGCGCAGAAGAAACGAGTGCAGCATCAGAAAAAATTACCCATACCATTCAAGAAGTCGCTCAATCGTCTGAACAGCAATCGTCCCAAATGACAGCTAGTGAGCACACGATGAGACAAGTATCTAACGAGCTGGTAAACATCACTGAAAATGCGGGACAAATGGCAACAAGAAGCCAGTCCGCACAAGAAATGGCCCAAAAAGGTGTACAAAATATCGGTGAAGTCAATTCACAAATGACATCTATTGCAAAATCAATTGAAGAGAACGGCACAGCAATTCAAGCGCTAGAAACACGTTCAGCCGAGATTGATCAAATTTCCAAAGTGATTACAGATATCGCTAACCAAACAAATCTACTTGCTCTTAATGCGGCCATTGAGGCAGCACGCGCAGGTGAACATGGAAAAGGTTTTGCCGTTGTGGCAGACGAAGTGAGGAAGCTCGCAGAAGAATCGCAAACATCATCCAACATGATTTCACATCTCATTTCCGAAATACAAAAAGAGATGAATCATTCGACGAGTGCCATTAAACGAGTACGAGAGGAAGCGGCTCAAGGGGCTGTTCTTATTTCTCATACAGAGGATTCATTTATTGACATTCAGCAGTCAATGAAGGAAATGGCAGATGGCATTAAACATTTATCAGATGCATCCCAAAAAATCGCAGCTTATACAAATGATGCGAAGCAAACCTTTGCCTCTATCACAGAAGGCGTTAAACTGACGAGTGAACATTCACAACAAGTAGCAGGTTTAACAGAAGAACAATTTGCAGCAATGGAAGAAGTAACAGCTTCATCAGAGGCTCTCGCCCATTTAGCAGGAGACCTAAAAGAAATGGTTTCGCAATTTCACATCTAGATCCCTCATACAGTAGCGCAAGACGGCGACAATCGTCTTGCTGCCTAACATTCTCTTCAATTATCTTACTTTCAAACATTCACTTTTCAACATGATCCCAAGCTGGACAAATTTTATGAATAAAGGAGTTATCTATTATGAATGATTTAAATCAAACGTATCCCCTATCTATCTCCTATCACCAAATCACCGTATACACTGGAAGCACGACGCCACCTGTGATTGATTGGACAGATGACGATATTCTTCAAGGATTCGCAACTGGGGATCGAGGTATTTCTTTTGAAGGCATCAATAACGGAAAAGCTTCTATTATCGTGACATTAAACAGCCATGAGCCTCCATCATCCGTTGATAGAGTCATCACAGTGCCATTTACTCATTCAAGTGATCATGTTTATCTGACAAGCGTCATGGCACAGGTACTGTCTTTCTCCATTCCAAAAGGAGACTATCAGCTCACCTGCTATATATCTGAGCACCCTGATCAAGATCTCTATTATTTTGATTTTCAGACTGCTTAGATCACGCCTGGTCGTACTGTTCAAGCCATTTTTCCGCAAAATCGACCGATTCTCTCATCGGCAATAAATACGAATTGGCTAGCCCGATTTGACTGTGGTTATAACTACATCCTGATTGTAAGAAATCACGACCAATCTGTTCAAATAGTTCTTCTCTTGTGATGATATCTTGATACTCTTTCCACACCCTCCAACCATTCTCTAAAATGGGGGCCCCTCGTGTCATGAGGTCTTGCTGTGAGATTCGATATTCAGCTAAGTGAAAAGCTGTCACACTCTCGAATGACGTGCCAATTAGCAGCACTTTTGCATCAAGATCGTACATACGTCCAAGAGGTGAATTTTCTCCTAAACCATAAGGAAGCGCATGGTGTTTCAACACTTCATCTTTCCTTTTCCCCCAGGCGGTGAATGAGAAATGAGGATGATTGCTTCTTTCTACGCCTGGGTATTTCCAAAAGGTCTCCGCTACCTTTCCCATTGCTGTTGGAGCTGTGTAAGCTGGATCAAATGCAGGCATTGTGTCTTTGATCGGTTTCCACCAAGAATAAGGAACAGGCGGATTGATCCAATCAGCAGGATCCGACAGCTCTAATGTTTGTGCCGGCATAATCAGTGTTCCTTCATCTGTTAAAATATCCATCATAGCTTGTACAACGGCTATAGCTCCTCCATTCACCCAGCCAATAGATGACAAGGATGAGTGGACACATAAGATCATGCCCTTCCTTACACCAAGTTGAACCAAATCCGCTTTGATTCTTTCCTTTGTGATCGGTTCAGCCTGATGTTCAATTAATCTTTTCATCGGTTATTTCCTCCTGCGTCTCATCTATTCTTGATGAGTGAGACGTTTCACAGCGATAGACAATTTATAATTTGCATGCTTTGTTAGCTCCGTTAAAAATTGATCAAGCTCATCATGACTGGAAAAATGTCCTTCAGCCATATAACAGCCCTCTCCACTTATTTTAAACAGGTTTTTGATTTCTTCCTTTTGATGGAGAAACGATAAAAGCGGTTCATGATCATGACTTCGGGTAAAGAGCTGTAAAAATGTTTGGATGTTCTGCTGTGTCCGCCAGTTAATTGAAATGGTATAGGCTTCAATAACCCCCTCTTCTTCAAGCTTTAAAACTCTATTTTTAGCAGCTTGACCGGTTAAATGGACTTTTTCACCAAGTGCTTTCATCGTCAATCGGCTATTTTTTGAGAGTTCTTTTAATATATCCATATCTGTTTTGTCTAGCATTGGCTCACCTCTTTCAAAAATCAAGTCGTTCCGCTGAAAGACTTTCATGATCCTCTGTCACATGAAGCTCTTTTAATATACTGTAAACTTAATGAGAAAAAAAGGAGGCCTTCTAATGAAAATAACACTCATTCGTAATGCTACTTTATACCTTCAATATGGTCCGTCAACATTTTTAATCGATCCCTTTTTAGCAGCAAAAGGAACCTATCCACCGTTCCCACATACTGCCAATCAACATGTAAACAATCCAATTGTGGATCTGCCTGCAAACATTGATTTGGACAAGATATTACAGCCGGATGCTGTCCTGCTCACTCATTTACATGTAGATCACTTTGACGACGAGGCAAAAAAGAGGTTAGCGCAAACTTTGCCGATCTATACTCAATCAGAGAAAGATCGCACGATAGTGAAAGAAGCTGGATTTCAGCATGTTACATGCATTGAAGATGAAATGGATGTTTGCGGTGTTCATATGAAACGAACTGGCGGGCAGCACGGGACAGGAGAAACCGCTAAACGGATGGGACAAGTGAGCGGTTTTGTTTTCTCTCATCCTGATGAGCCTACTCTTTATATTGCAGGAGATACCATTTGGTGTGATGAGCCGAAAGAGGTTGTGAATACATGCCAGCCAGATATTATTGTGGTCAATAGTGGGGCTGCCCAATTTTTAGAGGGAGACCCTATTACGATGACAAAAGAAGAGATTGTAGACATTCACCATACTCAACCACAAGCTCAAATCATCGCCTGTCACCTTGAAGCCGTGAATCATTGTTTATTAACAAGAGCCGCATTAACATCTTACATTCAAGAGAAACATGCAGATCAGGCCATTTTTGTCCCTCAAGATGGTGAGACGCTGACCTTTTAACACATAAACAATAAAAACCGGCCCCTTGCTGCCGGTTTTCTTAAACTTATGGTCGATGGTGCTGTGGTTTTTTTAGTAATGGAACAAACCCGTTATTTTTTAAGTGATTGTAATGTTCATCCATTCGTTTTGTGATGTGCGTGCCTTGTTCCTTCGTTAACACACCATACTGAACGTATTTTTCGATCACTTCTTTTCGTTTAGACAAAATTTGCTGTTCAAGTACTTCAATTTGTTTTTGTTGCTCTGTCGTTAATTTTACTTGATGCGTGACGGGGCGCTTTTCCATTTGGGGTGTTTCTCCATGAGCCGTATTCACCTGAAAACCAAATAATAGCACCATCGTTAGTAAGATCAAACCACTTGTTTTTTTCATCTCTGTCGTTCCCTCCTTTATTCGATTTTAATTTGCACACTCTTTCCTTTTTTATACATTATTCACAGCATGAAATTGCACATAATATTCTTACTTTTTCGCTTTTCATCTGAAAACGTTGTCCTAACTGAAAAAGCGTGCTATGTTTTGTTTTGTATAAAAAATAGAGGAGGATTCTTAAATGAGTCGTTTTTATCATAGAAAACCTATATGGGTGCTGCTTGTTGTGTCTGCTCTCATGCTTGTCATGTCTGCTTGCAATCAATCAGGCTCATCTCAGTCTGGAGAATCAAAGTGGGATCAGATTCAAAAGAAAGGGAAAATCGTGGTCGCTACTTCAGGCACCTTGTATCCTACGTCTTACCATGATACATCGAACGGCAAGGATCAATTGACTGGCTATGAAGTGGAAGTCGTCAAAGAAGCATTTAAGCGCCTTGACGTAAAAGTAGAATTTAAAGAAATGGGTTATGACGGTATGCTCAGTGCCATTAATTCAGGTCAGGTGGATGCCGCTGCAAACGATATCGACATCACAGATGACAGGAAAGATAAGTTCGCCTTTTCAACACCTTATAAATACTCCTATGGAACCGCTATCGTCAGAAAAGATGATCTGTCAGGTATTAAAACGCTAAAGGATTTAAAAGGAAAGAAAGCAGCAGGTGCTGCAACGACCATCTATATGGATGTTGCCCGTAAGTATGGTGCAAAAGAAGTCATCTATGATAATGCCACAAACGAGCAATATTTAAAGGATGTCGCAAACGGCCGTACAGATGTCATTTTAAATGACTACTACTTGCAAACACTGGCGCTTGCTGCATTCCCTAAGCTAAATATTACGATCCATCCAGACTTAAAATACATGCCGAATGAACAAGGGTTTGTGATGAAAAAAGACAATACAGAGCTTCAAAAAGAATTAAATCGTGTATTAAAAGAGATGAAAAAAGATGGAACCATGAAAAAGATTTCAGAGAAATTCTTTAATCATGCTGACGTCTCAAAGAAAATTGATGTTGATGTCGAAGATGTCGACATTTCTAAATAAGGAGCCGCAGACGTGGGAGATATTCATTTAGAATATATCTTTAATCCTGCACTGGCAAAAGCGTCATTTCCGTTTGTGATGAAAGGCATCTGGCTGACGCTGCTCATTTCTTTTGTGAGCATGTTTTTTGGTACGATTCTAGGCTTTTTTATTGCCCTTGCTAGGATGGCAAATACGTGGTTCCTTCGGCTGCCTGCACGGCTGTATATTTCATTTATGCGAGGGGTTCCCATTCTGGTCATTTTGTTTATCCTTTATTTCGGATTCCCTTACATCGGCATTGAATTTACAGCTGTCACTGCTGCTATTATTGGATTCAGCTTCAATAGCGCTGCATACATTGCCGAAATTAACCGGGCGGCTCTCTCCTCTGTTCCAAGTGGTCAAGTGGAAGCCGCCAAATCACTTGGTCTCAGCTATTGGCAAACGATGCGTGGAGTCATTTTGCCTCAATCCGTGCGCATTGCACTGCCGCCCCTGACCAACGTCATGCTTGATTTAATCAAAGCTTCCTCACTAGCGGCAATGATTACTGTGCCCGAACTCTTCCAGCAAGCAAAAATTGTGGGTGGACGAGAATTCGATTATATGACCATGTATATATTGGTTGCCTTGATTTACTGGGGCATATGCAGTGTGGTCTCATTGCTCCAAGACTTTTTGGAAAAACGCTATGCAAAATATCTATAACAACAAAAAGCAGATCCATTGGATCTGCTTAGATTGTTGACAAAGGGCTAAAATGAACTTGATTTTAGCCCTTTGTTTTCTTTTCAGCGTGATAGAAAACCTTTGCAGTCTAGGAAAGACGAGCACTGGCGCGGAGCGAATTTGATATTCGTGAGCACCAGCACGCAGGACTGACAAAGAATGCGAGGGTTTGCCTACGCGCTAAGATCCTTGAGATCTGCTTTTTAATGTATCAGCCATAACCACACATACAACCCCAATAACGTGATGATCAGAGTTGGTATGGTTAGAATGATTCCAGCTTTCATGTATGCCCCCCAAGAAATATGCACACCTTTTTTCTTCAAGACATGAAGCCACAGCAATGTCGCCAATGAACCGATTGGGGTCATTTTTGGACCAAGGTTTGAGCCGATGACGTTGGCATAAATCAGTGCATCTCTCATCACACCTGCTGTATCTGTGTGACCGATGGCAATCGCATCAATTAAAACGGTTGGGAGGTTGTTCATGACAGAAGATAGCACTGCTGCCAGAACCCCCATAAACATCGTTCCCGCAAGTAAACCGTGTGACGCCCCCTGTTCAATCCACGCCGCTAAAATTTCTGTCAGGCCGACATTTTTCAGCCCATACACCACGACATACATGCCGATAGAGAAAAACACAATCGACCACGGTGCTTCTTTGACGACTCGTTTTGTCGCTACTTGTGGACTCCGTTTTGCCAGCCATAAGAAAGCAATGGCAATGCCTCCTACAATGATTGACACCGGAATGCCTGCCAATTCCCCAGCAAAATATCCAACAAGCAAGCACCCTAACACATACCAAGATAACCGGAACATGCGTAGATCACGAATGGCCGAAACTGGTTCCTTCGCCTGCGAAACATCGTACGTTTTCGGGATGAGTTTCCGATAAAACACATACAGCACAAGCATACTAGCGCCAAGCGATACAAGGTTTGGGACGAACATGTTTGCTGTATATTCAAGAAAGCCAATATGAAAATAATCGGCTGATACGATATTGACCAAGTTACTAATGACAAATGGCAAAGACGTCGTATCTGCAATAAAGCCGCTTGCCATGACAAATGGCAGGATCATACGCTCATCCAGCTTCAGCGCTCTGACCACAGATAAAACGATCGGGGTTAAGATAAGTGCTGCTCCATCGTTGGCAAAAAAAGCTGCTACCACAGCGCCGAGCAATGTTAAATAAATAAACATGCGGACCCCGTTCCCTCTTGCGGCTTTTGCCATATGAAGTGCCGCCCATTCAAAAAAACCAATCTCATCTAAAATCAATGAAATGATGATAATTCCAATAAATGCAAAGGTGGCGTTCCAGACAATTTGGGTAACTTCCCATACATCGCCCAAATGAACGACCCCAAAAACAAGAGCAAGAATCGCTCCCCCGCACGCTGACCATCCAATGGTTAAACGTCCTGGCTGCCAAATGACAAGGACGAGGGTCATGATGAAAATTAAAATGGCCAAGGTGACTGATCCCAAAGGTGGCCCTCCTTTCACTTTCCTCATAAAATCTTTATCTATCATACAACGAAATAAGGCAATTGTATGCCATTTTATGATCTCGCATAAAAATCCGCAGGTCATCCTTTGCACCTGCGGAGTCCACGCCTATTGATCTTTTTTCATCAGCATCAATTCAATAAATAACTCACATCGCTGGCTAAAATGACTTAAATCTATAGACGTCATTTCAAAAATTTGTTTCATTCGATAGTTTAGTGTATTTTGATGAATAAACAACTGCTCTGCAGCTGGTTTTAGCTTACAATTATTCAATAAGTAGACCTCTAAGGTTTTTAAAAATGATGTTTGGCTGTCACGGTCTTTTTCCTTTAGGCGCAACAAATCTGGATTAAAGTCGTTTTTCTTTTTTTGGTGACTGTAAATCGAGTCTAAGAACCGGAAGACCCCCAAATGCTCGTAATCGTATGGAATCAATTCCTGTCCGCCGACAATCTTCACTGCTTTCACGACTTCTATCGCTTCAAATCGACTTGTGCTCATTTTCATGACATCTCGATATTCTCTTCCCATCCCAATATATAAAGGAGATGGATGTGTATGCGTTTTCGATTGAAGATGGGCGACGACATCCGCAGCGGTCGCTTTTGGTGAGTGGCGATCTGACAAACTGCCTAATATCACGACGATGTCTGCTTGCACAGAGTAGACGTGATTGACCTTGTCTTCTAGCTGTAAATAGGTTCTAATCATATCCTTCACATCTTCTGCCGTCTCACTTTTGTTATCGGCGGCATGAACAACCATCACAGTAAAGACAGCTGGCAGTGGAATGCTTAAATTCTCAGCTTCCCATTTCAGCTCTTCTTCTGTATAAAAATGATCATCCATGACCTTTTTGAAGAACTCTTCAATCTTGCCTTCCTTTTTCTCCAACTGTTTCTTATTTTTATAAATAACTTTTCCAACTTGAAACGATGCCTCGTGTAAAAATTGCAGCTCCTCTTGAGAGAGAGAATCTTCAATGTCCTGCACCCAAATAAAGCCGACAACCTCTTGTTTGTGTTTGGCGCTCACAGCCACTCGTCGATTAAACCCGAGCTCCTCATGACCATTCACATAAAAAGGATTTGAATCTGTATATAGCTGCTCAATGACCCCTGTTTTTTTTAACCAATCCACCACAGCTCCTGGGCATTCCTTTGAGAAAATGGTTTGCTGATTGACTGGGTCGAACTGCTGGATGCTGTAAGAATTATAAGCAAGCAGCTGACATTCAGTACTTTCTAAAATGACTGGTTTTTTTAAATACCCACTAATAAATGCAATTAATTTATCGACATCAAAAAATGTATGAAGCTTTTCTAATATCTCTTCCATCCCGATTGCTCCCTGAATAAGTGATACATTTATCATACTTCTTTCCAGTCATATTTGTATAGAAACAAGTCGTAGACAGGTAAAAAAAGCATGAACTCGCCTGCACGAGTTCATGCTTTTCCATATTAAAACATTTCGCTAATCGTTTTGGCCTGCATGTGCAGAGCAAGATAATCTGGTCCGCCTGCTTTTGAATCAGTTCCTGACATTTTAAAGCCGCCAAATGGGTGGTATCCCACAATCGCTCCCGTACAGTTACGGTTAAAGTAAAGGTTCCCGACATGGAACTCCTGCTTCGCACGGTTGATGTGATCACGATTATTTGTAATGACCGCACCGGTTAACCCGTATTCTGTGTTGTTGGCTACTTCAAGTGCCTCATCAAAGCTTGAGACTTTTGAGAAAGCTAGGACAGGTCCAAAGATTTCTTCTTGCATTAAACGAGATGTTGGCTCTAGATCTGCAAACACGGTTGGATGAATGAAGTACCCTTCTGAATCATCACTTGTTCCGCCAGTGACTAGACGACCTTCTTGCTTGCCAATCTCGATATATTCCGTGATCTTGTCAAAGGAAGCTTGATCAATGACAGGTCCCATGTACACATCAGCTGATAACGGATTCGCTGTTGTTTTCGTTTCTGTGATTTCCTTCACTCGCTCAACGACTTGGTCATACAGCTTCTCGTGGACGACAGCACGAGATCCAGCTGAACATTTTTGACCTGAGAACCCGAAGGCTGATGTGAAAATGGCGTTAGCGGCTAATTCGACATCTGCATCCTCATCTACAACGACTGTATCCTTACCGCCCATTTCAGCAATAACACGCTTTAAATGCTGTTGTCCTGGCTGTACTTTTGCCGCACGTTCAAAAATACGTGTGCCCACTTCTCTTGATCCAGTGAATGTAATAAGGCTTGTTTTCGGATGATCTACTAAGTAATCTCCAACTTCTGCTCCGCTACCTGGCACGAAGTTGACAACACCTTTCGGAAGACCTGCTTGCTCCAGTTCTTCTACAAAGCGGGCAGCAATGACAGGCGTCGCACTTGCTGGCTTTAATACAACTGTATTCCCTGTGACGATTGGTGCAACGGTTGTTCCTGCCATGATCGCAAACAAGAAGTTCCATGGTGGAATGACAAGCGTCACGCCAGTTGGTGTGTACACATATTGATTGCGTTCCCCTTCGCGGCTGTTCACCGGTTTGCCTTTCGCAAGCTCTAGCATTTGACGGGCATAATACTCTAGGAAGTCAATGGCTTCTGCTGTATCTGCATCTGCTTCATTCCAAGGCTTCCCTGCTTCTTTTACGAGAAGGGCTGAATACTCATGCTTTTTACGGCGAATGCTTGCCGCAGCGCGGAATAAGACGCCGGCTCTTTCTTCTGGAGACGTGTAGCGCCATGTTTCAAACGCTTTTGCCGCAGCTTGAATCGCTTGCTCTGCCTCTTCTTTCCCAGCTTTTGATACGGTACCCACGACTTCTTCCTTCTTCGCCGGATTGATCGAGACAATCTTGTCTGTTGTTTCGATTCTTTCTCCATTAATCACAAGCGGATAGGTTTGCCCAAGTGATTCTGTTACTTTGGCTAATGCTTGTTCAAACGCTTGGCGATTTTCTTCCTGGCTAAAATCCGTGAATGGTTCATGCTTGTAAGGTGTTGTCATCTTTGTCACGCTCCCGTTTCAAATTATTTTCTCGTCATCCCTTTTAAAGCAAATGCAATGTTTGCTGGTCTTTCTGCAAGACGTCTCATGTAGTAGCCATACCACTCTCGTCCATACGGGGTGTAGACCCTCATTTGATAGCCTTCCTTCACGAGTGCTTGCTGCGTTTCTGATCTCATGCCATACAGCATTTGAAATTCGAACTGACTTGTCTGTATATTGTGTTTTTTCACAATATGTTTCGTAAATTCGATCATTTGATCGTCATGTGTCGCAATGGCTGTATAGTTCCCTGAGAGTAATTGCTTTTCGATCAGCTTCTTGTAATTCTGATCGACGTCTTTTTTGTTTGGATACGCCACTTCGGCGGATTCCTTATAGGCACCCTTTACAAGTCTTAAAAATGGTTGCAACTCATTTAGGTCATCAAGATCTTGTTCTGTTCTGTACAAATACGCCTGCAAAACCGTACTGACATACTCATATTGAGATTTCATTTCTTTAAAAATGTCCAGCGTTTTTTGACAGCGCTGTTCATCCTCCATATCAATTGTCACCATAATACGGTGTTTCTCTGCCGTATCTAAAATGCTTTTCATATTGCGATACACGAGGTCATCGTCAATATCTAAGCCAAGCGATGTCATTTTAAGTGACACGTGGGAATTGAGTCCCGCCTCTGCAATGCGCTGAATGGTTTGAATACACTCATTCGTCCGCTCATTTGCAATCTCTGCCTTTGTGACAAACTCACCGAGATGATCAACCGTTACGGCCATACCTTGATCGTTTAATCGTTTGATGACAGGGATAGCGCTCTCAAAATCCTTCCCACCGATGATTTTCTTTGATGCAACAGCACTTCCCCAATTACGAGCAATATGGTTCAAGAGACTGCTCTTTGACAAAAACAAGAAGAAATTTCTTGTGACCGACTCCATAAAGGGCACCTCCCACTCTTTGTAAGCTATGTCTTTATTGTAAGGCTCATGAGCTGTCCGCTACAATATTTGAAGATGACAAAAATTCTGACTTTTTTTGTGGTTTTATCACAATAGGAGATAAAAAAAGAGTCTGCCGCGATCCGGCTGACTCTCCCCTCCTACGCCCACACCTCATCAAGGGTAGACTGCAAAAGCTCATTTAATTCTTGCATCAGATTGTCTTTCGGCTGATTGTAGCTTTTCACCAATTCATCAAAACGCGCCAGCTCTTGATCAATAAATGGATGGACATGAGCGAGACGGTTCTCTACATCCATTTCTTCTCCGTCCATTTTACGTTTGAGCAGTTCGTGAATTTCTGCTAACAGCGGGCCTTCCTCCACAAGCTCCTTGAGTAATTCATGAAAGTCCATTGGTGGAACTGTTCGGTAACGTTCAATCCACTTGCAGGCAAGCAGCGGACGAAGCACATAGAAATACTTCTTGATTCGCACCTGCTCTCCTCGTAAATGCCGGCTTTCATTCCGCTTCGCCATATTGAGGTAATGATACATCAAAGCCGCAGGATAAAACGCTCGATCCTTTAATTCTCTTAGCTGCTTTGCCAAAGAGAAAGATTCAGCATAGATGATATCAGAAGACAGCCATTCCATAATGGACGGATTTGATTTATTGAATAGGCGCAGTGCCTTTCTAAGCTCCCAGCCGCTGATATCAAGCATGTCATCAATCGGTCGTTCTATGACATCACGATGCTCTTCCATCGCCCAATACCATTCTTTCCGGGGAACATATAAAAAGCGAACATCATAATCACTATCGGTCGAGGGAAAACCCCATGCCCTGCTGCCTGATTCGCGGCAAGACAAATCTTGACGTCATACGTTTCTTCGATGATTTTCAGCTCTTCCTTAATTCTCTCTCTCAAGTGTCCATCAACTCTTTCTATAGAATTCTGCATGACTTCTTCACCTTTTGGGAAAATACGAATAAGACATATATGAAAAAGGAGTTGGATCTGATGTCTATATCTCGCATTATGAAATGGATCACTGGGATTTTTGAAGCTTGCCTTGCTATCCCTGTGATCGGAGGTCTATTCGTTATCAGCAATGGCTATTCACCGCTCATGGTCATGCTTATTCTGCATATTATCACACTCGTCTTATCGAAGCGAGACCAGGGACCAATGATTGGAAGTATCATTGGAATTGTCACATCCTGCCTTGCATGGATTCCGATTCTCGGATTCATCCTTCACATCATCACAGCCCTTGCCCTGATCGTTACAGCATTAGTGCCTGATGAAAAAACAAGACAGAACACCAGTTATTAAGCTGATCGCTCCAATAGCTGAAAAAGACAAAGAGCTAAAATGAATGTCATTTTAGCTCTTTGTCATGCTCTTATGTTGATAGAAGCAAATGCTTTTGTAAAAAGGACAGCTTCTCTGTTTGAAAAGCAGGAATAAACTCGTGCCCAAAATATCGGTACACTTTCAGCTCTTTATCTGTTTCTAAATGATTGTATGCCGCAAACACGGTGGATGGCGGTGTCACTTGATCAATCAGACCGATCGCTATCAATGTTGGCTGTTTCACCCAGCCGGCTAAATTGATTAAATCAAAGTAACTTAATGTCTCAAATACCTTTTCTTCAGATTCTGGATCACTGTTTCTGCGAAAGTATGAATTGATTTCTAAATAAGGCTGCTCCAAGGCAACATCAACTGCACGCTCAAAATTTGATAAGTAAGGATAGTCTGCCGCAACGACTTTTGGAATGTCTGAAAGGGCTGCAGCCGCAATCGCTAACGCCCCCCCCTGACTTCCACCGATCACGCCGATACGATGTTCATCTACTTCGGGGAAAGACTGAATGACTTCAAGTGCACGAACAGCATCTAGATAAACGCCTCGATAATAGTACGTATCCTTCGATAAAATGCCTTTTGTCATCCATCCTAATGCATGCCCGCCTGGCGTCACTGATGTGTCTTCACTGCCACCTTGACCGCGGACGAGCATACCAAATGTTGCATAGCCGTGCAGCGCCCAGTTGACGATGTCATGAATGCCGCCGTCATAGCTGGCATTATAGCCATGAAAACGAACGAGCGCTGGATGCGGACCAGTTTGATCAGGCACAGCATAAAAGCCTTCAATTTTAGAATGTCCAAAGCTTTGATACGTCAGGCGGTACACCTTGACGCCTTTCACTGGATAGTCATAAGATTCAAGTGTTGGCTCTGCCTCCACTTGGCGCAGTTCTTCGAGCGATTTCTTCCAAAAGTCTGAGAAATCAGGACGTGCTGTTTTCTTTGGTTTATATTTTTTTAGCTCTTCTAGTGATAAATCGAACAATTGCATATCATACTATTCCCCTTTGTTTTATTAGTTATGAGTATCATACCACTCATTTCTTGATTGAGAAAGTCATTTAACAAAACCTTCTGACATTTCTATTGGCAAAGATGGCGGAAAGCTTTATGATAAAGAAACTGGCTTGAAGACTAGATGCTTCAGGCAATATCACCCGAACCATTCATTGCATGAAACGAATAAAGGAGGCAGACCGACATGAACATCGCCCTGATTCAAATGGACGTACAAATAGGAGAACCTGATGTAAACTTTCAGAAAGCAGAAGCGTTTTTAGAAGAAGCCATCCGCCAACAGCCTGATTTGATTATTCTACCTGAAATGTGGAATACCGGCTATGCGTTAGAGCAAGCGGATGAGCTTGCCGATGCAGATGGTGAGCGGACAAAACAACTCTTCTCTTCCTTTGCTCGTCAGCACCAAGTGTATCTCATCGCTGGAAGTGTCTTGAATAAACGGACAACAAATGAAAACATCACCAATACAATGTATGTCTTTAACCGCCAAGGTGAGCTTTTGTTAGATTATGACAAAATTCATTTATTCCGCTTAATGGATGAGCATAACTATTTAACCGCTGGTGATCAGCTTGGTTTATTTGACTATGGTGAAGATGTCAAGATTGGTGCGATGATCTGCTATGACCTCCGCTTCCCTCAGCTTTCTAGGACGCTCGTGAACAAAGGGGCGAAGGTGCTTGTTAATACCGCTCAATGGCCGTCAGCAAGAGTGGACCATTGGCGCAGTCTGCTCATCGCAAGAGCCATTGAGAATCAGTCATTTGTGATTGCGGTGAACCGGACGGGCACAAGCAGAGACACTGAATTCCCTGGTCACTCCATGGTGATTGACCCGCTCGGACGCATTCTACTTGAGACAAATGATGAAGAAGACATTTATTATGCAAACATTGATCTTCAGCTCGTAGATGAAGTGAGACAACAAATCCCCGTCATGACAGATCAGCGGCTGGATTTATATTAGAAAGCAGGGGCCCCCTGCTTTCAGCGTGTAGACAAACCCTCGCATTCGGTGTCAGTCCTGCGTGCCGGTGCTCACGAATGTCAAATTCGCTCCGCGTCGGTACTCGTCCTTCCTAGGGCTGCAAAGGTTTTCTATCACGCTGAAAAAAGGTAAAAGCAGGGGACTCCCCTGCTTTTTACGTTTAATTAAACGTTTGTTTAAGTTTTTCCTTGATTCTGTTGAAGGTCCATGAAGGCTTGCGCGGCTTTCGTTAAATATCTTTCTTCCACATATGCAAACACAAGAGTACGGGTTGGGCATGAATCAATGTGTAAATAAGTGACTGCTTTCCTTTCCTCTTGTGCCACCATTTTCGGCACCACCGTCACACCTAGCTCATTTTCAACCAATGCCTGAGCTGTTTGAATATGACTTGTTTCAAATGCAATCCTCGGCCGAAAGCCATGATGACGGCACAGTTCCGTGACCACTTGCCGAAAGCCATATCCCTCTTTCAGCATAATAAATGGGGCATCTTCCAGAAGATGAAACGGGATAGACCCTTCTTGATCCGCTTGATTGATGATTTCATTGAGTTCATCCGTCAACCACGGTTGAGCCGTTTGCGGAATGGCGAGGAGAAGCGGCTCTGTCAGCATTTGTTTTGTTTTCAATGATTCATGCTCGACAGGCAGAGAAAGAATCGCCAGATCCAGTTTCCCAGCGAGTAAACGTCTTTCTAGCTCACGAGGCGATTCTTCTATCAAATGAACGTGAACGTGCGGATACGTTTGACAATAGGTTTTTAATAAACTTGGCAGGACATATCCCCCTGTGACAGCTGGCGCACCGATCATCAGTTCTTTCCCTACCTCATAAGCAGCTTCCCCCATCTCACGCAATAAATCATCTCGTTCCTTCAAAATGGTTTCTGCTCTTTTGATCAATCGGTTTCCTTGAGGTGTAGGAGTGACTTGTCCATACTTCCGAATAAACAGAGGAGTATCTAATTCCTCCTCAAGTTTTTTAATTTGCTGACTTAACGAGGGCTGTGCAATGTGAAGTTTTTCCGCTGCTTTTGTAAAGCTTTGCTGCCGGTACACTTCCATGACATATTCCATCATTCGTATATCCACTTCTCTCACCTCATAGGTTTTAACTATTCATATCATATCTTTTATGTCTTAGACAAATCACGGGAAGAACCCTACGATAAAGAAACAACAAAAAGGGGGTAAAGGAATGAATCCATATTCAAAAGCTGAGAAACAATTCTCACAAAATGCAGAGAACTACCGAGATTCACCCATCTTTGCAGCTGGAAAAGAACTTGAATGGATGAAAACGGCGGCGAAGGCAAAGGGCGATGAGCATCTACTTGATATCGGCTGCGCGGCAGGTCATACCGTTTTCTCCTTTTCAGACGTCATCTCTAAAGGAATCGGGATTGATGTCACACCCAAAATGATCGAGGTTGCTACAGCACTTGCGGAAGAGCGCCAACTGAACCACATTACGTTTGAGCAGGCATCCGCAGACGCATTGCCCTTTTCTGATGCATCATTTGATCTCGTCACATGCCGATTTGCTGCCCATCACTTCCCACATCTCCCGGCAGCCATGTCTGAAATCAGCCGAGTCTTAAAGAAAGGCGGCAAATTTCTACTTGTCGATCATTATGCACCTGAAAACCAAGCACAGGATGACTTTATTAATCATTTAAATAGACTGAGAGATCCCTCCCATGTGCGAGAAAGCTCGTTATCAGAATGGAAAGAGCTTTTCGCTGACAACCATCTGACGAAAGAAGATATCCGTTACTGGGATCTGCATATTGATTATCAGGACTGGATCATACGAGGACGTACACCAGAAAATGTTCAAAAGGAAATCGTTGCCCACCTTCATGCTGCAGACGATGAAACGAAACAGCTGTTTCAACTGCAATTCGACGAACATCGTCAGCCAACATCCTTTTGCCTAAAAGCTGCACTGCTTCAAGGGATCAAACATTAAACTGATCGAAAAAGTCTACCCTAGCCGGTAGACTTTTATATTATGAATATACATTTCCACTATCTGATAGATATTACTTTTCATGTTCGTGACAAGGAGTGCTGCATGATGTTTCTATTATAAGATAATTGAACTGAGGTAGGTTAGGCTTTTTCAAAAGTGTACGTAAATCCTCTGAATAAAAAAAGAACCTACCCTCTTTAGAATAAGTTCTTCACTGCATGCATCACTTACGGTGCAATATCCTCTAATACTTTCTCTCTCGTTTCGATCATTTTAAAAGCAAGAATTGCTCCCACTACAGTCACACTTGCAAAAAGAATAAAAATAGTTGAAACACCGCTCACCTCTAAAATAAAACCTATCATAATAGGAGCAATCGCTGAGGCCAGCCTAAGCCACGCTGTAGCAAATGCCGTACCAATTACCCTCATACGGGTTGGATAGATTTCAGGTGTATATAAATAGAGAAGAACTGTAATTGTCCCCATCATTCCGTAGGCAGCGGACCCTAAATAAATAACGCTTTCTGGAGAATTTGCTCCGCTGATCCATAAAGCCGTTAATAAAGCACCTGTTACGATAAATGCAATGGTTGCCCAGCGCTTCCGTCCTACTTTATCGATTAAAAATGCACAAGCGAATACCCCTATGGTCTGTAAAATATTTGTGAGAGAGGCTGCCCTTAATGAATCTCCAACTGGCAAATTGTAAACCGTATTATAAAGACTCGGTAACCAGTTATTCAATCCATTCGATACAAAGTAGGCAGAAAACCATAGTCCCCATACGATCAATGTTCTTTTACGATAAAAAGTAGAAAAGAGCTCTTTCCAGTCGCCTTTTTCAGTGCTGCTGGACACTTGCTTTGCAACAGGCATTCGTTTATCCGTACTAGCTTCAATCTCTTCAATGATTCTTTCGGCTTCATCTAACCTGCCTTTTGAAATAAGCCATCTTGGAGATTCACGCAACATGAAAAAGAAGACAAAGACGATTAAACCGCCAATTCCACCAATCAAAAACATCCATTTCCACCCAAAGCTAGGGACAACAAATGCACCAATTTGAGCCGAGATCATTAATCCTAATGGAAAAATCATCTCATAGAGCATAAAAAATCTCCCTCTGCCTTGGGCCCGGGACAACTCATTGATATATGAGGCCGCTACTGGCACTTCTCCTCCTACTCCAATCCCCTGTATAAAACGAAAAATAAAAAGGGCCATAAAGTTACCTGAAAATACACATGCGATACTCATAATAGACATGAGAAATACAGTCCACTTTGCACTAAATACACGGCCACGTCTTTCTGCTAACCATCCAAAGAAAATAGCACCAATCGCTTGTCCGATATAACCAGACCCAATAAGAAGACCAATTTGAGCAGGTGATAAATTCCACATGCCGATGAGAACTGGGAGAACAAACGCTAAAGATAGTGCATCAAAAGCATCAAAAAAGGTAGCAGATCCCATAATGATACGAGGTTTTAAATGCCATCTCGAAAAAGGTACACTTTCCATCCTAGTCAATAGTTGTGAAGCTCTATCAACAACTTGCTCATCATGAGAATTTGAATTTCCGCTGAGTTCTAACGTCATGATATCTCCTCCTTAATAGAGGAAATGATGCAAAAGTACATGCTGATGAGCACAAAAGAAATCGCTTACATTTTAAATGAAGAGACATTCTAAAGCGATCATATGAGTTTTCAGCATCTATCATTTCTTTTTTGGCGTTCCAGTGGTGCCACGATCTACATAGTACATCGGGAAGATATGTTCCATCTTCTCTAACTGTTCTCCTTCTACTAACTGCGTTAGTAAAGAAACCGCTTTTCTTCCCATTCCAACTAAATCAACATGAACAGAAGATAAAGAAGGGGTTAGAAAACTTGCAATGGGCACATCATCAGCACCAATGACAGACAAATCATGAGGTATTGACACATTTGCGATATCTGCCGCTTTCATGACCCCTATCGCCAAAAAATCTGAAGAGCAAACAACTCCAGTCATGTGCTGGTTTCCTTGGAGAAATTGAGAAACCACTTCTACTACTTTTCCCCCATCAAATTCATCTAACTCAAACACAAGCTCTTTGTTCATTGTTAATCCTAAACTTTTCAGTGTACGCTCATACCCCTTGTAATACCTCACACTATGCATCGAACTCATTGGACCATTGACCAGTCCAATGGTTCGATGACCTTTATCAAATAAGGCCGTGACAGATTGGCACACACCTTCTTCATCATCAGGCCTGACACATGGAAATGGAGAATCCTCTAAGTAACTTCCGACAACGATAATGGGAATAGCTAAACTTTTTAACCAATCCATGCTCAATTCTTCATTTCTTGGAGAAAATAAAATGGCACCATCTACAGCCTGCGTTTCAAGTAATCGCTGCTGCTGTACAGATGTAAATGACATCAACATATTGAATTCAGTCTCATCTAATTCCTTCGCTATCCCATCTAAAATCGTCGAAAAAAATGGATTATTCAAAATATATGAACCACGAGGAACCACGACAGCAATATTGCCAGTCTTTCTTTTAACGAGCCCTCTAGCTCCTAAATTAGGACGATAGCCTAATTCATCAATCACTTGTTTAATTCTTTCAGCCGTTTGAGCACCTACTCCTGGTTTGCCACTTAATACTCGGGAAACAGAGGCGATAGATACTCCAGCTTTCAATGCGACATCTTTAATACTTACTGACACATTTCATACCTCCGGGAGTCTGTTGTTTTATACTCTATTATAACCTGACTCACCTTCATCATGAAATCAATGGTCTGTTATTTACTAACGTTTTCCTTAAGTAAACCAACACTTTGAAGGCCCTGACGAATCTCTTCTTTTTCCTTTTGAGTTAAAGGTAATACTGGCTTCCTCGCAAGCGAACTGCTGATCAAACCTCGCTGGAACATCGCTTCCTTCATTCGCAGATGAGAGGTAGAGGAAGGTTCATCCATTTTATACACAGCATGCTTTAATTCAAAGATTCTATCGTACACTTTATTAGCCGCTACAAGGTCTTGTTCTTCCACACATTTCACAAGCTCAGCAATCAAATCTGGTACAAAACAGCCGAAACCTACAAGCGCCCCATCAATTCCTTGAACTAATGTTGGCAATAAATATTCATCGTGACATGTGAGCAATGATACATCTGGTGCATGCTTTTTCAGTGCGCGCACATCGACTTCATATTGCGCCATGTCTCTTTGACCGATTTTAAATGAGACAACGTTTGGAATCTCCGACATTTCTAATAATTGACTGGTTGTATAAGAGGTTTTTGTCCATGTTGGATATTGATGGACGATGATTGAAATATCAATTGCTTCTGCAACATCTTTAAAGAATTGGACAGGTGACTCAGGCTGCATACCGAATCTCAGCCATGAATGTGGCGGCATAAGAAGAATACCTTCTCCACCAGCTTCCTCCACTGCTTTTGCATGCTGGATCGCTTCAATTGTCCCTTCAGCAGAAACCCCAGAAATGACAGGAATTTCTCCCTTTAATTCGTCGGCTGCAATACGCACAGCTTCAGCTCGTTCATGTGGCAGCAAAGTCATAATCTCGCCAGTATGTCCATTGACAACGATCCCATTAATCCCTTCGTGCTCCGCCACCCAGCGAACAAGCTTACGAAAAGCAGGTTCATCAATTGAATAGTCATCTTTAAAAGGAATTAAGACTGCCGGGAATACACCGCTCCATTTTTCTTTATTTTTCATCAACAAATTCCTCCCCATCGGTTATAGTAAACGTTTACGGTAAGCGTTTACGTTAATAATCATAGAATGATCTAACCGAAGGTGTCAACAATATTTTTAAAAATTATAATAATTCAAAAAATTATTATTAGAATTTAGATACTATTTTATTTTTTCAAAAAAAGAAAATGAGAGATATATTTCGTTTCCCACATCAATCAAAAAACCTCATCATCTTGACCTAGTTGTAGTCTGATCACCACTTTTTTCAAACGGCTAGACACACCACATAAAGGATGCATACATTTTGATATAATGACGAAGGAAAAAACATCTTTTCTTCTTTTTTTCATCCATCAGACTGTGATTTCTTTGACTACTCCTGATCTAATAGAAAAAGTCTACCCCCTTAGGATAGACTTTTTTATTTCGAATATAGATCCCAGCCAAGCTTGAGTGTGTCGACAATATAATTGGCGACTTCTTCAGCTTCTAGATGATCTGTTTCCACTCTTGAGTTATGAAGGGAATAAATTTCCCGGCGCTCTTCAAACAGTTCTTTCATCTCGTCAAGCGTGCGGTTATGAAGAACAGGACGGTTTTCAATTAAAATATCCAGCCGCTGTTTCCAATTCTCCCAAGATAGGTCAAGGAAAAGAACCGTACAATGCTTTAAGCAAGATCGTTTGATTTCTTCCTGTTTAAACGCACCGCCTCCAAGAGACACGATCTTTAGCTGAGTATGTTCACATAAATCGACGATATAGTCCTTTTCAGCCTGTCTGAAGAAATCTTCTCCTTTTTGTTGAAACATTTCTGGAATCGTCATGTTGTACTTTTTCTCAATCTCCTGATCAACATCAATAAAATCTCTATATAACTTTTTGGCAACCAGCTGCCCAATGGTTGTTTTCCCAACGCCCATAAAGCCAATGAGGACAATATTTCGCTGTCTCACAGGAATCTCTCTATTGTTTTTCATGTTCGTGACACGTCCTCCTTACGACAAGGAATGCTACATAATGTTTCTATTATATGATAAATGGACTGAGAAAAGATAGGCATTCTTAAAAATTGTGTTTGACGACGTAACCGAGCTGTTCGGAGAGCTTCTCGGCATGCTCTTTCACTTTTTGCTGCAGCTGAGGGATGACATCTTCAGTAAATCGTTGGGTCGGTCCAGATATGGATAAACATGCCTGCACCTCCCCATGAATGTTAAAGATCGGTGCCGCCACTGCCGCCGATCCGACTTCCCGTTCATCAATACTGCAAGCCGTATACGTTTCAAGAATATGACGACATTCTTTTTGCCATTCCTCCATCGTCATGTGATCAGCCTCAGATGCAAAAACTTGCTGTTGAAACTCTTCGCTTTGGAAAGCAAGCAGCACCTTTCCACCAGCACCAGCGTATAACGGCAGCTTCTCACCGATTTTCACAAGATGCCGAATCGATTGCAGCCCTTCGGCTTGTTCAATACATACCCTGCTTTTGTGATCCAGCACATACAGGTTAACGGTTTCCTTTGTTTCATCACGAAGTGTGTACATGAGCGGTTTTGCCAGTTCCCTCAATTTGATGGACTTCCCAGCAATATAACCGAGAAGATAAAGTCTTTGACCGAGCCGGTACTTCATTGTCTCTTGGTTCTTTTCCACAAAATGATTCATTTCAAGTGCCTTGAGCAGTCTCGTTGTGGTAGACATTGCTAAGTTCATCTCTTTTGAAATGTCCGTTAGCGTCAACTCTTGACGTTCTTCGCTAAAGCAAGAAAG
Source organism: Bacillus sp. FSL W7-1034 (assembly GCF_038593365.1). Classification (NCBI taxonomy): domain Bacteria; kingdom Bacillati; phylum Bacillota; class Bacilli; order Caryophanales; family Bacillaceae; genus Bacillus; species Bacillus sp. FSL W7-1034. The sequence goes on along the minus strand of NZ_CP151989.1, from coordinate 341,675 downwards.
AATATCCAAAGCGCGCTGAACGGTACGCAATCCTGATTCTTCTTTTGACTTTTTGTCAGCCATGTTCACTTTCTCCTTTTCCCCTTTGATTTCTTATCGACATGATTAACCAATTTTGCTATAATCCATTTTAAATGTTCCATTAAAAGAAAACAAATTCCACTGTACGGAATAAAACCGATAGATGTTTTGATGGAGGAGATATTATGATCTACCTGCTCATTTTCACACTTCTTATTAGCTTATACATCGTTCATCAACTATTCCCTGCTCCCATTCTCTCCTATTTGGTTGGTCTGCTGGCGGCTGCTTCGCTCACCATTTCCTTTAAGAAGGCCAATGGGCTTTATTTGAAAACGGGTGCTATGTTTCTCTTGATTGGATTGGTGTTATTTTTCTGGTCAGAACAGCCTTTGCATACGCTTTTCCTTCATTTTCATTCCATGCTAGGCTTGCTTTCTTTATTTTTCATGTTGCCATTTATTCATTCTCTCATACATGTTGGACATTTCGATACTCAATTAAATAAACTGCTTACCTTACATACAACGAGTACAAATCAGCTTTATCGCAAGAGTTCATTTGTCACTCATGTTCTTGGCATGTTTTTAAATATCGCAACGATTCCCTTATTATATACATCCTTGAAACCGTCGCTGAACGCCCTTCAGGAACAAGTCAAACAGCACCTTTATACGCGCAATCTTTTAAGGTCATATGCGCTATGTCTTAGCTGGAGTCCTGTCGAAGTACTGGTGAGTGTCACCATTGATGCAACCAAATTGAAATATTATCAGATTGCACCCGTTACCTTTTGTTTAATGGTGCTTGTGCTGTTGACGGATTGGTTGCTGTTTTCTCGTCAAAGCAAACGATTGCCGCATATCATCCAGCCGGCAGAAGCTCACTCCAACCCTCATCGCATCAAGAGAAAAACCATTCAGCTTGCTTTCATGCTGCTCAGTTTTATGACAGTCGTTTCGCTTGTTGACGCCTGGATTGGGAAAGGTTATCTGTTCGCTGTTGTGCTGACGATTATTCCTTTCGCTCTATTATTCTCGTCTATCATCAAAAAACGAAAACAATATGTAGCTGTCTCTATTCCCCATTGGAAAGAACGAACCCGCCAGCTCTCCAATTATATGTGTCTATTTTTAAGCGCGGGCTTCTTTGTCGATATGCTACTTGTCACAAACAGCCTGCAGCCGATTCAAGCATTTATCGTCAGTATATCAGATCATGCCATTTGGGTTTATGGGGTCATCGGGCTGTATTTTCTCATCACCGCTCTTTGCGGTTTCCACCCGCTCGTTTCGCTTGCTCTCTTAGTGAGCTTGATGGCACCTGTCATTCATGAACTGCCTGCCCTTCCCATCGCAATCATGCTCATTATCGCTGGAACCTCAACGGTCATGTTTAGCCCATATAATGTATCTGTCTCCCTATTAGCCGATTTGATGAAGGTCAACCCTTACCGAATCACTCGATGGAATATCTGGTTTGCTGGTTTTTATATCAGCATGGGTATCGCATGTGCAACGATCATCACCGTCATCTTTTATTCATAGAAAAAGAGAACCCAATGAGTTCTCTTTTAAGATTGTTGACAAAGGGCTAAAATGAACTTGATTTTAGCCCTTTGTCTTTTTTTCAGTGTGATAGAAAACCTTTGCAGCCCTAGGAAGGACGAGTACCGGCGCGGAGCGAATTTGACATTCGTGAGCACCGGCACGCAGGACTGACACCGAATGCGAGGGTTTGTCTACACGCTGAAAGAGAACCCAATGAGTTCTCTTTTTCTTACTCTCTATTATTTTAATTGAATCCGTTCAATCTTACCTACAATAAAGATATACGACAACGCTCCGCCTAATGCCACTAGGCTGACGAATAAAATACCGCCGTTGTAAGAGCCTGTCGCCGATACAATGAATCCGATGATCAGCGGGGTGATGATGCCGGATAAGTTAGCAAAAAAGTTGAATACGCCGCCAGCCAGCCCGACCATTTCTCTTGGTGCTACCTCAGACAGCATGGTCCAGGAGATATTAGACAGTCCTTGCGCAAAGGACGCGATGGATAAAATAGTCAGCACAAGCGGGATATTCGTTGTAAAATTCGCTAAAACAATGGTACTTGTCAGAAGCAGACCGACCACAACCGGCAGCTTTCTCGCTACATTGACCGATACACCCTTTTTAAGCAGCCAGTCAGACACATAGCCTCCAAACAGCACTCCAAAGAATGCAGCGATGTATGGCAGGGATGCCGCAAAACCCACTTTGAGAAAGGCCATATTTTTCGCCTCTGCTAAATAGGTCGGAAACCATGTTAAAAAGAAAAAGAGGGTAGACGCAACAGAAAATTGACCAATATAGAGTCCAATCAATTTACGATATTTTAAAAGTGCGGCAAAGTCTGCCCATTTCAGTTTCTCCTGTGATGCCACAGTCAGTCCTTCGCCTTGACGGATCAATTCTAACTCATCTTCATTGATCTTCGGATGCTCTTTCGGTTCGTGATAAAACTTGTACCAAAAGAAAGCAAATATAATACCGAGCGCACCAGCAGTGATAAAGACGGTTCTCCAATCGAAAGTTGTCATGATCCAAAAAAGAAGAGGTGTCGCAAATGCAAGCCCCACATACTCTCCAGCGGTATAAACCCCTGTTGCAAATGCGCGTTCCCGCCTTGGAAACCATGTGGTCACAATGCGATTATTCGCAGGAAATGCGGGAGATTCTGTAATTCCGATAAACAAACGGCAGCCAAATAAGAAGGCAAAGCTGTTCGCAAACGCCTGTAAACCGGTGAAAATAGACCAAGTAATGAGTGATATTCCATACGTTACCTTTGATCCAAACTTATCAAGAATAAAGCCGCCAGGGATCTGCATGGCTGTATAGGTCCAGCTAAATGCTGAAAAGATGAGGCCTAATAAGGCAGGGTTTAATTGCAATGAAGACTGAATCGCAGGTGCAACAATGGATACACTGGCTCGATCAATATAGTTAATAGCGGTAATAAAAAACAACAGAATCAAGATGCCGAAACGAGCTTTTGTTGGTTTCACATAAGCAGGCCGCAAGTCGTTCCCCTTCAGTTCTGAATGCACTTTCATAACCATCCTCCTTTGTTTCCGCAGCGTGCGGATCGGTTGAGTGTCTTAAATGACCCCTTTTTCTTCTAACTGTTTACACTCTTCTGCTGTGAAGCCAAGCATATTCGTTAAAATGTCATAATTATGTTCACCTAAATCAGGCGCAATATGGCGAATACGGCCGGGGGTTTTTTCAAACTTCGGAATGATTCCAGGCACCTTCACTTTTCCAAGACGTGGATGATGCACCTCGACAATATTTTCTCGTGCTTTAAATTGCGGATGCTCAAAGATATCCCGAATGCTTAGAATTGGACTCACAGGCACACCATGTGTATCTAGAATGTCTAGGACATCATCTCTTGTTTTGGACGCAATCCACTGCGAGACGATCGCATCCATTTCATCGTTATGCTTCAGCCTGGCTGCATTCACAGAGAATTTCTCGTTCTCTAGTAAATCTAAGCGATTCATCGCCTCTGCCAATCGATTAAAGGTCGAATCTGTACTCGTCACAAGAACCAAATAATGCCCGTCCTTTGTCTCATAGGTGCCGGCAGGGCTTGAATGACCGCTTAACCCTGGTGAACGCTCACGCACCTTCCCTAGCTTGTCATATTCAGCAACCAAAAATTCTAACATGCGGAACACAGATTCATAGAGAGCCAAATCCACCATTTGCCCTGTTCCTTCTGGATGTGTGTCACGGTAATACATCGCTGTCACAGTGGCAAACGCCACATAGATTCCTGCGATATAATCCGTAAGGGAAAAGGACGGGCTGACTGGATGCCGATCTGGAAACCCTTGAATATATGTAAAGCCGCTAAACGCCGTCGCAGGTGTACCAAATCCCGCCTTGTCCTTAAATGGACCGGTTTGCCCATAACCAGAAACACGAATCATAATTAAACGAGGGTTGATTTCTTTTAATACATCGTACCCAACGTCCCATTTTTCAAGTGTGCCCGGACGAAAATTTTCAATGATCACATCAACCTGCGCTGCAAGCTTTTTAAAAATGTCTTTTGCTTCTTCTTTGTGTAGATCGAGTGTAAGAGATTTCTTATTCCTTGAAAGCCCTGACCATCTCAAAGGTTCACCATCTGCAAAAGGGCCAACATGCCGCAGTGTATCCCCTTTTCCAGGAATCTCGACTTTAATGACCTCTGCACCGAAATCTCCTAGAAGCACCGCGCCGTATGGTGCAGCAATCATCGTAGAAACATCTAATATTTTGATTCCTTCAAGCGGTGTATTCTTATTCATTGCTTGACTCCCTTTCGTTCAATTGATAAAGGGCTAAAATGCTTTCTATTTTAGCCCCTTTTCTTCTTTCTCTCGTGCAAGGTTTCTTTAGTCCTTCGGAAGCTGCCCTTGCGGTGTATAGAGCCAAATCAGCCATAAAGGTTCATCCCCTGTGTTCACATGCTGATGCGAGACACCGTCTGGAATAAACATAAAGTCATTTTGTTTAAATGATTGTCTTTCTCCATCGCAAATGACTTCGCCAGACCCTTTAATCACATAATCAAATTCCTCTGAACCCGGGTGATTGTGTACTGAGCTTGCTTCTCCCGGCTCAAAAATAGTGAGACCTGCCATCATATGCTCTGATCCAACGGTATCTGGTGTGATCGTTTGAAACACCTTCCGAATCATGTTCTCTTCTGGATGATCTAAACCTAACCATAATGGATGACCGTCTTGAAATGGATTTAATACTTTAATTTTCATTGTTGATTCCTCCCTAGTCATGTTTAGTTCACACTGACATGTGAACGTTTTGTATTTGGTGAATAAATATCATTAATGTTCCAATGTCCATCAGTAGGCACAGGATCATTTTTCATCGCTACATCAATGACACACGGTTCCTGAGAAGCGATCGCTTCCGCCAAAGCTTCTTTGAATTCAGAAGCCGCCGTAATTTTGATCCCCTTCATCCCATAACCTCTTGCAATGGCTGCAAAATCAGGCGAATAGCTTTCTCCATCTTTTCTAAAAACAGTGCCGTATGTCGTTTCATAGTGTGCCATTTGCAAGCCGGCGATCGTCCCAAACGCACTGTTGTTCATCACAATCCACACGACAGGAATGTTTTCTTCCATAGCTGTTGCGAGAACAGATGGATTTTGACCGAATCCGCCGTCCCCGACAAGTGATACAACGACACGGTCAGGCTGGGCAATCTTTGCTCCAAGTGCAGCGGGAGCGCCAAATCCCATCGTCGCAAAACCACCTGGGGTTAAAATAGTGCCTGGCGTGTATACAGGAAATTGCTGTCCGACCCCATTTTTATTCCAGCCAACATCGGTTGTAATGAAGGCATCAGGCGGCAATACTTCCCGCACTTCCTGCAAAATACGTTGTGGTTTCATTGGGAAAGACTCGTCTTGAATATTCGTCAAATTGCTCTTCTGAAATTCCTCACGATATACCGCAATATCCTTTTTCAATTGAGGGCGATCCAGACCTTCTGGCAACCTTTCTTTCGCCACACGATTGAGTACGGTCAGGGCCTGCTTGAGATCTGCTACCGCTCCAATTTCCACAGGATAATTTCGGCCAATTTCATTCGGATCAATGTCAATATGAATGAGCTTGGTTGATTGGAAATTGAACGTATACTCCGATTCCCACGAACTCGCATCTGCTTCAGCAAAACGGGTGCCTAAAGCCAATATATAGTCCGCTGCTTTACACTGATCATTGATAAATTTCGTCCCCCAAAACCCTGTCATGCCAAGGGTCATTGGATGATCATCTGGCATCGCCCCTTTCCCCATCAAAGAATGGGCAACAGGGATACTCAAATGGTCAGAAAATGCCTTTAACTCTTCTGCTGCATCGGCTAGTAAAATGCCTCCCCCTACATATAAAAGCGGTTTGTCTGCCTGCAGCAATCGATCTAATATCCGATTCGCTGTTTGATCATCAATAGATGGTTTTTCAACGGTGTGTGTATGATGAGCGATTTGTTCAAATAACGACACATCTAAGTCTTTTGAGAACACATCCATCGGAACTGAAATCAGGACTGGCCCAGGGCGGCCGCTTTCAGCTAACTGAAACGCTTTTGATAAAATTTCTGGAAATAATTCTGGAATGTCGACTCGCCATGCTCTTTTCACAAACGGGCGATAAATTTCGTATTGAGAAGCATCGGAATGAAGATTGATTTCTTGGTGTGGGTGCTTTCCGTAGTAATGACTTGGAACATCTCCTGCAATAACAACCATTGGAATGGAATCGAGTGCAGCATTCGCTACGCCTGTTGCCGCATTGGTGAGTCCAGGACCTAAGTGACTGAGCACAACAGCCGTCTGTTTTTTCGCTCGTGCATAACCGTCTGCTGCATGCGCCGCTATCTGTTCATGTCTGACATTCACAAATTGAATACGGCTTTTTTCTAGCGCTGATAAAAAAGCAATATTCGTATGGCCGCACAGACCGAAGATATGCTCAACTCCTCGATTTTCTAAATACTGAATGACCTGTGTAGATATATTCTTCTTCATGTTTCTCTCCTCTCACGGTGCAGCTATGAATCTGCTACTCACTGATTCTTTGAAAACACAATCGATAGAACGGTATTCAAACCCTGTATCGCAACTTGTCCAGGTGCTGAGCTTTCTTTCCCTACAGCAAAGGTCATGATAGACCCAAAGAGTCCACCTACCATTCTTGTGAAGGCGCCATATTCCCCCATCGCCATCGAAATAACGGGGATGGACAGATGCTTGTTCGCCTTGCCCGTCGCAGAAAGCAGTGTCAATGCATCCTCATAGGAATGCGGCATGACGGCGATCTTTGCGATATCGGCGCCAACCGATTCTGCATGGGTGAATAGCTCCACGAGCCGATCCGCCGCAGGGGTACGCTGGAAATCGTGGTACGACACAATCAAGATGACCCCGTTTCTCTTAGCCGCCTGACTGACTTGCTGGATATGCGAGACATCATGCATTAATTCAAAATCAACGGCAGCCACAAGCTGAGTGGAACAAAGCTCGACAAGCAGGGAAACCTTTTCATCCTCTGAGAGTGAGATGCGTTCGCCTCCCTCTTTTTCAGAACGAATGGTGAATAAAAATGGGATGCTATCTGCCTTTTCGATCATCCCTTTCAAGGTGGCGATGACTTGTTCCTTGTCATTGAGGTGATTGAAAAAATCCGCTCGCCACTCTATCACATCAGGCTTTTTCTCAGCTAACACCTCAACTTCAAGAAACAATTCTTCCTTTGTTTGTCCAATGAGCGGCGTACAAATCATTGGCTGACCGCCATTTTGCACATTTTTTAACTTTTGCTGAAAGACATTCACATCCATCTGCCCCCTTTATAGCCCATTTGGCAGCACAACCATTTTGGTTTCGGTCATCTCCTCGATGGCGAAACGTGGGCCTTCCCTTCCAATACCGCTTCGTTTAATCCCGCCATATGGCCAGTGATCTAGTCTGAAATTCGATGTCCCATTGATGACTACGCCGCCAGTTTCAAGCTCTTTTGCTGCGTGTAACGCAACATCTAGCTGATTCGTAAAGACACCTGCCTGCAAACCATATCGACTATCGTTTGCTTCTTTGATTGCCTCATCCAGCTCCTCATATGGGAGAATGCTGACAACTGGACCGAACACTTCTTCACAGACGACCTTGGCTTGTTTTGGCGGGTTTAGCAAAATAGCCGGTGTGATGCTTGCGCCATTTCGTTGTCCTCCAGATAGAAGCTCGGCACCCATTTTCTCTGCCTCTTGTATCCAAGCCTCCACACGTTTTGCTGCCTGTACATCAACCATACAGCCGATATCACTTTCACTAGACAGCGGATCTCCAACGACGAGCTGTTCTACTTTTTGTTTAAGTGTCTCAGTAAATGTCGACATAATTTGCTTGTGAACATAAATTCTTTGAACAGAAATACAGCTTTGACCAGAGTTGCTAAAGCCCGTTTTGGCACAAAGAGATGCGGCTTGCTCGATATCTGCATCATGATGAACAATCGTCGCTCCATTTCCTCCGAGTTCCAGCAGTACCTTTTTTAATCCAGCAGAGTTTGAAATATGTTCTCCGCCCACCGCACCGCCAGTAAAAGAAACAAGATTGGTTCTTTCATCAGTGACTAACTGTCTGCCGGCGTCTACTCCTCCAATCACAAGCTGCAGGCTCTTTTCTGGAAACCCTGCTTCAAGCAGGAGCTTAACAAACGCTGTGGCAACAGCTGATGTTTGCGGTGCTGGCTTTAAAATAATGGCATTCCCTGCCGCAAAAGCTGGACCGATTTTGTGACAAATTAAGTTGAGAGGCGCATTAAAAGGCGTAATCGCCAGCACAACCCCAACCGGTACTTTAAATGTCATCGCCATTGCTCTCTGTCCACGGGAAGATACATTGCCAGGAATGGTCTCACCGATTAGTCGATTGGCTTCTTCGGCTGACTGCGCCAGCGTTTCAATTGATCGTGAGACTTCATCTCTTGTATTTTTAAGCGGTTTGCCTAATTCTAAAGAAATGAGTTTTGCAAAATGCTCTTTTTGTTCTTCCAATAAGGCAGCTGCCTTTGTTAGAAGCGTTGAGCGTTCTAATGCTGATATTGCCGCTAATTGTTTTTTAGCTTGCTGCGCAATAGAAAGCGCCTGTTCTATATCTTCTGAGGATGCAAGATAGGATGTACCGATCATTTCCCCAGAGTATGGATTGATAATGCCTTCTTTGACATGGTTTGCATCCAGCCATTCGCCGTTTATATATGACAACGCTTTCAATTCACTCAAATTCTCTCACCCTCCTTCAAGTGACGCGTCCCGACCCCCGCATAACGAACAAGTCTTTCTTCATTCGGACAAGGACCTTTCACTAGGGCACCTTTTGTCAGCTCTTCATATGCATGCGCCACGATGCCCATTCCTCTGGATAAGGAAAAGATGCCTTTTGCCGCTTCAGCTGGAATGTTTAATTCACATTGGATCGCAGCAGATACACCATCTATGTTCATCGTGATTTTTTTCCCTTTTAATTGTTCAAGTTCATGTCTAATCGCCTCAGCTAACCGTAAGTACGTTCCGCTGATATCACCTTGCTGCACATATGTTTGACTCAGCTCATACAGCCGTCTCACTCTCGGATCATCATCATGCAGCTGATGACCGATTCCCGGAATTTTTTCCTTGCGAGCTAACCATGTCTGACATACTTGCTTTGCAGCAGACTTGATATCCTTGTGTTCATCGTAGGCTGCTTTGGCTTCGTATAACATACGCATCGCCTTTTCTCCGGCTCCGCCATGAATATCACCTAATAGATTCACCCCTGTTGCAACAGAAGAATTAAACGAAATGCCGCACGTAACCGCCATTCTTGCCGCTGCAATAGACGGTGCTCTTGGCCCATGATCCGCACCTGCGACAAGAACACTTTCAAAAAGAGCTGCCTTCGAATCATCTAGTAATTCACCAACAAGCAGTAGATAAAGCATCTGTGGATACGATAATTGACCAATAAGCTCTTCAATTGGATAGCCCCGAAGTTCAATTGAATTTTTTTGAATATGACTAATCTCAGTCTCCCACCAAGCGCCTCCTTCTTTGTATATTTCCAGTGCACTTCGATTTTTCATTGTGTGAATCATTCCTTTAGCCACTTATTTGGAGATGAACGACTCCTTTATTCCGTCTAGTGGAATTCAATTTCACTTTTTGGAATGTGTTTTCATTGTAAGCGCATTCGTTTTTATCGTCAATCATTTTTTCTGAAAATACTGTCTTTTGATGAGAAATTAAGTGAATCGAACTAATTATTTCACCACTTCTTCTTTAATTTACCCTTTATTTAGTCAAACAGACTTATGTAGATCGTTCTACTAATTAATGAACCATTTTCGATTCATTCTGTCAAATTCAGCTGAAATTTGACATAAAAAAACCTCTCCATCTTCTGGAGAGGTCACTTATTTTATTTCCACCAGTCATCAAACATAGAAGCGGGTACTTGACGTTTATGTTCTGATTGAACATAGCGTTTTTCAATCGCTTCTGCTGCTTGATCTGAAACTGGTTTTCCTTCTAAGTAATCATCAATTTCATTGTACGTAATACCAAGTTCTGTTTCATCCGTTTGCTGAGGCTTGTCATCCAGCAGATCGGCTGTCGGTTTCTTTAAGTATAATCGCTCCGGCGCCTGAAGAGTCTCTAGCAACAACCGTCCTTGGCGTTTCGTTAAACCTGTGAGCGGAAGAACATCTGCACCGCCATCACCATACTTCGTGAAAAAGCCCGTCACAGCTTCGGCTGCATGATCCGTTCCAATGACAAGTAAGCCTTCCTGTCCACCGACGGCATACTGTGCGATCATTCTCATGCGTGCTTTGACGTTCCCTTTATTAAAATCAGACAGCGCACCGCCTGTTTCCTTTTGATATTGTTCACTGAATGCCGTCACGGCAGGTGCGATATCATATTTCCAAGACTTGTCCGGCTGAATAAATGATAGAGCCAGCTGCGCATCGTCTTCATCTTGCTGCGTGCCATGCGGTAGGCGGACTGCAATAAAGACAGCATCCTCTTTTCCTTCTTGACGAAGCTCACTTACAGCGAGCTGAGCGAGACGGCCGGCAAGTGTTGAATCCTGTCCGCCGCTAATACCGAGAACGAATCCTTTTGCACCGGTCTTTTTCAAGTAAGCCTTTAGAAATCCAACCCGTTTTTCGATCTCCTGCTTTGGGTCAATTGAGGGCTGCACATGCAACTCTTGGCTGATCTTTTTCTGCAAACTCATACACTTTTCCTCCTAAGCATCCTCTACATGAAGAGAACAGGTTTTACTTCCATTTCAATTGATTTACCTACGATTTTAGCCACTTTATTATATCATGTTTTGAAAAAAGATATTTTTTAGACGTTCCCCTTTTTCATAAATGATCAAACATTCACAAACGAAATAGACCAAGCCGTTTTGACTGGTCTTTCCTTTTCAATCAATCTCCACCCGGATGGATGTACAGCTTGAGCCATTGCATTTTCCAATGTCGGCAGGACATGCAGACACCGCGACAATGAGGTCCATTTCTGCACGCAGACGAATGTAATCACCGGAGAGCGATTTTGGCAGCTCGACAGACAGCTTTCCTTTTTCATCAATGACTGTATTCATAAACGCATTAAAAGGATAATACATATCTTCCTTTGGAATCCCGAATGGCTCAAAAGCCGTTCTGAGATTATCGTAGCATGTATGCATGACCTCTAGGTGCGTCCTGCCGTATAAGAGCTGATACATTTCTTGTCGGCACGCAGGCATATATAAATCATGACATTCGACTGTATCTTCGATGACCGTAAACATTGGTTTATATAAATTAGAATAAAGCTGATCTCCCTTTTTCACCTTGGAAGAGAACAGGCTATCCATTGTAGCGCCTTGATCAAATTTTTCATAAAAATCCTTTTCATGATAGGCCATCACGTCTGCTACTTGCTGCCCTTCGACATCAACCACTCGCATACATTGTCCTTTTCCTAACCGAAAGCCAAATCCATCCTTTGGTAAAATCACGTATTCTCCGTTCATCACATGCACTCCTTTCCATGTTGACAGTATGCCCAAAACGTCCTCTTGATCATGTATAAAAAAAAGAGGCGGTCACAAGCTAATGCTATTGAATCAGAAAGGTGTTGCACATGCATTGAAAGAAGAACAATCTTTATCTTGGTGGCAGCTTTCTCTTATCGGAGTCGGCTGTACAATCGGCACTGGTTTCTTCCTTGGTTCCAGCATCGCTATTACAAAATCCGGTTATTCCGTCTGCATTTCATTTTTGCTTGCGGCAGTCGGCACATATCTCGTCTTTAAACACCTGGCTGCGATGACAGCCGAGAACCCAGATAAGGGATCATTTTGTTCCTATGCCCGAAAAGCCTATGGGCGCTGGGCGGGTTTTAGTAATGGCTGGGTGTATTGGTTTTCAGAAATGCTGATTACAGGTAGTCAGCTGACGGCGATTTCTCTTTTTACTCGTCACTGGTTTCCATCCATTCCACTTTGGGTATTTTCAGCGATTTATTCCGCTCTTGCCCTGCTTGTGATTATCATTGGGCTCTCTTCTTTTCAAAAGACGGAAAATGTCCTTGCCGTGCTGAAAACCGGGGCGATCCTATTGTTTGTCGTCCTTGCCGTTCTTGTTTTATGCGGCATTCTCACAGAGCATAGGCCCACCCTCCACCTGCCAAATAAAGACCATGAATGGATGCCGCTCGGTCCGCTCGGTTTATGGAATGGGCTGATTTATGCGTTTTATGCTTTCGGGGGAATTGAAGTCATGGGGCTGATGGCGGTTCATTTAAAAGACCCGAAAGACGCCGCAAAATCTGGACGTGTGATGCTGATCATTCTTGCTGTCATTTATATCGTCTCCATCGGCCTTGCGCTTTTGCTTGTTCCAGTGACAGCCTTTAACGAGAATAGCAGTCCATTCATTACATCACTGGAGCCATTTCATTTATCCATTTTTCTTCATATTTTTAATGGCATTTTCATTATTGCCGGGTTTTCCACATTGGTTGCCTCCCTCTATGCGGTCACGACGCTGCTTGGCACGATGTCGGAACATCACGATGCACCTGCTTGTTTTAAACAAAAAGAACCATCTCATGTCAGATGGTCTTCGATTTTGTTAACTGCTGCTGGATTGATTGTCTCGATTTTGCTGGCACTCTTTTTGTCCAAACACATATATGAGCATCTCACAACAGCAGCCGGTTTAACTCTTTTATACACATGGGTGTTTATTCTGCTTTCGAGCAAAAAGCTGTCAAAACCATCTACTCGTCAAACGTGTGAAACGGTTCTTGCCCTGCTCTTAATCGGTGCGGCCGTTACAGGCACTCTGACAGAGGCAAGCGGACGACCCGGCTTTTTTATAAGCCTTGGGATCATCGCCGTGATTGGCATCATGGTACTCTTTATGAGAAAAAAGTGGAAACAGGATCAGGCCGCATCATAATTTCATCATGTTTTTTAAAGCAGTAAATGGACATTTGGCGGAGGCTGGTTTCTCCGCCTCATCATCTGAGAGAAAATATTGTTTCCATTCTAAATTTTTCTGATCCCCATACCATTTTAATGCTGGGTGTACATCTACTTGATCATACGCCTTCAGCCTCTTCCGAACGAGTTTACTCATTTTTTGACCAAATGTGGTGGAACCGTTCATCTTTTCAAACACCCACCTTGGTTGAAAGGCCCACATCACATAAGGAAAGTGACGACTTTTTCTTAGCTTATGCGCTGGTGTCGCGCATAAAATAAAATAAGGCTCCCCATGAAAACAAAATTCCCATTCATGATTTTCAGGATCTGATGGAATTTCCTCTGGCCATTTCATTTCATCCTTTTGATGTAATTGCTGAACAACCGACCAAAACTGCTCCTCATACTCTTCGAGCGAATACTCCTTCATATCCTGCGGTGTTTCAAAAAAGCAAATGAACGAAGCATATTGACCGGTTTCCCTAGAGCAGCTTTGGTATTCCCTTAAAAGCTCTGCTAATTCATTCACGGCCTCTTCTCCCCGCGGATCACCGACAAATCCATAGCGTAAATGATCGAGAAAAAATCCTTGTCTGCCTGGTACACACGGAAATGTATCTGCCTCATCCCCTACCATCTCTCCAAACTGCGTGAAGGCATCCTGCTTCCATTCTTCCAGTGATCGTAGATTTTGATCAAGGCAACTTTTTGCATACAGCTGGGCCATTTTCTTCCACCTCGTTTTAGCGTCTTCTCCATAGCCTATGAGGAGGAAAAAGCTGTGGTGACTGTCCTTCAACGACTTTCACTGGACATTCACAAGGTGATTGATTTGCCGGATGAAGCAGGAATTCACTTCCATTTATCTAATCATGTATGAGTATGCTTCTGCATATCATCATTTAGCCGCCTCTATCTAATAGAGTTGGTCATTATAAAAGAAATGGGTGAATGACATGCGTCTTCTTTTTCTCCATCCGATGTATCTGATCTTATTTACACTACCAGTGATGGCTTTCCTTTGGGGATTTGTTGGTTATCTGCTATTTAAACGGATATGGCCTGTCCTCATATTAACGTCCGTGATTTCGATGATTTTCATCTTCGCTTATACTGGATTTGACCTTAGCAATCTATATTGGGTCCTTCTGATGACGGCTCTTGCTTTTGTATCAAGCGGACTCTCGAAGGTCATACACGTTCATGTTCAAGAGAAAAAACGGGAAAAGCCTTTATGATTGTTTCTTCTTTAAAAAGACGGAATCAAGCAGCCAATAAATAAAGGCCGCACAAAAGCTAAATAGATAAACTTTGTAGCTAATAAAGACGACAACACCATAATCAATCCATAATGCGAGCGCCGTACAAACCACCCACGCCCCGATAAAATAAACCAATAAATCACGGCGTCGAAACTTCTCAGGATGACGGTGTAAAACCATTTGGATAGGTGTAGCAAATAGGACATAAGCGATCAAAATGAAAAGACTGGTGACCTCCACATAACTGAATCTGGATTCAGGTGGGGCAAACAACATGGTATAAACAAATGTCGCTGTGATCACAGACAAAATCAGCATACACACATAGTTGAATGCTGGCAGGAACATACGCATGGCAAAAACTCCTTCAATTTTATGTATCTTCCATCATGATTGAAGAGTGTCCTATTTCTGTCAAATATGAAAAAGGGCTAAAATGATTTAGATTTTAGCCCTTTTTCTTATCAACCATTCTATCCAATGAGCGCCATGATCCCTTGATATCCAAAATAGGCACCGAAGCCAAGTAAAGAGAGACCTGCCAGAACGGATAAGCCGTGCAACATTCGTTCATTTAAATACCGTCTAAACGTACTGGCGAGTAGCGCCATACAGAAATCCCATAAGAGCATGCCGATAAAAATAGCCACGCTATACATCAGCATTTGAGATGCTCCATACTTTTCGATCGTATTGGCTAAAATACTGCCATAGATTCCAAGCCAAAATAAAATGCTAAGCGGATTGGAAAGAGAAATGAAAAAGCCCGTCATGAATGAATGCCCGATCGACGTGTTTCCTCCATCCTTCTTTGGACTTTCCTGCAAATTGATTTTACGAAGGCTTTCAATACCGGTATAGGTTAGAACGAAAAAGCCGAACAGCCACAAAAAGGTTTTCACAAGAGGTGCAGTCAAAAGCTGGGCGACACCAAAATAGATGAGGAGCATATAGACAATATCCGCAGCCATAGCCCCCACACCAAAAATCCAAGCGTGCCAAAATCCACTTTTAATCCCTCTGTCGATTTGGGCTGCATTGACTGGCCCAACAGGCGCTGAAAGTGACAACCCTAAAAAGATATAACCAAAAAACACCGCCACATAGACGTCCTCCTTTTGATGCTGACTTGTACATGTTATTCACGCTTTCGTTGTTTTAGTACAAGTCCTTCGTCACCTTTTCTGAAGATAAGCTATACAAAAGGAGGAGCCACCGGATCAGCTGCTTATCGATCTGCTTTCATCGCCGGCGGCTGTGTGGGTATGGTTTCTTTTTTCCGAGATCGATTCATTTGAATGGCAGCCGCAAAAAGGAGAACAGCTAAAAAGGCGAAAACAAAGACGGCGCTTGCCGCACCTGCCCACTCAAGGCTAAACCCAATCAAAAAGGACAAACAAGCTCCACCTAAACTAGCGGCAGCAATAAAATAACTCGTGGCCTCGTCGATGGCATTTTCAATCATTAATGCAGAAGCTGTCAAGGCAATGGGGAACATGCCAGCTGCGCATAGACCGATGAAAAAGATAAGAATTAGCTGCGCGGCGATGTGGGTGGCTAGAGCAAATACGGCGAGCAGCACAATCATCAGCGCTGCGCTTAACTTTAAAAAACGAAGCGGATGCAGCTGATCGGCTTTTCTCGCAATGACAGTTCTGCCAATGACGATCGCTGTCCAAAAAGTAGAGACCGCAAAAAGACCCCAGTTGTCTCCCCCTTTTTCTAGCATGATCGACGGTAAAAAGTTCGCAAAGTTCGTTTCAATTCCTGCGTAGAAAAACGCAAAACAGATCATCAGCACCACAATCATTCGATTCCCTCGATCAAACAGCAAGGACGGTTTCTTCATGTCTTGAATAGGAGCCGCCATCCGCCCACGAGGGAGTTTATTCATAAAGGTAAGCCAGAGCATAAGGAAAAAAGTCAGTGCACCGACTTCAAATAAAAACACATAATGCCACGTTTCCTCTGTCACAGTCAGCAGAATCAATAGAGGAAATAATAGCGCACCTAATCCAAAAAAGACCTCCATGATGCTGATTCGCTTTGCACTGTTTGCCATTGAAATGACATACGCCCCGGCCGTCGTCTCAAGACTGCCTGCACCGCTCCCAAGGAAAAAACCTGCCACCACAAGAATCGTCCAGCCTGGCACCAAAAGGCCAAGAAGAAGCGCTCCAATCATCAGCAGCAATCCCATCGTCAGAACAGCGCCATAGCCTTTTTTCCTCACAAGAATGGGCGACAAAAGAACGCCTGTCAAAAAGCCAATAAACTGAAAGAAGATTAAAGAAGATAATTCCCCAGGACCCTTCTCATAACTAGACAGCAAATAAGGCGTTAAACTGCCAAAAAACACATGAATGGTCCCAATAAAAAAATAAAAGATACAGCCAAAATAAAACACCTTTTTCATCTTTTCACTTCCTCTAAAAAGGAGCGGAGTCATGATATCCTCCGCTCCACCTCTTCATTAATATGCGCGGGCAGAGACGACAGCCTCTTCCCTCTCGAAGCACGTATTCAGCGCAGCCTGCGCGCGATAACCATCTTCAAAATCAGCTACCTTCATATGAGATGGATATGAGTTTGTATTTACCCAATGCATCAGCTGATCACGGAATGTATCAGACCATCCATAAAATTCATTTGGTGGATCTGTCAGCAATGTTTGCGGCATTTGATGACGCTCTACACACAAGCCATCACTGATCTCATATTCGTTTTTCATGTTTGTATGGTATTTAAAAACCTTGTCATGCCCCACTACTTCTACACTAAATCCACATTCCTCCGGCTGCGTACTTTTGGACGTCACCAAATGAAAGAACACTTGATTCTCCATTTGCCCAAAAATTTCGGTATGGTCATCGACCTGTACCTTTTTCTCTTCTTTTTCCTTTACATGTGTCAGCATCTTCGTATTAAGGGATTCTTTTTTCATTTCACTGCCAAATAAGTACCACAGCATATCAATCAAATGAATCCCTAAATCTCCTAATGCACCGCTTGTACGCAGACTTTCGCCGCTGTCTCTCCACGAAAATGTCTTTCTTCTAAGGGCACTATTTTTCTTAAAATGTGTCCGTACTGTCAAAACGCGTCCTAATTCACCATTGGCGATCAAGTTCTTCAAAATATTCACAAAGGATAAATAGCGATAGTTAAAGCCCATACTGGCTTGAATCTGGAACTGTTTGGCTGTCTCCACCATTTCCTTCGCTTCTTTTAACGATACAGCCATCGGTTTTTCGCATAAAATCGGCTGTCCTGCTCTAAGCGCCTGAAGGGCATGGTCCTTGTGACAGAAGTTAGGGGAAGCAATGATCAATCCATCTGATGCATCCGCTAGTGTTTCGATACTGGCATACACCCGTCCACCGTACTGTTTAATAAATCCTTGTGCGACGGATTCGTGCAAGTCATAGACCCCAGATAATTCTGTACCTTTGATCGTTGATAATGCTCTAGCATGTGCTTTTGCAATATTCCCTGCTCCAACAATTCCAATTTTCTTCATGAATGTGCCTCCTCATGTTTATACATCACTGTTTTCAGTGTTTCATAGATTCCTTTTGCATACCCATGATGACAAATTTGATGATGATGCCGTTTGGCTTCGGCTGTTGCATTTTGGACAAGAAAGCCGTGCGTGACGGATTGAAGCATCCGCAGATCATTCCCACTATCACCAAAAGCAAAGCCCTTATCTTTTGACAGGTTATATTGATTCAGCATAAACCGAACGATTTCATCCTTTCCTGTTCCCACTGGTAAAAAATCAACGTCATAGCAATCCGCAGGGTCACCCGCAAGTGGGTTGCATTTGTTGATGTTCACCTCCACTCCCCGCTCCTTCGCAAGTGTTTGGATGAATGATAGATGATGGAGATCTGTTCGTTCATCCTGCTCCTGATAATAGAAATTCTTTTTATACCCAGAGCTGCCTAGCTGCGTTTGCGGCCTAAGGGTGATCCCCTTTTCACGTACGGCTTGCAGAATATCTTCAATTTTTTCGTCTGAAAAGCCCTGTGCATCAAGCCGTTTCATCCATTCTGCATCCGGCTGTCCAAATTTCCCATCTGATGTATACACGATTTCAGTTCCTAAATTCGACGCAATAAAATGCGGGAATTGATAGAAACCGCCTTTCTCCATTTTGCTCGTAACAGAATCAAGGCTGCTTCCCGTCACCCAGCCCAGCATGAGCTGTCCGGCTTCGCTCTTTTCTGCCACAAAAGCTTCCAGCCGTTTTACATCCTCTCTCTGCTCCTCGGTCATTCCGTGAGAATAATAGGTCTCATCGAAATCACAGAAGACGATCCACTGCGGATGTTGTGGTTGATGCACCAGCTTTTTATTGAATGGAAGATTTGATAACATGATGGACCCCCTCGATGACTTTCTCCTGATCTTGCAGCGGCATACCTGGATAAAGCGGCAAATGGAGTAATTGCTGTACGGCTTTTTCCGTATGTGGAAGTGCCGTTTGTTTATACTTTTGAGAAACAAGATTCGTTTGATGCTGATGCGATAAAATCGGGTAATAGACATCTGTTTCTATGCCCATCTCCAGTAATTTCTCTGCCAGCTCATCTCGGCTTCCCTTCACCACTCTGATCGGGAATAGATGCCATACATGATCCTCTGTCAGCTTCGGAAGCTTTATATAGCCCTCGTCCTCCAGCGTTTGCAGCTGATCTATGTATCTCTTTGCCAAGTAAAAGCGTTTAAAGTTTTGTAAACCTAAATATTTCATTCGTTCTAGCCCGATTGCAGCCTGTAAGTTATCAATCTTAGAATTAAAGCCATAGTCACTGCGCTTCACGTTTTTCTTTCCTGGTTCAAAACCGTGATAGCTGATTTCCATGCATTTTTCGGCTAGGGCTTCATCATTTGTCGCGATGGCTCCTGCCTTTCCGCAAACTCCAAGGTTTTTGTAAGGATTAAAGCTGAGAACAAGTCCATCCCCAAATTCCCCAAGCCCGCTACTGCCAATCGCCTGACAGCCATCCTCAATGATCGATAGACCATGCCGTTTCGCAATCGTCGAAATGGCCTTCATATCCGCTTGCTTTCCATACAAATGAACCGGAAGAATACATACTGTCTTATCTGTGATATGCTTTTCTATTTCATTCGGCGCTAGGCAGTAGGTGTCTGGATCAATATCGGCATAGACTGGAACCGCACCAATCGCAAGCACTGCATTTTCTGTTGCAGCAAAGCTGTTGGCAGGCAGGATGACCTCATCTCCAGGATGGACGCCTGCTGATATTAAACTGATCATCAAGGCATCTGTTCCACTTGATGTGGCAATGACATATTTTTTCCCTAAGTATGCTGCGAGCGTCTTTTCAAACTTTGGAATATAAGGGCCTGATGTAAAACGGCCTGAACTTAATACTTCTTTCAGCACCTGCATAATATCATCGATCTCATCCTCTGAAATCAGTTTATCGACCGGCAGGAACGGTATCTTTTTTTCCTTATTTTGTTTATAATGGAAGAGAATTTTTTCCAAACCTGTACGCGTAATATCTTGCTCAAGGAACGCAGCAAGCTTATCATTCGCTAGATTCTTTTCAACTGAATCAGCCTTTACTTGAACACCTTGATTGATCATATCCAGCAACGGTAGATAATCCTTGCTTTTACCTGATATCTTCGTCAATATTTGCATTCCATTCCCTCCAATTAATCAATTCCATTTGTTAATATTTAACTTGTTTCACATTGTAAATGATGTTATCGATTTCAGAACAATAACTTTGTGTAAAGGATTTGTTAATATGTGTACAATTTATGAAATTGCCAAACGCTGCGGGGTTTCAACGACCACTGTTTCTCGGGTGCTGAACAACCATCCATATGTATCCGAAGAAAAGCGCCAGCACATTTTACAGGTGATGAAGGAAATGGAGTATACACCAAGCTCAGCAGCCCGCACCCTTCGGTCACATCAGACAAAAACCATTGCTGTGTCTGTTCCAGCTGTGGACCATCCTTTTTTTGCACAATTGATTAAAGGCATTTCAAAAGAAGCACTGGATCAAGGGTATAAAGCCATCGTGCTCCAGACGTTTTATCAAGAATCAGCAGAACTTGAAGGGCTTCAATTATTAAAAAGAAAAGAAGTAGATGGTGTCATATTGGGGGCGTTAGAAAATAAGTGGGCAACAATCGAGCCATTTTTAGCAAACGGCCCGATCGTCATGGCAAATGAATTTCATCAAACAGCAGACATTCCGATTATCGGATATGATGAGCGGGAAGCTGCTTATAAAGCGGTTGACTACTTGATTCAATCAGGGCGTACATCCATTGGATTTTGCTTTGATACAGAAAGCAGTGAAGCGCAAAAACAAAGAAAGCAAGGCTATCTTGATGCGCTTTCTGATCACGGTTTGCCGCTTAAAGAAGATTGGCTGTTCGGCGAGGCTTTTACCATTGAGGACGGCTTTCGTTTGATGGACTTAATCCACCGGATGCCGGATGCGCCGGATGCGATTTTCACCGGCAATGATCAAGTGGCAGCAGGCCTCATTAAACAAGCCATTTCATATGGATATCACATTCCTAAGGATTTAGCGGTAATCGGTTATGACAATCAAGACATTTGCGAGGTGACAGCTCCAACGATCACGACCATCGACATCCCCATCGTCGAGCTTGGCCAGCAGTCTGTAAAACAAATGATTCAGCTGCTCCAAGATCAAAAACCATTACAACGTGAACATATTCAGCTACCTACTCGGCTTGTCACACGAGAATCCACATAAAAAAAGACTGAGAAATCTCTCAGTCTTCCATTTTTCAATCAATCGATCAACCTATATAAATTGAGCAAGAATAAATGTCCATATACATACGATGCCGAGCAAAATGAAGCTGTACTTCACTGTTTTTTGGAAGAGCTCAGATTCTTTACCTGTTTCTCCAACAGCTGCTGTTGCAATGGCAATGGATTGTGGAGAAATTAATTTCGCCATCACACCACCGGTCGTATTTGCCCCGATTAACAAACCTGCCTGAGAGCCGATTTGAGAAGCGGTGACTGCTTGAAGGTTGCCGAATAAGGCATTGTTACTCACAACAGATCCCGTAATAAACACGCCGATCCAGCCAAGCACTGGGCTGACAAGCGGGAATAAATCGCCTGTTTTAGCAAGCGCTAGTCCGATAGCAGAACTTAGACCTGCAAAGTTCGCCAAGTTGGCAAAGCCCATGACAAAACAAATCGTAAGAACAGGGACCCAAAGCTCTTTGACCGCTGCATTTAAGCAGGCAGCCCCTTCTTTTAATGTAATATGTCTGCTGAACAATCCTGTCAGCATCACTGCAATTAGAATGGCAGTACCTGTTGCACTAATAACATCAATTTTAAAGATCGCATCAATCGGTGTTTCTGTTTGGGCAATTGGCGGTAATTTCACAATTTGCTGATGCAGAAACGGCATTTTCACTAAAATGGTTGTCCAGTTAAGCGGTCCTCCTTCAGCAAATAATGCTTTAAAAGCTGGTAGGCTCCATACAGTAATGACGGCAGTTAAAATATAAAACGGAGACCATGCTTTCAGCACCTCAACCCCGCTATACGTTTGTTTCTTCTCAATGGCTGGTGCCCCTTCTTCACGATAAATATGTTTCGGCTGCCATTTTCGAAGAAATAAAGCCAAAATTCCCATACTCGCTAAAGCTGAAATAATATTGGCAAGCTCAGGGCCCATCGTGACCATTGTAACAGCCTGCAGAATCGCGTAGCTTCCACTCACAACAAGCAAGGCCGGAAGCGTTTCTTTGATCCCTTTAAAGCCGTCTACAATGAGAATAAGCAGAAACGGGATACAGAAAGAAATAAACGGAATGGTGTACACAAGGGTTTGAGACAGCTCAAGCGGCGTCATATTCCCCATTTGCGCTCCAGTAATAACCGGGATACCTACTGCACCAAAAGCGCCAGACGCAGCATTTGCAATCAAGCAAAGCATGGCGGCTTTTAGTGGTTTAAACCCAAGCTCTGTTAAAAGAGCGGCACTAATCGCAATCGGAACACCGAATCCAGCGGCTCCCTCTAAAAATGCGTTAAAACTAAAACCAATTAATAAGAGCTGTAACCGTTGATCTTGAGAAATTCCTGCAATACTAGAACGAATGACATCAAACTTTCCAGACTTCACAGCAATTTTATAGAGCCATACGGCCATGATGACGATATATCCAATCGGCCACAGCCCATTAGATACACCGAGCACCACAGCAGATAATGCTTTTTCAATTGGCATATGAAAGAAGAAAACAGCTGTTACAAAACTGACGATCAAGGTAAAACAAGCGGCTAATACCCCTTTTAACTTAAATACAGTTAATGCTAGTAGGAAAAACAAGATTGGAAGCATGGCCACCAATGCACTGACGAACTCATTGCCAAACGGATCATATATTTGCTGCCACATAGTGATTCATCCTTTTCTGCTCAGATAGGTTGCCTTTGATTGATTAAAAATGAGGAGCTAAAATTTCTTTTAACACATTCACACTGTGTGCGAATTTTTCTTTTTCTGTATCGTTCAGTGCGAGCTCCATAATTTCTGTTGCACCATTTCGGTTCACAAGGGCAGGTACACCAATGTAGACATCTTCTGCTCCGTATTCTCCATCTAAATAAGTGCTGACAGTCAAAATGCTGTTTTCATTGTGTAAAATGGCTCTAGTAATACGGGCTAAACTCATCGCTACGCCGTAATAAGTCGCGCCTTTTTTCTCAATGATTTGGTAAGCAGCATGACGGACATTTTCCATGATGTCGTCTAAATCTTCTTGTTTGTATTGGTCATTTCTCTTCATTAATTCTGTGATCGGTACACTTCCGATATTCGCATGGCTCCAAACAGCAAGCTCTGTATCCCCATGCTCTCCAATGATGTACGCATGCACATTGTGCGCCGCTGCTTCAAAGTACTCACTAAGCATGTATCTGAATCTTGCCGTATCAAGCGTTGTTCCACTACCAATCACTCGTTCTTTTGGCAGTCCGCTGAATTTCCAAGTCGCATATGTCAAAATATCAACTGGGTTCGTAGCAACTAAGAAAATACCATCGAATCCGCTTTTCATCACATTGTCTACAATGCCTTTAAATATATTTAAATTTTTCTCAACAAGATCAAGTCTCGTTTCACCTGGCTTTTGGTTTGCACCAGCGCAGATACATACAATGTCAGCATCCTGACAATCCTCATAATCTCCATACCAAGTATTCACAGGATGCGGGGCGAATGCTTTCCCGTGGTTTAAATCCATGACGTCACCCATTGCTTTGTCTTGATTCAAATCGATGACTACCAATTCATCTGTGATTGCTTGATTTATTAATGTAAAGGCATAACTGCTACCGACAAAACCTGCTCCAATAAGTGCTACTTTGTTTACTTTTTCGTTTGACATTTATCTCATCCTCCTGAGTAAAACTAGGTTGTTTTTCATATGTGAAGTATTTCACATTCTTATTGTGCAATACTTCACAAACTTTTGCAAGGGGATTGCTCAAAAAAATAATGTAGCCATTTTGTGAACACTCTTATTGTGGTTTTAAACCGCTGTCCCCATACATTTTCTCATAAGAAAAAAGCCGCCAAACACTCTTTGGCAGCTTCTTTCTTATTTAATAAGGTCCCCAATTGATCATGACACCGATACAAATAAAGACAAGGCCGATGACGAACCAAATGAGCGCAAGCGGTACCATAAAACGCAGCCATTTCACGTAAGGAATCCCACTTGCAGCCAAGACAGCCATCAACACACCTGAAGTCGGATTCACGCAGTTGACCACCCCTTCACCGAGCATCACTGCTTCTACCGCTACTTGTCTCGTGATACCCATTAAATCAGCAAGCGGCGCAAGAATCGGTATAAAAACAACCGCTTCTCCTGATCCTGATGAAATCAAAAAGTGAAGGAGCGCACTGGCGATATACATGCCGATCGCACCAGCGATTGGACTAAACCCTGTCAGCATACTCGCAAGCCCATTCACCACAGTATCAAGCAGCTTGCCGTTTTCCAAAATGACTGAAATGCAGCGTGCCATGCCGACAATGAGTGCGCCGTATACAAGGCTTTGACAGCCGACAATAAACGTTTTTGCAATATCATTGGCAGCTAATCCCCCAAGCAGGCCAGCAGCAATTGCCATGAAAATGAACACACCAGCCATTTCCTTATCGGTCCAGCCGAGCTGAAGCGCACCATATAAAAAACCCCCAAGCGACAAACCGCACACCGCTAAAATCAGCTTATGTCTACCGGTGAATTCAGGCTTGTCCACAGATTCCGCATCAGCTCCTCCTAACCCTTTAGCTGGAAACCACTCGTCACCAAGCAGGCTTCCCTTTTCTTTATTTTTCAAGCGTTTTGTATATAAATAGATGTACACAATACTAGATAGGAGAAAACAAAGATAAATGATGACACGCAGCCCAATACCAGAAAAAATCGGCAGTTCTGCAATCGTTTGTGATAAACCTAATGGAGATGGAGACAAAATAGTTGCGTTAAAACCTGCATAACAGCCGATGTAAATAACCGCCGCTCCAGCCACTGCATCCCACTTTAAAGAACGTGCCACAATGATCCCAATAGGAATAAAACCAATGACTGAGTTCACCACAATTCCGGTCGTCCCAAGTACAGAAAACAATCCGCCAACAATACAAATAAACAACAGCTGTTTCGTTTGGAACCGGCTGATGACATTGTGAATCATCCCGTTAATGGCACCTGTCTTTTCCAAAATTGCAATGGTTCCGCCAGTAAAAAGAATCAGAAAAATAATAGAGGATGAACCAACCATCCCTTCTTGAATCGCTGTAAAAAAACCAACCGGACTAACTGGTGATTGATCAATACGGTGATAACTGCCAGGAACAGCTGTTGTGATCTCTCCTGACGTTTTCCGATCAAATTCACCGGCTGGTACAAAATACGTTGCGATCGTACAAATTAAAGCAATCATAAATAAGAGTACATACGCATCCGGCATCTGAAGTTTTCTTTTTTGTTTCTCAGGTGCTGATACTGTTGCTGTTTTCATCTGTCAAAACCCCTTTGTCCCGATCGGAATTTCACTTAATTTTCTGAATAATCAAATGATGTGTTATATTATAAACACTGATGATATTTAAGATCAATATTATTTCACTAAAAGAATGTTTTGGCAGATTATCTGTCAGCAAGGAGGCTTCTCATGACAACTTTGACAAACGAGATGAAACAAACCGTGACAGACATCTTTGAACATCTGCACACCCATCCAGAAATCAGCTGGGAAGAGACAAATACGACAGCTTATATTGAAGCTCTATTAAAGAAATTAGGCTGTAAAACGAGAACATTTGAAGACTGTACAGGGGTAATCGGTGAAATTGGGGAAGGCGCACCAGTGGTTGCTGTGAGAGCCGATATTGACGCACTGTGGCAGGAAGTAGATGGCGTTTTTCAAGCCAACCATTCATGCGGACACGATGCACATATGACGATGGCACTTGGGACATTCATGGCATTGAAAGAAAAAGAACTTCCAAGTGGCACGATCCGATTCATTTTTCAGCCTGCCGAAGAAAGAGGCGGCGGCGCTTTAAAGATGATCGAAAAAGGTGTGTTAGCTGACGTCGATTATTTATACGGGGTGCATGTGCGCCCAATTCAAGAAACCTTAAACGGACGCTGCGCTCCTGCCATTTTGCACGGATCAAGTAATCATTACGTCGGGACCATTCTAGGGGAGGAAGCACACGGTGCACGCCCGCACCTTGGGGTCAACGTCATCGAAGTTGCATCTACGCTTGTGCAGAGACTGGCGCATATCCATGTCGATCCACGAGTCGCCCATTCTGTGAAAATGACCAATTTAAATGCAGGCGGCGGCAGCTCCAACATCATACCTGGCAAGGCCTCTTTTACACTCGACGTTCGGGCACAGACAAACGAAGTGATGGATGAATTAGAAAAGGAAATTGAAAGAGCATGCCATTCTGTAGCGGATGCTTTTGGCGCCTCTATCACACTTTCAACTGATCATCGTCTTCCAGCTGCGACATTAAATGAAGAAGCTGTGGAGATCATGTCACATGCTATAGAGCAAGTGCTAGGCAAAGAACAGCTCGATCCACCGATCGTGACGACAGGCGGAGAGGACTTTCATTTTTATGCAGCAAAGCTTCCTCATATTAAATCGACGATGCTCGGTTTAGGCTGTGATTTAAAACCTGGGCTTCATCACCCTTATATGACATTCGATCGCTCTGCGATTTTGACCGGCATTGAGATTTTGACGGAAGCTGTATACGAAACACTTCAGCAGCATTCATCGTAAAATAAAAAAACCACCCGTCTTTCCTGAAGCGGGTGGCCTCCTTTATTTTACGCATTCACATCTGTCATTGCCGGTACATTGATTTCTTTCACACAGGACACCCTGGATAGATGAATGACACATCTCGCCAGCTCGACAATATCTTGTACAGGTATTCTCGTTTCATCATACAGAGCAATGGCTTTTTCAGCGCCATCTTCGTACGGAACTTCTGCCGCCAACTCTCCTGGATTGATACAGGTAACGGATATTTTATCTTTCCTTACGTGCTCTCTTAGTGCGTTCACAATACCACGAAGCCCAAATTTAGAAGCAACAAAAGAAACCTGAGACAAATTCGTATGGTCAAGTCCCGCAGTAGAACCAATGACGATGATCTTTCCATTCTCAGATGTCCTTACGTGCGGAAGCAGAGCTTGGATGTAGGTAATCGTTGAGGTAACGTTCACATTGATTAAATGAGCGATATCCTCCGGTTGATCAAGATCGAAAGAATAATCATCTTCAAAGCCGCGTTTCTCCCATAAACCGACGTTATAAATGAGTACATCAATTGTCTGATCCTTCAATGCTTCGAGCATAAAAGGGATATGAGTTTGGCTTGATAAATCGATCTTCAGCCAAATTCTACGCACTCCATCGTCTATGTTCAAACTGCTTGGTTCACTTCGTGACACAATCCATACTGTATCTCCACTTGAAGGAAGACCTTTTACAAAGGCATCCCCTAATCCTTGACTCGCACCAAATATGATATAGTTTTTACTCATGCTTCCTCCTTCATGGCTCACTTACAAGCTTCCATCCATATACCCATTCATCTGTAAGCGTTTTATACCTATATCATACAATGTCTTATACATGCCTGCCCCTTTTATGCTCATCTTCACTTTCTAAATGGCCTAGCTTCCTTATTTCCTTTAATTCCGCTGGTAACGCACGCTCTTCTATAAAGCTTTTGATCATGTCGACAAAAAGTTCTTTCTTTTCAAAAGTAAACGTATGTCCAATGTCAGGAACGATGAACCCGGCTGCATTCGGGTGTGCATTCGTGATTTTTTCTGCTGACCTAGTCATAATGCTCTTTTCCTTTTCTCCCACTGTCACAAGAATCCGTGCCTTCGCTTGTTGAAACGTCTCAGGGAGCTTGTAATGAAGATTTTCTTGAAACATCGTAAGCAGCGTCTTCTTCTGCAATTGTTTGGAATCCGCTGCATAATGATCCAGTACATCGTTTGGAAGTCCCATCTTTTCTGCTTGCAGCTGGATGAACCAATCTTTCTTTAATAACGGATATGTAAGAGGTAAAATGGGCCTTACCATCAAATAGAGCCATGGTAATGGCAACACAAGGGCGCTATTGATAATGGCGATGTCTGCGATGTCTGGCTCTCTCGATAACACATCAACGGCTACCTGTGCACCTAGAGAGAAGCCAATTAGAATGACTGTACGACCATGTGCATGCTCCTTTATCCATGAAATGATTTCAAAAGCACTTTCTCGCATGGAAAACGACGTTTCATTTGCTCTTGTCCCGTGACCGATAAAATCAGGGGTATAGCATTCATACGTTTCTTTGAATATTTCCATATGCTCCTGCCACATCCAGCTGCTTACGCCTCCACCGTGCAGGAAAATCATCATTGGTTTTTCCACCATCGACAACTCATCCACCATCCTTATATATAAGAAAAAGCAGTCGCTTTTTGAGCAGACTGCTTTTTCCATATGCTCCCTTCTATTATAAGGGAACTGTTATACAATTGGCTATTTTTTCAAATCTTCGATCGAGTTGACGTTTTTCATATAAGTCGGAACAACGAGACCCATGCGAAGACCCTTCATACTTGTACCGAGGTCATCATATTTTCCTTTAAACTTCGCTGCATACGTTTTATGCGTATTTGGAAGCCATGCAGATAATGATGCATCAGCACTTCCGGTTGCAATTGCTGTCCACATTGGGCCCGCTTCAACCTGAGTCAAGGTCACTTTAAAGCCAAGTTCACGCAATACCTCTGCGGCCACATTGGTACTTGCAATCTCACTATCCCACGCAACGTAGGCAAGATTGATTTTGTCACCGTTTGACTTTTTCACGCCTTTTGTCCATTTCGCTACTTGATCTTTATGCTTTTTCACATATTTAACAGCAGCATCCGTCGGTTTGACGCCATCCTGAATATCAAGCATCACTTCGCCCATGTCATCTTGAGACCATTTAAATTGACTGAGCATTTTGGCTGCTTCCGGCTGATCCTTCGCAAATCCTTTACGTGAAATGGTGTGAATTTCTTCTTCCTCACCATATGATTTTTTCGGATCATCTAAATATTTTAAATCGTAGCGGGAAAACATCCAGTGAGGATTCCAGCCAGTGATGATAATCGGTTTTTTACGGTCATACGATTTCTTCAATGTCGCTGTCATCGCTGCACTTGAGGCAGACACAACCGTCCAATCCTCTAAACCGTAGTCCTTTTTCGCTTGATCCGTCAGCGCCATAATACCTGAACCCGGATCAATACCGATAATCGTTTTATTCACTTGCTGTGCTGCACTTGCATTTGAATCTGATTGTGCACCACAAGCGGCTAGTAAAAAGACAAGCAGGGCGGTCATCCCAATGTAGAGAGACTTTTTCCACATTAAGCATTCCCCCTGGTTTTTTTCGTTTTAATGTTTTGTGTAATACGATCCAGTGTAATCGCTACGATAACAATGGCAATACCAGCTTCAAAACCAATCCCTGTTTTCAGCTGCGTTACTGCACTATATACTTCCGAACCAAGTCCTGGTGCACCAACCATTGCCGCAATGACGACCATGGATAGAGCAAGCATGATACTTTGGTTAATCCCAGCTAAGATGGTTTTTGTAGCAAGTGGAAGCTGAACTTTGAACAAACGCTGGAATGTCGTTGAACCAAAAGCTTCTGTTGCTTCAATTAAATCAGATGGTACTTGTTTAATCCCAAGAATGGTCATACGAATCGTTGGCGGCATAGAGAAAATAACCGATGCCACAACGCCAGGTACTACTCCGATGTTAAAGAAGAAGATTGCTGGTAAAAGATAAACGAATGCAGGCATTGTCTGCATTAAGTCTAAAATAGGTGTGACAATTTTACGCACCGTTTCCTTCTGTGATGCCCAAATACCGATCGGAACCCCGATCACGATAGAAATGACCACAGCTGTCAGAACGAGCGCAAGTGTTTGCAGCATTGGCTGCCAATAGCCTAAATAGTCGATCAGTAAGAATCCAATAAGTGTGAAAAGAGCAACTCCTCTTGTACTGATCCACCAAGCAATGCCGGCAAAGATAAGCGTTAAAATAATAGATGGAATGACGCCAAGTGCAGCTACAATACCATTTACTGTTCCAGCTAATCCATTTGTGATGCCATCAAAGAAACCACCAAAGGTTAATGTTAACCAGTCAACAAATTGATCGATATAATCCGCGAACGGAATTCTAGGTAAATCACTCATACTAAACATCTTATTCTACCTCCTGTGCAGAAGGCTCTTGTGCTTTAATTTCCTCTAGCTTGTTAGAAGACATGTTGATATATTCATCATTACCTGATAATGCACCAATCAATGCACCTCTGACCACAATACCCTTCATTCTGTTTTTCTCATCTACAACGGCAATTGGAATATTTGCCGCATCAGATACTGCATCAAAGATCTCTGTTAAATACGTTGATTCCAATACTGTCGTAAATTCTTTATCGAGAACAGTTTCTAGCGACGCACCCGTTTCTGCCGCTTTTTTCGCTGCTTGTGCAGAAATAACACCTAATAAATGCTTTTTCTTATCTACTGCATAGATAGACGAAATACCAAGGTTCTTCATGAGCGTGAGCGCAACACGTGCCCCTTTATCAATCTGAACTGTTTCTGCACGTTTCATAATATGACCAGCGGTTAATACTTTAGAAAGGTCTACATCTTCAACGAAACGTTCAACATACTCGTTCGATGGGTTCATCAGAATTTCTTCTGGTGTTCCGATTTGAACGATATTCCCGTCTTTCATGAGGACAATGCGGTCGCCAATACGAAGCGCTTCATCTAAATCATGCGTGATGAAAATAATTGTTTTTCCTACAGACGTATGAAGCTCAAGCAATTCATCCTGCATGTCTTTACGAATTAATGGATCTAGTGCGCTGAATGCTTCATCCATTAACAAAATATCAGGGTCATTAGCTAGTGCACGTGCCAATCCAACACGCTGCTGCATACCGCCACTTAATTGATTTGGGTACTGCTCTTCAAAACCTTCAAGTCCAACAAGCTTTAAAGATTCAAGTGCTTTAGAGCGGCGCTGATCCTTCTCTACACCTTGCAATTCAAGTCCGTATTCTGTATTCTCCAGAATGGTACGATGCGGGAACAATGCGAAGTTTTGGAAGACCATGCTGATCTTTTTCCGTCTGACTTCACGCAATTGATCCTTTGACATATTTGTTATCATATCCCCATCAATATAAATTTCGCCGGAGGTTGGTTCGATTAACCTATTCAGCAGCCGCACAAGTGTGGACTTTCCGCTCCCTGATAGCCCC
Organism: Bacillus sp. FSL W7-1034; assembly: GCF_038593365.1. Lineage (NCBI taxonomy): Bacteria > Bacillati > Bacillota > Bacilli > Caryophanales > Bacillaceae > Bacillus > Bacillus sp. FSL W7-1034. The sequence continues at coordinate 310,330 of NZ_CP151989.1, read as the reverse complement.
ATGATGACAAATATCTCGCCGTCATACACATCAAAATTTGCTCGATTGACACCAACTGTTGCGCCGGTCTCTTTTAGGATTTCTCTCTTTGTCTTCCCTTTTTCAAGCATTTGAGATGCTTTTTTAGCATTTTTACCGAAAATTTTAGATACATTATTTATCTTGATTTTGATCTTTCTCTCTTCAGAATTCATTTTTTCCCTCCAAATTAGCATCTTTATAACCGTAACATAAGCGTTATGATGCGAACAATCTTTAGAATTCGCTTATTTCCGTACAATATGTATGAATTCCATATAGAGGTCTGGTGATTACAGTTTATACGCCGTATTACTCGTAAATCCTATAGAATGCTTCATAAACTACATATTTTACGGGGTATTTTCTCTCACCAGACAATATTTTACTGGAAATTCCTTATTGTGCTAAAAAATAAGTCAAATCCTTGTGGTAGCGGGCTTTTTCTTTCATCGGTGAACCATGCCCCTGAACAGGATTTACCCGAAAAAGGTCACATAAAAACCTTTTTTCTCAAATTTTAATCAAATTCATGAAAAAACTGCCTGCAACTTTCGTTACAGACAGCCTGTTTTTTTAGGACTCTAGGGCAGCTCTCTTAATATTATCTTGAAGTTCAAGCATACGTTTTGTTCCGTCCTCACGTAATCGTTTGTTTTCTTCTTCAATCTGTTTCGTCTCTTTCATCCCTTGTACAATCGTATTAAAGGATGATTCGATCGTTTCAATGTCGATGCTTGGACGACCTGATAATTTAGCAATCTCAACACTTTGACTTGAGATATTTTCAGCATTTCGTTTCAGCATTTCATTCGTTCTTCTGTCCAGCTCACTCATGGAATCAGCCACAAGCTTTTGTCTCTTCGCTGTTACCGCTTGAATGATTCCATTTTTGAAAATTGGAATCGTAATGATGAAGGCAGAGTTAATTTTCCCGATTAATTTCGTATTACCACGCTGCAGCAAACGGATTTGCGGTGCGGTTTGAAGTGCCACCATCCGTGCCATATCAAGATCATATACACGTTCTTCAAGCGCTTGAATCCCATTACGAAGCGTATCCAGCTCCATTTGTGCCAGCTGGTTTCCCCCCGCCGCTTTTTCTTCATAAGAAGGAACCAATTGTTTTAATTCTTCGATCTTCATTTGCCCTGCGACGACATACTTTTCAAGCTCCATATAGTATTGAATGTTATGCTCATACATTTCTTCAAGCGTAACCGTCGATTTGGTCATTTCATCTTTGTATTTACTGATTTCCACATTAATTTTTTCAATTTCTGCACCGAGCGTTTGATATTTGCTGAAAATCTTCTCGATCATGCTGCCACCGCGTTTAAAGATTTTTGATAACAAACCGCCCTTTGGCTCGTCAAAATCATTTTTATCAAAACGATCCATAATTTTTCCAAGCTGTGTAAGCATCGTTCCTGAGTCTGTGACACTTGTTGAACGCATCATAGAGAGAATACGGTCAGAAAACTTAGAGATTTCGACAGCCGGCTGTTTTCCGTATTCAAGCAGTTCAAGCTGATTTTTGGCATCAATCTGTCTCGCAATGTTTTGGACTTCTGGTTCATTGCGCAGCTGAACGCGAATATCGTCTGCCTTTTCAATCGTGATTTCCTCTTTATCAATTGAAATGATGTCATTTCCGTTTGTATTTGTCATAAGCTTTGATCTCCTTATCGGTTTTTAATGGATTGAAATAACTTTCTCACAATGGACGGCTCTTTAAACTCTTGGTTCATGACCATTTCATCAAGCCAATGTGTATCAAATAATTGATCGTCTATATACCGCTCTATACACTGATAGCCGGCGGGATGATAGACGAAGAGATCCACACCCATTTCATTTAGGAAAATCAGGGCAGCCGCATCAGAACGAGTCAGCTCACCATTATATTCCGTATGGTATAAAATCACTTTCGGTACAGTCTGGGCATAATCAAAGGTTTGAATGAGTTCAATTACATCTTGGTTCATATGCAAAAGCTGCTTGAATAAATAAATACGCACATCTAATTCGGTCTCATGACCTTCTTTTAACAGCTTCGGATGCTGACAAATTCGAGAAATGGCCTCTGCGATCGCACGCTGCGTGCCCTCATACAAATGCGAGAACTGCCACACATTGCTTTTCATTAACAAATCAGGGTCAACTTCTCCTGCTTTAGAAAGTGCATGCTGATAATGAAATTGATAATTCGAAGACACTTCTTGTGTGAAAGGGAAATGACGGATCGTTTTCGTTTCTTTCCCCTCCATTAGCGTATGGATACGGTCCCAATATTCTCGCTTGTCTCTCGTCACCCCCATCATCTTCGCAAAAAGATTCGGAATCTGTATGGTGTCACGGTCTGCTTTGAAATTCGGGCGGATAAACGACCGTTCCTTTGCAATTAAAAACAGCTCATCATACGTTGTCTTTAGCGTAATAGAATGAGGGGTATGATCTCTAAATTGCCATGGCTTATACAGCATGGAATCTTCTGTGTGAAGTACCTCTTCAAGCTCTCTTGTCGAACGATATGCCACCGTTGATTTCCTCTCAGGCTTTTCAGTAGGGAACGGTTCAAGCTTTGACGTCCCTGGATACTGATCAATAAAAGTCAGCTTTTCTTCTGGATCTAATTCACGAAATTGATCCTTGCCTTCTGGATGAAACAGCACCACATCACAGCCAATCAGCATGACATAGTAAAGAAAATAAAGCTGACTTTTATTCGCCTCTCCATACCAAATGACAGCTGGCATTTTTTCTTCCAAATTGCCTTCCTTCAGCCATGGTCCTAGATGATTATTTGAAAACTTCACTACATCTAGCAGCACGCGGCGGAAATCAGGATGCTGGAATCCCCCTTCATGCAACTGCTTGAAATGTTCAAACACCTGGATTAACGAAAGGCGAATATGCCGGTTCATCACTGGGTTTGGATGACGGACAATGAGCTGTTCACCGTCTAAGAAAGCCACAAATCGATTCACGGACAATCCCTTTTCTTCCTGATTGATCATATGAATCCGCTGGAGCGCTTGAAAGTGCTCCGGCTCAATATGCCGGTTGAGGGTTTCACTTAAAATATGCATGCCGTCAGTTTCGTATAATTCATGTAAATAAATAAAATAATCGGTTGCATCATGCGGAGTTCCAAGGACGCGGGCAGCGAGACGCGGCAAGGATAAAGTGTGCTCGTCCTTGACGTAGCCATCTCGTTCAGGGAGCGGCTTTTTCAGCAGGTTTTTCCAGGCTTCCTGTTTCGCCCGTGTCTGGGTTACGTTGATTTCTTTATAGCTCACGCCGCTCCTTCCTTTCTCCTATATTTTCTCGAAAGCTACTACTATCATATCATTCAGCCTTCTACTTCTGCTATCGAATCGAAGGCTTTTTTGCTGTGTTCATCTTCTTTGCGACAGAAGCGGCGATTTCGTCTGCCGCCGCCATGCCAGAGGCTGTCGTCGGTTCAAGCGATAGATCAACATCTAAGACTTCCCCATGACTCGGAGCGAAGCCTTTATCCGCTTGACGTATGAGATCAGCATCTAACAAGGAGTCGCCCGCACCATATACATATTCAAGGTGTAGCCTTTCTTTTAGAAAAGCAACAGCAGCCCACTTATTGAGCGGCTTTGGAATAAAATACAGTTTCCGGCCTTGAAGGGAAACTTGCCAGCCTCTCTCCTCACCCCACAGCCTTAATTCAGCGAGCGGAATATGAGAAAGAAACTCGTCTTTCATAATTAAATAAAGAAATCTTCCCTCAGCTGTTCGAGTACGTTTCACCCAAGCGGCAACCGGAAGTTCAGAGATCGCCCGCAGCATATCTATCACTGGCATACACTCTTGCAGTCTCTCATCTACAATCGCCTGCCACTCCTCAAGCGGCTTACCGTGATGAAGAATACAGCCGCCGTTTGTCGTGACGGCATACTCTGGTTTAATCTCTTGCTGAAAGAGAGTGATTCGTTCAAATTGTGCTGTCGTTCTTGTCGTCACTGGGATAAACCAGCCTGCTTGATGAATTGCCTGTAAGGATGCTTTCGTTTCAATCGACATGTAGGAAAGCGGCCGGTCGTCCAGCACCTCAATTAATTCGTATGCTCCCTTGTATGCATACTGCTCCAGCATTCGATGTGAGTATATCAGTGTCCGGTCTAAATCACTGGCAAATGCGATATTCTTCATGACGATTGCTCCAATGGGCGGATGAGTCCGCAGCATGTGTAGGACATGTTGGCATATTCAATGACGGGCACGCCTCTGTCCTCTGCGAGTAGTAAAATGTGCTTGAGCTTTTCCCGAGATCCAGGCTGAATAAGTACTTTCCAAGGGACTCTTCTGAGCAGCACACGGGTCGTCTCACCGACGCCCGGCTTAATCAAATGTGTATTGTCTATTTTGAACTCCTGACCAATTGCTTCAATGGATGTCATTCCCCGCCAATCAGGAGGCGTTCCTTGTGCGAGCAGGGTCTCTGCTTTCTCTTGTACATTTGCCTTAAGTTCAGAAAATGCTTCTTCAATTGTATTCACGTACAAATTAGAGACATCCTCATCAATGAGCTCTTCATAATACTTGGCCCCATGGAAATCATCGGCATGGATCCAGCGGTTGTTTAGCACCGTTCGACTAACTAGGCCAGAGACCGTTGAATTCAAGCAGGCACTTGGAATGAGGAAATCCTCTCTCGTTCCGTAAACATTTGTACAATAACCAGGATCAGCAAGCACAGCTAACTCACTCGAAAGACGAATTCCATACTTCTGTTCAAAATCAAGCACCGCTTTTTGAAGCTCTTTGGAAATAGCACCTTTTCCGGTCCAACCGTCAATAAAGGCAATCTCAAAACCTGGATGTTCTTTGAGGATATAATGCAGCGCATTTTCATCTATTCCGCGGTCACGAATAATAGAGATGCTATAATGCGGCAAATCGAGACCATACGTCTTTCTGATATACCGTTTAATGAGCACCCCGATTGGTGTCCCAGCCCGTGCCAAGCTGCAAAGAACGGTTTGAAATCCTCGCTTTTTCACAATTTGTTCTGCGACAACCGCTACGGCTTCCGCTACCTTTTGCTTACTTTCTTCAAGAGATTGATAGAATAAGTCCATATAAGATGACGTCGGCTTATATTCAATTGGCAGCATTTCTGAGTAATGGGCACCGCTTTGAATAGAGCGCTCCCGCTCTTCTGTACTTTTCTCCATCTCAATCGACGATAAATCCTTGAGTAAGAAGGTTACGTCCTGCTCTGGATAGCTTCCCATCTTTGTATACACGTTAGCCATTCACCTTCACCTCATCTGATAAAGTCACAATATGCACATGCTTCACATGCCGCTCAGCAAATAAGTGGATCAGCGGCATCAAAGCTTCTTGAGACACCTTTTTCTCAAAAAACAAAAAGACATCATCGTACTGATCTTTAGGGATATTGTACACGTAGTGCTGAATGCGGGCATCCTCTGGACTCAAAAATGCGAATCCGTTTTGAACAGCGTACCCTTCCTTTTCAACCGGATGAATCGGACTTCTTGTCGTCGAATGAAAAAGGACACCTTCGCCCATATGAGTTGCAAGTCTCATCGGCACATACATCAATTCTCCTGTTCCTAAGCAGAGTGTCTGTTTTCCTTTTCGTTTTCGCTGAAGCTTCAGCCCAGCCTCAGCAGTTGCTTGATCAATGGCGTCCGTGTCCGCTGCGTTTAAACCGAAACGACCTGTTTCATGGATATACGGCGAATGCCCCGCCGGATTGACTGCATGGGAAAGTGAATATGGCACTTGCTTAAAGAAGGGTTGAAGAGAATGAAAAGAGAGTTCAGGTCTTTTCTCTTGCGTAGCAATTTCATACGAATAAGCAGGCTCATCCAGCGTTGTCCCCCGAAACATCATCTGCCCTTTTAATAAAGATAATGATGTGATATTTACACCTAGCTCCTCTTGAAGCTGAAGCATTGCTTCCTCGTGCTCCTCTGTTCTCCAATCTAAAATGGATAGAATCGTATAAGAGGATCTAGGGTGCTTTGCGTGCAGATCCCGAATGATGTTCATATTTGTCCGGCCTGTCGTGACCTCATCATCTACTAGCACAATCGGGCGATCCGTCCGAAGTAAGGCGTCGTCTGCGTAGCAAAGCTGATCTGTCGCATGAGAATGTTCCTCTTCAAATACGAGTGAAGGATCAAGATCCAACAGCTGTTCACGTGTCGTATGAATGTAAGATGCTCCTTCTATGACGTCATACACACCATGACCAAGCGCAGTTGCCGTTTCAGCAAAGCCGATCACAATCGGCTCGTTTACCGCCGAAAGCTTCTCTTTTTTGAGCGCAGCATAGGCTTCGGTTAACTTAACATGATCATTCGTTTTTAGTGCTTCTACTATATCGTCTTGATGCGGGGGCGTCTTGCCTGTTTGTTCTTTTGCATAAGCCATTGCCAAAAGACCTGAGACGAGGAGTGGTTTCAACGGGTGAACAGGCATATGTTTCCCGAGCACCTTACTAACAAATAAAAAGGCTCTCTTTTTGTTCACCCGTGCCGCCATGTCAAAAAGATGTTCTTTTTCAAGCTGAAGCGTACCCCCTTTGAGGTTAAGCTCCACCTCCATATGTTCCAAGATGTTCAGCGTATGCGGCTTCTGATTCTGTGAGTATGTCGATATAGCTTCTATTTTCATGAAACACCCCGTAAATGTCTGACTTCATTAAAATGTTTTCCGCCCAGCGATAGTGCGGCTTCGTTTCGTTCATTTTATTAGAGAAGGTACTCTTCATCACGCCGACTGTACCATCTGCATGTTCTAAAATACTTAATGCATCCATGTACTCTTCCTTTGTGACAACGTACATGCTTTGAACTGGCTTGAGATGCGTTGGATGGATGACTGTCTTGCCATGAATACCGTTTACCACATCCAACCTTGTCTCTTTGAGCAGACCTTGCATATGATCGAGTTCAGATGAGGAAGATTCACCGCTCTTAGAAATTGCACGGATGAATGGATTTTGTTCTTTTCGTGCCGGTCCAAAATGCTCCCATACAGCACCTGATATCACAAAAGAACGACCAAAATAATTGATGATATCTGTGATCAACTCAGCAATGACTCTGATCTCATAAATAGTGGTCTCGCGATCACGGCGAATGCCGTATAATCCACACAGATCCGTTGCCCCAATGCGAATATTCAAAATATATTCCTCATCATTCAGCATGATCTGCTTTAACTCAGACAACACCTGATATCTCGTTTCTTTTTCTAGTAAATCTGGTGTTTCTAAAATGGGCATTCCGTATAGTGTTTTCTGAGTTTGTGCTGAAGCCTGTTTCAAACTGTTCATATATTCCTTTGCATTGTGAACGGAGCACTTCGGAAACACAAAACCAGTCAGTAAATGAAGAGAGGGACCGAGCAAATCTGCCATTTTGAGCAGCTGTTTGGGCGAACGAACCCGAATAAATAAAAGCGGCAAATGCTCAGCTATTTCTGGAGAGTGATGAATTGTCTCAGAAAGGCAGGTCAATTGTGCCACTATATTCTGTTCAGCCATGTCCACTTCCTGATCACCAATGGCGTCCTCCAAGCAAAACACAACAGAGCAAAGCGCTTCATATTTCTGCGAAAGCAGCATGTCTGCTACATCCTGTCTTGTCGCAGGCATATACAAAGTAGCACCTAATGCATGCGCAAGTACATGCCTTGGCGTCAATGAATGAACTGCCGCCGGCCGCTTTAAAAAAATATCGTGCTGCCTCGTCTCTGATAAAAAACGAAAATATCGCATGCAGTGCCACCTCCTGTTGTAATGACTTGATGATTCAAAAAAGGATGGAGCCGCTAGTCAACTCCATTCCTTTTTGATCGTCCTATTCTTCTTTTGAAGCCGCAGCTTCGTTTGTTACACCTTGATGCTTCTTCTTATTGATTTTATGAACAATAAACGTTCCGATAAACGCTAGGATAATAATCGCAAAGAATGCAAGATGCGGGATTTCAATATGAGCAGCACTTAAGCCCATTTTGATGGCAATAATTCCAATGAGAATAAATGCCGTATTCTCAAGCTCTGGTATACGGTCGATGAGCACAAGGAATAATTGTGCCACTGTACGCATCATGAGAATTCCAAGCATTCCACCTAAAAGAAGAATCCATACTTCCTCAGATACAGCGAATGCAGCAAGAATACTGTCTACCGAGAAGGCAAGGTCCATAATTTCTACAGAAATAACAGTTGCCCAGAAGACGCCAAATACACGAATCATCCAGCCTTCTTTTTTCAATTCCTTCGCTTCGTCATCTCCGTCACCTAACCAGAAGTGCTTAATGACCAGCCAAGCTAAGTATGCAGCGCCTAGTACCTTAATCCACCAAAACTTAATAAGCAGCATCCCTACGCCAATAAATAGAAAACGGAAGAAATAAGCGCCAATTAATCCGTAGGTTAATGCCTTTTTACGCTGTTTTTCAGGTAAATGTTTCACCATAACAGCTAATACAAGTGCGTTATCCGCTGACAACAAACCTTCAAGCACGACAAGGGTCCCAATAAGCCCCCAAGAGACAGGGTCTGTTAATACCTCTGCCCACATATGCCAATCAAAAAACGAGGCATACGTGTCCAACATATGTTTCAAAATGTCCAACTGGTTTTCCTCCTATAAGTGTAGAAGCATCAGCAGGCTTTCGCCTGCTGTTATTCTTGATCGCTGTTTCTTTCTCACTTTGGAAAATACCCTCATATGAGTCATTGGCAGCGCCTCTTGAATGAAGTTGTTTCTTCTCTTTACACTTCTAACCCATAATTTTGACAAAGAGCTGCAAGTCCGCCAGAGAATCCGCTTCCGATTGCGTTAAACTTCCAATCGCTGCCGTGTCTATATAGTTCGCATACAACGACAGCTGTTTCAATTGAGAAGTCCTCGCCTAAATCAAAACGAATCAATTCTTCCCCGCCCTCTTCATTTACAACACGAACAAATGCATTAGAGACTTGTCCAAAATTCTGGCTGCGTGCCTCTGCATCATGAATCGTAACTGTAATTCCGATACGATCAATGTTAGCAGGAATTTTCGAGAAATCAACGAGAATTTGCTCGTCATCTCCATCTCCTTCACCCGTACGGTTATCACCGGTGTGAGTGACACTGCCACTTGGATGCTGCAGATTATTATAGAACACAAAGTCTGTATCTTGTTGACAACGATTGTTTGCATCTACTAAGAAAGCCGAAGCGTCCAAATCAAATTCGGCTCCGCCTGAATATTTATTCGTATCCCAGCCAAGTCCGATCATCACTTTTGTCAGCCCTGGGTTGGTTTTCGTTAAATCGACACGTTGTCCTTTTGAAAGCTGAATCGCCATATTCGTATCTCTCCTATCTTCTGAAAATATGAAAACGGGCGTTACCCGATATCTAAGCCGAAGTCTGTTGCAATGCGGGCAAGTCCGCCTTGATAGCCTGATCCAACAGCTGAGAATTTCCACTCTCCGCCATGACGGTATAATTCACCTACAATAATCGCTGTTTCAATTGAAAAGTCTTCTGCCAAATCATAGCGAATGAGCTCTTCATTTGATGCCGCATTTAAAATGCGGACGTAAGCGTTAGACACCTGTCCAAAGTTTTGGCTGCGTGCTTCTGCATCATGGATTGTAATGACGAAGGAGATTTTCTCAATACTTGCTGGTACAGTTGAAAGATCAACATTGACCTGCTCGTCATCTCCGTCTCCTTCACCTGTACGGTTATCGCCTGTATGTACGATACTTCCGCCACCGCCAGTTGTTTGATTGTAGAAGACAAAGTCAGATGGAGAGTTTGCTTTCCCTGCTGCATCTAAAAGGAATACGCTTGCGTCTAGATCAAAGTCATGTCCGCCATCATACTTGTTTACATCCCAGCCAAGACCTACGACTACTTTTGTTAAACCTGGATTCGTTTTTGTTAAATCAATTTTTTGACCTTTCGCTAAAGAAATTCCCACTAGGAACCTCTCCCTTCTAATTAAATGTAGTTTCTCGTAATATCGGCAAGCTTCGCATCGTTTGTACCATTTCCTACAGCTACAAACTTCCACTCATTCTCGTGGCGATAAAGCTCTCCAACGATTAATGATGTTTTACCTGCATATTCATCTTTCAAATTATATTTCACTAATTCTTGATTGTTTGAACGGTCAACAATTCGGATGTAAGCATTTTGAATCATACCAAAGTGTTGGTTTCTTCTAAGTGCATCATAAATGTTCACAACGAACACCAATTTATTCACATTGCCTGGCACCTTGCTTAAGTTGACGAGGACTTGTTCATCATCTCCGTCTCCTTCACCTGTCAGGTTGTCACCTGTATGCTCAACACTACCGCATTTGCTTTTCAAGTTACCAAAGTAAATCAAATCTTTATTTTCAACAAACTTATCATTTTTCAGCATCAGCACTGAAGCGTCACAATCAATATCAGCGCCGCCTCCGCCGCCAAACAGCTTTCCAAGAAAACCGCCGCCTTGTGACACAGGGTCCCAGCCAAGTCCAACTAGAATATTGGTTAGTCCTGCTTTTCCTTTTGTTAAATCAATACGTTGACCTTTTTCTAATGTAATCGCCAAATCAATCACTCCTCCAGCATAATAAAAATCTATTTATTAAGCGATGGACCCTATTAAAATCATCATACATGAAAATTCGACAAAATTCATGAAATGACATTGGAGCCTCTTACTCTTTTTTCTATTTACTAGTATATACGATCTATGTATAAAAGAGGTTTCAATATGATGATATTTTTTTAAAGAAAGATCCATGACAAAAATGATTCATGTCGTAAAAGAAGTGTTTCATGTGAAACATTGTCGAATGTTCCCGTTACACAGCCTCTCGCTTAAAAACAGGACGCACACCCACTTCATATGTTGATATAGAAAATTCATGTACATAGCTGTGATAAACCCTTTCATTTCCTTCCGTTCCTGACTTTCTTTATACTTATGGATAGAATTCAACGTATTGATGAAAGGGTGTTGATCATGCCATCACTTCATATATTAGATCAAGTCGCCATCCCTAAAGGCCAATCCGCACAAGAAACATTGGTTCATACGACAGAGCTGGCCAAGCTTGCGGAAACACTGGGGTATGAGCGGTATTGGTTTGCTGAACACCACAGCACGAGAGGACTCGCGAGTACAGCGCCTGAAATATTAATGGCACATATTGCTTCACACACATCGACTTTGCGCACAGGCTCTGGGGGTATTTTACTCCCGCAGTACAGCCCTTTTAAAGTAGCAGAAGTCACCCGCCAGCTTGAAGCCCTTTACCCTGGACGAATTGAGATCGGGGTTGGTAAATCCCCAGGCGGAATTGAAAGGACGAGACTCGCTTTGACAGACGGCGTCAAGAAAGAACTGTCTCAATTTGACCGCCAGCTGGAGGACCTTCTTTTTTACTTATCTGACAGCCTGCCTTCTGGTCATCGGCATGCAGGAGTGAAAGCGGCTCCGCTCGTTGATTCTTATCCGCCAGTCTGGTTGCTTGGACTCGGGGAAAACAGTGCCATCAAGGCGGCATCACTTGGAATCAACTATATTTTCGGACATTTTATTCACCCTGCACGAGGCCGGCAAGCTTTTGAAGCGTATCGGTCACACTTTTCTCCATCCGTTTTCTCACGTCAGCCTCAGTCTATGTTTGCTGTCTTTGTGATCTGCGCAGACACAGACGAGGAAGCAAGCCGCATTGCCACCAGTACAGATTTATGGCTACTTCGGGTTGAAAAAGGGCTGGACAGCCGCGTTCCTTCTATAGAAGAAGCAGAGAACTATCATTACACTGAGCAAGAAAAGAAAAAAGTGGTACAAAACCGCCAGCGAATGATTGTTGGCTCAAAGCAAACAGTGCAAGAACAGCTGAAAATCTTAATGGACCGTTATCAAACGGACGAGATGATGATATTAAACAATTCATTTGATCCAATGGAAAAACAGCGTTCCTTTGAACGAATCGCAGAACTATTTTGAAGCCAATCTTTCATTGGCTTCTTTTTTTACATTGTCATAAAAAATGGGAAATGTAACATCGAGATGTCAAAAAGCTTCCTTCTGTCATCTGATCGCAAATGTGTCTTCTAATCGTTAGCGAACTGTAAACGCATGGTAGGTGTACCTTTTATATAGTAGAGGTACATATGAAGTAACGGTTTACAATGCTGAGAAAGGAAGGAGATGACTGGCCATGAATAAACGACTCGACTGGGTGGATGCGGCTAAAGGAATCGGCATTCTGCTCGTCGTTATGGCACATGTACCCATTCCTGATTCATTCAAGCAATTTATATACTCTTTTCATATGCCACTCTTCTTTTTACTATCAGGTATGATGTTTCGATCATCCTCACAACCTGCTATGTCATTTATACAGAAAAAAGCAAAAAGCTTGCTCTTACCTTATCTCTATTTCTCCATTATTACGTACGTTTTCTGGTTCACGGTGACCCGATTTTTCGCCTTTAAGGGGCAAACAGATATTGATCCCTTCGTTCCATTTACGGGAATTTTCATTTCAAATGCCGATGAAGCAAGACTGACGCATAACCCAGCCATCTGGTTTTTAACGACGCTCTTTTTAGTGGAAATGTTGTTTTTCTTAATGCATCGTCTGACAAAAGGAAAACCAGCTGTATTGATTTTACTGACCGTCCTTTGCGGCGGAGCCGGATATGCTTCCACGCTATTGTTAAACCAGAGTCTCCCTTGGAATGCCAACGTTGCGTTAACGGCTGTTGTGTTTTATTCAATCGGATTTTTAGCAAAACAATGGTTTGTGGAATTAAAAACAGATCCTACCCTTCTGTTATGTACAGGTCTGCTTGTACTGACTGCATATATGCAAAGCTTTAATTCACGAATTGATATGCGGGTCAATGACTATGGGGATCTATTCATTTTTTATGCTTGTGCACTGCTCGGTTCAGCTGCTGTTATTTATTTAAGCTTCAAATTGAAAACGTCCACGATATTGACGTATCTCGGACGTCATTCCATTGTGATTCTCGTCCTGCAATTTGCCGGTATCGATATCATGAAGGCATTTGTTTATTACGGACTAGGCATCAATATCTCTGATACAACGCAGCTTTCTTGGACGCTCTTTTATACGATCGGTACATTGCTGCTCATGGTGCCATGTATCTCTTTCTTGAGCAAGTATCCTATGCTGCTCGGCAAACCAGCAAAGTCAGCACACCGCTACAAAGAAAAAACATCCGCCGGCTAATGGGGCGGATGTTTTTCTATTATTCATCATTTAATTGAGATGGATAAAGTGTCATTCCTCCATCAACAAATAATGTAGTACCTGTAATATAGGCCGCTTCTTTCGATACGAGAAATGCAGCGGCGGATCCAATCTCCTTTGGATCGCCAAACGTTCTCATTGGAATTTTCTCAAGCTGCTTTTGTTTTTTCTGTTCATCTTGAAGGTCGTCATTTGATTCCGTTGCCATTGTACCTGGTGCAATCGCATTGACCCGAATACCCGCTTCGGCATAATCAAGAGCCAGCGTCTTCGTCATCATATTCATTCCTCCTTTAGAAGTAGAGTAATGAACATTGAACGGACGCGGGATCTCTTGATGGACACTGGATATATTCAAGATTGATCCTTTCACATCATGCTCCATCATATAGGCGATTGCTGCCTTTGCTCCTAAAAATGAGCCTGTGATATTCACATCAATGACCTTTTGCCATTGTTCCAACGTCATTTCATGCGGCATTGCTTCTTCACCATTAAATCCCGAATTATTGACGAACACATCTAGTGCGTTAAAATTCTCCAGCGCGGCATCCATTAACGCCTGAATCCCTTCCTCTTTGGAGACATCTGCGTGTACTTTCACCGCCCTACCTCCATGCTGTTGAATGGCTTGTACTGTTTCTTCAGCACCCTCTTCATCACCTTTATAATTCACAACCACGTTCATTTGTTCTTGTCCAAACCTCAAGGCGATGGCTTGTCCAATCCCTTTAGAAGAACCTGTCACAATGGCTGTTTTCCCTTTTAAATCTTGATACATCTTCATTTCCTCCAATCACGTGCTTCATCTTGTTGATACACAATGGTTACCCATTTTGAAAAAAAGAAAAACACAATCCTCTTGAATACAAAGGATTGTGCTGTTCATCAAGCTAAAAGGTGTTATAAACATTCTCACATGTTTCAGCTGTGGGCTGGTAAAAGCAATGTGACTTATACCTTGCCACAAACGGCTGATTGTACCAAGTGGATGGACAATTTCCAGGCGGTTTGAAATACCAAAGACTGAATTTCGCAGGCCAAAATCGTTCACCATTAATGTTCCTCCGTGCAAGTGTCTTTTCACTTTCTCGTGCTCGCTGATAAAAATAGCCATGCGTGACTGCCTCAAACGCATGCTCCTGATAAATCATTTGTGGAATCGTACGCAGCCCTTTAAAGTCAGAACAGTTGGCACGCAAACGATTGATGCCTACATTTCCTACAAGCAGCATCCCTTGTTTCCCTTCACCTTCCGCTTCGGCTCTCAGCAGTCTGGCCATTAAATCAATATCAGAGCTTGTCGCTCTTACCACTGCCATACATCCACCTCCCATTCATTTCTCTTTTATTTTATGTAGGGTTTCTGTGTAGATGACTGCCATTTTGAAGGGAAAAGACACATTCCGTGTCGAGAGCCTGTCTAAATACCTCAACATTTCGCTGGACAAGTGTCTCTATGTCAACAACACACAAACCTAGTGATCATACACATCACAGGAAAAAATATTCATTACTAACGACTCATTTACAAGTCATAAAAATCCTTCTATTTGCTACATCTTCTTCAAAAACAGTCATTTGAACCTATTCAATAATCCGACTCAAAACCTTAAAATATAAAATGTTGAGTTTTTACAGGAGATTTCAAACAATAAAATACACATTTCTCCTCTCAACATAGTGTCATTTTTACTACTTGAAGTGGATGAACCTTTCGAACGCACTGAGGTATTGACAGTACTTTCGCTTCATTCTACAGTAAAAAACATACAGTATTTTTCTTTTTGTGCAAAAAGAACGATATGAACTAAAGCTTTCCAATGAAATTCACCATAAAACCCGAGGAGGAAAACATCTCATGTTTAAAAAGAAATTATCCCTGTTTCTTCTGATTTTGTGTGTAACTGTTGTCGCTGCTGCTTGTAGTGGTGGAAAAGACAAAACTGCTGCGAAAGAAAGCGATACAAAAAAATCCCTTGATGCAGCTGAAGTAAAAGTAGAAAGTGCTGAGTACACTTTACCACCTCAATACGATACATCTGTTCAGGATGATCAATATGTCCTAAAAGTGAATGTATCTGTAAAAAACATCAGCAAAGAACCATTGAATGTGGATAAAAGCAACTTTACGCTTTACCAAGATGACGCTCAGGTGTCTACCATCTCTCCTGATGACTACAACGAAGTATTATCTTCAAGCTCTCTAAATGCAGGTAAAGTATCAAAAGGTGGTCTTTTCTATGTAGTTGATAAAGAAAAAGACTATCAACTTGTCTACACAGAGCCTGGTACTGGATCGAAAAAAGATGACAAAACACTAGAATTCGATATTAAAGGAAAAGACTTGATGAAAAAGGCAGATACACTTCAAGCGTCTGCAAAAGCCCTTTCTTCTTATATTGATGTCATGATTTTTGGCAAGAAAAATGACGATTTCGAAAAACTAACAGGTGATAACAAATCAACTGTCGTAAACGAATTTGATAAATCATTCAAACAAGGCTACATTTCTTCTTCTGGTATTTCATCTAGCTCAGCAAAAGACGAAAACCTTGATAAGCTTCTAAAAGCTGTAAAAGAAACATTAGCTGAAAAATCAAAAGTATCAACGAAAACAAAATCAATCAGCGGTGATAAAGCTGTCGTGACTGTGACACTTACACCAATTGATGCAAGCCCGCTTGTCGATCGTTTAAAAGAAAAAGCAACTGAATTCTACAGCAAAAACCGTACAGCATCTTATGATGATGCACAGAAATATCTACTTTCTATCTATCCAGATGAATTTAAAAAATTAGGACCATCATCTTCTGAAGAAACTGTAGAAGTGAACATGAAGAAAAACGATATCGACCAATGGAAACTTGATTTGAACGACTACAAAACAAGCTCGTTGGTTGAAAAGTTCATCAAGAACTAAAGAAAAACCCCCGGTTTCCGGGGGTTTTCTTTAGTCTTTTTTTGATTGATGTCTATATTTGATTCCGACATACAAACAAGTAAGGAAGAAAATGGTGACCCACACCCACAAGACATTCACCATCAATAATGTGGTGGCTACTACGATCAAAATTGTGAGATCTAGTTTTTTTTCTAGTTTTTTATGGGTGAGAACAAAAATGATTAGTAGAAAAGCGATGAAACAGGTGATTCCATAACTGAAAGCTGCGGGCAATTTTCGCACCTCCTTATTGTAAGGCGTATACTGACAAAAGGATACAACATACTATGAAGATGAATTCCCCTTTTCAGCATCATATCCTTTTATGATGTCAATCGGATCAACTGCATCATCTTCTTGTATGTATTCCTCTACATAAGGAGTGATTAATTTCTCGAACCTTTGCTCATCGTCTACTAAAGCAATATAAGTTTCATCGCCTTCATAGTCAGATTGGAATAAATGTGCAACAGAACCTAAAGCTCTATCAATTGCATTTCTCAATTCTATCAGCCCTTTTTTATCACTCACTTAAACATACAAAACAAAAAACTTGTAGAAAAAATCTACAAGTTCTTCATTTCTATCAATGAAATGTTCTTTCTATTTCGCAAGCATCCATTTCTCTTTCATAAACAAACTTCTCACGATGACAAACAAAATCATCACTGTCAGCGCCGAGGAGCCGAGCGTCAGGGCAATTGACATCGGGTCAACGATGCCAAACATCAATTGCTTGCATAGTGCGTGAATATTAAGGAATGGGATCGCAAAGTAATACGTATCTAGCTGCGTAGCGCCTGCTCTCATGGTGAAAAACATCGGAATCACACCTAGTGTAATGATCATGGACATGTACGATTGTGCTTCTTTCACTGAGCTTGAAACGACACTGAGCAGCAGTTCAATCATGGATACCATAAATGAGAAAATAATTAATGCCGCTAACATAACGCCGATGATGCTCCACACTTGATCCCCGAAGTTCAGCGCTTGTTTCAGTTTTTCTGTAAAGAGCAATGTAGAGAGCAGCAGCATGCCAATCGCCACAATGCCACTTAATATACCAAACATAGAAACAGCTAGCCATTTTCCAATTAAAAGCTGAAGTCTGCTGGCCGGTGTCAGGAATAAAGCTTCAATTGACTTTCTATCCTTTTCACCTGCTACGATATCAAGCGCAGCTGGCAAAGCACCTGAGATCACAGACGTCACTAAAATCATTGGAAGGAGAATCGACAGCAGCATGGTGGTCACCCCGTTTTCTCCATCCCCGTCCTCTCCTTCTTGCACATCAACCGATTGCACCTCAAACGGATGAATCACTGACGATTTGATCTGATCCTGTGCCAAACGCTTTTCTACGACTTGATTTTGATATTGTTCAAGCAATGATTGCAGCATTTGAACCGCAATCACGGAATCATCATCTGTTGGATACCCATGGACTTTAATGGCAAACGATGTTTGATGCTGAAGCATATCGCCTGCATCTTTTGGCATTTCTAGATAAGCATTTGCTTCACCGTCTTTAACGGCTTGCTGCGGGTCATCAAATGTTTCAAGTTTCAGGTTTTTCACTTCTTTGATCATGTCATTCATATCGGACGGAAGCTTTTCATTGATTGCGACTGTATACGTTTTATCGCCTGGATCAGCGATCATGCTTTCGTAGAAAAACACGAGTCCGAGCATCGTCAAAAGAGGGATCAACACTGTTAAGAGCAACGTTTTCCTGTCTCTGAGCGAATCTGTCATTTCTTTTAAAAAGACGGTTTTCCACATTATGCATTCCCCCTTGCGAGCTTCGACATAAAGATGTAATTCAAGTCTTCACTTTGTTCCTGTGCATATAATTCTGGAAGCGTTCCTTTGTACACGAGCTCCCCTTGATGAATCATCATGACACTGTCACAAAGCAGGCTGACTTCTTCCATGATGTGGCTTGAAAATAGAATCGTTTTATTTTGCTGTTTCAACTGATGAATAAACTCTCTGAAAATATTACTCGATGTGATATCTAAACCTGTTGTCGGTTCGTCAAACAAAATAATGTCAGGGTCATGAATCAATGTTCTGGCAATCGCCACCTTTTGCTTCATCCCTCTTGAAAATCCTTTTACCTTGCGATCCATGTACTGCCTCATCCCGAATCGCTTTGCTAAATCCTCAATTCTTGCTTTGATTTCATGCTGATCCAAGCCATATAATTTCCCAAAGTATTCAAGGTTTTCACGAGCCGTCAAACGGTCATAAAGTCCCGTCTCGCCGCCAAACAAGACACCAATTCGCTTTTTCACTTCAGTTGCTTCTTTGACTGTATCAAAGCCTGCAACATTGACTGTTCCATGAGTAGGCTCCAATAATGTCGCAACGGCGCGTAATAATGTGGTTTTCCCCGCACCATTTTCTCCTAAGATGCCGACGACTTCTCCTTCCTTCACGGAGAATGTCATATGTTTCATCGCCTTTACGACTTTTTTCTTATCTGTAAACCAGCAACTACAATCGCTGAGAGTAATCATTTGGTTCGCCCCTTTCGACTATCTACGTCTATGATAGAAAAAATACCGCCTGTCTGACATAAAAATGTCGCGAAACGTCCTTTTTCTGTCTTGAAATGATCCATTTTAAAAAACAAATGGTAAAATAGACAAATAATAAGAAGAGTCATAGGTGATTTTTATGATAAAAGTAGGTCTTGTCGATGATTACCGAGTGGATTTAGAAAAGCTGCATGCCATTGTCGGCAGAATGGATGCCGTTGACATCGTTTTTGTGACGCAGTCAGCGGAGGATGCATATGAGAAGGTCAAACAGGGCGACATTGATCTATTGTTTGCAGACATTGAGATGCCTGGCATGTCTGGCTATGAATTAGCAGACCTTATTCACTCCCATGCACTGAATGTGGATGTTGTATTTGTGACGGGAAACAGTGGGTATGCTGTCCATGCCTTTGATTTGAATGTCCATGATTATATTATGAAGCCTTATCAAGCTGATCGAATCGCCAAATCCTTAGAGCGCTACATGTCCACCAAGCAGGAGAAAAGCATTCACGGACGGCTTCTCATCAAGCAGCAATCAGATATCCATGTACTGCAAAAAAAGGATGTCATCTTTGTTGAACGTACTGGCAGGTCGACGACCATTGTCACAACAACAGGAGATATTCAAACATACCAAACTCTCAACGAGTTAAAAGGTGATTTAGCTGAGAAAGACTTTATCCGCTCCCACCGCTCGTTTATCATCAATATTCATTACATTAAGAACTTTTCGGCGTATGCCAAAAATTCATTTATCGTGTCTTTTGAAGGGACTGATAAAAAAGCCATGATGACCAAGCAGCAATTAGAATACTTTAAGAAATACTACTTTTAAGGAGAACGAACGTGAACGCTTTCTATCTTGGATTTCGCATATATACGCTCATCTGGCTCGGTCTTGCAGTTCAAGCTGCTGCTAAAGCTGTTCTGCCTTTGTCATCAAGCATGGTGTGGCTTCTGACCTTTTGCATCTTGTGCCTTTACACCTTTTTCATTTACAAAAGGTTTTGGCTAGGTATGAATGGTTACATGATATTAGGCGCTTTTGTGCTCATCACCTGTTCAGGCATTTCACTTTTTCTCACGCACGGAAATGGACTAAGCCATCTTTTAACTGTCATCATCATTTTGACAGCCGATCTCCTTTCCTTCAAGGTGATGCAAACGGAGCAACGATTAAATGGTCGGCTTCAAGAGCTGATTCATGCTGAGTCGAGAACCAATGACTTGCTGCTTGAGCTGCGAAGTAAACACCATGAAACAGCTAGACATTTAAATGCCTTTTCCGCATCGAATGACGAGCATGAGATCAAAGATTTGATTCAGCAATACGTGAAACATTTCCCTTGGATCAAAGGGGAAAATGCTTATTTGGCCTCCACCCTTCATTCCTTTTTCCAGCGGGCTGAAAAAGAGGACATTGCCCTTTCACTAGATCTTCAAGCACCCTTTTCTTCTCTTCCTTTTTCTAAGGCGGATCAGGTGAGTTTTACTGGCAACCTGCTTGATAACGCATTAGACGCCGCTATTGAAGCGAAGCAAGCTGGGAACGAGGGAAGCATCTCGATCACGACTTCCATCCAAAGCGGGCTCTTTTTGATTCATTGTGAAAACAGTACTAAGGGCATGGAAAAACACATATTAGATCATCTGTTCAAGACGTTTGGCCGCTCGACAAAAGGCGGTGATCATCAAGGTATGGGTACTTATATCATTCATCAGCTTGTTGAAAAGGCAGACGGCACGCTTGATTTTACGTATCGTTCTCCAAACCTGAGGCTCGTGATCAAGATTCCTCTCACAATGGCATAAAAAATAAGGTGCTACTTGGCACCTTATTTTTTATATTATGAAAAGATCTGATCGATTTCGTTGATTTCTTCTTTTGTTAATTGAACATCGTTTGTTTTCAAGTTTTGTAAGACTTGCTCGGCTCGTTTTGCACCAGGAATAATGGCATCAATGCCATCCTGCGCCAACAGCCACGCCAGCGCTACATGGGCTGTTTCGGCATGTTTTGATTGCGCAATGGCCTTCAGTTTGTCTACTTTTTCGAGGTTTTGAAGGAAAGCATCGCCTTGGAAAAGCGGGTCCTTTGCTCGAATATCATCAAATGTCGCATCCTTTGTAAACTTCCCAGTCAACAGGCCTGACGCCAATGGAAAATAAGGGATAAAGGAAATCCCATGCTCCACGCAGTATGGGAGAAGGTCTTGTTCTGCCTGACGTTTTAGCAGAGAATACTCTGATTGAAGCACGTCTAGGTGTCCATCTCGATTAAAGGTTTGAAGCTGTTCAAAATCAAGGTTTGATGCCCCAATTGCCCGGATTTTCCCCTCATCCTTCAATTCCTTTAAAGTACCTGCCACTTCATCCAGCGGCGTGCGGCCGTCTGGGAAATGCATATAGTACAAATCAATATAATCAGTTTGCAACCTCTTCAGGCTGTCTTCGACCTGCTGTCTTAAGAAATCACGGCTATTATCCAGTTCAATTTGCCCGTTTACTTCTTTATGAGCCCCTTTTGTCGCAAGAACCAGTTCTTTTCTGCCGCCTCTTTTGGCAATGATCTCGCCAATCAATTCTTCTGAACGGCCCAGCCCATAAATAAAAGCAGAATCTAAGAAATTGACACCATGATCAAGAGCAGTTTCTACTAGCTCCCGCCCTGCATCTTCACTCAGATTCGGGAATAAATTATGGCCACCTACTGCATTTGTTCCAAGCCCTATCGGATTCACCTGTAAATCAGTTCGTCCAAGCGTTACTTTTTTCAAAAGCTCATCTCCCTTATCTGCTTAATCATCCTTATTTTCCCATGAATCATTTTCAACATTCAAGTATTCTGCTCTCTGAAAATCAATCTGGAGGTGGACGCTTTGAAAGAAACAGATTCGTATGATGAAGATACACTTAAACGAAAAGCTTTGCGATGTGAATCCTAACACATCTTTTGAAATGAAAACTACCTCCGTCTCAAGATTTTTACACACAAAACATTTAAAACTCATGATAAATAGATAAATTAATTCTTATTAACTAGTATATTCTACTTATTAAATTCCGTTTTTTATAGGTATTTGTGTAAAAATCTATCAAAGATAGGGACTACAACCTATTCCTCATCACGAATGAAATTCGATAGAATGAATAGTGCAAATCGTCATTAGGAGATTTTCCCCTTTAACACCCGAATATACCATTCTATCTGTTTCTTTTTTCTCAGTCAGATAGCGGGAAGAAAATGACGAAAGAAAAGCAAAGGAGCATCAACTGTGAATCTTAAAAAAATAAGTGCACTCCTCATGATTTCATTCGTGATGATCATCTCTGCAGCCTGCCAGAGCTCAGCAAAATCAACAAAGGCTGACCAAAAATCAACAAAAACAGCAGAGGTAAAAGTGAATAGCTACGAATATACGTTACCAGAAGACTCAACCACTACCTTGCGAGACAATGAATTGGTGTTAAAAGTCAACCTGACGATCACCAACAAAGGTGACAAAGCCCTTTCACTATATAACTCTGATTTCACCCTTTATCAGGACGATGCCAAAGTCTCTGATTTAAAATTCTACGGCAGTAAAGACCGCCTTGATCTTGGGTCATTGAACAAAGGGAAATCACTATCAGGAGCTCTTTATTTCCTAGTAGATAAAGGCAAAAAATATCAGTTCGTGTACCAAGATAGCATCAAGAAAAACAGCGATTCGATCGAAATGGAACTAGATGGCGAAAAGATACTGGATTCAGCGAAAAAGCTAGATAACCCAGCAAAAGCACTATCTGCTTATACAGATATCATTGTTTTTGACAAAAAGAATGATCAATTCTCAGAATTAACAGGTGACAATCAATCAGATGTCGTTAATAAATATCACGAAATGTTTGTGAAAGACTTTAAAAGAAGTGCAGGCATATATGGAAACGAAGTCAGTGACCGCGATATTTTATCCATGTACAAACGCATGCAAAATACAATGAAGGATAAAGCGAAAGTGGAAACAAGTGTGAAAACCATCTCAGATGACGAAGCGAAGGTTGTCGCTCAAGTAACCGGTATTGATGCTTCTAACTTAAAAGACAAACTAGACAAACAAAGAGATGAGTTTTACAACGGCAAAATCCGTTCGAAAGAAGAATTGTATAAGAAAAGCTTGAATATGTACGCATCTGAGTTTGAAAAGCTTCCTCCAGTCTCAAGCCCTGCTGAGTATGAAGTGAAAATGAAACGTAACGGAGATGGTCAGTGGAAAATTGACCTCAATGATTATAATACAGAGCAATACATGAGTGGTTTTATTAAAACAAGATGATGAAAAAAAGACGCTGGCTCCTTGAAAGGTGCCGCGTCTTTTTTCATGCTATGATACAGTCGTCTCTTGCTCTTCTTTGACCGCTTTTTCAATGTCTTTAAATCGGCTCGATACAGTGGACGCACTAATACCATACTTTTTAGCAACTTGTGCTTGAGAAAGCGGGGCATCGCTTGCAAGTGAATGAATATAATATTCGATTCCCGCAGCAAATGACGCCGCTTTACGGATCACAGGTGCTTTCTGATCACAGTAAGCTTTCCAAACTGTTAAAGCGCCATCTGTCAGGCTTTGGTCACCGTGCTCTTTCATCCCGTCTTCAATCAGCTTGGCTGTTTCCAACTGAACGTCACTAGCCCAGTCCATCCGATCTGCTGATAGTCCTACTGTACTTCCTTCTGTTTGAGCAGGCGCTTCTGTTTCTTCAACTTCTTGCTTCGCAAACATACACTTCAGCACTTCAGGGAAGGCTTCTCTCATAAATGTACTACGTGCTCCTCCGTTTGCCTCATGTGCTTCAACGAGCTGGCGAACCTGAAGAAGAAGCGTATCAGTAAACTCTTTCGCGAACATCGTATATTGAATGAAAAACTCTGCTTTTTCTTCAAACTGAACAGGGAAACCTAGAACAAGACTACCTTTCTCTGGCAGCACGGTTTGATCCGGCTTCACATCAACTTCAACCTTCTCAGCTGTCACCATATTCTCAAAGTAAAGAGACTCGTCCGTTTTTTCATTTAATAAAAGCAAAGATGGCTCCATGTCTGTCCAAGATTCAACCACTTGTCTTGTTTTAGGACGGGTAATATCTTCTGCTTTTTTTGTCAGGAATTCTTGGAAGATAGTCTCTTTCTTATCTGTTAATGGGCGGAAGAAAATGCCCCATACACTCAAATGAAAGACTGAGATTTGTTGCGTTTCTTTATCCATATCTGCTAGGAAAGAAAACTCATTAATGAATTGATTGATCGCTCTCTGATGCTTAGAGAACGCATAATTCATTAAATCCTTTTGAACTTGTACAGCTTCCTTAAACACAAGCTCAGACGTTTGTTCTCCGCCTGATTTTTGACCACAGCAATGTTTATATTTTTTTCCGCTTCCGCATGGGCAGAGCGCATTTCGTTTAATTTTTCCCAAAATAAAACCTCCGACATTCTAGTCTAACCTCACTATTTTAACAAACGATTGCACAGGAGAGTTTTATTTTCAAGAAAAAAGAAAAATCAGAATGATCAGATAAATAACAAAGACGTCTAAAAGAGCAAGGCGGCTCATAGTCAAAAGCACTCTGTCTCTGTTTATTTTCTCCAATCATTCCAATAGATTTCCCTCAGCTCATCCCTTCGAATAGCTGCTTTGCTTCAAAATAAAAGATTTGCACAAACTTTTTCGTATTGACTCTGCCTGTTGACCCTGCAGATGAAGAAGTCTTCTGCATTTCTTTCATCCTTTGGCTGACATCAGTGAAATCAAAAAACTTCGACGCATAGTGCTCAAATTTAGGATTTGAAAAATCTGTGAGCCCAAGTGATGCGAAATGATTTAAGGAATGATGGATGGCTCGTCTAATTCGCTGCTCTGCTGCTTTCACTTCCCGCATCACTTCCACATCCGCCGCACCACGACCAAGCTTTCGTTCCGCCGTTTTGATAAATAGCTGCTTTAATGGCGGAAAATTCACCTCATGAGAATTGGCTGTCTGCGTTTCATGTAAGTAGATCAATATCTCTAGTAAATCCTTAGAGCCACTCTCTCCGACAATTCCTAATTCAGATAGGAGGAATTCCCCTGCCTCTTTCATCGTTCTTCGCTTTGATCCAGTACCTGTCTCATGAGAAATCACTGGCTCTAATGGCAGCACATGCCGAAGAGAAGCTTGAATATCGTAAATTGATTTTTCGAGCTTGATCCGCTCCATGACCTTTCGAATGACACTGACAATCTCAATTCGATTGACGGGTTTATGAATATAATATTCAATTCCAAGTTCATAGGCTTCTGCCATCATCTCTTTTGCTTCTACTTGAGATATCATGATGACCTTGCCTTTGAATTCAGGGTGAATATGACGTATGGTTTGAATGCCGTCTCTAGCTGGCATTAAAAGATCAATCAGAAGGATGTCTACTTTTTTCAGGTTCAATGAATGCGCTTCTAATCCAATGCCGTCATCAGCTTCATCCACGACCTCTCCTAGATCCTCATCCTCAATGATCTGACCTAAAATCGAGCGTATTGCACGATCATCATCTGCAATGAAAAATCGCATACACTCACCCTCTCTGTATTAAATTTTTTATCGGAAGGACAAGCTGAAAAGCTGTTCCTTTCGTTTCTTTCTGCTCAATCTGGATTTGACCGTCCAGCTCTTGAACCAGCTCTCTCACATAGGATAAGCCAATCCCAGTTGACGGTGTTCCATATGCATCAAATTTTGAGGTATATCCAGGATCAAATACAATCTCTCTCAATTTCTCAGGGATACCCGGTCCATCATCCTCGACCCGAATCTCTATTTTATCATGACTGCCTTTTAATACGAGTGAGATGGCTCCATCATCCTTGATTGCTTCAACTGCATTTGCCATTAAATTATTAATCAGCGATAAGAAAATGAACACATGATACTCATGCAAGTGAATGCCTTTTATATCAGATGTAAAGGAAATGTTCTTCCCGAGAGATAGCGCATATTTCTCTTGAATGCGAATCACGATTTGAACAAGATCCTCTGCCCTCATATAATCTTGCATGTTTTCCTTTGAAATCAGCTTTGAAAGCCCAGCGTAAATACGCTGATTGTCCTTTTTAACTTCATGTATTTCCCCTGCAAGCTTCAGCAGCTCCTGACTCACTTTCTTTCCTGCCTCATGTTCATTCAGCAGACGATAGAGCCGATAGGATTCTTGCGTTATGTGCTCTGTATGATTTAACGTTTTCTTTAAATGAACTGTTTCCTCATATAAATTTGAAATGACCATCATCATATGCTCATTTTGCTTCATGATTTGTTTCTCTCTTGATTGTGCCTCATACAGCCTCATCATATTAAAAAAGCTGATGACCACGAAGCTGTGAGCAAATGCAATGAGGATCATATCACTCAGCTTTGAGAAAGTCATGGTTGTATCAAACACTAAAAATTGTACAAACAGCTCAACAAAATCAGCAAGCAGTTCAATCATCAGTCCGATCAGCCCAATAAAAATGGAACGCTGCTTGAAACGTCCTGTTTGGACAACAAAGAAAAGAAAAGCATAAGTAAAGTAAAAAAAGAAGCTCGGAAACTGCTGATAAAATGACAGAGCCAGATCAGCTTTTTGCTGAATAAGATCTAAACCTACCCGAAATAGGACAATGGCTGCGCCTGTTAAAAACCCTGGCAGCAATGGTCTTGATTTTCTTAAAAGTAATAAGCAAAAGAAAAACGCAGGTGCCCCAAAACTAATACGAAATGTTTCATTCACAGGATAAAACTTCAGCTCTCCCGCAAGCGGCACAATGACGATCATAAAAATCAAAATAAATGCGTCTTTTTTGACAAGCTGGTTTAAACTCAAATGACTGACATCCCTTCCCCTGTTTACATAGCCACAGTATACAAGGAGACTCTTTGCTTCACAATGAGCAAAAAAATTATTTTCACGGCTACTTCTCTCTTCAAAATCATTTTTTATGACTATTCTCCGAGAAGGCAAGGTGACCTTTCAGCCATTCTACGATTTGGAGATTGTCTACAATAATGGGAATTGTTTAGACAATTACATGCAGACTGATTTTTATTTGTAAGTTTTTCTGTAGATTTTCGTCAGATTGTGTAGTTTCCAAGATAAATTGAATGAACAATTTTAGTGAAACTATATGTAAGCGTTTTCTGAATTTTCACTAAAAACCCTTTTTGTTGTTTCGCCGCCAAAGCCTTCATTTGAACATATATTTAGGTGTAAAGGAGTGGTACAAGCAGCGCATGACAAGTTCTTTGAAGATGTGTAACATGTTTTCGTGCCTATTTGATCGCATTTTTTGTCATCCGCCAATTCAATAGGGTACTTTTTGATTTTTGATTGGAGGAATCGTATGAAAACAGCAATTTCTAATAATACACAACACGCATGCCAGTCTTCTGTTGATCAATGGGCAGAAGAAATACGTCCGTATTACAAAAACGGGCAGAACGCTGGCTACATTCCAGCACTCGGAAAAGTAAATTCCTCTCAACTTGGTATCAGCGTGATAGGCCCAGATGGATCATCTGTACGTTATGGTGATTGGGACGTTCCCTTTACCCTGCAAAGTATCTCAAAAGTCATCAGCTTTATAGCTGCCTGTTTAGGAAGAGGCGTTCCGTACGTCTTGGATCGGGTAGATGTAGAGCCAACTGGTGATGCATTTAATTCCATCTACCGCCTTGAGATGCATAAACCAGGGAAGCCCTTTAATCCAATGATTAATGCTGGAGCTATTACCGTATCCTCCATCCTTCCTGGAAAGACTTCTACAGAAAAGCTAGCATATATTTTCGATTTAATCGAAAACTTAATAGGGAAGCGTCCTTCTGTTAATGAAGAGGTTTATCAATCAGAATGGGCAACTGCACACCGCAACCGGGCACTTGCTTATTATTTAAAAGAAACCAATTACTTAGAATCAGATGTCGAGGACACGTTAGAAGTGTATTTAAAGCAATGTTCCATTGAGGTCACAACAGAGGACATCGCCTTGATTGGACTGATTATTTCAAGTGATGGCTACCATCCCTTTAAACAAGTCCAAGTCATCCCAAAAGATATCGCAAGACTAACAAAGGCATTGATGCTGACATGCGGCATGTACAATGCGTCTGGTAATTTTGCTGCTTTCGTAGGCGTTCCAGCCAAAAGTGGTGTGTCTGGAGGAATCATGGCTTGCGTTCCGCCAAGCGCAAGAAGAGAATTCCCATTTCAGACAGGCTGCGGTATCGGCATTTATGGTCCCGCCATTGACGATTGTGGAAATAGTATTACCGGTGTCATGATGCTGAAGAAACTCGCCAAAGAGTGGGATCTCAGTATTTTTTAAAAAGAACAGTGATGAATTCGAAGAGGTGATGTTATGAACGAAAAAGCTTTGCTATCTTATTTAACAACTACAAATGATTTTATTTGGACTTATCTAATCATTGCTCTGTTACTTGGAGTAGGGGTCTACTTCACATATAGATCACGCTTCCTGCAAGTCAGAATGCTGAAAGAAATGCTGCGTGTTCTAAAAGAAGGAAGAAAAGAAAAAGAGGGAATCTCACCGTTCCAAGCTTTTGCCATCAGTATGGCAGCACGTGTAGGAACAGGGAATATCACAGGGATTGCCATCGCTATTGCGATCGGTGGACCTGGCGCAATCTTCTGGATGTGGATCGTCGCAATTATCGGTTCTGCTTCAAGCTTTGTTGAAAGTACACTAGCTCAGGTGTATAAAGTCAAAGATAAAACAGGATTCCGCGGTGGACCTGCTTATTACATGGAAAAAGGGTTAAATAAGCGCTGGATGGGGATTTTATTTGCCATCCTGATCACGATCTCTTTTGGGATTGTCTTTAACGCAGTGCAATCAAATACAATCACCGTCGCTTTTAAAAACTCTTTTGGCCTAGATCGTTTAACTGTCGGAATCGTTATGGCTGTTATTTTTGCGTTCATTATTTTCAAAGGAATCAAAGCGATTGCAAAAGCATCTGAATATATTGTCGTTTTTCTTGCCGTTGCTTACATCGGGATTGCTTTCTTTGTCATTATCACAAATATCACTGAACTACCAGGTGTCATCAGTACGATTGTGAAGCATGCTTTCGGATTTGAACAGTTTGCCGGCGGTACATTAGGTGGAGCATTGTTACAAGGGATTAAACGCGGTCTCTTCTCAAACGAAGCCGGTATGGGTAGTGCCCCTAACGCAGCAGCAACTGCTGTCACGAGCCACCCAGTCAAACAAGGATTAATCCAAGCATTTGGTGTGTTAACAGATACGTTAATTATTTGTACAAGTACAGCCTTTCTTGTTCTGTTCTCTGATGCGTATAAAACAACCAATCTGGAAGGAATTGAGCTAACTCAGGCTTCATTAAGCCAGCACATTGGGCCTTGGGCTTCTGGATTCCTGGCGATCATGATTTTCTTATTCGCTTTTAGTACGTTAATTGGTAATTATTACTATGGTGAAACGAACATTGAGTTCTTGGGAGCGAATAAAATTTGGCTCAACATCTATCGTGTTGCTGTCATTGGCATGGTTCTTTTCGGAGCTGTTGCGACTGTTCCTCTCGTTTGGGGTCTAGCCGACTTATTCATGGGTCTCATGGTCATCGTCAACCTCATTGCCATTACCATGTTGTCCAAAGTCGCCTTTGCAGCACTGAAGGATTACATGAGACAGAAAAAAGAAGGCAAAGATCCTGTTTTCTATAAAAATGCCGTTCCAAACAATGAAGAGATTGAATGCTGGGACGACGAACCTGTTTCCTTGAAAAAGAATCAAATCGGATAAAACAAATAAGCTCTGGTCATATGATCAGAGCTTATTTCTTTATGCTAAAAATTCGAGAATGAGCTTATTCACGACATCTGGTTTCTCATGATTGATCCAATGAGTCGCATCATCGACAAAAATCAGCTGTCCATTTGGGCAAATTTTGATCGTTTCTTTTGCGAGCTTTCTGCTTAGAAATTTGTCCTCCATTCCCCAAATCATTCGGACAGGCACGAGAATTCGTTTGGAAATCGGTTTTTCAAAGCCGCCTTTTTTAATCGCTCGATACCAATTCAACATGGACGTAATGGCTCCAGGCTGCGTCCATGCCAGCTTATAGCTTGAGACATCTTCCTTCGTGAACAGATGAGGTCTAGCAGACAGTCCAATGGCTTCATCCAGTCTTTGAAAGTGATTTTCTTGAAGGGCTGCCTCTGGTACATTTGGAAGCTGAAAGAACGCGATATAAGAGCTCTTCTTCCACTGCGGCGGATAAAACGGAAGGACCTTCATCATCACACGAGGATGCGGCATGTTGACGATGATTAATTTCTCTACATATTGAGAACGGGTTGAAGCAAGGTGCCAAGCAACCGCTCCGCCCCAATCATGTCCGCCGACAATAGCCTTTTGATTTGGGCTCAGCGCCTTAATTAATCCCACGATATCATCTCTTAATTTGTCTAAGACGTATGATTCGACTCCTTCCGGTTTGTCACTCAGATGGTACCCCCTTTGATCAGGAACAACGACACGATACCCCGCCTCAGCCAGGGGGAGGATTTGATTTTTCCAACCATACCAAAACTCAGGAAATCCATGCAGCAGAACCAGCAGTGGGCCATCTTCAGGACCAGCCATTGCCGTATGAAGCTTTATGCCGTTTGTTTGAATATATTGAAACTCAACTTGATCCATTCCTTTTCCACCCTTTCCCCATGTCTTATCATTCTTCCAACATAGCATATTTTCCATTTTTCAGAAAATAAAAACACTCACAAAAAAACCTTCACAAGGGTGAAGGTCTTTATTTATTTCATATAATTCAGCACCCATATCAGACCATTCTTCCGATCTTGTACTTGTCCATGAAGTGCGCCAAAAAACGTATCCTGTAATTCCACAAGGACATCTCCGTCAGCTTCAAGCGCCTCGTATACAGCCTTTAACTCTTCCTCATTGTCAAACTGCATGATCAATCGAAGATTCTCTGGTTTTGGTGTGCGGCCAAATGTATCTGAAAAGTGGAGCAGTGATTCTCCAAGGTGCAGCTCAGCATGCAATACACGGTCTTGATGTTCATTTAAGATACGAATATCTCCGCCAAAAATTCCTTGATAATATTGAAGAGATTCTTTGACGTCTTCTACAACAATATAAGGACTAACGCTGATCATTTCCCTCATCCTCCTCTTGTTCCGTTCATTATCTCTTATATAGCTTATCCCAAATCGTATGAAAAAAGGCACAAATCGTCAACGGATTTGCACCTTTTTCTCAAGCAGATTTCGCTAATTCACTGTGTTTGTTAGAATACGCTGCGTACATGACGACACCGATAATCAGCCAAACCCCGAAGTACAGCCATGTCCGGCCTGGTAAATTGAGCATCAGAAACACACAACAGCCCATCGAGATAATTGGCAAAACCGGTACAAACGGAACCCGGAATCCCCTTTCCAGCTGTTTATGTGTCTTTCTCAAAATGAGTACGGATAAACTCACCATCGCAAACGTTAATAATGCACCAATATTGGCTAGGTTGGACAGATCCTTCAAATCAATAAACCCTGAAATAACAGCTGTCATCCCGCCAATCACCCATATACTGGCAACCGGTGTATCACTTTTGTTTGTTTTTGAAAACACTTTAGGCAAGAGCCCGTCCCGCCCCATCGCAAAAGCAATTCGAGTTGCCGCATAATTATTGGCGAAAATCACAGCCATCAATCCAATCACAGCACCGACAGAAATAATACCAGCCACGCTATGTTGATGGACACTTTGCAATACATAAGACATTGCCTCTGTCACATTCAACTTCGTATAGTGCACCATGCCTGTCATCACCAAACAAACGACAATATAAATGATCGTACAAATGAGCAATGAACCAATAATGCCAATTGGCAGGTTCCGCTGTGGATTTTTCACCTCTTCTGCAGAAGCCGAAATGGCATCGAACCCTAAAAAGGCAAAAAACACAGCAGCGGCTCCAGCAATAATCCCTTCCGTACCAAACGGCATGAACGGCTGCCAATTGGCTGGCTCTACATAAAAACCACCTACTACAATGAAAAGAACAATAATGCCAAGTTTCACAAACACCATGATATTATTGAATTTTTTACTTTCTTTCGTTCCTCTAGATAGGATCCACGCAATGAGTAAAGCAATGATAATTGCTGGCAAATTCATATATCCGCCTTGTTCTGGACCAGCTAAAAATTGATGTGGAATTGAGATTCCAAACCCCTCCAGCAGGCTGTTAAAATAACTCGACCAGCCACTCGCTACAGCTGAAGCAGTCAGCATATAAACAGATAATAACGTCCATCCCATGAGATGACCTACGAGTTCACCCATTGTGGTATATGAATAAATGTACGCACTGCCGAACACTGGCAGCGCGGAAGCCATTTCTGCATAACAAAGTGCTGCTAAACTGCACACAATCGCTGCGATCGCAAAGGAGAAAATAACAGCCGGTCCTGCATCCTTAGCTGCTGTAATTCCGGTTAACACCATGACCCCCGTCCCAATCACAGCCCCTATGCCAAGGAGCGTGAGATCGAGCCCGCCCAGTGTTTTCTTTACCTTTTGCTGTCTGCTCTGTTCTAACAAATCGTGAATGTGTTTCTTACGAAGTATATGTCGCAAACCCTTTCCCTCCAAAACGTTAGAAAAACAAAAAAATCATTCAAATTTCATTATAGCAGAATAGGTCCTACGCATTCACAACCAATTCACGTAAATCTTTCTTCATGATTTTACCAAGTTTATTTTTTGGCAGATCCTGCGTGAAATGAATGGATGGCACTTTGTAATCTGCTAAACGTTCCTTGCAGTAATTCACCACATCTTCTTCGCAGAAATCGACAGATTCGTCTTTTACGATATACGCACTTGGTACTTCACCATATAAGTCATCTGGTACCCCAATGACAGCAGATTCAATTACACCTGGAATTTGATCAATGACCTCTTCCACTTGGTCAGGATAAATATTATCCCCACCGTATAGAATCACATCTTTGTATCTCCCTGTGATGTAAAGAAAACCGTCTTCATCCAGATAGCCTGCATCCCCCATATGGAACCAGCCATCTTTGAGCACTTTCTCTGTCGCTTCAGGTTGATGATAGTAGCCTAAGAAATAAAATGGGCTTCTCATGACGACCTCGCCAATTTCTCCAGCTGGGAGCGCCTCTTCTGTCTCAGGATGCACGATTTTGACTTCTACATCCGGATCCACTTTACCAGCAGAGCCCATCTTATCCTCGCCCATCGCTGGATGCCACGCACTCACAACCCACGCTTCTGTACTTCCATAGCCATGCATCATCTGAATGCCTACTTCTTTGTAATCTTTAATTAAGCGTACCGGTACCTTCGTACCACCAGAAATCGCAATTTCAAAAGATGAGAGATCGTACGAACCGCGCTTCATTTCTTCTAGCATGTACGTATAAGCTGATGGGAAAGCCATCATAAACGTAATTCTTTCTTTCTCAATCGTTTCTAAAATGCGTTTCGGTGTTGCATCATGTAAGAAGACTAACGTATACCCTTCAATTGCAGCTGCAATCAAGTGATTAATAGAACTCATATGATACAGCGGATGACTTGCCAAGTACCGTTTTCCTTTCAGATCAAATCCTCGATTCCCACGTCGTGTTAAAAATTGATAGATTCGTCCATGTCCGACCATACAGCCTTTTGGATTGCCTGTTGTACCTGAGGTGAATAAAATCATGGCCAAATCTTCTTCTGATACCTCTTCAGCAAGATCACTTCCATCATTAGACGCCAATATGTCTTCAAACAGCTGTGTTGTTTTCGCATTGACACCAGATTCCACCATGAGACAATCTTCTAAAGACACATTCACTGCCGCAATGATGTCACGGAATTCACGGTCAAAAAATAAAGCCTTTGGCTCTGCTTTTTTCAAGATACCTTCTAGCTCAAAAGAGGTAAGCTGCCAGCTAAGCGGTACGGCGACTGCACCTGCTTTAATGGCTGCCAGCATAATCGTAGAAAAGTGATGATGGTTTTGACAAATAAAGCACACCCGGTCACCTTTTCGAATTCCTTTACGGTGTAAGTAATGTGCCAGCTGATCAATGCGTTTTGCATATTCTTCAAATGTATAAGACACACCTCCGCCAGTTACCGCTTCAATTTGTGAAGAGCGTTCCATTCTGTCGTTTAGTAATGCCTGTAAAGTATTCAATATCTTCATCTCCAAACGTTTGATGTCCAATAGCCAATTTCCAGAGAATTGGATTGGTAGATTTTATCTCATTCACATTCTAAAATAAAAAGAGATGAAAGTAAAATCATTTCATTTTGGAATTGTTCCTTTTATTAATTGATAATATAGGTAATTTTATAGCCGTCTTCCATTTTGGTTTAAATGATGATGCTTATTATGATAAGATAGACCTAGTAATTGATCGGAAAATGCGAATGCAATAGGAAAAGAGGTATGGAGAATGCAACATTTCGAGCTAGAGGCAAGTTTGTTAGACCATGCACTGACAAAGTATTTAAAGGCGACGAAACGAATAGATGAAGAGAATATCCCGAAAAACGTCACGAATGTAAAAGGGTTTATTTTACGCATCATCTACCGCCATCAATCATGTACTGTGAAAAATATTCTGCAGGAAGTTTCATTATCTCCCTCCGCAACAACAACCGCTCTCAATCACTTAGAAGATGAAGGGCTGATTATCCGCTCTAGAAATAACAATGACCGCCGTACGGTATGGATTACACTCTCTGAATCAGGTGAACAAATCGCCAGACAAATGATCGACAATCGTCAGCTACTTGTCAATCAACTGTTCAATCACCTATCAGAAGAAGATAAAAAAACATTTTTTGAATTAATCGAAAAAATGATGGACGAGCGCACATTAAAGGCTTAGGAAATATCCTAAGCCTTCTTTTTATGGCTTTAAGATGACTTTTATACAATCATCTTGTTTTTCATTGAATATGTGATACGCATGAGCTGCGTCATCTAGCGGCAATTGATGTGTGATGATCGCTCTAGGATCAATTTCCCCGGTTGTCACTTTTTGATAAAGCTTTGACATGTACCCTCTCGCTGGCGCCTGTCCCATTTTCAGCGTGACGTTTCTTGCGAAAAAAGCACCCAATGGGAACATATTGTAAAGACCTCCATACACACCCGTCAGCTGAACAGTCCCGCATTTCCTCACGGCTTTTGTGGCAATTTGAATGGGCCCTATCGTTCCGCCTTGCAGCTTGAGCTTCTGTTCAATCTTTTCAAGCGGTGACTTTTTCCCATCCATCCCCACACAATCAATGACAACATCCGCCCCACCTTTTGTGAGCTCTTTTAGGGTTTCTCCCATGTCAGGGTCTTCTGTAAAATCAAATACTTCTACGCCGCTCATTCGTTTTGCATGGTGAAGGCGATAGTCTATGTAATCAACAGCAATGACCCGCTCTGCGCCCTTTTGCCAAGCAAATTGCTGTGCCATTAACCCAACAGGTCCACATCCTAGCACAATGACCGTATCCCCCTTTTTTACACCTGCGTGTTCTACACTCCAATAAGCAGTTGGCAGAACATCTGATAAAAACAGCAATTGTTCATCCTCTAACTCACAATCATCCGGCACCTTAAATGGTGTATAGTTTCCAAAGGGCACACGTAAATATTCAGCCTGTCCTCCGGGGTAATTCCCATATTTCTCACTGTATCCAAAAAGTCCGCCTGAATCATAATGGGGATTTGAGTGATCGCATTGACTTTCTAAATGGTGATGGCAATACTGGCATTGACCACACGCCACGGTAAATGGAATGACGACACGATCTCCCTTTTTCACCGCAGTGACATCCGGCCCGACTTCCTCTACCACCCCCATCGGTTCATGCCCAATCACATAGCCAATAGGAAGCGGGAAATTCCCTTGATATAAATGTAAATCTGACCCACAAATTGCTGTAGATGTTATCCGAACGATGACATCTTCACGATCTTGTATAGATGGTGCAGCTACTTCCTTTACCGCAATGCGGCTTTTCCCTTGATAGGTGACAGCTCTCATCTGCATTTCCTCCTTTAGTTCAAGTCATCATTTCTATAGCTTCACCTTGAATGGATGGTTCATGCATATGAATATGGATGCTGTTCCATAAGGGAAAACAAAATAACCCGCCGATTGATTCAGCAGGTTGTTTACTTCAATATGTGTAACGCGTTACACAGCTATTTTTCTTCGACAAACACCAAATCATACTGAGCAGAGGTCTCCCCACCCTCCATCATGTTCCCTTCCTGTATAAAATAAGGGCACATACCTGGACTTTGTGCTTCTTCAAATTGTTCAAACACTTGCTCAATATAGCCAGGCAGCAGCAAAACCAAAAATTTATTTGAATGAGACACTAATTCATACGAGTGAACGGTATTCGGAGGAATATAAGCAAAATCCCCCGGCATCAAGCAAATATTTTCTCCGTTTAACTGAAGATTCATTCTGCCTTCAACACAATAAAGTGCTTCTGTATGCACTTCATGATAATGCGGACGTAAGCCTTTTCCCTTTGTCCCTTCAATCACAAAATAACTGAATCCGCCTCCTGTTGTTTCTGTTGTCGCAATCAGCTCATGAAGCTGACCTTCGACCATGTATTGCTTTCCTTCACCAGCCTCCAGCACATATGGCTGCACTGCGCGCGGGAGCTGACTATGAAACAAAACAGCTGGCTTGGTTGTATTGGATAGCTCCCTAATGCCGTGCATCAACATGATATCGCTTTCTTTTTCAGCCTGATGAAAGCTGTCTGCATCAAATGGGTGATCAGTCATCGGCCATTCATTCTGCAACAGCCTCTTTCCGATTTGCAGATAGACATCTGTCATTTGCCCGCCCAGTGTATAAGAAATAAACCTTGTTTTGTGACTATGCATTCTATAGCCATGAATTGTTTTGGGCGGAATATGAATATAATCACAGGCCGTCATCATATACTTTTTACCGTCCAGTATCACTTCCAGCTTCCCTTCCAGCACAAAGATGGTTTCAAATAGCGTCTCATGACAATGCAGCGGAAAGTAAGCACCTTTCCCACCTGTGATTAAGACAAGCTCAAACAGTTGATTTGTTTGATTTGCTTCTGCCAGCACATGTACAAGCTGATTTTCCAAACCATACAGCTCCCCCGAACCTGACACGGTATAAAAAGAGGTATCTTCGGATTGCTTGATCGATTGTGGTTGCTCCGACATCCCATCACTCCTCATGACTAATTGACTATCTTTATTATATAGACCAATTGATATAATAGATAGGCAATATGCGAGAGATTTTACTCTTCTCGCATAAATAAGTGTCTAAGGTAACATTTTACGTGCTCTAAAGGTGTCGTTTGCTTTAATGCAGTAGTCATTGATAATCCGCCGATGACCATTGAATGAAGGAGAGATGCCCGCTCATCCGCTTTTGTTTCATCATATCCGCTATTCATCAACTTTTCTTTGACAAGCTCTTGCCAGCGAATCATTTCTTGTTTACATGCAGCATGAAGTTTTGTATGTTCAGGTTTTGACTCTGCCGCCAGTAAGACAATCGGTATCCCTCTTTCACTTTCTTGCTCCATAAAACCCCGAATGATATTTGTCATAAAATGATCGACGGCGACATATGGGTCATCAGAATAGGCAAAACTTTCTTCAATTTGATCGATGACCCTTTGACTAATATATTCAACGGCTGCTATGGCTAGCTCTTCTTTTCCATTTGGAAAGTAATAATAAAGAGACCCTTTCGGCGTGCCGCTCTCTCTAATGATTTGATTCA
Organism: Bacillus sp. FSL W7-1034; assembly: GCF_038593365.1. Lineage (NCBI taxonomy): Bacteria > Bacillati > Bacillota > Bacilli > Caryophanales > Bacillaceae > Bacillus > Bacillus sp. FSL W7-1034. The sequence goes on along the minus strand of NZ_CP151989.1, from coordinate 272,622 downwards.
ACCCTGTCGCATGATACCCCTGTTTACGTAAAAGAAGTGCGGCCGTTTGAATGATTTTGTCCTTCGTACTCACGTGTGACACTCCTTTCCTCCATAGACCAACGTCAATGCCATTGTATTATTGATTCAGTAATGGATGCGTTCCTTTCCATAATGAGGATGATTCTATTTCTGACGCCAGTCTGAGCAGCCAGTCCTCTTTTCCTTTCGGTGCTGTCACCTGTACGCCTAAAGGCATGCCTGCTTCTGTGAGATGAACTGGCACACTCATAGATGGCTGGCCGGTTAGGTTAGCCAGCTGTGTAAATGGTGTGTAGGTCAAACTCTTGAGGAACATTTCATAAATCAGATCCTGCTGTGCTTGCATTGAAAGGGATGACACACGTAACAATGCAGACATTTCTTGATCGTTATGCATCAGCTCGCCAACCTTTGGAGCCGAATAGGCAGTAGCTGGGGTCACATATAGATCGTAGGTTTGATGAAATGCGGCCATTTTTGCAGCGGCCATATCCCATGCATCAAGACTTTCTGTATAAGCAGCAGCCGTCACATTTTTTCCTGCTTCCGCCAGTACCCATGCCACAATATCTGTCTCCTCCGGCTTCACCGGACGCCCGAATGAACGAGCCAGAGAGGTAAATAAGGCAGACATTTCACCGCTGTTCATGACGTAATATTGCTGCATCAGATGGACACCATCAATGTCCGGCTTCACTTCTTCTATTTGATGCCCTTGTTCACTCAGCCATTTCACAGTGTTCAAGACTGCCTGCTTTGCTTCCTCACTCACCTTCGTGCCTACTGGAGAGTCTACACTGTAAGCAATTCGCATAGAAGGCGTTCGTTTCACCAAGTCCTCCTGATAGCTGCCGTCATATAATGGCGTTTGGAACGCAGCCTCTGGCTGAATGACTTGAAGCAAATCAAGCAGGGCTGCACTGTCTCGAACTGTTTTTGTGAGTGTAAAGTCAATGGAAGCTCCTTGCCACTGCCTTCCTGCACCCGGGCCGACCGGTGTTCTCCCCCTTGTTGGCTTGAGTCCAAATAAACCAGTAAAGGATGCCGGAATCCGAATAGACCCTCCGCCATCACTCGCTCCACCCGCAGGTACGATGCCGCTTGCCACAGCTGCTGCCGTCCCGCCGCTTGAACCGCCCGGAGAATAGTCAGCATTCCAAGGGTTTCTCGTCGGACCATATAAAAAGGGTTCTGTCACATTTCGCAATCCGAATTCAGGTGTGTTCGTATGACCGATCATGAGGAGCCCAGCCTGTTTCAATCGACGGACAAAGTGGGAATCTGTTTTCGCCTTTACATCCTTTAACAGCAAAGCACCCGCCGTCAAAGGTTCATGCTCCAGCCCCTGCGATATATTTTTCAACACAAACGGAACACCAGCAAACGGCTGATCCGCATTTAGTGACTTCATGTCTTTGAACACTTGATCTCGTCTTGTCTGAATCACCGCATTTAGTACGGGATTCACTTCTTCCAATCTAGTAAATGCAGCTTGTACAAGTTCTTCGGGCGTGACCTGCTTTTTCTGCACAAGTGACGCCAGTCCCGTCGCATCATACGTCATATACTCTTTTACATTCATCGGCATGTCCTTCTTTCTCATATTATGATCTCTCTATTGTCTACTAGAATTCTATGAAATTCAATTTCGGGATACGTGTGAAAAAAACTTTCTTTCTAGACTATGATTCTTCTAACCATCTATCTTATTTCTCCGATATAATAAAGAAAAAAAGACGGAGGTCACCTCATATGCAAGGAGCCATTGCCTTGAAAAAGAAAATCGTCGTGGTCATCGCGTTTCTTCTTGCTTTGACAACTGCTTTGCCCTTCCATTCGCAGGCAGCTGCACCACCAAAAGAAACAGATGTCATCATCGTCTATAAAAATCAAAAAGGAAAACAGACGGCTATTCAAGAAAGTGAAAAAGTGAACGCTCAATACATACATCTTCCAGCTGTAGCAGTGACAGCAGATGAGCAAGCTGTCACCTCACTTAAAAAAGACCCAAACATCGCTTATGTTTCAAAAAACGTTAGGGTCAAACTCGCTGCTTCTACCGTGAAAAAAACAGCTGCTGCTACTGGTCAGGATGCTTTGGTACAAAAATCTTATAACTTGCAGAAGCTCAATGTAAAGCAAGCAATCAAAGAAGGCGTGACAGGGAAAAATGTGAAAGTAGCCGTTCTCGATACTGGTATTTTCCCACATGAAGATTTAAAGGTAGCCGGCGGTAAATCATTCGTCAATTACACGTCTTCTTACAAAGATGATGAAGGACATGGAACACATGTCGCCGGTACAATTGGGGCGCTCAATAATGATTACGGTACGGTCGGTGTCGCTTCTGGTGTGAAGCTGTATGCTGTAAAAGTATTAGATAAAAAAGGAGAAGGCGACTTATACAGTCTGCTCCGAGGCATTGATTGGGCAATTAGCAATAAGATGGATATCATCAACCTAAGTCTAGCTTTTGAAGATAACATTCCGATTTTACGTTCAGCAGTTGATGAAGCATACAAAAAAGGACTGCTGGTCGTTGCTGCAAGTGGAAATGATGGAAAGAAGAATGGGATTAGTTATCCTGCCGCATACAATAGCGTCATTGCTGTTTCCGCAACGACTGACAAAGACAAACTCGCCTCCATCTCTAATACGGGGAAAGGAATTGAATTTTCCGCTCCCGGCGAGAACGTCATCAGTACCTATTTGAAAAATGAATATTGGTATGCAACGGGTACATCACAAGCGGCACCACATGTCACAGGAATGCTTGCGCTGTTAAAACAGCTACATCCTAAGAAAACAAATGTTCAGCTCCGTACTTTATTGCGCAGCTATACAGTGGATCTTGGTGCAAAAGGAAAAGATCCACAATTCGGCTATGGCCGCGTGCAATATGTGCCGCAGTCAACCTTTTTAAAGACTGCGACAAGCGCAGTCAAAACAGCCGAAACATCTAAAAAACAGACAGATGTTGATCAAGCCAAAACGAAAATTGGCAGACTGACTGCTAGTAAACAAAAAACCGCACTCACTGACCGAGTCAAAAAAGTCCAAACAGCCATTGATATTCGTGACGCACGAGCGAAGGTCAAATCAGCTGAAAAAAGTAAAACCCAAGGCTCGATTAAAAGTGCCCAAACGGCTATTAAAAAGCTATCCAAAGGCAAAGAAAAAACAAGCCTGCAAAACCGGCTCGACAAAGTCAAAAAACAAGTCGCCTATCAAAAAAAAGTGACAGATGCCAAACAAAAAGTCAAAAAAGCCGAAGCCAAACGAACAAAGAAAACAAAAGCAACCGCCCAAAGTGCGGTCAAACAACTAAAAGCATCTAAAACAAAAACTGCTTTACAAAAACGACTAAACCGGATCAAGGTTTGATAAAAAAACGATTCCTTTCAGCAAGGAATCGTTTTTTCTATTTCAACATCTTCTGAAAGAGGGTGTGATGATACTTCCCTTTCGCATCCAGCCTTACTTGATCGAGGATGTGCGCTAACGAATGGATGACATCACGGATTGCTCGATGAACCGAGCCGTGTTCAAAGGAAGCTAAACTCTCCGGCAGTTCATCTTCATCCAAAACAAAGAAATCACCATTCGGAAGAACGAGTAGATCAATCAATAAATCTTCAAAAACAACCGTCCGTTCTTCAAACCATGTATGTCTGACGATATTCAAATAAGAGCCAAGTTCATTGCCTTGATCATCCCGCCAAAAATAGACATTGTAAGGCCGGTCCGTCCAATAATAGGCGGTCGTATAACTCCCTTTTGGAATCGTGACAGTGCCATCACCAGCAACCATTGTAAATGGTTCTTGAATTTTATGAAACAACACGACTTGCTGCTCCTGTGCGTCTAACAGCTGACACATATGTTCCACAACCTGATCATCGTATTTGATTTTTCTCTCAATGACGTCATCCCAAGAATTTGCATATAGCGGAAACAATCGGTCACAACCCCTTCTGCATCTACTTCTTATTCTAGTATACACTGCTTTCTTTTGAAGAAATAAAGGTTCACTGCTGCTGCCTATGGAAGACATATGGTGAGGTGAAAACAAATGAACGGAATCACAATCATCGAAACCGTAGCAGAACTCGGACAAATCATCTTGGTTTTTTGTGGCTATGCCCTTTACTGGCGGCTTGTGAAAACGAAAAGAGATCGAAAGCTGACCCCTTATGAACATGTGTTGAAATTCTTTGTCATGTTCGGATTAATCTCATGGTGCTTTTCATATATGGCACTGAACGTATGGGTATCATGAGAAAGAGGAAGAGCCCCGTCCATGCAGGACATGCTCTTCCTCTTCTTATACAGCGTGTTATGAGCCAGCCGGCTGTTCTTTTTTGATCACATACTGATAGCTCTTCACATGCGTCCCATTTTGATTCACAAATTCTTTATCAAGTGCCCGTTCAAAGCCCATTCTTTCATATAAACGAATGGCGGCCTGCATTTTATCCGACGTATGAAGGTACAGGACGTTCTCGCCCCACGATTGCGTCAGTTCTATACTTTTACGCAACAATGACTCTGCAATGCCTTTTCCTCTCACATCAGGATCTACCCCTAAAAACCGGACAATCGCTGAAGTAATCCCCATCTCAGGCTTGTCATATGCCTGTTCTGATGATCGGAACATTTGAAGGGTCCCCACGACCTTGCCCTCAAGCTCGGCCACAAGCATCAACTCCATGTTTGGGTTATCTACAGCCGCCCGCAGTGCTGCAGAATAGTTTTGCCAGCCTTCCTCTGTAAATTGAGGCTCATACTGTGCGTATGATTTGATCAGCACATGTGTGATCGCCTCATGATCTTCACTCACTGCTTGACGAATGATCAACTCTTGTTGCTCCATGCCAGCACCTCCTGTTTGTCTATGAATGGATATACGTATCATGCAATCACTGCATGCCGATGATCTGATTCTTTTCTCTACTCATTCAATGTAAAGAGTCTTCTTTTAAAGATCAATTATTTTGCACGAAATTTTCTTTGAAAATTTTGATTGAAATGGAAAGCTTGATTCATTATGCTGATTTGAGGACGTATACAAGGAGTGGCATCATATGAATTCTTTATCTTATCCCCAAGAATCGAAAAAAAATCGATTCCTCCTTGCCGCGCTTCTTGGCTCTTTAACAGCCCTTGCACCGCTGGCAATGGATATGTATTTACCTGCTTTACCTAATATCGCCCGTGACTTTGAAGCAAGCACGGCGCTGTCTCAGTTAAGTCTCATGGCTTGTTTGATTGGACTTGCGCTTGGACAGCTGATTGCAGGTCCAATCAGTGATACAGTCGGCAGAAGAAAGCCGCTGATGGTTGGATTAATCATTTTTATTGCGGCCTCTCTTTTATGCACAGTGGTCACATCAATTTGGACATTCATTCTTTTAAGGCTGATTCAAGGACTTGCTGGATCAGCAGGCATTGTCATTGCACGAGCCATCGTGCGAGATCATTTTGAAGGCTCAGAAATGACGAAATTCTTTGCTTTGCTCATGTTAGTCAACGGAGTGGCTCCAGCAGCGGCACCGATCGTGGGCGGACAAATGTTACGGTTCACGACGTGGCAGGGTGTGTTTGTTCTGCTAGGAATCCTCGGGGCGCTCATGCTTCTAAGATCGATGTTTTCATTGAAAGAAAGCTTACCTGTGGAACGTAGACAGACTGGAGGCTTCAAACAGATCCTAGGTGCGATGAAAATTCTAGCGAGCGATCGACTCTTTGTCGGATATGCTCTCTCACAAGGACTTGTCTTCGCCGCCATGTTTGCGTATATCTCTGGATCACCGTTTGTATTGCAGGAGATTTTCAACCTTTCTCCGCAGGGCTTCAGTGCTGCCTTTGCGGTGAATAGTCTTGGCATCATCACAGCCGGACAAGTATTTGCCCGCGTTGCTGCGAAAATTGGTGAGGAGAAAGTCCTTCGCATTGGGCTGCTGACAGCTGCTTTAGGAGGCGTCACCTTATGTGTGATGATCTCTATTGATGCAGGGCTTTATGGCATCCTCATTCCGCTCTTTTTTGTGGTCTCTAGCGTTGGGATTGTCGGCACGTCTGCTCCTTCTCTTGCGATGCAGCATCACGGTGCGCATGCTGGAAGTGCCGCTGCCCTCATCGGTGTGGCACAAATGCTTCTTGGCGCATGCATGACACCCCTTGTCGGCTTAGCTGGAAGCCAGACTGCCTTTCCCATGGGACTGATTATTATGCTCTGTGACCTTGGCGCACTTTGCTGTTATTTTTTCTTTGTTGCCAGAGCGAAAAAAAGACCCGCATAAGCGGGTCGCAGATTGTTGACAAAGGGCTAAAATGAACTTTATTTTGGCTCTTTGTCTTCTTTTCAGCGTGATAGAAAACCTTTGCAGCCCTAGGAAGGACGAGCATCGGCGCGGAGCGAATTTGACATTCGTGAGCACCGAAGCGCAGGACTGACACCGAATGCGAGGGTTTGTCTACACGCTGAGACCCGCATAAGCGGGTCTTTCATTTATGGCTTGCTCCAATTGATCGTGCGGAACACATTGTTCTGGTCATTGTTTTGATATGCATCTAGGTCAAAGCCTGAAAGTCCAAAACCAATTGCCATGACAATTCCTCCGGCAACGGTGAAGATGATCCCCCATTTGATGCATTGCTTTTTTAAATCATTCACGTTCATACTCTCACGACCTTCTTTTTAAACATTCCCATGAATGCCTTAGTGGTTTGAACAGTCACTTGCACAAATAGCTTTGTTAAATACGCCGTGGCTATGCCGCTTAATAATCCGACACCTAATAGAAGAATCCCAACTCCGATCTGCGTCACCACCACATGCAAACCATCCTGAGAAATAAATGGAGAACCAATGATACTCCAAAAACCACCGAGCAAACCAACTAGCGTCATTGTACCTGTCACGAGTGGAACGCACCAAATCACCATATACACAGAAAGAATCAGCAGGAAGACTGTTGCTAGAATGCTGCCCCATAACGGAAAGCCTAAAATGAGGATGGAGAGCCTTGTGGCTTTTTCTCCAAACGTCGGCACCTGAATGGTTTTGATTCCTTGTTCCTTTAAAATCCCTTCAGCAATAATGGCAGGCTGACCGACTTGATGAACTGCCTCCTGTTCACTGTAGCCATCTTCCTGATAATCCTCGATCATTTCATCGTAATACTCGATGAACCGATCACTTTCTTTTTCGCCTAGACGATGCAGGTGCTTCTCTAAGCTGGCTAAAAATTCTTTTTTATTCATTGCTCTGTCCTCCAGAAATAAAGTCGTAAATCGCCATCACTTGATCCCATTCCGCTAAAAATTGCGCGATATGCTCCCGTCCGTTCTTTGTCATCCGGTAGTATTTTCTTAATCGACTGTTATGTTCCTGTGAATAGGTCTCCACATAATTGTTTTGCTCTAACCGCTTTAATATCGGATATAATGTCGATTCTGAAATCTCAATACAATGGGACATATCTTTAATCATTTGATAACCATAGGAATCGCCTTTCTTTAATACCGCCAGTACACAGAATTCCAGTAATCCTTTTTTTAGTTGTGCATTCATGTTTACAACTCCTAACTATTTATACTATACAATACATAGTATGATGTGACAAGAGGTATCTTTTGCAACTTTTCACTCTCAACGTCCCTATAAATTTTCATACAGGAAGTTTCTCTTTCTTCAAGGCTTCACCTGATCAAGATAAATCTAGCGTGTGTCTATTGTAGACAACAAACATACACAGGAACGAATATCATAGAAAACAACTCATTTAATCTCTTTATTTTAAAGGGATAAGCTGAATTTTATGGAATTAAGAAGTTCATTCACAATGGCGTATCCTTATGAACTTCATACTAAGTTTTACAAACACTCAACTCGAATTAAAGTGATGAGAACGGCTGAAAGTGGCTAGTTCTTTTCAACCCAACCAATACCGAATAATGGTAGACCTTAAAAAACGAGGAGCTGATGACCTTGAAAAAAATGTGGAGTAATTATCTCACTTTAGTCATTACACTAACTTTGTGTTATATCGTGTATTTGTTCATCTTCAAACAACCTTTTACCATTACACCCATCATCCTGTTTGTGGTGGGAGCCGCCATTGCTGAGTGTATACGTTTTTTCTTTCTGAAAAGTAACGAGAAAAAAGATGATACCTTGAAAAAATAGTCCCTTAAACATAAAATCACTCAACATATGAAAAGACACCCCCACTTTATAGTGGAGGTGTCTTTTTTCACTTTTTATATATTCACAAATCCTTCTCCAAACACATCACGCACGTCATGGACAACAACGAATGCGTCTCGATCAATTTTCTTAATGATTTTCTTTAAACGCATCAGCTCCTGTTTTTGAATGACTGCATAGAGAATTTCCTTCGATTCCTTCGAATAATGACCGCGACCGTTTAAAATGGTCACGCCTCGATCCAAGGTGTGATTGATTTCTTCTGCAATATCATCTTTGCATGAAGAAATAATCGTCACTGCTTTTTTCGTGTTAAGCCCTTCTATGACGAAATCCATCACCTTAGTCGCCACATACAGCATCACAATCGTAAACATTAATTTTTCCGCACCAATAATAAAGTAAGAAGCAAAAACAACGATTAGATCAAAGAACAAGATGGCGTAGCTCACGTTCCAGTCTAGATACTTATTCGCAATTCGCCCAAGAATGGCAGATCCCGCTGTTGTACCGCCCGCTCTTAAAACAAGACCAATGCCAATACCAATGATGATCCCTGCGAAAATAGAACCAATGATCAATTCATGGACATTCACCACCCATGTAGTGGTCAAATGTAAAAATAGAGAGTTACTTGCGACAGCTACCACTGTGTAGATCGTGGTCTTCTTGTCCAAGTATTTATACCCCACAAGTAATAAAATCGCATTCAACACAAGGTTTGTCAGCCACGGCGCAATCTCAAACATATAGTAGAAAATGATGGACAGCCCCGTTACGCCGCCTTCACCAAACTCAAGTGGAATGACAAACATGTTCACAGCTGCAGCAAATAAAAAAGAACCAACTAGAATCATTGCAATATCTTTTACACATTTTTTCAATTTCTTCTTTCCTCCTTTTCTAAGCATATAAAAAACCCTCTTTCTGCACGAAAGAAGACAGTCGTTGGACAAAATAAAAATCAAAAGACGGCGCCTTTTGATGAAGCTTTCTGAAATGAACCTTTCCATAATATATATCTCTTTTTAGAGGCTGTCAATGACTTGGTTTTCTATTATTTCAACTGTATGTTTATGCACTCAAACCCGCATGTTTTCAGGGTTTTTCCGTCGTATGATGCTTATTCCTCTCCTTGACAAAAACACTTTAGTCATTTAAACTACTGCCTCATATCATATCCATTATTTCCGATCGACAAAGGAGGCTGTTTGATTTATATGAATCCTATTCAAAGCCGTTTACAGGCTCACACACCTTTGATTTTAGATGGTGCACTTGCAACAGAGCTTGAACGAAAGGGCTGTGATTTAAACGACAGTTTATGGTCAGCCAAAATCCTCATTGAACAGCCAGAATTGATTCAGCAAGTACACTTGGACTACTTCCAAGCAGGTGCTGACTGTGCAACAACAGCCAGCTACCAAACGACAATTGATGGCTTTGCTGAAAAAGGCTATACAAAAGGAGAAGCCATCGAATTAATGAAACGATCTGTCACGTTAGCAAAAGAAGCATGTGAGCAGTTTTGGCAGGATGAGACACATCGTAAAGAGCGGACGAAACCATTTGTCGCTGGATCTGTGGGGCCCTTCGGCGCTTATTTGTCTGATGGTTCAGAATATAAGGGAAATTACGGACTCACAGAACAGGCGCTCATTGATTTTCACAGACCAAGAATTCAAGCATTGGTAGAGGCTGGTGCAGATATTCTCGCTTGTGAAACCATCCCTTGTCTCATTGAAGCAATCGCCATCGCTAAACTGCTGGAGGATGAATTCAGCGGTGTGTATGCGTGGATCACGTTTAGCGCAAAGGATGGCAAGCATATTAGTGAAGGGGATCTGCTGAGAGACTGTGTACAAGCACTTGAGCCATATGAGCAGATCGCTGCTGTTGGCGTAAACTGTACACCGCCGCAATATATGTCTTCTCTTATTCAGGAGATGAAAAAAGGGACGAGCAAACCGATTGTCGTGTATCCGAACTCAGGGGAATTATATGATCCTGAAGAAAAGGTTTGGAGCGGAGATACGTCTCACCATACATTTGGTGAATGTGCGCAGCAATGGTATAAAGACGGTGCACAAATCATCGGCGGCTGCTGCCGGACGACACCAGAAGATATTACAGATATCTTAAAACAAGCAACATCGTAGCATCATGACTCAACACACATACTTATAAGCAAAAGGGCGGGAAGACATGGAACAAGAAAAAGATCAGTCACAACAATATCAACGAAAAATGACAAGCCGTCACCTGTTCATGCTTTCTTTAGGCGGCGTGATTGGCACAGGACTCTTTTTAAGCTCAGGATATACGATCAATCAGGCCGGACCTGCGGGAACGATTTTGGCTTATCTGGTTGGGGCATTAATTGTGTACCTCGTGATGCTCTGTTTAGGTGAACTGTCTGTCGCAATGCCGGTTACAGGCGCTTTTCACACATATGCAACAAAATACATTGGGCCCGGCACTGGCTATACAGTGGCTTGGCTTTATTGGCTGACATGGACCGTGGCACTTGGTTCAGAATTTACAGCGGCAGGTCTTTTAATGCAGCGCTGGTTCCCGGACACATCGGTTTGGATGTGGAGCGGTGTTTTTGCGCTTCTCATCTTTTTACTCAATGCTTTTACAGTTAAGTTTTTTGCAGAATCGGAATTTTGGTTTTCTAGCATTAAAGTCATGGCTATTATTCTCTTTATTATTCTTGGCGGAGCGGCGATGTTTGGATTGATTCCACTAAAAGGCGGTGAGGCCGCTCCGTTCTTCTCTAACTTCACTGGAGATGGGGGTCTCTTCCCAAACGGCTTTTTACCGATTTTAATGACCATGCTGGCTGTTAATTTTGCTTTTTCGGGTACTGAGCTAATTGGGATTGCTGCGGGCGAAAGTGTCAATCCAGATGAGACCATTCCCCGGGCGATTCGCACGACTGTGCTACGTCTTGTCCTGTTTTTCGTCGGAACGATCGTGGTCTTAGCCGGCTTAATTCCAGTAGAAGAAGCCGGGGTGATCAAAAGTCCTTTCGTTGTGGTCTTTGACCGCATCGGTATTCCTTATGCGGCAGATTTCATGAATTTTGTCATTCTGACGGCGATCTTATCTGCTGCAAACTCAGGGCTATACGCCTCATCTCGCATGCTATGGTCCCTTTCTGAAGAACGAACATTACCTAAAAAGCTGGCAAAATTGACGTCAAAGGGAATTCCTTTGAATGCACTCATTTTGAGTATGATTGGAGGCATTCTCTCTTTGCTATCGAGTGTCATCGCACCTGAAACGGTGTATCTGGTTCTTGTGTCAATCTCTGGACTCGCCGTTGTTGTTGTATGGATGGGAATTGCAGCTTCACAGTTCATGTTTCGCAAAAAATTCTTACAGGATGGCGGACAGCTTCATGATTTATCTTTCCGAACCCCGCTCTATCCGGTGGTTCCGATTGCTGCCTTCCTCCTATGCCTTGCATCTGTGATCGGCATTGCTTTTGATCCAAATCAGCGTATTGCTCTTATCTGCGGTATCCCTTTTATCGCACTCTGCTATGCTGCCTATTACGTGACAACATGGATTCAGAAAAAACGAGAAAACCCTGGTGTATAGCACCAGGGTTTTTTGTTTGTCCCAAAAAAGGATATCACTAGCAAAACAAAGACATTTTGGTATATGATAGGAATCTATGATTTTCAGGACGAATCAAGGGAGCTGTTTTTAATATGGAAATGACCATTACAAGAGCATTAAGTGAACTGAAAATGTTAGATAAAAGAATCAACCGAACAATTGATGAAGCTGTACTCGGTGGCTTGGTCATCGGGAAACATATACAGAACGGATTTCAAAATCAAGAAGAAGTAGAAAAAAAGGCAAAAGCAGATGACCAATCGATTCAAGCATTAATCAAACGCCGAAATGCCATTAAATCAGCCATCGTTGTGTCGAATGCTACGACAACGATTGAGGTGGCGGGTGTTAGCATGACCGTAGCAGAAGCCATTGAACGCAAGACATCCATAGATTACGATATTCGTTATTTACGAAAATTAAAAAAGGTCTACACAGAGCTGGTTGACCGGTCAGAACAAATCAATGAAGATGTGAAAAAGAGACTGGATCAACATTTAGAAACACTATTTGGGAAAGACGGAAAAACACAAGCCGCTGCCAACCAAGAGATCGTCAAGTCATTCCTAGCTGAAAATGAGGCGGCGATCATTGACCCTCTTCGTCTTCGAGTGAAGATTGAACAGCTTTCGAAAGAGATTGAAGATTTCCAAATGGAAGTGGATTTCTCCTTATCAGAAAGCAATACCTTGACAAAAATACAGATCGACTAGTCGATTTTGTTAGTGAGCCGAAAATCGATAGGACTAAACACCTCCGAGGGAAAGGTCATTCCCTCCTCATCTGATGATCATCTTAGGATGATCCATGATAAAAGCTCAAAGCTGAACGTTCAAAGCTGAAAGCTCAAGTATTCAAAGTTCTTATCCATCAAAGCTCAAGATGTAAAGCTCAATGCTCGATCGAATCTGGGAGAAACGGCTCATGAGTGTTTGTTTATCGACTCTTTCGGTTGCCGCCCAGCAGGTTTGCTAACAAAAAGAAAAGGATGTCACTAGCTGACATCCTTTTTTTCTATGAAAACGACAGGGCTTGCGCCAAGTCGCCTCTTCTAGCAGATTAGTAACGTGATGTATATGCCAAATGATACACACTTGTCACATTTGAAGATAGCGTGATGTCGTTTGAAGTGAAAGTCACTGGAACGATATCGTAGTAATGTGTAGACCAGCCTGCATTATTGTATGTACGGTAGCCTGCACCTGCAGGAACTTGAATCGTTAGTGAAAATTGTCCATTCTCGTCTGTTGTACCTGTCGCTGTTTGAGCATATGATTTGATTGCTGCTTCAAAATAAAGCTGAATTGGCTGATTCGCCATGAGTTGACCACTTGTGTCCTTTAATGTTCCTTTAAAAGTAGCTGGATAATATGAACCTACACGATATTTACTGCCAGAACCGTAATTGACCATACCACCGTCTGCTGCTGTGACGCCTGTTACTTGTACGGATGCTGGTACTGCTCCTGTTTCCTCTGCATGTGCAAAGCTTGGGAAAACGAGAAGCAATGATAGAAAGAAAGCAAACATGATTTTTTTCATCGATAAATCCTCCTTTTTTTTCCTACTATATTACTATCGACAGTTATTGTCATTTTTCCAGTAAAAAACAAAAAACTCCCCTTTTTATTCAAAAGGGAAGCTACAAGACTATTTTTTCACAACAACTTTCACTGCTTTACTTTCTCTTTTTCTCACATCTGAAGCTGTCACATACAAGACGGTTTTGGCTTTTTGCGGCTTGATTTTAGCCGTAAATGCGCCTTTGCTATTGGTTTTGACCGTTTGAATGACTTTCTTTGATTTGTTCTTCACCTTGATCGTCAAGCCTGCACCCGCAGTTCCTTTGACCGTTTTACTTTTCACTGTTACTCGATTCACCTTTGGCTTAGCTGGCGCTTTGCCCTTTTTCACGACCGTTTTGAGCGAAGTCGCAGCCTTTCCTTTTGACATCTTGATGTGAAGCACTTTATTTTTGTTTTGATGCTTGATCTTCACACTAAAGGTTCCTTTTTTGCTTGCCGTGCCTTTTCCAAGCAGGGTTTTGCCTCTATACACAGAAATGGCAGCGCCGGCTTTCGCCTTTCCTGTCACCTTTTGATGCTGATCTTCTACTTTGTTAACTGATGCGTTTAATTCAACAGCGCTTAACGCGGCAAAAGCATTGAGTCTGCCATGTCCTGTCATCCAATCGATACCCGGAATTTTCGGATCAACAACAGGCTCGTCATATTCATCATAGAAAATGTCATCTGTTCCATCAACAGCTTTAAATGAAATATCATCCGCTGTATTTTGTAAAATATTTCTCACTTGATTTGGTTTCAGGGTTGGATTTTTAGAAAGCAGTAATCCTGCTGCTGCTGCAACGTACGGTGTAGCCATTGATGTCCCGCTCAGGTATGAAACATTCCCATCAGGCATTAAGCTTGGGATATCAGATCCTGGTGCAGACATGCTTAACCCTTTCCCATAGCTTGAGAATTCAGCGGCAATATCCATGCGATTGCTTGCACCAACTGCCATGGCGTACTTGGAAGTCGCAGGATAACCCATTTCTGGAATGCCATCGTTTCCGCTCGCCACTACCACTAATACGTTTTTTTGTGCAGCATAGTTCATCGCATATTCAATGACCTTGCTGTAGTAGCCGCCAAGGCTCATGTTAATGACCTTTGCACCTTTGTCCACTGCATGTTTAATGCCAAGAGCAATATGCTCTGTATCTCCATATCCATACGCATCCAGCACTTTGACTGGGATGATTCCTGTATGTTGATTCAGCCCTGCCATGGAGTAATGATTATCGGCTTTTGCTGCAATGATACCTGCCACATGGGTACCGTGGCCATTGTCATCAATTGCATCTTTATTACGGCCAATCAGATTGGCACCTAAGTCTGTACGAACCGTTCCGCTTAAATCAGACAAACGGCTGTCGACACCTGTATCCACAACAGCGATTAACGTTTGCTTCATTTTGCTTGTACCAATCAATGTATTCATTTGTTCAAACTTCACATCAGCGCCTTTTTTCCCACTGTTTTGGGCACTGTTTTTCAGCGGCCACTGGTAACCATACTGCGCGTCATTGCTGAGCGCACGATACGTTTGTACAGGCTCTGCAAATTCAACATTCGGCATACTAGAAAGCTTTCTCGCCGTGCTTTTGATCACAGCTTTGCCTGCTTTAAGCGTTTTGCCTGCTGATTCTTTCCCTGCCGGTACATCATAAACATACATTCCTTTAAATAAAGGATTTACTGACTGAGATGTCACACGGTTTTCTTGAATTCCGTAGCTTTTCATTTTCTTTTTTGCGGATTGAAGCGTTTGTCCATCCTTTAATTTAAAGATGATTTTGTTTGTGTTGACCTTTTCTTCTGGAACAAGCTTTTGTTTCTCTAATACATAACCGATCGATTTTCCTTCAAGCTGATCGATTCCTACTTTTTGCCCCACTGTTTCTAATTCCTTTTTTAAATAGGCTGGACTTGCCTCTTTGAGCATATCAAAAAGGGAACGGATCGCCTGTTGCTCTTTCTCTGTGACGATATGACCGCTGAATGCACCATTTTTCTCTACGTCATTCAGCAATGATTTTAATGTAAGCAAATGATTGTACACCGTTTGCTGCTTTTTTTGATTGTTGATGAGTTTAGATTTGAGAAACGGCTTTGTTTTTTGTAGCAGACGTGTCAGCTTCTGACCATCGGCTGTTTCATTGAATCGTTTGTCTTCGATCGTACGAATGGATTGAAGAATTTCACGTCCATGCTTTTTCTCAATAATGATGATCGTTGGCTCTTCTTCTTCAGGGAAAATCGGTTCAGATGGCGGAAGATTCGCACCTTTATACCCGATTGTATATGCTACATCCTCTTCCTCATCACGGCTATCTTCCTCTGAACCTAAATACAGCACTTTGACATAGTAAGGACCTGACCATGCATGCGGGAAGTTGATTTCTGTCTCTCCACTTGCTGTGTCCACACGATATCTCGAATAAGTGTCATCCTTTATCGCTCTATCCTTACTTGGGTAGACCGATACAGATAACACTTGTTTGCTTTTGACAGAAATTTGCATATGTGTATGTTTTGCCACATCATCTGCAGATGGCGTAATTTGGTACCATGACTCTTCTTTTTCATTCTGTAATGTACCTGAGATGACTTCACCATCTTTCAACCCAATGGCTTCATTGACACTTGTGCCTTTACTAACTGCTGATGCCTCGTACCCAGGTAATGCAGCCATACATAGAATGATGGCCATGAGTACAACCACACAGGATTTGACCTGCTTTTTAAACATGAAAAGACCCCCTTATCTTTTACAATACCTTGGAAGAATATCACAGAATCCTTTTTAGTAGAATCTATTTTTGACATAATTAAACTCGTTTTAAGCTAGGATTTGAGATATTCAGATGACTAGTCTGTTCGCTTCATAAACTTTTTGCCATTTCAAACGGAAAATGATGCTATTTAACCATGTCGAAAAGTACATTACAATCAAATTGTAAGCGCTTAACAAACAAGAGAGAAGGGATCAGCTTGTTCCAAAAAGATCATGTTTTTACACAAGTAAACGGTCGATCAAAGAATGAGATTTTACAATACATTTCCGAGAAAGCTGAAGACCTTCACATTACAAACGATCAGTCAGGGTTATTAACAGATTTGTTGAAACGCGAAGACGAAGTCTCAACAGGACTTCAGCAAGGTTTTGCGATTCCTCATACAAAAAGCTCTGCTGTTCAAACGGCTTCACTTCTCTTTTTAGAACTTGAACAACCCATTGAATGGGGAAGCTTCGACGATTTGCCAACAAGCTATTTATTTACACTGCTCGTTCCACTTGAAGAGGCCAATGTCACACACCTCAAATTACTGTCTGGCATTGCCACAAGTTTAATGGAGCCTGCTTTCATCGAAAAGATTCAACCCGGTCAAACAGCAGACTATTATTACGAAGTCATTGAACAACAATTGAAAGAGGGGATTACACAATGAAAATTGTCGGTGTCACTTCATGCCCAGCAGGGTTAGCTCATACACCAATGGCAGCAAAAGCATTAGAGAATGCGGGTAAACAGCTTGGACACGAGATTAAAATCGAACAGCAAGGAATTATGGGACAGGTGAATGGCATTACAGCAGAGGAAGCCAAGCAGGCAGACCTTTGCATCATTGCCTCCAATCAGCACATTAACGACGCTGAACGCTTCTCAGGTATTCCTACTGTTCGTGTCGAAATCGGACGCGCCCTAAAAAATGCCGAGCAAATCATCACAAAAGCCGTTGCGCTGGTTGAAAAGAAAAAATCTGAATCCCAATAAACAAGAGCAATGCCATATAGAAAGGAGCAAAGCAGAATGAAAGCAAAATTAAAAGTCATTGAAGGCCACCTCATGACCGGTATTTCTTATATTCTTCCGGTGATCATCGGAGCTTCACTTATCGTTGGTTTAGCCAAACTAGTCGGGTTAGGTTTTGGTGTGTCAGATTTAAACGCCTATAAAGATGCAGGCGGCATTTTACATGGTGCCTATTTGATGGAACAGGTTGGCTGGACAGGCATTGGCTTAATGAACGTACTGCTCGCTGGCTTTATTGCCTATTCGATTGCAGATAAATCTGGTCTTGCGGCCGGCTTTATCGGCGGAGCTCTTGCCAGCTCAACAAATGCTGGTTTTATCGGCGCCGTCATTGCAGGTTTCTTTGCCGGATATGTCGCTCTCTTTGTGAAAAGAAAAATTCAAATTCAAGGCTCCGCAGCTGGACTCGTCCCTCTGCTCATCTTACCGCTCATTACTGTTGGCTTAACCGGACTTCTCATGTCCGTTCTGCTAGGCGGTCCATTAGGGGCTTTGAACACCGCATTAATTGAATGGATCAAAGGCATGGTCGCAGATGGAACGAGCACACTCGCACTTGCTCTCATTCTAGGCGCCATGATTGGCTTTGATCTTGGCGGCCCAGTGAATAAATCAGCTTGGATGGCTGGTAACGCACTCTTCCTATCAGGTGTCTATCTTCCTGCCATTCTCGTCAATATCGCGATTGTCATTCCGCCGCTAGGATACGGGCTTGCGACATTAATTCGAAAACGCAACTTCTCTCCTACCTTCAGAGAAGCCGGACGAGGCGGTCTTGTGATGGGGATTATCGGGATTACAGAAGGAGCCATTCCCTTTACACTCGTCAATCCTTTGAAATTGATTCCGCTGAATGTCGTCGCATGTGCTGCAGGAAGCGGGGTCGCTGCCTTATTAGGTGTCCATGACATCATGCCGCCAATTGGTGGACTATACGGATTCTTCTCAGTAGGAAACTGGTGGGCGTATTTAATCGGCGCGCTAACTGGCGCACTTGTTATTGGAATTGGTGCCAACCTACTTGTGAACTTCTCTGAGAAAAAAGAACCCCAAAAGCCAGAACATGATCAGAAGCAGAAAGAAGAAGATGATTTTGACCTTGTGCTAGAAGGATAATTTGAACAAAGAAAGGTGTCGTTACACAATGACTGTCAATGTACATGTGATTCCACATACTCACTGGGACCGGGAATGGTATTTTACCACCTCCCGCTCCCGTATCTACTTAATGAAAAGCGTAATGGACATATTGGACACCCTCGAAACAGATGAACGGTTCCATTACTTCATGCTCGATGCACAAGCATCCTTGCTAGATGATTACTTGAAATGGCGCCCAGAGGATGAAAATCGAATCAAACAGCTCGTCACAGCAAAACGCCTCATCATCGGTCCGTGGTATACACAAACGGATCAGCTCGTTATTTCTGGGGAATCGATTGTACGGAATCTGCAATATGGGATTGAGCGTTGTCAGCAGTTTGGACATGTCATGAAGGTCGGTTATGTCCCTGATTCCTTCGGTCAATCTGCACAAATGCCTCAAATTTATCAAGGCTTTGGTATAGTCGATACAGCCTTTTGGCGCGGCGTTTCTGATCATATGACGAATCACACAGAATTTAATTGGCGCGGGGCGGATGGCAGTGAAGTGTTTGCAGTGAATCTGCCATTCGGCTACTACTACGGAGGAAATATTCCTGAAAAAGATGAAGACCTGCAAGCCTTTCTTTCTGAAAAAATCGGGGCGCTGCAAGCAAAAGCCACGACAAAGAATGTCTATTTCCCAAATGGCTTTGACCAAGCGCCTATTCGTAAAAACCTGCCTGACTTATTAGAAAAAGCCAATGAAATAGACGAGCATAACTATCAAATCAGCAGTTTAGAAGACTACATTGCAGCAGTGAAAAAAGAGCGGACTTCTTTTGAGACATTAGAAGGAGAACTCATTCATGCCAAGCATATGCGAATTCATAAGTCCATTTTTTCAACAAGAGCAGATTTGAAAATCTTAAACAACCAAATTGAAAACTATCTTGTCAATGTGATGGAGCCGATCCTTACAATCAGCTATTCACTCGGACATGACTATCCGCATGACACGGTACGTGATATTTGGTACCTCATGTTTGAAAATGCAGCGCATGACAGCATTGGCGGCTGTAATAGTGATACGACGAATCAAGATGTCTTCTTCCGCTATAAACAGGCAAAAGAAATCGCCGAGAATCTGGTGGACTTACACATGCGTCTCATCGCCATCCGGCTGCAAACTGAGCAAGAAATCACGTTCACTTTATTTAATACACTGCCTTCAAAGCGCTCTGAAGTCATTGAAGTCGAAACCTTTATCACAGAACGTCCATTTACACTAAAAGACGCTGATGGACGAACTCTTCACTACACAGTCAAAAGCAAAACCGATGTGACAGATTATGTCTTAGCACAGCAGATTTCACTTAACCCAAGCAAAGAAGTGTACATGCCAAAGCAAGTATGGAAAGCTGTTTTACTCATTGAAGCAGTCGACTTGCCATCCGTTGGTTATACACAAGTCAGCATGGTTTTCGATGAATCTAGTGAATCCATTTTGGAAAAAACAGAAGGCCGTGTCATTGAAAATACGTTTTACCACATTACAGCAAATGACAATGGGTCATTAGAAATTACGGATAAACAGACTGGACGAACATTCTCTGAGCAAATGATCTTTGAAGACAACGGAGATGATGGGGATTCTTATAACTATTCACCACCGCGTGAGGATCTTTATGTATCATCTAAAGATATCTCATCAGCAGACATTACCGTATCGAAAAGCAGTTTACAGGAAGAGCTCACCATCAAGCTTCAATTGACTGTCCCATATGATTTAGAGGAACGTTCGGAGCAAAAGGGGACGACTTCCCTACCGATCACAGCGAAGGTGGCTTTAAATAAAGATGAAGCGGTCATCCGTTTTCATGTGAATGTTGACAACCATGCACTAGACCACCGTCTACGGGTACTCTTTGATACTGGTATTGCATCAAACGTATCACTCAGCGATCAACAGTTTGGCACCATCGAACGTCCAACGGAGCTGACGCAAGAGCTTGAATGGTGGAACAATGAACATTGGGAAGAAAAACCGATTACCATTGAACCCATGCAATCATTTGTTGCACTTCGCGATGAAGCATATGGTGTCTCTCTTTTGACGGACTGCGTCAGAGAATACCAAATCACAGGCGCGGGCTACACAACCATTGCTTACACACTCTTCCGCTGTTTCGGAAAAATGGGGAAAGAAAACCTTCTTTACCGTCCCGGCCGGGCTTCTGGAGAAAAAATCGTGGAAACACCTGACGCCCAGCTTCAAGGATCGCTATCTTTCTCCTTTGGCATGCACTATAGCCAAGAAGCGGTAAGTGAAGGACACTTGGCTCAGCTTGCTAAACGTTACACCACCCCGGTTCAGTGCTACGAGCGGGCAGACTTTTTAAACGGTCGTTTAATTTTCTCTTTCCGAGATGAAAAAGAAGACTTACAATCTACTTATAGCCTGCTTGACATTGAAACAGACGGGGCCGTTCTAAGCGCTTTGAAAAAGGAAGAGCATGGAACAGGCATTGTCATTCGTCTCTTCAATCCATATTTAACACGTCAAACAGCCGCTTCAATCAATAGTTCATCTCTACAACATGGAGAAACAGCGAATTTAGGCGAAACACCTGAAGGACATATACTGAAAGCACAACATGGATCATTACACATTGAACCGCTCACACCTTGTCAGGTACAAACCTACATTGTAAAGAAAAAATGAACATGTAGGGGCGGGATCCATTTGGATTCCGCCTCTCTTTAATGGAGGGCATTGATCATGCGAATTGGAGGCATCGAAGCAGGCGGTACAAAATTTGTCTGCGGCTACGGAACAACAGACGGAACGATTGAACATATGACTTCCTTTGCAACAGGGAACCCAGAAGAAACATGCCGGCAAGTGATCGAATACTTTACAGAGCATCCAGTTGATGCGATTGGCATAGGCGCATTCGGACCTGTCGATGTAAAAGAACACAGCCCCAGCTATGGAACGATTCTCGAAACACCCAAAACAGCTTGGCGCCAATTCCCTTTACTCTCAACCTTAAAACAAGCACTCGGTCTCCCTATGAAGCTTGATACGGATGTGAACTGTGCGGCGCTCGGTGAAGCTCGTTTTTCAACGGAAACAGACAGACCAAATTCCTTGATCTATATCACGGTTGGGACGGGAATCGGTGGCGGTGCCTATATTGAAAACCGCCTCATTCACGGACTGCTTCATCCAGAAATGGGACATATCACTGTTCAGCGCCACCCTCATGACAACTATGGAGGCTGCTGCCCGATCCACCATGATTGTTTAGAGGGACTAGCATCTGGACCTGCCATAGAAGGCCGCTATCATACATTGGCACAAATGCTGCCAGAGGAGCACCCTGCCTGGTCACTTCAAGCTTATTATCTTGGGCAAATGACCGCAAATTTATTACTCACTCTTTCACCAGAACGCATTATATTTGGTGGAGGTGTCATGAAACAGCCGGCCTTGCTGCCGCTCATCCTTGAAGAAACAGACAAACGTCTTCATGGTTACTTACAATTACCAAAGCCATTAAATGAAATCGTCACAAAGCCTTCCTTTGACGGATTATCTGGTTTAATGGGAGCCATCGCCCTTGGAGCTGATGCCTTAAAGGAACAAGGAGCGGCGCAATGATGATGACGGCAGATACTCGAACCTACCAGCTCATTCAGCGGCTATTTGAAACGAAAGGGTTCGTGAAGCTGGAGGAGCTCACTACCTCTTTTCGCTTATCTGACCGTTCCATCCGCAATCTAATCAAAGAAGCAAACGAGCTGTTAACACAAGCTGGAGCCATGATCAAGACCATCCGCGGGAAAGGGTATACGCTCTTAACAAGTGACCAAGACGCTTTCCTGCTTTGGCTCCATCAGCAAAAGCTTCCTGCCCGCTCTCTCGTCCCCGTCATGCCAGAAGAGCGCATACGATTTATGATGAGAAAACTATTGCTTCAATCAGACTACTTAAAAATTGATCAATTAGCAGAAGAATTGTTCATCAGCCGTATGACAGTCAGCAGTGATTTAAAAAAAGGACGGGAGCTGTTAGCCCGTTACGGTATGACCCTTGTCTCAAAGCCTGGATTTGGCTTAAAAGTAGACGGAGACGAATTGCAAAAAAGGACGTGCTACGCAGACTTACTGCTTGAAGAAGAACCCGCCCTATCTCATATAACTGAGCGGGAACAGCTTCATTTCCCTGACATTTCCCTTGAAACCATTCGATCCATTGTGCTGACAAATCTATATCAAGAATCACTGCTCATTAAAGATATTGCCCTAAAGAATTTAGTGATTCACTTAGCGATTGCCATTCAACAAACGCAAAAAAAACAGCGAATACCCGCCAGTACCACTCATACACAAAGACCGCCAGTGTTAACAAGAATCGCTCAAAAGATCACTCATCAAATAAGCGACACGTTTCATGTCACCTTATCAGAGGATGAAACAGATTACTTGGTGATGCATCTCTTAGCGAATCAAACGTGGAAAGAAATCGATGAGCACCAAACAACAGAAGAAGTACGTCAGGCAGTGACACGATTTCTCCAGCACATTGAAAAAACAAGCGGTCATCGTTTTGTAGATGACGATATCCTGCGTCAAGATTTGATGCTGCATATGAAGCCATTATTAAATCGAATTCAATACGGCGTGTCTTTACAAAATCCGCTTTTGCATGAGATCAAAACTTCTTATCCTTATCCGTTTGATTTGGCCGTCAGCGGACTCAATGCCTTACAGCTGGTGCGGACGCCAAATGAAGATGAAGCGGCATATGTTGCCTTACATATTGCTGCTTCATTTGAAAGAAGTCATCTTGACACCTCGCAAAAAAAGAGGGCCATTATTGTATGCGGATCTGGACTAGGAACGGCACGGCTACTTGAAATTAAATTGAAGGCGGCCTTTCAACATGAGCTTGAGATTGTTGAGCTTTATTCTTATCAGGATTACGCTTTTAGCACGACTTTGCCATGTGATGTGATTATTACAACCGTACCTCTCGCACCAAAGGGGAAACCAATCATTCAAGTGAATGCTTTTTTTGAACATCATGATGTCCAGCGTGTGAGTGAGGTCATTCACCTGTTAAACGGACACGGTGCCCCTTCGCAGGAGCTGATGGCTTTTTTCCAAAAACGATTGACCTTGTTGGATGTGGACCTTTCAAGCAAAGAAGAGGTATTAGATACGCTTTGCAGCCGGCTGGAGGCGCATCAGCTTGTTTCATCTTCTTTTCGTTCCTCCGTGCTGGAGCGGGAGCAAATGTCATCGACCTATCTTGGCAAGGGGATTGCAATGCCTCACCCGCTCATCACAAATGAAGGCACCTCCTGCGTGGCAATTGCACGATTGAAACAGCCAATTGATTGGCAGGGAGATCAAGTATCTCTGATTTTCTTGTTAGCCATTCAGAAAGATGACGCTGCCTGCATGAATCAATTTTTTGAACAAGCTGTCGATTTATTAGACAGTCCTGACCGCCTTCACTCCTTGACACATGCAAGGACATTTGATGAGCTGATGCATGTCCTGTTTCAATAGCACATAAGGCCGCCCAAGTGAAATCGGGCGGCCTTTTATTCATCTATTCCTCACATACAAATCAATCGTATATGACATCTTTTCCTTCTTCCCTTAACTTTTTTAACGACGCCAGCATATGGTTGATTTCTTCATCGGAATGTCTTTCCCAATCGCCTAATTCTGCGACAATTTTCAAAGGGGATTTCGATCGATAGGAACGGGTCGGGTTACCGGGAAATTTTTTGTCAGTCAAATTCGGATCATCTTCAAACTCGCCTGTCGGTTCTACAACATAAATTCTCTCTTTTGCATCAGACCGGGCTAATTCAGCTCCCCATTTGGCTGCATTTAATGTTCCGGTGAAATAGATGTGGTTCGATTGTTTATCCTGATAATTGGATAAATGCAACGGTTCAAGCAGGTCCCCAATCTTCAATTCCGCTTTCGTCCCATGAAAAAACGGCCCATGATCTAAAACATCTTTCTTGTCATTCATACAGCCACATCCCTTATCGTTTTTGACTTGCGTATAACAGTATACGGGCTGATGCGGGCGGAAAACAGTCTATAAATGAGATTAAATTCGGGGTATAATGATAGTAGAGAGTAAGATGTGATCGGTAAACTCCAGCAAGTTGAAAAAACAGCAAGCATACATACAAAGCAGTCTTCTTGAAAGAGATAAAAAGCTGTTAGACGCCATAAAAGAAACTCAAGAAACTAAAAAATTAATTACGGCAACGGAGCAGGAGGAAAAAAAGGGCAAAAAAATGTTGGTGACAGTTTTGGAAATAGCGTATTGATGCCTAGGAAGAAACTCTGAGCAGGATTGAAGAAGATGAGGATAAAGTAGCCAATGAGACGTTTGAGGTCTTGGCATGTTGGCATCAATAATTATATAATTAACTAAATTTTACTTTGGAGGTGCTTTTTGTATGTCTATTCAAGTGGATGATGATGATGTTTTAGAGATGTGTAATATATATGCTCAAGAAACTCATCATAGAGAAGCATTGATTTTAGGAAACAGGAAAGGTCTATTGGAATTAAAAAATGCGATAGATCAGGCTTTAAAAACTGGTAGTGCTGTTGCAAATTTATACCCATCTGATTTTGAAGGATATGAAACTTGTATTGCTTTAGTAGATGATGAAAATAAGTTTGAGAAGTTGATGACTCCTTATGTAGAGCAATATGTACAAGATGATGATGCAATTGATCCAATTGAAATTATTAAAGATTACGATGCTAAAAAAGAAAAGCCCTCCTAATAGGGCTTTTCTTTTTTAGTGGAGTATTGTTCTACCTTTTACAGCTTTGTGTTTACTTGGTACTGATGCTCTCAGAGCATGGTGTATATTAATTTTTGGAGCTACGTGAAAATGCCAGTACCAGTTTGATGATCCTGGTTTTAGTGGTATGACTCCGTTATCAACTGCAAATACTCGTATTTTCTTTTTTCCTTTTTTATGGAACACTTTTACAAGACTCTCGACTTTTCCTTTTCTATTTTTTACATACCAATCGATATGATAGTTCTTCCCAAAACCTTTTATTCTGTTTTTCAAATACTTCAGTGCAACTTTTGCGCCTTTTGATCTTATGGCCCATAAAGCAACTCTTCCTACGGTCATTGCGATTGGTACGAAAAATATTGGTAGTGCTTGTGTTGTGATTTCACTCTGACTACTTTTCGAGTCAAGTTGTTTCATTCGGTTTTCTAAAGCTAAAAATTCTTCATTGTTGAAATATTGATCGATCACTTTATTTTGTTCTGACTCTGTCATGTTTTCAAATTCTTTTTCTGTAAATGGAAGGTTTTCTATGTATTCCCCCATTTTCTTTTCAAGTTCGTCTAATTCTTTGTTAGCTTGTTCATTTTGTAGAACCGTCGGTGTTACTAACGCTTTTAATTCTTGTGAATTGATAGAGTGTGTTTCTGCTGATGCTTCTGATGAAAATGGAGTCCATATTGATATGACAAGAGCTAGGGTAATTAGGGTTAAAAGTGTTTTTTTGAACATTTTGTTTATATTCCTCCTTTTGTATTAAATTCCAAAATCAAGGTTATCAAATCAAAATGAGTGTATCAATGGATTTAAGATAGATTTAAGGAAACTTCTATGATAGACAAATGACACAAGCCGATAAAGTGAACGAACAAAAAAGCCAGCCACCCGCTAATAAGGTGACTGGCTTTTTTCTGTTACTTCCCGATGTTCTCTCCATTTTGCTCGATCAATGTTTCATACCAATAAGAGCTCTTTTTCCGAATTCTCTTCAGGTCTTTCAGGTCAAATTCATCACGGTTGACGTAGATAAAACCGTAACGTTTTGAGCAGCCTTGGTGTGTACTGATTAAGTCGATGGCTGACCACGGACAGTACCCGAATACCTCAACACCGTCAGTGATCGCCCATTTGATTTGTTCAATATGTTTTTCTAAATAATCAATTCGATAATCATCCTGAATCGATCCATCCGCTTCTAACTTGTCAAAAGCGCCTAGTCCGTTTTCCGTAATAATAAGAGGTAGCTGATAGCGGTCGTAAATTTCACGCATCGTTGATCGGAAACCGGTAGGGTCAATCTCCCAGCCAAATGCATTTTTACTTAAGAACGGGTTGTTGCCGCCTTTGTAGACGCCATCTTCACCAGATTTTAAATGCTGATCTCCGCCGCGGGCAAATTCATCATTGCCATCTCCTTTACTCGCTTCAACCGTTTGAGATGTGTAGTAGTTAAAGGCAATGAAGTCTGGCTTTGCACTTTTCAAAATATCCATATCTCCCTCTTCAATCACAGGAAGAATGTCTTTTTCCTTCATGTATGCCCATGCAAGGTTGTTATAACGACCGAATACCGCCATATCAAGATATAGCCAGTTGCGGATCGCATTGTAATTAGCCGCAGCAATGACATCCTCAGGTTTTGGAGATGCCGGGTAAATTAGGGCAATGTTTGGCGCTGGTCCGATTTTCGCCTCAGGCAGCAAACGATGACAAAGCGTCATGGCTTTCGCCTGTGCCACAAGCATATGGTGGTTCTGCTGATATAGTTCTTTTTTTGGATTTTCTAAATTTGGATCCAGTGTACCTAAAGCTGATCCATGTAAGATCATCATGTTTTGTTCATTAATGGTCAGCCAATATTTTACCTTCTCGCCATACTCCTGGAACAAAACCTCCGCATAACGCTCAAACGCATCGACTGTCGAACGATTTGACCATCCGCCTTTCACTTGAAGCGCATGAGGTAAATCAAAGTGATACATCGTCACAATTGGTTCAATGTCATAGCGGCGCAATTCATCAATGAGAGAATGGTAGAAGTCAATTCCCTTTTGATTGATCTCCCCATCTCCATCTGGAATGATACGTGTCCATGCAATGGAGAAACGATAAGCCTTCAAGCCCATTTCTGCAAACATCTTCACGTCCTCTTTATATCGATGATAGTGATCGCTGGCTACCTTAAAATCAGTTGTTCCTTCAGGATAGCTTTCTCTCATATCAATGACTGAAGGTCCCTTGCCATCCTCGTTCCATGCACCTTCTACTTGATAGGCGGAAGTCGATCCGCCCCAGAAAAAGTCTTTTGGAAATGGTGCTAGTGTTGAATATCTCATGATTATGTCCTCCCTTTCTTAAACTAAGTGTAAAAATGATTGTCCTGGTGTCACTTGTTTTTCTTCTGTCTCAATGATATCGCTAAACTCACCGGAATTGGTAATAATCACAGGTGTTGTGACAGAAAGACCCGCTGCTTGAATGGCCTCAATATCAAACTCCGCAAGCAGTTCACCTTCTGTAATGGTTTGGCCCTGCTCAACCTTCGGCGTAAAATGACGGCCCCCAAGTTGTACAGTATCCAGTCCAATATGAATGAGTACTTCTGCCCCACTTTCAGAGGTGAGACCGTATGCATGTCCTGTTGGGAATACCGTTGTCACGACCCCAGTTACTGGTGCAAACAGCTTGCCTTCTGATGGAATAATGGCTGCCCCCTTACCTAAAGCGCCAGATGAGAAGGCTTTATCTTGCACCTCTTCTAGCTTGATGACTTCGCCAGATAAAGGACTTTTCACATGAGCTGCTTTGACACCATGTTCATTTTCAGATGCTGGTGCAGAACTAGCTGCAGGAGCATCTTCTTCATCCACAGGGTCTTTGAATCCAATCAAATAGGTTAAGACGATTGAAAGGACAAATGAAACGGAAATTCCGATTAAGAATCCTGTAAACCCTTGACCATAGAAGATCGGAAGTGTGAGTAAACTCGGAAGACCTGATGCGATCGCAATACTTTGTGAATAACCGATAATGGCACCACCGACACCGGCAGAGATAACCGCTGCAATAAATGGTTTTTTCAAACGAAGTGTGACGCCGTATACAGCAGGCTCTGTAATTCCAAATACAGCAGAAACCGCTGTCGATCCAGCTAATGATTTCAGCTTTTTGTTCTTTGTTTTCAGCATAACACCGATTGAAGCACCGGCTTGTGAAAATACAGCTGGCGCAGTAGCCGGCTTAATATGATCTTTTCCATGAACCGCAATATTATTTAAAATGACTGGCACAAGCCCCCAATGGATACCGAAAATGACAAGAACCTGCCATGCCATCGCAATTAAAGCACCGGCAAGTGTAGGGCTAAAGGAGAATACTTTCAGCAGGACGGCTGCAATTCCGTTCCCTGCATACACACCAAATGGTCCAAATACGATCAGTGTCAGTGGAACGACCGTGACCAGTAAAATCAGTGGTGTAATAAAGTTTTTCACACTTTCATGAATGACTTTGTTAAAGAAACGTTCGATATATCCCATCACAAACACTGCCAAAATAATCGGGATAACCGTTGATGTATAAGACATTAAGACAACCGGAATGCCGAAGAACGACACATCTCCGCCGCCTTTTGTGAGCTCTTGAATAGTCGGGTAGATCAGTGCACCTGCAATCGTCACAGCGACAAATGGATTCGCTTTAAACTTCCTAGCAGAAGTGAATGCGAGCAGCAGCGGCAGGAAGTAGAACAAGCTGTCTGATGCGGCAAATAAAATTTGATACGACGTATCTTCAGGAGATAACCATTTTGCATTGATACAGATGCCTAGAAGTCCTTTTAAAATACCGGCACCCGCCATGACACCTAGAAGCGGTGTGAAAATTCCAGAAACAATGTCGACGAATTTTCCAAAAAGACTTGTACTTTCTTCACTTGATCTTGCAGATGAAGAAGTGGAATCCTCTAATAGATTCGTAAACTCCCCAATCTCTCGATATACCTCTGGTACGGTGTTGCCAATGACCACCTGAAACTGGCCGCCGCTTTCCATGACAGTCACCACACCATTTAATTTTTCAATGGCCGCTTTATCTGCTTTTGATCTGTCATTTAATGTGAAGCGAAGTCTTGTGGCACAGTGAACCAATGAATGAACATTTTTCTCTGTCCCGATATGTTTGATAATGTCTTCTGCTAATTGACGATGACTCATACAAAAACCCCCTTTTTTTCAAAAAAATACGTTTTTAGGCAAAATAAAAACCTAAACGGGCACCAAAAATAGTCGCAACTTGCTATTGCGCTTTTTCAGTGAACGTTTAGGTTTTGCCTGCCGAACAGTCACAATCCTCTAAGACGATCATTGTGAAACCGTATTCTTTTATGTTTATGAGCAAATAGTACCACTCACTTTTTATGATGTCAACGCTTTCTTTTAAAATTCTATCTTTATTTTTCTCGTTTGATGAGTCGATTCAAATGAATCGATAGATAGAGCATCTCCTCTGATGTCAGGTCGCGATGATACGTTTGATACACATATTCCGCGATTTTCTTTGCGCATTCGTACGCCTTCGGATATTTCACTTTAATCAGCTGATATAAATCTTGATCTTCACTGACGAGTAACGTTTCGTTGATGAGACGCTGTACGAAAAAGCGTAAATGTGTGAGAAAACGATAAAAGTTGAGCGAGTCTTCATCAAATTCCATGTTCAAGTGATATTTCACAATGGTCAGTATGGCATTCACTTCTTTTGTGATATTGACCGTTGTATTCATGTCTTCATTGAGCTCTGCATTAATGATATGCATGGCAATAAAGCCCGCTTCATCTTCAGGCAGTTCAATATGAAGACGATCTTCAATCATCTCAAGGCATTCCTTCGCCACGAGAAACTCATCTTTGTATAAACGTTTAATCTCCCAAATCAGCGAATTCTCAATCAAGTGGTTTTTCTTTAATCGTTCGATGGCGTAATGAATATGGTCTGCCAGCGATACATGCAGACTTTCGTTTAATCTTCGGTTCAGCTTTGTATGTGCGTATTGGATCATTTCCTCGGTCACCTTGACGACATCATATGGAACCTCTTGAAGCAACATTTTCATCCGCTCATGTACGGAATGATCTTCTAGGCGGAACACTTTATCAATTAACGCCTCGTCCACCGGGTCGCCGGGACGTCTTTGAAAAGCGATGCCTCTGCCCATGACGACGATTTCTTTTCCTTGTTCATCTATCACACTAATGACATTATTGTTTAGAACCTTTTGAATCTGCATCTCCAAACACCTCCGTCTATAACCAGCCATCTACACTCAAAATATGCTCTCATCTTAACACAACTGTCAAATCACTTGGCGTTTTTATCTGACTTTTGAAATAGATTTAACGATATTTTCACTTCTTTCTTGCTGGTCTGATCCTCCCTCGGCCTGCATACAATACCCCGAGGAGGTGACCTTCGATGAAGGCTTTTTTCTGGTCAGCATCTTTTTTATTCATGTTCATTCTGACTCTCTTTATTCTAGGTATTGTTTTTTGGCTTAGTGGACAAGGCTTAGATCAGCTATGGAGATATGCGCTTATCTGTCTTGTGACAGCCACCGTTCTACACGGCGTTACCACTTGGCTAAAGCAGCATGTCATGCATCATCTATCCAAATAAAAAGGCTGCCCTCCGTATTCAGGCAGCCCTTCCGTTATTCCTTAGATGAGGCGGCTTCTTTCTGAGAAGCACGCAGTTCATCATTAATTTTTTTCGCATCTTCTAAAAACTCTGTTTCAAATCCACTTTTGAGTGCCCACATATAAAATAACAACGCCACAACTGCAATGAGCGCCATATCCCAACCATAATGAATGACGTTATACCCGCCAAATTTATCACTGCCGAGACAAGAAATCGTCATCATCACAAGCAAATACACAACCATCCAAGCACCTGCTTTAAAGTGACGGCCAAAGCCCTTCCACTTCGCTTTTGCTTGATAGTAAAAATAGATTGGCAGACCGATGAGAATAATGAACAGCACCTGACCCGTCAGCGGCCATCTCGCCCAGTACAGTGTCAATGATGCAAAGACAAAACCAAGCGGAGCAATGATGCTGAGTCCTTTAATTCGCAGTGGACGATATAAATCTGTGCCCGTCTTTCTCAGCGTCATTACTGTCACAGGTCCTGTCAAATAGGAAATCAGGGTCGCCACAGAGATAATTTCAGCGAGAACCCCCCATCCTCTAAACAAAAACAGAAAGATAAACGATACGCCTAAGTTAAAAAACATCGCTGGACGAGGCACACCGTAAATTGGGTGCAGACGGCCAAGTACACTCGGCATGTACTTGTTTTTTTCCATCCCATAAATCATACGAGACGTCGTCGCCGTATACGTAATCCCTGTTCCAGAAGGAGAAACGAACGCATCTGCATATAAAATAAGGACAAGCCAGTTGATCCCTAGCGCAATGGCAAGGTCAGCAAATGGCGAGTTGAAATTCAAATGCCCCCAGCCATTCACTATCATTGATGGATCGACAGCCCCAATAAAAGCGATTTGCAGCAGCACATAAATGACCGTTGCAATCAAAATCGATCCAACAATGGCGATTGGAATCGAACGCCCTGGATTTTTCGCTTCTCCTGCCATATTAATCGGGCTTTGGAAGCCATTAAAAGCAAATACAATCCCTGATGTTGCCACAGCTGTGAGCACACTCGCCCAGCCGTTCGGCGCAATACTTGTTCCAGAAGTAAAATTCTCACTATGAAAACCTACGAATAAGAGCGCACCAATTGTTAATCCTGGAATGACGATTTTAAAAACCGTAATGAATGTATTCGCCTTTGAAAACAACCCAACTGTCCAATAATTGAGCAGAAAATAAATCACCAGCAGCACACTTGCCACCATGAGCCCCTCGGTCGTCAAAACCCCTTTTGTGACCAAATGGCTTGTCCACTTTGCCCACTCCCAAGGCCATGAGCTCATGTATTGAACGGAGGCCACTGCCTCAACAGGAATCACTGAGACAATCGCAATCCAGTTTGCCCAAGCGGCGATAAATCCAATAAAAGAGCCGTGTGAATATTGCGTATATTTGACCATTCCGCCTGCCTCTGGAAACATCGACCCGAGTTCACTATAAGACAATGCGATAAATAAAATAACAACCATCCCGATCAACCATGACAAAATAGCAGCAGGGCCGGCGATTTGAGCAGCCCGCCACGCACCAAAGAGCCATCCTGAACCAATGATTGAGCCAAGACCTACCATCATTAAAGCGAAAGTTCCCATCCTACGATGCAAATGATTCATGTTCATAACACCTTTCGATTAAAATACAGAGCATGTGTCGAGCAAGCGCCTTTCTTTTATAGCAGCTCACCTTTCATTCCATTGGCAAATACTTTCTGATCTGAACTTTTATCTTTGTTCATTTTTTTGCCTGTTATATTATCTCTCAATTCTCCATTTTCTGAAATAGTCGAACATGCTTATTTCAAAAGAAAGCGCTTTTTCAACTATTCAATCTATTAGACTGATTAACTACCTTTACCCTTATTTTGAAAAAAACAAAACAAAAAAGAAAGAGGAAATGACTTCCTCTTCCCTCTGAACACGTATCATTCAAAGAAAAAAGGATAAAAGGGAAACCCTCTTATCCTTGTGAGATTGCTTGTTCTTTTTCAATGACAGCTAGTCTTTCTTGAACTTCTTCTTCAGATAAATTGTGCTGTTTCACATAAAGGTTACGTTCGCTTGTGCGGCATTCATGGCTGCAGCTGCGCATATATTTATGCTCGCTTTCTTCTGTTGCAATCATTTTGCGGTTACACGCAGGGTTCGCACAGTTCACATAACGCTCGCAAGGTTCGCCAGTGAAGAAATCTTTTCCTACCACGACGTGCTCTGTTTGATTGACTGGAACCGTTAGGCGGTTATCAAACACATAACATTGACCGTCCCATAGCTTTCCTTGAACTTCTGGGTCTTTTCCGTACGTGACAATTCCACCGTCAAGCTGGGATACATCTTCAAAGCCTTCACGCTTTAACCACCCTGAGAATTTCTCACAGCGTACGCCGCCTGTGCAATACGTCAGAATTTTTTTCCCTTCAAGAATCTCTTTGTTGTCACGAATCCACTCAGGTAATTCACGGAATGTCTCAATGTCAGGGCGCACAGCACCTCTGAAGTGACCGACATCAAACTCATAATCATTACGTGCATCAATCACGACCGTATCAGGTGATTGCATTTGCTCGTAAAATTCAACTGGGCTGAGATGTTTCCCCGTTAATTCTAACGGATTCACATCATCTTCAAGACTTAAATTCACCAATTCATTTCGGTGGCGGACGTGCATTTTCTTAAACGCATGACCATCTGCTTCGTCAATTTTAATTGGCATGGACGCAAAGCGTGGATCTTCTTTCAATGCTTGCATGTACTTGTCCGTCTGCTCAATGGTACCAGAAACGGTTCCGTTTATGCCTTCAGATGAAACAAGAATACGACCTAACAAACCAAGTTCCTTACAGAATGCTAGATGCTCTGCTGTAAACGTTTCTGGATCCTCAATGGGGACATATTGATAGTAAAGTAATACACGATATTGTTTTTCCATATATATAAACACCTCTTAAATTTAATCAAAACATACCATTTTATATCATACAGGAAATACATACCTTAAGGCAATGTCAGCAGTTCAATTCCATAAAACGGAAGAGTCTATGGTCTCATATTGTCCGTTTATTTGACAGAACTTTCTGTAAAATGAGATGATTTAAGTACTATATGATTTCGTAAAGGAGCATAAGTCAATGATCCAGCCAGAAGAGATCGTCAGAAGCGGTCCTAACCAGTTTATTTCTCAAAAGGGGATTTATCATGAAATCGAGTCATTTGTTACTCCCTTTCAGTCACCAGCTATAGTGACAGGATATGACTCATATCAAGCCTTTTCACAGTACACAAAGCTTCCATCCGAGTGGCCTGTTGTTCAGCATAAAGGTTACAGTTCACCAAATGCGATCACACGAATTGCGGAAGAACTCAAGAGTTCAGACGTGATCATCGGGATCGGTGGCGGCACGATTTTAGATACAGCGAAGTCTGTTGCCGACGCTCTCCAAATTGAAGTGATCATGGTGCCGACGATTCCTGGGACATGTGCGGCTTCTACACCGCTCAGCGTCATTTATGATGACAAGGGGAATTTCATGAGGGTCGACTATCATAAGCGGTCCAGCTATCTCACGTTAATTGATCATACTTTTTTGCTTTCATCTCCTCTTTCCTATCTCCAAAGCGGAATTGGGGATACGCTCGCAAAATGGTATGAAGCGGAAGCCATTATTCGCAACACAAAAGGCACCTTGCCGCTCATGGTACATGCTGCATTAAAGCAGGCAGTGTACGTTCGTGACATTCTTCTGACTCATAGTGAAGAAGCCGTTAGCAGTTTAAAAACAGGTCAGCTTTCTCAAGCCTTTGCAGATGTAACAGATACGATCATTACGTTAGCCGGAACAGTCGGCGGCTACGGAGGACGTTATGGCAGAATGGCAGGAGCCCATGCCGTTCATAATGGATTAACATTTATTGATGAAACACATCATGTGTTACATGGACAAAAAGTGGCCTATGGCATTCTCGTTCAACTTGCTGCAGAAAACCGTATGACGGAAGTAGAAGAATTACTTGAGCTTTATCAAACACTCGGATTACCTAGAACGATGCGTGAGCTTGGCATCACAGCTCATCTAGAGGAAGCAGCACATACAGTGGCAAACCATGCTGCAAGTAAAGATGAAACCTTTTGTTTGATTGGAGACTATACGAAAGAGCAAATTGTCGACGCCATTCAAATCATTGAGACCTATCAGCCTCAAAAAACGGTCTGAACATACCGGCAAATAAAAAAGCACAGGCATCCCGCCCGTGCTTTTCTTATATTAAAAATCGAAGTTATCTGGGTCTGGACCCGTGCGCTCATCTTCATTGAGCTGATCAATGACACTCATTTCATGGGCGGACAACTCGAAATCAAATACGTTTGTGTTTTCGATGATTCGGCTCTTCGTCACAGATTTCGGAATGGTGATAATGCCATGCTGCAAGTCCCATCGAAGAATGACTTGCGCCACTGACTTCTCATGTTTTTTCGCAATATCTTGAAGCACCGGATGGTTAAGAAGTTTTCCGCTGCCTAATGGCGACCATGCTTCTACATGAATGCCTTTTGCCTTGCAGTAGTCACGTAAAGGCTCCTGCGTCAGCTTCGGATGCAGCTCAATTTGATTGACCATTGGTACCACTTCTGCCTCTTCTAATAAATCTTCTAAATGGTGCTGATGGAAGTTACACACGCCAATGGCTTTCACGCGGCCATCCTTATACAGCTTTTCTAGCGCCTTCCACGTTTCTTTATATTTGCCTTCAACCGGCCAATGGATTAAATAAAGATCCAATACATCCAGACCAAGTTTGTTCATACTCGTTTCAAAGGCTTCAAGCGTTGACTCATATCCTTGATCACTATTCCACACTTTTGTCGTAATGAACAGATCATCGCGAGAGATGCCTGATTGCTGAATGGCTTTGCCAACACCTTCTTCATTTTGATAGGCCGCTGCTGTATCTATACTGCGATAGCCCGCTTCTAGTGCGTCTTTGACTGCATTTACAGCCTCATCCCCATCTTTTACTTGCCACACACCAAAGCCAAGCTTCGGCATTTTCACTCCGTTTGCTAATGTGACTGTATCTGTTAATCCACTCATCAAACAAACCTCCGCTTCATTTTTGCTTACCATGCACTATACCCGAATGTGCGAAAGATCATGCATGAAGATAAACCATTCATAGACTGAATGATCTCAGATAGTTGACAAAGGTCTAAAATGAACTTGATTTTAGCCCTTTGTCTTCTTTTCAGCGTGATAGAAAACCTTTGCAGCCCTAGGAAGGACGAGTACTGGTGCAGAGCGAATTTGACATTCGTGAGCACCAGCACGCAGGACTGACAAAGAATGCGAGGGTTTGTCTACACGCTGAAACCATTCATATACTGAATGATCTTATTTGATGTATTGTCCCATATCGACTTGATTTGCATCAACGATTTGGTATTCACTGATTCGATTTTTTGTTTTAGAACCATCATATGTCTCTAAAAAGCTTTGGTCATAAAAAGTCAGACCATAAGTTTGCTTTTCGTTCTCGTACACTCTGATCCAATAAGATTCTTTTGAGGCTTTTTTAGCCTCGTTTATTTTCTTTAATTGAATACCCGAAAATTTTTTCAGCAACTTTTGAATATCCTCTTTCTTATCCACTACAACGCGCTCATCATCATGCTCAATTTGAATAGAAGTCACTTTATCTTTATCAATCGAGACCACATCATCAAAAGCATATGTTTTGGCATTGATCATAAAATAAAGACCTATTCCGATGAAAATAACGACTACTAAACCAATGATCCACTTCTTCAACCTAACTCCTCCTTCAATTCACGCCATCCCTATACAAACAGCGAGGTCCAATCATCCTCCTCAGAGAATACTTGAATCCCATGCTGTTTCAGCAAGGCAGACGTCACACCGTCCCCAGCCTTTGTCTTCCCGTTAAACTCTCCCCGATAGATCATCCGGCTTCCGCAAGAAGGGCTGTACTCTTTTAACACGACGGATGTTGCGCCAAGAGTCTGAACCTGCTTAAGCGTGTCTTGTGCACCATTTACATACATCTCTGTCACATCTGTTCCATGAACATCAACAACAGAAGCCTGCCCCCGTAAGACATCATGACCATCTCCACCAATAATTTCTGCGGGAGGTCTTGGTGTAGAGAAGCCGCCAAGCAGCTCAGGACAAACTGTTACCGCCTTTCCTTCCTGCACAAGCTCCTCGATACGTTGATCTAATCGATGGCTGCCATTATAACGGACCTTTAATCCCGCAAGACAAGCGCTAACAACGATCATGTATGTTCCTCATTTCTATGTATTGAACGTTTTTTGCTGACTTTAAAATAAATCCATAAAGGCAAACAGAGTATCGTGTACATCAGAAAGGGCAGAGCACAATACAAAACAGCCGCCCACATGGACCCTTCAACTCCTGTGATCCCAAAAAAATAAACAAATAATAGCAAGCTGACAAACAATCCGACGAACGGCATGATAAAAATAGATTTTTTAAAATTCTCCATCATCTCTTTCACCAACACGGCTCCCTCCCTCAATCATCATCACGAATAACGTCAATATATGTTAATTTTACCATAAAAAAACCGAAAGCATCTAGTTTATAGAAAGCTTTCGGTCCGTTATTTATATCTTTTCCTTCCAAGCCTTTAAGAAGCGCTCAATAACCTGTAACTCGTCTTCATTAAATTCATGGAGGAATTCTAAGTAGGAGGAGACTGCCTGTTCATGAAGCTCATCATGCAGTGCCGCAAGCTGTGTGCCTTCCTCTGTGAGTGAATAATAGACGGATTTCTTGTCACCTTGCCGGTGGCAATAGTCGACCATGCCTTTTTCGATGAGCTTTTTCACAGCCTTTGTAATGGCTGGTTTTGATAGTTTTAGTTGTTGTGAAAGAAATGTATTATTGGATTCATTAGGGTTTGCTTGAATCATAGATAAAATATGAAGCTGTGTAAGTGTCCAATCTTGCTTGAGTGTATCAGTCGTGGTAATCAGTGGATCTGTTGGATCGTTCCGTTTCTTTTCCCTATGCATAATCAAATCTTGAATCGCTTTTAAGACAATCTGCTCGTTTGTTTCCATCTGAACCTCCACTCTTAACTGGTTAATAAAATGGTACTAATAATCAATAAAGGAGTCAAAAGAAATGTGGGGATGAGGAAAAGAATGGGTCATCAGACCTGATAAATAAGAGAACTTTTTTACTAGATTACAAGAGACCGCACAATTTCCTTTTCTTTGCTATTATTTATGATAGGTAACCCTCAATCAAAAAAAGAAGGTGAGAGAATGAAAACAGAGCAGCAAATGGCCATTCGCCAGTTAGAAGAAAAAATAAATTTGTTTTCTTCTGTTGTAAACGGATCGTTCCTATCAACGGAAGATTTCGTTCTATCAAACACGCATATATCAACTGACACGTTCAATTTGTTATTACCCATTTCAGCGCACATACAAGATCAACAAAAAGTGGAAGCTGCCATCGAACAAATGCAGCAACAGCAACTAACATTCAGCACATGGATCACTCAAAGCCTGCTTCACCCCGATTGGTCGAATATCATGCAGAAATATGGGTTTCAAGAAGTGGAACGCAATACCATCATGATGCTTGAACATACAAACGACATCGATCAAAGGACCTCTCAATCGCTTACGATCAAGGAAGTGACTGACGATCAAACTTTTCTCGATTATCAACATTTATTTACCGAACTTTTCGAAGGATCACCTGAGGCAATCGCTTTAAACAGCTATTTCCAGCGCTTTTCGATTGAACGATTACACCCGAGTACCCGCATGTTCGTTGGATATGAACACAACAAACCGGTCACAACGGGCTTATTGATCGAAACAGCAGACAGCTACGGTATTTATGATGTCATCACAAAGGCAGAACACCGCGGAAGAGGACTTGGCAGTGACATGTTTCATTACCTTCTGACCCAGACAGATAACAAACAAAAGTGTGTGATGTTACAAGCCTCAAATGGCGGCAAACATATCTATCAGCGTGCCGGATTTCAACCAATTGGAGAAATGGTAGTTTTTGAATAGAAGATGACATTTTTCCTGACGTATCAAGGGCAAAGAAAGGCATCCTGTCTCTTCTTTGCTTCCAACATCTCACCACAAAAATGAATGTACATTCATTCACTCCTTTGGTACATTTAAAAAAAGGAGCTGAAAAAACAGATGGTTCGACCAGGCGATCAATTTCAAACAAGCAAAACCTATACGCATGAAGATGTGATTCAATTTGGAAACATGACAGGTGATCTTGGCAAACATCATACCGTGCTAGATGATCAAGGCAGGCTCATGGTACACGGTTTTCTCACAGCAAGTCTAGCCACGAAGCTTGGCGGTCAGTTTCATTTTATCGGTCAAGAGATGACATGTACCTTCATTCGCCCTGTTTATACAGGTGACACCATTACCTGTCAGATGGCCGTCACCAAGGTAGAACCCCTTGAAAAATACCATCGTGTCCACCTTTTTTCCCGTTATATCAATCAGCATGGAGAAGAAGTCATTACTGGTAAAAGCGAAGGTGTGGTTTTAAAAAAATAAAAAGCTGCCTACGAGGAGGCAGCTAACTAACACGAAAACGTTCTTATTCTCTTCTATTCAGCGTGATGCTGACGATCCATATAAAGCGGCGGTCTCTTTAATGAAATCACTGCACAGCTAAAGGCAATCAGCACAAAAATAGCGCCGAATTTAGCCAAATCAACAGATGAACCAGTCATTGTAAACATGACGCCGCCCACTGCTGATCCAATGGAAATCCCAATTTGCAAAGCGGATGTATTTAAACTTTGCTGAATATCAGACGTTACAGGGTCTGTTTGAATCAAATAGCTCTGCAAAGCAGGTGTCAGTGCCCAGCTAAGAGCACCCCAGAGGACAACCATCACCATAAAGAGCATAAACACTCCCGCTGTATAAGGAAGGATAAACATCACAATGGCAAACGCCATGGTCACAAGCAAAATGGCTTTTCCTGATCCTAGTTTGTCACTCAGCCAGCCGCCAAACCCATTCCCGCCAATTGACGCAAGCCCGAAGACCAAATAACAAATACTAATCCAAAACGGAGTCATATGGAGAACTTCCATCAGAAATGGCGTGAAATAAGAATACAGCATATAATGACCAGCAAGCATGAACAAACTAATCAAATGTGCACTGAAAATTTTCGGATGCCCTAAAGAACGAATTTGTTCTTTAAGCGGCGTGACTTTTTCAACAGGCATTTTCTCCAATAGAAAATAAATGAGTACCATAGATATGGCTGACAGAATACTGATTCCTAAAAACATCACTCTCCAGCCAAAGCTCTCTGTAATAAAAATACCGATCGGTACACCGAGAACAAGTGATGAGCTAATCCCAATAAAAATCAGACCTAATGCTTTCGCTCTATGCGCCGGTTCCACCAGCTTGGCCGTAATCGTCAATGATAACACCACAACAAGCGCTGTACTCATGGCAATCAAGACCCTAGAGATCATGACAAGGGCAAAGGTGGAACTAAAATATGTGAATACATTGCCTAATGTAAAGACCAATAATGCGATTAAATAAAGACGCTTTCGTTCGATTTTGGCTGTGACGGTCAGTAGCACCGGTGCTGAAATAGCATACACAATCGCAAATACCGTGATCAGCTGCCCAGCTGTCGCAAGAGACACATTGAGATCCTCTGCTAAACTTGGCAAAATGCCCCCGACCACAAGCTCAACTAATCCAACCGCAAAAGTAGAAACAGCTAATAAATAAACTCTCCAGTTCATGTCTAACATCCCTTCTCTATATCATGGCTTTCACTTTTGATACAGGGTGCAGACAAACAAAAAAACCCTGATTACAAAAAAGGAAAGCGCGCTTTTGTAATCAGGATTTATCGGATCCTGGTAGAAACCCTCAAACCATATTATTGAGGTTATACAAGTCTATTTTTTTCTTCAAATATATTAGCATAGCCTTCCATAACGTGCAAGCTGCAAAAACAGAAAATGTTTGCCAATGGCTCTTCGACATAAACGACCTCAGAAAGGCATGAAATGAACTTGCGGACCAACTTGCTTTCTCCCCCATTTACAGGTAAACTGATGAAAAATCAACGAACAAGGATCAACGTAGATCTGGAATAGTAGCTTGAATCGATCTTTACCAGAGAGGGAACGGTGCTGAGAAGTTCCTACTGACATCTTCAAGTGAACCTGCCGATTTAGTTCTGTTTCATACAGCGGTTCATACCGTTATCATGATCGAGTGTAAAGCTGTGCTTTAAATTAGGGTGGTACCACCAGGAATGGTCCCTAACTTAAAGTACAGCTTTTTTGTTTTTAAAAAGGAGGAACCTGCAATGTCAAAGAAACAATTTGTTGAGAAAATTACAAGCATGGAAGACGACTTTGCCCAGTG
Organism: Bacillus sp. FSL W7-1034; assembly: GCF_038593365.1. Taxonomy (NCBI): domain Bacteria; kingdom Bacillati; phylum Bacillota; class Bacilli; order Caryophanales; family Bacillaceae; genus Bacillus; species Bacillus sp. FSL W7-1034. The sequence goes on along the minus strand of NZ_CP151989.1, from coordinate 231,273 downwards.
GTATACAGATGTTGTCACAAAGGCGCGTCTCGTCGATTATTCAAGCGTTAGAGGCAGTATGATCATTCAGCCATACGGTTTTAAAATTTGGGAGAATATTCGCGACGAACTTGATCGTCAAATCAAAGAAACGGGTCACGAGAATGTCTATATGCCGCTCTTTATCCCAGAAAGCCTTCTCCAGCAGGAAAAAGATCATATCGAAGGCTTTGCTCCTGAAGTGGCGTGGGTGACACATGGCGGTGATTCGGAATTACAAGAAAGACTCTGCGTCAGACCAACCTCTGAAGTGCTGTTCGCCGAGCATTATAAAAACATCATTCATTCCTATCGTGATTTACCAAAGCTATATAACCAATGGGCCAATGTCGTCCGCTGGGAAAAGACAACACGTCCATTCCTTAGAACCCTTGAATTCCTCTGGCAGGAAGGGCACACTTGTCACGAGACTGAGCAAGAAGCGATTGAAGAAACAGAAAAAATGCTCCATGTCTATGCGTCTATTTGTGAAGAGCTTCTAGCGATCCCTGTCATTAAAGGAAGAAAAACAGAGAAAGAAAAATTCGCTGGCGCTCGCTTCACCTATACGGTTGAAAGCTTGATGCATGACGGAAAAGCCCTGCAAACCGCCACTTCTCACTTCTTCGGCAACGGATTTGCCAAGGCGTTTGGCATTGAATTTTTAAATCGAGAAGGAAAATTAGAGCATGTCCAACAAACATCATGGGGCTTCACCACAAGAATCATTGGCGCTATGATCATGGTGCATGGCGATGACAGAGGGCTTGTCCTGCCGCCAAACATTGCGCCAACCCAAGTACGTGTTGTGCCAATTGCTTCCCATAAAGAAGGTGTCCTCGATCATGCCTATGAATTAAAGGATCGACTCGCCCGCATCGCACGCGCTGACATCGATGCAAGTGATAAACAGCCTGGCTGGAAATTCAACGAATGCGAAATGCAGGGCATCCCATTACGCATAGAAGTAGGACCAAAGGATATGGAAAAAGGCCAGGTCATGCTCGCAAGACGAGACACTGGTGAAAAGCAAGCCGTCACATTAGATGCACTTGAACAAACCATCACGTCCACGCTTGAAGACATTCAACAGACGATGTACGAAAAAGCAAAAGAACGATTACATGAAAAAACATCAAACGCCCACACAATCGAAGACATCGAGCAGCTTCTTGCCGAAGAAAACAGGTTGATCAAAGCCATGTGGTGCGGTGATGAAGACTGCGAAAACGACATCAAAGAGAGAACAGGGGCGACATCACGCTGTATCCCGTTTGAACAAGAATCCGTTTCTGACACATGTGTCTGCTGCGGGAAACCTGCTTCTGATATGGTGTTCTGGGCAAAAGCCTATTAATCATACTTCAAATTGTTGACAAAGGGCTAAAATGAACTTTATTTTAGCCCTTTGTCTTCTTTTCAGCGTGACGGAAAGCCTTTGGACTCTAGGAAAGACGAGCACTTGCGCGGAGCGAAATTAAAAATCATGAGCGCCAGCATGCAAGGCTGACAAAGAATGCAAGGGTTTGTCTATACGCTGAAGCATCTTATACGATGCTTCTTTTTTGTTAAAAAGAGCCAAATATCCATTGACCTCCTTCACACAATCCCCTATAATTCATATTAATATAATCGGTTTTTAAGACTTTAACTGGAGTGGTGATCTATGAAGCGCTGGCTCTCAATTTTTAACGAACGCTGTCCAAAATGTAAAACAGCATTAGATGTCTCGAAGTCCAATGCCTTGCAAGGCAAAGTCGTGAAAACATGCCCCAATCTTCATTATCAAAAAGAGTACCACCCTGCACTTGAAACGTATATCGAGCACGATGACATAAAATAAAAAAGACCAACACATGGAAAAGAGCCCTTGCTCTCAGTTGTTGGTCTTTTTCTTATAATAAATCCACCCAGATTTTGATCGCTGTGGCTGTAATCATCACGGCAAGCGCCCATTGCAAATAAACGGCATTGATTTTCTGGCCAATTTTCGCCCCAATCGGCGCGGCCATCAAACTGGCTACCATTAAGACAAGAGCAGGCAAGAACATGACTTGACCAGTCAGCACTTTCCCAGCCGATGCGCCGATCGCAGAGAGAAACGTAATCGCCAAAGACGAGGCAATCGTCATCCGCACAGGGATTTTGAGAATCGATAGCATCACCGGCACTAAAATAAAGGCACCGCCTGCACCTAATACACCCGATACACTTCCGATCACAAAGGCAATACCAGCCGCCAGTCCTTTATGAAAGGTCACCTCTCCATCCGCTTCTGCCTGCTGACCTTTTTTCGGAACAAGCATTAAAATGACAGCGACAATGGCAAGCAGGCCATAGACTACATTGATGCCTTTCTCTGGAAGGAAATGTGATAAATAGCTGCCTAATAAACTCCCTGCCAATATACTGCTCCCCATATATAAAATCAATGGTCGATGTAAAAATCCGCTTTTTCGATACGCCAGCACACCGCCGAGTGTCGAAAATAGTACTTGAATGGCACCAATCCCTGAAACCTCGTGTGCCGATAATGCCATCACTCCGACAAGAGGCGGGATATAAAGCAGCATGGGATAGTTGATCACCGATCCTCCTATTCCGACCATTCCTGATAAGAAGGAACCAATAAATCCGATGATAAATAAAGTAATGAAAAATGCAAAATCCACGCTGGTCTCCTCCTTTGCAAAAGGAAAAGGGGCTCCCTCATAGATACCCCTCTCCCCTTTAGGACCCTTTTCTCACCCAGAACTTCAGCACATGTCCTTCATCCGTCTGCGTGATCAATTCATGTCCGCTTGACTTAGCCCATGCAGCCAAATCAGCTTTGGCTCCTTTATCTGTTGCATGTATTTCTAATACTTGACCTTCTGCCAAGTCGTTCATTTTTTTCTTCGTCCGAATAATCGGCATCGGGCATGCAAGCCCGGTTACGTCTAAAATGTGATCTGATGTCATCTGATCATCCCTCGCTTCTTTATTTTATTGAACATTATCGAATCGCACAACGGTTTGGACCAATTTCCATGTCTCGCTGCGCTTCCTCGTCTGGATGCAGCTTCCCCATATTGGTAGACCGAATGTCTTGATAAGCGTTTGGCTGTGCAGGGAGATGCTGCGTGACCATTTGTCTAAATACGTCTTCATCTTCAATGTTCAGCCCGTGATTTTCTTCAAACAAAGCGCCTAGCGCCTTCCAAACGCTCCCGTCTTCATTCAGCTCATCCACGATCATAAAATGTGCAGGCAGCACAATCAATTCTGCCGAAAGCGCCGTATATCGTGTATAAAGGGTTTCTCTCAAATCACCTACCCAGTCCTCCGCCATACCGGCTAGGTCAGGTCTTCCGATCGAATCAATGAACAAAATATCACCTGAAAGGAGGTAACGGCCGTCTACGATAAAAGAGGTTGAACCAATCGTATGGCCCGGTGAATAAAGGGCATGAATCTCAATCTCCGTCGCTCCAATCGTCACACGCTGTCCTTCTTCAAGGTGTTTGTAATCAAATGTCACCTCTTCGGCGTCTTTTGGCGGTAGCCAATAGATAGCACCAGTCAGTTCAGACAGCTTTTTCCCGCCAGATATATGGTCCGCATGAAGGTGCGTATCAAACACATGCGTCACCGTGACTTGATGTTTTTTAGCAAATTGCGTATAGACCTCCGTCATTCTAGCCGCATCAATAATCGCAGCTTCCCCATTCGACATGATCATATAGGACAAGCACCCCTTGCCCATTCGCACAAATTGGTACAACTCTCCACCGCCAGTTAAATCACCGATCTTCACTGGCTCTAAATGCTCACTCCATGCCTTCATGCCGCCTTGCAAATAATGGACCGTTCTGCCTGCCTCTGACAGCATCTCTGCCACCATAATAGAAGAGCCTTCTTTCGCACAAACGACCAGTACATCTAGGTCATCCGGTATGTTCTCCACCATATCCTCTACGCCATCAAGAAGCTCAAAGTAAGGCACATTTAAATATTCAACGGCTTTCCCTTCAATTTTCCAGTCCTGCACATCTGATTCGTTTCGTACATCCAACAAAAAGATCGGCTCTTTGTTGATGATCCTTTTTGTTAACTGTTCTGCTGTCATTGCTTTTACAGTCATTGGTTCATTCAGCTCCTATTTTTCAATCTCTCCTGTCCAGCTGTTCATGCCTGGCACTACATTGATCAATTGATGAAATCCTTTTTCTTTTAACTTTTGTGCGGCTAATTCACTTCTTCTGCCTGAATGACAGATGAGGTAAATGAGCGTCTCTCGGTTCAATTCTTCAGCACGTTGTTCCACCTCACCGAGAGGGATGTGAACAGCTCCTGGAATATGACCCGCTTCGTATTCATCTGGCTCTCGTACATCTAAAATAAACAATGACTGATCTTCTTTTACCTTCTGTTGAAACATGTTCAACGACATTTCCGAAATCATTGACTGCTCCTCCCCCTGTTTCGCTCCGCCTTTACGAATCAAATGATGAAGCACCTGTCCTTCTACTTTTGTTCCTAAAAATTCATGACCGGCGCTTTTTGACCAAGCTGCTAAATCCGCTGTAGACCCTTTATCGGTTGCTTGCACTTCAAGCACATCTCCTGGCAAGAGCTCATTCATTTGTTTTTTCGTTTTGACAATGGGCATTGGGCATGCCAATCCTTTTGCATCTAGAATTGCTGTTGGTTGCTGCATTGTTTTTCCTCCTTTTATAGGGGTGGGGGTATCTTTTAAAGCCTATTTATACCTATAATCGCCAAGCATTCATGCCACCCTTGATATTCGTAATGTGGGTAAATCCCTGTTTTTTTAACAATTTAGCCGCCTGCATACTTCTCATCCCGCTCTGGCAGATCACATACACTTCTTTGTCTTTCTCAAGCTCATGCGATCGATTCCTTAACTGTGGTAAGGGGATATTTTGAAATCCTTTTATATGATTTGTTTGAAACTCTAAAGGTGATCGCACGTCTATCAGCTGTTGATGCCGACTATGCAATTTAGGTTTCAGATGAGCTGCGTCCATTTGTTTCACACCCCGTACGGGAAGAAAACGGCTCACAAGCAAAGCGATCACAATAATGAGCAAAAGCGTTTGAATCATGTATGGACACCCCCCTAGATAAATAAGTTCACATTCCCGATTTCTGCCTCTGCTAAATACGCTGCCACACCGGCATATTGAATGTCTGCTAGTAATTCATTCTCCTGCAGCCCTAAAAGATCCATCGTCATCGTACATGCCACGAGGTTGATCTCTTGTTCCTTCGCCATATCAATGAGCTGCGGCAGGGTCATGGCATTGTGTTTATTGATCACATGCTTGATCATCTTCGGTCCCATTCCTGCAAAATTCATCTTTGACAGCCCCATTCGATCAGCGCCACGCGGCATCATTTTGCCAAACATTTTTTCTAAAAATCCCTTCTTCAGTGGCACCATCTCTTCCTTACGCAACGCATTCAGCCCCCAAAAAGTATGAAAAATAGTCACCTCGTGATCATAAGCTGCTGCGCCATTTGCAATAATATAAGCGGCCATCGCTTTATCATAATCTCCACTAAATAAAACAATTGTTGTTCGTTTTTTCTGTTCCTCCATCATGATCCTCCTTATCTTAATTACCCATGGGGGTATATAGAAAACAAAAAATATATACACATACCGGTAAGGGTATATTATAACAAGTAAAAAAATTCGTCAACCTCCAAAGGCTGAGGAATTTCTTACCGGCTTTTCACCAAGAGCTCAACCGCTTCTTTGACAAGCCCCTCTGTATCCTTGCCCTGCTCAAGACTTTCACGGACACATTGTTCAAGGTTTGTACTCACAATCACACCCATTGCACGATCAATGGCATTGCGTGATGCAGATAGCTGTGTTACCACCTCGCGGCAATCCTTTCCCTGCTCCATCATCGCAAGAACCCCTTTAATCTGTCCCTCAATCCGGCGAAGACGATTCTTCATCTGCTGATTATACTCCACGTTTAACACTCCTTTCTCTTGTCCCTATGATCAGATAGTATACCCTGATAGGTATTTAGTCAAACATGATGAATCAGTATAAAAGAGCTGCTGAGAGCAAATGCCGCAGCAGCCCGTTCTCTTTAAGCACTCGCTTCCTCTCGAGAGCGCTTATTTCCTTTGTAAATAAAATAAAGAGCGATCAGCATAAAGAACAATGCCAATATGCGTTTGAGATCAAGTGAAATCACCAGACTATGGAACCAGCCAAAATGATCAATGACCATTCCAATGACAAGCTGCCCAGCAATCCCCGCAATATTCGCAGCAATGACACCGATTTTCGGAACAGCGATCACTGTCAGGATTAAATAAGCCGTTCCAAGAAAAGCCGCACTCAACTGCCACTTTGGTGCATGCAAGAGATTCAACAGATGGCCGCTCCCAAAGAATAAAATCAGAATGATTAAAAACATCGTACCCGTTAAAAAGGTCAAAAAGGTCGTTTCAATCGTACCCGCTCTCCTGCTAAACGTACCGTTTATGGAAGATTGCGCACTTAACGTAATGCCTCCGATTAAAGTAAATATAATTAACAATAATGCCATATCGACTTTCCTCCTAATGAATAAGAATAAGGGCAATGATCATCGAAATGACCGCAAATACCTTCTCTTTGTTTACTCTCGTTCTCTGACTCCCAAGCCAGCCAAAATGCTCAATCACCATACTCATCAACAGCTGACCAATAATGACAGCGACCATCGTTACCCCCACACCAACGAATGGAACACTCACCACAATAGACGTTAAATACACAACCCCCATCGCTCCGCCAAGTAGCGACCATTTTGGTGCCTTCAACGTATAGGAAAGGTCACCTTTGCCAAAAAAGAGCCACAATAGCCCCATAATAATTGAACCGACAAAAAAGTTATAAAAACTCGTTTCTAACTGTCCGATCGACTTCCCAAGCTCCGCATAGATGGCTCCTTCAAAACTAAGTGCCGCACCCGCTAATAGTGCAAGCACATAAAAAATTAAACGCATCATCAAATCTCCTTTGATTCATATTTTTATATATCTAGATAAACAGATATATAGAATAGAAAAAAACAGAAATCACACATCCTTTAGATCTCTGTTTTCATATATTGTCCGATCTGTTGGATAAATTCTTCATTTCGTCTATAGTATGTCCATTGTCCATGCCGTACCGATTCAAGCAGACCAGCCTTTTGCATCAAATGTAAGTAGCTAGAGACCGTTGATTGAGAAATTTGCGCCTTTTCTTGAATATCCCCAACACAAACGCCCCCCTTATAACTAACCTCCTTCGGTAAATGAGCGCCTTGCTTAGGAAAATGCTTCTCTGGTTCCTTGAGCCACTTTAAAATATTCAACCTTGTTTCATTCGATAATGCCTTAAACACATCAATAGGTTCCATGGCAGACATTGTATATCTAGAAATACCGATATGTCAAGCCATTGCATATTCACCTCTAAATTGGTAAAAAGGAAATAATCAACGCTATAAGGAATATTTCAAGGAAAGAGGGCAACCCATGACTTTACAGCATTATATTGGATCAAACAAAGAACTGCCACTTGGTACCATTGGTCAAAATCCTACCTATAAACCATTCTCTGAACTCAATATCAGCATGTTTGATAAAAAACAAAAAAAGCCCAAAATCTATCAAAAAGATGATCTTTTGATAGAAGTATTTGAAACAGAAGAGGATTTCGAAGGCATTCACATTGATTATCTAGATCCCGTCAATGAAGCGGTAAGAAACAAATTCACGCACCCTTTTGTTTATGAATTAGACATCATTCATTCTCTTCGTGCACTTTTTAAATTCATTGAAAAAGAGCTGTCAAAAGGAGAAAACATCGAAATCTATTCTTGTCTAAATGAACTCGAAATGAAAGAAAAGGACGATCAATTGGATGTAGAAATTGACCTAAGCACAAAACGGTTTGGAAAACATATCGATTTTAAAGGGATCGATGAACTGATTGATATGTTTGAATTAGAAAACTTACAATATGTACTAGTGAAGAGGTAGTGGAGAATTGACAAGTTACATCAAAATGCTGTGTTATTAGAGATTGTAGAAGCGTAACCTTGGTTAAGCAAAGATAAATTGAAGTTATGAATAGAAAAGCGAATATAAATGTAACACGGAGGTAGTTGAAAGAACCAAAATCCCCTCAATTACCTCTTTGCAAATCATCGTAAACTTTTTCACAAATGTCTATTGGTATTGAATACTTCGTAGTCTTATCATTACGGTAATTAACCACTATATCAATATGATGTTGCTTTTTTTCAAATTCAATTATTGAATTCTCCCATCTATCTCTAACGGAAATAACACAATTACCGTTTTTCTTCTCCTTTTTCTGATAAACATAATCCATTTTATCTCTCCTTTTGAACTAGATAAGCGAATAGGCGGCATGTCTCAAACAGCGATATCCGAAGAAGCTAAATGTCATGATTAAGTTTTAAGAAGTAAAGAAATAATTTCTATCATAAATACCTAATTTATTTACTTTCTGAACATGGAAGGATACCTCAAATCTATTCTTCTCTCCAAATAATAGCTACCCTTCAATTAAACGTTTCAACTTAAGCTCCGTTTCAGTATCCTCAACTGGAGTATAGACACTGCATCTTAAATCAGTATCCCCGTACACTTGTAATGAAGTGAGATTAAACAACATTTTCCCTACCTTAGCATGACGAAATTCAATTAATACTTCAGGTGCATAACTGATCTCATTTTCATTCCAAATTTTACGAAACTCAGGATATGCCTGCTCCATTTCTTCTATAAATTGCTCATACCAGTCGTCCGCCACATACTGTCCATAATACGTTCTAAATATGGCGATATATCCTCTTACAAAATGCTCCCAATTCACGGCTAAACTTTTAAATTCCTTTCTTGCGAATAGTAAGCGTATGATATTCCTTTCTGCCGGGATGATTTGTTCAAAGTCCAAAAATACATTAGCTGCTGCTTGATTCCACCCAACAATCTGACTTCTTCTATCAGATATAATTGTTGGGCAATAACGAAGTTCCTGCAAAATTTTCACTAAAGCCGGACTGATTTCCTTCTCATTCTCAATGATATAGGATTGTTTCACACCTTCCTCTAACGCTAAAGCGTACAAATATCTCCTTTCATCGTTATTTAATTGTAATGCACTAGAAATAGCATCTAATACCGAAGTAGATACTTTTATATCTCTGCCTTGCTCTAACCATGTATACCAAGTAAGACTCACACCGGCTAGTTGAGCTACTTCTTCTCTTCTGAGCCCTGGTGTTCTTCTGCGGGTTCCTACAGGTAAACCAACCATTTGAGGCGTGATTTTTGAACGTTGGTTTTTTAGAAATTCTGATAATGCTTGAAGTCTTGTTTCAGGTTTCAATATGATCACCCTTTAAAATATTATTCATTATACTAGGATAAACAACAACTTGTAATAGGATAACACAATGGCTAAAGTTAATAAAAACAAGGAGGGAATGATCATGAAAAGAGTTGTCATTACTGGAATGGGAGTTATTTCTCCACTTGGAAATGATATAGATAGCTTTTGGAATCAACTAGTTCAAGGACAATCGGGAATATCTCTCATTGATTCTTTTGATACGACTGATTATAAAACAAAAATAGCTGGAATCGTTCGTGATTTCGATGCAGATGAAATATTAGGGAGAAAAGAAGCAAAACGATTAGATCGTTTTAGTCAGTTTGCCTTAGCAGCAGCCGAACAAGCATTAGAACATTCGCAATTACAGTTAGATCAAGTAGATCTTGAACGTTTAGGCGTATATGTTGGTTCAGGAATCGGGGGCATACAATCGCTTGTTGATCAGGTGAATGTATTAGATAAACGAGGTCCATCGAGAGTAAGCCCTAGCCTTGTCCCCATGATGATTTCAAATGCAGCTGCGGCCCAAATCAGCATTAAATTAGGCGCACAAGGGCCATCATTGTCACCAGTCACAGCTTGTTCTATCGGTAACACTTCTATTGGTGAAGCTTTCAATGCGATCCGAAATGATGAAGCAGATATTATATTTGCCGGTGGAGCAGAAGCTGCCGTCAACCAGATATCTTTGGCTAGTTTTGGAAACGCACATGCACTGTCTACTAGAAACCAAGACCCAAGTCGAGCCAGCCGTCCATTCGATACAGATAGAGATGGCTTTGTTATGAGTGAAGGCGCAGGTATCTTAGTATTAGAATCATTAGACAACGCAATTCTTAGAGATGCGCCGATATTATGTGAAGTAGTGGGATACGGGGCTAGTTCAGATGCACATCATATGGTCGCTTCACACCCAGAAGGTAGGGGTGCCTACTTAGCCATGAAGAAAGCATTGAGCAGTGCAGATATATCAACAAGTGAAATCGATGTTATTAGTGCTCATGCAACAAGTACACAAGTAGGTGATCGTTCAGAAGTTCTAGCCATTAAGAAATTATTTGGTGATCGATCAGGTGAAATTCCAACAACTGCGAACAAGTCAATGACTGGGCACATGTTTGGTGCTGCAGGCGGAGTAGAAGCGATTGCTTTAGTGGAAAGTTTGAGACGAGGAATGATTCCGCCAACTATTAATGTAGAGAAACAAGATCCAGATTGCAATTTAGATGTTGTATTAGAAGCGAGACAGCTTCCATTGAAATATGGGCTATCCAATTCTTTTGGTTTTGGAGGACATAATTCAGCCATCTTGTTAAAACATTACGATTGAAGTAGTGAAAAGGTGAAATAATGACAAAACAAGGGTTTATAGCCCTTGTTTTTTTATGATGGGAATACCTCACAGACAAAATATGACGAGCCTCAGCAATCTGATATATTAAATGGAGAAAAGAAAATACTTAAAAAATTGAAAGAGCAGGTGACCCATGCCAAAGAACCAAACACCCAACCCACTCATCACGGAAAAATCACCTTATCTCCTTCAGCACGCTCACAACCCAGTTCACTGGTATCCGTGGGGGCAAGAAGCCTTCGACAAAGCGAAACGTGAAAATAAACCGGTGCTTGTCAGCATCGGCTATGCCACTTGCCACTGGTGCCACGTCATGGCACACGAAAGCTTTGAAGATCAACAAGTCGCCGACATCCTAAACGAGCATTTCATTTCAATCAAAGTCGATCGTGAGGAGCGTCCAGACATTGACTCGATGTATATGTCCGTTTGTCAGATGATGACTGGGCAAGGCGGCTGGCCGCTCAACGTGTTTGTCACGCCTGATCAAAAGCCGTTTTATGCGGGGACTTATTTTCCAAAAAGAAGTGCTTACGGCCGTCCTGGCTTCATTGAAGCACTGACGCAATTGCTGGATGCGTATCACAACGATCGAGATCATATTGAATCATTGGCAGAAAAGGCAACAAATAATTTGCGGATCAAGGCAGCAGGACAGACAGAGAATACGCTCACTCAGGAGTCGATTCACAAAGCCTATTATCAGCTCATGAGCAGCTTTGATACGCTGTATGGCGGCTTCGGTTCTGCGCCTAAATTTCCTGCGCCTCATATGCTCACGTTTCTCATGCGTTATTTTGAATGGACAGGGCAAGAAAATGCGTTATATGCTGTCACAAAAACGTTAAACGGTATGGCAAACGGCGGTATTTATGATCATATTGGTTCTGGATTTACTCGATATTCAACCGATGAAAAATGGCTTGTGCCGCATTTTGAAAAGATGCTGTATGATAACGCCTTGCTAATAGATGCCTACACCGAAGCCTATCAAATCACTCAACACCCTGAGTACGAAAAGCTTGTCCAAGACCTCATTCATTTTATCAAACGAGACATGATGAATCGTGACGGATCTTTTTATTCGGCAATCGATGCCGATTCAGAAGGAAAGGAAGGGCAATATTACGTTTGGACAAAAAAGGAGATCATGACCCATTTAGGCGATGACCTCGGCACTTTATTTTGTGCGGTCTACCACATCTCAGAGGAAGGAAATTTTGAAGGACAGAACATCCCTCATACCATTTCCACCTCATTTGATGACATCAAGGCAGCATATTCAATCGACGACAAAACCCTTCATTCCAAACTGCAATCCGCTCGACACATCTTACTCACTGTAAGACAGCAGCGACCTGCACCGCTAATCGATGACAAGGTACTCACCTCATGGAATGCGCTGATGATTTCCGCACTTGCCAAAGCAAGGAGTGTCTTTCATGAAGAAGAAACCATACGCATGGCAAAACAGGCAATGTCTTTTCTCGAAACACAGCTCGTTCAACAGGGACGGCTCATGGTCCGCTACAGGGAAGGGGACGTGAAGCATCTAGGCTTTATCGAAGATTATGCGCACATGCTCACAGCTTATATGTCTTTATACGAAGCGACCTTTGACCTAGATTGGCTGACAAAAGCCAGAGCCGTTGCTGAAAATATGTTTGAACTGTTTTGGGATGAGCAAATCGGGGGCTTTTTCTTCTCAGGCTCAGATGCAGAAGCGCTTATTGTTCGTGAAAAAGAAGTATACGACGGGGCCATGCCGTCTGGTAACAGTACTGCACTCCAACAGCTTCTGAAACTAAGCAGAATGATCGGACGTCAAGACTGGATCGAAACACTAGAGAAGATGTTCAGCGCCTTTTACGTCGATGTCTCTTCCTATCCAAGCGGACATACCGCCTTTTTACAAGGACTATTAAGCCAATATGCCGTAAAACGAGAAATCATTATTCTCGGGAAAAAGGGCGATCCGCAAAAAGAACAGTTTCTACAAGCATTGCAAAAACGATTCATGCCATTTGATCTCATTTTAACTGCCGAAACAGGGCAAGAATTAGCAAGGCTCGCACCTTTTGCAAAAGATTACAAAACGATCAACGACAGCACGACAGTCTATATTTGTGAAAACTACAGCTGCCGCCAGCCGATCACCAATCTCGACGAAGCGATGGAACAATTATTTCAAATTTGAGCTGTCATATGATGACTATGAGAAGACAAAATGAGGACAAACAGATAAAAAACATGTCAATCCGCTAACAATTCATCTGTACGGTTTTATTTTTCCTCTAAAACGGTTAGAATGCGCACTAGATGTTCTCATACCGAAGGGAGAGAAAATAATTGAAAAAAGTATCATATACACTCATTGCTTGTCTGTTATCAGTGGGGCTTGTAGCCTGCTCATCAAACGATGCGAAACAGGATAAGCAAAACGATTCAGCCAAAAGCAAGGAAACAACACAGGCTGACCAAAAAGAGCAGCAAAAGCAAATGGAAGAGATGCAAAAGAAATTAGACGCACAAAAAATTGATGATCAAAAGGTCGTTGCGACCGTCAACAAAGATAAAATCACAGGAAGTGAATACAATAGCGCCTTATCGACCATTCAAGGTCAACTTCAGCAGTCAGGACAAGACCCAACATCTAAAGAAGGCGCAAAAGCTGTCAAGAAGCAAACCATTGATGCGCTAGTAGGTCAAGAGCTCATCCTGCAAGATGCTGAGAAGAAGGGCTATAAAGCCTCTGACAAGCAAGTCGATAAGCAGCTAAAAGAAGAAAAGAAACAATTTAAAGACAATGCTCAATTTGAAGAAGCACTCAAAAAGAGCGGACTGACAATGGATCAGCTGAAAAATGATATTGCCGACAGCATCAAATACAGCCAATATGTCGACAAAGAAATTAAATCAGCCTCTGTGTCTGAAAAAGACGTCAAAGCGTACTATGACCAATACGCCGAACAAATGAAAAAGCAAAAACAAAAAGCACCTGATTTCAAAGACGTCAAATCACAAATCAAGAAGCAGTTAGAATCTCAAGAAAAGCAAAAAGAAGTACAAAAAGAAATTGATCAACTAAAGAAATCTGCAAAAATTGATGTATCAATTTAACCACTATTAAAAATCCGCCATTGTGCGGATTTTTTTCATCACTTCACGAACTGTTTTTCCAAAATAATGACAAAAGCCTCATCATAAACATCTTCTCCATCCGATATGATGGGAGTACAAAAGAAAGCGTTATCAATTCTTTTGTCTCTGAAAAAGTACAAGATCAAAGACAGACCTCGTACTTTTGTTTCAGTCATATCTACAAGAGGAGGATGTTTATGTTCAAATGGTTTAAACCAGCTCCGCATATCGACAGGCTCGATGATGCCAAAACAGACGAAACCTATAAACGGCTACGGCTGCAAGTCTTTTTGGGAATCTTTATCGGATATGCGGGCTACTATTTGCTGCGCAAAAATTTCGCATTTGCCATCCCTTATTTACAGGAAGAGGGGTTCACAAAGAGTGAATTAGGCTTTGTACTGGCGGCTGTTTCAATCGCTTATGGCTTTAGTAAATTCATTATGGGGATGATCTCAGACCGGTGTAACCCAAGATACTTTTTAGCCGCTGGACTCTTTCTATCAGCTCTTATCAATATTCTATTTGTCTCATTTCCATGGGTGACATCCAGTGTATGGATCATGTTTTTATTCATGTTCTTAAACGGCTGGTTTCAAGGAATGGGATGGCCGCCATGCGGACGAACGATGGCGCATTGGTTTTCGGTGAGTGAACGTGGTACGAAAATGTCCATTTGGAACGTCGCTCACAATATCGGCGGGGGGATTCTTGCACCGCTTATTACATTAGGAATTGTTTTGTTTGCGACGTGGAAAAGTATCTTTTTCTTCCCTGCCATCATCGCCATTATCGTCTCTTTCGTCATCATTCTTCTCGTTCGGGACACCCCGCAATCCGCTGGTCTTCCGCCAATTGAAGAATACCGAAATGACTATCCGGCACAACAATATGAAGATCAAGAAAAAGAATTAACCGTAAAAGAGATTTTGTTCAAATATGTACTCAACAATAAATTCCTTTGGTATATCGCCATTGCCAACGTCTTTGTGTACTTTGTCCGTTACGGGGTCGTAGACTGGGCACCTACCTATTTAACAGAAGCAAAAGGATTCTCACCAGAGCATTCACGCTGGTCTTATTTCCTTTATGAATATGCAGGCATCCCTGGTACATTATTGTGCGGGTGGATTAGTGACCGCTTCTTTAGAAGCCGCCGCGCACCTGCTGGCGTCCTCTTTATGATTGGCGTATTAATTGCGGTTCTTGTGTACTGGTTAAACCCTGCTGGCAATCCAATGGTTGATAACATTGCCCTCATCAGCATCGGGTTTTTAATTTACGGACCCGTCATGCTCATTGGACTGCAAGCCATTGATCTCGCTCCGAAAAAAGCCGCTGGCACTGCTGCCGGGTTGACAGGATTCTTTGGATATATTGGCGGCTCTGCTTTTGCTAATGCCATGATGGGTGTCGTCGTCGATCACTATGACTGGACAGGAGGTTTCATTTTACTAGTTGGTTCTTGTATCCTTGCAATTGTGTTCCTCGCCATGACATGGAATACAGGAAAGCGCGTAGAGCAAGCTTAATGAAAATCACATAAAAGATTCATCTCCGCCCAACATGCCCTTTACATCTATTTCTTATGATGGAGGCAGTTACCGTAAAAGGAGGATAAAATATGAAGAAAAGTAGATTACTTGCTTTCGTGTTACTCTCTTTTGCTTTACTGTCTTTTGGTTGGGTGCCGACCACCATATCGGCACATGAACATCTTTTATCTCCAGATCGCATTTTAACCGTTGCACACCGCGGAGCATCAGGGTATGCCCCAGAGCATACCCTAGCTTCCTACAAGCTCGCCACAAAGATGAATGCAGATTACCTCGAACTTGACCTTCAAATGACAAAGGATGGACACCTCATCGTCATGCACGATGAAACGGTTGACCGGACGACAAACGGAACAGGCTGGGTCAAAGACCTCACACTTGCCGAAATCAAACAGCTCGATGCCGGTGCATGGTTTAACGAAGCCAACCCCGACAAACAAAATGCCCACTTTATTGGACAGCAAGTCCTCACATTAGATGAGGTATTACGCTACTTCGGTAAACGAGAAAATTATTATATTGAAACCAAAAAACCAGACATCTATCCGCAAATGGAAGAAAAACTATTGGCCGTCTTAAAGAAACATCATCTTCTTGGAAAACATACGAGAAAAGGGCAGGTCATCATCCAATCTTTCAGCCAAGAAAGTCTATTAAAATTGCAGAAACTCGCCCCTCGGCTTCCAAAAGTACAGCTATTAGATAGAGCGCAAATGACGTCTATTACAGATGATCAGCTCGACTTCATCAAATCGTATGCAGTGGGGGTCGGACCGAATTTTAGAGCTTTGACACTTGAAAATGTACAGCAGGTCAGAAGCCACGGACTCCTCCTTCACCCATATACGGTAAACAGCGAAGCAGACATGACACGTCTTCTGCAATACGGCGTCACCGGTCTTTTCACCAACTTTCCAGATGTCTTTCAGCGTGTCAAAGCTTCTCTGTAAACGACAAAAGCCTTGCGGGTCCACTCCGCAAGGCTTTTGATTATTCCACCGTTTGATCAGAAGAAGCTGTTTCAATCGGTTTTCGTTTACCAATTCCAAATACAAAAAAGCTAAGCGCCACTAAAATCAAGAACCCAATTGCCACAATGAGAGAAATTCGTGTATCCTGATTAATCAGCATAAACACAAGCACCATCAGCAAGAATCCGATTGTCAAATAGTTAGAAAATGGCGCAAGCGGCAGCTTAAACGGATGCTGATCAAGCGCTGCCCCCTTCGCCTTTCTGAAGCCAATGTGACTAATTAAAATCACAAACCAAGGCACCATACCAGGAAGGACACTCGCACTATACACATAAACGAAAATGTTTGGCGGAGAAACGTAATTTAAGACCACCCCAACCGCTAAACCAATCAGCACAGCAAATGTCCCAAAATACGGTACACCATTCTTCGAAATTTTTGTAAAGAAAGCAGGTGCCTGTCCATTCACACCTAATGTATAAAGCATACGCCCCGCACTGAAGATTCCACTATTACAGCCGGACATCGCTGCTGTAATGACAACAAAGTTAATAATACCTGCTGCTGCCGTAATTCCAATTTTCGCAAACGTCGCCACAAATGGACTGCCGAGCGTATTCAGCTGATCCCACGGATACACCGTTACGATGACAAAGATCGCACCGATATAGAAAATCAAAATACGCCAGATGATGCTTTTGATGGCATTTGTCAGCGTCTTTTGCGGATTTTGCGCCTCACCTGCAGTAATCCCAATGAGCTCTACCCCTTGATAGGCAGCAATCACTAGGGACAATGCAAACAAGAAACCGCTAAATCCACCTGTAAAGAACCCGCCGTGCGCCCAAAGGTTAGACAAACCAATCGCTGTTCCACCATTGCCAAACCCAAAGAAAATAATGCCTAAACCTGCAATGATCATTAAAATAATCGTCACAATCTTGATCATCGCAAACCAGAATTCAAACTCACCGAATGACTTAACCGAAATCAAGTTGGCCGCACCTAAAATGATCATGGCGATTAATCCGGGAATCCACGCCGGTAACTCCGGGAACCAATATTTCATATAAGCGCCTACGGCGATAATCTCAGACATTCCAACAATGACCCACTGGAACCAGTTACTCCAAGCTGTCATATACCCCGCAAGCGGATGAATATATTGATGCCCAAATGTAGCAAACGATCCCGTACTCGGTTCAAGATACAACATTTCTCCCATCGCACGCATAATAAAAAAGATAAAAATACCACACACTGCGTACGCGAGAAGAACCGATGGACCTGTCCATTGAATGGCTTTAGCTGACCCCATAAATAAGCCAACACCAATTGTGCCGCCAAGCGCAATCATTTGAATATGACGAGCACTTAACCCTCTCTTTAATTCCTTTTGAGCCACTTCTATTCCCCCTCATCAACAAACAACATAAAAAATAAAAAATCAGAATTTTCATTCTGATTCAAAATCTTCAATCTTTCGATGTATATTATCATAATAAATCTACCCTTAAAAAACAATTGTTTTTTTGAGGAAAACACTATTAACAAAATATTCTGACATAAAAAGATATTCAAATTATTTTATATTGATATATCGAATCAGAGGATCATCATCGCTTCAATGACCATCACTTAATAGAAAAGAACCTCCCCTTATATCGACCTCAAAGCTTTTCCCTCCATTTTTATAAACCATTCTATCCTGATCATCAACACAAGGAAAGTCATTGTGAAAAGTACCTGATCTTTTCTTCACATAACAAATAAATCCATCATTTTCCGGAATCGCCACTTTGACAGATGATCCAGTTGACGTCGATTTGAGCGAATGCAGCATGGCCTTTGAATGTATCTGTACCCTTCTGCCTATTAAATTCAGATCAATATCTGAAAAAGCACCTACCATCTCCACTTTTGACGAAGTAGTACGCAGGCTCAATGTCTGCGTGTTGAGCTGTTGACTAGAGATAAGTCCACCCACTGTCTGCAAGCGCAGATGCTTGATTTCTCCCGTAAACATGGACTTTCCAGAAATCAATTGGCAGTCAGCCTCCTTCACCTTCAGTCCATCCAAAAGTAGATTTGCTCCTTTACAATGAATAGACAAGGACTGTAACTGTGCCTGAGGGAGGTAAATCTCCAAATTCGTTTGATGAAGATGAAGCCCCAAGCTGATCGCTCGTTTTCTTTTATCTTGAATGACTAGCCTGCCTTCCTGCACTTGATGATGCAGTAAATACCGATGGGGGAATACGTGATTGGTGGTCTGCTTCACCAATAAATAAGGATGATCATGGTGATAAAGGCGAACATCTCCCACCAGCCAGTTTAATGAAAGTTCCGTTATTGCTTCTTCAATTTGAACCGTATGCTTCACATGTCTCCATCCTTTTCCCATCATGAATTACCTCGTTTGCAGCCGGCCGATGCGGCTCCACAATTCCAAGATCACAATGAGGACTGCTGCAATCATCACTCCTGACAGGATGAGGTTCATTTGATCATTGCCATAAATGGCGAGCGATACATTTCCTAAAACAGCACATAAAACAATTGCAGTCAGGACGGTCATCAAAACAGATTTCTTGCTCAACCCTATTCTCATCGCCATCATGCCAATCGCTTGAACACAAACAATCAACATAAAGAATGTTTTCATCAATTGAAACAGAGAACCTGCCGTCAGCGTATCGTGAACAATAGGGAAAAACAATTCAGTCACACTAAACACAACAAACGAAGGAATGATACTGCACATCATCGCAAACGTTGAAAGGCACACCATCCATATCATATGAGAAAGGAATCTCACTGAATTGGATGTGCGTTCCTGATAAACAGTCTTGCCTACACGCCAATACAGCATAGCTGTGATGATAGAAAAAAAGATCATCCATACTGTACTCGTTAACAAATAAATATTCGTATATTGCTGAAAACCCGGTTCGCGTTCAATTTTTGCAGCAAACGCAATAAAATAGATGAATACTAGCAGCACAATACTCGCGATGAAACTAGCTTGAATATACTGCTTCATGTGGCCTTTTCTTAGCTCAACCTTCATAAAATGAATCATACGTCATCCTCCTATCAGTTGGCATTCTTTACTTTTCGGGCAGATCATACCCGCCAATTTCAGCATAGTGCGCTGTCACCTTTTGAATAAATAGATCACTCACAATATCCACGCCAAGACCCTTCATCATCTGCTTTAAAAAACACAAACGCTGGACCGTTTCTTCATGATTGCGTACAAACAAGGTGGGATTCAACCATATATTCACAAGAAGCAAAAATACTTCTGCCACTTCACCAGGAAACGCAGTTTCCATCGAACCATCCTCAATCCCTTCAATGATTAACTGTTTGATTCTCAAAGCATCCTGATTGACACCTGTCTTCATGCCTTCAATCACAAATTGTGGGTTTTTCATCTGATCAACCAAGATCCCATCAATCGAATGAGACTGCGGGTCTGCCACAAGCTGCTCCAGAATAAGCTGCAGCTTCTCTTTCGCATGAGCTGCCTCCGTATGCTCAATTAACTCCTCTAGCTTCTCGGTTGCATAACGAAACTGCCGATCCATCACGCCGCGTAATATTTCATCCTTCGATTTAAAATGATGATAAATAGCCCCTTTTGACATATTCAATTCATGGATAATATCTTGCAAACTTGTCTTTTCAAATCCCTTTTCCTGAAACAACTTTGTCGACACGTCCAAAATTTGCTGCATCGTCTTTTCTGGATACTTATTTCGCGCCAGTTCAAACGCCTCCTTTTACATACCGACCGTCGGTATGTTTAATTATATTTTTCATTATAAACGGTTCATGCAGATTTGTATACAACAAAAAAAGACCGCTCACACGGTCTTCTCAAGCTCAAAATGCAAATTCATCGGCACATCTGGCAGAGCCGAAGCCTCCACCATATTCGTTGTAGGTGTTTTCTCATCCACTTCCTCAAATCGAAAACCGTCAGCCCAGATTGTTCCATGACCGCTGAGTAGCACTCCAAAATGAATGGATTCACTGCGCATAGGAACATCTAATACGATCGCATATTGATTCCATTCCGTAGAATCTGTCACAGGTCGATTCTGCATATTATCAAACTGCACCGTATCACCCTTTCCGTCATCTACCCGCATCCAAATTCCTGCTGAAGATACATTCTCTGTTTTCAAGAAAGCAGAGAGCTTCAACCGCTTGCCTACATACTCTTTTGCTTGAAACCCCTGCATCATCGTCGCAAACTGTCCTTCTTGTACGCCTTCTTTAGATGATAAAACACCTGATTGCTTTCCCGTATGAAACTCTGCTGTATCAACACCCATCTCATACATATGCGGATGTGAACCACTCAAACCCCAGCCAGGTACTGCTTCATGTAATGTCATCGAATCTTCCTCCTTTTTCATTTGCATGTCTCTCATCATGGACCTGTACATTCCGGGAGGTAAAGAATAAAGATGCTTAAAAGCACGCGTAAAGGCTTCCTGCGATTGGAATTGTAACGAAAAAGCGATGTCTAAAATCCCCTGATCCGTATACAAAAGAAGCTGTGCAGCCGTAGCTAATCTTCGTTTCCGCACATATTCCCCCATCGACAGCCCGGTTTCTCGTTTAAATACACGCAGCAAATGAAAATGTGAATATCCTACTTTCTCATGCACCTGTTTCAGCGACAGCTCATCCATCAAATGCGACTCCAAATAAGAAATCACCTCTTGCGTCACCCGACTATACATCATCTCCCTCACCTCTTCTTGATCATAAAACAAATCAGTTCACTCGTTTTGATCAAAATTGCGATGTTTCATCTGTCCAGCTGAGGAGGAAAAACGCTAACGTGAGCGCTCGTTGTTCGATAGAAACTCCCTCACATCATCTGCGATTTCTTTTGATTTCGTATGATGCAAATAATGGCCGCCTTTGAAAGTAACGACTTTTCCGTGGTCTACATTTTTCAGCAGCTCTTCATGCATTGGTTTCCAGTTTGGTGTTTCTTTCTCCGTTTGATCCGCTAGATAGAAAGCAACAGGGAGCTTCTTAGGGAAATGTAGGCGTTGAGCGTTTTTAAAATTGTTTTTAAAGTTTTCTGCCTCACTAGCTTGGCTTTCATCCAAGAAATTTCGGAAAGTCAGCATTTTAATCTGAGCTTTCGTTTGATCATCTACTTTAGGCATCACCAGTTGATCTGGATTCATTTTCACTATCAATCTGTAAAAGCCGGATTGATGAAGCAGCTGTAAGCTGGGAACTGGCAATTCATCTGCATCCTCCTGCTTAGGAAAACTACTATCAATTCCAACAAAGGCTTGGACTTCTTTTTCGTATTGATTCACATATTCTAATCCATAAATGCCAGAAATCGAATGACCCATTAGCGTATATTTTTTAATATTGAGTTTTTGCAAACATTCATGAATCTCATCCACAATGTTTTGACTTGTCCTTACTTTATCTGTGTCGTCACTTAAACCATAACCAAACGGTTCAATCACTACGACTCTATAATATGGCGATAACTCCTTGACTAACGGTTCAAAATCCAGCACGGGTGAAGCAGTTCCATAGCCTGGGAGAAGGACAATCGTTTCTTTCCCATCGCCTTCAATGAGCACATTCATCTCCTTCCCATCCACCAAGACCTTTTGCCCATAAGCTTCTATTTTCCCTTTCTCCCGTTCATTACTAACGAGGTTTACAAAATAAACAGTAGCTAGAAAAACAACCATGACCGTGATAATGGTGCCTATGGAGATCAACATGATTCTCAATATTTTTTTCATTGGTTTTCTCTTCCCTTCATGATGAAGAACTCTAGCTTACATCCATCGATGAAAATTAATATTTTCTTTCACAATAGATGATGCCGATTGTATTTGCGCAAACACTTGATACATACATAAACGTAATTGCTATATAAAACCACTCTGTTGGAGATGAGAATTGATGGACCAAAGATTGAACGACAGCAACCAATATATAGGCTAAAGCCACACCTATAATGGAAAAACTTCCGGCTTTCGCTAAAATAAATTGACCTCGTTCATCATGTTTATATTCACGGTTTTTCTTAAATTGAAAGGCCGTGCTTAAAATAGAAAGGGTAATGAGAGAATAAAGTATGATCGTCGTTATCATTGTTGTTCCTCCTTGTCGACCTCTTGAAATACGTCATACAAATCAACTTCAAATGTCCTAGCAATTTGAAATGCTAATTTTAAAGACAAAGAATATTTACCATTTTCAATCGCTGCCACAGTTTGACGAGTCACACCTAACTTCTCTGCCAAATCCTTTTGTGTCCAGTCTCTTTCTGCCCGTAATACCTTAATTTTATTTTTAATCTCCATTTCAAATTCCTTTCTTAAAGGATGATTTATTTAACAATATGTTAAAAATAATTAACATTATGTTAATTAACAATAACCTCTTTTCTTCTGTATGTCAATTTCACCGGATGCAAAAAAGAATCATCCATTTTGAAAGGCCTACCTCAAAATGAATGATTCTTCTATAAATGATGTGATCTTCTGATTTAAAACACTTTCCTCTGGTAAATCGCAGTAGAAAGTCCCCAAGACAGCAAGTAGATGAGCATAATCAGTACAGTTGACCCCGTATAGACAATAGGGATCGATAAATTCATGATAAAATCAGTGATCCCACTGAATTGCTCTGCTAAATAGAGAACAACAGGCGGTCCCATAGCAGATAATACGATAAAGCCAATGATCACTGCCGTTGTGATATAACCAGGCTTTAAGATATAAAACAATGGAAACGTACATGCTGCGAACAATAAAAACAACCCGCTGCCAATCGCAATATCTGACAGCGAAAACAGCTTCCCAAACACAAATAATCCAGCACTTGTCAGCACGATCGCAATACTCATATAGAAAATGGCGCCAAGATAACGTGATGCGATAATTTCTTTACGTGTATAGGGCAAGGAATTTAATAGAATATTCGTTTCTGCCTTCTCATCATAAGCATATGTGTTAAATGGAATGAAGACACTAGCGACTAGAAACGTTAATACTGGATGGACATCCATGAAAATGAAAAATAAGATAAACGGAATAAAAATAAGTAACTGCTTCTTTTGCAAAATCACATCACGCTTAATTAAATGAAACATGCGCAACCCCGCCTTTCAAATAAAACATGATATCCTCAAGCGACGCCGGTTCAATCACAACAGCATCCCCGAAAATAAGCTTCACCTCATCAATCCGATCTGTTAATGCTTCAAATCCGGCTGCCGTACGCTGAATATGGATAAACGCCTTTTCTGTGTCTCGATCCAGCAAATCCAGGCTCCCCTTTACCAGCGCATAATTCTCCGCCACCTCATGAATCGACTGTTGAAAGACCAATCTTCCATTTTGTATAAACGCAATATAATCCGCGATGCGATCTAAATCAGTCGTCATATGCGTTGAGAAAAAAATCGTTCGATTTCCATCAATCATCAATTCTTGTAACGTGCCGAGCAGCTCTCTTCTAAAGACCGGATCTAAACCAGCAGTTGGTTCATCCATGATAATCAGCTCGGCATGATGCGACAGCGCAATCGCAAGTGACGCCTTCATCTGCATCCCTTTTGAAAATGTCTTGATCGCTTTATTCAGCGGCAGACCAAACTGTTCAATATATTGATAAAAAAGATGGTCATCCCAGCGTTTATAGGCAGGTGCCACAATTCGTTTGATGTCCTTTAAATTCAATCCTGGGAAAAAAACGTTAGCATCGTAAACAAAGCCAATTCGTTCCTTAATCTCTTTTTCATGGGTGCGATAATCTAATCCAAAAATTTTAACCTCACCAGAATCTGGTTTTAACAAATTCATGATCATTTTAATCGTGGTCGACTTACCAGCTCCATTTTCTCCAATAAACCCAGTAACAAAGCCCTTTTTGACCTGTAAATCGAGATTCTGCACAGAAAAGTCTTTGAACCGTTTTGATACTCCTTTGAATTCAATCACGTGCTCCACTCATCTCACTCCTCATACAAGAACTTTAATAACTGCTGCAATTCATCAAAAGATAAGCCTAATTCCTTGCCGTTTGTAACAACCGCTCCAAGCTGTTCCTCAATCACCTTCAATTTTTTCTCTCTCATGACCTCTAGGTTTTGCTCGGCAACAAATGATCCCTTACCGACAATCGAATAAATAAATCCTGCCTTCTCTAACTCTTCATATGCACGTTTTGTTGTGATGACGCTGATTTGTAAATCCTTCGCCAGCTTTCGGATAGACGGCAGTCCCGCACCTTCTGCAAGCTCCCCCGTTAAGATCAACGATTTGATTTGCGTCGTAATCTGCTCATAGATAGGCTCCTTAGAATGGTTAGAAATCGTAATTTGCATATAAAAACCTCTTTTTTCTGTACTGGTATTCGCAATGAAATATTGTATATACGCTATATATACATTATATACACACTGAAAAAATATTCAACTCCTTTTATTAACTTTTTTGAATGCGATCCAACTAAAAAACCGCACAGCTCTTCAGCCATGCGGTTCCTCAACAAATCAATTTATCTCCAATATACCCATTTTCCCATAAGCCATTCCACAGGCCCTCTTCTCCACTTTTTCAAATATAGATAGCTGATGAACAGCTGAGCTGTGTAAAGTCCAACAGCAAGTAGCAGTCCAAACATTGAGCCCATTTGTCCGAATAACCCAAGTCCGTAAGAATAGAAAATCGTTGTACAAATAATAGATTGAGCCAAATAGTTTGATAAAGACAATCGGCCCAGTCCTGCAAGCAGACGTTTCAACCCTTGTGCAGCCTTTGAATAGTAGAAGACAATAAAAGCTTGAATATAACCGATCGTCAGGACATAGGCTCCTAACGTCAACACCATTTCACTCCAAGGAGCATCACTGAACGTCGCACATTTTAAAGCGAGCCCGATGATAATCATCCAAACCCAGCCTTTACGATAAGCCATGCCTCGATCTTCTTCTGTCAAATGACCTTTTTTCCCGATCGCCATGCCAAGCAGTGCAAATGGACCGATCATGATAGGAGCATAGAGAAGACTTAAAATTGGTGTCAGAGTAAGTGTTACAATTGCCATCATGATGGAGACGATTACCATATCATCTTCGATTGTAATCCGGCTCAACACAATATCGCCATATGTACCAGTTCCATATACATTTGTTAATAATTCAGAATTTCCGTAAATAAAATTCATTAGAGATGGATAAATCACTAAAGATATGGCACCTAAAATTCCCGACCATATAAACACTGTTTTGATTCGGCTGTGTATAAACATCATTAGGAAAAACGTACAAGCTCCATAATAGAGAAGAATGTCGCCACTCCAAATAAAGATTAAATGCAGCATCCCAAGCACAATAAGACCAAAGCCGCGGCGGACGACGATGGCATTCGTATTCAGCCCCTTGGCCTTTGTAGATTCAATCAGTTTGATAAAAGAATACCCAAACAAAAAGGAGAAAATCGGATAAAATGACCCCTGGAACAAGATTTCCGTCACATATACCCCAAACTCCTGCCCCCATATGCTCGGATCAAACATCTTCTCAAAATCATAATCATATTGAAAATTAAGCATATTCACAATCAAAATACCTAATAAACTAAAACCACGTAAACTATCAATAAACTCAACCCTAGATCCCTTCAACACGACAGCTCCTTAAACAATATATAACAAATTTAAGATATACCTGTATATTTTACCAAATATTTTTCGAAATAGTATATATATTTCTAATAAAAAAGTGATCTTTCATCCTATCAGTGAATCCAGCCTATCTTATGATTCAATTTCCCCCTATTTTCATCTCCTCTTGATCATCAAAACGCTCATTCAAGGAAAAAGCCGAGGGTCCCATACATTTTATCTCTAAATAGGACAATATATCTGCATATTATTTCAATTATTATATAAATTTTACATTTCATTGTTAATATAACCTTCATTGACAATGAATATTTCTTCATATACACTTTGGGTGGATTTAGGAATAACATTCCTAATCTATCAAATTCTAGAGGGGGAATATCATCATGAATGATCAAAATTTATGTGATATCATGAGACACCACGCCACTCACACGCCGCATCATCCAGCTTTAGCGTGCAACCATCAGAACATCACATATGCTGAACTTGAGAAACAAAGTAACCAGTTCGCCAATTACCTTATCAAAATGGGCGTAACGAAAGCTTCTCATATTGGCCTAGCCTTAGAAAGATCACCACAATTGATTGTCTCTATTCTCGCTATCACCAAAATAGGAGCCGTTTATGTGCCTATAGATATAAATTACCCTAGTGAACGTATTCAATTTATGATTGAAGATGCCGAACTATCGTTTTTACTCACAACATCACATGTCACTCAAAGCCTAACCTCCTTGCCTATTCCTACTATCTACTTAGATAAAGAAAAACATCTCATCCTTACACAATCAACGTCAAACCCGTCTTTTGATGTAAAACCTTCTGATGCCGCTTATATCATGTATACCTCTGGCACAACAGGAAAACCAAAAGGTGTTGTCATTACACATAGATGTATCATGCACCTAACGCATAACCCTTCCTTTCTGCCCGTTAATTCTTCTGATACCTTAGCATTATTATCTACCATCTCTTTTGATTCCTCTACATTTGAAATATGGTCCGCTTTATTAAATGGAGCGACACTCGCTATTCCTCCTTCTGGAAAACTGACTCCTGAACTCGTCAGTCAAACCATTAAAGACTATGATGTATCGATTCTTTTTTTAACTACTGGATTGTTCAACTTGATGATGGAGTCACACCTGAACGATATCAAATCAGTTAAATACATCGTCTCTGGCGGAGATGTCATGTCTCCTCAAGTCGTTCATCAAGCATTAAAGGAGCTCCCACATACGACCATCATTAATGGCTATGGCCCGACAGAAAATACAATCTTCACAACAACTTTTCAACTGCCAGACACCTGGGATGATCTCGTCAGTATACCAATTGGCAGACCTGTAGCAGGAACCATCATTGACATCACAAATGAACAAGGTGAATCTGTCTCTCAAGGACAAATAGGGGAACTCATCACTTCAGGAGATGGACTAGCATTAGGCTACTGGCGAAGAGAAAACCTAACAAAGGAACGTTTCATCGAACGGAATGGAAGAACCTATTACAAAACAGGGGATCTTGTTCGACAACAACCTGATGGGCTGATTGAATATATTGGTAGAAAGGATGACCAAGTCAAAATTAGAGGCTTTCGTATTGAGCTTAGCGAGATTGAGCATGTGTTGATCCAGCATCCAAGTGTTAAATCCTGTTTGGTGACAGCCACAGAAGTGATACCTGGGGATAAGCGCATCATTGCATACATCATTCCGTCCAACAAAAAGACATGGGATCTATATACCATTCAAACTTATGCAAAGAAAACATTCCCTGATTTCATGCGCCCTGCACATTATGTTCTATTGACAAACTTCCCTACGACCACAAATGGAAAAGTCGATCGAAAAGCACTACCAAGACATCATTTCGACAGACCCAAACTGCAAACTGAATATGTCGCACCAACTAATCAAACCGAAGAAGCACTCTGTGAAATATGGACAGATCTATTAAAGGTAGAGCCCATTGGCACAAACGATCACTTCTTCGACTTAGGAGGAAACTCCATCCTTGCCGCCAAAACCTTAATGCGTATGCAGGAGACATTACACGTTGAACTACCTGCCAGCACCCTTTATGAACATCCTACGATTCAACAAGTTCATCTTATGCTACAAAATCAAACACCTGAGCCGAAACAACAGCTCACATCAGAGGGATTTTTAGATGAAAAGATTCAGCCAAAGCACCTATTCGATTCTAAATCCTTTAAGCAGAATGCCGTGTTATTAACAGGAGCAACCGGCTTTCTAGGCGCTTATCTCATTAAAGAGCTTGTTCGAATGAATCCCTCCATCCAAATCTATTGTGTCATCAGAGCAAGGGACAAACAGCACGCAAGACAGAGAATACAAGTAAATATGGAGAAATATCACCTATGGGACGAACATTATCTGAAACAACTAAAACCGATTGTAGGTTACTTGGACAAGCCTCAACTAGGACTCTCAACAGAGGAATTTCAACAACTCGCCCAAACCATTGATGCCATCTATCATAATGGAGCAAAAGTCAATTACGTTCAGCCCTATCACATGCACAAGGATACAAATGTCACCGGCACAGAAAATATCATCAAACTCGCCTGCACAGAACAGGTAAAGCCTGTTCATTTCTTATCGACCATTGCCATATTCGGACCTGCCGGGTATCTAGATGGCACGACCGTTCTTTTTGAAGATACATCCATCGATGCTTATCTTCCTATTGTAGAAAAGGACATTGGGTACTCTCAAAGTAAATGGGTGGCAGAAAAAATCATGTGGGAAGCAAAAAAACGTGGCGTGCCGATCACAGTCCTTCGCCCCGGCTTCATCATGGGCGACAGTCAAACAGGCGTTCATAATACAGAGGATTACATGGCGAGACTAATCAAAGGATGCATCCAATTAAAGGCTTACGGTGAGCTACCGAATCAACGAAAAGAATTCGTACCCGTCGACTTTGTTTCAAAAGCCATTACAACCATATGCAAGGATCCAGCCAACTTCGGCAAAGCCTATCACCTCGTTCCACCTCAAGAAGAAAGCATGGAATTAGGTGAATTTTTTCAAAAAATCACAGAAGAAATAGGCTATCCATTAGAAAAGAAAGCATATAACGATTGGGTAGAAGCTCTCATTCAAGCAAGCGACCAACACGCAGACAACGCCCTTACGCCATTTCTTCCAATGCTCACTGAAAAGGTAGAACGAGACAAAACAGTCTGGGAACTATACGAAAACATGGCGCACTTTGACTCAACAAATACTCAAACGGTTCTCCAAGCACATGGAATGACCTATCCCCCTATGGATGATCATTTAATCAAACGCTATTTCAAATACATGGAGGACATTGGATTTTTAAAATTTGATTCAAACACTGCCCTGAGAATATAAAAGCATTCCCTTGTTTTTAAACTCAGTACAGGAAGTAATAAAAGGTTGGATGCAACATCCAACCTTTTATTACTTACCTTTCATCAGCTGTACCTTTCTAGATCACCTCGGTAGAAAACTTATGCCTTATGATCTTTTTCTTCTTTAAAAAGCACACGCTTCACATAAAACAAAATCCCCAATCCAAACAAAATCAACGGCAACTCCCAATCTGCAGAAACCGGCAGCCATTTCAACATCATGAGAATCAGCAAAACAGCTCCCACACCTGCATAAAAGACCACCGTTTTTTTCAATTCTTGGTTTGATTGAAACAAAAAACCACCTCTTTATTAACACTTTTTATACCATTTTTAGCATATTCAACTGATATAAACAATCATTTCATCAATCCATATCCCGACAAGCCCAAGCATCCACCTCAACCTTTAAAGCAGGTGAAGCCAAAGCCACCACATAAATCATCGTCATACAAGGCAGATGGTCTCCTAAAAACTGACCCATGATTCGTTTTCTTCTCTCAGCATCAAACTCACCTACCAAATAAAACACAAGCTTCGTTATATCTTCTACTTTCATATCTGCCGCTTCTACATTGCGTTTTACATTCTCTAACGCTAGCTCGAGCTGTTCCATCGGGCTCGCTGGGATGGTCCCATCGACTTCCATCCCCACTTGCCCTGATAAGGTTAACCACCGCTGCGGCCCTGTTGTCTCTATTTGATGGATGTACGGTGCAACTGGCGCGTGAATGGTCTCAGGATTACGTGATGTTTTCATTGATCAAACCCCTTTTCTGAAAATACAATCAATTTACACCTATCATACCAAACTTTCTTCCCATCCTATCTGCGTATGCTCCGAACGAAGCCAAAAAAAAGACCTTTCTTCAAAAGAAAGACCTCTCTAAAATGATGCTCCGCTCCGATGCTCAATTTGATGAATCCAATTCAAATCCGCCTCTAAATGAAGCAGCGTGCCAGAAATCAATAAGTACCGACTCTCATCACCTTGCACAAGACATTCCGTTTTCAGCTTCGTGAGTTCCATCACATCTTTCATGATGACGGCTTTCTGCTGCTGAAGCATTTCTTTTTCTTGATGAAATCTGATTTTCCGTGCACAGCCCCATTTAAAGTGAAAATCATCCTTTGCAGCATGATACGGAACAGGCGCCAACAGCCATGATTCCAGCTCTTGTCTGCCTTCTTCCGTCACGTCGTACAGCTTTCGATCTTGGTCATCTATTCCCACTGCTGTCACCAATTGATCACGAATTAACCGATCAAGCGTCGTGTAGATTTGACCCGGGTTGATTTTTCCTTTTATTCCGAGCAATGACTCCAGCTCTAGCTTTAATTCATATCCATGATGTTGCTGCTGACAGAGCGATGTTAAAATTCCGTATTTCACTGACATATGATTTAACCTTCTTTGAGAGATGATATCATCTCTATTTTACTCGCTGTCGCACTAGAAATCCACGAAGCCGCTAAACTGAGTGCAATTCCTACGATCACTGCCAGCAGTAGATGCACAAGCGGCAATTGGAATGAAACAAATCCACCGAGCCAATCAGATTGGCTTGAGACATATAGAAGAATCACACCAAATAAAATGCCGCCAATCACACCTGATAACCCAATGAGCAGACCTTCTCCGACGATCATTTTTCTCACCTGCTGTTTTGTCAGCCCAAGCGCCCGCATGGTGCCAATCTCAGATGTACGTTCAAGCGTATTCATCAACAGTGTATTGGCTGTTCCAATGCTCGCGAGCCCCATAATGAAAATGAGCATCATAGAAATTAACTCGTTCATACCAGTTAAAGCCGATGTCGTTGATTCAATCTCATCCTCTACTGTTTTCACCTTTGAAAGCCGCTGCCCAAAGTCTTCCCATAGCTGATCTCGTAAAGACTCACCGGCCCCTTTGTCTTTTAACGTAAGCAGGATATCAAGGGGCTGCGTCCACCCTAAATCCTCTTGTAAAAATGTCTGATCGACAAATGCCACATAACCTGAATGATGAGAAGTCTTGACCACATCAATGACTTGTAACTGCTGCCGACCAGAAGGTGCATTGAGATACACACTCTCTCCAATACGCCCACCCCATTCATCAAACGCACGCTCTCCTAACACGATAGAGGGCTTTTCTGCTAAATGTTGATACAAATCGCCTTTATTGTCATCTTCTATAAAAGACGGTCCCTTTTCCTCTACGCCGATCAGAGAAAATTGTCTTTTCTCTCCATCAGCCGTTTCCCATGTCAAAGGAGCCGCTTCCATCATCGGTTCCACCCGCTCAACAGCCTCATAGGATGACAGCTTTTCTTGATCCGCTTTCGTCCATGGGGCTTCAGAAGTAACCCTGAGATCGCCTCCATACGTTTGACGAATCTCTTTTTCGTAGCCATCTGGAGCCGATTCAATGACCGCACTTAAAAGCAAGATCACAGCAATCCCAACAGCTAGAATCGCCGCCGTATTCGCATTTCGATTCAGTTGCTGCGTGACATGCTGCGCTGATAGATGACCTGGATAGCCAAAAACAAGCTTCAAAAGAGGCGCCAACAACCGGTTCAAAAAGAGCAGAAAAAATGGGAATAACAGAACCATGCTGGCTAAAATGGCAAGATAAGCAGCCGGATGATCCACCCATACAAATGAAAGCAAGCCTATCCCTATCGCCGCTCTAATGACCGATTGTTTCTTCGGTGCAGAAGTTTGGGTTGTGGATTTTAAAGTCAGCAGCACAGACGTTTTCCCTGCATGATAGATCGGAAATAACGAAAACAGCACAGGGAACACAATACCAATGATCACTGCTATTACAACAGGCACTTGCCAATCTAACGAATACACCATATCAAAAGCAAACACACCAAGCAGTGTTTGCATGAACACATCCCCAAGCCAAACGCCAATCGGCACCCCAATGACGGTTCCAATACATGCCAAGATCAAAACCTCAATTAACATCAGCTTAGAAACAGAGCCCTGTGTATAACCGAAGCTCTTCATAATCGCAAATTCTTTTTTGCGTTCCATCACACTCGTATAAATCATATTAAACACGATAAAACCGCTCATAAACATCGACAGCCCTGCGATGAGGTAAAAGAACGTGTACAACCCGCCAATGTCATTACTTTGCCGGTCATCCGCCACCACAGGCTGGACAAAAACATCGGCATCCTTGAACTCTTTCTGTAAAGATTGAAAGAGCTGCTCTCCGCCATCATTCGTCTGAAATCTCATATAAGAAAGCTGATGATCGAGTCCCGTCCAGTCTCTCAATAAATCAAGCGGCGCCATCACACGAAAGCTCGATGATTCTGCACTCTTCCAGTCACTCGGACTTGAAAGCAGCTGTGTATATTCCACAATGGCAGATACCTTCGCTTCGCCCAAATCAGAAAAACGAATGGTATCTCCCACTTTTTTATTCAGCAGCTTCGCCACAACATCTGGAATGACCAACCCCTGATTATCCAAACGCCCTTCAATCACAGGCAGCTTCAGTAAAGAGCTCGTTTGATCTTGCACCCCGGTAATGCGCACCGCCCGTTGGTTAAGAGAGTGATCACCTTCTACCTCAAAAAACGTCTGTTTATCCAGCGCTAATAATGATCCTGTCACATCAGGATGTTTTAAAATGGAGGAGATCTGTTCCTCATCATACGTATGATCATCACTCAACACCCAATAATCTGCATCAGCGACATACATTTGCTCATAGTAATGAAACACATCATTTGTCGTTCGATCGGCAATGAGCATCGACGTGACAAAAGCGATCCCCACCATGATGCCTAAGACAGAAATGGCGAACCGCTTTTTATGCTGAAGCATGTTACGCCATGAAATTCGCCACATACTGAGCATAATCATCATCCTTTCTAGAAATCACTTGATCAATGACACCGTCTTTAAAAAGGATGATTCGGTCCGCAAACCCCGCTGCGAAAATATCATGCGTCACCATAATAATCGTCTGCTTGCTTTCTCGATTGAACTTGCACATTAACGCCAAAATATCCTCCGCTCTATGTCGGTCCAAGTTCCCCGTTGGCTCATCTGCTAACAGCACTGACGGCTGATTGACTAAAGCTCTTGCAATCGCTACACGCTGCTGCTGCCCGCCGCTCAGCAAACTAGCCCGTTTCCGCCCAAGCCCATTCAAGCCAACAGCCTCTAACAGCTCTACAACCGTCTGTTGATTCTCCTTTGTTAAACGTCCATCTGCATGCAGCGGAAACGCCACATTTTCTTCGACAGTTAATGTAGGCAGCAGCTGATAATTTTGAAACACAAACCCAATCTGTTTTCTGCGAAAAATCGTTCTCTCTTTCTCATTCATCTCACTTAACTGATGCTCATCTATCAAAATCTCTCCATCAGTAGGCAGATCAAGCCCGCCTAACAGCTGAAGTAATGTACTTTTTCCAGAACCACTCGGTCCCATCACCGCTACAAACTCCCCTTCTTCTACCGTCAAATCAACGCCCCTCAGCACCTCAGTCCGCTCCTGGCCTTGAATGAACTCCTTCTTCACATGCTTGATCTGAATCATCTGCAAACTCCTCCCATCCCTTTACGGAGTAATTATATACTAAGTATATATTATTTCAACATTTAAATCATGATAATATGTATTTACATCTTATTTATTACTTACTAAATATATAAAAAAATCCTTTAGATTTTCATATCCAAAGGGTACATCATGCTATAATTCTTGTTTTCTAAAAAGAAACCATCCGATGAGAAAAAAGAAACCAATCAATACCGATACACCAAGAAAGCTTGTAAGCGCCTGATCCGAATAAGTCCCTCTATGAATCATCTCCTCAGCCGCACTTGTGACGCCTTTAGGTGCAAACTTCCCTAATGCATCCTCATAAAACGAAGGAACGGTAAACAGGATGAGGTTGATCAAAAGGGAAACGCCGCCCGCAGTCACTGAACGCTTAAAGAATGCCGATGCACAAATGGTCGACACCACAATAAGCAGTAGGTTTGGATAATACAAAAGCGTTCCTTTTAACACATCGCCCCAAGCCACATGCCCAAATTGAATGTTCACATAATAAACGGAAGCTAGCACCGCCACTATCAAACTAAACAAAGTTAAACAGGCATAGGCGCATAGTTTCGAGACATAATAACTCATTCGACTGATCGGTTTCACCATAATCATGGCTGTCACACCAGATGCACGCTCTCCAGCAATCGTCCCCATCACGATCATAATGAGGATAAACACGCCGAGCGAATCAAATTTACTCAATGCACTGGCTAAAGCTTCTCCAGCACTAGGCTCTGGTATATAAAATGTAGACCCTTCAGGTAGATTCACTGATTTCGACAAAAGATCTGGCAGCATTTTGAGCGTAATAGGCTGGGTGATCATTAAAATCGTAAAAATGATTGGCACAAATAAGATTTTATAACTAGTGAATAACTCCCTAAATTCCTTTTTCAACATCATCATGCCGTCACAACCTTCATAAAAATATCTTCAAGCGTTAGCTTAGATAGTCGATATTGGAGAAGAACACCGCCAGCTTCAGTGATGAGACCCGGCAGCTCTCTCAATGCCATTTGTTGATCTTTCACTCGTACCTGATAAGTGTCCCCTGTCTCCATGCATTCCTCCACCCAATCCCGTTCTTTTAACAAAGCCACTAGTTTCGGATTCTGTTGTTCTAATTGAAATTCAATCACGGGCTGGATATAGTCTTCTTTGAGCTGTTTCATCGAAGAGGACATCTCAATTTTGCCGCTGTTGATCATGATAATATGATCCGCCACTCGTTCAATGTCATCTAAAATATGGGTCGACATAAAGATCAGCATCTCATGCTTTAGACGCTCAATCAAAGTCAGGACGTCTTTTCTCCCCATAGGATCAAGTGCCGACACTGGTTCATCTAGTATGAGGACCTTCGGGCTGTTGATCAATGCCTGCGCAATGGCAAGTCTCTGCTTCATCCCTCCGCTGTAGCTGCCAATGGCACGATCCTTCGCCTCATACACCCGGCAAAGCTTCAACAGCTCCTCTGTTTTGGAACGAATGGTGTGTTTCTCTAAATGAAATAACCCGCCAACCCAATGCATCCATTCCTGCCCCGTCATGTCCTGATAAAATGCAGGATGCTGCGGACAGTACCCAATCACCTGACTGATTTGATCCATGTCCTTTTCGACATCAAAACCTGCCACCTTCACAACGCCAGACGTAGGACGAGCAAGCCCCGTCAAAATCCGGATCGTCGTTGTCTTCCCCGCTCCATTGACTCCTAAAAAGCCAACACATCCAACCTCCCCAACAGAAAACGAGACATCTTTTAACACTTCATGCCGTCCATACGATTTCGTCAGCCCGTGACACTCCAACATATTCAAGCGAATCCCCCCTACTAAGATTGTTTACGACCAAAAATGAAATACGCAATAGGACCGGCACTCGCCACAAACACAATCACCAAGGCCCAAACCCACTTCACTTCTCCCCTAATCCTCGATGGATCTCTTTTCAACAAATCAAACAAACCAATCACCATTAAAATGGCTTGTAGCAAAATAAGAGGTAAAATCAGCTTCATATCCATCCACGCCACTCCCTTTTCAAACGTTAATTTGTTTTGGTATTACTTCTTTTGACGACATGAAGAGGGAATTCGTTCAAATGGTTTTTATTTTTATCAATCGAATGGTCTATAAATATAAAAAAGCCCAGTGAGGGTTATTCACTGGGCTTGCTTGTGATGGTCATGATGAATCTCGCATAATCTTATCCATTTTCTTTCCCTTGGCTAACTCATCAATCAGCTTATCTAGATACCGAATATTTTTCATGGTTTCTTCCTCAATGTCCTCTACTCGAACACCACAGATGACTCCTTTGATTAAACTGCGGGAAGGATGAAGCTCAGGGGCGTCAGCAAAGAAGGTTTCAATGTCTATCTGCTTGTCCAACTGTTGCTGTAACTCTGCTGGACTGTACCCCGTCAACCAACAAATAATCGTATCAACCTCAGCCTTCGTTCGACCCTTTCTCTCTGCCTTTGCGATGTAGAGAGGATAGACTTTTGCAAAGCTCATTGTGTAAATTTTATGTTTGGTCATGTGTCTGCTCTCTTTCTTCGTTAAATATTTAAACTGTCACGCTTTCTCAAGGGAACTCCCTCTCATTATGCACTTAGTATAATGTGTTAAAAATACAACTTATAAACGATGATATATGCCTTTATTATTTCTTTCATCTTTTTTGAAAGCTCTATATTTAAGAAATTGAACGATACAAAATCCAAGGAATACACCAATTGGTCCTCCGCTTGAGACAGGACCACCAATTAAACAATAAGAAATGACAAACAATGCAATATAACCAATTATGAAAAAAACAATTCCCCATTTTTCTTTTTTTACGTATCGAATAAAAATAATATTTCCCCCTAAGAATATTTATCATCATAGCATCATGGAAATAGTATCTATCAATCAAAGTTCAGCTTAAATCTTTCAACTGCTAGTTCTATTGACACAAAAATACCCCTTTAGACAATTATATCTAAAGGGGTATCAAAAAACCGATTTTATTTAAAACCTACTCCACCGTCACACTCTTCGCAAGGTTACGTGGTTTATCCACATCACACCCGCGGTGAAGTGCTGCGTAGTAAGCGATTAGCTGTAATGGCACAACAGATGCAAGTGGTGCAAGTGCTGGGTGTACAGCTGGAAGGACGAAACGGTCGCCTTCGTCTTCTAGGCCTTTTAGTGAGATGACACATGGGTTTGCACCACGTGCAACGACTTCTTTGACGTTACCGCGAATGCTGAGGTTCACGTGCTCTTGTGTTGCAAGGGCAATGACCGGTGTGCCTTCTTCAATTAAAGCAATCGTGCCGTGTTTGAGTTCTCCGCCAGCAAATCCTTCTGCTTGGATGTAAGAGATCTCTTTTAGTTTGAGTGAACCTTCAAGGCACACATAGTAGTCAAGTCCTCTTCCGATAAAGAATGCGTTACGTGTCACTGTGAAGAAGTCACGAGCGATTTGTTCCATTTCATCCTTTTGATCGACAAGGGCTTCCATTGCGTTTGCCACAATCCCAAGCTCTTTCACAAGATCAAAGTCAAGTGATTGACCATTTAATTCAGCTGCAACAGATGCAAGGATCGCAAGAACAGCGATTTGTGCTGTGTAAGCTTTTGTTGAAGCCACTGCGATTTCTGGTCCTGCATGAAGAAGCAATGTGAAGTCTGCTTCACGAGAAAGCGTAGATCCTGGTACGTTTGTGATTGTTAATGCTTTATGACCAAGCTCTTTGACTTGAACCAGTACAGCACGGCTGTCCGCAGTCTCTCCAGATTGAGAAAGGAAGATGAACAACGGTTTTTTCGATAGAAGCGGCATGTTGTAAGAGAATTCACTTGCTACATGGACTTCTACAGGTACTTTTGCCCAGTCTTCAATATATTGTTTACCAACAAGTCCTGCATGATAGCTCGTTCCACAAGCCACGATGTAAATGCGGTCTGCGTCTGCTACTGCGCTTGCGATATCGCCAGCGACTGACAGCTTGCCGTTTGCGTCTTGATATTCTTGGATGATTTTGCGCATAACAAGCGGCTGTTCATCCGTTTCTTTTAACATGTAGTGAGGATATGTGCCTTTCTCGATGTCGCTTGCATCTAGCTCAGCGATATAAGAAGGACGTGTCATGATATCACCGTCAAGGTTTTTAATGATAACCTCGTCTTTTGTGACAATGACCATTTCTTTATCCATTAATTCCGCATATTCGTTTGTTACTTGAAGCATCGCCATTGCGTCAGAAGCCACAACGTTGAAATCTTCGCCGAAACCAACCAATAATGGGCTTTTGTTTTTCGCCACATAGATTGTTTCTTTGTTTTCGTTATCGAAAAGAGCAATTGCGTAAGAGCCTTTTAGTTGAAGAAGCGTTTGACGGAAAGCTTCCTCTGTATCAAGACCTCTGTTCACAAATTGTTCGATGACTTGAACAACAACCTCTGTATCTGTGTCGCTTTTTAGTGTGACGTCTTGTAAATATTCGCGTGTCAATTGTACATAGTTCTCGATGACACCGTTATGAACAAGCGTAAAACGGCCAGAAGCACTTTGATGCGGATGCGCATTTAAATGGCTTGGTACACCGTGTGTTGCCCAGCGTGTATGTCCAATTCCTGCTGAAGATGCCACGTTTGCATCAACGACTTCACGAAGCTCAGCGATACGTCCTTTTTCTTTGAACACATGCACGCCATCTTCGTTTGCCACAGCGATACCTGCTGAGTCATACCCACGGTACTCAAGCTTCTCTAAACCTTTTAATAAGATTTCCTTCGCATCATTCTGACCAATATAACCTACGATTCCACACATAAATATTCTTCCTCCCGATCATGTGAAAGGGACAAAGAAAGCCTACTAAAATAGAAGGGACATTTCTTCGTCCCTCTCTACATGTTTAATTTGGGAGATCATGTGTATTCCCTTTGTACAAAGAGTCACCTCTTTGCTTTAAAGAAACACTTACGGCTGTGATCTCTATATTTGATCAGCCGGGAGGCATCCGCCGAAAAATTCGATAACCTCCATCCTCGTCAACTAAGCATCTGTCGTTCGATCGCTTAGTTCGGGCGCTATAATTATAAGAGTGGCTGAACATCTACCCTGCCTTTCCTGCTAGAATAAAAATCCAGTAACACAAGGATGATTGTACTATAAGGTCTGACCTCCGTCAATCACAATTTAGCGGGTGATCCCCATCATGTTAGAAAGTAAGACCTCCCTACACTATATGCGATGAGGCTTGTCATGTTCTACCTTTGATGTGCTCTCTTATGTATGAAAGCAAGCAGCAAATTGCCCTCGCTTATATCATTCGTATAGAACTTTCCTCTTATGACGTTTATTCGAAAAAAAGCAAACCGCTGCTTAGCGATTTGCTTTACATCAATTACTCAATACCCATTTCTTCTTTGACAACAGCCGTAATGCGAGCCACGTATTCATCACACAGCTCTTTTGTTTTCGCCTCTGCCATGACACGTACAAGCGGCTCTGTTCCTGATGGACGCACAAGGATACGTCCGTCACCGTTCATCTCTTTTTCAACCTCTTGGATCACAGCTTTTACTTTTTCATTTTCTTCCACTTTATACTTATCGGATACCTTCACATTCACTAGAAGTTGCGGGAATTTCTCCATTTCAGCTGCAAGCTCTGACAATGTTTTTCCTGTTGCTTTTAGTGTATTCACGAGCATGATCGCAGAAAGCATGCCGTCACCTGTCGTATTATAATCAAGGAAAATCAAGTGGCCTGACTGCTCGCCTCCGACATTATAGCCATCCTTTTTCATCGCTTCG
This sequence comes from Bacillus sp. FSL W7-1034, assembly GCF_038593365.1. Taxonomy (NCBI): domain Bacteria; kingdom Bacillati; phylum Bacillota; class Bacilli; order Caryophanales; family Bacillaceae; genus Bacillus; species Bacillus sp. FSL W7-1034. The sequence goes on along the minus strand of NZ_CP151989.1, from coordinate 191,306 downwards.
ACCACATAGCGGTCACCAACAGCGGTTTGAATGCTCTTAATGCCTTGCTTCTCAAGCGCTTTATAGAAACCAAGGTTACTCATGACCGTTGACACGACCGTGTCATCCTTCAATCGGCCTTCACCCTTTAGATAACGTGCACATATGTACATAATTTGATCGCCGTCTACAATATCACCTTTTTCATCGACTGCAATTAAGCGGTCGCCGTCACCATCAAACGCAAGACCAATATCTGCTCCTTTTTCTTTCACAAAAGCAGAAAGTGCTTCTGGATGAGTAGAACCTACGCCATCGTTGATATTCAATCCGTTTGGTGATGTTCCCATTGTTGACACATCTGCATCTAAATCTGCAAATAAATGTGTTGCAAGAGAAGATGTTGCACCATGTGCACAGTCAAGCGCTACGTGAATACCTGTGAAATCCTCGTCTGCTGTCTGTTTCAAGAATTGCAAGTATTTCTGACCGCCTTCAAAGTAGTCATTTACTGTTCCAAGGTCCGCTCCAACTGGGCGTGGCAATTGATCGACCGGCTGATCCATCAGCTGCTCGATTTCATTCTCCTGTTCATCTGACAGTTTAAAACCGTCACCGCCGAAAAATTTAATTCCGTTGTCTTGAACTGGGTTATGCGAAGCTGAAATCATGACACCTGCTTCTGCATCCATTGCCTTCGTTAAATAAGACACACCAGGTGTTGAGATCACACCTAAACGCATGACTTCAGCCCCAATTGACAGTAAGCCTGCTACGAGTGCTCCTTCTAACATATGACCAGATACACGCGTGTCTCGTCCAACGAGTACCTTTGGACGTTCTTTATCCTTCGTGAGCACATAGCCGCCAAATCTCCCAATTTTAAATGCGAGCTCTGGCGTTAATTCGCTATTAGCCACACCCCTTACACCATCAGTTCCAAAGTACTTGCCCATGTTTCAATCGCTCCTTTTTTACCATTCAAGAGGACGCTGCGTCCTCTTTATTATCTTCTTTGACCCGCTGTCTTTGACTCGATTCTTTTTTTGCTTTATCTTGTGTTGATTCCTTTTGACTCTTCTCTTCCTGATCATCATCGGATGATTGATCTTTCCGATCATTCGTAGAAGCCGGCTGATCTTCTGTATCAGTAGAAGTCAGTTTCACTTTGACCTTCGATCTAGATAATGTCCACGTCACATTTTGAGGGCCATTCACTTGTACTTTGACCTCATGTGTTCCTTCGTTTAAGTCCCCGACATTGATATAGGCTTCAATATCTGAAGCCTTTAGTTTATCAATTGCACTCTTTGAACCTTTTGCTGTTAGTGTGAGACGCCCAGAAGACGGACTCACAAATGCAGAGCTAAGATCCTTGCTCAGACCCACGACAGAAATTGGGACATTATCGATCTTTTTTTCTTCAGCTGTTGCAACCTTCACTTTGATTTTAACAGTTTCAGGCGATACCTTTTTCACACCATCTGGCAGTGGAATGTCAGCATCAATCTCTGTATCATCTTTAATCTTGCTTAGGTCGAGCTTAACGCCGTCAATAAAATCAAGTGCATCCAGCACCTTTTGAGAACCATAGACTGTAACCTCACTTGGGCTTGTCTCGATGCTTGAGATACTGATCCCATCTGGCAAGCTGCCCGTCCGCTCAATCTTAAACGGAACTTTCTTGCTTGGACTCGTAATCGGGACCGTAATATCTACCACAGACGGACTCACTTCGACTGGCAGCTCATTCCCACTGCTATCATACACAGTGAGCTTCGCTTCTTTCTCAATTTGCTGATCGACATCCTCTAAGTTCACAAATGCTTTAATAACAGAAATTTTGTCGATCACGTCTTTTGAGCCAGTAACCGTGACATTTTTCGGATTCACAATAGGCTGCTCTGGTGAATAGCCGTCTTTGATTTTATTTTGATTATAAAATTCCGTTTCAACAGGGAATTCAGCTGTCGTTTTTTCCTGTATCGTCACAGTCGTCACAGACGGATTAATCGTTAACGTGATTCCTTTCGATACATCTCTTGCCTTCAATTCGACTTTATGTGTACCTGTCGTAAGGTTTTGCATATCTGCGTAAATTTCAAAATTTTTCGTTTGCCTTGCTGTTTTCACAGCACTAGTTGATCCTTTAATCGTGACATTGACTGTCTGCGGCACACCAGTGACTACATACTTTTCGTCATCATAATACGCTTTAACAGGAATGTCCGTTAAGGTTGCTTCGTCTGTTGTCGATGTTGGGAAAAAGGATTCACCGATTTTTTTCGGCGTGGGCGCTTGCGCTGAATTGACTGCACCATACAGCAATAAAGCGAAGACCAATGCAAGAAACTTAACGGCCCAGCGATTATTCAAAATCTTATCCATTTTTCTTGCCCCTCCAATACCATTTGGTCGAGGAAGCATCTTTGCTGTTCTTACTAAACTCAGCAATCAGCATTTCTTCAAGCGCTTCTTCTGTCAATTCTCGATGGAGATCACCATTTCTTGCGACACTAATGCCGCCTGTCTCCTCGGAGACAATGACGGTTAAACTGTCCGTTACTTCACTAATACCAACTGCCGCGCGGTGACGTGTACCGAGCTCCTTAGAAATAAAAGGACTTTCAGACAGCGGTAAATAACACGCTGCAGCTGCAATCTCATCACGCTTCATAATCACAGCGCCGTCATGAAGCGGTGTATTCGGAATGAAGATATTAATCAGCAGCTCAGAACTCACCTTTGCATTTAAAGGAATTCCGGTCTCTATGTAATCATTCATCCCAGTATCGCGCTCAATCGTTAATAGCGCGCCTATTCTTCGTTTTGCCATATAGTTAATTGCTTTTGTAATTGCCTCGATCGTTTTCTGCTGCTGTTCCTCTACAGGTGTTCCGCTTCTAGAGAAGAAACGGCCGCGCCCAAGCTGCTCAAGCGCTCTCCTTAGCTCTGGCTGAAAAATAATAATGATCGCAAGGAACCCCCACGTAATCGCTTGATCCATCAGCCATTGAAGTGTGTTAAGACCGAGATACGCACTTCCCATCCTGACGAGAACAATGACGACAATTCCCTTTAAAAGCTGAACCGCTTTTGTTCCGCGGATGACCATCATTAATTTATATATCACATACCAAACAACGAGAATATCAACAGCATTACCGAGGTACTGCAAAAAAGGAATATCCCCTAAAGCCATTTCCTCGTCCTCCAGAATTTTCAGTTATTCTTCGTTCGATTTATTTTTTATAAAAAAAGAGCCTATGTGTAAGTACATAGCGTGGCTATTATACCACATTTTGTTTCAGCAAGGAAAATAGTTGCCATATCTGGCTGGCATTCAAGTCTGTCCATCAATAGAAAAAGAGCAGTCCCTTAGAGACTGCTCTCACACTGTTTGATTTACTTTTGTTCCTCTGGCCCAATGACCCGCATCACGTCTTGTGCTGTAGACTTCATTTTGTACCAAACCCAATCAAACACTTCATTAATTTCATTGATTTGACCAGTGACTTGTCCGGCAGAAGCAGTCAGCTGTTCTCCATTGACGACTGTTACGTTTCCATCAACCTTGCCTTCTACAATCAGCTTGCCATTTTTCACAGTGACATCACCTTTGACGGTTTCCCCTTTAGGGACCGTCACTGTATCATTTTCAACCACGAGATTCGGCTGCTTTGACACACTGAAATTATGATCCGTATTCCAGCTAGTAAACAGACTGCCTCCCATCAATATGACAAAGAGGGCAGCGGCGACCATTAGCGGATGAGCTTTGATCCATCTTTGAATCGACACACGCTTTTTCTCCTTTGGAAGACCTGCCATCACCTTTGCAGTAAAATCAGATGGTGCTTCTATATGAGATGTACTCTGCACGAGCGCGATGGATTTCTCAATTTGTTGAAAATGAGTACGGCATTCCTCACACGATTGCAGATGGCTCTTTAATTCTTTTTCATCTTCGGGCTCAATGTCCCCGTCTAAATACTGATGCATAAGCAGGACGATTTTTTCCTGACAGCTCATCAAAATCACCTCACTCAAAGGTCTCTCAACTGTTTCCGGAGAGCCTCTCTACCCCTGTGTATTCTCGTTTTCACCGTACCAACTGGTATATTCAGAATCTCACTAATTTCTTTTAACGAGAGTTCATCAATATACTTTAATACGATGACCGAGCGATATTTATCGGGTAATCTTAAAATTTTTTGCTGAATGGTGCTCGATAATTCAAGCGACACCACCTCGTCCTCTGGCAAAATGCCGTCAGCCGCAATTTGAGAATACATATTCAGTCCTTCTGTCCCTGCCACCTCTGCATCTAAATAATAATCCGGCTTTTTTTTACGAATACGGTCGATGGTCAGGTTGGTTGCAATGCGGTACAGCCACGTGGAAAACTTACGATTCACATCAAAGCTCTCAATATTCACATAGGCACGAATAAACGCCTCCTGCGCAATATCTTCTGCTTCATGTGCATTCCCAAGCATACGATAGCACAGCTGATAAATTTTGTCTTTATACAGGTCTACGATGTCTGCAAATGCGTTCTGGTCGCCTTTTTTCACTTGCTTAATTCTCTTTTTAATCATTGTTTCCATAGTATATTCAACCTCTGCCTTCACCGGTCTTTATGTATACGAACCTCGTTCCAAAAGGTTTCATTCTCCTCTAAAAAATAGTGTAACAAATTTTTGACAGCATGTTACGCTTATCAGCCGGTAAAAACCTTAACATATCCTTAAATTTCCCCAAAATTAAAAAAAGAACGGGAACAAGTCCCGCTCTATAATAGCTTTTCACCCATTAAAGAACCAATTAATGCAACTGCCGCTTCTGCTGTTTTATTTTTCTCATCTAATACCGGATTCACCTCAACAAACTCAGCAGAAGTCAAAATACCTGCTTCCTCTAAAAGCTCCATTGCAAGATGACTCTCTCTATAACTGATGCCGCCAGCAACCGGCGTTCCCACGCCAGGGCACTCTGCAGGATCTAGCCCATCTAAATCAAGCGACAAATGAACACCATCTGTTCTTTCTTTTAAATACGCGATGGCTTCCTCCATTACTCTCGTCATCCCTAATCGATCGATTTCATGCATCGTATACACTTTAATGCCTTTTTCTCTAATCAATGCCCGCTCTCCTTCATCTAAAGAACGAGCACCGATCAAGATCACATTCTCAGGCTTTACTTTAGGTGTATAACCGCCAATATTGATTAGATCATCATGCCCAAAGCCGAGACTGACAGCAAGCGGCATCCCATGAATATTTCCAGAAGGAGAGGTTTCCTCTGTATTTAAATCACCGTGTGCATCATACCAAATGACACCCAAATTTTCATAATGCTTGGCTACACCGGCTAGTGTACCAATTGCAATGCTATGATCCCCGCCTAAAATCAGCGGAAACGAACCTGACTGCACAATACTGCTAACCTTTTCAGCAAGAAGCTGGTTTGCGCCAGCATTCTCCGTTAAGTTTTTCAGTTTTTCACTTGTATAGAGACCTTTCTCATCATCCCTTTGCTCAACGGGAATATCCCCTAAATCCTCGACATCAAATGAAAGCGATTCCAATTTTTCTTTTACACCAGCACAGCGAATGGCACTCGGCCCCATATCGACGCCCCTTCTCATTTGACCGAGATCCATCGGCACCCCAACAATCGTGACCTTCTTTTGATCTCCCATATGTACATCCCCTTTCCGTTCATGCTTATATTTTACTTTCTCGGTGCCTTCTGACTCAACTCAACAATATTTTGAATAGTTATACATTCCAATCGTCAAAATAAAAAAAGACACCTTTTTAAAAAAGGTGTCTTAACTGGGCTAGCTGGATTCGAACCAACGCATGACGGAGTCAAAGTCCGTTGCCTTACCGCTTGGCTATAGCCCAAAAATGGTGGAGGGGGGCGGATTCGAACCGCCGAACCCGGAGGGAGCGGATTTACAGTCCGCCGCGTTTAGCCACTTCGCTACCCCTCCACATATGGAATTGATAAAAGAAAAACAGTGCCGGCAAGAGGACTTGAACCCCCAACCTACTGATTACAAGTCAGTTGCTCTACCAGTTGAGCTACACCGGCATATGGTGGAGGATGACGGGCTCGAACCGCCGACCCTCTGCTTGTAAGGCAGATGCTCTCCCAGCTGAGCTAATCCTCCACATGATGGTGACCCGTACGGGATTCGAACCCGTGTTACCGCCGTGAAAGGGCGGTGTCTTAACCGCTTGACCAACGGGCCAGTTTGTCAAGTTTACTGTTTCCGTGAAGCTGACAAAAGTTATTATATACAGGTTGTCCCCCTTTTGTAAAGGGGATTTTTATTTTTTTTATTTTCTAACTATTCAACCCTCATCAGCACAACATTTCAACTGAAATATAATTTCAGTATTTAAATATAATATTGAAATTTCATGTCATACTCAATATACTGAAAATGAAGAAATAAGGAGGTATGTCACATGCAGCCATCTCAACTGCGTTCTTTGACAACAGAATCAAGAAACCCTAACACCATGAGAATTTCACAAGCAAGCCCGCTAGAAATACTCCAAATGATAAATGCGGAAGATATGAAGGTCGCTCAAGCCGTCAACCGTGTCCTTCCAGACGTAAAGACAGCAAGTGACTTTGCCTTTGAATCCATCTCGAATGGGGGCAGACTCATTTATCTAGGCGCTGGAACAAGCGGCAGAATTGGGGTAATGGATGCGGTCGAATGTCCACCTACCTATAGCATTTCACCTGATGTCATCGTAGGCATCATGGCCGGTGGCGACTCTGCCTTTTCACATGCAGCAGAAGATGTGGAAGACAGTGAAGAAGCTGGTCAAAAAGATTTAGAACACATTCACCTGACATCAAAAGATACGGTTGTCGGCATCGCGGCGAGCGGTAGAACACCCTATATCATTGGCGCTTTAAACTATGCTAGAACCATTGGAGCAAAAACAGTAGCCCTCAGCTGCAATGAACAAGCAGAGATTAGCGAACTAGCAGACTGCGCCATTGAAGTCGTCGTAGGACCAGAAGCCATCACTGGGTCAACACGAATGAAAGCCGCATCCGCTCATAAAATGATTTTAAATATGATTTCCACCTCTGTCATGATCAGACAAGGCAAAGTATATGAAAACCTGATGGTAGATGTAAAAGTAAGCAATCATAAACTGAAAGAACGCGCCATCACCATCATTCAGCATGTGACCAATGCTTCCTACGAACAAGCCGTAAAAGCCCTTGAAGCAGCCGATTTAGAAGTTAAAACAGCCATCGTCATGCTCCAAACCAAAACAGATAAAAAGACAGCCAAAGACCTGCTCAACAAAGCAGATGGTCACATCGACAAAGCCATCTTACGTCATCAATCTTAAAGGAGGAAACTCATGTCAGCAGGCGGACTCACCCTACTACACACAATGAAATCAAAGCTTCCCCAATCTGAAAAAATCATTGCAGACTATATCCTTGCCCATCCTGACAAAGTCATTAAAAGCACAGTGCATGAAATCAGTCAGGCTGCCGGTGCAAGCAGCTCTGCCGTCATCCGCCTCTGTAAGTCTCTCGGGCTGGATGGCTATCACGATTTGAAAATGCGGATCGCTGGAGATTTAATGCACACTGATAAACAAGGCTACCGGGATATCGAACAAGATGAACCACTTCAATCCATTATTCAAAAGACAGCAGGAAACACCATTCAATCGATCAAAGATACAGCCTCTATTTTAAATGTAGAAGCTTTAGAAAAAGCTGTTCAACTGCTGCTGAATGCAAACCAAATCCATTTTATCGGTGTGGGTGCATCTGGCATCGTCGCAGCTGATGCCCAGCAGAAATTTCTCAGAATCAATTATGCAGCTACAGCCTTTACTGACATGCACATCGCATCTACGGTCATCGCAAATGCTGGAAAGAATGACATTGTGTTCGGTATATCCTTTTCTGGAGAAACGTTAGACATCATCCAAGCCCTTCAGCTCGCCAAAGAAAATGAAGTAAAAACCATTGCTTTAACGCATCCAGGGCATACAAGCGTTTCTGCATTGTGTGATGTTCATCTATCGACGTCTGGTTCCAATGAAGCACCTTTTCGTAGTGCTGCCACTTCCTCTAGAATGGCACAGCTTTATTTAATCGATGTCTTGTTCCTCAGTTTAGCCTCCCGTCAATATGAACAGACAGCACAATATATTGACAAAACAAGGCATGCCATCCGCTCCATGAAACGAAAAACAAAGGGGGATTCAACATGAGTCATCAAAAGAAATATCAGCAGTTGGCGAAAGACATCCTTTCACTCTGTGGTGGTTCTGAAAACATTTCTTCCCACACACATTGTATGACACGTCTCCGAATTACACCCATTGATCGTGAAAAAGTGCAAACCACCGCGATCAAAGAACTCGATGGCGTCATTGGCGTCGTCGAAGCGGAAACACTGCAAATCATTTTAGGAACAGGTGTTGTCAACCAAGTATCAAGTGCGTTTGAACAGCTACTCAATGCCTCAGGTTCATATGACTTAAACAACGAAGCACAGAAAAACAAACAAGCTATTTCACAAAAGAACCGCACACCATTCAAGCTGTTCTTACGGCGGATCGCCAGCATTTTCATTCCCATTATTCCAGCACTCGTTGCATCGGGTCTTATAACGGGTATTACAAAAGCGGTCGTGCAAGCAGGCTGGCTCGATGAAAAATCTCAAGCTGCGATTATCCTAACCGTTATAGGCTCAGGCTTGTTTGCTTATCTCGGTATATTAGTAGGAACAAACGCCGCAAAAGAATTTGGTGGCTCTCCTGCATTAGGCGCATTAGCAGGTATTCTCATCATTAACCCAGCTGCCGCTGATATTATGTTATTTGGCACTAATATTCTACCAGGTAGAGGCGGACTTATCGGTGTTCTTCTTGCAGCTATTTTTATGGCACTTGTTGAGACCCGGATCAGACGCTTCGTCCCGCAATCACTCGATATCATCGTCACACCAACCATCACACTACTCATTACAGGCATTTTCACGTACGTTATCTTCATGCCAGTCGGCGGATTTATATCTGATGCCATCACCTCTGGACTTACTTATCTATTAAACATTGGCGGTATTTTTGCCGGATTTGTTCTTGGTGCGACCTTCCTTCCTCTTGTTGTCACTGGACTTCACCAAGGCCTAACACCTATTCATATGGAACTGATTAATTCAATTGGAGATGACCCGCTTCTGCCAATCCTCGCTATGGGAGGCGCAGGACAGGTCGGTGCTGCTTTTGCCATTTATATGAAAACAAAAAAGAAAAAGCTGAAAAGAGCCATTGCAGGCGGACTTCCTTCAGGAATGCTTGGAATTGGAGAACCGCTCATTTTCGGTGTCACACTCCCGCTCGGAAGACCCTTCCTCACTGCTTGTCTCGGCGCAGGAATCGGCGGAGCATTTCAAGCCTATTTCCAAATCGCCACTAAAGCAATCGGGGTATCAGGTCTCCCATTAACCTTTATCGTTCACACACATCAAATGCTGCTTTACTTAATAGGTCTCTTCATTGCATATGTCGCTGGATTTATCTTCACATACTTATTCGGATTTCATGATGATATGGCTGTTGAATTCGAGGAAAATAAGCAATAGGAGGTCTAGCTCTTGAAGAAATATTTTCTCATCATCACAAGTCTGTTCATGCTCCTAGGGTTACCAGTACAAACATTTGCAACTAGCTCCCATCCTGTATCGTCTTTGTCTAAAACAGCACCTGAAGAATATCCCGTCTTAAAAAAAGCAAAACGACCGGAACAAGTAGGTTTTTCTTCTAGGCAGCTTAGGAAGGTTGATCACATGATTCAAAACGATATCAAAGCAGGGTTTCCAGGGGCAGCACTCATCATTATCAAGGATGGTCAGATCGTCCATCAAAAAGCCTATGGCTACAGACAAAAATATAAAGGGACAACAGAACTCAAATTCTATAAGAAAATGAAAAAGAACACACTGTTCGATTTGGCATCCAACACAAAAATGTATGCCACCAACTATGCCCTGCAAAAGCTAGTATATGAACAAAAACTAGATGTAAATGAAAAAATACAAACCATCCTGCCTGACTTTCAAGATGAACCAGATGCAAAGGTAACCGGCAAAGATCAGCTTCGAGTCAAGGATCTTCTCACCCATTCTGCCGGACTGCCTTCCAGTGTTTTATTTTATAGCAAAGAGCAAGCGGGCTCTTTTTTCTCTCAAGATAGACAAACAACCATGAAATGGCTGCCAAAGGTGCCTCTGCAATACAAGCCAGGCACTCAGCATATTTATAGTGATATTGATTACATGCTGTTAGGCATGATCATTGAGAAAAAAACCGGTATGCCACTTGATCAATATGTAGAGTCGACGATTTATCGACCGCTTGGTCTAAAACATACCATGTTCAATCCGCTGAAAAAGGGATTCAAGCCAAAGCATTTTGCAGCAACCGAGCGTCTAGGCAATACACGCGACGGTGTCATTGATTTTGAAAACATTCGCAGGTATACCTTGCTAGGTGAAGTCCACGATGAGAAAGCCTACTACTCAATGGCAGGTGTCTCCGGACATGCTGGACTTTTCTCTAACACATCAGATATGGCCGTACTGCTTCAACTGATGCTCAATAAAGGAGGCTATGGGAAAACAACCATCTTTGACCAAGCTTCTATCGATCTCTTTACGGAATCATCAGACACGAACCCAACTTACGGGCTAGGCTGGCGGAAAAACGGCAATACTGACATGGAATGGATGTTTGGGAAATACGCAAGTAAAGAAGCGTATGGACACACAGGCTGGACCGGAACGATGACATTGATTGATCCAAAACACAATCTAGGCGTCGTCTTGCTGACAAATAAAAAACATTCACCCGTCGTTTCACCTGAAGTCAACCCAAATCAATTTGAAGGTGACCTTTTCCCAACTGGTACTTATGGAAGCATCATGACTGCAATCTACGAATCTTTTAAGTAAAAGGAGGAATTCGATGTTAAAAGCTCTGTTCCCCACTGCACTCGTTTTGGCCCTGCTCACCTCTTCCATTCCAACGGAAAAGGTGAGCTCCGCCCCTCTCCCAACTGCCAAACAAATGGTTCAGGACATGTCCTTGGATGAAAAAATTGGCCAAATGCTCATGCCAGACTTTCGCAATTGGCAAGCAGAAGGTGAATCAGCTCCCACAGGCTTCACAAAAATGAATAAAGAAGTCTCTCACCTTGTAGAAAAATATCATTTAGGCGGTGTCATCTTATTTGCAGAAAATGTCGTTGATACGAAACAAACCGTCAAACTCACACATGAATTTCAACAAGCATCACCCAACATTCCTTTACTCATTTCCATTGATCAAGAAGGCGGAATCGTCACAAGACTACAAAAGGGAACACATTTCCCAGGAAATATGTCGATTGGTGCCTCTCGAAGTAAGAAAAATGCTTATGACACTGGAAAAATCATCGGCAAAGAATTAAACGCTCTAGGTATCAATACAAATTTCTCTCCTGTTCTTGATGTAAATAATAACCCGAATAACCCCGTCATCGGTGTCCGTTCCTTTAGCTCTGACCCTGAACTTGTCACGAGACTTGGTCTGCAAACCATGAAAGGACTTCAAAAGGAAAAGACCATTTCCACATTAAAGCATTTCCCAGGACATGGTGATACAGCTGTTGATAGTCACTACGGTCTTCCGCTTGTAGAACATAATCTAGATCGTCTTAAAAAGGTGGAGCTGTATCCATTTCAACAAGCAATCAACGCAGGGGCAGATATGGTCATGACCGCTCATGTTCAATTCCCAGCCATTGATGACACAACGTATAAAAGCAAAAAAGATGGCGAGGACATTATGGTTCCAGCAACCTTATCAAAAAAAGTCATCACAAACTTATTAAAAGAAGACATGGGCTTTCAAGGAGTGGTTGTAACAGACGCCCTCAATATGAAAGCGATTGCAGACAACTTCGGACAGGAAGAAGCTGTAGTAATGGCTATTAAAGCAGGCGTCGACATTGCCCTCATGCCAGCACCTGTCACGTCCTTAAAGACAGAAAAAAACCTAGAGAATGTGTTCAATGCTTTAAAAAGAGCAGTTCTCACAAACGAAATTCCGATATCTCAGATCAATCAATCTGTCGAAAAAATCCTTCAATTAAAGATCAAACGCGGCATCATTTCCGCCAATAAATCAGTAAGCCTTGAGAAGAAAATCAAAAAAGCCACACAGCTCGTTGGTCAAAAGTCGCACCGAAAAGCAGAACAAAAAATGGCACGCGAAGGAATCACTCTCCTTAAAAACAACGACAAAACCTTGCCTTTTAAGCCTAAAAAGAATGACAAAATCGTACTCATGGCACCGTACGAAGATCAAACAAAAGCAATGTCCGTCACAATTGAATCTCTGATCAAACAGAAAAAGATCAAACCTGTGCAAATCCAATCATACGCATTTGCAGATAAGAGCTTCTCCAAAGAAACAGCCAAACTCATTCAAAATGCTGACTATGTCATTACCGGCTCTTACGTTGTCCAAAATGACCCGGCTGTGAATGATGGCGTCATTGATGACGGTGTACAGGATCCGAAAAAATGGGCAACGGCCTTCCCTCGTGCTGTCATGAAAGAAGCAGCAGCACAAAACAAAAAATTGGTCATCATGAGTCTCCGAAACCCTTATGATGCGGCAAATTTTGAAGAAGCCGATGCCTTACTAGCTGTGTACGGTTTTAAAGGGTACTCAAACGGACAATTCAATCAACCGAATATTCCTGCGGGACTAGAAGTGATTTTTGGAGCGGCCTCACCTAAAGGGAAATTACCCGTCGCTATCCCATCAGTCACTCATCCTAATCAAACCCTTTACCCATTTGGCTATGGACTCAATTTAAAAGGAAAACAGATCAAATAGGAGGGATTCTCTTGAAAAAGACAGCAAGCTTGATACTCGCTAGCATTCTCATGATCAGCACATTGACCGCCGCCTCCCCCGCAGATTCAGAACGAACAGATACAAAAGGAAAAAAAGCAACAGTCAAAACAGGTATCGAAACATTACTCTCAAGTAACCTCTCTTGGCTTAAAGGGAAAAAAGTAGGGCTTATTACGAATCCTACAGGCATTGATGCAAACATGAAAAGCAGTGTCGATCTGCTATTTGAACACCCCGATATTAAACTGACTGCCTTGTATGGGCCTGAACATGGCGTCCGCGGTGATGCACAAGCAGGAGAAGGCGTCGAATCGTATACTGACGAAAAAACAGGCCTGCCTGTTTACTCTCTTTATGGAAAAACAAGAAAGCCAACTCCTGAAATGCTCAAAAATGTAGATGTCCTGCTATTTGATATTCAAGACGTTGGTACTCGTTATTACACCTATATTTACACGATGGCTTATGCAATGGAAGCAGCTAAGGAAAACAACATTCCATTTGTTGTCTTAGATCGTCCAAACCCAATAGACGGGCTAAAAGTAGAAGGACCTGTATTAGAGCCAGAACACGCCTCTTTTGTAGGTCTCTATCCCATCCCATTAAGACATGGGATGACAACTGGAGAACTTGCATACATGTTTAATAAAGAGTTTCATATCAACGCTGATGTAAAAGTGATCAAAATGAAACATTGGAAACGATCCATGACGTTCGATGACACGAAGCTGCCGTTCGTCCTCCCTTCACCTAACATGCCGACCGTTGATAGTACCTTTGTTTACCCAGCAACAGGATTAATCGAAGGCACAAACGTTTCTGAAGGCAGAGGAACGACAAAACCGTTCGAACTCATTGGCGCTCCATATATCAATAGCAACGAGCTAGCAGATCATTTAAATGGGTTAAAACTAAAAGGCGTTCAATTTAGACCTGTTTCATTTACCCCTACCTTTTCAAAACATGCCGGGACTTTGTCTCACGGGGTACAGCTTTATGTCACAGACCGAAAATCATTCGAAGCAGTCAAAACAGGTCTATCCATCATCAAAGCAATACATGACTTGTATCCTAATGACTTTCAATTCCTACAAACAGGCAGCTTTGATAAACTCATCGGGAATAGCTGGATCAAAGAAGAAATCAATAAAGGCACTTCCATTAAACACATCATGAAACAATACCACCATGACCTGAAAACGTTCGAAAAGAAACGGAAGAAATACCTCATCTATTAATCGCAAAAAAACCTCCATCTTAAAGGATGGAGGTTTTTTCATGATAAAGACTTAGTCACAGCAGGTACTTTCAGCTCGAAACGATGAAGTAAAAAGCCAAACAAGGCTGCAAGCACTTGCTGAAACAGCATGCCAATCACAACAGGAACAGCAACAGCAGGCGGGAAAAAGCTAATGGCAAGCACAGCACCCGCGCTAATGTTCCGCATACCGCCCGTATACACAATCGCCACAATTTCTCCTTGGGTACATTTCATCGCCTTTCCAATCAACCACGCAAAAGCATACCCACTCATCGCAATGAAAAAGACAGTCGCTGCTTTGCTAAAAAATGCAACATCCAGTTCACGCAAATATGGGGCGACAACAGAACTGTTAATCGATACGACAACAAACAAGCCTAATTTTGAAAAAGGAGCCAAGGTCTGACTCATTGCTTTTGTCACCGATGGCTTTGCATACTGACGAACGAGCATCCCTAAAATAGAGGGCAGCACCACCATACCGAATAGTCCTTTCATGATCGCCACCATGTCCATATGGACCTGTGTACCAACGAAGATTGACAAGCTTACTGGCACAATCAATGGCGAAAGCAATGTATCAATTAATATGATAGATAACGTTAACCCCACATTCCCTTTATACATTGCCGCCCATATTAAACTAGACACACCTGTCGGAATCACCATCGCAAGCGTCAAACCGGTGATCGTCATAGCATCACCTGCAAATATCAAATGCCCCGCCGACCATGCATAAAGGGGCATCAGCACATGCAAAATCATAAACGATAAAATCAAAGGCAATGGATGCATCACCGTATGCTTTAAAGCTGAAAAAGTAGATGACAAGCTCCCTGAAAATGTCATCACAGCAAACACCCAAGGCACCAAAAAGGTGAAATCTTTTAAATACGCCGCCAATAATACACCAAGTAGCACGCTGACAGGCGTAATGAGCGGCATCATCCGGCCGAGCACCTGATTCAAACGGACAAGCATGCCGGCCACCTCCATCCTTCACTTTCTTCCTTGTTCTATTGTAACAAACAGAAAAGTCTCTTTAAGATCCGATCACTTGTTTCATAAGTTTTTGACTAGACGTATCCATTCCAACTACGTCCACCTCTACACCAGCTGTACGATATTTTTCCTTCACACGTTCAATTGCGGCCACACCTGATTCGTCCCATATACGCGCTTCAGACAAATCAATCACAACCGTTTTCAGGTCGTTTCCATGATGGAAGGCTTGAATCAATTCAGTCACGGAAGCAAAGAAAATTTGTCCCTTAATTCGATAAATCCATGTACCAGCTTGGCTTTCTGTAGAGGTGATATGAAGTTTTGATATTTTAGCCACAAAGAATACGGCACTAAGCAGCACCCCTGCAAAAACACCCTTGGATAAATCATGAGTGAACACCACCGTCACGACCGTGACAAGCATCACAAGAGAATCTGTTTTGGGGTTCTTTTTTAGCTGCTGGAATGAACTCCAATCAAAGGTACCAATAGAAACCATGATCATGACAGCAACAAGAGCAGCCATCGGAATTTGAACAACCACATCACCCAAAACAAAAATCAATACCATTAAAAATGCACCAGCCACAAAGGTAGAAAGCCTGCCTCGTCCCCCTGCCTTTGTATTAATCACAGATTGACCAATCATCGCACAGCCAGCCATACCGCCAAAAAATCCTGCCACCACATTGGCAATTCCTTGGCCTCTCGCTTCCTTATTTTTACGACTAGACGTTTCCGTCATATCATCTACAATCTGTGCTGTTAATAAAGATTCAAGTAAACCAACCATCGCAAGTGCTAAGGAATAAGGAAAAATGATAGCAAGTGTTTCCCAGCTAAACGGTACATTGGGAATAAGAAAAGTTGGCAAAGAGCTAGGAAGCTCTCCCATGTCCCCAACTGTTCTGACATCAATATGCCCAAATACAGCAATCATCGTCATCACAATAATCGCAATGAGTGGAGAGGGAACAACTTTGATGACCATCGGTAATACATAAATGATGAACAAAGCCCCACCTGTCATGACATACATAGCCATGGATTCCCCAACGAAATGCGGCAGCTGTGCCATGAAGATCATAATTGCCAATGCATTAACAAAACCAACCATCACAGACCTCGGAATAAATTTCATCAAACGAGAAACACGGCACAATCCAAACACAATTTGAATCAAGCCTGTTAAAATCGTAGCTGCGAACAAATACTGCAATCCATGATCTGCAATCAAATTGACCATAACCAGCGCCATAGCCCCAGTAGCGGCAGAGATCATACCTGGCCGTCCACCAACAAACGAAATCACAATCGCGATACAAAACGAAGCATATAAACCGACCTTAGGATCAACGCCCGCAATAATCGAAAACGCAATCGCCTCAGGAATCAAAGCCAAGGCCACTAAAATACCCGCCAGCACATCCTGACGCACATGTCCAAACCATTCTTGCTTTACAAATAAATCTTTCAAACCATCTACTCCTTTTTATATACATACCGTACAAGGAAAAAGTAGGCGAATAAAAAACCGGAGATACAAAAAGGAAAAAACAATAACCATTCAATTTCGGAGAAAAAGAGGAACGTACAGAGTCTTTTGTAAGAGAGGAAGTCATCACTTTAGTAAGGATAAAAGAAATACGCCGAAGAATCAAGAACAAATAGAAGGAGTATATAGAAAGCTAAGGCAAAGCTTCCATCAAAATCGCTCGAGTCATTTTCTATTTTCATGAGTAACTAAGATCAATAAACGTCAACTTATTTTAAAACAAACAAAAAAAGCCTTCTCATCAACGAGAAACCTTAACATTTACCATTATCATATAGAGGAAAGCTTCCAAGCGGGCTCGAACCGCTGACCTCTTCCTTACCATGGAAGTGCTCTACCTACTGAGCTATGGAAGCATGGCTCCGCAGGTAGGACTCGAACCTACGACCGATCGGTTAACAGCCGATAGCTCTACCACTGAGCTACTGCGGAATGGATAAAGTAACTTCTTCCATTGGAAGGATATAAACAAAAAGCTTGGCGGCGTCCTACTCTCACAGGGGGAAACCCCCAACTACCATCGGCGCTGAAGAGCTTAACTTCCGTGTTCGGTATGGGAACGGGTGTGACCTCTTCGCTATCGCCACCAAACCTGATGGAGAGAATGTTCTCTCAAAACTAGATAACAATGTTCATTTTTCACATTAGAATATAGGTTAAGTCCTCGATCTATTAGTATCTGTCAGCTCCACGTGTCACCACGCTTCCACCTCAGACCTATCAACCTGATCATCTTTCAGGGATCTTACTTCCTTGCGGAATGGGAAATCTCATCTTGAGGGGGGCTTCATGCTTAGATGCTTTCAGCACTTATCCCGTCCGCACATAGCTACCCAGCGATGCCCTTGGCAGAACAACTGGTACACCAGCGGTGCGTCCATCCCGGTCCTCTCGTACTAAGGACAGCTCCTCTCAAATTTCCTGCGCCCGCGACGGATAGGGACCGAACTGTCTCACGACGTTCTGAACCCAGCTCGCGTACCGCTTTAATGGGCGAACAGCCCAACCCTTGGGACCGACTACAGCCCCAGGATGCGATGAGCCGACATCGAGGTGCCAAACCTCCCCGTCGATGTGGACTCTTGGGGGAGATAAGCCTGTTATCCCCGGGGTAGCTTTTATCCGTTGAGCGATGGCCCTTCCATGCGGAACCACCGGATCACTAAGCCCGACTTTCGTCCCTGCTCGACTTGTAGGTCTCGCAGTCAAGCTCCCTTGTGCCTTTACACTCTGCGAATGATTTCCAACCATTCTGAGGGAACCTTTGGGCGCCTCCGTTACATTTTAGGAGGCGACCGCCCCAGTCAAACTGCCCACCTGACACTGTCTCCCTGCCCGATAAGGGCAGCGGGTTAGAAGGTCAATACAGCCAGGGTAGTATCCCACCGATGCCTCCACCGAAGCTAGCGCTCCGGTTTCCAAGGCTCCTACCTATCCTGTACAAGCTGTACCAACATTCAATATCAGGCTGCAGTAAAGCTCCACGGGGTCTTTCCGTCCTGTCGCGGGTAACCTGCATCTTCACAGGTACTATAATTTCACCGAGTCTCTCGTTGAGACAGTGCCCAGATCGTTGCGCCTTTCGTGCGGGTCGGAACTTACCCGACAAGGAATTTCGCTACCTTAGGACCGTTATAGTTACGGCCGCCGTTTACTGGGGCTTCAATTCGCACCTTCGCTTACGCTAAGCGCTCCTCTTAACCTTCCAGCACCGGGCAGGCGTCAGCCCCTATACTTCGCCTTACGGCTTCGCAGAGACCTGTGTTTTTGCTAAACAGTCGCCTGGGCCTATTCACTGCGGCTTCTCGGGGCTTTAACACCCTAAGAAGCACCCCTTCTCCCGAAGTTACGGGGTCATTTTGCCGAGTTCCTTAACGAGAGTTCTCTCGATCACCTTAGGATTCTCTCCTCGCCTACCTGTGTCGGTTTGCGGTACGGGCACCTCTCACCTCGCTAGAGGCTTTTCTTGGCAGTGTGGAATCAGGAACTTCGCTACTAAATTTCGCTCGCCATCACAGCTCAGCCTTCACGGGAAACGGATTTGCCTATTTCCCAGCCTAACTGCTTGGACGCGGATATCCAATACCGCGCTTACCCTATCCTCCTGCGTCCCCCCATTGCTCAAATGGTGAGGAGGTGGTACAGGAATATCAACCTGTTGTCCATCGCCTACGCCTTTCGGCCTCGGCTTAGGTCCCGACTAACCCTGAGCGGACGAGCCTTCCTCAGGAAACCTTAGGCATTCGGTGGACGGGATTCTCACCCGTCTTTCGCTACTCATACCGGCATTCTCACTTCTAAGCGCTCCACCAGTCCTTCCGGTCTGACTTCACTGCACTTAGAACGCTCTCCTACCACTGTTCGTAAGAACAGTCCGCAGCTTCGGTGATACGTTTAGCCCCGGTACATTTTCGGCGCAGAGTCACTCGACCAGTGAGCTATTACGCACTCTTTAAATGGTGGCTGCTTCTAAGCCAACATCCTGGTTGTCTAAGCAACTCCACATCCTTTTCCACTTAACGTATACTTTGGGACCTTAGCTGGCGGTCTGGGCTGTTTCCCTTTCGACTACGGATCTTATCACTCGCAGTCTGACTCCCAAGGATAAGTCATCGGCATTCGGAGTTTGACTGAATTCGGTAACCCGGTAGGGGCCCCTAGTCCAATCAGTGCTCTACCTCCGAGACTCTTACCTTGAGGCTAGCCCTAAAGCTATTTCGGAGAGAACCAGCTATCTCCAGGTTCGATTGGCATTTCACCCCTACCCACACCTCATCCCCGCACTTTTCAACGTGCGTGGGTTCGGGCCTCCATTCAGTGTTACCTGAACTTCACCCTGGACATGGGTAGATCACCTGGTTTCGGGTCTACGACCACGTACTCATGCGCCCTATTCAGACTCGCTTTCGCTGCGGCTCCGCATCTTCTGCTTAACCTTGCACGGGATCGTAACTCGCCGGTTCATTCTACAAAAGGCACGCCATCACCCGTTAACGGGCTCTGACTACTTGTAGGCACACGGTTTCAGGATCTATTTCACTCCCCTTCCGGGGTGCTTTTCACCTTTCCCTCACGGTACTGGTTCACTATCGGTCACTAGGGAGTATTTAGCCTTGGGAGATGGTCCTCCCGGATTCCGACGGAATTTCACGTGTTCCGCCGTACTCAGGATCCACTCTGGAGAGAACAACATTTCAGTTACAGGGCTGTTACCTTCTTTGGCGGGCCTTTCCAGACCTCTTCGCTTATATCGTTCCTTTGTAACTCCGTATAGAGTGTCCTACAACCCCAAGAGGCAAGCCTCTTGGTTTGGGCTGTTCCCGTTTCGCTCGCCGCTACTCAGGGAATCGCATTTGCTTTCTCTTCCTCCGGGTACTTAGATGTTTCAGTTCCCCGGGTATGCCTTCTCATACTCTATGTATTCAAGTATGGATACTACTCCATTACGAGCAGTGGGTTTCCCCATTCGGAAATCTCCGGATCAAAGCTTGCTTACAGCTCCCCGAAGCATATCGGTGTTCGTCCCGTCCTTCATCGGCTCCTAGTGCCAAGGCATCCACCGTGCGCCCTTTCTAACTTAACCATTTCTTACTTTAGAAAGAATCACTATGTGTGATGAACTTTGCATTGCATTCAATGTGAATGTATTACTTATTGTTATCTAGTTTTCAAAGAACAATCCTGTCTCGCTAGAGACATGTTTGAAGGAATGATCCTTCAAAACTAAACAAGACGAAAAACGTACGCTGCTCCATATATCCTTAGAAAGGAGGTGATCCAGCCGCACCTTCCGATACGGCTACCTTGTTACGACTTCACCCCAATCATCTGCCCCACCTTCGGCGGCTGGCTCCATAAAGGTTACCTCACCGACTTCGGGTGTTGCAAACTCTCGTGGTGTGACGGGCGGTGTGTACAAGGCCCGGGAACGTATTCACCGCGGCATGCTGATCCGCGATTACTAGCGATTCCAGCTTCACGCAGTCGAGTTGCAGACTGCGATCCGAACTGAGAACAGATTTGTGGGATTGGCTAAACCTTGCGGTCTCGCAGCCCTTTGTTCTGTCCATTGTAGCACGTGTGTAGCCCAGGTCATAAGGGGCATGATGATTTGACGTCATCCCCACCTTCCTCCGGTTTGTCACCGGCAGTCACCTTAGAGTGCCCAACTAAATGCTGGCAACTAAGATCAAGGGTTGCGCTCGTTGCGGGACTTAACCCAACATCTCACGACACGAGCTGACGACAACCATGCACCACCTGTCACTCTGTCCCCGAAGGGAAAGCCCTATCTCTAGGGTTGTCAGAGGATGTCAAGACCTGGTAAGGTTCTTCGCGTTGCTTCGAATTAAACCACATGCTCCACCGCTTGTGCGGGCCCCCGTCAATTCCTTTGAGTTTCAGTCTTGCGACCGTACTCCCCAGGCGGAGTGCTTAATGCGTTAGCTGCAGCACTAAGGGGCGGAAACCCCCTAACACTTAGCACTCATCGTTTACGGCGTGGACTACCAGGGTATCTAATCCTGTTCGCTCCCCACGCTTTCGCTCCTCAGCGTCAGTTACAGACCAGAGAGTCGCCTTCGCCACTGGTGTTCCTCCACATCTCTACGCATTTCACCGCTACACGTGGAATTCCACTCTCCTCTTCTGCACTCAAGTTTCCCAGTTTCCAATGACCCTCCCCGGTTGAGC
Source organism: Bacillus sp. FSL W7-1034 (assembly GCF_038593365.1). Taxonomy (NCBI): domain Bacteria; kingdom Bacillati; phylum Bacillota; class Bacilli; order Caryophanales; family Bacillaceae; genus Bacillus; species Bacillus sp. FSL W7-1034. The sequence continues at coordinate 169,837 of NZ_CP151989.1, read as the reverse complement.
CGGGGGCTTTCACATCAGACTTAAGAAACCGCCTGCGAGCCCTTTACGCCCAATAATTCCGGACAACGCTTGCCACCTACGTATTACCGCGGCTGCTGGCACGTAGTTAGCCGTGGCTTTCTGGTTAGGTACCGTCAAGGTGCAAGCAGTTACTCTTGCACTTGTTCTTCCCTAACAACAGAGCTTTACGATCCGAAAACCTTCATCACTCACGCGGCGTTGCTCCGTCAGACTTTCGTCCATTGCGGAAGATTCCCTACTGCTGCCTCCCGTAGGAGTCTGGGCCGTGTCTCAGTCCCAGTGTGGCCGATCACCCTCTCAGGTCGGCTACGCATCGTCGCCTTGGTGAGCCGTTACCTCACCAACTAGCTAATGCGCCGCGGGTCCATCTGTAAGTGACAGCCGAAACCGTCTTTCATCCTTGAACCATGCGGTTCAAGGAACTATCCGGTATTAGCTCCGGTTTCCCGGAGTTATCCCAGTCTTACAGGCAGGTTACCCACGTGTTACTCACCCGTCCGCCGCTAACATCCGGGAGCAAGCTCCCTTCTGTCCGCTCGACTTGCATGTATTAGGCACGCCGCCAGCGTTCGTCCTGAGCCAGGATCAAACTCTCCGAAAAAGTACAAAACCGAAGTTTTGTTTTTCGTCAGTGTTTGACTGACTACCTATGATGTATCATAGGATTTTTTATAAAAACTCGAATTAACAGGTACGTTTTGTCTTGTTTAGTTTTCAAAGATCATCTTCGCCGTTCTTAGCGGCTTTAATAATATAACATTTCGCTTCATCTTATGTCAATAACTTTTTTCAAGTTTATTTCCCGAAGCGTTTGTGTTTGTCACTGTGTGTCAGCGACGATTAATAATATATCACGAAAACATTCTGTTGGTCAACGCCTTTTCAGAACTTTTTTAAAATAGTTTTATCGTGCATGTTAAACCCTTGTCCTGCATACAATCAAGTAACAATCTTGGACAAGGCAGGAGTGTTTGAATTGAGTCGATTATATGTGTTGCCTATTAAACGGCTGAAGCAAGTAGTCATTATTCTTGTAGCAGCCCTTGCAGCTGCAACCTTTTTTTATGTACAAAAGGCACCGCCGCTGTCGGTATTTAAAACAGAACAAGGACCCCGAGCAATTTATAAAGGAGAGACCTCATCAAAACACGCATCCCTTACGTTTAATATTGGCTGGGGAGACGAGAAGGCTGTTCCTATTTTAAATGTCCTCCGCGAGTACGATATAAAGAACGCCACTTTCTTTCTGTCTGCTTCTTGGGCTGAGCGTCACCCGGATATTGTGAAAAGGATTAAAGATGACGGCCATCAAATCGGCAGCCTTGGCTATGCATATAAAAATTATAGCCAGCTGGAAGAAAACGAAATTAAGCGAGATCTTGTCCGTGCACAAAATACATTCCAAAAGCTTGGACTGGAAGACATTCAATTATTAAGACCGCCAACTGGGCAATTTAATGAAACGGTATTGAAAATTGCAACACAGTATGGTTATACCGTTGTCCATTACAGCATCAATTCTCAAGATTGGCTGAACCCGGGCGTCGACCAGATTGTTCATAATGTAAATGATCGAATGAAAAGCGGAGACATCATTCTCCTTCACGCCTCAGATTCAGCCACCCAAACCGCTCAAGCCTTACCAGCCATTTTAAAACACTTAAAAGACAAGAATTTAAGAAACGTCACGGTTGGCGAGCTTATCTCTAATACAAAAACAAAGTCAACTGAGGTTAAGTAGCTTTTGCTTTTGAAAACCGCGGCATAGCTAATAACTGAAACGCATTACAACCTAATAGCGGGAATAGCATTAAATATAGCCAGTCCTCTTCATTGACTCTAAGCGCCGGAAACCATTCTAACGACGTGATGACGACCATGAGAAACATTGCAGAAATAAATGTTTTCTTAGAGGACTGCTGCTGTTTAAAATAAGACACGATCAATGCAAACACACCGATAAAAACAGGCAGCCACAAGTATGGAAGAAATGATTCATTCTCCCCGAAAAACAAAAACCGCAAATAAGCTAAATCAAACAGCACGAAAATCACAAGGAATAACTGAATGGTATTCCATAAAGAATGCGACCTGAAAATCTCCAGCGCAAACCGGTGCACTGTCAAAAAGACAACAAACCCCATCTGACTGATTACACTAAAGATCATCCCCACACCAATAAACCAAAATAACACAGACGCAATCTCTAAAATCTCAAACGATACAAACAGCTTCTGATATTTCCCCCACTCCAGCGCAAAACCTACCACGCTTGTAATGACCGCTCCAACAGCCAGCACAGAGAAGAAAAAACGAACTAAATCCCGACTTTTCATTGAAATGACCCAACCCCTATTTTTGTTATGTATAAATTCATGTGAAACATTCATATTAAAAGTAAGACATGTAACGAAAGGAGCCACAGTATGTCAAAAGGCATCTTGCGTATAATGAGCTGTTTTCTTCTTTTATCTCTAACAGCTTGTGCTCCCAAAACCCAATCCTCATCTAATATGGACTATGACGAAACGAAAAAAATGGTCGTCGATATTTTGAAAACAGATGACGGTAAAAAGGCCATTCAACAGTTATTAAATGACGAGGCAATGAATGAAGCTTTGGTAATGGATGAACAAACTGTGAAAAAAACAATAGAGAAAACACTGACTTCTGATAAAGGCAAAGAGTTCTGGAAGAAGGTCTTTGAGGATTCTAAATTTGCCGAGACTTTCGCAAAATCCATGCAGCAACAGCATGAAAAGATGTTAAAACAATTGATGAAGGACCCTGACTATCAACAAATGATGATGGATATTCTCAAGGATCCTGAAATGGAAAAGAAATACGGTGAACTGGTCAAAAGCAAAGAGTTCCGAAAGCACTTAGAGAAAGTTATTACAGAAACATTAAGCAGCCCTCTCTATAAGAAGAAATTCGAAGATGAGCTAAAAAAAGCAGTCTCTGAAAGCAGCAATGATTCCGGTTCACAAGGAAGCGGCAGTTAAACATCACCCGAGTGGCACAAGGTCCACTCGGGCTTTCATTATGCTTTCACTGTTAATTGTTCAATGACTTTATTGGCAATGTGTTGATACACTTCCCCTGTCGGATGACTCGCATCATAGACAGAAGGTGCAAAATCGTCCTCATTCCAATCAGGCTGTCTTAAAGGGATTTGACCAAGAACTGATACACGCAGCTCCTCCGCCAGCTTGTCCCCGCCGCCCTTTCCAAAGACATATTCCTTCTCACCTGTTTTTTTGCTTTCATAGTAACTCATATTCTCAACGACCCCTAGCACCTCGTGATCTGTTTGCAGTGCCATTGCGCCTGCTCTAGCAGCAACGAAAGCCGCTGTTGGATGCGGTGTCGTCACAATGATTTCTTTACAGCTCGGAAGCATCGTATGAATATCAAGTGCCACATCACCTGTTCCAGGCGGAAGGTCTAATAGTAAGTAATCTAATTCTCCCCACTCTACTTCGTGGAAGAAGTTATTTAGCATTTTACCAAGCATCGGTCCTCTCCAAATGACCGGTGCGTTTTCTTCAACAAAAAAGCCCATTGAAATCACTTTGACGCCAAAGCGTTCCACAGGAATAATTTTTTCCCCTTTAACTGTCGGTCTGACGGTGATTCCCATCATATCCGGTACGCTAAAGCCGTAAATATCAGCATCGATCAGTCCCACTTTTTTCCCTAGACGAGCCAGTGCCACAGCCAGGTTAACGGAAACAGTTGATTTCCCAACGCCGCCCTTTCCACTCGCAATCGCTAAGAACACAGGTGGATTTTTAGAGTTGAGCAGGTTTTCTTCCTCATCTTGTGACGGCATAAACCTTTCAAGCGTTTCTTGAGGCAGTTCTTCAAAACGAAGTCCTACAGTGTTCGCGCCCGCTGCTTTTAAAGCTTGTACGATGTCTTGCTGCAGCTTCATCTGCTCAGCAGTGCCTGTTTTGGCAATCGCCACTTTTAAGCTCACATGCTCTTTTTCAGGTTTTAGGCTGATTTCCTTGATGGCATCCAGCTCACCGAGCGGTATATGAAGGAAAGGTTCGTCCATCTTCCCAACTAGTTTTCTCACATCATCTTGTCCGATCATAGCAGAACCTCACCCTTTATTGAATTCGTTTACAATCCAAGTATATCATACATATCCTTACAATGTCTGTCCTCTTTGCCTGCGATAAACAGGAAAAAGCCCCTTATTCAGGCGGCTCTTTTTGCTCTGTTAAATATCTTAAAATGCCTTTATAAATCGAAGCAGCAATTTGATCCTGATATTTAGGAGTCGCCAGCTGACCAGCCTCTTTTGGATTCGATAAAAATCCGATTTCGACAAGCGCTCCTGGCTTCGTGACATTTTGCATTAAATAAATCCCGTTGATTCGCTTCGCCTTGCGATCTGTGTTTTCAAGGTTGTTGCGCAATTCATCTTGAATGAACTTCGCTGCTTTTTCATTCTCTTCATACTTTCCGTAAAAGAACGTCTGTGCCCCGCTCCATTTGTTCGATGGGATCGCATTTAAATGAATGCTTAAATAGAGATCCGCTTCAGATTCATTGATGACTTTCACACGGTTTCTCAAATCCTCCGCTTTCTTTCGGGCATAACCCTTTGTATTCTTTGATGATAAATCAGAGTCATCTTCCCGGGTCATGAGAACAAGTGCTCCCTGCTCCTGCAAATAGTCTCTTATCTTCATGGACACATCCAGTGCAATCTCTTTTTCGAGCAACTCGCCGCCAACAGCACCGCCATCTGGACCGCCGTGACCCGGATCTAAATAGATGATCTTGCCGCTCAAAGGCAAGTTCCACGATTTCCACGAATCATCATTTAGAAACTGAAATCTGAATAAGAATAAGAGGACAATAAACCCGATTAAAAACCCTGTCCATTTCAGCTTTCTTTTCATCCCTGTCCCTCCCATACACCATTATTTTATAGATATGGGACAAGGGCTTGAAATATGCTTAGTGCAGTCGAAGCTTATGCCTTTTTTCTGATTCCCGAAAGCCTTCCTGCCACCACTTACTTAAAAATTCCTTCGCAAATGGATACAGACACGACATCTTACGCTCCATTCGGAACATATTCCCCCACGATTGCAAACACCCTGCTAGCTCCTCAACCAGCTCATCTTCTTCATGAACTGACCGCTTTTTTATATCATCGAAGGATTCACCATACTTACTCGACTCACCGTATCTCCCACCTGCTAAAAAAGCCTCAATGGCGAAATCAATACAGCCATCACTCATAATCCCAGCTGGATCATCTGCAAATGGGAACAACTTCCTCGTGAATTTCTCGGAAGCGACCGTCACCTGTTGAAGAGACAATGTACGCAACAGTTTCTTTTCAAGCGTGACATCTCGCTTTGTTTTCAATTGATAAAATGAAAGAACTTCTGCCATGGACTGAACTCCTTTTTTCTTTGTATTGTTCGTTGGTTTGAACAAAACATGCAGTTCAGTAAATGGAAATCATGAAATAAGTGGTGGAAATGGGACCTTATGATAAAATGAATTTTTATATAGAAAAAAGATAAAGGGGCAAAGTAAATGAAAAAGTGGATGTATATCCTACTACTAATGACAGTCATTCTATCCGCTTGCAGTAGTCAAGCCAGTGAGAAAGAAAGCGACATGAAAGGAATAGAAGACATTTCCTTAAAACAGCTTTCTAAGCACAAAAATTCTTATATTGGAGACAATGGAGCAGTCGGCGCTATTTTATCAGATCTTCCAGGTAACGTGATTCGCGAGTATGAAATCGTAGATGAAAAAGCGCTAAAAGTGACATACGGCGTGAAAGAAAATACCAATGATACAGAAGAACAGTTTGATTCATTTTGGTTTGATAAGAAGGATACCATTGAAAAAAACTACTTATATAATGCATTGGCACTTTTTATTCTTATCGATAACGTGGAGCAAGTGATACTCAAGATGAACGCTAAAGACGAGCCATCCGTCACGTTTAAAAGACAACAGCTAGAAAAAAAGCTGCCTCACTCTTTTAAAGTGTACAAAGACGATACAGCGCTTTGGCAAAAGGAACTGGTTGATGGAGTTGTGAAGTCAAAAGATAAACGTCAAGATGTATACAAAGCGTTTCCCATCAAGAAATAATAAAAACAGAGGGGCGTCACCCTCTGTTTTTTGATAATTATGTAGTAAAAGCTTGAATCAATCGTTGTCGAAAGTTTTGATCTGCTACTACTGTAAGTATAAATTCATCGAACACTTCCCCCATCCAGTGAGAATTCTCCGCTTTCAGGTCATTGATGAATAGAGAAATCGATATAGTTGATGTATCCGTTTTTCGATATAAGGCAGCAGTGACAACAAACAACGTCGATCCACCTTTATACCAAATATATTGATCTGTTTCCGTCTTCAATATTTCTCCCAGCACAATTTGGCTAAAAAGACGCTTTTCTTCTGTTGTTAACAGCTCATCCTGTAGACGTTTCATAAAATGTGCATATTGATTCGTTGTAGACCTTGTCATCTTTTGCGTCAGTAAAGATTGAATACGCAAGCTTAACAAGTTCTTTTTCATCAATTTTTCTTCTAACGCCTTTTTATGCTCCGGGTCATTTTTCATGATATGAAAAATCTCAATCATCAGAGATTTGTATTGTTCATCAGTTACATCGCTTATTTGCTTTAATGCATCCTGCTCATGATCAGATACATAGGCTGGCCACAACACCTTGGGTGTCAGCGGCATGAGTTCATCATGTTCTGTAAGACCTGCTTGTTTCATCTGATTATTGATCTTCTCTAAGCCCAGCAGGTCAATCAAATAATCAGTACAAGCATTCGAACTGAATTGCATCATCCCTTTGGCCACATCTAATAAAGTTGCATGCTCAGAAAAATCATTGACCTCCAGCCAGTATGTGTGAGCACCGCCATCGGTTCTATCAATATAAAACCGCTCTATATCAGACAATGTCACTTTTTCATCTAACTTGATTTCATCGCTGGATACAGCTTTAACAAAATGAAACAAAACCATTAATTTCATCGTACTTGCAAGTGGTGTTTTTTGATCACCATTCCAATCTAATACCACATCTTCATTTTCAATAATTGTTACTGATACGTCCTTTTTGTTTTTCGTGACAAATGCCAAAAGATCCTCTTTTGTTTTCTTCAAATGTTTCTCCTTTCCAAACCACTATAGATTCTCGTCTCCAATATAACAAATATTTGAAACAAAGGAACAAAAAAGCAAAGGACTGTGAATACCTTTGCTTCTTGGTGTGTTTATTTACGAAGAAGATGCAGTTTCATCCCATCATGTGTAGCTTCAAATCCCAACTTTTCGTAAAGACGGCGTGCTTCTGGCCTCTGTTTGTCTGTTGTCAGCTGAATCATATGACACCCGCGGTCACTTGCGCGTTGAATAGCCCGTTTGATCAACAATGTGCCAATTCCTCTTCCTCTATGAGTCGAGGCTGTACGAACTCCTTCTATTGAAGCTCTCCATCCTCCTTGATACGTTAGAAATGGGGTCATTGTTAATTGGAGAACACCGACTACCTCGTCCCGATCACAAGCGACGATTAGTTCAATATTGGGATCCGCTTCGATCGAATGAAAGGCATTGAGGTAGCTTTCTAATAATGGACGAGTGTAGCGTTCTCTCTTTTGGCCTAATTTATCATCTGAAAGCATCAAAACGATGTTGTCGAGGTCTCCTTGGACGGCTTCCCTAAATGTCAATTGATTCAGATTCAATGAACACACCTCCTATCACGGAATGGAAGCCTTTATTCATTTGCCAAAATACCAATTGATAGCGTTCTCATATAAAATTTTATCCACCGCTTCCTCATCAAACATCTGTTGAATCAATTTAACATCACCGTATTCAAATGGCCGTTTCGCCCTTGTAGAGGGCAGGTCTGTACCAAACATCAGTGCATCAGGATTCGTTTGATAAATAGACGTCAATGCCTGTTCAACATGTAAATCTACACGTCCAAAGCCAGTCGCTTTCACACGAACCCCTTTATCAACCAGCTTGAGCAAATGCGGCAAGCCTTCTTCAGATAAGCCTAGATGATCAATGGAAACGGCCGGCAGCTGTTCAAGCGTTGATGAGATGTCAGGGAGATGCTTAGCGTCTATGTAAATCTCACTATGCCACCCAGCCAGCTCATACACCCTTCTCGCAAAATAGTCGAGCTTTGAAATATCCTCCGAACCGCCCCGCTTCACATTAAAACGTAAAGCCTTTACCCCTTGTTGATTCAATTGAACAATCTCAGCATCGGCTGCGGTAAAAGGTAATTGTGTCACACCGCAAAAAGCCGGTCCCATTTCATCTAGTGCTTTCAACAAATAACCTTGATCAAAGCCCTGAAATGACCCTGATACAATCGCTCCACCTACAATCCCTAAATCAGCTGTCTCTCTCCTATAATCATTCACCACATAACTCGGCGGTGTATATCCTTGGTTTTCTTGAATAGGAAAATCAAAATCAATGATATGAAAATGTGCATCAAAGATCCTCATGCCCGCGCCCCTCTTCTGCTTATTTGACCTGATTATATCAATTAAAAAAGCCAGAGAATATTCGGGATGATGAATCACTTCATATTATGAAAACTTATTAACCCTTCTTTACAAACCATTCCTCTTGTAAGATGGCATAATAAAACTCATCCCACCACTCATTTCCTTGTGGTATACATTTTTTAAAATAGCCCTCTCTCCTCATCCCCATTTTCTCCATCACTCTCCATGACGGCACATTTTCAGGCTGACAAGTGGCAATGATTCGATGTAAATTCATTGTGTGAAAACCATGATGTAGGACAGCAAAAGCAGCTTCTGATGCATAGCCTTTGTTTTGATATGCAGAATTGAAGACCCAGCCAATTTCATATGTGTGCTCACCAAAGTAAGGATGAAACACGATATGCCCGATGCATGTATGATCTTCTTTTAATAGAACAGCAAAATTCTTGCCCGTCTCAAGACGATTATTTTTGACAAATTGCTGCGCCTCTTCTTTAGAAAAAACACCTTCTGGCATATACCTCATCACCACCGGATCAGATGTATATGCATAGACATCCTGCCAATCAACCTCAATAAACGGTCGAATGAGACATCTTTCTGTTGTTAGATTCATAAATGCCATCCCCCTTTAACATCATTTTTCAAACAAAAACCTGACTATGATCCTATTTTATATGTTTCCAGACAGAAAAAAACACAAATAAAAAAAGCACCAGCAGGATGCTGATGCTTTTTACAAAGGTTTGTCTGTAACAAACCTTTGTAAATGAATTAAAGAGCTCTAATACGTTATTAAGAGGTTATTTCTTTCAATACCAGAGGCAACAATGATAAATAAAAAAATTTTAGGATGCCTTTAACATGATTTAGTTTTACCCTTTAATTTTTCTAAACAAAGCAATCACAATTCAATTTTATACAGACGATTATTCATTTTGAGGAAATTTCCCTAAAAGCTCATCTGAATACCAATTAAGATAATAAACTACACTTTTTAACGCTTGAATTAAGTCATTATGCCCTTTTGTACTGGTTTCTAATCCATGTGCAATTTTATTTCTTGTTTCAATTAAATCATTGATTATTGTAATGCTTCTTTGAAGTTCTGAATCCTGATTATCAATACTTAATGAAAAAGTATCTTTTATTTGTTTATGTTTGATATTCGTCATATGTTTATTAAGTATTTTATTATCAATAATCTCCCCTAGATAATATTGTATATTTTGTCTATCATTTAAAGAATTAGAAAACCTCTTTCTAAAAATTTCTTTTACTGCAACGTCGTATGTAGAATTTAGTAATAGTAAACCATATGTACTTGTCAGGCCATATATTGATTGAGCCCTTTCACCACTAGTCATTCTTAATAAGCTCTCATAATAATCTATAACCCTACCAAAAGAATCATAGGTAACATCTTCTACTAGTCCGTTTAGAAAAGAAATTTCCTTTTTTAGGTCCTCAATTTTTTCAGTTATTTCGTCTATTACAGAATCTCGAACTACTTTATCGGTTCTAGTTGATTCAGTGGATTCTCCTTGTACTTCCTGAATTTCTACCTTATCCATAATTTCAGTATCCATTAAATTATTCTCCACTGAAGAAAACCTCTTTTATAGCACTTATTCTATAGTTAATATTTTCAAGACGATTCGTTTGAGCAGAAATGGACTCTACAAATTTCGGGTCATTAAATAAAGAAAAATGTTTTTCTAAATCAAATTTAGTACTAATAAAATTTATTTTATCTAAACATATCATTATACTTTCAAATAATGGGATGTTGAATTTTTTACCTTTTAAATGATTTTGTAAACCCTCTAAATCTAATATTTCTTCTGTCGGTCTTCTAAAAAGATAACCAACAGGAACTTTTATTTGTGATTGTAGCCAATCTAATTTATTTTCAAGTTCTTGAAATTTTTCAATAACTAAAGTAAGATCAGTTTTTTGCATACCCGACATGTATCTATTGATTTCCTTTTTATAAGAGATATCACTATCCAATTCATTATTATCAATTAAAGACTGTATTGTAAAGTACCTTGCAATAATTTCTTGATCATTCAATCTTTTATCTTTCTTTAGCTCTTCAGTTTCATTTACAAATACAGCTTTGTATGCAGCTAACCAAATAGGTTTTTCTACAAAAGAATTTAGTTCTTTAATAAATTCTCCAAAATATATTGCCCTTCTGATTTCTTGACTATTAAGCTGGATACTTCCCGTATTAATTCTTTCGAATAAACTATATAAAGCTATATTCTTATCTACTTCATCAGAAAGTATTTGAAAAACTGAAGCTCTTATATTAGTATTTCTTAATCGACGTTGCGATTCCTCATCTATTTCCCTATAAAATCTCCCTCTCCATTTAGGATTAATATCATCTCGCTTTATAATTTTTAATTCGTTATTTAAAAATTCTACTAAAGTATTGATTCTCTGTTGTCCATCAATTATCATCATTTGACCTGCTTCCAAATCTGTGAAGAACATTCCTGGAATAGGATATCCTAATAAAATTGATTCAATAAATCGAGACTTCCTTTTATTATCCCAAACCAATTCTCGTTGGAATTGCGGAACAACTAACTCTTTTTCTTCCCTTAACATTTTTAATTCACGTACAGAGAAGTCAACACCTCTTGTAACAACTTTTATCTCTTCTACATATTCTATTTGTTCATTTTCATATTCGACTGAATTATTTTCAAAATTAAATAAATCGTCCACCATGCCACTCCTTCACCGATTATTCCGATAACGAATCAATTATACCATTTTAATACAAAATTGTATTAAAGAGAAATAATTTCATATACCGTGATTTATTTGTAAAACCAATTTCATTATGAAAGTAGAGTTATCAAAAATATTAAAAACAATCATTTATAAAATTCAGATTCCCAAAAGAGTTGAGAAATATTCTTATTTCCTCTCTTCTTAAAAGTTAATTCAGCTTCTTTAAAATCTTAATCATGTACCGCAATAATTTGAACCTATTCTGACAATAGAACATTTTTAAGTACTTATTAGCGGTCAAAGTAAAATTAAAGTAACAATTTCAAAACTCTACAAGAGAAAAGATTCTAACATCTTTCGAGAATTTCATTGGTTTCCATAATTAATCTGGTTTAAAACTAAAAAAGCCCTCTCCCACAAAAAGGGGAAAAGGCTTGAAAACACATATAATCATCAAGATTAACGCTTCGAGAACTGAGGAGCTCTACGTGCGCCTTTAAGACCGTATTTCTTACGCTCTTTCATACGAGAGTCACGAGTAAGAAGTCCAGCACGTTTAAGTGGTGTACGGTACTCAGGATCTACTTCTAGAAGAGCACGAGAGATACCGTGACGAATTGCTCCAGCTTGACCAGAGAATCCACCACCGTGAACATTTACAAGAACATCGTAGCTGTTAGCTGTTTCTGTGATGTTCAAAGGCTGTTTCACGTCTTCGATTAAAGCAGCGAATGGAATGTATTCAGTAATTTCACGATTATTAACGACGATACGGCCTTCACCTGGAACTAAGCGAACGCGCGCTACAGAACTTTTACGACGACCTGTACCGTAATATTGAACCTGTGCCAAATTGTTAACCTCCCTTATAATTAACCGCGAAGTTCGTAAACTTCAGGTTGTTGTGCTTGATGTGGATGCTCAGAACCACGGTACACATTTAATTTTTTGAACATTTGACGACCTAGTGGACCCTTTGGAAGCATACCTTTGATAGCAAGCTCCAACATTTTTTCAGGGTAGTTTGTACGCATCTCAAGAGCAGTTCTTTGTTTCAAACCACCTGGGTGCATCGTATGACGGTAGTAAATTTTGTCCGTCAATTTCTTACCAGTTAATTCGATTTTCTCAGCATTGATGATGATCACGTGATCACCTGTATCAACGTGTGGTGTATAAGTTGGTTTGTGCTTACCGCGCAAAAGTGATGCTACTTCAGTAGAAAGACGACCTAGAGTCTTGCCTGCCGCATCAACCACTAGCCATTTGCGCTCAATTGTGCTTGCGTTCGCCATTGGTGTTGTACGCATGAGTTTCCCTCCTAAATAAATCAATGAATTTTCCTGAATCAAATGCTACGTTCTATTTCAAAACACAGATAAGTCTTCCGGGGCTTATTTGTGGGGTTGAAATACATACCATATGATATCTTATAACTTTCTGCTTCCTGTGTCAAGAACATGTTACACCTGGTTTAGTTGTCATAGAAAACTTCCCATAAATACAGTCCGTGACTGGGCGCAGTCTTGCCTGCCGCTTCGCGATTTCGGGCGGCAAGCATGGCTTTTATCTCCTCAGGGTGAAATTTACCAGAACCAATTTCAAGTAACGTGCCGGCTATAATTCGCACCATGTTATATAAAAAACCATTCCCTCTCACACGCATTTCAAGCCCGTCTGAGACGTTTTTCCACTCAAGGGTGTAAATCTCCCTCACCTTGTCTTGAACCTCTGTATTGGCCGCACAAAAGCTTGTGAAATCGTGTATGCCAATGAGGTGTCCAGCAGCTTCTCTCATTTTGTCTGCATCCAGCCGGTAAGGAAAGTGGCAGGCATACTGTCTCGTGAACACATTTTGGTGCGTTTCCGTTGAGACCTTATAACGGTACTCCTTCGAAACGACACTAAAACGTGCATGAAACGATTCATCCACTTCCTCAGCCTTTAGAACCCTGATGTCATCAGGCAGGAGGCTATTGAGGGCAAAAGGCCATCTTTCCATCGGGATGGCAAGCGGGGTGTCAAAATGGATGACCTGCCCCTTTGCGTGAACGCCACTGTCTGTCCGGCCAGAAGCCACAATCGGAATCAGTTCATCTTGTTTATGCATTCTAGCAAGAGCAGATTCAATCTCCGTTTGTACAGTACGCTGTCCTGGTTGCACTTGATACCCTTTAAAATGTGTCCCATCGTATGATACGGTACATTTTACTTTCATCTAGGCATCACCTAATTTCTAAGCAGCACAAGGAGTGCTGTTAACAGGATGAATAGAAGCAGCGTGAACGTGTCTTTCATTCCCCAGACAAGCTGACGGTATTTCGTACGCCCTTCTCCCCCGCGGTAGCCTCTCGCTTCCATAGCGGTCGCCAATTCCTCCGCACGCTTAAACGCACTGACGAAAAGCGGGACAAGCAACGGAACAATCGCTTTTAAACGATCTTTCACGGGTCCGCTTGTAAAATCAACACCTCTTGCCATTTGGGCTTTCATGATTTTGTCTGTTTCTTCGAGTAAAGTAGGAATAAATCGAAGAGAAATTGACATCATAAGAGCAAGTTCATGAACAGGTAGCTTGATTTTACGGAAAGGATGCAACAGCTTCTCCATACCGTCTGTTACTTCAATAGGCGTTGTGGTCAACGTCAGAAGTGTTGTCATCATGATGAGATAGACAAAACGGAGTGAAATGAAAATCCCCTGTTTTAGACCTTCTTCATAAATATTCAGAAAACCAAAGTGAAAGAGCAAAGCGCCATCCTTTGTCATGAAGATATGCAGAATAAAGGTAAACAGAACAATCCAAAGGATGGGTTTCATTCCTTTGAGAATAAAGTACAGCGGCACCTGAGACACCATCACCACAAGGATCGTAAAGACCCCTAAAAGCCCGTAAGTGATATAGTTATTCGCAAAAAAGACAATAAAGACAAAAAAGAAAATTGATAACAGCTTTGTCCTTGGATCAAGACGATGGACAAAGGATGTACCTGGCACATATTTGCCGATAATCATACTATCCATCATGTCGTCGTGTCCTCCTGATATAAAGCTGTTAACGCTTCTGCCATTTCATCCATGGTCAGAAGCGGTCTTGGAAACGTCATCCCCAGCTTTTCTTCGACAGCCTGCTGGAATTTGATCGTTTCCGGGAGGTCCAGTCCGAAAGAAGACATGTCGGTACGATTGGCAAATAGCTCCCTCGGCGTACCTGTCGCCTTTACTGTTCCTTTATGCATCACAATCATTTGATCCGCATAATGAGCGGCATCTTCCATACTGTGTGTCACAAGGATCGTCGTCAGGTTGGCTTTTTGATGAAGCTCATAGAACATGTCCATGATTTCTTTACGTCCGCGTGGATCTAATCCCGCAGTCGGCTCATCAAGCACAAGCACTTCTGGCTCCATCGCTAGAACACCTGCAATCGCCACACGTCTCATTTGACCACCGCTTAATTCAAAGGGTGATCGAGATAACAAGGATTCAGGAAGGCCTACAAGCTTCAGCATTTCTTTAGCCTTGGCTTCTGCCTTTTCTTTTGGAACACCGAAATTCATCGGACCAAAGCAGATATCCTTCAGAATGGTCTCCTCAAAGAGCTGATGTTCAGGAAACTGAAACACGATGCCGACCTTTTTTCGAAGGGGTTTCATATCCTTCTGCTTTTTATTGGCTTTTAAGACCGTATCTCCAAGCGCAATGCTCCCTTTTGTTGGTTTGAGCAGTCCATTTAAGTGCTGCAGCAATGTCGACTTGCCAGAACCCGTATGACCGATGACAGCCACATAGCTGCCTTCTTTGATGGAAGCATTGACATCATACAAAGCGAGACGCTCAAACGGCGTTTTCATTTGATAACGATGCTCTAATTCTTTGATCGTAATGTCCATAGCTCTTTCACCAATCCTTCTTGTGTCAAATGGGCATTTGCAAGCGGCACACCTTGCTGCTTCAATTGCTTACTCAACCGGTAGGAAAATGGCAGATCAAGTCCAATCTGAACCAGCTGTTCATCTAGTTCAAATACTTCCTCTGGTGTTCCCTCGGCAAATTTCTTCCCACCATTCATCACAATAACGCGGTCTGCCTTCGCAGCCTCGTCTAAATCATGTGTGATGGAAATGACCGTGACCGTTCCTTGTTCCTTCAGCAGTCTGACGGTTTCTAACACTTCTTCACGGCCAATCGGATCAAGCATTGATGTTGCTTCATCCAAGATCATGATGTCAGGGCTTGCGGCAAGTACACCTGCGATTGCTACTCTCTGCTTTTGCCCGCCTGATAGATGGTGCGGCTCTTGATCAAGAAACTCCTGCATATTGACCTGTTTGACAGCCCAATCTACACGCTCTATCATCAATTCCCGCTCAACCCCGTTATTTTCTAAACCAAAAGCCACATCATCACGAACCGTTGAGCCAACGAATTGGTTGTCTGGGTTTTGAAAGACCATGCCGACCTTTTTGCGAATATCCCAAACACTTTCTTCTTTCAGCTCAATCTCACCAACCTTGACCGTTCCTGCATCCGGTAAAATGAGCCCATTCAGTACACGGGCAAGTGTGGATTTACCTGAACCGTTGTGGCCAACAATGGCAAGCCATTCATTTTGATTCACATGCAATGACACTTGGTCTAAAGCGGGCTTGTCCGCATCTTTGTGATAACGAAATACAATGTCTTTTACGTCAATTAATGTCTTCTCCATCTCTACCGGACCTCCTCTCAGCTCAACCTCTACTTTGCCTATTGCTAAAAAGCCGTAGTATCTAAAAAAGGGCATAGATCCAGTTATGAACTGTCCCGCCCTTTCTTAGATACACGATATGTGATTAAACTAATTCAATGACAGCCATTGGTGCGCCATCGCCGCGACGAGGTCCAAGCTTCATGATACGAGTGTATCCACCTTGGCGATCTTCGTAGCGAGTTGCAACGTCAGCGAATAATTTTTGAAGTGCATCTTGGTTTGTTTCAGCGTTAGCTACTTCGTTACGAATGTAAGCTGCAGCTTGACGGCGAGCATGAAGATCTCCGCGTTTGCCAAGAGTGATCATTTTTTCAACTACAGAGCGAAGTTCTTTCGCACGTGTTTCAGTTGTTTCGATGCGTTCGTTGATGATCAAATCAGTCGTTAGGTCACGAAGCATTGCTTTACGTTGTGCACTAGTGCGTCCTAGCTTTCTGTATGCCATGTGATGTCCCCTCCTTAATTAGAGATGCTGTATGAATAAAAAACACACGAAAATCCTAGTTCACAATGAAACTAGTCAATCGTCTTTACGAAGACCCAGTCCAAGTTCTTCTAGTTTCGCTTTCACTTCTTCAAGAGATTTACGTCCAAGGTTACGAACTTTCATCATATCCTCTTCTGTCTTGTTAGCAAGCTCTTGAACAGTGTTAATACCCGCACGCTTCAAACAGTTGTAAGAACGAACAGAAAGATCAAGCTCTTCAATTGTCATTTCAAGCACTTTTTCTTTTTGGTCTTCTTCTTTTTCAACCATGATTTCTGCATGCTGAGCTTCGTCAGTTAACCCAACGAAAATATTTAGGTGTTCAGTTAAAATCTTAGAACCTAGAGCGATCGCTTCTTTCGGTCCTGTGCTTCCATCAGTCCATACATCTAGTGTTAATTTATCATAGTTTGTGATTTGCCCAACACGGGTGTTCTCCACTTGATAAGTTACACGAGATACAGGTGTATAGATTGAGTCGATCGGAATCACGCCGATAGGCTGATCGTCTCTTTTGTTTGCATCAGCAGGATTATACCCGCGACCTCTTTGTGCAGTCAAACGAACACGGAAGCTCGCATTTTTGCCAAGAGTTGCGATGTGGAGATCTGGATTTAAGATTTCAATATCGCTGTCGTGTGTAATATCAGCAGCTGTTACAGTTCCTTCATCTTGTACATCAATTTCAAGCGTCTTCTCTTCTTCAGAGTAGATTTTGAGTGCAAGCTTTTTAATGTTTAAGATAATCGTTGTAACATCTTCAACCACGCCTTCGATCGTTGAGAATTCGTGTAAGACACCATCTATCTGGATCGATGTTACAGCTGCACCAGGAAGTGAGGATAAAAGGATACGACGAAGGGAGTTCCCTAAAGTGGTACCATATCCACGCTCAAGTGGCTCTACGACAAACTTGCCATACTTGGCATCGTCGCTGATTTCAACCGTTTCGATTTTTGGTTTTTCAATTTCGATCATCTAATAAAACCCTCCTTCAAAACGTCGAAACCTCGAATAGAATCATATGAGATTCCATCCGAAATTCCTCATTGTTTAGTCCCGTATGTGCTCAGGCAACGAGTCGTGTATTCGTCTCATAAATAACTGTATCATAACCCATTATTGACAGGGACACAAAATCTATACAAACAAATTACACGCGGCGACGTTTTGGTGGACGGCATCCGTTATGAGGAACTGGAGTTACGTCTCTGATTGCAGTAACTTCAAGACCTGCAGCTTGAAGCGCACGAATTGCAGCTTCACGACCAGAACCAGGACCTTTAACAGTTACTTCAAGTGTTTTAAGACCATGTTCGATAGAACCTTTAGCAGCAGTTTCAGCAGCCATTTGTGCAGCGAAAGGAGTAGATTTACGAGAACCTCTGAATCCTAATGCACCAGCACTTGACCAAGAAATTGCGTTTCCATGAACATCAGTAATCGTTACAATCGTGTTGTTGAAAGTGGAACGGATATGAGCGATTCCAGCTTCAATATTCTTTTTCACGCGACGTTTACGCGTATTTTGTTTACGAGCAGCAGCCATTCTTTAACTACCTCCTTTACTTATTTTTTCTTGTTAGCTACAGTACGACGCGGACCTTTACGAGTACGCGCGTTGTTTTTTGTGTTTTGTCCACGAACAGGAAGTCCTCTACGATGACGGATTCCGCGGTAGCTTCCGATTTCAATTAGACGTTTAATGTTAAGTGAAACTTCACGACGAAGGTCACCTTCTACTTTAAGTTTGTCAATGATATCACGGATTTTACCTAGTTCGTCTTCAGTTAGATCGCGAACGCGAGTGTCTTCAGAAACACCTGCTTCTTTAAGGACTTGTTGAGCCGTCGTACGACCAATTCCAAAAACATATGTTAAAGAAATGACAACACGCTTATCACGTGGAATATCTACACCAGCAATACGAGCCATGATTTGGGCACCTCCTTGTTATTAGCCTTGTTTTTGTTTATGTTTTGGGTTTTCACAGATCACCATTACTTTTCCTTTTCTGCGAATCACTTTACATTTTTCACAGATAGGTTTAACAGATGGTCTCACTTTCATGTGTTTCCAACCTCCTTCTTCCGGAGTTGCTTTATTTGTAACGGTACGTAATTCTACCACGAGTTAAGTCATATGGAGATAATTCTACCGTAACTTTGTCTCCAGGTAAAATGCGAATGAAGTGCATACGGATTTTTCCTGATACATGAGCCAAAACTGTATGACCATTCTCTAGTTCAACTTTGAACATTGCATTTGGCAAAGTTTCTGCTACAGTACCTTCCACTTCAATTACATCGTCTTTCGCCATTCAAGTGTTCTCCCTTCTTCAAATCAGTAACTTGCTCTCTGATAAATGTCCAAATGAGATGTTCTCAATTGTCCATCTATCACCCGACCTGTTTTGAATATACTGTTCTGAACTTCCGGAGATACGCAATCATAAAAGGTTAAATGATTGATATTTTTTCTTAGGAGAATGAATTTACGCTTTTCTCCGTCTGCGATTAGTACATGGCAGCCATCGAACACGCCGATGACAACTGTATACTGATCTTGTTCTTTCCTTGGACTATACAGACAACCTGCCCGATTTGG
This sequence comes from Bacillus sp. FSL W7-1034, assembly GCF_038593365.1. Classification (NCBI taxonomy): domain Bacteria; kingdom Bacillati; phylum Bacillota; class Bacilli; order Caryophanales; family Bacillaceae; genus Bacillus; species Bacillus sp. FSL W7-1034. Next base: position 150,671 of record NZ_CP151989.1, on the reverse strand, counting down.
GCCTGAAAGGCTTCAGTGAAGACCTAAATCTTAGTCAGTATATCAAAACCTGTATCTGTAATCGCAATCGTATGCTCAAAGTGAGCACACTTTTTCCCATCAACCGTTACAACCGTCCAGTTATCAGCCAGTGTTTTCACATATCGGCTGCCTGCGTTCACCATCGGTTCGATGGCCAACACCATTCCAGGTTTGAGCCGTGGGCCTTTGTTCGGCGGACCATAATGAGGAATTTGAGGGTCCTCATGAAGATCCTGTCCGACCCCATGTCCAACATATTCTCTAACAACTGAGAAATTCTCACCTTCAACATACGTTTGTATGGCATGGGAAATGTTTGACAGACGTTCACCTGGCTTTGCTTCCTGTAAGCCCTTATATAGAGATTCCTCTGTGACTTCCAGTAGTTTGCGGTCCTCATCACTGATTACCCCAACTGGATAAGTCCAAGCAGAGTCACCATGATAGCCATTTAACTTTGCGCCGATATCGATACTAATGATGTCTCCATCACGTAAAACCCGTTTACCAGGAATACCGTGAACGAGTTCTTCATTCACCGAAACGCAAATGCTCCCGCGAAAACCATTATACCCTTTAAAAGATGGGATTGCACCCTGCTTTGTAATAAAACGTTCGGCAATTTGATCCAATTCTTTTGTCGAAATACCTGGTTTTATATGTTTCTTCAGCTCTTCATGAGTCAGTGCGACAATGCGTCCAGCTTCTCTCATAATCTCAAGCTCGCGAGGAGTTTTACAGATAATCATTTATTTAATCCCCCAAGCAGGTCCTTGATATCAGCGTAAACATCGTTAATGTGCTTCGCACCATCAATGTTTGCAAGATATCCTTTTTCTGAATAGAAGTTCAGTAAAGGTTCAGTCTGCTTTAAGTTCACTTCAAGTCTTGTCGAAACGGTTTCTGCATTATCATCTGCACGTTGATAAAGCTCGCCTCCACACTTGTCACAAACATTTTCTTTCGCAGGTGGATTGAATACTAAATGATATGTTGCTCCGCAATCTTTGCAAATTCTTCGGCCAGTCAGACGCTCCATCAAAGCATCTTTATCGACTTTAATATTAATGACATAATCAATCGTTCTGCCAAGGTCCTTTAGAATGTCTTCTAAAGCTTCAGCCTGAGCGACTGTTCGCGGAAATCCGTCCAGAAGAAAACCTTGTTCACAATCATTCTTGCCAAGTCTTTCTCTAACAATACCGATTGTGACCTCATCAGGAACAAGCTCTCCTTTATCGATAAAGGATTTTGCTTCGAGTCCAAGTTGTGTCTCCTCTTTCATAGCAGCACGGAACATATCTCCTGTTGAGATATGAGGGATCCCATATTCATCAACAATTCGTTCTGCCTGAGTGCCTTTACCAGCACCCGGAAGCCCCATTAAGACTAAGTTCATTTCGGATTTCCCCTTCCTTACTTAGAGAGGTTGGGCAGGAGCCCAGCCCTCTGTTTTATTTCATAAATCCACGGTAGTTTCGTTTCACTAATTGGCTTTCAAGCTGTTTCATTGTTTCAAGTGCAACACCTACAACAATGAGAAGACTTGTGCCGCCAATTTGTGCAGCGGAAGGTAATCCAGCGAATTGAATGAAAAAGATAGGAAGTATTGAAATCACGGCTAAGAAAATGGCGCCCACAAACGTGAGTCGGTACAAAATGCTCGTAATTCTATCTTGAGTCATTTTCCCTGGACGAACTCCCGGGATATAGCCACCCTGCTTTTGCAGATTTTCAGCCATTTGTTCAGGGTTTACTTGGACAAAGGCATAAAAATATGTGAAAGCAACAATCAGTGCTACATAAATCGTCATACCGATTGGCTTAGTATAGTCAAAGTTGTTAGTTATCCAGGTTGTCACATTATTTGTTCCGAAGAACGATGCGATCGTCTGCGGAGTAATAATGAACGAAACGGCAAAGATGACTGGAATCACCCCTGCTGGATTCACTTTCAATGGAAGGTGCGTTGCTTGACTAGCAGACATTTGTGCACGGCCAGTTCCTTTTGAATACTGAATCGCAATCTTTCTCACTGCCATTTGAATGTAAATAACACCGATAACAATGACAAGAATAGCAATCACAATAAGGGCAATTTTCAGGATTTGCATGAACAGCTGTCCATCTCCACCTACAAATTGCTGAGCGTACACTTGCTTTAATGTTTGAGGGATACCTGCGATGATACCGGCAAAGATAATAATCGAAATACCGTTACCAACACCGTGAGCAGTAATCTGCTCTCCCAGCCACATTAAAAATGCTGTTCCCGCAGTGAGTACGACCGCAATTAAGAGATACGTTGAAACACCTGGGTTTTCAATCAGCATGCCTCCTGCCATATTGTTAAATCCATATGACATTCCTAACGCCTGGATAAATCCTAGAACAATTGTAAAATACCTTGTGAATTGTGCTAATTTTCGGCGGCCAACCTCTCCTTGCTTTGACCACTCAGTAAACTTCGGTACAACATCCATCTGCAAGAGCTGGATGATGATCGAAGCAGTGATATACGGCATAATCCCCATTGCAAGAATGGAGAATTGGAAAAGTGCCCCGCCCCCAAACGTGTTGAGGATTCCGAAAACACTCATTTGATCCTGTGCCTGGAGAACTTCGGCGTTCACATTAGGCACAGGGATGAAAGCACCTATACGAAAGACGACTAACATTAAAAGTGTAAATATAATCTTATTCCGTATATCTTTCACGCGCATAAAATTGGAGATTGTCTTAAACAAGTTAGATCACCTCGGCTGTACCGCCAGCAGCTTCAATCGCTTCTTTAGCAGAAGCAGAGAATTTATTGGCTTTTACAGTTAATTTTTTTTCTAATTTACCGTTGCCAAGAATTTTTACTCCTGCTTTTAACTTGCTTATTGCACCAGTCTCTAGAAGAAGTTCAGGAGTGACTTCCGTTCCTTCGTCAAAACTGTTTAATCTGTCTAAGTTGATTACCGCGTAATCTTTACGGTTGATGTTTGTAAAACCACGTTTTGGAAGGCGTTGGAATAAAGGCATTTGACCACCTTCGAATCCAGGGCGTACACCGCCGCCAGAACGAGCGTTTTGACCTTTATGACCTTTACCAGAAGTTTTACCGTTACCTGATCCAATACCACGACCAACACGGTTGCGTACTTTACGTGAACCTTCTGAAGGCTTCAATTCATGAAGTTTCATTTGGGCACCTCCTTATCGATTAAAAATGTTTTATTGTTCTTTAACAGAAACTAAATGAGACACCTTGTTAATCATGCCGCGGATCGCTGCATTGTCTTCATGTACGACTGTTTGGTTTGTTTTCTTTAGACCAAGAGTACGAACAGTGACACGCTGATCTTCCGGGCGACCGATTACACTGCGTTTGAGGGTAATTTCTAATTTATTTGCCATTATTGTTCCCTCCTTATCCTAACAGGTCTTCTACAGATTTTCCACGAAGCTTCGCTACATCTTCAGCACGTTTAAGTTCACTTAAACCTTGAAGTGTTGCGCGGATCATGTTGATCGGTGTATTAGAACCTAGAGATTTAGAAAGGATATCAGCTAGACCAGCAAGCTCAAGTACCGCACGCACTGGGCCTCCAGCGATAACTCCTGTACCTTCTGAAGCAGGCTTCAATAGAACGTTTCCTGCACCGAATCGACCGATGATTTCATGTGGAATTGTAGTTCCAACCATTGGTACTTCAATTAAATTCTTTTTCGCGTCTTCAACAGCTTTGCGGATCGCTTCTGGTACTTCTTGTGCTTTACCAGTACCGAATCCTACATGACCGTTTTTGTCACCGACAACAACTAAAGCTGCAAAACGGAAACGACGTCCACCTTTAACAACTTTCGCTACCCGGTTAACCGTAACTAAGCGTTCTTCTAACTCTAATTTGCTTGGGTCAATACGACTCATTCGGATGTGTCCCTCCTTCTTTTATTAAAATTTAAGTCCAGCCTCACGAGCAGCTTCAGCTAGAGCTTTTACACGTCCATGATATAAGTATCCTCCGCGGTCAAATACCACGTTAGAGATGCCTTTTTCAACAGCACGTTTTGCAACAAGTTCGCCAACTTTAGTAGCAGCTGCAGCGTCAGAACTATTCTCGATCTTTAACTCTTTATCAAGAGTAGAAGCACTTACAAGTGTTACACCGTTAACATCATCAATTACTTGAGCGTAGATGTTCTTGTTAGAACGGAAAACGTTAAGGCGAGGTCTTTCAGCAGTACCTGAAAGTTTCGCACGAACACGAGCGTGTCTTTTAAGACGAGTAGCGTTTTTGCTAGTTTTCGTAATCATCCGAGTCACTCCTTTCTTCACATTAAGCGATCTTACTTACCAGTTTTTCCTTCTTTACGGCGAACGAATTCACCTTCGTAACGAATTCCTTTACCTTTGTAAGGCTCTGGAGCACGGACAGCGCGGATGTTAGAAGCTAGAGCTCCTACACGCTCTTTATCGATACCTTTAACGATTACTTTCGTTTGAGATGGAACTTCTACTTCTACTCCAGCCTCAGGAACGATTTCAACTGGGTGAGAGTATCCAACGTTAAGAACAAGTTTGTTTCCAGATTTAGCTGCACGGTAACCGACACCGATTAGTTCTAAACCTCTTTCGAAACCTTTAGATACACCTTCAACCATGTTTGCAATTAAGCTACGTGTTGTACCATGTAATGCACGGTGTTCTTTATTTTCAGACGGACGGCTTACAGTTAAGACGTTGTCCTCAATTTTAATTTCCATATCAGGGTGAAATGCACGAGTTAGTTCACCTTTTGGTCCCTTTACTGTCACTGTGTTATCGTTGTTTGTCACAGTTACTCCTGAAGGGATCTCGATTAGCTTTTTACCTATACGAGACATACCAAGCACCTCCATTCATCTTAAACTTTTTTTACCATACGTAAGCAAGTACTTCTCCACCAGCTTGTTTAGCACGGGCTTCTTTGTCCGATAAAACACCTTGTGATGTAGAAATAATTGCGATTCCAAGTCCGTTAAGTACACGTGGTACTTCATTTGATTTCGCATATACGCGTAAACCAGGTTTACTGATTCTTTTAAGACCAGTGATAACACGTTCGTTGTTTTGGCCGTATTTAAGGAACAAACGGATAATTCCTTGTTTGCTGTCTTCGACGTACTCAACGTCACGGATAAAACCTTCACGCTTTAAGATTTCAGCAATTTCTCTTTTGATTTTTGAAGCCGGTACTTCTAGCTTCTCATGACGTACCATGTTCGCATTGCGAATACGAGTCAGCAAATCTGCAATCGGATCTGTCATAACCATTATTTAATAACCTCCTTCCCATTTATGGGGATTACCAGCTGGCTTTTTTAACGCCAGGAATTTGTCCTTTATATGCAAGTTCGCGGAAACAAATACGGCAAAGTTTAAACTTGCGAATTACTGAATGTGGACGTCCACAACGTTCGCAGCGCGTATACTCTTGAACTTTAAACTTTTGTTTGCGTTGTTGTTTCGCAATCATAGACTTTTTAGCCACGATTTCGCCTCCCTTTCATTGATTATTTCTGGAACGGCATACCTACTTGAGTTAATAACTCACGTGCTTCTTCATCCGTGTTGGCAGTCGTAACGATAACGATATCCATACCGCGGACTTTTGTTACTTTATCGTAATCAATTTCTGGGAAGATTAACTGTTCTTTAATACCAAGCGTGTAGTTTCCACGACCGTCGAAAGATTTCTTAGAAATCCCGCGGAAGTCACGTACACGTGGTAAAGATACAGAAATAAGTTTATCAAGGAAATCGTACATGCGCTCTCCGCGAAGTGTTACTTTCGCACCGATTGGCATTCCTTCACGTAGACGGAATCCAGCAATAGACTTCTTCGCACGAGTAACGACAGGTTTTTGACCAGCGATAAACGTTAATTCTTCAACAGCAGTATCGATTGCTTTAGCGTTTTGAACGGCGTCACCAACACCCATGTTGATCACGATTTTTTCGATTTTTGGCACTTGCATTACTGATTTGTATTCAAACTTAGAAACTAATGCAGGTGTAATTTCTTTTACATACTTTTCTTTAAGGCGGTTCATGAGAAAGACCTCCCTTCCTTATTTACTATTTATCTAGAACTTGCCCAGATTTTTTCGCTACACGGACTTTCTTTCCGTCCTCAACTTTATATCCAATACGTGTCACTTCACCCGTTTTAGGATCAAGCGGCATTACGTTTGATACGTGGATCGGCGCTTCTTGTTCAGAAATTCCGCCTTGAGGGTTAGCTTGGGTTGGTTTAGAGTGTTTTTTCACAAGGTTAATACCTTCTACTAAAACACGGTCCTTTTTAGGGAAAGCAGCAAGGATGACACCTTGTTTACCTTTATCTTTACCAGAGATAACCACTACTTTATCGCCCTTTTTAACATGCATTTAATCGCACCTCCTTGAGTCGCGGATTGTATTCATTAAAGTACTTCTGGTGCTAAAGAAACAATTTTCATATAGTTGTTTTCACGAAGTTCACGTGCTACTGGTCCGAAGATACGAGTTCCACGTGGGCTCTTGTCGTCACGGATGATGACACATGCATTTTCATCAAAACTGATGTAAGATCCATCGTTTCTGCGAGCTCCGCTCTTAGTACGAACGATAACTGCTTTCACAACTTCACCTTTTTTGACAACGCCTCCTGGTGTTGCTTGTTTAACCGTACAAACAATGACATCACCGATGTTAGCCGTCTTACGTCCAGAGCCACCAAGAACTTTAATCGTTAGTACTTCGCGTGCGCCAGAGTTGTCAGCTACTTTTAAACGAGTCTCCTGTTGAATCATTAATGTTACCTCCCTTCGGAAAAAGAAATCCGAACTTTATTAGATAATAACAGCTTCTTCGACAACTTCAACTAGACGAAAGCGTTTAGTCGCAGATAATGGACGAGTTTCCATGACCTTTACGATGTCTCCGATTTTTGCTTGGTTGTTTTCATCATGTGCTTTGAACTTTTTAGAGTATCTTACACGTTTGCCATAAAGTGAATGCTTTTTGTATGTTTCAACTACAACAGTGATGGTTTTATCCATTTTGTCAGAAACAACACGACCTTGATACACTTTACGTTGGTTACGTTCGCTCATGTTTGCGGGGCCTCCCCTCTAATTATTATTTATTAGCAGCGATTTCTCTTTGACGAATCACAGTTTTCATGCGTGCGATTGATTTACGCACTTCACGAATGCGAGCAGTGTTTTCAAGCTGCCCAGTCGCTAATTGGAAACGAAGATTGAAAAGTTCTTCTTTAAGAGACTTTACTTTTTGTTCAATTTCAGCAGTGGTAAGGTCACGAATTTCATTAGCTTTCATTTGATTCACCACCAATTTCTTCACGTTTTACGAACTTCGTTTTAATTGGCAATTTGTGAGATGCAAGACGAAGAGCTTCACGAGCAACTTCTTCAGACACACCAGAAATTTCAAATAAAACTTTGCCCGGTTTTACTACAGCTACCCAGCCTTCTGGAGCACCTTTACCGGAACCCATGCGGACCTCTAGAGGTTTAGCTGTGTATGGCTTAGAAGGGAAAATTTTGATCCAAACTTTACCGCCACGTTTCATGTAACGAGTCATAGCAATACGAGCAGCTTCGATTTGACGGTTAGTGATCCAAGAAGCTTCAAGAGCTTGGATACCGAACTCACCGAAATGTACTTCAGTGCCGCCTTTTGCACGACCACGCATTTTTCCACGATGTTCTCTGCGATACTTCACGCGTTTTGGCAATAACATATTATTTTCCTCCTTCCGCAGTATTCTTCTTAGTTGGAAGGACTTCTCCACGATAGATCCATACTTTTACGCCAAGCTTACCATAAGTAGTATCAGCTTCAGCAGTAGCATAGTCGATGTCAGCACGAAGTGTGTGCAATGGAACAGTACCTTCACTGTAATATTCAGAACGAGCAATATCTGCACCGCCAAGACGACCAGAAACCATTGTTTTGATTCCTTGTGCTCCAGCACGCATTGTGCGTTGGATTGTTTGTTTTTGTGCACGACGGAATGAAATACGATTTTCAAGTTGACGAGCGATGTTTTCAGCAACTAGCTGAGCATCAAGATCTGCTCTCTTGATTTCAAGAATGTTGATGTGTACACGTTTGCCAGTTAGGCTGTTAAGAGCTTTACGAAGTGCTTCAACTTCAGATCCGCCTTTACCAATTACCATACCTGGTTTAGCCGTGTGGATTGTGATATTTACGCGGTTTGCAGCACGTTCGATTTCTACTTTAGAAACAGACGCGTCAGACAAACGCTTGCTGATGAATTCACGGATTTTCAAGTCTTCATGTAAGAAGTCAGCGTAATCTTTTCCTGCGAACCATTTAGATTCCCAATCACGAATGACGCCAATACGAAGACCTACTGGATTTACCTTTTGACCCACGGATTATCCCTCCTTCTTTTCTGATACAACGATTGTAATGTGGCTAGTACGTTTGTTAATTGCGCTCGCACGACCCATAGCACGTGGACGGAATCTCTTAAGTGTTGGACCTTCGTCAACGAATGCTTGAGTAATCACTAGGCTGTTAGCGTCCAACTCGTAGTTGTGCTCAGCATTTGCGATAGCAGATTTTAATACTTTTTCAATAATTGGTGAAGCAGCCTTAGGCGTAAGGTTTAAGATAGAAACTGCTTCTCCTACTTGCTTACCTCGGATCAGGTCCATTACTAGACGTGCTTTACGAGGAGCAATACGGACTGTTCTTGCGACAGCTTTAGCTTGCATTTAAAAGCCTCCTCTCATTAGCGTCTTGTTTTTTTATCGTCACTAGCATGACCTTTGTAAGTACGGCTTGGTGCGAATTCGCCCAATTTGTGACCTACCATATCTTCAGAAATGAAAACAGGTACATGTTTGCGTCCGTCATAGACAGCGATTGTGTGACCGATGAATTGTGGGAAAATTGTAGAACGACGAGACCAAGTTTTTACGACTTGCTTTTTGTCAGTTTCATTCAATTTCTCGACTTTAGCCATCAAATGATCATCAACAAATGGTCCTTTTTTTAAGCTGCGAGCCATTGTGGAACCTCCCTTCGTGATTGAACTACGGTCCTAAATGAACCGTAGACAACCCCGTTACTTGTTTTTACGACGACGTACAATGAATTTATCAGACTTGTTGGTTTTCTTACGAGTCTTGAATCCAAGAGTCGGTTTACCCCATGGAGACATTGGTGATTTACGTCCGATTGGAGCGCGTCCTTCACCACCGCCGTGTGGGTGATCGTTAGGGTTCATTACAGAACCACGAACTGTTGGGCGTACGCCTTTCCAGCGAGAACGTCCAGCTTTACCGATGTTGATTAGTTCGTGTTGTTCGTTTCCAACTTGACCGATAGTCGCACGGCAAGCAGAAAGGATCATGCGTACTTCACCAGAGTTCAAACGTACAAGAACGTATTTACCTTCTTTACCTAGAACTTGAGCAGAAGTACCAGCAGAACGAACTAATTGTCCACCTTTACCTGGTTTTAATTCAATGTTATGCACAACTGTACCAACTGGAATGTTGATAAGTGGAAGAGCATTACCTGGTTTGATGTCAGCTTCTGGTCCAGAAGTAACTTCAGTACCAACTTGGATTCCTTTCGGAGCAAGAATGTAACGTTTCTCACCATCTGCATAGTTTACAAGAGCGATGTTCGCTGAACGGTTTGGATCATACTCGATTGTAGCAACGCGTCCAGGTATACCGTCTTTATCACGCTTAAAGTCGATGATACGGTATTGACGTTTGTGACCGCCACCTTGATGACGAACAGTCAATCTACCTTGGTTGTTACGTCCGCCTTTTCTGTGAAGCGGTGCAAGCAACGATTTTTCTGGTTTGTCAGTCGTGATTTCAGCAAAATCTGAAGTAGTCATGCCACGACGACCATTACTGGTTGGTTTATACTTTTTAATCGCCATTTTGAATTTCCCTCCTTCTTTTTAAGATTTACGCTTCAAAAATTTCGATTTCTTTGCTGTCAGCAGTTAATTTCACGATCGCTTTTCTGCGACGGCTAGTCATACCAGTGTAGCGTCCAACGCGTTTTGATTTACCTTTGTAGTTTTGAACGTTGACTTTCTCAACTTTCACTCCAAAGATTTCTTCAACAGCGTCTTTCACTTCTGTCTTGTTAGCTCTGACATCAACTTCGAACGTGTACTTCTTCTCTGTCATTAGATCAGCAGAACGTTCAGTAATGATAGGGCGCTTTAGAACATCACGAGGATCTTTCATTATGCAAGTCCCTCCTCTACTTTTTCAACCGCTGCTTTAGTGATCAGAAGTTTGTCGTGGTTGACAACGTCAAGAACGTTGATACCGTTAGCTTCAACAACTGTTACTCCAGGGATGTTACGAGCAGATAAAGCAACTGTTTCGTTTGCATCCGCAGTGACGATCAACGCTTTCTTCTCAACAGATAACCCTTTAAGGATGCCTGCGAATTCTTTCGTTTTCACTGCATCAAGAGTAAGATCCTCAAGAACGATGATGTTGTTGTCGATTACTTTAGAAGACAATACTGACTTGATAGCCAAGCGGCGAACTTTTTTAGGTAATTTATAAGAATAGCTGCGTGGTGTTGGACCGAATACGATACCGCCTCCGCGCCATTGTGGTGAACGGATAGAACCTTGACGAGCACGACCTGTACCCTTCTGTCTCCAAGGTTTACGACCTCCGCCACGTACTTCAGAACGAGTTTTTACTTTGTGAGTTCCTTGACGTAAGGAAGCTCTTTGCATAAGAATAGCATCGAATACTACGCTTTCGTTTGGCTCAATTCCAAACACAGAAGCGTTTAATTCGATTTCACCGTTAGTAGAACCGTTTTGGTTAAATAATGCTACTTTTGGCATGACTTGTTTCCTCCTTTCCTAAGAGAGTTATTTAGTTTTAACTGCACTCTTTACAGTTACTAGAGATTTTTTAGCTCCTGGTACGTTTCCTTTGATCAAAAGAAGATTGCGTTCTGCATCAACTTTAACGATCTCAAGATTTTGGACAGTGATTTGCTCTCCGCCCATACGTCCTGGAAGAAGTTTACCTTTGAATACTCGGTTTGGATCAACAGGTCCCATTGAACCAGGACGACGGTGGTAACGTGAACCGTGAGTCATTGGTCCGCGTGATTGTCCGTGGCGTTTGATAGCCCCTTGGAATCCTTTACCTTTTGATGTTCCTGTTACATCTACGATATCTCCATTTGCGAAAATATCAACTTTGACTTCCTGACCAACTTCATACGCATCTAACTCCACACCGCGTAATTCTTTTACGAAGCGCTTAGGAGCAGTTTCCGCTTTAGCAACGTGGCCTTTCTCTGGTTTGTTAGAAAGCTTCTCACGTTTGTCGTCAAAACCGATTTGGATTGCTTCATAGCCATCCGTGTCAGTAGTCTTCTTCTGAAGAACAACGTTAGCAGCAGCCTCAACAACAGTTACAGGGATAAGATCACCGTTTTCTGCGAATACTTGCGTCATACCAATTTTTCTACCTAAGATTCCTTTGGTCATTCGTCACACCTCCTATAATATGTGTTTTCTATTTGAATTAAAGTTTGATTTCGATATCTACACCGGATGGTAAATCTAAACGCATAAGTGCATCAACTGTTTGCGGAGTTGGATTCACGATGTCGATTAGACGTTTGTGAGTACGCATCTCGAATTGCTCACGAGAATCTTTGTACTTATGCACCGCACGAAGGATTGTGTAAACTGATTTTTCAGTTGGAAGCGGGATTGGACCAGATACACTAGCACCAGAACGCTTAGCCGTTTCAACAATCTTCTCAGCAGATTGATCAAGAATTCTATGATCATATGCTTTTAAACGAATACGAATTTTTTGTTTTGCCATTATTTTCCCTCCTTTTCGCCTACTTACGTTAGACAGTTCTCCGTGAGAAAAACCTGATCACCTTGCCATGGCAAAGCGGCCGGGTGTGTCAGCAACCTCTCACTTCATCGCAGTCAAAGACCAACATGCACTATTGTACCAAATTGGCCTGCGTGTTGCAATAATAAATCGGATAAATTTATGATTTGCACACTTTTCATATTATACAGGGGTTCAGCCTATAAATCAAGCTTTCCCTGAAGATGATGTGTAGCTGTCTTCCTGACGATACGAATAAATTCTTCTGGCTCTTCAATATGCGGAGAATGCGCAGATTCTTTAAAAGTAAACCACTCTTTTATTGGTGCTGTAAGTTGATCAACATATGGTTTTGATACAGCAGCTGGTGTAATCATGTCATGTTCCCCGATGATAAAGTAGCAGGGTATTAATATAGAAGAAACTCGGTATTGAATGCTTTCGTTCATCAGCTCGTCCCACAGCATATCCTGGCTATACTTCTGTCCCATAAGGAATTTCCACTTATCTTTTAGCTGATAATGCTTACTAACAAGAAATGCATACAGCATTTGAAAAAGTGGCTTCCACCTATGCGTGAGCCCTACTTTTGCGAACTCTTTGTATAGAGAGAACAAAGCATGAGCAGAGGTGCGTTTCCAAGGGGGTGGTGTCAGCAATCTTAGACATCTAGTGAAGAAATGCTTGCCTTGATATTTTTTTAGAAGAAGTTCGTACGATACAATATCCTCTTTTAATACATCAACCACCTGACTAACTCCATAATAGGCATGATACAAATCTGGTCGTTTATGTACAGCTTGTATCGCAATTAATGATCCCCATGAATAACCCGCAATGTATAATTTCGTTTGATCATTATAAGAAAGCAGTTTTTCTGTAAGCTCAATCGTATCCTCTACGAATTGCCCAATGGTCATAGAAGACTCAGGAATGTTTTTTTGATAAGACAGTCCTGCACCGCGCTGGTCCCAATGAACAACAGTGAAGTCTTGATCAAGTTCCTTATGAAAGGAATCGATATAACTCATTTGAGCTGAGCCTGGGCCACCGTGTAAAAATAATAAAACAGGTTTTGTTTTTTCTGCTTGATCTTCTTTTATCATAATCCATTGATCAACCCCGCCAATCGGCCACTTTTTCAACATTGTCTTCGCCATTCCAGTGATCCTCTCGGTTCCATTTAGATTCTATAGCTTATAGTAGCTGTTATGCACTGGAAAAGCAAAAAAAGAGACCCTTTTGCAAGGAGTCTCTTTTAACTGTTATTACTTAATGATAGTAGAAACGACGCCAGAACCTACAGTACGTCCACCCTCACGGATAGAGAAACGAGTTCCTTCTTCGATAGCGATAGTAGAGATAAGTTCAACTTCCATCTCAGTGTTATCGCCAGGCATTACCATTTCAGTACCTTCTGGAAGATGTACGATACCAGTTACGTCAGTTGTACGGAAGTAGAACTGCGGACGGTAGTTAGTGAAGAATGGAGTATGACGTCCACCCTCTTCTTTAGAAAGTACATAAACTTCAGCTTTGAAACGGCTATGTGGAGTGATTGTACCTGGTTTAGCAAGTACTTGACCACGTTGGATATCTTCACGAGATACACCACGAAGTAGTGCACCGATGTTGTCACCAGCTTCAGCATAGTCAAGAAGTTTACGGAACATTTCAACACCTGTAACAGTTGTTTTACCGTTTTCTTCTTGAAGACCGATGATTTCAACTTCGTCACCGACTTTAACTTGTCCACGCTCAACACGACCAGTAGCAACTGTTCCACGACCAGTGATTGAGAATACGTCCTCAACTGGCATCATGAATGGCTTCTCAGTGTCACGCTCTGGAGTTGGGATGTACTCATCAACCGCATCCATAAGTTCGAAGATTTTTGCTTCGTAATCAGCATCACCTTCAAGAGCTTTAAGAGCAGAACCTTTGATAACTGGTACATCGTCACCAGGGAAGTCATAGTCAGAAAGAAGGTCACGAACTTCCATTTCAACAAGTTCAAGTAACTCTTCATCGTCAACCATGTCACATTTGTTAAGGAATACTACGATGTAAGGAACACCTACGTTACGAGAAAGTAGGATGTGCTCACGTGTTTGTGGCATTGGACCATCAGCAGCAGATACTACTAAGATCGCGCCGTCCATTTGAGCAGCACCAGTGATCATGTTTTTAACATAGTCAGCGTGTCCTGGGCAGTCTACGTGTGCATAGTGACGAGTTTCAGTTTCATACTCAACGTGTGCAGTTGAGATTGTGATTCCACGCTCGCGCTCTTCTGGAGCACCATCGATTTGGTCATAAGCCATAGCTGTACCTTTACCAGATTTCTTATGAAGAACTGTTGAGATAGCAGCAGTTAGAGTTGTTTTACCATGGTCAACGTGTCCAATTGTACCAATGTTAGCATGCGATTTGGAACGGTCGAATTTTTCTTTAGCCATTCTAAAAATCCTCCTTAAAGGTTCATTGTATTTGGTATGAGTGATAGAAAGTGAAGAGTTACCTCCCACTTTCTGATCTTCAATAGTAGTTATACTTTAGTTTAAAGGCAAAATCAATTATTCACCTTTATTTTTTTTGATGATTTCTTCACTGATGCTCTTAGGCACTTCTTCGTAGTGATCCATGTGCATAGTGAAAGTACCGCGTCCTTGTGTGTTAGAACGGAGTGCAGTTGCATATCCGAACATTTCAGAAAGTGGAACCATAGCGCGAACAACTTGAGCGTTACCGCGAGCTTCCATACCTTCTACACGTCCACGACGAGATGTGATATCACCCATGATGTCTCCCATGTATTCTTCTGGGATAACGACTTCTACTTTCATCATTGGCTCAAGTAGAACTGGGTTACATTTGCTGACAGCATTTTTCAATGCCATAGATGCAGCAATTTTAAACGCCATTTCGTTAGAGTCAACATCGTGGTAAGATCCATCGAATAATTTTGCTTTGATGTCGATTAATGGGAATCCAGCTAATACACCATTTTCTAGTGAATCTTCAAGACCTGCTTGAATTGCTGGAATGTATTCACGTGGAACAACCCCACCGACGATTGCATTTGTGAATTCGAAGCCTGCGCCTTCTTCGTTTGGTTCGAATTCGATCCATACGTGTCCGAACTGACCGCGTCCACCAGACTGACGTACGAATTTACCTTCAACTTTTGCACTAGAACGGAATGTTTCACGGTACGCAACTTGAGGAGCACCTACGTTAGCTTCAACCTTGAACTCACGCTTCATACGGTCAACAATGATATCAAGGTGAAGCTCACCCATACCAGAGATGATCGTTTGACCAGTTTCAGTGTTTGTTTGTGTACGGAATGTTGGATCCTCTTCAGCTAGTTTAGCTAAAGCGATACCCATTTTATCTTGGTCAGCCTTAGATTTAGGCTCGATAGCTACATCGATAACTGGCTCTGGGAATTCCATAGACTCAAGGATAACAAGATTTTTCTCGTCACAAAGAGTATCACCAGTAGATGTATCTTTAAGACCAACAGCTGCTGCGATATCCCCTGCATATACAGTAGAGATTTCTTCACGGCTGTTTGCGTGCATTTGAAGGATACGTCCAACACGCTCACGCTTGTTCTTAGAAGAGTTCTTCACGTAAGAACCAGAATCAAGTGTTCCAGAGTATACGCGGAAGAAAGTTAGTTTCCCAACATAAGGGTCAGTCATAACTTTAAATGCAAGAGCTGCGAATGGTGCGTCATCAGTAGACTCACGTACAACTTCTTCATTTGTATCTGGCAATGTACCTTTGATTGCAGCAACATCAGTTGGTGCAGGAAGGTAGTCAAGCACAGCGTCAAGTACAAGCTGAACACCTTTGTTTTTGAAAGCAGATCCAACAAGAACTGGGTAGAATTCAACATTCAAAGTTCCTTTACGGATTGCAGCTTTCAATTCAGGAATTGTGATTTCTTCACCCTCAAGGTATTTTTCCATAAGCTCTTCATCAAGCTCAGCGACAGCTTCAATCAAGCTGCTGCGAAGCTCTTCAGCTTTGTCTTTATACTCAGCAGGGATTTCTTGTGCATCAGAGCGAGTTCCAAGGTCATCTTCGTAGAAGTATGCTACGTTTTCTACAAGGTCGATGATTCCTTCGAATTGATCTTCAGCGCCGATCGGCAATTGAATTGCATGAGCGTTCGCTTGAAGACGATCTCTTAATGTGCTTACAGAGTAAAGGAAGTCCGCACCGGTTTTATCCATTTTGTTAACGAATACGATACGAGGTACTCCGTAAGTTGTTGCTTGGCGCCAAACTGTTTCAGTTTGAGGCTCTACACCTGATTGTGCATCAAGAACAGCAACCGCACCATCAAGTACACGCAAAGAACGTTCAACTTCAACAGTGAAGTCTACGTGTCCTGGTGTATCAATGATGTTTACACGGTAACCTTTCCATTGTGCTGTAGTAGCAGCAGAAGTGATTGTAATACCACGTTCTTGCTCCTGCTCCATCCAGTCCATTTGTGAAGCTCCTTCGTGAGTTTCACCAATTTTATGGATACGACCAGTGTAGTACAAGATACGCTCAGTCGTTGTCGTTTTACCGGCATCGATGTGAGCCATGATACCAATATTACGAGTTTTGTCTAAGGAGAACTCTCTTGCCATTGGGTAATTTCTCCTTCCTTATTAGGGAATAGTTTTTTTAGTTTGGTATAAATCCTACCAGCGGTAGTGAGCGAATGCTTTGTTCGCTTCTGCCATTTTGTGTGTATCTTCACGTTTCTTAACAGCAGCACCAGTGTTGTTAGCTGCGTCAAGGATTTCGTTAGCAAGACGCTCTTCCATCGTTTTTTCTCCACGAAGACGAGCGTAGTTTACTAACCAGCGAAGACCTAAAGTCGTACGACGATCTGGGCGAACTTCTACAGGAACTTGGTAGTTAGCTCCACCTACACGACGTGCTTTAACTTCAAGAACTGGCATGATGTTTTTCAAGGCTTGTTCGAAAACCTCCATCGCTTCATTACCAGTACGTTCTTTGATGATATCAAATGACTTGTAGAGAATAGTTTGTGACTTTCCTCTTTTACCGTCGATCATCATTTTGTTGATCAAACGAGATACAAGTTTAGAATTGTAAATTGGATCTGGCAAAACGTCTCTTTTTGCTACAGGACCTTTACGTGGCATCTGAATAGCCTCCCTTCTCTTTTAAAAGGATTTCTATCTGTCTTTCATCTCAATTTCATTGTCAGCTGCCTGACTCCACTGAACTGAACTCAACTTCTAAAAACCCTTATGTTTGTTTATATTATTTGCTTTGTTTAGGGCGTTTTGTTCCGTATTTAGAACGTCCTTGCATACGACCGTCAACTCCGGCAGTATCAAGCGCACCACGAACGATGTGGTAACGTACACCCGGTAAGTCTTTTACACGTCCGCCACGGATAAGTACTACACTGTGCTCTTGTAGGTTATGTCCGATACCAGGAATGTAAGCTGTTACCTCAATCAGGTTAGACAAACGTACACGAGCATATTTACGTAGTGCTGAGTTTGGTTTTTTCGGTGTCATTGTACCGACACGAGTACAAACCCCGCGCTTCTGTGGAGATGTTACGTTAGTGTGCTCTTTTTTGAAACTGTTGTATCCTTTGTTAAGTGCAGGAGACTTTGAGTTTTCAACTTTACTCACGCGTCCTTTGCGTATTAGCTGATTAATTGTAGGCATGTTGTTATTCCTCCCTTCATTACTTTTTTTATAACCCACATACCCAGGTGGTTCATCAAAAGGCAAAAAACAATGCTTTTGCATTTTAAGCATGCAAAAACAAAACAAGTACGCTATAACATAATGGCAACAGCTGCTGCCCCAACTTCAATTCCGCAGGCCTTGCCGAGCTTTTTCATGGAATCTACCACTAAAATGTCTACACCCTTCTCTTGCGCTAGTTTCATTACACTAGCGGTTAAAGCAGGATCAGCATCTTTCGCTACGACGATTTCCTTCACTGAATCTCGTTTCAGAGCTTTTACTGTTTGCTTCGTACCAATAATAATGGATTGAGCCTGTGATACTTTATCATAAGACATCGAATATCCTCCAAAGTAACAGGTTTTATTTTGAGCACCTTGGTTATATTATCATCATGGCAGAAGGATGTCAATATCGTTTGACAGATAATCTTGACATCCTTCACCATTTTTTGATGATTTTTATAGAAATCTTAAGAGAAAGATTACTCTACAGGAACCATATCGTCAGACGGCTGCACTTGTGAAACCGGCTTAACTTTACGGTAGTTCGGCATTCCAGTTCCAGCAGGAACAAGTTTACCGATGATGACATTCTCTTTCAAGCCAAGCAGTTCATCACGTTTTCCTTTGATCGCCGCATCTGTTAGGACACGAGTCGTTTCTTGGAAGGATGCTGCAGACAAGAATGAGTCTGTTTCAAGCGATGCTTTTGTAATACCAAGAAGAACTGGACGGCCTGTTGCAGGACGTTTGCCTTCGAATAGTACTTTTTTGTTCGCTTCTGTGAATTGGTGTACATCAAGAAGTGTGCCTGGTAATACATCTGTATCCCCTGCATCAGCGACACGCACTTTACGAAGCATTTGGCGAACCATTACTTCTACGTGCTTATCTCCGATTTCTACCCCTTGCATACGGTATACTTTTTGTACTTCATGAAGCAGATATTCTTGAACAGCTGTCATGTCAGTCACTTTAAGAAGTTCTTTCGGATCGATTGAACCTTCTGTCAGTACTTGACCACGAGTGACTTTGTCACCTTCAACAACTTTCAGACGTGCATTGTAAGGAGCTGTGTAAGAGCGAGTTTCAACTTCGCCTTGAACCACAATTTCCTGTTGCTTGTCACGAACATCGTTAATTTCAGCAACGACACCATCAATTTCAGAAATGGTTGCCTGCCCTTTCGGATTACGCGCTTCAAATAACTCTTGGATACGAGGTAAACCTTGAGTGATATCGTCTCCTGCTACCCCACCGGTGTGGAACGTACGCATTGTAAGCTGTGTTCCTGGCTCACCGATCGATTGTGCAGCGATGATTCCAACTGCTTCACCGACTTCAACGTCAGTACCAGTTGCAAGGTTACGGCCGTAGCATCGTTTACATACACCATGAGGCGTGTTACATGTAAATGCAGAACGGATCCATACTTCCTCGATTCCTGCTTCAACTACTTCAAGTGCTTTATCTTCATCAATTAGTTCGTTTTCGCCAACAATGACTTCGCCCGTTTCAGGATGAACAATTGGTTTTCTTGCAAAACGTCCGATAAGACGTTCTTCAAGTTTCTCAATAATTTCATTTCCTTCTTTAATGGACTTCGCCAAGATTCCACGGTCTGTACCGCAATCTGTTTCACGGATGATAACATCCTGCGCAACGTCAACGAGACGACGCGTGAGGTAACCAGAGTCAGCTGTTTTAAGAGCTGTATCGGCAAGACCTTTACGCGCTCCGTGAGTGGAAATAAAGTATTCCAATACGGTTAAACCTTCACGGAAACTAGATTTAATCGGAAGTTCAATGATACGTCCAGCCGGGTTGGCCATCAGACCACGCATACCAGCCAGCTGAGTGAAGTTAGATGCGTTACCACGCGCTCCAGAGTCACTCATCATGTAGATAGGGTTGACTTCATCAAGGGACTTCATCAGTTTACCTTGGATGACATCTTTAGAAGAACTCCAGATCGAAATGACTCTCTCGTAACGCTCTTCTTCAGTAATCAAACCACGTCTGAATTGCTTCATGACGTTATCTACTTTTGCTTGCGCTTCTTCGAGGATCTTCTGTTTATCATCTAATACGACGATATCAGACACCCCAACCGTAATACCCGCTTTAGTAGAGTATTTGAAACCAAGATTTTTCATGCGGTCAAGCATTTTAGATGTTTCAGTGATATGGAATCTCTTAAAGATTTCCGCAATGATTTTACCTAAAATACCTTTTTTGAACGGCGCATTGATTTCTTGTTTCTCGATCGCAGCTTTGACATCTTCACCTTTTTCAAGGAAGAAGCGGTCAGGCGTTTTTTCTTCAATATTGCTCTTTGTCGGCTCATTCATGTAAGGGAATGATTCCGGTAAGATTTCGTTAAAGATTAGTTTTCCAACTGTTGTAATCAACAATTTAGAACGCTGTTCATCAGTGAATGTCACATTCTTCAACGAGTTAGCTGCAACAGCTACACGTGTATGAAGATGCACATACCCATTTTGATAAGCTAGAAGGGCTTCGTTCGTATCTTTGAAGACCATACCTTCTCCGATAGCACCTTTACGCTCAAGTGTAAGGTAGTAGTTACCTAGCACCATATCCTGAGATGGCGTAACAACAGGTTTTCCATCTTTCGGGTTCAAAATGTTTTGAGCAGCAAGCATTAAGATACGAGCTTCAGCTTGAGCTTCAGCAGATAATGGTACGTGAACCGCCATTTGGTCACCATCAAAGTCAGCGTTGTAGGCAGTACATACAAGTGGATGCAGACGAATTGCGCGTCCTTCCACAAGTGTAGGTTCAAACGCTTGAATACCAAGTCTGTGAAGAGTTGGTGCACGGTTTAGTAAGACTGGATGCTCACGAATCACTGATTCTAAAACATCCCAAACTTCCGGCTGCACGCGCTCAATCTTACGTTTCGCGCTCTTAATGTTGTGAGCTAATCCTTTTTCAACAAGCTCCTTCATCACGAATGGTTTGAATAGTTCAAGAGCCATTTCTTTCGGAAGTCCACACTGATACATTTTCAAATGTGGTCCAACGACGATAACGGAACGTCCAGAATAGTCAACACGTTTACCAAGCAAGTTTTGACGGAAACGCCCTTGTTTCCCTTTCAGCATGTGAGAAAGAGATTTCAATGGTCTATTTCCTGGTCCTGTTACTGGTCGGCCTCTACGTCCATTATCAATCAAGGCATCGACAGCTTCTTGAAGCATACGCTTCTCGTTCTGAACGATGATGCTTGGCGCGCCAAGATCTAATAAACGTTTCAGACGATTGTTACGGTTGATGACACGACGATAAAGGTCGTTCAAGTCAGAAGTAGCAAAACGTCCACCATCAAGCTGAACCATTGGACGTAATTCTGGTGGAATAACCGGAAGTACATCAAGGATCATCCAAGACGGTTTGTTTCCTGAGTTACGGAAAGCTTCCAACACTTCAAGGCGTTTGATCGCACGTGTACGACGCTGTCCTTGAGCTGTTTTCAGCTCTTCTTTGAGTGTATCTACTTCTTTCACAAGATCGATATCTTGAAGAAGTTTGTTAATTGCTTCTGCACCCATAGCTGCTTGGAAGGTGTTACCGTATTTATCTAAATAAGCACGGAATTCTTTCTCAGAAAGAAGTTGTTTCTTCTCAAGCGGTGTGTTGCCCGGATCAGTCACGACGTAAGAAGCGAAGTAAATCACTTCTTCTAACGCACGTGGTGACATATCTAGAACAAGACCCATACGGCTTGGGATACCTTTGAAATACCAAATGTGGGAAACTGGGGCAGCCAGTTCGATATGCCCCATTCTCTCACGACGGACTTTTGCCCGTGTTACTTCTACACCACAACGGTCACATACAACACCCTTATAACGAACGCGTTTATACTTTCCACAATGACATTCCCAGTCTTTTTGCGGTCCGAAGATACGTTCACAAAAGAGACCATCTTTTTCCGGTTTCAGTGTACGATAGTTAATCGTTTCAGGCTTTTTCACTTCACCAAAAGACCAAGAACGGATTTTATCAGGTGATGCGAGACCGATGTTCATATACTCAAAATTGTTCACATCTAGCAAGGGGCCTACCTCCCTTTTAATCTTCGGGTTATACCCTAGTCACTTGCTCTAATCGTTTCTGCTATTCTTTTGTGACTGCGTCACGTTCAAGATCGACAGGTGCGAGGTCTGCAGCATCTTCGTCATTAGATAACGCTAATCCGTCTGCTTTCTTCGTTTCCTCATCGTCTTCTAAATCTCTCATTTCTATCTCTTCTTCATCGCCAGATAGGATTTTCACATCCATACCTAAACTTTGAAGTTCTTTAATTAATACTTTGAATGATTCAGGGACACCTGGTTCAGGTACGTTATCCCCTTTGACGATCGCTTCGTATGTTTTCACACGACCCACAACGTCATCCGATTTTACAGTTAAGATTTCTTGAAGTGTATATGCTGCACCGTAAGCTTCAAGTGCCCATACTTCCATCTCTCCGAAACGCTGTCCACCAAACTGTGCTTTACCGCCCAGTGGCTGCTGCGTAACAAGTGAGTATGGTCCAGTTGAACGAGCGTGAAGTTTATCGTCAACCATGTGAGCCAGTTTGATCATATACATGATTCCAACAGATACACGGTTATCGAATGGTTCACCAGTTCGACCGTCATAAAGGACTGTTTTCGCATCACGGGACATACCTGCTTCTTCAAGCGTTTCCCAAACATCTTCCTCACGCGCACCATCAAATACTGGTGACGCAATGTGGATGCCTAGGTAACGTGCAGCCATACCCATATGAAGCTCAAGTACCTGACCGATATTCATACGAGATGGTACCCCTAGAGGGTTTAACATGATATCAATCGGTGTTCCATCTGGAAGATACGGCATATCTTCTTCTGGAAGAATCTTAGAGATAACACCTTTGTTACCATGTCGTCCGGCCATTTTGTCACCTTCAGAAATTTTACGCTTCTGAACGATGTATACACGGACTAACTGGTTAACACCTGGTGGTAATTCATCTCCATCTTCACGGTTAAAGACTTTGACATCGTGGATGATTCCGCCGCCGCCGTGTGGTACACGTAGAGACGTATCACGTACTTCACGAGCCTTTTCACCGAAGATTGCATGTAATAGACGTTCTTCAGCTGTTAGTTCTGTTACACCTTTAGGCGTTACTTTCCCGACAAGAAGATCTCCGTCTTTTACTTCTGCACCAATACGGATGATTCCACGCTCGTCAAGGTTGCGTAAAGCATCTTCCCCAACGTTTGGAATATCACGCGTAATTTCTTCTGGTCCAAGCTTTGTATCACGAGCTTCTGATTCATATTCTTCAATATGAATAGAAGTGTAGACGTCATCTTTTACAAGGCGCTCACTCATAATGATCGCATCCTCATAGTTGTAACCGTCCCAAGTCATGAAGCCGACCATGACGTTACGTCCTAGAGCCAATTCACCTTTTTCCATAGAAGGACCGTCTGCAAGGATTTCTCCTTTGACGACTTCATCTCCAACACTTACAATTGGGCGCTGGTTGTAGCAAGTCCCTTGGTTAGAGCGGACAAATTTCAGCAAGCTGTATTTGTCTAGGTTTCCTTTGACTTGTTGTCCGTCAACGTCTTCATAACGGCGAACCCAAATATTCTTCGCTTCAACACGTTCTACAACACCTGGGTAACGACAGATCACAGCAGCACCAGAGTCTTTACCTGATACATACTCCATACCTGTACCAACAATCGGTGATTCCGGCTGCATCAAAGGCACAGCCTGACGTTGCATGTTCGCTCCCATTAGAGCACGGTTAGAGTCATCGTTTTCTAAGAATGGGATACATGCTGTCGCTGCAGAAACAACCTGCTTCGGCGAAACGTCCATGTAGTCAACGCGGTTTCGAGGAACAACGGTGTTTTCCCCTCTGAAACGAGCGATAATGTTATCATCGATAAACGAACCATCATCAGCTAGCTGAGCGTTCGCTTGTGCTACAACGTAGTTATCCTCTTCATCAGCTGTTAAGTAATCGATTCTCGGCGTCACTTTACCTGTTTCAGGATCAACCCGACGGTAAGGTGTTTCGATAAATCCGAAGCGGTTCACTTTCGCAAATGAAGATAGAGAGTTGATCAAACCAATGTTTGGACCCTCTGGTGTTTCAATCGGACACATACGACCATAGTGAGAATAGTGAACGTCACGAACTTCCATTCCTGCACGCTCACGTGTCAAACCACCCGGTCCAAGCGCTGATAGACGACGTTTGTGTGTCAATTCAGCAAGCGGGTTTGTTTGATCCATGAACTGAGAAAGCTGAGAGCTACCAAAGAACTCTTTGATAGAAGCGATCACAGGACGGATGTTGATCAGCTGCTGAGGTGTGATCGTGTTCGTGTCTTGAATCGACATTCTTTCACGAACAACACGCTCCATTCTGCTTAAACCAATACGGAATTGGTTTTGCAGAAGTTCACCTACAGAACGCAGACGACGGTTACCAAGGTGATCGATATCATCTGTGTCACCTACTCCATGAAGCAGGTTAAAGAAGTAACTGATTGAAGCAATGATGTCAGAAGGCGTGATGTTCTTCACAGCTTCCTCTACATATGCATTACCAATCACGTTGATCACTTGCTCGCCTTCTTGATCAGTTGGTGCATAAATCTTGATAGATTGAAGTTCTACTTCATCCTCTACTACGCCACCATTTGGATAAAGCTTTCTAAATCCGATGCCGTTTTCTAAGTATGGAAGAACTTTATCAAGCACTCTTCTATCTAAAATTTGACCTTTTTCTGCTAGGATTTCACCTGTTTCAGGATCAACTAGCGTTTCAGCCAATTTTTGATTGAATAGTCTATTTTTAATATGAAGCTTCTTATTAATCTTGTAGCGTCCAACATTTGCTAAGTCATATCTCTTCGGATCAAAGAAGCGAGAGTCTAGCAAGCTTTTCGCATTTTCAACAGTTGGCGGCTCTCCGGGACGAAGACGCTCGTAGATTTCGAGAAGTGCTTTATCGGCATTCTCTGTATTGTCTTTTTCCAACGTGTTGCGTAAGTATTCATTCTCGCCAATGAGGTCAAGAATCTCTTGATCAGAGCTGAAGCCGAGAGCACGCAAAAGAACCGTAACCGGCAACTTACGTGTGCGATCGATGCGTACATAGACTACATCCTTCGCATCAGTTTCGTATTCTAACCATGCGCCACGGTTTGGAATGACAGTCGCAGTAAAACCTTTTTTACCGTTTTTGTCTACTTTACCACTGAAATATACACTTGGAGAACGTACTAACTGAGAAACGATTACACGTTCCGCACCATTAATGATAAAAGTACCTGTGTCTGTCATGATTGGGAAATCACCCATAAACACATCTTGGTCTTTTACTTCTCCAGTTTCTTTGTTAATTAAACGAACTTTTACTCTTAGTGGAGCAGAGTAAGTTACATCACGTTCTTTTGATTCTGCTACAGGATACTTAGGATCCCCTAGGCTGTAATCAATGAATTCAAGAGAAAGGTTACCAGTAAAATCCTCAATTGGGGATATATCTTGAAACATCTCTCTAAGACCCTCATCAAGAAACCACTGATAAGAAGAGGTTTGAATTTCAATGAGATTTGGTAATTCTAACACTTCGCTTATGCGTGCGTAGCTTCTGCGCTGGCGGTGTCGTCCATACTGAACTAGTTGACCTGTCAACTGATTCACCCCTCAAATCATGCGTATTATATGTGTAAAAAGTATTTCTGTCTTTCAAATGTCAGTAAAGAAATACTTTTACAAGACAAAAGAAAAAAGGGTTTCTAAAATAAGAAAACCACATCCAAAAACAAATACCGATTTTATTAGTTTTCCCAAGTATGCATAATTTATACAAAATAGTTGTTTTTTAAGCCTATCAAGCAAAATATACACATTGGCATTTTATAATGTTAACACAGCTAGGAAACTGCGTCAAACTTTTTTAGCTTTGATAATATAGTAGCCCTTTTTTTTCATAACGACCGTCACTTCTCCAAAAAGCTGCTCTAATTTCTCAATCGCAGATGGTCCACCTTGTTTTTTCTGAATAACCACCCACAACTCACCTTCCGGCAATAAATGATCAGCACTTTTTTCAAAGATCGCATGTACTACTTTCTTCCCTGCCCGTATTGGGGGATTGGTCAGTATAGAGGCAAAAGCAGCTGATGAATGAACATTCGAGAACAAATCACTTTGATAGATGCGGACATTATCAATGCGATTATGCTTAGCGTTTTCCTTTGAAAGTTCGACTGCTCTTTCGTTCACATCAATCATATGAATGGTGCGGCCTGTCATTTCGTTTGCTAATGATAAGCCGATCGGTCCATAACCGCAACCGACATCTAAGACGTCGCCATCCAAGTCAGGTTCTTCAAAAGCTTCAATTAAAAGCCTCGAACCATAGTCGACTTCTTTCTTAGAAAACACTCCACTGTCACTTGTAAAAGTAAAGCTACGGTTTCTCAAGGTGAAGTCCCATGTCTGTTTATTGCTTTTCACTGATGGCTTTTCCGTATAATAGTGGTCACTCATGGTGAATGGACCTCCTCTGGATTCAATCGTTTCAGGAGATAAGAAAAGAAAAAGCCCGCCAGTAAAAGCGAGCTTTCCCAAAAGATTAGGCGAAGATTACTTAACTTCTACAGAAGCGCCAACTTCTTCAAGCTTAGCTTTAAGTTCTTCAGCTTCTTCTTTAGCAATACCTTCTTTAAGTGGTTTTGGAGTGTTGTCAACAAGTTCTTTAGCTTCTTTCAAGCCAAGACCAGTGATTTCACGAACCACTTTGATAACTTTGATTTTTTGGTCTCCAGCACCAGCAAGTACTAGATCAAAATCAGTTTTTTCTTCAGCAGCAGCACCGCCACCAGCAGCTACAGCTACAGGAGCAGCAGCAGTTACGCCAAATTCTTCTTCGATTGCTTTTACTAAGTCGTTTAACTCAAGTACAGTTGCTTCTTTAACTGAAGCAATGATTTCTTCGATATTTAAAGCCATTTGTAATTCCTCCATTTTAAGTTTTTTTACGTCAAGTACGCATTAAGCGCCTTGTTCTTCTTTTTGATCTGCAACTGCTTTAGTAGCAAGAGCAAGGTTACGAACTGGAGCTTGAAGAACGCTAAGCAACATAGAAAGTAAGCCTTCGCGAGACGGAAGTTCCGCAAGAGCCTTCACTTCTTCTACAGTCGCTACGTTTCCTTCGATAACACCAGCTTTGATTTCTAAAGCTTCGTGGCTTTTCGCAAATTCGTTGATGATTTTCGCAGGTGCGATAACATCTTCGTTACTGAATGCGATAGCGTTTGGACCTGTTAAGAAATCGTTTAAACCCGTTAGTTCAACTTGTTCAACTGCACGGCGAGTCAAAGTGTTTTTGTAAACTTTGAATTCTACGCCAGCATCACGAAGCTGTTTACGAAGTTCAGTCACTTCAGAAACTGAAAGACCGCGGTAATCTACGATTACAGTAGACATACTGTCTTTAAATTTAGAAGTAATTTCATCAACGACAACTTTTTTAGTATCGATTGCATTGCTCATGGTTACACCTCCTGTACATTCTTTGTGTAACACTTATACCGATCAGGCCATCACGTTCCTAACGAACGGTTCTCCATATAAAAAGCCTCCATTAAGACATGGAGGCTGTATATACAAGCATACGTTAACGTAAGACTGTGACATATACACCTCGGCGGGTTAATTAAGCCATAAGGCCCCTGCTGTCTACGGTATAAATGATTATTCTATTTTACAACATTTTGATATTATCAAAACGGTTGTGATAAGTCAAGAATTATTTTGCAGAAAAAGAAGATGGATCCACTTTCACGCCAGGGCCCATAGTAGATGTAACAGAAACGTTTTTCACGTATACACCTTTAGCCGCTGCAGGTTTTGCTTTAAGGATTGTGTCATAGATTGTTGCAAAGTTCTCAACAAGCTTTTCGTCCTCGAAAGAAACCTTTCCGATTGGCGCGTGGATGTTACCAGCTTTATCAACGCGGTATTCTACTTTACCAGCTTTGATTTCATTGATTGCTTTTTCTACTTCGAATGTAACAGTTCCTGTTTTAGGGTTTGGCATAAGACCTTTTGGTCCAAGTACACGACCGATCTTACCAACTTCACCCATCATGTCAGGTGTCGCAACGATTACATCGAATTCGAACCAGCCTTGTTGGATTTTAGTGATGTAATCAGAATCTCCAACGTAGTCTGCTCCAGCAGCTTCTGCTTCTTTTGCTTTTTCGCCTTTAGCGAACACAAGAACGCGTTGAGTTTTACCAGTTCCGTTAGGAAGTACAACTGCACCGCGGATTTGTTGATCGTTTTTACGAGGGTCTACACCCAAACGAAAAGCAACTTCTACAGTCGCATCAAATTTCGCTGTATTTGCTTTTTTTGTAAGAGAAACAGCTTCAGCAACATCATACGCTTTTGTACGATCGATCAGCTTAGCAGCTTCTACATACTTTTTACCTTTTTTAGCCATTATAAAAATCCTCCTTATGTGGTTTTAGCGGAATAACCTCCCACGAATAAGGGTTGCGAACTTGTCAAAACCAAACTCGCAACCCAACAAGACAAAAAATTAATCTTCGATGACAATACCCATACTGCGTGCAGTACCTTCAACCATGCGCATAGCTGATTCAACGCTAGCAGCGTTTAAGTCAGGCATTTTTGTTTCCGCGATTTCGCGTACTTTATCACGCTTAACAGTTGCCACTTTATTACGGTTAGGTTCACCAGAACCAGACTCAATACCAGCTGCTTTTTTAAGTAATACTGCAGCAGGTGGAGTTTTAGTAATAAATGTAAATGAACGGTCTTCAAAAACCGAAATTTCAACAGGAATGATAAGACCAGCTTGGTCAGCTGTACGAGCGTTAAACTCCTTACAGAATCCCATGATATTAACACCGGCTTGACCTAGTGCAGGTCCAACTGGTGGAGCTGGGTTAGCTTTTCCAGCAGGAATTTGCAATTTAACAACTTTTACTACTTTTTTAGCCACGAGACACACCTCCTTAAAGTCCGTGATGTGGTAATAGGGGAATCCCCCTCCCACTCAACAACTTCATTCTTTATATGAATGACGAAATAACTAGCTAGCGATCTTGAGCGAACTCAAGACGTACCTTTGCTATATTACCACTTCTATACACTCATTTCAAGCTCTTTTAAATTACAATTTATCGATCTGTGTGAACTCAAGTTCCACAGGAGTTTCTCTACCAAACATATTAACGAATACTTTGACTTTGCTTTTATCATAATCAATCTCTTCGATAGAGCCTGTGAAGTTAGCAAATGGTCCATCGATGACCTTGACTGTTTCTTTTAGTTCAAAGTCGATTTCTGTCTTGCGCTCTTCAAGTCCCATTCTCTTCAGAATGGTTTCCGCTTCGCCAGGTAATAACGCTGTCGGCTTAGAGCCTGATCCAGCTGATCCAACGAATCCTGTCACACCTGGTGTATTACGAACGACATACCAAGAATCGTCAGTCATGACGATTTCTACTAGCACATATCCAGGGAATACTTTCTTTTTCACTACTTTTTTCTTACCGTTTTTAATGTCCGTTTCTTCTTCTTCTGGTACAACAACGCGGAAAATTTTATCCTGCATGCCCATTGATTCAACACGCTTTTCCAAGTTCGCTTTCACTTTGTTCTCATAGCCAGAGTACGTATGCACAACATACCAATTCTTTTCCATTTTCGTTCAGGACTATTTAGTCCTTCCCTCCCCACATTTCGTAATGTCTATTTGACGAATCTCGAGTACCGGTAAATATTTTCAAGCAATTGAAAAAACCCGTAAAACGGGTTTTTTGGCAAGTCATATTATGATCTATTATAGCACGTTCAGCAGACCATTATTCAAGTATTAATGAATTAATTCGATTAATTGTGAGATTCCTATATCAAGAAAAGAGAAAAAGATGGCAAAAAATACGACTGTTAAAATAACAGTGATCGTGTAGCGGACCATTTCGTTTTTCTTTGGCCAGCTGACCTTTTTCATTTCTTTCCCGACACTTTTTAAGAAACTGATAATACGCATGTAAAAGACCTCCACAGATTAAAGAACGCAAATCCTACTTCGTTTCTAAATGTGTTTTATGTGAATTACAAGTCTTGCAATATTTCTTAACTTCTAATCTTTCAGCTGCTGAAGCAACACTTTTCATTGTCGTATAATTGCGGCTTCCGCAGTCTTTACAGGCTAGAGTAATCTTTTTCCTCATATTTACACCTATTTTCTCGACATCATTTCCTTAGTACCTTATCACAGTGTCGAAAAAGCTGTCAATATAGGTTTGATTAGAGACTGATCTCGCGCAGCTCTAAATATTTCTCTAATTTTCTCTTTACTCTTTGGAGTGCGTTATCAATTGATTTCACATGACGGTTTAAATCTTCAGAAATCTCCTGATAGGACCTGCCATCAAGATAAAGCACAAGTACCTTTCTTTCCAGCTCGCTTAGTAATTCACCCATTTTCATTTCAATATCATCAAATTCTTCTTTGCTAATGATTAAATCTTCTGGGTTAAGCGCTTTAGCACCGGAAATGACGTCCAATAATGTTCTGTCCGATTCTTCATCGTATATCGGCTTGTCTAATGATACATAGGAATTTAACGGGATATGTTTTTGGCGAGTAGCTGTTTTAATTGCGGTGATAATTTGGCGGGTAATACATAATTCTGCAAAAGCCTTAAATGAAGTAAGCTTGTCCTCTCTGAAATCGCGGATAGACTTATAAAGTCCGATCATCCCCTCTTGGACAATGTCCTCTCGATCCGCTCCAATCAAGAAATAAGATCTTGCTTTCGCACGTACAAAATTGCGGTATTTCGTTATTAAATAATCTAGCGCATCACTATCTCCGACATGAACCCTTTCAATGACTTGTTCATCTTCCAACTGGCAAAATTGCTCTCTGATGGACTTACCCTTGCTGTTGTTTAGATTCACTTCGATCCCCCCGACCGCACCTAGATAGAAATATTATACAATAATGGTTGAAATATCGTCAAGCTATTCCAAGTTTCCCCGCCGCCATTTTTCAAACGTTTTCAATACATCTTCTGACAATTCAATTTTGGATGCTGGTTTATCAGAAGTAATCTTTTTGACACGTGTTTCAATCTTTCGTTCAATCACTTCTATCTCTCTTAAGAGCTCTCGTGCTGACTTACGAAGTGCACCCTGTCCAAAAATCGCCCATTGTTCTGTGTAATCAGAGGTCGCCACATGAATTTGCGTCCGAATGTTATTTAAGTCTTGTGCCAGTTTTTCAATCCGCTCATCAGCCGTTTCATTTTCTCTTGTAAAGATGACCTCTACTCGGTGGTTTGTCCGCTTCTTTTCGATTCCTTTGACCATATGGGCATCGAATACGACAATGACTCGATACCCTGTATATGCTTGATATTCTGCTAAATGTTGAATCAGCACGTCTCTGGCTTCTTCAAAGCTGTTTTCTTTTAAGTGCTGCAAACGAGGCCATGCACCTATCATGTTGTATCCATCGACTAAGAGGATGTCCATCTCTATTCTCCTAACGGATAACGTTTTCGATACACTTCATACATCAATAGACTAGCGGCAACTGATGCATTTAATGAAGTGACCTTCCCGGCCATTGGCAATTTAATCAAGAAATCACATTTTTCCTTAATCAATCGGCCAATTCCTTTTCCTTCACTGCCAATGACAAGAGCGAGAGGCATCGTGCCATCAAATTGTCTGTAGTCCTGCTTCGCAGATGCATCTGTTCCTGCGACCCAAATTCCTCTTTCTTTCATTTCATCAAGAGCTCTGGAAAGATTGGTTACTTTTGCGACCGGGATATGTTCAATGGCTCCAGTAGATGCTTTCGCAACAGTTGTCGTCAAGCCTACCGCTCGTCGTTTTGGAATGACGATTCCATGTGCACCAACAGCATCGGCCGTACGCATGATCGACCCTAAATTGTGCGGATCTTCAATTTCATCTAAGATGATGAAAAATGGTTGTTCATTCCGCTTTTCAGCAATTTGATACAGATCGTCCAATTCTGCATATTCATATGCTGCTACTTGTGCAACGATTCCCTGGTGCTGACCTGTTACCATCTGATCAAGCTTTTTCCTCGGAACATACTGAATGGTGATATTTTGCTTTTTCGCGAGTTCAATGACCTGCTGGGCTTGTCCTTTTACAGTGTTTTCTGCCATCCAGAGCTTGTATAACTCCCGATCTGACTTCAGTGTTTCAATCACTGCATTTTTCCCAATCACATAATCATGTTGCTGACTCATTTGTCTTCCTCCCTGACGTTCCGATTTCAATCGCCTGACTAATCAACTCTTCTAAGCGTTCGTCCTGCTTCTCAATAAATAAATAACCCATGAGCGCTTCAAACGCTGTACTATAACGATACGTTTGAACGTCTGTGTTTTTAGGCACTGTGCCTGATTTTGCATTTCTTCCTCTTTTCAGCACCGCTTCTTCCACTTCTGTGAAAAAGCCCTTCTGCTGAAGCTCAAATAAAATAGCGGCCTGAGATTTAGCTGAAACGATTTTACTTGCACGTTTATGAAGCTCATTTGGTTTGGTCGCCCCCGTTTGGAGGAGGTGATGCCTCACGTATACTTCAAAAATGGCATCACCCATATAAGCAAGTGCAAGTCCGTTCAACTGTTTTCCGTCTTTCAGCTTTTCAAAATTCAACATGACCTATTCTCCTCTTTTCCAGCGCGTACCTTGAGGAGTGTCCTCCAATACAATATTCATGCTCTTTAACTGGTCACGAATTTGATCAGACAATGCGAAGTCACGATTCCTTCTAGCTTCATTCCGCTTCTCAATTAATGCTTCTACCTCTTCGTCAAGCGTGTGCTTTTCTTCTAGTGAGAAGCCGAGGACGGATGTGATTTCTTGGAACAAGCCAATAAATGCCTTGATCACTTCCTCGGAAGTATGATCATTTTCCATATAGTAATTCGCTTGTTTCGCTAGTTCAAATAAAACAGAGATGGCATTTGCCGTATTGAAGTCATCATTCATTTCAGAAATAAATGTCGCTCGCTGCTCTTCAATCTTTGTCAACCATTCAGTGTTATCTTCTGTGATATTCGTGCTGCTTTCAAGGCGATGATGTAAATTAGCATACGACGTTTTGAGTCGGTTAAACGCACTCTTTGTACTCTCTAGTAAGTCCATTGAGTAGTTAATTGGATGACGGTAGTGAACCGATAACATAAAGAATCGAAGGACGTCAGGATCTTGTTCTTTCACAATGTCATGCACGAGCACAAAGTTACCTAGTGATTTTGACATTTTTTCATTCTCAATATTAATATATCCGTTATGCATCCAATACTTTGCAAAAGGTTTGCCTGTCAAAGCCTCAGATTGAGCGATTTCATTTTCATGATGAGGGAAGGTTAAATCCTGTCCGCCTGCATGAATATCGATCGTATCACCTAAATATTTTTTAACCATGGCTGAGCATTCGATATGCCAGCCTGGGCGTCCTTCGCCCCACGGGCTATCCCATGAGATTTCTTGGTCCTTTGCAGCCTTCCATAAAGCAAAGTCCAGCGCATCTCGTTTCTTCTCACCTACACGAATACGGGCACCTGTCTTTAATTCATCAATCGATTGGTGAGACAGTTTTCCGTAGCCTTCAAATGAGCGTGTGCTGTAATACACGTCACCATCTGCCTCATAGGCGTAGCCTTTTTCAATCAATGTGGCGATAAACGCAATGATATCATCCATATTTTCTGTCACTCGCGGGTGAAGGTCTGCTTTTTTGCAGCCTAATGCACTGACGTCCTCAAAGTATGCTTGGATAAATCGATCAGCAATCGTTGGGACATCTTCGCCTAATTCATTTGCTGCTTTGATGAGTTTATCATCCACATCAGTAAAGTTGGATACGAAATTCACATCATAGCCGCTATATTCTAAATACTTACGTACCGTGTCATATACAATGGCAGGTCTTGCATTCCCGATATGAATGTAGTTATACACGGTTGGTCCGCATACATACATTTTGACCTTTCCTGGTTCAAGTGGGACAAACTCTTCCTTCTTACGTGTCAATGTATTATAAATATTGATTGTCATGATTGTTCTTCCTTTCTGCTCAATGAAGCCAGCTCACGTTTTAGCTTTTCCATTTCTCGCTCCAATTCTTTGAAACGATCAGAAACTGGATCTGGCAAATCTTGATGATTGAGATCACGATTGATTTTCTTTCCATTTTGAACGACCACTCGCCCAGGTATACCTACAACAGTAGAATGGTCTGGTACGTCTTTTAACACAACAGACCCCGCACCAATCTTGGACCCTTTTCCTACGGTAATGGAACCGAGCACCTTAGCACCAGTCGCAATCAGGGCATCGTCCAAAATAGTTGGATGCCGCTTTCCCTTTTCTTTCCCTGTTCCCCCTAATGTCACGCCTTGGAAAACAGTGACGTTATCGCCAATTTCACATGTTTCCCCAATCACGACGCCCATGCCGTGATCAATAAAGAACCGCCGGCCGATGGTTGCTGCTGGGTGAATCTCAACCCCTGTGAAAAACCGGCTGACCTGAGAAATGATCCGCGCAAGAAAATACAGCTTACGCTTGTAAAATGCATGCGCAACACGATGAGCCCAAATCGCATGAAGCCCTGAATAGGTTAGCACTACTTCAAGATAGCTTCTAGCAGCAGGATCTTGATCAAACACAGTATCAATATCTTCTTTCAGCATTTTGAAAAACACATGCTCCCCCCGTTCTTCCCCATCAATCTCTCTTAGGACTTGCTCTCTTTTTTGGACAAATAAAAAACGCCTCTGCCATATGACAGAGACGTTTTGAAAACGCGGTTCCACTCTGTTTAGAAAGCCCTCATTTCGCAGCCTTCTCAACTTCATCCCATAACGGAGGGTACCGCCCTTGCATACTAACATACGTGTTCCTCAAGGGTCTTGAGGGTGCATTTCCAACGTCTGCCCATAAGTCTCTTTCAGCCGGTGAAGACTCTTTCTGTGATGGACGATAACATTGTACTTCTCCCTCGCAACGATTTTCCTTATATTTGTTTAATGCGGTTTAATACCGTCTCTTTACCTAGTAGTTCAATACTTTGCGGAAGCTCTGGGCCATGCGTTTGTCCAGTGACAGCCACACGAATTGGCATGAATAGTTTCTTACCTTTATGCCCTGTTTCTTTTTGTACCGCTTTAATGGCAGCTTTGATTTCATCTGGTGTGAAAGACTCAAGACGTTCAAGCTGACCTGCAAACGAAGCCATCACTTCTGGTACTTGCTCTTCTGCAAGAACTTCCTTTGCCTCTTGATTATACTCAATTTGTTCCTTAAAGAACAACTCTGTTAACTCAACAATTTCTGCTCCGTAGCTCAATTGCTCGTGGTATAGAGAAATGAGTTTGCGCACCCACGTGTTTTCTTCTTCTGTCAGCTGCTCGCTTACCTTGCCTGCCTTTTGAAGATGTGGAAGTGTAAGTGCCACAACTTGATCAAGATCAAGTGCTTTCACGTATTGGTTATTCACCCATTTTAGTTTATGCATATCGAAGAGAGCTGGTGACTTAGAAAGTCGATTGACATCGAAAATATCGATGAACTGCTCTTTTGTAAATAGTTCCTCTTCACCAACTGGAGACCATCCAAGCAGTGCAATGAAGTTAAACAAAGCTTCTGGTAAATAGCCCAAGTTCTTATACTGTTCGATGAACTGGATAATTGATTCATCACGCTTGCTTAATTTCTTGCGGTTCTCGTTTACAATCAGCGTCATATGTCCGAACAGCGGAACATCCCAGCCAAATGCATTGAAGACCATAATTTGTTTAGGTGTATTCGAGATGTGATCCTCACCGCGAAGAATGTGAGTCATTTTCATCAAATGATCATCCACCGCTACAGCGAAGTTATACGTTGGCGTACCATCTTTCTTCACAATAACAAAGTCACCGATGCCGTCTGTTTCAAATGAAATCTCGCCTTTGACCATATCGTCAAATTTGATGATTTCTCCTTTAGGCACTCGGAAGCGGATGCTTGGCTCTCTTCCTTCCGCAATCAGCTTGTCCTCTTCTTCTTTTGATAAATGACTGCATTTACCAGAATATCGTGGCATTTCACTGCGGGCAATTTGTGCTTCACGCTCTTCTTCTAGTTCTTCAGCCGTACAATAGCACTTATATGCCAAATCTTTCGCTAGTAGCTCGTCATAATATTTTTTGTAAATATCATTACGCTCTGATTGTCTGTAAGGACCGTAGCCGCCATCTTTATCAATGCTCTCGTCCCAATCAATCCCGAGCCATTGCAGGTGGCGAAGCTGGCTTTCTTCTCCGCCTTCTACATTACGCTTTTGATCCGTATCCTCGATTCGAATAATAAATTTGCCGCCTTGACTGCGTGCGAACAAATAGTTGAAAAGAGCCGTTCTAGCATTCCCAATATGTAAATGACCAGTTGGACTCGGTGCATAACGAACACGCACTTCATTTCCCATGAGTTTAACTTCCTTTCATCTGCATCATGTTGTCTGACACCAATTTTTTATAAACGTATTTTATCATCAAAACCCATTCTCATCAAAACGGATTTTACTTTTTCTGAAGAAGTACGGTTGCTTGAGAGGCAATTCCTTCGCCTCTTCCTGTAAATCCAAGTTTCTCTGTTGTTGTTGCTTTGACATTCACCTGTGTGACATCTGCCTCAAGGGCTTCTGCGATTTTCTCACACATTGGCTGAATGTATGGTGCCATCTTTGGCTTTTGCGCCATGATCGTGCAATCGATATTCACCAGTGTATAGCCTTTTTCTTTTACAAGTGCCCACACGTGTTGAAGTAATTTAAAAGAGTCTGCATCTTTAAACTCCGGATCCGTGTCTGGGAAATGTCTGCCGATATCTCCTTCTGCAATCGCACCTAGGCAGGCATCCGCCACAGTATGAAGCAGTACATCCGCATCTGAATGCCCAAGTAGACCCTTTTCATAAGGGATCGTCACACCGCCAATAATAAGAGGTCTTCCCTCTGTTAATTGATGCACATCAAAACCTTGTCCTATTCTAAACATGTTCTAGTACCCTCTTTCCGCATCCATAATTGCCTTGGCAACCAATAAATCATCCGGTGTTGTCAGTTTAATATTGGTATAGTCTCCTTGGACAATATACACACTCTCACCGTGTAATTGTTCCACAAGACTGGCGTCATCTGTTCCAAGAAAGCCTGTCCGCTCCGCATGTTCATGCGCTTCTTTTAAAATAGAATGACGAAAAGCTTGTGGGGTCTGGACTGCCCACAAGCTCTGACGTTCAATGGTTTGTTCCACTTTGCCTTCTTGAACGCGTTTGATTGTGTCTTTCACTGGTACCGCTACGACTGCGGAGCCTTTTTCAATCGCTGCTTTAACGAGCAAGTCAATCTGTGTATGCTTAATAAAAGGCCTTGCGCCATCATGAACAAGCACGATGTCCGCATCTTGCACAGCCTTCAATCCTTCGTATACACTTTGCTGCCGTTCTTCACCGCCAGTGACAAGTGAAACAGGCGTTTGAAAAGCGTGTACCTTCAGTAGCCTTTCAAAGTCACGACGCTCTTCTTCATTGATCGCTAAGATCATGCGTCTGCATTGCGAATGAGCGTCAAACACCTTCAGTGTGTGGATGATGACCGGCATTCTTTTCAATTCAATAAAAAGTTTATTGCGGCCGGCCTTCATTCGCTTCCCCTGCCCCGCAGCCGGAATAACTACTTCATAATACATGTTCGTTCTCCCTTTAGAGCGCCTTCTCCAGAAGTTTTGGCTTCGCAAAAATCATTCTTCCAGCAGCAGTTTGCAGCACACTCGTGACGAGCACATCAATGTCTTTTCCAATATAATTGCGTCCTTCTTCGACCACAATCATCGTACCGTCATCTAAGTAAGCAACACCTTGGTTATGCTCTTTCCCATCTTTAATGACCTGTACCTTCATTTCTTCCCCAGGCAGCACAACCGGTTTGACTGCATTGGCTAGATCATTGATGTTTAACACTGCTACTTTTTGAAGTTCGCATACTTTATTTAAATTAAAATCATTTGTCACAACAACACCTGAAGTTAACTTAGCGAGTTTCACAAGCTTACTGTCAACCTCTTGAATATCTTCAAAGTCACCTTCGTAAATTTCAACTTTAATATCCAGTTCTTTTTGGATACGATTTAAAATATCAAGACCTCTTCGGCCTCTATTTCTCTTTAATACATCAGAAGAGTCTGCAATATGCTGTAATTCCTCGAGTACAAATTGAGGAATGACCATCACACCTTCTAGGAATCCAGTTTGACAAATATCTGCGATTCTTCCATCAATGATAACACTTGTGTCTAAAATTTTCAGCTTTTTATCTTCTATTTCAGGTTCATCATCAGCTGCTCCTTTTTTCTTTGTGACCTTTGCAGATCGGGAGAACAGCCCCATCATTTCATCCTTCTTCTTAAACCCTACCTGAAATCCAAGGTATCCTAAAAAGAAAGCCAGGAAAATCGGAATAATGGTACCAAAAATATGATATGGGATATTGTTTAGCGGGATCACGTTTACAATAAGATATGCTAGAATAAGTCCAAATACTAAACCGAAACTTCCAGATATAAGATCAGGAAGAGGCGCCTTCAATAGAGAATCCTCGATCCATTTCACCCAATTAACCACATAGCCTGTGCACCATTTACCAATGATAAAGAACACAGCGGCTCCTATTAGTGCTGAAGAGTAAGCATTTGTTATGAAAGGTATGTCCTTCAAATTTAACAGCAGAAATAACTCTGGAATGATAAAAATCCCTACAACTGCACCGAAAATGATAAAAAACGCCTGAACGATTCTTTTTAACATACCTTCACCTCCTTTATTTTTCATCTGTCAATCCACCTTCATCTGACATTGATATATGCTTAAGTTTCCTATCATCATGAACAGAAAACAAAACCATCATTAATATACCCATATTCATCCATTTTTAACCGTATTTAAGAAAAATTTCTCTTTTTATAGCTGACGGTCGATATAATGTTTTTCTTGCAGTCTTTTTAATCCTTTTTTTATCTTTTTCGCCCTTACTTCTCCAATTCCTTCTACTTCATCCAAATCTTGTACATCTGCTTCCATAATTCGATCTAGCACACCAAATGCTTCGACCACGTTTTCAACGATTGGCATAGGCAGTCTAGGGATTTTATGAAGTAATCTGTATCCTCTAGTGTATACATATTCGTCAATATTTGTAGATGCTGGATAGCCAAGTAACTTGTACAAAATGGAGTCATCTAAAAGCTCAAAACTCGACATATCTTGGAGCTGTTTCAGCAGCACATATGGATCTTTGATCTTTTCTTTCACGTAATCTTTAATAAATAACGCCGCTTCCTGCTCCATATCTGTAATCAGCTCATTGACTTGCAGACGGATCAAGTGTCCTTCTGTCCCAAGCTCTTTGATATACATATTGATTTCATTTTTGATTCTAAGTACCATTTCATAACGATGTAGCACGGATAATACATCACCAAAGGTCACAAGCTCTTCAAATTCTAAGGCGCTTAACGCAGAAATGGCATGATCTAAAATGGTTTTATATTTCTCAAGTGTTTGTATCGCTTGGTTGGCCTTCGTCAAAATAAAACCAATATCTTTCAGCGTATATCGTCGATTCCCTTGGTATAAGGTAATGACGTTCCGACGTTCAGAAATGGCAATGATTAAGCAACCTGTCTGCTTTGCTACACGTTCAGCCGTTCGGTGTCTCATGCCTGTTTCTGATGAATGAATGGTTGCATCCGGCATAAGCTGTGTATTCGCATACAAGATTTTTTGACCAGAGTCACTTAAAATAATCGCCCCATCCATTTTCGCCAATTCATATAAATGTGCTGGGGAGAAAGCAGAATTAATATGAAATCCTCCATCTACCACACTTTTCACTTTATCATTATAACCAACAACAATGAGCCCTCCAGTATTGGCTCTTAGGACGTTTTCAATCCCTGCCCGCAGGGGTGTCCCCGGTGCCACAAACTGGACAATATCTAAGAGATCGACTTCTCTCGCTCCTTTTTTCTCTTTTTCCATTTCTATGATCCCCCTAGTGAAATACGAAGTGCCTCTGCTACATTTTCTACACCGACTAACTCAATCCCTCTCGGTTTTTTCCATCCATCTATATTCGCCTGAGGAATAAACATTCGCTTAAATCCTAGTTTAGCAGCTTCCTGCACACGCTGTTCAATTCTTGATACTCTTCTGACTTCTCCCGTCAGACCCACTTCTCCTATAAAGCAATCTGCTTGATGCGGCGCTGCATCTTTAAAGCTTGATGCAATACTGACGGCAATAGCCAAGTCAATCGCTGGTTCATCAAGTTTCACACCACCTGCGACCTTTAAATAGGCATCTTGGTTTTGCAGTAGCAGCCCTACCCGTTTTTCTAAAACGGCCATAAGCAATGACACTCGGTTATGATCAAGGCCAGTAGCCATTCTCCGTGGATTCCCAAAGCTCGTCGGTGAAATAAGTGCTTGTATCTCCACTAGAACAGGTCTTGTTCCTTCCATTGAGGCAACAACACACGATCCAGATACACCTGCTGACCGCTCTTCTAAGAAGATTTCTGATGGGTTTAATACCTCTGTGAGCCCTTCCTCTCTCATTTCAAAAATTCCTAATTCATTCGTTGAACCAAAACGGTTTTTCACTGCCCGTAAAATACGAAACGTATGATGGCGCTCCCCTTCAAAATAAAGAACTGTATCTACCATATGCTCTAAAAGGCGCGGCCCAGCAATCGAGCCCTCCTTCGTCACGTGACCAACGATAAAAATAGGAATACCATTCGTCTTGGCAATTTTCATCAGCTGGGCAGTGCATTCCCTCACCTGAGAAACAGATCCAGGAGCTGACGTGATATCGCTTTGATAAACGGTTTGAATTGAATCGACCACAACAAAAGCGGGTTTCATCTCTTGTATAGCAGACGTTATATACTCCATATCGGTTTCAGCCAAAACATGTAAAGAGGCACTTTCAATACCGAGACGGTCCGCCCTAAGCTTCGTTTGTTTGATTGATTCCTCACCAGATATGTATAACACATTCTGATTTTGATCTGATAGCTGT
Source organism: Bacillus sp. FSL W7-1034 (assembly GCF_038593365.1). Lineage (NCBI taxonomy): Bacteria > Bacillati > Bacillota > Bacilli > Caryophanales > Bacillaceae > Bacillus > Bacillus sp. FSL W7-1034. The sequence continues at coordinate 109,722 of NZ_CP151989.1, read as the reverse complement.
GCTGAAACTTGTAATAATAGTGTGGACTTCCCAATCCCAGGATCACCGCCAATAAGAACGAGTGAACCTTTGACAATTCCACTTCCTAATACTCGGTTAAATTCTTCTAAATTCGTTTTAATTCGGGGTTCTTCGGATGTTTCAATTGCAGATATAGGTGAAGGTTTTTGAATGGTTTGAACAGAATGATTAAACGCACTTCGACGATTTGCCGGCTCTTTACGAACGACCTCTTCTGTCATACTGTTCCAAGTGCCGCAGCCGGGACATTTCCCCATCCATTTGGCTGACTCATAACCGCACGATTGGCATATAAATTTTGATTTTGACTTAGCCATAGATTGAAGAATACAACTCCTTATACTGGTCAGAAAATAAGTAAAGGGAGGCATCCAACTTACTGGTATGCCTCACACTTTTTTCTTACTATATTAGTTCGTAGCAGCCGTTGCTTTTACGACAATTTCTCCATCTTCTACATCTAATACGATATGTTGGCCCTTTTCAATATTGCCTTTCAGCAATTCCTCAGAAAGTCGATCCTCGACGTGCTTTTGAATCGCTCTTCTTAACGGACGAGCACCATACTCAAGATCTACGCCTTCGTCGGCAATCTTGGCTTTTGCTGCTTCCGTCAATTCAATTGAAAGGTCCTGCTCTTTTAGTCGTTTTGTCAATTGATCAGACATGAGAGACACAATCTCTTTTAGATGTTTCTTTTCGAGTGAGTGGAAGACAATGATTTCATCAATACGGTTGATGAACTCTGGTCTAAACGCACGTTTCAGCTCACCCATTACTTTGCCTTTCATATCTTTGTAATTTTGACTTTCATCCTGCACGTTAAAGCCAACATATTTATTGCGCTTCAGCTCACTAGCTCCAACGTTTGAAGTCATAATCAAAATCGTATTTCTAAAGTCAACAGTACGACCTTTAGAATCAGTGAGACGACCATCTTCTAACACTTGAAGTAAGATGTTAAACACATCAGGGTGCGCCTTTTCAATCTCATCTAGAAGCACGACAGAATACGGCTTTCTTCTCACCTTTTCAGTCAGCTGACCACCCTCATCATAGCCCACATAGCCTGGAGGTGATCCAACAAGTCTTGAAGTCGAGTGTTTTTCCATGTACTCAGACATATCAATACGAATCATCGCTTCTTCATCACCGAAGATAGACTCGGCGAGTGCTCTTGCAAGCTCAGTCTTACCAACACCTGTTGGCCCTAAGAAAATAAAGGAGCCAATCGGACGTTTCGGATCTTTTAGTCCAGCACGGGCACGTCTTACAGCTTTTGCAACAGCAACAACTGCTTCATCCTGTCCAATGACGCGAGAGTGGAGCAATTGTTCCATGTTTAGAAGCTTATCTGTTTCTGTTTGAGCAATTTTTGAAACAGGTACTCCCGTCCAGCTAGAAACAACCATTGCGATATCATCCACAGAAACCTCTGAATTCTCTTGTCCCTGCTTTTCTTTCCAAGATTTCTTCGTCACTTCTACCTTTTCACGCAAACGTTGCTCCGTATCACGAAGAGAAGCGGCTTTTTCAAATTCTTGACTTTGAACAGCTGCATCCTTTTCCTTGCGTACTTCATCCAGCTTTTGCTCAAGTTCCTTTAGATTAGGCGGTGTTGTGAAAGAACGTAAGCGAACTTTTGAACCCGCCTCATCAATTAAGTCGATCGCCTTATCTGGAAGGAAACGATCGGAGATATAACGATCAGAAAGCTTTACCGCCGCCTCAATGGCTTCATCTGTAATAGACACACGGTGATGTGCTTCATAACGGTCTCTAAGCCCTCTTAAAATTTGAATACTTTCATCGACAGATGGCTGGTCCACTTGAATTGGCTGGAATCGACGTTCAAGTGCAGCATCTTTTTCAATATATTTACGGTACTCATCTAACGTTGTTGCCCCGATACATTGAAGCTCACCACGTGCTAAAGATGGTTTTAGAATATTAGAGGCATCAATCGCACCCTCTGCTCCTCCTGCACCAATCAGTGTATGAAGCTCATCAATGAAGAGAATGATATTTCCAGCCTGACGGATTTCGTCCATGACTTTTTTCAAACGATCCTCGAATTCACCACGATATTTCGTTCCCGCTACAACGGTTCCCATATCAAGTGTCATGACTCGTTTATCACGCAGAATTTCAGGCACTTCGTTGTGAATAATTTGCTGTGCGAGGCCTTCTGCGATCGCTGTTTTACCAACACCAGGCTCCCCAATCAAGACAGGGTTATTCTTTGTTCTTCTACTTAGGACCTCAATGACACGCTGAATTTCTTTGCTGCGGCCAATCACAGGGTCCAAGCTGTCCTCTTTCGCAATAGCCGTTAAGTCTCTTGCCAAGCTATCTAAAGTTGGTGTATTGGCATTGCTATTAGATCCTGCCGCAGATGCACCCGTTTCATTGCTGCCTAGAAGCTGCAATACTTGCTGGCGTGCTTTATTTAAGCTCACTCCGAGGTTATTTAAGACACGGGCAGCTACACCCTCTCCCTCACGAATAAGACCTAAAAGAATATGTTCTGTCCCTACATAGGAATGACCAAGCTTTCTCGCTTCATCCATAGAAAGCTCCGTAACCTTCTTCGCTCTAGGTGTGTAATGAGGAATAGCTTGAGACACCTCTTGCCCTCTTCCAATCAAGCTCTCGACTTCTTTTTGGATTTTATCTGAAACAAGGCCCAGTGCTTCTAATGCTTTTGCGGCGATGCCCTCACCTTCACGTACAAGACCAAGTAAAATATGCTCTGTACCGATGTTCTTATGGCCTAGGCGAATGGCTTCTTCTTGTGCAAGTGCTAATACCTTTTGAGCTCTTTCAGTGAATCTTCCAAACATCATATCGTTTCATCCTCCTGTCCATTCCTATGCATTTCTAAGCGCAGCCTTTCTCTGATAATTGCTGCTCGTTTTATATCTCTTTCATTTGGTTCCAAGGCTCCTCCTGAATATTGCTGAAGGAAGCCAGGCTGTGTCAAAATCATGAGTTCATTCAGTATATTACTTGAAAGCCCCTTAATGATACCTAAATCAATTCCAAGTCGCACATCTGACAAACACTTAGCCGTTTCCTTAGATTCAATCATGCGACAATTAGCCAAAATCCCCAAGGAACGGTACACTCTGTCTTCAAGTTCAATTTTAGACGTCTGATATAATGCCTTACGTGCAGATCGCTCTTGTTCAATGAGCTGCGCCGTCACACTATTCAAGTCATCTACAATATCTTCTTCTGATTGACCCAGTGTCATTTGATTTGAAATTTGAAAGATGTTCCCTATTGCTTCGCTACCCTCACCATAAATTCCTCTGACCACAAGACCTAATTGATTAATTGCAGGAATAATGCGATTCATTTGTCTTGTCAGGGCTAATGCTGGTAAGTGCATCATGACTGAAGCCCTAATACCTGTACCTACATTGGTCGGACAGCTCGTTAAGTATCCTCGCTTTTCAGAAAATGCATAATCCACTTGCTCTTCAATCCAGTCATCTATTTGGTTAGCTGCTTTTAGTGCATTAGCCAGCTGAAATCCTGGGAACAAGCATTGAATACGAATATGGTCTTCCTCATTCAGCATGACACTGATTTCTTCATTTTCTGAAAGCAAACAGCCGCCAAATCTTGATTCTGCTAAATTGGGGCTAATCAAGTGCTTTTCAACAAGTACCCTTTTAGCCAAAGGCTGCGTGTCATTCATTCGAATCAGAACAAAGTTTCCAATGTCCTTCACTTCCTGGCTCGCAAACTTTTGCTCGAATTGCTGAAGAACAGCTTCAGCCTCCTCTTGAGAAAACTGAGTTGGGAAACGAACATGCTCTAGATTGCGTGCCAGCCGAATACGACTGCTTAGAACAATGTCACTTTCTGGTCCTTTCTGTTTCATCCATTGACTTAATGCGTCTTGAATAAAATGCTGGAGCGACATGTCGTTAATCTCCCTCCCTCTGCTGAGATTGCTCATGCTCTAACGCACGAATTTGATCTCGAACTTCCGCTGCTTTTTCAAACTCTTCCTGTTCAATCAGCTGCTTCAGTTCTTGCTGCATTAACTCAAGTTTCCGGCGAACATGCAGACTGCCGGCAATCCGTTTAGGGACTTTTCCATTATGGACTGTATTTCCACTATGGACTTTCCTTAAAACAGGATTTAAATACTGATCAAAGGTTCGATAACATTCTGCACAGCCAAAACGGCCTGTTTTCCTGAATTGCTGAAAAGTTAAGCCACACTTAGGACATTGATCCACTTCTCTTGCCTCTTGAAAAATAGATGATCCTTTATTCGCACTTGTGGTAAAGCTAGGATCAATATTCAATAAGCCTGATAATAAGTTGTGAATCGAGAAACCTTGGTTTCCACTCATAGCATATGAATCACTGTTTTCTTTTGCACATTGTTCACATATGTGCATTTCTTGTTTTTCTCCATTTATTACTTTCGTAAAGTGAAAAGTGGCTGGTCTCTCATTGCATTCTTGACAAATCAATCTTTTCACCCGCTTTACTTTAATTTCAAAGCATTCAACATCGCTTTCATCATCCGAGCCCGCAGTTCATCTCGTTCAGGTAAATCAATGTGTAAAACAGAACGGTCCATGACACTAATCATCATCTTTGCTTCTCTTTCGGATAAAATGTTGTTCTCAACAAGACGCATAATGATATGATCAGATGCAGCCTGTGATAAACGATGATATATTTGGGAAATAATGTTGTTCAATAAATCGACTTCATCATTCATTTTGACTTTAATGATTCGGATATAGCCACCGCCGCCACGCTTACTTTCGACGATATAACCTCTTTCGCTCGTAAAGCGTGTATTGATAACATAGTTAATTTGTGAAGGTACGCATTGAAACTTATCTGCAATTTCATTGCGTTTAATTTCTAATATTTCTCGACCATTCTGATCCAAGACTTCCTTCAAATACTGCTCGATGATATCAGAAATATTTTGTGCCACTCCGCCTCCTCCTCCATTGACTTTGACTATATTTGACTTTAATCTTACTATAAATTTTTTCGATCGATTTTTCAAGATAATCGCTCAACTAACAATATTATTTCCACATTTATCTGGTGCCAAACGTCCCAAAAACACAAAAAAGACCAGTTCCGATTGGAACTGATCCTTTGAAAAGCTTGGCGGCGTCCTACTCTCACAGGGGGAAACCCCCAACTACCATCGGCGCTGAAGAGCTTAACTTCCGTGTTCGGTATGGGAACGGGTGTGACCTCTTCGCTATCGCCACCAAACCTGATGGAGAGAATGTTCTCTCAAAACTAGATAACAATGTTCATTTTTCACATTAGAATATAGGTTAAGTCCTCGATCTATTAGTATCTGTCAGCTCCACGTGTCACCACGCTTCCACCTCAGACCTATCAACCTGATCATCTTTCAGGGATCTTACTTCCTTGCGGAATGGGAAATCTCATCTTGAGGGGGGCTTCATGCTTAGATGCTTTCAGCACTTATCCCGTCCGCACATAGCTACCCAGCGATGCCCTTGGCAGAACAACTGGTACACCAGCGGTGCGTCCATCCCGGTCCTCTCGTACTAAGGACAGCTCCTCTCAAATTTCCTGCGCCCGCGACGGATAGGGACCGAACTGTCTCACGACGTTCTGAACCCAGCTCGCGTACCGCTTTAATGGGCGAACAGCCCAACCCTTGGGACCGACTACAGCCCCAGGATGCGATGAGCCGACATCGAGGTGCCAAACCTCCCCGTCGATGTGGACTCTTGGGGGAGATAAGCCTGTTATCCCCGGGGTAGCTTTTATCCGTTGAGCGATGGCCCTTCCATGCGGAACCACCGGATCACTAAGCCCGACTTTCGTCCCTGCTCGACTTGTAGGTCTCGCAGTCAAGCTCCCTTGTGCCTTTACACTCTGCGAATGATTTCCAACCATTCTGAGGGAACCTTTGGGCGCCTCCGTTACATTTTAGGAGGCGACCGCCCCAGTCAAACTGCCCACCTGACACTGTCTCCCTGCCCGATAAGGGCAGCGGGTTAGAAGGTCAATACAGCCAGGGTAGTATCCCACCGATGCCTCCACCGAAGCTAGCGCTCCGGTTTCCAAGGCTCCTACCTATCCTGTACAAGCTGTACCAACATTCAATATCAGGCTGCAGTAAAGCTCCACGGGGTCTTTCCGTCCTGTCGCGGGTAACCTGCATCTTCACAGGTACTATAATTTCACCGAGTCTCTCGTTGAGACAGTGCCCAGATCGTTGCGCCTTTCGTGCGGGTCGGAACTTACCCGACAAGGAATTTCGCTACCTTAGGACCGTTATAGTTACGGCCGCCGTTTACTGGGGCTTCAATTCGCACCTTCGCTTACGCTAAGCGCTCCTCTTAACCTTCCAGCACCGGGCAGGCGTCAGCCCCTATACTTCGCCTTACGGCTTCGCAGAGACCTGTGTTTTTGCTAAACAGTCGCCTGGGCCTATTCACTGCGGCTTCTCGGGGCTTTAACACCCTAAGAAGCACCCCTTCTCCCGAAGTTACGGGGTCATTTTGCCGAGTTCCTTAACGAGAGTTCTCTCGATCACCTTAGGATTCTCTCCTCGCCTACCTGTGTCGGTTTGCGGTACGGGCACCTCTCACCTCGCTAGAGGCTTTTCTTGGCAGTGTGGAATCAGGAACTTCGCTACTAAATTTCGCTCGCCATCACAGCTCAGCCTTCACGGGAAACGGATTTGCCTATTTCCCAGCCTAACTGCTTGGACGCGGATATCCAATACCGCGCTTACCCTATCCTCCTGCGTCCCCCCATTGCTCAAATGGTGAGGAGGTGGTACAGGAATATCAACCTGTTGTCCATCGCCTACGCCTTTCGGCCTCGGCTTAGGTCCCGACTAACCCTGAGCGGACGAGCCTTCCTCAGGAAACCTTAGGCATTCGGTGGACGGGATTCTCACCCGTCTTTCGCTACTCATACCGGCATTCTCACTTCTAAGCGCTCCACCAGTCCTTCCGGTCTGACTTCACTGCACTTAGAACGCTCTCCTACCACTGTTCGTAAGAACAGTCCGCAGCTTCGGTGATACGTTTAGCCCCGGTACATTTTCGGCGCAGAGTCACTCGACCAGTGAGCTATTACGCACTCTTTAAATGGTGGCTGCTTCTAAGCCAACATCCTGGTTGTCTAAGCAACTCCACATCCTTTTCCACTTAACGTATACTTTGGGACCTTAGCTGGCGGTCTGGGCTGTTTCCCTTTCGACTACGGATCTTATCACTCGCAGTCTGACTCCCAAGGATAAGTCATCGGCATTCGGAGTTTGACTGAATTCGGTAACCCGGTAGGGGCCCCTAGTCCAATCAGTGCTCTACCTCCGAGACTCTTACCTTGAGGCTAGCCCTAAAGCTATTTCGGAGAGAACCAGCTATCTCCAGGTTCGATTGGCATTTCACCCCTACCCACACCTCATCCCCGCACTTTTCAACGTGCGTGGGTTCGGGCCTCCATTCAGTGTTACCTGAACTTCACCCTGGACATGGGTAGATCACCTGGTTTCGGGTCTACGACCACGTACTCATGCGCCCTATTCAGACTCGCTTTCGCTGCGGCTCCGCATCTTCTGCTTAACCTTGCACGGGATCGTAACTCGCCGGTTCATTCTACAAAAGGCACGCCATCACCCGTTAACGGGCTCTGACTACTTGTAGGCACACGGTTTCAGGATCTATTTCACTCCCCTTCCGGGGTGCTTTTCACCTTTCCCTCACGGTACTGGTTCACTATCGGTCACTAGGGAGTATTTAGCCTTGGGAGATGGTCCTCCCGGATTCCGACGGAATTTCACGTGTTCCGCCGTACTCAGGATCCACTCTGGAGAGAACAACATTTCAGTTACAGGGCTGTTACCTTCTTTGGCGGGCCTTTCCAGACCTCTTCGCTTATATCGTTCCTTTGTAACTCCGTATAGAGTGTCCTACAACCCCAAGAGGCAAGCCTCTTGGTTTGGGCTGTTCCCGTTTCGCTCGCCGCTACTCAGGGAATCGCATTTGCTTTCTCTTCCTCCGGGTACTTAGATGTTTCAGTTCCCCGGGTATGCCTTCTCATACTCTATGTATTCAAGTATGGATACTACTCCATTACGAGCAGTGGGTTTCCCCATTCGGAAATCTCCGGATCAAAGCTTGCTTACAGCTCCCCGAAGCATATCGGTGTTCGTCCCGTCCTTCATCGGCTCCTAGTGCCAAGGCATCCACCGTGCGCCCTTTCTAACTTAACCATTTCTTACTTTAGAAAGAATCACTATGTGTGATGAACTTTGCATTGCATTCAATGTGAATGTATTACTTATTGTTATCTAGTTTTCAAAGAACAATCCTGTCTCGCTAGAGACATGTTTGAAGGAATGATCCTTCAAAACTAAACAAGACGAAAAACGTACGCTGCTCCATATATCCTTAGAAAGGAGGTGATCCAGCCGCACCTTCCGATACGGCTACCTTGTTACGACTTCACCCCAATCATCTGCCCCACCTTCGGCGGCTGGCTCCATAAAGGTTACCTCACCGACTTCGGGTGTTGCAAACTCTCGTGGTGTGACGGGCGGTGTGTACAAGGCCCGGGAACGTATTCACCGCGGCATGCTGATCCGCGATTACTAGCGATTCCAGCTTCACGCAGTCGAGTTGCAGACTGCGATCCGAACTGAGAACAGATTTGTGGGATTGGCTAAACCTTGCGGTCTCGCAGCCCTTTGTTCTGTCCATTGTAGCACGTGTGTAGCCCAGGTCATAAGGGGCATGATGATTTGACGTCATCCCCACCTTCCTCCGGTTTGTCACCGGCAGTCACCTTAGAGTGCCCAACTAAATGCTGGCAACTAAGATCAAGGGTTGCGCTCGTTGCGGGACTTAACCCAACATCTCACGACACGAGCTGACGACAACCATGCACCACCTGTCACTCTGTCCCCGAAGGGAAAGCCCTATCTCTAGGGTTGTCAGAGGATGTCAAGACCTGGTAAGGTTCTTCGCGTTGCTTCGAATTAAACCACATGCTCCACCGCTTGTGCGGGCCCCCGTCAATTCCTTTGAGTTTCAGTCTTGCGACCGTACTCCCCAGGCGGAGTGCTTAATGCGTTAGCTGCAGCACTAAGGGGCGGAAACCCCCTAACACTTAGCACTCATCGTTTACGGCGTGGACTACCAGGGTATCTAATCCTGTTCGCTCCCCACGCTTTCGCTCCTCAGCGTCAGTTACAGACCAGAGAGTCGCCTTCGCCACTGGTGTTCCTCCACATCTCTACGCATTTCACCGCTACACGTGGAATTCCACTCTCCTCTTCTGCACTCAAGTTTCCCAGTTTCCAATGACCCTCCCCGGTTGAGCCGGGGGCTTTCACATCAGACTTAAGAAACCGCCTGCGAGCCCTTTACGCCCAATAATTCCGGACAACGCTTGCCACCTACGTATTACCGCGGCTGCTGGCACGTAGTTAGCCGTGGCTTTCTGGTTAGGTACCGTCAAGGTGCAAGCAGTTACTCTTGCACTTGTTCTTCCCTAACAACAGAGCTTTACGATCCGAAAACCTTCATCACTCACGCGGCGTTGCTCCGTCAGACTTTCGTCCATTGCGGAAGATTCCCTACTGCTGCCTCCCGTAGGAGTCTGGGCCGTGTCTCAGTCCCAGTGTGGCCGATCACCCTCTCAGGTCGGCTACGCATCGTCGCCTTGGTGAGCCGTTACCTCACCAACTAGCTAATGCGCCGCGGGTCCATCTGTAAGTGACAGCCGAAACCGTCTTTCATCCTTGAACCATGCGGTTCAAGGAACTATCCGGTATTAGCTCCGGTTTCCCGGAGTTATCCCAGTCTTACAGGCAGGTTACCCACGTGTTACTCACCCGTCCGCCGCTAACATCCGGGAGCAAGCTCCCTTCTGTCCGCTCGACTTGCATGTATTAGGCACGCCGCCAGCGTTCGTCCTGAGCCAGGATCAAACTCTCCGAAAAAGTACAAAACCGAAGTTTTGCTTTTCGCCAGTTTGACTGACTACCTATGATGTATCATAGGATTTTTTATAAAAACTCGAATTAACAGGTACGTTTTGTCTTGTTTAGTTTTCAAAGATCATATTGGTGGAGCCTAGCGGGATCGAACCGCTGACCTCCTGCGTGCAAGGCAGGCGCTCTCCCAGCTGAGCTAAGGCCCCATAAAAGATGGTCGGGAAGACAGGATTCGAACCTGCGACCCCTTGGTCCCAAACCAAGTGCTCTACCAAGCTGAGCTACTTCCCGATCTTAATGGCGCGCCCGAGAGGAGTCGAACCCCTAACCTTTTGATCCGTAGTCAAACGCTCTATCCAATTGAGCTACGGGCGCTTATTTTATAATGCCGAGGGCCGGACTTGAACCGGCACGGTAGTCACCTACCGCAGGATTTTAAGTCCTGTGTGTCTGCCAATTCCACCACCCCGGCGTGGATGGTATAAGCGGAAGACGGGATTCGAACCCGCGACCCCCACCTTGGCAAGGTGGTGTTCTACCACTGAACTACTTCCGCATTACAGGATTTCTTTATGTTGTTTGGCAATGCGGGTGAAGGGACTTGAACCCCCACGTCATAAAGACACTAGATCCTAAGTCTAGCGCGTCTGCCAATTCCGCCACACCCGCATGAAAATGGTGAGCCATGAAGGACTCGAACCTTCGACCCTCTGATTAAAAGTCAGATGCTCTACCAACTGAGCTAATGGCTCGCTTTTAAAGCGACTTGTCTATCTTACCATATGAAAGTGGTGCCGGCAAGAGGACTTGAACCCCCAACCTACTGATTACAAGTCAGTTGCTCTACCAGTTGAGCTACACCGGCTTTATCTATCCTAACATTATGTAAGAATAAATATGGTGGAGGATGACGGGCTCGAACCGCCGACCCTCTGCTTGTAAGGCAGATGCTCTCCCAGCTGAGCTAATCCTCCATATTATGTCGTTTCGAATGTCTCTCGATCTGACAAATAGTATTATATAACGATAAGATATTGTTTGTAAAGACTTTTTTAAAATAATTTTTGAATTTATTTTAAAGCTATTTTTTCACATCTTTTCGTTAAGGCACCTAAAGAAGTTTACCACTTGTCTCTTCATTTTAAAAGTCTTTTTTTCATTTTTTTTATGTTTTTTGTTAAAAAGGGCATTAATAGCGCTTTTTCAATGTAAAAACAGCTCTTTTAAAGCTGAAAAATGTTTGTTTTATTCCTTAAATCCTCAGATAACGTGCATATAGAAACGAATTTTTTTATTATTTTATTTTTCCGAGAAACCATTTTGTATATTTGCTTTATATTAAATTGATCCTGGTCATTTTCCAAAAATTCGTCTCAGTGTTCCCTTGCCTCATCAAACATTGTGGTGCTTAACTCAAATCTTCCTCCCCTCTCTCATTAGCAAACCAAGATGCCCTTTGCTCTCTTATGTAGGTTTCAATGATCTAGCAGCAAGCGCAGTTCGCTACATATGGTTGCCAGAGGAGAAGATCCTTTTTAGACATGTTTACTCTTTCGATGTTGACTCTTAGCAAGATGAGCGAGCGACGAGATTGGATGATAAGAATTTTATAGAATGTCTAGAATTCCAGTGAAGGGGATGAAATGAATGAGTTATTGAGAATGTAGTGAAAGACCACTATTTTTAATATAAATAGATATATCATTTATTAAAACACAAAAAAGACCAGTTCCGATTGGAACTGATCCTTTGAAAAGCTTGGCGGCGTCCTACTCTCACAGGGGGAAACCCCCAACTACCATCGGCGCTGAAGAGCTTAACTTCCGTGTTCGGTATGGGAACGGGTGTGACCTCTTCGCTATCGCCACCAAACCTGATGGAGAGAATGTTCTCTCAAAACTAGATAACAATGTTCATTTTTCACATTAGAATATAGGTTAAGTCCTCGATCTATTAGTATCTGTCAGCTCCACGTGTCACCACGCTTCCACCTCAGACCTATCAACCTGATCATCTTTCAGGGATCTTACTTCCTTGCGGAATGGGAAATCTCATCTTGAGGGGGGCTTCATGCTTAGATGCTTTCAGCACTTATCCCGTCCGCACATAGCTACCCAGCGATGCCCTTGGCAGAACAACTGGTACACCAGCGGTGCGTCCATCCCGGTCCTCTCGTACTAAGGACAGCTCCTCTCAAATTTCCTGCGCCCGCGACGGATAGGGACCGAACTGTCTCACGACGTTCTGAACCCAGCTCGCGTACCGCTTTAATGGGCGAACAGCCCAACCCTTGGGACCGACTACAGCCCCAGGATGCGATGAGCCGACATCGAGGTGCCAAACCTCCCCGTCGATGTGGACTCTTGGGGGAGATAAGCCTGTTATCCCCGGGGTAGCTTTTATCCGTTGAGCGATGGCCCTTCCATGCGGAACCACCGGATCACTAAGCCCGACTTTCGTCCCTGCTCGACTTGTAGGTCTCGCAGTCAAGCTCCCTTGTGCCTTTACACTCTGCGAATGATTTCCAACCATTCTGAGGGAACCTTTGGGCGCCTCCGTTACATTTTAGGAGGCGACCGCCCCAGTCAAACTGCCCACCTGACACTGTCTCCCTGCCCGATAAGGGCAGCGGGTTAGAAGGTCAATACAGCCAGGGTAGTATCCCACCGATGCCTCCACCGAAGCTAGCGCTCCGGTTTCCAAGGCTCCTACCTATCCTGTACAAGCTGTACCAACATTCAATATCAGGCTGCAGTAAAGCTCCACGGGGTCTTTCCGTCCTGTCGCGGGTAACCTGCATCTTCACAGGTACTATAATTTCACCGAGTCTCTCGTTGAGACAGTGCCCAGATCGTTGCGCCTTTCGTGCGGGTCGGAACTTACCCGACAAGGAATTTCGCTACCTTAGGACCGTTATAGTTACGGCCGCCGTTTACTGGGGCTTCAATTCGCACCTTCGCTTACGCTAAGCGCTCCTCTTAACCTTCCAGCACCGGGCAGGCGTCAGCCCCTATACTTCGCCTTACGGCTTCGCAGAGACCTGTGTTTTTGCTAAACAGTCGCCTGGGCCTATTCACTGCGGCTTCTCGGGGCTTTAACACCCTAAGAAGCACCCCTTCTCCCGAAGTTACGGGGTCATTTTGCCGAGTTCCTTAACGAGAGTTCTCTCGATCACCTTAGGATTCTCTCCTCGCCTACCTGTGTCGGTTTGCGGTACGGGCACCTCTCACCTCGCTAGAGGCTTTTCTTGGCAGTGTGGAATCAGGAACTTCGCTACTAAATTTCGCTCGCCATCACAGCTCAGCCTTCACGGGAAACGGATTTGCCTATTTCCCAGCCTAACTGCTTGGACGCGGATATCCAATACCGCGCTTACCCTATCCTCCTGCGTCCCCCCATTGCTCAAATGGTGAGGAGGTGGTACAGGAATATCAACCTGTTGTCCATCGCCTACGCCTTTCGGCCTCGGCTTAGGTCCCGACTAACCCTGAGCGGACGAGCCTTCCTCAGGAAACCTTAGGCATTCGGTGGACGGGATTCTCACCCGTCTTTCGCTACTCATACCGGCATTCTCACTTCTAAGCGCTCCACCAGTCCTTCCGGTCTGACTTCACTGCACTTAGAACGCTCTCCTACCACTGTTCGTAAGAACAGTCCGCAGCTTCGGTGATACGTTTAGCCCCGGTACATTTTCGGCGCAGAGTCACTCGACCAGTGAGCTATTACGCACTCTTTAAATGGTGGCTGCTTCTAAGCCAACATCCTGGTTGTCTAAGCAACTCCACATCCTTTTCCACTTAACGTATACTTTGGGACCTTAGCTGGCGGTCTGGGCTGTTTCCCTTTCGACTACGGATCTTATCACTCGCAGTCTGACTCCCAAGGATAAGTCATCGGCATTCGGAGTTTGACTGAATTCGGTAACCCGGTAGGGGCCCCTAGTCCAATCAGTGCTCTACCTCCGAGACTCTTACCTTGAGGCTAGCCCTAAAGCTATTTCGGAGAGAACCAGCTATCTCCAGGTTCGATTGGCATTTCACCCCTACCCACACCTCATCCCCGCACTTTTCAACGTGCGTGGGTTCGGGCCTCCATTCAGTGTTACCTGAACTTCACCCTGGACATGGGTAGATCACCTGGTTTCGGGTCTACGACCACGTACTCATGCGCCCTATTCAGACTCGCTTTCGCTGCGGCTCCGCATCTTCTGCTTAACCTTGCACGGGATCGTAACTCGCCGGTTCATTCTACAAAAGGCACGCCATCACCCGTTAACGGGCTCTGACTACTTGTAGGCACACGGTTTCAGGATCTATTTCACTCCCCTTCCGGGGTGCTTTTCACCTTTCCCTCACGGTACTGGTTCACTATCGGTCACTAGGGAGTATTTAGCCTTGGGAGATGGTCCTCCCGGATTCCGACGGAATTTCACGTGTTCCGCCGTACTCAGGATCCACTCTGGAGAGAACAACATTTCAGTTACAGGGCTGTTACCTTCTTTGGCGGGCCTTTCCAGACCTCTTCGCTTATATCGTTCCTTTGTAACTCCGTATAGAGTGTCCTACAACCCCAAGAGGCAAGCCTCTTGGTTTGGGCTGTTCCCGTTTCGCTCGCCGCTACTCAGGGAATCGCATTTGCTTTCTCTTCCTCCGGGTACTTAGATGTTTCAGTTCCCCGGGTATGCCTTCTCATACTCTATGTATTCAAGTATGGATACTACTCCATTACGAGCAGTGGGTTTCCCCATTCGGAAATCTCCGGATCAAAGCTTGCTTACAGCTCCCCGAAGCATATCGGTGTTCGTCCCGTCCTTCATCGGCTCCTAGTGCCAAGGCATCCACCGTGCGCCCTTTCTAACTTAACCATTTCTTACTTTAGAAAGAATCACTATGTGTGATGAACTTTGCATTGCATTCAATGTGAATGTATTACTTATTGTTATCTAGTTTTCAAAGAACAATCCTGTCTCGCTAGAGACATGTTTGAAGGAATGATCCTTCAAAACTAAACAAGACGAAAAACGTACGCTGCTCCATATATCCTTAGAAAGGAGGTGATCCAGCCGCACCTTCCGATACGGCTACCTTGTTACGACTTCACCCCAATCATCTGCCCCACCTTCGGCGGCTGGCTCCATAAAGGTTACCTCACCGACTTCGGGTGTTGCAAACTCTCGTGGTGTGACGGGCGGTGTGTACAAGGCCCGGGAACGTATTCACCGCGGCATGCTGATCCGCGATTACTAGCGATTCCAGCTTCACGCAGTCGAGTTGCAGACTGCGATCCGAACTGAGAACAGATTTGTGGGATTGGCTAAACCTTGCGGTCTCGCAGCCCTTTGTTCTGTCCATTGTAGCACGTGTGTAGCCCAGGTCATAAGGGGCATGATGATTTGACGTCATCCCCACCTTCCTCCGGTTTGTCACCGGCAGTCACCTTAGAGTGCCCAACTAAATGCTGGCAACTAAGATCAAGGGTTGCGCTCGTTGCGGGACTTAACCCAACATCTCACGACACGAGCTGACGACAACCATGCACCACCTGTCACTCTGTCCCCGAAGGGAAAGCCCTATCTCTAGGGTTGTCAGAGGATGTCAAGACCTGGTAAGGTTCTTCGCGTTGCTTCGAATTAAACCACATGCTCCACCGCTTGTGCGGGCCCCCGTCAATTCCTTTGAGTTTCAGTCTTGCGACCGTACTCCCCAGGCGGAGTGCTTAATGCGTTAGCTGCAGCACTAAGGGGCGGAAACCCCCTAACACTTAGCACTCATCGTTTACGGCGTGGACTACCAGGGTATCTAATCCTGTTCGCTCCCCACGCTTTCGCTCCTCAGCGTCAGTTACAGACCAGAGAGTCGCCTTCGCCACTGGTGTTCCTCCACATCTCTACGCATTTCACCGCTACACGTGGAATTCCACTCTCCTCTTCTGCACTCAAGTTTCCCAGTTTCCAATGACCCTCCCCGGTTGAGCCGGGGGCTTTCACATCAGACTTAAGAAACCGCCTGCGAGCCCTTTACGCCCAATAATTCCGGACAACGCTTGCCACCTACGTATTACCGCGGCTGCTGGCACGTAGTTAGCCGTGGCTTTCTGGTTAGGTACCGTCAAGGTGCAAGCAGTTACTCTTGCACTTGTTCTTCCCTAACAACAGAGCTTTACGATCCGAAAACCTTCATCACTCACGCGGCGTTGCTCCGTCAGACTTTCGTCCATTGCGGAAGATTCCCTACTGCTGCCTCCCGTAGGAGTCTGGGCCGTGTCTCAGTCCCAGTGTGGCCGATCACCCTCTCAGGTCGGCTACGCATCGTCGCCTTGGTGAGCCGTTACCTCACCAACTAGCTAATGCGCCGCGGGTCCATCTGTAAGTGACAGCCGAAACCGTCTTTCATCCTTGAACCATGCGGTTCAAGGAACTATCCGGTATTAGCTCCGGTTTCCCGGAGTTATCCCAGTCTTACAGGCAGGTTACCCACGTGTTACTCACCCGTCCGCCGCTAACATCCGGGAGCAAGCTCCCTTCTGTCCGCTCGACTTGCATGTATTAGGCACGCCGCCAGCGTTCGTCCTGAGCCAGGATCAAACTCTCCGAAAAAGTACAAAACCGAAGTTTTGTTTTTCGTCAGCGTTTGACTGACTACCTATGATGTATCATAGGATTTTTTATAAAAACTCGAATTAACAGGTACGTTTTGTCTTGTTTAGTTTTCAAAGATCATCTTCGTTATCGCTCGTAAGCGACTTTAATATCTTAACATTTCGCTTCGGTTGAAGTCAAGAACTTTTTTCATTTTCTTTTTTCAACCTCGTTGCTGTTTTGCGGCAACGAATAATAATATACCATCTGGATTCTTTTCTTGCAATAGTTTTTTTAAAAAAAGTTTCATTTTATGAAAAATAAAAAGCGCCACAGATCAAATGGCGCTTTTGTTGATGTATTAACGGTTTCTCATTTGCGGGAAAAGCAGTACATCTCTGATTGATGGAGAATTTGTTAGCAGCATGATTAATCGGTCGATACCGATTCCTAGTCCGCCTGTTGGCGGCATGCCATATTCTAATGCTTCAACAAAATCGTCATCCATGAGATGCGCTTCGTCATTTCCTTCTTCACGTTCTTTTAATTGAGCTTCAAAGCGTTCTCTTTGGTCAATTGGATCATTCAGCTCGGTGAATGCATTTGCATGCTCGCGACGCACGATGAATAGCTCAAAGCGGTCCGTGAAGCGCGGGTCTTCAGGATTTTTCTTAGCTAATGGAGAAATCTCAACTGGGTGCCCGTAAATAAAGGTAGGCTGAACCAGTGTTTCTTCTACTTTTTGCTCGAAGAACTCATTGATAATATGACCTACTGTCATGTTTTTTGTGATTTCAACATCGTGATCAGCAGCATGCTGTTTTGCTTCTTCTACAGACATCTCCTGCCAGAAGTCTACACCTGTTGCTTCTTTGACTGCTTCAACCATATGGAGTCTCTTCCATTCAGGTTTTAGATCAATTTCATCTTCTCCATATTGAATCGTTGTTGTTCCTAGTACCTCTTGGGCAATATGAGCAATCAAGTTTTCCGTTAGGTTCATGATGTCTTTGTAGTCTGCATATGCTTCATACAGCTCAATCATAGTAAATTCCGGGTTATGACGAGTTGAGACTCCTTCATTACGGAATACGCGGCCAATCTCGTATACTTTCTCTAGACCACCGACAATTAGACGTTTTAAATGCAGCTCGATCGCAATACGCATATAAAGCGGCATATCAAGTGCATTGTGATGAGTAATGAAAGGACGAGCTGATGCACCACCAGGGATGCTATGCATTGTTGGTGTTTCAACTTCTAGGTATCCTTTTGAATCTAAGTATCTTCTCATTGATTGAATGATTTTGCTTCGCATGATGAACGTCTGCTTACTTTCTGGATTGACAATCAGGTCAAGGTAACGCTGACGATAGCGTTGTTCTACATCTTTTAGTCCGTGATATTTATCAGGGAGCGGGCGAAGTGCTTTTGTAAGAACCTCAAAGCTAGTCGCTTTAATTGAAAGTTCTCCTACATTCGTTTTAAATACGGTTCCCGTCACACCGATAATATCGCCTAGGTCCGAGCTTTTGAATAATTCGTAAGCTTCTTCTCCTACGCTATCTTTACGTACATAGATTTGAATTTGTCCTTCTAAGTCTTGAATGTGTGCAAAGCCAGCTTTCCCTTTTCCGCGTTTTGTCATCATACGGCCAGCAATTGTTACTTGAGCTGCTTTTTCTTCTAAGTCTTCTTTTGAAAACTCGTCATATTCAGCAATAATTTGTGCGGATTGATGAGAACGGTCATATCGTTCACCGAATGGATCGATACCCTCTTCTCTCATTTTATTCATTTTGTCACGTCTTACTTGGAATTGATCATTTAATTCTTCGTTATTAAGCCCTTCATTACTCATTTATATCACTCCAATAATGTATTTTGCAGAGAAAAGCAGAAAAACTGCCAGTACGTGCACTAGCAGTGAGCTACAAAAAGAAAGATAGTCTTATCCTACTTTTATTCTTTGAAGCTCTTTTGCCTCGACTTCGATCGTAAAGTCATCTAGAACTTTTACAAGCTCCGCTCTCGTTTCACTTTGATTGATTTGGTTTCTTACATCTGCATTGCCTCGGACACCTTTTAAGTACCATGCTGCATGTTTTCTCATTTCTCTGACAGCCACATGCTCACCTTTCAGGTCTATGAGTCTGTCTAAGTGAAGTTTGCACACAGACATTTTCTCACGCACATTAGGCTCTTCTTTTAGTTCACCCGTTTCTAAATAATGAACCGTCCGGTAAATCATCCACGGGTTTCCTAGTGCGGCTCTTCCGATCATGACAGCATCTGCACCCGTTTCATCAAGCATACGTTTTGCATCTTGAGGGGTTTTGACATCTCCATTGCCGATGACTGGAATGGAAACAGATTGTTTGACCTCTTTTATAATATCCCAATTCGCTGTTCCTTCGTACATCTGCACACGTGTCCGTCCGTGAAGCGCAACCGCTTGTCCACCTGCTCGTTCAACAGCACGGGCATTGTCGATAGCGAAGATATGTTCTTCGTCCCAGCCCATTCTCATTTTCACAGTAACAGGTTTATCTACAGCTTCTACGACTGCGGATACCATTTCGTAAATCTTGTTTGGATCCAGCAGCCATTTCGCTCCTGCGTCACATTTCGTGATCTTTGGTACAGGACATCCCATATTAATATCAATAATGTCCGCCGTTGTATTCTGGTCTACAAACTTGGCCGCTTCTACGAGCGTGTCCTTTTCTCCCCCAAATATCTGAAGGCTCAACGGTTTTTCACGTTCATCAATGTACAGCATGCCCATCGTTCTGGCATTATTAATCAAGATCGCTTTGTCACTGACCATTTCAGCGCAGACTAAGCCCGCTCCAAACTCTTTCACCGTGAGTCTGAAAGCAGAGTTACACACACCAGCCATTGGTGCGAGCACTACTTTGTTTTTAATTTCGATATCTCCGATTTTAAACATCATGTCCCCTCCTTTCTTCTTCAAGAATTGGTGAAAGTTCTTCCACCGTTATATTTAAAGCATCTGCTATTTGACCAACCATTTGGTTTGTTGGTAATCGATTGCCTCGCTCAATTTCCCCTAAGACAGAGACAGAGATGCCCAGTCTTTTGGCGAACCCTTCCTGAGTATACCCTTTTAGCTTTCGGTATGCACGAATTCTTCTACCCCACATGTCTTTTTCCATATGCTTACACCTTCTTGGTCTGTTACGGCGTTTATCTGGGCTTCGCCGATTTCTGGGCAAATCTCACTCATCGGAACAAGAACGAATAAACGTTCGTACATTCTAGGATGCGGCACTACAAGTTGTTCTGTTTCAATATTTTCACGATTATAAAGTAAAATGTCAAGGTCAGCTGTCCGTGGACCCCACCTCACTTCTCTTGTTCTGCCTAACTCCTGCTCAATGTTCTGAGTCAGTGATAGAAGTTCTTCAGGACGAAGCGAGGTGGAAATCTTCACAGCCATGTTCAAGAAGTCATCCTGATTCTCGTAGCCTACAGGTGTTGTCTCATATATAGATGAAATGGATTCAACTTGAACACCTGGATGTTCGTGAAGTTTTTTGACAGCTTCTTTTAAGTAGGTTTCCTTTTTTCCTATGTTTGAGCCTAAAGCGATATAAGCTGTATTGTTCATGCGCGTGATCTCGTCATTTCAATGGCAACGGACTGATAGTGTCCTGGAATTGGCGGATCTGGTTTGATTACTTTTACTGTACATTCTTGAACTGTCGGAAAGTCCTTTAACACTTGATTTGCAATTCTTTCTGTCAGCGTTTCAACGAGGTTCACTGGGTCCCCTTCTACAATATTTTTGCAGATGTTGTAGAGCTCAGCATAGTTGATGGTCTCATTTAGGTCATCCGTTTGTCCTGCCTTACTTAAATCCAGTGAAGCTGTTAGGTCCACACGAAAGCGCTGGCCTAGTTTATTCTCTTCTGCAAATACACCGTGATAGCCGTAAAATTCCATTCCGTTTACATATACTTTATCGATGATAAGCGCCTCCTTTATTCAGCATGGCATCCATCATTTTTGCCATTCTTGCGATTTCTTTTACATCGTGCACTCGGACCATCGCGCTGCCCTTTTGAATCCCAAGACAGACCGTCGCACCCGTTCCTTCAGTACGTTCTTCAGGCGGCAGGTCTAAAACTGCACCGATGAATCGTTTGCGGGATGTTGCTAGAAGCAGCGGATACCCTAGGTGGCAAAAATGTTCAAGTTCATTCATGACCATGAGGTTGTCAGTTTTATTTTTCGCAAATCCTACACCAGGATCTAATATGATCATGTCATCACGGACACCCGCTTGTTTCACAATTTGAACACTTTCTTTCAGATCTGCGATCATATCTGAAATCAGATGGGTGTAATTCCGCTCTGGTCGATTGTGCATTAAGATGATTGGCACGTTGTGCTTCGCTGCCACATGCGCCATTTGAGGATCAGCTTTCGCCCCCCATACATCATTAATGATTGAGGCTCCTGCTTTCACTGCCTCATCTGCGACATGGGCTTTATACGTATCAATAGAAATAGGTATGTCCAATTCTTTTGTGATCTTCTCAATGACAGGAATGACCCTTGAAAGCTCCTCTTGCTCTGAGACAAGTGCCGCCCCCGGCCGAGTCGATTCACCGCCAATATCAATAATATGCGCCCCATCTTCTATGAGCTGCGTTGCATGAGCCAGCGCTTTATCAATTTGATTGAATTTTCCTCCATCTGAAAAAGAGTCCGGTGTGACATTTAAAATGCCCATGACCAATGTCTTTTCTTCATAACTAAGGGTATGGTGCTTGGCTTGTATGATTTTAGGCTGTTTTATCAATTGTTGTGTCATTGTGTCCACCTACTCTTTATGTTCTAGACGTTCTTTTGTATATTCTGTTCTCAACTTGGTCGAAATCGTTCGGTTGTGGTTTTGCAGGACGGTGTCTCCGATATTTTTAAAAGGCACAATTCCCTGAACCGAATTGGTCATCCACGCCTCATCAGCTGAGAGCAAGTGCGAGAGTGGATATCTTCCTTCTATTAGTGGGATCCCCGAAGCTTGCAGCGTTTCAATACAATATCGACGGGTAACCCCGTTTAAAATGCCGGTATCAAGTGAAGGTGTATAGATCACATCTTTTTTTCGCCAAAATAGATTTGACGTAATTCCTTCTGCCACATCGTCTTCTTTTGTTAAAAAGATCCCTTCTACAGACGGATCGTTCCCTACTTCTCTTTTCGCCAGCAGGTTGTTCATGTAATGATGCGACTTGAGCCGTCTTGGACCTTCCGGTGTGTTTCTTCTTGTATCAAGAATGATTCCCTGTTTTTCATCTACTATTGATTCAGGCCGGAATGGGGAGATCATCACAAAAACAACAGGCTTCTCATAAGGGTCTGCAGAAAATCCATTGCCTCTGCCCGCAGAAACATTGAAGCGGATCCTCGCATGACCGTCCGTTATTTGGTTTTGATTGAATAATGTATGAATGATGTCGAGTACAAATGGTTTCTCTATTGTGGATTCGATGCAAAGGTCACGCAATGATTGATTGAGCCTTTCAAGATGCCAGTCTAACAAGAAGACTTGTCCTGCTAGAGAGGTAAATGTTTCGAATACACCGATGCCATATAGAAAACCATGATCAAAAGGAGAAAGAGTCGCGTCTTTCTCCTCTATATACTGACCGTTCAGGTAAATGATCATGCGTTTACTTCATTCCCCTTTTTACGATAGGTTTCAATGAAATTTCTGAGCATTTCCTTACCGAAGGACGTCATAATCGATTCTGGATGGAATTGAACACTTTCAATCGGAAGTTCTTTATGGCGAATGGCCATGAGTTCGCCTTCCTTTGTGCTCGCTGTTCTGACAAAGCACTCCGGTAGCGTCTCGTCTTTAACAATTAATGAATGATATCTCGTTGCGACGAGCGGATTTTGGAGTCCCGTGAAGACACCTTTGCCGTCGTGTTCAATCTCTGATGTTTTCCCATGCATTAACCGCTCCGCACGAATGACATCTCCACCAAATACTTGTGCAATGGATTGATGACCTAAACAGACACCGAAGATCGGAATCTTCCCAGCAAAATGTTTGATCGCTTCCATACTAATTCCTGCTTCATCCGGACTGCAAGGTCCTGGAGAAATCATCAGAAAGTCTGGCTTAAGCTCTTCGATTTCTTGAATAGTGACTTGATCGTTTCGTTTTACAATCAGTTCTTCCCCAAGCTCACCTAAATACTGGACCAGGTTGTACGTAAATGAATCGTAATTATCAATCATTAATATCATACTCTGCTCACCTCTAACTCAAAATAGTCTCTTCTTTGCTCAACTGTAATGCTTTTTTCACTGCATAGGCTTTTTTAATCGATTCTTTGTATTCGTGCTTTGGTACAGAATCGATGACAATGCCTGCACCTGACTGCATGAAGGCTCTGCCCCCTGTACAATAAGCCGTACGAATGACGATATTAAAATGCATATCTTGATTGAATCCAAACCAGCCTATAGATCCAGTATAAAGCCCACGCCTTGTCGGCTCAAGCTCTTCTATGATTTCCATTGTTCTCACTTTTGGCGCACCTGTAATTGTGCCGCCTGGGAATACAGCTCTCATGACATCTACTGCATCACAATCATCACGCAGCTCCCCTTGGACATTTGATACAATGTGCATCACGTGTGAATATTTCTCAATGGCCATAAACTCGTTCACCTTGACTGAGCCATAAGTAGACACTCGTCCAAGATCATTCCGCTCAAGATCAACGAGCATCACATGTTCTGCACGTTCTTTTTCATCTTCAATGAGTTCTTTTGCCAGCGCTTGATCTTCCGCATCATCCTTGCCTCTTGATCTTGTGCCAGCGATCGGTCTTGTTTCGAGCTGAATGCCTTTTTTCTTAATAAGCAGCTCTGGAGATCCACAGACAATTTGGAAATCTGGCGTGTGCAGATATGACATATATGGAGATGGATTCACGTGACGTAATGTTTTGTATAAATGATATGGGTGGGTATGAAGCTGTTCATCTTGTCTAATGGATAGGTTCACTTGGAACACGTCACCGCTGGCGATATATTGTTTAATCGTTTCTACAGCTTCCCCGAAAGCTTCTTCAGTAAAAGGTGCAGCAGGTACACATTCCGAAGAAGACACATTGACAGGTGAATGTGCTGATTCTTCTGATGTGCTTGTCCAGCTTTGCTTTAATTCTTCAAGTCTTTGATGAACTTCACTGACAGGTTCGTCTCCTTCTGTATGAGTCATCAGCCAGAGGACGTCTTTATTATGATCAAAGACAGCGACATCATTGAATACGAGGAAATACAAATCAGGCGTCTTCAAATCATCGATGGACAGCATTTTAAAATGCTCGATATATCTTGCGTAATCATAGCTTAAAAATCCAATCGCTCCACCTTGGAAGTCAGGGTATTCGTCGTTCGTTTCGGTTTGTAGGGTTTGAAACCAATCAGCAAATGCCCTAAAAGGATCTCCCTCTTTGAACAACACCTCATTCTGATAATGGATGGTGGTCATCCCGTCCTTCCCTTTCGCTTTAGCGATCGGATGAATGCCGGCAATACTGTATTCTCCTCCACGTGCACTTTCAAGAAGGACGTGATGTGATTCATGAGCCGTTAATTGTTCGTATCGTTTCAAGAATGCATCTTTCGTAAAAGGAATTTTGATGCCCATCGGCCTACGTTGTGTCATGTAATCATCCTTTTTTATTTTCATTAATCTTATTGTAATGCAATCCATTTTAATTAGAAAATAGTATTTGCTTTCCATCTTCAGAATTCATAAAAAAACCCCAGCAAATGCTGGGGTGTATTGTTTAATCAAATTGATAAAGCGGCGTACTAAGGTAACGTTCACCGTTACTTGGAATAATCGCTAGAACCTTTTTCCCTTTACCAAGCTTCTTCGCTGTTTGAAGCGCTGCATAAATGGCTGCTCCTGAAGATATACCACCAAGGATTCCTTCTTCTTTCGCTGCCTTTCTTGCAAGTTCAAATGCATCTTCGTTTTTCACTTGGATAATGCCGTCATATACTTCTGTGTTCAAGATAGATGGAACAAACCCTGCTCCGATGCCTTGAATTTTATGCGGACCTGGTTTCCCGCCTGATAGTACAGGAGAATCTGTTGGTTCTACCGCATAAAGCTGAATAGATGGAATGGCTTCTTTCAGGACTTCACCAGCACCTGTAATCGTACCACCCGTACCAACTCCTGCAATAAATGCATCAAGTTCGCCGTCAAACTGTTCAAGAATCTCTTTCCCTGTTGTGCGGCGGTGAATCTCAGCGTTGGCTTCATTGCTGAACTGCTGAGGCATGAAGTATCCGTGCTCTTCCGCTAATTCTTCTGCTTTTTTGATGGCACCTTTCATTCCTTCTGCACCCGGTGTTAAGACAAGCTCTGCACCGTAAGCGCGTAAAAGGTTGCGGCGCTCCTGACTCATTGTATCCGGCATAACTAAAATCGCATTGATTCCTTTTGCAGCCGCGACCATCGCAAGACCGATTCCTGTGTTTCCGCTTGTTGGCTCAATGAGTGTGTCACCAGCTTTTAATGTACCTTTTGCTTCAGCATCTTCGATCATCGCTAACGCAATACGATCTTTTACACTGCTACCTGGGTTCATATATTCAAGTTTCAAGTAGACATCCGCACTGTCTTCATCTACTAAACGGTTTAATTTAACGACTGGTGTATTTCCTATTAGTTCAAAAACTGAATTTGCAATACGAGCCATCACTAACACCTCTATCTCCGAGTAATTTTATTGTATTAATATTAAATTATCAATTTCGAAAAATTTTGTCAATGCTTTTAGTCCTGCTCTCCATCGTAAAACCATGTGACTTTTGCTTCTTTCCACAGGGTTTTGACATTCGCCTTTTCACCCAGATCTTCCATGGCGATCTGCCTTTTGATCTGATCTTTGACTTCTTCATAAGAGAAAGAGCGGCCATTTAATTTTTCTTTTAATTGTATGATGGCATAACCATTTTTGATCTCGATCGGCTCTTTCGTCCATTCATCTGGCTTAAGCTTTTGGGCTTCTTGTATGTATAGGGCTGGAATGCTTTCTTGCTCTTCTGTGACAAATCCAAGATCTCCGCCGTAAGGAGAGGTATATCGATCGGTGGATCGCTCAGCTGCTACAGCTTCGAAACTAGATCCGCCCTTTAAATCTTTTAATACACTTTGTGCCTCGTCTTTTGTTTTCACAACAATGTGGCGAATTCGGTATGAGTCATCATATTGATACAAGTCTTTGTTTTTTTCATAAAAGGATGTGGCTTCTTTTTCAGAAACGACCGCATCTCTCGTTAGAAGCTGTTCTAATAAAATTTGATAACGAATCTGCTCTTTCCATTCCTTTTCACTTGTATGACCGTCTTCGTAGAAATTATTAGATACCGCTTTCAGCATCAGCAGCTCACGATTGATCTCTTTTGAAGATACCTCCAGCTTGTTTTCTTTCGCAAGCTGATTGACTACCTTCTGATTAATCATTTGTTCAAGTGTTGCCTTTCCGTAGCGGTCTTCCATTTTCTTTAACCATTCTTGACGTGTGACTTTCTCTTTCCCAATAGAAGCAATTTCTTCACCGCTCTTCCCATTTGAAGAAGCCTGCGACATTTGTGACTTTGTTAATACATATGCAATGACAACGGCATTAATCATGAGCAGAACGAGGATAAATGTCCATACCACTCTTGCTTTCAGTCTCATCTTTCGTCTCCTTTCCATTCTAAAAAGAAAACCCGCTGCTTAGAGCTTAGCGGGTTATTTCTTCACGTAGCTCTTCTAGCTCTTCTTTTGTAAATACATACGTTTCGTTACAAAAATGGCATTGAGCTTCTGCTTGTCCGTCTTGTTCAATCATATCCTCAATTTCGGCTTTCCCTAGGCTGATAATACCGTTGGCAAACCGTTCTTTTGAGCAGTTACAAGAAAATTCGACAGGTACAGTTTCTAAGATTTGAGGTTTTTCACCGAGCACTTCTTCTAAAATTTCTTCAGGAGTCATCCCTTTTTCAATCAGTTTAGAGATCGGTTCAATGGTTGATAATCTCTTTTCGAGTCTTTCGATGACTGCATCTTCTGTTCCAGGCAGCAATTGAATGATGAAACCGCCTGCTGCAAGGATCGAGTTGTCTGGATTGACAAGAACACCCACACCTACAGAGGATGGCACTTGTTCAGAGGAGACCAGGTAATAAGTAAAGTCATCTCCAATTTCACCTGAGACAATTTCCGTTTGCCCTGTAAAGTGGTCTTTCAGTCCGATATCTTTGACAACACTTAACGTTCCAGATGTTCCAACAGCACGTCTAACGTCCAGCTTCCCATGTTCATTTAAATCAAAGTGAACTTGTGGGTTTGAGACATATCCGCGCACCTGACCTTTTGCGTTTCCATCTGCAATGATGGCTCCGATCGGCCCACCGCCTTCAATTTTGACAGTTAATTTATTCTCGCCTTTCAGCATGGCTCCCATCATGACAGTCGCTGTCATGGTTCTGCCGATTGCAGCTGAAGCAGTTGGCCACGTATGGTGTCTTCTCTGCGCTTCGTTGATTGTATCTGTTGTGTTCGCAGCATACGCACGGACTTTCCCGTCATATGCTAACGCTTTAACTAAATAATCCATTTTGATTAAACCCTCCTATAATACACCGACACGATTGCGTTCATAAATTAATTGAAGTCCTTTTAATGTGAGGAACGGATCGACAATATCAATACAGTCTGATTCATTTCCAATCAATGTAGACAAACCGCCTGTTGCAATGACTTTCGGTGTTTGTTTGGCTTGCTGCTTCATCCGTTTCACTATGCCCTCGACTTGACCAACATATCCATAAAGGATGCCGGATTGCATCGCACTGATGGTATTTTTTCCAACAATGTGATCTGGACGGACAATTTCAATTCTCGGCAGCTTAGCCGCTCTTGTATATAAAGCTTCTGTTGAGATGGTAATACCCGGTGCAATTGCGCCACCCATGTATTGTTTTTGTTCATTGATATAGCAGTAGGTTGTGGCCGTTCCAAAGTCTACCACAATGAGAGGCGCCCCATACAGGTGAATGGCCGCCACTGCGTTCACAATTCGATCAGCGCCGACTTCCTTTGGATTATCACACATAATGTTTAATCCAGTCTTCATGCCAGGCCCAACGATTTGAGGAGTAATGTGAAAATACTTTTCGCACATTCTTTCCAGAGCAAACATCATTGGCGGGACAACAGAAGAAATGATAATCCCTTCTATCTGGTCAAACATCAGCCCTACATAGTCAAATAAGGATCGGATTGCCATACCAAATTCATCTTCTGTTTTATGACGGCTTGTTTCAATCCGCCAATGGTAGTTCAAATCGCCATTATGATAAACACCTAAAACGGTATTTGTGTTTCCTACATCTATCACGAGTAACAACTTCATCACCACTTTGAATAGTGTCTCAAAAAGAGCATTTTTCGACTTTCTATCATACCATACACGAATTGAGTTCCATTTGTAAACAATTCGAAACCGATCCATTCATGAATCGAAATAAAAAAAAGCTGCCGGTGAGCCCGACAGCTTTTTATAGAAGGAGATTAGATCTCCTCGTCTTCTTCTTTTTTCTTGATGTTCACTTTCACATCATCGTTTTTCTCTTCGTCATCTGCGTATACACGCTCTGGAAGCTTTCCAGTTTCGTAAAGAGATTTAATTTGTTCAGCATCTAATGTTTCCACTTCTAGAAGAGCTTGTGCGATGATTTCTAGCTTATCTTTATTCTCAGTGAGAATTTGTTTCGCACGTTCGTAGCTTTCTTTGATGAAGCGCTGAACTTCTTGGTCAATTTCATAAGCGATCGCTTCACTATAATTCGGCTCGTTGTTAAAATCACGGCCAAGGAATACTTGACCTCCTTGTGCTTGACCGAATTGTAGAGGACCAAGTTTATCAGACATACCGAATTCTGTGACCATTCTTCTTGCAATACCTGTTGCACGCTGGAAGTCGTTGTGTGCGCCTGTACTTACTTCACCAAACGTAATTTCCTCTGCAACACGGCCGCCGAGCAAGCCGACGATTTTATCAAGAAGCTCTGGCTTCGTTTGGAAATAACGGTCTTCTCTTGGAAGCATGACCGCATATCCGCCTGCCTGACCACGAGGAACGATCGTTACTTTATGCACCATATCCGCTTCGTCTAGGATAAGCCCAATGACGGTATGACCTGCTTCATGGTACGCCACGATATTACGTTCTTTCTTCGAAATGACACGGCTTTTCTTAGCCGGTCCAGCAATGACACGGTCAGTTGCTTCGTCGATATCACGCATATCAATTTTCTTTTTGTTTTGACGGGCAGCAACAAGTGCTGCTTCGTTTAGTAAGTTCTCAAGATCTGCCCCAGAGAACCCTGGTGTTCTGCTTGCAATGGCTTTCAAGTTGACTGTATCATCAAGCGGTTTGTTTTTCGCATGAACCTTCAGTACTTCTTCACGGCCAATGACATCTGGGCGGTCAACCGTAATTTGACGGTCAAAACGTCCCGGACGTAGCAATGCAGGATCTAGGATATCTGCACGGTTCGTTGCAGCAATGATAATAATCCCTTCGTTGGCACTAAAACCATCCATTTCAACAAGAAGCTGGTTAAGCGTTTGTTCACGCTCATCATGACCACCGCCAAGACCTGCTCCACGCTGACGACCCACTGCATCAATCTCATCAATAAAGATTAAGCAAGGTGCATTCTTTTTCGCATTTTCAAACAAATCACGTACACGTGAAGCACCGACACCGACGAACATCTCGACGAAGTCAGAACCACTGATGCTGAAGAAAGGAACGCCTGCTTCTCCTGCAGATGCTCTCGCAAGCAATGTTTTACCTGTACCTGGAGGTCCTACTAGTAAAACCCCTTTAGGGATTCTTGCGCCAAGCTCCGCAAATTTACGTGGATCTTTTAAGAATTCAACCACTTCTACGAGCTCTTGTTTTTCTTCATCCGCACCGGCAACATCTTTAAATTTCACACGTTTCTTCTCTTCTGTGTAAAGCTTCGCCTTACTCTTACCAAAGTTCATGACACGGCTTCCACCGCCTTGAGCTTGGTTCAATAAGAAGAAGAACAGGATAAAGATGATGATGAATGGAATGATGGTTGTCAGAACTTGCAGCCATCCATTTGTTTCAGGTGCTGGTTCTACTTTTACATCTGTATTCTTCAGTGCACTGTAAATCTGGTCAACACCTTGACCATCTGGAACATGGGTAATGAAGTATTCATCTTTCTTCGCGCCATCTAATTGACCACGAATTTCATAAACCCCTCTTACAGGCTGGATGGAGATACTCTCCACTTTTCCCGCACTTAAATTTTGCGAAAATTTGCTGTAAGACATGTTCTCAGGCTTTTGATTAGGGGATCCTAACCAACTGACAACCCCTATCACAAGTAATAAAATAAGTATATAAAAAATCGTATTACGAAAAACCCGATTCATTCCTTACCTCCTCCCACAGTAAGCACAACTATGTTCAATAGTATCATAGAAAATCATTCCAACACAACCAATAACCTCATGTAAACGTGTGCTCATTAGCCTTCGTAAACAGATGGTTTTAACACTCCAATATACGGGAGGTTTCGGTAACGTTCGGCAAAATCCAATCCATAGCCAACAACAAATGCATCTGGTACTTCAAACCCAACATAATCTGCTTTGATGTCTGCTTTGCGGCCGCTTGGTTTATCAAGCAATGTCACAATTTTAATGGAGTTTGCTTTACGGTATCGGAAAAGCTCTACCAGATAACTCAAAGTTAACCCACTGTCGATGATATCTTCCATAATTAGAATATCTCTTCCTTCAACAGAAGTATCTAGATCTTTGATGATCTTCACTTCTCCAGAAGATACGGTAGACTTTCCGTAGCTAGATACATCCATAAAATCAAGCTCTAAATATGTATCAATGTGTTTGATCAGGTCTGCCATGAATGGAAGAGCCCCTTTCAAAACACCAATAGCCAGGGGAAATTTACCATCATAATCGCTGGTTAATGTTGCACCCAGTTCCTTCACTTTTAGCTGGATCTCTTCTTCTGAGATCAAAATCTTTTCAATATCTTGTTTCATGCTTTTGCTTGCCCCCTACAAATTTTCGTGCTGTCTATATTGTAATACAATGAGATCGCTGTTTGTCATATCAATTTCTTCAAAAACGGATTTTTTCAGACCTGGGATCCAGATGATTTGATGATCCGAGTCAGTGACGATCGGCCAGCTGTCTCTTTCTGCAAGAGGCACTTTTTTATCAATAAATATATCTTTCACCTTTTTTGATCCATTCATCCCTTTAAGTTTGATTCGATCACCGTTTTTTCGTGAGCGAATGATCAAAGGAAGACGAACATGATCTTTTTGAAGCAAGAAAAAATGGTTTCCGTTCCGTGCATCCTCCGGAACATGATTTGATACTAAGATAGACTGTCCATTCGGGAGAAAAAGTTCCTCGCCAAGCTCACCTTTTAAATGATGAGTATATGACTGATCTATGACAAGCGATCGTTCAAAGGTAAACATACAGTGATCATAAGATTTGACAGCTTGTAAACCTTTTGGCAAATCTAATGATCCAGACGGTTGATCAGTATGAGATAACCAGTCCAAAGTCCCTAGAATATGCTGGTTTGAAAACGCTGATTGAGTGTTTTCATAAAGATAGTTTAATATTAGTTGAATGCCTCTTCTTTGTAAAGGCAAAGGCAGGTCAAGCAAAGGCTTCGTTTTGATCTCAATTTGCTTAGGCGTTTGATTCGTAATGACTTGATGCATTTGATCCTTTGTTAATGCCTGCAAGTACTGCTCATCCTCAGTCAGCATGTCACTTACAAACTGAAAGCTTTCATGCACATGAGGTGCCTCTTCTTTTAACACGGGAAGAACGTGTCTTCTGATCCGGTTTCTCAAGTAGTCATCGGTGTGATTGCTTTGATCAATGACATAAGGAACTTGTTCTTTTTCGCAAGCAGTGAGTACATCATCCTTAGAATATCCAATCAGCGGACGAATCAGCCACCCTTCTTGAAAAGGGCGCTTTGCTTGCATACCTGCGAGTCCTATTCCAACAGTCCCTCTTGTCAGCCTCATCACCATTGTTTCTACTTGATCGTCTCCATGATGTGCAAGTGCTATAAATTGAGCGTTGTACTGTTCCATCAATTGACGAAAGAAAGCATATCTGCACTCTCTTGCAGCTGCCTGTTTGTTTAAGCGGTTTTCTTTTGCATATTGGGCGACCTGTATACGAGCCGATTCAAAAAGGATCTCATGCTCTTTACAGTACGCTTCAACAAATGCCAAATCAGCAAAGGATTCTTCTCCTCTGAACATGTGATCTACATGGGCTGCAATCAGCTGAAAGGAACCTTTTCGACGTTTGTTTAGTTCATGCAGCAAGAGCATAGAATCTGGTCCGCCAGAAACCCCGACAATGACTGTCGTATTTTCAAGGAAAACATCATGTTTTTTCAGAAAAGATTCAATTCTATTCACAACTTCCTCCTCACAAAGAGCAGGTAATTTAAAGATATACATATCCTATCACTTTCATTAGCTCCAAGCAAAGAAGAAGCCTGCTTTTTTACAGCTCTATAATAGGAATAAAACCACATAGGCACAGTAAAGAGCGAGCACACTGCATAAGATGAGAATGGTTTCAAAAAGACCGCCTGATTTTTTGCGTACTGATGTTCTTTTCGCAGCAGCAGCTCTTGATCGTGAAGGTGCGGCCTGTTGATGTTGGGAAACAGCTGGCTTTTGCCTATTTTGCTGTGATGGCTTCTTTTGTCGTGATTTTCTTGAAGCAAGCAATTGTCCTTCTTTCAACATCGCGCTTTTCATGTCTGCCGCTGATTGATATTTGCCTTGGAGAGCCGCTTTTAACACCCTCTCATATCGCTTTAATAAAGGATGTCCTTCAATCGCTCGATAAAGCTGCTTTTCTGGTTCTGCCCCTTTTTTAAATTCTTTTTTATAGGCACAGTTCACCATGACCATACTTAAGGCAAATAGATCATAAGAAGGTTCTGCTTTTCTTGTACCGAAGCCCCAGTAGCCGCGGTCAAAAAACTCGGTGTATTCCTTAATCGCCCTTCCTGCCTTCGTTGTTCCTCCAACATCAATACATCGAATCGTAGCTGGGGGGCCTGAAACGATGAGATTATCAGGCTTCAAGTCACCGAAGATCCAGCCTTCCTTATGTAAGTGAGCAAGGTTAGACAACAGTTGAATCATGAGAACGACGATCCATTCATCACCTTTTTGTTTCACAAATTCAAGCAGCAATGGCCCTCTGACATACTCCATGACATAAAACGACCGTTTCTCTGACATTCCAGGATAAAGAGCATCATCCATATCATAAAAAGAAGGCCCCATGGTTTTCACAGGAGCCTTTGAAAAGGATTTTAATACATTGACTTCAGATGCAATGAGCATACTGTCATCACTCACTTTAAGGGCCACTTGCCCCTTTGGCGATTCGGCCAGATAGACCACACCGTTCGCCCCTTTTCCCAGCTCTTTTACAATGCGGTAATGTTGGTGATGCCACTTTCCCTTTATCATTGTACCTAATGGGATGTTAGAAGCCGAATTCATCATGTTCTTCCTTCGCTTCAAGCAGCCCTTTTCGTGAACGAACTGATTTGAAATGCTGGAGTGCTTCTCGAATTGCTGGTCCTGTCGGTGTAATTCCTCCTGTTGTCAGCTTCGGGAAAATCGATGATAACGAATCGAACCGTGGCGTCCAGTTCAACACAATTTCTGCATCTGAGTTTTTCCCGGGAAATACACACATCCCAAACTGATTTTCACCAATTCTCGAATTTAGACTAATAGAGAGATCGATGAGTGCTTCTTTGACCGTTGGCAACTTCGGTTTCATACTTGCACTCGTATCCACAAGCACAAGCACTTTAAGATGAACAGTCTCACCGAGCTCGTCCACAACTTCCATCACTTCTCCACGCTTATCTGGGGGAAGTTCTTCAATTTCAGTATCTTTGCCAAGAATTTGCTGCAATTCTTTATTCACAACACCTTGTAACGTTTGCGTCATCGCCTTTTTTGTAACCATTTGTACGGTTTGAGACAATTGCTGAACGTAGACAACCTGATGAATGCCTCCGCCTGCTAGAGCAATCCCCTCTACTTCTTTCATCGCTTCATGATCGTGTCTGTTCTCTTCCATAATGCCAATGACATTGACTGTGATCCCTTGCTCCTTTGCCAATGCGGCAATCGCAAGTGGGTCTTCCCCATGATTTGAGCAGCCATCTGTAATCAGTAAGATTTGGTTTACGTGACCTTTTCGCATCTTCATTCCTCCTGGGATTGTAACTGAATGCTTATATCCCCATCATCGCCAGAAGAAATTCATATTATACGATATTTCAAGAAATCTCTTGTTTCTGGAGATAGAATGTACCTGTCGGAATGGATGCCCATTTTGGTGTATTGTGGTCGAGCCTAATGACGACAACCGTCATATCGTCATCGATTTGACCTGCTCTTGTGCGAATGACCTCCTCCATTAATAAATCAGCAATCTCTTGCGGATCTTCTGTTTTAAAGCTCTTCATTTTTCGTTTGACCCACAAATCATGATTTTCGATATGCTTTGGTCCTTCAAAGATACCGTCGCTCATCATGATAAGGAGATCTCCTGCCTTCATCTGTTCACTCACCACTTCTACTTCAAATTCATCAATAATGCCAATAGGCAAGTTGCTGGCCTGTACCTTCATCACTTGATCACCACGTTTAATAAAACTTGGGGTGGAGCCAATCTTGAGGAACTTACAGCTCGCATCCTGTAAATCAATGATAGATAAGTCTAATGTGGAATAGACTTCATCTGTTGTCCGTAAAGATAAAATGCTATTAATCGTTTTAATCGCTACTTTTTCATCAATACCAGACGCCAAGATTTTTTCTAACAGCTTGATCGTTTCATTGCTTTCAAAATGGGCTCTTGCTCCATTTCCCATCCCATCACTAATAGCTGCGGCATATTTACCTGCACCCAGCTCCATCATGCTGTAGCTGTCTCCAGATACTAATCCTCCGCCTTTCGCTGCATGTGCTACACCTGTAGACACTCGATACGATTTTGCAGAACCGAATACAACATGACAATAACCTGTTGGATGATCCGCACACTGCTCTGCTTTGACTAAAACTTGTTCTTCTAAAATATCCGAGAGCATTGGAGCGATGATTTTTTCGCATTCCCCATGACCTTGGCAATAGGGAATTCTCATCTCTATATCAACATTTCCCTGTTCTAAGCTATAAATTTCAACTTGCTGAATTTCAATTCCAAAGTTCTGAAGTGCTTCTATCATCTGCTCTTCCTGAATAAAATGCTGCTCTCTTTCTCGTTTTATTTCCCGGGAAAAATCCTCCATGACTTGTGAGACACCCATAAGTTGTTCGGCCACAAGGCGCCTGCTGTCTTGGACCTTTTTCTTTAAGGTCTGATTTGCTTTATAGTAAGCTATCTCCTCTTCAATCAATTCTTCTACATGCTTTGATTTTGAGCAGTGCTGACTGAATTTCTTTTTCAACTTCCGGTTATGCTCGTACGTTTTTTCATCAGATTCATGCATAACTTGTTTCATGAGTTCATAGGTTGTATCAAAGTTCTGCACCCAGCATTTATTTTTCTTATAGCACGTTTGACAGGAACGTTCTGTGATCGTACTTAAAAAAAGATCTACATCCTCTTCCTGCTTCTTCTCCTCAGGAATGGATTCGTAAAATGTCGCAAAACTCTCAGACAGCGCATGAAATACATTAGAGAATTGATCTACCTTTTTTGCTGTCACGTCTCGTACTTTTCTGGCATATTGCTGCTGTTCCTGTACATGCTCTACCGTACCAGGAATATATTTTGCCACCTTGGACGTTACTGACTGTGGCGTGAGCAAAAACAGTGCAACTGCGATGAGTGATTCATATAGCGTTGTCATTAGCCCTGCTGACCCTTCACCGTAGAGGGAGATTAGTAAAGAACCCACAATCAAGCCGATGGCTGCTCCTGCTTTTTTCCCCTCTTTTAATAATCCGCCTAATAAGCCCGAAAAGGCAAGCAGACTCATCTGATAAAGGTTGCCGATGTTGGCGAGACCAAGAATTAATCCAGTTACAACACCCACTGTACAACCAATACTCGCTCCTCCAATAAAGGCAAAGCTCAGCACTACATATCGTGACAAAATATGCTCTGCCTGCATTCCTTGAAATGTGATCCCAGCCAGACCTGTTAAAACTGAAGCGATTAATATCATAAAGCAAATAATTTCTTCAACCTTTAAAGAGTGTTTGATTTTCCTGACTGTAAATATCGGCAAACTTTGAAGAAAAATCAGTGTCAAAATGAAGGCAAGTCCAGCTTCAACCCCTGCCATCACATAGTCATAGCTTTGAACCGCACCCTGCTCGAGGTATACAAAAGCTCCCCTTGTCATCAGCATTGAGAGCACAATCACAACCGGTAATGTTTTCACTGGGTCTTTGATGATGAATGAAACGACCTTTGACATGAGAAGGAACACGATCAATGACGCAAACACGAATAATGCATTTTGAGGTGATATCGTCATCGCTCCAGCGAGTAAAGCAAGACAAGCAAGCATGGCTTTATCCCTTTTAATGAGCACCATGGACCCAAAGAAAGGCAATGCAAACGGCATAATTTCAGATAAGATAAAGGCTCGTCCCAATAAAAAGCCCAGAACAACATAAATAAACCCTTTATAGAAAAAAAGAGAATGCGTATGATGAAGAAACAGGTTTTTCATCTTTTTTAACCCTGCACTGATTCTTTCAAACCCGGCTCCCGTTAAATCAGTTCTTCTTTCTAGTTTTTCCATCTTTTCATCCCCCACCTGATATTCGTTGCTTGTCATTATAGCGAAGGTGAAAAAGAAATTTTGTCAAAAGAAGTTGTCGTTTCCATAAAACGTTCGACGCTTTATTTGCCAAAAAGGCATACTTTCTTGAAAGTCGATGTCTTTCATCAGAATTTTACGAAAGCACAAAAAAACAGCTTTCCTATAGAAAGCTGTTTTGAAGATGACCCGTACGGGATTCGAACCCGTGTTACCGCCGTGAAAGGGCGGTGTCTTAACCGCTTGACCAACGGGCCTTGCTTATTGTTCTTTTTAAAAGGATAGCGGCGGAGGGGATCGAACCCCCGACCTCACGGGTATGAACCGTACGCTCTAGCCAGCTGAGCTACACCGCCATAATATAAAATGCGCTAAGAAGCACAAGAACTATAATACAAAGGATTCGCTTGTCCGTCAATAGAAAGTTTTAAATTAAATGGCGAAATCACAAAAAACGTTGAATTTGTATTGAAAAAAAGCACCCGCTAAACAGCAGGTGCTTTGTTGTGAAAGATATATAGAAAGCAGCAACAAGTTAACCTCTTCTTGCTCCGCGTCCCCCACGTTTTGATTCCGTGTTACGTTTTAAAGATGTTAAGCGGTCTTCACTATCTTTTAAGAATTTGTTCATTTTTTGCTCAAACGATTCCTTCGGACGGAAATCATTTCTGCTCGGTCTTGATTGTTGTTGTTGAGGACGATCTTTTGCTTTTTTAATGGACAAGCCGATTTTACCGTCTTTTTCAACGTTAATCACTTTCACTTCAACTTGTTCACCGACTTTTAAATGCTCATTAATATCTTTTACATAGTTATCGGCTACCTCACTGATATGAACGAGACCAGTTGAACCGCCTGGCAACTCCACAAAAGCTCCAAAATTTGTAATGCCCGTAACTTTCCCTTGTAACTTGCTGCCAACTTCAATCGACATAAAAAAAGTGCTCCTCCTTAGACTTATAAAAAAATCTCATTTGTTCAATTATACATAAACTGAATTTTAAGTGTCAACAAGGCTAATCGCTCTTATTGCCCACATCAAAGATTTTTTCGCCTTTTTTGGACATATAATAGTCCCGTCGTGCCAGTTCGAGTACGTATTCCTTGCTTTTCAGCTTTTTAATTTCATCAGAAATATCTTCCTGCTTTGTTTGTAATTGCTTCAATTCTTTTTCAAGCGCAACCTTCTTCTCTTCTTTTTCTTTCAATGCAGACGATTGCGACCAGAGGGCACTTGTTACCAAAACAGCAAACATGAGCACAATGACTCCAAACACGGTAAGCCTTCTAAGGAGTCCCCGGCGTTTGCGTTTTAGGCGCTGCGCTTGCTGTTCCATTTGTTTTTGATAATCATTTTGAATTTGTGCGATATTTCTTTTTCTCTCGTTCAAGGATGAAGGCCTCCTCTCTTACTTTGTCCAGAATTGTTTCCATTTCGTTTTCATGGTACGAGATACTTTCTTGATCCCTTGTAAAATTCCTGCTCCTTTTGAGAAAAACAACCTCATTGATGTTCGCCATTTTTCGGGAATTCGATGAATAATGGTTACATTGAGTAACCAAATAAGCGGATAACAAACAATATACAGCACCTTCCACACGAGTCGAAACGCAAAACGAACAAGGCGTAAGAGCAAGTGGAACAAGAACAGAAGAGCACTTATGATCAAACCAACGATCCAGCGAATGGGCTGGAAAACCATCGACATGATCAGCCTTTTCAGGACGAGAACAGTCTGATAAATACACCTCATCACAAACTTGAGGATGTTCATATACAGCTGTTTCATCAATGCCTGGTACATCGAGAAACCTAAAGCAACAGCTAGAAAAATATAAAGCCTGAATTCTCCCTCATTGGTCAGCAGCAGGACATAAAAGAATAAGAGACCCTGCACCACCCAAAAAAGGAGGTCGTGAATGACCAGCAGCCATTTTGCTGTTTTTTCCCGGTTCACAAACAGCTTGTACGTATCCAGCGATGCGCCCAGCCAGATGCCCATCGCCGCCATCGAAAGCATCGTATAAAACTGGACCGTCAGTGTCATTTAAACAGCTTGCTAAAAAATCCTTTAGCTTTCTCCCCGTGCTGCTCATCTACATAGATTAAGTCAAAGACACGCCCTTTAATGGACACAACGCCCTTTTCTACATCTAAGTTTTTCATTTGCAGATTTTCTCCGCGAATGGCGAGGACTCCCATGACAGTCTCAAGCAGAAATTCTTCATTATCAAAGCTCTCGACTTGTTTGACCCCGGTAATATCTAAATGCTTTCTGTTGCGCATTGTGACATGATGCTCGGCTTCTGATGACAACTTCGTGCCTTGAGGTTGATTATAATATTGATTCATTTATACATCCCCCATATCTCATACTTGCATTGTTACTGCATTGTATGTGACAGGCGGGACATTTAGAACAAGCCCTACTCTGCTGTTTTCTCTTCTTTTAGCACGGTATACATGCCAGCAGCTTCTTCTTTTTTCGTTGTGTCTTTTAACTCGTTGACTTGAACGGTCACAAGCTTTTGGCCGAAGCGGATTTGAAGCTCGTCTCCTTCTTTCACGTCAGAGCTGGCTTTCGCCTGAGTGCCATTAATGGAAATTCTCCCTTGATCGGCTACTTCTTTTGCCAATGTTCTTCTTTTGATTAAACGAGACACTTTTAAGAATTTATCTAGTCTCATGTATGTTCACCTCTTTCTATGCGTTTGGCATCGTTCCACAGATCGTCCATTTCTTCTAGGGTCAAGTCCTCTAGTGAACGCCCTATGTCCTTTGCTTTTTGTTCAATATGCTGAAAGCGCCGCATAAATTTTGTGTTTGCAGAAGAGAGGGCGGTTTCAGGCTCTAGGTGATAAAATCTGCCGATGTTGACGAGAACAAATAAAAGATCCCCAAATTCATCCTTCATCTGCTTTGTTGCACCTTCATCCGTTTTCTCTGCCACTTCCACAAGGAATTCCTGCTTTTCCTCTTCGTATTTGTTCCAAATATCCTCTACTTCTGTCCAATCGAAGCCCACTTTCGCTGCTTTCTTTTGGAGCTTATAGGCTTTTGTTAAAGCTGGAAGAGTCGTTGGAATGGATTGCAAAATAGATGCTGCACGCTCCGGTTTTTCCTGCTGCTTGATTTTTTCCCAGTTGGCGACGACATCTGATGCTTCAGACACATCCGTATCACCAAACACATGCGGATGTCGTCGAATCATTTTTTCTGTGACATGCTGGATGACGTCATCCATTGAGAAGTAACCATCATCTTCACCAATTTGAGCATGGAGTAAAACTTGAAGCAGTACATCTCCGAGTTCTTCAACCATATGATCTGGATCGTCTTCATCTATGGCTTCCAGCAGCTCATAACATTCTTCAATTAAATATGGTTTGAGCGACTCATTCGTTTGTTTTTGATCCCAAGGACAACCGCCAGGACCTCTTAATGTACGAATGACTTCACGGAAAGTGTCAAATTGTTGATAAAGTAGCTTTTCATCTTGGATTGGAGGCACATAAACACTCGTTAAGTTATTTATCGACACATCTCGATCAAGTTCAAATAAAGGAACACCTGTAATCTGTTCCTGACTGCTTCCAGCTGCCGTTACGATAAAGACTTCATAATCGTCAGGTAGCTTTTCCATGAGGGTCAGCTTCACATTCGAGGCTGTCATCTGATCATATACTTGACAGATCAGCACATGCTGGGTCAACTTTAGATCATCCGCTCTCATATCCCCTGCGTCAACGAATTGCAGCCCTTCAATTGGGTCAATCTGTAAGGAATTAAACGTCGCATCCAAAAAGCTTTGTCCACCAGCCACGTACACCTCAACCCCGCGCTCCTTCTGTTGTGAAACAAGAAGCTGCACTGTCTTTTCCGCTACAAACGGGTGACCTGGTACTGCATAAACAATATCTTTCTCCTCAGCCTCTCGGAAGAGAATGTCTGTGATTTCCTCATACACTGCATCAAACTGATCATGCTTTTCATATATCTCATCAAAAAAGGTCAGAGACGGGACTTCCTGCATCAATTCTGCGGTGAGTGGATGATCCTGCGTTCTCATGTATACTTCTTTCGCCTGCTTCAGCTGCTTATATACACCGAGCGTCAGCTGATCCATGTCGCCTGCCCCAAGACCAACGACTGTAATCTTACCTGCCATTTCAATTCCCTCTCATCTGTTTAAAATATAAAATCTTTTCTCCTAATGGAATGAGTCTCCATTCCTCTTCCGTAAATACGTCTAGCTTAAGAATACTATATAAAAAGGCGAAACCACCAATAAAAACTGAAGTCAGGCTCTCTAAAACAGAAAACGGACGTTTCTCAAAGGGAATGACCCAAGAAAACAATGCCTGATATCCAATTAAAACGACGGCCATGAATGCTGCTGATAAAAGAATTTTCACTGGGAATAGCTCTCTTATTGAAATCCACCCTTTATGCTTCAAATACACCGCATTGAGCGCAGCGGCGGCGAGAAACCCACAAACAGTCGACCATGCGGCTCCATAAATGCCGAATAACGGGACAAGAGCCAGCGTCAGCCCCCATTTCACCAGTACACTGATCAGGACCACAATAGCCGGGTACACGGTATGTCCCAGACCCTGAAGTAAAGCGGTTTGCGTAATCGCCATTGATGTAAAGGCAATGGATATGCAAAATATTTGCAGCGCATCTGTCCCTAAGTCATTACGAAAAAGCATAATGTTTACAGACGATAAAATACATATAAGCCCGACAGCTGAACCAATCCCCAGCACCGATGTTGCCTTAAACGATGTACGTACTTTTTCACGAATTGCTTCATGCTGCCCTTTTCTTAAGGCCGACGACAAAAACGGAACAAGAGACGTCCCGATACTAATTGCAAACACCGTCCCGAGCTGCAGGAACGGCTGACCTCGGTCATATACGCCTTTTGCCGCCTTTGCAGCTGCTTCACTCAGTCCCTCACTGCGCAGCAGCGCATACAAGTGAAAAGCATCGATCATTTGCATCCATAGGATCAGCAATCCACTCACACAAATCGTCAATGTATACAGCACCAAACTCTTCAGCACATCTTTTTTCCGCAGTGTAGCCTGTTTTAATGTCTTGCTCGCTGACAACCGCTTCCGATAGGTCAGCCAAAGGAAAAGAAGCAAAAGGAGTGAAGCAGCACTTCCAGCTATAGAAGAGAACACCGCACCCGCTCCTGTTTCATAAAGCGAATAGCCATGTCTCACAAAATAGAAAGATAAAACAAGCAGGACGCCTACTCTGATGAGCTGCTCAGCCAATTGAGAGACCGCAGTGGGGAGCATCAGCCCATCACTCTGAAAAACACCCCTCAGCATCACGGTAAGTGGCAGAAATAAAAACACAAACGAACTCATCTGGATGAGAAGCATTAATTGACTGTCCGCCATGAGATTCGCAATTGTGCCTGCTCCTATATATAAACAAAGAAATAAGACCAAGCTCAGCAAAGTGATATACACCAAGGATACCTTTGTAATGATTCGGCGATTCTCCTCACCATGCTCGCTCAGGAGCTTGGACACCATCACAGGAAAACCAGTGGTGCCGAGCATAATCGCAATGCCAAGAAAGGGATAGACCTGCTGATAAATATAAAAACCTGTGTCTCCTACGATATTTTGAAAAGGGACACGATATACGGCACTCAGTACCTTTGATAACAAGCCTGCGATGGTTAAAATCACCGCACCTTGGAAAAGCCAATGCGGCTGATTCACAGCATTTTTCATGGATGACTCCTTTATGTTCAATCAAAAAATATACCTGCATTTAAACGCACTCATTATATCATATGTGAATGAAAAGCCGTTTCTTTATAAGGAGTAGACGGCACATTCCTCGTTTTGTTTCATTCCATATAAAAAAACGCCGACAAAATCAAAATGATTTCATCGGCATTCTTTCGTTTTATCAAAATGATATACAATTATTAGACCTAGTGTTCCATTTGACGGGCTAAGAAGCCAGCTGCCGTTTCTGCCGCTTTATGCTCCACTTCTCCCATTGAACGCTCTTTAGAAAATAAGACGACGGCGCCAATTGGATCTCCGTTTGCAACAATAGGTGCAATGGTATAAGCTGATACATCATCATCAATACCATCCACAAGCTGAATTTCTTTCTTGCTGTCCTCTAATACAGAATTACGCTGATCCATTGTTCGTTCAAGTAAATCACTAATGGATTTGTTTAAGTACTCTTTTTTTGAACTGCCGGATACAGCAATATACGTATCACGATCACAGATGAGGATAGAATGACCCAAACTGTCGAATAAAGCATCAGCATATTCCTTCGCAAAGTCTCCTAGCTCACTAATCGGTGAATACTTCTTCAAAATGACTTCTCCATCGCGGTCGACAAAAATCTCAAGTGGATCTCCTTCCCGGATGCGCAATGTTCTGCGAATCTCCTTCGGTATAACCACTCTACCTAGATCATCGATGCGGCGTACAATTCCAGTTGCTTTCATTCACTGCTGCCTCTCTTTCGTTTGATGATGTGTTGGGTGAATGGAACAAAAGCGTCCACTTTATGCAACATTCACCACTTGACCCTGAGATTAGTATCTGTCACATCAAACGTAATATACACGAGAGACCAACAAAATTTTATGAAGATGGAATGGTTTCTTTTTTCACATCTTGAAGACCTCGAAGCATACGAAGAACGACTTCAAGCCACTCCTCCGTTTTCTTGCCTTTTGTTTGGACAGAAATAATCAGCTTGCTGCCTTCCATGCCAAGACCGATATCACGTCCATATTGACTGCCAAGCTCAAATAATTTTTGACCATCGATGTCGCTGCTAGCTTTTTCATCGAGAGTAAGTCTGACAATGCCTTTCTCCATCTTGATCAACTCGACACGTTCCTGCACAGCGTACACCTTCATCGTCGCAATCGTGAACAAATCAGCCACTTCTTGCGGATATTCTCCGAATCGGTCAATCATTTCATCTTGAAGCTCTTTCCGCTCTTCTATTGATCCAATCGCTCTAAACTGTTTATACATCTCGATCTTTTGTTTGCCATCAGAAATATAGCTATCTGGAATGTAGGCATCAATTTGGAGATCAATTTCCGGCTCAAATTTTTCTTGAGCAGTCGTATCGCCTCTTCTTTCTTCAATGGCTTCTTTCAGCATTTGAGAGTAAAGGTCGAATCCAACAGAATCAATAAATCCATGCTGCTGTGCACCAAGTAAATTTCCTGCTCCTCGAATCGTTAAGTCACGCATCGCAATCTTAAAGCCTGATCCGAGCTCAGTGAATTCTTTAATAGCTTGAAGTCTTTTCTCTGCTACTTCAGAAAGCACTTTATCTTTTCGATAAGTGAAATAAGCATAGGCCACACGATTCGAGCGCCCAACTCGTCCTCTTAACTGGTACAGTTGCGAAAGCCCCATTTTATCAGCATCGTGAACAATGAGCGTGTTCACATTTGGTATGTCTACGCCCGTTTCGATAATGGTTGTACTGACGAGTACATCCGATTCACCTTCTAGGAAATTAATCATCACGGATTCCAGCT
Organism: Bacillus sp. FSL W7-1034; assembly: GCF_038593365.1. NCBI lineage: Bacteria > Bacillati > Bacillota > Bacilli > Caryophanales > Bacillaceae > Bacillus > Bacillus sp. FSL W7-1034. The sequence goes on along the minus strand of NZ_CP151989.1, from coordinate 65,577 downwards.
CGTTCTCACTCATTTTCCCATGTGCGTAGCTTACTTTTGCGTCTGGAACAAGCATCGAGATTTCATCTGCTTTTCGTTCAATATCCTCCACTCGGTTATAAAGGAAGTACACTTGACCGCCTCTTGCCAGTTCTCGCTCAATGGCTTCTCTAACTAACGCACCATTGTACTCGACAACATAGGTTTGAACTGGGAAACGGTTCTCAGGTGGTGTTTCAATAACAGATAAGTCACGTACGCCAAGCATCGACATATGAAGCGTACGAGGAATTGGCGTTGCCGTTAACGTCAGCACATCAATATTGGCTTTCATTTGTTTAATTTTCTCTTTATGCGTCACACCGAAGCGCTGCTCTTCATCAATAATTAACAGTCCTAAATCCTTGTACACAATGTCTTTTGAAAGAAGACGATGCGTCCCAATGACCATATCAATCGTTCCGTTTTTCAGCCCTTTTAAGGTTTCTGTTGTTTCTTTTCGTGTACGGAAGCGGCTAAGCTGAGCGATTTTAACAGGATAGTCTTGGAATCTGTCCATAATCGTGTCAAAATGCTGCTGCGCTAAGATTGTTGTTGGTACAAGCAGTGCCACCTGCTTCCCGTCGGCAATAGCTTTGAAGGCCGCTCGAATCGCCACCTCTGTTTTTCCATAGCCCACATCTCCACAAAGCAGACGATCCATCGGGCGCTCCCGCTCCATGTCTTGTTTGATTTCATGAATCGAGCGAATTTGATCGTCTGTTTCTTGGTAAGGGAATGCCGATTCAAACTGGCGCTGCATCTCATGGTCAGGCGAGAAGGCATACCCTTTGCTTGCTTCACGTTCTGCGTACAGCTTAATCAGATCATCTGCAATGTCCTGCACAGATGATTCTACTTTTTTCTTCACGCGCTTCCAGTCGCTGCCGCCTAGTTTGTATAGCTTTGGTTCTTTTCCTTCTGACCCAACATACTTCTGCACCTGATCAATTTGTTCAACAGGGACATAAAGCTTGTCGCTTCCTTGATAATGAATATTTAAATAATCTTTATGAATGCCGCCAATTTCAAGCGTTTCAATTCCTAAATACTTACCGATCCCGTGGTTAATGTGCACCACGTAATCGCCCACTTGCAGCTCTGAATAGCTTTTGATTCGCTCTGCGTTCGTCAGCTTTTGCTTACGTGCCTGCTTTTTCACACGTTTCTTGAAAAGTTCACCCTCTGTAATGACAGCAATTTTGGATAAAGGCAGTTCAAAACCGGTTTGCAGCTCACCTTGTAAAATATATACTTGCCCGCTGACAAGCTCAGCATCAGGTTTAGCAAGAGCTGCTTCAATGTCATAATCATGCAAGACAGATGACAGCTTCTCTGTCCGCTCTTCATCCGCACCTAAAAAGACAACCGTATAATTCTGCTTTTTGTAGCGTTCAATTTCACTTGCAAGCACATTCATCTGCCCATGGAAATTCTGCATTTGCTTACTAGATACATTGACGATATTTTGCGGATTGGTCTGCTGAACATGTCTCAAAAATAAGGAATAGTACAGAATCGATCTCGATTGCTGATTGAACAGCTCTTGAAATGGGAAGGAAAGGGCTAGATCATGCAGGATATTCCCTTCTTCCAGCAGACTAATTGTCCAATCTGCTTCTTCCTGTTCAAGCTGTTCTTCCATCTCCTGAATTCTGCTGATTTCATCTAGAATGATAATCGTATCCTGCGATGTATAATCTAGCAAACTAGCAGGCTTTTCATAGAAATAGGACAGATACTTCGTCATTTCTTGTGTCACAATACCTTCTAGCAGCTTCTCACGATCAGCAGAAATATTCTGATGGAGCAGTTCTTTTTGTTTATCCGAGTTGAATTTCTTTAAACTGTTGGCAAGACCTTCGTCAAGCTGTTCAATCGCTCTCACTCGTTCAGGCCCTCTTACAATCAGCTCTTTCGCCGGGCCAATCTTGATTTCTTGAAGTGTTTCCAATGAACGCTGCGTGTCAGAGTGGAAGGACCGAATAGAATCCACTTCTGTATCAAACAGCTCAATACGGATCGGGTGGTCTTCCGTTAATGCATAAATGTCAATGATTCCTCCGCGCACACTAAAGTCTCCGGGCGCAGCGACCATGGACGTCCGGTCATAACCGATTTGCACGAGTTGTTTTGAAAACGCCTCCAAATCAATTTCTTCACCAACCTTTAAATGGATCTGACTCTCCTTCCAGAGCTCAACAGGAGGAAGCATTCTACGCACTGCAGCTGCTGGGGTCACGACAATCGGATTTTCTCCATTCGCGAGACGATTCAATACATCAAGACGCTGCGCTCTAAGCTCCGGGCTTGCCACAGCAATTTCAGATGCAATGAGTTCATTGACAGGATAAAGAAGGACCGAGCGATCTGGCATCACACTTGATAGATCATCTGTGACCTTCTGCGCTTGATATAAGTTGTGTGTCACAATAAACATCGGCCGCTTTAATTCGTCTGATATGGCGGCTGTAAATAAAGATCTGACGGAGCCTGATAGTCCGGCGAGCAGTTGTTCTTTTAAACCTTCCTTTAGCCCATTAAAAATGGACTGAAAATCATCACTTTGTTTGATAAATGATTGTATATTTTTCATTTGGCTCCTCCTCCCTGCTTGTTTAAAACAGAAAAACGCTTTGGTCTATTATCTACACCAAAGCTTTTTATTGAATAAAGGTATGATACTGATGGTAATCAGGATTTCTTTCGAGCGCCTCTTGGCAATCCTCACAAATGGTTTGTACATGTAAATCACCATTTTCCCTATAAGAAATCATATCGTTTCTTTCCTCATTTGTTAAGTGATGAAATCCAAGTGCTTCACTTTGGACAGCGGATTCATCTAGACTGCCAACCTTTACACCACAGTGCCGGCAGTAATAGTGCAAAGCCATACGTGATCCTCCCATGCTGAGATTTTATGATCAGTATGTGCTTTGCTTATCATTCTTATACCTTCTTGTTAAAATCATTCATCACTTCTAAAAATGGCTTTGTTAAAGCCGCTTCACAAGCTTCAACAGATGCTTGAATAGCAGATGAGATATCAGGCTGTTCTTCCTCTGAGAAGCGTCCTAGTACGTAATCGACGACCTTCATGCCGTTTTGTGGACGGCCGATGCCGATACGGAATCGGTCAAACTCTGGTGAACCTAAATGCTGAATCAACGATTTGATTCCGTTATGTCCGCCTGCACTTCCTTTAGTACGCAAACGAATCCGGCCCGTTGGCAAATCAAGATCATCATAGATGACCTTCAAATGTTCAAGGGGAATATCATAGTAATCCATCAGCGGACGCACACATTCCCCTGATAAGTTCATATATGTAAGAGGCTTCACAAGTAGAACCTTTTGCCCCGAAACAAACCCAGTTCCATATTGTCCATGGAATTTTGATTGATTTAATGGGATGTCCCATTTTTTTGATAGTTCATCTATTGTCATAAACCCGACGTTATGTCTTGTTTTTTCATATTCTTTTCCTGGATTACCCAATCCAACGAACGCAATCATGAAACCAATAACCTCCTTTGTCGCACATGCACACGCCTAAAAAATGAGCCAATGTGATTGCCTCATGCAAAACGTATGAATTCTTTTCATTCTAGCACAAAAGACGTAACCGCGGGAGGGTTACGTCTCTAATTGACCAGTTATTCTTCGCTGTCATCTTTTTCTTTAATGGCCTCAGGCTCTTGCGTTTCCTCTTCACTATCTGGCTCTGGAACCTCTGATTGCTGAGGCGGTAAGATCGAAGCAACAACTTCTTCTGGATCATTATTAATTTGATACGTAGATTGAACAGTCAGATCACCAACTGTTAGTACGTCATTTACTTCTAAGTTTGTAATATCAGCTTCAATATTTTGCGGGATATCCTTTGGTTTTGCTGTAATGGATAGCTCAAATAGTGGCTGCTGAAGCACACCGCCATCCTTTACACCTTTGGATTCGCCAATGAGTTGTACAGGTACATCTGCGTCAATTTCTCGCTGTAAGTCGACCACTTGGAAATCAGCGTGGACAAGCTCATTTTTCAACGGATCTGTTTGCAATTCTGTTACCATCACAGATTTTGTTTCACCGCCAACGTCTAATGTGATGATTGTGTTTTTTCCTTCATCACGTAATGTCTTTAATAAATCAATACTGTCTAATGAAACAGCAAGGTTGTCTGTATTTTTTCCGTATATGACACCAGGAACGTGTCCTGAATGACGGATTTTTTGCAGTGTGGAACGTTTGAAATCAGTTCTTTTATTTGCTTTTAAAGTTGCCATATTCAGCACCATCCTATTTCTTTTTTGTCACTACTTTCATAAATACCCATAACTGAATCATTTTAAACATGTTTGTCTTTCATTTATCACAGCAAAAAGACCCCAAGCTGATGCCTAGGGCCTTTTTCAATCAGAAAATTAGCTGAAAAGGTAGCTCACAGATTCTTCTTCATGTACACGGATGATGGCTTCTGCAAGCAAAGGCCCAACTGAAAGCGGAATGAATTTTCCAACTTTCTTGTCATCTGTTAAATGAATACTGTTTGTCACAACTAATTCTTTAATTTTAGAGTTTGTAATACGTTCTACTGCTGGTCCAGACAATACTGGGTGAGTACAACAAGCATAGACTTCAGCCGCTCCATTTTCCACAAGTGCATTTGCAGCAAGTGTAATCGTACCAGCTGTATCAATGATATCATCGATGAGAATCGCCGTTTTGCCTTCAATGTTCCCAATGATGTTCATCACTTCAGCCACGTTCGGCTTCGGACGACGTTTGTCGATAATTGCGATTGGTGCTTTCAGGCGGTCCGCCATTTTGCGCGCACGCGTAACACCACCGTGGTCAGGAGACACAACAACGATATCATTTAAGTTTTTCTGTTCAAAATAGTTTGTTAAGATTGGCACAGCCATTAAGTTATCGATTGGAATATCAAAGAAACCTTGGATTTGCGGCGCATGAAGGTCAAGTGCAATGACACGTGTAGCACCTGCTGTTTCAAGTAAGTTCGCAAAAAGCTTCGCCGTGATTGGCTCACGAGGTTTCGCCTTACGATCTTGACGTGCATATCCGTAATAAGGGATGACAATATTGACCGTTTTCGCAGAAGCGCGTTTTAGTGCATCTACCATAATGAGTAGCTCCATAATGTGCTCATTGACTGGCGCACTAGTAGATTGAATAACATAACAATCACAGCCACGGATACTTTCTTCAATATTGATTTGGACTTCACCGTCACTAAAACGTTTAACAGAGCTCTTTCCTACATCAACTCCGATACGATCGGCAATTTCTTTGGCAAGTTCAGGGTTTGAATTCAAAGAGAATATCTTTAAATTCGCATCAGCATAACGATTAGACATGGTAAACCTCCGGGTATTTGGATTATTTTTTATGAATATTTTTCACATAATCTTCTTTATTGACTTGTCTTGCTCTAGCAATAGACAATGCATCCTGCGGTACATCTTCTGTAACCGTTGAACCGGCTGCAACATATGCCCCTTTTCCGACAGTGACTGGTGCAACGAGATTTGAATTACAGCCAATAAATGCGCCATCTTCAATCTTCGTTAAGAATTTGTTCTTCCCATCATAATTAACTGTAATGGATCCACAACCAAGGTTTACATCCGTTCCGACCTCTGCATCTCCAATATAGCTTAGATGAGACGCTTTGCTTCGGTCACCGAAAACTGTTTTCTTGATTTCGACAAAATTTCCGATCTTCACTTCATCGCCAATTTTCGACAACGGGCGAATATGAGCAAACGGTCCAATTGTCACATCTACCCCAACTTCACTATCACAGACAACAGACTGCTTAATGACTGTCCGATCTCCAATTACGCTATCAACAATTTCAGTGTTCGGACCCATTGTGGCATCTGCACCAATCTTTACATTTCCTTTGATGACCGTCCCAGGATAAATCATTGTATCTTCACCGATGACTGCATCGGGCGAGATATACGTGTTCTCAGGATCAATCAAGGTTACACCATTCTTCATATGCTGATGATTAATACGTCGCTTCATGAATTGCTCTGCTTGTGATAGAGCGATACGATCATTGACTCCAAGTGTTTCTTCAAAATGCGGTGTTTGATACGCTGCAACCGTCTGTCCTTCATTCTTTAGAATTTCAATGACATCCGGCAAATAGTATTCACCTTGTGCATTTTCATTTGACACTTGCTCAATCACACGGAAGAGATCTTCATTTGAAAAGCAATAGGTTCCAGTATTAATTTCATTCACTTGACGTTCAGCATCATTTGCATCTTTATGCTCGACGATCTTTACCACAGCACCTGTTTCATCACGAAGAATACGTCCATAACCTGTTGGATCATCCGCGTGTGCTGTCAAAATCGTGACTTTCGCTTGTTGTTTTTGATGCTCGCTTAACATGGCTTCCATTGTTTCCGCTGTCAATAATGGTGTATCTCCACAAATGACAATGGTTGTTCCCTTTTCCTGCGCGAGGAACGATTTGGCTTGTTTGACGGCATGTGCTGTTCCCAGCTGTTCTTCTTGAAGTGCATATTCACTTCTGTCCCCAAGCTGCTTCTTGACGTCCTCTGCTCCATGACCGACAATCGTCACAAGCTTGGCTAAAGATAGCTTTAACGCTTGATCTGCCACATGCTCGACCATTGGCTTTCCGCAAACTGGATGAAGTACTTTGTATAACTTTGACTTCATTCTTGTTCCTTTTCCCGCTGCTAAAATCACTGCGAACCGCTTATCCATTGATTGGCCTCCAATATCCCTATTATCCATAGAAAAATATATCCTAAATAAGGACTGATTTCAAGGATACAAGAGGAAGTGCATTAATTTTCTAATGAACGGGAGACATAAGGAACAAGAGAAAAAACGCAAAAAAGACAGCATTTAAAAGAAAACATTCATTTTCTCTTAAAGCTGTCTTTTTAGGTTCACATATCTTTAAGAAGCTCCAGCTTCTTCATATTCAATTGTCTCTTCCTCTTCGCCTAAGCGATGATACTCATTTAAAACAGCATCTTGGATTTTACCCCGAGTGCTTGAATTAATTGGATGTGCAATGTCGCGAAACTCTCCATCAGGCGTACGTTTGCTAGGCATTGCAACAAACAAGCCATTGTTTCCATCAATCACACGAATATCATGAACAACAAATTCGTGGTCCAGCGTGATGGATGCAATCGCCCTCATGCGACCATCGGTATTCACGCGGCGTAATCTTACGTCAGTAACTTCCACAGTAGTTCACCACCTTTTCCCAATATAAAAGCATTAATTAGGTATTCAACGATTGTGGTGATTCTCCTGCTCTTTTTTTAAACTTTTTTTGAAATATCGGGATATTTATACATTTTTTGTCATTTTAATGACGACGCTTACATCGGTTGCGTGAAAAAAGACATCATGACGATGCCTTTTCATACATATAATGAAACCAAACGGTCTCCAAAGAGATGGCCTGTTTATTTCACTAATGCCACAACTTCAATTTCTACAAGTGCATCTTTTGGAAGTCTGGCTACTTCTACACATGAACGAGCTGGCTTATGTGTATGGAAGTATTCACCGTACACTTCATTCACTTCAGCGAATTGTTCCATATCTTTAATGAAAACCGTTGCTTTCACGACTGTTTCAAAGGAAGCACCCGCTGCTTCAAGGACGGCTTTAAGATTATGAAACACTTGATGTGTTTGTTCTTTAATATCTCCATTCACAAAATCTCCAGCTGGCGTTAACGGAATCTGCCCTGAGCTGTAAAACATGTTATTGACGATAACCCCTTGAGAGTAAGGTCCAATGGCTGCTGGCGCGTTTTTGGTTTGAACAACTTTTGTCATATCAATCTCTCCCATTCAAATACATGTTTGATCAAAGCTTAAGCTTTCGAATGAAAAAACTCGTGGAAATTGCCTTCATTAATCTCAATGATTTTCTGCTTCATATCAATGGTTGAAAGCTTTAAAAGTGATACATATTCATCGACAAGACGTTCATCTACGCCTTCATCTTCTAATAAAACACCGATCCCTGCAACATTTGCATTAAATTCCTCTAGAAGATTCATCATGCCATTAATGGTTCCGCCTGCTTTCATAAAGTCATCAATAATCAACACATTGGATCCTTTATCTAAGCTCCGCTTTGCAAGTGACATGGTTTGAATTCGGTTAGAAGAACCTGATGCATAATTAATACTAACAGTTGATCCTTCAGTTACCTTATTATCTTTTCTAACGATCACAACAGGCACATTTAAATAACCTGCAACAGAATAGGCAATCGGAATACCTTTCGTCGCAACAGTCATGACAACATCAATCGGTCGATCCGAAAAAATGGTCGCAAAAAGCTTACCGATTTTCGCAAGAATCGATGGATTGCCTAAAACATCAGTTAAATATAAATAACCGCCAGGAAGCACACGTTCAGGAGTTGATAATGCCTCTCCGATATCGTTGACGACTTCGTCTGCTTCTTTTAGATGAATCTTTGGAATATATTTCACTCCGCCAGCAGCGCCAGGTACAGTAAGTAAAGTCCCTATTCCCTGCTGTTCGAAGGTCTGTTTGATAATCGTTAAGTCTTCACTAATAGAGGACTTCGCAGATTGATATCGCTCTGCAAAAAAAGTTAAAGGTACTAGTACGTGCGGGTGGGTTAACAAATAATTTGTTAAGTCCACCAATCTGCCGCTTCGACGAAACTTCATGAACTTACCCCCAGAACCCGAATAATTTATGAATAATATAACTTAATATACGGATTTAATCAAGGGTATTTTGTTCGCCGATCATGCGGACAGCGTAAACCTGATCACAAAATCCTCTCAGTCCGTTATATATTCTTTGTACCTTCGATTCATATTGAATCAAGCCAAATACAGTTGGCCCGCTGCCGCTCATTAATACAGCATCTGCTCCGAAACGCTTCATCTGTCTCTTAATCATATCGACTTCCGGATACATTTTTAATGTCACAGATTCCAACACGTTACCGAGTGAGCCGCACATCTCTTTATAATCTTTCGCTTCAATTGCTTCAATCATACGCTGTACATTTGGGTGTTCTACTTTGCTTGCGTCATATTGTCTGTAGACCTCAGCTGTAGATACCCCAATCACCGGCTTCGCTAAAATCACCCAGCAATGCGGCGGTGTCGCAATATGCTTTAGTTTCTCTCCACGTCCTGTCGCTAGTGCTGTCCCTCCGTGTACACAAAAAGAGACATCTGAGCCGATCTCCGCTCCAAGCTCAGCTAGTTCATCTAACGTGAGATTTAACTTCCACAAACGGTTTAAGCCGCGAAGCGCTGCTGCGGCATCACTGCTACCTCCAGCTAAACCTGCTGCGACGGGAATTGCTTTTGTGATGACAATCGATACGCCTTTTTGAATACCGAATCTTGTTTTTAATAATTTAGCTGCCTGATAAGCCAAATTCCGTTGATCATCTGGCACAAAACGATTATGAGATGATACACGGATTTCGTCTTTGTCCAGCTCCGTCAGCTCTAGTCGATCTGCAAGATCTATTGTTGTCATCACCATCTCCACTTCGTGATATCCATCCGGTCTTTTTCCATGAACATCAAGTGAGAGATTAATTTTTGCCGGTGCTTTTTCTAAAATACGCAAACATTTCACCTACTTCTCCATCTAAACATAAGTATCAATATTGTATCACATTTGATGGATCTGATGAATATTGGCTTTTGCCCCCAGCACACTCACTTTTTCAAGCAAAAAAGACCAGAGACACCCGAGGTATCCCTGATCATTTCTTTATCATTGATTCTCTTCTTGAGCCATGTGCTGTTGAGCTAATTCAATGGCACGTTTGACCATATTTCCTGCGTCACGCGCACGAATCTCTCCCCAGCCTCCATTTTTGACGGTATCATAAAATCCAAGATCCTTCGCCAGCTCGTATTTGAACTCATCTGACATAATGCCTCGGCGTCTACCCAAACGAAACAGCCCCTTTGGTCGAGAATTCGAATCATCGCCACTCATTTGTGGCTTTCTTATTTTGCATCGATTCCTGCCTTTTACCCCTTTCAAATAATGGACAGCCTCCCATACAGAAAAAAGGCAAAACAAAAAGCAGTAAACAAAAAGTTCACTGCCCATTAATAGGCGACTGAGCTAGCGGTATCATCGAACGTTAATTCGACCGTCTCAGTCAGTATATCTGCATAACTGTAAGAAACTCTTTCAAACGAATTCTCATCTTGATCTAATTGAATCACAAAAACAGAAGGGTACGTTTCAGCTAAAATGCCCGAACGCTCAATTGTTTTTCGGCGGCCTCCGTTAGCCTTTAACGTCAAACGTTTACCTAAGTTACCATCAAGCGATCTTTTGATGTCGGACAAAGTCTTCGCCATTGCATCCACCTCACTGAGATAATTATACAACAACGGCCCATTTTTGTCAAATAAAAATTAAATTATATCAACCAACACGAGCCATTGTCAACAAAATATTTTTGACAAACTTCTACCTTTTCTCCTCCCTATTTTTCTCAAATTCCGGTGAATTATGTATTCATATGAAATTTCTTTTTGAGCATAAAAAAAACCAGACTGAAATCAGTCGGGTTATGTCGATTCATGGTCTCTTTTATATGGCATACCTACCCTTAAAACGCCCCTTGTTTCAATCCCTCCGAGACCTTTTTCTCTCGTCAGCGTATTTCGGAGCACATCCCACACGTTGATTCGATCTACAAATGGAGTGAAGCTGATCTTGGCAACAATATAGACGGGGTCAAGTGCATGAATGTTGACACGTGAGGGTGAGCTTGCAAAATTAGCACCTGCTTGAATTAATGATTCAAAATGAGATTGGCAGGCACCTGCAAAGATCACGAGCTGATCTAAATGCGGAACCTTCCTTCTTGCCTTTTGAACCGTTTCAACGAAATGACGAGAATGACGATATGCACCGATATCGTGTACACCGCCCTTTTGTTTAGAATACGCATCATGTCCTGTGATGACCAAAATATCAGGCCGGTATTGATCAATTAATGAATCAATCATGCTTGGCATTTTCTTCTCGTGGCAATGCACACCATACACAGGTACACCGATTCTTTCATATACATCTAAGCATTTCTTTAAGTATGAAGCATCTCCATCTAAATGCAGAACCTTTCCGGGCATATGAAAATACTGCTCCTGATGCTGATATTGTCCAGACGTATAATACTCTTGTTTTTCACGAAGCAACTGATAATCTTGCCTGAGTAAGTCGAGCGATTCGTTAATTTTCCGTTCATCGTCCTTCTCTCTTGTCAGCTGCTCCTCTTTTTGAATCAAGACCAAATCTGACATCTTCGCATCGGCGATCAGCCTCACTTCATTCCCATGCAAAATGGCGGTGGCTTCGTGCTGGTCTGTCTCATCAATTCGAATGATACGAAACATAATATCCATCTGATAGGATGCCCTCGTCACCATATCTCCTATTTGAAATTGCATGCTTTTCACTCCACAATCAGGCTCTTATCCTGTTGGTATCGTCTTACGCTACACTTGTTCTTCTTTCAGGTGTGTTGTTCTTTCTAGCCTATGCCTGAACAGGTGAAGTGGTGAAAACCAAAAGAAAAAAGCCCTTATAAAAGAGCTTTGTCTTCTTTTCAGCGTGATAGAAAACCTTTGCAGCTCTAGGAAGGACGAGTACTGGCGCGGAGCGAATTTGACATTCGTGAGCACCAGCGCGCAGGACTGACACCGAATGCGAGGGTTTGTCTACACGCTGAAAAGCCCTTATGAAAGGGCTTTGTGTAAAACATTGGACAAACGGGCAAATTCATCGATTGACAATGATTCACCGCGGCGTTTCCCATCAACCTCAGCTGTTACAAGGGCTTCTTCAATGATGGCTTTATGTTTCTTGCCATCTGGCAGATTGTTCATCAAGTTATTCATCAATGTCTTCCGGCGCTGGCCAAAACTCGCACGAATCAGTTGAAAGAAAAACGTATCATTGTCTACTGAGACTGCAGGTGTTTCACGAACAGTTAGTTTGATCACCGCTGAATCCACATTCGGTTGTGGGACGAAAACCGTTTTCGGCACAACCATGACCGTCTTCGCTTCTGTATAAAATTGCACTGCAATCGACAAAGAGTTGTATTCTTTTGATGAAGGAGCAGCGGCCATGCGATCTGCTACTTCTTTTTGCAGCATGACAACGATGCCTTTCAATGGAAGGTTTTCTTCAAGCAATTTCATAATAATTGGTGTCGTCACATAATAAGGAAGGTTTGCTACGACCATTACTTCTTTACAGTCAGCAAATTGTTCTTCAATCACCTTTCTTACATCTGCCTTCAATACGTCTTGATGAATAATGGTGACATTATCATATGGAGAAAGCGTATCGTTTAAAATCGGCAATAGGCGCTGGTCGATTTCAAAAGCCGTGACTTTCTTTGCCCGTTTGGCGAGCTGTTCAGTCAACGCACCGATACCAGGGCCAATTTCAATTACACCTGTCTCATCCGTAATCTCTGCATGATCGACAATGCGATCTAAAATATTCGTATCAATTAAAAAGTTTTGCCCTAAGCTCTTTTTAAAAGAGAAACCGTACTTCTTCAGTATTTCCTTCGTTCTGATGGGCGTCGCAATATCTTTATTCATCGGCTTCCTCCTGCATGACGGTCTTTAAGGCCGCAATAAAATCCTCTTTCGTTATTTGGAACATGTGAAGACGCTTTTGCAGCTGCTTCGCATTTGTATATCCTATATTTAAAAGCACACCTAATCGTTCGCGGCGGCGTTTTGATGCTTCGCCTCCGATAAGGCCTGCGTCAAATAAATCGTCTAACGTAATCTCGCTTTCTGATTCTTCCATTTCCTCATGGACATGTGCAAGGCATTCTCGAATACTATCCAAGGAAGCATGCTCGACACCAATTCCTTTGTCCCGCTTCGCTTTCGCAAGGTGTTTTGGTAAAAAGGCGTGCTTACAGCCAGGGACAGCCTCTGCGATGGTTTTACGGATCTTTTCCCCAGGGAAATCAGGATCAGTTAAAATGATAACCCCCCTCGTCTCCTGAGCAAGACGCACTTGTTGAATGACTGTATCGCCAATGGCAGATCCATTCGTTTCAATCGTATCTGCATCAACTGCCATTTTTACTCTAGCAGTGTCGTCACGACCCTCCACCACAATGATTTCTTTGATTTTCATGTATTCCTCCGCTTGCAAAAACAATCTACATTTTTTTGTCAAAAAATGAAACCTTCCTTGCTGTTTTTGCGTCTAATTAATTAGAAAACAGTGCTTCTATTATAACCAAAAAAACAGAGGGTGCGCAAAGCCCTCTGTTCATATAAATGATTTGATGTGTTTATTTGAGCACTCTAATTTTCACTCGTTTATTCCCCCATTGATAAGCTGCCGACTTACTTGGGACGAACACATCAATTTTATTCCCTTTTATAGCAGATCCAGTGTCTGATGCAACGGCGTACCCATAGCCTTCCACATACACTTTAGAGCCCAGCGGAATGACACTCGGATCAACTGCTATGACCTTTGCACCTGGATTTGCTTTTAAATTAAAGCCTGTAGACGTTCTGCCCGTACATCCAGCACAGCCCGCTGTATAGGCTGTGGACGTCACATAGAACTCTTTTCCTGACGATTCATTACTTCTTGAAACCGCAGGTGACGCTTTAGGTTCTTTCTTGGACACTTGTGTACCAACGGCCACTAAACGATCCTTACTGTCTTTTGCAGTAACCTCTTTAATTAATTCTTTAGACACCACTTTGCCGTTTTCTTTCACAATGGCATAGTGCTTCTTCAATTTACCTTCTTCACCTTTTTCAAGCACCTTCTCTTTTCCTTTTTCAAGAGATCGATCCTTTTTATGTTTGGTATCAAAAGCAATTTTCTCTTCCACTACATCGGTGACTTTTTCCACCCGAGTGATCTTCACATCTGCGCTTTTTTTAGAAAGGTGACTATGTAACGCAGGTTTGATCTTATCGTGCTTCTTGAGCTTCAGCTCTTGTTGCTTTAAAAAGTCAGCGACCGTAGTCGAAGTGGTCCACACTTTCTTATCCTTTCCTCCATCGTTTAAGCTGACCTGGAAGGCCTGCTGAACCACAAGATCCATATTCTTTTTAATCTTGTCATTCTTTCCTGGAGTTACTTGATCGTGCTTCCCAATATCTATCTTCTCATTCTTCAATAATGCTCCAACCGTCTGATCTGTTGTCCATATCGTTTTCTCTTTCCCATCTAGGGTGAGATGAACCGGTATAGCCGCATCATACACAATGTTCATGTTGTCTTGAATCTTTGTATTTAGACTTGGAGAGATATGATCCTCCGCCCTGGTCCTTATTCCAAGGTCTGAAAGCAGCTGTGCTACTGTCTCTTCATGTGTACGAATTGTCTTCTCTTTGCCATTGATTGAAATGGTAATAGACTGCTTAGTGAGCTCATGCGCACCGTAAGCCGTCCCAGTTCCAGCTAAAAGCAAGCAAGCGACTAGAAATAAAACCTTGCCTTTTCCTAGCTTGACAGAAAACAGATTTTTCATTTTTTGTACGATGAAAAACGCCTCCTTCTCCTCGGAGAGATTATATAGAGTATCTCAAAACCTGTCAACCCTTCCACCCACTGTACAAAAATGCTCGATTGTAAACCTATTATGGGAGATTTTTGGAAGGAAGGGAAGAAAGACTTATCGACAACTTATCCTATGAGGAGGCGCAAACGTGTAGAACTTTTTCGTTATGTTTCACAATTGGACAAGCTTAAACAAGGATTGACATCATATACTGTCAGTTTATACGGAAAACTTTTTTCGCATTTTCTGTTGTCAATGCAGCAAGCTCTTCAAAGCTTATTTCTCGCAATTCAGCAATTTGTTCTGCGATATATTTCACATAGCTCGGCTCATTTCGTTTCCCTCTAAATGGCGCTGGAGTTAAATACGGGCAGTCTGTCTCAATCAGAAGACGATCACTTGGAATATCCTTTACAACTTCTTTCGGTTTTTTCGCATTTTTAAATGTCACAGGTCCACCGAATGAGATATAAAAGTTCATTTCCATACATGCTTTTGCAATTTCGAGGCTCCCAGTAAAGCAGTGCATAATTCCTCCGACTTCTGCCGCTCCTTCTTCTTTTAAGATCGTCACTACATCTTCCGTAGCGTCACGGTTATGAATGATAATTGGCAGATTCACTTCTTTTGCAAGAGCAATTTGACGTCTAAAGACTTCTTTTTGCACATCTTTTGGCGACTTGTCCCAATAGTAATCTAGACCCATTTCTCCAATGGCAACAACCTTTTCATGCTGAGATAATTCTTTGATCCAAGCCAAATCTTCATCTGTCATATCAATGGCATCAACAGGATGCCAGCCGATGGCTGCATACATAAAATCATATGCTTCAATTAGCTCCATCGCTCTCGTAATGGTTGGACGATCAAACCCGACCACCACAATCTTCTCTACCTTTTCACTTTTGGCTCTTTCAATCACCTGCTCTAAGTCTTCATTATATTGTTCAGCATTTAAGTGGGCATGTGTGTCAAATAACATGGTTGATTGCTCCTTTCGACAATTCTTCTGAAAAACAAAAGGTGTTCGACGAAATGTTACACGTGGAACACCTTTGTTAAATTATAAAATTTTCGTTCCATTTGCTAGAGATTGATCTACTTCAAGAACCTGCAATTTACCAGTAGTTTCTCCAGTTAAAATCATTCCCTGGGAAATTTCCCCTCTTAGTTTAACTGGTGTGAGATTCGCTACGCAGACGAGCTTCTTCCCTACCAATTCTTCTGGTTGATAATGCTTGGCAATCCCTGAGACAATTTGTCTCTTTTCAAATCCAAAATCAAGCTGAAGCTTTAAGAGACGGTCAGCTTTTTTCACTGGTGCTGCTTCCAATACTTGTGCTACACGAAGGTCAACTTTCGAAAAATCATCGAAGGCAATTTCGGCACCCAGTTCAGGCAATTCAGTTTCTTCTATTTCAACTGACTCTTCTTCTACCTTAGGCGCACTTCCTTGCATCTTCTCTTTAATGTATGCCACTTCTTCTTCAACCTCTAAACGAGGGAACAACGGCTCACCTTTTTGTACCGTCGCTTTTTGAATCGCACCGAAAGAAAGAATGCTTTCCCAGCTTTTGAGTTTTTCTTCTTCAATTCCAAGCTGGAAGAAGATTTTCTCAGGTGTTTTTGTTAAGAATGGCGTTAACAATACAGCTGTGATTCGGAGTGATTCTGCTAAATGGTACATTACAGAATGCAATTCTTTTCGTTTTGTTTCATCCTTCGCTAATACCCAAGGCGCTGTTTGATCAATATATTTATTCGTTCTGCTGATTAATGTCCAAACATTTGAAAGAGCCACCGAGAATTCGAGGTTCTCCATCGCTTCTTCATAAGCTTTCACCGTTTGTTCAGCTACAGCTTTTAGTTCCTCATCAAACTCATTGACTGGACCCTTATAGCTGCTTAATGTACCGTCGAAGTATTTTTGCACCATCGCCACTGTACGGTTAAGTAAGTTCCCTAAATCATTGGCAAGGTCATAGTTTACACGTTCCACGAATCCTTCTGGTGTAAACACACCGTCTGCACCAAATGGTACTTCGCGTAGCAGGTAATAACGAAGAGCATCAAGACCATAGCGATCAATTAACGTAACAGGATCTACTACGTTCCCTTTTGATTTAGACATTTTGCCATCTTTCATGAGCAGCCAGCCATGTGCGAAAATTTGTTTTGGCAGCGGCAGATCAAGTGCCATCAGCATAATTGGCCAGTAAATTGTATGGAATCGTACAATTTCTTTCCCAACTAGGTGTACGTTGGCAGGCCAATATTTTTTATATTTTTCATCTTGATCGGTTCCGTAGCCAATCGCTGTTAAGTAGTTGAATAACGCATCAATCCATACATAGATGACGTGCTTCGGATTATTAGGTACTTTAATGCCCCAATCAAAGGTTGTTCTTGATACAGCTAAATCCTCTAACCCCGGTTTAATGAAGTTATTAATCATTTCATTCTTTCTTGATTCAGGCTGAATGAACGACGGGTTCTTTTCGTAATAATCTAGTAAGCGATCTGCATACTTACTCATACGGAAGAAATATGATTCCTCTTTAATCAATTCAACAGGGTGTCCACTGTCTGGGCTTTTCCCTCCAATGACTTCCCCTTTCTCATTTCGCTCAACATCAACAAGCTGTGTTTCCGTATAGAATGTTTCATCAGGAATACTGTACCAGCCCTCATATTGATCTAAATAAATATCTCCTTGATCAAGCAGCTTTTGGAAGACTTGTTCAATGATTTTCGTATGTCTTTTTTCCGTTGTACGAATGAAATCATCGTTGGAAATGTCGAGTTTCTTCCATAATGATTTAATGTCAGCAACGACCGGATCTAAATACTCAATCGGTGTAATATTTTGTTCTTCAGCTTTTTGCTGAATTTTTTGTCCGTGCTCATCTGTACCCGTTAAATACATCACATCATAGCCTTGCAGACGTTTATATCGAGCCATGGCATCCCCTGCCACTGTCGTATAAGCATGTCCAATATGTAATTTTCCGCTCGGATAGTAAATTGGTGTAGTCAGATAAAACGTTTTTTTCTTTTCCGGCATGTCGGAACCTCCTGCTTGTGTGTAAATGTCAAAAACTCCCGCCCAATGGACGAGAGCGGTCATCATACTTCATTAAAATGTGTCAGATCATTTCATTATGTTTTGCACTTGTGCTTTCTCTATGATACCATCTTAGCCTTTAAGATCAAGCATATATACATAGAACAGATTGAAATGAACGAAAAAGACGAGTTTTTCGAAAAAAACGACAAACCGCTCGACATTTTGTCGAATATTGTCGTATGAAATCTATTTCCAGATTTACAATTGGCTAAATTAGGGCAAAAGTCTTGTTAATCTGTTATCGTCATTTTTCATATTTTTATAGATAAATTCTGAAAAATCCTTATACACCGGTAGTTTCAAGGTCCTTTGACTTTAAGAGTCATATTTTACAAACAATAGTAAACAAAATGATTGACGATTTATGGAAACCTTGTTATGCTAGGAATGTAAGGAATTTGTCGAATAATGACGAAGATAATATTATATTAAGAATAAGAACTTTTTGGGAGGAGAATGAAGATGAAATCTACAGGTATTGTACGTAAAGTTGACGAATTAGGACGCGTGGTGATTCCAATCGAGCTTCGCCGTACGTTAGGAATCGCAGAAAAAGACGCTTTGGAAATTTATGTTGATGATGAAAAAATTATCCTAAAAAAATATAAACCAAACATGACTTGCCAAGTAACAGGTGAAGTATCAGACGATAACCTTAAACTTGCTAATGGTAAATTAGTTCTTAGCCGTGAAGGTGCAGAGCAAATCATTAACGAAATCCAAAACCAACTTCAATCACAAAAATAAGTTTTATATAAAAAGGTTCTTGCACCGTTTGCAAGAACCTTTCTTTATTGTTCAATATGATACGCATCATAGATCGTTCGCTTTGGCACACCACGTTCGACCGCAGTACGTTTAATAGCCTCTTTTGACGTTAACCCTTCCTCTATGTAATGGATCACATGCTCTTTTTCAGATAAAGAATTCCACCAAGCTTCTTCATTCAGTTCTTCTTCATCCTGATCATTTCCTTGTACAACGAGACAGAACTCACCACGGATTTGTTGTTCTGTCACCCAGGTCAGCGCGTATTCTAAATCTCCACGAATAAACTCTTCAAATTTCTTTGTCAGTTCTCTCGTAATGGCAATATTCCGGTTCCCCCACACTTCTTTCATCACAGTCAGCGTTTCTTTTAACCGATGGGGCGCTTCATAGAAAACAATTGTTTCTTGGCGTTTCTTCAATGCTTCCAGCTGTTTTTTCTTTTCCTTTTTTTGACGATCAAGAAAACCGTAAAAGAAAAATGGCTGAGGTGCGATTCCTGACGCAATGAGCGCCGTAAGTGCTGCATTTGCACCAGGTAACGGAATGACATAGCCTCCGATGTTCGTAAAGTCGCGAACCACTTCGGCTCCTGGATCAGAGATCGTCGGTAAACCGGCATCGCTCACGAGTGCAATGTTCTTTCCTTCTTTTAACCATTCGATTAACTTATGACCACTGCTATCTTTGTTATGTTCATGATAACTCGTTAATGGGGTATCAATTTCATAGACATGACAAAGCTTTTTCGTTTGTCTCGTATCTTCTGCGGCAATATAGTCTACATCTTTTAACGTTTGTATCGCTCGAAACGTCATATCTTCTAAGTTTCCAATCGGGGTTGGTACGAGATAAAGAATACCCATTTCTGATTGACCATCAAAGCTTCTCTGTGTCTTTTTCATGTGCCGCCTCCTTTTTGATTCGCTTTTCTTCTATATACATGTCCTTTTTTCGACGTGTCCACGTTTTGAAACGATATTCCTGTTGCATGGCTTCTCTTTTGGTGAAAAAGCATTCGTGGTAATAGAGTTCCACCGGCCGTCTAGCTCTCGTATACTTTGCACCCTTCCCGCTATTATGGGCAGTCAGCCTTTTTTGTAAGTTATTTGTATACCCAGCGTACAAACTGCCATCTGCACATTTCAATACATAGAAATAATGACTATGCTTCTCCATACAGTATCGTCCTGATTTCTTTTGTATACTCTTGGTCTTCTCCATAAACAAAAAGCGGCGGGAGGATTTTCAAATCCGGTTTTCCATCTTTCATCCCTTCCACTAAAATGGTATTCGCTTCTTTTCCCTGTTTCGGATATACAAATTGAATTCGTTTTGGCTCAATTCGATATTTCTTCATCATTTCAACAATCTCAAGCAGCCGTCCAGGGCGATGAACCATTGCCAGTTTGCCTCCTTGCTTTAGCAAAGTGGAAGAAACACGAATGACATCTTCTAATGTACAATGAATCTCATGACGTGCAATCGCCAAATACTCATTTTCATTGATTTCATCCTTAGAAGGAGTCTTAAAATATGGCGGATTACAAGTAATCACGTCTACTTTGTGGTTTCCGTACCGTTTAGGCATATCATTTAAATCACCATGGATCAACTCAATCTGCTGCTCCAGTTGATTATGCGCCACACTTCTCTTTGCCATATCAAACAGACGTTCTTGAATTTCAACCCCTGTAATAGAGGCTTTAGATCTCGTCGAAAGCAGCAATGGAACGATGCCATTTCCCGTACAAAGATCAATAATCTCCCCTTTTTGAATCGGCACATACGCAAATTTTGCTAATAACACTGCATCCAATGAAAAGGCGAACACCGTTTTACTTTGAATAATATTCATATCTTCTGCAAGCAAGTAGTCTAAACGTTCATCTTCTCTTAACGAAACCATGATGTATCCTTTCTTTTCCTGTGAAAAAGGCTCCCGATTCAGCGGAAGCCTTTTCTCATTTTTTATTTAAAAATGACAGACAGAACAAACAGTCTCCCTCTTTCCGAATGCTCCCATAATGTACATTACAAATATGGAAGCCCTCCTGATATAAACGAGCTAGGTTATCATGACCTTCTCCTATATCAGAATGACTTGGCTTCTGGGCAGAATCATGCTCTGCCTCAGACGATTTATCTCGATCGGATTGATCCAGACGTTCACGCAAGTGCTGATTCTCCATCTGCAGCTGGTGATTTTCTTCAATCACTTCACCAATATGATTTTTCAAATCACCTAGCTGGCGATAAAGAGAACCGATTTGTTCTTCTAAATTAATCACCGTATCAAATAGTTCCTTTTTATCCAAGGTGGCACACCTCGTTACTCAGTTGTTTGTGCAGATACAACGCCTTCTTGTATTAATTCTTCCCAAGTATATTCTATCACTTTTTCTTGCCCGGTTAATTCAACTTGCAAAATTCGTTCTAAAATATTAAGCCCTACTACCTTTGCAGAGCCATTAGACGTCTGAATCGTTTCACCGATGTCCGGTAATTGTTCTTTTGCTGTTTCGTACTCATCATTCTCATATTTCAAGCAGCACATCAAACGACCGCAAAGCCCTGAAATTTTGGTAGGGTTTAACGAGAGGTTTTGATCTTTTGCCATTTTAATGGACACAGGTTCAAAATCTCCTAAGAAAGTTGAACAGCAAAGCATACGGCCACACGGACCAATGCCGCCTAGCATTTTTGCCTCGTCTCTTACACCGATTTGACGAAGTTCAATTCTCGTCTTGAAGATAGATGCAAGATCCTTAACCAGCTCACGGAAATCTACTCTGCCATCCGCTGTAAAATAGAAGATGACCTTGTTGCGGTCGAATGTAAATTCGACATCGACCAGTTTCATTTCCAGGCCGTGTTCACTTACTTTCTGAAGACATGTGTCAAAGGCTGCCATCGCTGCTTCTTTGTTCTCCTCAACGATGAGCCGGTCTCGTTCGTCTGCGACGCGAATCACCTTACGCAAAGGGAGAACCACATCGTGTTCATCTACTTTTTTATTGGCGATGACCACTTGCCCGTACTCAACACCTCTAACCGTTTCTACAATGACACAACTATCATTTTCTATATGAAATCCATTAGGATCGAAATAATAGATTTTGCCCGCTTTTTTAAAGCGAACACCAATTACGTTGTACAAGCTTATCCCTCCTGCAACATCAACACCAATTGCTCCATTAGCCCTTGGGCATTCACGTTGGATTGAAGTCTCTTTTTCGCTTCTAATACAGCAAGGATCTGATTCGTCACCATTTGCTGTGTGGAATGCAGCGCGTGCTGCTTCATTGTCTGGAATAAGTCTTGATAAATGACTTTATCTTCATTTCCTATTTGAATCGACAATACATCACGATATATAAATAAAAGCATATCAAGACCAGTTTCTTGAAGGTCTTTCTCTTTAAAAAAAGGCATCCATTGATCTTGTATATAAAAAAATGCATGTTCTTTTCGCTGGTGTAAGACTTCATACAATTTTATCACTTTCGCTCTAGACTCTGCAAACTGATCATTTCGACTTAATTCGAGTGCTTCTGCTAAATTATTGGTTAAATTCGACAAAAGCCTTGCGAGATCCTGAGACACGCCTTCTTGTAAAAGCTGCTGCTCCAAAGATTGCGGCTGCAGCGGCTGAAAGCTAAGCATCTGACATCTTGAAATAATCGTATCCAGCATTTTATGCGATTGTTCAGTGATTAAAATTGCCATCGTTTCCCGGTTGGGCTCCTCTAGGAACTTTAATAAACTGTTCGCAGCATTGACCGTCATTTTGTCCGCATGGAGAATGATATACATTTTCCGATGCGATTCTACGCCTGCTTTTGTAAATTCCTCCTGCAAAGCCTGCACTTGCGCCTTCTTAATTGATTGACCGTCAGGCTGCACTAGATGTAAATCTGGATGGTTGCCAGACTGAATTCTTTTGCAGTTTTGACAGGACTCGCATGGTTTCACTCCTGCTTCCAAACAAAAAAAGCTCTTCGCTAAAAGCATCGCAGCATCTAGCTTTCCTGTCCCTTTTTTTCCTTCAAATAAGTAAGCATGAGCCAGTCGGTCTTTATCAATACTATTAAAAATCAGCCGCATGACGCGCGGCTGTAGATCATTCATGTCATCCCAGCTAATTGCCATGTTATCACTCTCTATGTGTAAAGGTTAATCAATAAACCTTTTATTTCTCCAATACGTTCAAGCAAATCAATCGAGGGTTTCTCTTGATTCATCATATCCTCTGTTAACTCAATCAGCTTTTCATCTAATGCTTTGACTAAAGCGAGTGTTCGCGTGTTGCCATAAATGTCAAAGCTCCTTGATGTCTCTATATTTAATCCATTATCGACTGTTTCTTTTACAAAGCGTTTCACAAGTCCTTTAAACCTAGCCAAATCTTTAAGGTTTCGTGACTTTGTCAGTTTCTTGCCGAAGACTTCGATATCGCTCAGCATGACTGTCAGCTGCTCTAAACGCATTTTACCGCTTTGTGTCTCCATCGATGATTTAAACGATGCTGAAGTTTGGCTTCCTTTCATCGCTTGAAGTTCACGCTTTTCTAAAAGCAGCCGCATATCTTGATTAATTTTCACAGCAACCCATCCTTAAAATTGATGAAATTGTTCAACTGGCAGAATAAAGACGGTAGCTCCACCAACTTCAACCTCAACAGGGTATGGTACATATGAATCTGCATTTCCACCCATTGGTGATACAGGCGCGATCATTTGATCACGTTTACGGCAATTTTCCTTGATTAGCTGTAACGCTTTATCCACTCGGACATCATCGCAACCAATGATAAAAGTCGTATTCCCAGACTTTAGAAATCCACCAGTCGAAGCTAATTTTGTCACGCCGAATTGATGTTCGGTCAATATTTTCAATAACTTGCTGCTATCTTGATCCTGTACAACGGCAACAATTAATTTCATTTGATTGGCCTCCTTCATTTTAGGCACAGGTGACATGCCGATGTCTTCCTCTATATTATAACAACGATTGGGAATGAGGTCATATTTGATTTTTCTTTAATGTGTCCTGAATCAGCTGAAACACTTCATTAAAGACATCCTGAACAGGCTGAGACGCATCTACTACACGGAATCGTTCTGGTGATTGCGCAATCAGCAGCTCATATCCTTCTCTGACCATTTGATGAAAATTCAGTGTTTCCATGTCTAATCGATTTTTTTCTCTTCCTTGATTGGCATCAATTCGCTTTAGACCTTCCTCTGGTGTAATGGAAAAGTAAATGGTCATTTGCGGCATCGTGCCATCAATGGCAAAATCATTAATGGATTTGACTTCTTCAATCCCAAGCCCTCTCGCATAGCCCTGATAAGCAAGGGAGCTGTCGACAAAACGATCACATAAAACAGTTTCCCCCCGCTTCAATGCCGGTTCTACTTTTTCAGCCAAATGCTGCCTTCTAGCTGCTGCATAAAGCAATGCCTCTGTTTTTGCGTCCATTTTTGTATTTTTTTCATTTAAAATGACTTCACGAATTTGCTCTGCAATGTCAATGCCTCCTGGCTCACGTGTCGCCATCACTGCATAGCCTTGACGTTCCATTTCTTCGTACACTTTTCGAATCACTGTCGTTTTTCCAGCACCCTCAGGCCCTTCAAACGTAATAAACATACCGCTCATAGTGTCTCCTCTTCTATATAAACATATAATTTTCTCTGGTGAATCACCTGACTTGCTTGCACATGAACTTGATGCCCAAGCAAACGGCTTAACGTCGCAATTTGATCTGATTCAATCGGTTCTCCTTTAATCATCAAAGGAATACCAGGCGGATAGGGAATGACCGATTCTGCACTAATCCGACCAGCTGCTTTTTCGAATGGAACAGCCTCTACATCTCGCTTTTGCTGATCGTCCTCTAAGAAGAGCGATCTCGTTCGAGGCTCTTTTTTTACAAGCAATGAATCACTTTGCTGAAGAGCCTGCTCTATAGCTGTAAAAGGAACGTCCTTTATCTGCCTTAGACCAAAAACGAGTAAGACTTGATGTTCATCCGCAAGTTCTGGGTGAACCTCCACCGACTCAAGCACCTTTTTGAGTTCATAGCCTGTCAGCCCTTTTGTTGAACGAATGACACATTTTAATGGATCCATAGGTAAAGAGTCAGACTCAACCACTTCGAGATTGGAGATCATATTGAACTGTGCTTTCAGCTTTGCCAAGTCTCTCATGATTTCGTCCATTAACCCTTTTCCCTTCAACTCCTCCACATAAGCTCTCGCCACATCTAACGAAGCCATAATTGGATAGGAAGGTGAACTGCTTTGAAGCATCGTTAATAACGTCTTTATCCGCTTCACATCAATTCGGTCTCCTTGAAGATGGAGATAAGACCCCATCGTCATTGCCGGAAGGGTTTTATGTGCTGATTGTACCACCACGTCTGCTCCATAGGAAAGGGCAGATGGAGGAAAGGCACCGCCTAATACAAAATGAGCACCATGTGCCTCATCAACTAATACAATGATGCCAGCTTCATGACACATTTGAATGAGCCCTGATAAATCAGCTGCATGTCCGTAATAGTTAGGATATGTCAAAACGATTGCCCGGCAGTTAGGATGTGTCGCCATAGCTTGTTTGACTGTTTCCTCCGTCACATGAGTTGGGACGTGCAATTGCGGATCACTCTCAGTTTCTAACATAATAGGCGTCGCTCCCGCAAGCTCAATCGCATGGAACACAGACTTATGACAATTTCGCTGAACGAAAATGCCCTCCCCAGCCTGACACGCAGACATCACCATCGCCAAATTGCCAACGGTTGTGCCATTCACAAGGAAAAAACTTTGTTTAGCTCCATATAGCTTTGCCAATAAATCCTCTGCCTCTTGAATCACCCCAGTCGGATGGTGAAGATCATCTAGACCTTCAAGTTCTGTCACATCCAGCTGAAGAATGGATGCATAATAGGACCGTGCCTCATCAAAAAAGACATCTCCATTGTGATGTCCCGGAACGTGAAAAGAATAGGGCTTCTTTTCCGCATGTTGTGATAATGCTGTATATAAAGGTGTTTTCAAACAAATCGACCCTTTTCACTTAAACGATATCTTATATCTATTATAACGTTCAAACAAGTGAACTGAAAGATGGATTCTCATTCCTTTATTGGTTTATGATTCACCAGCTTCTGCTCTGCCTCATGCATGCTACTTTTTAATTGAGCTCGTTCTTGGCTCCCATGTTCTTTTACCTGCAACGTTTCCTGCAATGTTTCGGCCAATTGGCGCTGAACCTTTTTCAACGTATCTATAGGCGTTAAGGATGCATCTTCGAGCAACTGTCCTTGCTGCTTCGATACCTGTTCATATGTTTGCTGGATACGCTGCTCAAGCGCTGAATTGGCTCGCTGCTGAATATGATTGAACGCAATCGACATTTGGTTAATCCATAAAGGAATTGATGCGGAAACAGTTGATTGAATATGATTGGCTAATGTATGGTTTGTATGCTGAATCATTCGAATTTGGGCATTACATTGCAGTGCGATTTGACGGCTCAACAGCAAATCATACTTCCGTTCTTTTAATCTCTCCATATATTCTTCTTCATCGACTTCCCGACTCATCAATTGTTCCTCTAATGTCCGATCATGTGACTGTGATTCTGTTAGGGCATGTTTCTCTAACAGCGTCAACTTTGCTTCAACTGCTGCAACCTGCAATGTCATCTCTTGAAAGTATGATTGATTTTCCTCAAATAAACGCTCTAATAACTTATGATCCGAAATTAACACACCTCTGGCGTAACGAAGCCTTGCTGACAATCTCTCTATCTGTGCTTCTGCTTGTTTAAAACGAGATATGATCTCCTGAGTAGAACGCTTTTCTCGCTGAAATAACCTTAAAAAAAAGCCTCGCTTCTTTGGCAATAAATCCTCTGGCTCCACTAAATGCAGTTGCTGTAAAAAAGCTTCTAGAACGTCTCCGATTTGGTCAATATCTTTTTTCTCCACATATTGCATCATTTGTTTTGATTGTTCTAACAATCGTTCCTGCACACGTGTGCCATAGAAAAGCAGTTTTTGTGGATGGTCAGGGATCTTCTCAGCTCGTTGTAGCGCCTCCTGCTTTTCCTCATCAGATAAGGTATCAAACACCCGAAACGGAAGATCTGTAGTAGATGGGGCTGGTGGTATGACTGGATCTTCTGGTTTCATCGAGTTTGACTCCTTTCATGTCTATTTTTTAATCATTTTATCGGCCACTTCAAGTTCAATATGAAGTGCTTCTATATCTCTTCCTAAAACTTGCTGTAAATCATTCGTTAATTGCTTTTGCAGTTCAGTCAGCGTGACTCGAGTTTGGCTTAATGTCATTTCAAGCTCATGGCTACGATTCGGCTGATTATACAGCAGTGCATATTTCTCAGTTAATTCAACAACAGAATCCAAACTCTCAAAATAAAACCGCTGTGCATCATAAAACCGGTTCGGTTCCTTTTTTGTTATCGTATAGATGCGTCGTGCAAGCCGAAGAATTTCATAATTATGCTTGATCGTCTGTACGTTCTTCACACCAAATAAAGCTTTCTTCAAACGAACCAGCTTTTGCCCAGCTTCTTTTAAGTGCTGTTTAATATATACATAATCACTGCGAGACAGTCCGTGTTTCTTCAAAAACAACTGGAAGGCAGCCCATCGGCTTCCTGCAAACATCACACCCCACCCAATCATCGCATACAGTATCGATAATCCAACATGATGATGGAAAACACCAATACTGACAGTTAAAATCACCAGCGAAAAAAGAGTAGAGAGAACGGCCCATACAAATGTGTAAAAAATTGATTTCATGTTCATCGACTCCTATGAATAATCAGGCTCTCTGTTTATCTTATTATTTATTACGGTTGATGTCCAAACTAAGTTCCAAAAAACAGGCCCAATCCCCGATCGCCCATAAAAAAAGACCATCTAATGGTCTATGAATACAAAGGCGGCGTATGAAGATTTTTAAGCTTTCTTACATAATCAGCATAACTAGGATCCGAGGTTGATGTAGAAATTAACTTCCGTTCACAATCTCGGCATAAAAACTGATGATATAAATAAATTCCCTTTGTTTTTTTCTCTTCACAAATCAAACAAATTGCTTCTCGCTCTTTTTTGCTCATTGTGACACCTCCACTTATAGCTTCAGTATGCCCTAGCGCTTTCAATTGTATACAAAATTAAGAATGTTTTAGATGATAGTTTAGTATATGTATCCATGCCAGATCGAGTGTTTGTTCCTTTTTTAAAATACAAAAAAGACCAGTTCCGATTGGAACTGATCCTTTGAAAAGCTTGGCGGCGTCCTACTCTCACAGGGGGAAACCCCCAACTACCATCGGCGCTGAAGAGCTTAACTTCCGTGTTCGGTATGGGAACGGGTGTGACCTCTTCGCTATCGCCACCAAACCTGATGGAGAGAATGTTCTCTCAAAACTAGATAACAATGTTCATTTTTCACATTAGAATATAGGTTAAGTCCTCGATCTATTAGTATCTGTCAGCTCCACGTGTCACCACGCTTCCACCTCAGACCTATCAACCTGATCATCTTTCAGGGATCTTACTTCCTTGCGGAATGGGAAATCTCATCTTGAGGGGGGCTTCATGCTTAGATGCTTTCAGCACTTATCCCGTCCGCACATAGCTACCCAGCGATGCCCTTGGCAGAACAACTGGTACACCAGCGGTGCGTCCATCCCGGTCCTCTCGTACTAAGGACAGCTCCTCTCAAATTTCCTGCGCCCGCGACGGATAGGGACCGAACTGTCTCACGACGTTCTGAACCCAGCTCGCGTACCGCTTTAATGGGCGAACAGCCCAACCCTTGGGACCGACTACAGCCCCAGGATGCGATGAGCCGACATCGAGGTGCCAAACCTCCCCGTCGATGTGGACTCTTGGGGGAGATAAGCCTGTTATCCCCGGGGTAGCTTTTATCCGTTGAGCGATGGCCCTTCCATGCGGAACCACCGGATCACTAAGCCCGACTTTCGTCCCTGCTCGACTTGTAGGTCTCGCAGTCAAGCTCCCTTGTGCCTTTACACTCTGCGAATGATTTCCAACCATTCTGAGGGAACCTTTGGGCGCCTCCGTTACATTTTAGGAGGCGACCGCCCCAGTCAAACTGCCCACCTGACACTGTCTCCCTGCCCGATAAGGGCAGCGGGTTAGAAGGTCAATACAGCCAGGGTAGTATCCCACCGATGCCTCCACCGAAGCTAGCGCTCCGGTTTCCAAGGCTCCTACCTATCCTGTACAAGCTGTACCAACATTCAATATCAGGCTGCAGTAAAGCTCCACGGGGTCTTTCCGTCCTGTCGCGGGTAACCTGCATCTTCACAGGTACTATAATTTCACCGAGTCTCTCGTTGAGACAGTGCCCAGATCGTTGCGCCTTTCGTGCGGGTCGGAACTTACCCGACAAGGAATTTCGCTACCTTAGGACCGTTATAGTTACGGCCGCCGTTTACTGGGGCTTCAATTCGCACCTTCGCTTACGCTAAGCGCTCCTCTTAACCTTCCAGCACCGGGCAGGCGTCAGCCCCTATACTTCGCCTTACGGCTTCGCAGAGACCTGTGTTTTTGCTAAACAGTCGCCTGGGCCTATTCACTGCGGCTTCTCGGGGCTTTAACACCCTAAGAAGCACCCCTTCTCCCGAAGTTACGGGGTCATTTTGCCGAGTTCCTTAACGAGAGTTCTCTCGATCACCTTAGGATTCTCTCCTCGCCTACCTGTGTCGGTTTGCGGTACGGGCACCTCTCACCTCGCTAGAGGCTTTTCTTGGCAGTGTGGAATCAGGAACTTCGCTACTAAATTTCGCTCGCCATCACAGCTCAGCCTTCACGGGAAACGGATTTGCCTATTTCCCAGCCTAACTGCTTGGACGCGGATATCCAATACCGCGCTTACCCTATCCTCCTGCGTCCCCCCATTGCTCAAATGGTGAGGAGGTGGTACAGGAATATCAACCTGTTGTCCATCGCCTACGCCTTTCGGCCTCGGCTTAGGTCCCGACTAACCCTGAGCGGACGAGCCTTCCTCAGGAAACCTTAGGCATTCGGTGGACGGGATTCTCACCCGTCTTTCGCTACTCATACCGGCATTCTCACTTCTAAGCGCTCCACCAGTCCTTCCGGTCTGACTTCACTGCACTTAGAACGCTCTCCTACCACTGTTCGTAAGAACAGTCCGCAGCTTCGGTGATACGTTTAGCCCCGGTACATTTTCGGCGCAGAGTCACTCGACCAGTGAGCTATTACGCACTCTTTAAATGGTGGCTGCTTCTAAGCCAACATCCTGGTTGTCTAAGCAACTCCACATCCTTTTCCACTTAACGTATACTTTGGGACCTTAGCTGGCGGTCTGGGCTGTTTCCCTTTCGACTACGGATCTTATCACTCGCAGTCTGACTCCCAAGGATAAGTCATCGGCATTCGGAGTTTGACTGAATTCGGTAACCCGGTAGGGGCCCCTAGTCCAATCAGTGCTCTACCTCCGAGACTCTTACCTTGAGGCTAGCCCTAAAGCTATTTCGGAGAGAACCAGCTATCTCCAGGTTCGATTGGCATTTCACCCCTACCCACACCTCATCCCCGCACTTTTCAACGTGCGTGGGTTCGGGCCTCCATTCAGTGTTACCTGAACTTCACCCTGGACATGGGTAGATCACCTGGTTTCGGGTCTACGACCACGTACTCATGCGCCCTATTCAGACTCGCTTTCGCTGCGGCTCCGCATCTTCTGCTTAACCTTGCACGGGATCGTAACTCGCCGGTTCATTCTACAAAAGGCACGCCATCACCCGTTAACGGGCTCTGACTACTTGTAGGCACACGGTTTCAGGATCTATTTCACTCCCCTTCCGGGGTGCTTTTCACCTTTCCCTCACGGTACTGGTTCACTATCGGTCACTAGGGAGTATTTAGCCTTGGGAGATGGTCCTCCCGGATTCCGACGGAATTTCACGTGTTCCGCCGTACTCAGGATCCACTCTGGAGAGAACAACATTTCAGTTACAGGGCTGTTACCTTCTTTGGCGGGCCTTTCCAGACCTCTTCGCTTATATCGTTCCTTTGTAACTCCGTATAGAGTGTCCTACAACCCCAAGAGGCAAGCCTCTTGGTTTGGGCTGTTCCCGTTTCGCTCGCCGCTACTCAGGGAATCGCATTTGCTTTCTCTTCCTCCGGGTACTTAGATGTTTCAGTTCCCCGGGTATGCCTTCTCATACTCTATGTATTCAAGTATGGATACTACTCCATTACGAGCAGTGGGTTTCCCCATTCGGAAATCTCCGGATCAAAGCTTGCTTACAGCTCCCCGAAGCATATCGGTGTTCGTCCCGTCCTTCATCGGCTCCTAGTGCCAAGGCATCCACCGTGCGCCCTTTCTAACTTAACCATTTCTTACTTTAGAAAGAATCACTATGTGTGATGAACTTTGCATTGCATTCAATGTGAATGTATTACTTATTGTTATCTAGTTTTCAAAGAACACGTTGGTGGAGCCTAGCGGGATCGAACCGCTGACCTCCTGCGTGCAAGGCAGGCGCTCTCCCAGCTGAGCTAAGGCCCCGATTTAATAGAAGATGGTGGGCCTGAGTGGACTCGAACCACCGACCTCACGCTTATCAGGCGTGCGCTCTAACCAGCTGAGCTACAGGCCCATCTTTCATATCGAAGATATGATGTTGTAGGATCTTTTGCAAGTTCCTTCAAAACTAAACAAGACGAAAAACGTACGCTGCTCCATATATCCTTAGAAAGGAGGTGATCCAGCCGCACCTTCCGATACGGCTACCTTGTTACGACTTCACCCCAATCATCTGCCCCACCTTCGGCGGCTGGCTCCATAAAGGTTACCTCACCGACTTCGGGTGTTGCAAACTCTCGTGGTGTGACGGGCGGTGTGTACAAGGCCCGGGAACGTATTCACCGCGGCATGCTGATCCGCGATTACTAGCGATTCCAGCTTCACGCAGTCGAGTTGCAGACTGCGATCCGAACTGAGAACAGATTTGTGGGATTGGCTAAACCTTGCGGTCTCGCAGCCCTTTGTTCTGTCCATTGTAGCACGTGTGTAGCCCAGGTCATAAGGGGCATGATGATTTGACGTCATCCCCACCTTCCTCCGGTTTGTCACCGGCAGTCACCTTAGAGTGCCCAACTAAATGCTGGCAACTAAGATCAAGGGTTGCGCTCGTTGCGGGACTTAACCCAACATCTCACGACACGAGCTGACGACAACCATGCACCACCTGTCACTCTGTCCCCGAAGGGAAAGCCCTATCTCTAGGGTTGTCAGAGGATGTCAAGACCTGGTAAGGTTCTTCGCGTTGCTTCGAATTAAACCACATGCTCCACCGCTTGTGCGGGCCCCCGTCAATTCCTTTGAGTTTCAGTCTTGCGACCGTACTCCCCAGGCGGAGTGCTTAATGCGTTAGCTGCAGCACTAAGGGGCGGAAACCCCCTAACACTTAGCACTCATCGTTTACGGCGTGGACTACCAGGGTATCTAATCCTGTTCGCTCCCCACGCTTTCGCTCCTCAGCGTCAGTTACAGACCAGAGAGTCGCCTTCGCCACTGGTGTTCCTCCACATCTCTACGCATTTCACCGCTACACGTGGAATTCCACTCTCCTCTTCTGCACTCAAGTTTCCCAGTTTCCAATGACCCTCCCCGGTTGAGCCGGGGGCTTTCACATCAGACTTAAGAAACCGCCTGCGAGCCCTTTACGCCCAATAATTCCGGACAACGCTTGCCACCTACGTATTACCGCGGCTGCTGGCACGTAGTTAGCCGTGGCTTTCTGGTTAGGTACCGTCAAGGTGCAAGCAGTTACTCTTGCACTTGTTCTTCCCTAACAACAGAGCTTTACGATCCGAAAACCTTCATCACTCACGCGGCGTTGCTCCGTCAGACTTTCGTCCATTGCGGAAGATTCCCTACTGCTGCCTCCCGTAGGAGTCTGGGCCGTGTCTCAGTCCCAGTGTGGCCGATCACCCTCTCAGGTCGGCTACGCATCGTCGCCTTGGTGAGCCGTTACCTCACCAACTAGCTAATGCGCCGCGGGTCCATCTGTAAGTGACAGCCGAAACCGTCTTTCATCCTTGAACCATGCGGTTCAAGGAACTATCCGGTATTAGCTCCGGTTTCCCGGAGTTATCCCAGTCTTACAGGCAGGTTACCCACGTGTTACTCACCCGTCCGCCGCTAACATCCGGGAGCAAGCTCCCTTCTGTCCGCTCGACTTGCATGTATTAGGCACGCCGCCAGCGTTCGTCCTGAGCCAGGATCAAACTCTCCGAAAAAGTACAAAACCGAAGTTTTGTTTTTCGTCAGTGTTTGACTGACTACCTATGATGTATCATAGGATTTTTTTATAAAAACTCGAATTAACAGGTACGTTTTGTCTTGTTTAGTTTTCAAAGAACTTGTTTACCGCTTCAGAAGCGACTAGAACATCTTATCACATCCAAGTTGTTAGTGTCAACAACTTTTTTGCTATTATGTTTTTTCGTTTCTTCGTCATCAGCGACGTATATTAATTTACCACCATATATAATCAAAGTCAACAATATTTTGCATTAAATAATAAACTTTTCAATTACGACTAAAGCTGCTACACCTGGAATGCCCAACAAACCACTAATTCCGCTCGTTACAGGGTTAATGGAAACATGAAGCCCTAAACTCTCGCCGAATAAATTGAGACAAAATAAAAAAAGAGCGCCTGCGACAAATTTTATTCCGATAAGCCCTAACCATTTGAATGGATTTGCTTGAACACCCGACATAAACAACAATAAAACAGCTAACAAAATTGAACCAATCACAATAACAGGTTCCATAATCCTCTCATCTCCTCTTCATATGAATAGTACAAGCATATGAGAGGATTATGGAAAATAGACCTGCTATCTCCAGTTGTTTAAACGTAAATTTCTCTTTTTCGCTTCTCTCAGATAGAAAAAGTACTTAGCTTGAGCAAGCTTTAATTCGAATAGAATGTCCGGTGAAGGCTCAACGCTATTTGCGACAAGCTTTTTTTGTCTGTTCCATTCTTCCTTTTGCTTAAAAAGCTGTTGAATTAATATCTCATCGAATTCTTTTCGAATTGATTTTCTGCGAAGAAAACCCATGTACCGTACTTCTCCTTCCTACATCTCACGTCTGCCTTCTAGAGCCTTAGAAAGTGTGACTTCATCCGCATACTCTAAATCTCCACCTACTGGGAGTCCGTGAGCAATGCGAGAGAGTTTAATTCCTGATGGTTTCAACAATCTAGAGATATACATGGCTGTCGCTTCTCCCTCAATGTTTGGGTTGGTTGCAAGAATGACCTCTGTGACTTGATCGTCTTGCAATCTTTTTAATAGGTCAGGAATTTTAATATCCTCCGGTCCAATTCCGTCCATTGGTGAAATAGCACCATGAAGCACATGATATAAGCCGTTGTATTCTTTCATTTTTTCCATTGCGATCACATCTTTTGGATCCTGCACGACACAGATCACAGATTGATCTCTTCTTGTATCTTCACAAATATAGCAAGGATCCTGGTCGGTGATATGTCCGCAAACAGAACAATAAGTTAAATTACGCTTTGCATTAACAAGTGCCTTCGCAAAATCCAGCACGACATCTTCTTGCATACTAAGAACAAAAAAAGCCAGACGGACCGCAGTTTTAGGTCCGATTCCTGGCAATTTCATAAAGCTATCAATCAGCTTTGATATTGGTTCAGGATATTGCATCTTCAGTTATTCCTCCTAGAATAAACCTGGCATGTTCATTCCTTTTGTGAATTGACCCATTGTTTCATTCGTTAGTTCATCAACTTTTTTCAATGCATCATTTGTTGCTGCAAGTACAAGGTCTTGAAGCATATCGATGTCTTCAGGATCAACAACTTCTTCATTAATCGCCACATCAACGACTTCTTTTTGTCCATTTACTTTTACAGTGACCATGCCGCCACCTGCCGTACCTTCAAGGACTTTTTCTGCAAGCTCTTCTTGAGCCTTAGCCATATCCTTCTGCATTTTTTGCATTTGTTTCATCATTTTTTGCATATTTCCCATTCCACCGCGCATATGAACACCACTCTCTTTCAAATTGTTAATCTTTAATTTCAATTAAATCGGTTCCTACTAACTTCTTTGCTTCTGCAATTAATGGATCTTCTTCAGCAGAAGCTGCCTGACCATCTGCTTGTTCTTCAGGCTGATGATCTCTTAAAAATTCTTCTCTTATTTTACCCCATTGAGCGTCAGGAACGCCAACTAATTCCACTCTTTTTCCTAGCATAGATTCTAGCAGTTGCTCAAGATTGGTTCGAACACCACTTTTATCTTCGGCCACCATCTTACAATGTATTTCAAATTTGAATTTTAAAACAAAGGCATGAGTTGCCGCCGCAACTGGTTCACTATCTGTTAATAGCGCAGCGTGAGATACCTTATTTTGCTGTTTTAATTGGGCAAGAAGCTCTCCCCATTTGCCTTTTATTTTTTCTAGCTCCGGCCGCTTCGCTTCTTTTAAAATCTCATGAATTCGACCGACAGGTGCACGATAACCATTTTTATTACTCGTTTGAGGTCGAGGTGCTTCCGTTTTTGCTTGAGGACTCTGAGACTGAGTCATTGGAACACCCTCAGCTTTTAGCCTAGATAGCTCCTGTTCCAGCCTGTCTATTTTATTCGTTAACGCTGTTAGGTCGGAATCAGCCGGAGATGATACAGCACCAGCCGTTGACTGACAGAGCTTAACCACAGCTACTTCAAAGAAAATTCTAGGATGGTTTGTCCATTTCATTTCCTGATGGCTTTTATTCAGCACTTCAATCGTTTCATAAAGAAACTGAGGTGCCACACGTTCAGAAAGAGCCACAAACTTATCGTCGACTTTGACTTTTTCAAGGACACCTTCAAGATCCGGTGCTGTTTTGTAAAGAAGCATATCTCTAAAGTAGAAGATCATATCCTCTATTAATTTCGCGGCATCTTTCCCCTGTTGAAGCAATTCATTTAACGTATCCAGCGCTATCGCAATATTTTGCTCAAAAATGGCTTCAGCAAGCTGACTAATGAAATGCTGAGATACAGCACCTGTAATGAGCAGTGCATCATCAATTGTGAGCTGTTCACCACTAAATGAGATCGCTTGGTCAAGGAGACTGAGTGCGTCACGCATGCCTCCATCTGCCGCACTAGCAATAATCTCGAGTGAACCCTCTTGTATATTTAGGCTTTCTGCATCTACAATTTTCTCCATTCGTCCAACAATATCTTTTGTCGTGATCCGTTTAAAATCAAATCTCTGACATCTTGATATGATGGTAAGAGGAATCTTATGAGGCTCTGTGGTAGCCAAAATAAAGATACAATGAGCAGGTGGTTCCTCTAGCGTTTTAAGAAGTGCATTAAATGCCCCGATAGAGAGCATATGTACCTCATCTATAATATAAACCTTATATGTAACCGCTGAAGGAGCAAATTTCACTTTATCACGTATATCCCGAATTTCATCTACCCCGTTATTTGAGGCAGCATCTATTTCAATCACGTCTGAAATCGAACCGGTCGTAATCCCTCTACAGGCATCACACTCATTACACGGCTCACTAACAGGTGACTTTTCACAGTTCACTGCTTTCGCAAAAATCTTGGCAGCACTTGTTTTACCTGTTCCTCTAGGACCTGAAAATAAGTAAGCATGAGAAAACTTTTTCTGCAAAAGGGCATTTTGCAACGTTTTTGTGATGTGTTCTTGTCCAACAACATCCTCAAAAACTTGAGGTCTGAACACTCGGTATAAAGCTTGATAACTCACAAATACGCCCTCCTCCATTTATCATCATGTTCATTATACATGATGCAACGATCAATTCAAAAGTACACCTTTATTTTCTAATAAATGAAAAAGAGCATTTCCTTTA
Source organism: Bacillus sp. FSL W7-1034 (assembly GCF_038593365.1). NCBI lineage: Bacteria > Bacillati > Bacillota > Bacilli > Caryophanales > Bacillaceae > Bacillus > Bacillus sp. FSL W7-1034. The sequence goes on along the minus strand of NZ_CP151989.1, from coordinate 29,060 downwards.
AAGACTTTTTACTTTTCTTGATTAAAAAACGTGTTTTCCTGCTTTCTGAAAATGTCTGTCAGATCAACAAGAACATTCGTTCCCTTTATGAATTGCTTCAAAAATACCTCACCCGAAAATGGCTTTTTTACTATTTGTATAAACAAAACAACTGATATATTCTTTCAATAGCAACAAAAAACTCACCTAGATAAACTAGATGAGTTACATTTAATATTGATTTACCGTGCACCTTCTGTCGATTCGCTACCCCAAGCGTTACTTAAACAGTTAGCTCGGCCCAGGCAACCCTGCGGCACATGAGAGGTTTCACTTAATGCTGCTTCCTTCCGGACCTGACATGGTTCATGAATTCCCATTGCGCAGGACCCAGACGTCAACACCACTTATTTAAGGCAGACCTTGAAGTAAACGAACCTTGAGAAGGGATTCGGCCTCGCTAGAGCGGATTGCGAGTACAGGGCACCGCTACCTCCCCGCTTAGCACGGCAAAATGAATATTAAATTGTTGGTGACGCAGACATAAGTATACCTTCTAAGTGATAAAATTGCAAACGACATCCATTCATTTACTTTTCGCCTGCTTCTTACGCTGACGGAGGTCTCGAAAGAACTGACTTAACAGCTCACCACACTCATTTTCAAGCACACCGCCAATGACTTCAGACTGATGATTGAACCGCTCATCGTCCAATAAATTCATTAAAGTACCAGCACATCCACCTTTAGGATCATAGGCACCAAAAACGACCTTTTTCACTCTTGAAAGTACAATAGCGCCTGCACACATTGGGCACGGTTCGAGTGTAACATAAAGTACAGCATCTTCTAAACGCCAGCTACCAGTCATTTTACACGCTTCATCAATAGCAAGTAATTCCGCATGAGCAATTGATCGCTGTTCACTTTCCCTTAAATTGTGAGCACGGCTTACAATTTGATCATCAACAACGATGACGGCACCGATTGGAACTTCTCCTATTTGTTTTGCTTTCAAAGCTTCAGAAATAGCTTCTTGCATAAACTGTTCATCTTTCGTCATAGCACGGCTCTCTTTTCATGTTTTTTTAAAGGATATTGAGGTTAACATATTATCACAATCTTTTAAAGGGGGTCTTGATTTGCCAAAACAACAAAAGGCACTGCTTATTATTGACATGATCAATAATTTTGATTTCGAAATGGGACATGTGCTCGCTGAAAAAACAGAGCAAATGACTAATAAAATTTTAGCCCTTAAACAACACGCTTTCAAGAAAAATTGGCCAATTATCTATATCAACGACCACTATGGACTCTGGAAGGCTGATATCAAAGCTGTTATGGAAACATGTAAAAACGAAAGAAGTGCCCCTATTTTAGAGCAAATGGCACCATCTAAAGATGATTATTTCTTAATTAAACCTAAGCACTCTGCTTTTTACGGAACAGCACTAGAGACACTCCTAAATGAATTAGGTGTGCAAGAACTTATTTTAACTGGAATTGCCGGAAACATCTGTGTCCTGTTCACTGCAAATGACGCTTACATGCGAGAGTACAACCTCACTGTACCTAAAGATTGTATTGCTTCAAATGATGATAGGGACAACGAGTACGCTTTAACGATGATGGAGAACGTTCTTCTCGCCAAAATCACAACCACTAAAGAGATCACGGATGAAAATCAAACATGATTTATCCATCACCCTCATAAATTGTTAGCAATAACAAAGGGGGCGTTGACCATTCAAATTTATGTTGTCAAAAGAGGAGATACGTTAAATGAGATTGCCATGCGTTTTAAAACAACGGTAAATGAAATCATTCGGACCAACGACATCGAAACACCAAATCAACTAGTGGTTGGACAAACAATTGTCATCCCAATTAGAGGTCAATTTTATGAGGTCAAACAAAATGATACACTTTATCAAATTGGAAGAAGATTTCAAATTTCGGTAGAAGAATTGGCACGTGTGAATCGGATTCGACCTGAAGCTATATTGCCTATTCGCTTCTTGCTTTATATTCCACAAAGACCGAAAAGAAATATTAATTCTAATGCCTATATAGAACCACGCGGAAACCAAGTCAGCGAAAATTTAAAGCAAGCAGCCAGAGAGGCATCTCCATACTTAACACATCTCGGCGCTTTTAGTTTTCAAGCGCAAAGAGACGGAACACTTCGCGAGCCACCATTAGATCAATTGCCTCAGATTGCCGCTCAAAGCAGAACGGTTTTATCCATGGTAGTCACAAATCTAGAGAATGATAAATTTAGTGATGAACTCGGGCGAATCCTTTTAACAAATCAATCTGTCAAAACGACATTATTAAATGAAATCGTCCGCGTTGCTCAAAAGTATCAATTAAAAGAAATCCATTTTGACTTTGAATATTTACGCCCAGTTGATAAAGAAGCCTACCTTCAATTTTTAAGAGAAGCAACAACTCGTTTTCATCAACAGGGTTGGACTATTTCTGTGGCACTCGCTCCTAAAACAAGCAGTGAACAGAAAGGAAAATGGTATGAGGCACATGACTATGAAGCAATTGGAAAGATTGTTGATCATGTTGTGCTAATGACTTATGAGTGGGGCTACAGCGGCGGGCCTGCACAAGCCGTCTCTCCGATCGGCCCTGTCCGCCAAGTCATTGAATATGCACTGACTGTCATACCTGCCAATAAAATTGTGATGGGGCAGAATTTATATGGATATGATTGGACACTCCCTTATGTTCAAGGAGGCCCTATCGCCAAAGCCGTCAGCCCTCAACAAGCGATCGCCATTGCTAGAGAGAATAATGTATCCATTTTATATGACGAAACAGCACAAGCACCTTATTTCCGTTATACAGATGCTAATAACAAAGAACACGAGGTTTGGTTTGAAGATGCAAGATCCATTCAAGCCAAATTTAATCTCATTAAAGAGTTAAACCTAAATGGAATTGCTTACTGGAAATTAGGTCTATCCTTCCCACAAAACTGGTTGTTGTTATCAGATCAATTTAATATTGAAAAAAGAACGACATCGTAATTCATACGCTCTATCTCTCAGAAGGGGTATGGTACAATATACATTGGTTTGACAACTTTATAGATAGAGGAGAACGCCTATGTATCCTGCCCCTTTTATTGCAGTGGAAGGCCCAATTGGAGCCGGAAAAACAACCTTGGCTACAATGCTTTCAAAGGAATTTCAATTTCCTTTAGTAAAAGAAATTGTAGAAGAAAATCCATTCTTAGATAAATTTTATGAAGATATGGAACAATGGAGCTTTCAGCTTGAGATGTTCTTTCTATGCAATCGGTTTAAACAGTTAGAATCTATTGAAGAGAACTATGTCAAAAAACAGCAGCCGATTGTCACTGATTATCATGTCTATAAAAATATGATATTTGCAGAGAGAACCTTATCCAAAAAGCACATGGATAAATACAGAAAGATCTATCACTTGCTGACAGATGATCTTCCTAAACCAAATGCCATGATCTATATAAAAGCCAGCCTTCCCACCTTACTTGATAGAATAAAGATGAGAGGCCGATCTTTTGAAGAAGACATTGATCCAGCTTATTTAAAAACCCTGATTGAAGATTATGAGTTGGCCATCGAGCATTTAAAACAAACTGACCCAGGTCTTCCTATCATTACAATTGAAGGCGATCATACAGACTTCGTTTCCTCACAGCAAGATTACCAGCAAATTGTACAGAACATAAAGGAGCAAGTACTATGAAAAATATTGAAATACCAAAGGATGCTGTCATTACAATTGCAGGGACAGTTGGTGTCGGAAAATCGACCATGACGAAAACAATAGCGGACAAGCTAGGGTTTCAAACTTCTCTCGAAAAAGTAGATGATAATCCATACTTAGAGCCTTTTTATTCAGATTTCCAAAGATGGAGCTTTCATTTACAGGTCTATTTTCTAGCTGAACGTTTTAAGGAGCAGAAACGAATCTTCGAGTCTGGTGGAGGTTATGTACAAGACCGGTCCATTTATGAGGACACTGGTATTTTTGCTAAAATGCACGCAGACAAAGGTACCATGTCAGAGGTAGACTATGAAACGTATACGAGTCTATTTGAGGCAATGGTGATGACACCTTACTTCCCTCACCCAGATGTCCTCATTTACTTGCATGGGGATTTAGATCATATATTACATCGTATTGAAGAGCGCGGGAGAGAGATGGAAACTCAAACCGATCGAGCATATTGGGAAGAAATGTACACTCGATATACAGAATGGATTGAACAATTTGATCTGTGCCCTGTGATTAAAATTAATATTGAAGATTATGACCTACTTCATGATGAAAGCTCACTTGATCCAATTCTTCATGAAATTGCTTCTGTTATTCAAAAAAATCGCTCTAACACAAAATAATAAAAAAAAACCGCTGCATTTCTCGAATGCAGCGGTTTGACAATTTCCAATTTTTATGCGTTTCAATTCAACTAAGGTAAAATCAATATGGCGGAGGAAGAGGGATTCGAACCCCCGCGGGCTTTGACACCCCTGTCGGTTTTCAAGACCGATCCCTTCAGCCGGACTTGGGTATTCCTCCGTATCGACAAGAATTAATATATCATATCATCTTATTTTAAGTCAACATCTTTTCGAAAAAAATTTCAACATTTGATTTTGGTATGATGTTTAGCCTATAAAAAGCAGCCGATTATCGGCTGCTCTTCATCTATTACGTATCCTGTCTAATTTCTTCTATAAAAAGATTCATCTCTTCTTTAAAATCATTTAATGACTCAATAATCTTTGTAAAGTCTGTCACTTGTTTAGCTTGTTCGTTTGTTGAACTGCTGATTTGTGAGATATTTTCAGATAAAGTGCCAATGCTGTCTTGGATTTCTTTTAAAAATGCATTAATGGTTTCAGCTGCTTCCTTTGATCCATCTGATAACTTACGTACCTCGTCTGCAACAACAGCAAAGCCTTTTCCATTTTCACCTGCTCTTGCCGCTTCAATTGCAGCATTGAGTCCTAACAGGTTTGTTTGTCTCGCAATACCGCCAATGGTTTTGACGACTTCTTCAATGTTTGCGGATTTCTCTTCTGCTCTTCCGGCCTGCTCACTAATTTCTAAGCTTGTCGCAGCCAGTTCTTGAGAATGAGCAGCAATTTGCTCGATTCCACCTTGTAATTCTTTCGCTACTTTATTGATATGTTCCATATAGCCGCTTAATTTCTTCTCACGATGATGTGAAAAAGCCACTAAAAAAGAGCCAATCACTTTTCTATCTTCATCAAAAATCGGATAACCTTTTACAGCAATTTCATAACCATATAAAGACTCTGGCAAATGCCCATCATATTCTTGTCCTCTTAATGTCGTCGCCACGTTTTGGTCCTCTGGGTTTAAAGCGTCCCCTACTTTAATGCCAAAATCTACTGTGGTCGATGGATAATAGCAAAGTACCTTTTCTGTATCAGTGATGCCGAAAAGAACACTTTCATCTAGAACTTTTCTGAGTAATTGAGCCATTTCAACATAATAGTCAAGCCTATTCAAGGTTATTCCTTCTTTCCTAGATGCTTTTAGTTCTTTTATCGGCTTATTTTAGAAAAGCTGTAGAAGTTTAGGTAAAAAGAATAAGATGCCATGACGGCATCTTATTTTATCACTTCTTTATTTCCCATATAAGGACGTAACACCTCAGGGATGATCACTGTTCCATCCTCTTGTTGATAGTTTTCTAAAATGGCTGCAACAGTTCTTCCTACTGCTAAACCAGATCCATTTAATGTGTGCACATGTTCTGGCTTGGCTTTAGGCTCAGGGCGGAAACGAATGTTTGCTCGTCTCGCTTGGAACGCTTCAAAGTTACTGCAAGAAGAAATTTCACGATACGTATTTTGGCTTGGAATCCATACTTCGATATCGTATTTCTTCGCAGCCGTAAAGCCTAAATCTCCTGTACACATGCTCATGACACGGTATGGCAGGTTCAATAATTGAAGAACTTTTTCTGCTTGGTTTGTTAGTTTTTCTAATTCTTCATAAGAATCTTCTGGTCTGACAAATTTCACAAGCTCTACTTTGTTAAATTGGTGCTGACGGATGAGTCCGCGCGTATCTCTGCCAGCAGAACCAGCTTCTGATCTAAAGCAAGCACTAAACGCTGCATAATTGATTGGCAGCTGCTCTCCTTCAAGAATTTCGTCACGGTGCATATTCGTAATTGGCACTTCAGCCGTTGGAATGAGGAAATAATCTTCTTCTCGAATTTTAAAAGCATCCTCTTCAAACTTTGGAAGCTGTCCAGTTCCTGTCATGCTTGCTCTGTTGACCATATAAGGTGGTAGTACTTCAGTAAAACCAAATTCATCTACGTGTAAATCCAGCATAAAGTTATAAAGTGCACGCTCTAGCCGTGCTCCTAGCCCTTTATAAAAAACGAAACGGCTTCCTGTCACTTTTCCTGCACGTTCAAAATCCAAAATTTTCAGTTCATCCGCTACATCCCAATGCGGCTTTGGTTCAAATGAGAAGGCTGGCTGTTCGCCCCATTTTCTCACTTCAATGTTGTCATCTTCTGTTTCACCGACTGGTACAGAGTCATGAGGGATGTTTGGAATTGAGAATAGGATGGTTTGCAGGCTTTCCTCTACTGTTCTTAATTCATCATCTAACTTCTTAATCTCATCGCCTACCTCACGCATTTCTTGAATAATGTGATCGGCTTCTTTCTTTTCTCTTTTTAGAACAGCCACTTGCTGTGATACTTCATTTCTTCGGCTCTTTAATACTTCTGTTTTGCCGATTAATTCTCTTCTTTTTTGATCCAGCTCACCAAACTTATCAAAATCCGCTAAATCTTCGCCTCGATGGGCTAATTTTTCTTTGATTTGATCAAAATCCGTGCGCAGTTGTTTAATATCCAGCATGTGTAACACTCCTTTTTTATCGAAAAATAAAAAGAGCCCTCATCCCATGAAAGGGACGAGAGCTCTCGCGTTGCCACCCTGATTGAAAACACGCCAAAAGCATGCTTTCCTCTTTCCTCTGTAACGGCATCACCGTAAATGCTTACTTCGTGTTTCAGCATTTCGCTCAAGGATGGATTCAGAATGCATCTTTCACCGATTCTCACCAACCATCGGCTCTCTGAGAAAGAGGGGCTTCTTACTATTTCCCGTCAACGCTTTTTCGATCTTTGATTGTGATTTTAATGTACTATAAGTTTTATCTCTTTTCAACCGTTTTATACAGCAAGCTTCGTTTTATAGGACTCCACCATCTCAACAAACAGCTGTGTTAACCGATGGTCGTCTGTCAGCTCTGGATGAAAAGAACAACCTAAGATATTGTTTTCTTTCGCCATCACAATCCTGCCGTCATACTCAGCCATGACCTCTACGCTCTCATCTGCGCTGATGATATGAGGCGCACGGATGAACACTCCTGTAAACGGCGCATCCAGTCCTTTCACTTCTACATCTGCTTCAAAGCTATCTACCTGTCTGCCAAACGAATTACGTGCAACAGATACATTTAACAGTCCAAGATGAGCATCTTCTCGATCTTCTATATGCTTTGCCAGCATAATCAAACCGGCACAAGTCCCAAATATCGGTTTACCTTGAGCAGCGAACGCTTTAATCGGTTCAATGAATTGGTACGTATCCATGAGTCTTCTCATCGTCGTACTTTCACCACCAGGGATAATGAGACCGTCAACAATTTCTAACTCCTCTACCCGCTTGATGATCTTTCCCGCTGCGCCACAAGCTTCAATCGATTGAATATGCTCTCTCACCGCTCCTTGAAGCCCTAGTACACCAATTGTTAGCATGTTCGTTTGCGCTCCCTTAATTACCAGCCACGCTCTTGCATACGCTCTTCTGGCAATAGATTTGAAATTTCAATTCCTTTCATCGCTGTTCCAAGCTCTTTAGAAAGCTCTGCAATTAGACGGTAATCTGTGAAATGAGTCGTTGCTTCTACAATCGCTTTTGCAAACTTAGCTGGATTGTCTGATTTGAAGATACCAGAGCCGACAAATACACCATCTGCTCCAAGCTGCATCATTAATGCTGCATCTGCTGGTGTTGCAACACCTCCAGCAGCAAAGTTTACAACCGGCAATTTGCCGTCTTTTTTAATTTGAACCAATAATTCATAAGGTGCGCCTAGATTCTTGGCTTCTGTCATCAATTCATCTTCGCTCATTGCAACAACTTTACGAATTTGAGCATTGACCTTTCTCATATGACGAACAGCTTCTACAATATTTCCTGTACCAGGCTCACCTTTTGTACGCAACATAGATGCACCTTCTGCAATACGACGAGTCGCTTCACCTAGATCACGGCAGCCACATACGAAAGGTACTGTGTATTCATTTTTATTTAAATGGAATTCCTCATCTGCGGGCGTCAGCACTTCACTCTCATCAATATAATCAACACCAAGTGCTTCAAGAACACGAGCTTCCACGATGTGGCCGATACGTGCTTTTGCCATGACTGGAATCGTTACTGCATTTTGTACTTCTTCTACGATTCTTGGATCTGCCATACGGGCAACACCGCCTGCTGCACGGATATCAGCTGGTACTCGTTCTAGTGCCATTACTGCCACTGCGCCTGCTTCTTCTGCGATTTTTGCCTGCTCAGCATTGACGACATCCATAATGACGCCACCTTTTTGCATTTCTGCCATTCCACGTTTTACTCGTTCAGTTCCCTTATTGCTCACAATTGTTTCCTCCCATTTGTCTATTCGATTGATTCAACACCTTTATCATACAAGCGATAGAGTATAACAATAAAGAGAATAGTATAACAATTCAATTAGCTCATAAAAAAGAAAAAACCCTTATATATCAAGGTTTTATAGTTAAAAAGGCATCATTCCCTCTTTTAAGTGTTATTAACATGTTATAATGCATCTATAACAATTCGAAACCATCTATAACAATTCCACACCCATTGGAGGATTTTCATGCATATTGATATCCATCGACATTCAGATACATCTCTTTCAAATCAGATTTATTTTTCCATCGTTGATCACATCCAATCAGGTCTGCTTCAGCAAGGCGATAAGCTGCCGACTGTACGTGATCTAGCGAAACAGCTGAATGTGAGTCTTGTCACAGCAGCAAAAGCCTATACACGGCTTAAGGACGACGGATTTTTAACGACTGTACAAGGGAAAGGTACGTTTGTGAATGAGCAGCATGAGCAAACTGACATCCCGGTTCAATCATCTACTTCTTTCGATTGGCAGTTATCGATCCCAGATTATTTACCAAGGTCTCAATTTGCTCAGTATCACTATGTCGAAGAAGCCATTAATCTTTCTTCCTCTATGATTGATCCTGGTCTTTTACCTAACCGGTATTTAGAAAAAGAAATGCAGCATGTCCTAGCCCGGCATCCTCAAATCATGTCAAAATACGGAGAAATACAAGGTGACCTTCAGCTTCGTCAGGTCATTCAATCATTTCTAGAAAAATTAGATGTCCCTTCTACTCCTGAAAATATCCTTGTCACAAGCGGTTCTCAGCAAGGACTTGATTTAGTGGCACGTACATTTATCGGGCCGGATGATGTAGTTGTCATGGAGGCGCCCACTTATCCAGGCGCAATTGATGTCTTTATGGGGAGAGGGGCACGAATTATTACGGTTCCTGTCGATCATGAAGGAATGAACATGAAACAGCTTCAAAGCATTTGTGATAAATATAAACCAAAGCTCATCTATACCATTCCTACTTTTCACAGTCCTACAGGCGCCAGTATGTCGATGAAACGAAGAAAACAGCTGCTTTTACTGGCACAAAGCATTGATTGTCTCATTGTAGAGGATGATCCTTATCGTGAGCTTTATTTTGAAAAGAAACCGCCGGCACCCATTAAAAGCCTAGATCACGATGGACACGTCATTTATTTACGAGGATTAAGCAAGACACTGGCTCCAGGATGCAGAATTGGAATTATTACAGCGTCAGGCTCTATATTTAACCGTTTATTAGCTGCAAAAGCCAATAATGATTTAGGGAGCCCGCTTCTCACCCAAAAGGCGATCTTACCGTTTCTCACTTCCAAGAAAATGATCGATCATACGAAAAAATTAAGAACTGCCTTGAAGGTGAGACGCGATTTGATGATGGATGTGTTGACAAAGCATGCGCCAAAGGACGTCACCTGGCAAATCCCACAGGGCGGGCTCAATTTGTGGCTTAGCTTTCCTTCCTGGGTCGATACACGTGCCCTATTACATGAGGCGCGGAAGCAACAAATCACCTTCCTGCCTGGCTCTGTCTGCTATCCTGGGGAGCCGAAGCAGAATTATATACGTCTCAGTTTTTCTTATGTGAATGAAAAGGCACTGACGGAAGGTATGGAAAAGTTATGTGGTATTTTTCAGCAGGCCTTGTCTTCACCTCAAAACCACAAACAATCTCTTTTCTTTTAATGATAAAAAAACTGCTCTCATATATAGAGAGCAGTTTTTTTATTAGAACCAACCTTTTACTGTGTCGACGATTCCGCCCCAAATGCCAGCGAAGAATCCACCTACACCACGCATTGCAAGGATGAACCAGTTTGCTTTTTCATCACCTGTTTTCGTCACAAGCTCAACACCTGATTGGTCTTTACTCAAATAGCCGTAGTCCTTCTCATCACCAGAATAAGAAGTCGTTAGCATGCCAACCTTCGTTCCTTTTTTAATAGGAGCTTCTAGGTTCTTTTTATCAATATTTACTTTCGCTTTATAGCTCTTCTCGTCACCATTTTTAACCGGTACAGAGAAAGCTTCTTTCGTCACGACGGGTACTTCTTTATCTTTCCCTTTATCGACTTCGATGTTTTCATGTCCCTTGATTTGTTGGCCTTTTTTGTACATTTCTTTCATCGTGAAGTTTTTAAAGGCATAATCGAACAATTTTTTCGCCACATCAAAACGAGCTGTATGAAGATTTCCTTTAGCATTAAGGACAACTGCGATCACACGCATGTCACCACGTTTTGCTGTACCTGTGAAGCTAGAACCAGCTGAATCAGTAGATCCCGTTTTCAGACCGTCTACGCCTTCATATTCTTTCACAAGCCCTTTAAGCATAAAGTTCCAGTTTGGCATGTCCATTTCGTCATCTGTGCCTTCTCTGAACTTTGTTTTCGCGATGCTTGCTGTTTCAAGAATTTCTGGATGATCTTTGATGAGATGCTGTGCAAGCAAAGCCATATCCTTTGCGGAAACTTCGCTTTCTTCATCAGGTCCCGTACCTTTTGGCTGTTTGCCATGTAAGTCTTTATTTTCTAATCCAGTTGCATTCACGAATTTGTAATTGGTTAAGCCAAGTTCTTTTGCTTTTGCATTCATTTTTTCAACAAACTTTGATTCTGATCCAGCGATTACCTCTGCTAGACCAATTGCTGCTGCATTTGCTGAATAAATAGCCGTTGCTTGATAAAGTTCTTTGACAGTATACGAACCATCTTTTCTCAATGGAACATTGGATAAACTGCGGTCCTGAGAAATTTCGTACACGTAATCATCTGGCGTATATGTTTGATCCCATTTCACTTTGCCTTCAGCAATCGCCTCTAGTAATAGATACTCTGTCATCATCTTTGCCATACTTGCAATAGGCAGTCTTTGTTCTGCGTTTTTACTATAAAGAATTTTACCTGTAGAAGCTTCAATAAGGATGGCTGCTTTCGCATTCACATTGAATGGATCTTCAGCCGCTTTTGCTTTGGACATTGGGGTAAATGCAGTAACAATCAATGCCAATGCAAGGATAGAGACCATAAGCTGTTTCAACATCTTGCTGTTCAATCGTCATACCTCCGTATTCATCTTTTTTCGACGTTTTTCATATATATTTAATCCACAAGGGCTTATTTCGACACAACAGTATAAATTTTATCACAATAAAGACAAAAAAAATAGACAGAGTCATAGACCCTGTCAAATGTAATTTGATTGTCACAATTTATCAAGAAATTGTGTAGTTTGGTGATTCTTTTGTAATTTGTACATCATGTGGATGGCTCTCACGAAGACCTGCACCTGTCATGCGAATGAATTGTGCTTCTTCTCTAAGAGTACGTAAGTCCTGTGTTCCACAGTAGCCCATACCAGAGCGAATACCGCCAACAAGTTGGTAAACAGTGTCAACAACTGGTCCTTTATACGGTGTACGTCCTTCGATACCTTCTGGAACGAATTTTTTATTATCTTCTTGGAAGTAACGATCTTTACTTCCTTTTTCCATTGCAGCAACAGAACCCATACCACGATATACTTTGAAACGTCTGCCTTGGAAAATTTCTGTTTCTCCTGGGCTTTCAGATGTACCAGCAAGAAGGCTTCCCAGCATAACAGCATGTCCACCAGAAGCTAATGCTTTCACGATATCACCTGAATATTTAATTCCACCATCTGCAATAATAGATTTACCATGCTTTCTTGCTTCTGTTGCACAGTCATAAATCGCTGTGATTTGTGGTACACCGACCCCTGCAACAACACGTGTTGTACAAATCGATCCTGGTCCAATACCCACTTTTACAATATCTGCTCCAGCTTCAAACAATGCTTTTGTTGCTTCAGCTGTTGCAACGTTACCAGCAATGATGTTAAGAGAAGGATACGTTTCACGGATTTTCGATACAGTGTCTAGAACACCTTGAGAATGACCGTGTGCTGTATCAATGACGATCACATCAACATTGGCTTCTACTAATTTTTTCACACGAGTCATTGTATCGCCAGTGACACCTACAGCGGCACCAACAATTAAACGGCCATGTGCATCTTTAGAGGAGTTAGGGAATTCAATCACTTTTTCAATATCTTTGATGGTGATGAGACCTTTTAATGTTCCTTCGTCATCTAAAAGAGGTAATTTTTCAATTTTATATTGCTGAAGGATTTTTTCAGCTTCTTCTAATGTTGTTCCAACAGAAGCTGTCACAAGTTCCTCTTTTGTCATCACGTCGCTAATCTTCATTGAATAATCCGAAATAAAACGAAGGTCACGGTTCGTAATAATCCCAACAAGCTTTTGATCTTGTTCGTTATTGACAATCGGTACACCAGAAATACGATATTTACCCATTAAATGTTCTGCATCGAATACTTGATGATCCGGTGTTAAGAAAAATGGATTTGTAATAACACCACGCTCTGAACGTTTTACTTTGTCCACTTGTTCAGCTTGCTGCTCAATAGACATGTTCTTATGGATGATTCCAAGACCACCTTGACGTGCCATTGCAATCGCCATTTGCGATTCCGTCACAGTATCCATTCCTGCACTAATAATTGGAATGTTCAGCTTTAAAGTGCTTGTTAACTCAACTGATAAATTGACATCACGCGGAAGCACCTCAGACTTTGCTGGAACAAGCAACACATCGTCAAACGTCAAACCTTCTTTTGAAAATTTACTTTCCCACATTAGTAAATCCCCCTCTTTTCGGCAAAATATTATATGTAGATTATCAACTAGGAAACAGCATGTCAAGGAAGCAACAAACAGTTGCAATTTTTAGAAAATATAAAGAGAGTTGAGGAAGAAGATGAAAAGTTCAGGATGGAAGGATTTAAAACGTTTTTACTCACTTGAAACTTCCCAAAAGTTTCTATTTCAACAGTACGAGAAACGGAACATTCAGGAGGCAAACCAGCAGGCCTATAAAAACTGTGAACGATTTATTTACTTTTTAAAGCACGGTCATACATTTTATGACCAAGCCGCATCAGCTCCGCTTGAACTAAAACCGATTTTATTGTTTTATGGAATGGCACAGCTGTTAAAGGCATGTTTGCTGACAGTGGATCCCGACTATCCTTCTCAAACCTCTGTCTTAGCTCATGGTGTCACCTCAAGAAAAAGAAAGAAGCAACATTATCGTTTTAGTGAGGATGAAGTCAAGATTCAGCGAAACGGATTATGTATGCATGTATTAAAGCACTTATTTCATTTAAATGGTCTTGAAGATGAACGATTTACGATGATCAATCTCCTTTCAAAAATACCTGAAATGGGTCATATTCTGGAGTTTCAAAAACAACCCTCTACTTTAGTGAAAATAGAACAAGCAAATGGCATGTTGATTCAAGATCATATTCCCTTGCTCTATAACATGTCTGCCGAACGTTTTATTGAATATTTTGAGTTCCATACAACTTGGAAGCTTAAGCAACGAGAAGCTAAAAAACTAACATTTGATGTATTTTCAGAAGAAAACCCTGCTCTTGCTACTCATCTTCATTATGATTTAGAAATGAATCAATGGTTCATTCCATCAACGCGAGATGCCTTTTTAGGGATTCCTGAGATCATCAGCCATTACTTGTTAATGTATAATCTCAGTATGATTGCCCGCTACGAAACAGAATGGTGGTACGAGCTTTTATCTCAATACATTAGTGATGATTATGTCATGATTGAACGTTATATGGAGATTGCCGAGGACAAGTTTCCGGCTTATATCATGATGCTGCTAGAAGAAAACACAAAAAAGACCAGTTCCGATTGGAACTGATCCTTTGAAAAGCTTGGCGGCGTCCTACTCTCACAGGGGGAAACCCCCAACTACCATCGGCGCTGAAGAGCTTAACTTCCGTGTTCGGTATGGGAACGGGTGTGACCTCTTCGCTATCGCCACCAAACCTGATGGAGAGAATGTTCTCTCAAAACTAGATAACAATGTTCATTTTTCACATTAGAATATAGGTTAAGTCCTCGATCTATTAGTATCTGTCAGCTCCACGTGTCACCACGCTTCCACCTCAGACCTATCAACCTGATCATCTTTCAGGGATCTTACTTCCTTGCGGAATGGGAAATCTCATCTTGAGGGGGGCTTCATGCTTAGATGCTTTCAGCACTTATCCCGTCCGCACATAGCTACCCAGCGATGCCCTTGGCAGAACAACTGGTACACCAGCGGTGCGTCCATCCCGGTCCTCTCGTACTAAGGACAGCTCCTCTCAAATTTCCTGCGCCCGCGACGGATAGGGACCGAACTGTCTCACGACGTTCTGAACCCAGCTCGCGTACCGCTTTAATGGGCGAACAGCCCAACCCTTGGGACCGACTACAGCCCCAGGATGCGATGAGCCGACATCGAGGTGCCAAACCTCCCCGTCGATGTGGACTCTTGGGGGAGATAAGCCTGTTATCCCCGGGGTAGCTTTTATCCGTTGAGCGATGGCCCTTCCATGCGGAACCACCGGATCACTAAGCCCGACTTTCGTCCCTGCTCGACTTGTAGGTCTCGCAGTCAAGCTCCCTTGTGCCTTTACACTCTGCGAATGATTTCCAACCATTCTGAGGGAACCTTTGGGCGCCTCCGTTACATTTTAGGAGGCGACCGCCCCAGTCAAACTGCCCACCTGACACTGTCTCCCTGCCCGATAAGGGCAGCGGGTTAGAAGGTCAATACAGCCAGGGTAGTATCCCACCGATGCCTCCACCGAAGCTAGCGCTCCGGTTTCCAAGGCTCCTACCTATCCTGTACAAGCTGTACCAACATTCAATATCAGGCTGCAGTAAAGCTCCACGGGGTCTTTCCGTCCTGTCGCGGGTAACCTGCATCTTCACAGGTACTATAATTTCACCGAGTCTCTCGTTGAGACAGTGCCCAGATCGTTGCGCCTTTCGTGCGGGTCGGAACTTACCCGACAAGGAATTTCGCTACCTTAGGACCGTTATAGTTACGGCCGCCGTTTACTGGGGCTTCAATTCGCACCTTCGCTTACGCTAAGCGCTCCTCTTAACCTTCCAGCACCGGGCAGGCGTCAGCCCCTATACTTCGCCTTACGGCTTCGCAGAGACCTGTGTTTTTGCTAAACAGTCGCCTGGGCCTATTCACTGCGGCTTCTCGGGGCTTTAACACCCTAAGAAGCACCCCTTCTCCCGAAGTTACGGGGTCATTTTGCCGAGTTCCTTAACGAGAGTTCTCTCGATCACCTTAGGATTCTCTCCTCGCCTACCTGTGTCGGTTTGCGGTACGGGCACCTCTCACCTCGCTAGAGGCTTTTCTTGGCAGTGTGGAATCAGGAACTTCGCTACTAAATTTCGCTCGCCATCACAGCTCAGCCTTCACGGGAAACGGATTTGCCTATTTCCCAGCCTAACTGCTTGGACGCGGATATCCAATACCGCGCTTACCCTATCCTCCTGCGTCCCCCCATTGCTCAAATGGTGAGGAGGTGGTACAGGAATATCAACCTGTTGTCCATCGCCTACGCCTTTCGGCCTCGGCTTAGGTCCCGACTAACCCTGAGCGGACGAGCCTTCCTCAGGAAACCTTAGGCATTCGGTGGACGGGATTCTCACCCGTCTTTCGCTACTCATACCGGCATTCTCACTTCTAAGCGCTCCACCAGTCCTTCCGGTCTGACTTCACTGCACTTAGAACGCTCTCCTACCACTGTTCGTAAGAACAGTCCGCAGCTTCGGTGATACGTTTAGCCCCGGTACATTTTCGGCGCAGAGTCACTCGACCAGTGAGCTATTACGCACTCTTTAAATGGTGGCTGCTTCTAAGCCAACATCCTGGTTGTCTAAGCAACTCCACATCCTTTTCCACTTAACGTATACTTTGGGACCTTAGCTGGCGGTCTGGGCTGTTTCCCTTTCGACTACGGATCTTATCACTCGCAGTCTGACTCCCAAGGATAAGTCATCGGCATTCGGAGTTTGACTGAATTCGGTAACCCGGTAGGGGCCCCTAGTCCAATCAGTGCTCTACCTCCGAGACTCTTACCTTGAGGCTAGCCCTAAAGCTATTTCGGAGAGAACCAGCTATCTCCAGGTTCGATTGGCATTTCACCCCTACCCACACCTCATCCCCGCACTTTTCAACGTGCGTGGGTTCGGGCCTCCATTCAGTGTTACCTGAACTTCACCCTGGACATGGGTAGATCACCTGGTTTCGGGTCTACGACCACGTACTCATGCGCCCTATTCAGACTCGCTTTCGCTGCGGCTCCGCATCTTCTGCTTAACCTTGCACGGGATCGTAACTCGCCGGTTCATTCTACAAAAGGCACGCCATCACCCGTTAACGGGCTCTGACTACTTGTAGGCACACGGTTTCAGGATCTATTTCACTCCCCTTCCGGGGTGCTTTTCACCTTTCCCTCACGGTACTGGTTCACTATCGGTCACTAGGGAGTATTTAGCCTTGGGAGATGGTCCTCCCGGATTCCGACGGAATTTCACGTGTTCCGCCGTACTCAGGATCCACTCTGGAGAGAACAACATTTCAGTTACAGGGCTGTTACCTTCTTTGGCGGGCCTTTCCAGACCTCTTCGCTTATATCGTTCCTTTGTAACTCCGTATAGAGTGTCCTACAACCCCAAGAGGCAAGCCTCTTGGTTTGGGCTGTTCCCGTTTCGCTCGCCGCTACTCAGGGAATCGCATTTGCTTTCTCTTCCTCCGGGTACTTAGATGTTTCAGTTCCCCGGGTATGCCTTCTCATACTCTATGTATTCAAGTATGGATACTACTCCATTACGAGCAGTGGGTTTCCCCATTCGGAAATCTCCGGATCAAAGCTTGCTTACAGCTCCCCGAAGCATATCGGTGTTCGTCCCGTCCTTCATCGGCTCCTAGTGCCAAGGCATCCACCGTGCGCCCTTTCTAACTTAACCATTTCTTACTTTAGAAAGAATCACTATGTGTGATGAACTTTGCATTGCATTCAATGTGAATGTATTACTTATTGTTATCTAGTTTTCAAAGAACACGTTGGTGGAGCCTAGCGGGATCGAACCGCTGACCTCCTGCGTGCAAGGCAGGCGCTCTCCCAGCTGAGCTAAGGCCCCGATTTAATAGAAGATGGTGGGCCTGAGTGGACTCGAACCACCGACCTCACGCTTATCAGGCGTGCGCTCTAACCAGCTGAGCTACAGGCCCATCTTTCATATCGAAGATATGATGTTGTAGGATCTTTTGCAAGTTCCTTCAAAACTAAACAAGACGAAAAACGTACGCTGCTCCATATATCCTTAGAAAGGAGGTGATCCAGCCGCACCTTCCGATACGGCTACCTTGTTACGACTTCACCCCAATCATCTGCCCCACCTTCGGCGGCTGGCTCCATAAAGGTTACCTCACCGACTTCGGGTGTTGCAAACTCTCGTGGTGTGACGGGCGGTGTGTACAAGGCCCGGGAACGTATTCACCGCGGCATGCTGATCCGCGATTACTAGCGATTCCAGCTTCACGCAGTCGAGTTGCAGACTGCGATCCGAACTGAGAACAGATTTGTGGGATTGGCTAAACCTTGCGGTCTCGCAGCCCTTTGTTCTGTCCATTGTAGCACGTGTGTAGCCCAGGTCATAAGGGGCATGATGATTTGACGTCATCCCCACCTTCCTCCGGTTTGTCACCGGCAGTCACCTTAGAGTGCCCAACTAAATGCTGGCAACTAAGATCAAGGGTTGCGCTCGTTGCGGGACTTAACCCAACATCTCACGACACGAGCTGACGACAACCATGCACCACCTGTCACTCTGTCCCCGAAGGGAAAGCCCTATCTCTAGGGTTGTCAGAGGATGTCAAGACCTGGTAAGGTTCTTCGCGTTGCTTCGAATTAAACCACATGCTCCACCGCTTGTGCGGGCCCCCGTCAATTCCTTTGAGTTTCAGTCTTGCGACCGTACTCCCCAGGCGGAGTGCTTAATGCGTTAGCTGCAGCACTAAGGGGCGGAAACCCCCTAACACTTAGCACTCATCGTTTACGGCGTGGACTACCAGGGTATCTAATCCTGTTCGCTCCCCACGCTTTCGCTCCTCAGCGTCAGTTACAGACCAGAGAGTCGCCTTCGCCACTGGTGTTCCTCCACATCTCTACGCATTTCACCGCTACACGTGGAATTCCACTCTCCTCTTCTGCACTCAAGTTTCCCAGTTTCCAATGACCCTCCCCGGTTGAGCCGGGGGCTTTCACATCAGACTTAAGAAACCGCCTGCGAGCCCTTTACGCCCAATAATTCCGGACAACGCTTGCCACCTACGTATTACCGCGGCTGCTGGCACGTAGTTAGCCGTGGCTTTCTGGTTAGGTACCGTCAAGGTGCAAGCAGTTACTCTTGCACTTGTTCTTCCCTAACAACAGAGCTTTACGATCCGAAAACCTTCATCACTCACGCGGCGTTGCTCCGTCAGACTTTCGTCCATTGCGGAAGATTCCCTACTGCTGCCTCCCGTAGGAGTCTGGGCCGTGTCTCAGTCCCAGTGTGGCCGATCACCCTCTCAGGTCGGCTACGCATCGTCGCCTTGGTGAGCCGTTACCTCACCAACTAGCTAATGCGCCGCGGGTCCATCTGTAAGTGACAGCCGAAACCGTCTTTCATCCTTGAACCATGCGGTTCAAGGAACTATCCGGTATTAGCTCCGGTTTCCCGGAGTTATCCCAGTCTTACAGGCAGGTTACCCACGTGTTACTCACCCGTCCGCCGCTAACATCCGGGAGCAAGCTCCCTTCTGTCCGCTCGACTTGCATGTATTAGGCACGCCGCCAGCGTTCGTCCTGAGCCAGGATCAAACTCTCCGAAAAAGTACAAAACCGAAGTTTTGCTTTTCGCCAGTTTGACTGACTACCTATGATGTATCATAGGATTTTTTTATAAAAACTCGAATTAACAGGTACGTTTTGTCTTGTTTAGTTTTCAAAGAACTTGTTTGTCACTCTCTCAAAGCGACCACTTAAATATATCATATATCTCTATCAAGAGTCAACATTTTTCTTGAAAAACATTTTATTTTTTTAAGAAGTTTTTGTTATGAAAGAGATAAAAAATAGAGCCTCTTTTTGCTCCTTTGAAAGATTAACACATATCTATGAAAAAAGCATTATAAACTTCAAAAAAAATCATGTTTTTTCAAAAAAAAATAAAGCCGGTGAAAAACCGGCTTTATCTTTACTCAGATTGCTCTTGATCTGACTCTACATTTTCTACGTTTTCTTCACTATTCTCTTCATCGTCTCCTGGTGATTGTTCTACTAATGCCACTGTAGCGACATGTTCATCATCACCTAGACGGATCAGGCGGACACCTTGAGTGACTCGGCCTGTTGTGGAGATATCTGAAACGGCCATACGGATGATGACACCACTGCCTGTGATAATCATCAAGTCTTCTTCAGCTTCAGCGTTAGTCGCCTTCACTGCAACAAGCGGACCGTTGTTGTCAGTGATCTTGCAAGTTTTCAGACCTTTACCACCACGGCTTTGGACACGATATTCTTTTTCAGGCGTTAATTTACCATAACCTTTTTCAGTTACGATCAATACGTTTGCATCTGGCTCAAGGATTTCCATTCCAACGACGATGTCATCCTCAGAAAGTGTGATCCCTTTAACTCCAGCTGCTGTACGTCCCATTTCACGAACATCTGTCTCGTCGAAACGAATGAGCATTCCTTTTTTCGTTCCGATGATGATTTGTTTTTCACCATTGGTTAAACGAACAGCCATCAATTCATCTTCATCACGCAGGCTGAGTGCAATCAAACCGTTGTTACGGATGTTTGCAAATTGAGACAATGACGTTCGTTTCGATACACCGTGTCTTGTTGTAAAGAAGAGATACGAATCTTCATCAAATTCGCTGACTGGAATAATGGCGTTTATCCACTCTCCCTTTTCTACTTCAAGAAGGTTAATAATCGGAATCCCTTTCGCTGTTCGTCCGAATTCAGGGATCTCATAGCCCTTCGCTCGATAGACCTTCCCTTTATTAGAGAAGAAGAGAATCGTATCGTGCGTAGATGTTGAGATCAGCTGTTCAACGAAATCATCTTCGTTGGTTCCCATTCCTTGTACACCTTTACCGCCTCTTTTTTGACTGCGGTATGTTGATGCAGGCAGGCGCTTAATATAACCATTATGAGTCAGTGTGATCACAATATTTTCAACAGGAATCAAATCTTCGTCTTCGATTGTTTCTATACCCGCTGTCACAATTTCTGTGCGGCGCGTATCATTGAAGCGTTCTTTGATTTCTGTTAATTCTTCTCTAATGATTTCTAGAACTTTCTCATTGTCTGCTAGAATGGCTTTCAATTCAGCAATCAATTCAACAAGCCCTTTGTATTCATCTTCTATTTTCTCTCTTTCTAAACCAGTCAAACGCTGGAGTCGCATATCGAGAATGGCCTGTGCTTGTTTTTCAGACAAGCTATAGTTTTCCATCAAACCATTTCTTGCAATTTCAGCAGTTTGAGAGCCTCTAATTAAGGCAATGACCTCATCTAAGTGATCAAGCGCAATTCTTAAGCCTTCTAAAATATGAGCTCTTGCTTCCGCTTTACGCAATTCATACGCCGTTCTTCGACGAATGATCACTTTCTGATGCTCAAGGTAATATTCAAGACATTGTTTGAGAGACAACACTTTCGGCTGTCCATCAACAAGTGCAAGCAAGTTAATACCGAAGGACGTTTGAAGTGTCGTTTGTTTATAAAGATTGTTTAATAGAACATGGACGTTTGCGTCTCTTCGTAGTTCAATGACAATTCTCATTCCATTACGGTCAGATTCATCACGAAGATCTGTAATGCCATCAATCTTTTTATCACGGACAAGATCAGCGATTTTTTCGATCAAACGAGCTTTGTTAACCTGGTAAGGAATCTCATTGATGATAATGCGCTGCTTACCACTAGATGTTTCTTCGATATTTGACTTTGCACGTAATGTAATAGAGCCGCGTCCTGTTTCATACGCTTTACGAATACCGCTTCGGCCAATGATTTGTCCCGCAGTTGGGAAGTCTGGACCTGGAATGATGTCCATTAGTTCCTGTGTCGTCATTTCAGGATTTTGACTAATTGCCAATACCCCATCAATCACTTCACCTAGTTGGTGAGGCGGGATATTCGTTGCCATCCCTACAGCGATTCCAGTTGCCCCGTTCACTAATAAGTTCGGGAACCTAGCAGGCATAACGACTGGCTCTCTTTCACTGCCATCATAGTTATCTTGATAATCAATGGTGTCCTTTGTGATATCACGCAGGATCTCCATCGAAATTTTAGAAAGACGTGCCTCGGTATATCGCATGGCTGCTGCACCGTCTCCATCGACAGACCCAAAGTTCCCGTGCCCTTCAACTAGCATATTACGATAGTTGAAATCTTGCGCCATCCGAACCATCGCTTCATATACAGCGCTATCACCGTGAGGGTGGTACTTACCGATAACTTCCCCAACGATACGTGCAGATTTCTTAAATGGTTTATCACTTGTCATACCTAGGTCATTCATCGCATACAAAATTCTTCGATGCACGGGCTTCAATCCGTCTCGCACATCTGGTAATGCACGCGAAACAATAACACTCATTGCATAATCTAAAAAGGACGTACGCATTTCATGGCTAATATTCACTTCGCGTACATTTGGTGTATGTTGTTCACTCACTATAAGAACCTCCCTTTACGTATCACATGAAATAAATTATGTGGGAGTAAAATATGTATTTATCTTCACAAGACTATTCTCCATTATATCAATAATCTTGCCTTTATACACATTTATTTACTAGAAAATCAACGAAACGCAGAAAACCAGGACATTCGTTTCACGCCCCTGTTTCTTGAAAAACAACCTTATTCCAAACAAGAAATAAGGTTGCTCTCAAGGGGGGATACCTATCTAAATATCAAGATTTTTTACGTATTGTGCATTTTCTTCGATAAAGTTACGTCTCGGCTCTACTTTATCTCCCATTAGCATTTCAAAAGTCTCATCAGCATCGATTGCATCCTCAAGTGTAACTTGAAGAAGTGTTCTCGCATCAGGATCCATTGTTGTTTCCCAAAGCTGAGTAGCATTCATCTCTCCAAGACCTTTATAACGCTGAAGTCCAGGTTTCGGTGTTTGAGGCAGTGTTTTTAACAGTTCATCAAGCTGTTTATCGTTATACACGTATTCAACACGCTTTCCTTGTTGCACTTTATATAAAGGCGGCTGTGCAATATACACATAACCGTTTTCAATGATTTCACGCATGTAGCGATAGAAGAATGTTAGGAGTAGCGTCCGAATATGCGCTCCATCAACATCAGCATCAGTCATGATTACAATTTTGTGATAACGTGCTTTCTCTAAAGTGAAGTCTTCTCCGATTCCAGTCCCTAGCGCTGTAATCATTGAACGAACCTCGTTGTTAGATAAAATTTTATCTAGTCGTGCTTTTTCAACGTTTAGGATCTTCCCTCTTAACGGTAAGATCGCTTGGAAATGTCGATCACGACCTTGCTTAGCAGATCCGCCCGCAGAATCTCCCTCTACGATATAAAGCTCAGAGATGGAAGGATCTTTAGAAGAACAGTCTGCCAGTTTCCCAGGCAAGCTAGAGACTTCCAGTGCACTTTTACGTCTTGTCAGCTCACGTGCCTTTTTGGCAGCCATTCTTGCACGAGCTGCCATCACACCTTTCTCCACAATTTTCTTTGCAGCATCAGGGTTCTCTAAGAGGAATTTCTCAAGTGCTTCGGAGAAGAGGGAGTCGGTAATGGTTCTTGCTTCTGAGTTACCGAGCTTTGTCTTCGTTTGTCCTTCGAATTGAGGGTCTGGATGTTTGATAGAGATAATGGCTGTTAAGCCTTCTCGTACATCTTCACCGCTCAAATTCGAGTCACCATCTTTGAATACGCCATTTTTACGAGCATAATCATTGATCACACGCGTCAAACCTGTTTTAAAGCCTGCTTCATGTGTTCCGCCTTCATATGTGTTGATGTTGTTGGCGAAGGAATAGATGTTGCTTGTATAGGAATCGTTGTATTGCAGTGCAACTTCAACGGTGATTCCGTCTTTTTCACCCTCGATGTAAACAGGTTCTTCATGAACGACTTCCTTCGAGCGATTCAAATGTTCTACATAGCTCTTAATACCGCCTTCATAGCAGTATTCGTTTCTTCGCTCTTTGCCTTCACGTAAGTCTTCAATGATGATGTTGACGCCTTTTGTTAAGAAAGCTAACTCACGTACACGGTTAGCAAGTGTGTCGTAATCAAATTCAATGGTTTCAGTGAAAATTTCTGGATCTGGCACAAAATGAGTGGTTGTCCCTGTTACATCTGTTTCACCAATGATCTCTAAATCTCCAACTGGAACACCGCGTTTGAATTGTTGATAATGAATTTTCCCATCACGGTATACGGTCACGTCTAAGGTCGTAGATAACGCATTAACAACAGATGCCCCTACACCATGCAGACCGCCAGATACTTTATAACCGCTGCCGTCAAATTTACCACCAGCGTGAAGAACCGTCATAATCACTTCTACAGCAGGACGTCCCATTTTCTCATGAATCCCAACAGGAATTCCGCGGCCGTTATCTTTCACTGTGATGCTATTATCTTTTTCAATTTGCACTGTAATGTCTGTACAATAACCAGCTAAAGCCTCATCAATACTGTTGTCGACAATTTCCCATACAAGATGGTGAAGTCCTTTTGCACTGGTTGACCCAATGTACATTCCTGGACGTTTTCTAACCGCTTCTAGTCCTTCGAGCACCTGTATCTGATTTTCATCATAACTATTATGTTGCTGTTCCATTGCCACGTACATTCACCTACACTTTTCTTAAACGATATATTTATATGAATTGAGCTTTTAGACTTCAATTTCAATCACAAATGAAGCACGTTTTTTGAGCGTGCTTGAGGAAAGAGGAGAGTAATACACGGATTTAGTTGTGACGACGATGGATTTGGGTGTCCCTTGTGACAACGAAATGATTTGTTCTTCTTGTTTTTGAAGAAATTCCTCTACAACAGAAGATGACCTCATTTTGTAATCAACAATTGCGACAATCTCTCGTGTAGAAACAACACAATCATCACCTAAATGAATATACAAGACCCACACCTCATTTATCAGTCAATTACTTTTCCACTGGCTACTCTGAAAATTTCCGCTTCTTTCAAGGTGGCGTGATCGATGCCTTCAACACTTGTTGTGGTGACGAAGGTCTGTACACGTCCCTGAATGGTATGGAGCAAATGAGACTGTCTGTAATCATCAAGTTCAGATAAAACATCATCGAGCAGAAGAATAGGATATTCACCGATTTCTTCATGAATCAGATCAATTTCTGCCAGCTTTAGTGAAAGAGCTGTTGTTCTTTGCTGCCCTTGAGAGCCATATGTCTGAACATCCCGACCATTCACAAAGAAAAGAAGATCATCTCTGTGAGGCCCCCATAGCGTCACCCCTCGGTCTATTTCTCTGTCTCTTAGTTTCTGAAACGATTCTTCATAGCTATTTTTTATTTTCGACAAGTCTGACGCTTCTGATACCTCTATGGCCGTCTGGTATTGGAGCGTGAGCGTTTCCAGCTCTCTTGAAATCCCAAAATGCAGCGGCTGCGCCCATTTTTCGAGCTGTTTCGTAAAAGTCAGTCGTCTTTTGACAACCTTCGCTGCCGCATCAATCAACTGCTCTGTTAAAATCTCCAGCATCGCTTGATCCGTTTGCTTTCTTGTTTGCAATTGTTTCAAGTAATGATTTCGCTGAGTGAGGATTTTTTGATAGAGCGATAAATCATGCAAGTAGACAGCAGACACTTGTCCAATCTCCATGTCGAGGAATCTTCTGCGGATTTGCGGGCTACCTTTCACAAGGCTGAGATCCTCTGGTGCAAACATGATGGTGTTCAAGGCACCAACATAATGACTGAGTTTCTGTTGTTCAATGTGATTGACCTTGCCCTTTTTTCCTTTTTTTGAGATCACGAGCTGCATGGGGAGTGGACCATTTTTTTTGATGACTCTACCTTCTATTTTAGCATAGTCTTCGTCCCATCGGATAAGTTCTTTATCATTTGACGTACGATGAGACTTTGCCATCGACAATACATAAATCGCTTCCATCAGGTTCGTTTTACCTTGGGCGTTCTCACCAATCATCACATTCACCTTATTGTCGAATTGAAGCTCGGTGTGTTCATAGTTTCGGTATGAAGTTAACGCCAGACTTTGAATGTACATGTATTGTCACCCGTTTCTAATTCACAACTTGAAATGTGCCGTGACCTTCTATCTCGACAACATCTCCTGGGTATAATTTGCGTCCCCGTCTATTATCTGGCTCTTGATTGATGAACACCTCATGTTCACTTAAAAACCACTTGGCCATTCCACCAGATTGAATGACTTCGGCTAATTTCAAAAACTGCCCTAATGTAATCATTTCTGTTTCAATCGTTATCAGATTAGGCATTGTATCGACCTCTTTCAATATCACTAATATCTAATTGTACTAAAAAACAAGACAAGAAGGAAAGGGGGAAAGCGAACTGGGATGAAAGAAAGCTGAGGAAACGAGGAAAAAAGCTGCTGTGCGCTCACACAGCAGCCATTTTAGACCAAATTAATACGTTCTAACTGGAAGAATCAATTGCAAAATGGAATCATCATTTGGCGTGCGTAATAGGAATGGTCTCATTGCGCCAGTGAAACTGACATGAATCTCTGTTCCCTCTAATACTTTTAAAGCATCAAGCATATATTTCGGACTGAAAGAGATTTTGAGATCCTCCCCTTTAATGTCATCTGCTTGCACCGTTTCAACTACTTTACCGATTTCAGGCGAGTTAGAAGAGATTTCAAGGCTTTGCGCAGGATCAGCAGAAAGTTTCACAACGTTGTTACGCCCTTCTCTTGCTAAAAGTGACGCGCGATCAATCGCTTGAAGGAATTCTTTCGTATTCACCACTACATCCGTTTTACTTTCTTGCGGAATGAGGCGAGCTGTATCTGGGTAATTACCATCCAGCAATCTTGAGAAGAATAGCACGTTCTGTGCTTTAAAGAGAACCTGTGTCTCCGTAATGACGATGCTCACAAGATCTTGTCCATCATCAAGAATTTTACTTAGCTCTGTTAAACTCTTTCCTGGAATGACCACATTGTACGAGCTTTCCTCGTTAATATCCAACTTCGCTTTTCTTAAAGCAAGACGATGGCTATCCGTTGCTGTGCATATTAATTCACCTTTTTCAACCTTCCAGTTTACACCTGTCAAGATAGGTCGTGTTTCTGAGGTGGACACTGCGAAAACCGTTTGACGGATAAGGTTTTTAAGCAAATCTGTTGGAATTTGAAAAGCATGATGCTCTTCAATTTGTGGCAGATGCGGATATTCTTCAGCATCTAAGCCGTTTAAATTAAATTCTGCTGAACCAGAGCGGATGATGGTCAGATGATTTTGTTCTACCTCAATTTCGACTGTAGACATAGGCAGTTTCTTAACGATTTCGCTAAAGAAGCGGGCTTGCAGCACAATACTTCCTGGTCGATCAATTGTAATGACTTCTAAGTCTCCATCTCTTTGAGGAATAAAAGATTCGATTGAGATATCAGAATCGCTCCCTGTGAGAGAAACCCCTTCATCAGATGCAACAATTTTAATCCCTGTCAAAATAGGAATCGTTGTTCTAGAGGATACGGCCTTTAATACATCTTGGACACTTTCAACAAGACGATCTTTTTGAATCGTGAATTTCATAGTGGTCCTCCTAATTTTTCTTAATGACATGTATATATATTTATTTAATAAAAATCGTAGAAGTACTAGTAGGGCTTGTGAATATGTGGATAAGTCAGTAGAAAGAAAGGAAAGACAGCCTATCCACATGTGGACAGACTGTGTATGACTATGCTCTAGTTATTCACATTTTCCCGTACTTATCTTATCAGCTTGATTATTTTAGTTGTTCTTTGATCTCTTTGACATGCTGCTGAAGCTGTTCATCTTCAACGATTAATTTTGAAATTTTCTCATGAGCATGAATGACGGTCGTATGATCTCGTCCACCAAATTCTTCTCCGATTTTAGGTAGAGAGGAATCGGTCATTTCTCTAGAGAGATACATCGCAATTTGTCTTGGATAAGCAACTGATTTCGTACGTTTCTTCGCTTTGAAATCTTCTAATCGAATATTAAATTGCTGCCCTACAATTCTTTGAATATCTTTAATTGTAATCACCTTAGGTTTTGATGAAGGAATGATGTCCTTTAGGGCTTCAGCTGCTAGATCAGCATTGATGTCTTTATTGATTAAAGAAGAGTAAGCAACAACACGAATCAAAGCACCTTCCAGTTCCCGAATGTTGCTGTCGATTTGATTGGCAATATAAAGCATGACTTCATTCGGAATGTCTAAACCTTCTGCTTTTGCTTTTTTACGTAAGATCGCAATACGCGTTTCTAGATCTGGCGGGGTAATGTCTGTAATTAAGCCCCATTCGAATCGAGAGCGTAATCTGTCTTCAAGTGTCGGAATTTCCTTTGGCGGCCGGTCACTAGAAATGACGATTTGCTTACTTTCTTCGTGAAGTGTGTTGAATGTATGGAAAAACTCTTCTTGTGTTTGTTCTTTTCCTGCTAAAAATTGAATATCATCTATCAAAAGCACATCTACATTCCGATAGCGATTACGGAAATCGACTGCTTTGTTGTCCCGGATTGAGTTGATAAATTCATTTGTAAATTTTTCAGATGATAGATAGACCACTTTGGCTGATGGATTATGGTCGATGACGTAATGACCGATCGCATGCATTAAGTGAGTCTTTCCTAAACCAACGCCCCCATAAATAAAAAGCGGGTTATATGCTTTTGCTGGTGCTTCTGCGACTGCAAGTGAAGCTGCATGAGCAAAACGGTTGCCTGAACCAATAACAAAAGTATCAAATGTATATTTTGGATTCAGCATATTTTGTGGAATTTCAACGGGTTCTTCTTTCGACATTTTTTTGATTGGAGATTTTGGCATGGCTTCCTCTTCGTCCTGATTTTGAGGAATGATAAATTTGATGCTGAGCTCTTCGCCTGTCAGTTCATAGATGGTATCTGCAATTAAGTGAAGGTATCTTGACTCGAGCCAGTCCCTCGCAAATTCATTAGGTGCAGTAATAGTCAGCGTATCTCCTTGAAGAGAATGGGCTTTAGTGGACTTCATCCATGTTTCAAAACTAGGTTTGCTCAATTTTGTCTCTATTTTTTGAAGTGCTTTATTCCACAGATCCAAAATATTTTCCAT